>NZ_JBHUNP010000001.1:1347500-3804610 GCF_042685625.1 Devosia albogilva
CCAGAGTTTACGCGGCTCCCCGCTTGTAGACGATAGATGGTGCATCGCGAGCGCCATTCAAGGCCCCCTGATCAGGTGCCCCCCGGCGGTTGGCCCGCGCGTGCGCAGGCGGGATTCTCCCAGTTTCGCCGCATTCCTACTTGATACGCCGGAAGCCATTGCTTCGGATTCCGTGCGTGCGTAGGGTGCGCCGGACGCTACAGGCGTTGGTGCCGGCGCAAGACCGGCCCGCTTCGGGGGAAGCTTGCAGGTTTCTGACGTCTAGAAGGATGCGGCGTTGAACGCAGCGCAACGACATCGCCACCTTGCCTTGCTGCGCTCGGCCGGTTTCGAGGACAGCGCGCCGCTGACGCTGCAATCGACCGATGGCGATATCCCGCACGGCCGCGAGCTGAGCTTTGCCTGGCTGACCGGCACGGTGATGACCGGCTTGACCAGCGTGCTGCTGATGGGCGCGGCGCTTTATGTCTCCTTCCAGGGCGAAGACACCTTCTCCACTGCCTACAAGGCACTCCAGCTCGCCGGTGCCGAAGCCGAGCAGCGCGCGCCTACGGACATGTTCGCCAAGTCCGCGCGCATTCGGCCGGTCGCCGCCACCCGCTCCGACCGGGAGGTGATCGAGGCCTCGATCCGCGACAGCGTGGATGGTCGCGACATCATCCGAAACCAGCCCTTCGTGCGGATCCGCGCGACGCTGGCGACGGCGCCCACCTCGCTGGCCGAGGACATTCCCTCCTATGACCCCGTCGCCATTCTCAATGCCACCGAGCCGCTGACCGCCTCGGAGAGCAGCCTCGATATCTCCACAGAGGTCTACGGTGCCGAGGTAGAAGGGGAAGTGGCGGTGAAGGTGGCGGCCATGCCGACGAGCTTCGTGCCGCCGCGCGCCATCTCGGATCAGACCGCTGCCGATTTCGTGCGCGGCATCGTCGGATCGGATTTCGACGTGGCGGGGGATGCCCCGGCTCTGGCTTATGCCGCCATCGGCCCGTCGCTGCGCGATCTCGGCCTGTCGCCTGGCGCTCCCTCCGGCGGCATTGCCGAAAACGTCACCGTGGTCCCCAAGACCACCATTGCCAGCGAAGGCATGCTCGGCCGTTCCGAGCGCATCCTCACCATCAAGGAGGATAGCGAACTCGCCGAGGTGCTGCGCAAGAACGGCTTCAGCGACGGCACGGTGATGGCGATCGCGAGCGCCATCCACAATGTCTACCCCTCGGTAGTGCTGCCGGTGGGTGCGCGCCTGCGCATCCTTTACGGGCCGTCGCGGAATTCCGACACGCTGGTGCCCTACCGGCTCAGCATCTACCTGCATGACGAGGCCAGCGACACGGACGTCCATCGCGCAACCGTCGCGCTGACCGACAAGGGCCAGTATGTGCTGGGCCTCGCCCCGCCCGACATCGTCTTCCCCGAGGAAGACACCGAAGAGATCAACGTCGCCAACCTGCCGAGCGTTTACCGATCGATCTGGGAAACCGGACGCAAGCACGATCTCGACGACGACACCATTCAGCGCATCATCGGCATGTTCGCCTATGACATCGACATGACCAACCGGATTGCGGCCGGCGACAGCATCGAGATCCTCCAGACACCGCCCGACGAGGCCGGGCGCAGCGAACTGCTTTATGTCGGGCTGACGCTGGGCTCGACCACGCGGCAGTTCTACCGCTTCGTCATGCCCGACGGCACCATCGACTTCTTCGACACCAATGGCGAGACCGGGAAACGCTTCCTCAACCGCCGGCCGCTCGAGGGCGGCGGTACGCTGCGCTCGCGCTTCGGCTACCGCATCCACCCGATCTTCAAGTCGAGGCGCCTCCATACCGGTGTCGACCTCGCCGCCCGCACCGGCACGCCGATCTATGCCTCGGGCGACGGCGTCATCACCTACTACAAATGGCAGTCCGGCTACGGCAACAAGATCGAGATCCAGCACGTCAACGGCTACGAGACCGCCTATGGCCACCTGTCGCGCTATGTCGACGGGCTCGGCGTCGGCGACCGGGTACGCCAGGGTCAGGTCATCGGCTATGTCGGCTCGACCGGCCAGTCGACGGGTCCGCACCTGCACTTCGAAATCAAGATCAACGGCAATCTGGTCGATCCGCTGAGCGTCAAATTGCCCAAGGACAACGTGCTGCCGCAGCAGCACCAAGCGCAATTCCAGCAGACCATCGCCCAGATCAACGACCTGATGGCGCGCGAGCCGGCCCCGGTTCAGGTCGCGGCGCAGTAGACGGCGCTACTCGCGCGCGACATAGACCGCCAGTTCGTTGCCACCGGGTTCACGGAAGTGGAAGCGCCGGCCGCCGGGGAAGTCGAACTGCTCGCGGGTGATCGCCCCGCCCGCCTCCCGCACCCGCCGCTCGGCATCATCGAGATCCTCGGTGCGGATGATCGCCATGGTGGCGGCCACAGGGTTCTCTGACTGGTCGATGCCACCGTCGATGCCCGCCCCCTCAATGCCGTCATAGATCGGGCCGTAGCTGACGATCCCCCAGCCGAAGGCCGCCTGAAAGAAGCTGCTGGTCTTCGCCCGATCGGCGGAGGGGAACTCGATATAGTCGATCCGATCCGTCATCCTCACCTCCCCATTTGTTCCCTGTTTGTTCAGGATAGCATCGCCCTCGCTACGGGGCAAGGGCGATGCGCGGGTCAGGCTGCCATGCGGCGGCAGCTTTCGGCACAGGCGCGGCAGGCAGCGACGCAGTCGTCCATGTCGCCGAGCCGTTCGCAGTCGTCAGCACACTGCTCGCAGATTTCGGCGCATTCGGCGCAGGTGTGCTTGTGGTGCGGGCTGCCGATCAGCATGAAATGCGCGGAGGTGCGGCAGATCTCGGCGCATGCCATCATCAGGGTGAAGTGATCCTTAGCGACGTGCTCGCCGCCGAGCATCAGGCAGTGGTTCATCGCCATCGAGGTGCAGGTGCTGTAGCAGTCGAGGCAGGCGGTGATGCACTCCTGCATGGCGGGGTCGGCGTGGTGCGGCATGGGCTTTCTCCTCTGCTGTCAGTGGGAAAAGCCGGAGGCCGCCGCGCGGTTGCGCCGAAACGAGAGGGAGGGCCGTAGCCCTCCCCTGATGCTTACGCTGCGGCGGAGGTTTCCGCCTTGCCGCCCGGGAGCAGCACGATGCCGTCGTCATTGGCATCGACCGTGACCTGGCCGCCATCGCTCACCCGGCCCTCGAGCAAGAGGTCGGCGAGGCCATCCTGCACCCAGCGCTGGATCACGCGCTTCAGCGGACGGGCGCCATAGGCGGGATCATAGCCTTCATTGGCGAGCCACTCGCGCCCGCGCGCTGTGAGCTCGAGGGTGATGTCGCGGTCATCCAGCAGCTGCTGCAGGCGGCCGAACTGGATGTCGACGATCGAGCCCATGTGCTCGCGGCCGAGCCGGTGGAACAGGAGGATCTCGTCGATGCGGTTGAGGAACTCGGGCCGGAAGGCGGCCTTGACCTCGTCCATCACCTTGCCGCGGGCCAGCTCGATCGGATCGCCGTCCTTGAGCTCCTGGATGTGGTAGGCGCCCAGGTTCGAGGTGAGGATGATCACCGTGTTGCGGAAGTCGACCGTGCGGCCCTGTCCGTCGGTGAGCCGGCCGTCGTCGAGCACCTGCAAGAGGACGTTGAACACGTCCGGATGCGCCTTCTCGATCTCGTCGAACAGCACCACCTGGTAGGGCCGGCGCCGCACCGCTTCGGTCAGCACGCCACCTTCGTCATAGCCGACATAGCCCGGAGGGGCGCCGATCAGCCGCGCGACCGAGTGCTTTTCCATGAACTCGCTCATGTCGAGCCGCACCATCGCGGTCTCGTCGTCGAACAGGAACTGGGCGAGCGCCTTGGTCAGCTCGGTCTTGCCGACGCCGGTGGGGCCAAGGAACATGAACGAGCCGATCGGCCGATTCGGATCCTGCAGGCCGGCGCGCGAACGGCGCACCGCCTTGGCGACGGCCGCTACTGCCTCGGACTGGCCGATGACCCGGGCGCCGATGGAAGTCTCCATGTGAAGGAGCTTTTCCTTTTCACCCTCGAGCATGCGGTCGACCGGAATGCCGGTCCAGCGCGACACCACTTGGGCGATATCGCTCGTATCGACGGTCTCCTTCGCCATCACTGGATCGGCCTTGCCATTGGCATCGGCGTCCTTCAGGCGCCGCTCCAGATCGGGGATCACGCCATAGGCCAGCTCACCGGCCCGGGCGAGATCACCCTGGCGCTGCGCGATCTCGAGCTGCGAGCGGGCGGCATCGAGCTCTTCCTTGAGCTTGGTCGCACCCTGCAGCCGTTCCTTTTCGGACAGCCACTTGGCTGAAAGCTCCTGCGCCTGTTCCTCGAGGCCGGCGAGTTCCTGCTCCAGCCGTTCGAGCCGAATGCGGGAGCCTTCGTCCTCTTCCTTGCGCAGCGCCTCGCGCTCGATCTTGAGCTGCATGATGCGGCGATCGAGTTCGTCCAGCGCCTCGGGCTTGGAGTCGACAGCCATGCGCAGGCGCGCCGCCGCCTCGTCCATCAGGTCGATGGCCTTGTCGGGGAGGAACCGGTCGGTGATGTAGCGGTTCGACAGGGTCGCCGCGCTCACCAGCGCCGAGTCCGAAATGCGGATGCCGTGGTGAAGCTCGTACTTCTCCTTGAGGCCGCGCAGGATGGAGATGGTGTCCTCCACCGTCGGCTCGGCAACAAAGACCGGCTGGAAACGCCGGGCCAGGGCCGGGTCCTTCTCCACATGCTTGCGATATTCGTCGAGCGTGGTGGCGCCAACGCAGTGAAGCTCACCGCGGGCGAGCGCAGGCTTAAGCAGGTTGGAGGCGTCCATCGCCCCGTCGGCCTTGCCGGCACCGACCAGGGTGTGCATCTCGTCGATGAACAGGATGATCTGGCCCTCGGCGGCGGTGACCTCGCTCAGCACGCCCTTGAGGCGTTCCTCGAACTCGCCGCGATATTTCGCGCCGGCGATCAGCGCCCCCATGTCGAGAGCGAGCAGCGACTTGTTCTTGAGCGATTCCGGCACGTCGCCATTGACGATGCGGATAGCGAGGCCTTCGGCGATGGCGGTCTTGCCGACGCCGGGTTCACCGATCAGGACGGGATTGTTCTTGGTACGACGGCTGAGAACCTGGATGGCGCGGCGGATTTCCTCGTCGCGGCCGATCACCGGGTCGAGCTTGCCCTCCCGCACATCGGCGGTGAGGTCGCGGGCATATTTCTTCAGCGCATCATAGGCGTTCTCGGCGGAGGCCGAGTCAGCGGTGCGACCCTTGCGGATTTCCTCGATCGCCTTGTTGAGGCCCTGCGGGGTCACGCCGGCAGAAGCCAGCACCTTGCCGGCATCGGTGTCCTTCTCGACCGTCAGCGCCAGCAGCAGCCGTTCCACGGTGACAAAGGAGTCACCGGCTTTCTGGGCAGCGGATTCGGCGGTGTCGAACACGCGCGCCAGTTCGCGCCCGAGATAGAGCTGACCGGCATCGCCGGACACGCGCGGGATCTTGTTGAGGGCGGCTTCCACGCCAGCACGCGCCGCCTTGGGATCACCCCCGGCGCGTTCGATAAGGCCGTTGGCCATGCCCTGGTCGTCGTCGAGCAGCACCTTGAGCAGGTGGACCGGCGCGAACTGCTGGTGGCCCTTGCCCAGCGCCGCCGTCTGCGCGCTCTGGATGAAGCCGCGCGCCCGCTCGGTGTATTTCTCGATATTCATGCAACTCTCCTTGTCTCGCCCGTGGGTCGGCCCGAAGCACCGGCACCACGGCGGAAGCGTCGTTTTTCTGGAGCGCCCGATGGATGCGGCACGCTCCGTTCACGAGGATATATGGGGAGGGTTTCAGCGGTGGGAAGAGGCTGACATGCGGGTTTGTCCGCCGGCTTTCGCTGTCGGTCGGATGGGAGCGGACCCGCGGCGAATGGCCTCCTTGGGAGTGAATTTAGTGAGGCGTCACTGCCCTGGAGCGCCGTCGGGTGTCAGGAGAGCCCCCACCTAACCTCCCCCGCAGGCGGGGGAGGGACATGCCGGTGGGCGCCCTGACCGCGAGGCAAGCTCGATGCGACCCCTCCCCCGCTGGCGGGGGAGGTTGGGTGGGGGTGTTCGTGGGGGCCACAGCAGTATTCGGCGTCATTCCCGCGTAAGCACCAGGGAAGAATGGATCCCCGCCTGCGCGGGGATGACGTGGTGGGTTGGGAGAGAAGCCCGGCAATAACAATGGAGGCAGTGACCACACGCGCCGTCACCACCGGGCTTGTCCCGGTGGTCGGTGCACGGAGCCACGTCCGTACCCCCGCAAACAAAGAGGCCGGGCATCAAGCCCGGCCTCTTGCAAATCTCTCTCGCGCTATTCCGCGGCGCTGGTGGCGCTGCCGGTGAGGAAGGCCGGCAGGTCCGGAACGTCCGGCTGCGGGGCCGATGACGGATCGCCGCCATTGCCGTCGCCACCACCCTGGGTGCGGCGGCGGCGCGGACGGCGCTCGCGCGGCTTGCGGCCTTCGCCCTGCTGGCCCTCTGCCTGCTGGGGCTGGGCATCGCCACCCTGCTCTGCAGCGGCAGCGGGCTGTTCGGCGGTTTCGCCTTCGGGCTCATCCTGCTGCGGCTGCTGGGGTTGCGGCTGGTGCTGCTGCGGCGAGGCGAAGCGGGAGTTGATCTCGAGGTCGTCGTCGAAATCTTCCTCCGGCTGCGGCTGACCGTCCGGACGCGGGTTCATCTGCTGCTGGGCAGAGGCCACGATGCGGAAATAGTGCTCGGCGTGCTGGAGGTAGTTCTCCGCCATCACCGAATCGCCGCTCGACTGGGCATCGCGCGCCAGTTGCAGGTATTTCTCGGCGATGTGGGCGGCATTGCCGCGCACCTTCACGTCGGGGCCGTTGCTCTCATAGCTCCGGGAAAGCGGATTGACGTGCTTGCGCCCGCCGTTACGGCCCCGCTGCCGGTTCTTGTTCTGGTTGTTGGGTCTCATCTGGTCGTTCTGTTGACTTCAAACAGGAGTAACGTGGTGGCGGACCGGCTCCCCGCGGGCCCTGCCAATCACCTCGGGCGAGCGCAAGGGCATCGGGCGAGGCCTACCGGCTTCATGAAGACCTGAACCGTCTGACGGCTTTCCTGCCACAGGTTCCGAACCACTTCCGCGTCGCTCCCGATCTCGTCGGGGGCCGCGCTGCCCTTGCAGCTACAGGAATGTTTCGGGTGGCTGTACACCGTGGCGCCCATGATGCGCCGTTGACAGCACGAATAAACTAGCCGGTTTGCGCGGATATTCAAAGCACAAAGTGCGACGCCGCGCGGCGTTGCTCACAGATGGTGCGCCGATACCACCCGATCAAGGCCGGCGAGATCTTTGTGAACGGCAATGTCGCGCCAGCCCTGCCGGGCAAGAATGGCGGCGACGGCATCCCCCTGGTCATAGCCGATCTCGACCAGCAGCCCGCCACCGAAGGCCAGATGAAGCGGGGCTTCGGCGGCGATGATGCGGTAGGGCGCAAGGCCATCGGGGCCGCCATCAAGGGCGAGAGCGGGGTCGAACGCGCGGACCTCCGGCGAGAGCGTCGGGACCACCGCCGAGGCAATATAGGGCGGGTTGGACACGATGAGGTGAAATGCGCCGCGACCACCCCCCTCCCGGCCTCCCCCGCAAGGGGGGAGGTGGGCTTCCGTGCCTTGGGCCGGATCTCCGCTCACACTCGAGGCGGCACCTCCCCCCTTGCGGGGGAGGTTGGGAGGGGGGTGAGCCAGAGGCTCGAACCAGCTCCCCTGAAGAAAGGCGATTCGCTCGGCGACCCCATGCCGCTCGGCATTCGCCCGGGCCGCGTCGAGCGCCTCTTCGCTCAGGTCCACCGCTACTGCGGTGGCGTCCGGCCGATTGGCCAGCACCGCGATGGGGATGCAGCCGGTACCGGTGCCGAGATCGAGCAGTCGCCCACCCGGCGGCAAGGCTGTAAGCGCCATGTCGACGAGAAGCTCGGTTTCCGGCCGGGGTTCGAGGGTTGCGGGGTTGAGGGCGAAGGCGAGACCGTAGAATTCGCGCTCGCCGATGATGCGGGCGACGGATTCGCCGGTGAGGCGGCGCTGCATCAGCGCTTCGACACGCGCCGCGGCGCCCGCGTCCACCACATCGCGCTCGCGCACGGCGAGGTCGAGATCGCCCAGTCCGAGGGCATGGGCGGTCAGGCGCTTGGCATCGATGACGGCCGAGGGCGACCCGTTCTCCGCCAGCACGTCGCGCCACTGGCGCCACAGCGCACCGATGGTGACGGGCGTCGTCAGTTCACCGATTCCAGCGCGGCGAGCTGTTCGGCCTGCGCGGTGGTGATCAGCGCCTCGATCAGTTCGTCGAGGGCTTCACCGGCCATCACCTTGTCGAGCTTGTAAAGCGTCAGGTTGATGCGGTGATCGGTGACGCGCCCTTGCGGAAAATTGTAGGTGCGGATGCGCTCGGAGCGATCGCCGGAGCCGACCTGGCCCTTGCGCTCGGCGGAGCGAGCGGAGTCGCGTTCCTCGCGCTGCATTTCGTAGAGGCGCGAGCGGAGCACGATCATCGCCTGTGCCCGGTTCTGGTGCTGCGACTTCATCGCCGAGGTGACGACGATGCCGGTCGGGATGTGGGTGACGCGCACCGCCGAGTCGGTGGTGTTGACGTGCTGGCCGCCCGAGCCGGAGGCGCGCATGGTGTCGATGCGGATGTCTTCGGGGCGGATGTCGATGTCGATGTCTTCCACCTCCGGCAGCACCGCCACCGTCGCCGCCGACGTGTGGATGCGGCCCGAACCCTCGGTCGCCGGCACCCGCTGCACGCGGTGAACGCCGGACTCGAACTTCATGCGCGCATAGACGCCCCGGCCCGAGACATTGGCGATGATTTCCTTGAAGCCACCGACTTCGCCGGGGCTTTCCTCCATCACCGTCACCTTCCAGCCGTGGCTGGCGGCATAGCGCTCATACATGCGGAACAGGTCGCCCGCGAACAGCGCCGCTTCGTCGCCACCGGTGCCGCCGCGGATTTCGAGGATGATCGACTTTTCGTCGGCCTCGTCCTTCGGCAGGAGCAGGATGCGGATCGACTGGGTCAGCCGCTCGATCTCTTCGTCCAGCGTCTCGATCTCGGCGCGGGCCATCTCGGCCATGTCCCTCTCGCCGCTATTGAGCAGTTCCTCGGCGTCCGCCCGGTCCTTCAGCGCCTTCTTGTAGGCGCCGATCTCGCCGACGATCTCGCTGAGTTCGGAGTGCTCCTTGCTGAGCTTGGCGAACTCGTCCGGGTTTGCCCCGCCCGACAGCGCCGCTTCGATATACTGGAAGCGCATCTCGAGGGCGTCGAGCTTGTCCTGGGGGAGTGAGGGCATCTTCGGTCTTTCGTTCAGGCGAACGCACGCTTTAGGCACAACATTATCGCATCGCAAGCTTCGCGGTTCTTGCCGTGAAATCTCAACCCCGCCTGCCCTCGGGCTCGACCCGCGGGCCGATTGCCACCTTCGTGTGCGCTCGGAGTGGTCCTCGGATCAAGTCCGAGGACACTGCGGTGGGTATTTATGCCTCGGCAGTGAGGGGGCGATATTCAACGTTAGCGACCATCCCGCAGCCGCTCGCGACCGGAGTCGGTAAGTTCGGCGCCGCCTTCCTTCTGCTCGATCAGCGCCAGCGACAACAGCTTGGCGAAGACCAAGGGCTCGATATCGAGCGGCTGCGTCGGTTCGCGAAAGCGGGCGAGGGTTTCAAGGTCTTCGCGAGAAAGGTCGTTGTCGGTCACGGCGGCACATCCACGGCTCTGCCGCATGCAACAGCAGGCAGGCTCGCCGGGTTGCGTCAGCCCATCGGCAGGTTCTGCCGCTCCACCCAGTCCTGCAGCAGTTCGCGGATGGTGACACCATTGGCGCCGTCGCTCAATGCCGCCCCTACCGATAGCCGGATCGGCTTGAGATCGAGATTGAGCACCATCTCCTTGATCGGGCCGATCGAGGCCGGGCTCATCGACAGCCGGTTCATGCCGATCGCCATCAGCGCCAGCGCCTCGAGCGGCCTGCCGGCAAGCTCGCCGCACATGGTGACCGGGATATTGTAGCGGTGGGCGGCATCGATCACCATCCGGATGGCCCTGAGGCGCGGCATGCCGATCGGGTCGTAATTCTTGGCGACGCGCGGATTGGCCCGATCCGACGCAGTGAGGAACTGCACCAGGTCGTTGGAGCCGATGGAGACGAAATCGGCTTCCGGCATCACCTGGTCGAGCTCGAACAGCAGCGAGGGCACTTCCACCATGGCGCCGAGTTCAAGCCGGCTCGGGATCGGCCGGCCCTGGCGGCGCAGGCGCTCGATCTCCTTGTGGACCACCAGGCGCGTCTGGGTGAACTCGAAGGTCTCGGTCACCATCGGCACCAGGATCTTGAGCGGACGCCCGTCGGCTGCCAGCAGCAGCGCCCGGATCTGCGTCCGCAACAGGCCTGGGCGCGCGAGGCCCAGGCGGATGGAGCGGAAGCCCATCGCCGGGTTTTCCTCGGCCATCGAGCGCTGGTAGGGCAGCACCTTGTCGCCGCCGATATCGAGCAGGCGGAACACCACCGGCCGCTCGCCGGCAATCGCCATGGCCTCGGCATAAAGGTCGCGCTGCTCCTCGAGCCGCGGGAGCTTCGAAGCGATCATGAACTGCAGCTCGGTGCGGAACAGGCCGACGCCGGCCGCCCCGGTATCGTCCAGCATCGGCAGGTCGGCGACGAGCCCGGAATTGTGCAGCAGGGTGATTTCGACGCCGTCGCGGGTGACGCTCGGCTTGTCGCGCAGGGCTGCATAATGGGCGCGCCGACGGGCGGAGACGCGGACCTTGTCGATATAGGTCTGCTCGATCTCGGGGGTGGGCCTGAGATGCACCACGCCGGCCGAGCCGTCGATGATGATGTCGTCGCCAGTTTCCGACATCGACACGATCGACTGCGCCTGCCCGACGGCCACGAGGCCGAGCGAGCGCGCGACGATGGCGACATGGGCGGTGGTGCCGCCCTCCTCGAGCACGAGGCCGCGGAGCTTGCTGCGGTCGTATTCGAGCAGTTCCGCCGGACCCATGTTGCGGGCGACGAGAATGGCGTTCTCGGGCAGTTCCTTCTGCTTCAGCGCATGGCCGTCGCCGGTCAGCACCCTCAGCAGGCGGTTGGCGAGATCGTCCAGATCGTGCAGGCGGTCGCGGATATAGGGGTCGGTCTGGCGCAGCATGCGCGCGCGGGTGTCGTTCTGCACCCGCTCCACGGCCGCCTCGGCCGAAAGGCCATTGTCGATCGCCTCGGTTAGCCGGTGCACCCAGCCGCGATCATTGGCGAACATGCGGTAGGTTTCGAGGATTTCGCGGTGGTCGGTGGCACCGACCATGTCGCCATGGTCGAGCATGGCATCGATCGACACCCGCATGCGCTCGAGCGCGTTCTCGAGCCGGGCCTTTTCGGCCTCGGTGTCCTCGGCGATGAAGTTGGTGACGACGACGCGCGGGTCGTGCAGCACCACCGTGCCGAGCGCGATGCCCTCGGTGAAGCTGACGCCGGTGAACATGCGCGGGCGCCGGAGGTCGATGTCCGAGCCCGGCTTGATCAGATTGTCGAAATCGGAGGTGGCGACCATCTCGGCGAGAATGGTCGCCGTGGTCAGCATGGCCTCGGTTTCTTCCTCGCCGAAATGCCGGCGTGAAGCATTCTGGACCGTGAGGACGCCGAGCGTCTGCCCGGCGCGCAGCACCGGCACGCCCAGAAAGGCGTTGAACTTTTCCTCGCCCGTTTCCGGCCGATAAGCAAAGGCGGGGTGACCGGGGGCGTCGTCGAGGCTCAGCGGCTCGGCTTCGGCGGCGATGAGGCCGACCAGGCCCTCACCCAGCCTCAGCGTCGTCATGTGCACCGATTCGGCGGCAAGCCCCTTGGTCGCGAACAGCTCCAGCGCCCCGTCGTCGCGCAGCACATAGAACGAGCAGACGTCGGCATGCATGTTTTCGGCGATCAGGGTGACGATCTTGTCGAGCCGCGCCTGCGACGCCAGCGGCTCCGCCATGGTCTCGCGCAACTGCTTCAGCAGCACCCTTGGGCCGCCGATGGAGGTCACCATTCACCCACGCAGACGGCCCGCCCGCCGTCCCCCTTCGAGGACGAGGGGCCGCCGACGTGGCGGACTATTCGTCCTTCTTGTCGAGTCCGTAATACGTGTGCAGGGCCCTCACGGCAAGCTCGGCATACTGCTCATCGATCAGCACCGAGGTCTTGATTTCCGAGGTGGTGATCAACTGGATGTTGATGCCCTTGTCGGCCAGCGCCTTGAACATCGAGGACGCAACGCCCGCATGCGAGCGCATGCCGACGCCCACCACCGAGACCTTGGCGCCGCCCTTGGCGCCGGTGATGCGGCCATATTCGATCTTTTCGCCGGCACCCTTCAGCGCCCGCATCGCCTTGTCGTACTCGCTGTCGGGCACGGTGAAGGTGATGTCGGTGGTGGCGCCGTCATCGGCGATGTTCTGGACGATCATGTCGACCACGATGCCCTGGTCGGCGAGCGTGCCGAAGATGGCCGCGGCAACGCCGGGATTGTCCTTGACCTCGCGCAGGGTGATCTTGGCCTCGGCCTTGGCGAGGGTCACGCCCGAAACGATCTGCTTTTCCATGATCTCATCCTCATCGCATACCAGCGTGCCGGGAACGCCGGGCGTGCCGTCGGGCGCCACCTGTGGCGCATCGGGGTCCTCGAAGCTCGAGCGGACCAGGAGGCGCACCTTTTGCGCCATGGCCAGTTCCACCGCGCGGATCATCAGCACCTTGGCGCCGAGCGAGGCCATTTCCAGCATCTCCTCGAAGGAGATCTTGGTCATGCGCTGGGCCTTGGGCACGATGCGGGGGTCGGTGGTGTAAACACCGTCCACATCGGTATAAATATCGCACCGATCCGCCTTCACCGCCGCCGCCACAGCGACCGCCGAGGTGTCGGAGCCGCCGCGGCCCAGCGTGGTGATGCGGTTGTGGGGCGAAATGCCCTGGAACCCGGTGATCACCGGCACCCAGCCCGCCTTCATGCGCGCGTCGAGTTCGGTGGGGTCGATATCGGTGATGCGCGCGGCACCATGGGAGTCGTCGGTGCGGATCGGCACCTGCCAGCCGGCAAAGGAGCGCGACTGCACGCCCATCTCGCTGAGCACGATCGCCATCAGCCCGGCGGTAACCTGCTCGCCCGAGGCGACGACGGCATCGTATTCGCGCGCATCGTGCAGAGGGCTTGCCTCATTGACCCAGCCGACCAGCTCGTTGGTCTTGCCGGCCATGGCCGAGACCACCACCGCCACTTCGTGGCCGGCATCGACCTCGCGTTTCACATGGCGGGCGGCCTGACGGATACGCTCCACCGTGGCAACGGACGTGCCCCCGAACTTGACGACGATGCGGGCCAATTGCTTCCCCAAACCACCGCCGAACCCGGCGGTACGCTTCAGTTGCGGGGGGAATGCCACAAAGCCGGGGCGGGATCAACGGGCATCGAGACGCGGGAGCGACGGCTCCGCCATTTCTCTGCTCATTCGACCACGAACGTGAAGTCGATCTGGCTGTTGTAGACAAAGCCGGAAGCTTCGGCCCATGTGCGCAGGTGCATGGTGGGGAAAGTAAGCATATTGCCGCTGAACCGGAGCGCGGCGCGAGGCAGGCTCGCCGACTCCTCGAACTTGATCAGGTACAGCTTGAGCGAGCACTCCTCCTGGCACGCGGCGGGATCATCCTCGTCCAGCACCTGCCGGCGCGAAGGCCATGTCAGCACGCGCGTACCCGTGTCGTTGCGGAGAAAGGACGAGTGCCAGCGCAATCCGAGATCAACAAGGGACCGGAATGACGCCGCAGGATCCAGTGAGCGTTGCAGGATCGATCGTACAGCCGCCGCCCCAAGTACGGTCTTGAAGTAGTATCCACTGGTGGCAACGCCGAACGTGTCTTCCCATCTGTCGCTGCGATTGCGCACGACGTCGACCGAGGGCTGCCAAGCAGGGTCCGCCCCCAGACGCATCGCCGCATGCAGGAAGGTGTCGGAGCACACTGCTGCGCCGTCGCAACTGTCCAGCACCGTATTGAAGCTGATG
This sequence comes from Devosia albogilva, assembly GCF_042685625.1. Lineage (NCBI taxonomy): Bacteria > Pseudomonadati > Pseudomonadota > Alphaproteobacteria > Hyphomicrobiales > Devosiaceae > Devosia > Devosia albogilva. The sequence goes on from NZ_JBHUNP010000001.1 coordinate 1,361,559, forward strand.
GAGAGCGGCCGCTTCGCGTCCCCGGGAGGATGCGCATAGAGTACGGAATCACAATGCGAGATGACGATATAGTGCTCGCAGATGTTGTCGGCCGCGCCACACCGCCCTTCCGTTATGGCAATGGCGCCGCGCTCGCGCGCCATGAACTCGGCATAGCTGATCCGGGCGGCCTCGGCCGCACTGCGGCTGCCGAAGTTGCACTCGACGGCCGCGGCCAGCCCCGCCTGCAGCAGCAGGAACAACACTAGCAGGATCAGCCTCATGGCGCCCCCGTCTGCGGCTTGGGCGGGATAACCAGCGGGATCAGGAGCGCCCAGCCGACCATCACCAGCGTGATGATGATGTTCGAGATGCGACCTTCGGAGCGGAGGATCAGTTGCTCAGCGCAGATGGCCGCCGCCCACACCGGAAAGGACAGCGCGGAAAAGGCCAGTTGCACCGCATTGGTGACGTTGAACAACTTCCAGAGGTAGAGGGCACCAACACGGTAAGGAAGGCGACGAAGATCAGAAGAACGATGAAATTCTCGGTTACGTCGTCCTTGTTGATCAGCAGTGGCTGAACGGCCAGGAAACCAGCGGTGATCTCAGCCGGGACCAGCTTGCCGATCCGATCCAAATAGTCCTGTGTCGAGCCCAACGGCCTGTCGATCTGCCGGCTCTCTGCCACGACGCCCTCCCCCGCCATCTCCTTTTCAAGAAAAGCGCAGAGGGAGGGCGCCTGCCAGTACGGGTGAATACGGACCCTCGCTCCTAGTCGGTCTCCCGCTGGAGACGATTGGAGCGACCGTCAACGGGCCTCCATGCGACCGGGCCGACGATCGTGCCGACTGGTAATTGCCCTGACCCGGTCGTCTTGAGGTTGTGATTACGACGCGCTATCGGCCGCCGGATCGTAGGTCTGCGGCGGCTGGGGCGTATCCTCCAACTGCGATACGTCCACTCCGACCTCGCTCAGGGCTTCTTCCGCCTCGGCCCGATCCTCTTCCGACAGCTCGAGGCCGCGGGCGAGGATCCAGCCGGTGTTGCCGTCGGGTGAATAGACCGCGGCCCAGGGGTACTGCCCATCTTCTTCCTCACCCACCGCCGCGACGACGTAGTTGACGCCGGGCGTGCCGGACTCCTCGCCGAACTCCACCGAGAAGGTGTTGAAGTTGCCGTTCACCACTTCGGCCTCGCCGACGACGCCCTGCTCATCCCCGCCGGACTCGCGGTCGCAGCGATTGACCACTTCCATGGTGGCATCGTCGATGAGGGTATAGACCGCGGTGACGCCGCCCTGGCAATCCTGCTCATAGGGCGTGGGGGTGTTGGCGATCTCGTACCAGAGCCCCGTATAGGCCTGCGGATCGATCTCGAGTGTCGTGGTCGTACCCGCCTCCTGTGCGAGAGAGGGGGCGGCAACAAACAATGCGGCTCCAACCGCCAGTGCGATGCGCATGTGGTTCACTCCTGTTTCGGTGCCAGGGCTGAACCAGCGGCCTGCCCCACAGTTCCCGCGTCGCGTCCCCGGATAAATCGATCCTGATCACCGCCGCCAGCGGCCACGCCTTGCCTCCGCCCCACCGCGGGGGTCATATGCACCCGAACCGGAGCCGCCCATGACCGACACCACCGTCAATGATGCCGAGATCAGCAAGTTCACAGCCATGGCCGAGGAGTGGTGGAACCCCAACGGCAAGTTCAAGCCGATCCACAAGTTCAATCCGGTCCGGCTCGGCTTCATCCGCGAGCACCTCTTGGCGCAGTTCGGTCGGGACGGCAGCGTCATGCGCCCCTTCGAGGGCTTGAGCATCGTCGATGTCGGCTGCGGCGGTGGCTTGTTGTGCGAGCCGCTGGCCCGGCTCGGTGCCACTGTGACCGGCATCGACGCTGCCGAGCGCAACATCGCCATCGCCCGCATCCATGCCGAGCAATCCGGCCTCGACATCGACTACCGTGCCACCACCAGCGAGGCGCTGGCCGCCGCCGGCGAGCGCTTCGACATGGTGCTCAACATGGAAGTGGTCGAGCATGTCGACAACGTGCCGCTCTACATGAAGAGCTGCGCCGACCTGGTGAAGCCGGGCGGACTGATGCTGACCGCCACCATCAACCGAACGCTGCGCGCCCGGGCGCTGGCGGTGTTCGCCGCCGAGCGCGTGCTGCGCTGGCTGCCGGTCGGCACCCATGACTGGAACAAGTTCCTGACGCCCGAGGAGATCCGCACGCTGATCACCCGCAATGGCCTCAGGGTCACGGACGAAACCGGCGTCGTCTACCACCCGCTGGCCGACGAGTGGCGCCGCTCCGGCGACATGGGCATCAACTACATGATCATGGCCGAGCGGCCGGCCTGACCTCCATCAGGCGCGGAACAGCTTTTCGCGCGGTACCTTGAGCACGATGCGGTCGCCGTCGACCCGCTCGATCTGCTCGGGGAAGACGTAGCGGTCTGCTGCGAACAGGCCTTCTCCATCCACGCGGATGAAGCCGTCGCGCAACAGCTTCTCCTGCATCTCGCGCGGCAGGTCGTCGTCCGGCCGGAACACATCGGCCAGGATCGAGGTCAGCGTGTTCCTGTCCTGCTTGACGATGGGGCTGCCGGTCACTGTTTCGGGGCCGGGCTGATGCGGGTTCTCGTCGCTGGCGCGGAAGGTTTCCACCTTGCCGATCAGGTTCATGTCGCGGTCGACGACGATCATGCCTTCGTGAAGGTTGGCCGGAAGCGCATCCATCTCGGTTCTCCTCTGTCTGTGTAGTGGACCAACGGGTGCGGCCCGGTGCCGTTCCCCTAGGCGTCCCGCTCTTCCTCGATCCCCTGCGCGAGGTGGAAGGCCTCGCGGTCGCTGAGATCGACCTGGCGGACATCGCCGATCGGCTCGCGGCTGCGGCCGCCGTCGTCGAGCGAACCCCAGGCGTCGTGCCAGGCGACTCCATCGGCCACCACCACCACGATTTCCGAGAAGCCGTGCAGGCTCCGTGCCGCCTCGGCCGCCTCGAACGCGGCACCGACGTCGTCGAACTCGGCTTCGTCGGCGTCGACGTCGCCCTTGCTCTCCCACCACACCGCAGCGCGCGGCCGGCCTTCGGTGCCGCTTTCGATGCCGACGGTCACCGCATCGGCGTTGGTGCTGCCCAGCTCGACGCGGCGGAAGCGGCGCTCACTGCTGGTCATTGTAGCGCCCCTTGGTCTGACCGACGCGCTTGGCCAGGGTGCCGAAATCGAGCTCGCCCGTTTCCTCATTGGCGAGCCGCAGCACCCGGATCGGGAACACGATGGCGTCGCGGTTGGCCGGCGACAGGTCTTCCACCGCCCGGTCGCTGCCGGCGACATTGGCCTCGCAGGTGGCCAGCAGCGTGTCGATCTCTTCGCGCTCGAGCACGCCCTTCTCCACCAGCCGGCGGGTCAGCGCCGCCATCGCAATGATCAGCCCCTCGAGTTGCAGGTTCGCTGTGTTCATGGCCACCTCCTTTGTCGCCGCTCAACGCCTGACAGCCGCGTTGCGATGCAGTCGCAACCGTACCCGCGGGTACGGTTTTCCTTGATCGTGCCCTGGAATGGGTCTAAACAACGGGGTACAAGCCTTGGCGCCCATGCGCCCCAAGCCAGGAATTCTCGTCATGCCCGCCTATCGTTCCCGTACCACCACCCATGGCCGCAACATGGCCGGCGCCCGCGGGCTCTGGCGTGCCACCGGCATGAAGGACGGCGACTTCGGCAAGCCGATCATCGCCGTGGTGAACTCGTTCACCCAGTTCGTGCCGGGCCACGTCCATCTCAAGGACCTCGGCCAGTTGGTGGCGCGCGAGATCGAGGCGGCCGGCGGCGTTGCCAAGGAGTTCAACACCATCGCGGTGGATGACGGCATCGCCATGGGCCATGACGGCATGCTCTACTCGCTGCCCTCGCGCGACCTGATCGCCGACAGCGTCGAATACATGGTCAACGCCCACTGCGCCGACGCCATGGTCTGCATCTCCAACTGCGACAAGATCACGCCCGGCATGCTGATGGCGGCGATGCGCATCAACATCCCCGTGGTCTTCGTGTCCGGCGGCCCGATGGAAGCCGGCAAGGCCATGGTCAAGGGCAAGCTGCAGGCCCTCGACCTGGTCGACGCCATGGTGATGGCCGCCGACGACGCCTATTCCGACGAGGAAGTCGCCGTTGTCGAAGAGAATGCCTGCCCCACCTGCGGCTCCTGCTCTGGCATGTTCACCGCCAACTCGATGAACTGCCTCACCGAAGCGCTGGGCCTGTCGCTGCCGGGCAACGGCTCGACGCTCGCGACCCATGCCGATCGCAAGCGCCTGTTCCAGGAAGCCGGTCACCTGATCGTCGACCTCGCCCGCCGCTACTACGAGCAGGAAGACGCTTCGGTCTTGCCGCGCAACATCGCCACCAAGGCGGCCTTCGAAAACGCCATGGCGCTCGACATCGCCATGGGCGGCTCGACCAACACCGTGCTCCACATCCTCGCCGCCGCCCATGAGGGTGGCGTCGACTTCACCATGGACGACATCGACGCGCTGAGCCGCAAGGTGCCGGTGCTGTGCAAGGTCGCCCCGGCCAAGAACGACGTCCATATCGAGGACGTCCACCGCGCCGGCGGCATCATGTCGATCCTCGGCCAACTCGACCGCGCCAAGCTGATCAACCGCGGCGAACCGACCATCCACTCGCCCACCATGGGCGACGCGCTCGACAAGTGGGACATCACCCGCACCAATTCGGAAAGCGTGCGCCAGTTCTTCCTCGCCGCGCCCGGTGGCGTCCGCACCACCCAGGCCTTCTCGCAGGCCAACCGCTGGAAAGAACTCGACACCGATCGGGTCAACGGCGCCATCCGCTCGCCCGAGCACCCGTTCTCCAAGGACGGCGGCCTCGCCGTGCTCAAGGGCAACATCGCCCTCGACGGCTGCATCGTGAAGACGGCCGGGGTCGACGAGTCGATCCTGAAGTTCACCGGCCCGGCGCGGGTGTTCGAGTCGCAGGACGATACGGTGCGCGCGATCCTGTCCAACCAGATCAAGGAAGGCGACGTCATCGTCATCCGCTACGAAGGTCCGCGCGGCGGCCCTGGCATGCAGGAAATGCTCTATCCGACCAGCTACCTGAAGTCGAAGGGCCTCGGCAAAGCCTGTGCGCTGCTGACCGACGGTCGTTTCTCGGGCGGCACTTCGGGGCTCTCCATCGGCCACGTCTCGCCGGAGGCGGCCGAAGGCGGCACCATTGGCCTCGTGCGCGAGGGTGATATGATCGAGATCGACATCCCGAGCCGCACCATTACCCTGCTGGTCCCGGAAGCCGAGCTCGCCACCCGCCGCGCCGAGCAGGACAAGCTCGGCTGGAAGCCGGCCCAGCCGCGCAAGCGCAACGTCACCACGGCGCTCAAGGCCTATGCGGCCTTTGCGACCTCCGCCGCCCGCGGCGCCGTGCGCGACACCGACCTGATCAACAAGCTGACCCACTGACCGGATGGGCGCGATCGACTACCGCATCGCGCCCTTTCCGTCCGATCTCGAACTCGACTGGCTGTGGCAGGCCGCCTGGGGCGGTCCGCTCGGCCGCTCCTACCAGCCGGTGCTGGAGCGCAGCCTCACCCATGTCGGCGCCTATTTGGGCGACCGGCTGGTCGGCTTCGTCAATCTCGCCTGGGACGGCGGCATCCACGCCTTCATCCTCGACACCTGCACCGATCCGGAGTTTCGCCGCCGCGGCATCGCCCGCGAACTGGTGCGGCAAGCGGTGGCCGTGGCTCGCGATCGCGGGATCGAATGGGTGCATGTGGATTACGAGCCGGCACTCGAGCCGTTCTACCGCACCTGCGGGTTTCGACAGAGTGCTGCAGGGGTTATGCGGCTGTAGCGCCAACCGCCTCCAACCACGGTGTCCTTCCCGCGCAGGCGGGAATCCATTCTTCCCGGCGCTCTTGGAAAGAAAGAGTGGATTCCCGCCTACGCGGGAATGACCTGGTCATGGGGAGGTCGCGGCCCCAATCCTAAAACCGGCACGCCTTCGCCGACGCCGGATACAGCAGAAACACCCGGTCATCACTCTCCGCGAGATTGATGAAGTCCACCGCGCTCTCGGCGCTCATGCCCCGCTCCGGATCGATCTCGAGCCTCAGGGCCTCGCCCTGCATGCTCAGCGAAAACATGCCGCCATCGCCCTCGACGCCGCACTGGTTGCCCTCGCACAGACCCACACCGACATAGTCGTTGCCGTCGCGGGTGCGAAAACCGAACAGCAGCGTCAGGTCGTAATTGGGATCCTGGAACTCGGGGTGATAGCCGATGGCAAAGCGCTCGACGCGCTGGTCCGGGTGGCTCTTCAGGTGTTCGGCATCATAGACCCGCGAGAAGCAGTCGCCGGGCTCCCCTAGCGCGCTCTCGGCCGCATAGACCGGTGTCACGGCGAGGATCACCGCAGACGCCAGCGTCAGACCAAGCCCCATGATCGCCTCCCCAACAGGTGGCGCGAGAGTGCCACGGCAGGACCGCGGCACTCAAGAGCATCGCCTGGTTGCGCCTAGCGCCGGCCGATCTTGTCCAGCGTGGCGAAATCCTCGTCGCTGAGCTCGATCGCGGCGGCGGCGACATTGTCCTCGAGATGCTTGACCTTGCCGGTGCCCGGGATGGGCAGCATCACCGGCGAGCGCTTCAGCAGCCAGGCGAGCGCGATCTGGCTCCCGCTGGCGCCGTGCTTGTCCATGATGGCGCGGGCATCGTCATGGCCTTCCACCAGATCGCCACCGGCGAGGGGGAACCACGGGATGAAGCCGATGCCGTTCTTCTCGCAATAGTCGAGCACCGCTTCGCTCTTGCGGTTGGCGAGGTTGTAGAGGTTCTGCACGGTGGTGACGCGGAAGTATTTCTGCGCCGCCTCGATCTGCTCGACGCTGACTTCCGACAGCCCGACATGGCGGATCAGCCCCTGCTGCTGCATCTCGGCAATGGCCCCGAACTGGTCCTCGTGCGAGACCTTGGAGTCGATGCGGTGCAGTTGCCAGAGGTCGAGCCGCTCGAGCTTGAGCCGGCGGAGGCTGGTGATGACGCCTTGGCGCAAAAACTCCGGACGGGCGAGCCAGTGCCATTCATCCGGCCCGGTGCGGGTCAGGCCGCTCTTGGTGGCGATGACCGTGCCCTGCGCATAGGGCGCCAGCACCTCCCCGATCAGTTCCTCGCTGACATAGGGGCCATAGCTTTCGGCTGTATCGACGAGGTTGACGTTGAGCTCCGGCAGGCGGCGCAGCACCCGGCGTGCTTCGTCGGGATCCTCCGGCGGACCCCAGATGCCCTTGCCGGTGATGCGCATGGCACCGAACCCGAGCCGGTTGACGGTAAGGTCGCCACCAATGGCAAACGTGCCCGAAAGGGCCGCATCGAGAGTAGGCATGCTGCTGTTCTCCGTGTCGGTGCGCCGGATGGGCGCCAGAACTAGTTGTCGTCGCCGATGTCGGGCAGCGGCATAAAGTGGACGCCGTCCTCGGCGAGGCTCACCACCTCATCGCGCGTTGCCTCGCCATGAATGGGACGCGCTTCGACCTCCTCGAAGTGGATCTTGCGCGCTTCCTCGGCGAAACGGTCGCCGACATATTCGGTTTCCGCCAAAACCTTCTGGCGGTAGCGGCGATACATCTCGCGCAGCTTCAGCGCCTCGGCATGAGCGGAGGTGACGGAGACGCGCTCGGTATCGGTACGGGCGACGGCCGGTGCCATCGGCGCCTTGTCGATCTCGGCCGACCCGCAGACCGCGCAGGCCACGAGACCCCGCCCCTTCTGCTCGTCGAAGGCTGCAGCGTTCTTGAACCAGGCGTCGAAGCTATGCCCGTCGGGGCAACGGAGAGTGTACTGGATCATGATGTGTCAGATATAGGAGGCGCCGTCAGTCCTGCAATCGCGGAACGACGAAGTCGCGCGCATTCCGCAGGGCCGGAATCCGCTGCCGCGCCTCGGTCACCTGCTTTGGATCGATCTCCGCCATCAGGACCCCAGGTTCGTCATGTGCGAACTCGGCCACAATCCGCCCCCACGGGTCGACGATCAGCGAATGGCCATAGGTGGCGCGGCCATTGGCGTGCTGCCCACCCTGCGCCGCCGCAACCACATAGGAGCCGGTCTCGATGGCACGGGCGCGCAGCAGCACGTGCCAGTGCGCCTGTCCCGTCGGCACGGTGAAGGCGGCCGGCACCGCCATCAGTTCGGCCCCGGCATTGGCCAGCGCATTGTAGAGCCGGGGGAAGCGCATGTCGTAGCAGATGGAAAAGCCGAGCCGCAGATCACCGACCTCGGCCGTGACCGCCTCTTCGCCGGCGCGATAGGTGGCACTCTCGCGATAGGCATTGAGGCCGGCAATGTCGGCATCGAACAGGTGGATCTTGTCATAAGTCGCGGCAATCTCGCCCGTCGGCGAGAACAGCACCGAGCGGTTGGCGAACCGCCCGTCTTCGAGCGGCACCGCGAGCGAGCCGATATGGACGAACATGTTGTGCTGGCGCGCCAACTCGCCGATGCGGCGCAGTTGCGGGTGCCCTTCGAATGGCGCTGCAACCGAGCGCAGCTGGTCGCGGTTTTCCGGAAAGATCATGGTGACTTCCGGCGTCAGCGCATAGCGTGCCCCCGCCGCCGCCGCTTCGGCCAGCATCGGCTCGAGCGCTGCGAGATTGGCCTCAGGATCGAGCCCCGACCGCATCTGGATCGCCGCGATTTTCATTCTTTTTCGCTTTGCCCCTGGCCCCTGTTTCACCTCTCCCCTGAGGGGAGAGGTCGACCCGCAGGGTCGGGTGAGGGGTTCAGACTAGCGGTCCTGCCGAAAAGGTGACCCCCTCACCCTAACCCTCTCCCCTCAGGGGAGATGGGACAACAGCAGTACTCGCCTGAACCGCCTCAGCTCGCCAGCAGCGGGTCCAGCCCGCCCTGGCGGTCCAGCGCCGCCATGTCGTCATAGCCGCCGACATGGGTGTCGCCGATGAAGATCTGCGGCACCGTGCGGCGGCCATGGGCGCGCTGGGTCATCTTGGCCCTGAGTTCGGGATCGAGCACGGTGATTTCGTCGTACTCGACGCCCTTCTCCCGCAGCAGCGCCTTGGCCGCATGGCAATAGGGACAGGTGGGGGTGGTGTAGATTTCGACCTTGGCCATTTTCTCAATGCCTTCCGGGATTTCCCCTTATATGGGCAGATCGTCGCCGATGACAACGCGGGCAAAGGTCACCACATCGACAGCGGCGGCGCCGGCCCTGAGCAGGGTCCGGGTAACCGCCTTGGCCGTTGCGCCTGTGGTATAGACATCGTCGACCACCACCACATGCCGCCCCGCGATCCGCGCCAGTTTCTCTGGCTCAACGGTGAAGGCGCCGGCGACGTTCCGCTGCCGCGCATCACCCGAAAGCCCCACCTGCTGCCGCGTCTGGCGGTGGCGCGTCACCGCGCCGGCCTCGACCAGCAGCCCGGTGATCGCCGACAGCGCCCGCGCCAGTTCCGCCGACTGGTTGTAGCGGCGCTGCAGCAGCCGCCGGCGATGCAGCGGCACCGGCACAAGCACCGGCCGGTCACCCCAGAACTCATGCCCTGCCCCGGCCATCAGCCTGGCGCAGAACCGCGCCAGCTCCGGCCGGTCACCATATTTCAGCCGGCTGACGATGGCCCGCGCCCCGTCATTATAAACCAGCGCCGCCCGTGCCCGGCCGAAGGGCGGCGGATCGGCCGCCGCTTCCGCCGAAATCGCCCCGTCGCCGAGGCTCGCCGCAAACGGGATACCGAGCCGCGGGCAGAGCGGCGCAGTGATCGGCTTGAGCCCGGCAAAGCATCGGGGACACAGCGCATCCGGCACCGCCAGCGGTGCCGAGCAGCCGAGGCAGGTGGGCGGATAGATAAGGTCCGTGAGTGCCGTGCCGGCACGCTTCACCCCCGCCGCAACGCGCGCGGGCCAGGGCGGGCTTTTGACAAGGCCGGCATCCGTCTCCATATCTGCGATATTGTGCCGACAGCCCCAGGCACCGCAAGGCCTCCATGACCGCACCGCGCCTCTTTGATCCCACGCTCGTCCAGCGCCATCTGGCGCGCCGCCGCGCCTCGGGCAGCTTCGTCTTCGACCTGGTGGTGGAGGACCTCGCCGACCGGCTCGGCACGCTGGTGCGCGAGTTCCCGCGCGCCGCCATCATTGGCCCCGACCTCGAGCTGCTGCCTGAAACCGGCGCCACCGCCAGCCACCCCATCCGCTTCGAGCGCTACGCCGCCTTCGCTGGCGACGACGAGGTGCCGGACATGGCGGAAGGCACCTATAACCTCATCGTCTCCCTGCTGCATTTGCAGGCCGTCAACGACGTGCCGGGCTATCTCGCGCGCCTCAGGTCCAAGCTCGAGCCCGATGGCCTGTTGATGGTGGCGACGATCGGCGGGGAATCGTTGACCGAACTGCGCGAGGCTTTTCTCTCCGCCGACGCCATGGTGCTCGGCGGCGCCGCCGCCCGGGTCGCCCCGATGCTGCAGGTGCGCGAAGCCGGTTCGCTGCTCCAGCGCGCCGGGCTCGCTTTGCCGGTGGCCGATGTCGAAACCCATGTGGTGCGCTACTCCACCCCCTTTGCTCTGATGGCCGAACTCAAGGCCCTCGGCGCCGCCAATCCCCTCGCCGACCGCCCGCGCCGGCTCGCCACCGCCACCCTCCTCATCGCGGCCGCCAATGCCTACCAGGCCCACGATGCCGATCCCGATGGCCGCGTCCGCGCCACGCTGGAGATCGTCTGGCTCGCCGGCTGGGTGCCGCATGAATCGCAGCAGAAGCCGCTCAAACCCGGCAGCGCCACCACCCGCCTCGCCGACATCCTGAAGCAGCCTTGATGGACCGTTTCGCCGGTCAGGTGCTGATCCTCTCGGGCTCGCCGGGCTCGGGGAAGACCACCACGGCCGAAGCCCTGGCGCGCCTGCCGGGACGCACGCCCAAGGTGCACCTGCACTCCGACGACTTCTGGGGCTACATCAAGCACGGCCACATCGACCCGTGGCTGCCCGAAGCCGCCGACCAGAACCGGATGATCATGGAGATCGCCGCTGCGGTTGCCGGGCGCTACGCGGCCTCCGGTTATTTCGTCGTCCTCGACGGCGTTATCGGCCCCTGGTCCCTGCCGCCTTACCGCGCCCTCACCGTGCCCAACCACTACATCGTGCTGCGCCCTGAGGTGAAGGAAGCCGTCGCCCGCTGCCTGGCCCGTGGCGGCGACAGCCTGACCGATCCGGTGGTGGTCGCCGGCCTCCACCGCCAGTTCGCCGACCTCGGTGACTACGCCCGCCACGAACTGCCCACCGCCGGGCTCGACCGGCACCAGGTGCTGGGGGCGGTGCGCACAGCCCTCGATAGTGGCGACTACCGGCTCGCCTGACCCTCTTCCCCGACTCCTCTCGCCGGGTCTATGCTGTGATTCCGGCGCGGCCCGCGCCTCCTCCCTCCGCCGGGGAAGCACATTGCATGCAGGGCAGTTTTCTCATCGCCGACCTGTCGAGCAGCGCACAAGGAGGGACTGCGATCTTTGCTCGCATCAGGAGGTCACGATGAAACTGTCTGCACCCATCTACCGGCTGAAACGCGAAGCGCGCCAGTTGGCCCGCCGTGAGGATCTGCCGCTCCACGCCGCACTGGATCGGATCGCCCGCACCGAAGGCTTCGCCACCTGGAGCCTGCTGGCCGCGCGATACGCTGCCGATTCCCCCGCCGAAAAGCTCCTCGGACGCCTGGCGGCCGGAGACCTGCTGCTGGTTGGCGCCCGCCCCGGCCAGGGCAAGACCGCGTTCGCGCTGGAGCTTGCTGCCGCTGCCGCCCGCAACGGCGGCCACGGCCTGTTCTTCACGCTCGATTACACCCGGCCGAAGTGCTTGAGCAGTTGCGCAGCCTCGGCATCGACCCCGCCGCTCTGGGTGAGCGGTTCGGCTTCGATTGCTCCGACGGCATCAGCGCCGACTACATCATCGAGCGCCTCGCCCAGGCGCCCGCTGGCACGGTGGTCGCCATCGACTACCTGCAATTGCTGGATCAGCGGCGCAGCAACCCGCCACTGGCGGAGCAGGTCGCCAGCCTCAAGCGCTTCGCCCGCGAGCGCGGCATCGTCGTCGTGTTCATCTCCCAGATCGACCGCAGCTACGATCCGGTGACCAAACCCATGCCGAACATGGAAGACGTGCGGCTGCCCAACCCGCTGGACCTCTCGGTCTTCAACAAGACCTGCTTCCTCCAGGCCGGCGAACTGCAGTTCCACTCGGCCGCCTGAGCAAAAAAAGAGGCCGGTGTTTCCACCGGCCTCTCCTTCGAATTCGTAGGCAGCAGCTTATGCTGCGGCTTCCTCGTCGCCCTCGGCTTCCGCCTCGGCCTCGGTGGCCTTGGTGCGCTTGGGGGACTTGGCGAGCTGCTTTTCGATCAGTTGCACGGCCTCGGTGAGGGTCAGCTTGTTCACCGCGGCGATTTCGCGGCTCATGCGGTCCATCGCCTGCTCGAACAGCTGGCGCTCGGAATAGCTCTGCTCGGGCTGCTCTTCGGAGCGGTAGAGGTCGCGCACCACTTCCGAGATGGCGATCAGGTCGCCCGAATTGATCTTGGCTTCATATTCCTGCGCGCGACGCGACCACATGGTGCGCTTGACGCGGGCACGGCCGGTCACGGTGGTCAGGGCCTGGGCGACGAGGCTTTCCTCGGCGAGCTTGCGCATGCCGACGGATTTGATCTTGGCCACGGGCACGCGCAGCGTCAGCTTGTCCTGCTCGAAGCTGATGACGAACAGTTCGAGGGTGAGGCCGGCCACTTCCTGCTCTTCGATGGCGACGATCAGGCCCACACCATGCGAGGGGTAGACGATGTATTCGCCCGTCTTGAACCCAAGCCGCTGCTGTGACTTCTTGGCTACCATATCGAGGGTACTCCTTTCGACGCGCCCTGATGGTCGGTTCCTGGCGGGAAGGACCGGCCACCTAAACTTGTACTTGCGGCAGTCAAGTCCCACGGTCTCCGAGTCCGCTTCTCGGAGCGCCATGCATCGGGTGATGTGTGTCAAAAAAATCGTGCCGGAAGGCACGGGCTGGTGACGGGCTCAACTGCAATGAGCGGCACCATAGCACAAAAAAACAGCAAGATCAAAAAATCCGAATCACCTCCGGCGTCGGCGTAACGCGGGGTTCGGTTTTTCTGACAGCAATGTGACCCGTTAAGCCTTTGGACGAACTAGTCGCCCTCGCCCGGGGCTTCCGAGAAGTACTTCTCGAGCTTGCCGGTCTCGCCGTCCCGCTCCTTGGCCTCTGGCAGCGGGTCGCGCCGTTCGGTCAGGTTGGGCCAGGCGCTGGCAAACTTGCGGTTGAGTTCGAGCCACTGGTCGAGCCCGCTCTCGGTGTCCGGCTTGATCGCCTCGGCCGGGCATTCCGGCTCGCACACGCCACAGTCGATACACTCGTCCGGATGGATCACCAGCATGTTCTCGCCCTCGTAGAAACAATCCACCGGGCACACTTCGACGCAGTCGGTGTACTTGCAGGCGATGCAGTTGTCGGTGACGATATAGGTCATGGGGATCGACGCTAGTGGGCGGGTCTCAACGTGTCCGGTGCTAAACCGTTTCCATGAGGGGTGCAAGGCTCGCAGGGCGCACCTTTTGGCGCAGGAGCAGCCCCGAGCGGAACGCTGTTGCGCGGGGTGGCGATCGGGACGCTTTCTGTCGCCTGTGCCCTGCCCCTCAACTCACAAGGCTCGATGTTACCCCGGCCTTGAGCCGGGGCCCATCTTGAGATCTCAGATGGCCTAGCGGCGTCGTAGACCTCATCCTGAGCGTGTCGAAGGACGAGGTCGCGGCCACGGTGTCTCCGACCTCGTGGTTCGACAGGCTCACCATGAGGTCTAGGGGACTGCACTGGCTCACCCCTTCGGCAACGCCGGAGGCGACAGATCCTCGTACAAGCCCGCCGCCTCTGTCGCCGGGCCGCGGCGCGTGCCCGGATCGATGATGCGCCAAACGACGATCCGGCCGTGCAATTGCATGGTCAACACATCACCGGGCCCGACCTTGCGGTCGGGCCGTTCGGTGCGTTCGGAATTGATCCGCACCGCGCCGGTTTCGATGAATTTTTGCGCCAGGGTCCGCGATTTGAGCGCGCGCGCGTGAAACAGGAATTTGTCGAGCCGCTCCCGGTGCGGGGTGTCTGCCGGCTCGACCAATCGCTACTCCGGCCGTGGGTTGCGCAGGGCGGCAAGCTTGGCGAAGGGGCTGTCCGGATCGAACGGCTTGTCGCGCCGCTCTTCGCGGGGCCGGTCGAAGCGCGGCTTGTCCGCGCGCTTGTCGGGGCGGCGGCCTTCCGGGCGGCCCTTCCTGCCTTCGGCGCCCTCGGCGCCATTGGCGTCCGGACGGCGCTTGCCCTGCGGACGCTGGTTCTGGCGCGGCGGACGGGCCTCGGCGGCTTCACCCTCGGGGCGACGGCGGCCGTCGTGACGCCGGCCTTCGTTGCGCTTGCCCTCGGGCCGGCGGCCACCGGGGAACCAGACTTCGTCGAATTCGGGCTCGGCGGGTTCGGCAGGCGCCTCGGCGGCAACCGGGGGAGCCGCCTCGACGATGGTGGTTTCCGGCACATTGCTGTCGGCGACCACCGGAGCTTCGGCGGTTGCTTCCGCCGCAGCCGGATCGATCGACGCCGGGTTTTCGGCCAGCATTTCCTCAAGCGCCGGAGCTTCGGCACTCGCCTCTGCTGCCGGCACCGGCGCCGGTGCCGGCGCCTTGGGCGTGCGGCGCAGCCGGTAGCCGAGCGAGGTCAGGATCGAGGCGAAGTCCTCGCCCGAGCAGCCGAGCAGGCTGGTCATCTCCACCGTGACGCGGAAGCCGTTGCCTTCAGCAGCACCGGCCGGGAGTTCGCCCTGGTAGGGGCGCGAGGTATCGATGGCGATCAGCGGCCGGATGATGTCGGCGAGGCGCTCGAGAATGTCGATGCGCACGGCGCGCTTGCCTGCCACCTTGAAGCCGGCGATCTCGTAGAGGCGCGTGTCGACCTCAGGATCGACGGTGAAGCTGGTGCGTCCGGAAAGGACGATATGCGGGATGTCGGTCACGCCCGCCTGGCGCAGCCCGCCATTCTTGATCGCGAACAGGATCAGCGCCAGCTCGCGCGGAGCAGGCTTCAGGCTCAGCGGCAGATAGATGTGGTAGGCGCCGAACTTGATCCCGAGCTTGCGCATCTTGCCGCGCACGTCCTGGTCGAGATCCTTGACCTCGTTGGCGACCTGCCCGCGCGGCAGGATGCCGAGATGCTCGAACAGCTGGAAGGCGATGCCACGGGCAGAACCCTCGAGATCGGCCGGCGCTTCCAGCGCCATCACCGGCTCGAGCACGGTGTTGATGTGGTGGCGCAGCCAGAGCGACAGGCGATCCTGCACCCGCTCGAGGTCGGTGCCGGTCAGGGTTTCGTCGGCCAGCACCAGGATGCGCGGGCGGTAGAGGTTGTCGCCCTCGATCAGCTCGGCGACGATCTCGCCGCGCCAGCGCAGGCGCCCATCGGTCGCCAGCACGAATTCTTCGTTGGGTGCACCCGCCAGCCGGTCGGCACGGTTGTGGATCTCCGGCGCCACCACCTGATCGGCGGCGCCACGCAGATTGCGGGCGTCGCCCTCCCCTTCGCTCCGCGCCATGCTGAAGCGGAAGCCTTCGAGCGTGCCGATAAGGTGGCCTTCCAGCCGCACTTCGCCGCGTTCGTTGATCTCGGGAGATGCCATACGTCTGTCTTTCAGGTGGCGCAGCAACACGCTGGTGCGCCGGTCCACGAACCGTTGGGTGAGTCGCTCATGCAGCGCATCACTCAGCCGATCCTCGATGTCCCGGGTCTTTTCGCGCCAATGTGATGGGTCCGCAAGCCAGTTTTTCCGGTTGGCGACGAAGGTCCAGGTGCGGATCTGCTTGATCCGATTGGACAGTGTATCGATGTCGCCGCTGGCATTGTCGCAAAAGCGTACCTGCTCGGCAATCCAGTCCTCGTTGACGTGCCGGCGCTTGACTAAATCCGTGTAAATGCGGGTGACGATTTCTCCGTGCATCGCCGGAGAAATCCCCTGGTAGTCAGGGATTTGGCAGCATTCCCACAATAGACGCGCGCCATCGAGGCCGCGCGCCAATTGCCCGGCCTCGTTGCGGGCCACGAACTCCAGCGCCAACTGGTCCGTCGCCGTCGGCACACGGGTCAGGCTGCGGTGTTCCGGCACCGCTTCGAGCGAGCGCCGCAGCGCGTTGATGGATGAAAAATCCAGCCTGTTGTTGCGCCATTGCAGCACTTCCACCGGCTGGAAGTCGTGCGTTTCGAGCTGCACCACCAGTTCTTCGTCGAGTTCGGGCACGCCGCCGGTCACCCCGAAGGTGCCGTTGCGGGTGTGCCGGCCGGCGCGTCCGGCGATCTGACCAAGTTCGGCCGGGGTGAGGTCGCGGCTGACCCGGCCGTCGAACTTGGAATCGTCGGCAAAGGCCACATGGTGGATGTCGAGGTTGAGCCCCATGCCGACGGCATCGGTTGCGACCAGGAAATCGACGTCGCCGTTCTGGTAGAGCTCGACCTGGGCGTTGCGGGTGCGCGGACTGAGCGCCCCCATCACCACCGCCGCCCCGCCCCGCTCGCGCCGGATCAGCTCGGCGATGGCATAGACCTGCCGGGCCGAGAAGGCGACGATTGCCGAGCGCGGCGGCTGGCGCGAAATCTTCTTGGAGCCGGCATAAGTGAGTTGTGACAGCCGCGGCCGCTCGATCATCTCGGCATGCGGCAGAAGCTTCCTGATCACCGGCCCCATGGTGGCCGAGCCGAGCAGCAGCGTTTCATGTGTGCCGCGGGCATTGAGGATGCGATCGGTGAACACATGGCCGCGGTCGAAGTCGATGGCAACCTGGATCTCGTCTACCGCCACGCAGTCGACCCGCATGTCCATGGGCATGGCTTCGACGGTGCAGACCCAGTAGCGCGGCTTGGCCGGCACGATGCGCTCTTCGCCGGTCACCAGCGCGACCGCCTGTGCGCCGACCCGCTCGACCACCCGCTGGTAGACCTCGCGGGCAAGCAGGCGCAACGGCAGGCCGATCATCCCGGTGGGATGGGCCAGCATGCGTTCGATGGCAAAGAAGGTCTTGCCGGTATTGGTCGGGCCAAGGATTGCCTTGACCGGCGGCGTCATGGTCATCGCAGCCAATGTAGGCATTGCCGGTCCTGCTTTCGAGTGCCGAATCTCATGTCCCAACAAGGGACAGCACTCATGCCACAAGCGGCCCTGCGTTAGGGACTGGAACAGCCCCGGAACAAACGGGAACCGAATCGACGAGAATCACCGAGTCCGGATTCGTTCGCATCAACATCTGGTAGTTCCCGTCCGGCTTGCTGCGCTAAAGCAATCAAGACTGACCCGAGCCAGGGCGCTCCGACCCGTTTCGGCGTCAAGCTTGATTGCCAAGTGCTTAATCCGGCCCCTCGAGCCACGTTCCCTACCTGAACGTAAGCCCATCGACGCCGCAGAAAGTTGCAGCGTTCATTCTTCGGGCCCGTCGAGCCGGACGTATTCCGGCGCGCGCTAACGAAAACGGCGTTGACCGTGCCGCTTCGGGACAGGGCTGCTCATGATCCGCTGCTTCTCAGCACCGCAGGCGGAGGACTGCACCAGCTCCACGCGCCCGTCTCGTTTCGGTACGCTCGGAGGCTGTTCTGCACCCCGCTGTTAACCGGGCGACCGAATCCGGAACGAACAGGGCTCGAATCGCGCCGAATCGGCAAATCCGGTTTTGTTCACGCCCAACATCTGGGTCAACGCGGCTGGCACCGGCACAATTCGGCCAGCCAGCGCCAGGTCCGAGTGGTTCTGTGGGGCCGGGGCCGTTCATCTCGGCTAAGATCTGCTTAACGAGCTGCCGCTTTACCCATTTCCGAGCAGAATCTTACCAACAATTGCCGCCAGCCGGTGCCGCCGGTAACGAAACGCAGCCGCTTTTCGGCGCCCTTCAGCCGTTCCGTTGACGAAAAACCCGTTGACGTCCCGGTGCGGGACAGTGCCGTCAAGAAAATCAACGGCCTTGACTTGGCCGTATTGGCCCCCCACATTGTGCCCATACGTTTGAGCCTTGATGGCGATCTGACTGTGCGGCCCCTATTGGCTGTCTAACTGGTTACCCGGAACACTTGCACGTACGGAGTTCAGCGCATCCCGCGCCGGACCCTAATCGCTCGCTTGCGTTCCGCTCCGAGCCAACAGAGAGGTCGCCATGATCACCGGCACCGTGAAATTCTACAATTCCACCAAGGGCTTCGGCTTCATCAGCCCCGACGCCGGCGGCAAGGACGCCTTTGTCCATGTCTCCGCCATCGAGCGCGCAGGCCTCACAGGCCTCGGCGAAGGCCAGAAGGTCTCCTATGACGTGGAGCAGGGCCGTGACGGCCGTGAATCCGCCGTTAACCTGCAGATCGCCTAGTTCCGGCACTGCATCCCGGAGGTTCGGCCAAGGCCGGATCTCCCGACCAGAAAGAAGACGGCCATGCGTCACCGCTATGCAGTAGGCCAGATGGTAGAACTCTCGGGGCGGGCGAACCGCCCCGCCGGAGCCTGCCGCATCATCTCCTGCCTGCCCTATGAACGCGGGCCGCTGCAGTATCGCGTGCAATGGCACGACGATCCCGTCCAGCGCGTGGTTAGCGAAGCCGATCTGAGGGCGTCCAACGCCACCAACACGGCGCAGCAGAAAGAGGAAGCGGCCGAGTCCGCCTTCCGGCCACTGCGCGTCGTGCGCCGTTGACCCGGAGCTTCGACTACGATCAGTCAGCCGAACTCTATGCCGGCTCCGGTACCCGCCGCGGCGCTGGGCCGCGCTATCTGCGCTTCCCGTCCGCCGCAGAGGCGGTGCGCTACGCGGTGGAAGAACTACCGCGACCGCAACTTCGCTATTCCTCCGTCGAGATCGGTGATGAGCGCTTCGAAGGCGATGCCATCATGCAGCTCTACCTGTCGACGGACTACCCGCTCGCCCGCGCGAGCCACTAAAGCAAGAAAAACAAAGACAACAATGACTCTGAATCTGAATACCGCGTCCGAGCTCTACCTCGGCCGCGACCGGCAGACCGCGCTTGCGCTCGGACCGCGCCGTTTCCGCACCGCCTCCGGTGCCATCCGCTTCGCCATGGAACAGGCGGCACCCGTCAGCCGCCGCGGCGCCTTCCTGCAGGTTGGGGATCGCCAGCTCGAAGAGCCCCAACTGTCGCGGCTCTATAACGCAATCGCCGTTCCTTCAACTCCGCGCCGTCAGGGCTATGACCTCGAAGTATCCGAGATCGACCGCCTGCTCGGCTAGAGATTGGTGCCGATCGCGAGGAACTTCTCGCGACGGTGCTCGCGCACTTCCAGCCGGCTCTTGCCCGCAAATTCGGTCAGGAACCGGCTGATTTCGCTGCGCGTATCGGCCATCACCCGCTCCGCATGCCGGTGGGCACCGCCCGCCGGCTCGGGGATGATGCCGTCGATGACGCCGAAGCCGAGCAGGTCCTGCGCGGTGATCTTCTGCGCCGTCGCCATGTCCTGCGCCCGCGCCGCGTCGCGGAACAGGATCGAGGCGCCCGCCTCCGGCGAGATCACCGAATAGATCGAGTTCTCGAGCATCAGCACCCGGTTGGCGGTGGCGATCGCAATGGCGCCGCCCGATCCGCCCTCACCGATGATGATGGCGAGGTTCGGCACGCCGAGTTCGAGGCTCTTCTCGGTCGAACGGGCAATGGCTTCGGCCTGCCCGCGCTCCTCGGCGCCAATTCCGGGATAAGCCCCGGCCGTATCCACGAAGCTCAGCACCGGGATGTTGAACCGGTCGGCCATGTCCATGATGCGCACCGCCTTCCGGTATCCTTCCGGGTTGGCCATGCCGAAATTGTGCTTGAGGCGCGTTTCGGTCGAGTTGCCCTTCTCCTGGCCCAGCACCGCCACCGGCTGCCCCTCGAAACGGCCGAAACCGGCGAGCAGCGCGGCGTCTTCACGATACTTCCGGTCGCCCGCAAGCGGCGTCCACTCGGTGATCAGCGAGGTCACATAGTCGGTGAAGTGCGGCCGTTGCGGGTGGCGGGCCACCTGCATCTTCTGCCAGGGGGTCAGGCGACGGTAGATTTCCACCAGCGCCTCATCGGCACGGGCGGAAAGCCGGGTGACTTCCTCGTCGATGGAGACGGCCTGGTCGGTCGCCGCCAGCGACTTCAGTTCGGCGATCTTGCCTTCAAGATCGGCCACCGGCTTTTCAAAATCTAAATAGGACTGCATCCCACCCGCCCGTTAGGGGTCGTTCTTCTGACCGTTGGAATAAACGCCGCTGCTGTTGCGTTCCAAAGTGGCCGGAAAGTGGCGACAGGGGCACGCTGAGTCAAGCGACGGGGTCACTCGGCCGCATCCGCCAGGGGATGGTGGCTTTCCACCAGCTCCCGCAGCGTCTCGTCGAGCACATGCGTATAAATCTGCGTCGTGGCGATATCGGCATGTCCCAGCAGCGTCTGCACCACTCTCAAGTCGGCTCCGCCCGACAGCAGATGGCTGGCGAAGGCATGGCGCAACACATGCGGCGACACCCGTGCCGAAGCGATACCACAGCGGGCCGCCAACCCCTTAAGGTCGCGGGCGAACACCTGGCGGGCCACGTGCCCACTCTCGCCGCCGGCGGGGAACAGCAACTGCCCCGGTGGCAGCCGCCCGACCCAGTTGCGCACCGCATCTCTGGCGCGGTCGGTCAGAGGCACCACCCGCTCCTTGCGGCCCTTGCCGATCACGGTGATGAAGCCGGTGTCGCGCATCACCGCGCTGCGTTTGAGCGCCACCAGTTCCGACACGCGCAATCCCGTCGCATAAAGCAGTTCCAGCATGACATAGAGCCGCACAGGCGCGTCATCTTCCGCTGCATTTGCTTCGGCTTCGGCAGTCTGCAGCAGGCGGTCGACTTCGGCGACCGACAGCACCTTGGGCAGGGCTCGGCTGCTGCGGGGGCTCGCAACGATCCGCGTCGGATCGTCGCCGCGCAGGCCGTCGGCGCACAGAAACTTGTGGAATTGGCGGATCGCCGACAGCCGCCGGGCGCTCGATGACGCAGCCAGCCCCTGCCGCTTCAGCCCGGTGAGGTAAGCTTCAACGGTGTCGCGGCGGCAATTCTCGAGCGTCTCGCCACGGCTGGTCACGAAACCGGCATAGTCGGCGAGATCGCGCCGATAGGCCTCGATGGTGTTCGCCGCCGCACCGCGCTCGGCGCTCATCATTTCGAGGAAGGCGCCGATCAGGTGCCCGCCGCTCATTGCGCCGGCGGCTCCGCCGGCTCGGCCGGAGCAGGCGCTTGCTGCGATGGGGCCGGCAGTTGCGACTGCACGCCCGGCAGCGCCGGTTCGCCACCGCCGAGCAGATCCCGGGTCGGAATGCGCACCGTGACTTCCTTCGGCGTCGGTTCCACAAAGGCAACGAGCGCGATCATGCCGGCATAGCCGAGGCCAGCCAGAAACAGCAGCAGGATGACGAGGCGGATCAGGGTCGGCATGCGGGTCCGATCAGAGTGGTTTTGCGCGCCAGTTTGAACGCAAATGGTTTCATTTGTGTAGGTCCCGGAGCCGCAACGGAAATCCTTGACAGCCCAGGCCCGTGCGGATTGATAACCTGCATCAACACCAGGAGCCACAGGTGACGCGAGCGGAGGCGGCAGCACGGCAGCACCGTGCCCAGGAACTGGTCCGGCTATTGGCCGGCAGGCCGCTTGTGCTGGTGGGCATGATGGGCGCCGGCAAGACCACCGTGGGCCGGCGCGTAGCCGGCCGGCTCGAACGCACCTTTCGCGACAGCGACGAGGAGATCGAGAAGGCGGCGCAGATGACGATCCCCGAGATCTTCGACCAGCGCGGCGAGCCCGAGTTCCGCGCCGGTGAGACCCGCGTCATCGCGCGCCTGCTCAAGGAAGGCGACCTCGTGCTTGCCACTGGGGGCGGCGCCTTCGTCAATGCCGACACGCGTGCCCTGGTAAAATCCGAGGCCGTCTCGGTCTGGCTCAAGGCCGATGCCGGTATCCTGTTCGAACGGGTGTCGCGCCGCGCCAACCGGCCCTTGCTGAAGACGCCGAACCCGCGGGCCACGCTCGAGAGGCTGATTGCCGAGCGCTACCCGATCTATGCCGAGGCCGATGTCACCGTGCTCAGCCGCGACGTGCCGCAGGACACCGTTGCCGCCGACGTCATCGCCGCAACGCTGCGGCACCTGAAGCAGGAGAAATAGCGCGTGCCCGTCGCCCACACCGTCCACGTCGCCCTCGGCGAGCGCGCCTACGACATTCTGATCGGCGACCG
This sequence comes from Devosia albogilva, assembly GCF_042685625.1. Classification (NCBI taxonomy): domain Bacteria; kingdom Pseudomonadati; phylum Pseudomonadota; class Alphaproteobacteria; order Hyphomicrobiales; family Devosiaceae; genus Devosia; species Devosia albogilva. The sequence continues at coordinate 1,383,862 of NZ_JBHUNP010000001.1, forward strand.
GCTGATCGAAGAAGCCGGCACCATCCTGGCCGAGCGATTTCCCGGCCGCCGCTTCGGCATCATCACCGATGCGGCCGTAGCCGAGCTGCATCTGCCGCGCCTGATCGCCTCCCTTGACGCGGCTGGGCTCGGCCATAGCGAAATCGTGCTGCCGCCGGGGGAAGCCACCAAGTCGTGGGACCTGCTGGGCCGGGCAGTGGACGGCATCCTCGCGGCCCGCCTCGAGCGCGGCGACCTCGTGATCGCCCTGGGCGGCGGCGTCATCGGCGACCTCGCCGGCTTTGCCGCCGCCATCGCTCGGCGCGGCATGGATTTCGTGCAGATGCCGACAACGCTCCTGGCGCAGGTCGATTCATCGGTCGGCGGCAAGACCGGCATCAACTCGCCGCATGGCAAGAACCTGATCGGCGCTTTTCACCAGCCACGGCTGGTGCTGGCCGACTTGTCCACCCTCGATTCCCTGCCGAAGCGCCAATTCGCCGCCGGCTATGCCGAGGTGGTGAAATACGGGCTGATCGACGATGCAGACTTCTTCTTCTGGCTCGAGGAGCACCGGGCGGAGATCTTTGCCGGCGGACCGGCCCGCGGCGAAGCCGTCGCCCGCTGCTGCCGCCACAAGGCCCGGGTCGTCATCGAGGACGAAAAAGAGCTCGGCGTCCGCGCCCTGCTCAACCTCGGCCACACCTTCGGCCACGCACTGGAGAAGGACACCGGCTATTCCGACCGGCTGCTGCATGGGGAAGGCGTCGCCATCGGCATGGTGCTCGCCCACGAGTTTTCCGCCCGGCTGGGCCTTGCCGCGGGTCAGGACGCGAGCCGGGTGAAGGTGCATCTCGCAAGCGCCGGCTTGCCGACGCGACTGGCGGATATTCCCGGGGCGCTTGGCTCCACCGACGCGTTGATGCTGGCGATCGGCCAGGACAAGAAGGTCTCGCGCGGTGCGCTCACCTTCATTCTCACCCGCGGCATCGGCAAGGCCTTCATCGAGAAGGACGTGGATCCACTGGCAGTCTCGGCCTTCCTCGAGGAAATGCGCGCTGTCTAGGGCGAGACCCTGACTTCCACACGGCGGTTGTCCGCCGCCGCGCCGAACCGATCGGTCTCGCCTTCGCCGCGGGCAACGACCCGATCCTCCGGCACACCGGCCGCAATCAGCACCCGCCGCACCGCGTCGGCGCGCTCTTGCGAATAGCGCTGGTTGAGCGCTGCCGGTCCCGCCATGCTGGAATAACCGACGACCGATACGCGGCAATCCTGGCCGGCAACGCTCTCCGCCAGCTCGGCGAGATCCGTCTGGGCCGCATCCGGTGGGTTGGTGTCGTTGTTGCCGAACCCGGTCACCGCCAGTGTGGTCGTCAGCGTGCAGGCCGCGAATTCAGGCTCTGCTGGTGCTGGATTTTCTTCTGCCTCCACACGCTCGGTTTCCGGAACGGCAGCGTCGTCCGTGGCGGGCGCTGGCTCTGCGGCCTCCGCCTCCACCGCTTCTGTGGCGAACCAGCCGCCCTCCGGCGCAGCAAAGCTCGCGGTCGCACCGCCGGCATAAAGCCCGACCATCCCGGGAATACGACCCGTGTCACCGTTCGGATTGGCGCCGTCGACGATCACCACGGAGCCGAGGTCGATCGGCACCCCATTCACCGTGATCGAGGCGATATAGAGATTGGTATCGGCAAAGGTCTCCGGGTCGTAGTCGGAGGTGGTGAACTGCACGACGAGGGTGGCGTCGGGCGCAAGTTCCCCTTCCTCGATCGGGAATTCGAACATCTCCACCCGGCTTTGCGGATCGTCGATGCTGTCCATGGTCGCGCCCATCTTGGTGTCGATGGGATCGGCGACCTCCCCTTCCCCGATCACCGTACCGTCAATCGCCACGGTGAAGGCCGGCGCAAGGTTGAACTTCTCGCCCGCAACGCCCATTACAAGGGTACCTTGCTGCGCAAGGCCCGCCTGAGTGGTAGCAAGCAGAACCACCAGCGGGATCATGATCTTGACGAGGCGCATGCGTCCGACCCTCCGACACCACGGGGACAATGCGCGGTTAGCGGCACCTTGACAAGGCAGCGGCCGTCATCGAGTCAGATGCGGGCTGGCAACTCGTAGGGACCGCCGACCGGCAGCACCTCGATTGCGAGCGCATGCACGCGATCCTTGAGTTCGGCATCGAGCGTTTCCATGACCGCCCGGTGTTGCCTGACCCGCGTCATACCGTCAAAATGACGGGTCGCGATTCTGACACGAAAGTGGGTTTCACCACCTTCCCGCCAACCGGAATGGCCATGGTGCCGCTCCGACTCGTCGAGCACTTCGAGGAAGTCGGGTTCAAACCGTTCGGCCAGCTTGCGGGTGATGGTTTCTTTGACGGACATCGGGCGCCTCCGCTTCGGGTGCGGCCACTACTATGCGAGAATGAAACTGCAATCCAAGATCTTCGACTCGATCCGCATCAAGCCGCGCCGGGAAGAGAAGCCCGAGGTGCATGCAGTCAAGTGCGACTGGGAAGGGTGCGACCAGCCTGGTGAATATCGCGCGCCCAAAGGCAACCGCAGCGAGGGCCAGTACCACCATTTCTGCCTCGAGCATGTCCGTCACTACAACACGGCGTTCAACTTCTTCGCCGGAATGGACAAGGACGAACTCGCCGAGGCGCTGTACCAGCCGCCCAAGCCCGAGCAGCGCTCGACCTTCGCCACCGGACAGGGTCGCTACCAGCAAAAGACCGCCCAGCGCGCCGGCGCCGGACCGCAGCTCGGGGATCGTTTCGGCGATCCCTTCGGTGTGTTTGCCCGCTACCGCTTCCGCCAGAAGCAGCAGCCGGGCCCCGCACCGCGCGCCAAGCCGATCCACGAGCAGGACCGGCGCGCGCTCGAGACGCTGGGGCTGACACCGCCGCCGAACTCGGACGAGATCAAGCAGGCCTATAAGCGCCTGGTGAAGATCCATCATCCCGACGCCAATGGCGGCGACAAGGCTTCCGAGGAGCGCCTGCGTTCCATCATCGCCGCCTATGCCCATCTGAAAAAAGTCGGGCTGGTGGCGAAGTAGGCCAGCCGGGCTGTCCAACTCTACCGCCACCGTCACATAGCTGCTATAGAGCGCCGCGAAACCTCGCGGTTCCCGCCACCTCCGATCCGACAAGAGCCGATCCAATGACTGAATTCACCAACCTTCCCGACACCGAATTCCAGGCGCGGGACCTGTTCGGCATCGACACCGATCTGGTGGTGAAGGGTTACCGCGAGCCCAACGGCCACGTGCCGCCGGTCGACCCGGACTACCTGTTCGACCGCAACACCACGCTCGCGATCCTCGCCGGCTTTGCCTACAACCGCCGCGTGATGGTGCAGGGCTACCACGGCACCGGCAAGTCGACCCATATCGAGCAGGTCGCGGCGCGCCTCAACTGGCCGCTGGTCCGCGTCAACCTAGACTCGCACGTCTCGCGCATCGACCTCGTCGGCAAGGACGCGATCGTGCTCAAGGACGGCAAGCAGGTCACCGAATTCCGTGACGGCATCCTGCCCTGGGCCGTGCAGAACAATGTTGCCCTCGTCTTCGACGAATACGACGCCGGCCGCCCGGACGTGATGTTCGTGATCCAGCGCGTGCTCGAGCAGTCGGGCCGGCTGACGCTGCTCGACCAGAACCGGGTCATCGTCCCGCATCCGGCCTTCCGGCTGTTCGCGACCACCAACACCATCGGTCTTGGCGACACCTCGGGCCTCTATCACGGCACCCAGCAGATCAACCAGGGCCAGATGGACCGCTGGTCGATCGTGACCACGCTCAACTACCTGCCGCACGAAAAGGAAGTCGGCATCGTCCTTGCCAAGAACAAGGCGTATGACTCGTCCGAGCAGGGCCGCAAGCTGGTCAACAACATGGTGCGTCTCGCCGACCTCACGCGCTCGGCCTTCATCAACGGCGATCTGTCGACCGTGATGTCGCCGCGCTCGGTGATCACCTGGGCCGAGAACGCCCAGATCTTCGGCGGTGACGTCGGCTTTGCCTTCCGCCTGACCTTCCTCAACAAGTGCGACGAACTCGAGCGCCCGGTGGTGGCCGAGTTCTACCAGCGCGTGTTTGGCGAAGACCTGCCGGAATCCTCCGCCAACCTGGCGGTGATGGCCTAAGCCAGGCGCACACGACCTCGCCCTTCGACAAGCTCAGGGTGAGGTCTACTGTGATCTCTGCGTTGTCTCGTAGACCTCATGGTGAGCTTGTCGAACCACGAGGTCGCGGCCACCAAGGCACCTGAATCATGGCACAAGCCCCGCGCAGCAAGGCCAACAAGCCCGACACCACCCAGCCGTTCAAGGCGGCCATGGGTGCGACGGTGCGCGCCATCGGCGGCAAGCCGGACGTGGAAGTCAGCTTCACCGCCGACCGGCCGCTGCTGACCTCGGACAAGGCGCGCCTGGCCAACCTGCCGCGCCTGCCCACCCGGCGCGACATCGCCATTGCCCGCGGGCAGGGTGACGCCATGGCCATGCGCCTCGCCAGCCACGACCCCGACACCCACCGCAAGCGCAGCCCGATGGACCCGATGGCCCGGGCCGCCTTCGATGCGCTCGAACAGGCGCGGGTGGAGTCGCTCGGCTGTGTCCGCATGCCGGGCATGGTCGGCAACATCAGCGAGATGCTGGAAGACCGGCTGTTCCGCGCCAACCTCGCCGAGATCGATGCCAAGGACGATGCGCCGATCGCCGAGGCGTTGGGCCTGGTGCTGCGCGAAAAGCTCGGCGGCGTGCCGATCCCGCCCTCCGGCCATGCACTGGTCGACCTGTGGCGCGACGAGATCGAGAGCAAGGGCGGCACCTCGCTCGAAAAGCTGCTCGACCTCTACGAGGACCAGGACAAGTTCGGCCAGGCCGCCAAGGCGCTGCTGCGCGACCTCAATCTTGTGCCCGAAAGCGAGCTCGACGACCCCTCCGAGGACAGCGAGGAGACCGACGAGAACCAGGAGCCCGAGGACGGCGAGAACGCTGACAAGGCGCCGGAACAGGGTGAAGGCGAAAGCGAAAGCGAGGACGCTTCCGACGACCAGCAGGCCGGCGAAAGCGAAGACACCGGCGACGTCGAGGGCATGGAATCGGACATGGCCGATTCCGACGAGGACCAGGAGGCGGAAGCGGGTGAGGATGCCCCCATGCCGCCACCGGCCAAGGACGGCGGCACCCAGTTCTCCAACCAGTTCAACTACAAGGTCTTCACCCAGAAGTTCGACGAGATCGTCAAGGCGGCCGAACTCTGCCCGCCCGACGAGCTCGACCAGTTGCGGGCCCTGCTCGACAAGCAGTTGGAGAATCTCGCCGGCGCCGTGGCGCGGCTCGCCAACAAGCTGCAGCGCCGCCTGATGGCCAAGCAGAATCGGAGCTGGCAGTTCGACCTCGAGGAAGGACTGCTCGACACCGCACGCCTCACCCGCGTCGTCACCGATCCGCTGCAGGCGCTGAGCTTCAAGGTCGAGAACGACACCGATTTCCGCGACACCGTGGTGACGCTCCTGATCGACAACTCCGGCTCCATGCGTGGCCGGCCGATCACCATTGCCGCTATCTGCGGCGACATCCTGGCACGTACCCTCGAGCGCTGCGGCGTCAAGGTCGAGATCCTCGGCTTCACCACCCGCGCCTGGAAGGGCGGCAAGTCGCGCGAGGCCTGGCTCGAAGCCGGGCGCCCAGCCAACCCCGGCCGCGTCAACGACATCCGCCACATCATCTACAAGGGCGCGGACGAACCCTGGCGCCACGCCCGCCGCAATCTCGGGCTGATGATGCGCGAGGGCCTGCTCAAGGAAAACATCGACGGCGAGGCGCTGGAATGGGCGCGCAAGCGGCTGATGGCCCGTCCCGAGCAGCGCCGCATCCTGATGGTGATCTCCGACGGCGCCCCCGTCGACGACTCGACGCAGTCGGTGAATGCCGGCAACTACCTTGAAGCCCATCTCCGCCAGGTGATCGAGGACATCGAAACCCGCTCGCCGATCCAGTTGGTCGCCGTCGGCATCGGCCACGACGTCACCCGCTACTATCGCCGCGCCGTCACTCTGCTCGACGCCGAGGAACTGGCGGGCGCCCTCACGGACGAACTCGCGGCCCTGTTCGACGAGGAGATGCCGGCTCAAACCCGGCGGCGCGCACGGGCATGAGGCTCGGCTGCGCCGCGGCAACCCTGCTGATGCTGGCGCTCACTGCGCCGGCCGCGGCGGTGGATGTGTCGGTGCGCTCCACTCAGATCACCAGCTTCCGCGGCGCCGGCCTCGACGCCCCAGTGGATGGGCTCATCTTCCGCGGCGGCATGGCCATGCGCGCGCAGGACGATACCTTCGGTGGCCTCTCCTCTCTCGCCATCACCGGCAGCGAACAGCAGGTGGTGTTCGTCACCGACCGCGGCAATTTCGTTTCCGGCCGCCTCGCCTATGACGACAGCAATCGCCTGTTCGGCTTCATCGGCGTCACCATCGAGCCGATGCGCAATTCCAAGGGCGAGATCCTGCCCCGCCAGTATGCCAAGGATGCCGAAAGCGTCGACACCATCATCCGCGACGGCGTTCCGGTGGGTGTGCGGGTAGGGTTCGAGCACCTGACCCGGGTCGCCGATTTCACCCTCACCGACAGCGTGCCCGGCGGCGCGGCGCGCGAGGTGGCCATCCCCGACTGGCTCACCGACGCCCGCACCAACGAAACGCTCGAATCGGTGTGCATCGCCCCACCAGCCTCACCGATCGCCGGCTCGACCCTGCTGCTGGCCGAGGACATCCTAGACGAGGACGGCAACCACCGCGGCTGGTTTCTCGGCAACGAGGACAAGGGCTCCGTCACCTACGCCAACTCCGAGGTGGTGAACCCGACCGACTGCGCTTTCCTGCCCAATGGCGACCTGCTGGTGCTCGAGCGCGGCATCGCGCTCTTCACCTTCCGCATGGAACTGCGCCGCGTGCCCGCCGCAGAGGTCCGCCCCGGCAATCTGATGCAGGGCGAACTGCTGCTCTCCGCCAGCGGCAGCGACATCGACAACATGGAATCTGTCGCGGTCCACACCGCTCCCGGCGGCGAGACCCGCATCCTCATCGGCTCGGACAACAATTTCAACGACTGGCAGCGCAGCATCCTGCTGGAGTTCGCACTGCCTGAAGGCCCCTCACCCTGACCCTCTCCCATAGGGGCGAGGGGACGATGTGGTACTTGCAGTGCGCCGAACGAATTCCGCGTCATCGGTGCCTGCGTCCCCTCGCCCCTTTGGGAGAGGGCTAGGGTGACGGGTTGTCTCCACACACCATGCGCCATCGGCTAAACCGCGACCGCCCGCGCCGCGAGCCAGCCGCGCAGGCTCTTGTAGGGCGCCAGCAGCAACACCGCGAGCAGCAGCTTGACGAGGAAGTCGCCCAGGCCCAGCGACACCCACAGCGGCACTTCGAAGCCAACCCCGAGCAGCGGCGTCGGGAACGGCAGGGAAGAGTCTTCCATGCCGAACAGCGCGTCGATCCCGGCAAACACCGGCGCCATGGCGAGGCTGAAGAAGATCAGCGTATCGAGGGCAGAGCTCACCAGCGACGAGAACATCGGCGCCTGCCACCACGCGGCATTCCGCAGGCGGTGGAAGATGGAGACGTCGAGCAGTTGCGCCACAAGGAACGCCGTACCCGAGGCGATGGCGATGCGCGGCGTCGAGAGCCATACTGACAGGATCACCGCCACGGCAAAGCCGGCGACCACTGCCAGACGCGCCTTGGCCGGCCCGAACACCCGGTTGGTGAGATCGGTAACGAGGAAAGCCACCGGATAGGTCCAGGCGCCCCAGGTGAGGATATCACCGAGGTTGATCGGCCCGAGTTGGACCGCGAACGGGTACTGGACGAGAATGTTGGACGCGGCGACCACCGCGACCATGGCGGCAACGGCCGCCCCAAAACGAGCAAGCATCAGAATGCACCTCTATGTCGCCGCGCTCCGGCATCAGACCGGTGCGGCCGGTTCGCCTTGAGCCGTCCGGCTCAAAACAAAGGCCGCGAGGTGGGTTACCACCCGCGCGGCCAATTCGTTCAGCTCAAGCTGGGGAAATCAGGCAGCCAGTGCGGCGCGGATTTCCTTCTTGATGCCCAGCGCCAGCGGCGACAGGTCGGCATCGTCCTGCTTCAGCAGGAAAGCATCGAGACCACCGCGGTGCTCGACGGTGCGCAGCGCCGCAGCCGACACGCGCAGCTTGACCGGACGGTTCAGCGCTTCGGACAGCAGGGTCACGTTGAGCAGGTTGGGGAGAAAGCGGCGGCGGGTGCGGTTGAGCGCGTGCGAAACGTTGTTGCCAACCATCACGCCCTTGCCGGTCAGTTCACAGCGACGAGCCATTGCAGATATCCTGTTTGTGTAAAGGTCCTACGTGGCGGGAAGTCCGCGACGGGCCTCGATTGTGGTGAAATCTGCGGGGTCTCTAGAGACTTTGGGCCGCTGCGTCAAGCTTGGAGCCCCTCAAACGCCCGCGAGCGCCTTGTCACGCTGCGCCAGCACAAGGCAAGGTCATGGCATTGCCGATTCGCCCGAAAAGCCCGCGCCAGTGATCCGCTCCGTCCTTACCTGCCTTCTCGCCCTGCCGCTTCTGGCGGCGACGCCCGCGGCCGCTCAGGTCGAGGCCAGCGCCAGCTATGTGGTCACCATCAGCGGCGTCAACATCGCGCAGATGGATATCGACCTGTCGGATACGGGCAACCGCTACAGCCTTGACCTCTCCGCCCGCGTTGCCGGCTTCGGCGCCATCGTCGCGAGCGGCACGGCGAGCGCTCAGGCCGCCGGTGCTCTTGCCGGTTCGGGTCTGGTGTCCGACAGTTTCTATCTCGAGACCCGCGCCAACGGCGAGCACTTCACGGTCGATGTGGATTTTGCCAATCGCGCCGTGACCGCCTTCAAGGTGAACCCGCCGGTGCTCGACAGCTGGGACCGCATACCGCTGGAGCGCCGCCATCTGACCGGCGTCGGCGACTTCCTCTCCGCCTTCGTGCTGCGCGGCCGCGCCCTCGACGCCGACCTTTGCAACCGGCGCGCCGAGATCTTCACCGGCGTCGAGCGCTTCACCATCCGCATGGCCTATGCGGGCGAGGACACCGCCACCTCCCCGCGCACAGGCTATCAGGGGCCGGTTGTGCTCTGCAGCATCGACTACGACCCGATCTCGGGCCACTACAGCGAAAGCGAAATCACCAACTATCTCGCCGACAGCCAGCGCATGCTGGTCTGGTTCGCGCCGCTCGGCACCACCGGCTACTTCATCCCCTACCGCGCTATCGTCGGCACCGGTTCGGGCGACCTTTCCATGGTGCTGACCAAGCTGACCTACTGAACTCCCGCGACCCGCGCAGCCACAGTAGACCTTGTATTAGCGGGATGTGCGAATGTGGGGGTGCCGCGGCCTGTTCGACACCAGGCCGCGGCGGCGGCATCGGATCGAGGTAGACCCAGACTGGTGGTGTGCACCTTTGTCTGAGGATGAGCGGGATCGTTGCCGTCAGTCTTCATCGGGCCCGCATGGTTGATTGAACCCAGGGTTCGCATTGCAAGGACGGGACGAGGAAGATGAGCCATTCTAGCACATTTGTGGCCGGGATCGATACCGGCAAGGCAGCTCTTGATCTGGCGGTGACGCCCGGCGAGGGATGGCTGCGGGTGAACAATGACGCGGCCGGATGGCAAGCGGCGGCGGAGTGGTTGCTCAAGGCCGGTGTCGATCGGGTCGGCATCGAAGCCAGCGGCGGCTACGAACGTGGCGTGGTCGCGGCTTTGCGGGAGGCCGGGTTCAAGGTGATCCTGCACCAGCCGCTGCAGGTACGCCTGTTTGCCCGCATGCGGTTGCAGCGCGCCAAGAACGACCGGCTGGATGCCCGGGTGATTGCTGCCTTCACCGTCCTGTTCGGGATGGACAGGGCGGCTGCCGATCCGACACTGGCCGGCTTGCACGAGCATCTGGTCTTCATCGACCAGCTGGTCCAGGACATCGCCCGGCTCAAGACCCGGCTCGAGCATCTGCACGATACCCGTCTTGCCAGCCTGGTTGCCGCTGACATTGCCGCACTCAAGGCCCGCCTGCGCGACGAACGGCGCCGGCTGGAACGGGCGGTGCGGGCCGACAAGGCTCTCGGGCGGCGGCTCGATCTGCTGCTCTCCGTCCCCGGCATCGGCATACCGACCGCCTTGGCCTTGCTGATCGCCATGCCGGAACTGGGCAGCATCAGCCGTGAACAGGCCGCTGCCCTGATCGGGTTGGCACCGTTCGACCACGACAGCGGCAAGCATCACGGGCGGCGCCACATCGCCGGCGGCCGTGCCCGCCCCCGGCAGGCCCTCTACGCCGCGGCCCTGCCTGCCGCCTATCGATGGAACCGCCAACTCATGGCGCTCTATGCCCGCCTTACTGCCGCTGGCAAACCCCACAAGCTCGCCCTTGTCGCCTGCGCTCGAAAACTCGTCATCTTTGCCAACACCGTTCTGCAACGAGGCCAACCCTGGACCCCATAGCTAATGGTTGCTCATCCTGAACCTGTCACCATGAGGTCTATCGGAGGGCAGGAGAGCTTCCCCTCACATCCGCGTGTATAGCGTCCCGCTTCCGGCGGCAAAGTGCTCGTGGTAAAGGCTTCGTTCACCAGCACTGTACATGCTGCGCGAACCCGGCTCCGGCAGGGGCCGCCGTCCTCCATCGGGTTCGTCGACCGTGTTTCTGCGCAAGTTCCTCTCCGTGCTGATCCTGCTGTGGGTGGCCTTCGGGCTCGCCGCGTGTGGCGGCTTCCTGCCCAAGAGCGACAACAACCGGCACAACCAGCCACTCTCCTCGGGCACGGTGAACGCCCTCAAGGCCATGGGCTCCTCGCCCGGCGAAGCCATGGTCATCCGCATCTTCAAGGAAGAAAAAACCCTGGAAGTGTGGAAGCGCACCGCGTCGGGCGAGTTCCGCAAGTTCCGCGACTATGAGATCTGCGCCTATTCGGGCGACCTGGGCCCCAAGTTCAAGGAAGGCGACCGTCAAAGCCCCGAGGGCTTCTACACCATCACGCCCGGGCTGATGAATCCGCGCTCGAGCTATTATCTCGCCTTCAACACCGGCTTTCCCAACAAGTTCGACCGTGCCCACGGCCGCACCGGCACCGACCTCATGGTGCATGGCGACTGCTCCTCGCGCGGCTGCTACGCCATGACCGACCAGGGCATCGCCGAGATCTACGCCCTCGCCCGCGAAACCTTCAAGGGCGGCAATCCGAGCTTCCAGCTCCAGATCTTCCCCTTCCGCATGACCGCGGCGAATCTGGCGCGCCATGCATCGAACGACCACCTCGACTTCTGGAAGGACATCAAGGAAGGCCATGACCTGTTCGAACTGACCAAGGCGCCGCCGACCTGGGACGTCTGCGAGCGCCAGTACATCTTCAATGCGGTCGCCGGCGCGCCGCTCAACCCGCTGGGTCCCTGCCCGCCTTCTGCCAGCAACCCGACACTGGTGGCCAAGCAGCAAGCCGACGAGGCCCAGTTTGCGTCGGTGCTCGCCAACCAGGAGCGCGCCGCTGCGGAAGCGGCCGCGATCAAGGAGCGCGGCGAGGCGGTGAGCGGGTTCTTCAGCGGCTTCGGCAATCTTTTCGGCGGCGGGAAGGACGAAAACATCACACCGGTGATCTCCGGCAAGCCCGCGCCTATTCCCCATCCACGGTTGCAGCGGTCGTAGTTCGGCCGCACTCTCTGCCATAAGCAGGAGCAACCGGAGGCCGGCATGAACGGATCGGAAAGCGGCCCTGCGGCCCCAGAAGTGACGGTAGCGGCCGAAGCCAAGGCGGCGTCGGCGGTTCAACCGCGCCCCCCGCGCAAGCCTATTGGCTGGAGCAATATCCTAGCCTTCACAGTGGGACTGGTGGGCGTCGCCGCCATTGCCGCTGCAGCCTTCACCTATGCCGATACCCGCCGCGAGATCGTGCGCCTATCGACCGATCTGGCCCAGGTGCGGCTGACGCTGGATCTGTTGCGCCAGGGCACACCCGGTTCTGCGGGCACTTCGACTGACACAGCCGCCTTGGCCGACCTCGAAAACCGCCTCGCCGTACTGGAAGAAAACTGGCGCACATCGGCGGCCACCGCGGCCCCCGCGGCATTAGCGCCTGCGACAACCGCAACAGCCGATGCAGGCGACTGCCTGCCCACAGCGACCCGTTTTCTGGTCTCGGCCGGAGACACCTGGCCGGTGTGCAATTCACCGGCGGTGGTGGAGGTAGCGAGCGTCGAGCCGGGCTACCTGACCCTGCTCGACGGCTCCGTAGTGGCTGCCGGCGGCAATTTCCCGCTGCTGGGCAGCGCCTGCATGCTGGCGGTGCTGTCCGCCGGCACCGCGGAACTCAGCAGCTACGCCGAGATCCGCGTCACCTGCTGAGCCGGCTTACTGCGCGGCTTCTTCCGCCGCTTCCGCGTCGACCTCGGCACCTTCGGTCTGCGCCTGAACGGCGGCAGCCAGGGCCGGATCGGGGATGTCGACCTGGACGCCGGCCATCAGGTTGGCGATGGTTTCGTCGAAGGTGCGCATCAACAGCCGCTGCTGCAGCTGGCCGGCCACCTGCTCGAAGGCAGGCGCGGTCGACTCGCGGGTTTCTTCAAGCCGGATCACATGCCAGCCGAACTGGGACTGCACCGGATCGGACACCTGCCCGGCATCGGTCAGCGCAAAGGCAGCCTCCTCGAACGGGGCCACCATCATGCCACGGCCAAAGAAGCCGAGATCGCCGCCATTGGCCGCGCCCGGATCGATCGACCGCTCACGCGCCAGCGTGGCGAAATCGGCACCGCCCTCGATCTCGGCCTTGACCGCCTGAGCTTCTTCCTCGGTCTCGACCAGGATGTGGCTGGCGCGGATTTCCGGCTGCGGCTGGAAGTCGGCGACATAGGCGTCGTACTCCGCCCGCACCGCTTCTTCGGTGATCGCATTGGCGATGGTTTCCGCGAAATAGGCGCGGCGCAGGGCCCGGTCTTCCAGGTAGGCCAGCCGTTGCTGGAACAGCAGCGTGTCGGCCATCCCAGCGTCCCGGCCGGCATCGGCCATCACCTTCATGTCGATCAGCACGCGGAGCAGGAAGGCGCGGCGCTCTTCCGGCGGCATTTGGCTGAGTTCCTGCGTCAGGTCCTCAGCGGCGAAGCTGAGATCGGCCTCGGTGATCTGGCTGCCGCCCACGGTGGCCACCACGGTTTCCGGGGTCACGGCCGGCGCTGCGGCCTCGGCAGGAGCTTCAGCGGGAGCAGCGGCATCCTGCGCCGTGGCCGGCACGAGCGCCGTCGCCGAAAGCACCAGCGCCAGAACGCTCGCGGCCTGGGCGAGACGCAGCTTGGACTTGATCATCTTGGGGGAACTCCTTGAACGGCGCACAGCGGCGCCGGCTGGTGGTGTTGCTGTGGAACGGACTGTTCCGAACGGATCGCCCGCCTTGATCACGAGAGCGGGGCCGAATTATGCCGCGCCGCGTTTTTTGAGCGACGTCGTCGGGCTGGAAAGCCCGGCTGCGCAGGGCCGTTGAGCATTCGCGCATTTGGCTGCCGTTGACAAGACAAGGGGGCACTCTTACATCGGTTCAGCTTTCCGCCGCCCGGTGGAACCATGCATTTTTCCAAGCCTTGAAAGGCTTATTCTCGCGCCGGCGACCGGCAGCGACGGGTGCGATGCCCGCCTCCTCACCCGCCACACGCGAGACATGAAAGGGATCGACCTTATGGCTCTAGCTGCGCTCGCCCGGCGTTTGTTCGGAACGCCTTCGGACCGGCAGGTCAAGCGGTTCCAGCCGAAGGTGGCACAGATCAACGCCCTCGAGCCGCAGTTCGAGCAGCTGAGCGACGACGAACTCCGCGCCAAGACCGCCGAGTTCCGCGAGCAACTCGCCGCCGGCCGGTCGATCAACGATCTGATCGTGCCCGCTTTCGCCACCGTCCGTGAAGCGTCCAAGCGCGTGCTCGGCATGCGCCACTTCGACGTGCAGCTGATCGGCGGCATGGTGCTCAACGAGCGCGCCATCGCCGAAATGCGCACCGGTGAAGGCAAGACGCTGGTGGCAACGCTTGCCGTCTATCTGAATGCGCTCGAAGGCAAGGGCGTCCACGTCGTCACCGTCAACGACTATCTTGCCCGCCGCGACGCCGCCTGGATGGGCCGCATCTACTCCTTCCTCGGCATGAGCACCGGCATCATCGTGCACGGCCTGACCGATGCCGAGCGCAAGGCCGCCTACGAAGCCGACATCACCTACGGCACCAACAACGAGTTCGGCTTCGACTATCTGCGCGACAACATGAAATACAGCCGCGCGCAGATGGTGCAGCGCGGCCATGCCTATGCCATCGTCGACGAAGTGGACTCGATCCTGATCGATGAGGCGCGCACGCCGCTGATCATCTCCGGCCCGTCGGAGGACCGCTCCGAACTTTATGTCCGCATCGACGGCCTGATGTCGATCATCGAGGAGGGCGACTTCGAGGTCGACGAGAAGCACCGCGCCGCAACCTTCACCGACCAGGGCATCGAAAAGCTCGAGGAACGCCTCGCCACCGAAGGCCTGCTCAAGAGCGCCTCGCTCTATGACGTCGAAAACGTGGCGCTGGTCCACCACCTCAACTCGGCCCTGCGCGCCCACAAGCTGTTCCGCAAGGACAAGGACTACATCGTCCGCAACGACGAAGTGGTGATCATCGACGAGTTCAGTGGCCGCATGATGCCCGGCCGCCGTTATTCCGAAGGCCTGCACCAGGCGCTCGAGGCTAAGGAGCACGTCAAGATCCAGGCCGAGAACCAGACTCTCGCCTCGATCACCTTCCAGAACTACTTCCGCCTCTACAAGAAGCTCGCCGGCATGACCGGTACGGCGGCGACCGAAGCGGAGGAATTCGGCGACATTTACGGGCTCGAAGTGGTCACCATCCCGACCAACCTGCCCATCCAGCGCAAGGACGACGAGGACGCCATCTTCCGCACCGCGGAAGAGAAGTTCGACGCTATCGCCGATCTGATCAAGCACTGTCAGGAGCGCGGCCAGCCGGTGCTGGTCGGCACCACCTCGATCGAAAAGTCCGAAATGCTCGCCGAGCTTCTGCGCAAGAAGAATGTCGGCCAGATGAACGTGCTGAACGCCCGCCATCACGAGCAGGAAGCCTATATCGTCGCCGATGCCGGCCTGCCGGGCGCCATTACCATCGCCACCAACATGGCCGGCCGCGGTACCGACATCCAGCTCGGCGGCAACCTCGAGATGCGCATCGAGCGCGAGACCGAGGGCCTGGAAGGCGAGGCACGCGAAGCCAAGATCGCCGAGATCAAGCGCACCATTGCTGAGGCCAAGGAGAAGGCCCTTGCGGCCGGTGGCCTGATGGTGATTGGCACCGAGCGCCACGAATCCCGCCGCATCGACAACCAGTTGCGCGGCCGCTCCGGCCGTCAGGGCGATCCGGGCCATTCGGCCTTCTTCCTGTCGCTCCAGGACGACCTGATGCGCATTTTCCCGGTCGACAGCATGGATTCCATGCTGAGCAAGCTCGGACTGCAGCAGGGCGAAAGCATCACCCATCCCTGGGTCACCAAGGCCATCGAGCGCGCCCAGGGCAAGGTCGAAGCCCGCAACTTCGACATCCGCAAGAACATCCTGAAATACGACGACGTGATGAATGACCAGCGCAAGGTCATCTTCGAGCAGCGTCTCGAACTGATGGACGCCGAGGATGTCGGCGAGACCGTCACCGAGATGCGCCACGGTGTCGTCGATGCGATCGTTTCTCGCTCCATTCCGCCCCGCTCCTATCCCGAGCAGTGGGACGTCGAGCTCATGGCGACCGAGGCGAAATCCCTGCTCAACCTCGATATTCCCGCGGCCGAATGGGCTGCCGAGGAAGGCATCGACGCCGAGATCGTCACCCAACGCCTGGTGGAGGCTGCCGACGCAAAGGCCGCCGAGAAGCGCGAGAAGTACTCGGCCGACATCATGCGCCAGGTGGAAAAATCCATCGTGCTGCAGTCGATCGACGGCCTCTGGCGCGAGCACCTCGCTACCCTCGACCACCTCTCCAAGGTCGTGGGCTGGCGCGGCATCGCCCAGCGCGACCCGCTCAACGAGTACAAGCAGGAGGCCTTCGAGCTGTTCCAGAACCTGCTCGGCACGCTGCGCGAGCGCGTCACCCAGCAGCTCAGCCATGTGGAACTGCAGATCCGCCCCGAGCCGCAGCCGGCACCAGACCTGTCCGGCCTGCAGCAGACCCATATCGATCCGACCACGGGCGAGAACGACGCGGTGGGCGACGACGCCTCGATCCCCACCGGTCCCCTGAAGCCGATCGACCCCAAGCTCCTGGTCGGCGTCTCCCGCAACGCGCCCTGCCCCTGCGGCTCAGGCAAGAAGTTCAAGCACTGCCACGGCGCGTTCTGAGGAACGCGCCGGCCGGGCGCCGCGCTTACGGCTTGAGGCCTCGCACCAGTTGCGCGGCGATCTTCTGTGCCTCCCCCGGCTCGAGCGCCAGCCGGTCGGTCAGCAATCGGTGCCAGATCAGCGACTGCACCATCTCGGCGCCCAATAGCGGGTCGACCGTATCCGCGACCTCGCCGCGTGCCATCGCCCGCTCGATCATCTCGCCGATATGCGCCCGCCGCTCCGTTGCATAGCTCTGCAGCCGTTCGGCACAGGCCGGGTCGCGCTGCGCCTCCGCGATCACCTGCCGGAACACCTGACCGGCGCTGCCCTGCCAATAGCCGCTGAGCCACTCGATCAGCCCGGCGATCTCTCCTTCGAGGTCATCCGTCGGACCGTGCAGCGCCTGCGGCTTCTGGCGATGGTAGATATCGAGCAGCAAAGTGCCGCGGCTTGGCCACCACCGGTAGATTGTGGGCTTGCCGGCGCGGGCGCGCCGCGCCACCGCCTCGATGGAAAACGCCGCCGGACCCTCTTCGAGCAGGATCGCCTCGCCCGCCTGCAGGATCGCCTCCTGTGTATCGGGATTGCGCCGGGCACCGATCGAACGGCGGCGATCATCGTCTGCTGGGTCAGCCATGCAGCATAGATAGCGCAGCCATGCGGGCGAAAAAAGTCTTGATCGTTACGCTACGTTCCGTTATGAAACGGCACGTATCGTTTAGGAGACAAATGATGCCTTCCATCGCCTCCCGCCTGCGCCTTGCCCTGTTGATGTTCTTCGGCGTCTACCCGGTCATCACCCTCTACATCTACGCCTTGTTCCCGCTCACCACCGGCTGGCAGATGTGGCAGCGCACCCTGTTGCTGGTGCCGCTGATGGTGCTCACCATGGTGTTCTTCGTCATGCCCTTCATCCAGACTCGTTTCGGCGCCTTCATCACCGGCCGCAAGCCCGCCGCCGCCGCCTGATCCGGATCAGCCACCCCCTCCGCCGGGAGGGGGTGGCCGGAACACTCACTGTTCGGGGGCAACCCGCACGATGGTGGAGGACCCTGCCCGCGGATTCTCGGTCACCGCATAGACCGCGCCGTCCGGTCCGACCCGCACGTCGCGCACGCGCGCCTCGAGCGGCACCCGCTCTTCGAACGCCACCCGGTCGCCGTCCATGTGGAGCACCACCAGCCCCTGGGACACCAGTCCACCAACGATGAACGCACCCTGCCACTCGGGGATCAGGTCGGCGTCGTAGTAGGCCATGCCGGAGGGTGCGATCACCGGATCCCAATAGTAGAGTGGCTGCTCGGTTTCGGCGTTGGCGGTGATCCCTTCGCCGATCGTGGAGCCATCATAGTTGACGCCATAGGCCACGTCCGGCCAGCCATAGTTGAGCCCCGGTTGCGGCCGGTTGAGCTCGTCCCCACCCTTGGCACCGTGCTCCACCGTCCACAGCCGCCCCTCGCCATCGAGCGTCGCCGACTGGACGTTGCGGTGACCGAGGCTCCAGATCTCCGGCAGGGCATCATCATTGTCGATGAACGGGTTGTCCGGCAGCGCCTCGCCTTCCGGATCGATGCGGAACACCTTACCCAGCCCGCTGGCCAGTTCCTGAGCCTGATCGCGGATCGGCTCGTCCGAACGCTCACCCACGGTGATGTAGAGGTTGCCGTCTTCAGTGGGCACGATGCGCGAACCGAAATGCAACTCGCCGTCATAGGTGGGCTCCTGACGGAAGATCACCTCCACGTCTTCGAGGCTGCCGCCGCCATTCTCGTCGAGAACCAGCGTCGCCGCTGCCACCGCCGTGCCATTGCCGTCCTCGCGCGGCTCGGCATAGGAGACATAGATGCGCCCCGTGCTCTCGAAATCGGGCGCCAGGGCCACATCGAGCAATCCGCCCTGGCCGACAAGGTCGACTTCCGGCAGCCCGCTGATCGGCTCGCTGGCTTCGCCCTCCGGGGTAACGATGTGCAGCACGCCGGACTTTGCCGTCACCAGCATGCGCCCGTCGGGCAGGAACTCCATTGCCCACAGATGCGGCAGCCCTTCGGCTACCACTTCGGTGCTGACATCCGCCAGCACCTCCGGCTGCGAGGCGCGGCTCTGTCCTTCGAAAGCAGGAGTCTGATCCGGTGCATTGGGTGCGGCCGTCTCGACGGGTCCCGCTTGGGCAAAGGCTGGGGTGACCAGCAAGGCAGACAACATGGTGCCGGCAAGAAGAGACGCGGTGATACGCATGGCTGAACCTCCGATTGGCGGCGCATCAGATCGGCGCCCATTGGTGGATGATGATCGACCAATCGCCCTGTCCGCGGTTCGTTGCCCGCGGGACGATCACGAGACCGTTGGCAGGCGCTTGCGGACCGGCTGGCTTTCATGCACACCCATGCGCCAGTTCGGCGCCTGACAAACGAGGCAAATCATGGCCCATCCGGTTTCCCCTCTTGCTCCCAAGTCCTACCCGGACCTGCCCGCCATCGAGGGCGTGCGTTTTGCCACCGCCGAAGCCGGAATTAAGTACAAGAACCGCACCGACGTGCTCTTGATGGCCTTTGAGGAGGGCACCGTTGCCGCCGGTGTGCTCACCCGCTCCAAATGCTCCTCCGCCGCCGTCGACTGGTGCCGCGCCCACCTGCCGGGCGGCAAGGCGCGCGGCCTCGTCGTCAACTCCGGCAACGCCAACGCCTTCACCGGCGTCAAGGGCCGCGAAAGCGTCGAACTGACCGCCGACTACGCGGCCCGGGCACTGGGCTGCTCCACTGCCGAAATCTTCCTCGCCTCGACCGGCGTCATCGGCGAGCCCCTCCCCGCCGAAAAGTTCGCCGGCGTTCTCGACCAGGCCGCTACCCGCCTCGCCCCCACCCCGTGGATCGAGCCCGCCAAGGCGATCATGACCACCGACACCTACCCCAAGCTGTCGGGTGCCGTGGTCGAGATCGACGGCATAGAGGTCAAGATCAACGGCATCGCTAAGGGCTCGGGCATGATCGCGCCCGACATGGCCACCATGCTGAGCTTCGTCGTCACCGACATGCCGGTTTCGGCCGAGGTGCTGCAGGCACTGCTCGCCCGGCACGTGCAGACCAGCTTCAATGCCATCACCGTCGACAGCGACACCTCGACCTCCGACACCCTGCTCGCCTTCGCCACCGGCAAGGCCGCGGTGGAGCCTCTCACGACGCTGGACGATCCGCGCGCCGAGGTGTTCGGGGCCGCCCTCTCCGACGTCCTGTTCGAACTGGCCATTCACGTCGTCCGCGACGGTGAAGGCGCCACCAAGCAGGTGTCGGTGCATGTCGAAGGCGCCGTTTCCGACGCCTCCGCCTTCCGCATCGCCAAGTCGATCGCCGACTCGCCGCTGGTCAAGACCGCCATCGCCGGCGAGGACGCCAATTGGGGCCGCGTCGTCATGGCCGTCGGCAAGGCCGGCGAGCCCGCCGACCGCGACAAGCTCGCCATCCGCTTCGGCGATCTTCTTGTTGCCAGGAACGGCGAACGCGCCGCCGGCTACGACGAAGCCGCCACCAGCGCCTACATGAAGGGCGAGGAGCTTGAACTCACCGTCAGCCTCGGGCTGGGAGACGGCCGGGCGACCGTCTATACCTGCGACCTCACCCACGGCTACATCACCATCAACGGCGACTACCGGAGCTGAGATGGACTCGCTCGTCGATCGCATCGAGCGCGCGGGGCTTCAGTGCTGGCCCGGCCTCGAGGTTGAATGGGATGGCTCCTGGGCGCGCCGCGCCTCCGGCGGCTACACCCACCGCGCCAACTCGGTACAGCCTTTCGATCCGTCCGACGACGCGGACCTCGACCGCCGCATCGAGGAGGCCGCACTCTGGCATCGAACCCGCGGCCTGCAGCCGGTCTTCCGCCTCACGCCGCAGGCACCCGCCAAGCTGCGCACCGCGCTTGACGTCCGTGGCTGGACAGCCGCCGACCACAGCCACGTCTTCGCCATGCCGCTCGATCATCATGATCCGGATTCCCGGGTGCGGCTCCTTTCGCCGCTCGATTCCGACTTCATCCGGGCCCAGCAGAGGCTGCAAGTCTATTCCGACGAGCGCACGCGGCGCATGTCAGCCGTGCTCGCCGCGATCACGGTGCCCGCACACGGCATCGTGCTCTTTCAGGATGGGGAGCCCGTTGCTTCGGCCTTGATGGACATTGCCGATGGCGTGGTGATCACCGGCAACGTGATTACGCACCCGGAGCACCGCGGCAAGGGCTTCGGCTTGGCGATGATGCGGTCCGGTCTCGCCTGGGCCAAGGCCAAAGGCGCCACCCTCGCTGCCCTCAACGTCGCCGCCGACAACACTGCCGGCCAGGCGCTCTACCGGCGTCTCGGCTATGCCCGTCGGTATGACTACGAATACCGTGTTCTCGAAGGTACCCCATGAGCACCCGACCCGTGCTGCTCGTTGCCGCCGCTGCCCTGATCGACGCCGAGGATCGCATTCTCATCGCCCAGCGCCCGGAGGGCAAGCAATTGGCCGGTTTGTGGGAGTTCCCGGGCGGCAAGCTCGAGCCCGGCGAGGGCCCCGAAGCGGCGCTGGTGCGTGAGCTCAAGGAAGAACTCGGGATCACCGTCGCGCTGGCCGACCTCGTCGCGCATTCCTTCGCCAGCCATGCTTACGAGAATTTTCACCTGTTGATGCCACTGTTCACCTGCAGGAGATGGCAGGGAACGCCGATGGCGCTGGAACACGCGGCTCTCGCTTGGGTGACACCAGCAGAAATGGCCGCCTTCCCCATGCCCCCCGCCGACGAACCGCTGGTCCTCGCCCTGCGCGACCGGCTGTAGAGGGCAAGTCATGGCCAAGCTCCACGCCTTCATCACCGACGAGACTGGCGCCACCGCGATCGAATACGGCTTGCTTGCAGGGTTGATCGCGGTTGCCCTGATCAGCAGCTTCGTGGTGTTCGGCGACGCCCTGTTCAACCTGATGGGCTATGGCGCCGGCGGAGCCGCCAACGTGATCGGATCCCAGGCCGCCAAGCTCGGCTGACCTACTGCAGCGCCACCAGCTTGTACTTCTGCCCGGCCACCAGCGGGTCGCCCGGGAACAGGTCGTTGATGATGTAGAACAGCTCGCTGCCGCGCGTGAGCCCCGACATGCGCCGCGCCAGCGCCTCGGCCGTGTCGCCGGGCCGGGCCGTGACGATCTGCACCGCCAGCTTGCGAATGCCGCCGAGATCCGCCGCCGTGGTGCGCCGGAAGCTCCTGAGCGTTTCGTTGGCGCCTTCCGCAAAGCGCGGGCTGTCGGATTTGGCCGCGAAGATGAACCGGTAGACCTGCCCGTCGAGGCGCATCACCGACACGCGGAAGAACCACTGGTCGGTCTGCGCCAGCCCGGTTGCCATCTCGATGCCGTTGTAGCTATCAGACTTCACCGTGTCCGCCTTGAGGCCGGCGATCCAACCCGACTTGAGGTAGTCGGTCAGCGCCACTTCCGGCTGCACGTCGGCGCTGTCGAAGCGCACTGCCTCGCCATCCCCGGCGACGCCCACCACCGCACTCTGTGAGTTCTGCAGCGTATAGCCCTGCGGCACGGTGAAGGTGAACTTCGAGGCCGGATGCACGAACCGGCGCCCCACGATCGATCCCTGCGAGGGGCTCTCGCCGAACGTCATGCCGCTGATCGCCGATAGATAGCCGTCGCGGTCGGTCTCGCCCATGCCGTTCTGGCCGAACATGGTGCGGGCGGTATCGAGTGCCTTCTGGATTCGTGCCGGGGTGGACGGGTGCGAGGACAGGAACCCGTCGTCGCCCGCCGAAGTGCCGGCCGAGAACGCGGCGAACCGGCTCATCACCGTCAGGAATCGCGCCGCTGCCTGCGGGTCGTAGCCGGCCTTGCCCGCGATCTCGATGCCTTCGCGGTCGGCCTCGAGCTCCTGGTTCTGGCTGAACGCGGCCATTGCCTCCTGCGTGCGCGCGGAATTGCCGCCGCTGCCGCCGAACACGCTGGTGATCACCCGATCGACGATCTCGTTGGTGCGGCTGCGGTCGGTGCGCGCGCGCGCATGCCGCAGCGTCACGTGCGCGATCTCGTGCGCCAGCACCGCGGCAAGCTGACTGGTGTCCGAAGCCAGCGCAAGGAGCCCGCGCGTCACATAGACGAAGCCGCCCGGCAGCGCGAAGGCATTCACTTCCGAGGTGTCGAGAATGGTGACCTGGAACTGGGCGTTCGGCTGGTTCGCCGCCGCCAGCAGCCGCCCGACGATCCGCGCCACCATGATCTCGGCCTGGCGGTCTTCGTACACCCCGCCATAGGCGGCGATGATGCGCGGATGCTCGCGCCGGCCAATCACCACGTCATCGGGGTCGGTGCCCGCCGGCACCACCGCCGGCGCCGGGTTGTCACCCGTCTGGCTGACGGCGATGTTGGAACTGGTCAAGGTCGTGCAGGCCGTCAGCGCCAGCAGCGATACCGCCAGCACCCCACCCCGCCAGGACTTGCCGATGGGCCCGATGCTACTCATCGCGTTGCCAGAACCTCGATCTGTTCGGGATGGGTGATCTCGATGCGCGGACCATCCCGGTCGTCCACCCATCCTCGTATTCTCACCAGCGCCCCTTCGAGCACCAGCGGGTCGAAGCCGTCGCCGGCGAACAGCCTGAGCGCCGGCGCTTCGATGACGGCCGTGAAATCCTCTTTCCAGTGGCGGCCGAAGTTGAGGTAGACCCGCCCGCCCCGCCGTTCGGCGAGCAGCACCCGGCCTTCGACCAGCTCGTACCCGCCGACCCGCCGGAGCAGGTCGCCGGGATCGTCCGCCGCCCGCACGCTGTAGAAGGAATTGCGCCAGATTCCAAGTCCGGCCAGCCGCGCGCGGCCTTCAGCCGCGAACAAGAGATCGAGGCACGAGCGGTTGTCCGGAAAGGAATAAACCCGAGCCAATCCCTCGGCGACCATATGCTGCTGCGCCCAGACCGGCCCCTGGTCCGTTTCGACGAACACATGCGCCAGCGCCCGTTCGTAGCGGTCGACCGTTTCCCCGCCATAGCCGAGCTGCACCGTCCGGTTGAGCGCCAGTGCCTCGAGGGCCGCCTTCGCCTCGGGCGCCAGCGGCCAGGTTTCGAAGCCGTCGCGGCCAAGCGGCAGTTTCGGCGCCTGGGTGCCGATCATGCGCACCACCAGCCCCGAATCGAGCACCACCGTATCGCCGTCGGTGACTTCCACCACCACCCCGCCCGGGTGCATTCGCAGCTCGCCGCACGCTTCGGCCGCAGCAGCCGGGGCCGACAGCATCGCCAGCGTGGCGAGATGAACGAGACTGGTTTTGAGCAAGACGACGCCCCGGAAAGGTTCGGTTCACCATGCACCGAAATACGGCAAAAAAAGATAAACGCCGCCCCGGAGGTTCCCTCGCAAATATCGGCTGCGCTTTCTGGTTCCCGCTTCGCCTCGGCTTTGCTATGGAAAGCACGTGGTCCCGTAGCTCAGCAGGATAGAGCACAGGATTCCTAATCCTGGGGTCGCGCGTTCGAATCGCGCCGGGATCACCACTCCCCCACATCAGGAGCACGTGGCGCTCCATGATTTGGCCTTGCTGGCGGTCTACCGGCGCGGCTCCCCGTTTCCAACAGGACAGCTCAATGTTGCGCTCCGATTCGTCCCGCCGGTTCCTGCCGGCCGCTCTGGTCCTTGCCGCGGCCGGTCTTGCCCTTTCCGCCTGCAGCATGGGCGGCAGCACGGCCGGGCTCGCGCTCGCCCCCGGCCTCAGCGCCCGCATGGATCAGCCCGGCGCCTCGCTCGACCGCGCCCAGGCGATCGACATCATCAACGCCTATCGCGCCACCAATGGCCTGCCGGCCCTGCAGCACGATCCGGCGCTCGACGGCTCCGCCCAGGCGCTGGCGACCCAATACGCCCAGACCGGCACCCCGCCGCAGACGCCGCAGGAACTGGTAGCGATGAAGCTGAGCGCCGGTTACTCGACCTTCGCCGAAACCTTCTCCGGCTGGCGCAACAATGCGGCCGACGCTGCGGCCCTGCGCGCCAACGCCACCCGCGCCGGCGTGGCCGTGGCCTTCAACCCGGCCTCAACCTATGGCGTGCACTGGGTGCTGGTGCTCGACAACTAAAGCCTAGAGGTGGCTCGGCCGGGGGCGCGGATAGGGGATCGCCGGTCCGCTCAGCCCCGGCCGCAGCTCTCCCGCCAGCGACGCCGCGGCGGTGGGTGCGGTGAACACCGGCACATGCGCCGGGCGGGGCCGTGGCAGCGACACACCAACAGCAATGCGGCCGAGGTCGACCGCAGCATAGCTCGGCGCCACGACGCTATCGGTCAGATAGCTCGGCTGCCCCTCGAGCCCCATCGGGAACGCTGCTTCCTGCGCGGCCACATAGGTCTTGGCCTCCTTGCCGCAGATCTGCGGCCGCATGTCGACCGGCGCGGCGCCGGCATTGTTGGCCAGCGTCAACACTGTCTGTCCCGTCGGCGCCGCCGATCCGGAGAGACCGCGCAGCAGCAGTTCCGCCGTCCGCTCGTTGCGGTCCCGCGCCGACGAGCCGCCCAGCACCACAGCCAGCAGGTTGCGGCCATTGCGCGCCACCGTCGCCACCAGGTTGAGCCCCGAGGCGCAGATATAGCCCGTCTTCATGCCGGTGGTGCCGGCGAACTTGGTCAGCAGGTCATTGTTGGATTCGAACCGCTTGCCGGCAAGCGTCACCTCGCCGGTGCCGAACATCGGCATGAACTGCGGAAAGCTCTGGCGGATATAGAGTCCGAGAACCGCGAGGTCGCGCGCCGTGGTCACCTGCGCCGGGTCGTGCAAGCCGTGCGAATTGGTGAAGCGGGTACCCGTCAGACCCATGCGCGCTGCCACCTCGTTCATCTTGGCGACGAATTGCGGCTCGCTGCCACCAACAGCCTCGGCGATCGCCACCGCCACGTCATTGGCGGACTTCACGATCAGCACATAGAGCGCGTCCTTGAGCGTCATGGCGCTGCCGACCGGCAGCCCTGACTTCGACGGCGCCTGGTTGATCGCGTTCTGCGACAGCGTCACCGGCGTCTCGAGTGTGATCGTGCCCTTGGCCAGTTCCTCGAAGGTGACATAGGCCGTCATCATCTTGGTGAGCGAAGCCGGATGCCAGGGCTGCCCCGCCTCTTCGGCATGCAGCACCTCCAGCGTATCCATGTCGACCAGCAACATCGGATTGGCCTGGACGGGGACCAGGCTCGCCAGAACCAGCGCGAGCACAACAAAGAAACGACGGGCAAGCTGCACGGCCAGCACACTCCAGCTGTGAGGGGGACCGGCAGCTTGTATCAGCCGGTCCGTCGCTTCTCAAGGAAAGCGGGGCAGCTTGAACCGCTTGTGACCTGCTGACACGATCTGGCGGCCCGCAAGGCCAGGGTGGGACACAAAGGAGAGTTCCCCATGACCAAGATCGTGACCATCCTGACCGAGGGCTATGCCGACTGGGAGACGGCCCTGCTCAACGCCGTGGCCCGGCAGTATTATGGGGTGACGACGCTGTTCGCCACACCCGGCGGTGCGCCGGTCACCTCGGCGGGCGGGCTCCGCGTGATGCCCGACCTCGCCGCGGAAGCCATCGACCCCGCAGACCTCGACGCGCTGGTGGTCAATGGCGGCACCGCCTGGAGGCAGCCCGATGCTCCGGATCTGTCGGCACTGCTCTGCGCCGTACGCGATGCCGGCAAGACGGTCGCCGGCATTTGCGACGGAACACTTGCGCTTGCCCGTGCCGGCTTGCTGGACGCCGTGGCCCACACGTCCAACTCACCCGAGAACCTGCCGCCCACCGGCTATCGCGGCGCCGGGCACTATCGCGACCAGCCGCAGGCGGTGGCCGATGGACGGATCGTGACGGCGGCCGGTACGGCCCCGGTCGGCTTCATGGTTGCCGTGCTCGAGACGCTCGGGCTCCGCAATGGCGATCTCGACTTCTATGTCGGGCTGCATGCGGCCGAACACCGCGCGGCTGCCTGAGGGTCGGCGCAGGACTGGTCACATCCGGTAACCGGCACTATATCAGTGCCCAGGTAACAGGAGTTTCGCCATGTCCCTGCACGACACGTCCCAGCACGCCAACTGCACCGCCATGTCGGATGTGCTGAACCGCATCGGCGACAAGTGGAGCGTCATGGTGGTCGGCATGCTCGGCCGCAATGGCACGCTGCGCTTCAACGAACTCAAGCGCCTGATCAACGGCGTGTCGCAGCGCATGCTGACGCTGACCCTGCGCAATCTCGAGCGCGACGGCCTCGTCACCCGCACCATCTACCCCGAGGTACCGCCGCGGGTCGAATACAGCCTGACCGAACTCGGCAAGACCCTGCAGCAGCCGATCAGCGCCCTGTGGGATTGGTCCGCCGAGAACCACCAAGCCATCATCGAAGCCCGCGCCATCTACGACGCCCGCGAAGCCGCCGCCTCCCCGCCGGAGCCGCGCCGCGCCGCCTATGCCTGAACCACGCCGGCCGTGGACCCGCACCGAGCTGGCGGCGCAGTTCCGCTCGGCAGGTCTCGTCCACGGCGACGCGGTGCTGGTTCATGCCAGCCTTCGCAGCATCGGACACGTGCTAGGTGGGCCGGATGCGGTGATCGGCGCCTTGCTCGACGCCGTCGGACCGAACGGCACCATTCTCGGCTATTGCGACTGGCAGTTCGAAGACGAAGTTCTCGCCTTCCCGGAATTGCGCGACCAGATTCCCGCCTTCGACCCCGCATTCTCGCGCTCGATCCGCGACAACGGCGCCTTCCCCGAACTGCTGCGCACCACCCCCGGCGCCCGTCGCAGCGCTGCACCCGGCGCCTCCTGCGCCGCTCTCGGCGCCCGTGCCGACTGGTTCACCGCCGACCACGCCCTCGACTATGGCTACGGCCCGCGATCACCGTTCGGCAAGCTGGTCGAAGCCGGTGGCAAGACCCTGCTCCTCGGCGCACCAAGGGACACCATGACCCTGCTGCACCACGCCGAGCACCTCGCCCGCTTCCCCAACAAGCGCATCCGCCGCTACGAAACGCCCATCCTGGTCGACGGCCGGACCGAGTGGCGCTGGTTCGAGGAGTTCGACACCTCCGAAGTTCCCGACGGCATGGCGGACGACTACTTCGCCACCATCGTCACCGCCTTCCTCGCCACCGGCGAGGGTTGGCAGGGCAGGATCGGCAACGCCGATTCGGTGCTGGTCGAGGCTCGTCCCATGGTGGAGTTCGCAGTCGAATGGATGGAGCAGCGGCTGGGCTGACCGCGCCCACTTACCAGCCACGTCACCCGCGTGACGACACTGAGGGTCGCTGCCCTATCGCTCCTTCGTCATCGCCAGGCCCATTTCGGACAACCCAACTCCCCCGCCCACCACGTGGTTGTCGGCTGCTGCTGTGCCTGCCGCAAGCTTCCTGGACCACCGGGACAAACGCGGTGGTGACGATGTGGAAGTAACCTGCCCTGTCGTTCGTCATTGCCGGGCTTGTCCCGGCAATCCAACTCTCCCCGTCCCGCAAGTCATCCCCGGCAACGCGGGGATCCATTCTTCTCCGGAGCTCAGCAAAGGAGTGGATTCCCGCCCGCGTGGGAATGACGCCATGGTTGTTGGCTGCTGCTGTGCTCCCCGCGACTTCCGGCTGGACCACCGGGACAAGCCCGGCGGTGACGATGTGGAAGTATCCTGCCTGTCGCCTCTCCGTCATTGCCGGGCCTGCCTCAACCCACCTCTCCCGCCCACCACGTCATCCCCGCGAAGGCGGGGATCCATTCTTCCAGTAGCTCAGCAGGAGAATGGATTCCCGCCTGCGCGGGAATGACGCCGTGGTTGTTGGCTGCTGCTGTGCCTCTCGCAAGCTTCCTGGACCACCGGATAAGCCCGGTGGTGACGACGTGAAAATACCCTGCCCTGTCGCCCCTTCGTCATTGCCGGGCTTGTCCCGGCAATCCATTGCTCGTCAGGCGTGATCACGCCCCCACCCAACCTCCCCCACAGGCGGGGGAGGGCCTGCACTGAATTTGCCTCTCCGCCTCAACACCCACCGGCCCGTCCCTCCCCCTTCAGGGGGAGGTTAGGTGGGGGCCGACACCCACCAGCGCCACAAATCTATTCCCCTTATCCCCACCCCCTCCACCTCATGCATACTCCCGCTCATCTCTTCCGCACGGGGCGGCCTGCAACGACCAGTGGCGGAAGGACGGCCGGGCAGGGGAGGTCGCTCTTTCTCTGGGCTCGCGGGTGGTCCGCTCAGGTCCGGCGAGGATGGAATAACTCCATCCCCTGTCCGGAATGGAGTCGTCGCGCCCCGTTCTAAAATCCCGGCGCCTCGAGGCGATGTCGTCTCACCAATCAAATACTCAGAGGCGCGCATCGCCTCGGGGCCCGCTCCTCTTTCAACCGACGGCGATCGCCGGCGGCCGCACGAGCTCGCCGGGAGGTTCAGCGTGCTACACTAGCGCCACGATCGGCTTGCGCTTCCACACGAACTGGTACCAGGCCCCCTGCAGGATCAGCATGGCGGTAAAGCTCGCCGCATAGGCGATCCAGATGCCGGTCAGCCCCAAGCTCGTTCCGCTGAGCCAGATGGCACCGGGGATCTCGATCAGCAGGATACAGGCCAACGCCAGCACCATCGGGGCATAGACCATGCCGCTGGCGCGCATCATGCCCGAAAAGGCCACGCCCCAGCCGAAGCAGACGATGCTCCACAACACCACATAGAGCAGGTTTTCGGTCAGCTCGATCACCTCCGGATCGGTGATGAACAGCCGCACCAGGTTCTCGCTGAAGAGATAAGCCAGCACCACCAGGCCACCGGTGATGACGAAATTGAGCACCAGCGCCGTGCGGGTGATGGCGCCGAGTTCATGGATGCGTCGGGCGCCGATCGCCTGCGCCCCGAGGATCGAGGTGGCGATGCCGATCGACATGGCCGGAAACTGCACATAGCTCATCACCTGCCCGAGCGCACCATAGGCTGCGGTCGCCTGCGAGCCGAAGCGGTTGACGAGGCCCACGACGACGATACCGGCGATGGACGAGATCACCATCTGCAGGCCCGCCGGGACGCCGAGCTTGAGGATCAGGCCCAGCAGCTTCCAGTCCGGCCGCAGCGCCTTGAGCAGCGCCGCATCCGGGGCCAGCGGCATGTTGCGGGCGCGCATATAGACGAACAGGAAGACGAGCACCGACACGAACCCGGCAATGAACGCCCAGGCCGCCGAGTTGACGCCGAGCTGCGGCAGGCCGAACCAGCCCTGGATCAGCGCCGGAGTGAGCACCGCGCCGACCACCATGGACAGGATCAGCGACCACAAGGGCGTCACCGTGTCGCCCACCCCGCGCAGCACCGAGGTGACCACGAGAAAGACGAAGAAGCCGGGCATGCCGATCAACACGATCCGGCCATAGCCCACGGCCATGTCGCGAATGTTCTCGGGCGCCCCGAGCAGCGCCATGATTTCCTCGGTCCACACCACTCCGATGATCGCGACCACCAGACCGAGGGCGACGGTGGCCGTCAGCGTGGTGCCGGTCACCTCCTTGACGCGCTGGACATTGCCCGCGCCCCAGGCCTGCCCGATCAGGATGGTGGCGCCGGCGCTCAGCCCGATCACGAAACTCATCAGGAAGAACATGATGGGGAAGAAGGTCGCGGTCGCCGCCAGCGCCTCGACCCCGATCATCTGGCCGATGAAGATCGAGTTGATGGTCCCCGACAGCGCCTGCAGGATGTTGGATGCCATCAGCGGCACGAGGAAGATGCTGAACCGCTGCCACAGCGGACGCTCGCTACCGGTCATCGAGGAAGCTCCAGTTCTGGTCCCGGTTGTTCCGAGCCCAACAAGCAGCAACGCCATTCTGAATGGACGGCTGCGGGCACCAATTCACATTCCGCTGACGGGAATGCAGGCTGGACAGGCACGGACGGGCGCAGATATGCGGCACCCTGTAGTCCCGGTCCCAACCAGCGTCAACTGCAGAGCATCGGTGCAATTCCCGCTTCCGCATCGCCCCGAATTCGACTAGACACGCCTTTGTGCCCCTCTGGCGGAATGGTAGACGCAGAGGACTCAAAATCCTCCGCCGCGAGGCATGTCAGTTCGAGTCTGACGGGGGGCACCATCCTTCTCATCCCTGCGCTTCATTCCCGCCTCACAGCGTGTGCAAACGCGCGCGTTAACCCTGTTCCTTACCGGCTCGTTAATGTGTCCGTCGCAATTTGCGGCAAAGACCATCTGACCCAACGAGGACCGAGATGAAGCGCGTAGTCCTGCTTCTGTCCGCTGCGACCCTGATGACCTCCACCGCTGCCGCCGCCGATCTCGGCTGGAACAGCGGCGCCAGCCCCATGTACTCGCCCAGCCCGGCAACGAACTGGTCCGGCTTCTATGCCGGCGTTGCCGGCGGCTACGGCTTCGGCTCCTTCACCCGCCAGCCCACCGGTGGCGGCGCACAGATCGACACCAGCGCCGGCGGCTTCAACATCGGCCTGACCGCCGGCTACAATGCCGACATGGGCGGCTTCGTCATCGGCGGCGAAACAGACCTGCAGTATTCGGCCATCGGCTATTCCGAACCCATTCCCGGCGGCAGCACCTTCAAGGCCTCGACCGACTTCTTCGGCACCGTTCGCGCCCGCGGCGGCATGACCTTCGGTTCGGTCATGCCCTTCGTCACCGGTGGTTTCGCCTATGGCCGGGGCACCGCAAGCGTCACCGACGCTGCCAATGTGGTGACCTCGCAGTCCAACACCCACTACGGCTGGACTCTCGGCGCGGGCCTTGAGGCCAAGGCCACCGAGAATATCTCGATCAAGGCCGAATACATGTACGTCAACCTCGGCACCCAGCCCTACAACCTCGGGACAGCCGGCAGTTTCGACGTGACGCAGAACTTCAGTGTCATCCGCGCCGGAGTGAACTACAAGTTCTAGCCGGAACCACAATCGGGAAGAGCGCGCATGCCAGGCCAGATTCGCACCGGAACCGCCGGTTGGGTCTATGAGCCGTGGCGGGGCACGTTCTTCCCCGCCGGGCTGGTGCAGAAGAAAGAGCTCGCCTATGCCAGCGAGCGCCTCGGCAGCATCGAGATCAACGCCACCTTCCGCGCCACCCAGAAGCCCGACAGCTTCCGCAAATGGGCCGGCGAAGCCCGCGAGGGATTTGTCTTCTCGATCAAGGGCCCGCAGCTCGTCACCCATATCAAGCGGCTCAAGGACTGCCGCCAGGAGCTCGCCAACTTCTTCGCTTCGGGCCCCTTGGCGCTGGGCGAAAAGCTCGGCCCCTTCATCTGGCAGCTTCCCCCGAACCTGGGCTTCAAGCCCGAGGTCTTTTCAAGCTTCCTTGAGATGCTGCCGAAAACCACTGACGCCTATCTGGCCCTCGCCGGCACCGCCGACGGCCGGCTCAAGACCCCACCCTTTCTCGATGCCACCGGCGTCCCCACCATCCGGCACGCGGTCGAAACTCGCCATCCGAGCTTCGACACGCCCGAAGCCGATGAACTGATCCGCACACACAATGTCGCCCGCGTCATTGCCGACACCGTCGACAACCCACGACGTGAGTTCACCGCCGATTTCGCCTATTGCCGTCTGCAGGGCCCCGCTCGTCCCGGCGCCAGCGGCTATACCGAAGTCGACATCGCCGATTGGGCGAGCACCGTCCGTGGCTGGGCCGACGCCGGCCGCGACGTCTTCGCCTACTTCGTCCACGAGGACAAACTGCACGCCCCCGCCAACGCCATCGCCCTGCGCCAGGCGGCAGGCATCACCCTGCCGGGCGATTGATCACTTCGCCGTTCGGCACTGGTTTTCCCCCGCGCCGCCCGCTATCGCTGCCCAGCAGCGTCACACCGGACTAGCCCAATGGCCCAGCTCTCCCTCCCCACCGACAAGCTCGCGGCCGGCGCCGCTTTCCTCCTCGGCCTCGCCACCATCCTCGGTGCCCTCGGCTCGCAATTCATCGGCGGCCTCGTCCCTTGCGAGCTCTGCCTCGAGCAGCGCCAGCCCTACTACTGGGGTCTGCCGATCCTGGCCGCCGTGCTGGTGCTGTGGAACCGCCTGCCGCTGGCCGTCTGGTATATCGCCATGGCCATCGTCACTGCGCTGTTCGTCTGGAGCGCCTATATGGGCGTCTTCCACGCCGGCGTCGAATGGGGCTTCTGGCCCGGTCCCACCGCCTGCACCGGCGTCGGCGAAGGCTTCAGCTTCGACTCGCTGAACAATCTCAACGACGTCCACATCGTCGGCTGCGACGTGGTGCAGTTCCGCTTCCTCGGCATTTCGCTGGCCGGCTTCAACGCCCTGATCTCGCTGGCGATCGTCGCTCTCTTGGCCATCGCCATCCTCGCGCAGGCCCGTCGCGCCCGCCCCTGATCTCAGGGCTCGAGCTCGATGTCCCAGTAGAGGTAGTCGAGCCAGCTCTGGTGCAGGTGGTTGGGCGGAAAGGCCCGGCCGTTGTTGTGGAGGTCGTGCACCGTCGGGTGATACGGCCGCTGATGCGGGAACATCTTGATCTCGCTCGGCAGCCTGTTCGCCTTCTTGAGATTGCAGGGCGCACAGGCGGCGACGACGTTCTCCCAGGTGGTCTGCCCTCCCTTGGAGCGCGGGATCACGTGGTCGAAGGTCAGATCGTCCTTGGAGCCGCAATACTGGCACTGAAAGCGGTCGCGCAGGAACACGTTGAAGCGGGTGAAGGCAGGGTGCCGCGCCGGCTTCACATAGTCCTTGAGCGACACCACGCTCGGCAGCTGCATGGCGAAGCTGGGGGAGCGGATGACAGTGTCGTAGTAGGAGACGATGTTGACCCGTTCCAGGCAAACCGCCTTGATCGCATCCTGCCAGGACCACAATGACAGTGGGTAGTAGCTGAGCGGACGGTAGTCCGCGTTCAGCACAAGTGCGGGACACGCCTCAGGCGACACATGGATTGTCACTTGAGGCTCCCGTGGAGGGAATCGAGTACGTCCATAGCGCGCTTATACTACGCGCTTTGTGTCGAGGCTGTGAAGCGGGGGACGAACCGTTATTTACCGGCGACGCGGCGGATGAACTCGGTGGCGAATGCCAGCCCGTCCGGCGAGATCGAGTGGGCCGTGCCGGGGCTCACATGATAGCTGACATCGTATCCGGCGGCCCGCAACGCCGCATCGGCTTCCGCCGACCGTTCGGGAGCGACCACATCGTCCATGTCACCGTGGATGAGGCATACCGGCGGCTTGGCATGGGGCCGAGTTCCGAAGTCCTTTGGCGGCAGGAAGGCGCCGGCCACCGCGACAATGCCCATCAGCGGCCGGTCCATCGACAGACCGGTGTGCAGCGCCATCATCGCCCCCTGGCTGAAGCCGCCGAGCAGCGTCCGTTCCGGAGTGATGCCGGTCTGCGCCCACATCGCCTCGAGAAACTCCACTAGCACCGGCCGCGCGGTTTCGACACCGGTCTGCCGGCTCGCCAGCCGATCCCCTTCGAAGGCCACGTCGAACCACTGGTAACCGGCCGACAGCATGCGGCAGGGGTCGGGCGCGTTGGGAGACACGAACAGCGCCTCGGGCAACAGGTCCTGCCAGTAGGGCGCAAGGCCGATCAGGTCGTTGCCGTCACTGCCATAGCCGTGCAGCAGCACCACCGCCATGGTGGGCTGGGCGCCAGACTTGGGCAGCAGCATCGGGCCGGAGAGTTTGGCGGTCACAACAGGATCCCTTCGCGGTCGCGGAGCACGGCGAACAGCCGCCAGAACAGCAGCGCCGCCGCGGAGCGGTGTGGCGCCCAGCGGGCGGCGATGGCGACCATCTCCTTGATCGTGGGCCGCGCGTCAAGCGCCAGGCCGTGCTGCACGGCCTTGAGCAAAGCGAGGTCACCGGCCGGAAAAACGTCCGGGTGGTTGGCGCAGAACAAGAGGTACACCTCGGCAGTCCACGGGCCTATCCCCTTGTGAGCGGTGAGATATTTCACAGCCTCCGCCGCTGGCAGAGTCTCCAGGTGCGAGAAATCGAGCTCGCCGGCAACCATCGCCTCGGCGATCACCCTGAGGGTGCGGTACTTGGCGCCCGATTGTCCGGTGGCCCGCACGGTGGCCTCGTCGAGCGCCAGGAAAGTGGCCGGATTCAGGGCTCCTGGCAGTAGTTCGAAGCGGCTCCAGATGGCGGTGGCGCTGGCGACGGAGACCTGCTGGCCGGTGATGACGCGGGCGATGCCGGCGAAGCCGGAGGGGTAAAGCCGGGGCAGAACGGGGCCAACCGTGTTGCGTATCGTTACCAGTAGCGGGTCAACTGCAGTCAAAGCGTCAAGATGTGCAGCAATTGCGGCTGCACTGTCGAGGCGCGGTGGCAGGGCGGGGGTCGCCGTGCTAGAAATCCGCCGTGAACTCGCCTCCATCCGCTCCCGTTCTCCGTTTCGCCCCCAGCCCGAATGGGCTGCTGCATCTGGGGCATGCCTATTCCGCCCTCTACACCTGGGCCGCCGCCGATCGCCTCGGTGGCGTCGCGCTGCTGCGGATCGAAGACATCGACACCGAACGCTGTAAACCCGAATTCGTCGACGCGATTTTTCGTGACCTGCATTGGCTCGGCCTCGACTGGCCGGAGCCGGTGATGCAGCAGTCAGACCGCTTCGGCATCTATGCCGAGGCTGCCAGCCGCCTGCGCGACAACGGCCTGCTCTATCCCTGCTTCTGTTCGCGCAGCGAGATCGCAGCAGCCGCAACCGGCACCGATCCGGATGGCGCGCCTCTCTACCCCGGCACCTGCCGGCACATGAGCAACGCCGAGCGCATCGAGCGGCTGGAACGTGGCGACCCGGTGCAGTTCCGGCTCGACAGTGAGGCGGCCATCCTCCGCGCCGGCATGCTGACCTATACCGTAGTGGGCCCGACGGTGACGGATCGGCCGCAGGTGCGCTATGCCCGGCCGGAGCGCTGGGGCGACGTGGTGCTGCAGCGCAAGGACATGCCCACGAGCTATCATCTGAGCGTGGTGGTCGATGATGCCGACCAGGGCATCACCCACGTGACCCGGGGCCGGGACATGGAGGCGGCGACCGACATCCATGTCCTGCTGCAGATGCTGCTGGGCCTGCCGAGCCCGATCTACCACTTCCACCGGCTGCTGCTCGACGACCAAGGGCACAAGCTCAGCAAGTCACGAGGTTCGAAGAGCCTCGCCGATTTGCGGGCGGATGGGTGGACACCGGAAGAGGTCAGGCGGGCGGCGGGGATTTAGGCAACGCGACCCGCCCCTCCTCTCGGCAGGAACCGCAGCGCTGAACCCCTCACCCGCCGCTCCGCGGCGACCTCTCCCCTCAGGGGAGAGGTGAAAGGAGCTACTACGCCGGGGTGACACCGAGTGTGTTGGTGATTCAGTGGTTCAGGCCGCAGCTTTCTCCTGGTTGCCGAGGAGGTCGGTCACCGTGGCTGAGACCGCCTGTTCGAATGGCGTGGTGACGCCGGGGCCGAGCAGTGCGTCGAGGCGTGGGTCCACCAGTTCCATCTCGTTCTGCCACAGATAGCGCATGCGGAAGAGGTCGCGCATGACCGGGTTCACCAGCCCCACCGCCCGCAGCAGCCACCACGGGAAGGGCGACACCGTCACCGGGTGCGGCAGCACCGTCTGCACCGCAGCCATGATCTGCCCATGCGACACCCAATGACCGGCGAAGTGGAAGTTTTCGAAGCGGGAGAACTCGGCCCTCCGATCCGCCAGGGCGGCGAAAGCGCGGCCGAGATCCGGCAGGTAGGCCCAGGAATGGCGCTTTTCGAGATCGCCCAAATGGTAGAGCCGGCCCTTGCGATAGTCCATCAGCATCGCCGCGCCGTACCACTCGTCGTGGTTGCCGGGGCCGAAGAAATCGCCGGCGCGCACCACCAGCACCTGAAAGCCCCGGTGCTCGGCCGCCTCGCGCAGCATCCCTTCCAGCCGGATGCGGATGGCGCCACGCGGCACCTCCCCTTCCTGACGCAGGCGCGGATCGACGACGCGGTCGCCGGCGCGATAATTGTAGATGGTTCCGGGGAAGACCAGCGTCTTGCCGGTGCCGCTCATGGCATCGATCACCACCTGAAGCTGCGCCTCGGCGCGGCCATTGCCCCATTGGTCGTAGCGCAGGTGCAGGCCGTTGACGACCACGTCGGCCTCGGCGATCGCTTTCTTCACCGCGGCGATGTCATTGGCGTCGCCCTGAACGAAGCGGGTGCCGTCGACGGGCTTGCGGTTTGCCCGGCCGAAGCCGGTGACGCTCCATCCCGCCTCCCGAAAGGCCAGCATGGCGGCGTGGCCGATATGGCCGTTGCTGCCGAGAATGGTGACGTTGCCCTTGCTCATGATCTGCTCCATCGCTGTGATGGACAGGAGCATGACACCCACACTATCGTATGGGCATTCGCCAAGATCGTGGGTTCGGCATTCAAGAATGAAGAGAGAACCGGATTGGGCCCTGTGGCGCAGCTTCGCGGCCGTGGTCGAGCATGGCTCGCTATCCGGTGCGGCTCGCGCCCTGTCGCTGAGCCAGCCGACCGTGGGCCGGCACGTCGAAGCCCTGGAAGCCGATCTCGGGCTCAACCTGTTCGACCGGGCGCTGTCCGGCCTCAAACCCACCGAGGCGGCACTGCGCCTCTATGAGCCGGTGGCGCGGGCGCGCTCTTCGCTGGCGGAAGCGGCCATTCTCGCCGACGGGGCGCAGGCGCAGGAAGAGGCCGGTGGCAGTGTCCGCATCACCGCGAGCGCGGTGATCTCCAACTATGTGCTGCCCGCCATTCTCGCCGACATTCGCCGGCGGCACCCGCGCATCACCCTCGAGATCGTGCCATCCGACTCCGCCGAGAACCTGTTGATGCGCGAAGCGGACATCGCCCTGCGCATGTTCCGCCCGACGCAGCTCGAACTCGTCACCCGCCATCTGGGCGACATCCGACTGGTGCCGACCGCTCACGAAAGCTATCTCGCACGCCGCGGCATGCCGACGACCATCGCCGACCTGTGGCAGCACGACCTGATCGGCTTCGACCGCTCCGACGCCATCATCGTTCATGCCCGCGGGCTCGGCTTCCAGTTGACGCGTGAGGATTTTGCACTGCGCTCGGACGACCAGCCGCATCTGTGGGAGCTGATGAAAGCCGGTCTCGGCATCGGGTTCACCCAGCTCAATCTGGTGGAGCGCACCCCCGGCATGGTGGCGATCCCGATCGAATTGTCCATTCCACCCCTGCCGATGTGGCTCACCACGCACAGCCAGTTGTTCACCTCGCACCGGATCCGTGCCATCTATGACGCTCTTGCCGAGGGGCTCGTCACCTATCTGAAACCAGCATCCTCTGCACCCATTCCGCGTTAGGTTGCCCCATGGAAACGCTGCTCAATATCGCTATCGCCCTTGCCCTGCTTTTCGTGGTGGTCGTTCTCGGCATGGGGCTGTGGAACATGCTCAAGGGCGGCCCCGGCAACACCAGCCAGAAACTGATGCGCCTGCGCGTGATCGGCCAGGCCATCGCCATCGCCCTGCTGCTCGGCGCGCTGTTCCTGTTCGGGCAGGGCCGCTAGGGCCATGATCAAGATCAACAAGATATACACCCGCACCGGGGATGACGGCACTACCGGGTTGGTGCGCGGGCCGCGCCGGCCCAAGCACGACATCCGCATCGAAGCGTACGGCACCGTCGATGAAGCCAACGCCGCCATCGGGCTGGCGCGCCTGCATACCGGCGCCATGCCCAAGGTCGACATGCTGCTGGCGCGCGTCCAGAACGACCTGTTCGACGTAGGGTCGGACCTCGCCACGCCGGGCGACGACGAGGATGCCCAGCACCCCACGCTCCGCGTCCGCCCGGTTCAGACTGCGTTCATCGAAAAGCAGATCGACCACTACAACGGCAATCTGACGCCCCTGACCAGCTTCGTGCTGCCGGGTGGCTCGCCGCTGTCCGCCGCGCTCCATCTCGCCCGCACCGTGGTGCGCCGGGCCGAGCGTCGCGCCACCGAGCTATCCGCCGCCGAACCGGATACCAGCGCCGAAGCGGTGCGCTATCTCAATCGCCTGTCCGACCTGCTGTTCGTGCTTGGCCGGGTGGCCAACAGCAATGGCGAGCGGGACGTGCTCTGGGTGCCGGGCGCCAACAGCGACCTCAAGAAGAGCTGAGACAGGCGTGCCGGTCAGGCGACGCGACGCCGCGCCCGGCGACGTTCGGGCATTTCCCGGCTTGGCCGGATGGGGGCTGGCGGCTCGAACAGCACCTCGCCTGCAAATACCACCCGGTTCCGCCCGCCACGCTTGGCCGCATAAAGCGCGGCATCG
The DNA here is from genome assembly GCF_042685625.1 of Devosia albogilva. Taxonomy (NCBI): domain Bacteria; kingdom Pseudomonadati; phylum Pseudomonadota; class Alphaproteobacteria; order Hyphomicrobiales; family Devosiaceae; genus Devosia; species Devosia albogilva. The sequence continues at coordinate 1,422,501 of NZ_JBHUNP010000001.1, forward strand.
GCCTGGGTGAACAGGGTTGTGGCCGGCATAGTGCCCTTCGCGACGGCAACGCCGATGCTGATGGTGATCTGTAGCGGCCGGCCCTGCCACTCGATCTCCATGCCCTCCACTGCCGCGCGCAGCCGCTCGGCCACCGCCGTTGCTTCCGGCACACCTGTATCCGGCAAGAGGATCGACAGTTCCTCCCCGCCAAGGCGCGCCAGCAGATCCTTGCGCCGGAGATTGGCCCGCAGCGTCGCCGCCAGCCGTTGCAGCACATAGTCGCCGGCCGCATGACCATGGGTGTCGTTGACCAGCTTGAAGTGATCGACGTCGACGATGAGCAGGCTTGCCGGACGTTCCTCTACCCTGAGGCCGTCCATGCCCTGTTCGAAGGCGCGTCGATTGGGCAGGCCGGTCAACGGATCGGTCAAGGCGTTGCGGCGCCAGTGTTGTTCACGAGCAATCTGGCGAAGTTCGCGCTCGATGAAGAGGCCGAGAAACAGCGCGTCCACCACCGACGCGGAAACGATGTAAGGGGCGATGTGGATCAGCATGGTCACCAGGAGCGAGTAGCCCAGCACGGCCGAGGCAAGCAGGTGCAGCGAGATCAGCACGCCAAGCCCGAGCAGACTGCCGACACCCAGGGGACCCCGAGGCTTCAGCCAGTACCGCCACACCAGCCCCAGCACGGCAGCAATCACGATGCCGGCAAGGCCCGGACCCACCCCTGCCCCGCCGATCAGGATCCGCACGCTGCCCGCCATGACCGCGGCCAGCAGGGCGGCCGGCCATCCGGCGAAGGCGGCACCGAACCCCACGATCAGAGCACGGCCGTCGATCTGCACCCCCTCAGCCAGTTGCGCGGGTTCGAACATCGCGAGGACCGCGCCGCCGCCGAAGATGCAGCCCTGTACCAGGCTGCGGACCAGCGGCGGCCATTCGGTGCGCTCCACGGCACCGAAGGCGACCGCGATCAGCGCCAGATAGCCGAGCGTCTGGAACAGCGACAGGATAACCTGGGGAACAAGCAAGGCGGCACCCGGAGTTGTTGCCCGACAAACGTCCTGACCCGCCACCTGAGGCATCCGATCGACGCGCTCGCTTGTGACGCGGTTAACAGCCCATGAAGACCGGCATCTGCTCCCGCCGGTGCACCTTTCCTTTACTTCCGCAGCCTAGCCTGCGGCTCTCGACGGGTGCAAAGGACGGCAGTGGTGAACACCGATCTGGCCATGCAGATGGTGACGATGAACTCCGCGGCGACGCAGCACGCCACGCAAATCGCCGTGCTGAAGAAGACCCAAGAGATGCAGCAGAACCTCATGGACACGCTGATGCAGACCGCCCTCGCCGCGCCGCCGCCCGGCCAGGGTCTCAAGGTCGACAAGCAGGCGTGAAGCGATGGGCAACGGCATCGGCATAGCTCCGGCCGTGATGATCAACCGCATGGTGCACGAGGCGGGCGTGCCGAAAGACGCTCAGCTTTCCGAAGTGGCCCGCCTGACCACGTCGCTGCGCCAGGCGCAGGCGGAAGAGCAGGCCCGCAACCCCGATCCGGACCCAGGCGCCACCACCGTCGTCAACGGCGCCGAGGTCGACCGGCTGATTTAGCCGGACAGCCCGATCAGCGCTTCGACCACGGCTTCGCCGTCCGGGGTGTGCCATTCGGCCGGCCCCTGCAGCACGGCCAGCTCGCAGCCCTCGCGATCCAGCAGCAGTGTCGCCGGCAGGCCGATGGCCACGGCTTCCCGCTTCAGCCGGTCGAAGGCGGCAAAGCTGGTGTCGGCATAAAGCGGCAGGTGCTGGAACTGCCCTTCGTCGAGGAAGTCCTTGGCCTTCCCGAGCCCGCTCTCGCCGATGTCGAGGTTGATCGGCAGCACCATGAAGCTGTCGGAATTGTACTTGGCGGCGATGGCATCGAGCGCCGGCATCTCTTCGCGGCAGGGCACGCACCAGCTGGCCCAGAAGTTGACCAGGAGCGCCTTGCCCTCGAAATCGGCGATGGTCAGCGCCTGCCCCTCGGCATCGGTGAAGGCGAGATCGGCATAGCCGCGTCCGTGTCCCGTGCCGGTCACCGCGGCGAGTTCACCCACGGCGGCGATGTCCATCGCTTCGCCGGCAGCGGTCTGCGCCGGGCATTCGCTGGCGGCGCCGCCATTGCCCAGCACCAGCCATGCCGCTATAGACCCGGCGACCACGGCCAGCCCGATTGCGGCCGGCAGGAGCCAGTGCCGGGCAGGGTGCGGGTTCGAATGCGGGTCCATCTGCATGGTGCCTCCGGAGACCAGAATGAGCAACAAGATGTGGGGCGGCCGGTTCGCCTCTGGGCCCGATGCCATCATGGAGGAGATTAATGCCTCCATCGGCTTCGACCAGCGCCTGTATCGCCAGGATATTGCCGGATCGAAGGCCCATGCCACAATGCTCGCGGCGACGGGCATACTGACGCAGGCCGATCGCGACGCCATCCTGTCCGGCCTCGACACGGTGCTTGGAGAGATCGAAGCGGGCACGTTCACCTTCTCGCGCGCGCTCGAAGACATCCACATGAACGTCGAATCGCGGCTGCGCGAGCTGATCGGCGATGCCGCCGGGCGGCTCCACACCGCCCGCTCCCGCAACGACCAGGTGGCGACCGATTTCCGCCTCTATGTGCGCGACAGCATCGACACGCTGGTGGCGCAGGTTCGCAGCCTGCAACTCGCCCTCGTCACCCGCGCCGAGGAAGAGGCCGACACCATCCTGCCCGGCTTCACGCACCTGCAGAACGCCCAGCCGGTGACCTTCGGCCACCATCTGCTCGCCTATGTCGAAATGCTGGGGCGCGATGCGGGCCGGCTGCTGGATGCGCGCAAGCGCCTCAACGAGTCGCCGCTGGGGTCCGCCGCACTTGCGGGCACTCCCTACCCGATCGACCGCCAGATGACCGCCGAGGCGCTCGGCTTCGACCGGCCGACCGCCAATTCGCTCGATGCGGTGTCGGACCGCGACTTCGTGCTCGAGACGCTGAGCGCCGCCGCCATCTGCGGCATGCACCTGTCCCGCTTCGCCGAGGAGATGGTGATCTGGAGCTCGGCGCAGTTCGGCTTCGTGCGGCTCAGCGACAAGTTCACCACCGGCTCCTCGATCATGCCGCAGAAGCGCAATCCGGATGCGGCGGAACTGGTGCGCGCCAAGGTGGGGCGCATTGTCGGGGCGCTGACCAGCTTGACCGTGGTGATGAAGGGGCTGCCACTCGCCTATTCCAAGGACATGCAGGAGGACAAGGAGGTCGCCTTCGACGCTCTCGACGCCCTCTCGCTCTCCCTCGCCGCGATGACCGGCATGGTTGGGGACATGCAGCCCAACCGTGAGCGCATGCGCGCCTCCGCCGCCGCCGGCTTCTCGACCGCCACCGACGTCGCCGACTGGCTGGTGCGCGAGGCGGGGATTCCGTTCCGCGACGCGCATCACATCACCGGGCAGATCGTTGCCCTAGCCGAGCAGAAGGGCTGTGGGCTCGAGGGGCTGACCATCGAGGACTTCAAGTTCGTCGACCAGCGCATCGACAGCCGCATCCACAAGGTGCTGACCGTCGACGCTTCGGTGGCTGCCCGCAAGAGCTATGGCGGCACCGCCCCCGCCAATGTGCTGGAGCAGGCGGCACGCTGGAAGACCGAACTCACCGGCAAGCCGCACGCACCGCGTCCACTGTCGCCGAAGCGGCATGGCGGCCATGGCGATGGCGGGGTTGAATAGCAGCGGCGAATAGGCGACCGTTCCGCTGAAGGAACGGAGACACGCGTGCCCAAGCGCCCCCGGCAGATGCGCCTAACCGAGCGCCATGTCGGCTATCTGCAGCCACCGGTGGTCAGCGAAGAGCTGCCGGCGCCGCCGGAGGGCTACCATGCTGCCACGCCGGAGGATCATGCGCGCACCATCGAGCGCCTGCTCGGTCCCGAGCCGCTTCAGGACGAGGTCTGGGTCTTTGCCTATGGCTCGCTGATCTGGAGGCCGGCCTGCGAGGTGGTCGAGATGCGCACCGCCCTGGTGCGCGGTTGGCACCGCCGGTTCTGCCTTGGCTGGAACAATCGCTATCGCGGCTCCGACGAAAAACCCGGGCTGATGCTGGCGCTCGATCGCGGCGGCGCCTGCAAGGGTGTGCTCCAGCGCCTGCCGCCCGACCGCATCGAAGAATCCATGGTCAAGCTGCTCGAGCGCGAGATGGGCTGGCTGCCCTCGGCCTTCCCGCCGCGCTGGGTGAATGCCCGCACCGGCGATCGCACGGTGCGCGCCCTGACCTTCTGCATCGACCGCAATTCCGGCCGCTACGTGTCGGGGCTCAGCAACGAGGCGATCGCCGACGTGCTCGCGACCGCCGTGGGCAGCCGCGGCTCGATGGCCGAATACCTCTATGCCACCGTCCAGCACCTCGAGGAGATGGGCATCCACGATCCGCATCTATGGCAGTTGCAGCACCTGGTGGCCGAGCGGATCGAGGCCGCTTACGAGCAAGGCAGCTAGGACGCTTCCGTTTCTTCGGCGGGTGACGTAGAGGAACTGGACTTTTCAACTCTTGGTTGACCCACCGGCGCCTTGTAGACCTCATCCTGAGCTTGTCGAAGGACGAGGTCGTCAGCACCGGGCCGCAACCTCGTGGTTCGACAGGCTCACCATGAGGTCTATGGGGCTTGGTGGGCTGGCAAGACAGGGCAGAACTCAATGGTCCACCACTTCCAGCAGCGCGATGGCGTCCTCTTTGCCGAGGACGTCGATCTCACCCAACTCGCCGACACCGTGGGGACGCCCTTCTATGTCTATTCCGCCGCCACGCTGCGTCGCCACGTCCAGGTGGTGAAGGCGGCGTTCGAGGGCATTCCGACCCTGCTCGCCTATGCCATGAAGGCCAATTCCAACCAGGCCGTGCTGAAGCTGATGGCGCAGGAAGGCTGCGGCGCCGATGTGGTGTCGGGCGGCGAACTCGAACGCGCCCTGGCCGCTGGCATTCCGCCGGAAATGATCGTCTTCTCCGGCATCGCCAAGACGGTCACGGAAATGCGCCGGGCGCTCGTGGTCGGTATCAAGTGCTTCAATGTCGAGAGCGAACCCGAACTCGAGCGGCTGTCGATGGTGGCGGCTGACCTCGGCAAGACCGCGCGCGTGTCGGTGCGCGTCAATCCCGACGTCGATGCCCGTACCCATGCCAAGATCTCGACCGGCAAGGCCGAGAACAAGTTCGGCATTCCCTATGCCCGCGCCCGCGAGGTCTATCGCCGCATCGCCGAACTACCGAACGTCGAGGCGGTGGGCGTCGACATGCATATCGGCTCGCAGATCACCGACCTTGAGCCCTTCGGCAACGCCTTCGGGCTGATGGCGGAACTGGTGACCGCGCTCAGGGCCGACGGCCACCACATCGAGCATGTCGATATCGGGGGAGGTCTCGGCATCCCCTACCATCACGACCAAGAAGCCCCGCCGCACCCCGACGCCTATGCCGCGGTGGTGCGCGACAAGGTCGGCCAGCTCGGATGTTCACTCGTCATCGAGCCAGGCCGGCTCCTCGTGGGCAATGCCGGCATTCTCGTCACCCGCGTCGAATACGTGAAGGAGGGCGCGACCAATTTCGTCATCGTCGATGCGGCGATGAACGACCTGATCCGCCCCACCCTTTACGAGGCCCATCACGACATCGAGCCGGTGCGGCAGTCCAACCGCCAGCCGATCACCGCCGACATCGTCGGCCCGGTCTGCGAGACCGGCGACTATCTGGCGAAGGGCCGCACCATCCAGGGCGTGGCCGAGGGCGACCTGCTCGCGGTGATGAGCGCCGGCGCCTATGGCGCGGTGATGGCCTCGACCTACAACTCGCGCGCTTTGATCCCGGAAGTGCTGGTCGATGGCGAGCGCTGGCACGTGATCCGCCCGCGCAAGCCCATCGAGGACCTGCTGGCCCTCGACAGCGTGCCGGAGTGGCTTTGAGACGCGATGTGGTGTTTGCCCTCCCTCCCCCTTGAGGGGAGGGTAGCGCAGCTTAGGCTTGAAAGGCCTTAGCGAAGCTGGGGTGGGGGTAGTGCGGTAACACCGGAGGACCCCCTCCCTCGGTCCCTCCCCTCAAGGGGGAGGGAGGAGCAGGAGCCGCGGCTTCGTCCAGTTGACTGCTACTGCCCCATGGCCTGGCGCCCGAGCGACACCACCTCCACCGGCCGGCCGACCAGTGCGTCATCGACCTTGGCCAGCAGATCGGCGAGCGCGAACGGCTTGGTGATCACGTCATAGATCAGCGCTTCGAGGCCGTGCGCGCGCTCACGCTGATCGGCAAAACCGGTCATCATCAGGATGGTCAATTGCGGGAAGCGCGAGGCGACATGCAGCGCCAGCGCGATGCCGTCCATGATCGGCATCTTGATGTCGGACAGGAGCAGGTCGAAACGGCCCTGTTCTTCCTCGGCGATCTCGGCGGCCAGACCGCCATCTTCGGCGGCGACGACCTCATGCCCCTTCAGGGACAGGGCGCTGACGACAAAAGCGCGGACGGAGGGGTCGTCTTCGGCAACCAGAATGCGGGCCATCAATGATGCTCCGGTTCAACAGGCATATGAGTAACAGGGGTTCCGGACGCTGCCATGGCAGCGGGCGGGTTGGCGGCGGAGCTTTCGCCGCTGCCTTTGGCACCGGCGCGGGGAGCCCCGCTCCCGCCGGCAAAGCTGAGGCGCACCCGGCTCGCGGCTGGGGGCGGCGTAAGCAACTGCGTTTCGAAGCTCGCCCGTTCGCCGGCCATCAGGTCGCGGACGGCAGGCGTGACGCTCCATTCGTAAATCGGCGTGCCGGCGGAGTCGAGCAGGCTCACCACCACCGGGGGCACCACCCGGGGCTCCCGGGCAACGCCGACGATCTGCGCCGATACCATCAGCATGTCCTTGCCGTCGCGCAGCGAGTGAAGCGTGGTGACCTCGGTGAACTCAAGGCCGACGACGTTGACCTCCAGCCCGACGGCTTCATAGACGCCGGCAAGGTCGGGGAAGCGCGCGACCACCGCCTCCCGGGCAAGGCCCAGCCCGGACACCACGGCGGCGAGCATGAGGGCGGCGCCGATTCGTACCGCCCGGCGGAGACGGGCCAGTGGCAGTCGCGCCTCCATGTTGCGGCGGCGACGCGAGAAGTCACGTTGCCGCGTTCGCATCGTGGCGCTGTCGGTCTTGCTGTCGGGCTGCGACGATCCCGCCGCAGCTCGCTGCGCCAAATCGCTGGCGGTGGCGCGGTCCGCGATTTCAGCCGCAGCCGCCCGCTCCTCGGCAAGCATCACCTCGTCCAGTGCATCTTCGCTGATCGCGTCGAACACCGCCATGTCTGCGGGATCTGGCTCAGCCTCCGGCGGCAACGGGTCCTGCTGCCAGGCCTGCCGGCACTGCGCGCACTGCACCTTGCGACCAACGGACCCGATGGTCTCGAAGGTCACCTGATACTGGGTCCGGCAATGGGGGCAGGTGATGATCATCGGCCGGTTGGGGATGCCCGTTGCACTGGTGGGGGAGTTCCCCCGACCCTAGGACCATGGGGTTAAGACTCCTCAAACCCGCCCTCACCACACTGACGCCGTTTTTCATGGGGCAAGGGAGGACGGGCCGCCGCGGCGGGCGGCAGGGGCTGCTATGATGCGGAATCAGTGATTCGCATCCGCCTTTCACCAGGGGAGCTGTGCCGAGTTGATCGAGTTTTCCGATGTGGGTCTGCGTTACGGCAATGGTCCCGAGATCCTGCGCGACCTGACCTTCTCCATCGAGCCCGGCTCGTTCCATTTCCTCACCGGCCCATCAGGTGCCGGCAAGACCAGCCTCTTGCGCCTGTTGCTGCTATCGCTGAAGCCCACCCGGGGCACGGTGACCATGTTCGGCGAGGACGTTTCCAACCTCAGCCAGGACCGGCTGCTGCAGATGCGCCGACACATCGGCATCGTCTTTCAGGAATTCCGGTTGCTCGACCATCTCACCACCTATGAGAACGTCGCCCTGCCGCTGCGCGTCCTTGGTCAACCCGAGAGCGAATACCGCTCCAACGTCACCGAACTGCTCGACTGGGTCGGTCTCGGCAGCCGCATGAACGCTTTCCCCTCCCTGCTCTCGGGCGGCGAGAAGCAGCGTGCAGCGATTGCCCGCGCCGTCATTGCCCGGCCCAAGGTGCTGCTGGCGGACGAACCCACCGGCAATGTCGATCCCGATCTTGCCAGCCGGCTGGTGCATCTGTTCGCCGAGCTGAACCGCACGCTCGGCACCACCATCATCCTGGCCACTCACGAGCTGCCGCTGCTCGACCGCTTCGAGTATCCGCGCATGCTCCTCGACAAGGGCGAACTCACCATTCATGCTTGATCGCATCCTGAGGCTGTTCCCCCGCCGCACCGGCGCCGCACCGATCGTGCCGGAGAAAAGTGTCGCCGGTCGCACGCTGCTGCTCATGATCACCATCATGAGTTTTCTCTCCGCCGTGACCCTCGGCGGGGTGGTGCTGGTGCAGAAATCCGCCATTGCCTGGTCCGCCGACGTCGGCCGCGAAGTCACCATTCAGATCCGTCCCGTGGACGGGCAGCAGATCGACACCAGCGTTCGCAGCGCCGTGTCGCTGGCGCAGTCGACCCCGGGCGTTACTGCCGCGCGCGCCCTGACCGTGGAAGAGAGCCAGAAGCTGCTCGAGCCCTGGCTCGGTGCCGGTCTCGATCTCACCGCCATCGAGGTACCGCGCCTCATCGTGGTGCAACTCGCCGATCCGGTGGATGCCGACATCGAAGGACTGGCGCGCAATCTGGAATCGGTGCCCGGCGCCAGCCTCGACACCCATGCCGCCTGGCGCCAACAGCTCAACACCATGTCGGGCACCATAGTCTTCTCCGGCCTCATGGTGCTGGTGCTGATCGGGGCGGCGACGGTGCTGGCCATCGTCTTCGCCACCCGCGGCACCATGGCCACCAATCGCGAGATCGTTGATGTGCTGCATTTCATCGGCGCCTCCAACCGTTTCATCGCCGGCGCCTTTCAGGGCCGATTCCTGTCGATCGGCCTGCAGGGCGGGCTGCTCGGCGCGGTCGCGGCGCTCCTGTTCTTCACCCTGATCGGCACCGCCGCCGGCAACATGCTGTCGAGCGAAGCCGGCGCGCAGGTGGGTGTGCTGTTCGGCCGCTTCGCGCTCGGCGCCGATGGTATCGTCGGCATTGCTGCCGTGGTGCCGGTGATCGCTGCGCTTACCGCCATCACCTCGCGGGTGACGGTGCGGCGCTATCTGAGCGAGGCCTCGTAGCCGGAACGGCCTCGTCAGCCGAACGTTTGCCCGCTAGAGGCTCGATGGCGGCCCGGCCGCCACGGGAGGAAACCGCTGATGGCAGCTATCCAGGCCGTACGGACGGCCCTGTTCTACGTCTTGTTCATTGGCCAGACGGCCATCATCGCCATCATCGTCGGCATCATCGGCCTGATCATGCAGCGGCGCACGGCGCTGAGCTGGGCTCTTGCCCGCTATTGGTGCTGGTCGAACCTAGTCTTCCTGCGCTGGATCGCCGGTGTCGACACCGACGTGTCCGGCGCCGAAAACATCCCGCCCGGCGGCTGCATCATCGCGTCCAAGCACCAGTCGGACTGGGACGTGTTCGCGGTGTTCCCGCATACTGGGCGCCCAGCCTACATCGTCAAGAAGGAACTGATGCGCATTCCCTTCTTCGGCTGGGCCGCCCGTTCGCTCGACTGCATCGAGGTCGATCGCCAGAAGGGCGCCGAGGCCATTCCGGACATGATGCGCAACGCCCGCGCGGCACTGGACCGAGGCTGCCGCATCGTCATCTTCCCCGAAGGCACCCGCAAAGCGCCGCTGGCACCTGCAGAATACCGTCAGGGTATCGTCAGGATGTATTCAGAATTGAACGTGCCGGTGGTGCCCGTGGCGTTGAACTCCGGCCTTTACTGGGGCCGCAACTCCCCGGTGATCTGGCCCGGAACCGCTCGCGGTCGCTTCCTGCCGCCGATCGAGCCGGGCCTGCCGCCGGATGTCTTTCTGGAACGGCTCCGTTCCGCCATCGAGACCGAGTCGGACCGGTTGATCCTCGGTGCCATCGATGCCGGCATTTCCCGGCCGCTCAGCCCGACACTCTTGGCGCGGGCTGCCGAACGGCGCCCCGCCAGCTGACACAATATGTTGACGCCATCCCGACGCAGATGCATACATATAGACACGCGCGATTGCCGTCCTTGACGACACCCGCGATCTCGTTCTATATTTGTTCTAGTATCGAAGCTCCGGGAGCGGCTGCGATGGGGACTGTTGCCGACACTGCCATTCGTTCTTCCAACGCGGCGCGTCAGAACCGCTGGCAGGGGCGCTCCGGTCACGTCTATGGACTTGTGACCGAGAACCTTTCCAGTTTCGCCATGGACGAGGCCGGCCTCTACCTGGTGGCCAAGGGCAGCCATGTGCTGTGGGTGGGCTCGGCCGCCGATCTGGTGGCCGATCCGATGAGCCGCAGCCGCTTTCGCCTGGCGCTGGACCTGGGTGACCGCGCCTTCCGCCTGGCCGCGCCGCCGCCGGAGACGGAACGCTGGACCACCATCTGGGATCTCGAAGGCGCCGAGCCGCGAGCGGAGGCAGTGGCCGCCTAAGCGGCGATTTCCTCCATCCCCAGCAGCTCTGCCAGAGCCATCACCTGCCGGTCGCGGATGCCCAATTGCTCAAGATGCCGCGCCGTGTTGAGTACATAGTCCACATTGCGGCCGGATAGACCTACTCCCTGCCGCACCATGGCCACTTGCGCCTCGAGCGTCAGTCGGCCGGCAAACTGCTCGTGCCGCTCGTCGACCAGGAAGGCGAGCGCCGAAACCGTCCGCCCGTCATCCAGGCGCACCGGCCGCTCGACATCGCGATAGACCATGGTGACCTGCTCGCGCGCCTTGAGATAGGCCCGCGCTTCGGGCCAGTCCGTCTCTGCCACCTCGAACGCCATGCCGCGGCAGGAGCCGCCGCGGACCAGGCCGAACACCAGCCCCGGCCGGTCGGCCGTACCGCGATGGTGATGCGAGATGATCGACAGGCTCCGGTGCGCTCCGTGCAACAGGCCAAGTTGCTGGGAGTGGTGGGGAAACCCCGGATTCCACATCAGCGAGCCGTACCCGAACACCCAATATGTCGCCTCTGCCATCGCTGTCGCCCTATCGAGACCATCAAGTTAGGGGAGCCTGCCGGCTCCGCCCACCGCACATAAACGCCACCCGCAACGTGCCGCGACCCGGATTTACCGTCGATGAACGGCGGCGGCTTCCCGCCATGGCACCGCAAGGATAGAAACGGCTGCATGAAGACGCGAATCATCATCCTCGGCAGCATCATCGCCCTCGTCGTCGCCGGCTGGGCCATTGCCTGGTTCGTGATCGCTGGCATGATCCGGCAGAATGTCGAAGTCATGGCAGCCAATGACGGGGTGACCGCGCCGCGCGTCGCCTGCGGCCGCATCGATGTCGGCGGCTTTCCGTTTCGCTTCGACGTCGGCTGCAGCGAAGCGGAGATCACCAGTGGCGATCTGACCGTGGCCCTGCCGCTCCTCGAAGCCACCGCCCGCGTCTACGCTCCGACCCACCTGATTGCCAAGGCAACCGGACCGGCGACGCTCGCCGACAGCTTCACTGGCGCCCGCAACGAAATCGGCTGGGACAGCCTCGACGCCAGCATCCGCCTCGCCGACTGGCGCATCGCCCGCGCTTCGCTGATCGGCGCCAATCTCGCCTGGGCGGACACCCTGATGACGCGGACGGAACTGGCGCGCGCCGAAGCGCTGGAACTGCACCTGATGGACATGCCCGAGGCGCACGATCCGGACCAGGGGCTGGCCTCGCTCGCCGCCTATGGCCGCGCCAGCGGGCTGGATGCGCCGAGCATCGCCGTGAGCGAGGGCGCAGCCGAACTGCAGCTCGAACTCACCCGCCTGCCGGACGACGTCCGCAACTGGAGCGATCCGCTGCTGCTGCAGACCATGGCCGACAATGGCGCGCAGTTGCGCCTCGTCTCCGTCACAGCCAACGACGTGAACTCCGAACTCACCGCCAGCGGCGATCTTGCCCTCGACCAGGCGGGCCTGGTCAATGGTCGCATCGACATCGTCTCGAGCGGGGTGGCCGAGCGGATCGGTCCGATGATCGAGGAGCCCTGGCGCACGCTGGTGCTCGGCGTCCCCGGCGCCGACGGGCGGCACACCAACCAGATCAACTTCGCCGGCGGCGTGGTTTCCTCCGGCCTGGTGCCGATCACCGCCATTCCGCCGCTGTTCTAGGCGTCGTCGCCGCCGCCGTGTTCGCGCACAAGCGGCACCGGTTCCGGCTCCGGTGGCGTGTCGTGCGGGCGGCCGAAATCGGGCGCCGCGGTCTCCTGGCCAGCGTCGATGATCGAGCGGCGGATGGCACGGGTGCGGGTGAACATGGCTTCAAGCGCCGCCCCGTCGCCGGTGCGCACATGCCGCTGCAACGCCGACAGGTCTTCCGAGAATCGGCCGAGCATTTCCAGCACCGCGTCGCGATTGGTGAGGAAGATGTCGCGCCACATCACCGGATCGGAGGCGGCGATGCGGGTGAAGTCGCGAAAGCCCGAGGCCGAGAACTTGATCACCTCGGATTTGGTGGCGGTTTCGAGATCGGCCACCGTGCCCACGATGTTGTAGGCAATCAGGTGCGGGATGTGGCTGGTGATGGCCAGCACCATGTCGTGGTGCGCCGCATCCATGGTTTCGACCTTGGAGCCCATGGCGCGCCAGAAGGCGGCGAGCTTTTCTGTCTGGACGGGATCGGTACCCTCGACCGGGGTCAGCACGCACCAGCGGTTGGCGAAGAGTTCCGGGAAGCCGGCGGATGGGCCGGAGTGCTCGGTACCCGCGATCGGATGCCCCGGCACGAAGCTGACGCCCGCCGGTACATGCGGCCCGACAACCTTGACCACATGCGCCTTGACCGACCCGACATCGGATAGGATCGCGCCGGAGGGCAGCGCCGGTGCAATGGCGCGGGCAATTCCCTCATAGGCCCCGACCGGGGCGCAGAGGATAACGAGGTCGGCACCTTGCACCGCCTCCGCCGCATCCAGCGTATAGCTGTCGCCGAGCCCGAGTTCGCGCGCCTCCTCCAGCGTCTCCGGCCGCCGGGTGGCGATGCTGATCGTGTCGACCAGACCCTGCCGCCGCGCGGCGAGTGCAATCGAGGAGCCGATGAGGCCGATGCCGATCAGGGCGAGCTTGCGGAAGTGAACGCTCATGAGGCGAAATCCAGGGAATTGAGCACTTCGGCCACGCCGCGCATCGCCGCCTCGCTGCCGATCGAGATTCGAAGGCCATTGTGAATGCCGTAGGAGGGTCCGATCTCGCGCACCACCCAGCCGGCTTCCATCAGCGCCGCAAAGGCGGCGGCCGCCTGCTCGGGCGTTTCGAAGAGCACCATGACGAAATTGGCCTGACTCGGAATAACCCGCATGCGGTTGCCGTCGAGTTGCGCCGTCAGCCAGTCCCGCCAGAGGGCGTTGTGTTCCTTGAGTCGCTGGGTGAATTCGACGTCGCGCGCTGCAGCCGCTCCCGCAAACTGAGCCGGCAGGTTGACGTTGAACGGGCCGCGAATGCGGTGGATGGCATCGACCACGTGATCGGGTCCGACCATCCAGCCGATGCGCGCCGCAGCGAGGCCCATCTTGGAGAAGGTACGCACCATGACGACGTTGTCGTTGGCGTCGACGAGATTGAGCCCCACCGAGTAGTCCGCTGCCGTGACATATTCGGCATAGGCGCTGTCGATGACCAGCAGAATGTCCGGCCTGAGCCCCGCATGCAGCCGCGCTACTTCGGCGGCGCTGAGATAGGTGCCCGTCGGGTTGTTGGGGTTGGCGAGCCACACCACCTTGGTGCGTGGCGTGACCGCCGCAAGCAGCGCATCGACGTCGGCCTTGTAGTCGCGCTCGTCCACCATGACGATGTCGGCGCCGGTTGCCTTGGTGATGATCGGATAGACCGAGAAGCCGTAGCGGTTCATCACCGCCTCGTCGCCCTCGCCCAGATAGATCTGGGCAATCAGGTGCAGGAGGTCGTCCGAGCCATTGCCGCAGACGATCCGGGCCGGATCGATGCCGTGCACTTCGCCCAGCGCCTCGCGCAAGAGGCGGGACGAGCCTTCGGGATAGATGGCGAGCTGTTCTGCAGCCTCCCGGAAGGCGGCCAACGCCTTGGGGCTGGCGCCCAGCGGCGACTCGTTGGCCGAGAGTTTGATGGCCTTGCTGCCCGGAGCGCCGGACTTGCCCGGCAGATAGGGCGCGATGTCGAGAATGCCGGGCTGCGGCGTCGGGCGGTCGGTCATGAGATCTTGGGCCGGTGGAAGCGCGGCGGACCATACGCAAAGCGCCCCGGCTTGCAAAGGCCTGCGGGACTCACCCCGAGCGGGCCGTCGCCGTGCTCAACCCCGGCACCCGCACCAGCCGTTCGGCCCTGAGCCGCCGCGGCACCGCCGGATAGGCCTGCTTGCGGGCCCGCACGATCATCACCCCGCTGACCCCCGGTGCGAACAGGCGGCCGACGCGCTCGAACAGCCGCGTCGATTTCAGCACCAGCGAACTCTGGAACGGCGGCACATAAAGCCCGTCCCGCCATTCCTCGGGGATGAAGCTGTGGTCGCGCAAGAGCTTGTCGAGCTGGCTCGCCGAATAGGGCCGTCCATGGCCGAAGGGCGTGTTGTCCCGCTGTGCCCAGATGCCGCGCCGCCGCGGCACCACCATGAGCACCTGCCCATTGGGCGCCGTGACGCGCCACAATTCGCGCATCAGCTCTTCTGCGTCAGTCACATGCTCCAGCGCATGGACGGCGATGGTCAGGTCGACCGCCGCATCGGTGAGCGGCATCTCCAGGGGGTCACAAAGCACCGTGTGCGATGGACCCTCGCGGGGCCAGGCCGAAGCGCCCTGCCGCGACGGCATGAAGGCGAGCACCCGTTCCGCCCGCCCGAGGGCGAACCGAAGATAGGGCGTGGCAAAGCCCAGGCCCAATAGTCGCAGCCCGTTGACATTGCCGGCCAGGGCCATCACCTGCTCACGCACCAGTGCCCGCCCGATCCGGCCGAGTGGCGACTTGTAGAAGTCGATGAGGCGGGTCACATCGCTGGTCATGGCCGCGACTGTGCCAAAGCCGGAACTGCTTGTCCAACCGCGGGTTGCGGCTACGGGCCAGCCGGCCTAGCTTGCCCCCGAACTGATCCGAGGAGCCTGCCATGTCCGCCATCGTCGACGTCTTTGCCGCCCGCAGCGACAATTTCGGCTATCTGGTGCATGACCCCTCGACGGGGCGGACCGCCAGCGTCGATGCGCCGGAAACGGCTCCGATCGTGGCGGCGCTGGAAAAGCGTGGCTGGACCCTCACCGAACTTCTGATCACCCACCATCACACCGATCATGTCGAGGCCATTGCCGACCTCAAGGCCCGCTATGGCTGCCGGGTCATTGGCCCCAAGGGTGAGGCCGACAAGATCGAGGGTCTCGACGAACTGGTGGGCGACGGTGACCGCGTCGAAGTCGGGGAGATCGTCTTCGACGTCTACGACACGCCCGGCCATACGCTCGGGCACATCGTGTTCCACGACGCCCAAGGCGGCCACCTGTTCAGCGCCGATGCCTTGTTCTCGCTTGGGGTCGGCCGCATGTTCGAGGGCACGCCGGGGCCGATGTGGGCCGGTCTCAAGAAGCTCCGCAGCCTGCCCGACGACACCCTAGTCTATTGCGGCCATGAATACACCGAAAGCAATGCCCGCTTTGCCCTGTCGATCGACCCCGACAATCCCGACCTGCAGCGGCGCGCCGCCGAGGTGACGGCGCTGCGGCAAGAGGGCAAGTTCACCATTCCCTTCCGTCTCGGCGAGGACAAGCGCGCCAATCCGTTCCTGCGTGCCGATGCGCCGGAATTGGCCCGCCACTACGGGCTCGAAGGCAAATCGGCTGCGGACGTGTTCGCGGCCATCCGCCGCGGCAAGGACAACTTCTGAGATGACCGGGGCGCTCACCTTCCGGCCGGTCACGGCGGAGACGGTGAGCGACTTCGAAAAGCTGTTCGCGGCCAAGGGCAGCCCGAACTGGTGCTGGTGCATGGCCTGGCGCGCCACGCCGGCGGAGATCAAGGACAGCAAGAGCCCGGCCCGGCGTGAGCAGATCCTGGGTCGGATCGCCGATGGCGTGCCGGTGGGATTGCTCGCCTATGACGGCGCCGAACCCGTCGCCTGGGTGTCTGTTGCTCCCAAGTCCAGCTTCCGCAATCTCGGCGGGACCGAGGACGAGGATAGCGTGTGGTCGCTGACCTGCATGTTCGTGCCGCGTGCCCGGCGCGGCGCCGGCCTCAGCGCCCGGCTCATCGAAGCGGCGGCAGACTATGCAAGGCAATACGGCGCCCGGCTGCTGGAGGCTTACCCGGTCGATCCGGCTTCCCCCAGCTACCGCCACATGGGTTTCGTTGCCGCCTTCGAACGGCTGGGCTTCACACCGGCCGGCATGGCCGGCTCCCGCCGCCACGTTATGCACCGTTCTCTGTGACCTGGATCACCTCGCGGATCGCGAATCCCTAAGCGCCCGTTACTGTCTGGCACGCTGCTTGCCCCGTAAGGGGCAGGTAGAGGAGCTTCTGTCCCTTTTCGGGACAGCCGGCTCCACAGTGAAACAGTTCGAGGCGGCCATGGCCGAGTTTGACACAGAGGTACGGGTCCTGCCGGTGACGCTCGAAGCACGCGTGACCCGCCCGTCGCTGGCCTCGAGCGTTCCGGACGCCAACTTCGTCAGCCAGTTGCTCGCCGCCCGGGCGCATCTGCCGCCGCAGCGCGAACGCCGCCGCGCCACCCCCGAAGGCGCCGTCGGCGCCTATGCGGCGGGCGCCCGCATCGCCGTGCGCCGCATGCCCGCCGGCTACCGCACGACCATCGTCGCCTAGTTCATCGACACGTCGCGGCTGGCGCTGGTGATCGAGACGGTGAAGCCCGCGACGACGTCGATCAGGCTCATCACCATCAAGAGGAAGAACACCGAGCTCGAGGCGGCGCCGACCAGCAGGAACTCGCTCAGGAACAACACGAACAGCACCATCGACAGCATGTGCTCGACGATGGAGGTGCGCGCGGTGTTGGTCGATTTCAGCACTTCGACGAACAGCAGAATGATGCCGACCACCAGCAGGAAGTCACCCGCGGTGATCGCCCATGGCATTCCCGACGGCATCGGGATGGCGAACAGGCCCACGCCCCAGTTCACCGGATTGCCGCCGAACAGGGTGAACACCACCAGATTGTAGGCCAGGAACGGAAACACCAGGAGCGGCGGGATGAAGCGCCCCCGTGTGCGTGGCGCGTGCTGGGGCGGCAGGATCACGGTTTCGGTCATCACAAGCTCCGTTTGCGGGCGGAGCATGCCAGAGCCAGCTATCCGGTGGAAGGCAGGATTGACGGCAAAAATGAAGCACGGTGTCGAACCGGTGCTCCGTGGCTCGTCGTGTGGGTAGTCGCGCCGGATCGGCGTGTGACAGACTGCCATGGTCAGCGAGGAGAGACGCCATGCCCAACGCCAAGAACACCGTTTGCATCTGGTACGACAAGGACGCCGAAGAGGCGGCGCGCTTCTATGCAGAAACCTTCCCGGACACCCGCATCACCGGTGTTTATCGCGCCCCGGGCGACAATCCGTCCGGCAAGGAGGGCGAGGTCCTGACGGTGGAGTTCACCGTCATGGGCATCCCCTGCATTGGCCTCAACGGGGGCCCGACTTTCAAGCACACCGAGGCCTTCTCGATGCAGGTCGAGACCGAGGACCAGGAAGAAACCGACCGCTACTGGAACGCCATCGTCGGCAATGGCGGTGAGGAGAGCATGTGCGGCTGGTGCAAGGACAAGTGGGGTGTCTCCTGGCAGATCACCCCAAGGGCACTGAACGAGGCGATGAAGGCCGGCGGCGCCGAAGCCAAGCGCGCCTTCGAGGCGATGATGAACATGAAAAGGCTCGACGTCGCCGCAATCGAGGCGGCACGGCGCGGCTGACGGACCCCCACCCAGCCTCCCCTGAAGGGGGAGGAGCCGGTTCGAGTGCTTTGCGATTGCTGCGGCACACCCGGTATCTTCCTCCCCCTGGCAAGGGGGAGGTCAGGAGGGGGTCGTGCTACTTCTTGAGCTTGAGCGGACCGACCATCTGCTCGGGCTTCACTTCGGCGTCGAATTCTTCGCCCGTCAGCAGCCCCAGCGCGATCGCTTCCTCGCGCAGGGTGGTGCCGTTCTTGTGCGCGGTCTTGGCGATCTTGGCGGCGTTGTCGTAGCCGATCTTGCGGTTAAGCGCGGTCACCAGCATCAGTGACTGATCGACCAACTGCCTGATCCGCTTGCGGTCCGGCTCGATACCGACGGCGCAGTTGTCGTTGAAGCTCTTGGCGGCATCCGCCAGCAGCCGCACCGACTGCAGGAAGTTGTAGGCGATCACGGGCTTGAAGACGTTGAGCTCGAAATTGCCCTGCGAGGCGGCAAAGCCGATCGCGGCGTCATTGCCCATCACCTGAGCGACCACCATGGTCATGGCCTCCGACTGGGTCGGGTTGACCTTGCCCGGCATGATAGAGGAGCCCGGCTCGTTCTCGGGAATGGTGATCTCGCCGAGGCCCGAACGCGGGCCGGAGGCCAGCCAGCGCACGTCGTTTGCAATCTTCATGAAGGCAGAAGCGAGCTGCTTCAGCGCCCCCGAAGTGCCGACAAAGGCGTCGTGCCCGGCCAGCAGCGCGAACTTGTTGGGCCCGGTCACGAAGTCATGGCCGGTGAGGGTCGCGATTTCCTGGGCGACGGTGACCGCATAGTCGGGATGGGCATTGAGCCCGGTGCCAACGGCGGTGCCGCCCAGGGCGAGCTCCTTGAGCTGCGGCAGCGTCGCCTTGATGGCGGCCACGGCATAGTCGATCTGCGCCACCCAGCCGCTGATTTCCTGGCCCAGGGTCAGGGGCGTTGCATCCTGCAGGTGCGTGCGGCCAATCTTGACCACATCCATGAACTGCTCGGACTTGGCCTGGAGCGTGTCGCGCAGCAGTTGGACGCGCGGGAACAGATAGTTCTCGATCGCTTCCACTGCAGCGATGTGCATGGCCGTCGGGTAGGTGTCGTTGGACGACTGGCTCATGTTGACGTGATCATTGGGGTGCACGGGCTTCTTGGAGCCCATGGTGCCGCCGGCCATCTCGATGGCGCGGTTGGAGATGACCTCGTTCACATTCATGTTCGACTGGGTACCCGAACCGGTCTGCCACACCACCAGCGGGAAGTGGTCGGCCAGCTTGCCCTCGATCACCTCGTCGGCAGCGGCTACGATCAGATCGCGGGTGGTTTCGTCGAGCAGCCCGAGCTTGTGGTTGGCGAGCGCCGCGGCCTTCTTGAGCACGCCGAACGCGGTGACGATCTCGACCGGCATCTTTTCGCCGCCGATGTCGAAGTTCATCAGGCTGCGGGCCGTCTGCGCGCCATAATACTTGTCCGAAGGCACCTCGATCGTGCCCATGGTGTCGGATTCAACGCGCGTGGTCATGGCATACTCCCCGGTGGCCGCCCCCGGCGGCAAGGCAAAACAGAACGGCCGATCCGCAGGGGACCGGCCGCTCGAATATCAGATAGAGCGCATCCGCGCCGCCTCGCCTTTCGGCTTACTTCTTGACGGCGAGGATCTGCCGGCCGCGATACATGCCGGTCTTGAGGTCGATGTGGTGCGGACGGCGCAGTTCGCCCGAGTCCTTGTCTTCGACATAGGCGGGGGCGGCGATCGCGTCGGCCGACCGGCGGAAACCGCGCTTCATCGGCGAGGTCTTGCGTTTTGGCACTGCCATGGTTCGGTCCTTCTCAAAGTCACAACGCCGCCGGAAGCGGCCAGAGAGCTTGTCTCTGTTGGGATTTGGCCGGTGCTATAGAGCAAAGCCCACCGCTTGGCTAGGGGGTTTGTGCCGCTAGAGGGCCAGTCTTCCACCCTCGCCGACGCAACTGGCCCGCCCGCCATATTGCTGCGCCCGCTCGGCGATGATGCCGGCCACCCGGCTCATATTGGCGGTCGGCTCGGCCGGCTTGCGCAGCATCGGGTTGGGCAGTGCCGCGGCGAGCAGTGCCGCCGTGCGCCAGTCGAGAGTCTGCGGTTCTATGCCGAAGGCGCGCCGGGCACCGGCCGCAACGCCGAACTGCCCTTCCGGCCCCCATTCGGCGATGTTGAGATAGATCTCCATGATCCGCCGCTTGGGCATGACGAGGTCGATATAGACCGCCAGCGGAATCTCGGCTGCCTTCCTGAGATAGCTCGGGGCATTGGTGAGAAACAGGTTGCGCGCCACCTGCATGGTGATGGTCGAGGCGCCTCGCACGTCACGCCCGGCCAGCAGGTCCTCGACCTCCTCGCGCAGCGCTCCCACGTCCACGCCCCAATGGCGGCAGAACTGCCCGTCCTCCGAGAGGATCACCGAGGCTTTCAGCCGGTCCGAGATATCGCCGATCGGGCGCCACTCGCGCTCCACCGGTCGGCCGGTGAGATAGCGCTCCAGCATCGGCACTGAAACCGGATTCACCACCAGGTAGACGGGCGTCAGCACCACCGGGATCGCCACCAGCACCACAAGGATGGTGAGCGCGATGCGCAGGATGCGCCAGAGGGGTGTCTTTCGCCGGGCCATGCCGTTGCATAGCGGCACCTCCTCGCTGGGGCAAACGGCACCTTGCCGCTCCATCGGCAAACGGCTAGCAACGCCCTCATGTACGACTTCCGATCCGATAGCGCCGACTGCGCCCGCGAGGTGGAGAAGGGCCTGGCCGCCTGGCTGGGTACCGAGCGCCTGTCCGGCCCCGGCCCTGCCCCCGAGCGGCTGATCGCCGCCATGCGCCATGGCAGCCTCGAAGGCGGCAAGCGCCTGCGGCCGCTACTGGTGCGCCAGGCGGCGGCCGTGTTCGGCATGCCGGCGGCAGCTTCGGCGCAGGCCGGTCTCGCGGTCGAAATGGTCCACTGCTATTCGCTGATCCACGACGACCTGCCGGCGATGGACGACGACGACCTCCGCCGCGGCCGTCCCACCGTCCACAAGGCCTATGACGACGCCACCGCCATTCTTGCGGGTGACGCCCTGCTCACCCATGCCTTCGCCCTCTTGGCTGACCCCGCCTGCCACCCGCAAGCGGACGTCCGTGTCGCGCTCGTGCTCGAACTCGCGCAGGGCTCCGGCGCGGGCGGCATGGTCGGCGGGCAGATGCGGGATATCGAAGGTGAATCCGCCGGGCTGAGCGGCGCCGAGATTTCCACCATGCAGGCGATGAAGACCGGCGCCCTGATCCGCGCCGCGGTTCGCATGGGCGCGCTGCTCGGCGGTGCCGACCCGCGGGCTCTGTCCGCCCTCACTGCCTATGCGGAAGCCGCTGGCCGCGCCTTCCAGCTGGCCGACGACATTCTCGACGTCACCGCCACGGCCGAGCAGATGGGCAAGGCCACCGGCAAGGATGCCGCCATGGGCAAGCAGACCCTGGTGGCAGAGCTTGGTGTGGATGGCGCGCGCCAGCGGCTGAACCAGACGGTCAGCGAAGCGTTGTCGGCCCTGCGCACCTTCGGCCCCAAAGCAGACGGCCTGCGCGCCACCGCCCGCTACTTCGCCACCCGCGAGACCTGAACCACCCAATGGCCATCCTCGAAAGCATCAACATGGGCACGCCGCGGCCGATTCCCGGCAAGCACGCCGAAACCGGCATCTACAAGGAACCCGTCGAAGGCGAGGTAACCGTCACCAAGCACGGCATCGAAGGTGATGCGGTGATGGACCGCAAGCACCATGGCGGCGTCGACCAGGCGGTCTACCTCTACTTCGCCGACGACTATCGCTGGTGGAAAACCCAGCTCGATCGCGACCTGCCGCCGGGCATGTTCGGGGAAAACTTCACCATCGCCGGTGTGGAAGGGCGCTCCGTCGCCGTGGGAGACCGCTTCACCATGGACGAGGTGGTGCTGCAGGTGACCTCGCACCGCACCCCCTGCATGACCTTTGGCCGCAAGATGGGCGACCCCGGCTGGGCCAAGCGCTTTCACCAGGCCGGCCGTCCCGGCGCCTATTGCCGGGTGGTTTCGGGTGGCGCGCTGCACGCCGGCGAGCCGGTGCGGCACACCCCGTTTGAGGGCGAACGCATCACCGTGTCCGAACTGATGGCGCTCGATGGCGTGCGCGACATCGACCCCGCTTTCCTCCGCCGCGCCCTCGCGACCCCGCTCCACTACAAGATGCGCGAGGATTACGAGGAGCGACTGGCGCGGCTGCTGTAGGGGCTTCACTCTGCGGCGCGGTTTGGCCTAAATCTCCCGCATGAGCCAACAATCCGTCCGCGACGACCTCGCCGCCCGCGCCCCCGACCTGTCCGTCATCGTCACCGAAGCTTCGACCGCCACCGTACAGTTGGCGGCCGAGGTGCATGGTTGCGAGCCCGGCCAGATCGCCAAGACCCTGTGCATCCGCGTCAACGGCGAGGTGCTGCTGCTGGTCACTCGCGGCGACGCCCGGCTCGACAACGCCAAATCCAAGCAAGCCTTTGGCGGCCGTCCCCGCATGCTCGGCGCCGAGGAAGTCGAGCAGTTGACCAGTCACAAGGTTGGCGGCGTCTGCCCCTTCGGTCTGCCCTCGCCCCTGCCGATCTATCTCGACGCCTCGCTGAAGATCTACGACGAGGTCATCCCCGCCGGCGGCGACACCCACTCCTCGGTGAAGCTGACTGTGGCCCGGCTCGCCGAACTGTGCGGCGACAAGTGGGTGGACGCCTGCCAGCCGCCGCTGCCGCTGACGGCCGTCGAGGGTGCTGACATCGCCTGACAACTCCGCCTGCAAGGGTAGGCTACCCAGCAGATGGAGACAGGCATGCACATCATCATCGGTGGCACCGGCCAGGTCGGCTCGGCAGCCGCAGCAGCACTGCTCGAAGCGGGCGAAAGCGTCACCATAGTGACCCGCGATTCTGACAAGGCGACGGCCTGGCGCCAGCGCGGTGCCGAAGCAGCCGTGCTCGACATTCACGACGCCCCCGCGCTGCAAGCCGTGCTGCGGCATGGCCGCAGGCTGCTCATCGTCAACCCGACTGCCGACCCCACGGCCAACGACACGGACGCTGCCGAGCTGCAGTCCATTCGGGCCATCCTGGCGGCGGTGGACGGCGCCGGACTTGAACGGATCGTGGCCGCTTCGACTTATGGTGCGCAACCGGGCAGCAGCATCGGTGATCTCGGCACGCTCTATGCTCTCGAGCAGGGGCTAGCCCGCCTGCCCGCCCCGTCCGTCATTCAGCGCGGCGCCTACTACATGAGCAACTGGGCAATGGCGGTCGAACCGGCGCGTGAGCAAGGCATCCTGCCGAGCTTCTTCCCCGCTGGGTTCAGCCTGCCGATGGTGGCTCCCGCCGACGTCGGGCGCTCCGCTGCAGAACTGATGCTGTCGTCACACCCGGAAAGCCTGCGATACGTCGAAGGCCCGGATCGCTACAGCCCGGCTGATGTGGCTGAGGCGTTCAGCCGCGTCCTGCAGCACCCCGTCGCGGTGGCATCGGTCGAAGCGGACACGCTGGAAAGTACCTTTCTCAGCTTCGGCTTCTCGCCGGCCGCTGCGCGCTCCTATTCCGGCATGACCCGTCGCGCCATGGAGACGCCACCGCCCGACGAGAGCAGCGTCTGGAAAGGCACGGTTTCGCTCGATGTGTTCGTCGCCGCGCTGCTTCAGCGCTGAGCGCGACAGTTCGACTACTCCGCCGCCGTCCGCGCGCCTTGGCCGAACTTGCGCTCGATATAATCGGCCACCATCACCTTGAACTGGTCGGCCACGTCGGCACCGCGCAAGGTCGCGACCTTTTCGCCGTCGACGAAGACCGGCGCCGCCGGCGTTTCGCCGGTGCCCGGTAAGGAGATGCCGATATTGGCGTGCTTGCTCTCGCCCGGCCCATTGACGATGCAGCCCATCACCGCCACCGACAGCGTCTCGACGCCCGGATAGCGCTCGCGCCATTCCGGCATCGAGGTGTTGAGGTGGTCCTGGATTTCCTTCGCCAGCGTCTGGAACGTGGTCGACGTCGTCCTCCCGCAGCCCGGACACGCGGCCACCACCGGCAGGAACTGGCGGAAGCCCATGGTCTGCAGCAGCTCCTGCGCCACCTTCACTTCGGTGGTGCGGTCTCCGCCGGGCTCCGGCGTCAACGAGATGCGGATGGTATCGCCAATCCCCTGCTGCAGCAGAATGCCGAGGGCTGCCGAGGACGCAACGATCCCCTTCGAGCCCATGCCCGCCTCGGTGAGCCCGAGATGCAGCGCATAGTCGCAGCGGGCGGCTAGATCCTGGTAGACGGCGATCAGGTGCTGGACGTCCGAAACCTTGGTGGAGAGGATGATCTTGTCGCGGCCAAGCCCGATCTCTTCGGCCCGCTGTGCCGACAGCAGCGCCGACTGGATGATCGCCTCGCGCTGCACCGCCGCTGCCGAAATCGGTGCCGCCGATTGGGCGTTCTCGTCCATCAAGCGAGTAAGCAGCTCCTCGTCGAGCGAACCCCAGTTCACCCCGATCCGCACCGGCTTGTCGTAGCGCAGCGCCAGCTCGATCAGGGTCGAGAACTGCAGGTCGCGCTTGGCCTTGAACCCGACATTGCCCGGATTGATCCGGTACTTGGCCAGCGCCTCGGCACAGGCGGGATGATCGGTGAGCAGCTTGTGGCCGACATAGTGGAAGTCCCCCACCAGCGGCACATCGTAACCCATCGACGCCAGCCGGTCGCGGATATGCGGCACGGCCGCTGCCGACTCGTCGCGGTCGACGGTGATGCGCACGATCTCCGAGCCGGCGCGAGCGAGTTGCATCACCTGGCGCACCGTCGCGTCGATGTCGGCGGTGTCGGTATTGGTCATCGACTGCACGACGACCGGCGCACCGCCGCCGACCGTGACGCCTCCGACATTGACACCCACTGATGTTCTACGCGCGGCTGGACCCGCCATGTGCATGCTCCACAGTCTTGCAGCCAGAGATAAGCTCCAAGCCTTGCAAGAGCAATGCAACGCTTGCGTGAAGCTCCGATCCACTTTCTCCGAGCGCGTCACCGTGACCGCGATGGTGTTTGAGGCAAACCAACGGTTAACGGACACCGCCTAAAGTTGCGGCAAATGTGAAGCTTGGCGGCGGCAGGAGCCGGTGCGGGCTTCCGAGGGGGACCTCCATGCAAAAACTCACCGCCGCCTTCGGCAACGTCAGAATGACGACGCTAATTCTCTCGCTGGTACTTGTTTCGATCATCGGCTCGATCGCTGCCGTTTCGACCGGTATCTACCTGCAAGCCCGCAACTCCTCGATCATGGAGAGCGTCGACCTGCAGGGCAACAATCTGGCGGTCGCGGCAACCATTCTCGAACGCCGCATCTCCGGTTCCGTCCTCAACTGGAACGAGGACGGCACCATGGGTGAGTTCCAGGCCTGGGCCATTCCGCCCTTTTACGACACCCAGGTGATCGATTCCGTCACCCGCGTCACCCGGCAGGAATCCACCCTCTATGTGCTCAACAAGGACACCGGGGTGTTCGAGAGCAAGCTGACCAGCCTCGCCGCCCCCGATGGCACCAGGCTCAGCGGGCTCGTCATCGACGCGGATAACCCCGTGCACGCCCAGTTGATGGCGGGAGAGACGTTTATTGGCCAGTTCGACGATGCCAACGGCTCCTACCTTGCCGGCATCAAGCCGATGCGCAGCATCAATGGCGATCTGCTTGGCGCCATCATGGTCGGCACTCCGATCGCGGCCGTATCCGCTGCGGCAGACGCCACCATGGTGCCGATCCTGGCCGTCGGCGGTGCCGCTCTGGCCGGCTTCGGCCTGATCGGGTTCGTCCTGTCCCGCCTCATCACCCGCCCGATCCCGCGCCTTGCCAAGGCCATGGAGTCGATCGCCGCCGGCGACTACGAAACCAACGTTCCCTACGCCACCCAAGGCAACGAAGTCGGCGCCATGGCCCGTGCCGTGGAGATCTTCCGCGAGAACGGTCTGCGCGTCAGCCAGATGACCGAAGCCGAGGCCGCCCGCATCATTGCCGAACAGGAAAACCGGCAACAGATGATGGCCGAACTCCAGGCCGCCTTCGGCGAAGTGGTGGATGCCGCCGTTGCGGGCGACTTCACCCGCCAGGTCACGGTCGAGTTCCCCGATCCGGAGCTCAACGCCCTCGCCGGTAGCGTCAACAATCTCGTCTCCACCTTCAACCGCGGCGTCACCGAAATCGGCGAGGTGCTCGGTGCCATGGCCGATACCGACCTGACCCGGCGCATGCGCGGCGACTACGAGGGGGCCTTCGCCCGCCTCAAGAACGACGTCAACGCCGTCGCCGACAAGCTGACCGAGGTGGTCGGCCAGCTCCGCCACACCTCGGGTTCGCTCAAGACCGCGACCGGCGAGATCCTCTCCGGCGCCAACGACCTCAGCGAGCGCACCACCCGCCAGGCGGCCACCATCGAGGAAACCTCCGCCGCCATGGAGCAGCTGGCCTCGACCGTCATGCAGAACGCTCAGCGCGCCATTGAGGCCTCGACCAATGCCGCTCAGGTCACTCGCACCGCCGAGGACAGCGGCGAGGTGATGGATCGCGCCACCGAGGCCATGGAGCGGATCACCCAGTCCTCGGCCAAGATCTCCAACATCATCGGCATGATCGACGACATCGCCTTCCAGACCAACCTTCTGGCGCTGAATGCCTCCGTCGAAGCCGCCCGTGCTGGCGAAGCCGGCAAGGGCTTTGCGGTGGTTGCCGTGGAAGTGCGCCGCCTCGCGCAGTCCGCCGCCGGTGCTTCCGCCGAAGTCAAGGCGCTGATCGAGCAGTCCGCCGGCGAAGTGCGGTCCGGCTCCAAGCTCGTCGGCGACGCCGCCGGCAAGCTCAAGAGCATGCTCGAGGCTGCGCGTGGCAATCTCGGCCTGCTCGAATCCATCGCCAACGACTCCCGTGAACAGGCCTCGGCCATCGAGGAAGTGACCACGGCGGTCCGGACCATGGACGAGATGACCCAGCACAATGCCGCGCTGGTTGAAGAGACCAATGCCGCCATCGAGCAGACCGAGGCCCAGGCCACCGAACTCGACCGCATCGTCGAGATCTTCCGGCTCGACCAGCCCGCCACGCCGGCGCCGGTGCGCCGTAGCGAAGGCCCTGCGCCGCGCCAGCGTCTCGCCACCCACGGCAATGCGGCACTGGCGGAAGACTGGACCAGCTTCTGATCCACGCTCAACCACATCATCTCGAAACGGCGCCTCCGGGCGCCGTTCTTCTTGTGGTGGACGCCGGCTACCCGGTCAGCCGAACGGGTCATTAAGCATTCTCCAAGTCTTTCGGCCTTACCTTCGCCAATGGCTCTGCGGGAGCCGGGGGGAGCAGAGGTTTTCAAGAAGATGAAGCGGATTGGACACTGGCTTGGCAACGTCAAGCTGACGACGATGATTGCGGCGCTGGTGGTATCGGCGATCATTGTTTCCACCGTCGGTGTCGGTACGGCGGTGTTCTTGAATCTCACCGGATCGGTGCGCGAGACCGCCGGGCGGCAGCAGGTAGTCAACCTCAAGACCGCAGCGACCATACTCGAAAACAACATGTCCGGCACGGAAGTCGCGTGGTCCGATGATGGCAGCACCATCACCGGTATCTCGGCTTTCGGCATGCCGATCAGCTATTCTAACCACGGCATCGTCGATTCCATCGCCCGCATCACCGGTGAGGCAGCGACGCTGTTCGTTTTCGACGCTACGTCGCAGAATTTCGTTGCCGCGACCACGACCTTTGCCGATGCGGAAGGGAATCGCATACTCGGCACCGCGATCACGCAGGATAGCCCGATCTATGCCAGTGCCCAGGCTGGCACCGCCTATTCCGGCGAAGAAGTCATCGATGGGACGCCGTTCCTTGCTTCCTATCAGCCGATCGTCAACCGGCAGGGCAAGCCGCTCGGCATATTGTTTGTCGGCATGGACCAGACGCAGATCGATGGTCTCATCAACGAGACGCTGACGCTGATCGGTGCAGTCAGCGCGGCGACGCTGACCATTCTGGGTGCAATCGGCTGGGCGCTGTCGCGGTTGATGACGCGGCCGATCCCGGCGCTGGCGAAGGTGATGCAGCAGATTGCCGGCGGCGACTATGCCGCCGAGGTGCCCTATGGCGACCGCCAGAACGAAATCGGCGAGATGGCGCGGTCGGTGGAAGTGTTCCGCGACAATGGCCTCACGATGACCAATATGAGCGAGGAAGAACGTGCCGCGAGCCAACGCCGTCGCGCCGAGCGCACCGACATGATGGTGGCGCTGCAGGCCGCATTCGGGGAAGTGGTGGATGCAGCCATTGCCGGCGACTTCTCCAAGCGCGTCCATGCCCAGTTCCCGGATCCGGAGTTGAACTCTCTCGCCGGCAGCGTCAACACCCTGGTGGAGACCGTGGACCGTGGCATCGGCGAAACCGGCGCCGTCCTCTCCGCCCTTGCCCATGCGGACCTCACCCAGCGCATGCACGGCGACTATCGCGGCGCCTTTGCCCGGCTCAAGGCCGACACCAACGCCGTGGCCGACAAGCTCACCGAAGTGGTCGGCCAACTCAAGGCCACCTCGCGTCAGCTCAAGACCGCCACCGGCGAGATCCTCTCCGGCGCCAACGACCTGTCCGAACGGACCACCAGGCAGGCCGCGACCATCGAGGAAACCAGCGCCACGATGGAGCAACTGGCCAGCACCGTGGCCGACAATGCCCGCATGGCCGAAACCGCCAATGGCAAGGCGCAGGCGGTGTCCCAGAGCGCAACGCGCAGCGGCGCGGTGATGGACCAGGCCAACTCGGCCATGGAACGGATCACCCATTCCTCCGCCAAGATTTCCAACATCATCGGCATGATCGATGACATTGCCTTTCAGACCAATTTGCTGGCGCTGAACGCATCGGTCGAAGCGGCGCGGGCCGGCGAGGCCGGCAAGGGCTTTGCAGTGGTCGCCGTGGAAGTCCGGCGACTGGCCCAGTCGGCCGCCTCGGCTTCCGCCGAGGTCAAGGCGCTGATCGAACAGTCGGCGACGGAAGTGAATGGCGGCAGCAAGCTCGTTTCCGATGCCGCGGCGCAGCTTTCCGCCATGCTCGCTGCCGTCAACGAAAACGCCGAGCTGATGCACGCGATTACCGAGGCCAGCCGCGCGCAGGCGGCCGCTATCGACGAGGTCAGCGTCGCCGTGCGTACGCTCGACGAGATGACCCAGCACAATGCCGCCTTGGTGGAAGAGACCAACGCGGCGATCGAGCAGACTGAAGCGCAAGCCAGCCAACTCGACCAGGTGATCGGCATCTTCACCGTTGCGCCGGCGGCCGACGCTGCACGTCCGGTTCGTGTCGCGGGCGACAAGGTGAAGTCCGCAGCCCGATCCTATTTGAGCCAGGGCAATGCCGCTGTGGCTGAGGACTGGAACGAATTCTAGGTCGGCTGCTGCCATGCCTCGGAAGGGCAGCCAATGCAGCCCTTCCTTAACCATTCCGCTCTTACGCTCCCACCAACATGACCGCGGAGAGGAGCTGCGGGCCATGCCCTGACAAGGCGATGCCGCAACTCCGGAAGGTCCGCTCATGACCAAGCTCAAACTTGCCTTCAAGCTCCCCGCCATCGTGGTGGCGCTGGTCCTGCTGACCGGAGCAAGCCTGGCAGTCGCCGCCTACTTCGCCGGGACCTCCATCGTCACTGGCCAAACCGAGCAGCGCCTGAGCTCGGCCGCCAGCAACGCCCACACCGCGCTTGATGCGTATCTCAAGGAGGTCTCGGCCGACCTGTCGCTGTTTGCGGCACGCTCCGAGGTGGTCGCAGCGATCGACACCTTCTCGGGCGCCCTCTATTCGCTAAAGGGCCAGGGCAACCCGACCGAGATCCTGCAGCAGGCCTATATCACCGACAATCCGAACCCCGCCGGTGAGCGCCTCTTGCTCGATACGTCCGACAAGGTGCCGGTGTATGACCTTCACCACCGAACCCTCAATGCCGACTTCCGTGCCCTGCTGCAGACGCGCGGCTACTACGACATCTTCTTGTTCGACTACCAGGGCATGAACGTCTACACGGTCGCCAAGGAGCCCGACTTCGCCACCGGCTTTGCCGAAGGCGCGGGTCCTTGGGCCGACACCGACCTCGGCCGCATCGTGCGTGCCGCCCTTGCCGCCGAACCGGGACAAGTGTTCCTCTCCGATTTCGCTCCCTATGGTCCGAGCAACGGTGCGCCCGCCAGCTTCATCGCCCAGCCGGTTTTCCAGCAGGGCATGCTGGTCGGCGTGCTGGCCTTCCAGCTCCCTGCCGAGCGCATCGGTACCGTGCTTGCCCGCACGCGCGGTCTGGGCGAGAGCGGCGAGATCTACCTCGTCGGCGCGGACGGTCTCGCACGCACGGATTCCCCACTCACTGAGGGCAACGACGTTCTGACCCTCTCGCTCGACAGCGAAGTGGTACGCGCGGCGATCTCCGGCGCGCCCGGCATGGGGCTGATGCCGCACATAGACGGCCAGTCCTATGTGGTTGCGGCCGAGCCACTGAGCTTCGGCGGCGTCAGTTGGTCTGTCGTGGCCCTCGAAAGCGTTGCCGATATCACCGCTCCGATCGATGGCCTCCGCACTATGCTGATCGCCATCGGGGGCGTCCTGCTCGCCCTGGCGGGATTGTCGGCCATACTGTTTGCCCGCAGCATCACCCGCCCGGTGACGCACCTCACGACGGCGATGACCGAGATCGCCGCCGATCGGCTCGACGTGGGGGTTCCCGGCCTCGAGCGCGTCGATGAACTCGGCGACATGGCTGCAGCAGTGGAAGTGTTCCGCCAGAACGGCCTGCGCATGGCCGAACTGCGCCGGGCCGAACAGGGCATGCATGCCGAGCGCGCCGGGCAGGTCGCCATGGTGGAAGCGCTGCAGCGCGACATCGGCCGGGTTGCCGCAGCGGCAAGAGCCGGTGACTTTACCGGCCGCGTCGATACCAACCTGCCCGATCCGGAACTGCGCCGCCTGGGCGAGGACGTAAACGGACTCGTGGCAACGGTCGAACGCGGGCTGGGCGAAACCTCGACCGTGCTCGCCGCCCTCGCCCAGGCCCAACTCGATCTTCGCGTTACCGGCGAGTACCAGGGCGCTTTCGCCCGGCTCAAGGATGACACCAACAGCGTCGCCGAACAGTTCACCGGCATTGTCGGACGGCTCCGTGCCACGTCCAGCGCGTTGCGCACGGCTACGGGTGAGATCCTTGCCGGTGCCAACGACCTCTCCGACCGCACTACCCGACAAGCGGCAACGCTGGAAGAAACCGGTGCCGCCATCGAACAACTGAGCCGCACCGTTGCCGACAACGCCGCCGGCGCGGAACATGCCAGCCGCAACGCCAGCGCGGTCTCCGAAGAAGCCCAGGCCGGCGGTAGCGTCATGGAGGAAGCCACGGCCGCCATGGGCCGGATCAGCCAATCTTCGGCGCGCATCTCCGACATCATCGGCATGATCGATGACATCGCCTTCCAGACCAACCTCCTGGCTCTGAACGCTTCCGTGGAAGCCGCGCGCGCCGGCGACGCCGGCAAGGGCTTCGCCGTGGTGGCGGTGGAGGTCCGCCGTCTGGCGCAGTCCGCCGCCAACGCATCTTCCGAGGTCAAGGCGCTGATCGAAGCCAGCAGCAAGGAAGTGACCACCGGCACTCGCCTGGTGACCGGCGCCGCGCAGCGCCTTCAGACGGTGCAGCAGGGCATCCGTGCCAATGCCGAAGCCCTGCTGGCGATCGCCCGGCAGAGCCGTGACCAGGCCGCCGCCTTCGGCGAGGTCACCACCGCGGTGCGCACGCTCGACGAGATGACCCAGCACAATGCTGCACTGGTCGAACAAACCAACGCCGCCATCGAGCAGACGGAAGCCCAGGCGCGTGAACTCGACGAAGTGGTGGCGATCTTCAGGACCGGCGAGGCTGCCGTCGCGGCCGCAGCCCCTGGCCGCGGTGACGCCAGGCACGTACAGCCGGTGCCGCGCTTCCGCACGGCCGGCAACGCTGCCATTTCCGCGGACTGGAACGAGTTCTAGCCCGCCTGGAAATTCAAGCACGACCAGAACTTAAGCGCGCCGCAGCAGATCGTTAACCACTGCGGGCCGAGAACCGGCCGGGCGGCGTTCTGCTGCCACGGCGCGGCCATTCGGGTGCCGCGGCGCTGCGTCACGAGCACGGGTCCATGAACAAAAGTACCGCCTCCGCCCCTACTATCGACGACTCCCTGCAGAGCCGGCTCGACTTCATCGGCCTCGATACCGAAACCCGGTCCAGGCTGGCCAGCGTTCAGACCCACGCCGCCAACCACCTGGAACCCGCCCTCGAGAGATTCTACGCCAGGATCGCGACCGTGCCGGCGGTCGCACGGTTCTTCGACGGCAAGCCGCAGATGGATCGGGCCCAGGCCAAGCAGGCCGAACATTGGCGCGCCATCCTCACCGGCCAGCTCGACGACGACTACCTCGAGGCAAGCACCCGCGTCGGTTTGCGTCACGCCAAGATCGGGCTCGAGCCGCGCTGGTATATCGGCGGCTACGGCGTCATCGTCGAAACCATGATCAAGGGCATGGTCCACGACATGATGCGCGAGGCCCTGACCCCGAAGAAGGGCCGTTTCGGCCGCCCTGCCCGGCTCGATCCGGAAGCAGTGCTGGCAGATGCGGACGAGATGGCGATGGCGCTGGCGGCGATGCTGAAATCCATGCTGCTCGACATCGACCTTGGCGTGTCCGCCTATTTCGACAAGCTGACCGCCGACGCCCGTGCTGCCGACGATGCTGCCCGCGCCCGCATCGAAAGTGCCGTGAGCACCATCGGCTCGGTGCTGCAGGATGTGGCGGAAGGCGACCTCACCAGCCGGGTCACCGAAGACCTCGCACCGGAGTTCAGCCGGATCAAGAACGACACCAATGCCGTAGTCGAACAACTCGCGGGCATCGTCAGCTCCCTGCGCCATACCTCGCGGTCGGTGAAGACCGCCACCAGCGAAATCCTCTCTGGAGCCAATGACCTCAGCGACCGCACCACCCGCCAGGCGGCCACCATCCAGCAGACCTCGACAGCGGTCGAGCAACTGACCGGCACCGTGGCGCAGAACGCCAGCCGGGCCGCCTCGGCCAGCGACCGCGCCCGGCAACTTGCGCAGGAAGCCACGGAGGGCGGCAGTGTGATGAGCCGGGCCACTGAAGCCATGGCGGCGATCGAGACCTCTTCGAGCAAGATCTCCAGCATCATCAAGCTCATCGACGACATCGCCTTCCAGACCAACCTCCTGGCCCTCAACGCCTCGGTCGAGGCAGCCCGCGCTGGCGAGGCGGGCAAGGGTTTCGCGGTCGTCGCGGTCGAGGTCCGTCGCCTGGCCCAAAGCGCCGCGGAAGCCTCGGCCGACGTCAAGGCGCTGGTCGAAGCCAGTGCCCGCGAGGTCAAGGGCGGCACGAGCCTTGTGGATGAAGCCGCAGAGAAACTGGCCGACATCCTTGCCGGAGCCGAGGAAAGCGCGTCGCTGATCGACGAGATCGCCCGCGCCAGCCGCGAACAGTCGGCGGCACTGGCGGAAATCGCCGTGGCTACCCGCACCATGGACGAGATGACCCAGCACAACGCTGCGCTGGTGGAACAAACCAATGCGGCGATCGAGCAGACCGAGGCGCAGGCCACCGAGCTGGATCGCATCATCGAGGTGTTCCGCGTCGATGATACCGCCGCCACCGGAGTTACGCCGTCCGCTCCTCGCCTCGTGGTGGCCGGCAACACAGCACTGAAGCAGGACTGGAACGCATTCTAGCTTCTGCTGACACTGTCCGGCAGCAGCACTGGACATGCTGGCGCTCCAATGGAGCGTCGCCATGCCCGCAGTGTCAGCCGTTGTCGACATCAACAGTTCGCCGGAGTTCGAGGCGCTGCTAGCGCCGCGTCCACCAGCCATTGCCGCCCTGACGCGGCGGCTGGTGTCCCTGATCGCCGCCTATCCCGGACTCGAGGCGCGGGTCATGCCCGGCTGGGGTTCGGTGAACTTCCGGCACTCTCGGGCCGGGCACGTCTGCGGAGTGTTCCCGTCGGCCGACGGCGTCGCCCTCTATTTCGAGCACGGCCGCCTGCTCCATGATCCGGACGGACTTCTCGAGGGCAAGGACCTCAAGCGCGGGCGAATGCTGCGCCTCCGCCCGGACGCCGAGGTCCCTGTTGGGCCAATAGGGGCCTTCCTGGCCGAAGCCATTGCCCTGTTCGCCTGAAGCGTGCATCAAGGCGCCAACCGGTTGGGGGAGCAGCAATGGCACGCATCGGCCTTGTGGCGCATGACGACAAGAAGGACGAGTTGTGCGCCTGGGCCAGGCGCCACCGGGTCAAGCTCGGCGAACACGAGCTGTGGGGCACCGGCACCACCGGTAGCCGCGTCATCGCCGAAACGGGCCTCGCCGTGAACCTGCTCAAGAGCGGCCCGCTCGGCGGGGATCAGCAACTCGGCGCCATGATCGCAGAAGGTCGTCTCGACGTGCTCGTCTTCTTCATCGACCCGATGACGGCCCAGCCGCATGACGTGGACGTCAAGGCGCTGACCCGCCTCGCCACCCTCTACGATGTTCCCTGCGCCGTGAACAAATCCACTGCAGATGCCGTGCTCGCTTTCATTTGACCGTCCGGTCAAGGTTGACCGGCTGCCGCTGTTATGAACAGATGCCGCAAATTTGCCCGGATTTAACCGGGTGGGCATAGTTCAGGAACATCGGGGCCGGGTATTTGTCCTCCGACTTGGTTATTGACGTTCGCAACGTCAGCAAGCGCTTCGGCGGCCTAACGGCCGTCAACAACTGCTCGCTTTCCGTTCGCCGCGGCTCCATCACCGGGCTGATCGGCCCGAACGGCGCGGGCAAATCCACGCTGTTCAACATCGTCGCCGGCAACATCGTGCCCGACGAAGGCGCGGTGATCTTCGACGGCGAAGATGTCACCGGCATGAAGCCGCATCAGTTGTTCCGCGCCGGCATGCTGCGCACCTTCCAGATCGCGCATGAATTCTCCAACATGACCGCGCTCGAGAACCTGATGATGGTGCCCGGCGACCAGCCGGGGGAGCATCTGGCCTATTCCTGGTTCCGGCCCTGGCTGGTGCGTGGGCGGGAGATCGAGGTCCGCAAGAAGGCGCTCGACGTCATCGACTTCCTCAAGCTCGGCCACGTCCGCAACGAACTCGCCGGCAATCTTTCGGGCGGCCAGAAGAAACTGCTCGAGCTGGGCCGCACCATGATGGTCGACGCTAAGGTCGTGCTGCTCGACGAGGTCGCCGCCGGCGTCAACAAGACCCTGCTCAACGACCTTGCCGCCAATATCGAGCGCATGAATCGCGAACTCGGCTACACCTTCTTCGTCATCGAGCAC
Source organism: Devosia albogilva (assembly GCF_042685625.1). Classification (NCBI taxonomy): domain Bacteria; kingdom Pseudomonadati; phylum Pseudomonadota; class Alphaproteobacteria; order Hyphomicrobiales; family Devosiaceae; genus Devosia; species Devosia albogilva. The sequence continues at coordinate 1,457,923 of NZ_JBHUNP010000001.1, forward strand.
GACATGGACCTGATCGGCCGGCTCTGCGATCCGGTGATCGTGATGGCTCAGGGCGAGAAGATCGCCGAAGGACCCATGGCTGAAATCCGCGCCAACCCCGCCATCGTCGAAGCCTATTTCGGCACTCCGGTGGAGGCTGCGTAGCCGATGCCGCTGATCGAACTGAAACACGTGGTGGCCGGCTATGGCGGCGCACCCATCCTCAACGGCGTCGATATCGCCATCGAGAAGTCCGACATCGGCGTGATCGTCGGGCCGAATGGTGCCGGCAAGTCGACGACGCTGAAGGCCATCTTCGGCCTGCTCAAGGTCACCGGCGGCACCATCACCTTTGCCGGCGAGGACATCGCCAATTCCCTGCCCGACAAGCTGGTGCCGAGGGGCCTCAGCTTCGTGCCGCAGGAAAAGAACGTCTTCACCTCGATGACGGTGGAAGAGAACCTCGAAATGGGCGCCTTCACGCGCCGTGACGATTTTTCCGAGACCATGGCCTGGGTCTACGAGATGTTTCCGGTGCTGGCGGAAAAGCGCCGCCAGCCGGCCGGCGAACTCTCCGGCGGCCAGCGCCAGATGGTGGCCATGGGCCGCGCCCTGATGAGCAAGCCAAGCCTGTTGATGCTCGACGAGCCCTCGGCAGGCCTGTCGCCCCGCTACGTGATCGAAATCTTCGAGACCATCGTACGTGTGAACCAGGAGGGTGTCGGCATCCTGATGGTCGAACAGAACGCGCGCCAGGCGCTGGCCTTCGCCAGCAAGGGCTTCGTGCTGGCGGGCGGGCAGAACCGTTTCACCGGCACCGGCGCCGAGCTCATCGCCGATCCCGAAGTGGCCAAGAGTTTCCTGGGGGGCTAGGCGGTGGACGAACTCATTTTCTTCATCAACCGCGTGTTGATTTCCGGCACCGTGCTGGGCTCGATCTATGCACTGGGTGCCATCGGCGTCACGCTGATCTTCGGCATTCTGCGCTTCGCCCACTTCGCCCATGGCGACATGATGACCATGGGTGCCTTCGTCGCCCTTATCCTCGCCTCGGCGCTAGCCGCCATGGGGATCATCCTGCCGCTGCCCATGGGCTTCGTGGTGCTGCCGGCGGCGATGGTGATCACCGCCCTGCTGGCGCTCGGCATCGACAAGGGCTTTTACGCGCCCCTGCGCGCCCGCGGCGCCAAACCGGTGACGCTGCTGATCGCCTCGATCGGCGTCACCCTGATGATTCAGGGCCTGATCCGTCTGATCTTCGGCTCCGGCACCCGCCAGCTCTATGTCGGCGGTGAACCCAAGGACATCTTCCGCTTCGACATGGAATGGCTGGGCGGGTCGCGCCCCATCAGCATCACCGAACCGCAGCTGATCATGTTCGTCGTGACGGCCATCATCGTCGTCGCGCTTCACCTCTTCCTCACCCGCTCGCGTCTCGGCAAGGCCATGCGCGCCATGGCCGACAATGCCGCACTGGCGCAGGTTTCCGGCATCAACACCGCTCTGGTGGTGCGGGTCACTTGGGTGATCGCCGGCTCGCTCGCCTGCGTCGCCGGCACCATGCTGGCGCTCGACGTGGCGCTGATGCCCGACCTCGCGTTCAACATCGTGCTGCCGATCTTCGCCGCCGCCATCGTCGGCGGGCTCGGCCATGCCTATGGCGCCATCGTCGGCGGCTTCCTGATCGCATTCGCCGAGACGCTGGCCGTGTTCAACTGGACCGCCGTGCTGCGCCCACTGAACGCCGTGCTCCCCGAAGGCATGGCGCTGCCGGCGAACCTCGCGCTGGTGCCGACCGAGTATAAACTCACCGTGGCCTTCGTGATCCTGGTCATCACCCTGCTCGTGCGCCCCACGGGTATCTTCAAGGGAGCTTCGACATGAGCGCCGCTTCCAACGCTGCCACGACTGGCTGGGACAGCCCCTTGCGTCGTGGCCTGATGCTGTTCGCGCTGATGTTCCTGATCGTCGTGGTGGTCGGCGTCGTCCAGGGCACTGCCTCGATCCTCCTGATCCTCACCCAGGCGACGGCCTTCGCGCTGATCGCGCTCGGGCTCAACATCCAGTGGGGCTATGGCGGGCTGTTCAACTTCGCCATCATGGGCTTCCTGATGGTGGGCGGCGCCTCGACGGTGTTTCTGTCCTATCCCGTCAACCAGGTGTTCTGGGACGGCGAAGGTCCGATGCTGCTGGCCCGCGCGCTGATCGCCTTCCTGATCGGGTTGGGACTGGTGCTTCTGGTGCGCCAGAGTCACCGCATTGGCATCACCGGAAAGCTCAAGACCGCGCTGGTGATCCTCGCCTGGTTCGCCGCCTATGTGATCTACCGCAGCCAGATCGATCCCGCCGCCGCCTATATCGAGGCCAATGCCGGCTTCATCGGTGGGCTTGGCCTCCACCCGGTGCTCGGCTGGGCCTTTGGCGGCCTGGTTTCAGCGATCATCGCCTTATTCATCGGCCGCATCAGCCTTGGTCTCCGCACCGACTATCTCGCCATCGCCACTATCGGCATTTCCGAGATCCTGCGGGCGCTGATCAAGAACATGGACTGGCTGACCCGCGGCACCATGACGGTGTCGCCGATGCCCTGGCCGACTCCGCTGCCGCAGCAATTGCAGGCCGCCGGTTTATCGATTCCCGACAGCTTCACGTTCGCGCGGATCATGTTCCTTGCCATCTGCCTGGTCATCCTGGTCGGTGCGTTCCTGCTGGTCCAGCGCGCCTATGGCGGCCCGTGGGGCCGGATGATGCGGGCGATCCGCGACAACCACATCGCCGCCGCGTCGATGGGCAAGGACGTCACCAGCCGCCAGTTGGAACTGTTCGTCTTCGGCTCGATCCTGATGGGTATCGGCGGCGCCATGCTCGCCACCTTCACCCAGATCTTCGACCCCTCCGGCTACCAGCCGATCAACCACACCTTCATGGTCTGGGTGATGGTGATCGTTGGCGGTGCCGGCAACAACTGGGGCGTCGTGCTCGGGGCCTTCCTGATCTACATCGTCTGGGTCATCTCGGATCCCTTGGCGCAGTTGATCTTCCTCAACCTGTCGGCATTGACCGAAGCCATCGGCTGGGGCGCCATCCCGGAGATCGACTCGCGCGCCCTGCAGATGCGCGTCTTCGTGCTCGGCGTGGTGATCACCATCGCGCTGCGCTACGCGCCCAAGGGCCTGATTCCGGAAGTGGTGCGGCGCGAAACCTGATCGCGCCGCCTATAGCCCACCTGTCGCATAGCGCAGGTTGGCGAGATTTTCCGACACTGACCACAGCCGCTCGGCCGCAGCGTCATCATCGGCGGCCGCCGGCCGCTCCACGAGCTTCGGCTTGCCCCGCCAGCCGCCGAAATTCGACGGGCCGACATAGTCCAGTGGCGCCAGGTCAGGCTCCACGGCAGCGGCGACGATGGGCAGGGCGCCGGCTGCCGCGGACTGCGCCACCACCGAAGTGAACATCCCCGCCACCCGGGCCAGCATGCCATTGCCCATGCCGCTGGCGATCAGCCCGGTGCTGGCCAGACCCGGATGGGCGCTTACGCAACGCAGCCCCCACCCGGAGCGGTCACTGAGCTTCTGCAGATGCCGGGCGAAAAGAAGGTTCGCGAGCTTCGATTGCGCATAGGCATCCCACGGCTCATAGCCGCGCTCGAACTGCAGATCCTCGAAGCGCATCCGCCCGCGCCGGGAAGCATTGCTCGCAACCGACACCACCCGCGCCCGCCCAGCCTGCAACAGCGGCAACAGGCGTCCGGTCAGCGCATAATGCGCAAGATGGTTGGTGCCGAACTGCAGCTCGAACCCATCGGCCGTGGTGCGCCGCTCCGGTGGCATCATCACGCCGGCATTGTTGACCAGGATGTCGATGCGGCTGTGAGTGGCACCGATCCGCGCGGCGCCGGCCGCCACCTCTGCCAGGTCGGCCATGTCGAAGCGCTCGAACTCGACCGTACCCCGAGGCGCCTCCGTGGCGATCTCGCGAATGGCAGCGATCCCCTTTTCGGCGCTGCGGCCGCACAGGATCACATGTGCTCCCGCAACCGCCAGCATCCGCGCTGCTTCGAGCCCCACGCCGCTGGTTGCGCCGGTGACCAGCGCCACCTTGCCGGAAAGGTCTGGAACGTCCTGCTGGCTCGAGATCATGCCACCACTCCTTTGCTCGCGGGCTGCAACGACAGAGGCGTGGGAAGGTTCAGAAACGAAAGGGGCCCGGACGTCGCCGTCCGGGCCCCTGATGCTGAAGTCGGCGCTGACTACTCGATCAGGCCCTTGTTCACCACGTCGCCGCCTTCAACCACGAAGTAGTTGATGGCGCCGGCCACGTCGCCGACATCGTCGAACTCGACGGTGCCCGAGGCACCCTCGTAGTTGATGTCGGTACCGGCAGCGATCAGTTCCTTGGCCTTCTCCCACTCGCCCGGCAGGATGGTCTCGCCCGGAGCGTTGGCGACTTCACGCAAGGCAGCGGAGATGCCCTCGCGATCGGCCGAGCCGGACTTCTCGATGGCCAGAGCCAGGAGGAACACGGCGTCGTAGGAGTTGGTCACATAGGTGCCGTTGACGTCCTGGCCGGCAGCCTCGGTGAGGGCAGCAAGAGCGTCGAAGGCCGGACCTTCGGCCGGAGCGGCCTGGGTCAGGATCATGCCTTCGAGGTTGGCTGCATCGCGGGTGGCGAGCAGGGCTTCGCCGGCCATGCCGTCACCACCGACGAACAGGTCGAACGAACCGGCTTCCACAGCCTGGTTCAGGATGGCGCCGCCGCCGGCGTTCTCGTAGCCGTAGATCACCAGCGTGGTGGCGCCGGAAGCTTCGATCTGCCCGATTTCGGGACGGTAGTCGGCCTTGCCGTCTTCATGGGCGACATTGGCGAGAACGGTGCCGCCACCAGCCACGAAGGCTTCCTCGAACGCACCGGCAAGACCCGAACCGTAGTCGTTGTTGACATAGGTCAGGCCGACTTCGGTCACGCCCTGGGCCAGCAGCAGTTCGGCAGCCTTGACGCCCTGGATGGAGTCCGGAACAACGTCACGGAACACGAGGTCGTTGTCCTCGAGTTCGGCGACGGCCGGAGCGGTCGAGGCCGGCGAGATCATCACCACATTGCCCGGGATGGCGGAGCCGTTGGCACCGGCAATGGTGGCGCCGGAGCAGTAGCCGCCGAAGATGGCAACGACGTTCTCGGCATTGACCAGACGGTCGGCGGCCGGACCGGCGGAACCGCCGTCACAGGCCGAGTCGGCCAGCACGGAGGTCAGGTTCTGACCGTCGAGGATGCCACCCTGATCGTTCACATGGGTGATGGCCAGGTTGCCGGCGTCCACCATGCCAGGAGCAAAGCCCGCAATCGGCCCGGTCACGTCGGCGAGGAAGCCGATCTTGACCTCCTGGGCCAGAACCGGAGCGGCAGCGAACAGCGTGGTGGCGGCAACGGCCAGGGTCAGGGTCTTGTGGATTTTGCGCATGTACGTCCCTCTGCTGGGTCGCAAACCGCCGGGCGGTCCTTGGCGGACCCTTCCTTGCGGGCGGCGCGACGCGATATAGGGGGCGCTCCCTTGGCGCCCCGCCGGCAGGACTGTTGCACATTTTCTTGCGCCGAGTCACCGGTGATTGCGCGCGAATTCTGATTGCCGCTGCGGTTGCTTAACGCGATGGGTTTCGCCAAAGATCGACCCGCGATGGAGGCTCCCATGCACATCCGGCACCTGGCCGCGACCCTGATCCTCTTTGCCGCCGGATTGGCTGTTCCCGCCATGGCGCAGGTCAGCGTCCTGGACCAGGCCCAGGATCAAGCCGCCGCATCCGCCGAACCACCGGCGCCCTGCGGCACCCGCCCCCTCAGCATCGCCCGGATGGCCTGGCCATCCGCCGAACTGCTGGCCGAAATCCACGCCCGCATTCTCACCCGCAGTTTCGGCTGCACGGCCGAAGTGGTGCCCGGCGATCTCGCCGCAACAGCATCCGCCATGGGCTCGACCGGCCAGCCTGCCGTCGCGCCGGAAATGTGGCCCACCCGCGCCGTGGAAGTCTGGAATGCCGGCATTGAAGCGCAGATGCTCCGCCAGGCCGCACCAACCTTTGCGGAGACCCAGCTCGAGGGCTGGTACGTGCCCGACTACCTGGCGGCGTCCCTGCCACAGCCCATCACCGCCGCCGATCTTGCCGCTGCGCTCCCCACCATCAGCGACGGCAATCCGGTGCGCTTCATCTCCTGCCCGCCCGACTGGGCCTGCTCGGTGATCAACCGCAACCTCGTTGCCGCGCACGGCCTGACGGATCTGGTGGACCTGGTCGAGCCCGCCAACCGCTTCGAGATGGACACCCTGCTCGCCGAGGCGGTCAGCCGCTCCGAGCCGATCATCTTCTACTACTGGGCGCCGAACGCGGTGCTGTCGCAGTTCAACTTCCTGCCGCTCGACATGGGCGAGTATATCGAGGAAGCTGCCCAGTGCCTCGCGCGTCGCGCCTGCCCTTCGCCCGCGCCGAGCGCTTTCGCCGCTGAGCCTGTGGTGATCGCGGTGAGCGAGTGGGTATTCACCGAAGCACCGCAGGTTGCCGGTTACCTTCAGCGCGCCAGCCTGCCGCTCGAGGAAATGAACGCCATGCTCGCCCAACTCAGCGAGACCGGCAGCACCGTCGAGGGCGTCGCCGACCGCTTCGTGGCGGAACGCGGTGAGGTCTGGGAGCCGTGGGTGGGTGCGGCCCTCCCCTGAACCTGACCCATATCAGCCCTACGGCGCAGTTGCGTCCCCGCGGGTACGGTGGATATAACGGGCGCCGCGAGGGGCAGTGACGGCGACAGCGGGGAGTAGCGACTTGGACCTGAAGCGAATCAACGACCGGATCACGGTTGCCGGGCAGATCCAGCCCGAGGACGTGGCGACGCTCAAATCCCTCGGCTTCACCACCATCATCAACAACCGGCCCGATGACGAGTCTCCGGACCAGCCGGCCGGCAGCGAGATCGCCGCCGCCGCGGCGGCCGCCGGGCTCTCCTACCACGCCATTCCACTCGGTCGTGAAGGGGTGACACCCGACATGGTGGAGCGCACCAAGGCGGCGGTCGAATCGAGCCCAGGCCCGGTCTTTGCCTTCTGCCGCTCGGGCACCCGCTCCACCACGCTGTGGGCGCTGTCGCAGGCCGGCGAACGCCCCGCCGACGAGATCATCTCCGAAGCCGCCGGTGCCGGCTACGACATGAGCCACCTGGCTGGCCATCTCAGCCGCACATAACAGCCCCGTGACGGTTGGGGCGCCTCAGCCGTCCTGCCGTCGGCTATGCTGGCCCGGCCGCGAGGCCGTCCATCTCCTCTGCCCGGACATTTAAATCGATGCCAATCAAGAAGATCCTCGTCGCCAACCGCAGCGAAATCGCCATCCGCGTGTTTCGCGCCGCCAACGAGCTCGGACTCAAGACCGTGGCGGCCTATGCCGAAGAGGATAAGCTGGCGCTCCATCGCTTCAAGGCCGACGAGGCCTATCTGATCGGCAAGGGGCTGGGCCCGGTCGAGGCTTACCTGCAGATCGACGAATACATCCGCATCGCCCGCATCTCCGGTGCAGATGCCATTCATCCGGGCTACGGATTGCTGTCGGAATCGCCCGAATTCGCCGATGCCTGTGAGGATGCCGGCATCATCTTTATCGGCCCTCGCGCCCAGACCATGCGCGACCTCGGCAACAAGGTCGCCGCCCGCAACATGGCGATCAAGGCCGGCGTGCCGGTGGTTCCTGCCACCGACGCCCTGCCCGACGACATGGACGAAGTGCGGCGCATGGCCGCCGAAATCGGCTATCCGCTGATGCTCAAGGCCTCATGGGGCGGCGGCGGCCGCGGCATGCGGCGGATCATGGACGAAAAATCCCTGGTCCACGAAGTCTCCGAAGGCAAGCGCGAGGCCAAGGCCGCTTTCGGCAAGGACGAGATGTATCTCGAAAAGCTCGTCGAGCGCGCGCGCCATGTCGAGGTGCAGTTGATCGGCGACGACCACGGCAACCTGGTTCACCTCTATGAGCGCGACTGCTCGGTGCAGCGCCGCAACCAGAAGGTGGTCGAGCGCGCGCCGGCGCCCTACCTGTCCGATGCCGGCCGCCAGGACCTCACCGACGCCGCCGTGAAGCTCGGCAAGGCGGCCAACTACCGGGGCGCCGGCACCGTCGAGTTCCTGATGGATGCCGACACCGAGGAATTCTACTTCATCGAGGTCAATCCGCGCATCCAGGTCGAGCACACCGTCACCGAGGAGGTGACCGGCATCGACATCGTCAAGGCGCAGATTCACGTGCTCGACGGCGCGGTGATCGGCACGCCGGAATCGGGTGTCCCGCGGCAGGAAAACATCCGCCTCAACGGCAATGCCATCCAGTGCCGCGTCACGACCGAGGACCCGGAGCAGAACTTCATCCCCGACTATGGTCGCATCACCGCCTATCGCGGCGCCACCGGCTTCGGCGTGCGCCTTGATGGCGGCACCGCCTATACCGGCGCGGTCATCACCCGCTACTACGATCCGCTGCTCGAAAAGGTCACCTGCTGGGCGCCGAGCGCCGACGAGGCCATCGCCCGCATGCACCGCGCCCTGCGCGAATTCCGCATCCGTGGGGTGTCGACCAACCTCGCCTTCCTCGAAAACATCATCACCCACCCGGACTTCCTCGAGAACCGCTACACCACGCGCTTCATCGATACGACGCCGGACCTGTTCAACTTCAAGCCGCGCAAGGATCGCGCGACCAAGCTGCTCAGCTACATCGCCGACGTCACCGTCAACGGCCACCCGGAAGTGCGCGACCGGCCACGACCGCCCGCCGACGCGGCCGCTCCCGTCGTCCCCGAGTTCCCGCCGCTGTCCGTCATCGAGGGCAGCCGGCAGGTTCTGGATCGCGACGGCCCGGCCGGCCTTGCCCGCTGGATGAAGAGCCAGGAACGGGTGCTGTTCACCGACACCACCATGCGCGATGCACACCAGTCGCTGCTCGCGACGCGCATGCGCTCCTTCGACATCACCCGCATCGCCCAGGCCTATTCGCGCGGGCTGCCGAACCTGTTCTCGCTCGAGTGCTGGGGCGGCGCCACCTTCGACGTCGCCATGCGCTTCCTCAACGAGGACCCGTGGGAGCGGCTCGCCAAGGTGCGTGAGGGCGCACCCAACATCCTCACCCAGATGCTGCTGCGCGGCTCCAACGGCGTCGGCTACACCAACTACCCCGACAATGTGGTCAAGTTCTTCGTCCGGCAGGCGGCCAGGGGTGGCGTCGACGTCTTCCGCGTCTTCGACTGCCTCAACTGGGTCGAGAACATGCGCGTCTCGCTCGATGCGGTGATCGAAGAGAACAAGGTCGCCGAAGGCGTCATCTGCTACACCGGCGACCTCTTCGATGCCGACCGCAGCAAGTACGACCTCAAATACTATGTGGGCCTTGCCAGGGAATTGGAGGCAGCCGGCGTCCACGTCCTCGGCATCAAGGACATGGCAGGGCTCCTCAAGCCTGCCGCCGCCAAGAAGCTCATCTCCACGCTGAAGCAGGAAGTCGACCTACCGATCCACCTCCACACCCACGACACGTCCGGTGCCTCGGCCGCGACTGTTCTGGCGGCTGTGGAAGCCGGGGTCGACGCAGTCGATGCCGCCATGGATGCGCTGTCCGGCACCACCTCGCAGCCGACCCTCGGCTCGCTGGTGGCAGCCCTCGCCGGCGGCGAGCGCGACCCTGGGCTCGACGCCACAGCCATCCGCCAGATCTCGTTCTACTGGGAAGCGGTTCGCACGCAGTACCGCGCCTTCGAGAGCGACCTCAAGGGCGGTGCTTCGGAGGTCTATCTCCACGAAATGCCGGGCGGCCAGTTCACCAACCTCAAGGAGCAGGCGCGCTCACTCGGGCTCGAGACCCGCTGGCATGAAGTCGCGCAGACCTATGCCGACGTGAACCGGATGTTCGGCGACATCGTCAAGGTGACGCCCTCGTCCAAGGTGGTCGGCGACATGGCGCTCGCCATGGTCTCCGCAGGCCTGACCCGCGCGGAGGTGGAAGACCCCGGCCGCGACATCGCCTTCCCTGATTCCGTCGTGGGCTTCTTCATGGGCGATCTCGGCCAGCCGCCGGGCGGCTTCCCCGAGGCGCTGCAGAAGAAGGTACTCAAGGGCAAGGCGCCGCTGACCGACCGGCCCGGTTCCTACCTCGAGGATGTCGATCTCGAAGCCGAGCGCAACAAAATCGCCGAAGAGGTCGGGCACGAGATCGACGATTTCCGCCTCGCCTCGTACCTTATGTACCCCAAGGTCTATTCGGACTTCGAAAAGACCCAGGAGCGCTACGGCCCCACCGAGGTGCTCCCGACGCCGGTCTATTTCTACGGCCTCAACGAGGGCGACGAGCTCTTCGTCGACATCGAAAAGGGCAAGACCCTCGTCATCAACTACCTCGGCTGCGCTCCGACCAACGACAAGGGCGAAGTCCGGGTGTTCTTCGACCTCAACGGCCAGCCGCGCACCATCACCGTGCCCGACCGCCTCAAGGCCGGCGACATCAAGGTCCGCGCCAAGGCACAGGCAGGCGACCCGAAGCAGGTCGGCGCCCCCATGCCGGGCGTGATCTCGACTCTTGCGGTCAAGGAAGGCCAGACGGTTCAGGCCGGCGATGTGCTCTGCTCGATCGAGGCGATGAAGATGGAAACCGCCATCCACGCCGAAGTGGATGGCGTCGTGGCCGAACTCCTGATCCGCCCCGGTGACCAGATCGACGCCAAGGACCTGCTGGTCCGGCTGGAGTAGCGGGTGAGCGGCGGGCCGGCGAACCTCAGCACCGTGGCGGCCAGCCGTCGCCGCATGCTGGTCAGTGCGATCGTCGTCGTCCCTCCGGCTATCCTGGTATGGCTCGGGCTCTATCACTACTCACCCGAACCGGTGAGTTTCGCCGATCCTGCTGGCCGGCTAGGCTTTGCGTTCGGCTGGATCGCCGTTGCCACGCTGCTGACGCTGGTCAGCGGCATAGAGGCGGTGGCGCATGAGCGGCTGTTCACCCCGGCCATCGACCCGCTCGCGGGTGCCGAGAGCCGGCGACTCAAGATCAATCTAAGATTTCTGCAGAATACGCTCGAGCAGTTGGCGATATTCGCGCCGGGTCTGCTGCTCCTCGCCTGGTACGCGGCCGATACAGCGGAACTGCGCGCCGTTACCGCCACCGCAATTGTCTGGATCGCCCTGCGCTTCGTGTTCTGGGTCGGCTATCACCGGTCGCACGAGCTGCGCACTCCGGGCATCCTCGGACTGGTGCTGTCGATGTCGGTGCTTTTGCTCGGCACCGCACACTTCGGCTACGAGTTCGGCGGCTGGCCCGGCGCCGTCCTGCCGATCGCCATTTTCGGCGGCATAGAGGCCTATCTCGTGCTGGTGGCCGTCCGCGCCGGGCGCGAACAGCTTTAGCAGCAGCTACATCCGACGGTAGCTCGTCTCCACCACGCCGCCGCGCGGTGCCCTGGCGTGCACCTTGGCCCGCACCGGCAGGCGCGACACGATCCAGCTTACCATCAGCGGCACCAGGATCAGGTCGTCGGCCCAGCCGAGGATCGGCAGCAGATCGGGAACGAGGTCGAACGGATTGACGAGGTAGAAGGCGACGAAGGCCGTCGCCACCTTGAGATAGAGCGGCGTCGCCGGAGAACGGAACGCCTGCCAGAGCAGCATCACTTCCTTGCGGAAGCGCAGGACACGGGGGAGGAGCATGTTCAACATGCTCCCTATGTGGCCCCGTCAGGGCCCGATTCAAGCACCGGACCCAATTCTGTGATCAGAACTCGTTCCAGTCCTTGTCCACCGCCGCATTGCCGTGGCTGAGATAGGATTTCGCCGCTGTTCGCAGCTTGTCCTGCAGGCCCCGCGCACCGGCGGCAAGGCTCTGCACCGCAGTCTGGCGGGCGGGCTCTGTCGATGGCCGACGCGTTTCCGCCGCCGCTGCTTCGGTCGTGAAGATGTCGACCACCCGATCGAGTTCGTTCGCCTGCGCCTCGGTCTGCTCAATGGCGGCGTTGATCTCTTCCACCAGCGCCGCGTTGTGCTGGGTCATCTCGTCCATGGTGCGGACGGCGGTGTTGACCTCATCGATCGCGGAAGCCTGTTCGCCGCTCTCGCGGGCGATCGAACCCATCAACTCGTTCGAGGACCGCGCGGCCTGCAGCATGGTCTCGAGCTTGGCGGCGGCGTCGGAAACGAGCTTGCTGCCGCTATTGACCTCGGTCGCCGACTGCTCGATCAGCACCTTGACCTCGTTGGACGCCTGGGCGGCCGACTGGGCGAGGCGCCGCACTTCCACGGCCACCACGGCAAAACCCTTGCCGGCATCGCCGGCCCGTGCTGCCTCGACCGAAGCGTTGAGGGCCAGCAGGTTGGTCTGGAAGGCGATGTCGTCGATCAGCCCGATGATGTTGCTGATCTTGGCCGAGGACTGGGTGATCCGCTCCATCGCCTCGGTCGCCTGGTGCATCACCTGACCGCCATCCTCGGCGGTGCGGGTCACCTGCGCGGCAACGCCGCTGGCTTCCTTGGCGCGCTCGGCATTCTGCAGCACGGTCGCGGCCAGCTGCTCCATGGTGGCGCTGGTCTCTTCGATGGTCGCCGCCTGCTTGGTGGTGCGCTCGGAAAGATCGTTCGCGCCCGACAGAATTTCCCCGGTCGCGCTCTTGAGCGTACGCGAGGTCTCCTTGAGCTGGCCTACCACTTCGGTGAGCTTTTCGGCCACCGCATTGGTATCGGCCTTGAGCTTGGCGAAGGCGCCGTGGAAGTCGCCATGCATGCGCTGGGTCAAGTCCGTGTCGGCCAATGCCGACAGCACCTGGCCGGTTTCGGTGATGCCACGATCCACGGTGTCCACCAACTCGTTGACCGAACGGGCCAGCGAGTTGAGTTCGGGATCCGGGAACTCGGTTTCCACGCGGCGACTGAAGTCGCCGGCAATTGCCGCGTCGACCACCACGCCGAAAGCGCGCTGCAGATCCTGCATCATGGCGGCGCGCTCGGCCTGGGTGCGCAACACCTGCGCCGCTTCGGCCTCGGTCATCTGCGCAATCCGGATGCCGTTCTCGCGGAACACTTCCACGGCGCGCGCCATGGCACCGATTTCGTCCTGGCGCTGGGCGCCACGCACTTCAACGTCGAGGTCGCCTTCCGCCAGTGCCTCCATGGTCGAAGTCAGCCGGCTGATCGGCTTGGTCAACGAGCGGGCGAACAGCATGCCCACCACCGCCGCGATGGCCAGCAGCACGCCACCGACGATCAGCGTCATGTTGCGCATCTCGACCACGGCGGCATAAGCCTCCTGCTCGGGCTGCACCGCCACTACCGCCCAGACGGTGTCGCCGACCGCAACCGGCTTGGCACGCACCACCATGGTGTCGCCGCGATAGTCGGTGCTGATACCTTCGACGCTCTCGCCCTCGAAGGCGCGGGTGATCACGTCCGAGGTCAGCGAGGTAACAAGCACGTCCGCCGCTTCGGTATGGCTCGAGTCGCTGCGCAACAGGCCGTCCTGGCCCACCACCACAACTTCACCGGTCCCGCCCAGTCCGGACAGGCCCTCGATCTGCGTGCTGACCGCAACCGGGGAGATGGAGAGCACCATCACCCCCGTGAATTCCTCGCCCTCATGCACGGGCATGGCGATGAAGCTCTCCACCGTGCCCGTGGGGCCGTAATTGGTGAAGTCGACAAAGGCGGCAGCACCCGGCGGCAAGTCCTTGGCGGCAGCGAAAGCTCGGCCGAGGCCACCAGATGCACTGGCCGCATCGCTCACGACGTTGCTGACGAAATCGGGGTTCTTGGCAACGGAATAGACCACGTCGCCGGCAGCGCTGATCAGCAGCACGTCGCTATAGTCCCGCTCCTGCATCAGCGTGCGGAAGCCGGGATGGAAGCGCTTGTGCGGCGCGTCATAGGTCGCGCCCTTGATGCCGACACTGTCGACCGACGCGCGGTCTTCAGGATTGGGGCTCTCGGTCCCATAAGCCGCCTGCAACTGCGGGGCGGCGCGGTCCTTGAGACCCATGCGCAGTTCGTCCAGTGCGCGGGTCAGGCCCTTCATCGCCGCAACGGTATCGGAGCGCTGCACGAACAGCCTGAGGTCGACCTCCGCGCTATGATAATAGTCGCTGACCATCACGCTGGCGGTGTTGAGCGCCGCCTGCATCGACTGGTCGCGCTGTTCCTGCACCGTGCCGAGGCCGATGAAGTAGCTGGCAATGCCGACCCCGGCGCTGACCACCAGGGCCGACCCCACCAGTGCCAGCGGCAACTTCTGTGCGATCTTCAACTGCGGCAGCAAACGCATCCTATCACTCCGTGTGACTTGTCCCGGCCGCCGCTTCTGCGGCGCGCCATCGGCGTCTACCCGAGACAAGGAAATTCCCCCACCGGCAGAAACCGGCACCGTTGCAACGATATACGTCGTCGACTTAATCAGTCCTTACGGGGTGTGGCGCCGTGCCCGCTTTTTCGGCACCGTGCCTCCAAAATGCATCGAGGCCGCCCTTGCGGACGGCCTCGCTCGAATCCGGTACGACTACTGACCTCAGGTCAGCGCCCCGATCACCGCCTCGATCCGCTTCTTCATGGTCGAAGCGTCAAAGGGTTTGATGATGTAGTTGTTCACGCCGAACGAGATGGCTTCCTTCACCTGCTCCTTGTCGGAGCGGCCGGTGGCCATGATGAAGGGCATCGACTGGGTGCGCGGATGCTTGCGGATGACCTTGAGCAGGGTCAACCCGTCGATGTCTTCCATGTTCCAGTCGGAAATGATCAGGTCGACATTGGTTTTTTCGAGCTTGCCCAGAGCGTCACGGCCGCTCTTGGCCTCGATGATGTCCTTGAAGCCCAGCTGAGTGAGAATGTACTTGCATATCCCGCGCATGGACTGCTGGTCGTCGACGACGAGGACGCTGAGAGCGCTGGCTTTGGGCATGGTCTCGTATACACCTTCTTGGCGCCACGGAGCCGGCTTGCGGCCCCGTTCCTTCTGTGTCTGAAGTCTAGAAGGGCAAGCGTTACAAATCTCTCAATCCGGCCCTGGGCATTGCATGCCTCGGCCCGGTCAGGCCGCGGTCTTGAGCCGTACAAGGGCGTTGGCCAACCGGCCGGCGATCGCTTCGAGCGGCGCCTGTTCCACCACCGCACCCTCCTCGAAAGCGACCCGCGGCATGCCGTAAACCAGCGCCGTGGCCTGGTTCTGGCCCACCGTATAGGCGCCCGCATCCCGCATCAGCTTCAGCCCTCGCGCTCCGTCCCGGCCCATGCCGGTGAGGATCGCGCCCACCGCCAGCGGACCAACGGTACGGGCCACCGATTCGAACAGCACATCGACGCTCGGTCGGTGCCCCGAGGCGAGGTCATCCTGCGCCAGCCGCGCCTTGAGCTGGCCCGAGCTGCGCTCGACCCGCAAATGGTAGTCACCACGAGCCACATAGGCGTGGCCCGCGACGAGCGGCATGCGATCGGCAGCCTCCACCACCGTGAGCGCGCAGAGCTCGTCGAGCCGTGCCGCGAAGCGATTCGTGAAACCAGCCGGCATGTGTTGGGCGATGACCACAGGCGGGCAGTCCGCCGGCAGCTCCGCCAGCACGGTGCGGATCGCTTCGACGCCGCCGGTGGACGCGCCGAGTGCGATCAGCGCCCCATTCGGTGCGGCCGCGGTCTTGATGGACATCCTGGGCGCGTCGGCCCGGCCGATGGCGCGCCCGCGCACATCCGACTTCGCAGCGGCCCGTATCTTGTCCCTCAGCCCTGCCCCGAAGGCCTCGATCCCGCCCTCGAACTCGGCGCTGGGCTTGGCGACGAAATCCACCGCCCCGAGTTCCAGTGCCAGCAAGGTCTCGCTCGCGCCTTTCTTGGTGAGGGTCGACACCATCACCACCGGCGTCGGACGCAGCCGCATCAGCTTCTCGAGAAAGGCGAGCCCGTTCATGTTGGGCATTTCGATGTCCAGCGTCACCACGTCCGGATCGAGCGCCTTGATCTTCTCGCGCGCATCGATCGGGTCGGTTGCCGTGCCCACCACCACGATATCGCCGTCGCGACTGAGCATCCGCGACAGCACCTCACGGATCAGCGCCGAATCGTCGACGACAAGGACCTTGATGCTCATGCGGCTGCTCGTTTGCGAAGGGGTTCACGCGATTGGTAGATGGTCTTGCCGACGAGGCGGAATCCCTCGCCGCCGGACCCGAGATTCTCGGAGTGCCCGATATAAAGGAACCCCTCCGGTGCGAGCATCCGGCCCAGCCGGCCGAACACCTCGCCCTGTGTGGGTTTGTCGAAATAGATTGCGACGTTGCGGCAGAAAATGGCGTCGAACGGCCCCTTCATCGGCCAGGGTGCGCTGATCAGGTTAAGGGGCTTGAACGAAACCAGCTCGCGCGCTGCGGCGGGCACGTGAATGCTGCCGTCGCCGGGACGCTCGAACAGCCGCTGCCGCTCGACGGAGAGCCCGTTGAGCTCGCTCTCGGGGTAGATGCCCCTCGCGGCCTTGGCGATCACCGCCGTGTCGATGTCGGTCGCCAGAATCCGGAAGTCCCACCGCTTCAGTTCGGGGTAGACCGACAGCAAGTCCATCGCGATCGTGTAGGGCTCTTGTCCGGTGGAGCACCCCGCCGACCATATCCGCAGCCGCGCGCCACGCGGGCGCTCCGTCATCAGCGTGCCCACATAGGAACGCAGATGCTCGAAATGGTGGTCTTCGCGATAGAAGCGCGTAAGATTGGTGGTCAGCGCGTTGACGAAGTTCTGGCCGTCCTCGGCAGTGCCGCCACGCTCGAGATAGTCGAGATAGGCATCGAAGCTCGGCAGCCCGAGCGCCCTGACGATCTTGCTGAGACGGGACACCACCAGCGTGCGTTTGGCTTCGCTGAGCGAGATGCCGGCCACCTGGTAGACACGAGCCTTGACGCGGCTGAACTCGCGATCGCTGAGGGAGATTTCTCCCGGTTCCATACTGGCCTACCCCGTTCCGCCGCCTTCTGCCGCGTGCGCTTTCAGGAAGCGCGTGCCAACTGCTCCGGCTGTTCTGCCGGTGCCGCGCCGAGCGCCATCATCCGCCCGCCGAGTTGCTTCAGCGAAGCCTCCCCGCCTTCCAGCGTGATGGCGATCGTATCGGTCTCATTGCTTAGATTGCGTAAATGGTCCTCGAGCTCGGCGACCATTTTCTGCAGTCCCTCCGCCTCGCTCACTCCCGCTTCCGCCTGTGCCCGCCCGCGGCCGACAGCGGCGCGGATGTCCTTGGCGGAACGGTTGCTCAGTTGCGCCAGTTGCCGCACCTCGTCCGCCACCACGGCAAAGCCCGCTCCTCTCTCACCGGCACGCGCCGCCTCAACCGCCGCATTCAAAGCCAGGAGGTTGGTGCGGAAGGAAATGTCCTCGATGGTGGCGACCATCTGGTCGATCTGCGCGGTGATACCGTTGATCTCCCCCATCGCCGCACCGACCCGCCGCGCTGCAAGATCGGCATCTCCGGCGAGTTCCCGCGCCTTGCGGCCGCGCAGGGTCGCCCGTCGCAGGCGATCGGCGCCATCGGCAAGCACCAGGCCACCCTGCATCACCTCGGCGCCACCCTCGCTGACCAGCGCTCCGAGTTCCCCGGCCCGCGCCTCGAAGGTTTCCACCAGCTGTGCCACCCGCTGCAGACGCCGCTCCACCGTGCTGCGCTGCGCCCTTTCGTCCGAGAGCTGTGCCGCGAGCGATCGCGCCTGCTCGCCCAGCCGCTTGCCGATCTGTCCAAGCGGTCCGGAAAGAGCGTCCGGCAGATCGCCGCCAGCCGCCACTTCCGCCAACCGGGCCAGGTGATCGTCCAGTCGCGCCATTCCGCTATTGAGGGCCGCGAGCGCCCGCTGGCCTTGCACCGCAGTTTGCTGGAAGCGAAAGCTTGTCTGTCCGGCGCCAATGGCCGTCGCCACCGCGTCGAGATCATCATCCTCGATATAGCTGCCTGCCGGCTCGAGCTCGATCAGCGAGCGGGAAGCCGTGAGGTCGTGCCGACGCATCTGGAAGCGCCGGCCACCGAGCGTCACCAGCGCCTCCTCGGGCGCCCCGCCGCCAGCCTCAAGGTAGCCGGCGCCGAACAGGCCATTCAGCGTCCCGCCTTCACCGGCGTCCGGAGCCAGCTGGCCCAGTCCCGCGCTGGCTGCCAGCACCCTGCCGCCCTCGTCGACCACCGCCGCGGGCAGTCGCATGCTGGCGATGGCCGCCTTGAAGGTATGCGCCTTCTCGAGCCGCTTACCCATGCGGCTCACGATGCCGGCGATCGTCAGCGGCTCGTCGGGATGTTCACTTAGCCCGGCGGCCAGTGCCAGGGCTGCCAGTGCTTGCTGCTCCTGCCGTTCTGCCATGACCGCCAGAGCCATGGTACCGGCAGCGGCAAGCCCCACCAGGCTGCCTGCCATGGTCATGAACGCTGTCCCGGGACCGATGGCGAAGAACATCCCGCCGCTCACGGCGGCGGCACCGACCCAAATGCCATTGCTGATCAGTGCCTGGTTCAACCGGACCATGGGGTAGGGCCAACGATCGCAACGGGGGCTTTGAACATGAAGGCAAAGTAAACCTTCATGGTTAACCAACCCTTTCAGGTCGTCGCGACCGGAAACATCTGCTTGATCGATCTTGTCCGAAGATGAACGGCTCGGCGCCTAGAACAGTTCGATGTCGTCGGCGGGCACGGGAGCGATAACGCGACGGCGGGCGAGTGCCATTTCTTCACGAGCCACCGAGGCGCCGAGATCGCTGTCGAGGCGCTTGACGAAGGCCCGTCCGGAATAGGGTTTGAACAACACACGGCGGGCATAGGTACCACCGACGTCCTCGCTGGTCGCCACATAGCCTTCGACCGACAGGAACTGGCGGATGAACTCGATGTTCTTGGCGCCCACGTCATCGAGGGCCGAATTGATCTTGCCGCCGCCGAAGATCTTGATTTCCAGGTTCTGCTTCTTGCCCGTGCCGCGGCTCAGCACCTTGTTGATCAGTTGCTCCATGGCGAAGGCGCCATAGCGGGCGGAGGCACCATAGCGATCCCGGGCCGAGCCGGATTGCTCGGCGAGCAGGAAGTGGTTCATGCCGCCGACATTGGCGACGCGGTCGCGCACACAGGCAGAGATGCAACTGCCCAGCACCGTCGAGAAGGTGACATCGGGCACATCGCCGACGTGGCAGTCCCCCTGGTGCACGGTGGTGACCACCCCGCGATCGAATTCGGGGGGGAGAGAATGCACCGCAACCATCTGACGCCTTTGTCGTACCCGGAACGCCCAGTATTTCCGATGCTACCGTCAACTCGTTAGCCAAACGCTAACCACGTCACGGCGCTGCGGAGGCTGGCAATAAGAGCTTTAGGAATACGCCCTAGGGTACCCGCAGTGGGCTCGGGATAGGTATCTATGTCTTTGCAGAAACTGGCGAGGGAATTGGACGAAACGGCGCGCCAGTCTTCTTCCATGCTGGAGGGGATCACCGAAGCGCTGGACGTTCTGGGAGACGATCAACTCGTCAGCAATCCCGCCGTCCGCGAAGCGGTCCAGATGATCATCACCGCAATCCAGGGTCAGGACCGGATCGAGCAGCGTTGCCGCAACATGGCTCTTGCAGTGCGGCAGTTCGCCTTGCTGCCTCCGTCTGCGCCACCGAGCGACTATGAAGAGATCTGGGCCGGGCTCACCCTGGATGAGCTTCGCGTTCCCGCCCTGTCCGGCATAGCAACAGTTCACCCCAGCCACGGCGAAGTCGAGCTGTTCTAGAGCTGCGGGCGCTCAGAGCGCCGGAGACGAGTCCTCGCTTTGGCCGGCGGAAGTCGCCTTGGCTGGTCGAGCTGCGAGAATTGCGGCGAGCAGTTCCTGTTCGTCCACCGGCTTGCGGATCCAAGCGGCCCGCCGCAGCCCGGGTCGGTCCTCCGGAGCATAGCCACTGACATAGACGAAGGGGATCGAGCGGGCGGCCAGTTCCTCCACCAGCTCTTCGCACCAGCCATCCCTCAGGTTGACGTCAACCGTCGCGAAGTCGATGGCCTTTTGCTCCAGCAACGCCAGGCACTGAGCGATGCCTGCTGCAATCTCCACCGTCGGCACGCCGTGGCGGCTGAAGGTTTCGGCAAGTTCCGAGGCGATGAAATACTCGTCCTCGATGATGAGCACCGAGTCGATATGGGAAAGGGCGTGCACGGCCGTCGTCCTTGGCGCAGCCGCTCCGGGGCGGAGCAACTCAATCCGAACAGGAACATCCGATGGACAGGGTGCAAATGAACGACGGGCAGCGCAGACCCGCTTAGCCAGATCAGACTACAGCAATCGCGCGGAAATAGATAGTGGCAGTTCCCGAAGCCGGGAACCGCCTGGTGGGCAGGGCCTGTTAGTTGTCCATCCGCGCGCCGGAGACCACCGCGTGCAGGTCGATCAGCCCGACCATGCGGCTGTCATGAGTGACGATGCCGTTGAGCAGTTCGGTGTCGATGGAGTTGCCCTCCGGCACGTTGTGGATGTCGTCCTTGGAAACGGTGAGGATGTCGCTCACGGCATCGACGAGGATGCCGATCCACTTGTCACCGACGCTCATCACCACCACCACATGGTTCTTGGTGGGCGAAGTGAGGCCATCGCCGAACCGGGCGCGAAGATCGAAGATCGGCACAATGGTGCCGCGCAGGTTGATCACCCCGCGCACGAATTCGCGCGTGTTCGGCAGCGGTGTCGCTCCGTTCCAGGCGCGGATTTCGCGCACGGTGGTGATTTCAACGCCATAGGTCTGTTCGCCGATCGAGAAGGCGATCAGCTGCAGCGAGTTCTGGCCCGCTACGGCAGTCTTGTCGGAGAGGTCGTCCCGCAGGTTCAGGGCTTCCATTTGCATCACGGCCTTTCTGCCGGCCTTCTGTCCGGCAACGCAAAATACCAGTCTCCGCTCACGCGGCGTTCTTGTGAATCTGCGTGGTCCTCAGCCCCTGCACGTCCACGATCAGCGCGACATTGCCGTCGCCCAGGATCGTGCCGCCGGCAATGCCGTCCACGCGTTCGAAGTTCTCTTCCAGCGATTTGATCACGACCTGCTGCTGGCCGATGATGTCGTCGACGATCAGCGCCAGCTTGTGGCTGCCTTCCGTCTCGCACAGCACCACGAACCGGTCGTCGGCCGGCAGGTCCGTCGGCAGGCCGAAGCGCTCGGCCAGGTCGACAACCTGCACATATTCGCCGCGCACCTGTAGCACCCGTCCGCCCGAAGGCACGCGCTCGAAGCTGGCGCGCGAGCACTGCATGGTTTCCACGATCGAAGAGAGCGGCACCACATAGGGCCCGGCGCCGACCTTGACCAGCATCACGTCGAGCACCGCCAGCGTCAGCGGCAGCCGGAGCGTCATGCGCGTGCCCTTGCCAGTCCAGGACCGGACATGCACCGAGCCGCCGATCTTCTTGATGTTCGACAACACCACATCCATGCCGACGCCGCGGCCGGAAATGTCGCTGACTTCCGAAGCCGTCGAGAAGCCGGGCGCGAAGATTAACTGGTCGATCTGCTCGTCCGTCGGCTGCTGGTCGGCAGCGACGATGCCCTTGTTCCGCGCCACCTGCAGCACGCGCTCGCGGTTGATGCCACCGCCATCGTCTTCCACCACGATCAGGATGTTGCCGCCGGCCTGCTCCGCGGACAGACGGATGGTGCCGCTCTCGGCCTTGCCCGCGGCAAGCCGGCGCTCCGGCGACTCGATGCCGTGGTCGGCCGAATTGCGGATCATGTGGGTGAGCGGATCGCTCAGCTGCTCGATCACCGTCTTGTCGATTTCGGTGTTCTCGCCAATGGTCTCGAGCTTGATCTTCTTGCCGGTCTTCTGCGCCAGTTCGCGCACCAGGCGCGGCATGCGGCTGAACACCGATTTCACCGGCTGGGCGCGGATCGCCATAACGGAGTCCTGCAGGCCGCGGGTGGTCTGCGCCAGCACTTCGAGTCCGCGCACCAGTTCGGTGTAGCGGGCCCTGAGCGTCTCATCCATCTGCTGGGTCAGCATGGACTGGGTGATGACGAGTTCACCCACCATGTTAACGACCCGGTCCACCTTGTCGAGGTCGACGCGGATCGACTGGACGCTCTGGCTGCGCCGCTCGTGCTCTTCGCCGTCGCTGACAGGGGCGGCGGCTGCCTTGGGCGGAGCGCTGGCGGGCACGCTGGGCTCTTCCGCCACCTCGGCAATGTTGGCCGGCGGCGCCACGGTTGCGACGAGGTCACTGAAGCTGAGCCCCGGCGGCTCGTCGAATGTATCCTCTTCGGCCTCGGCCTCCGGCGCCACATCCGGCACTTCGGAGCGGATCAGCGGATCCACGGCAGGCTTGCGGCCTTGCGTCGCTGCCACTTCCTCTTCCGACAGAGCAAGCAGGCTCGCGACATCGTAGCCGTCGTCGGCCGGCTCCGGCTCCGCTCTCACCGCGACCGAGCGCGGCACCGGCGCCACGGCACCGGCCCCGAGCTGGGTGATGGTGATGTCGCAGTCGCCGTCGACGAACTCGAACACTTCGCGGATCGCGGCTTCGGTCACGTCCGCGGACACCAGCGTGATTTCCCAACTGCAATAAACGGCGAAGGGCTCGAAATCCGATAGCGGCGGAATGTCGGACAAGACCGCCCGCACATGCATTTCGCCCAGCGCCGCCAGTTCCCGGAACAGCAGCAGCGGATCGTTGGCCCGTGCATAGAGCGCCCGGTGGGGCACGAAGCGGATTTCCCAGTGGCCGTCCTCGCCCTGGAGCGGCGGTGCCTCGAAGGCATCCTCCACCGGCGCTTCGCCGTCCATCAGTGCATCGAGATCGACGCGCACCGGCGTGAAGTCGATGTCGAACTCCTCGAGCGGTTCTCCGCCTTCGTCGTCGCTGGCAGCGGTTTCGCCACGCGCCAGAGCGTCGAAGCGAGCCTTTTCTTCCTGGCCGTAGTCGGCCGGCAGCGCCACGTCGTCCTGCGCCGCCTTCACATAGTCGGCGACGATGTCGTTGGCGCGGATGCACAGCGCCACGACGTCGTCGCTCATCTCGACGCGGCCGTCGCGCACATAGTCGAGCAGCGTCTCATAGGCATGCGCAAAGCCCACCAGCGCCGAAAAGCCGAAGGCACCAGCACCGCCCTTGATCGAATGGATCGCCCGGAACACCGCGTTCAGCCGGTCCGCGTCGCGCTCGCCCTCTTCGATGGCCGAGAACTGCTCTTCGAGTTCGGTGAGCAGTTCCGAGCATTCATCGAAATAGGTGGCTTTGAAGTCGTCGAGCTCGCTCATGCGGATAACTGCCCCACCCTTCTGGATGGCCCTGCCATAATCAGTGGACGACCCGGTGGATGACGCTGATCAGCTTCTCCGGATCGAACGGCTTCACGATCCAGCCCGTCCCCCCGGCGGCCTTGCCCTGGTCGCGCTTGTCCTGCGAGGTCTCGGTGGTGAGGATCAGGATCGGCAGGCTCTGGTACTGTCCGCTGGCCCGCACGTTCTTGATGAACTCGATGCCGTCCATCACCGGCATGTTGATGTCGGTGATCACCACGTCGACCTGCTCGCGGTTCAGCACATCGAGTCCCTGCTTGCCGTCCTCGGCCTGCAGCACCTCGAACCCGGCATTGCTGAGCGTATGGTGCAGCATCGCCAGTATGGTCCGTGAATCATCGACCGTGAGAACCCGCAAACTCGTCATTGTTCCATCATCCCTGAAAACTGGGCCCCAAGGCCCAGCCGCTCGATCGCAGTCGTCATGGCCGCGCTCGGCTGCTCAATTCTGAACTCGAATTGGTTTTTGCGTGAGGTTTCCGCGGCGCTGATCAGCATGAGCAGGGCATTGGTCGACACGCGCTCCACGGCGCCGGCATTCACCGTCACCGGTCCCTCCTCGATGGCGTCAATCAACCCGTCACGGATGCCATCCAGCGAGTCGAGATCGACGATCGCCGGCAGCGCGACGCTTTTCTTCGCCTTGCTGACCATGTGTGAGCTGCCCCCGGAGAAACTCTCCCGCCCGCAGTTTCCTCGGGAACGGTTTAAGAAGTGCTAAGCAGCCCCCGGTGCAGGCTTTTCCCTTGCGGTGGGAGCCGCGGCAGGGCTAACCCCGTTGTGCTTTTCCCGAGACTGGTTTGAGAACATGACCCGACCCATCGCCCTTACCGGGCTTGCCCGCGACCTGGCTGCCCGCGCCGACAGCGGCAAGCCAATCCGCGTCGGTGTGATCGGCTCGGGAGAGATGGGTACCGATCTCGTCACCCAGATGTCGCTGATGCGCGGCATCGAGATGGCTGCCGTCGCCACCCGCCGGCCGCACACCGCGCTCGATGCCATGCGCATCGCTTATGGCGAGGATACCATGGGCAAGGTGGTCGATACGCCGGCACAGGCTACCGCCGCCATCGAGTCGGGCAAGATCGCCATCACCAGCGCCGAAACCCTGGTCACCACTCCCAATATCGACGTCGTCATCGACGCCACCGGCAAGCCGGGCGTCGCCGCCGACTACGACCTTACGGCCATGGAGCACGGCAAGCACCTCGTCATGATGAATGTCGAGGCCGACGTCACTATCGGGCCCTATCTCAAGGCGCAGGCCGACCGGCTCGGCGTCGTCTACTCTGTCGGTGCCGGCGACGAGCCCAGCTCCTGCATGGAGCTGATCGAGTTCGTCACCGCGCTCGGCCTTCCCGTGGTCGCCGCCGGCAAGGGCAAGAACAATCCTCTCCGCCACGACGCTGTCCCCGACGACTACCGCGAGGAAGCCGCCCGCCGGAACATGAACCCCCGCATGCTGGTCGAATTCGTCGACGGCTCCAAGACCGCCGTGGAAATGACCGCCATCGCCAACGCCACTGGCCTCTTGCCGGACGTGCCCGGCATGCACGGGCCTCGCGCCGATCGTGACGACATGGTCAAGGTGCTGATCCCGAAGGAAGATGGCGGCATCCTCAACTCGTCCGGCGTGGTCGACTTCACCGTCGGCAAGGGCGTCGCGCCCGGCGTCTTCGTGATCGTCAAGGCCGAGCATCCGCGCATCATCGAGCGCATGGACGACCTGCATATCGGCCACGGGCCCTACTACGCCTTCTTCCGGCCCTACCACCTCACCAGCCTCGAAGTGCCGCTGACCTGTGCCCGCATCATGCTGACCGGCAAGACCGACATGGTGCCACTGCCAAAGCCGGTGGCCGAGGTCTGCGCCGTCGCCAAGCGCGACCTCGTCGCGGGCGAAATGCTCGATGCCATCGGCGAGACCTGCTATCGCTCCTACGCCATGGCCGCCACTGACGCCCGCAGCCAGGGCGCCGTTCCGGTCGGTCTGCTCGAAGGCGGCCGCGTCACCGCGCCGGTCAGGAAAGGCGAGCTGCTGACCACCGCCAACGCCCAGCCCGACACCACCACCCGCCTCTTCGCCCTCCGGCAGGAGCAGGACCGGATGCTGGGCCATTTGGCCTGAGGCGGAGCGGTTCCGACCGCTTGCGTTGCTGCGCCGACCATCATAAACCCTGACGTATTGGATCAGGATTAAGCATGACCACCGAGAGCATCGACCTGCGCGCGCCGCAGCGCATCCGCCACGAGACCCGCCAGCGCCTCTTGACCGTGACCGCCGTGACCGACGTAACCCCGCGCATGCGCCGGTTCACCTTCACGGGCGACATGCAAGGCTTCGCCTCCCCGGGTCACGCCGATCACATCAAGGCCTTCTTCTTCCCCGCAGGCGTCGAGCCCAAGCTGGTCCGCATCGGGCCAAACGGCGCCGAATATGCTCCCGGTGAGCGGCCGGAGATGCGCGATTACACCCCGCGCTATTGGGACGTCGAAAAGGGCACCATCGAGCTCGATTTCGTGCTGCACGGCGACGGCCCTGCTTCCACCTGGGCAGCCAATGCCGCTGTCGGCAGCAAGCTCGTCATCGGCGGGCCGCGCGGATCCGTCGTGGTGCCCATGGCCTATGACTGGTACCTGCTGGCCGGCGACGAAACCGCTCTGCCCGCCATCGGCCGCCGCATCGAGGAACTGCCGGCAGACGCTCATGCTGTTGCGGTCATCGAAGTGGAGAACGCGGCCGAAGAGCAGCAATTCCGCACCGCGGCGGCGCTCGACCTCCACTATGTCCACCGTAACGGCCGTCCCGCCGGCACCACCACTCTGGTGCTCGACCGCCTCCGCAGCCTCGATTTCCCGTCCGGCGACGCCTACGCCTATATCGCCGGCGAAGTCACCATGGCCCAGGCGATCCGCGCCCATCTCGCCGACCACCGCGGCTTCCGCCCCGACTACATCAAAGCCGCCGGCTACTGGCGCCTCGGCGTCGCCGACGCCCACGAGGACCACTAACGTCCTGGTCTGAATCTCTGCCCGAACGGCAAAGGCGGGGGTGCCATGGTTGCAATGTCTCGGGCCCTTCACCACCCTCGCCCCGATGTCACCCCCGCGAAAGCGGGGGCCCATCCTGAGATGCCTCAACGGCCGCCAGGTAGTGGTGCAATCCTCTCAACCTGAATTCCCGCTTCCGCGGGAATGACACTGAGCTTGTTCTGAGCTCACACACCCCCACCCATCCTCCCCCCGCAAGCGGGGAAGCGGTTGCATCGAGTTTGCCTCGGCATCCCGGCACCCACCGGCCCGTCCCTCCGCTCGCGGGGGCTTCGAGCCGGCCGAAGGCTAAATCGCTCCAGTGGGGCGATTTCAGGTGAGAAGCCATGAGGGCTACGTCCGAATGGCCCTGGTGTCGTTGCTCAGACAACCACGGTGTCCGTGTTCTGCCCTCCCTCCCCCTTGAGGGGAGGGCCGGGGAGGGGGTCGATCGGCTCCTGCCCCGAACTACGACCCCCACCCCCAACCCCTCCCCTCAAGGGGGAGGGGAGCACCCGCGGCGGCGAGAAGCCCACAAATCTATCCCGCTTATCTACCGTCTTGTCTTGTCAAGTTCGTGCGGGCTGTCCTGAGGCGACGATGGCGTTGAGGATGACGATGAGCTTGCGCATGACGGCGACGAGGACGAGCTTGCTTGGCTTTCCTCTTGCCTTGAGGCTGTCGGCGAAAGCCCGAATTGCAGGGTTGCGTTGGCGCGCGACGAGGGCGGCCATGTAGAGGCTGGATCTGAGGTCGGCGCGTCCTCCGCCGATGCGCCGCCTGCCGGTGAGTTGGCCGGAGTCGTTGGCGATAGGGGCTAGGCCGGCAATGGCCGCGGCGGTAGCTTTCGAAATGGAGCCGATCTCGGGGAGGTAAGCCAGGATAGCGGCCGTGGTGTGTGGCCCCACGCCCTTGAGTGATCGCATCAAGCCAGCTTTGCGCTGCAGTTCAGGGGTTTTCTTGATGAGGGCTTCGATCTCGGTCTCAATGGCCTGCAGTTCCCCTTTGAGCCAGGTCTGGTGGCGCTGGATCGAGGTTTGCAAGCGCTTGAGACTGGCGTGTTCGCTACGGTTGGCCTCCATTCGCAGCATCTGGGCGAGCTCGTCACGGCGCCGGCGGAGTTGACGCAGGGCGGCTTGCTCGGGGCTGGGCGGTTGGTAAAGTTCCAGTCCGGGGGTCAGACCATAGCGGGCGATCAGGCGGGCATCGATCGCATCCGTCTTGGCTAGCTTGCCGTTGAAGCGAGCGAAGAGCCGAGTACGGCTGCCATGGGCCCGGTGAACGGCTAGACCCAGTGCGACCGCCTCGGACAGCACATGGCGCTCATATCCGCCGGTCGCCTCGCACACCACCAGCAAGGGGCCGGTGCCAAGCCTGGCGCTGACGCGCTGTTCTGCCCTGAGTAGGCGGCGCACCTGAATAGGGGTGTTCGGGATGATCTTCTGGCTGTCGGCCGGCAGGGTATGCACCACCAGATGGGCCTTGCTTACCTCGAAAGCGACGATGTGGTTGAAACGTGGATCGTTGGAGTTCATGCTCATGCTTGCTGTCCGTTCGTCCTGGATTATTTGCGGCCGTCAAAGGCCTCTCTACCGTTCGGATGGCCGGAAAGGTCTGCAGCGGGGGGCAAGATAAGCTACGGCCTTTATGGCCAATCCCCACCAGGCCCGCCCGCCGCCCGGCGCCGGAGCTGTGCGGCTCCGCGCCGGGCTATCCTCGCGCCAATAAGACCCAGCGCAAGGATGCGCCCACAGAAATAATCCCCACCTCCTCCACCTGTGCCTACAATGCACCCATCTCTTCCGCGACGGGGCGGCCTGCAGCGAACAGTGGCGGGAGGAGCCGGGCACGGGGACGTCGCTGTCCTGCGTGGGTCCCGCCGGATCAGGCCGGCGTGCGCATCCAAAAACCGGCGCCCCGAGGCGATGTCGTCTCACTAAGTAAATTCTCAGAGGCGCCACCGCCTCGGGGCTCCGCCTCCATACCAACCGACGGGCGACAACCCGGCGGACAAAGCCGCTGGCAAAGCACACCCACTCACGCTACCCCTCACCCAAAAGGGAGAACCACGATGCGCAAGGTCCGCTGGGGCATTCTGTCCACCGCCAATATCGGCATGCAGAAGGTCACGCCCGCCATCCAGAAATCGGCTCATTCCGAAGTGGTCGCCATCGCCTCGCGCGACCTCGGCAAGGCTCAGGCGGCAGCGGCCCGACTCGGCATTCCCAAGGCGTATGGCTCCTACGAGGAACTGTTCGCCGATCCCGACATCGACGCCATCTACAACCCGCTGCCCAACCACCTGCATGTGCCGATGACGGTCGCTGCGGCTAAGGCCGGCAAGCATGTCCTGTGCGAGAAGCCGATCGCCCGCACCGCGGCCGAAGCGGAAGGGCTGCGCGCCTGCCCGCCCGACCGGATCGTGCTTGAAGCCTTCATGATCCGCTTCCACCCGCAATGGCTCCGGGCCCGCGAGATCGTCCGCTCCGGCGAACTCGGCGAGGTGCGTGCCATCAACGCCGTCTTTGCCTACCACAATGTCGATCCTGCCAATGTCCGCAACCAGGCCGACATCGGCGGCGGCGGCATTCTCGACATCGGCTGCTATCCGGTGACTGCCGGCCGGTTCCTGTTCGAGGGCGAGCCGGACCGGGTCGTCTCGCTGGTGGAGCGCGATCCCGATTTCGGCACCGATCGGCTGGCTACCGTGATCGCTGATTTCGGCGGCGGTCGGCAGCTCAGCTTTACCTGCTCCACCCAGCTTGCCGGCCACCAGCGCGTGCAGGTCTTCGGCAGCAAGGCCAAGCTCGAGATCGTCATCCCCTTCAACGCCCCGCCCGACGAGCGCACCGCCATCACCGTCGACACCGGCGCTCCCTTCGATGGCTCCCTCGCCCGGCGCGAGATCCTGCCCGCCTGCGACCAGTACACCGAACAGGCAGAAGCCTTCGCCCTCGCGGTGCTCGGCGAGCATAAGCTGCCCTGGGGCATCGAGGACTCGATCGCTTCGATGCGCGTGCTCGACGCCATCTTCAGAAGTGAGCGGGAGGGCGGCTGGGCCGAGGTGTGAACCCTCTTGCCCTCAAGCGGATTATTGTTCATATCAGGCGCCGTCGGAACGGGGCTGTAGCTCAGTTGGGAGAGCGCGTCGTTCGCAATGACGAGGTCAGCGGTTCGATCCCGCTCAGCTCCACCATTCCGACCTGTTCCCCTCCCGGCCAATACCGGCGGCGCTCCCTTCCTGCGAGCAGCCGATGCAGCCGTTCTTCACCATAGGCCACTCCACCCGCTCCCTCGAGGAGTTCGCGGCGCTGCTCCGGCAGTCCGACATCCGGCACCTGGTCGATGTCCGCACCGTCCCGCGTTCGCGCACCAATCCGCAGTTCAACCTCGACACGCTGGGGGCCAGCCTCGCCCCCTACCAGATCGGCTATGGCCATATCGCCGGCCTGGGCGGTCTCCGCGGCCGGCAGAAACCGGCCGACGAGTCCGCCAATGCCCTCTGGCGCAACCAGAGCTTCCGCAACTATGCCGACTACACCCAGTCCGATGCCTTTCGTGAAGGCCTCGGGCAACTGATCGAACTCGGCACCACCGGTCGTGCTGCGATCATGTGCGCCGAAGCGGTCTGGTGGCGCTGCCACCGCCGCATCATCGCCGATCACCTGCTCGCCCGCGGGTTCAGCGTGTTCCACATCATGGGCCCCGATGATGTTCCGGCGGCCACCCTGACTCCGGGCGCCATGGTGGGCGGGAATGGCGTCACCTACCCCGGTGGCAAGGAGTGAGCACCGTCATCCGCCCAGCGCCTGTTCCACCCGCGCCCGCAACTGCGGCAGCGTTTCGGCTTCGAACCATGGGTTCTTGCGCATCCAGCCCACCACCCGCCAACTCGGATGCGGCAGCGGCAGCAGCGGCGAGTCGGCCGGGTGGAGCCGCACTCTTTCCGTCAGTGGCATGGAACCGGACAGGAACAGCTTTTGGGCGTGAAGTCCCACCAGCAGCGTCAGCCGCACGTTGCGGAGCAGCGGCAGGATGCGCGGATGCCACAGCGGAGCGCAGGCTGGCACCGGCGGGTTGTCGCCGCCGCCACGGACAGAACCGGGATAACACAGCCCGGCCGGAACAATGGCCACGGCAGCCGGATCATAGAACCGTGCCTCGGAAAGGCCGATCCAGTCGCGCAGCCGCTGGCCGCTCTGGTCGTCCCAGGGAAGGCCACTCGCATGTGCCTTGGTGCCGGGGGCTTGGCCGATGATCAGCAGTCGCGAGGTGGCGCTGGCCTGCAGCACCGGGCGAGGACCCAGCGGCAACTGGTCCGCACAAAGCCTGCAGGCGCGCGCCGCCGCCACCACGGCGTCGACATCCTGCCCATCGGGCGTAGACCTATCATCCTCGCCTGGCTTGGCGCAGGATGCATCGGCTACCCGAGGCGCAAAACGAGACTGCAAGGGAGAGGACATGCGAGGGACCATAGCGATTTCGGCCCGGCTTGGAACGACGTCGGCGGACACAAGATCATGAGGACGCCGGCCAGCGCCAAGCTCTGCGCCCTGCTCGACTGCCGCGTCCCCATCCTCTCCGCCGGCATGGGCGGCCCCGCGCGGTCCGAACTGGTGTCAGCCGTCGCCGCTGCCGGCGGCTTCGGCTTTCTCGGCATGGTGCGCGAACCCGTCGACCTGATCCGCCGAGAAGTGGAAGCGGTCCGGCGCGACCGCCATCAGCGTTTCGGCGTCAACCTCATCCCCTTCTCCACGCCGCCTGCCCTGCTCCAGGAGCAGATCGCACTCTGCATCGAGCTGTCGGTGCCGGTGGTGTGCATGTTCTGGGATCTCGACCCCGCCGCCATCGCGACGCTGAAGCAAGCGGGCATCCGCGTCGCCTGGCAGGTTGGCTCCGTGGACGAAGCGGTGGCGGCCGAGCAGGCCGGCGTCGACATCTTGATCGCGCAGGGCCGCGAAGCCGGCGGCCACGTCCGCGGCACGCAGCGGTTGGGCGTGCTCTTGCCGGAGGTCGTGGATGCCGTTGAGGTGCCGGTGGTTGCCGCAGGTGGGCTCTCTTCCGGCGTCGATCTCGTCACGGCGCTGTCGCTGGGCGCGGCGGGCGTGATGCTGGGCACCGCCCTGCTGGCCAGCCGCGAATCCTTCGCCCACGACTACCACAAAGCCCGGCTGGTGAAGGCGGAAGCCGGAGACACGGTTCTCACCCACGCCTTTCACGTCAACTGGCCGCCCGGCGCCGCAGTGCGGGTGCTGAAGAGCGCGATCGATACGAGCGCTGCTGCCCACGATCCGGTGGTCGCCCATGACGACGGCCGTCCCATCCCTCGCTTCAGCACCGACTCGCCGCTGCGGACCACCACGGGCGCGCTCGAGCAGATGGCCCTCTACGCCGGCACCGGCGTGGGCTCGGTTCGCGCCGTGGAATCGGCAGGCACCGTGGTGCGGCAGATCATGGACGAGGCTGTCGCCTCACTGGAAAACCAGGAGGGAGCCGCGGAGTTCGCCTCTTCCGTCTGCTACCTCGCCGACGGACCGGCCAGCGGCTCGGTGCTTACCGAGACGATCCGGAAGGAGGTGGACGAGGTGGGCGCCACCCTCCGGACAGCCCTGCGCCTGCATCTGCGCGACTTGCCAGACACACCGGCGGCGCCACCCTTCGACGCCATCGCGCACGAATATGGCCGCCATGCTCTGCTGCTCGGGGCTGCAAACATGGGTTCAGGAACAGCCCGGGAGACCTTCTCCCAGGCCGAAACTGCGCTTCAGGAAAGGCTCGAACGCCTTCTGCCGCAGATGGGACCAAGCGAGTTGCAGCAGCAATTGCTGCAACTCGCCGGTTTCCTGCAGCGGCGGGTAGACACCAGCGACGATGGCTAGACCGCGGCCAGCGCCTGCTCGATGTCGGCGATGATATCGTCGATATGCTCTATGCCGATCGAGAGGCGCACCAGGTCCTCCGACACGCCGGCCCGCTCCAGCTCTTCCGGGCTGAGCTGGCGGTGGGTGGTGCTGGCCGGGTGCGTCGCCAGCGACTTGGCATCGCCGATATTCACCAGGCGCAGGATCATCTTGAGGTTGTCGATGAACACCCCACCCGCCTCGCGGCCACCCTTGATGCCGAAGCTGAGGATGCCTGAGGCCTTGCCCTTGGTGATCTTCTTCGCGACTTCGTTGAAGCGGCTGTCGGGCAGCGCGGCATAGTTCACCCAGCTGACCTTCGGATGCTTGCTCAGATACTCGGCAACCTTCTCGGCATTCTCGCAGTGCCGCTCCATGCGAATGCCGAGCGTCTCGAGACCCTGCAGGATAAGGAAGGCATTGAAGGGCGACAGCGCCGAACCGGTATTGCGCAGCGGCACCACGCGGGCGCGCCCGATATAGGCCGCCGGCCCCAGCGCCTCGGTGTAGACCACGCCATGATAAGACGGGTCGGCCTGGTTCAGGATCGGGAAGCGTTCCTTGTTGGCCACCCAGTCGAACTTGCCGGAATCCACGATGATGCCGCCGATCGAGTTGCCGTGGCCACCGATATACTTTGTCAGCGCATGCACCACGATGTCAGCGCCGAAGTCGAATGGCCGGCAGAGATAGGGCGTGGCCACCGTATTGTCGACGATCACCGGCACGCCATGCCGGTGCGCGATCTCGGCGATGCGCTGGATGTCGACGACATTGCCGGCCGGATTGCCGATCGACTCAAGGAACACCGCCTTGGTCTTGCCGTCGATCAGCCGCTCGAAGCCCTCGAAGTCGTCGAACCCGACCAGCCGAACCTCGATTCCCTGGCGGGGGAAGGTGTGCATGAACAGGTTGTAAGTGCCGCCATAGAGCTGCGAGATGGAGACGATGTTGTCACCGGCTTCGGCAATCGTCTGGATCGAATAGGTGATCGCCGCCATGCCCGACGCCACGGCGAGAGCCCCGACACCCCCCTCCATCTCGGCGATGCGCGCCTCGAGCACTGCCGTGGTGGGGTTCATGATGCGGGTATAGATATTGCCGGCCACCTTGAGATCGAACAGGTCCGCGCCGTGCTGGGTGTTGTCGAACGTGTACGATGTCGTCTGATAGAGCGGCACGGCTGCCGCCTTGGTGGTGGCCTCTGCCGAATAGCCATGGTGCAGGGCAAGCGATTCCAGCTTCACGTGGATAGTCCTCCAGATTTTTTGAGATTGGCTGTGTGGGCAAGTCGATCACGAGTCAACCGGCCGGACAATCGAGTGGCGTAGAACGAAGTTCTCCTCGAGCACGCAGCGAAGGCACAACCGTCCAATGAAGCAGCTCCTGGGGGAGCCATCCTTGTCCCTCGGCATTCTTGGAAACAGGTCAGTGCCACGGCTAGCCGCGCGGCACGATCCCGAAGGAGGGCCGGTCGATGCCTTTGCTGCCATCGGACTGGGGAGAGATTTTCGCGATCCAGACTCCGGTCGCGGAACTGATAGTGCGGTCGGTGGTGCTCTATCTCGGCATCCTCGTCCTTATGCGGATCCTGCCCCGGCGAAGCGGCGGAGAAGTCGCCCGCATGGACCTGATCTTCATGCTGCTGATCGCTCAGGGGGCGGCGGGTGCCTTCGGCGACTACACCTCAGTGACAGAAGGAATGGTCGTCATCCTCACCCTGGTGAGCCTCGATTACCTCTTGAACATGCTCAGCTTCAGGTTCCCCGCGATCGAGCGCCTGGTGTCGGCACCGCCCGTCGAGGTCGTCAGAGACGGAGTCGGCAATCGCTCCAACCTCAAGCGTGAGTTCATCACCGAGGAAGAGCTGGCGAGCTATCTCAGGCAGAACGGCATCACCGATATAAGCCAGGTCAAGCTGGCGGTGGTCGAAGGGAAAGGCAAGGTCTCCATCATCACGCGAGACGCCCGCGACTAGGGCAGGATTTTACCGTACCCGAGCGTACTCTCGCGTTGACAGCATGGCTCCCTTTGGCCATGTTCCGGCCCATGTTGGCTCATGCGACAGCGGCGAAATCGATCTTTTGGCGGGAGCATCCCGTCGAAGGACATTTGCCCGCGCGCTGACATGTGACAAGGCGCGCGGGCAGCGATCCCACCGCCACAGGCAGCGTGTTGAGCTCCAGTCGGCGCCTTTCCCAACCGCGAAGCGGAAAAGACTTCGACCTTCTGACCTGAACCCCTCCTTCATCGCCCTACCCACGTGGTCCGGCCAGCGCTGAAGGAAGAGACAATTGGGCGTACCGCCCCGGCAATCGGTTCCATTTGGAGAAAGACCCACAGTGACCCAGACCCTGCTCTCACGCGCCTTGGTGCGGCTCGACGAAGCCGCATCCCTGTTGAACGTCGATCCGGATGTGCTCGAGAAGCTGAAATACCCGCGCGAGACCAGCAAGATGCGGCTGATGATCCGCATGGACGATGGGTCGCGGAAGTCATTCCTGTCGTGGCGCTGCCGTTATGACGACACCCGCGGGCCGACCAAGGGCGGCATTCGCTTTCATCCGCAGGCGAGCGAGGACGAGACCGAGGCGCTGGCGTTCTGGATGACGTTCAAGTGCGCGGTGATGAACCTGCCCTATGGCGGCGGCAAGGGTGCGGTGCAGGTCAACCCGCGCGAACTGTCGAAGGCCGAGCTCGAGCGTCTTTCGCGCGCCTATATGCAGGCTTTCTCCCGCATCATCGGGCCGGACCGGGATATCCCGGCCCCCGACGTCTATACCAACGCCATGATCATGGGCTGGATGGCCGACGAATACAACCAGACCGTCGACGAAGTCACCCCGGCGGTGATCACCGGCAAGCCTATTGCACTCGGCGGCTCGCTGGGTCGCGAGGATGCGACCGCGCGTGGCGGCTACTATCTGGTCCGCCACCTGACGGGGGAACTTGGGCTGCCGGCGCGCATGCGCGTGGCCATCCAGGGTTTCGGCAATGCTGGCCAGCACATTGCCCGTCTGCTCGCGGCCGACGGCCACGTGATCGTTGCCGTGTCGGACACCAGCGGCGCGATCGCCTCTGCCGATGGTCTTGATGTCGAACAGCTTCTTGCAGCCAAGAAGAAGGGGCAGTCCGTGACCACTCTGGCTGGCGGTTCGGTCCAGCGCATCGACGACGTCATCGCCCAGGATTGTGACCTGCTGGTCCCCGCGGCTCTCGAGGATATGATCCACGACGGCAATGCCGATTCCATCAAGGCCAAGGTGGTGCTGGAACTCGCCAATGGCCCGGTCACCTCGGGTGCCGACGAAATCCTCGAGCGCAAGGGCATCGTCGTCCTTCCGGACATACTCGCCAATGCCGGCGGCGTGACCGTGTCCTATTTCGAGTGGGTCCAGAACCGCCAGGGCTTTTACTGGCCCGTCGAGGAGATCCATGAGCGGCTGCGCGTGATCATGGAGCGTGAGGGCGCAGCCGTCTGGCAGGTTTCGCGCGACAAGTCGACGAGCTGCCGCACCGCGGCCTATGTCCATGCGCTGAGCCGCTTGGCCGAGGCCATCGAGGCGCACGGCACGCAGCCCTTCTTCACCAGCTGAAAGGCTGGGGAGGACTGAAATTGCAGGGGCGCTCCCATCGGAGCGCCCCTTTTTCGTACCCTGCACCACCACTCGATACGCGGCATGAAACCGGCGGCACTGCTCAACCATTAACTGGCGAACTGCCCAAAAAGCGCTCGAGCCCGCAGCACGGACGCTGCCTGCTCTGACCCGGAAGAGCCGCCCGCCATGCCTCGCTGCTACGTGATCTTCAACGCCAATGCCGGCACAGCTCTATCTCTGTCTCTGTCGACCGAGGCTTTGGCCGACATGCTGATCGAACACGGGCTCGATCCGGTCATCGATGATGACGAGGTCGTGCCCCTTGATGAGCGCATCGCCCGAGCTGTCGCCAGCGATGCCGAACTTCTGGTGGCCGCCGGTGGCGACGGCACCATTACTGCCTTGGCCAATGCGATGGTGGGGACCGACCGTGCCCTTGGCATCCTGCCGCTGGGCACTGTGAATGCCCTTGCGAAGGACCTCAACATCCCGCTCGAACTCGAAGAGGCGATGGACGTGCTCGCAGCCAACGAGCGTCAGTGGATCGACGTGGGCGAAGTCGACGGGTGCTTCTTCCTCCATAAGGTGGTGATCGGACTGATCCCGGCCCTCGCCGCCGGTCGCGAGCACATTCGCGGCAAGGCAGACGTGGCCGCAAAGTTCGGCTTCTTGCGCTTCATCTTCCGCCGGCTCGCCCGCGCACGGCGCTTTGCAGTGGCCATCGACCGCGGCGACGGCAGGCCGAAGCCGGAGCGGGTACAGGCGGTGGCTGTCGCGAGCAACTCCTATGTGGAGGGCGTGGGGCGTATCTTCTCTCGCGACCGGTTGGATCAGGGTGAGTTGACCCTCTACATCCTCCGCCATCTGTCGGCTCGCGACTTCATCCGCCTCTCCTGGGGCATGTTGATGGGCAAGTGGCAGGACGACGATGCGCTGAGCATCGAAAAGGTGGATGAGGTGACCATCCACGCTCACCAGCAGACGGTGAAGGTGATGTTCGACGGAGAGGTGGAGTCGATGGAGTTCCCCCTCCACTTCCGCATCCGGCACAACGCTCTTTGCGTCGTTGCTCCGGCGCCACCCGAAAACACGCCGGCCGACACCGCGGGCGAGATTGTCGAGGAGGTGGCGCCGTGAAGCTGGTCCACCTCTCAGACCTTCACTTCGGTCACCACGATCCCGCTGTTGCGGCGACGCTGTCGGCAGAGATCGCGGCGCAGGAGCCTGACCTGGTGGTGATCAGCGGCGACTTCACGCAAGTCGGAACCGTGGAGGAATACAAGCAGGCTCGCGCCTTCCTCGACACCTTGCCTGCTCCCCTGTTTGCTGTCCCCGGCAATCACGACGTGCCGGCGATCAATATCTTTCGCCGTTTCCTCAACCCATACGGGCTCTATC
Source organism: Devosia albogilva (assembly GCF_042685625.1). Classification (NCBI taxonomy): domain Bacteria; kingdom Pseudomonadati; phylum Pseudomonadota; class Alphaproteobacteria; order Hyphomicrobiales; family Devosiaceae; genus Devosia; species Devosia albogilva. The sequence continues at coordinate 1,495,138 of NZ_JBHUNP010000001.1, forward strand.
GGCGCTTCATCGCGCCCGAAACAGAGCCGTTCCTTGAGATGGACGGCGTGGTGTTCGTCGGCATGCGCACCTCTCGCCGGTTCCGCCTGGAGTGGAACTGGGGGCACGGCACCATCTCGCGGAGCCAGCTGGACGACCTCGCCGCCCGTTTCGAGAAGGCATCGCCGGATGCTGTACGGGTTATCGTCGCCCACCATCCCTTGCTGTTTCCGACCGAGCCGATGCTGCAGAAGACCAAGAGGGTAAAGAGAGCCGACGAAGCGCTGGAAGTGTTCTCGCAACTGAATGTGCGGCTGGTCCTGTCCGGTCATTTCCACCTTTCCTATGTGCGGCGGCACGAGGCACCTGGCGCAGTGACCGAGGGCGAACCCACGGGGCTCCGCCAGGCGGCTGCGGCACCCATCCTTGTCGCGCAGGCCTCCTCGACGATTTCGACCCGGCTGCGCGGTGAGCCCAACGCCTACAACGTGATCACCATCAAGGACGGTCTGATCAGCATCGACGTCCGGGAATGGCGCGATAGCGAGTGGCAGACCAAGGAACGTGCCACCGAGCCCGCCTGACGTGCGGAACCAATCGCCGCGCGCCCGATTGCTTCCCAGGAAGGAGGCGACATGCAACGCGACACCGATTTCCCCATGGACGCCGACCAGCGCCACCCGATGGAGCGCGACCTGCGCGAGCTCACCGCATTCGCCTCTCGTCACGGTATCTCCACCGAGGAGGCGCGCGAGGTCATGCGTCGTTCCGGAGATCGCCTCAAAGCCGATGCTCTTGCTGAAAGGCTGCCGAAATGAGCCCCACACCGAACCGTCCGACCGATCCGCATCCCGCCAATGAAGAGCATCATGACCGGCAGGACCGACCCGGTGGCAGCCATCCGCCCCATGGTGGGTACGATATTGGACCGAACGATCGCAAGCATGACGGCAAGTCGCCGCCCAAGCCGCGCAATGTCGAGGACGAGGGGCCCCGGCGCTAGCTGCGCCCCATTCGCTCGGCCGCGCGAGCGAAGCCGTCGCTGATCACCTTCCGCATCGCCTCACGAGCCTCATCTGGGTCACCGGACTGGATCGCCGCAGCAATTCGCGCGTGAGACTGGGCCGCGGCCGCGTGCTGCTCCCGATCGTGCACCGGCGAGCTGATGGTGAACATCGCCGTGAGCGCAACCTCGACCAGCGCGCTGATCGATGCCATGAACGGGTTACCGGCCGCTTGCGCCACGAGGCGATGAAAGGCCAGGTCGGCGCGGGCGAACGCCTCAGCGCTCGTTGCTTCTGCCATCTGTCGTGCCGCCTCGACGAGGCTCTCTGCTTCAGCCGACGAGCGCCGCTGCGCCGCTAGCGCTGCTGACTCGAGCTCGATCCCGATGCGGACTTCCGAAAGGCTGCGGAGAAAATCGACACTCGGTCCGGTCTCGAAATGCCAGGCAAGTACGTCGGCATCGAACAGGTTCCAGCGCGTGCGCGGCAATATCCGTGTCCCGACGCGAGCGCGCGCCTCGATGAGCCCCTTGGCGGCGAGCGTCTTCAGCGCCTCACGCAACACCGTACGGGACACGCGCAATTGCTGGAGCAGTTCAGCGTCCGTAGGAAGGATGCTGTCCTCGGGGTAGGTGCCGCCGACGATCGCCGTGCCAAGCCGGTGCATCACCTGGGCATGAAGGTTCCGTGCCGGCCGCCGTCCAGCGATACTGGCGATGAGATCGCTTCGATTGGTCGTGCGTGGGCCGGCTGTCATCATCGCTCCGTTGCCTGGTGCCGGATAATCCACTGAAGCGGAACAAGCCGCAACCGGCTGGACAGCCGCAGGGGCAAGCTTCAAGGGTAAGCGCGAAAGGATTCGCCATGACCGCTACCTCTTCCCAGCTGGACGCTGTTCTCGCCGCCGTTGATTCCGGGCTCGACCAAAGCCTCGAGCGCCTCTTCGAGCTGCTGCGGATCAAGTCGATTTCGACCGATCCGGCTTATGCTGCCGAGTGCCAGCGGGCGGCTGACTGGCTGGTCTCGGAATTGAACGGACTTGGCTTCGGCGCTTCCGCGCGGCCGACACCCGGTCACCCGGTGGTGGTGGCCCACGGGCCTGAGCAGGCCGGTCCGCATGTGCTGTTCTACGCCCATTATGACGTGCAGCCGGTCGATCCTGTGGCACTTTGGCATTCCGACCCGTTCGAGCCGGAGCTGCGCGAGGCTGCCGATGGCCGCAAGATCATCGTGGCCCGCGGCGCCTCCGATGACAAAGGCCAGATGCTGACCTTCATCGAGGCCTGCCGCGCCTACAAGGCGGTCACCGGTTCTCTGCCGGTACGTGTGTCTCTGATGCTGGAAGGCGAAGAAGAATCCGGCGGCAAGAACCTGCCGCCCTTCATGGAAGCCAATCGCGACGAACTCGGCACCGCCGACATCGCCCTCGTCTGCGACACGGATATGTGGGATCGCACCACGCCCTCGATCACTGCCATGCTGCGTGGGTTGGTGGGTGAAGAGGTGGAAATCACCGCCGCAAACAAGGACCTGCACTCGGGCATGTTCGGCAACGCTGCCCGCAACCCCAACCAGGTTCTGGCAGATATCATCGCCAGCCTACGAGCTCCCGATGGCTCGGTGGCGATCGAGGGCTTCTATGACGACGTTGCCGAAATCACTCCCGAACTCAAGGCGCAGTGGGCTGGCCTTGGCTTCGACGAGCAGGAATTCCTCGGCGAGGTGGGCCTCTCGGCTCCGGCAGGCGAGCAGAGCCGGAGCGTCCTCGAAATGCTGTGGGCGCGTCCCACTTGCGAAATCAACGGCATGTGGGGTGGCTATACCGGCGATGGCTTCAAGACCGTGATCCCCGCCAAGGCAAGCGCCAAGATCAGCTTCCGCCTCGTCTCCGGCATGCAGCCCGACAAGATCCGCGCCGCCTTCCGCCGCCATGTCGAGGCGCGGCTGCCACCCGATTGCACCGTGCGCTTCTCGGAGCATGGCGGCTCCCCCGCCATCACCGTGCCGACCGACGGACCGATGCTGCAAAAGGCGCTGGTCGGCCTGACCGGAGAATGGGGCAAGCCTGCTGTGGTCACCGGCTCCGGCGGCTCGATACCAGTGGTGGGCGAGTTCAAGCGCATCCTCGGGCTCGACACCCTGCTGATCGGCTTCGCCCAGATCGACGATCAGATCCACAGCCCCAACGAGAAGTACGATCTCGAAAGCTTCCACCGGGGCATCCGCTCCTGGGTGCGAGTACTCGCTGCCCTGGCGGAGTAGCGTCAGGTCACCACGGTGATCTTTTCGGCGGCGCGGGTGATGCCGGTATAGAGCCAGCGCGCCCGCTCCTCTCGGAACACGAAACTCTCGTCGAACAGATAGACATTGTCCCACTGCGAACCTTGCGCCTTATGCACGGTGAGGCAGTAGCCGAAGGTGAACTCGTCGAACTGGCGCCGTTCCGGCCAGCTCATCGCGTCCTCTTCGCCGGAGAAGAACGCCTTGTGCGTCAGAACGCGGGTTTCGCCCTTGCCTTCGTCGTCCGCGAGCAGCAGCGAATACTTGCCGTTGGAGCGGCGGGTGACATCGGTGACGATCCAGATCTGCCCGTTCAGCAGCTTCTTGCGCGGATTGTTGCGCAGGCAAACCATGCGATCACCCACTACAGGCTCATGGAACGGCAGCCCGCGCAACTCCCGCAGCCGATCGTTGTACTGCAGGCGAGTCTTGTTGCGGCCGACCAGTACCTGATCGGCCTCCAGCACCGCATTGCGGTCGACATGCTCGCGGCTGACCACCTCGGACTCACCATAGCGGCCGCGCTCGAGGTAACCGCCTTCGCGCACGGCCATGGAGAGCTGGATGATCGGGTTGTCCGCCGCCTGCCGATGAATCTCGGTGAGCATAAAGTCCGGTTCGTCGGCAGTGAAGAAGCCGGCACCCTGCACCGGCGGGAGCTGGAACGGATCGCCCAGCACCAGCACCTTGGTGCCGAAGCTGAGCAGATCCCGGCCAAGCTGTTCATCCACCATCGAAACTTCGTCGATGACGATGAGATCGGCGTCGGCAGCCGGGGATTCGTCGTCGAGCACGAAGCGCGGTTCGCCCTCCTTCTCGCTGACCAGGGTGTAGATCAGCGAATGGATGGTCTGGGCGCCCTTGCAGCCGCGTTTGCGCATCACCAGGGCGGCCTTGCCGGTGAAGGCAGCGTATTTGACCGTCTTGACGTCCTGCGCCAAGTGGACGGCGAGTGTTGATTTGCCGGTGCCGGCCCAGCCGAAAAGGCGGAAAACCTGCGGACCGTTGCGGTCCTTGAGCCATTTGGAAACGGCGACCAGCGCCGCGTCCTGCTGCGGTGACCAGACGGGCGGCATCAGCTTATGGTGGTCCGGACGGTGCCGATTCCGGCGATTTCGCCTTCGAGTACGTCGCCGCGCTGGACGGGCCCAACCCCGGCCGGCGTGCCGGTCATGATCAGGTCGCCGGCCTTGAGTTCGACCAAGCTACTGAGATTGCTGATGATTTCAGGCACGCTCCAGATCTGGTCGGCGAGGTCGCCGCGCTGGCGTTCGTGGCCGTTGACCCTGAGCGTGATGGCGCCACTGACCGGATGGCCGATCTCGGCGGCGGGGGCGATCGCGCCGATAGGGGCGGAATGGTCGAAGCCCTTGGCCATTTCCCAAGGTTTTCCGGCCTTTTTGGCGGAGGCCTGGAGGTCGCGGCGGGTCATGTCGAGACCGGCGGCGTAGCCGAAAACGTGCGCGAGAGCGGCGTCCACGGGGATGTCCACGCCGTCACGGCCGATAGCGACGACCAGCTCTATTTCGTGATGAAAGTCGGAAGTTTTGGGAGGAAATGGCAGCGTTCCGTTACCGCCGACGACGGCATCGGCGGGTTTTGCGAAGAAAAACGGCGGTTCGCGCACATCATTGCCCATTTCGCGGATGTGCTCGGCATAATTGCGCCCGACACACCAGACGCGACGGACCGCGAAACGGGAGCCGTCGGTCACCGGCAGGGTCACCGGTGGGCGGAGGAAGAGCGGCTCAGCCACGCTTGAACTCCTCGGCATAGGGGCCGATCAGATCGAGGTCGATCGGGCCGAGCCGGTCCTGCGCGGTGAAGCTCTGGTGCCAATAGGGGTAGAGCAGCGGCGGCTGGCTGACGGCATCGAGCCGCTGGCGCTCCTCGGCAGTCAGTTGCAGGCTGGCGGCCTTGAGGTTGTCCTCGAACTGCTCCTGATTGCGCCCGCCGATGATGACGGAGGTGACCCCGGGCCGGCCGAGCAGCCAGGCGAGCGCCACCTGGGCGCCGGAGACGCCGCGGGCGTCGGCCACTTCGACGATGGTGTCGATGATGTCGTAGAGCTTGTCCCAGTCATAGACCGGCGGCTCGCGGAAGCCGCCGACATGGCGGCCGGATTTCGGCCCACCGTCGCGACGGTACTTGCCCGAGAGCAGGCCCCCGGCAATGGGCGACCAGACGAGAATGCCGAGCCCCTGATCCTGCGAGATCGGCACCAGCTCGTACTCGGCTTCGCGGGAGTGGAGGGTGTAATGGATCTGCTGGCTGACGAAGCGGTGCCCGCCGCGTTTGTCGGCGGCCGCCAGCGCCTTCATGATGTGCCAGCCGGAATAGTTGGAGCAGCCGATATAGCGGACCTTGCCCTGCTCGACGAGCGTGTCGAGCGCGGCCATGGTCTCCTCGATCGGCGTCATGCCATCCCATTCGTGGACCTGGTAGAGGTCGATCACGTCGGTCTTGAGCCGTTTGAGGCTGGCTTCGCACTGCTGGATGATGTGGTGGCGCGATAGGCCGATCTCGTTGGGCCCGTCCCCCATCTTGAAGCGGACCTTGGTGGCGACCAGCGCCCGCTGTCGACGGCCGTTCTCGCTGAGCGCCACACCCAGCATCTCCTCGGAAACGCCGGCATTGTAGACATTGGCGGTGTCGAACAGGTTGATGCCGTGATCGAGGCAGAGATCGACCTGGCGCGTCGCGTCGTCCTGGCCGGTGGCGCCGACGCGCTCGGAACCGCCGAAGGTCATGGTCCCCATGGTCATGGTCGACACCTTGAGACCGGAGCGTCCGAGATAACGATACTCCATCGACATTCCTCCTTTGTTCCGCGTCAGCAACGGCTAAAGCCCATTGAGAGCGCGGTCAATCCGCACTAGGCAGAAGCGGTTCGCGAAAGCTCTTTCCTTGCTCCAAAAATCCATTCTCCTGCCCGTGTTGCTGGTGGTGCTCGGCATGATCGCCACCCAGACCGGCGCGTCCTTTGCCAAGATGCTGTTCCCGCTGGTGGGCGCACAGGGCGCGACGGCGTTGCGACTGACCCTCGCTGCCTTGGTGCTGGTGCTGGTGTTCCGGCCCTGGCGGCACCGGCTGGACGGTCGACAATGGCGGGCGGTGCTGCTCTATGGCGGCGCCATGGGAGCGATGAACCTCTTGTTCTATGCAGCGCTGACGAGCATTCCGCTCGGGGTCGCCGTGGCGCTGGAATTCACCGGTCCGCTGGCGGTGGCGCTGGCCGGATCGCGCCGCCCGCTCGACTTCTTCTGGGTGCTGATGACGGTGGGCGGACTGGTGCTGTTGCTGCCGCTCGGACATTTCTCGGGCGACATCGCCATCGGCGGCGTGCTGCTGGCCCTCGGAGCGGGCGTGTGCTGGGCCGGCTATATCGTCTTCGGGCAACGGGCCGGCACCGGCGGCGGGCCGCATACGGCCGCCCTGGGTGTCGCGACGGCGGCAGTGATCGCCCTGCCCTTCGGCATCGCCGGAGCGGGCACGGCGCTGATCGACGCCTCCATCCTGCCGCTGGCGCTGGCGGTGGCGCTGCTTTCCAGCGCCATCCCCTATGCACTCGACATGGTGGCGCTGCCGCATATTCCGGCGCGTCTGTTCGGCATCCTGATGAGCGCGCAGCCGGCCTTCGCTGCGCTGTCCGGCCTGATCATTCTCCAAGAGCGGCTGGAGTTGCCGCAACTGGCGGGGATCGCCGCCATTGTCGTCGCCTCACTCGGCGCCACCGCCACGATCAGCCGGCCGGCCCCGCCGGTTGCGTAGTTGCCGGGATGGCAGCGCCACATTTTTGAGGCATAGTCCGCCCCGGAGAGAGGGAGTCTGCCGATGCTGTATGCAGTGCTTTGCTACAACGACGAAAACGCCGTCGCGACCTGGACCCAGGAAGAGGATGACGCCTGCATGGCGCGCCTTGCCGAGGTCAATGGCCGCATGGCCGCCAAGGGCAAGCTTGGACCGGTGGCCCGGCTGAAGAATACCGACAAGGCCGTGACCGTGCGCAAGGGCACCACGCCCTTCGTGGTCGATGGCCCATTCGCCGAGACCAAGGAGCAGTTCCTCGGCTTCTATGTGGTCGACTGCGAAACGCTCGACGAGGCCGTGGCTTTCGTTAAGGAACTGACCGAGGCGAACCCGGGCAGCGGCTCCTATGAGATCCGCCCGGTGCGCTTCTACAGCCCGAGTGCCTTGGCGGAGAGGAAAGAGGCCGAAGCGGCCGCTTAGCGGATCGGCTTCCCACGCCTGGGGGCTTGCCTAACCTTCGCCGCCCTTCCCCTAAGAGGGAGGGGGTCCATCCGTGGACCACAAGACCACCCCACCCCAGCTCTGCTACGGCCCTACGGGCCTTAGCGACGCTACCCTCCCCTCAAGGGGGAGGGAGGACACGGGCCGAGGTTCAATCCCTTCGGCAGCCTAGCCGAACACCACCGTCTTGCGACCGTTGAGCATCACGCGGCTTTCGAGGTGGAGCTTGACGGCGCGGGCGAGCACGCGGCTTTCGATGTCACGGCCGGCGGCGATCAGGTAGTCCGGGCTCATGGCATGAGTGACGCGGGCGGTTTCCTGCTCGATGATCGGGCCCTCGTCAAGATCGGGGGTCACGTAATGCGCCGTGGCGCCGATGATCTTGACGCCGCGCTCATGCGCCTGGTGGTAGGGCTTGGCGCCCTTGAAGCTGGGCAGGAAGGAGTGGTGGATGTTGATCGCCTGCCCGAACAGCCGGGTGGCAAGCTTGTCGGACAGCACCTGCATGTAGCGGGCCAGCACCACCAGCTCCGCCCCGGTCTGCTTGACGATGGCGAGGACCTGCTCTTCCTGCTCGGCCTTGGTGTCCTTGGTCACCGGCAACAGATGGTAGGGAATGCCGGCGTCTTCGGCGATCTTGCGGGCGTCGTCGTGGTTGGAAATGATCGCCGCGACCTCGGCATCGAGCCAGCCGACGCGGATCTGGTAGAGCAGGTGCAAGAGCGTATGGTCGAACTTCGAGACCATGATGACGATGCGCTTCTTGCGGCTCTGGTCGACCAGGCTGGTCTTCATGCCGAACCGCTCGATCGGCGATTTGAGGGCGCGCTCGAGCTCGTCGCGGCCGACACCTTCCGGTGCCGTGAAGGCTAGGCGCATGAAGAAGCGGCCGGTCTCGCGATCCCAGAACTGGTTGGACTCGGCGATATTGGCATTGAGCGCCGCAAGCTCGGTGGTGACCGCGGCAACGATGCCGGGACGGTCTTCGCAGGACAGGGTGAGGACGAAATTGGCCGCCGACATGCTGAAAACTCAATGGATTACCGGGTCCGAGGTACCGGCGCCCCGACGCAAGGTCAAGCGGCAAAGGAAAAGGGCCACCCTTGCGGGCGGCCCTTCCTGAGTTTATCGGCCTCGAGGGGCCGGGAGGTGTGCGTGTGGTCCTTAGCCGCGTTCCCGAACCGGAAAAGTGGTGCCCACTTTTCCTGAGAACGCTCTAGGCGAGATCACTCCCTGCCATCACACGAAAACCCAGACCTTCCTCGAGAGCCAAAATCTCATAAGACACTGGATCACCTCCTTTCAGCTGTTGAACATGAACGCAGAATGACAGGTTTTCCGGGCTTGTCCAGTCACGGATACGACAGCCGCGGGAGCAAGGATGAACGGAAGATGGCCGGAGGCTGACGTGACCAACCCACGCGATGTCAAATATGCCAACGAGAGTATCGCCCTTTGGCAGCAAAGCTGAAGGAGCGGGCGCTGCTTGCGACCAACAACATCACCTTCGCCTGCCTTCGCGGCGTGCTGCATGAACTGCGCGCGCGGCTGCCGCTTGGGGACATCGCCACCTTCGGCAATCACCTGCCGGCCGTGCAGCGCGGCGTGTTCTACCAGGACTGGCGCCCGGCCGAGCCGCTGCCCACGCCGGACCTCGCCAGCTTCGAGACGGCGCTCGCCGAACGGCTGCTGCCCCATGTCCACATGCCGGAGGGGATTACGGCCGACACGCTGTGGGTGATCAGGACAGAGAGTGAGCCGTACGATGCAGCGGAAATGCACAAGGTGCTGCCGCAGCCTCTGGCGGAACTGTGGGACCGGCTAGCGTGAGCGGTTGGCGCGGAAGCGGTCGAGCAGCATGCGTGCTGCGAAGTAAACAACGGAAGCTGTCACCGCGGCGATGGCGATGACCGCGGGGTGGTCGTCCGGGGTCCAGGAGACGACACCAACGGCCAGGGCCACCAGGATGCCTTCGAGCAGGGTGCGCTCCATCCGGCTGGGGCTGAAGGGAATCTGCGAGCGTTCAGGGTTGAACAGCGCACCGAGGCCGAGCCAGGCGATCACGAAGACGATGCTGAGCATGGCCTTGAGGGTGGCGACGCTCGGCGGGTCGCCCTGCAACCAACTGCCCACCCCCACCAGGACGGCGATGACGATCGCGCCGACATACTTTGCGACCAGCCGGTGCTCACGAATGTATTCGGAGAGCTTCATCGGCGGCTCCATGTGCTCGTGCTTACGCCCGTCTCTTTCTGGGGCGGGCGCGCAGTTGCAGGATGGTGGCGGTGAGGACGCCCAGGGCGACGATGCCGATGATGATGGTGGCAAGCGCGTTGACGTCGGGCGACACGCCAAGCCGGACCTTGGAGAAGATCACCATCGGCAGGGTGGACGAGCCGGGGCCCGACACGAAACTGGCGATCACGAGGTCATCGAGCGACAGGGTGAAGCCGAGCAGCCACCCCGACACCAGCGCCGGGGCGATGATCGGCAGGGTGACGTCGAAGAAGGTGCGGACCGGCGAGGCGCCGAGATCCATCGCCGCTTCCTCAAGGCTCCGGTCGAAGTCGCTGAGGCGCGATTGCACCACCACGGCCACATAGGCGGTGCAGAAGGTGGCATGGGCAATGACGATGGTGAGCATGCCGCGCCCCCGCGGCCAGCCGATCAGCCCTTCCATGGCAACGAACAGCAAGAGCAGCGACAGGCCGGTGATCACGTCGGGCATGACCAGCGGCGCCGACACGGTGCCGGCAAAGGCGGTGCGGCCGCGGAAGCGCCGGAAGCGCACCAGCGCCACGGCGGCCAGCGTGCCCAGCACCAGCGCGATGGTGGCGCTGAGCGCGGCGATCTGCAGGCTCAGCCAGGCAGCGCCCAGCATCTGCGGGTCGCGGAACAGTTCGCCATACCACTTGGTCGAAAAGCCCGACCAGACGGTGACCAGCCGCGACTCGTTGAACGAGAAGATCACCAGCGACACGATGGGCGCATAGAGGAAGGAAAAGCCCAGCGCCGCTGCGATCGGAAGAAACCAGCCCCGGCGCATGCTACTTCTCCACCACGGCGCCCTGCGCCTTCTGCAACAGCATGATCGGCACCACCACGACCACCAGCATGGCGACCGCCACGGCGGCGGCCCGCGGCCAGTTGGCGGCGGTGAAGAACTCGTCCCACAGGACCCGACCGATCATCAGCGTTTCCGGACCACCGAGAAGCGAGGGAATGACGAACTCACCGATTGCCGGGATGAAGACCAGCATGGACCCCGCGACGATGCCCGGGATCGACAGCGGCAGGGTCACCGACAGGAAGGTCCTGAGCGGCCGCGCCCCGAGGTCGGCGGCAGCCTCGAACAACGACACGTCGAGCTTCACCAGGGTGGTGTAGAGGGGCAGGATCATGAACGGCAGGTAGGTATAGACGATGCCGACATAGACCGCGAAATCGGTCTGCATCATCACCAGCGGCTCGATGCCGAAGAGGCCGAGGAACTGGTTGATGACACCATTGCCGCGCATGAACCCTGTCAACGCATAGACGCGCAGGAGGAACGAGGTGAAGAACGGCAGGATCACCAGCATCAGCAGGATGTTGCGCCACTGCTCCGGCGCCCGCGCGATGGCATAGGCCATCGGGTAGCCGATCAACAGGGTGATGATCGTCGACACGAAGGCGATGCGGATGGAGCTCAGATAGGCCGCCACATAGAGGTTGTCGGTGAACAGCCTGATGTAGTTGGATAGGTGCAGGGTGAGCTGCACCGTGCCTTCCTCGGTGGTGGTGAGGAGCGGCGAATAGGGCGGGCGGCCGAACTGCTTGGTGGCGAGCGAAATGCCGAACACCACCGCGAGCGGAACGACGAAGAAGACGAGCAGCCACAGAACCGGCGCTGCCAGCACCAGCATGCGCCCGGAAATGCCGACCTTGGCGAGGCGCTTTTCCACGGCGCGCCAGGGCTTGAGGCGTCGCGGCGGGGGTATGGTGGGGTCGTGGGTGGTGGTCATGCAGGTCTCCCCGCTTGCTCGGCGCCACAGCCCCCCTCCCCCTTGAGGGGAGGGGCTGGGGGTGGGGGTGTCGTGCTCATTGCGCGCTCAGAGTGCGGGGCTGTCCACGACACCCCCACCCTAGCCCTCCCCTCAAGGGGGAGGGGACCGACCGCGTTTGCCGCCGACCTGGTCATACCGTCAGCACCGAGCCGGCGTTGTCGTCCCAGGAGACATAGACCTGCTCTTCCCAGGTGATGGCGTCGGGGTTGCCGCGCACCGAATTGGTCTGGCTGACGCGGATGCGTTTGCCGCTTTCCAGCAGCACCTGGTAGAGCGAGATGTCGCCGAGATAGGCGATTTCCTCGACCACGCCCTTGGTGACGTTGGCCCCGAACGTGTCGGCCGGCTGTTCGCGGCTGAGATGCATCTTTTCGGGGCGGACGGCCCACCACAGGAGCTGGTCGGGGGCGCAGTCGACGCCGTGGCCGACATAGATGTCGCAGCCGAGTTCGCTCGAGCGGATGCGCACATGGTCGGGCTCGTCCTCGGTGACGATGCCTTCCACCATGTTGGCGGAGCCGATGAAATTGGCGACGAAGCGGGAGTTCGGAAACTCGTAGATGTCGGTGGGCTCGCCGATCATGGCGATCTCGCCCTGGTTCATCACCCCGATGCGGGTGGCGAGCGTCATCGCCTCTTCCTGGTCGTGGGTGACGACGATGAAGGTGACGCCGAGCGATTCCTGAATCTTGACCAGCTCGAACTGGGTTTCCTCGCGCAGCTTCTTGTCGAGCGCGCCCAGCGGTTCGTCGAGCAGCAGCAGCTTGGGGCGCTTGGCGAGGGATCGGGCGAGGGCCACGCGCTGCCGCTGACCGCCCGAAAGCTGATGGGGCCGGCGCTTGCCATAGTCCTGGAGTTTGACCAGCGTCAGCAGCTCGGCGACGCGGTCCTGAATCTCGCCCTTGGGCAGGTGGTCGCGCTTGAGTCCATAGGCGATGTTCTGCTCGACGCTCATATGCGGGAACAGCGCATAGCTCTGGAACATCATGTTGACCGGCCGCTGGTAGGGCGGGGTGTCGGTCATGTCCTGACCGTCGATCTCGATGCTGCCGCTGGTCGGCTTCTCGAAGCCGGCGAGCATGCGCAACAGCGTCGACTTGCCGGAACCCGATCCGCCGAGCAGGCAGAACAGCTCGGAGCGGTAGATGTCGAGCGACACGTCGGACACGGCGAAGACGTCACCGAACTTCTTGGTGACGTTCTTGATGCGCACGAAGGGCTTGGCAGCGGGGTCGCGCCACGGGCGGGTGTCGATCGCGAGCTGCGGCTTCTTGGCCATGGGCGGGACTCTTGAAAGGCTGAAGGGGCGGCCGCCGGGCCGCCCCTTTCGGTAGGTCTTACTGGCCGGTTTTGATGCGGGTCCAGGTGCGGGTCAAGACCTCTTCGAATTCGGGCGAATGGGCCCGCATCACGAAGGCTTGCTCGACCGTCTCGGCCGGCGGGTAGATGCCCGGATTGGACTTCACTTCCTCATCGACGAACTCGAGCGCGGGGAGGTTCGGGTTGGCGTAGAACACGTAGTTGGTGATCTCGGCCACGACTTCCGGGCGCAGGATGTAGTCGATGAACTTGTGGGCGTTTTCCGGATGCGGGGCATCGGCCGGAATGGCGAGGAAGTCGAACAGCGTTGCCGCCCCTTCCTTGGGGATCAGGTAGTTGACCTCGACGCCCTGGCCGGCTTCGGCAGCGGCATCGCTGGCGATGAACACGTCGCCCGAATAGCCCAGCGACAGGCAGACTTCGCCATTACCCAGGTCATCGATGTACTGGGAGGAGTGGAAGTAGCGGATATGCGGCTTGATGGAGTTGAGCAGCTCCTCGGCCTTGGCGAGGTCTTCCTCGCTCTCCGAGTTCGGATCGAGCCCGAGATAGTGGAGCGCAATGCCGACCACTTCGGTGGGGCTGTCGAGCACGGTCACGCCGCAGGAGGCGAGCTTGGACACTACTTCCGGATCGAACAGCAGGTCCCAGCTATCGACCGGGGCATCGGCGCCGAGCGCTTCGGTGACCTTGGCGACGTTGTAGCCGAGGCCGATGGTGTTGATCATGTAGGGCACGCCATGGGCGTTGTCCGGATCCTGGCCGGCAGCAGTCGCCATCACGGCGGGGTCGAGATTGCCGAGATTGGTGAGCTTGGACTTGTCGAGCGGCAGGATCAGGCCGAACTTGATCTGGCGCTCGAGGAAGTTGCCGCTCGGCACGACGATGTCGTAGCCGGAATTGCCGGCGAGGAGCTTGGCGTCGACGATCTCGTTGCTGTCATAGACGTCGTAATTGACGGTGATGCCGGTCTCCGCCTCGAAATTGGCGATGGTGTCCTCGGCGATGTAGTCGGACCAGTTGTAGACGTTGAGGACCGGCTCTTCCTGGGCAAGAGCGGGGCTGGCGGCCATCAGCGCGCCGAGCGCAAGGGCAACGGACTTGTTCATCTCGTTCGAACACTCCTTAGGGATGGGTCGTGGATTGGGCGGCGCCCCGGGGCACCGCGAGACGGCAGGCGTGCGGGCGACCGCACCGACACTCAGACGCGATATGTCATGGGCAGACCCGCTTCAGGCAGACGGAGGGGCGTGAGACACGCGCAAAACAGGCGCCTGCGGGCGCTGGCGGACTGGGCTGAAGCTCGCCGGGTGAACCACCCGGATCGACCCGCGCCACCGGCGCGGTCAACAATGACGGTCTGCAGCGAAGTACCCTTTCCCCGCTAGGGTTTGCGGCGATGGACCCTAGAGCCAAAACCCCTGGCGGACAAGGGATCAAAAGCGCTCAATCTCGCGACTTGACGGGCCGTGCTGGGGCGTCGCAAAACCGCTGCCGAGCGGGGCTCGTCCCCGCCCCGTTTTCTCTTCTGCCCCGGATGTGACCATGAGCGCCAAGGACTACCTCACGATCGGCCCCGAAGCGGCCGCGGCACTGGCGGAGGGACGGCCGGTGGTGGCGCTGGAATCGACCATCATCACCCACGGCATGCCCTATCCGCAGAACCTCGAAATGGCGCAGAGCGTCGAGGCGGTGATCCGGGCAGAAGGCGCCATTCCCGCCACCATTGCGGTGATGGACGGGCGCTTCCATGTCGGCGTGTCGGGCAACGACCTCGAGCGGCTGGCACTGGAAGGCGGCAAGGCCGCCAAGGCGAGCCGCCGCGACATCTCGGCCCTGCTGGTACAGAAGCGCATTGCCGGCACCACCGTCGCCACGACCATGCAGATCGCCGCCGAGGCGGGCATTCATGTGTTTGCGACCGGCGGCATCGGCGGCGTCCATCGCGGCGCCGAGGAAACCTTCGACATTTCCGCCGACCTCGAGGAACTCGGGCGCACCCCTGTGGCGGTAGTCTGTGCCGGTGCCAAGTCGATCCTCGATATCGGCAAGACCCTGGAAGTGCTGGAAACCAACGGCGTGCCGGTGATCGGCTATGGCACCGAGGACTTCCCGGCCTTCTGGGCACGCCAGAGCGGGCACAAGGTGGATCACCGCTTCGACGACGTCGCCGACATCGCGCGGGTGCTGGCGCTGCAGATCGAGCTCGAGCTCGGCGGCATCCTCGTCGCCAACCCGATCCCGGAAGCCGATGCGCTCGATCCCGCCGCCATCGAAGCGCGCATCGCCGAGGCGATCGGCCATGCCGAGGCGGAAGGGGTGTCGCGCAAGGACCTGACCCCGTTCCTGCTCAAGCGCATCTTCGAACTCACCGAAGGCCGCTCGCTCAAGGCCAATATCGCTCTCGTCGAGAACAATGCGCGGGTGGCCGCCCGCCTTGCCGTGGCCCTGGCCCGCCAGACCGCCGCCGCATGAAACGCGTGCTCGTCGTCGGGGACGTGATGACGGACGTGATCGTCACGCCCGAAGGCCCGATCGTGCGCGGCAGCGACCGGCGCGCCACCATCCGCAGCCGCCCCGGTGGCTCCGGTGCCAACCAGGCGGTGTGGCTCGGCTCGATGGGCGTGCCGGTGCTGTTCGCAGCGCGGGTCGGCTCTGCCGACAAGACCATGTACGAGAACTATTTCCGCGGGCTGGGGGTGACCCCTGCCCTGGCCGGCGATCGCGAGCAGCCCTCGGGCGTGCTGGTGACCATTCTCGACGCCGATGGCGAGCGCAGCTTCCTCACCGACCGCGGCGCCAACCTCAACCTCTCTCCCGACGATCTCGGCGACGATCTGCTCGACGAGGCCGGGCTGGTGATGGCCTCGGGCTACAGCTTCTTTGCGCCAGGGCCGCGGGTGGCGGTGCAGCAATTGCTCGAGCGGGCGCGCGCGCGGGACGTGGCGGTGGCAATCGATCCGGCTTCGGTGGGCTTCCTCGCCGAGGTCGGCGCGGGCACCTTCCTCGGCTGGACCGCGGGGGCGGACCTGCTGTTCGCCAATGCCGACGAGGCCGAGGCGCTGACCGGGCTCACCGAACCGCAGGCGCAGATCGCGGCGCTGGGGGCACACTACCACACCGTGGTCCTCAAGCAGGGGCGCAACGGCGCCATGCTCGGCGACGTGGCCGGCATCCGGCTGCGCTTGCCGGCGCCGGCAGTGGCGGTGGTGGACTCGACCGGTGCTGGGGATGCGTTCGCCGCCGGCTTCGTTGCCGCACGGCTGCGCGGTGAGGACGAGGCCCAAGCGCTGGCAGCGGGGATCGCCGCCGGGGCGCAGGCAGTGCAGTCGCTCGGCGGCCAGCCGCAGAGCTGACGCCCGCCGGCACAATCCGTCCGCTTCGCCACAACACTGCCAAACTGACTTCGCCATAAGAACGAGTGGCTGGCGCTTGCACGGGCGCAGGCCATACTCCATCTTGCGACTAGAGTTTCCCCCAGGCCAGTTCCGGCGTCCCGCAGCGAGGCAGCATGCACCACGACACCCCCCTGATCTCCACGATCGTCGCGGGTTTGGTGCTGGCCTACCTTTTCGGGATGATCGCCAACCGGCTGCGGCTGCCGCCGCTGGTCGGCTATCTGGTCGCCGGCATTCTGGTGGGCCCCTATACCCCGGGTTTCGTCGCCGATCAGGCGCTGGGCGCCGAACTCGCCGAACTCGGCGTGATCCTCCTGATGTTCGGCGTGGGCCTGCATTTCTCGCTCAAGGACCTGATGAGCGTGCGCGCCCTCGCCATTCCCGGCGCGGTGGCGCAGATCGCCTGTGCGACCCTGCTGGGGGCCGGCCTTGGCCTGCTGATGGGCTGGGATCTCGGGGGGAGCCTCTTGTTCGGCCTCGCCCTGTCGGTCGCCTCCACCGTGGTGCTGCTCAAGGCGCTGCAGGACCGGCGGCTGATCGAAACCGAAAAGGGCCGCATCGCCGTTGGCTGGCTGATCGTGGAAGACCTCGCCATGATCCTGGCGCTGGTGCTGATCCCCGCCATCGCGGGGCTGCAGGGAACCGACACCGGCATCCATGACCCGTTCGTATCCTTCGTCGAGCGCCTGCTGGGCACACAAATCGGCATCGCCGGCGTACTGACGCTGACCGTGGTGAAAATCGCCGCCTTTGTTGGCTTCATGCTGATCGTCGGGCGGCGGCTGATCCCGTGGGCGCTGCACTACACCGCCCATACCGGCAGCCGCGAACTGTTCCGGCTGGCGGTGCTGGCCATTGCGCTTGGGGTAGCGTTGGGCTCGGCGACCCTGTTTGGGGTGTCGCTGGCACTGGGGGCGTTCTTTGCCGGCATGATCCTGAGCGAAAGTGAGCTCAGCCATCGCGCCGCCAACGAGACGCTGCCGCTGCGCGATGCGTTCTCGGTCTTGTTCTTCGTGTCGGTCGGCATGCTGTTCGACCCGATGATCGTGGTGACCAACCCGCTGCCGGTGCTGGCGACGGTGTTCATCATCGTCATCGGCAAGTCGGCGGCCGCCTTTGCCATCGTCATGCTGTTCCGCCGCCCGGCGGGAACGGCGCTGACCATTTCGGCCTCCCTGGCGCAGATCGGCGAGTTCTCGTTCATTCTCGCCACCATGGGGGTGAGCCTCGCCATCCTGCCGCCGGATGGGCAGGACCTGATCCTTGCGGGCGCGCTGATCACCATCATCCTCAACCCGATCGTATTCTGGATCGCCGAGGCGGCCCGCCCGGCGGTGGAAGCGCGCTTCGGCGTGCCGCCGGCGCGACGCAGCGACGAGCGAGTGGAGCCGCGTGAACTCAGCTCCGTGGGCGTTGGCCCGGCGACGACCGACATCCCGAGCGACGCTGCGGTGGACACCGGGGCGCTGGGCGCCGACGACGACAGCGGGGAGCCGAGCACCAAGACCGGGCACATCGTCATGGTCGGCTACGGACAGGTCGGGCGCGTGGTGGCCGAGGGACTGAAATCGACTGGCGAACCGCTGGTGGTCATCGAGGATTCCGATCATGACGTCGCCGCTGCCCGCGCCGCCGGGCACGAGGTGGTGGTGGGTAATGCGGCCAGCACCCCGGTGCTGCGGCTTGCCAATCTCGGGCAGGCCCGCACGCTGCTGGTGGCCATTTCCAATGGCTTCGAAGCCGGAACAGTCTGCGAGTCCGGGCGCAAGCTCAACCCGTCGATCCGCATCATGGCGCGCGCCTATTCCGAAGAGGAAGAGGCGCATCTGCGCACCCTCGGCGCCGATGTGGTGATCCGTGGCGAACGCGAGATCGGGCTCGGCTTGCTCTCCTGGCTGCGCGGCGAGCGCGGCGAACTGCCCGCCAAGCCACCGGCGGAACCCGCCGAACCGGAGGTGAAGCTTCCCCCGGCCGAGAATTTGCTGGCGCAGGCGAGCGTGCCGGCCGAGGCGATGACCTTCGCCATTCCCGAAGCGGCCGCTGCCGCAGCCGTGGCCGGGGTCGCCGTATCCTCGGCCGCGGTCGAGGAGAGCGCCGAGCCGGTTGCCGCAAGCGACGTGACAAGGGGCGATGCGGACGAAACCGGAGAAGACGTGACACCGGAAGCCACCACTGTGGAAGAGGCTCCTGCGGTTGTTGCCGCCAGTGAGCCGGCCGAGCCGAGCCTGGAGGACGACCCGGTGGTGGTGGTCGCGGTGGAAGGCGGCAGCGAGCCTGTTGCCGAAGCCGCTGTTCCCGCTGCCGATACGCTGGAGACGACCGAGGCCACACCTGCGGTCGGCGAAGCGCCAGCCCCGGCGGACGAAAGTGCCGCGGAAGACGAAACGGCGGCAGAGCCCGTCGACGAACCGGAGTCTCCAACCGAACCGGCGCCCTCCGCCGAGACCGCGCCGGAAGCTGCGCTGGGGGCCGAAGAGGCACCGGCGACCGAAGTGGATGTGGCGCCCGAGCCTGCTGGCGACGACGACCGGACCGACGAGCCGGAAGCGACCGCCCCTGCCGAACCGGTTGCGCCCGTGCCGGATGCGACACCGGCCAACGGCGAGGAGCAAGAGCAAGCGCCGGTCGTGCCTCCGGTCGAGCCCGAACGACGCTAGAGACGGCTTGGGGGCAGAGGTGATCTCGCAAAAAGCCAAATACGCGCTGCGGGCGCTGGTATCCCTCGCCCGCGCCGGCCGGGGCGAGACCCGGATGATCGGGGAGATTTCGCGCGAGCAGGCCATCCCCAAGAAGTTTCTCGAGCAGATCCTGCTGGAGCTGAAGCGGGCCGGGCTGGTCGCCAGCCGCCGCGGCCGATCGGGCGGCTACGAGTTGCTGCGGCCAGCCGAACAGATCACCTTCGGGGAAGTGCTGCGGCTGATCGACGGCCCCATCGCGCCATTGCCGTGCCTGTCGATCATCGCTTATCGCCGCTGCGAGGATTGCCGCGACGAAGCCGAATGCGAAATCCGCCATGTGTTCGAGCGGGTGACGCTGGCGACGCGGGCCGTGCTCGACCGCACCAGCCTCGCCGACTCGCTCCGGCTCGAGGACCTGCCGGTCTAGGCCCGGCGCACGGCGGGAGAACCCGCCGCAGCAAACTGCTCGGCGAGCCTCTCGGAGGTCAGCGGACGCGACAGCAGATAGCCCTGTAGCTGATTGCAGCCCATTTCCTGCAGCATCTGCTGCTGCTGCTCGGTCTCGACGCCTTCGGCGGTAACCTTCATGTGCATGGCCCGACCGAGGTCGATGATCGAGCGCATGATGCTTTCGATCTCGGCATCCTTGCCGAGCTGGGCGGTGAAGGACTGGTCGATCTTGAGCTTGTCGACGCCGTGATTGCGCAGATAGCTGATCGAGGAATAGCCGGTGCCGAAATCGTCGAGCGCGACGCGGATGCCGCTGGCCCGCAGATGCCGCAAGGTCTCCTGCACCATGGGTGAGTTCTGCAGCAGCAGGCCTTCGGTGATCTCGAGCTCCAGCCGCTTCGGCTTGAGGCCGGTTTCGGCCAGTATCTCGAAGACGCGCTCGGCGAAGCGTTCGTCGCGGAACTGCACGGGCGACACGTTCACCGCCACCCAGGGGAGGCCCGTCGCAACCGCGTAGGCGCAGGCCTGCCGCATGACCCAGAAGCCGAGCATGTCGATCAGCCCGCGTTCCTCGGCGAGCGGGATGAAGGTGGCGGGAGACATGCGCCCGCGGGTGGCGTGCTCCCAGCGCACCAGCGCCTCGGCACCGGCCATCTCGCCCGTGCTCGCCTCGAAAATGGGCTGGTACACCAGCTCGAGACCGGTGTCGTTCAGCAGCGCCATGCGCAGGTCGAGTTCCAGCATGCGCCGCTCGCGCACCGCATCGCCGAGTTCGCCGGCGAAGAGCTGCGCCCGGCCGCGGCCGTTGCCTTTGGCCTCATAGAGCGCGATATCGGCCTGGCGCAGAATCTCCTCGGGGGACTGGGAGGCGTCGGTGACCACCACGCCCACGCTGCCGCCGCACCGGGCGGTGTGGCCGTCGAGTTCGAACGGCTCTTCGAGCGCAGCCACGATCCGCTGGCTCATCTCCTCGGCCTCCGGGTGCGTGGTTTCGAACTGGATGACGGCGAACTCGTCGCCCCCAAGCCGGGCGACGGTATCGACCTCCTCGACCAGATCGCAGAGGCGCCTGGCCGCCTGCCGGATCAACTGGTCGCCCGCCGGATGACCGAGCGTGTCGTTGACGTGCTTGAAGTGGTCGAGGTCGATGTAATGGACGGCAAGGCTGGAGCCGGTGCGGCGTGCGTTGGCGAGCGCTTGCTCCAGACGATCCTCGAACAGAGCCCTGTTGGGAATGCCGGTCAGGGGGTCGTGAAAGGCGAGGAAGCTCGCCCGCGCCTGCGTGGTCTCGAGCTGGTTGGAGGTGCTGCGTAGCCGCCCCAACAGAAGCAGCAGGCCGAGCCCAGCCATCACCACGCTGCCGAGCATGACCGGCGCTGTGTCACGGATCAGCTGGAAGGCGGGCTCGCGCGGCTCCCAGGCGAGGACACCAAGGATCCGGCCGGCGCTGTTGCTGACCGGAATCGCGGCGCGATCGGCGATCGTGGTGGCGCCGGCTTCGAAGGTGAGATCGTGGATGTCGTAGCGATCCGCAATCTCGGCCAGAAGATCCTGGTCGAGGAGCCGGACGGAAATATGGATCGCCTCGCTGCCCGGCGCCTGCGAAACGCGGTCGGTACTGGGGATCACCGGACGCACGCTGGCCGCCGCGACGCGACCATCGTCGAGGAGGATGAAGTCGCTGGCGCCGAGGCCGGTCACTGCGGCGGTCGAGTCGGCAAGGCCCTCGGACGTTTCGGCCATCCGGGCCCGCAAATCCGAAACCAGCGGCGCAAGCGCGGCAAAGCTCGCAAACACTTCCGGCCCGACCGCTTCGCCACCAGCAGCGGCGCGCAGGGGCTGGTCGTCGGCCCCGAGCAGGAACACATAGTCGTGCCCGTAATAGTCGCTGACCCAGGCGGTGAGATTGTCATCGATCCAGACAGGGTCGCCCACCCGCACCTGAAGCACCGCGTCGTCCCACACGGTGACGGTCTCCTGATCGGTGGGGATGCGGTCGACGACCTCCGCAATGCCGTTGCGGATGGCGCGGGTCTCGTGGGCGATGGCTTCATCGTCGATGCGGGAGGCCGCCCACCAGCCGAAGGCGGCCACGGCCACCAGGAGGAGCATGGCCAGGGCGGGCATCGCATAGATGATCTTGCGGGGGAGTGTGGGCCGGCTGTTCAAAATCTAGAAGCTCTCGGGAAGTCGGGCGCGGCAGTCCTCCCCTGCCACTGATGTCCCCGAGCTTGAGCCCAAGACCTTAAGAACCTTGCAAGACATTGCCTGCAGTTGGGCTGAAATAGCGGCGGATTACCGCCGGTTGGGCGCGCCCATGATCGCGGCAGCGACGGCCCAGGATATGGGCATCGAGAACAGGAGCGCCGCGAAGGCGACCGATTGCAGCGAGGCCATCATGGCCTCGAGCCCGAGCGGCGACATGCAGCGCGCAACAAGCCCCGGCCCGCACAGGGCCGCGGCGGTGGGAGGCATCAGCATGGCAGCAAGGGTCAGCCTTGGCATCGGTCGTTCTCCGGCGGGGAGAACGACGTGCTGCGGGGGCGGTTCCGGCGCTCACCGCCGGTGAGGTTCAGGCGGCGTGGGCGAGAGGAGTGCGGGCGAGGGTCAGCTGATTGCGCACGTCGCCAGTGCAGTAGAGATCTTCGAGCAGGTCGAGCGTGGTCTCCATCTCAACCAGAGATGCCACTTCGCCGCTGACGGTGAGCACGCCGTTGGCGACCTCGATGTCGACCCCGGTGGGTACCAGGAACGGGTGCGACCACAGGGCCTCGAGCGCCCGCTGGGCGATGTTGTCGTCGGTGATGGTGTGCATGGCGCATCTCCTTGTCCGGTATGGCCACTCGATAGGCCGTCTCACCCGCTAGATAGTTGCGCTGGATCAAAAAGCGCCCCGCCCTGGGGCATGGCAGGCATGCAGTTCGTCGGCGCTGAGGCGCGAGGTCGCTGTTCCGGGCATGAGCGGTCGACCTGAAGCAGCCCCGATCACGGTGTTGTCAGCTTGCGCTTCAGCAAAGAGCGGTGGCGGGCCTTGCGGCAAAGCTCTCGTTCTGGAGGTGGAGCCATGCGCCGCAATCATCTGGAAGACATGAGCGTCAAGGAGATCATGGACCGTTGGCCGGCAACGGTGCCGCTGTTCATCCGCAATGGGCTCAAATGCCCGGGCTGTCCGATCGGCCCATTTCACACGCTGGAGGATGCATCGCGCGAGCACGGCAAGGACCTGGCCGGTCTGGCCGAGGAGATCGTGCGGCTCGACCGGCTAAAGTAGCCCGGGCACCTCGCCGTCGCCGATCAGCAGCAGCCGGTGCGGGTTCTTGAGGAGCAGCTTCTGACGACCGGATTCGACCAGGCCCGCCGCTTCCCAGGCTGACAGGATGCGCGACACGGTGTGCAGGGTGGTGCCGGTCATCTCGGCAATGTCCTGCTTGGAGATTGGGAAATCGATGCGGATGCCGGCCGGCTCCTTGCGGCCGGCCTGATTGCCGAGCCGGAGCACCGCATGGGCGACGCGGCGTTCGACCTCCTCCGTCGCCAGCTCGCGCATGCGGGTATGCGCTTCCTGCAGGCGATCGCCCATGGTCTGCATGGCGCCGACGGCGAAATGGGGGAAATCCTGGACAAGCTGCGACCAGCGCGACATCGGCCAGGCGACGGCGGCACTGTCGATGACCGCGGTGGCAGTGCCGGGATAATCGGTGCGGCTGAGCGCCTTGGCGATGCCGAACAGGTCGCCGGGATTGACCATGCGGACGATCACCTGCTGGCCTTCGGCGGTAACCTGGGTCACCCGCAGCCGCCCGGAGAGGAGCACAAAGAAGTGCTTCGCCTCCTCGCCCTGCTCGAAAACGGCTTCGCCGGGACGATAGCGGCGCTGGACCGCGCCGGACACCAGTACATCGAGCTGCTCGTCCGGCAGCGCCGCAAACATGCCGAGGGTACGGGCTTCGCCGAGATCTGAATGGTTCACGTGTGGCAACTCCAACCCGCCGCTTGCATAACCCGCCTTCCGGCAGCTTGGCAAACAACCGCCTCAGGGCGCGACCGTCACGTCGCCGGTGAGCTTGATCAGCTCGAAATCGGTGACCCGCACCTCCACCTCGACGGTCCACCGGCCCGGCAGCGGCAGCACGACGGCTTCGGCACGCCAGTTGCCCTCGGCATCGACCTCTGCGGTTCTGGTCACCGGGGCGAGGTCGAGCTCCGCGGGGGTGAGGGACAGGCGCACGGAGCGGGGCGAAACGGGCTCTCCGTCGGCGGTGGCAAGGGTGATCAGCACATCGGTGGACCCGACGCGGGCGGGATTGATGGCCAGTTCGGCGGTGAGGTTCCTGGCGGCAAGCGCAAGCTCCACCCCCGCCGGCTGCTCTGCCGCGGCGAGGGCGCGCGGTGGCGGCGTGAAGCGCCAGCCTGCGACCAGCGCAAGAATGGCCGCGATCAGCACCAGTTCGGCAACGATGCCGCGCCGCATATGCCGCACCGCCTTGAGGTCACCGGCGGCAGCGGGCGCGGTGAGAACCCAGCGGTTCCAGCTGGCAATGGCGAACAGCACCACCAGCAGAACCAGCTTGGCGGCAAGGATGGCGCCATAGCCGGACATCCAGGCCGGGCCGGGCCAGCCAAGCTGCACCACCGCCAGCACGATGCCGGAAGCAACCAGGGGCACGATGGCGAAGGGGATTGCCGCAGAGAAATAGAGCAGCGGCGGCGTGGCGATGCGCCGCTCGAGCCGGAGCAGCAGCACCAGCGGGTAAAGGGCGCCCACCCACCAGGCGATGGAGACGATGTGCACGAACAGCGCCGAGCGCATCAGCCATTGCGGTTCGGCGGCACTGGCGTGGCCGCTGGTGCTGACGGCAAGGCCGAGCAGCACCAGCCCCACCGCCGCCATCAGCTTCAGCCACAGATCGTGCCGGAGCCTCAGGGCGAGGAGCGCCGCGGCAAAGGCGCAGAGTGCCAAGAGGCTGGTGCGGCCGTAGACGGTGGCGAGCCCCGTGCTCCAGACCTGCCCGTCGGCGAGACCGGCAATGCCGAGCCCCAGCGCATCGAGGCCCTGGAAACCGATGACCAGCACCGCCGCCGCCGCGCCGACCAGCGATGCCGTTACGGCGAGGCGCCGGGCGCGGCGCGGGAGCACGGGCGACAGGATGCGGAAGGCGGCGCCGCCGACGCCGAAGAACAGGCCGAGATAAAGCGCGAGCCGGCTCGCCCAGAGGAGGGGGATCACTTCGGGCTGAGAGGGCGGGGCGAGGTCGAGTTGGCCGGCCGCCACCGGCTGACCGATCGAGAACACGCTGGTGCCGGCGATCGGGTGACCGTCTTCGGACACCGCGCGCCAGCTGACGACATAGGTGCCGTCGTCCAGGCCGGCGTCGAAAGCGAGCGTCAGTTCGCTGCCGTTGGCGACGAGCTCGACAGGTTCGCCACTGCCGTCGCCGGGGCGGATCAATGTGGCGGTGAGCGGGCTGACCGGTTCGTTGAAGCTCAGCACCAGCGCCGGTGGAGGCGCCTCGAGCACCGCCCCGTCGGGCGGCGAGGAGCCGGTCAGGGTGGCGTGCGCAAGCGCCGGCAGGATACCGGCCAGCAATAGCAGCGTGGCAACGATCGCCCTGGCGAGACCGCGCAAGAGCTACCCCCGAATGGCTTCAGCGCACCGGCAGATACCGGTGCGCTGGAGCAGGATCAATGGTGATGCCCGTCGCTCGCCTCGGCCGGCGACAGGGTCACGGAGGGTGCCGGGAACTCGGCATCCGCGTCGCCCGAAGTGTCGATCCAGGCGTCTTCGGTGTCGCCGCAGGTCTGGATCACCGGAAAATAGAACGGCTGGTCGGTCGGGACATCGGCGCCGAAGGTGCCGCGGAAGACGAACTCGTCGAAAAAGTCGTTGGGCAGTTCGCCGCCGCTCCAGGAGATCTCCTTGACGCCCTCTTCGAGCATGGAACCGTGGCTTTCGAACGGAGTCTCGTAGGGGCCGCGTACGGTTTCCACCGTCCAGCCGGCCTTCAGCATCGGGCGGACGTTGTAAAAGCCTTCGGGGATCTGCACGCGCACCGCCGTGGTGGCGGCATCGCCGCAGCCATGGCCGACCACCAGCACCGCACGGAACGTGGTGCCGATCTGTGCTTCCTGGTTCTGCAATACGATGTGCGAGTGGGCCGGCACGGCGCCGGCCAGCAGGGCTGCGGTGGCAAGGAACAGGGGCAGTTTTTTCATTGGCTCACTCCTTGTGTTGGCAGTGTTATTCGGCTGGTACGGTGAGGGCAAACGGCACGGTGACAACGTCGCCGCCGCCGGTGAATTCGATCCACAGCGCGTAGTCGCCGGGTGCGGGCAGCGTGACGTGAACCGTCATCTCGGGGTCCACAGCCTCCGCAGAGGCGGTGCCGTGATCACCATGACCGCCATGTGTACCAGAAGCGTCGGCGTGGCCGTGATCGGATTCCGGTGCGCCGTGGTGGCCGGCGCCGTGTTCGGCCGCCGGAGGCGTATCGTGGCCATGTCCGCCGCCGTGGCCTCCGTGGCCACCGGCTTCGCCATCGGCCATGGCATGGGCGTGGACATAGGCGAGGTCCTCGGCGCGGATCAGCACCGCATGGGCGGCAACGCCGAGATAGGGCGTGATGTCGTCCGCGGGGGCGCCATTCTTCTCGACCAAGAGGCTGAGCATGCTCTCGGTGCCGGGCTGAAGCTCGGACGCATCGAGGGTGACGGTATAGGCACCGGAAACCGCTTCGATGGGACCGGCATCGATGCTGACCGGCTCGCGACTCATGCCGTCGGCGGCAGCGCCGCCCTCGCCGATCTCGAGATCGAAGCGCAACACCTGCTGACCGTGCCCGGTCGGCACCGCGTCGGTAAAGACATGGTAGAGTCCGGCTTCGGGGAACGGCAGTTCCACAGTGAAGCGGCCGTCGGCGTCGGCATGCTCGACATGCCTATGGATCAGCGTCGACAACCCGGCGTCGACTGCAAGCACGTGCAGTTCCTGCGTCAGTTCGAGGTCGAACCCGGTGACGGGCTCGCTCGTCGCGACATCGGCATAGCTGAATTGGAGTTCGCGGGTGAGCGGACCGGTGTCGCGCACCTGCATCTCGCCGGTGACGGCAGCTTCGGCACCAGGGAGCGCGAAGACGCCTTGCACGGCCTCCTGTGCCAGTACCGCCGGACTGCACCCGAGCGCCAGGGTCCCCGCGAAGAGGGTCAATATCGGTCTTGCTGCCATGTCATGTCTCCGAAGCGTAGATGATGCGGCCCGCCAGTGGCGGGCCGCAAGGATGTCAGTGGCCCGACATCGCCGGATCGGGCGGTTCGCCGATCGGCGCGAAGATATCCGGCTGTTCCTCGCCCTCGACGATGAGATAGCCCGCCAGCCCGCGCTCGGCGCGCGACAGGGCATGATCCACCAGAACGTAGCGGCCGGGGACCTCGCACTTGAACTCGACGACGCAGGCACCGCCCGGTGCAACGGTGATGGTCTGCACATCGGTGAGGGGCGGGCTGGTGAGCGAGCCCGCATTGTAGACGCGGTCGAAGATCTCGCCGATGACGTGGAACGACGAGGTGAAGTTCGGCCCGCCGACGCCGAAGAAGATACGCACCGTCTCGCCCACATTCGCCTTGAGCGGGAAGTGGTCGGTCAGGGCACCCACATGGCCGTTGAACACGAAGTATTCCGGCCGCTCGTTGAGCATCTTCTCATAGCTCTCGGTCAGCAGGCCTGCGGTGCCGAACGGCTCCTCGGTGTAGATCTCGCCCTGCATCACGTAGAACTCGCGATCGACCGGCGGCAGGCCCTCTTCGGGCTCGACCACGATCAGGCCATACATGCCGTTGGCGATGTGGAGCGCCACCGGCGGCACCGCGCAGTGGTAGACATAGACGCCGGGATTGAGCGCCTTGAACTTGAAGGCAAATTCCTCGCCCGGCAGGGCCGTGGTCAGCACCGCGCCGCCACCGGGACCAGTGGTGGCGTGGAAGTCCACATTGTGGGCCATCCAGCTATCTTCGTTGTTCTTGAAGTAGCACTCGACCGTGTCGCCCACCCGCACGCGGATGAAGGGGCCGGGCACGCGCCCGTTGAAGGTCCAGAAGCGGAAGGTGGCATTGTTGTCGAGGTGCGCCTCGAGTTCGATCGTCTCCAGCTCGACCCGCACGGTTTCCGGCTCGCGCCGGGTGATGGGGCCAGGAATGTCGGCCGGATCATGCGCGACGTCGGCATGTTCGGTCATGCCCGGATTGACCTGATAGAGCCGGCCGCTGCCGGTGGTGCCACCGGCTGCCGACTGGTGATGGGCATGCTGGGCCGTCGCCTGGACAGTGCCGCCGGCCAGCGCGCCGGCAAAGGTCAGCCCTGCCGTGCCCGCCAGCAGGCTGCGCCTGCTGATGCCATGTTCACGCTCGCCCGCAGCGGCGTGGTCGTCTTTTTTGTCAGTCATGCTTTCACCCTTTGGTTGGTAGCAAAACGCCTCCCGGCAAGGGGGCCGGGAGGCACCGATTGATTACTGGGCAGCAGGAGCCGCTTCAGCATCGCCGCCCTCTGCAGCGCCGGCTTCGGCACCACCGCCTGCCTCTGCTTCCGCGATCAGCTCGGCCATGCGGTCTTTCGAGCGACCGGGCAGCTTCTCGACCTCTTCGGTGGCAAGCGCCGGCGGATTGTCACCAACCTGGATCAGCCCAACCATGCCGAGCCCCACATGAGGCTGACACTTGTAGGCGTAGAAGCCTTCCTGGGTGAAGGTGACGGTGATTTCCTCGTTGATCTTGCCCTTCCAGGTCTCGCCACCCTCGGGGATCATGTTCAGGATGGATTCCGAATTATGGCCCTTGTCGGTGGCGACAAAGGTCACCGTGTCACCGGGCGCGATCTTGAGGAAGGCAGGCTCGAACTGCATCGGCCGCCCCTCGGAGTCCTTGTTCAGCATCTGCACCTGGTGATCCGCGGCCCAGGCGGGCACGGCCAGCAGGGTGGTGGCGATCAGGGCTGAGGTGGCGATTATCTTTTTCATGATTTCTCCTCGGGGTTTATTCGGGGGACCGCGCCTGGCTCGGCGCGTTGCGAACGTGAGCGCTCCGTGCCTAACGACTGGGCCAAGGGAAGGTTCGCCTTGGTATTTGCAGGCAATCCAGCGGGTCTGGTCCGTAAACTCCGGGTTGTGTTTCTCCTGTGTAGCGAGGCGCCACCGGACCTTCTTTGACCCAGGTCAAGGATGACGGCGGAGTTTGCTTGCGGTGGCGCAAAGAGGCAGTGCCGCCTTTCGGATACCGGACGGGGACCAAGGAGAAGTATATGACACAGCAGGCAGAAACCAAGCGCCAACCTGTTCCGCGCGGGCTGGGTCGCACCGGCCCGGTGATCCTGTCTTATGGCTTCCGGCCGTTCTTTCTTGCCGCCGGTGTCTGGGGGATCGCCGCCATGGCGCTGTGGATCGCCACCCTTGCCGGCGCCATGGAGGCAGGGGGATCACTCGGCGGCGTCTCCTGGCACGCCCACGAAATGCTGTTCGGCTACACGAGCGCGGCGCTCGCCGGATTTCTGCTTACCGCCATTCCGAACTGGACCGGCCGGCTGCCGGTCTCCGGATGGCCGCTGCTGGGCCTCTTTGCCGTCTGGTGCCTGGGGCGACTGGCGCTGCTGTTCCCCGACACGATCGGACCGGACTGGGCAGTGGCGCTCGACATCCTGTTCCTGCCGCTACTGCTGGCGATCTGCGCCCGCGAGGTGATTGCCGGCAAGAAGTGGAAGGACCTCAAGGTCCTGGCCGGACTGCTGGCGCTTTCGGTGGCCAATGCCGCATTCGACATCGCCATGCTGACCACCGGCGACACGGCCCTGCCCTCGCGGCTGGCGGTCGCCGCCTATGTGATGCTGATCGCCATTATCGGCGGCCGCATCCTGCCGAGCTTTACCCGCAACTGGCTGGCCAAGAACGGCTGGAAGGCCTTTCCGGCGGCCTATGACACCTTCGACACGGTGGCGCTGCTGATCGGGCTCGCGGCGCTGGCGGTCTGGGTGGTGGTGCCGGAGGGTTGGCCGGTGGCGGTGCTGCACCTGATTGCCGGCGCAGCCCACGCGTGGCGGCTCAAGCGCTGGCAGGGCTGGTCGGCGCGTGCCGAAGGGTTGGTGCTGATCCTCCACGTCGCCTATGCCTTCGTGCCGCTCGGCTTTCTCGGCACGGCCGCCGCGGCGCTTGGGCTGATGGAGCCGGCAGCAGCGCTCCATGTTTTCACCGTGGGGGCGATCGGCACGATGACGCTGGCGGTGATGAGCCGTGCCACCCGCGGGCATACCGGTCTGCCGCTGCACGCCTCGGGCTGGACGGTGGCGAGCTACGCCGCCGTGGTCGCCGCCGCGCTGGTGCGACCGCTCAATGCGGTGCTGCCCGACCTCACGCTCGAGATCTACTCGGCAGCGGGCGTGCTGTGGATGCTCGCCTTTGCGCTCTATGTGCTGGAATACGCCCCGCCCCTCACCCGCCGGCGCAAGGACCTGCCGCCGGGGCGAGGCAAGGACTGAACCGCCGGATCACTGTTTGACACGGATCAAAGACCGGCTGCCTCCAAGGCGCCACAAGGGGCCACCGACGGGCGCACGGGCGCGCCCGGACCAAGGAGAAGAAAATGAAGACCCTCGGGATTGCTGCCGTTGTTGCATTGCTCATCGGCGCAGCACCGGCCTATGCCGCCAATGTCGAAGTCCAGATGCTGAACAAGGGCGCCGACGGCGCCATGGTCTTCGAGCCGGCGCTGATCGAAGTCGCTCCGGGCGACACGGTGACGTTCGTGGCCACCGACAAGGGGCACAATGCCGAGAGCATCAAGGAGATGATGCCGGAGGGTGCCGAGACCTTCAAGGGCGCCATGGGCAAGGATGTGGCCTTCACCTTCACCCAGGAAGGCGTCTACGGCATCAAGTGCGCCCCGCATCTGGGCATGGGCATGGTCGCCGCCGTGGTGGTGGGGGAACCCACCAATCTCGATGCCGCCAAGGCGGTGACGCTGCCGGGCAAGGCCAAGGACCGCATGGCCACTGCCCTCGACGCTGTCGCACAATAACGTCAAACTGGCCCGGGTGGCTCGTCCACCCGGGCTTTTCGTTGAACACCGGAATCCGACATGGACGATTTCGCCGCCTGGACGCCCTTCGGCACCGCGCTTGTCGCCTTCCTTGCCTCCCATGCCATTCCGGCACGACCACCGTTGCGCCGCCGGCTCACCGCGCTCATGGGCGACCGATTGTATCTGGCGCTCTACTCGGCTCTGTCGATCGTGCTGCTGGTTTGGCTGGTGCATGCCGCCGCCGGCGCTCCCTTTGTCGAGCTGTGGAGCTTCGAGAATTGGCAGCGCCACGTGCCCGCCCTGCTGGTGCCGATCTCGTTCGGCCTGGGTGCCGCAGGGCTGTTCACTCCCAACCCGCTCTCGATGTCGGCGGCGCGCCGCCCCTTCGACGAGAGCCGTCCCGGGGTGACCGCGCTGACCCGCCATCCGGTGCTGATGGCGCTGGCGCTGTGGACCGCGTCGCACCTGGTGCCCAATGGCGACCTGTCGCACGTGATCCTGTTCGGCACCTTTCTCGTGCTGTCGATCGGCGGCATGTTCATCCTGGACCGGCGCGCACGGCGCCGCCTCGGAGAGGCCGAATGGACGGCGCTGGCGCGCCGCTACCGGGTGCTGCAATGGCCGCGCGGCCGCTGGCTCGACTGCCGGACCGTGCTGCTAGGCCTGGCCGGCGTCGTGTTCGCCTTCGCCTTCGCCCTGCTGCATGAAGTGATCATCGGCGTGCCGGCCCTGGCGCCATGACCGAAAGCCGCCGGCTCACCAGTCGGTAATATTCTATTCTTGACAGCCTCCTGTTTAGGAATTCAGTATTCCGCTGGCTCTCTGCCGAGAGTCTCGTTCCCGACACGGGAACCTGGGAGGCAACGTGGCTCAACTGTCACTCCGTGGCATCAAGAAGCGCTTTCGGACCACCGATGTGCTTCACGGGATCGATCTCGAGATCGGCGACCGCGAGTTCGTGGTCTTCGTCGGGCCTTCCGGGTGTGGCAAGTCGACCCTGCTGCGGCTGATCGCCGGGCTTGATCCCATCAGCGATGGCGAGTTCTTCCTCAACGGGCAACGCATGAACGACGTGCCGCCCTCGCGCCGCGGCATTGCCATGGTGTTCCAGAGCTACGCGCTCTACCCGCACATGGACGTCTACGAGAACATGGCCTTCGGCGCCCGGCTGATGGGCCTGACCCCGGCGGAGGTCGAGAACCGCATCGCCGAGGCAGCGCGCATGCTGCGGCTCGAACCGCTGCTCAAGCGCAAGCCGCGCGAACTTTCCGGTGGCCAGCGCCAGCGCGTCGCCATCGGGCGTGCCCTGGTGCGCAAACCGGCCGTCTTCCTGCTCGACGAGCCGCTGAGCAATCTCGATGCGGCCCTGCGCTCGGAAGTGCGGCTCGAAATCGCCAAGCTCCACCGCGATATCGGCGGCACCATGATCTACGTCACCCACGACCAGGTCGAGGCGATGACCCTGGCCGACAAGATCGTGGTGATGAATGCCGGGCGCATCGAACAGGTGGGCAGCCCGCGCGAACTGTTCGAGACGCCGGCCAACACCTTTGTTGCGACCTTTATCGGCTCGCCGCGTATGACGCTGGTCGAGGTGACCCGCGACGGCGAGCGGCTGGCGG
Source organism: Devosia albogilva (assembly GCF_042685625.1). Taxonomy (NCBI): domain Bacteria; kingdom Pseudomonadati; phylum Pseudomonadota; class Alphaproteobacteria; order Hyphomicrobiales; family Devosiaceae; genus Devosia; species Devosia albogilva. Next base: position 1,527,221 of record NZ_JBHUNP010000001.1, read on the forward strand.
TGGCCAATGGTGGCTCGATCGCCACCGGCGCCCTGCCGCAGGCGCAAACACTGAAGCTGGGCCTCAGGCCCGACTCGGTGCGGCTCCAGCGCGGCGCCACGGCCGATGGGCTCGCCGCGACGGTCGTCTACACCGAATATCTGGGCGACAACGCCTATGTGTATGCCCGCCTCGCCGACGGTACGCTGCTTGCCGCGCGTACGGGCCCCAATGACCTCTTTGCTCCGGACGAGTTGGTGACGGTCACGGCCGAACCCGGCTCGGCGCATTACTTTTCCGCCGAGGATGGCCGGCGGCTGACCCCATAGGGGTCCAAGCACAGTCCACCAAGAGACGTACAAGGGAAGGGATAACATGAAGACCACAATGATCCGCACCGGCGCCGCCATGGGAGCTCTGCTCCTGGCCGCGCCCGCATTCGCCCAGGACATCACGTTCTGGAGCTGGCGCCAGGAAGACCGCGCCGCCTATGAGCAGTTCATCGAGGCGTTCGAGGCTGCCAATCCGGGCATCACGGTGAAGTTCGAGGCCTTCGAGGCCGCCAACTACAACACCATCCTGTCGACGGCCCTGGCCGGTGGCACCGGTCCCGACGTGATGATGGTGCGCGCCTATGGCGGGCTCGAGAACGTCGCCGCCGCCGGTTACCTCGAGCCGCTGAGCCCCGAGAACGTGCCGGCCCTGGCCGAGTTCTCGGCCCCGTCGCTGGCGGCCGAAAGCATGCGCTCGGATGGCACCGTCTATGCCGTGCCCTTCGCCAGCCAGACGCAGCTCGTGATCTACAACACCGAGATCTTCGAGGCCAACGGACTGGAAGAGCCCGAGACCTGGGAAGACCTCGTGGCCCTCAGCCAGACACTCAAGGACGCCGGCGTCATCCCCTTCGCCAACGGCACGGCGACGGCCTGGCAGAACGAGACCGTGACCTTCGGCCTCGGCTCCTCGCTGATTGGTGAGGACTTCTATGACGACCTGATGGCCGGCGAAGCCGACTTCACCGACGAGCGCTTCACCTCCGCCCTCGCCGAGGTCGGCGAGCTGGCCGCCGAATACTTCCCCGACGGCTTTATCGGCCTCGACTACCCTTCGGCCCAGCAGCTCTTCTCCTCGGGCATGGCGGCGATGTTCGTCGGCGGCTCCTATGAGCTGGCGACCTTCAAGGCGCAGAACCCGGACATTCAGCTCGGCGTCTTCGCCGCTCCGGGCGAAACCGCCGAGGATGCCAAGCTCGTCGGCCTCTACTTCGACGGTGGCTACGCCGCCAATGCGGCCGGCACCAACAAGGAAGCCTCGCTCAAGTTCCTGAACTACCTGGCGAGCGCCGAATTCGGCCAGGCGTTCGCGGACACGCTCCAGAACATCTCGACCGTGCCGGGCGTCACCTTCGAGGATCCCCTGCTCGCCGAGGTCAACGAGCTCAACCAGTCGTCGATCCCGTATCTGATGCTGGCCCACTTCCGCTATGGCGAGCCCTCCGGCTCGGTGCTGATCCAGTCCGAGATGCAGAAGCTCTTTGCCGGCGAGACCACCCCGGAAGCCATCGGCGAGGCGCTGACCACCGGCCTTGCCGCCTGGTACGAGCCCTTCCAGAACTAAGTGGCGTTTGCCTGCTAAGGGGGTGGGCACTGCCCGCCCCCTTTCCAACCCAGAGAGCCTTCCCTTGCCCAAACTTCGGATGACTGGCCGCGGCCTCTGGATCACCGCGCTGATCGTGCCGCCACTGGCTTTCGTGGCGCTGTTCATCGTCTATCCGATCATTTCGGCCTTCGCCTACGCCTTCTTCGACTGGCAGGGGCTGCGGCGTGGCGACTTCATCGGCCTCGAGAACTTCCACACCGTGCTGTTCGTCGAGCCCTACCGGAGCTGGACGCTCAACGCCTTCCGGAACAACGTCATCGTCTTCTTCGCGCTGATGGTGCTGCAGAACGGGCTCGGCTTTCTCCTCGCCTATGCGCTCTGGCGCGAACTGCCCGGCGCGCGCTTCCACCGCATCGCGGTGTTCCTGCCGGTGGTGCTGTCGACCATCATCGTCGCCTACCTGTTCAAGCTCTTCTACCACCCGCTGTTCGGCGTGGTGAACATCAGCCTCAAGAGCATCGGGCTCGGTTCGCTGGCGCAGCCCTGGCTCGGCCAGAGCAACACGGCCCTGTGGGGCATCATCGTCGCCCAGGCCTGGCACATGGTGGGCTTTCCGACCCTCGTTTTCCTTGCCGGCATGCAGCGCATCCCCGGCGAAATCCTCGATGCGGTGCGCATGGAAACCGAAAGCGAGTGGGTCAAGATCACCAAGGTGGTCTGGCCGCTGGTTGCCCCCAGCGCCACCATCGTCTTCACCCTGCTGTTCGTGGGCGCCTTCAACTGGTTCGAACTGCCCTACATCATGGGCGGGCTCGATGGGTCGCCCTTCGGGTCCACTGACGTGCTGGGGCTTTACTTCTACCGCACCGCTTTCGGCAACGTATCGTCCGGCCAGCAGGATTTCGGGCTCGGGTCGGCCCTGGCCGTCCTGATCTTCATCTTCATCGCGCTGGTTGCCGGCGTCATCACCACCCGGCTGCGCGCCCGGGAGATCCAGCTATGAGCACCGCGGCCACCAGCTACTACGACCGCAGGGGCCTGTTCGCAACGCTCGGGCGCGACGGACTGCTGCAGATCATCCTGATCGCCAACACCATCATCATGCTGGCGCCCATCGTCATCATGGTGTTCTCGGCCTTCAAGACCACGCCCGAGATCTTCAAGGCACCCTTTGCCATTCCGGATTTCACCCAGGTGGCGAATTTCGTCAAAATCTGGAACGAAACCAACTTCCTGCGCTACCTGGTGAACTCGTTCGTCGTGACCGGCTCCTCCATGGTGCTGATCCTGACGCTCGGCACCATGGCCGCCTATGCCATCGGGCGGTATGCCTTCACCGGCGCGAACTTCATCCTGATGTTCTTCCTTGCCGGGCTGACCCTGCCGCTCAAGCTCGCCATCATCCCGCTGTTCATGCTGATGCGGGACCTGTCGATCCTCAACAACCAGCTCTCGCTGATCTTCGTCTATACCGCCATGGGCCTGCCGACGACGGTCTTCATCATGACCGGCTTCATCCGCAGCCTGCCCAACGAGCTGGAAGACGCTGCCCGCATGGACGGGGCCAGCGAAGCGCGGATCATGTGGTCGATCATGCTGCCGCTGGTGCGCCCGGCCATGGTGATTGCCGGCATCCAGAACGTGGTGCCGATCTGGAACGACTTCTTCTTCCCGCTGGTGTTCATCCAGAACGACGACCTCAAGACCCTGCCCCAGGGCCTCACCACCTTCATGGGCGAGTACACCACCGACTGGGGTGTGCTGTTCTCGGGGCTGACGCTGTCGGCGGCGCCGATCATCCTCATCTATATCGTGCTGTCCAAGCAGTTCATCGCCGGCATGACCTCGGGCGCCGTCAAATGAGCCTGTCCCTGCCCAAGGGCCTGATCGTGTCCTGCCAGGCACGCGCCGACAATCCACTGCACGGCCCCCAGTTCATGGGCGCCATGGCCTTGGCAGCCCGCGACGGCGGCGCCTCCGGTCTGCGCGCCAATGGCCCGGAGGACATCCGGGCGGTTGTGGCTGCCGGCCTGCCGGTGATCGGCATCCACAAGGTGTTTTCGGACGACTACCCGGTCTACATCACGCCCAATTTCGAGGCCGCCACAGCCATCGTCGAAGCGGGTGCGGGTATCGTTGCGCTGGACTGCACGCCCCGGCCACGCGATGGCGAAAAGCCCGAAACGCTGATCCGACGCATCCGCGAGGAACTCGGCGCTGAAGTGTTCGCCGACGTCTCGACCTTCGAGGAGGGCCTGGCGGCCGCCGATTGGGGCGCGACCTATGTCGCCACGACGCTCTCCGGCTACACCGCCTACACCGAACCGAAGCCCGAAGAGCCGGACCTCCGTCTGGTGGAGACGCTGGCGGCAAGACTGTCGGTGCCGGTGGTGGCGGAGGGCCGCTACAACACCCCGGAACTGGTCCGGCAGGCGTTTGACACCGGTGCGCATGCCGTGGTGGTCGGCACCATGATCACCAACCCGCGCGAAATCACCCGCACCTTCGTCCGCCAGGGGCTACCCACCCGCTAGCCAGCGTCACCCGCCAGCAGGGCGGCATGTATGTCGCTGATGTTCAAGGGAGAAGTGGCGGAGAGAGAGGGATTCGAACCCCCGATAGGCTTGCACCTATGCCGCATTTCGAGTGCGGTGCATTCAACCACTCTGCCATCTCTCCGCGAGATCGGGCCGGCGCGGGGAGCGCCGCTGGTCGACGGGCGGGCTTATCGCACAGCAATTTCAGGGTCGCAACACCCTTGTTGCGTGGCATTCGACGGGACCCTGCGAACGCCTCCGGTCACGTTCCCGTGTGCAGCAAACCGGCGGCCTTTTGTCTGCGTTGCGTTGCCTGCAACGCAACAGTTGCAGCGCTAGGGAGAAAATCAATGACGACACGCAGACAAGTGGTCGCCGGCATGGCAAGCCTGCCGCTGGCGGGGCTCGCATGGGGGGCAGTCCCCGTGCTCGCACAGGAGGGTGAAGCGACAACCGACACGCTGACGACCTCGGAGGGCGAACTCACCATCCACCCGGTGGAGCATGCTAGCCTGGTGCTCCAGTTCGGCGACAGCGTGCTCTATTTCGATCCGGTGGGTGGCGCCGAGCTCTACGCGGACCTGCCGCCACCTTCGGCCATCCTGATCACCCACGGGCATGGCGACCATTTCGACGTGGCGACGCTCGAGGCGCTTGCCGGGACGGCGCCGATCCTCACCTCGCAGGAAGTGTTCGACAAGCTGCCCGAGGCGCTCCAGGCGCAGGCGACCGCCATCGGCAATGGCGAGACCGGCGACCTGCTCGGCCTGAGCGTCGAGGCGGTGGCCGCCTACAACGTCACCGAGGACCGGCTGCAGTTCCACCCCAAGGGCGTCGGCAATGGCTATGTGGTCACCTTCGGCGACAAGCGCGTCTATGTGGCGGGGGACACCGAGCCGACACCGGAAATGCTGGCGCTGACCGATATCGCCCTGGCCTTCCTGCCGATGAACCTGCCCTATACCATGACGGTGGAGCAGGCAGCGGAGGCGGTGAACGGCTTCAAGCCGGCGATCGTCTACCCCTACCATTACGGCGACAGCGACCTCGATGCCTTCGAGGCGGCGGTCGAGGAGGGGGTGGAAGTGCGCATCCGCAACTGGTACCCGAACGGGCAGGGCTGACGCCTCCGAGCCCTGACCGTCGACCTTGACTCTTGGGGCTTTTGCCCCGATAAGCACCCCCGGATTGCGCGCTGGTCCTGCCGGCGCGCTCCTTCATTTTGAACATCGCTGCTCGAGGCTGCCCCCGGTTCATTGGCCGGATCACACTTCGAAGCCCGCGGGAGGGCTAAACCCGCGGCGCCACAGAGCGCGGCAAACCAGGGACCGGGTGGACAGCCGCCCGGCGGACTATATGACATTCGCCGTGATCAAGACGGGCGGCAAGCAGTACAAGGTCGCCGCCAACGACGTCATCAAGATCGAAAAGCTCGACGCCCAGGCTGGCGACGTGGTGACCTTCGACCAGGTGCTGATGGTGGGTGACACCATCGGTGCGCCGCTGGTGGAAGGTGCGCTGGTTGCCGCTGAGCTGGTCGAGACCAAGAAGTCGAAGACCGTCATCGTCTTCAAGAAGCGCCGCCGCCACAATTCGCGCCGCCGCAACGGCCATCGCCAGCTGCTCTCGACCGTCCGGATCACCGAGATCCTGACCGGCGGCGCCAAGCCGACCACCAAGGCCGCTGCCAAGACCGCCGCGACCGAGTCGGTGACCGACGCTGCGCCGGCCAAGAAGACCACCAAGAAGGCCGAGGCCGCCGAGGCGACCGAAGCCAAGGCTGCGCCGAAGAAGGCCAGCAAGAAGACCGAAGGCGAAGCCGACACCGCCGCTGAAAAGCCGGCGAAGAAGGCCCCGGCCAAGAAGGCCGCGCCCAAGGCCGACCAGGAATAAGGAGCTAGACAATGGCACACAAGAAAGCAGGCGGTTCGTCCCGCAACGGTCGTGATACCGCCGGCCGTCGTCTCGGCGTCAAGAAGTTCGGTGGCGAAGCTGTCGTTGCCGGCAACATCATCGTGCGCCAGCGCGGCACCAAGTGGCACCCCGGGACCAATGTCGGCCTCGGCAAGGACCACACCATCTATGCGCTCGTCGACGGCAAGGTCACGTTCAAAACCCGCGCCAAGTCGCAGGTATTCGTTTCCGTCCAGCCGGCAGAGGCCGCCGAATAACCCGGCAGGTCTCACGAACCACAGCCGGGTAGACCCAAGGTCCCCGGCTCGGTTCAGCGCCACAGCGCCAGAAAATCGGGAGGGGACCGGGTCAGCCGGTCCCCTTCTTCGTTTCTGGAGCAAAGACATGGACAGCCTCAAGCATCGCCTGCCCGCCACCATCGCCACCGAGCGGCTGGTGCTGACCACCCCGACGCTGGCCCATGTCCCGCAAATGGCGGCACTCGCCAACAATCGCGCCATCTACGAAGTGCTGTCGCGGCTGCCGCACCCCTACGCGGAAAGCGACGGGCGCTTCTTCGTCGAGCATATCGCCCGTGGCGACGAAGAGTTCGCCTGGGCCATCACCAGCGAGGGGCAGTTCATCGGCACGATCGGGCTGCACCTCCTGCCCGATCAGGTGCCCGAACTCGGATACTGGCTGGGCCAGCCGCACTGGGGTTTCGGCTATGCCACCGAAGCGGGGCGCGCCGTGGTGGCAGCCGCGCGAGCGGCGGGAGCAACGGCGCTGCGGTCGCGGGCGCTCCCCACCAACACCGCCTCCCGCAACGTGCTCGGCAAGCTCGGCTTCATCGAGATCGGCGAAGAGGTCGACCGCCAGGGCACGCTCGAAGGTCAGCGGATGGTGCTGATGCGGCTGGAGTTCGACAGATGACCGAGCTCGGCACGCCACGCCTGCTGTTGCGGCCCGCCAATTCTGCCGATGCGCCGGCCTTCACCCTGGCCGTGGGCGAGTTCGCGGTGGCGCGGCACCTGACCGCCCTGCCCTGGCCCTATACGCTGGCCATGGCCATTGACTGGCTGCGGCAGGCGCCGGCGGTGACGCCGGAACGGGCCATGTTCATCATCGAGCATGCCGACCATGGGCTGGTCGGCTGCATCACGCTCGCCGACGAACTCGGCTTCTGGGTGGCGCGGCGCTTCTGGAATCGGGGTTATGCCACAGAGGCCGCTTCCGCCGTGCTCGACTGGCGCTTCGCCGCCTCGCCCGAACCGGTCATCGCCAGCGCCCAGCGGAACAATCACGCCTCGCTGGCGGTTCAGCGCAAGCTGGGCTTTGTGGCGGTGGGTGAAGAGATGCGCTATTCCCATGCCCTGCAGTGCAATGTGCGGCATGTGGTGAGCCGGCTCGACGCCTCCGCCTGGCTGGAGCGAGGGAGAGCAGCGTGAACGCCACCATCATGACGGAGCGATTGCTGTTGCGGCCGCCACAGATGGGCGATGCCGAGCCGATTGCACGCTATCTCAACGACTTCGGCGTCGCCGGCAATCTGGCGCGGGTGCCGTTTCCCTACCACGAGTCCGATGCCCGGGCGTGGCTGCGGACCCGGGTGCCGGGCCTGCCGGTCGAGGAGACCAACTTCTCGATCGAACTGCCGGGCGAAGGCTATGCCGGCCAGATCGGCTTTCACCGCGGCCCGCAGGGGCCGATCGTCGGCTACTGGCTGGGGCGGCCGTTCTGGGGCCGGGGGATCATGACCGAGGCGGGCCGGGCGAGCCTCGACTGGTTCTTCGGCGCCAGCAAGGCCGACATCGTCTATTCCGGCGTGTTTCACTTCAACGCGCCGTCGCTGGCCATCCAGCACAAGCTCGGCTTCACCGAGATCGGCCGCTCGCGGCTCCTCTGCCTTGCACGGGGCGCCGAGGTGGAGCATATCGACACTCAATTGACGCGCAGCGTCTGGAAAGACCGCCAAAGATGAAGTTTCTCGACCAGGCCAAGGTCTATGTTCGCTCGGGCGACGGCGGTGCCGGCGCCGTCAGCTTCCTGCGCGAAAAATTCGTGGAATTCGGTGGGCCCAATGGCGGCAATGGCGGGCGCGGCGGCGACGTGATCGTCGAATGCGTCGACGGGCTCAACACGCTGATCGACTACCGCTACCAGCAGCATTTCAAGGCCAAGACCGGCACCCATGGCATGGGCAAGAACCGCACCGGGGCTGACGGCGCCGACGTGGTGCTGCGCGTGCCCGTCGGCACCCAGGTGTTCGAGGACGACAACGAGACGCTGATCGCCGACCTGACGGAAGTGGGCCAGCGCGTGGTGCTGCTCACCGGCGGCAATGGCGGCTTCGGCAATGCCCATTTCAAGACCAGCTCCAACCAGGCCCCGCGCCACGCCAATCCCGGCCAGGAAGGCAAGGAGAAGTGGATCTGGCTGCGCCTCAAGCTGATCGCAGATGCGGGGCTGGTGGGCCTGCCCAATGCCGGCAAGTCGACCTTCCTGTCCTCGGTCTCCGCCGCCAATCCCAAGATCGCCGATTATCCGTTCACCACGCTCCACCCCAATCTCGGCGTGGTGTCGATCGGCGAGCATGATTTCGTCCTCGCCGACATCCCCGGCCTGATCGAAGGGGCGAGCGAAGGCGCCGGGCTCGGCGACCGCTTCCTCGGCCATGTCGAGCGCTGCGCGGTGCTGATCCACCTGATCGACGGCACCCAGGAGGATGTGAAGGCCGCCTACCAGACCATTCGCGGCGAACTTGCCGCCTATGACGAGCGGCTGGCGGAAAAGCCCGAGATCGTCGTGCTCAACAAGATCGACGCCATCGATCCGGACGAGCTCAAGGACAAGCTGAAGGTGCTGAAGCGCATCAGCAAGGCCGAGGTGATGACGGTTTCGGCGGCGACCCGGCAAAACATCGACCAGGTGCTGTATCGCGTGGTGTCGGTGCTGGACGAGGAACGCGCTGCTGCTGCCGAGAGCGAGCGGCGCAAGGTGGAACCCAATTGGACGCCGTGATGGTGATGCTTGATCGTGTGGTGGCAGGCGCTGCGGCCTCGGTGCTATCGCCTCCCTCCCCCTTGAGGGGAGGGATCGAGGGTGGGGGTGTCAGCGGGCGTGCATACTCGGATTCCGGGTATGGCTCGGCGACGACACCCCCACCCCTCACCCCTCCCCTCAAGGGGGAGGGGGGGCCGAGGCGCCAGCTCTCCACCTGCCTCGTCGCCAGCTGCGGACCTGTCCAATGACCCCCCTCGCCGCCTATCGGCGCCTCACCATCAAGATCGGCTCGGCGCTCCTGGTCGACAAGGCCGGCAAGCTCCGGGCCGAGTGGCTGGCGGCGCTGGCCGAGGATATCGCTGCGCTGAAGGCGGAGGGGCGCGAGATCGTCATCGTCTCGTCGGGCGCAATCGCGCTCGGGCGGGGGCTCCTGGGCCTGTCGGCCGTGTCGCTGACGCTGGAACAGTCGCAGGCGGCGGCGAGTGCGGGGCAGATCGCCCTGTCGCAGGCCTGGGCCGAGGCGCTGGGGCGGCACGGCATCGTCACCGGGCAGATCCTGATCACGCCCAACATCACCGAGGAGCGGCGCTACTACCTCAACGCCCGCACCACCATCACCACTCTGCTCGGGCTCGGGGCCATCCCGATCATCAACGAGAACGACAGCGTCGCCACCGCCGAAATCCGCTATGGCGACAATGACCGGCTGTCGGCCCGCGTCGCCACCATGATCGAGGCCGACTGCCTGGTGCTGCTGTCCGACATCGACGGGCTCTATACGGCGCCGCCGGCGCGCGATCCCGACGCCGAGCACATTCCGGTGGTCAAGGCGATCACGCCGGCAATCGAGGCCATGGCCGGGGGCGCTGCCAGCCATCTGTCGCGCGGCGGCATGACCACCAAGGTGGAAGCGGGCAAGATCGCTACGCTCGCCGGTACCGCCATGATCATTGCCAAGGGCACCGAGCTGCATCCGCTGCGCACCCTGACCGAAGGCGGGCGGCATACGCTGTTCCACGCCTCGAGCTCGCGGGCGCAGGCGCGCAAGCGCTGGATCATGGGGACGCTCGCCGTGGCGGGGACGCTCGAGATCGATGCCGGCGCCGTCAGTGCCCTGAGGCAGGGGCGGTCGCTGCTGCCGGTGGGCGTGACCCGCATCAGCGGCGAGTTCGAGCGCGGCGACACGCTGGCCATCGTCGATCCGGACGGGCACGAGATCGCCCGCGGCCTTGCCGGTCTCGACAGCGAGGATGCGCGGCTGGTGATGGGCAAGAAGAGCGAGATGGTGCAGGATTTGCTGGGCGTGGGCACCCGTGCCACCCTGGTGCATCGCGACAATCTGGTGCTGGTCGGGGCCAAGGAGGAGGCGTGACATGAGCGCGGCAGAAATGATTGCCGACAACGTCGGCACGATGATGGCTGAACTCGGCCGCAGGGCACGGGCTGCCGCCGCCCGGCTCGCTACCGCTTCGGCCGAGCGCAAGCATGCCGCCCTGGTCGGCGCCGCCCAGGCCGTGCGCGACCACAAGGATGACATTCTCGCGGCCAATGCGGTCGACATGCGGAACGCCGTGGCCAAGGGCATGACCAAGGCCTTCCAGGACCGGCTGCTGCTGACCGATGCGCGGCTCGACGGCATCGTCGACGCCTTGCGCACCATCGCCGAACTGCCCGACCCGGTGGGCAGCGTCATCGCCGAATGGGACCGGCCCAACGGGCTCCATATCGAGCGCGTGCGCACCCCGCTCGGCGTCATCGGCGTGATCTACGAATCCCGTCCCAACGTCACCGCCGATGCCGGCGCGCTCTGCCTCAAGTCGGGCAATGCCGTGATCCTGCGCGGCGGCAGCGACAGCACCGAGTCCTCGCGGGCGCTGGTCGGATGCCTGCGCCACGGGCTCAAGCAGGCCGGGCTGCCGGAAGATGCGGTGCAACTGGTGCCGACTACTGACCGTGCCGCCGTCGGCGAAATGCTGCGTGGCCTTGGCGGCAATATCGACGTGATCGTGCCGCGCGGCGGCAAGTCGCTGGTGGCGCGGGTGCAGGACGAGGCGCGGGTGCCGGTGTTTGCCCATCTCGAGGGGCTTGTGCATGTCTATGTCGACAAGAGCGCCGATCTCGAGCTGGCCGTGAAGATCGTCGTCAACGCCAAGATGCGGCGCACCGGCATTTGCGGGGCCGCCGAGACGCTCTTGGTGCATCGCGACGTGGTCGACACCCACCTCCAGCCGATCATTGCGGCGCTGGTGGAGAAGGGCTGTGAGATCCGGGGCGATGCGACGGTGGCCGAGCGGATTGCCGATGTCGTGCCGGCGACCGAGCAGGACTGGCGTACCGAATACGAGGACGCGATCATCTCGGTGAAGGCGGTGGACAGCCTCGAAGCGGCGATCGACCACATCGAGACCTATTCGAGCCACCACACCGAGGCGATCATCGCCGAGGATGCCGCGGCGGTCGAAAAATTCTTCAACGAGATCGACTCGGCGATCCTGATGCACAATGCTTCCACCCAGTTCGCCGATGGCGGCGAATTCGGCTTCGGCGGCGAGATCGGCATCGCCACCGGCAAGATGCATGCGCGCGGACCGGTGGGGGTCGAGCAGTTAACCAGCTTCAAGTATCGCGTGCGCGGCACGGGGCAGACCCGGCCTTGAGCGGCGGTTTCGCCGTACGCACACCCCCACCCTTGATCCCTCCCCACAAGGGGGAGGGAGACGATGAACACCGGCAGCACAGCTTTCGCCTCCCTCCCCTTGATGGGGAGGGAATGAGGGTGGGGTGGAGCAACGCACGCAACTGCGGCGGCGGAGCCGCATGACGCGCCGCCCGCCGCGCCGCATTCCCGGTATCACCACCCTGCCGACCTCCGGGGCCGGCATGCGCATCGGCCTGTTCGGCGGCAGCTTCAATCCGGTGCATGAGGGGCATCTGCTGGTCATGGCCGAGACGCTGCGCCGGCTGGAGCTCGATGCGCTGTGGGTGCTGGTGACGCCGGGCAATCCGCTCAAGAACAATGCCGGCCTGCCGCCGCTCGCCGAGCGGGTGGAGGCGGTTCGCGCCGCGGTCAGCGACCCGCGCATCCGTGTCACCGGCTGGGAAGCGGAACGGGGGTTCACCTATAGCTACGAGACCATCCGCCACCTGACCGAGACGCTGCCCGACCGGCGCTTCGTGTGGATCATGGGGGCCGATAGCCTGAGGGATTTTCACCGCTGGGAGCGCTGGCGGGATATCGCCCGGACTGTCCCGATGGCCGTCTATGTGCGCCCGGGCTCGCGGCAGGCGCCGGCCTCGCGGGCGGCGGTTGCCCTGTCGCGCTGGCGGATCGACGAGGAGGATGCGGGGCGGCTGGCGATGATGCGGCCGCCGGCCTGGGTCTATCTTCATGGCCGGCAATCGGCGCTGTCCTCGACGGCGCTGCGGGCGGGGCAATAACGGTTTCCGGCGCGCGCCTTGCACTTGGGGCCTCCAGCGCGCATATTAGCGCCTGAGGTGAAGCGAGATCACCGGAACAGGAACACGCTGCTTGCCGTTTACTGAAACGCCTGCACATTCCGATCAACCACCAAGGATGCTGCGCACCGCATGATGCATGCCCTGAACGGGGCAGAGAGCCTTTGCTGATGGCCAATCTGCCCGACAACACTGTCCACGCCGCCCCCGCGGCCACTCCCGTCCCGCATCGGCCGCTGATCGAGGTCGTCCTCGAATGCCTCGATGATGCCAAGGCCGAGAACACCGTCGCTGTCGACATCACCGGCAAGTCGTCGCTGGCCGACCACATGGTCGTGACCTCCGGCCGCTCGGACCGCCATGTCGGCGCCATTGCCGACCAGTTGCTCAAGGCCCTGCGCGAGAACGGCTTCGACAAGCCGCGCATCGAGGGACTGCCGCATTGCGACTGGGTGCTGGTGGATACCGGCGACGTGATCGTCCACGTGTTCCGCCCGGAAGTGCGCGAGTTCTACAACATCGAGAAGATGTGGCAGGCCGAGTTCGCGGCCGACGCACACTGATCGATGCGCATCGCGATCCTGGCCGTCGGCCGCATGAAGGCCGGGCCGGAGCGCGAACTGGTGGCCCGCTATCTCGATCGCGCCCAGGCCAGCGGTAAGCCGCTGGCCCTCACCGGCTTCGACGTCACCGAACTCAATGAATCTCGCGCCGGCTCCGCCGCGGCGCGCAAGGCCGAAGAGGCGAAAGCGCTCCGTTCCGCCGCAGCCGACGGCATCGTCGTGGCGCTGGACGAGCGCGGCAAATCCATCAGTTCCGAAGCCTTTGCCGCCCAGCTCGGCCGCTGGCGGGATGATGGCCGCCCCGCCACCACCTTCGTCATCGGCGGCGCGGATGGGATCGAGCCTGAATTTGCCCGCAGTGCCGACCTCTTGCTGAGCTTTTCACCCATGGTGTGGCCGCACCAGCTCGTCCGCATAATGCTGGCCGAGCAGCTCTATCGCGCCACCACCATCCTGTCGGGCCACCCCTACCATCGCGGCGACTGAACCGCGGCTCCGCCATTCTTGAACATGGTTAAGCAACGTTAACCTGCGGTTTGCCGGCGGGTTGATATGGTCGGCTCCGTGATTCGGGCGGTGCCCATGGGAGAATGGATGGCAGCAAGCCCTCGCAACCGGCTGTTGGTCCTGCTGGCCGGCCTTGGGCTGACCGGCCTTTCGGCGTTGCCGCTGGTCGCCCAGACCGACGAGGCCGCGCCGCCCGCGGAGGCTGCGCCCGCGGCGCAGGCACCTGCACCGGCGGTGACGGAGCCCGCGCCAGAGGCCGCGCCTCAGCCTGCGCCTGCCGCAGCGCCCGAGACACCGGCCCAACCCGACGCCGACACGGCCGCTTCCGACGCTGCGGAAGCCGCGGCAGCGGCCGGCACCGCGCTGACCGAAGAACCTCCCGAAGATCCTGAAGCCGAACTCCAGGCCATCGAAGCTTCAATCACGCTCAGCCAGGAGCGGGTCGACGCCCTCAGGGCCGAGATCGCCGAGATGGAAGGCGACCAGACCCGCCAGAATGCCGCGCTGATCGCTGCGGCCCAGCGGGTCAAGCTGGCTGAAATCGAGATCGCCGATGTCGAGGAGCGCCTGTCGGACCTGATCGTGCGCGAACTCGAAATCCGTGGGCGCCTCGATGGTTCGCGCAGCGAAATCGCCAATGTGCTGGCTGCGCTGGAGCGGATCTCGCTCAATCCGCCACCGGCGCTGATCGTCGACCCATCCGACGCCCTCGGCTCCGCCCGCAGCGCCATCCTGATCGCCGCCATCGTGCCGCAACTGCGCGCCCGCGCCGATGCGGTTACCGCCGACCTCACCGCCCTGACCGAGATCAAGGCGCAGGTGCTTGAGGAAGAGGCGACGCTGAAGGCCAATTACGAAGTGCTCGAGGAAGAGCAGTTGCGCATCGCGACGCTGATCGCGGCGCGACGCCAAGGCATCGAAACACGCTCCGCCGACCTGATCGCGGCCGAGGAAGAGGCGCTGGAGCTCGCCTCCCGCGCCGCCGACCTGCGCGACCTGATCCAGAGCCTGTCGGCCCGGGCCAACGCCGTCGGCACGCCTACGCCGACAGTCGATCCCGATGCGCCGCAGCTCAGCGAGGCGGAGATCCGCACCGCTTTCGCCAACGCCGCCCGCACCGAGCCCGCCGTGCCCTTTGCTGCCGCCCGCGGCTATCTCACCCCGCCCGCCAATGGCGTGACGGTGGTCGAATACGGCACCAGCGATGGCTTCGGCGGGCTGTCGGAGGGCGTGTCCATCGTCACCCGCGCCGAAGCCCAGGTGGTGGCGCCGGCCGACGGCTGGGTGCTCTATACCGGCCCCTACCTCAATTATGGCCAGATCGTCATTCTGAATACCGGCCAGAACTACACGGCCCTGCTGGCCGGGTTGGACACGGTGAGCGTCGAAATCGGCCAGTTCGTGCAAATGGGAATGCCGGTCGGCACCATGGGGTCACGCACAATTGGGCGCTCCGTAACCACCGGTGCTGGCGCCGATCAGCCGACCCTCTATATTGAACTGCGACAGAACAACGAGCCCATCGATCCGACCGACTGGTGGGCAGCCCCGACACAGAGTGGATAGAACCCGCATGCGCCTCACTCCCCTTCGCGCCCTTGCCCTGGCTCTGGCGCTTTCGGTGCCCGCTGGCCTGCTGATTGCCCAGGAGCCGCCCGCCCCCGCCGGCGACGATCCGGCCGTGGAGGCGCCTGCCGAAGAGGCGCCCGCCGAGGAGCCCGTAGACCTGGCGCCATCGGGTGAGGAGCCGGAGCCGACCGCGGAGGAGAAGGCCGCCGCGCCCCGCGATCCGCTGGAGATCTATTCCGACCTTGCCTTGTTCGGGCAGATCTTCGACCGCATCCGCGCCGAATATGTCGATCCGCCGGACGAAAAGGAACTGATCCGGGCCGCCATCCAGGGCATGCTGACTTCGCTGGACCCGCATTCGGGCTACCTGCCGCCAACCGACTACAGCGACATGCGCGAGAGCACGTCGGGCGAGTTCTCCGGCCTCGGCATCGAGGTCACCATGGAAGAGGGCGTGGTCAAGGTGGTCTCGCCCATCGACGACACCCCCGCCTTCCGCGCCGGCATCCTGCCCAACGACTTCATCGTCGAGATCGACGGCACCCCGGTGCAGGGCCTGACCCTCGACGAAGCGGTCAGCAAGATGCGGGGCCCGACCGGCACCAGCGTCAAGATCACCGTGCTGCGCGAGGGCGTCAGCGAGCCGTTCGAGTTTGAACTGACCCGCGAGACCGTGCCCTTGCGAGCGGTGCGCTGGTCGCTGGAAGGCGAGGACGGCAAAGTGGCGCTGCTGCGCCTCAGCAGCTTCTCCGAACAGGCCTTTGTCGGCATTCAGAACGCCATCGAGAAGATCTACGAGGAACTGGACGGGGAGGCGCCGGCCGGCATCATTCTCGACCTGCGCAACAATGGCGGCGGCCTCGTCGACCAGTCGGTGTTCGTCGCCGATGCTTTCCTGAAGCAGGGCGCGGTGGTGCTGACCCGTGGCCGCGGTCCGCAGGAATCGGAACGCTACGATGCCCAGCCGGACAGCCTCGATTCCAAGCTGGCCGATGTACCGATGGTGGTGTTGATCAATGGCGGCTCGGCTTCGGCCTCCGAAATCGTCGCCGGAGCCCTGCAGGACCACAAGCGCGCCACGCTTGTCGGCACCCGCTCCTTCGGCAAGGGTTCGGTGCAGGCGATCATTCCGCTCGGCCCGGATGGGGCCATGCGGCTGACCACGTCGCGCTACTACACCCCCGCCAACCGCTCCATCCAGGCGCTCGGCATCACGCCCGACATCGAGGTGCGCCAGGTGGTGCCCGAGGAGTTCCAGGGCCGCGACGAGATCATCGGCGAAGCCGGCCTCAGCGGTCACATCACCGCCGAGGGCCAGGAGGAAGCCACCGTCGGCTCCTCGGTCTATGTGCCGGTGGACAAGGCGGAGGACACGCAGTTGCAGTATGCGATCGCCCTGGTGGAAGGGCGCGAAACCGACCCGGCCTACCCGCCCAAGGCCGAATAGCCGCGGCGTGGTATGAAGGAGGCGGGCATGATTCGGTTCGTGCCCGCTTCCAACCACGGGGTAAGGCGGAGCCTTGGCCAACGACCTGTCCACACCGCTGACCGGCCGTAAACGCCAGACGGGGGTACGGCGACATCTGCCGGTGGCGCGCGCGCTGCTTCTTCTGCTGGTGGTGATCGGCGGCGCCGCGGCGCTGCGCATCCTCACCGTCGATGAGCCGGATGGCGGCCGCCCCACGGCGGAGGTGCCGATCACCTCGACGCGCGACGCCAACGCCGTTGCCAATGCCGTGGCGCCGGGCCCGGTGACCATCACCGCCGACCCGCAGCAATATCCGGTGGGCGAGACGCCACCGGCGCCGAGCGCGGGGACCACGCCCGACCTGTTCGGCGCCCTGCCCGACCTCAGTGAGGAAACCGGCGACGGCGCCCTGCCGCGCATTTCTGCCACCGGCCTGACGCCGTTTACCGCCTATTCCGCCCCCGCCCCCGAGGCCGCGGTGAGCGGCGCGCCCAAGATCGCCATCGTGGTCTCCGGCCTCGGCATCAACGAGCAGGCCTCGCTCGATGCCATCGACCAATTGCCCGAAGCCATCACCATGGGCTTTGCCCCCTACGGCAAGTCGCTGGTGGCCACCGTGGCTGCGGCCCGCTCGGGTGGACACGAAGTGCTGCTGGAGATCCCGCTCGAACCCTTCGACTACCCGCAGAACGATCCCGGGCCGCAGACCCTGCTGACCGGCGATGCGCCGCGCGCCAATCTCGACAAGCTGTTCTGGCTGATGTCGCGCTTCGGCGGCTATTTCGGGCTGATGAACAATATGGGCGCCCGCTTCACCGCCTCGGCCGCCGATTTCTCGCCCATCATGGAAGAGCTGGGCGCGCGGGGCCTCGGCTACCTCGACGATGGCTCCTCCAATCGCTCCGTGGCCCCGCAACTGGCGGAAGCCAACAAGGTGCCGTTCTCGCGCGTGGATGCCGTGATCGACGCCAACCCGTCGCCCCAATCCATCCAGTCAGCGCTTGCCAGCCTTGAGGAGAAGGCAAAACAGAACGGCGCCGCAATTGGTATGGTGAGCGCGCTCCCCCTCTCGGTGGCTGCCGTCGCCGAATGGGCCCGCGGGCTCGAGCAGAGGGGGCTGATGCTGGTTCCGGCCAGCGCCCTGATGCAATGAGCTGCCAGAGATGAGTGCCCTTTCCCGCCCCGACCGCGACGCCCTGCCTTATCGCGACTGCGTCGGCGTTGCCGTGTTCAATGCCCAGGGCAATGTGTTCATCGGCCGGCGCAAGCCGGAGCCGTCGGGTGACGACGTCTCGGAAGTGGAAGCGCCCTGGCAGATGCCGCAGGGCGGGATCGACCCTGGCGAGGACCCGCTGCGCGCCGCGCTGCGCGAACTGTTCGAAGAAACCAACATTGCCTCGGTGAGCCTGCTGGCCGAAGCGCCGGAATGGATCACCTACGATCTGCCCGACGAACTGCTCGGCATCGCTCTGCGCGGACGCTATCGCGGCCAGCGCCAGCGCTGGTTCGCCTTTGCGTTCACCGGGAACGATAGCGAGATCGACGTCGACCACCCCGGAGGCGGCAAGGTCGAGGCCGAATTCGACGCCTGGCGCTGGGAGCGGCTGAGCCGTACGCCGCAACTGATCGTGCCGTTCAAGCGGCCGGCCTATGAGCAGGTGGCCGCTGCCTTCGCCGACATTCCGCAACGCTTCACCCAGGCCTGAGCCATGAAGACTATAGGCCTGATCGGCGGCATGAGCTGGGAATCGACGGCGCACTACTACCGCATCCTCAACCAGGAGACGGCGGCGCGGCTGGGTGGACTGCATTCGGCACCGGTGATCGTCCACTCGGTGGACTTCGCGCCCATTGCGGCGATGCAGTCGGAAGGGCGCTGGGACGAGGCCGGCCAGCAACTGGCGGAAATCGCCGAGGGGCTGGAGCGCGCCGGGGCCGAGGTGATCGGGCTTGCGACCAACACCATGCACAAGGTGGCCGAGCCGATCATAAATGCCATCGGCGTGCCTTTCGTCCATATCGCCGAGCCGACGGCGGAGGCGCTTCTGGCCGATGGCTTCGGCACGGTGGGCCTGCTCGGCACCCGCTTCACCATGGAAGAGCCGTTCTATCTCGACGGGCTCCGCCAGCGCGGGCTCGAAGCGCTGGTGCCCGAGGTTGACCGCACCAACCTCAACGGCATCATCTACGAGGAACTCTGCCGCGGCATCGTGCGCGAGGAGTCGCGGCGGGTCTATGTCACCGCCATCGAGCGGCTGGCGGCACGTGGCGCCGAGGCGGTGATCCTCGGCTGCACCGAGATCGGCATGCTGATCGACGATTCCGTCAGCCCGCTGCCGGTGTATGACACCACCGAATTGCATGCGAAGGCACTGGTGGCGGCGGCGCTGGCTTGAGCTTGCCGCCTTCGTCCCCTCTCCCCTGAGGGGAGAGGGTCAGGGTCAGCGGTTCACCCCCACGGCAGAAACGCGAATTCTCAACCCCTCACCCGCCGCTACGCGTCGACCTCTCCCCTCAGGGGAGAGGTGAGTTGGGGCCTGACCTTTACGCCGCCCGCCGCTTCTCGGGGGGCGCCTTCTGTTCCACCTGGAACACGGCGACGATCTCGTCCAGCGAACGCGCCTGCGCTTCGGTCTGGCCGATGGCGGCATTGGTTTCTTCGACCAGGGCGGCGTTGTGCTGGGTCATTTCGTCGAGCTGGCGGACGGCGCCGGTGACTTCGTCGATGGCGGCGGCCTGGTCGCGGCTGGCGCGGGCGATGGCTTCCACCAATTCGCTGTTCTGGCGGGCGGCGTCGAGCATCTGGGCGAGCCGTTCGGCGGCGCCCGACACCAGTCTGCTGCCGCTCGTCACCTCGTCGGCAGAGCGTTCCACCAGCGCCTTCACTTCCGCCGAGGCTCCAGCGGCTGACTGCGCCAGCCGGCGGACTTCCACCGCCACTACGGCGAAGCCCTTGCCGGCTTCACCGGCGCGGGCTGCCTCCACGGAGGCGTTGAGGGCGAGCAGGTTGGTCTGGAAGGCGATGTCGTCGATCAGGCCGATGATATTGGAGATCTTGGCCGAGGAGTCCCGGATCCGCTCCATGGCTTCGGTCGCCTCGGCCATCACGGCGCCGCTCTGTCCGGCGGTATCAGAGACGGCCGCAGCCTTGCCGGCAGCGTCGCGCGCCATGCGGGCATTGCTGGCCACGGTTTCCGCCAGGGCTTCCATGGCAGCTGAGGTCTCCTCGATGGTTGCGGCCTGGCGGGTGGTGCGCTCGCTGAGGTCGTTGGCACCCGACAGGATTTCCTCGGTCGCCGAGCGGATCGAGCGTGACGTTCCCTTGAGCTCGCCGATGACGTCGGCAAAGCGCTGCACCGTGCCATTGAGGGCGTGGCGCAGATCCTCGAACTGCGGATCGAACGCGGTGTCGATGGTGTGGGTTAGGTTGCCCTGCGCCAGCTCCGCGAGGCCGGCCCCGATCGCCGCCACCGCCTGCTTGCGGGCGGTGACGTCGGTTGCAAACTGCACCACCTTGTACGGCAGCCCGTCTAGCCCGAGAATGGGCGTGAAGGTGCTCTGAATCCACACCTCGCGACCGTCGCTGGTGCGGCGGCGATATTCGCCGCTCTTGAACTGGCCGGCAGCCAGATCGAGCCAGAACTGCCGGTACGACGCCGAGGCCGGATCGGCTTCGAACAGGAAATGGCCGTTGGACACGCCCACCACCTCCTCCAGACGGTAGCCGAGGAAATCGAGGAAGTTGCCGTTGGCGGTGATCAGTTCGCCGGTGAGGGTGAACTCGGCAACAATCTGCGAGCGCGAGATGGCGTCGAGCTGGCCGGTATGGTCGGCAGCCACGCTCAGATGCCGCTCGGTTTCGGCACCGAGTTCGGCCACCCGCTCGGCATTGGCGCGGAACACCTCCACCGCCCGCGCCATGGCGCCGATCTCGTTGCGATTGTCGGTATAGGGTACGGGCTCGTCGAGCCTGCCATCGGCGATGGCGCTCATGGTGGTGGAGAGGCGCGGAATGGGACGGGTGAGGACCCGCGACAGCAACAGTGCCAGGGCGCCCACCGTCAGCAGGGCGACGCCAGCGACGCCAGCCAGCATGATCAGGGTTTCCCCGACCACGGAATTGATCGGCGCCTTCTCGACCGCAATGGCGAGCACACCGATGACCTGACCGTCGGCCATGGCGATGGGTTGGTAGAGGGTATAGTAGTCGATCCCCGAAATCGTCGCTTCGGCGCGGACCGGCTGGTTGGCGACAAGGGACTCGAACAGCGGCGTGCCGGCGGTGATCGGCATGTCCAGCAGCCGCTCGCCGGCCGGGTCGAGCAGGCTGGTGGTACCCACCATCATGTCGGGACCGGCTTCGGGGTCATAGACATAGATTGACGCGTCCTGCCCGGCGACCCGGGCGATGGTGTCGATCACGTCATGGGTGCGGAAGCGCGGCATGGAGCGCATGGTCAGCGCCGCGACATTGCCGGCCTCGTCGGAGATAACCTCGAGGCTCGGCAGGTTGACCTGCAGGATCGAGGCACTGATGCGGGTGGCGCTGGCAACCGCGGTGTCCGCCTCCTCACGCACCGTGCCGGACAGGCTGATGAACAATCCCAGCGTCACCGCTCCCACGGAGATGACGATGGAGCAAACCGCCAGGGCGGCAATGGCAAAGGTCAGGCGAATCCTGCCGAGCAGCGAACGCATTCTGGGTCACTCCGACATAGGGCCGCGCCTTCTGGCGCCGGCATGTGGCTCCTCCACGCGGTGGAGCCTGCGCCGCGATAGTTAAACCTGTGTTTATACCGTGATAAATCTCTAGCCATATCAAGGCCTTGCCTAATTTATCGGCAGAGTGCCCAAGGCTGCAGTTTGCGACGGGGCCGTTGCATTCTGCAACGCAGATCCGGAAGACGCCTCCGCCAATCGCCCGGAAACGCTGGTGGTTCGGCGATGGCATGGTTCTGGCAATGGTCCGCTTGTCCGGAAACTTGTGCATGCGTACCGGATGTCAGTCAGCGGGTCCCGCTTCTGCGACCGGGGCGGGACCCCCGACACCTTCCGGCGGGGCTGCACTTGCCGCCACCGCCGCCAGCCACTAGATATCGTTGCGTTTTCAACCGGAGACGACCATGCGCGCCGTGCTCGACATCATCCTGCTGATCCTCCAGCTCTACTGGTGGGTCGTGCTCGCCATGATCATCATGAGCTGGCTGATCTCGTTCAACGTGATCAATACGCGCAATCAGTTCGTCGCCTCGGTCTGGCGCATCCTCAACCAGCTCACCGAGCCGGTGCTGCGCCCCATCCGCCGCATGATGCCGAACCTGTCGGGCCTCGATATCAGCCCGATCATCCTGTTCATCATCATCTTCTTCATCGAGCGGATCATCATCTACTACATCTATCCCAACGTCTTCTGAGGCAGTGGCAGCGCAGTGCTGGCGGCCGGTCGAGGCCGGGCTCGAGCTGTTCCTGCGGGTGACCCCCAACAGTGGCCGCGACGTCATAGACGGCGTGGAACTGCGTGACGACGGCCGCGCCGTGCTGCGGGTACGGGTCAGTGCCGTGCCCGACAAGGGCAAGGCCAACACGGCCGTAGTGGCGCTGATCGCCAAGGCGCTCGGCGTCCCGAAGAGCGCGGTGCAACTGGTCAGCGGCGAAACGGCGCGGCTTAAGACGCTGCGGATCGAGGACGACGTCGAGGCACTGGGCGCCCGGATCGAAGCCTTGGGATAACCGCTACTTGCCGCCGAGGCGGCAGACGATGTCCCACTCTTCCGGTGTCACGCGCGACACCGACAGCCGCGACAGGCGCACCAGTTCCATCTGCTCGAGACCCGGCGTCTGCTTGATCGTAGCCAGCGTCACTGGCTTCGGGAGCGGCTCGACCGACTGCACGTCGACGCACTCCCACACCACTTTGCCCTTGTCGTTCGGCTCGGCGGTGGAATCCTTGTGGGCCGGCGCCACGATCTTCATGATGCCGACCACCTCCTTGCCGATATTGGAGTGGTAGAAGAAGGCGAGGTCGCCCACTTCCATTTCCTTCATGTTGTTGCGCGCGGTGAAGTTACGCACGCCGTGCCACTCCTCCGCCTCCCCCTTCGCCGTCTTGGCGACGAGGTCGTCGAAGGAAAACACGTCCGGCTCGGATTTCATCAACCAATAGGCCATGGCTCACTTCCCGATATCGACATTGTCGATGGCGACGCGCCACGGCTTGATCTCGTAGGAGCCGAAAATCCCCTCCTTGATGAAAGGGTCGGCTTCGAAAGCGGCCGTGGCTTCCTCGATCGAGGCCGCTTCGAGCACCATCAGCGAGCCTTCAGGATTGCCGGCTTCGTCGAGCAGAGCACCGGCCAGCTTCAGCCTGGTGCCGAGGCTGTTGAGGTGATCGAGATGCACTGGGCGCGTGGCGGTCCGCTGTTCGGCAGTGCCGGGCTTGTCCTTGGCGATCAGGGCATAGAGCATGGGGTCAGTCCTCCCGCTTGAGTGGGCGGGACATCAGCCCCGCAACGACAGTGGCGATATCGGCCTCGCCGGCCAGCACCTGCACCACGGCATCGACCAGCGGCGCGTCGACGCCCGTATCGCGGGCGAGTTGCCGCGCCACGGGCGCGGTCCACATGCCTTCGGCAAGCCCGACATCGGCGGTGATGTCCTCGGGCCGGCGGCCGGCACCCAGCGCCATGCCGAAGCGGTAGTTGCGCGACTGCGCCGAGGTGCAACTGAGGGTGAGGTCACCAAGGCCCGCCAGCCCGGTGAGCGTTGATGTGGAGCCGCCCAAGGTCCGGACCAGCCGCGCCAGTTCGGCAAAGGCGCGCGCGATCAACGCCGACCGGGCGGAGGCGCCGAGACCGGCGCCTTCCACCGCACCACAAGCGAGCGCGTAGACATTCTTGAGCGCGCCGGCGAGTTCGACGCCGATCCGGTCATCGGCGGCGTAGGGCCGGAAGCTCGGCCCTGCCAGCGCGGTAGCGAGATCGGAGGTGTCGCTGGGATCGTCCCCCGCCAGCGTCACGGCGGTGGGCCGGCCGGCGGCCACGTCGGCAGCAAAGCTGGGGCCCGAAAGGACGAACGGGATGGCCTCCGGCGCCATGTCGCGCAAAATCTCGCTCTGGCGCAGGAGCGTGCCGGTTTCGAGGCCCTTGGCTGACAGCACCACCGGCTTGCCCGCGAAGAGGTCCGGCGGCAGGGCGGTCAGCAGGGTCCGGGTCGCTTGCGCCGGGACCGCAAGGATAACGAAATCGGCGGCCTGTGAGGTTGCGGTGGGGCGTACGGCCTCGTGAAGGATCACGCCGGGCAGGTAGCGCGCATTCATCCGCGCAGCATTCATCGCTTCGGCTTCGGCCGGATCGCGCAGCACCAGCTCGACTTGCCGCCCGGCCATGGCTGCGGCCTGCGCCAGGGCCGTGCCCCAGGAGCCGCCGCCGAATACCGAAACGGTTTCAAGCCGCATCGGAGGCGACCTTCATGTCGGGGAGGTCGAGCGGCCAGCGCGGCCGCGCCACCACGTCGAGCCCATCGGTGACGCCGAGGGCCAGCCGCTCCGCGCCCGCCCAGGCAACCATGGCGCCATTGTCGGTGCAAAGGGCCGGCGGGGGGATGACCACGCGGGCTCCAGTGGCTTCGGCCGCGGCGCGCAGGGCGGCGCCGATCTGCTTGTTGGCAGCGACGCCGCCCGCCACCACCAGTTGCGGCGGATGCTCCGGCAGTTCGGCGCGGAACCGCTCCAGAGCCTGCCGGGTGCGGGTGCCGACCACGTCGCACGCTGCCGCCTGGAAGCTTGCGGCAATGTCGGCGACGTCCTGGTCCGAGAGCGGCTGGCGCTTCTCGGCTTCGAGCCGCACCGCCGTCTTGAGCCCTGAAAACGAGAAATCGAGCCGCTGCTCGCGCAACAGTGGACGCGGAAAGGCGAAGCGTTTCGGATCGCCATTGAGCGCCGTGCGCTCCACCGCCGGACCACCGGGATGGCCGAGGCTGAGGAGCTTGGCGACCTTGTCGAAGGCTTCGCCCAGCGCATCGTCGATGGTCGAGCCCCAGCGCTCGTAGTCCCCGACCCCGCGCACCAGCACGAACTGCGAGTGCCCGCCCGAGACCAGCAGCATGAGGTAGGGAAAGGTTACGCCATCGGTAAGCCGGGCCGTCAGCGCGTGCGCCTCGAGGTGGTTGACCGCCACCAGGGGCTTGCCGAGCGCGGCCGCCAAGGCCTTGGCTGTGGTGAGGCCCACCAGCACGCCCCCGATGAGGCCCGGCCCGGCGGTGGCAGCGATGGCGTCGACCTCGGACAGCTCCATGTCGGCCTGCCGGGCGGCCTCGGCAATGATGCGGTCGAGATGCGTCACATGCGCACGGGCGGCCAATTCCGGCACCACACCGCCATATTGGGCATGTTCCTCCAACTGGCTGCGGACCACGTTGGAACGGATGCCCCCCTTGCCGGATTGGTCGCGCAGGACAATGGCCGCGGCGGTTTCGTCGCAGCTGGTCTCGATGCCGAGAACGGCCTGTGGTGCTTGCCCGGTCACAACGAACTGGCTACTCCCTCGGGGGTATGCTGATGCCTACTACGGGAAGAAAGACCATTGCAATCGCCGCTCCCCTTCCTTCGTCTCGGCACCCGCGGTAGCCCGCTGGCGCTGGCGCAGGCGCGCCTGGTGCGGCGGCTGCTGGCGGAAGCCCATTCCGTGCCCGAGGACGACATCGCCATCGAGGTGATTTCGACCGGCGGCGACCGCTCGCAGGCATCCAATGCCAGCCTGACCGAGATCGGCGGCAAGGGTCTGTTCACCAAGGAAATCGACGAGGCGATGCTCCAGGGCCGCGTCGATGTGGGGGTGCATTCCAGCAAGGATGTCGCCACGCGCCTGCCGGACGGATTGCGGCTCGCGGCCTTCCTCGAACGCGAGGATGTGCGCGACGCCTTCATCTCGGTGACGGTGCAGAGCCTCGACCATCTGCCGGAGCGGGCGAAGTTCGGCACCTCCTCCATTCGGCGCAAGGCGCAGGTGCTGCGCCAGCGCCCCGATCTCGAAGTCGTGCCCTTCCGCGGCAATGTCGGCACACGGCTCGAAAAGCTCATGAGCGGCGTCGCCGATGCCACCATGCTGGCGATGGCGGGCCTCAACCGCCTGGGTGAAAGCCACCGCGCCACCGCCGTGCTCGATCCCGAGCTGTTCATGCCGGCGCCGGCGCAGGGCGCGATCGGCCTTGCCGTCCGCTCCGACGACGAGCGCGCCGCCGCCCTAGTGGCGCCGCTCGACCATGCACCGACCCATCGCACTCTGATCGCCGAACGGGCGATGCTGGCGGTGCTCGACGGCTCCTGCCGCACGCCGGTGGGGGCACTGACCACGATTGGCGGCACCGGCCTGACCCTGCGTGGCGAAATCCTCAGCCTCGATGGCCAGACATCGTTCACCGCCGGCGCCGATGGCGACGATCCGCTGGTGGTCGGCCGGCAGGTCGGCGAGGACCTCGTGGCGCAAGCCGGGACCGAGTGGCTGGCGCAATGGGCGGCCGAGACATGACCCGCATGCTGGTGACCCGCCCAGAGCCCGACTCGCAGACCACGGTGTCCAAGCTGGCGGCGCTCGATATCGAAGCGGTCGCAGCGCCGCTGATGGTACGCCAGACGCTGCCGGTGAGCCTGCCGCCGCCGGCTGGTTTTCAGGCGATCGTCTTCACCAGCGCCAATGGCATCCGCTCGCTGGCTGATCGCGGCGTCATCGACCAGTATCTTCATCTGCCGGTCTTCGCCGTCGGCGACCGCACGGCCCGCGACGCCGAGGCTGCCGGTTTCCACCGCGTCAGCAGCGCCGCCGGAGCGCTGCAGGACCTCGTCAACGCCATCTCCCTGTCGGGCGTCCGCGGGCCGCTGTTCCACGCCACCGGCAAGCACCAGAGCGGCGATCTCGCCCAGGCGCTCGCTCCGTTCGGGGTGATGGTGGTGACCGCCAAGCTCTACGACATGGTGGCCGAACCGAGCTTGCCGCCGGAAATCCTCGCCCGTCTCGGCGACGACATCGGCGCGGTGCTGCTTTATTCGCGCCGCACGGCCGAGATTTTCGTCGAGGTGACGCGCGAGCTGGCGCCGGAGCGGCGGCGGCGGCTGGGCCTGCTCTGCCTTGCCGAGCAGGTAGCGGAGCCGCTGCTCGAAGCCGGCTTTGGCCGCATCAATCTCGCCGACCGGCCCGATGAAGATGCGATGATGGCGCTCGCGCTGGCTTTTGCCCGCGAGCAAACTGGGCCATGATCAGGCACGAATAGGGAGCACGTCGACAGGCATGGCCGATACACCGGGCGACACCCCCAAACCTACCGACCCCAAGGCGCCGAAGCCCGGGGACACCCCCGCTGCGGCCGCTCGTTCCAGCGCGGTCAAGCCGCCGGTGCTCGACCTCAAGGCCAAGGACAGCAAGGACGGCAAGCCCGAGGCTGAAGCCAAGCCCGCTGCCGACAAGAAGCCCGCGGACAAGCCGAAGCCTGCATCGACGGCGCCGAAAAGCACTGCCGAACCGGAGCGCTCGTCGGGTTCCGGCAGCGCCGTTCTTGCAGCCATCGGTGGCGGCGTGATCGGCCTCGCTGCAGCCTACGGCCTGGCCTGGGCAGGCTTGTGGCCGACGCAGCCGGTGCCGCCGCCACCCGAAGATCCGCGGCTGGGGCAGTTCAGCGCCAGCCTTGGCGAACTGGAAACGGTCGCGTCCACCACCCAGTCCGAACTCGCTGCGCTGAACCAGCGCCTGGCGGCGCTCGAAACCGCCGAACCTTCCCCGGTCGCGGCGGCCGAGCCGGTGGATGTCGCCGGGCTCGAAGCCGACATCGCCGCGCTGGCAGGCCGCATTGATTCGCTGTCCCAGCAACCGGCTCCATCGGCCGACCCCGAGGCCCTGGCGAGCCTCGAAGAGCAGCTCGGCGCTCTGGGCGGCCGGCTGGACGAAGTCGCCGCCCGCCTCGGCACCGCCGAAGCCGAGCTCCGCACCCTCGACACCGCCGTCGCCGAGGCCAACCAGACGCTCTCGGCGCAGCCGGAAGACATCGCCGCGGTGCTGCAACTGCCGCTGATCGTCTCCGGTCTCGAGACAGCCTTCACCATGGGCCGGCCTTATGAGAGCGAGTTGTCGGCCCTGCGCGCTGCCATGCCCGAGCTCAGCATTCCGGCACCGGTTGCCGACGCCGCAGCGACTGGCCTCGCCCGCCCCGATACCATCGAGACCGAACTGCGCAATGCCGTGCCGGCGATGCTGGCCGGCCGGCCGGGCGACCCCGATGCCAACTGGCAGGATGGAGCGCTCGACTGGTTCTCCTCGGCCATCGCGCTGCGCCCCATCGGCGAAGTGGAGGGTGACTCCCCTGAGGCGGTGCTGTCGCGACTCGAGGCGGCGGTCGCCCGTCGTGATTTCATTGCCGCCGACGAATTGATGGGTGAGCTTCCCGATTCGATGCGTGCCGCTGCCGGCGAGTTGCCGCGCCGCATTGCCGCCCAGGCGGAAGCTGCCCGGCTGCTGAGCACCGTGCGCGCCGGCGCCACCACCAACACGGATGCTGCTTCATGATCCGCTTGGCGCTGTGGATTGCCGGGAGTCTCTTGGTCGCCGCCCTGGCCACCTGGCTGATCTCGCTGCCGGGGACGCTGACGCTGGAGGTGGCGGGGCTTCGCATGCAGCCGCAGCTCGGCACCGCCGTGTTCATCCTGATCGTGGCGGCACTGCTGGTGATTGCCGTCTGGGCCATCGTTCGTCGGGTGATCGGCGCTCCGTCGGCAATGGCGCGCCGCAACCGTCAGCGGCGGCGCGAGCAGGGCGTTGCCGCCCTCTCCGATGCCGTGGTGGCACTGCAGGCCGGCGACGCCCTCAAGGCCCGGCTGCTGGCCCGCGAAGCCCGGGCGCGCCTCCCGGCCAACACGGCCGCGCGGTTGCTGGAAGCCCGCGCCGACCTCGCCCTGGGCGACATGGCCGCCGCCCGCGAGCACTACCGGGCGCTCCTCTCCAACGAAGAAACAGCGCTCGCCGCCCTTGCCGGGCTCTATGAGCAAGCCCGCAGCCAGCATCGGCCCGAGGCGGCGATGACCTTCGCCAAAAAGGCGCTGGCGCTGTCGCCGACCAGCGGCTGGGCCGCCAATGCCGTGTTCGAGGATCTGGTGCGCGAGGCGCGCTGGTCCGAGGCCGTCGCCATGGTCAATGCCGAACAGCCCACCTCTCGCGAGGCCAAAGCCCGCAAGCGCCGGCGCCAGGCGGTGATCGAGACGGCCCGGGCGCGCGAAGCCGAAGAAACCAATCCGATGGCCGCGCTCGAACATGCCCTGACCGCGCTGCGCCTCCTGCCCGATTTCGTGCCGGCGGCACTGATCGCGGCGCGCATCCATTCGAGCCGCGGCGAAACCCGGCGTGCCGCGAGCCTGTTGCGCCGCATCTGGCGCGCCACCGGTCATCCCGACGCGGCGGCGCTCTATGCCCACGTCCAGCCTGGGGCCTCGGCGGTGGAACGCCTGCGGCGCCTTGGCGAGATCATCGAAATGCCGCCGCCGGACCGGGCCAGCGCCATGGCCATGGCCCGCGCCGCCATCGACGCCTATGACTGGACCACCGCCCGCAAGGCGCTGGAGGATTTCACCGGCACCGAGATGACCCAGGGCGTCGCCGCACTGATGGCCGAGATCGAGGAAGGCGAGCATGGCGACCAGGGCAAAGCCCGCGAGTGGCTGGCCCGCGCCATGACCGCCCCGCGTGATCCGGTCTGGACCGCGGACGGCATCGTCTCGGACGAATGGGAGCCGGTCTCCCCCGTGACGGGACGGCTGGACGCCTTCGAATGGAAGGTGCCGATGACCCGCAGCGAACGCCCACCCGAGCCGGTGTTGCCGGCGAGCACGCCGACCATGGCGCTGGCGCCGGTCGAGAGCACCGGTTGAGCTGGGCGTCAGCCGCGCCCTGCTGCACGTTCTCGTGCCTCGTGAAACCGCTTGCCTTGCCAAGCTCCGTGGCGCCTGCTAATGCCCCACCCGTCGCCGCAGTAGCTCAGTTGGTAGAGCACGTCATTCGTAATGATGGGGTCGGGGGTTCGAGTCCCTTCTGCGGCACCACGTTTCCCTGACATTGCCGAGCTGCAGCCGCCTCAGGCGGTTTCGCGTTCTTCCGTCATCTCCCGCAGGCGCATCGCCTGGCGTGCCGTCGGCACGATGATCTTCTGCGAGGCGCCGCGGTCGAAGACGGCCTCGCGCTCCTCGGCGGTCGAATCGAAGAACGGAAAGCGCGAAATCACGCGCGGGTACATCACCGGGATATAGGAGGCATAGAGACAGACCGGGAAGGTCAGTTCGCCCCAATATCCCTCCCCCGCCAGTTGCTCGGAGCCGAAGACTCGCCGGTAGAAAGCGGCGTGCTCGGGGCGGACGGAGGAGATGCAGTAGGTGGCGCGGAAGTGTTCGCACGCCATCACGGCGAGGCGCAGTGTGAGATACGGCAGCGCGGGGAACGCTAGGGAAGCTTCGTGGTCGGCCGTAAACCGGCTGGGATCGATGTAGCTGCCGCCCTTGTCGATGATGCCGCCCAACACGTCGGGCCAGATGGCCGCGCTCGGCGAGGTGCGATCGGCAGCGCTGGCAATGTGCAGCCGGATCGAACTCACCAGCGTGTCGTCGATATAGAGCCCGTAGCAGTAGCAGTTGGCGGCGTCGTCATAGCCGTCGCGGGTGATCTGCTGCGAGTTGACCGGGATGAACTCTTCGCGCCGATAAGCCTCGTAGCGCAACCGGTAGACGGGATCGAACTGCTCTTCGGGAGATACCCGCCGATAGTGAATCCGGTCCAGCAGGTCCATCAACGTCAACGCGAATCGTGAAGGACCGCTCTGCGGCCGCTCGCCCGCTGCACTCATTACCAACCCCCAGCTTGCTGCGGCAGTATTAACGTCTTGTTAAACAATTGCCAAACAACAAAATTCGTTGCAGCGCGGTCCTATCGCGGAACCACGGCGCACAAAACGGCTGAAATTATCGGTACTTACAGGCCGTTAACCACACCAGCAACTTGCAGGTTCGGACGCACGGCCGCCCGGTTCATCCGGCGGATCAGTTCGGCGGCGTCGCTGGCCGGAAGAGGGCGGCTGAACAGGTAACCCTGCACCTGCTGGACATCGGTGTGGTTCAACAGATGCGCAAGCTGCGCCTCGGTCTCCACGCCTTCGGCCACCACCGTCAGATCGAGATCCCGACCCACGCGCGCGACGCTGGCGAGCAGGCGCAGCGCCCGCGGATTCTCGTCGATATCGGTCAGGAAGGAGCGATCGATCTTGAGCTTGGTGAAGGGCAGCGCGTTGAGATAGCTGAGCGAGGAATAGCCGGTGCCGAAATCGTCGAGCGCAATGCCGATACCGCGTTCCGACAAGGCTTCCAACACGTTGCGCGCCATGTGCTGTTCTTCGATCACGGCGGTTTCGGTGACTTCGATCTCGAGCCGTTCGGGCTTGAGGCCGGAGCAGGCCAAGACCTCGTCGACGGCTCCGGCGAGGTCGAGCGTGCGGAAGTCGCGTGCCGAAATGTTGACTGCAACACCGACGCCGCCTGACCATCCGGCGCATTCACGCGCGGCCGTCTCGAGCACCCACTCGGTAATGTCGCAGATAATGCCCATCTCCTCGGCCAGCGGGATGAACACCGCCGGCGAAATCTCGCCGAGTTCTGGGTGCTCCCAGCGCGCCAGCGCCTCGCAGCTGACGACCCGGCGCGTGGTGATGTCGAGCAGCGGCTGAAACGCCAGGGATAGCGACCTGGCCTGCACCGCCTGCTTGAGATCCGCCTTGAGCCGCTGCCGATAGTGATAATCGGTATCGAGCTGAGCATGGAAGATCTGCGCGCGCCCCTTGCCGCCGCTCTTGGCCGTATAGAGTGCCAGATCCGCCTTGGTCATCAATTCGTCGAACTGCGCCTCGGGATCGTCGGAGGTGACCAGCCCCACGCTGGCGTTGACGTTGAGCGTCAGCCCGTCGAGCCGGAACGGCTCGTGGAAGGCGGCAAGCAACGCCTGTGCTTCCGCCCCGGCGGCCCCGATATCGCCGACACTGCTGCGATAAACGATGAACTCGTCGCCACCCAGACGCGCGAGAATGGAGCCGGGCGGGAGGGCTGCCTGAAGCCGCCGCGCCACCTGCATCAGCAATTCGTCGCCGGCCAGATGGCCGTAGGTGTCGTTCACGTGCTTGAAATCGTCGACGTCGATGATCATCAGCGCCGCCGTTCCCGGCGGCCCGTTGCGGCGGGCATCGAGGTCTTCGGCGGCGAGCTCACCGAAATAGGTGCGGTTCGCGAGGCCGGTCAGGGCGTCGTGACGCGCCATGAAGCTGATGCGTTCCTCGGCGGCGACCCGCTCGCTGATGTCTTCGAACAGCAAGACGCTGCGCGACTGGCGGGAACTGACGGTGACCTCGTAATAGGTGCCACCGTCCACCGACAGCAGCACCTTGCCGCTGAGATGGCGGCCGATGATCTCTTCCAGCCGATCGATGGCGGTGCGGGGCACCTTGTTTTCGGAACGCAGTGCCTCAAGCACGGAACCGAGCCGGCGTCCGATCAGGTTGCTCACCCCCAGTTCTTCGAGGGCGCGGGTCGCCCGCTCATTGGCAACGCTCACGCGGCCGGTTTCATCGAGCATGCACAGCCCGTGTTCCAGCGTGGTGAGGGCGATATCGAGTTCGGTGGCGAGGCGCGAGGCCTCGACGCGCCCATGCACGGCGCTGAGCAACAATGAGCGGATGTCGCCGGCGAGCTTGCGATAGCTGGCGAGCATGACGAACAGCAAGGCTGCCAGCACGACGTGGTAGATGTCGCCGTGGGATGCGTAGCCGATGGAGAGCGGCACGATCACCGCCAGCATCTGGAAGGTGACCAGCCGATCGAGACCGAAGTTGCGCGCGCAGATGCCCACCATCACGGCGATCGAGATCGAGGCACTGGAGAGCGAGGCAAACGGATCGACCACGAAGGCCATGGAGACCAGGCACCACAGCCCGTAGACCAGGGCGAGCAGCGATCCTGACAGGACGGCGCGGTTTTCCCAGTGTTCGGCCCCGGCGGCATCATCCGGCTCGATGTCGGCCTTCCAGAAGGCACGCATGTCGAAATAGCGGATGATGCCGATGGCGATAAACGCCAGCGCAATCAGGTAGAGCGGCAGCGAGCCGGTCTTGGCGGCACCCATTCCGGCGGCGACGGCACTGGCAAACACACCGGCCAGCATGGCACGCCGGTCAGTGTAGACGGAGCGGATGATCGACACGTAGTCGAGCGCCGGCATTGTGGTGCGGGCGGAATGGAACACGAGGGGCCTCGCAGTGGTCGTGTGTCCAGACAACGCCCGAGCGCCTTAATTTCGGCTTGCTACGAGCCGGTTCGGGAGGAATTCGATAGCTTTTCCAAAAGGGTGGTGAACCAAGGGCTAATACGGAAGGGACAATTCCGGAGGTCGGGGCCCTCAATGGAAGTTCCGCCCGCTGGGCAGGGCCTGGTAGGCGCGGCGGCGGGCCAGGTCTTCCTCGCGCACGGCCTGCCTCTCGCGACTCTGGCTGCCGGCCGGGCCGGCTTTGCCCTCATCGGCGCGGGCGAGGACGGCGTCACCCAAGTCCTTGCCATTGCTGATCTCGAGCAGTTGCGGGGTGAGGTCGACCAGTTCCTCGGCGATGATGTGGACCACAAGGCCCTCGCGCTGCAACTGCCCGCGCACCGCCAGCATGCGGCTTGCCAGCACCGTCTTGCGGTTGGCCTCGAACACTTTCGGCCAGATGACGACGTTGGCGACCCCCGTCTCGTCCTCAAGGGTCGCAAAGATCACCCCGCTCGCCGTGCCCGGCCGCTGGCGCACCAGCACCAGGCCCGCGACTTCGATGCGGTGCCCGGGCGTCACCCGGCCGAGATTGCAGGCTCTCGTGGTGCCGCGCGCCTCGAGCATGGGCCTGAGGAACTGCACCGGGTGACCCTTGAGCGACAGGGTGAGGCTCGAATAGTCGTGGATCACCTCTTCGCCGGGCGACATCAGCGGCAGCCCGGCAGACTCTTCCGGAGGGGCCGCGGCCGGCAGGCCGGAGGCGGCGAACAGCGGCAGCGTCTCGGCGCCATGGGTGCCGACCAGCCCCTTGACCGCCCACAGGGCCTCGCGCCGGTTGAGCCCGAGCGAAGCAAAGGCATCGGCGCGGGCCAGCTTTTCAAGGCTGGTGATCGGCACGCCGGTGCGGAGCCACAGGTCGCGCACCGAGGTGTAACCCGGGCCGCGACGGGCAACGATGCGGTTGATGTCGTTGTCGGCGAGCCCCTCCACCATGCCGAGCCCGAGCCGGATGGCGCGGGTGGAGTGGATGTCGCCCGCCATTTCGGCATGCTTGGGCCAGATATGCTCGCGAACCGGGTGCCCGTCCGTCTCGAGGAGCGATTCGAGATCGGACAGGTTCACGTCGGCGCTGCGTACCTCGACGCCGTGCTCGATCGCATCACGCACGATCTGCGACGGCGCATAAAAGCCCATGGGCTGCGAGTTCAAGAGCGCACAGGCGAAGACGTCGGGATAGTGGCATTTGAGCCAGCACGAGGCATAGACCAAGAGCGCAAAGGACGCCGCATGGCTTTCGGGAAAGCCGTATTCGGCAAAGCCCTGGATCTGGGCAAAGCTCCCCTTGGCGAACTCTTCCGTATAGCCGTTGGCGAGCATGCCGCCGATGAAATCCTCGCCGAACTGGGCGATCTTGCCGGTCCGCCGCCACGCCGCCATGGCCCGGCGCAACTGGTCGGCCTTGCCGGGTGAAAAGCCGGCGCCGACGATGGCGATCTGCATCGCCTGCTCCTGGAACAGCGGCACCCCGAGCGTTCGTCCCAGCACCCCTTCCAGCGCCTTGCTGGGGAAATGCACCGGTTCCAGCCCCTGCCGGCGCCGCAGATAGGGATGCACCATGTTGCCCTGGATCGGGCCGGGGCGGACGATGGCGACTTCGATGACTAGATCGTAGAACCGTTCCGGCTTGAGCCGTGGCAGCATCGACATCTGCGCCCGGCTTTCGATCTGGAACACCCCGATGGTGTCGGCGCGCTGAATCATGGCGTAGACCCGCGCCTTGTCCATCGGCCCCTCCCCCACCTCCTCGGCCAGGAGGTCGGTGAGCCGCAGATCCTGCCCGTAATGAAGGTGCATCAGCTCGAAGGCGCGGCGCAGGCAGGTCAGCATGCCGAGGGCGAGGATATCCACCTTGAGGATGCCGAGCGCGTCGATGTCATCCTTGTTCCACTCGATGATGGTGCGGCTGTCCATTGCCGACTTGCTGATCGGCACCAGGCTTTCGAGCGAGTCGCGGGTGATGACGAAGCCGCCCACATGCTGCGACAGGTGGCGCGGAAAGCCGCGCAGCACCTTGATCACCTCGAACATCTGCGCCAGCACCGGATCGTCCGGGTTGAGCCCGATGGAGCGCACCACGCCCAGGTCGAGCTTCGACCCCCAGCCCCAGTGCAACTGGTTGAAGGCGTTGACCGTGTCCTCGGAAACGCCGAACACCTTGGCGGTTTCGCGGATGGCGCTCTTGGAGCGGTAGGAAATGACGTTGGCGGTCAGCCCGGTGCGGCGGCCACCATATTTCTGGTAGACATACTGCATCACCTCCTCGCGCCGCTCGTGCTCGAAATCGACGTCGATATCGGGCGGCTCGTCGCGCTCGGTGGAGATGAAGCGGCCGAACACCAGCGTCGCCTGCTCGGGATTGACCTCGGTGATCTCGAGGCAGAAGCAGACTGCCGAATTGGCCGCCGAGCCGCGCCCCTGGCAGAGGATCTTGCGCTCGTAGCGGGCGAACATGACGATGTCGTGCACCGTCAGGAAATAGGCGGCATAGCGCTTGTAGGCGATGAGACAGAGTTCGGACCAGATCGAGCGCTTGAGCGTGTCGCTGATGCCGTTGGGGAAGCGCCTGGCCGCCCCCTCCCAGGTCAGCCGCTCCAGCGTTTCCTGCGCGGTTTCGCCGGTGCCGACGGTTTCTTCCGGATAGTTGTAGCGCAACTGGTCGAGCGAAAAGCCGATCCGCTCGATGAAACGCTGCGTCTCGGTGATGGCCGCGGGATGCTCGGCGAACAGCCGCGCCATTTCGCCGGCGGGCTTGAGGTGGCGCTCGGCATTGCCCGAGAGCCGGAACCCGGCCTGGTCCAGCGTCAGGTGCTCGCGGATGCAGGTGACCACATCGGCGACCATCCGCCGGTCCGGCTCGTGGTAGAGCACGTCATTGCTGGCGATCATGGCCGCGCCGTGCCGGCGGGCCAGCGTATCGACCCGGTTGAGCCGGGCCCGGTCGTCGCCGTCGAAGCGCACCACGCCCGCCACCCACACCCGCCCTGCCGCCACCGCCGCGAGCCGCGCCAGCGCCTTTTCCGTCAGCGCCCAGTTTCCTTCATCCGGCATCAGGATGAACAACTGCCCCTGGGCATAATTCTCCGGCGGCCCCTGCTCGATCTTGCCGGGCTGGCTGCCATCCACCAGATCGCTGAACCGGAGCACCGGCTTGCCCTTCTCGCCGCGCTGGTTGGCGACCGACAGCAGCTTGCACAGCCGTCCATAGGCGACGCGATTGGTGGGATAGGCGATGATGTCGGGCGTGCCGTCGGCAAAGCAGAGCCGCACTCCCACAAGGTAGCGGAAACCCGGGAACTTGTCGGCGAGTTCGCGCGCCGTCACATAGCCGCGCACCACCCCGGCAAAGCTGTTGCGGTCGCACACCCCCAGCGCCTTGAGCCCGAGATACATGGCGGCCGAGACCATTTCCTCGGGGTGCGAACCGCCATGGAGAAACGAGAAATTGGTGGTGGCGACCAGTTCGGCATAGGAGGCGACCCGCGGCTCGGCCCGCGGCACCCGCGACCGCTTCGGCAGGGCGACGACATCGCTCATGGAAAGAACCCGTGCAGGTACCACACCGGTGGCACCGGCCCGCCATAGAGCCCCAGCCGGAACACCCAGAAGCGGCGGCCGGCATCGTCCTCGACCACATAATAGTCGCGCGTTTCCGCATCGGGATCGAACTTGTCGATCTGGGGAAGATAAGGCCTGTCGCCCTCCGGCTCACCGGGCCTGGGCGGCGGGGGCGGCGGCACCAGTTCGAGCCGGCGGCCGCTGCGCCACCATTCGGCCCCCAGCCGCTCGGGGCCGGCCGCCTTGATCAGCCGGTAGCGCTCGCGCCGCCAGATCATTGCCGCCGGCAACCCGTCCGGCACTTCGGCGGCAATGGCGATCACTTCCGGCGCCGGCAACAGGCGCAGGGGTCGCGGCGTTCGCGGTGCCGCGTTCTCCGCCGGCCGCTCGTTGCTGACCACCAGCGCCGGCTTGAGCCGTGCCGCCCGCTCGGGAATGTGGCTGGCAACGAACTCGGTGCGCAGCACCGCCAGCGGTCCGAGCCGGCTCGCCATGCGATCATTGAGCTGATCGAGATCCTCGGCCCCGCTTTCCACCTGAAAGGCGCCGAACTGCACGGCATCGAGTTCGCCCACCGAACTCACCGCCAGCCGGATCATGTCGATGCCGAAGCCGGCATCGTATTCCCCCGACAGGCGCTCTGCCCGATGGGCAAAGAGCTGGGTGATATGTTCGGGCTCGCGCGTGGGCCGGGCGGAATTGACCGACAAGGACATCACCTTGTGGTCCACCCGGTAGAGGAACAGATGGAAGCTCTGCGCCCCCAGCCCTTCCGCCTCGAGCCGGATGCCGAGCTGAATGGCGAGGTCGTGCGTGGTCATAAGCACGTCGTCCATCAAGGCGATC
Organism: Devosia albogilva; assembly: GCF_042685625.1. NCBI lineage: Bacteria > Pseudomonadati > Pseudomonadota > Alphaproteobacteria > Hyphomicrobiales > Devosiaceae > Devosia > Devosia albogilva. The sequence goes on from NZ_JBHUNP010000001.1 coordinate 1,564,566, forward strand.
GGGTCGGCGAAGCGCCGCTCGGCATAGCGCTCGGCCACCGGCAGGCGCGGCGTCATCCGCTCCTCGACATGGCCGAAGGCCTGGTCGAGCCGCAGCAGCAGCGACTGGCCGAACCGCGCCTGCAATGGCTTGCGCTCGCGGGCCCGCAACTGCCCGACGGTCTTGAGCCCCATCTGCGCCAGCGTTCCCGTCTGGAACGGATCGAGCCGAAGCGCCGCCACCGGCAGGGCATCGAGCACCGCCTCCATGTCGGCGGGTTCGACCACCTGCGAGCGGGCATAATGGCTCACCGCCCAGGCCGCGCCGATGGTGGGCGCAACGGCACCGGCCACGGTGTAGCCGAGGTCGCGCAGCCGCGTCAGCAGCATGCGCAGTATCGCCCGTTCGCCGCCGAACAGATGCGCCACCCCGGTGATATCGAGCACGAGGTCGCCGAAGCCGCTGACATCGGTCATTACCGACACCAGGGGACTGGCATTGGAGTGCCAGTCGGCAAACTCGGCAAAGCCGGCCTCGAGCAGCGGCCGGTCCATTTCCATGGCCGTAAGTTCGGGCAGCAGCGCCTTGGCATCGGCCAGGCTCTGGCCGAGATGAAGACCACGCCGGACCGCCTCGCTGTCGACGGCAGCAAGGCGCAGGCCGCCCTTGATCCGCTCATAGAGCGCCAGCGGCGCCCTGAGCTGATAGTCACGCCGTTTGAGGTAGTCCGTCGCCCAGTTGGGCAGGAACAGCACGAGAAACCGCCGCATCGGCGATGCGCTGTGCACCCCGGCGCTCAGGAGAGACTGCTGCCAATCCATCTTTCGACCATCCCAGAAGCCATTCGGCCGATTGCTTGATGAGGACCCCGCGCTCGAGTTCGGCCCGCCAGCGCACCGGACCGGGAGCCTTGTCATCAAAGGGTTTGCGGGCGCTCGGCGCCGGCTCGAGCCGCCAGCGCAGATGCGCTGCACTGGCTTCGCGCCCGGTGCCGTAGCGGAGCAGAAAAACCGAGGTGCCGGACTCGGCCGCCCTGAGGCTGAGCCGCCGGCTGGCGGTGAAATCGAGAATCTTGGCGGGCGCGCCGATATCGGCGACCACCGCTGCCACCGCCCGGCAGCCCAGCGCCTGTTCGGCGGCCCAGAGCAGTTCCTTGACGTCGTCCACCCGCACCAGGATCAGCGCCGCCGGATCGAAGCCGAAGCTGACAAGACCCGGCCCATAGGGCAGGCCGAGCTTCTGCGACTCGCCGGCGAGCTGGAGAAAGATCACTCCCGGCCGTGCCGCCTCGATCAGCCCCCGCGCCTGCGCCAGGGCAAAGCCCAGCGCCGCGCCGGCATTGCGCCGCTCGTCGGTGAAGATCTCCTGCAGCAGGCCACCGCCCAGCACGGGAAAATCGCCCGGCGTGAGTTCGACGCGCGAACGCGCTTCCAGCAGCGCTGGCCGGCGTTCGATATCGGCAATGGTATCCCGCAGCGCCGCGAGGCGCTGTTGACGATCCGTGGAGCCCATGAGCGCCACCCTTGTGAACAAAACAGGAACATCGTGACTCCGAATCCGAAAGGAGTCGAGTCCCTTTTGCGTTCCGCCCTGCCAGCCGGTGTGGCGACATCGCATCAGCACCGCTCAAACCCGCGTGAAACAAAGGCTTTGCCCATTGAGCTAATCGGCTGGATCGCTAACTCTCACCGGGCCGGCAATGCTGGACCGGCTCACGCATCACCGCCCGCCTGTTTCCCCCGAAGAAAGGCCCACCGCCATGTTCGAGGCCATCTCCCGTCTGTTCGGCAAGCCCGAGGCGGCGGTCGACCTCCATGACCCCAAGCTCGCCGTGGCGGCGCTGCTGGTGCATCTGGCCGCCGTCGACGGCACCATGACCGATGCCGAGCGCGAGACCATCAAGGGCGCGCTGATGGACCATTACGGTCTCGACGAATCGGCGGTGGAGAAGCTGGTGCGCGAAGCGGCGCGGCGCGATGCCGAGGCAGTCGATTTCTACCGCTTCACTTCCGGCATTACCCGCCTCGAGATGGAAGACCGCATCGAGATCATCCGCATGATGTGGACGGTAGTTTTTGCGGATCGCAAGAACCACGAGCTCGAGGACAACATGGTCTGGCGCATCGCCGAACTGATCGGCGTCTCCAGCCGCGACCGCACCGTGCTGCGCAACCAGATCCGCGGCGAAAAGACCGAGGACCCGGCCCTCTAGGCCCGCAGCCAGTCGAAGCACCCGAGCGGCAGGATGGAGTTGCTGACCAGCAGCGCTCCCTGCCCGTAAAGCGCCGTCGCGTCGGCACCCTCCGGCAGTTCGATGGCCCAGAGCTGCTGCGCCGCATCGACCCAGACCAACCCGCCTCCGACCGACTGCACCGCTGCCAGCGCTTCGGCCGGGGCCACACCCGGCCGGAACAGCACCATCACCGGTCCGTCGCCCGGTGCCGGCAGTGCCGCCAGAGGCGCGGCCACCACAACCGCAAGCACCAGCGACAACGGGGAACTCGCAACTTGCGGTCCCCTGCCGCCGCCCCGCCGCAGCAACCAGCCGACCACCAGCGGCACGATGCCGAACACGGCAAACCACAACAGGTCCCAGAACAGGGGATTATCGACATCCATGCGGATGCGATGAATGCCGAGCACCCAATGCGACAGCACGCCATCTACGATGTGCCACAAGCCGAACCCGATCAGCGCCGCCGCCAGCAATCGCCGGTCGGCGCCGGGTGCCGCGAAGTCGCTCCGCACCCGCCACAACAGCCACAGCCCTATGGCCGTCACCACGTACATCAGCACGTGGAACAGCCCGTCGGTGAGGATCAGCACGCCAATATCCTGCCGCGCCTGCTCGACGCCGCTCAGCAGATGATGCCACTGCAGCACCTGATGCAGCAGGATGCCGTCGAAGAACCCGCCGAGCCCGAAGCCCAGGAGATATCCGGGCCAGTCGACCCGCGTTGAGGCCCGTTCCGTTGCTTCCGCCATGCCCGCCTCCGCTTTGCGGAGGCAACACGCGTGAAACCGTGATCGTTCCGGACCGCAGCCTCAGTAGGCTTCGAAGTCTCCGATCACCTCGGGCGTGTCATTGGCGCAGTCGAAGTCGCCGGCCTGCTCGGCCGCCTCGCGCGCCAGTTCGTTGGCACCCTCATTGGCGAGCGCATCGACATAGGCGATGTGGCAGGAATTGCCCTCCGCGATCTGCGACACCACCAGCACCTGGCCCTTGTCTTCGCCGGTTTCCGGGTCGGCGGTGTGGTAGCGCACGATGGTCGCAACCGGCAGCCAGCGGCCGCTCCCGTTCGAAAGGCGCCATTCGAGCTTTTCGCCCAGCCGGTTGAAGGGCGGCAGGGTCTGGGTACCGTGCTGGCTGTTCGCCTCGGCCTCGAAGCCATAGGCGAGCGAGAAGCGGAGGTCGCCCTCGCGCACCAGCAGCGGAAAACCCTTGTAGCCCGGGCAAGCCCAGCTGGCGCCGAAATCATCGGCCTCGAGCACCAGGCACTGGGTGAGATCGAGGTCGGTATAGGCGCTGGTGAACCCCGACTGCGCCTCGGCAGGCGGGCTCATTGCCAGGGTGGCGGCAACAACAACAAGGGCGAAACGCACGGGTGTCCTCCGATCCTGCATGGGCGACCAAGCGCCGATATGGCTTGCTTTTGAATGCCCTTGTGGGCAGAAGCGGGGCCACTCCTCCCCTTCGATGAACGAAGCTGAACGACCCATGAACATTGACGCCATCCCGACCGGCAAGAACCCGCCCGACGACCTCAACGTCATTATCGAAGTCCCTCTGGGTGGTGAACCGATCAAGTACGAGATCGACAAGGCCTCCGGCGCCCTGTTCGTCGACCGCTTCCTCTACACCCCGATGCGCTATCCCGGGAACTACGGCTTCGTTCCGCACACCCTATGCGGCGACGGCGATCCGCTCGACGTCATCGTCATGAACTCCCGTCCGCTGGTGCCCGGCGCCGTGGTGCGGGCCCGGCCCGTGGGCGTGTTGTTCATGGAAGACGACGGCGGCCAGGACGAGAAGATCATTGCCGTGCCGGTGTCCAAGCTGACCCGCATGTACGACAACATCCTCGACATCGAGGACTTCCCCAAGATCCAGCTCGAGCGCATCGAGCACTTCTTCGTCCACTACAAGGACCTCGAGCCGGGCAAGTGGGCCAAGATCGACCGGATCGGCAACCTCGCCGATGCCCAGAAGGTGATCCTCGACTCGATCGAGCGCCACAAGGCGCAAGGCTGACCGTGACCGGCCGGATCGTGGTGCTCAACGGGGCGCCACGCTCCGGCAAATCCTCCATTGCCGCCGCAGTGCAGGCGGGCGTTCCGGGCCGCTGGATCAACCTCGGCGTCGACGCGCAGAACCGCACCCTGCCACCGGACCTGCTGCCAGGCATCGGCCTCCGCCCGGGCGGCGAGCGGCCCGAGCTCGAACCGGCGGTGGTGGCGCTCTATGCCGCCCTTTATGACAGCATCGCCGCCCATGCCCGCGCCGGTTTCGACGTGGTCGCCGACCTCGGCCACCACGATTTCTATTCGCGCCCGCTCGGTATTCTGGAGGCATCGGCCCGTCGCATGAGCAGCTTTTCGGTGCTGTTCGTCGGCGTCCGCTGCCCGCTCAAGGAGATCATGCGGCGGCGCAATGCCGATCCCCAGGGCGGGTTCTACGCCCATGGTCCGGGCGTGCCCGAACCGGTCCGCCGCTGGCAGGAGGCGGTGCACCAGCCCGGCCTCTACGACCTCGAGGTCGACACCAGCCTGCAGTCGCCCGAAGAGTGCGCGGCGGCCATTGCTGCCGCGCTGGCCAACCCGCCGCAGCCCTCGGCCTTCGAGCGCCTGGCGCTCAGCTCATCCGCGCCAGCAGCCGATCGCGGCGAATGAACTGGTGCCACAGCGCCGCAGCAATGTGACCGACGGCGAGGATCAGCAGCACCCGGCTGACGGTCGCATGGGCGAAAAAGGGCGGCACCGCTTCAAAGTCCGGCAATTGTCCGCCACCGAAGATCGCCGGGGCGGCACCGGTGAGCGCCACCGTCGCAATGCCGGACGCTATCGTCACCACCAGCGTCAGATACAACCCGAGATGGACGATGCGGGCGCTCCACACCTGCACAGGGCTCAGCCCCGCCGGCGCCTCCGGCTGACGATCGATCGCCAGCCACCAGACGATGCGGAGGATGGTCAGCAGCGCCAGCGTCGCCCCCACCAGCACATGCACCACGAGTATCCCTCCCGGATCAGCGTCGCCGAGGCTGTCCATGGTCAGCCCGGTGGCCAGCATGATGACCACGGCCAGCGCCGAGAGCCAGTGAATCACGACCGGCATCCGGCCATAGCGTTGCGGCGAACTCTTCAGTGACATTCCCGACATCTCCCGTGACACCAGCCCGTCCGAGACATATGATTAGCATACTATACATATACTGAGCATACTAAGCAATGGTTCTCGATCGCCACCAGTCCGCCGGCTACCTGACCAATTGGTGCGCCCGGCTGTTCGCGCGCGAGCTGGACCGGCAGCTGGCGCCGCACGGACTGATGCCCGCCTATATGCCGGTGCTGTTCGCATTGGCGGATGAGGGGGCCATGACGCCCAAGCGTCTGTCTGAACGGGCGGCAGTGGAACAGCCGACCATGACTGCCACGCTCAACCGCATGGTGCGTGACGGGCTGATCGCCCGCGAGCCGCACCCCGAGGATCGCCGCAGCACCCTCATTGCCCTCACGGACAGCGGCCGCGCCAAACTGCCGGTGGTGGAACAGATCACCCGTGCCACCAACGAGATCGCCCTCGAACAGCTCGAGCCAGCCGAACGGCAACAGCTTCTCCGGCTCCTGCGCCAGGTCATCGGCGTGCTCGAAGTGCAGTCCGGCCGCCCCCGCAGCGTCCCCGACTAGCGCCACATCCTCGTCTCAATGCCGATGAATTCTTCCGCCTCCTGAGGAGGATGGACCATGCGACACTGGACGGGACTGCTCGCCGCCACGCTGATGCTGACCGCACCGGTTGCGGCAGAGGAGGTGGACGTGGACCAGATCCTCACCGACCGCATCACCCGCGATCTGGCCAATATCGGCATTGCCGTCGCCGTGATTGAAGATGGCGACACCCGCTTCCACAGCGCCGGCACGCTCGCCGTGGACAGCGACCAGCCGGTGGACGAGCACACCGTGTTCGAGGCCGGCTCGATCGGCAAGCTCTTCACCAACATTCTTGTCGCCCAGGAGGTGCTGGCCGGCACTCTTGAGCTCGACGCCCCAGTGATCGACTACCTGCCCGACGGCACCACGATCGCCGGGGGCGAGGGCGACACCATCACCGTATTCGACCTTGCCACCCACCATTCCGGCCTCACCGGCCTGCCCCCGAAGGTGACGGAGCGGGGTATCGACAACCCCTATGCCGGGTCGACCGCCGAAGAGCTGGTGGCCTGGCTCGCCGAAACCGAGCTCAACCGGCCGGTGGGCGAGAGCTTCGAATATTCCAATGCCGGCCTGGCTCTCCTCGGCCAGGTGCTCGAACAGGTCACCGGCACGCCCTATGCCGAACTGGTCGAGACCCGCATCTTCGAAGTCCTCGGCATGGATGAGTCCAGCATCGGCGCCGACCCGGCCCAGGCCGAGCGGCTGGCCACCGGCCACGACGCCGCCCGCGAGCCGGTGGGCAATTGGGAGATGGATGCCTTCAACCCCGCAGGAGGCCTGCGCTCCACCGCGGCCGATCTCGCCAAGTTCGCCGCCGCCGCCTCGGGCGCCACGGAAACGCCGCTGGCGGAAGCCTTTGCGCTGATGTTCGAGCAAACCCGCCCCACCGGTGACGCCGGGGAAACCATCGGCCTCGGCTGGTTCGTCACCCCCGATGACAAGATCGCCTGGCACAACGGCATCACCGCCGGCTATCGCAGCTTCCTCGGCTTCCGCCGCGACACCGGCAAGGCGGTGGTGGTGCTCTCCAACATGGTGACCGAAGCCGGCATCGAGGATATCGGCCTCCACATCCTCGATCCTGAAGTGCCGCTGCGCGAGCAGCCGAAGCCGCGCGAGATGGTCGAGATCGACCCCGCCATCCTTGATGCGTATATCGGCGAGTACCTGCTCGCCCCCGGCATCGTCATCACCGTCACCGCCGAAGATGGCCGCCTGTTTGCCCAGCTCACCGGCCAGCAGCGCTTCGAGATCTTCCCCGAAAGCGAACGCCGCTTCTTTTTCCGCATCGTTGAGGCGCAGATCACGTTCGGCGAGCCGGAGGAGGGCCGCTCTCCTGCCCTGGTGCTGCACCAGAACGGCATGAACCAGACCGCGGTGCGGGTGAAGTAGGAGACTCGGTGCTCCCACACACACCACGTCATTCCCGCGCAGGCGGGAATCCATTCTCCCGCCGCACTCCCGGAAAGAGTGGATCCCCGCCTGCGCGGGGATGACGTTGCGGAGGGACCGCCCTAGCCCGCAAACCCCTGTGGCGGCTCCGCCAGCGCGATCTCGTTCCCCTCCGGGTCCCGCAACTTCGCCACCCGGCCGAAATCGCCCTCCGCCTCCATGACAAAGCCGATGCCCTCGGCCGCCAGCCGTTCGCGCTCGGTCGCCAGCACCGGCACCACGATGGTGGCGAGCGATTTTCCGGCGCGTTCGGCGTCGTCCCACACCTGCAGGCCCGCTTGGCCCATATTGCGCCATTGCGCCAGGTTCGGCATCGGCCGGTCGTCCGGCGCGCGGCCCATGAGTTTGGAATACCAGACGACACCTGCCGCGAAGTCGGCGACGGCGATGCCGGCATAAATGCCCACGACGGCAATGGGCTTGTTGTCGACGGTCATGGTTCTGCTCCCTGTTTGCTTCGAACCAGTGTCGCGCCAACTCCGCCCATTTCGACAGCGTCGCCGCTGATTTCTTGCCCGGGCGCCCGGCCCGCGACAAAACAGCGCAATTTCCATTGCTTAACCACTCAAACCACGTAATCTCGACCCTCGGAGGGGGCTCGAGGAGGGCAGGCTCCGGTGCCGCAGGGGGAGAGTCGGTGCTGGGCATGTGCGGGTTCCCGTCAGGCACAAGAACCCGAGGACTAACAGAATGACTTTGGCACTCTGGCTGATCGTCGCGTGCGGCGCTCTGTCCATCGTCTACGGCGTGGTCACCACGCAGGGCCTGCTGGCCGCCGATGCCGGCACCGCCCGCATGCAGGAAATCTCGGCTGCCGTGCGCGAAGGCGCCTCGGCCTATCTCAAGCGCCAGTACACCACCATCGCCATTGTCGGCGTGGTGATCCTGATCGCTGCCTTCTTTCTCCTCGGCATCTATGCCGCCCTCGGCTTCCTGATCGGTGCCGTCCTGTCGGGCGCTGCCGGCTTCATCGGCATGAACCTGTCCGTCCGCGCCAATGTCCGAGTCGCCCAGGCGGCGGTGGGCTCGCTCGGCAAGGGGCTCGACCTCGCCTTCAAGTCCGGCGCCGTCACCGGCATGCTGGTCGCGGGTCTGGGCCTGCTCGGCGTCACCCTGCTGTTCATCATTCTCACCCAGGTCCTCGGCTTCGAGCCGACCAGCCGCACCGTCATCGATTCGCTGGTGGCGCTCGGCTTCGGTGCTTCGCTGATCTCGATCTTCGCCCGTCTCGGCGGCGGCATCTTCACCAAGGGTGCCGACGTCGGCGGCGACATGGTCGGCAAGGTCGAAGCCGGCATTCCCGAGGACGATCCGCGCAACCCCGCCACCATCGCCGACAATGTCGGTGACAATGTCGGCGATTGCGCCGGCATGGCCGCCGACCTGTTCGAAACCTATGTGGTGACCATCGTTGCCACCATGGTGCTGGCGGCCATCATCCTGCCCGACGCCTTCAAGCTGGTCGGCATGGTGCTGCCGCTCGCCATCGGCGGCGCTTGCGTCGTCACCTCGATCATCGGCACCTATTTCGTCAAGCTCGGCGCCGACAACAACATCATGGGCGCGCTCTACAAGGGCGTCATCGCCTCGGGCGTGCTCTCGCTCGTGGCGCTCTTGCCGGTGCTGTGGCTGATGTTCGGCGACATGAACGTCGCCATCGAAGCCAGCGACCGGGCCGGCAACGCCTTCACCCCGTGGTCGCTGTTTTGGTGTGGCGTGGTGGGCCTCGTCATCACCGGGCTGATCATCGTCATCACCGAATACTATACCGGCACCAACCGGCGCCCGGTGAACTCCATCGCCGAGGCCTCGGTCACCGGCCACGGCACCAACGTCATCCAGGGCCTTGCCGTCTCGCTCGAGTCGACCGCCCTGCCGGCGCTGGTGATCATTGCCGGCATCATCGTCACCTACTCGCTGGCGGGCCTGTTCGGCATCGCCGTGGCGGTCGCCACCATGCTGGCACTGGCCGGCATCATCGTCGCGCTCGACGCCTTCGGCCCCGTCACCGACAATGCCGGCGGCATTGCCGAAATGGCCGGGCTCGACGAATCCGTCCGCCACAACACCGATGCGCTCGACGCCGTCGGCAACACCACCAAGGCCGTGACCAAGGGCTATGCCATCGGCTCGGCCGGCCTCGGCGCCCTGGTGCTGTTCGCCGCCTATACGCAGGACCTGATCTACTTCGCCGGACTGCCGGACGCCCCGGAGATCTTTGCCGGCATGGGCAACCTCACCTTCTCGCTGGCCGATCCCTACGTGGTCGTCGGTCTGCTCTTCGGTGGCCTGTTGCCGTTCCTGTTCGGCGGCATGTCCATGACTGCCGTGGGCCGCGCCGCCCAGGCCGTGGTGGTGGAAGTGCGCCGCCAGTTCAAGGCCGATGCCGGCATCATGGCCGGCACCAGCAAGCCCGACTATGCCCGCGCCGTCGACATGCTGACCCGCGCCGCCATCCGCGAGATGATCATCCCCTCGCTCTTGCCGGTGCTGTCACCCATCGTCGTCTTCTTCGTGATCTACTGGATCGCGGGCCCCGCCGCCGGCTTCTCCGCCCTCGGCGCCATGCTGATGGGCGTGATCGTCACCGGGCTCTTCGTCGCCATCTCCATGACCGCCGGCGGCGGCGCCTGGGACAACGCCAAGAAGAGCTTTGAGGACGGATTCACCGACAGCCACGGCGTCAAGCACCTCAAGGGCTCGGACGCCCACAAGGCCTCCGTCACCGGCGACACCGTCGGCGACCCCTACAAGGACACCGCCGGCCCGGCGGTGAACCCGATGATCAAGATCACCAACATCGTGGCCCTGCTGTTGTTGGCGGTGCTGGCGCATCTGGGGTGACTGCAGGCACGGAAGGGCCGCGTACAGCGGCCCTTCATCGCAGAGGACGAGATGGCAAAGAAGAACTCAAAGTCGGTCCTTGATGACTCGACAGTAGACAAGCTCTCCGGACTTATCGAGGAATCTACACGTTCGTCTAAGGAGGGCGCCAGATTTTCGTGGAGCCAGCTAGCAATACTCTTAGTAGAGCACGCTCAAAACGGCATCACATCATCTTTGGTCGACGCGGTTCTGGAAAATCCAGCCTGCTACATAAGGTCTTGACTGATGCTCAGGCTGACCGCAGCCCAATTGTATACATCGATATGGAGTCGTTCAAAGGCCACAGCTACCCCGACGTGCTTGTTAGCGTCCTGCTCTCCACGTTCAACGAGTTTGGAAAGTGGATTGATGGCGTAGCGGTTGAGCCGGGCTCCAAACAAAGCTTCTGGAAAAAACTCATCGGTAGCCTGCCCAATCGTGGCCCTATCAAAGATGGGAGATTGGCCGGCGTTAAGGAGCGGCTGGTCAAGACGGTCAGAGAACTCGACGCACTGCTTCATTCTCCCGATGAAAGCGACAGGAAAGAGAGCCGTACAGCTTCAAAAGGGAAGCTGACCAACACAAAGGGTGGGGGGAAGGTCTCTGTGCCCAATCTCGAACTAGATTTCAATGAATCTGCCGAACGTCGATACGAGCAAACCGGTGCGACAGAAGATACCTACAAGCGAAAATAGCTGCCCTGCATCGGAATATACTGATTTACCGAGAGCTCTTAAGCGACATTTCGTCCATAGGCAGCTCCGTCGGTTACGTTCTTCGTGACGACCTCTATCATATCCGCGGCGACGACCAAGTCGACGTTGTAGACTACTTTCATAGAATCCTCAAGGGCACTGGCATTTGGCTCAAAATCGGTACAATCAGACACCGCACCAACTATTATTTGCCTGGCGATCCACCTAAAGGAATGAAAATAGGGGACGATTGCGAGGAGATAGACCTCGATGTCACTCTCGAAAAATATCAACTCACCAAGACGTTCCTGTTTAAGGTCCTAACGCAGTTCGCTGAGGAGTGCGGGGTTAAGCTCAGTAACATTCTGACAGATGGAGCTAGAGACAGACTAGTTATTGGTAGTGGTGGCGTGGCTCGTGATTTCCTTTCCATCTTTAGGAGGTCAATTGAAATCTCTAAGGAAAGAATATCGTCTGGAGATTTGGCCCGGGGTGGTAAGGTTGGAGCAGAAGATGTCAACAAAGCGGCCGGTGAAAACGACAATTACAAACAGAGCGAATTTAACCGAGACACCGATGCAGATGAGGCCGGAGGACTAAGGGATTTCTTCGCGGAAATTACGGACTTTTGCGTCGAGCAGAATCATACAAACTGCTTTCTAGTGCTTAAGGACGCTCGAGACGAACGCATGAAGATGATTGCGGAACTAGTTGACCTCAAATTGCTACACCACTGCGATGCACGGGTAACTGTTCGATCCAGAGTTGGAAAGATTTACGAAGCTTATATGCTCGACATCGCGCAGTATACTGGTGAACGTGCGAGACGCAATCTTGAAATGATTGAGTTTTGGGCTCCAAACGGCGCTAGACAGCTACGGAAGTCCAGTATTATTTTCGTGGAGTAGCTACGTCGAAATCTCCCCACCCCACTCGTCGCGAGTGCAATCGGCAGCTTCTTCGGCTGCCACAACACCAGCGGGGAACCATCATGCGCAAAGTCACAGCCGGCCTGTTCTATTCCGTCGATGGCGTCGCCGAGTCGCCCGACCAGTTCCAGTTCGACAGTTTCGACAACGAGCTCGGGGCGCTGCTCGGCGAGACCATGGCGACGGTGGATACCGTGCTCATGGGCCGGGTCGGCTGGTCGGAATGGGCGCAGTGGTGGCCCAATGCCACCGCGGACAACGACTTCGCCGACTTCATCAACGCCGTGCCCAAGCACGTCGCCTCGACGACGCTCGAGCCGGCCGACCTCACCTGGAGCAATTCGCACCTGATCGAGGGCGACCTCCTCGACTTCGTCCGCCAGCTCAAGGCGACCGAGGGCGGCACCATTGCCGTCATGGGCGGCATGTCGCTGGTCCGCCAGCTGCTGGTTGCCGGGCTGATGGACGAACTCTGCCTCATCATGCACCCGGTGATCAGCGGCAAGGGCCGGCACCTCTTCACCCCCGACACCCCCACCACCCGCCTCGAGCTCCAGCGCTCCGAGATCACCAGCAAGGGCAATGTGGTCGTGTGGTACGGGCGGAAGGCGCAGTAGGATTCGGCGTCATCCCCGCGCAGGCGGGGATCCACTCTTGCTGAACGTCGACGGAAGAATGGATTCGCGCCTGCGCGGGAATGACGTGGCGGAAGGATGCCCTACTCCCCCCGCCGCTTCTTGCCCCGCGCCACTTCGGTCGCCAGCGCCTCCAGCTTGTGGGTCCAGAAGCCGCGGAAATGGTCGAGCCAGTCGTCGACGTCGCGTAGCGGACCGGGGTCGAGCGTGTAGATCCGGCGCTGCGCCTGCGGCCGCACCGTGGCAAAGCCGCTGTCGCGCAGCACTTTCAGGTGCTGCGACACCGCCGCCTGCGAGATGCCGAATTCCGCTCCGATTACCGCCACCACCTCGCCCGAGCTCATTTCTCCCTCGGCGAGCAGTTCGAGGATGCGGCGGCGGACGGGGTCGCCCAGAACGTCGAAGGCGTGCATCAGGCGGACGGCGGGGGTTCGCCGCAGTAAAAAGCCCGGGTGGCCTCGGCGGCCTTGCGGGCGTGCTCGGGGTCCTCGCCATCGGCAATCGCCGCCTCGCCCCAGGCGCGGGCACTGAACGCATAACCGTCCCTCGCCTCCTGCGACGTCGCCCACTCCGCCGCCGCTTCCGGCGGCACTTCGATGGAGGGATCCGCCAGGTGCCGCGCGAGGCCCATGATGCCGAGATCCCAGCCGACGCCCACCGCGCCGGGGCCGAACTGATCCCAATGCGGGCTGAGCGGCGCCACGTGCCGGAGTTCGAGGCGCGTGCCCCCCGCCTCCTCGGTCAGCGTCACGAACACCCAGCTCACCGTGCCGCCGAATTCCCAGGTGGCGCCGAGCCGCCGCGGCCGGTCGCATTCGGTGATGGTGCCGCCGGCATTGCCCTCGAACTGGTAGCGCCCGCCCAGCCGGAGTTCGCCCGATACCGGCAGGAACCAGCGCCGCAGCCGATCGGCCGTGGTCAGCGCCTCCCACAGATCGGCCGGGTCGGTGTCATAGCGCCGCGACAGCACCACCGCCTTGGCAGGTTCGCCCTCATGGGTCAGCGACTCCACCCGGCGGTTGACCAGCCCGAGATGGGTGGCGAGATCGAAGGTCATCGATGTTCCTCCTTTGATTTAGCTGATACTTATATAAGCACAGCCTAAATCAAGAGTCGAGAGCGGCACCGACACCAATCCAACCACCAGCTGCCCTCGGACTTGATCCGAGGGCCAGCTGCAGTTCGGCACGTGTGGGGAATGGTCCTCGGGTCAAGCCCGAGGACAGAGATGGGGGTGGTGGGGAGATAAAAACAAGCATTGCGCCCTGCGTCCCCTCTCCCCTGAGGGGAGAGGGCTAGGGTGAGGGGTTCACACTCTCGGCAGAACCACAGCGCTGAACCCCTCACCCGCCGCAAGCGGCGACCTCTCCCCTCAGGGGAGAGGTGAAGACTGTGCGTAGAAAAGCCCCTCAGCTCTCCACCACCACCGGCGGCACATGCGGCGGTTCGCTGGCGGGGGCGTATTTGTTGAGCAGCGAGACCTGGGTCAGCGAGAAGATCACCGTCAGCGGCATCACGCCCCAGACCTTGAACGCCACCCACACGTCGGTGGAAAAATTCCGCCACAGGATCTCGTTGATGATGGCCAGCGCCACGAAGAACAGGCCCCAGTTCAGCGTCAGCTTGCTCCAGCCCTCGGGGCGGAGCTTGTAGACGTCGCCGAACACATATTTCAGCAGCGACTGTCCGAACAGCAGCCCGCCCAAGAGCACCGCCGCGAACAGCGAGTTGGTGATGGTGGGCTTCATCTTGATGAAGGTATCGTCCTGCAGCCACAGCGTCAGCCCGCCGAACAACAGCACCACGACGCCGGTCACCAGCGGCATCACCGCGATCTTGCGCAGGATCGCCCAGGTCAGCGCCAGCGACACCACCATCGCGCCCATGAACCAGGCGGTGGCGACGAAGATATCGGCGCGGGCATTGGCGATGAAGAACACCACCAGCGGTCCGAGTTCGAGCGCCATCTTGATGAGCTGCGGGCGCAACTCGTCCCAGTTGACTTCGGGCTCGGCGGTCTTGTCGCTCATGGCACTCTCGTTTCCGGCAATGTGCGGTCGATCGCCCGCACATGCAAGACCCGCATATCCTTCAAGCGTGGTGAGAATTTGGCTTCAGAAGTCGGACAGCTTCTTGTCGGGGTCATAGGGCTGGTCCTTGGCGACGCGGGTCACCGCCTGCCCGCAACGCATCTTCTTGCTGACCGCGTCATAGGCATAGGTGGGGCTGCCATGGAGCTGCCAACCCTCCGACAGCGCCTTGGTCACCTTGTGGCAGAAGCTGGCATCGTCCTCGCCGGTGAGGAAACGGTAGATGAGCATGCGTGTTACCCCATTGGCCCGATCACGGCCGCAGTTGATCTCGCGTCTAGCTAACGCTAATCGGAAGTCCATGCACAGCTTTCCTGAACATCTCCTCAAGGGCCACGCCAACTTCATGGATGGGCGCTATGCCCGCGAGAAGGACAGGATTCGCGACCTGGCCAGCGCCGGCCAGCATCCGCCGACCATGATCATCGCCTGCTGCGACAGCCGCGCGGCGCCGGAAATGATCTTTGATGCCGGCCCGGGCGAGATGTTCGTCTTGCGCAACGTCGCCAATCTGGTGCCGCCCTACCAGCCCGATGGCGGTCAGCACGGCACCTCGGCCGCCATCGAATTCGCGGTGAAGGCGCTCGAGATCGAGAACATCGTGATCATGGGCCATGGCCGCTGCGGCGGCATCCGCGCCGCGCTCAGCCACACCCACACCCCGCTCGACGATGGCGATTTCATCGGCAAGTGGATGAGCATGCTGGGCGACCTGCCGGCGCAGCTCGGCCAGAACGCCCTGCTGACCGACTCGGAGCGGCAGACGGCGATGGAGCGGATCTCCATCCGCAACTCCATCCGCAATCTGCGCACCTTCCCCTACGTCGCCGCCCTCGAGAAGGAAGGCCGCCTTGCCGTCCACGGCGCCTGGTTCGACATTTCCACGGGCGAACTCTGGGTGATGAACGGCGACGGCGACTTCTACCGCCCCGATCTCTGAGGGGCGCCTCGCCCCTGCCTTTGCCGCTCTTCTTTCCATCGCTGGTGATCATCGGCAGTTCGTCTTGCCACGAGCAGCCGATCACGCGCGCGTGAAAGCGAGTTGTGGGCACGGCATTGCAAGATACTTTCCCGTGAGCACAAATGTCACAATGACTGCTCCACCAGGAGTCTGGTGCGGCATGAATGGGGCGGCGAATACATCCGGCCATTGCACGAGAACATCTTCGGCCACAACTTGCCCCCGTTGCGGCAGGCCCTGCCCAGAATAACCCAGATCATACCCGTTTGCTGGCCATCCTCCGCCGCAAACCGCCAGCATCTTCCCATCCACGGATCGCAGGGAAGCGACCGTCGGAGGCGGGCAGACCCGCCGCCGCCTTTCCCCATCATGGAGCAGACCTCCTATGAAGAAGATCGTACTCACTTCCGTTTTCGCCCTCGGCCTGGCTTCGGCCGCCTATGCGCAAGCCGCTGCCACCGACTTTGCGACGCTCGATGCTGATCTCAGCACCGGCATTTCGCTGGCCGAGGCCCAGACCGCCTGGCCGGACCTCACCCCGGAAGCCTTCGCTGCCGCCGATGCCGATGGCAATGGCGAGCTGTCGGCCGCCGAGTACGACGCCCTGGTGGCCAGCGCCGCTCCGGCGAGCTGATCCAGCGTCCGCTTTCGGCGGACGCTTCATGGAGCCACCCCCGCCCCCGGGGTGGCTCCTGTCGTTTCAGTCGCTGCGCACCGGCACTTCGATCGGTTGCCGCTTGATCAAGGTCACGCCGATCCCGGCGATGATCAGCAGCCCACCCGCAATTTCGAGCGCGGTCACCCGCTCCCCCAGCACCAGATAGCCTGAGGCCAGGCCGGTGATGGGCACCAGCAGCGTGAACGGCGCCACCACCGAAGCCGGATGGCGGCCGAGCAGCCACGCCCAGATGGCGCCACCGAGCAGGGTCGCGGGATAGGCAAGGAAGGCGATCAACGCCGCATCGTCCCAGCCGAAACCCGCGAGCGCGGTCGAGACCGCGGGCCAACCTTCGACCAGGAGCGACAGCGCCAGCAATGGCAGCGGTGCCGCCAGCACCCCCCACACGGTGAAGGCGACGGCGTTCACCCGCCCCGCCTTCTTGGTCAGCACATTGGCGAGGCCCCAGCTGATGGCAGCGAGGATGGTGAGGCCAAGCGGCACCAGCCCGGCACCCTGCGCCCGCTCCAGCGCCATCACCCCGATGCCGGCGAAGGCTATGCCCGCCCCCATGACCTGAAAGCGGCTCGGCCGCTCGCCCAGCACCATGAAGGCGATGGCCATGGTGAAGAAGGCCTGCGTCTGCAACACCACCGAACTCAGGCCCGCCGGCATGCCCCAGGCGATCGAGACGTTGAGGAAGGCGTAGAGCAGGAAGCCGAAGCTCAACCCGAAGCCGACCACGATCCACCACGGCGCCTTGGGCGGCTTGATGAAGAACACCATCGGCACCGCAGCCGCCAGGAACCGCAGCGCCGCCGCAAGCACCGGCGGCAGCGCTTCGACGCTTAGCTTAATGACGACGAAGTTGAAGCCCCAGATGGCAACGACGACCAGGGCGAGAAGAACGTGGCGGAGGGGCATCAGGCAGCCTGAAATCGGGCCCTAAGCCGCGGGCCGAAGATGTTGACGAGCAGGCCGATGAACACCACGACGCTCCCCGCCAGTTCCAGCCCGGAAATGCCCTCGCCCAGCAACAGCGCGGCGCTGATCATGCCGGCCACCGGCACCAGCAGCGAGAACGGGGCGATGGTGCCGGCCGGATGGCGGGCAAGCAGCACGCTCCACAGCCCGAACCCGATCAGCGTCGCCGCATAGCCGTTGAAGGCGATGGAGGCGAGGCCGAGGCCATTGATATGCGTCAGCCCCTGCAGGACGGCATCGGGACCTTCCACCAGCATGGAGAGGGCGAACAGCGGAATGGGCGGCACCAGGCTCGACCACACCACGAAGGCGAACATGTCGATGCGGCCCGCCTTCTTGGTGATGATATTGGCCGCGCCCCAGAAAAACGCCGACAAGAGGCACATCAGCAGCGGCACCAGCACCTGCAGCTCGAGCCGTTCCGTCGCGATCAGGGCGATGCCGGCAAAGGCGATCACCGCGCCCAGGAGCTGGAAGCGGTTGATCCGCTCGCCGAGAAACAGGATGGCCAGCGCGAAGGTGAAGAAGGCCTGCACCTGCATGATCAGCGATGCCAGTCCCGCCGGCATTCCGACACTGATCGCCGTGAACAGCAGGCCGAACTGCCCCACGCCGATGGCAAGGCCATAGCCGATTAGGATCGACAGCGGCACGTGCGGCCGGCGCACGAAAAAGACGGCAGGCAGCGCCGCCGCCACATAGCGCAAGCCGGTCATGAACAGGGGCGGAATGGCCTCGACGCCCCAGCGAATGAAGACGAAGTTGACGCCCCAGACAGTGACGACGACCAGGGCCAGGAGAATATCGCGGAGGGGCATGGTACCGGACGAAATCTCCTGGACCTCATGGCACGAGAGCCTGCCCCCGCGAAAGCGGGGTCGCGGCCACTAGGTGGGAAGCCCCCGCCCACACAAAACCAGAGGCTGGTGTTCATCGCCTCCCTCCCCTTGATGGGGAGGGATCGACGGTGGGGTGGAGCCAGGAACGCGGTGCCCGCGTCCTGCCCGCGTTACGCGGCCTTGCGCGCCTCGAGCCCGCGTTCGATCAGCGCTTCGGCGATCTGGACGGTGTTGAGGGCGGCACCCTTGCGCAGATTGTCCGACACCACCCACATGGCAAGGCCGTTCTCGACCGTCACGTCCTCGCGGATGCGCGACACGAAGGTGTCGTATTCGCCCACGGATTCCACCGGGGTCGCGTAGCCGCCGGCCTCGCGCTTGTCGATCACCGAGATTCCCGGCGCTTCGCGCAGGATGTCGCGCGCCTCGTCGGCGCTGATCGGCTTGTCGAACTCGATGTTGACCGCCTCGGAGTGGCCGACGAACACCGGCACGCGCACGGCCGTGCAGCTCACCTTGATCTTGGGATCGAGGATCTTCTTGGTTTCGGCCAGCACCTTCCACTCTTCCTTGGTGTAGCCGTCTTCCATGAACACATCGATATGCGGGATGACGTTGAAGGCGATCTGCTTGGGGAACTTGGCCGGGGTGGGCTGGTCGTTGACGAAGATGCCCTTGGTCTGGCCCCACAGCTCGTCGACGCCCGCCTTGCCGGCGCCGGAGACGGACTGGTAGGTCGACACCACCACGCGCTTGATGGTCGCAGCGTCATGAAGCGGCTTCAGCGCCACCACGAGCTGGGCGGTGGAGCAGTTGGGGTTGGCGATGATGTTGTTGCGCTTGGGATCGGCCAGCCAGCGCTCGAGCACGTGCCCGTTCACTTCCGGCACGATCAGCGGCACGTCCGAGTGGTAGCGCCAGTAGCTGGAATTGTCGATGACGATGGCCCCGGCGGCGGCGATGCGCGGCGCCCAGTCCTTGGAGACCGAACCGCCGGCCGACATGATGGCGAAGTCGGTGCCGGAGAAATCGAAGTGCTCGAGGTCCTTCACCTTGAGCACCTTGTCCCCATAGCTGATCTCGATGCCGATCGACTTCGAGGAGGCCAGCGCCACCACGTCGTCGGCCGGAAACTTGCGCTCGGCGAGGATATTGAGGACTTCGCGGCCCACATTGCCCGTGGCACCGACGACAGCGACGCGATAACCCATTTTTCGGAACTCCGGTCCCTTGCCAATCCGCCCCGCGCCAGCCAGATCGGCCGCGGCCATGTTCATCGGCCTCTCCCCGGCGGGGAGGATGGCCCCGGGGACAGGCGTCAGGCGGTTTTGGTCAGTTTAGTCGACAGGGCAACGCCACCGGCAACGAGGCCGGTGAGAACGCATCCGGTGGCGGATGGGGCGAAGCACATGAAATCGACTGCTTTCGTCTGAAAAAGCTCGGCCCGTCTCATACGCCGAAACCGTCAAGAGTCAATGAAACTCTTGGCTTTGCGGCAATCCCCTGCTGGTGCGGCGCCGCAACAGCGGGTACATCACGGCAACCATCTGGCAATAATTCTGTTGCCGGCGCGGCATTTTCGCGGCGCAATAGGGGCAAGCGGAGGCGGACGCATGCGGGTTGCGACAATCGTGGCAGGTCTGGTGTTGGCAACGGCGACACCGGTGGTGGCATTGGCGCAGTCGGCGCAGCAGCTTTATTTCGATCCGGCCCTGCCCTCAGACTTCGTCGCGCCAACGCCATTCGAAGGGCTCTATGCCGGCGTGCTGCTCGGCGCCATCTCGGCGCGCAAGAACAACTTCAATGCCGGCGGCGAGGACATCCGGCCTGAATTCGGCGCCGTGGTCGGCTGGAACCAGCCGGTGGCTCCCGGCGTGGTGCTCGGCGGAGAACTGCAGGCCACTGTCGCGACCGACATCTCCACCACCTATATGCGCGCCATGGCCCTGGCGCGGCTCGGTTTTGCCGCTGGGGACAACACCCTGATCTATGCCCTGGGCGGACTTGGCGTCGTCGGCTCCGGTGCGGCCTTCGAGGTCGGCATCGGCGCCGAGACCATGCTGACGCCGAACATGGCTTTGCGGCTCGAAGCGGCGGGCATCGGCCAGATCGGCTCGGTGCCGAGCGGGGTGTCGATCCCGGCGATCTCGGCCATGCGCATCACCTCCGGCGCCATCTGGCAGCTCGATGGCGCGCCGGCATCCACCACCGCCTTCCACCACGGCGACACCACCAACTTCACCGGCTGGCATGCCGGCCTCAACATCGGCAGCCTCGCCGATCCGCAGTTCAACTTCTTTGACGACTATGGCTGGGGCTGGCACCTGAGCCGCTTCGAAATGGGCGGCTTTGTCGGTTACGACCATGCCGTCACCGACCAGATCCGCGCCGGCGTCGAAGTGCAGCTCGGCGGCAATTACGACACCTCCGGCGATGCCGGCGTTGACCTGCTGGCGCTCGGCCGGCTGGGGCTCGTTGCGACCGACCAGGTGCTCGCCTATGCCGCCGGTGGCCTCGGGCTGGTGGAAGGCAAGGGCGCCTATGCCTTCGGTGGCGGCGTCGAATATGCGCTGTGGGGGCAGACGAGCCTCCGCGGCGAAGCACTGGTGCTCGGCCGCATGGACGGCGCGCCGGGGCTGAGCGGCGTCTCTGGCCCGACCACCTCCAAAGTGACGCTGGGCGCAGTCTGGCGTTTCGATTGACCGATCTGAATTATGACGTCGTGGTGCTCGGGGCCGGTGCCGCCGGGCTGATGGCGGCCATCGAGGCCGGCAAGCGCGGCCGGTCCGTGCTGGTGGTCGACCACGCCAGGAATCCCGGCGAGAAGATCCGCATCTCCGGCGGCGGCCGCTGCAACTTCACCAACATCAACGCCACCCACACCACCGGCCGCGAACGCTTCCTCAGCCGCAATCCGCGCTTCGCCCTAGCGGCGCTGTCGCGATATACGCCCGAAATGTTCATCGAGCTGGTCCGCCGCCACGGCATCACCTGGCACGAAAAGACCCTCGGGCAGCTGTTCTGCGATGGCTCGGCGACCCAGATCGTCGGCATGCTCGTCGCCGAGCTCCGCCGCGCCGGCGGCACCCTGCAGCTCGAAACCGAGGTCGAGGCGGTGGCCAAGGCCGACACCGGCTTCCGCCTACGCCTCTCGACCGGCACCGTCACCTGCGACAGCCTCGTGGTCGCCACCGGCGGCAAGTCGATCCCCAAGATGGGCGCCACGGGCCTCGGCTACCAGCTCGCCCAGCAGTTCGGCCTTGCCGTCACCGAAACCCGCCCGGCCCTGGTGCCGCTGACCTTCGAGATCGGCACTCTGGAACGGCTGAAGCCCCTCGCCGGCATCAGCCTCGATGCCGAAGTCCGCCACGGCAAGACCCGCTTCGAGGAAGCGCTGCTCTTCACCCATCGCGGCCTTTCCGGCCCCTCGATCCTGCAAATCTCGTCCTTTTGGCGCGAAGGCGACGCCATTCACCTCGACCTCCTGCCCGGCCGCGATGCGCTCGAGGCGCTGCGGCAAGCCCGCGCCACCACGCCCAAGCTGCACCTGCCGGCCGTGCTCGCAACCCTCCTGCCCAGGCGCCTCGCGCAACTGGTCGCCGACGAACTGGCGCTGCCCGGCATGATCGGTGACTTTTCCGACAAGCGCCTCGCCTCCGTTGCCCAGCGGCTCGAAGACTGGACGGTGAAGCCCGTCGGCTCGGAAGGCTACCGCACCGCCGAAGTCACCCTCGGCGGCGTCGACACGACTGGCCTCGACGCCAGGACCATGCAGGCCCGCGACGTGCCCGGGCTCTACTTCGTCGGCGAAGTGGTGGACGTGACCGGCTGGCTCGGCGGCTACAATTTCCAGTGGGCCTGGGCCTCCGGCTGGGCCGCGGGCCAAGCGGCCTAGAACCGGAAGCCGAGCCGCACGCCGACATTGGTGTTGGCTCGCGCCGGCGTGCCGCAGGCACCGAAATCGGGCAGGTGTTCCACCGTGCCGACCAGCGACGTGCCGAGTGGCAGGTTGATGCCGGCGCTGCCGGCGACGCGCACGCCCACCCCGCAGCCGAAATTGCGCTCCGGCGCCCCCTCCGGCGCCGAGAACAGCGACGTCCGCGCCACCGCACCGGCACTCGCCTCGACGAACACCGGCAGGATCGGCGCCTGCACCGTCCAGCTCAGCCCCGCATAGCCATAGCTGTCCTGCCCGCGAAAACTCACTGTCGCCCCGAGATGCGGCCGGAGTTCGCCGATCACCGTCCAGGCGCTGAGGTCGGGCGCCGAAAACAGCAGTTCCACATTGGCGTCGCCAATGCGGTTGGGGTCGAAGAGATTGCTGCCGCCATCCACCCCGCGCGCCGAAATCCCCGCGCGCACTTCGGGCAGGAGGTTGAACTGCGCCGCGGCCGGCGCGGTCACCAGCACCAGAACACTGAGGGCAAGCAGGATCGAGCGCATCGGATGTCCTCCGCAAAAGGCCATCCCGCCCGCCGCGGCGCCGATCCGCAAGATTTGCCTCAAATTGCCCTGAACCAAACCTTAACTCTGGCAATCGCATCGGCACTTACCGATATGAGTGGCACATTCCGACCCCTATCCGAGTTGCCCATGCCCGCCCCCTTCGCCCTGTCGCTCCAGGATCTCGCCCCCATCGCCGAGGGCACCAGCACGGCGCAAGCCATGCACGAGACCATCCTCCTCGCCCAGGAGGCCGACCGGCTCGGCTACACGCGGCTCTGGTATGCCGAGCACCACGGCATGCCCTCGATCGCCTCCTCGGTGCCGGAAATCCTGATCGGCAGCGCCGCCGCCCACACCAGCAATATCCGCGTCGGCTCCGGCGGCGTCATGCTGCTCAATCACGCCCCGCTCCGCATCGCCGAGGCCTATCGCACCCTCGAGGCGCTCCACCCCGGCCGCATCGACCTCGGCCTCGGCCGTGCCCCGGGCGGCGACGGTTATGCCATGCGGGCGCTGCGCTCCGGCGGCGGCGAGGAGTTTTCCGCCTATCTCGCCGAACTGATGGCCTTCGACGAGGAGGGCTTCCCGGCCGACCACCCCTTTTCGCGCGTGCCCGTCTCCCCCGGCGGCATCCGCTTGCCGCCAAAATGGCTGCTTGGTTCCTCCGGCGCCAGTGCCCAGGCCGCCGGCCAGCTCGGCTTCGGCTATGCCTTCGCCGCCCATTTCAGCCACACCCCGGCCGCTCCGGCCTTTGCCGCCTATCGCGACGCCTTCGTGCCGTCCGAGGATTTCCCCGAGCCGCGCACCATCCTCTGCCTGTCGGTCATCTGCGCCCCCACCGACGAGGAAGCGCAATTCCTCGGTCTCTCCCAGGCGGTGAACTGGGCCCGTTTTGTCACCGGCGAACAGCGCCAGCTCACCGCCCCCGAAAAAGCGCAGGAGCACCAGCTCACCCCGCAGCAGCAGCAAGTGATCGATCGCCAGTCGAGCCTCTGGCTGGTGGGCAGCCCCGAGCGCATGGCCGAGACCATCACCGAAAAGGCCAGGGAGTCCGGTGCCGACGAGGTCATGATCACCACCACCATGCATTCCTACGAACTGCGCCGCCGCTCCTATCGCCTCCTTGCGGAATCGCTGGGTATCGCCTCAAGCTGAGGCGGCGGCATTAACCTGTCGTTTTCCCTGCCGGCCTAGGGTGGCGCCACTTTCACCAGACTCCGCCACCCATGAGCGCCGCTGCCTTCGTCCTGGCGATAAACCTGTTTGTCGCCGGCATCTTCGCCACCGCCTTCGGCATAGTGGCTGCCTATAAGCGCTCGGCAGTGGGCGCGCGCTGGCTCGCCTTCTCCTACGGTTTCGGCGCGCTCTATCTGGTGCTCGAATTCGTCCTGCCCTACCAGACCGACCACCGGCCGGTCAGCTTCGGCATCTTCGCGATCTTCCTCTTGGCGCTTTCGAGCGGCGTGGTTGGCCTCGCCCGTCACTATCGCGTGCCCTCGCATTGGCGCGTGCTGGTCGGCGTTGTCGTTGCCTCGCTCCTGATCAACCTCGCCATTCTCGACATGCCGCGCGACAGCCTGTTGCGCAATCTGCTGTACCAGGGCCCCTATGCCGTGGTGCAGACGCTGGCCTTCTTCGTCGTTGCCTCCCATCGCAACAAGCGCGCGCTCGACATCGCCCTGCTCGGACTGTTTGCTCTCTCGGCCCTGCATTTCCTGATCAAGCCCATCATGGCAGTGACCATCGGGTCGGGTTCCAATCCTCAGGGCTATCTCGCCTCGAACTACGCCGCCTATTCGCAAACGCTCGGCGCATTGCTGCTGATCGCCAATGGCCTCTTGATGCTGCTCGTCATCGTGCGCGACGTGATGGCCGAGATCACCACCGAATCCGAAACCGACAATCTCTCCGGCCTGCTCAACCGGCGCGGCTTCGAGGCCCGCGCCGGCCGGGCCCTCGAGCAGGCGCAGCGCAATGGCAGCCCTGCCAGCGTCGTGGTCGCCGACCTCGACCACTTCAAGGCCATCAACGACAGTTTCGGCCACGAGGCCGGTGACCGGGTCATCGTCGCCTTCGCCCGCATCCTGGTGGCGACCAGCGACGAGCGCACACTGATCGGCCGGCTGGGCGGCGAGGAGTTTGCGGTGTTCATTCCCGGCGCCAATGTTGCGACGGCCCGCCTCTATGCCGAGGGCGTGCGCAGTGGCTTCGCCGGAGCCTCGGCCGTGGCCGGGTCCGGCGGTCGGCACAGCGCCAGCTTCGGCGTGGCCGCACTGCAGCCGGGGGACCAGCTGCCCGACCTGCTGCGGCGTGCCGACATGGCGCTCTACGACGCCAAACGCAGCGGGCGCGATCGCGTCTGCGTCGCGCCCGAGGCGGAACCAAATATGGCGAATGTGACGGCGCTACCGCGCGGACGCAGCCGGGGCTCGCGTCAGGCCAGTTGATCGTTGGCTTCGCGCCGCTCGACCAGCTCATACTCGTCGCGGGCCGGATCGACCTTGAGCGCAAGCTGCTGCCGGTCGAGTTCCGCAAACCACGCAGTCCACGAGCACGGGCTCAGCCCGTCGTCCTGGCTGGCATGGTCCTGCTTGCGGCGGCGGTCGAAGCTGAGCTTGAGCTGTGCCCTTGCCTCTCCGAAACGATTACGCACCCGCGCAATGGCGGGAATTCCGTGCCGATCGGTCACCCAGTTCTGGATGTCGCGATGGCGCACGAGTGTACGGCTGTAAGTCACGGCTGGCCTCCCCACACGTCGGTCTCTGCGGACCTTCTCGCCAGCTTCAACGATCTAGCTCTCTGCCGGTTCCGCTAGCTCCGTCGGACTATCACCGGTTAATGTGACCAGCCGATAACGCTCCATCTCCTCGCCCGACAGGTAGTAGAGCTGGTTGGGCGGCGTCTCGAGCGCATGCAGCCACAGGGCCGGATCGACCCCGCTGGCGGTGAGGTGCGCCAGGATACGCGCCGTCACTGCCTGGGCATCCGACATGGCGACCCCAGCTGCCTTCAGCGTGCTCGCCGGATCGGCGCTGATGGCGGCGGCATAGACCTGATGAAGGCCGATGGCCGACTCCGCCGTCGCCCGGCGCTCCGCTCCCGCGGCAAAGACCAGCGGGCACGAGGAGGCACACAGCGCCCCCGCCGGCACCACGGTCGCCAGGCCCCGCTCGCGGATCATTTCACCGATTGCCAGCGCATCCTTGACCGACCCTCCAGGCGATTCGAGCACCACCGTGGTGACGTATTCACCCCGCGCCTCGAGTTCGCTCCGCACCCGTTCGGCCGAACCCGGCTCGAACGACCCGGTCAGGTGCAGCGCGCCGCCGGTGCGCAGCGCCACCTCCAGAGGATCATCGAGCAGGTCCGGATCGCTGGTGATGGCAGGATTGGCGCCCTGCCCCGGCCCCTCCACCGCCGGCGGCAGGATCGGCCGCATGGGTGCGGCCAGCCCCGCGCCGTCACTGGCGGTCAGCTCGCGGAAGTCGACATAAAGCACCGAGGCGGTGCCGATCAGCAGCGCAAAGAAGGCGACGCGCAAGATGGCCCCGTCCTCGACCCGCTCCACTGCCTGCAGGAACCGGCGATAGAGCGACGGGCGCTGGGCGCGGTCGGCGGCGCTCATGCCGGCCGCGGCCCATCGGTGCGTTTGCGCTGCGCGGCGTCGATCGGGGTCACCGTGGCTTCATCGGTCGCCGTAGCCGGCTGGTCTTCCGGCACCGGTTCCGCCGTGGCCGGCTCGACTGGATCGGCAGCCGGAACCGGCGTCGGCGTTGCTCCCTCCATCTGCCGGAACAGCGCCATCGCCCGCAGCATCTCGGCCGCGGTGATGTTCTCGGCCGCCTCCAGCGATTCCGAGTCCCGGCGCATGGCGTCGTTGACGATCATCAGCACCAGCACCAGCACCACCGGCAACAGGTCAATGGAGATGGCGCCGGCCCAGGACGGAATGAAATCCTGCCAATAACGGATTACCGC
This sequence comes from Devosia albogilva, assembly GCF_042685625.1. Classification (NCBI taxonomy): domain Bacteria; kingdom Pseudomonadati; phylum Pseudomonadota; class Alphaproteobacteria; order Hyphomicrobiales; family Devosiaceae; genus Devosia; species Devosia albogilva. The sequence continues at coordinate 1,591,011 of NZ_JBHUNP010000001.1, forward strand.
TTCGGCGCTCGACAGCGGCACGAAGCGGCGCTGCTCGACCGGCGGCGTCGCCAGGATTTCGTCCGCAGCCGCGGTCAGTGCCGCCGACTGCACGCCGACCGCACTCTGCACCGTCGCCATCACCTGGTCCTGCCGGTTGGCGAGATCGGCAGTGCTGCCATCGGCCACCGGCGCGATGAAGCCGGCGGCAAGGTCGGCGGAGGCGCGCTTCACCGAGGCGGCGATACCGGTCTGCTGCAGGGCAGCGATCACCGCGGAAAGCTGCACGGCCTCGGTCTGGAACGCATCGGCTCGCGGCCCGATCTCGCCGGGGGTGGACACCAGCTCGCGCATGGTGGCGAGCCGTTCCGATCCTTGCGCGAAGAGGGAGTTCACCTCCTCGCGCGAGCCGATAATGCTGGCGGCGAGCTGGTTCATCTGCGTCGACATCTGGGTGAGAAGCTGCACCACGCTGCCCGAGCCGGTGGTACCGGTCAGCGCGCCGGACTCCCGTTCGTCCGCGGCGAGCCCGGCAAAGCGCTGCGAGGCCCGCTCGACGTCCGGCAACAGGCTTTGCGCCGCCAGCGCATTGGAGTGGGCGAGGTCGAGATCCTCGGCATAGCCCTGCAGCGTCACCGCCATATGCTGCTCGGTCGCCGCGGAGCCGGCCAGCGCCGCCGCATTGAGCCAGCTCGACATGGCGATGATCATGGCGCAGCCGATGGCCATGGTCACGAATAGCGCCAGGCGTTGCACGCCGCTCGTCACCAGCGGCACGAAGCGCAGCATGAAGCTCCAGAAGGCGTAGATCGCGACCGACACCGCCGCCGAATAGATGATGGCGGCAAAGAACACGAAGTTCGCCGACCCGTCGAGAATGCCGCGCACGCCGAGATAGGTGTAGACACCCGAGGCCAGCGCCAGCACCGCCAGCGCGAAGCGGGTCATGGTCTCCACGCCCTTGACGGTCTCGCTGAGACGGTAGGCATTCGGCTTGAGCTGCATGTGCTGTCCCCCCGAGCGGTCCCGCGCCCGTTAACGGGAAATTAGCACAAGGATGGCGGCGCAATCGTGGCGCATTTTCGCAACGGACTGACGAGTGCGTGAGCCCTCCCCGACCTTCACCACGTCATTCCCGCGCAGGCGGGAATCCACTCTTGCCAGGAGTTCTGCGGAAGAATGGACCCCCGCCTGCGCGGGGGTGACGCTGTTGAAACCCCAACGCCGGAGTCCGGCCGCCGTCGCCAAAGCTCCAGCTGCATATGGACGATGTCGAGCCAGCGGTCGAACTTGAAGCCGATTGGCAACGGCCTGACGAGTGCGTGAGCCCTCCCCATCCTCCGCCACGTCATTCCCGCGCAGGCGGGAATCCACTCTTTCCAGGAGTTTTCCGGAAGAATGGACCCCCGCCTGCGCGGGGGTGACGCTGTTGAAACCCCAACGCCGGAGTCCGGCCGCCGTCGCTACAGCTCCAGCTGCATATGGACGATGTCGAGCCAGCGGTCGAACTTGAAGCCGAGCTTTTCGTGCCGGCCGATATGGCGAAAGCCGAGCTTTTCATGCAGCCGGATCGAGCCGGCACCATCGGCGGTGATCACCCCGATCATCTGCTTGAAGCCGAACTGGCGCGACTCCGCGATTACCCGCTCCAGCATCTGCCGGCCGAGCCCCTGCCCCTGCGCATCCGGCGCGCAATAGACCGAGTCCTCGCAGGTGAAGCGATAGGCCGGCCGCGGCCGGTAGACCGACGCATAGGCATAGCCCCGCACCGCGCCGCTCTCATCGGTCGCGATGACGATGGGGTGACCCAGTTCGCGCATATGCCCGAACTTCTCGGCCATGGCGGTTTCGCCGGGGGCGGTCAGGTCGAAGGTGGCGACGGAGTGCTCGACATAGTGGCGGTAGATGGCGGTGATAGCCGGCACATCACTCCACTGGAACGGACGCAGGTCGAAGGGCAACGGAGCACCAAAAAGAAGGGACCGCAGCCCTTTTAGGCTGCGGTCCCCGACGTCGTCCAACCAATTTGCTTGATCGGTCCGATCAAGCCTGGCGCTTACTCGCGGTTGCCGAACAGGCGGAGCAGCATCAGGAACAGGTTGATGAAGTCGAGGTAGAGGCTCAGCGCGCCCATGATGGCGTTCTTGGCCAGGACGTCGGCACCGAAGTGATCGGCGTAGCTTTCCTTGATCTTCTGGGTGTCCCAGGCGGTCAAGCCCGTGAACACCAGCACACCAACCACCGAAATCGCGAAATCCAGCGGGCCGGAGCCGAGGAAGATGTTCACGATCGAGGCGATGATGATGCCGATCAGGCCCATGAACAGGAAGGTGCCCATGGAGGTCAGATCGCGCTTGGTGGTGTAGCCATAAAGGCTCATCGAGCCGAACAGGGCGGCGGTGATGAAGAACACCTTGGCGATCGAGGCGCCGGTATAGACCAGGAAGATCGAGGAGAGCGACAGGCCCATCACGGCCGCGAAGGCCCAGAACACGGCCTGCGCCGCGCCCACGGAGAGCTTGTTGATGCCGAAGCTCAACACCAGCACGAAGGCCAGCGGCGACAGCATGATCACCCAGGCCAGCGGGCTCGCATAGAGCAGCTCGGCATTGGCCGGGCTCGACATTGCCCAGTTGCTGGTGAACCAGGCCACGAGCCCGGTGACGACCAGGCCGAGGCCCATGTAATTGTAGACGCGCAGCATGTAGCTGCGAAGGCCCTCGTCGATGGCTAAGGCCGAGCCGGCCCGCGCATTGAGGGTCTGACGGTCATATGGAGCCATTTTAGTCGGGTTCCTTTCCCTAAAACTCTGCGGCTTGTCACCGCCGGGGGCAATTGGCACTTGCCACTTGTCGCACAATATGGATGCCGACCCAAAGCTTTACAAGACGTCTCCGTGCGACGATTCGACTGGTCCGCGTCGACTTTCATGCTAGGGTCTCGCACGTATTCGTGTGCTGTGCCGTGTGCGGGAGGGCCCCATGCCCAGGCTGTTCACCGGACTTGAAGTCCCCTCCGAGACCGCGTTCCTGCTGTCGCTCAAGCGTGGTGGCCTGACCGGCGCCCGCTGGGTGGATCCGGAGAACTACCACATCACCCTGCGCTTCATCGGCGATGTCGATGGCCAGACCGCCAACGAGGTCGCGGATTCGCTCGACCGGCTGGCCAACTCCATGCGCTTCACCGTCCGGCTGACCCATCTCGGCAGCTTCGGCGGCGACAAGCCGCGCGCCCTGTTCGCCGGCGTCGAGCCGAGCGAGGCCCTGACCCGGCTGCAGGCGGCGCAGGAACGGGTGCTGCAGCGCGCCGGCCTGCCACCCGAGGGCCGCAAGTTCGTGCCCCACGTGACCCTCGCCCGCCTGCGCGGCACCAGTGCCGAGGAACTCGCCCGCTTCATCGCCGAAGCGGGACGTTTCGAGCCGCTCAGTTTCCCCGTCGGGCGGTTCGTCTTGTTCTCGAGCAGGGACTCCGTCGGCGGCGGTCCCTATGTTGTGGAACAAAGTTACCCATTGGCCGCCTGATCGCTGCAGTTCGGGTCTCGACGGTAACGGAACGCAAGCAATTGTTAACGCTGCTGTCCCGCGCGCGAAGCCGTGTGCAGCGCCGCCGCATTGCCGCCGCCTTTGCTCGCAATTGAACCAAGTTGTCGCTTGGCGGAGCGACGCCTTGACCACTTGGTAACCATGTCGGGCGACATTAGGCGCGGGGCTGGCGCCCCCGACACGGGAAACCTGATCAGCAAAAGGACACACTGGCGATGACGATGAAAACCGGCAGCCTCGTAACCGGGCTTGCGGTGGGCGCACTCATGGCGCTGACATCGGCCGCACAGGCTCAGCAGGCCACCGAACTCGGCACCTTCAACGCCTGGACGGCCTGGACAGCCAACGATTCCAGCGGCTTGCTCTGCTATATCTCCTCGACGCCGCAGGCCACCGAGCCGGCCGGCGTCAACCGCGACCCGATCAGCTTCCTGATCATTCACCGCAAGGGCATGGGCACCAAGAACGAGGTGCAGACCATTGTCGGCTATCCGCTGCACCAGACCGAGCCCAAGGCCAGCGCCACCATCGACGGCAAGAGCTATCCGATGGTGACCGAGGGCAGCGCCGCCTGGCTTGCCTCGACCGGCGACGAAGCCGGCTTCGTTGCCGCCTTCAAGGCCGGCGCCCAACTGGTGGTGCGCGCCACCTCCCAGCGCGGCACCAACACGGTCGACACCTATTCGCTCTCCGGCGCCACCGCCGCGATGAACGCGATCGACGCCGCCTGCGCCTGATCGAAAGGGTTGCGGCACCCCCGGTGACCGCCTAACTGTCGTGGGCCCTCAGGGGCCCACACTGCCATTGACGCTGAGGACTATATGACCAAGAGAGCCCTGGCGCTTGCCGTTCTCGCCACGCTGCCCCTCGCCGCCCCCGCGGCGGCACAACAGGTGCGCATTCTCGGCGAGCACCGCGCCTGGTCGAGCTATGCGGCCAATGACGGTGCTGGCGAAGTGTGCTTCGCCATGACCAAGCCGGAGCGGGTGGCTCCCACCCCGGACGGCTACACCCAAGCCTACCTCTACATCACCAATCGTCCGGGCGAGGGCGTCAGCGACGAGTTCAATCTCGTCGCCGGCTTCCAGTTTCAGGCCGACAGCATGGCCACGGTGAGCATCGGCGGGCAGAGCTTCAATCTGTTCACCCAGGGCGATGCCGCCTGGCTCGACGACGCCGCCCAGGCCGACGCGCTTGCCAGCGCCATCCGCGCCGGGTCGTCAATGGTTGTCGAAGGCACCACCGCGGCCGGCATCAAGGTCACCCAGTCCTACTCGCTCTCCGGCGCCACCGCCGCGCAGCAATCGATCGACGCCGAGTGCTGAGCCGGTCGGGCGGGAATAGCTGCCCCACGGCCCCGTGACTTTGCGCAAAACGCCCCCATATGCTATGGGCCGCGGGACTTCCCCGCATCCCCGTATTTTTCCGGCCGCCCATGAGCATCGCGCTGAACCTCGACCATTCGACCGCCGTCCGGCCGGCCACTGCCAGCCGGCCGTCGCTGATCGGCCTCGGCAAGCCGACGCTCGCCGCCACCCTGGTCGAACACGGCATCGCCTCCGAAAAGGAGAGCCGGATGCGCGCCAGCCAGTTGTGGAACTGGCTCTATGTCAACGGCGTCACCGACTTCGACCGCATGACCAATGTGGCCAAGCCCGTGCGCCAGAAGCTGGCCGATACCTTCAACCTCGACCGCCCCGAGATCGTCTCGGAGCAGGTTTCCGCCGACGGCACCCGCAAGTGGCTGTTCCGCTTCCGCGATCCGCAGAACCCGAACTTCCCGCCGGTGGAAGTGGAAACCGTCTACATCCCCGAGGAAGACCGCGGCACGCTCTGCGTTTCCTCGCAGGTTGGCTGCACGCTCACCTGCTCGTTCTGCCACACCGGCACGCAGAAGCTGGTGCGCAATCTGACCGCCGGCGAGATCCTCGGCCAGATCCTGATGGCGCGCGAGCGCCTCGGCGACTTCCCCGGCGGCCAGCGCCCCGATGACGGCGGCCTCGTGCCCGGCGGCGACACCCGCGCCATCACCAATATCGTGATGATGGGCATGGGCGAGCCGCTCTACAACTACGACAACGTCAAGCAGGCGCTGCTGATCGCCTCGACCGGCGACGGCATGAGTATCTCCAAGCGCCGCATCACCCTGTCGACCTCGGGCGTGGTCCCCTATATCGAGCCCACCGGGCGCGAAATCGACGTGATGCTGGCCATTTCCCTGCACGCCACCAATGACGAACTGCGCGACGTCCTAGTGCCGATCAACAAGAAGTGGCCGCTCAAGGAACTGCTGGACGCCTGCCGCAACTATCCCGGGCTCAGCAATGCCCGCCGCATCACCTTCGAATATGTGATGCTGGACGGCATCAACGATTCCGACGCCGAGGCGCGCGAACTGGTGCGGCTTCTGGCGGGCATCCCCGCCAAGATCAATCTGATCCCGTTCAATCCCTGGCCGGGCTCGAACTACGGCACCTCGCCGTCCTCGCGCATCGAGCGCTTCGCCGATATCGTCAACCGCGCCGGCTATGCCTCGCCCGTCCGCACCCCGCGCGGCCGCGACATCTTCGCCGCCTGCGGCCAGCTCAAGAGCGAAAGCGAACGCCTCAGCCGCAAGGATCGAGAGGCGCTGGCCGGGGTCTGATGCGCCCCTCGCAGCGCCGGATCGAGCAGGCCGTGGCCGCCGCCGAAGCACTGGCGGCCCAGCGCCAGCCGGCGATCTGCGTGCTCTGCGGCCGCCCCATCCCGCCCGAAGCCAGATCGAGCCGGCATCACCTGATCCCCCGGCTCAAGGGAGGCACCCACAAGGGCACGGTGCGCCTGCACCAGATCTGCCACAGTGCCATCCACGCCCGCTTCTCCGAAGCCGAACTGGCGCGCAACCTGGCCGATCCCGAGAGTTGGCGCACCGATCCCGAACTCGCCGCCTTCATCCGCTGGGTGGCCGACAAGCCGCCGGCCTTTCATGCCCCCACCCGCATGACGCGCGCCCGTCGCGCCGCCCGCAAGCAGCGCGACTGATTTCGCGCTCCGTGCTACCCTGCGGCAGCCGGCACGGGGAAACGTCATGGAAGCACTCGGGACCATCGGACAGTTGAGCCGCAGCGTCGCCGACATCGGAGCTGCCGAAATCTGGTGGCGCGACGTGCTCGGCGTTCCGCACCTCTTCACGTACGGCAATCTCGCCTTCTTCGACTGTGGCGGCGTGCGCCTGATGCTGAGCGCTGAACCCGAGGGACCACCGCAAGCGAACATCATCTACTTCCGCGTAACAGACATCGCCGCCGCCCACGCCGCCCTGCTGGAACGCGGGGTGAGCTTTCTCCGCCCGCCGCACTGCATCCATCGCCATGCCGACGGCACGGAGGAATGGATGGCATTCTTTTCGGACAATGAGGACCGCCCACTGGCGCTGATGAGCCAGGTCAGGACGGGCTGACTACTCCCCCGCCAGCCACTCCACCGACCATTTGCCGCGACCCTCGTCGGCGAGCAGGTCCGCCAGCGCCGGCAGAAGCACTCGCATTTCCCCTTCCAGAACGAAGGGCGGGTTGACCACGATCATGCCGGTGCCATGCAGGCGCGGCGGCGTCGACGGGGCGCGGATGGTCAGTTCCAGCTTGAGGATCTTGCGGATACCGCTCCGGCGCAGCCCATCATGGTAGTCGCGGATCTCGGCCGTGTTCTTGATCGGGTACCAATAGGCGTAGGTGCCGCCCGGCCAGCGCTGGTGCGCGCGGGTGAGGCTGAAGACCATGCGCCCGAACTCGCCCGGCTCCTCAAAGGGCGGATCGACCAGCACCAGTCCGCGCTTCTCCTTGGGCGGCAGGTGCGTGCCGAGCGCGGCCCAGCCGTCGAGTTCGGTGACCCTCGTCTGGATGTCGCCGGCGAAGTTGGCCTTGAGCACGGCAGCATCTTCGGGGTGCAGTTCCAGCGCCATCAACCGGTCCTGCGGCCGCAGCAGATGCCGCGTGACCAGCGGCGAGCCGGGATAGAAGCGGAGGCCTCCCTGGGGGTTCTGCGCCGCCACGGCCTCGAGATAGGGTGCCGCCAGCTCTGCGGCAGCCTTGGGCAGGCCGCGCTCCAGCACCCGGCCGATGCCGTCGAGCCACTCTCCCGTGCGCTCCGCCTGGTCGCCCTGAAGGTCGTAGAGCCCGATGCCGGCATGGGTGTCGATCACCCGAAACGGCGCCTCCTTGCGCTGCAGGTAAACGAGAATGCGCGTCAGGATCAGGTGCTTGACCACGTCGGCAAAATTGCCGGCATGAAAGGCGTGGCGGTAGTTCATCGAAGCGTGAGCAGGAAAAGTTGCAGACTTTTCCGGTTCGCGAGCGCGACCATGGTCATTACTTGCGTCCCTCGGCGAACAGGATCGTGGCGGCGAACGCCATGAACACGGCGGCAAAGCTCCAGTTGAGCGCCTTGCCCACCCATTGTTTCTCCCGCAGCGTCCGCGTCAGCCATTCGGCGAACAGGACGACCGCGATCACCACCGGCAGCGACACCGCCACGAACTCGACGCCGAGAAACAGGAGCTTGGCGGAAGCGGCCGGATCGTCGGCGGAAACGAACTGCGGCAGGAAGGTCACGAAAAACAGCGCCACCTTGGGATTGGTCAGGTTGATGCCGAGCCCGGTGAGATAGCTCTGCCGCCAGCTCGGCTGCCGGCCGCCCGATTTCGACACCAGGATGCCGCCGCCAGCGCGAACCGCCTGAATGGCGAGCCAGACGAGATAGAGGGCGCCCACGATCTTGAGGACCCAGAAGGCCGTCGGCGCGGTGACGATCAGCACCGAAATGCCGAAGGCAACGAGCATGGTGTGTACGGCAATGCCGGTCAGCGCCCCCAACACCGTCGCAAAGCCGTGACTGCGCCCCCAGTTCATGGTGCGCGACACGAACAGCGCCATGTCCGGGCCGGGTGTCACGGCAAGGAGGAAGGCGGCCAAAGCAAAGGCAAGGATGACGGGCAGGTCGGGAAGGAAATCGGGCATCGGGCACCGGCGAAGATTCTGCGCCGCGGACAATTGCATGACCATGCCGGGATGACTAGGGTGCGCCCGATTTCGGGCCGGGGGCGGCCCAACCCAGCGGATACCACACTCATGGCCAACGATATCAAGAAGATCGTCCTCGCCTATTCCGGCGGTCTGGACACCTCCATCATGCTGAAGTGGCTCCAGGAGCACTACCAGGCCGAGATCGTCACCTTCACCGCCGATCTGGGCCAGGGTGAGGAACTGGAGCCGGCGCGCAAGAAGGCCGAGATGTTCGGCATCAAGGACATCCGCATCGTCGATCTGCGCGAAGAATTCGTACGCGACTTCGTGTTCCCGATGTTCCGCGCCAACGCTCTTTACGAAGGCCAGTATCTGCTCGGCACCTCCATCGCCCGGCCCGTGATTGCCAAGCACCTGGTCGACATCGCCCGCGAGACCGGCGCCGACGCCATCGCCCATGGCGCGACCGGCAAGGGCAATGACCAGGTCCGTTTCGAGCTCACCGCCAATGCGCTGATGCCCGGCCTCAAGGTCATCGCCCCCTGGCGCGAATGGGATCTGCGCTCGCGCACCGCGCTGCTCAGCTATGCCGAGCAGAACCAGATCCCGATCGCCAAGGACAAGCGCGGCGAGGCCCCGTTCTCCGTCGACGCCAACCTGCTCCACACCTCCTCGGAGGGCATGGTGCTGGAAGACCCCGCCGTGCCCTTCCCCGACTACGTGCCGCAGCGCACTGTCGACCCGGAGAAGGCGCCCGATCAGCCGGAGATCATCACCATCGGCTTCGAGAAGGGTGACCCGGTCTCGATCAATGGCGAGAAGCTCAGCCCCGCCGCCCTCCTGACCAAGCTCAACGAGCTCGGCGGCAAGCACGGCATCGGTCGGCTCGACCTGGTCGAGAACCGCTTTGTCGGCATGAAGTCGCGTGGTCTCTACGAGACCCCCGGCGGCACCATCCTCCTGGCCGCGCACCGCGGCATCGAGTCCATCACCCTCGATCGCGGCGAAGCTCATCTCAAGGATGAGCTGATGCCGAAATATGCCGAGCTGATCTACAACGGCTTCTGGTATTCGCCGGAACGCGAGATGTTGCAGGCGCTGATCGACAAGTCGCAGCAATATGTCACCGGCGAAGTAACGGTAAAGCTCTACAAGGGCTCTGCCAACGTCACCGCGCGCACCTCGCCCTACTCCCTCTACTCGATGGACCTCGTCACCTTCGAGGAAGGCGCCGTCGCCTATGACCATCATGATGCCGAAGGCTTCATTCGCCTCAATGGCCTGCGTCTCAAGACCTGGGCGGCCCGCAATGGCAAGGCCGGGCGCTAGGCGGCTCGTCCGCCTCGCTTAATCCGCTCTTAACGATATCGATTTAGCGTCCTCCGGTGCAGCAAGCACATGTATCGGGGGATGCGCCGCCGTGCGGTCAGAGGATGCTGGCAGCCTGAGCGAGATGGCGGAGGCGCTGCTGCTTGATGCTGCGCTCGAAAACATCCCCTATGGATTCTGCGTCTGGTCGCCCCAGTTCCGCCTGGTGATGTGGAACAAGCAGTGGCGCGACATCTACGGCTTTTCGCCCGAGGCGGTCTATCGCGGCATGACCCTCGAGGAGGCCGTGCAGCTTTCGGTGCAGCTCGGCAATTTCGAGGGCGTCAGCGCCGCCGATTTCTACGAGAGCTACACCGAAGAACTGCTCTCCAATCGGTCCGGTACCCGGATCAAGAGCCGTGAACTGGTGCATGGCGGCCGCACGGTGGAGCGCGCCCACGTCTATTCGGAAGCGCTGGGCTGGGTGGTGACCCACGAGGACATCACCGACGAGATCGCCCAGACCGAGATGATCCAGCGCCGCAAGCTGGAACTCGAGCGCCAGAACATCCGGCTCGACGCGGCGGTCAACAATATCTCCATCGGCCTCTGCATGATGGATCCCAAGGGCCGGCTGGTGATCTGCAACGAGCCTTATGCCCGCATCTACAACCTGCCGACGCAGTTGCTGCGCCCCGGCACCCATCTCGACGACATCCTCTCGCACCTGTTCGACGAGGGCATGAGCGCCGGCACCACGCGCGAGGAATACATCGCCTGGCGCCGCGAGGTGATCGAACGGCGCGAATACGGCAAGAACATCCACGAGCTCAACGGCCGCACCATCATGATGCAGCACCATCCGATGAAGGATGGTGGCTGGGTGTCCACCCATGAGGACATCACCGAGCAGCGCCAGAACGAGGCCCGCATCCGCCATCTGGCGCGCCACGACGCTTTGACCGATCTGCCCAACCGCATCGAGTTCCTGGAACAGATGGCCAAGGCCGAAGCCGGGCTCAGCCGCGGCGAGATGGCGGCCGTGCTCTATATCGACCTCGACCACTTCAAGGCCGTCAACGATACGCTCGGCCATGCCGTGGGCGACGAGGTGATCAAGCAGGCCTCCGCCCGCCTGTGGGGAACCACCCGCGAGACCGACGTCCTCGCCCGCCTCGGTGGCGACGAGTTCGCGCTGTTGATGCGCCCGATCGGCAGCGCCGCCGATGCCGCTAAGGTGGCGGACCGCATCATCAAGTCGATCGCCGCCCCGATGATGATCGGCGGCCACCAGATCGAAATCGGCGCCAGCGTCGGCATTGCCATCGGCCCCAGCGACGGCGTCAAGACCGACGCCCTGGTCAAGAACGCCGACCTCGCCCTCTACAAGGCCAAGTCCGAAGGTCGGTCGACCTTCCACTTCTTCGAGCCCGGCATGGACGCCGAACTGCAGCAGCGTCGCTCGATCGAGGCAGGGCTGCGCCTCGCCCTGCAGCGCAACGAGCTCCGCCTCGTCTTCCAGCCCCTGCTCGGCGTTCCCGAGAACCGTGTCACCTGCGTCGAGGCCCTGCTGCGCTGGGATCACGACGGGCGCACCATTTCGCCCACCGAGTTCATCCCCATCGCCGAGGAAACCGGCCTCATCGTCCCCGTGGGCGAGTGGGTGCTGCGCGAGGCCTGTCTTTCTGCCGCCAGCTGGCCCGGCGACGTCCGCGTGGCGGTGAACCTGTCGCCCATCCAGTTCAAGAACCGCGACCTGGTGGGGACGGTGCGCAATGCCCTCGCCGAGGCCCGCATCCCCGCAACGCGGCTTGAACTCGAAATCACCGAGTCCCTGCTGCTCAACGAGAACGAAACCACGCTGCGTGCCCTGCACGAGTTGCGCGCCATGGGCGTCCGCATCTCCATGGACGATTTCGGCACCGGCTATTCGTCGCTGAGCTATCTGCGCAGCTTCCCTTTCGACAAGATCAAGATCGACCGCTCCTTCATGCGCGATCTTGGGGATCGGGCCGACAGCCAGGCGATCATGCAGGCCGTCATCGGGCTCGGCAAAAGCCTCGGCATGACCACCACGACCGAGGGCGTGGAAACCGAGCGGCAACTGCAACTGGTGCGCGATCTCGGGGTCGACGAGGTCCAGGGCTTCCTGTTCTCTCCCCCGCTCGCTCCGGCGGCTCTCGCCAACCTGCTCCACTCCGACCACATCAAGGTGCTGACGCAGAAGAAGGCCTCCTGACCCCTTCGTCGGCTCACGTTTCGCTGAACGCCGCCTAAACGGCTGGTTCACGCCGGAGTGAACTCGGCCTCACTAGAAGCTCCCCGATCAGCGACGCCCGTCGGCGCCGCACCAACGAACGGGAGCTCCCCATGCACAAGACCTTCGCTTTCGCCCTCGCCGCCATCACCCTTGCCGGCGCCTCCGCCCTGCCCGCCCAGGCCGCCACCCGCATGGCCGACCTGCAGCCGCACGTCTTCGCCAACCGCTGCGCCGACAATGGCGGCTCGGTCTCCCAAGCAGCAGCGACCCTCACCTGCGTTACCCCGCAGGTCGCAGTCGCCTGCGAATTCAAGTCGCTCCACCGCGCCAGCTGCGCCTGGGACGGTGCCGAGACCCGCCCGGTCACACGGCTGATCGGCACTCTCACCACCCTGCCGTCGAGTTCTTCCTTCGGGCTCTTTCTTGGCGGCAATGGCGGTGGCGGCGGCATCCAGGTTCCCGACCTGCCCTTCGACAATGGCGGTGGCGGCGGCGGCATTGACGTGCCGGACCTGCCGATCAACAACAAGTAATCGCAGCAGCGGCGCGCCCCCGGCGCGCCGTTCTTCTTGCGAAATGCAACCCCCCTGTGCAGCGCCGGCGCTTGTTCGCCTTCCGCATCTGCGGTATTGAGCCGCACGACTGCGCCAGCCTGCCTCGAAGCGGCTGGCGCGCGTGTTTCCCGATAGGGCCGGGCGGCTTTTCCTCCGGGCGGTCCTCGCAACCACCCGGATTTCATGTCCCTTCGCAATATCGCCATCATCGCCCACGTTGACCATGGCAAGACCACCATGATCGACGTCCTCCTCAAGCAGTCCGGTGCCTTCCGGGAGAACGAGCGCGTCGAAGAACGCGCCATGGACTCCAACGACATCGAGCGCGAGCGCGGCATCACCATTCTCGCCAAGGTCACCTCGCTGATGTGGAACGACACCCGCATCAACATCGTCGACACCCCCGGCCATGCCGACTTCGGCGGCGAGGTCGAGCGGATCCTGTCCATGGTCGACGGCGTGGTGATCCTCGTTGATGCCGCCGAAGGCCCGATGCCGCAGACCAAGTTCGTGCTCGGCAAGGCCCTGGCCCGCGGCCTGCGCCCGATCGTTGCCATCAACAAGATCGACAAGGCCGACGAGCGGCACCTCGAAGTGCTCGAAGAGATCTTCGATCTCTTCATCGCCCTCGACGCCACCTCCGAGCAGCTCGACTTCCCGGTGCTCTACGGCTCGGCCAAGCAGGGCTGGATGGCCGAAGATCCGGCCGGCCCGCGCGAAACGCTGGCGCCGCTCCTCGACAAGATCGTCGCCCACGTGCCGGCTCCGGAAGTGGAAGACGGTGCCTTCCGCATGCTGGTCACCACCATCGAGCGCAACCCGTTCCTGGGCCGCATTCTGACCGGCCGCGTCGCCGCCGGCAGCGTCCGGGCGGGTGACCCGATCCACACCCTCAATCGTGAGGGCAAGGAAGTGGAAAAGGGCCGCGTCTCCAAGGTCCTCGCCTTCCGCGGCCTCGAGCGCACGCCGATCGATGTCGGCGAGGCAGGGGACATCATCTCCATCGCCGGCCTCGAGACCTCGACCGTGGCGGACACCATCTGCTCGCCGTCGATCACCACGCCGATCGCCGCGCGTCCGATCGATCCGCCGACCCTGTCGGTCACGTTCCGCATCAATGACGGCCCGCTCGCCGGTCGCGAAGGCGACAAGGTGCAGTCACGCGTCATCCGCGAGCGCCTGATGCGCGAAGCCGAGGGCAATGTCGCGATCCGCGTCACCCCCGGCGAGGACGGCGACAGCTTCGATGTTGCCGGCCGCGGCGAACTGCAGCTGGCCGTGCTGATCGAGAACATGCGGCGCGAGGGCTTCGAGCTGACCATCGGTCGTCCCCGCGTGCTGTTCAAGCAGGAAGGCGGCCAGACGCTCGAGCCGATCGAAGAGGTCATCATCGACGTCGACGACGAGTTCACCGGCGCCGTCGTGCAGAAGCTGACCGAGCGCCGTGGCGAACTGACCGACATGCGCCCCTCGGGCACCGGCCGCACCCGCATCAAGCTGCTGGTCCCCACCCGCGCCCTGATCGGCTACCAGCCGGAACTGCTGTCCGATACCCGCGGCACCGCCATCTTCAACCGCCTGTTCCACAGCTTCGCCCCCTACAAGGGTGACCTGCCCGGCCGCCGCACCGGTGTGCTGATCTCGAACGGCACCGGCACCGCAGTCGCCTATGCGCTGTGGAACCTTGAAGAGCGCGGGCCGATGATGATCGATCCGGGCGTGGAAGTGTACGAGGGCATGATCATCGGCGAGCACAGCCGTGACAACGACCTCGAGGTGAACCCCCTCAAGGGCAAGCAGCTCACCAACATCCGTACGACCTCCAAGGACGAGGCCGTCCGCCTCACCCCGCCCAAGAAGCTGTCGCTGGAACAGTCGCTCGGCTACATCGCCGAGGACGAGTATGTCGAGGTGACGCCGAAGTCGATCCGCCTGCGCAAGATCTGGCTCGACCCGAACGAGCGCAAGAAGCAGAGCCGGGCGTCGAAGTCGGCCTGATCCTGGAAATCGCCTCACTCTCGATGTCATCCCCGCGAAAGCGGGGATCCATCCTGAGATCTCAAGATGGGCCCCGGCTCAAGGCCGGGGTGATACCCAGTTCTGCGGAACACAGGGACAGCCACTCAGCCCAAGGGGGAACGGCATGAGCGAGTTCATCATCGGCTTCATCACCAGCTGGAGCTATTTCGGCATCTTCCTGCTGATGGTGGTGGAGAACATCTTCCCGCCGATCCCCTCCGAACTCATCATGCCGTTCGCCGGCTACGTCGCCGCCAATGGCGACCTCAATGCCTTCGGCGTGCTCGCCGCGGGCACGCTTGGATCGCTCGTGGGCACCTCCGCCTGGTACCTGGTGGCGCGCATGATGGGGCTCGAGCGCTTCACCTGGCTCTGCAACAAGCTCGGGCGTATCGCCACGATCAGCGAAGACGACATCGACAAGGCGCATCACTGGTTCGAGCGCCATGGTGGCTGGGCCGTGTTCGTCGGCCGTTTGATCCCTGCCGTCCGCACGTTGATCTCGGTACCGGCCGGGCTTGCCGCCATGCCGTTCGGCCGCTTCCTCGCCATCTCGGCAGCCGGCACGTTCGCCTGGACGGCTCTGCTCACGGCCGCCGGTTACCTCTTGCAGGCGGGCTACCACATCGTGGAGGCCTGGGTAGACCCCGTTTCCACCGGCGTCGTGATCCTGGCCGTGGTGATCTATCTCTGGCGCTTCGCCACCTGGAAGCCGATCAAGGATATCGGCTGAGATCAGCCAGTAGCGGCTCCAGCTTCACAGCCCATCCAAAACACCGTTCCGCCCTCGGACTTGATCCGAGGGCCGTTCTCCACATCCAGTGCCGCCGCAAGCGGTCCTCGGGTCAAGCCCGAGGACGGAACTGTGTTGTGGGGGACCCGGAGCTCCACCGCTATCTCTGGCAGGAAAGCAAAAATGCCCGGCACTAAGCCGGGCATTTGAATTGGTGTAGCTACGTCCGCTTAGTGAACGTGCGCGCCGTTGATCTGCTGCGCTTCCACGGCGAGGTTGAGCAGCCCGCTCACCACGTCCTGGGCATAGGTGCGGTCCTCGGGGGACTCAGCGCGGGTCAGTTCTTCCTGTGCGGCCTGGATCTGCGCCTGCAGATCGGCGTGGTCGAACTCGGAGAACGGCACCGATTCCTCGGCAAGAATGGTCAGCCCGTCCGGCGACACGTCGGCGAAGCCGCCGCGCACGAAATAGATGTCGGCCTGCCCGCCGGTGCGGGTAACGGTAATGAAACCCGGACGCAGGGTGGTCATGAACGGCGCATGGTCGTTCATCACCGTGAAATAGCCTTCGGTGCCCGGAACGGTGACCGAGTGCACGGTTTCCGACAGCAGCAGCCGCTCGGGCGACACGATCTCGATCTTGAGGCCTTCAGCCATTCTCTTGTCCTTTGGCAAAAAAGCCCGTGATGGAACGCGGGCTCTCTGACGAGAGGGCGGGCCGCCGGAGCGGCCCGACCGGATTAGGCAGCCTGAGCGGCCAGCTTCTGGGCCTTGGCGACAGCGTCTTCGATGGTGCCGACCATGTAGAACGCCGCTTCCGGCAGGTGGTCGTAGTCACCACGCACGAGGCCAGCAAAGCCCTTGATGGTGTCTTCGAGCTGGACGAACACGCCCGGCGAACCGGTGAACACTTCGGCCACGTCGAACGGCTGCGACATGAAGCGCTCGATCTTGCGGGCGCGCGCCACGGTCAGCTTGTCCTCTTCCGACAGTTCGTCCATCCCGAGGATGGCGATGATGTCCTGCAGCGCCTTGTACTTCTGCAGGATCGCCTGCACGGCGCGGGCGGTTTCGTAGTGCTCCTGGCCGACGACCTGCGGGTCGAGGATACGGGAGTTGGAGGCCAGCGGGTCCACGGCCGGGTATATGCCCTTTTCCGAGATCGCGCGGTTCAGCACGGTCGTCGCGTCAAGGTGCGCGAAGGTGGTGGCCGGAGCCGGGTCGGTCAGGTCGTCGGCCGGCACGTACACGGCCTGCACCGAGGTGATCGAGCCCTTCGTGGTGGTGGTGATGCGCTCCTGCATCGCGCCCATGTCGGTCGCCAGCGTGGGCTGGTAACCCACAGCGGACGGGATGCGGCCCAGGAGGGCCGACATCTCGGCACCGGCCTGGGTGAAGCGGAAGATGTTGTCCACGAAGAACAGCACGTCCTGGCCCTGGTCGCGGAAGTGTTCCGCCAGCGTCAGGCCGGTCAGCGCCACGCGGGCACGGGCACCCGGGGGCTCGTTCATCTGGCCGAACACCAGGGCGCACTTGGAACCGGCAGCGGAACCGCCATGCTCCTTGGGGTCCTTGTTCACGCCGGATTCGATCATTTCGTGGTAGAGGTCGTTGCCCTCGCGGGTGCGCTCACCCACGCCGGCGAACACCGAATAACCACCGTGCGCCTTGGCGACGTTGTTGATCAGTTCCTGGATCAGCACGGTCTTGCCCACGCCGGCGCCGCCGAACAGGCCGATCTTGCCGCCACGGGCGTAGGGAGCGATCAGGTCCACCACCTTGATGCCGGTGACCAGCACTTCCGATTCCGGCGACTGCTCGACGAAGTCGGGAGCTTCCTGGTGAATGGCGCGGGTGCCGCCGGTGGTGACCGGGCCGGCCTCGTCGATGGGTTCGCCGATCACGTTGATGATGCGGCCCAGCGTCTCGTCACCGACCGGAACGGCGATCGGAGCACCGGTGTCGACCACTTCGACGCCGCGCACCAGACCTTCGGTCGTGTCCATGGCGATGGTCCGCACGGCGTTCTCGCCCAGGTGCTGGGCGACTTCCAGCACCAGGCGCTGGCCGTTGTTGGTGGTTTCCAGTGCGTTCAGGATCGCGGGCAGGTGGTCGTCGAAGACCACGTCGACGACGGCGCCGATGACCTGCGATACGCGACCGGCCTTCTTGTCTGCCATTTCTTCGTCCTCGCTATGGGTTAGAGCGCTTCCGCGCCCGAGATGATTTCAATGAGTTCTTTGGTGATCTGCGCCTGGCGCTGGCGGTTGTAGCTCAGCTGGAGGCGGTTGATCATTTCGCCGGCGTTGCGGGTCGCATTGTCCATGGCGGACATCTGCGCACCGTAGAAGGAGGCGCTGTTTTCGAGCATCGCCCGGAAGATCTGCACGCTGATGTTGCGCGGCAGCAGGTCCTCGACGATGGCTTCTTCGCTCGGCTCGTATTCGTAGGGCACCGCCGAAGCGGCAACTTCGCCCTCGCCTTCGCTGCGCTCGATCTTGGCCGGAATGATCTGCACCGCCTGCGGCACCTGCGAGATCACCGAGTTGAACTTGGCGAAGAACAGCGTCGCCACGTCGAACTCGTCATTGGCGAACATCGCCTGGACCTTCTGCGATACCTCGTTGGCCTGAACGAACCCGACATTCTTGACTTCGCGGTAGCTGATCGCTTCCACGATGTTGTCGGCGAACTGGCGCTTGAGGATGTCGTGGCCCTTGCGGCCCACGGTCAGGATCTTGACCGTCTTGCCCTCGGCGAGCAGCCGGTTGGCATGGTCACGGGCAAGACGCGCGATCGAGGAGTTGAAGCCGCCGGCAAGGCCACGCTCGCCGGTTGCAACGATCAGCAGGTGCACCTGGTCGCGGCCATTGCCGGCCAGCAGCACGGGAGCATTCTCCTGCCCGTCATAGACGGCAGCCAGGCTCGACAGCACCTTCGCCATGCGCTCGGCATAGGGACGCGCCGCCTCGGCAGCTTCCTGGGCGCGGCGGAGCTTGGCCGCCGCGACCATCTGCATGGCCTTGGTGATCTTCTGCGTCGACCTGACGGAGTCGATGCGGTTCTTTAGGTCCTTCAGCGACGGCATGGGCCTGTCGTCTCCTTAAGGGCGCTTAGGCCGCGTAGGTCTGCTTGATCGCGTCGAGCGCCGACTTCAGCTTGCCGCGGGTGTCGTCGCTGAGCGCCTTATCGGTGGCGATCGTCGTCAACAGGTCCGCATGCTTGGAGCGCAGGTTCGACAGCACGTGCCGCTCGAAGTCCTGCACCTTGTTCACCGGGATCGAGTCCAGGTAGCCATTGGCGCCGGCAAAGATCACCGCCACCTGCTCCTCGGTCTTGAGGGGCGAGAACTGCGGCTGCTTCAGGAGCTCGGTCAGGCGGGCGCCGCGGTTCAGCAGGCGCTGCGTTGCAGCATCGAGGTCGGAACCGAACTGGGCAAAGGCCGCCATTTCGCGATACTGCGACAGCTCACCCTTGAGCGAACCGGCCACCTGCTTCATCGCCTTGACCTGGGCCGACGAGCCCACGCGCGACACCGACAGACCGACGTTCACCGCCGGGCGGATACCCTGGAAGAACAGGTTGGTCTCGAGGAAGATCTGGCCGTCGGTAATCGAGATCACGTTGGTCGGTATGTAGGCCGACACGTCGTTGGCCTGAGTTTCGATCACGGGCAGCGCGGTCAGCGAGCCGAGGCCGTTGTCCTCGTTCATCTTGGCGGCGCGCTCGAGCAGGCGGCTGTGCAGGTAGAACACGTCGCCCGGATAGGCTTCGCGGCCCGGCGGACGGCGCAGCAGCAGCGACATCTGGCGGTAGGCGACGGCCTGCTTGGTCAGGTCGTCATAGGCGATCACGGCGTGCTTGCCGTTGTCGCGGAACCACTCGCCGATGGCGCAGCCGGTGAACGGCGCGATGTACTGCAGCGGGGCCGGGTCGGACGCGGTCGCGGCCACGACGACCGAGTACTGCATGGCACCGGATTCTTCGAGCTGACGCACGAACTGGGCAACGGTCGAGCGCTTCTGACCCACGGCGACGTAGATGCAGTAGAGCTTCTCGGTTTCGTTGCCGGCGTCATGGGCCGGCTTCTGGTTGAGGAAGGTGTCGAGAATGATGGCGGTCTTGCCGGTCTGGCGGTCGCCGATGATGAGCTCGCGCTGGCCGCGGCCGATCGGGATCAGCGCGTCGATGGCCTTGAGGCCGGTCGACATCGGCTCGTGCACCGACTTGCGCGGCAGGATGCCCGGGGCCTTGACGTCGACGCGGCGGCGCTCGGTGTGAACGATCGGGCCCTTGCCGTCGATGGGGTTACCGAGACCGTCGACCACGCGGCCGAGCAGGCCGGTGCCGACCGGGGTATCCACGATCGAGCCGGTACGCTTGACGACGTCGCCTTCCTTGATGGCGCGGTCGGAACCGAAGATCACGACGCCGACATTGTCGGTTTCGAGGTTCAGCGCCATGCCCTGCACGCCGCCCGGGAACTCGACGAGCTCACCAGCCTGCACGTTGTCGAGGCCGTAGACGCGGGCGATACCGTCGCCGACGCTCAGGACCTGGCCGACTTCGGAGACCTGGGCTTCCTGGCCGAAATTCTTGATCTGGTCCTTGAGGATCGCAGAGATTTCCGCGGCTTTGATGTCCATTTATCCGACCTCTTTCATGGCGATCTTCATCGCGGTCAATTTCGTCTTGAGCGAAGAATCGATCATCTGCGATCCGACCTTCACCTGAAGGCCGCCGATCAGCGAGGGATCGACATATTGGTTGAGCGTCACGGTCTTGCCGATGCGCTGGCGCAGGGTCTCGGCGAGGGCCGAGGCCTGCTCGCCGGTCAGCGGGGCAGCCGAGGTGACGTCGGCGGTGACTTCACCGCGTGCCTTGGCGGCGAGTTCGCGGAAGGCGGCGATGATCGCGTCGAGCGCAAACAGCCGGCCGTTCTTGGCCACAAGCCGAAGGAAGTTGGCGACCAGCGGATGGGCGTTAGCACGAGCCAGGATCTCGTTTAGGGCCTGCGCCTTGTCGGTGGTCGTGATCACGGGAGAGCGAAGGAAGCGCGAGAAATCGGCGCTTTCACCGATCATGCGGGTGACGTCCGACAGCGATGTTTCGACGGAGGCCAGCTGGTTCTCGCTCTCGGCGAGATCGAACAGCGCCGACGCATATGGCCGCGCGATGTGGGTAAGCACTGAATTCTGCGCTGCCAATGCCGCTTCACCCTCTTGGTTTGCCGTCCGGATCGACCCCGGTTTTACCGCGGGACCGGCCGGTTGCCGACGTTGTTCTTGTCCGGGAAGGGGGGCGCACCACCACCCCCTGGAAATCGCTGCCCCTCTAGCATAGGGCCCGCGCGCGACGCAAGGCGCGCCACCGTGATTCAGAAGCGGCGAAAGTGTCGCAGGCAGGCCCGCCTTGCGCTTGTGACGGAAACCGCGAGCCGACCGCGGCGTTTCTCTCCTCTCAACAGGAGAAACCATCATGCCCGCGAAATCCAAGGCACAGCAGAAGGCAGCCGGCGCGGCCCTGTCGGCCAAGCGCGGCGACACCAAGGTCGGCGAACTGCAGGGCGCCTCGAAGTCGATGTACAAATCCATGAGCGAGAAGGAACTGCATGACATGGCCGCCACCAAGCGCAAGGGCAAGCCCGAGCACAAGTCCGCCAGCTAAACGGACGGCTAGAGAAAGCTCATCGGGTCGATGTCGACCTGGACCTTGAGATTGCCGGTGAGCTTCTCGCCCTGGCTGAGCCAAAACCGCACATAGCCGCTGAGGTCGAAATCCTTGCCCGACCGCGCCAGCAGCCGCACCCGGTGCCGGCCGCGGATCTGCGCGATCGGCGCATCCGCCGGCCCGAACAGCCGTACGCCTTCCGCCATCGGCGCCACTGACAGGAGCGACTTGGCATAGCCCATCGCGATCTGGTGCTCGTTGGCCGACACGATCAGCGCGGCCAGCCGCCCATAAGGCGGCAGCCCCCCGGCCTCGCGCGCCATCAGTTCATGCCGGTAGAACGACTCCCGGTCGCCCGTGACCATCGCCTGCATCACCGGATGGTCGGGATGGTAGGTCTGAAGGAACGCCTTGCCATGCCGCGAGGCCCGACCGGCCCGGCCCGCCACCTGCGTCAGGATTTGGAACGTCTTTTCCGAAGCGCGCGGATCGCCATGGGCAAGCCCCAGGTCGGCGTCGAGCACCCCCACCACGCTGAGCTTTTCGAAGTGATGGCCCTTGGAAACCAGTTGCGTGCCGATGATCAGATCGTACTCGCCCCGCTCGATCTCGCTGAACCGCTCCCGCAATTGCGCGTGGTTGCCCATGTCCGACGACAGGATCACCCGCCGCGCATCCGGAAAGCGCTCCGCCGCCTCCTCGGCAATGCGCTCTATCCCCGGTCCCACCGCCACCAGCGAGTCCGCATCGCCGCACTGGGCGCACACCATCGGCGTGCGCACCTCATGCCCGCAATGGTGGCACATCAGCACACCGCGGAAGCGGTGCTCCACCATCCACACCGAGCAGTCCGGGCACTGGTATTGGTGCCCGCAGGACCGGCACAGCGTCAGCGGCGCGTAGCCACGCCGGTTGAGGAACAGCAACGCCTGCTCGCCTCGGTCCATCGCCGTGAACACCTCGCGCGCCAGGACCGGCGAGATCCACTGCCCCTTGTCCGGACCATCGGTGCGCATGTCGATCGCCTTGACGTCCGGCATGGCCGCCTCGGCAAAGCGGCTGGTGAGCAGCACATGGGCATAGCGGCCAAGATTGGCGTTGTTGCGGGTTTCGACCGACGGAGTCGCCGAACTCAGCACTACCCGCGCCCTTGCGTTGCGCGCCCGCACCACCGCCATGTCGCGCGCATGGTAGTTGAGCCCGTCGGCCTGCTTGTAGGCGCCGTCATGCTCCTCATCGAGCACGATCAGCCCGAGTTCACGGAACGGCAGGAAAAGCGCCGAGCGCGCGCCCACCACCGCCCGCACCGTGCCTTCCAGCACCCCGCGCCAGACCTTCGCCCGCTGCGCCGGCGTCATGTCCGAATGCCACTCGGCCGGTCGTGCCCCGAAGCGGCGGGTGAAGCGGTCGATGAAGGTATTGGTGAGCGCGATCTCGGGGAGCAGCACCAGCGCCTGCCGCCCCGCGCGCAGCGTATCCGCCACCGCCTCGAAGAACACTTCTGTCTTGCCGCTGCCGGTGACGCCGTCGAGCAGCGCCACCCCGAAGCTGTGCGGATCGATGGCAGTGATGTGGCCAAGTGCCGCCTGCTGCTCCGCCGACAGTTTCGGCGCCATGGCCTCCGGGTCGGGCGGCAGCACCACCGGCGGCGGCTTCATCTCCAGCCGTTCGACCGCCCCGACCCGCTCGAGGCCTTCGATCACCGAAGCCGATACCCCCGTCGCCCCGATCAGCGCCGCCTTGGGCCAGGCACTGCCGTCGTTGAGCGTATCGAGCACGCGCAGCCGGGCCGGGGTGAGCTTTTCCGGCTCGTGCCCGGTAGCACGAAACGCCACTACCGGTCGTGGCGGATCGAGTGCTTCGGTCGAGCGCAGCACCGAGCGCACCACCATGCCCGGTGGAGCGATGGTGTAGCGCGCCACCCAATCCACCAGCCCCAGCAATTCCTCGCTGAGCGGCGGCACGTCGTAGAGATGGGCGATGTCGCGCAGCCGGTTATGCGAAACCGCGTCCTTCGGCTCGCCCCACACCACGCCCAGGGTCAAACGGGCACCCAGCGGCACGGCCACGATCGACCCACGGCGCACGCACATGCCCTGGGGCACGCGGTAGGAATAGGGGCCTTCCACGGCCACCCCCACCATCACCGCCACTATGCCGCCGAGTTCATTCATTTGTGCCCGTTCTGTTCGCATCCGAACATAGGAACTGCAAGTGATTCTCCAAAGGGGTGCGGGTGCTGACATCGCCTGTCACGGCAGCGGCATAGTCTCCTTTTCCAATCACAAAAGGAGGATCGCATGACTGCCGTAGCAGAAGACCGGCCGCTCCGCGGCGACCTTGTGACCATCGCCACCGGGGCCAGCCAATATGAGTGGCTGCTGAGCCTTGCCCGTCGGTCCCGGCGCCCGCAGCGCCTACCGCGGGCTCTGTTGGCCGACCTCGGTTTTCCCGCCGATGCCGACCCCGCTTCGTGCGGAACAACCCGATTCCCCTGAGCGGCTCGCCAGTCACCGCTCCTCCACCCCCTGCCGCCCCCGCCCTGCCCTCCCCGCAAGGGAGGGTGGCCCCACTCGACGGCACCATCCAGCCACCACCACCGGCCGGCACCTCCCCCCTTGCGGGGGAGGTTGGGAGGGGGTCTCCCCACTGCTCCGGATCCTGGTTCACCAGCCACCAATCGCTAACCCTCCCCCGCTATCCTCGCGGCATGGTTGATCGCGCCTTTGCCACTGACAGCACCGTCTCGGCACTCGTCTCCGGCTGGCTCACCGAGCTCGAATCGGTACGCCGGCTGGCCACCAAGACGCTCGAATCCTACCAGCGCGACCTCGACCAGTTTCTCAGCTTTCTCGCTGGCCATTCCGGCGGCGCCGTCAGCCTCGATACGCTGCGCCAGCTTCGCGGCGCCGATATCCGCGCCTTCATGGCCGTGCGTCGCGGCGACGGCATCGGCTCGCGTTCGCTGGCTCGCGCGCTTTCTGCACTGCGCAGTTTCCTCGGTCACCTGGAGCGCAAAGGCATCCTCTCCAGCGAGGCCCTCAACGTCATTCGCACCCCCAAGCTGCCGCGCTCGTTGCCAAAGGCGCTGACGGTGCCGGAGGCTCGGGCGACCATCGCCACTACCGAAGAGCTTGAGGATCGGCCCTGGGTCGCCGCCCGCGACACCGCCGTCCTTGCCCTCTGTTATGGCGCTGGCCTGCGCATCTCCGAGGCGCTGGCCATCACCCGCAGCGACCTCGAAGCGGCGAGCCTGCGCGTCACCGGCAAGGGCGGCAAGGTGCGGCTGGTGCCCCTGCTCGGCGCTGTGCGCCAGGCAGTGGAGCACTATATCGAACTCTGCCCCTTCACCCCCGAGCCCGATGCGCCGCTGTTCCGCGGCGTCAAGGGCGGCGTGCTGTCGCCGCGGCTGATCCAGATGCGCGTGGCCCAACTGCGAGGCGCCCTCAGCCTGCCGCCTTCCGCGACGCCGCACGCCCTGCGCCACTCCTTTGCCACCCACCTGCTCTCTCGGGGGGGCGACCTCCGCGCGATCCAGGAACTGCTCGGCCACGCCTCGCTGTCGACCACCCAGATCTATACCGCCGTCGATACCGACCGGCTGCTCGACGCTTATCGACGTGCCCATCCGCGCGGATAAAGCCGAACGGTTTGAGCCCAGACCGCCTTGCCGCCGGCATCGCCCGCGCCCTAGAACTTGGTTCATGCACGCGTTCACCGGCCTCATTTCTTTCTGGCTTGGTCTTTTCGGTCCCCGCCGGGTCCGGAACGCGCGCTGACGTTCAGCCCTTCCGTTTCACCGGCCGCCGCCAGGCGCTCCGGTGTGACGATGGCGGCGGACCACAGCAGAGCAGGCCTTGCCGATGCCCACCGCCGCCACCGCCAGAAACCCGCAGAGCTTCGATGCCTTCGGGTACGGCCTCGCCATTGCCGGCTCGGTGCTGTTTTCCACCAAGGGCATCTTCATCAAGCTCGCTTATGGCTATGGCGTCTCGACCGAGATACTGCTCAGCCTGCGCATGCTGGTGGCGCTGCCGGTCTATCTGGTCATCTTCGTCAGCCTGTTCCGGCGCAGCCCCGAGCTCCCCGGTCGCCTGTCCCCGCGGCTCGTGCTCGTCACCATGGCCATCGGCATTCTCGGCTACTACATCTCGAGCTACCTCGATTTCCTCGGCCTCAACTTCGTCTCGGCGCAGTATGAGCGGCTGGTGCTGTTCACCTACCCCTTCTTTGTGGTGCTGTTCGGCGCCTGGTTCTTCGGCGAAAGGCTGGTCTGGCGGGTCGTACCGCCCATGCTGGTGTCCTATGCCGGGCTGCTGGTGATCTTCGGCTGGAACCTGATGATGGCGCCGGACGGGCTCGTGGTGGGCACGCTGCTGGTGCTGGGTTCGGCTATCACCTTTGCCCTCTATCAACACCTCGCCCGCCGACAGATGAGCCGCGGCCTCGGCTCCACCGCTTTCACCTGCATCGCCATGTCCACTGCAGCGGTCTGCGCCATCGCCCAGGGCGTAGTGGTGGAAGGTCCTGCCGCCTATGCTGCATTGCCGGTGGAAGTGTGGGGGCTGGGGCTGGCGCTTGGCATTTTCGGCACAGTGCTGCCGAGCCTGTTGCTGAATGCCGGCATGTCCCGCATCGGCGCGCGCGCCACCTCGTCCACCGCCGCTCTCGGGCCGGTTGTTACGATTGCCTTTGCCGTTGCCATCCTCGGTGAACCCTTCAGCGGCTTCGACGCACTCGGCGCGGCGCTGGTCCTGCTCGGTTCGGTCCTTTTCACCCGGGCCGAACGGCAGGCACTGCGCCAGCAGTGAGTGGCTTTTGGCCGTCGTGAAGCCGCTGTAAGGTGCGCCGCGGCGTGGTGTTTCAGTGGGGGAGGGATCAGTGATGATCACCAGAACGAAGGTGCTGGCCGGGGCAATGCTGGGACTGGTGCTGTCGGTCGGCCTGTCGCCGGCCTTTGCGCAGGACAGGATCGACAAGAAGAACCCGCCGGTCGCAGCAACCACGACGTCCTCGCCAGGTGTCGACTTCGGCGACAACACGTCCGAATGGGCCAATGACGACGAATGCGACGATCCCCGCTTCACCGGCACCGGCATGGCTGCGGAAACCTGGGACGACAATGAAGGCCACGACGCGGCCGACTGCCAGGCCGCGTTCGAGGCCGGCACCATCACCCTGATCGAGACCGGCACAGACACCACCACCGCGACCACCGCTCCCGCGATCGACTTCGGCGACGACAGTTCCGTCTGGGCCAAGGACGAGGAGTGCGACGACCCGCGCTTCACGGGCACCGGCATGGCTGCCGAACTCGAGGACGTCGATCTCGGCAAGGACGCCACCGACTGCCGGGCCCTCTACGAGGCGGGCAGCATCACCTTCACCGGTGAGGCCGAGACCGCCAGCGCTGACGTCGATTTCGGCGATGATACCTCCGCCTGGGCCCATGACGGGGAATGCGATGATCCACGCTTCTCCGGCACCGGCATGGCCGCCGAACTCGAGGCAGCCGACATCGGCAAGGATGCCACTGACTGTCGTGCGCTGCTCGAGGACGGCAGCATCGCCTATGTCGGCGAGACGCAACCCGCGGACGACATCGATTATGGCGACGACACCTCCGAATGGGCTCGCGACGAGGAATGCGACGACGCCCGTTTCACCGGCTCGGCCATGGCCGCCGAACTCGACGCGGCCGATATCGGCAAGGATGCCACCGACTGCCGCGCCGGCGTCGAGGCCGGCACGCTGAGCTATGCCGGCGAACAGACGGCCATCGACTTCGGCGACGACAGTTCCGAGTGGGCCAATGACGACGAGTGCGACGACCCGCGCTTTACCGGTCCCGGCATGGCCGAGGAACTGCTGGATAGCGACATCGGCAAGGACGCCACCGACTGCCGCGCCTTGTTCATGGAAGGCCTCACCTTCAAGGGTGACGTCGGCGCCGGCGCTGGGACCGACACCGGGGCCGCCACGCCCGCCATCGACTATGGCAACGACAGTTCCGAATGGGCCAATGACGAGGAGTGTGATGATCCTCGCTTTTCAGGGGAAGCCGTGGCGCAGAACCCGTTGACGGAGAATATCGGCCGCGACGCCACCGATTGCCGCACCGCCGTGGAAGAAGGCACCGCCACCTATATCGGCGAACTGGGTGCTCCCGCTGTCGCCACCTTCGACTACGGTTCGGATTGGTCCAAATGGGCCAATGACGGCGAGTGCGACGACCCGCGCTTTGCCGGCCCCGGAACCGCCAAGAAGCTGCTCGACGAGGACGAATACGGCGACGCCACCGACTGCCGCACCCTGGAGGAAGCCGGCGAAGTGCGCATCATCCCGGTCTACACCCCGGAATATGCCGCCGCGGCACCCTATGACAGCAAGGGAATCGCGTTCGGCGACAACAGCTCAAGCTACGCCAACGACGAGCTTTGCGATGACCCCCGCTTCGTCGGCCCCGGCACCGCTTCGGTGCTCTACGACGCCGACATCGAACACGACGCCGCCGACTGCGAAGCCGCCTACAAGGCCGGGACGGTCATGCTGGTGGAGGAGATCTAGGGCAGCCGGGCCTCGGCGGGCGCGGCCCACCCCACCCTCAATCCTCCATCAAGGGGAGGGAGGCGCAGGAGCCGAGGCGCCGATGTTCATCGTCTCCCTCCCCCTTGTGGGGAGGGATCAAGGGTGGGGGTACAGACAAAAAGCGGCGGGACCAAGGTCCCGCCGTTTGCATGTCAGCGTCCGGTCCGGCTACGCCGCGACGCGGCGCTCCACCATCATCTTCTTGATCTCGGCGATCGCCTTTGCCGGGTTCAGCCCCTTCGGGCACACCTTGGCGCAGTTCATGATCGTGTGGCAGCGGTAGAGCTTGAACGGATCCTCTAGGTTGTCGAGCCGCTCCTGGGTGGTCTCGTCGCGCGAGTCGATCAGCCAGCGATAGGCCTGCAACAGCGCGGCCGGGCCGAGATACTTCTCCCCGTTCCACCAATAGCTCGGGCACGAGGTCGAGCAGCAGGCGCAGAGAATGCACTCATAGAGCCCGTCGAGCTTGGCGCGGTTCTCGATCGACTGCGTCCACTCCTTGTCAGGGGTGGGCGAGGTGGTCTTGAGCCACGGCTCGATGGCCCGGTGCTGGGCGTAGAAGGCCGTCAGGTCCGGCACCAGATCCTTCACCACCGGCATGTGCGGCAGCGGATAGATCTTGATGGGGCCGGTCGAGTCATCCATCCCCTTGGTGCAGGCCAGCGTGTTGAGCCCGTTGATGTTCATCGAGCACGACCCGCAAATGCCCTCGCGGCACGAGCGGCGCAGCGTCAGGGTCGGGTCGACCTTGTTCTTGATCCACAACAGCCCGTCCAGGATCATCGGCCCGCAATCGTCGAGGTCGACGAAATAGGTGTCGATCCGCGGATTCTCGTTCTTGTCCGGATCGTAGCGGTAGATCTGGTACTCGCGCAGGCGCTTGGCGCCTTCCGGCTTCGGCCAGGTCTTGCCCTTGGTCGGCTGGTCGGCCTTGCGCAGCAGCAGTTCGGCCATGGTGGTCTTCCTTCTCGAGACGCGCCGCTCAACCCGGCGCGTGAAACCTAGTAGGTCGGCTTGCAGATCTGGTTCGACTTGGCGACGTAGGCGTTGTAGGCGCGGAAATCCTCCGCCGCCGGCGAGGCGCCCTTCATCGAGGCGATCACCACGCCCATGAAGCGTTCGTCGATCAGCGTCATCGCCGCATCGGCCTTGCAGCCGCACAGCGCCGCATCCTGCGCGATACCCATGCACACCTGGTAGAACTCGGCCTTCTGCGCCTCGGTCGGCGCGGCGAGAGCCGGCGCAACCATGGCAACAAGCGCCAGCGGGAAAAGCAGCGCCCGCATCAGTACACCCGCGCTTTGGGCGCGATCTTCTTGAGGTCGATGCCGCCCTGGTCCTGCGGTGTCAGCGGATCGGTGATCACCGGCCGGTAGGACAGCTCCACCGCCCCGCTCGCCACTTCGAGATAGCTCAGCGTGTGCTTGCGCCAGTTCTCGTCGTCGCGGTTCGGGAAATCCTCGTGCGCATGGGCGCCGCGGCTCTCGTGCCGGGCTTCCGCCGACACCACGGTCGTCATGGCGCAGGCCATCAGGTTCTCGAGTTCCAGCGTCTCGACCAGATCCGAGTTCCAGATCAGCGAGCGGTCGGTGACCTTTACGTCCGGCAGGCGCGAATAGATCTCGCCCATCTTGGCCACACCCTGGCGCAGCGACTCGGAGGTGCGGAACACCGCGGCGTCCTGCTGCATGGTGCGCTGCATCTCGTCGCGCAGCTTGGCCGTCGGCTGCGAGCCATTGGCGTGGCGGAGCCGGTCGAAGCGGGCGAGAATCTTGTCGTCCTGCGCGGTGTTGATGCCGGGCACGGGGGCATTCTTGTCGAGCACCTTGCCGGCGCGCAGCGCCGCAGCGCGGCCGAACACCACGAGGTCGGTCAGCGAGTTCGAGCCGAGCCGGTTGGCCCCGTGCACCGAGGCACAGGCCGCCTCGCCCACGGCCATCAGCCCGGGCACGATGCGGTTCGGATCTTCCGGGGTCGGGTTCAGCACCTCGCCATGATAGTTCGCGGGGATGCCGCCCATGTTGTAGTGCACCGTCGGCAGCACCGGGATGGGCTCGCGCGTCAGATCGACGCCGGCAAAGATCTTGGCGCTCTCGGTAATGCCGGGCAGCCGCTCGTGCAGCACCTTGGGATCCAGATGGTCGAGGTGGAGGAAGATGTGGTCCTTCTTCGGCCCGACGCCGCGCCCTTCACGGATCTCCAGAGTCATGCAGCGCGAAACCACGTCGCGTGACGCAAGATCCTTGGCGTTGGGGGCATAGCGCTCCATGAAGCGCTCGCCTTCCGAATTGGTCAGGTACCCACCTTCGCCACGCGCGCCCTCGGTGATCAGCACCCCGGCGCCATAGATGCCGGTCGGGTGGAACTGCACGAACTCCATGTCCTGGAGCGGCAACCCGGCGCGCGCCACCATGCCGTTGCCGTCGCCGGTGCAGGTATGGGCTGAAGTCGCCGAGAAATAGGCGCGGCCATAGCCGCCGGTGGCCAGCACCACCAGCTTTGCGCGGAAGCGATGCAGCGTGCCGTCGTCGAGCTTCCAGGCGATCACGCCCTGGCAGGACCCGTCGTCCCCCATGATCAGGTCGAGTGCGAAGTACTCGATGAAGAACTGCGCGTCATTCTTGACCGACTGGCCGTAGAGCGTGTGGAGGATCGCGTGACCGGTGCGGTCGGCAGCGGCGCAGGTGCGCTGCACCGGCGGGCCCTCGCCGAATTCGGTCATGTGCCCGCCGAACGGGCGCTGGTAGATGCGGCCGTCCTGGGTGCGCGAGAACGGCACGCCATAATGCTCGAGCTCGTAGATTGCCGCCGGCGCCTCGCGCGCCAAGTATTCCATGGCGTCATTGTCGCCGAGCCAGTCCGACCCCTTGACGGTGTCGTACATGTGCCACTGCCAGGAGTCCGGACCCATGTTCTGCAGCGACGCCGCAATGCCACCCTGCGCCGCCACCGTATGCGAGCGGGTGGGGAACACCTTGGTGATGCAGGCGGTGTTGAAGCCCTGCTCGGCCATGCCAAGCGTGGCGCGCAGGCCGGCGCCACCGGCGCCCACCACCACCACGTCGAATTCGTGGTCGATGAGTTCGTAACTAGCCATCAGGCCTAACCCCAGAAGACGAGCTTGACGAGCGAACCGACGGCAACGACGCCGATCAGCAGCACGACAAAGGTATTGAGCGACAGCGCCAGCCGGTGGGTGCGCGGTTCATGGACATAGTCCTCCACCACCTCGCGCATGCCGATACGCATATGCACGCAGACGATGGCGATCAGCAGCGCGAACGGCAGCCCCACATACCACTGCCCCAGCAGGGCCACCATGTCGGTGCGGTCCTGCCCGGCAAGGCGCACCGCCACGAACAGCAGGAACCCGAGAAACAGGATGTTGGAAAACCCGGTCAGCCGCTGGACGATGAAGTGCCGCGTGGCCGAACGGGCATTGCCGTAGCGGGACTTCGGATTGGCGACGACGCTGCTGGTGACGACTTGTTCGCGCATCTCAGCCCACCCACACGAAGACGGTCCAGACCAACAGCGTGATCACCACCGAAGCGACGAGGTTCGCCCAGGCCATAGCCTCGCGCTGCCCGGCCTCAAAGCCAATGATCACATCCCACAGGTAGTGGCGAATGCCCCCCAACATGTGGTGCACTAGGCTCCAAGTATAGCCGAACAGCACCAGCTGTCCGAACCAGCTTCCATAGATTCTGTTGACCACATCGAGCGGCTCCTGGCCCCACGCCGCGGCGGCGAGCCACAGCGCCAGAAAGGCCATGCCGACATAGTTGGCGATGCCCGTGGCGCGATGGACGATCGACATCGTCATCGTGATGGTGAAGCGATAGATCTGCAGGTGCGGAGAAAGCGGGCGGGATCGAACTGCCATAAGGCCTCGCTGGTGCGCGGAACCGCGCGCAGTTTGGAATGGTTCGAGACTTCTAGACTGCAATGCTTACCAAATCAAAGCGCGGCAAACCGACTTTCGTCGCAGTGCGCACTTTGTTCGCAAAGCGAACATCGCGTGCGCGGAACGACGCAGGGGCGCTGGCGCGGCCTGGCGTCGTGGGGCATAGAGCAGCAAACCATCCGGAGCGGAACGTGCAGCCCAAGATCACCATTCGCGGCAAGACCAAGCTGGCCCATGTCTGGGGCCGCTTCGACAACTACCACATCACCTATATCGGCGCCGATGGCGTCGCGCGTGAGTATGATCGCGAGGTGTACGATCATGGCCTCGCCGCCTCCGTGCTGATGTATGATCCGACTACCCGCCAGGTGCTGCTGACACGACAGTGGCGTCTGCCCGCTCAGCTCAACGGTGACACACCGATGGTTCTGGAAGCCTGTGCGGGCATGCGCGACGAGGGCGAGACACCAGAAGAAACGGCCCGGCGCGAGGCGCTCGAGGAAACCGGCTACGAGCCGCAGGAACTCGAATTCCTGTTCGAAGTCTATCCGAGCCCCGGCGCCCTCACCGAAAAGGTGGCCTGCTTCCTCGCCCGCTACACCCCCGGCCTGCGCCTCAGCCAGGGCGGTGGCCTCGACCACGAGGGCGAGGAGATCGAAGTGGTTGAACTGCCACTCGCCGACGCACTCGCCATGATCCGCACCGGCGAAATCAACGACGCCAAGACCGTAATGATGCTGCAGGCCCTGCAGCTACGGGAACGGGGTTAGTTCGGGAAGAACCCCTCACCCTGGCCCTCTCCCCGGAGGGGCGAGGGGACGATGGGTGCAGCCGCGGTGCCTCTCGCAGCTCAAAGTCCGCGGCTCCTGCTTCCCCTCGCCCCTCCGGGGAGAGGGTGGATCGCGCGAAGCGCGAGACGGGTGAGGGGTTCTCTCCACCCACGCGCTGAGACGTCTACTCCAGCCCCGCGATCGCCCGCGCGAACTCGTCCGCGCGGAACGGCTGCAGGTCGTTCACGCCTTCACCCACGCCGATGAAATGCACCGGCAGGCCGAACTTGCGGGCGATGGCGACCAGGATACCGCCGCGGGCGGTGCCGTCGAGCTTGGTCATCACCAGCCCCGTCACCCCGGCCCGCTGGCCAAAAATTTCCACCTGCTTCATCGCGTTCTGCCCCGTCGTGGCATCAAGCGTCAGCAAGGTCGCGTGCGGGGCGGTCGGGTCCACCTTCTTGATCACGCGGATGACCTTTTCGAGCTCGTTCATCAGCTCGTCCCGGTTCTGCAGGCGTCCCGCCGTGTCGATGATCAGGATGTCCCGACCCTCGGCCTTGGCTTGGGTAACCGCATCAAAGGCCAGCCCCGAAGCATCCGAGCCGGCCGGCCGCGCCACCACCGGCGAATTGGTCCGCTGCCCCCACACCTGCAACTGCTCGATGGCGGCCGCACGGAAGGTGTCGCCCGCAGCCAGCATCACCGACTTGCCCTCGACCGACAATTTCTGCGCCAGCTTGCCGATGGTGGTGGTCTTGCCCGACCCGTTCACCCCAATCATCAGGATCACGAAGGGTCGCTGCGCCGGGTCGATCCGCAGGGGCTCTGCCACCGGCGCCAGCACCGCCTCGACTTCGCTGGCGAGCACGCCGCGCACCTCCTCGCCGGAGACGTCGCGATCGAAGCGGTCGCGCCGCAGCGTTTCGGTGATGGCCGTGGCGGTTTCGAGACCCAGATCGGCCTGGATCAGCACGTCCTCGAGTTCTTCCAGCGTCGCATCATCTAGCCGGCGCTTGGTGAAGACGGCGGTGATCGAGCCGGTCAACTGGTCCGACGAGCGCTTGAGCCCGGTGGTCAGCCGCTGGAACCAGCCCTGCTTCGGCTCAGCCGTGGCCGGCGCCGGGATCACCGGTGCGGCATCCGGCATACCCTCGGCGAGCCGCGCAGCGGTGGCCTGCTCCTCGATTTCCTCCACATAGTCCGGGGTCGTTTCCGGCGGACCCGGCGGCGGCACCTCTTCGGCCGGAGCATCCGGCTCGGGAAGGGTGGGCTCCGGCGTCGGCGGTACCGGCTCGGGCACAACCGGCGCTGCATGTGGTTCCGGAACGGTCTCGGGAGGGGCCGGGCTCTGGGCCGGCTTCGGCTCCTCCCCGATGATCTCGCCCCACAGGCGCTTGAAGAAGCCGGGTTTTTCTTGTGCCATTTTCTTGTTCCTCAGCTTCGGGTGTCGCCCGAGTAGACCTCATGGTGAGCCTGTCGAACCACGAGGTCGCGGCCACCGGCCTATGCGGCCACCCGCAGCGCCTCACCAACGAGACCCTCGGTCGTCACCCCGGTAATCCGCACCGTAACCAACTCCCCCGCTACCGAGCCTGCAACCTGCACCGGCACGAACTGTTCCGTCCGACCCAACCCGTCCCGCTCGACCAGCACGTTTTCCACCGCCCCGACGCGGCTCGCGCACAAGGCGGCGAACTGCTTCTCGCCCTCGGCCCGTAGCAGCCCGGCGCGTTCGCGAGCCACCCGCTTGTCGATCTGCGGCATCCGCGCCGCCGGCGTTCCCGGTCGCGGAGAATAGGGGAACACATGCACATAAGTGAGCCCGGCCTCGCCGATGATCCGCCGCGTGTTCTCGAACATGGCGTCGGTCTCGGTGGGGAAGCCGGCAATGATGTCGGCGCCGAACACCATCTCCGGCCGGATCGAACGCAGTTTCTCGACCACCGCCAGCGCATCCGCCCGGAGGTGCCGCCGCTTCATGCGCTTGAGAATCATGTCGTCGCCCGACTGCAGCGACAGATGCAGGTGCGGCATCAGCCGCCGATCGGCCATCGCGTCGTAGAGCGCCGGATCGGCCTCGATCGAGTCGATCGAGGAAATCCTCAGCCGCGGCAGTTCCGGCACGTGCTTCAGGATGGCCTGCACCAGTCTGCCCAGCGTC
This sequence comes from Devosia albogilva, assembly GCF_042685625.1. Classification (NCBI taxonomy): domain Bacteria; kingdom Pseudomonadati; phylum Pseudomonadota; class Alphaproteobacteria; order Hyphomicrobiales; family Devosiaceae; genus Devosia; species Devosia albogilva. The sequence continues at coordinate 1,625,504 of NZ_JBHUNP010000001.1, forward strand.
GGTGCACCCGGCAGGTCCGGACCATAGGAGGTTATGTCGACGCCCGTCAGCACCACCTCGCGATAGCCATTGCCGACCAGCTTCTTGATCTGCTCGACCACCAGCCCCATCGGCACCGAACGCGACGGCCCGCGTCCGAACGGAATGATGCAGAAGGTGCAGCGGTGGTCGCACCCGTTCTGCACCTGCACGAACGCCCGCGTGCGTCCATCCATTGCCTCGATGAGGTGCCCGGCGGTCTCGCGCACGCTCATGATGTCGTTGACCTGCACCTTGTCGTTGAGGGCAGTGCCGAACACCATCGGCTTGTAGCTGTCGGCCTTGAGCTTGTCGGCGTTGCCGATGACGAGGTCGACCTCGGCCATGTCGCCGAAGGTGCGCCCCTCCGTCTGTGCCGCACAGCCGGTGACGATGATCCTAGCCTCCGGATGGTCACGCCGCGCCTTGCGCACGGCCTGCTTGGCCTGCCGCACCGCTTCGGCCGTCACCGCGCAGGTGTTGATGATGACGGCATTGTCGAGCCCGGCCTTCTCGGCCTCGCCCTTCATCACCTCGGCTTCATAGGCATTGAGCCGGCAGCCGAATGTCAGCGTCTCCACAGCCATCACGCCGCCTCGTCGCGGGTCCAGGCGCCGGTGGCCGGATCGAGTTGCCCTCCCCATTCCCACTCGGCGGGGCCAGTCAGCGCCACATGGTCGTCTGGCTGCCACTCGACCGCGAGGTCGCCACCGGGCAGCGTCACCGTCGCCTTTCGCGCCGTGCGCCGGGTACGAGCGCCGTTGACCACCGCCGCGCAGGCGGCGGTTCCGCAGGCCTCGGTCAGACCCGCACCGCGCTCCCAGGTGCGGAGGATGATCCGGTCCGGCGCCGTCACCTGCGCGATCGAGATATTGGCGCGCTCCGGAAACAGCGGATGGTTCTCGAGCAACGGCCCGAAGCGGTCGAGCGCAAAGCTCCACACATCGTCCTTCACCCAGAAGGTCGCGTGCGGATTGCCCATCGAGGCGACCGACGGCGAGTGGAGCACCGGGGCGTCGATCGGCCCGATCTGCAGCTCCACCTGCCGCGTATCGGCGAACTCTTCCGCCAGCGGGATCTCGTACCAGGCGAATTTGGGTGTCCCCATGTCGACCGTGATCAGCCCGTCCTCGCCCTCTTCCCCGAACAGGATGCCAGCCACGGTTTCAAAGATGAAGCGGTGCCGCCCCTGCTCTGCCGTCAGCGCTTGGACCACGCAACGCATGCCGTTGCCGCAGGCTTCCGCCCGCGAGCCGTCGGAATTGATGATCTCGATGTAGTTGTTGGTGCCCGGCGTGCGCGGATCATGGATGGCCATGATCTGGTCGAAGCGGGTCTCGGCGCGCGCATTGATGTTCACCGCAGCTTCAGCCGACACCCGATCGGTTCGGCCGCGCATGTCGGCGACGATGATCTGGTTGCCCAGCCCGTTCATCTTGGCGAAGGGTACGTTCATCCTGGCGCGGCGCCTGCGTAAGATAGCTGTAGCCCTATATGGCGGAACTGGCCCGCAATTGCCAGCGGGCCCGATGCAAGCCAGCCTCACGATGGCCGGCATCGGTAAAATTATTCATGAATTTGAAGGGCTTCTGCATCACCCCGTCTTAACCAGCGTGCGAGGCAGTTCCCCCACGCACCCCCTGCTTGCCCTATGTTCCGATCGGTAACAGGCGAGTGGGCCAGATGCGCGGAACCATGGTGGACAGCATCGGGACAGCAGCGGAGCGGACCGAGGCAGCGGCGCGCCCGTCCATCGCGCGCCTGTCAGCGCTTTCGCGCGCCACCTGGAACCGGCTCGGCGACAACGCCGTGGAGCCGAACGCCTTTTACGACGCGCACTACTCCCTGCCGGCCTTCGAGATCACCGGGAAGCTTCAAAAACCCGGCCTGCTCCTTGCCTTTGCGGATGACGCGGCCCACGAGGTGATCGGCCTGCTTCCGGTGGTTCCGGCCTGGTCCGCCCTGCGCCTGCCGGTGCCCGCTCTGGTCGCCCAGCAACCCTACAGCCCGCTGACGGTGCCACTGCTGCACGCCGAGCGGGCCAAGGAAGCGGCCGGTCAGCTGATCGACGCTGCGCGCGCCGGCGGTGCTCGTGTCCTGTCACTGCCGACCATGACGCTTGATGGCCCGGCTTTCGCGGCCCTGTCCGCGGCAATGGCCGAGCGGGGCATCCGCCCCGTCATCCACAACCGCTATCAGCGTGCGGCATTCGACGCCGCTACCGACGCCGAGACCTATCTGCGCGAAGCGTTGGGCGGCAAGAAGCTCAAGGAGCTCCGCCGCCAGCGCAGCCGCCTGGCCGACGAAGGCTCGGTGGCCTTCACCATTGCCAGGACTCCGGAAGCGGTCGTGCCGGCGCTGGAGCGCTTCCTGGTGCTCGAGGCGCTCGGATGGAAGGGCGCGGGCGGCACCGGCCTTGGCCAGGTCGAGAGCGACGCGGCCTTCATCCGCAAGGCCGCCGCTGGCCTGAGCGCCGACGGCCGTATCGAGATCGCCGAACTCACCCTCGACGATACCGTCCTCGCTTCCGGCATTCTCATTCGCCAGCGCGATCGGGTGCTGTTCTTCAAGATCGCCTACGACGAGACCCGGTCCCGCTACTCACCAGGAGTCCAGTTGACCCTGGAACTCACGCGACACTACGCCGCCGACCCGGAGATCGCGCTGGTCGACTCCACCGCCGATGCCGGACATCCGATGATCGACCATGTCTGGCGCGAGCGCCTGACCATCGGCGACCTCCTGATCCCCACCACGCCCAACGACCCGATCAGCGCTGCCATTATCGGCCTCATGGCAGCGCGCCGCCGCGCCCGCAGTGGCGCCAAGCGGCTTCTTCATGCCGCCCGAAAACTCAAGGAGAAACGCTCGTGACTGCTCTGTTGACCGCCGACGACGCGGCTTTCGAAAACCTGTTCCCCGACCAGCCCTTCCGCATCAACCATGCTCTTGCGGGCGACCCGCGCCTGACGCTGCCGGCCATCCTGCAACTGGTGAAGGCGCTGCCGCGCGATCGCATCGAGTACAACTCCGGCAAGGCTGCGGTCAGCCAGGACCCCTCCTCCACCCCGCTGGTCGATCTCGACCCCGAAGAAGTCGTCACCCAGATCGAAACCGCCGGCGCCTGGATGGTGCTGAAGCGGGTCGAGCACCACCCGACCTACAAGGCCCTGCTCGAAGAAGTGCTGGAGTCGGTGGCCAGGGCCCGTGGTTTCCGTGACGTGAAGCGTGCCCGGTTCACCGACATCCAGGGCTTCATGTTCGTTTCGTCCCCGAACTCGACGACCCCGTTCCACCTCGACAGCGAGGACAACTTCTTCGTTCAGATCCATGGCGACAAGCAGTTCGCCATCTATGACAACACCGACCGCAGCATCGCCAGCGAGGACCAGATCGAGCACGCGATCACCAAGCACCGGAATCTGAAGTTCGAGGACGCCTATGCGTCCCGCGGCACCGTCAACGAACTCAAGCCCGGCGAAGGCGTGTTCGTGCCCTACATCTGGCCGCACTGGGTGAAGACCAAGGACAGCTACTCCATCTCGCTCGCCATCACCTGGAAGACGCCCGAGGTGAAGCGCCGCAACAATCTCTATGTCGCCAATTCCATGCTGCGCGATCGCGGCTTTCCGCAGCAGGCACCCGGCGTCAACCCGGCCTTCGACGCCGTCAAGGTCGCTGCCGTCCAGACCATGGCGCTGTTGGCCGCGCCGCTGCGCCGTAGCGAAGGACTGCGCAAGGTGATCCGCTCGTTGGTGCTGGGCAAGGACGCGAACTACTACTACCGCGACAAGGCCAAGCCGAAGCAGGTGGGGATGTAGTTCCCCACGCTCAAGAGCAGCAAGCGGGGCGGCCGGTACATCGGCCGCCCTTTCCATTTTTCAGCATTTGTGGACCAGTTGGTAGAGCGTGTGCCGCAACCGCTTCGCGGCGCTCCACAACCACGGCGTCTGCTTGATCCGCCGCTTCACCAAGGCTCTTGCGGACATGACCTGCTCGGCGAGGCGCCCGCGGGGCGTCAGCGCTATGACGCTGTGGTAGACCGGCGTCGGCTCGGTCCATTCCGTCTTGTAGCCGAAGTCCCCCAGCCCCATGTCCATCGTAACGATCCCCGCCTGGGTGAGGTCGTCCATCACCATGCCGTTGAGGATCGCCGTTAGGCTGTACTGCGCGGCGGGGCCGCTGCTGGTCGAGTTGATGTACTGCGAATAGTGATTGCCGGCCATCGTCCCCCAACAGGTGGCAACGATCTCCTCGCCGGCGATGAGCACGTGCAGACACAGGGCGGGCCGGTTCTTGCCGAATTCCTTGGCGGTCAGCTCGCGAAACAGACGGACGAAGCCGTCGTCGGCGAACACGTTCCGAACGCCCATCTCGCCGAACCGCGCGCCCCGCTGTTCCAGGAACACCCGGTGCGCCACCTCCAGCAACGCCGCATCGTTCACGCGCACCGCCCGCAGCGGCCCGTGATTCTCCTCGAGCCGCCGCATGCCGCGCTTGATGTTGCTCCGCCGCTTGGTGGTGAGGCGATGCTCGATATAGGGCACCGGCGTCGGGCCGATCGTCGCCATGTAGAAATTGGACGCGCCGGGCGCCCGTGCGAGGGACAGCACCGGATTGTCGATGCCTTGCCACTGCGCCGGCTGGTTGTAGAGGGTCACGAGGTCCGCTCCTCCCGCCGCCGAACAGATCTGGCGCAGCAGCGACGCCAGAGTGGCGCCGTCGGGGCGGAACTCGGGACGGGAAATGAGCCAGTCGCTGTTGGAGAAGTTCGTCCCCAGCATGGATGCAATCCGCACCCCCAGGTGCGACTTGATCACCAGCGGCAGCAGCGCCACGGTGCACCCATCCTGTCGGATCGCCGCGATCGCCATACCCTCGCCGGTCTCGAGTCCTGCCGTGACCAGCGCCTGCACCCAGTCGAAGCGCTGGTAGGGAGTCATCACCGCCACCGGCTCCAGCGCCCGCCATTCGGCTTCGGCGCTGGCGAGGTCGCCGAACACCTCGACCTCAAGCCCGACGGGCTTGGAGATCGATCGGCTTTCAGCGTCGCTCTGCCGTGCCAGCAGCATCATCTCTTGAGTGGCCCGTGGTCCCGAAATAGAGGCGGCAAGATACGCTGGGAAACGGCAGCATTTTCTTAATGCGCGTCGTTGCAATGCCGTTTGCGCGCGCGGTGCGCTTTGCTAGCTTTCCGGCATGGCTCTTGAGCGCATCTCCCCTCGTATCGTCGCTTGTGTCGCGGCTCTCCCGCTTCGCGCGGACATGCGGGTGCTGGAGATCGGTTGCGGTCCTGGCGTCGCGGCTCGCGCCGTTGCCCGCCAACTCACCACCGGCCGCATGGTCGCAATCGATCGTTCCGCGAAGGCCATCGCTCAGGCAATTGCCGGGTCGACAGCGGAACTGGCAAGCGGCCGGCTCGAGTTTCGCGAGGCCGCGGTGGAACACTTCGTTCTCGCGCCCGATGAGGCGCCGTTCGATCTCGCCTTCGCCATGCGCGTGGGCGCGCTCGACGGCCGGCACCCTGAACTCGAAGCGGCGGCACTGTCCCGTATCAAGGCCGCGCTTCACCCGGACGCATTGCTGCTGATCGACGACCGCCCGCCTGTTCGCGCCAGCGATATGCCTCATTTGTAGGCACGGTTAATCTCTTCTTACCGAAGCGCCCGTTACCCTGCCCTCGCTGAACGTGGAGGGGGAACATGGCAGCAATCGCAATGGTGGCGGCGGAGCCAGCCGGCGACGCGCGCGCTCTGGGGGACATCGGCGACCGTGCTGGTCGTTTGGGGGTGGAGATTGCCGGTGTGGCCGGCCTGATCTCGGACGTTTCGGCCATAAGCCGGCAGCAGGCGCTCCAGGCAGACGCCGCCAAAGCTGCTGCGGCCGAGATGAACGCCGCCGCGGCCCAGCTCGGCGACGGCATGGCCCGAACCCGTGAAACCGCTGCCGACGCTCGTCATGTTCTCGATGACAGCACCACCGCCGTGTCCGGCGTGGTCGAGCGCACCGGCACCACCATGACCCAACTGACCGAGGGTGCCCTCGGCATCCGCTCCACGCTCGAGGACATTTCCGGCACCCTGCGCGGAGTCGAGAAGGCCAGTTCCGCTATCGCCCAGATCGCGCGCGAAACCAAGCTCCTCGCTCTCAACGCTTCGGTCGAGGCCGCGCGCGCCGGCGATGCTGGCCGCGGCTTCGCGATCATCGCCAATGCCGTGAAGGGATTGGCCGACCAGATCCACGACTTCTCCGGCCAGACGGTAACGCACCTCGCCGAGCTCGGTGTCGCGCTCGGCGACCTGCGCGAACAGGCCGGCGCCAATGCCGAGGCCGCCCAGCAGGCGATGCAGGACGCCGAACTCGCCCGCAGCGCCACCGCCACGCTGTCGGCACTGGTCGAGTCCTTCGACCGGCTCGTCGCCGACATCGACGCCCTGGCCGAGCCGGTCGAGCGCTCGATCAGCGGCTTCGAGACCATGCAGGGTGAACTCTCCGCTCTTGCCGAAGGTGCCGCCACCTGCCGCCAGCATCTCGACGAGGCCGAAGCCGGCACCCAGACCATTCTCGGCATCTCCGAAGACTTCATGCTGTTCCTGGTCGAGGCCGGCGTCGAAACCGCCGACGCGCCCTTCATCGCCCTTGCCCAGAGCAAGGCCCAGGAAGTCGCTGCAATCTTCACCGAGGCGGTCAAGCGAGGCGAGATCACCCTCTCCGACCTGTTCGACACCAACTATCGCGAGGTGCCCGGCACCAATCCGCAGCAGGTCGTCACCCGCTTCACCGATTTCACCGACCGCGTGCTTCCTGCGGTCCAGGAGCCGGTGCTCGCCTTCGACCGCCGCATCGCCTTCTGTGCCACGGTCGACCGCAACGGGTACCTGCCGACCCACAACCGCATCTATTCCCAGCCGCAGGGGGACGATCCGGTCTGGAACGCCGCCCACTGCCGCAACCGGCGTATTTTCAACGATCGTACCGGTCTTTCCGCCGGCCGCTCCACCAAGCCCTTCCTGCTCCAGACCTATCGTCGCGATATGGGCGGCGGCGAATACGTGCTGATGAAGGACTGCTCCGCCCCCATCATGGTCAACAGCCGCCACTGGGGCGGGGTGCGCGTGGCATATCGAGTTTAGGAGCGCGGCAGCTTCGTAGACCTCATCCTGAGCCCGTCGAAGGACGAGGTCGCGGCCGCTGAGTTACCCACCTTGTGGTTTGACGGGGCTCACCATGAGATCCGCGAGGGCTCGCAGCCCCCCGACCTGCCTCTTTCCTTGACTCTCCGGCCCGCTTCCCCTACACGCAGCCCGTTCATCAGGCTTTGCCTCTGAGCCGCCGACCGGGGCCCGATCCCGGAGGTCAACATCCGCCAGCGCGTTGCGCCCGCGGGTGGGTTTGGTGTTTGGCCCGTTGCACCCTATCTCTGCCGGATCACCCGGCGAGACAAAGGAAACCACATGTTCGAGAGCCTTTCAGACCGGCTTGGCAAGATCTTCGATGGGCTTCGTGGCCGCGGCGCGCTGAATGCGGCGGACGTCGACGCCGCCATGCGCGAAATCCGCCGGGCGCTGATCGAGGCCGACGTTTCCCTCGAAGTGGTCCGTGCCTTTGTCGAGCAGGTGCGCGAGCGCGCCGTCGGCGCCGAGGTCACCCGTTCGGTCACTCCGGGCCAGCAGGTCGTCAAGATCGTCCATGACGAACTGGTTTCGGTACTCGGCTCCGACGCCGTCACCATCGACCTCAACGCGGCGGCTCCTGTTACCCTGCTGATGGTCGGCCTGCAGGGCTCGGGCAAAACCACCACCACCGCCAAGATCGCCAAGCGCCTCAAGGACCGGCAGAAGAAAAAGGTTCTCCTGGCCTCGCTCGACACCCGCCGCCCGGCCGCCATGGAGCAGCTGCGCGTGCTCGGCGAGCAGGTCGGCGTCGACACCCTGCCGATCGTCACCACCGAAACCCCGGTCGAGATTGCCCGCCGCGCCGAGCGCGAGGGCCGCCTCGGTGGCTACGATGTCCTCATCCTCGACACCGCAGGCCGCACCCATGTCGACGAAGAGCTCATGGCCGAGACGGCCGAGATCAAGTCGATCGCCCGGCCGCACGAAATCCTGCTCGTCGTCGACGCGCTGACCGGCCAGGACGCCATCAACGTCGCCCGCTCCTTCGACCAGCGTCTCGATGCCACCGGCATCGTCATGACCCGCGTCGACGGTGACGGCCGCGGCGGTGCTGCCCTCTCCATGCGCGCCGCCACCGGCAAGCCGATCAAGCTGATCGGCGTCGGCGAGAAGATGGATGCGCTCGAGGACTTCCACCCCTCGCGCATCGCCGACCGCATCCTCGGCATGGGCGACATCGTCTCGCTGGTCGAGAAGGCCGCCCAGAACGTTTCCGCCGAAGAGGCGGAGAAGATGGCGAAGAAGCTCAAGAAGGGCTCCTTCGACTTCGAGGACCTGCGTGCCCAACTGCTGCAGATGAAGAGGATGGGCGGCATGAACGGCCTTATGGGCCTGCTGCCCGGTGCCGGCCAGCTCAAGAAGGCCATGGCCGGGGCGAATGTCGACGAGAAGGTCTTCGACCGCCAGATCGCCATCATCAACTCGATGACCAAAAAGGAGCGGGCCAATCCGGACCTGCTCAACGCCTCCCGCCGCAAGCGCATCGCTGCCGGTGCCGGCGTCGAGGTCAGCGAGATCAACAAGCTGGCCAAGCAGCACCGCCAGATGGCGGACATGATGAAGAAGGTGTCGAAGGGCGGCATGGGTTCGCTCGCCGGCATGTTCGGCGGCAAGATGGGCGGCATGCTCGGTGGCATGCCCGACCTCGGTCGCATGGATCCCAAGCAGCTGGAGCAGATGGCCCGCCAGGCCGGCATCAACCCCGACCAGCTCAAGAACCTGCCATCGGCCGACCTGCCGATCGCCGACAAGCTGCCGACCGATGTCGGTTCGCTCCTTAAGTCCTCCGGTGGCCCGGCTCTGCCGGGGATCGGCGGCGCTCCCCGTTTCCCTGGCCTGCCTGGCTTGGGCAAGAAAAAGTAACCCCCCAACACACCTCAGGAAGACTCAAATGGCCCTCAAGCTCCGTCTCGCCCGCGCCGGCACCAAGAAGCGCCCGTTCTACCATATCGTCGTTGCCGACGCCCGTTCGCCCCGCGACGGCCGTTTCATCGAGAAGCTCGGCACCTACAACCCGCTGCTGAACAAGGACGCCGAGAACCGCGTCGTGCTGAACACCGAGCGCGCCCAGCACTGGGTGTCGGTCGGCGCCGTTCCCACCGACCGCGTCCTCCGCTTCCTCGACGCCGCCGGCGTTGCCAAGCGCGACCCGCGCAACAACCCCAACAAGGGTGTCCCGGGCGACAAGGCCAAGGAACGCGCTGAAGAACGCGCCGCCCGCGCCGCCGCCCCGGCCGAAGAAGCCGCTGCCGAGTAAGCCCGGCCGGTTCTGGAATGGAAAAGCCCCGGTGGAGACACCGGGGCTTTTTGTTGGTCGCTTGCAGCATGCGTGTGGATCACGCTCGGGCCCGCGGGTCCCTCTCACAGCGTCATCCCCGCGAAGGCGGAGATCCACTCTTCCGCTTGAACGAATGGAAAGAGTGGATTCCCGCCTTCGCGGGAATGACGTAGCGGATGCAATCGTCAGCCTCGGGAGGCACTACCGTCCCGGAACTGGCGCACTCCGGTAGACCTGCGCGAAACCCTACGCCTTCAGCTTCGCCAAAATCGCCGCGCCCATCTCTTCCGTCCCGACCGTCTTGCGGTTGTCCTGGGCAATGTCGCCGGTCCGCAGCCCGTCACTGAGCACGGCCGAAATCGCATTCTCCACCCGGGTGGCCAGCTCGACCATCCCGAATGAATAGCGCAACGCCATCGCCACCGAGGCAATCATAGCGATCGGATTGGCGATGCCCTTGCCGGCAATGTCCGGCGCCGAACCGTGCACCGGCTCGTAAAACGCCTTGCGCTTGCCGGTGGCGGGATCGGGTGCCCCGAGCGAAGCCGAGGGCAGCATGCCGAGCGAACCGGTCAGCATCGCCGCCACGTCCGAGAGGATGTCGCCGAACAGATTGTCGGTGACCATCACGTCAAACTGCTTGGGCGTGCGGACCAGCTGCATCGCGGCGTTGTCGGCAAGGATGTGGTGCAGTTCGACGTCCGGATAGTCCTTGGCGACGCCCTTGACCACTTCGTCCCAGAGCACGCCGGACTTCATCACGTTCTTCTTGTCGGCCGAGTGCACCTTGCCCGAACGCGTCCGCGCCAGGTCGAAGGCGACGCGGGCGATGCGGTCGATCTCGTAGGTCTCGTAGACCTGGGTATCGACCGCCCGCTTCTGCCCGTCGCCGAGATCGGTGATCTCCTTGGGTTCGCCGAAATAGACGCCGCCGGTCAGCTCGCGCACGATCAGGATGTCGAGGCCTTCCACCAGCTCCTTCTTGAGCGAGGAGGCTTCGGCCAGCGCCGGATAGCAGATGGCGGGACGAAGATTGGCGAACACCGCCAGCTCCTTGCGCAGGCGTAGCAGTGCAGCCTCGGGCCGGTGCTCGTAGGGTACATTGTCCCACTTCGGCCCGCCCACGGCGCCGAAGATCACTGCGTCGGCCGCCTTGGCCTTGGCGACGTCTTCCTCGGTGATCGCCACCTGGTGCCGGTCATAGGCCGCACCGCCCGCAAGGCCACGGTCGAGCGAGAAATCGGTCAGCCCCTCGCTGTTGGTCCAGCCGATGAGCTTTTCCACCTCGGCCATGATCTCGGTGCCGATCCCGTCGCCGGGGATGAGGAAGAGGGAATGGGTGGCCATGATGGGAAAAGCTCCTGCCGTACTGGTGGGTACACCTGGCGGGCACATAGCGGCTTTTGGCGCGCCCATGCAAGCGCGACATGCATGAAGCCAACGAACAGAAAAAACGCAGCTCCGAAATTGCTGTTTCACAGCAGTTTAGAAGCAGACTCTACAAACACCCCATCAGTCGATCTGAGGTAAGCCTCTGACATACAAGAGAATCCGCAACTACTTGTCTGCCACCTCTGCAAACCCACCGAAATGAGTGGGGCTCATCACTCCGCGCCCGCCTTATGCCCATGACGGCAATACTGCTCCGGCAGTTGCCAGATTTATGGAGATGTACCGATGATGCATACACAGCGGCGCCTGCCGCAGCAGGAAGGCCAGATGTTCATTACCGACGGCGGCGTCGAGACACACCTGATCTTCAACGAAGGCGAGGACGTACAGCATTTTGCGGTGTTTACGCTGAACGACAGCGAGCCGGGTCGCGCCCGGATGGCCGAGTACTACCGGCGCTACATTCCGATCGCCAAGGCGAGCGGCCAGGGCTTCCTGTTCGATACCAACACCTGGCGCGCCAATCCGGACTGGGGCGCGCTGGTCGGCTATGACGCCGATGGGCTCGACCGAGTGAATCGCGGCGCCATCGCCTTCTGCCGCGACATGGCCCGCGAATTCGAGGTCGTCGGGGTGCCAACCGTCGTCAGCGGCGCCATCGGACCGCGGCGCGATGCCTGGCAGTACGACGGTGTCATGACCATCGGCGAGGCCGAGGCCTACCACCGGCCGCAGATTCTCAGCTTCGCCGCTGCCGGTGCCGATCTGGTGACGGCTTACACTCTCACCAATACGCCCGAGGCGATCGGTATCGCCAACGTGGCAGCGGGGGCCGGCATTCCCGTGGTTCTGTCCTTCACGCTGGAGACCGATGGCAACCTGCCGGGGGGCAAGCCGCTGGCCCAGGCCATCACCGAAGTGGACGCTGCTACCGGCAACTACCCGGCCTATTTCATGATCAACTGCGCCCACCCTATCCACTTCGCTTCCACCATCCGGCACGGGGGCACGTGGCTGGACCGGATCGGCGGACTACGGGTCAACGCTTCGATGAAGAGCCACGCCGAGCTCGATGAGAGCGATACGCTTGACATCGGGGACTGGCACGACCTGGCACAGCGCTACAGCCAACTGCTGCCGCTGCTCCCCAATGTGCGGGTGATCGGCGGCTGTTGCGGCACCGATCATCGCCATATCGGCGCCATCTCGCAGCACTGCTTCGCCAGCGTCGCCGCCTAAGCGTCGAACAGCGTGGCCGCACCACTTCGGTGGGCGGCCGCCGCCCTCAATGGTAGGGCGACACGAAACCGTTCTGGTTGAACAGCACCCAGAAGGTGATGGTGTTGGTCAGCGCATGGGCGATGGCGAGGTAGAACACCGAGCCGGTGCGCCAGGCGATCCAGCTCCAGAACAAGCCCAGCGCCGCCGCTCCGCCCACCAACCCGATCCAGCCGTGGTCGAAGACCATACCCTGGCTCAGCGCCAGCGGCACGTGCCACAGCGTGAACAGCGCCCAGCCCATCCAGAAACCGAGCCGCGGCCGGTCGGCAAAGCGCCGGAGGAAACCGCCGCGCCAGGCGATCTCCTCCAGCGGCCCGTTGATCACTCCCACCACGGCCGCCAGCATCGCCCCCTGCGTGGTCAGAATAGCGGTATGCGGTACCAGCGCCACCGCCGCCACCAGCGTCACCTGCCCCAGCAGCAACACCGGCACGAACCAGTCGCGCCAACGCAGCCGTTCCGAAAACAACCGCTCATCTCGGAGCGGCCGCACATGCCACCAGATCACCGGCAGGCAGAACCCCAGCCAGTAGATCGCCAGCACCAGCAGATAGCCGAGTTGCACATTCCAGCCCGTCAGCACCGGCACAAGGAAAAACAGCGCCCCGATCAGGAGCGCTGCGTGCAAGACGAGACCGAGCTGCGGGCGGGACATGCCGTCAGCGCAAACGCTTCTGGAAGAAGATGCGTCGCGAGCCCACCGGGTGGTCCTCGATGGTGCCGAACTCGCTGAAGCCGAGCTTGCGATAGAACTCCGGCGCCTGGAACGCAAAGGTGTCGAGCCACATGCCGGCAAGTCCTTGCCCGCGCGCCCACGCCTCTGCCTCAGCCATCAGTTTTTCGCCGAGCCCCTGACCGCGCAGCTCCTGGGCCACCGAGATGAACTGCACGAACATCCAGTCGTAGAGGATGTACCCCGTCAGGCCGCCAACGATCTCGCCGGCCTCGTCCCTGAGCAGGAAGCCATAGTCACGGTAGTTGCCGCCCGGATGCTGCTGTTCCGCCGCCGCACCGAGAATGCCGACCACCGCCTCGATATGTTCCGGGGCCGGCTCGTCGATGAACTCGATGCGCGGCGGCGCACTCACGAGGTCGCCGCTCCGATCCGCGCCGTCACCTCGATCTCGATCTTCATGCCTGCTTCGATCATCGAGACGATCAGCATCGATGCCGCCGGGCGGATGTCCTTGAACACCGGGCCCACCGCCGCGACCACCTCGTCGACATAGGAGCGGTCGCCCACATAGTAGACCACCCGCACCGTGTCGGCGATCGACGACCCCGCCTCGCGCAGGGCCTTGTCGATGGTGTTGAGCGCGTTCCGCGCCTGCTCGCCGACGCTCTCCGGCATGGTCATCGTGGCATAGTCATAGCCGGTGGTGCCGGAGACATAGACCGTGTCCTCGTGCCGCACGGCACGGGAATAGCCGAAGGTCGCTTCGAATGGCGATCCGGTGGAAACGCGCTGCACCATGATCCGCCCCTTACAGCCAGGGCCGCTCGGCGGCGATCTTGCTCTCGAAGCTCGAGATCGCCGGGTCAGCCTTCAGCGTACCGGCAATGTCGTCGAGCCCCTCGAGCAGGATCTGCTTGCGGGTCGGGTCGATGTCGAAATGGAGCGTGCCGCCGTCCGGACCCTTGATGGTCTGGGCCTCGAGGTCGACCGTCAGCGTCGCATTGGCGCCGCGCTCGGCATCGTCCAGCAAGAGCTTGAGCTGCTCGGGGCTGACCACCAGCGGCAGGATGCCGTTCTTGAAGCAGTTGTTGTAGAAGATGTCCGCAAAGCTGGTGGAAATCACGCAGCGGATGCCGAAGTCCAGCAGCGCCCACGGCGCATGCTCGCGCGACGAGCCACAGCCGAAATTGTCGCCGGCAATGATGATCTGCGCGTTCCGGTAAGCCGGCTTGTTGAGCACGAAATCGGGGTTCTCCGAGCCGTCCTCGTTGTAGCGCATCTCGCTGAACAGCGCCGTGCCGAGGCCGGTCCGCTTGATCGTCTTCAGATACTGCTTGGGAATGATCATGTCGGTGTCGATATTGATGATCGGCATGGGCGCCGCGACACCGGTCAGAGTGGTGAACTTTTCCATTTTCGCCTGGAAACCTCGCTGTTGCCGAGGTGATGCGGCAAAACCGGCCTTTGGGTCAAGTCACGGGCGGGCGAAACCGTTCGGCAGCAGTACCGGTGGTGGTGGACAGATGCGCCTCCTGCATGGCCTTCTGGTGCTCGAGGAGAACAAACAGCATGAATCGCATCGATCTCGAGGGAAGGGTCGCCGTCGTCACCGGAGGCGCTCAGGGCATCGGCTTCGCCGTGGCACAACGGTTGCGCGCCTCCGGAGCCACCCTGTGCCTGTGGGACATGAACACCGCCGCCCTGGAATCCGCCGGCGCCGAACTCGGCAGCGGCACCACCAGCATCACTGTCGACATCACCAACTACGAGGCTGTCGAGGCCGCCGTAAGCGATACCGAGCAGCGCCTCGGTCGTATCGACATTCTCGTCCATTCCGCCGGCATCGCCGGACGTAACGCCCCGCTCGACGAATACGATCTCGCCGAGTGGCACCGCGTCATCGACGTCGACCTCCACGGCGCCTTCTATGTCAACCGCGCGGTCCTGCCGGGCATGAAGGCGCGCAACTACGGCCGCATCGTCAACATCGCTTCGATCGCCGGCAAGGAGGGAAATCCCAACGCCTCCGCCTATGCCGCCGCCAAGGCCGGCGTGATCGGCATGACCAAGGCCGTCGGCAAGGAATGCGCCGGCTTCGACATCGCCATCAACGCCGTCACCCCGGCCACCGCGAAGACGCGCATCCTCGACGAGCTCAAGCCCGAGTTCATCGACTACATGCTGAGCCGCATTCCGCGGGGGCGCTTCCTGGAGGTCGAGGAGGCCGCGAGCATGATCGCTTGGCTGGTCAGCCAGGAGAACAGCTTCACCACCGCTTCGGTGTTCGACCTCTCTGGAGGCCGTGCGACCTACTAGGCCGCCAAGCTCTCCCGCGCCCCGACGCCGAGCATCAGGTTGAGGTTCTGCACCGCCGCGCCCGAAGCGCCCTTGCCGAGGTTGTCGTAGACCGCCGCGATCACCGCCTGCTGGCGCTCGTCATTGCTGAACACGTGCAGGGTCAAGGTGTTGGTGCCGTTGTGGACCTGCGGATCAAGCGTCGCCGTCTTTGCGGTGGCAGAGTCGAACGGCGCCACCCGGACGAAGCTGTCCGGGATCGCCGCATAGTGGTCGGCCAGCGCCGCATGGAGATCCCGACCGCTCGGAATCTCCGCCATGAGGTCGAGATGGAGCGGCACCGAAGTGGCCATGCCTTGCGCGAAATTGCCCACTACCGGCTCGAACAGTGGGGTGCGGTTGAGCTTGGCATAGAGCGCCATCTCCGGCAGGTGCTTGTGCACGAAGGTCAGGGCATAGGGCATGTACTGGCTGGGCGTCGCAGCGCCCTCATATTCGGCGATCATCTGCTTGCCGCCGCCCGAATAGCCCGAGATTCCGTGGTAGCTGATCGGATAGTCCCCGGGAACCAGCCGGGCTTCCACCAGCGGACGCAGTGCGGCGATCAGCCCCTGTGGCCAGCAACCGGGATTGGCGACGAACCGCGCCTGGGCAATGGCGTCGGTCTGGTCCTTGCTCATTTCGGCGAAGCCATAGGTCCAGCTCGGGTCGACCCGGAACGCCGTCGAGGCGTCGATCACCCGCGTGGTGTCGTTCTCGATCAGGCTGACGCTCTCGCGCGCCGCGTCATCGGGCAGGCAGAGAATGGCGATGTCGGCCGCATTCAGCAGCCGCTTGCGCTCGTCGAGATCCTTGCGCTTGTCGGCATCGATCGAGATCACCTCGAGATCGCGCCGCCCCGCCAGGCGCTCGCGAATCTGCAGGCCCGTGGTTCCGGCTTCCCCGTCGATGAAGATCTTCGCGACCATGCCCTGCTCCTTGCTGTTCCGGCTAGATGGCTCCCGTTTCGTCTGCCGTCAAGCGGCGGGGCCTTCCGCCCGCAACACCGCGTCGACGGCACTCAGCATCGCCATCCAGGCCCGCTCGGTCCGCTCACGGTAGTCGGCCCATTCCGCGCCCATCGGATTGTAGAGCGTCACCACCGATCCCGATCCCTCCGGTTCGGGCTCGATGATCACCGTCACCACGGACGGGTCGTCCTCCCCCGCAGGATCGACGATCCAGGTGAATTCCACCAGGTTCGGTCGTTCGAGCCGCCGGTAGCTGCCCCAGCTGCGCGCATCGACACCATCCTCGCCTCGACCGACGAACTGGAAGCGCCCACCCACCACCGGGTTGATCTCGCTGGTGATGATGGTTCCCGGGCTGCCGGTCTGCGCCATCCAGCCCTGCTGCCATAGCCGCGCCTTGTCCGGGTCGAGCAGCGCGTCATAGACGCGCTCGGGACTGGCGGCGAAGCGGTGGGTCACCTTGACTTCGATGGTATCCGTCACGGGCAGGCTCCTTCCGTGCATCAAGTTCCCGGCAGGGCCAAACGTTCCCGGCCAGGCGTTGTCATCCTGGGCTGCCGGTGGCAAGGATGGCGCCAGACCGCATGTAAGGGAGCCGCCTATGTCCACGCCGCACAACCACGCCAAACCGGGTGACTATGCCGAGGCCGTGCTGCTGCCGGGCGATCCCCTGCGCGCCAAGTGGATTGCCGAAAACTTCTTCGAAGCGCCCCGCCAGGTCAATTCGGTCCGCAACTGCCTCGGTTTCACCGGCACCTGGAAGGGCAAGCCGGTTTCCGTGCAGGCCACCGGCATGGGCCAGCCCTCGCTCGGCATCTATGTGCACGAGCTGATCAACGTCTATGGGAGCAAGACCCTGATCCGGGTGGGCACCTGCGGCGGCCTCAACGCCAAGGTGAAGGTGCGCGATCTCGTCCTCGCCCAGGCCGCCACCACCGACAGCGGCATCGTCAAGGACCGGTTCGGCCCCTACAACTTCGCGCCAATCGCCGATTTCGGCCTGCTGCGCGCTGCGGCCGACAAGGCGGAGGCCCGTGGCTTCCGCTACCATGCGGGCAACATGCTCTCCTCCGACATCTTCTACCATCGCGAGCCGGGTCTCGAAGGCTATGGCGCGCTGCTCGATCACGGCGTGATCGGCGTCGAGATGGAGGCGGCCGCCCTCTACATGCTGGCCGCCCGCTTCGGAGTGAAGGCACTGACCGTGTGCACCATGACCGACTGCCTGATCACCCACCAGGAGATCAGCGCCGACGAGCGGCAGAGCTCGCTAAGGGAGATGGTGGAACTGGCGCTCGACGTCGCCGTGGGCGCCTGAGCCGCAGGGGGCTCAGCGGCCGCTCAACACCTTGCGCATCGGATAGGCCGAGATGAACCGCCCCTGGGCCGCCGGCCCAACATCGCTCCAACCCAGTGCCTTGTAGAAATCATGGGCCGTGGCGGTGCTCTTGAGCCGCGCCACGGCGACGCCTCGGTTTCTGAGAACATCCTCGAGCCCCAGCATCAGCGCCCGGCTCACGCCCATGCGCCGGTGTTGCGGGTCGACATAGTTGAGCCCGATCGTATCCCCCTGAATCGCGCCGACCGCCAGTACCACGCTATCACGCTCGGCGACATAGAACTCGCTGTCAGCTAGCGCCATCATCGCCAGCACGCCGGCTTCGCTCTTGTTGGCGGTCCAGGCCGCTATCGCCGACGGATCATCGTGGTGATCGGCCGAGCAGAGTTCGGTGATGGAGGCGATCAGTATCCGGCTCATCTCCGGCGCATCCGCCTCGCTGGCGCGGCGGACGACGATCTTCACCCGATCACCACCAGTTGCGGGTCGAGCACGCGCAGCACCTGCCCGAGATCGTGGCCGCGCTTGAGGATGCGACCCTGCTGGTTGGTCACCGAGTACTGGCCCTGCCGGTTCCTGAGCTTGGGCTGTTTCTCGATCAGGAACAGCGGCCGCTCCGACCCGCGCGCATAGACCGAGAACACCGCCCGCTCGCGCAAAAAATCCATGGCATAGTCGCGCCACTCGCCCTGGCTCACCTTGCGCCCATAAACCGAAAGGATCAGCGCCAGTTCGCGGCGATCGAATGCCACGACGGTAGCCGCACGGGCATGCGAGGGCACTTGCGGTGACGGCTCGGCCGAATGCACGAGGCTCAGCGAAGTGTTTGGCTGGTGTGGGCGGATCGGCACTGGTCCGATGCTCTCCTTGTCAACGCGCCGTCATGATCGCGGCATTCCGGGGCGGGTGCAAGCGCAATGCGCCGTTCAGGGCGACAACGCAAAAACCCGATTTCGGTCACATTTTGTCCCTCACTGCGCCCGAAACACAGGTCAGGTTACAACCATTGCCTCCAGTGGCCGGCACCGGGGCCGACCGAGCCCCCAACATGACGCCCCGGTGCCGTCCGCCCAAGTTGACCAGTCAGTCCCCTGCTCCCGTTTCCCCCGGAACGGGAGCTTCTTTTTGAGCAATCAGGGTTCGTAGGCGGCAGCGCCGAGGATCGGCCCCGGCAGGCTCGAATGTTCCTGCTGCACCAGGATGGCGATGCCATCCTCGCCGTTGTCCAGCAGTTCCGCCAGCGGCAGCTTGTGCTCCGCCCCGGTCGCGGCCTCCCACATGCCGAGTAGCTGCCGCTCCGCCACCACCTGGGTATAAACCATCGACTTGCCGGCATTCTCGCCGCTGTCGATGCTCACTTCCGCACGGTCGCGATAGGTCACCAGCCAAACCATGGCGTCTTCCAGCGCCGGATCGGGCGGGATGGTCACCTTCAGCATGTTGCCGTCACCCACCAGCGCCAGGTCCATCGCCAGCGGCAGGTTGGCGCCGTCGACCGCCCCATGCACCTCGTTGCGGCGCGATCCGACCACGCCCTTGGCGCCGTTGATCACCATCTGCGGCGTGAAGATGCGCGACGAGTTCCAGCTCTTGGCATAGGCGCGCTGCCGGTCGGAGAATTCCGGGCTGCCGAAAGTGTCGGTCCAGCCCACATAGTCCCAGTAGTCCACATGGTAGGCGAGCGCCACCACGTCGTCCTCTTCGGCCAGGGCGGTCAGCAGCGCATCGGCCGGCGGGCACTGCGCGCAGCCCTGGCTGGTGAACAGTTCCACCACCGCCTTGGGACGCACGCGCAATTCCTCTGCCGCTGACGGCAGGCACAGGGCCAGAACGGCCGTAGCCGCCAGCGCGGCCGTAAGGGGAAGTCTCGAAGTCATGGGCACGGTTGTAAGCCTGCCCCAACCCGCGCTGCTAGTCAAAAGCGGGTGACACGATGGCACGGACGCAGAGGGCGGGCTTCTTGCCCTTGCATTCCCCCATCTCCTTCCCAACGTCATCCCCGCGAAGGCGGGGATCCACCCTTCCCCCGAGAGATCGCCGAAGTGGATTCCCGCCTTCGCGGGAACGACGCCATGGCCGTACTGCTGCCCTTCAAACGAAAATGGCGGCCCCGAAGGACCGCCATTTGACGTTGGAAAGTAAGCGCTGCTTACGCGGCAACGAGGCTGCGCAGCACGTAGTGCAGGATGCCGCCATTCTTGAAGTAGTCGAGCTCGTTGGCGGTATCGATCCGGCAGCGGGTCTCGATGGTAATCGAGGAGCCGTCCGCACGGGTAATCTTCACCGGCACGATGGCGCGCGGCGTGATGGTCTCGACCCCGACGATGTCGATCGTTTCCGAGCCGTCGAGTCCCAGCGTCTGCCAGCTCTCGCCCTCCTTGAACTGCAGCGGGATAACGCCCATGCCGACCAGGTTCGAGCGGTGGATGCGCTCGAAGCTCTGGGCGATCACCGCCTTGACGCCGAGGAGGTTGGTGCCCTTGGCCGCCCAGTCCCGCGACGAGCCGGTGCCGTATTCCTTGCCGGCGAAGATGACGAGCGGCGTACCCTGCCCCTGATAGGCCATCGCGGCGTCGTAGATCGGCATCTGCGAGCCGTCCGGACCCTTGGTGAACCCGCCTTCGACCCCCGGCAGCATCTGGTTCTTGATGCGGATATTGGCGAAGGTGCCGCGCATCATCACTTCGTGGTTGCCGCGGCGCGCGCCATAGGAGTTGAAGTCCTTCGGTGCCACCTGGCGTTCGATGAGGTACTGGCCGGCCGGGGTGTTCGGCTTGAACGAGCCGGCCGGCGAGATGTGGTCGGTGGTGATCGAGTCGAGGAACAGCGCCAAAACGCGCGCACCGTTGATGTCGGTGACGGGCTTGGGCTCCATCGTCAGGTCCTCGAAATAGGGCGGGTTCTGCACATAGGTGGAGCTGGAGCTCCAGCCATAGGTCTCGCCGCCCTCGATCTGGATCGCCTGCCAGTTCTCGTCGCCCTTGAACACGTCCGAGTAGCGCTTGCGGAACATTTCGGCGGTCACGTACTCGCGCACGATCTCGGCGATCTCGTGGTTGGTCGGCCAGACGTCCTTGAGATAGACCGGCTGCCCGTTGGAGCCGATGCCGAGCGGCTCGGTGGTGATGTCGATCTTCATCGAGCCGGCCAGCGCATAGGCCACCACCAGCGGCGGCGAAGCGAGGAAGTTCGCCTTGACGTCCGGGTTCACGCGGCCTTCGAAGTTGCGGTTGCCCGACAGCACCGAGGCGGCGACCAGGTCACCGGCCTGCACGGCCTTCGAAATCGGCGCCGGCAGCGGGCCGGAATTGCCGATGCAGGTGGTGCAGCCATAGCCGACGAGGTTGAAGCCGATGGCGTCGAGATCGTCCTGCAGGCCGGCGGCGGTGAGGTAGTCGGTCACCACCTGCGAGCCCGGTGCCAGCGAGGTCTTCACCCACGGCTTGGAGTTGAGGCCCAGCGCCCGTGCCTTCCGGGCGACGAGGCCCGCGGCGACCAGCACCGACGGGTTCGACGTATTGGTGCACGAGGTGATGGCGGCGATCACCACGTCGCCATGGCCGATTTCGTAGTCCTCGCCCTCGACGGCAATCTTCGGGTCGTCGGTCTTGCCGAATTCCTTCGGCAGCGCCTCGGCGAACTTCGATTTGGCTTGGGCCAGGACGATCCGGTCCTGCGGGCGCTTCGGGCCCGAGATCGACGGCACCACGGTCGAGAGATCGAGTTCGAGCGTATCGGTGAACACCGGGTCCGGCGAGCTCGTCTCGCGGAACATGCCCTGCGCCTTGGAATAGGCTTCCACCAGCGCCACCCGCTCCGGATCGCGGCCGGTGGTGGCGAGGTATTTCAGCGTATCGGCATCGACCGGGAAGTAGCCGCAGGTGGCGCCGTATTCCGGCGCCATGTTGCCGATGGTCGCCTGGTCCTCGAGGCTCAGATAGTCGAGGCCGGGGCCGTAGAATTCAACGAACTTGCCGACCACGCCCTTCTTGCGCAGCATCTCGGTGACCGTCAGCACCAGGTCGGTGGCGGTGATGCCCTCGTTGATCTTGCCGGTCAGCTTGAAGCCGACGACTTCGGGGATCAGCATGGTGATCGGCTGGCCCAGCATCGCCGCCTCGGCCTCGATGCCGCCCACGCCCCAGCCCAGCACGGCCATGCCGTTGACCATGGTGGTGTGGGAGTCAGTGCCCACCAGCGTGTCGGGATAGGCGACGGTCTCGCCGTTCTCGTCCTTGGTCCACACCGTCTGCGCCAGGTATTCGAGGTTCACCTGGTGGCAGATGCCGGTGCCCGGCGGCACCACGCGGAAATTGTCGAACGCCGACTGGCCCCAGCGCAGGAACTCGTAGCGCTCGCCATTGCGCTCATATTCGAGCTCGACATTCTGCTGGAAGGCCAGCGCATTGCCGAACGAGTCCACCATCACCGAGTGGTCGATGACGAGGTCGACCGGCACCAGCGGGTTGATCTTCTGGGGGTTCGCACCGAGCTTGGCGGTCGCATCGCGCATGGCGGCGAGGTCGACCACCGCCGGCACGCCGGTGAAGTCCTGCATCAGGACGCGCGCCGGGCGGTAGGAGATCTCGTGCTCGGAGGTCCGGGTCTTGAGCCATTCGGCCACGGCAAGGATATCGGCCTTGGTGACCGTGCGGTTGTCCTCGAAGCGTAGCAGGTTCTCGAGCACGACCTTCATCGAGTGCGGCAGCTTCGACACCCCCTCGAGCCCGTTCTTCTCGGCCTCGGCGATGGAATAATAGGTGTAGGTCTTGCCGCCGACGGTGAGCGTCGACTTGGCATTGAAGCTGTTTACTGAGGTCACGGTGCTCCGCCCTTTTTTCTGTGGGCGGCGCCGGGGATCGTGCGGCCCGAAAGCCGCTGCTGGCGCCGCCTATCCTGGAATGAGTCCAATCTAGACGGCTTATAGTGAAACAAGATTGGTCTTGCCAGTCTCGCCACAGCTTCAATACGAGAAGGGGTCATGACCCAAGGGCAAGTCCGGCCATATCTGCGCACCACGGCGCTCGCCTGCGGGCGCGGCGGCATGCCCCTCGTCGTGGGGCTCGATCTCACCGTCGGATCCGGCCGCTGCCTCGTACTCCGGGGTCCCAACGGCGCCGGCAAGTCCACCCTGCTCCTGACCCTCGCCGGCCTCGTCGCCCCGCTCGCCGGCACGGTCGAGATCGAGGCCGAAGACGGCGTCCACCTCCTCAGCCACCGCAATGCCGTCAAGCCGCGGCTGACGGTGCGCGAAAACCTCGACTTCTGGGCCGGCGTCAACGGTCCGACCGGCATCGAATCCTCCGCCGCCCTCGAGCGGGTCGGGCTCGGCGCGATCACCCATCTCGATGCGGGCTATCTCTCCGCCGGCCAGACCCGCCGGCTCGCCCTTGCCCGTCTGCTGGTCACACGCCGTCCGGTCTGGCTCCTGGACGAACCCACCGCCGCCCTCGACGCCGAAGGTCACGCGCTGGTCGCCGCCCTGATCGGCGAACACCTCGCCGGCGGCGGCCTCGCGGTTGCCGCCACCCACGATCCGCTCGCCCTCGACCCCGCCACGGTCGACCACCTGACCATCGAGCCGGCTCGATGAGCGCCTTCCTCGCCCTTCTTCGTCACGAACTCCGCCAGGTCGGGCGTGGCGGCGGCGACGTGCTGACGCTGGTTTTGTTCTTCGTCATCACCGGCGCCATCGTTCCCTTCGCCGTCGGCCCCGACCAGGAACTCCTCGCCCGTATCGCCCCCGGCATCGTCTGGATCGCCGCTTTCCTCGCCATGCTGCTCGGCCTCGACCGGCTGTTCCGCCCTGACCACGAGGACGGCACCCTGGCCCTGCTCCGCCTCTCCGGCCTGCCCATGTCGGCCGTGGTTGCCGCCAAGATGCTGGTCCACTGGCTGGTCGCCGCCCTGCCGCTGCTCGTTGCCTCGCCCTTCGTCGCCGTGCTGCTGGCCATGGATGGCTCCATGATGGTCGGCACCATGCTGTCGCTGCTGCTTGGCACCCCGGCTCTGGCCGCCTTCGGCGCCGTCGGTGCCGCTGTCACGGTCGGCCTCAGGCGCGGCGGATTGGTCGCGCCCATCCTGGTTGCGCCCCTGTCGGTTCCCGTGCTCATCTTCGGCGCCGGCAGCATCGGCGGCCAGCAGGCCGGCTCCGCCCTGCTGCTGCTTGCGGCATTGAGCCTCACGTCTGTGGCATTCGCTCCCTTTGCCGCGGCGCTTGCGATAAGTTCGGCGGAGGACTAGAGCCCGCGCATGACGATCGACACCACACAAAAGCAGAGCTGGTGGCAGCGTTTCGCCCATCCCGGCGAGTTCACCCGCATCACCCGCCCCTGGATCATGCCGCTGGCCGTGCTGACCGCCCTGCTCTTCCTCGCCGGGCTGTGGTTCGCCTTCTTCAACTCCCCGGCCGACTACCAGATGGGCGACACCGTCCGCATCATGTACGTCCACGTGCCCAATGCCTGGCTGTCGCAGTTCGTCTATGTGGTGATGTCCGCCTCCGCCATCGGCACCCTGGTCTGGCGCCACCCCATGGCCGACGTGTCGATGAAGGTCGCCGCGCCCCTCGGCGCCACCTTCACCGCCCTCGCTTTGTTCACCGGCTCGCTCTGGGGCCGTCCCACCTGGGGCACCTATTGGGAGTGGGACGGGCGCATGACCTCGACGCTCGTGCTCCTCTTCATCTATCTCGGGATCATCGCCCTCTGGCGCGCCTTCGACGATCAGCTCCGCGCTGCCCGCGTCGTCGCCGTCTTCACCCTGGTCGGGGCCATCAACATCCCGATCATCAAGTTCTCGGTCGATTGGTGGAACACGCTCCACCAGCCCGCCAGCGTCTTCCGTCCGGACGGCCCCACCATGCCGCCTTCCATCCTCGTGCCGCTGTTCGTGATGTTCTTCGCCTTCACCTTCCTGTTCGGGGTGTTGCAGCTCAAGGGCATCCACACCGAGATCAAGCGCCGCCGCATCACCACGCTCGAGCGAAAACTGGTGCTCGGCGCCGGCAAGGCGGTGACGTCATGATCGAACTCGGCCAGCACGCCGCCTTCATTCTCTGGTCCTATGCCGGGGTGGCGCTTGCCATTGCCGGCCTGATCACCTGGACCGTCACCTCCGCCCGGCGCACCGACCGGCGCCTCGCCGAGCTCGATCGCCTGCGCGAGCGGACCCGCACCTGATGCGCTACGTCCTGTTCGCGCTGCCGCTGATCCTGCTCGCCGGCCTCGTTGCCGTCTTCGCCTCCTCGATCGACCGCGACCCGCAACTCATCCGCTCGGTCCTGATCGACAAGCCGGCGCCGCAATTCAGCATGCCGGCCGTGGAAGGCCTCGCCACCCCCAGCTTCGACACCGCCGCCCTCAAGGGCGAGCCAACCGTGGTCAATGTCTGGGCGAGCTGGTGCATCCCCTGCCGCGCCGAGCATCCGCTGCTGGTGGATCTCAAGGCGGAGACCGGTGTGCGCCTCTTCGGCATCAACCAGGCCGACGCCCCCGAAAACGCCCGCGCTTTCCTCGACGAACTCGGCAATCCCTATGACCGCATCGGCGCCGACCGCGACCGCCGCGTCTCCATCGACTGGGGCGTCTACGGCGTCCCCGAGACCTTCGTCGTCGACGCCAACGGCATCATCACCTTCAAGCACGTCGGCCCCCTGACCCCCGACGCCATAGAAACCGAACTCCTCCCCGCCATCGAAGCCGCAAGAGGCTGATCGGATGGCAGAGTGAGGTGCGATGCTGTCGCCCTTCACCACCTCTCCCACCCACTCGATGTCACCCCGGCCTTGAGCCGGGGCCCATCCTGAGATCTCTCAACGGCCGCCAGATGGTGGTGAAAGTTCATCTGCAATCCAGCCTCCCCTCTCCCGCTTGCGGGGGAGATAAGGTGGGGGTTTGCGATCTCTCGCCCCTCACCTCCCCCTCCCAACCCACTCGGTGTCACCCCCGCGAAAGCGGGGGCCCATCCTGAGATGCCCCAACGGCCGCCAGATGGTAGTGCAAGCATCAGGCTGGATTCCCGCCTCCGCGGGAATGACACCGAGTTTGTTGCGAAGAACCCCCACCCAACCTCCCCCGCAAGCGGGGGCGGAGCCGCATCCAGCTTGCCTCGCTGCTTTGACCAACCACCAGCCCGTCCCTCCCCCTTCAGGGGGGGCTAGGTGTCGTTTCCAAGAAGGTCTGTCAGTCGTTGGAAGGGTGTTCTCCCTCCGATGCCTGAGTGGGGTCTTTGCTGATTGTAGGCATCGGTCCATGGGCCGATGGCCTGTTTTCGGTGTTCGGATGTCTGATAGGGGTGGGCATAGGCCCATTCGCGCAGTGTTGTCTGGATGAAGCGTTCAGCCTTGCCATTGGTTTGCGGCCGATAGGGCCGGGTACGGATGTGGCGAACACCTGCGGCTTGGATGGTTTGCGCGAAGAGCCTGGAACTATAGGCAGAACCATAGCACATTGGGAAGCGGCGCAGCGGAACTGGCCAGGGTTGCGGAGCAGCGCCGCTTCGCGTGGCCATGGCCGACCAGCAGGTCTCTAAACTGGAGGTGTTCAATGCCTCGTTTGGAGACTGACCGACCATGACCAATAAGCAGACTACGCCAGCCGACGCCGTACTGGTAGCGATCGATGTTGCCAAGGCTCGCAACGAAGTCCTGATCGAGATCCCGGGCCGGCAACGCCGGCGCAAGCTCACGATCCGCAATGCCCGCGAGGATCATGACCGGCTGATCGCCCTGCTGCTCGACACCGGCAAGACGGTGATCTGCGGTTTCGAGGCGACCGGCAACTACCACCGGCCCATCGCCTGGCGATTGATCCAGGCCGGCTTCGAAGTTCGGCTGGTCTCCTCAATGGCTGCGGCGCGCACCCGAGAGGCACTGCACAACAGCTGGGACAAGAACGATCCCAAGGACGCACAGGTCATCCTGCATATGCTGCGGATTGGCGCCACTCAGCATTATCATGACCCGCTGCTGGCCGGGATCAATGACGTGCAGGAACTATCCAAAACCCATGAGGCGATCTCCCGATCCAAGACCGAGATCCTGCACCGGATCCAGAGCCACTACCTGCCGCTCTATTTCCCAGAGGCCGAGCGCTTCCGGCAGAGCAGCCGCAGCGACTGGTTCTTTGCCTTCCTGGAAGTGTTCCCCACGCCGGCCAGCATCACCGTCATGGATGAAGCAGCCTTTATTGAGGCAGCCTGGCACGTCGTTGGCCGCAAGGTATCCAAGGCGAGGCTGCTGGCCGATATTTATCAGACCGCAAGAACATCCATAGGTCTTCCCATCCCGCTCAACGCTCCTGCCATCACCATGTTCAGGATGGTGCTGGCCGAGGCACGCAGCCTGATCCGGCAGCGCGATACCATCGAGAAGATGGCCGATACCATGCTGGCGCACAGTCCTGATTACCAGCAGCTGCGCAAGATCCCGGGCATCGGCCCGATCAACGCCTTGTCGATCATCGCCGAAGCTGGCGACATCAGCCGCTTCGGTCATCACCGCCAGTTCCTCAAGTTCTGCGGTTTGGACCTGTCCACGCACCAGTCCGGTGTGTTTCGCGGCCGAACCAAGTTGTCCAAGTATGGCAATGCACGCTTGCGGCGGACCCTGTGGTTAGCCGCGCAGGTGGCCATTCGCCAGAAGGAGAATAGCTTTCGCGACAAGTTCGAGCGCTACATAGCTCGTGACCGGGACAACCCCGATCTGCGGCGCAAGGCGCTCACCGCTATAACCGCCAAGATGGCGCGTGTTGTCCACGCCGTCATCAAAAGCGGTGCCGACTACCGCCCCTTTTTCGAGGGGACGGTGCCAGGTGGGAGAACCCCTCTCTGTGGAGCCATTAGGGCGCAAAGCGCGACCCTGTAGATAATGCTTGGGTCTTCCACCTGGATCTGCATCTCGTTTTAAGGACGGTCAGGGCCAAGGCTAGAACGCCTATGGACCCTGTGTTTGCTATGGCAGAGAGCTCTTCCTGACCGGTGGAAGCCGCCTGGATTGACGATGATCACTCCGCGGGTGCAAACTCCCGCATCGAGACCTGCTTGCCCCGATATCGCGTCTCTTTGTGACCTAGGACGTTGTCGGTCATGACGCGCTCGACGGTCACGCCAAGCCGTTCGAACCAGCCCAGCGCCCGGCTGAGAAAGGCCGTGGCATCTTCCTTGCCCAGGCTGGGCAGCACTTCGGTATAGGCCAGCCGACTGGCATCATCGACGGCCACGTGCAGGTGCTCCCAGCCAATGCCCCGTCCTCTGTTGTGCTCGATGCGCGCGCCGGTCACCCGATGGCCACTGCGTTCAAAGCGACCCAAGGTCTTGATGTCGATATGCACCAACTCGCCGGGGCGTTCACGTTCGTAGCGGACGGCCGCTGGCCTGGGTTCAAGCCGCTCCAGCCGGTTCAGCCCGATCCGGCGCAGCACCAGGCCAACGCTCGAACGTGCCAGGTTCAAAGCCTGGGCGATCGACGGACCGCTTTGGCGCTGGCGGCGCAACCGCTCGATCGCGGCAATAACATCGCCGGCAAGACGGTGCGGGCAGTGATGCGGTGCAGAGCTGCGATCATACAAACTCACCGTCGCCCAGACGATGGCGGTGCAACCAGCGATAGGCCGTCCGCACCGAAACACCCGCCGCCGCAGCAGCCCGCCAGGCCGGCCAGCCACCCTCTATCCGTTGCACCAAAAGCACTCGACCGGACGGCGTCAAACGCGCATTCTTATGGACGTTCATTCGCGGACCTCGCTGATCGCTGGTTGGCTTCGCAACCCCAGCTTCTCACCGCGCCCCCGAGTGAACAACCTTCATAGCTTCGACAGCTAGGTGGGGGTGTGCGATCTCTCGCCCTTCACCACCCCCACCCCACACTCGATGTCACCCCCGCGAAAGCGGGGGCCCATCTCGAGATGCCTCCACAGCCGCTAGATGGTGGTGCAAGCATCTCAGGCCGGATTCCCGCCTTCGCGGGAATGACATAGAGCTTGTTGTGAACTCACACCCCCACCCAACCTCCCCCGCAAGCGGGGGAGGAGCTGCATGGAGCCTGCCACGGCACCTCCGCACACTCGATCCGTCCCTCCCCCGCGTGCGGGGGAGGTTAGGTGGGGGCTCTCCCAACACCCACCAGCCCCTCAATCTATCCCCCTTATCCCCGCTCCCTCCACATGCCCCATACTCCCACCCATCTCTTCCGCGCGGGGCGGCCTGCAGCGACCAGTGGCGGAAGGACGGCCGGGCAGGGGGAGGTCGCTCTTTCCCTGGGCTCTGGGTGAGCCGCTCAGGTTCGGCGAGGTGCGGTAAGGCCCGCACCCCCTGTCCGAAATGGAGTCGCTGCACCCCGTTCTAAAATCCCGGCGCCCCGAGGCGAGGTCGTCTCACTACTAAATCCTCAGAGGCGGCACCGCCTCGGGGCCCGCTCCTCTCTCAACCGACGGCGAAAGCCGGCGGGTGCCGGCGCTCGTTCAGAAGTCGGCGGCGATGCCCTTGATCTCCCAGTCGCCATAGCGCACCGGCTCGAGCCCGCCGCGGCCGCCCTTCTCCGCCGGCGCAAAGGCGGTCTTGGCGTCGATCGCCTGCCGCCGCGCTTCGGCCTCCGCCAGCGCCCGCTGCGCCGCCGGGGTCAGCACCTTGGGCGGCGCTCCGGTCTGGTCTGTGTTGGTGTCGTCGCTATCCATTTCGGCCCGTGCTTGCAGGGAACCCTTGGACACACAACATAATTGCCGTTACGTCCCAGCCCAAGGGGTTCCGATGGCCAACTTCATGCGCACCACTGTCCTGCTTGCCGCCATGACGGCTCTGTTCATGGTGGTGGGCTATTTCATCGGCGGCACCTCCGGCATGATGATCGCCCTGGCCTTCGCCGCCGTGACCAACCTGTTCGCCTACTGGAACTCCGACCAGATGGTGCTCAGGATGCAGAACGCCGTGCCGGTCGAGCGCTCCCGCGTGCCCGAGCTCTACGACATGGTCGACACCCTGTCGCGCAAGGCCGGCATCCCCACCCCCAAGGTCTATGTGATCCAGACCGATCAGCCCAACGCCTTCGCCACCGGCCGCAACCCCCAGAACGCTGCCGTCGCCGTGTCGACCGGCCTGCTGCGCCACCTCGACACCCGCGAAGTGGCCGCCGTGGTCGCCCACGAACTGGCCCATATCCGCTCGCGCGACACCCTCACCATGACCATGACGGCGACCCTTGCCGGCGCCATCTCGGCCCTGGCCCAGTTCGGCCTGTTCTTCGGCGGCGGCAACAACCGCGACAATCCCCTCGGCGGCATTGGCACCCTGCTGATGGTGTTCCTCGCGCCCGTCGCTGCCATGATGGTGCAGATGGCCGTGAGCCGCACCCGCGAATACGAGGCCGACAAGGATGGCGCCGAGATCTCCTCAGACCCGCTCTCTCTTGCCTCGGCGCTCCACAAGATCGCGACCTTGGCAGGCCGGCAGGTCAACGTCGCCGCCGAGCGCAATCCCGCACTGGCGCACATGTATATCGTCAACCCCCTTTCCGGGCAGCGCATGGACAACCTGTTTTCGACCCACCCCGACACCGGCAACCGCATTGCCGCGCTGCAGCGCCTTGCGGCCGAAACCGGCACCGGCGGTGGCACCAGCTTCACCCGCACCGCACCCCGCCCCCGCGTCGCCCCCTCGCCCGCCGGCCAGCGGGGCTGGCGTGTGCCGAGCGCCGGCCGCGGCGACGGTCCGCACTCGCGCGGTCCCTGGAGCTGAGCGGCAGGCGTGGCAAGCAAGGCAGAACCGGCGGGGCTCAAGCTCCGCGTCATCGCAGCAGACCGTCTCAAGGCCGTCCTCGGGGGTGAACACTTCACCCCCTTGTCTGCAGCCGATCTGGCCGATGGGCGGGACCGCGCCCTCGCCAACCGGCTGATCACCACCGCCCTGCGCCGGCACGGGCAGATCAATCACATCATCGCCGAACTGCTGGATCGTGGCTTGCCGCCACGCTCCGGCAGCTTCGAAGCCGTCCTGCGCCTGTCGCTGGCGCAACTCGTCTTCCTGCCGGATCTCGGCGCCCACAGCGCCCTGTTCCTGGCGGTCGAAGCCCTCAAACGCGACAACAAGGCCCGCCACCTCACCGGCTTGATGAACGCCGTGCTGCGCCGCGCCCAGGCCAATTCGGCTCGCTACGGCCTCCTGCCCGACGAGCTGCTGCTGCCCCCGTCCAGCGCGGAGGCCTGGCGCAGTGCCTATGGCGACGAGACGGTGGCCGACATCGCCGAAGCCCTGCTCGCCGGCGCCCCGCTCGACCTCACCCTGCGAGAGGACGATCCGGAGCTGGTGGAGGCGCTCGGCGCCCGCCCGATCATGGCCGATACCGTCCGCCTCGACAGCCGCGACCGCTCTGTCGACGATCTGCCCGGTTATGCCCAAGGCCGCTGGTGGGTGCAGGATGCCGCCGCCGCCGTCCCGGCGCGGCTTCTCAAGCTGCAAGCACCGGGCCGCGTTCTCGACCTCTGCGCCGCCCCCGGCGGCAAGACCGTCCAATTGATCAAGGGCGGCCACACCGTCACCGCTCTCGACACCGATGCCGCCCGGCTCGACCGTCTGGCCGGCAACCTCCGTCGCCTTGGCATGACGGCTGAGACGATTCTTGCCGACGCGGTCACCTACAGCCCGCACGAACCATTCGATGGCGTGCTGCTCGACGCACCCTGCTCGGCCACCGGCACCTTCCGCCGCCATCCTGAGGTGATCTGGCACCGCAGCGAACGCGACATTCCAAATCGCGTCAAACTCCAGCGCCGGATGCTCGAGAGCGCCGTCCACTGCCTCGCCCCGGGCGGCACGCTGATCTACTGCGTCTGCTCGCTCGAACCGGCCGAAGGCGAAGAGCAAGCCCGCTGGATCGGCACCGAGCTGGGCGACCTGGTGGCCGACCCCATCAACCCGGAAGAACTGCCCGAGCTTGCCGATGCGGTAACCGCTGAAGGCACCCTCCGCATCCTGCCGGGGATTATCCCTGGGGGAATCGACGGTTTCTTCGTGGCGCGCTACCGCCGCCGCTAGCATTTGAGAGGGCGCTCGGCGTAGATTCGACTTATCGAGCCGGGGCGGACAACCGGACGAGGGTGAACAGCGTGACTATTGGCGGCAGAGCGGCCCTGGCGATCTGCATGCCCAGGCGGGAGCGAGTGTGGTGACACCTCCCCTGTCCGATCGCTTGCGCGGCGCCGCACTCGGCGCCGCCGATTCCGTGGTGACCTGGCCGTTGATGCGCTGGACCTGGCGCGGCCTCGGTGACGACGCCTTTGCCGGCGAGATCCCGGAAATCCGGCCCTCAGACAGCGAAACCGTCCGCGACATGATGGCTGGCCGCTATCTGCTCGCCAACAAGCTGGTTGAAACCGGCGGTGCCTCGCCCTTCTGCCTCGACGACGCCCACCCGGACTGGTGGCAGAACCTCCACGGCTTCTCCTGGCTCCGCCACTTCCGCGATGTGCGTGACCCCGCATCCCGTCGCTTCGCCCGCACTCTGGTGCTGGACTGGATCAGCCGCGAAGGCGAGTTCGACCGTGCCAGTTGGGCTGTCGGGCTTACTGCCCAACGCGTGCTCAATTGGCTGCGGCACCTCGCGCTGCTGCTCGAAGACGCCACCGCCGAACAGACCCGCACCATCCAGCGCGTCCTCGGCACCCAGGTGCAGAGCCTCAAGTTCCGCGCGCCGCTCGCCCGAGATCCGGCCGATGCCCTGCTCGCCGGCATAGCCCTGGTTGGCGCCGCCTTCTGCGACCAGAGCGAATCCGCCGATCTCGCCAGCCGCGTCGACGCGCTCAATGCCACCCTTGCCAGCCAACTCGACCCGAGTGGGTTGCATCTGTCGCGCAACGCACGGCTCCAGCTGCAGCTCCTCGTGGAACTCGCCAGCATCCGACCACTTGCCGCTTCAGCCAAGAGCGAAGCCGCCAACGAACTCGCCGCCCAGATCGACCGCATGCACGCAACGCTCGATGCGCTGACCCTGTCGACCGGTGAACCGGTCTATTTCAACGGCACCGGCCAGTTGCCGCATGACATCCTCGTCGCAGTGCAGGCTCATGGCCCGGCGGCCAAGCGCAAATCTCAACTGCTCGGCGGCTACGGCACCCTGCGCGATGGCGACACCGTGGTGATTGCCGACTCCGGTTTGCGTCCTCCGCCGGGCCTGGATCGCGACATCCACGCCGGTGCCCTCGCCTTCGAGCTCTCGCACGGCAGCGAGCTCATTGTCGGCAGTTGCGGGCCTGCTCCCACTGATCTCATCGAGAGCCGCGATCTCTTCCGCCAAGGCGTCGCCCATTCGGCTCCGACCATTGATGCCGAGGACGTCCCCGGTGGCGCGCAGATCACCCTCGATCCGGCCGAGCACGCGCTGACCATCACCAGCCAAGGCTACGCCAAACGCACCGGGTTCGAGATCGAGCGCCGCATCAGCCTGCTGTCGGAAGGTACCACTGTGGTGGGGCAGGATCGGCTGGTCGGCGACAATGGCGGCACGGGGTTGCTCTCCGTACGGTTTCATCTCGGCCCGGGCACCATGGTGCGTCAAAACCGTGGCGAGGCTATCGTGCGCCTGGTGCTCCCGAACGGGCAGATCTGGAGCTTCCTCTGGGAGGGCGCGAGCCTGCGCGACGAGGAAAGCGTCCGTCAGTCGGCCTATCTAGGCTTTCACCGCACGCGGCAACTGGTGCTCGAGGCGCCGGTTGCCCCCGGCACGGAGATCGCATGGATCTTCACCCTGGAGCAGTAAGCGGGTGGTTGGCGCCAAATGCGCTTCGTGCTAGCGAGCCGGCACCAGCACACACATGGAATTTGGTGAGATGAGCGACACTGTCCGCGTCGGCCGCGCCCTGCTTTCGGTCTTCGACAAAACCGGCATGGCCGAGTTCGCGCGGGGGCTCAGCGAAGCCGGCGCCGCACTGGTTTCGACCGGCGGCACCCACCGCCTCATCAGCGAAGCCGGCCTGCCGGTCCGCGAGATCTCCGACCTCACCGGCTTCCCCGAAATGATGGACGGCCGCGTCAAGACTCTCCACCCCAAGGTGCATGGCGGTCTGCTCTCGGTCCGCGACAATGCCGAGCACAAGGCGGCGATGGACACCCACGAGATCGGCGCCATCGACCTCGTCGCCGTGAACCTCTACCCCTTCGAAAAGACCGTAGCTTCGGGTGCAGGCTACGACGACATCATCGAGAACATCGACATTGGCGGCCCGGCCATGGTGCGCTCGG
Source organism: Devosia albogilva (assembly GCF_042685625.1). Taxonomy (NCBI): domain Bacteria; kingdom Pseudomonadati; phylum Pseudomonadota; class Alphaproteobacteria; order Hyphomicrobiales; family Devosiaceae; genus Devosia; species Devosia albogilva. The sequence goes on from NZ_JBHUNP010000001.1 coordinate 1,659,195, forward strand.
CAGCCAAGAACCACCGCTACGTGACGGTGATCGTCGACCCGACCGACTACGATGAAGTGCTGGAGGCCGTACGGTTCGGCGGCGTTCCCTACGCCCTGCGCCAGCGTCTGGCGGCGAAGGCCTATGCCCGCACTGCCGCCTATGACAGCGCCATCTCCGCCTGGTTCGCGCGTGAGATCGACTACCCCGATGTCGGCTACCGCAGCTTTGCCGGCACCCTGCGGGAGGTCATGCGCTATGGCGAGAATCCGCACCAGTGGGCGGCCTTCTATGCCACGGGCGAGAACCGGCCGGGCGTCGCCACCGCCACCCAGGTGCAAGGCAAGACGCTGAGCTATAACAACATCAACGACACCGACGCCGCATTCGAACTGGTGTCGGAGTTTGATCCTGCCGAAGTCGCAGCCGTCGCCATCATCAAGCACGCCAATCCGTGCGGTGTCGCGACCGCCGCCGACCTCGTCACGGCTTACCGGCTGGCGCTGCGGACCGACCCGGTCTCCGCCTTCGGCGGCATCGTCGCCACCAATCGCGAAATCGACGCCACCACCGCCAACGAGATCGTCAAGGTCTTCACCGAGGTGATCGTCGCCCCCTCCGCGACGCCCGAGGCGCAGGAGATCATCGCGGCCAAGAAGAACCTCCGCCTGCTCCTCACCGGCGGCGTCGCCGATCCCAAGGCGGACGGGTTGACCGTCCGCTCGGTTGCCGGCGGCCTGCTGGTCCAGGGTCGCGACAACCGCAACGTGGATGATTGCGACCTCAACGTCGTGACTAGGCGTCAGCCCACCGAGCAGGAAGTGGCCGACATGCGCCTCGCCGCGAAAGTCGCGAAGCACGTCAAGTCCAACGCCATAGTCTATGTCAAGGACGGTGCTACCGTCGGCATCGGTGCCGGCCAGATGAGCCGCGTCGATTCTTCGCTCACGGGGCACAGGAAATCCATCGATGCCGCCAGGGCCGCGGGGCTGGAAGGCGCACTGACAGAAGGCTCGGTCGCAGCCTCCGACGCCTTCTTCCCCTTCCCCGACGGTCTGGAGGCCTTGGTCGCTGCCGGTGCCACCGCCGTGATCCAGCCCGGCGGCTCGGTGAACGATGCCAAGGTCATCGAGGCGGCCGATGCGGCCGGCATCGCCATGGTGCTGACCGGCATGCGCCACTTCCGCCACTAGCCGCGGCGGAGCAACCCCTTGAGGCGTCGGGTGACCTGCACCGGCAGTTCCGCCAGCGCCGGCCACCAGTCATCTGCGGCATAGATCGAAGACACCGAACCCCGCCGCAACGACCGGCGGCCGGCATAGCCAAGCCGGCCGCTGCCGACGAGGCTGGTGAGCAGTGACGCCGTATTGGGAATTGGATGGATCCAGCTGGCGCCGTAGATCGGCTCGGCCACGCCGGGAAACAGGCCGCTGGCCAGCGCGACCGCCAGCAACGGAAAATCCAGCCCCGCCGCTGCCCCAAGGCCGATCCAGGCCCACACCCGCGTGTTGACGTCGAGCAGCTTCAGCCTGTCATCGCGCCGGTCGTGCTTGAACTCGACCTCCACCAGGCCGTGATATCGAACGGCCTCGAGAAGTCTGCGGCTCTCCTGCAGCACCCGGGGCACTTCGACCGTCTCGACGAACGGGCTGGTGCCGAACTCGGCCGGATACTGCCGCGCACGACGCGCTGTGAGCCCGCAGAGCTCGCGCCCGTGATCCCACAGCCCGGCATACGAATACTGCGTGGTCCCATCGCCCGGAATCAGTTCCTGCACCACGAATCCCGCAGGGCCCATATAGCTGGTCGCAAGATCGAACTTCTGCCGGTACTCCCCGGCAGTTTCCGCCTTCCAGGCTTTGGCCTTGGTCAACGGGTTCGCTTTTTCGGTAGACGCTGGCTTGATCACCGCTGGCAACCGGACGTGTTCAGGCGCCGTGCGAAGCGTCTTTCCGTCCCAGAACACCCGCGGGAATTCGATCCCCAGCTGTTCGGCCAATTGGTATAGCTGCCCCTTGTCGTTGAGCTGCTCGAGCTCAGACCAGGGCATCGTCACCAGCGAGAAGCGTTGACTGAGCACATCGTAATTCTGGGCGACGAACTGAACGTCATGGTCGCTGGCAGGCAGCAGGATCCACCCGTCGAGCTGTAACTCACCCGCAATGCCAAACAGCTGCTCGAGGGCGCGGGGTGCGCCTGGTCCGTCCCAGGCAACGTGGTGCCGTACATATTTGGAGTATTGGGCGACCGTGTCGGTGCTGGCCAGATAGGCCACGCCAAGTCCCTGCCGGCCGACACTGCGGGCCACCGCCAGCGCACCATAGGAGCCACCGAGCACAACGGCGCCTGCCGGCAAAGCGGTTCTGATCTTGGGCGAGTCTGGGGTCATGGGAAGAGGCTTGTCCGCGGGCCGTGTCTCCATAGCCGAAGCTCGGCACCGGCGCTATTGGCCCACCAGCGGCTTATCGGACTGCGGTGAAGATTCGGTGAGTGGCAAGCCCCTGAAAGATGTCGCCTCTGCGCCCCTCGAGCCGCTGCGTGAGCATGCCAAGGCTGACTGCCCAGAAGATTTCTGCCACCAGCAGCGCCGAGGCAATGCCCACAAGGCCCCAGGCCGGTGTCAGCACCGCCGCGACCGCCACCAGCATCACGACAGCCATGAGGCACAGGCGGGCGCTGCGTACCTGGTGCCCGCCCAGCGACAGCAGATGGGCGTTCATCCCGCCCATGACTCGCACGGATTGGCTAAACAGGAAGATCACCAGGGGCCAGTAGCCCGCAACGTATTCCGGACCGAACAGCGCCAGAACCAGCGGGCCGAATATGATCGCCAGCACGGTGGTGCCGAGCATTGTTGCCAAGGCGATGAGATTGGTGCGCCAGAGAATGCCACTCGTCGCCGCCCGGTTCGTCGCCATCGAGGTGGCGAGATCGCGGAGGGCAAATTGCTGCGAAGCCGTGCTGAAGAACCCGACCAACGCGGCAACCCGAATGGCGACACCGAGTACTGCCACCTGATCGGGTGGCAGGAACAGGCCCCCGAGCAGCACGACCAGATCCGCTGTGGCGCCGGCGACGATCGTGACCATCAGCATCGCGGCAGCGCGTCGACGGTAGAACGTGCGCAGATCGCGCTGCGGTGCGTCTCCACTCTGCCGCCCAAAGGCATTGTCGGAACCCATGATGATCGCCTGACCGACGGCGACCAGCAGCGAGATCACCACTGTTGCGATCAGCACCGCATCGATCGTGCGAGGCAGGCCCAACAGGATCATGACGACCAGGAACGCCAGCAGCAATCCGGGCCGGACGACGAAATCAGGCATATAGGACAGCGCAAAACGCCGCTGCGCGTTGGCGGCGCTGTTGTTGAGGCGGATTGCAGCAACCGGGATCGCAGCAAGCACGCCGTACAGCACGGCTTTGGCCATGCCGTCCTCGAGCGGCAGGACGAAGGCAGCCGGCGCAAGCAGCAGAAACAGTGCGGTCAGCGCGTACATGTCGCGCCGCGCTGCCGTGAGGAAGGCTTCCACGAGGCGGCTGCGGCCGAAGGCCTGGAAACGCGCCAGATAGGTCAGCGCAATCGAATGATAGCCGCCGGTGATGAGCAGGCTGACAAAGGCCGTGAGGCTCATGCCGAGAAAGATCGTGCCCACATCGTGCGGCAGGAAGGTGCGGGCAAGCACCACCTGGCTGAGGAACCCAAACGCCGCGCCCGAAAGGCGCGCACCCATCAGGCCCGCAAGCGACAGGACGAGACGCCAAAGTGACTGCAAAGCGACTTCCGTTTCGCACAACCGGGCCGCGCTGGCCCCTTGCATACGCTAGTCCTGAGCCGTGTTGATCCCGTTAAGCCGAAGCGTAAACACTTGCGCCGCTCGCTCCCCACCACCACACCACGCCATGCCGTACCCGTGAGTACGGTTGTGCTTGACCGTCAAGTGGCTGAGGCTTAGAACGACCCCAAACTCTTTGCTGGACTTCGTGAATGGCCAATCCGCGCACGCTTTACGACAAGATCTGGGACGACCACCTGGTGCAGAACAACGAGGACGGGACCTCCCTCCTCTATATCGACCGGCACCTCGTCCACGAAGTGACAAGCCCGCAGGCCTTCGAGGGGCTGCGGATGAGCGGCCGCAAGGTGCGCCACCCGGAGCGCACGCTCGCCGTGGTCGACCACAACGTGCCAACGACCGATCGCTCGCTGCCCAATCCTGATCCGGAAAGCGCGGTGCAGATCGCGGCGCTCGAGGAAAACACCCGCGACTTCGGCATCGAATATTACGACCCGTTCGACCGGCGGCAGGGGATCGTGCACATCGTTGGTCCCGAGCAGGGCTTCACCCTGCCCGGCATGACCATCGTGTGCGGCGACTCCCACACCTCAACCCACGGCGCCTTCGGTGCGCTGGCGCACGGCATCGGCACCTCGGAAGTCGAGCACGTGCTGGCGACGCAAACGCTGAAGCAGCAGAAGGCCAAGAACATGCTTGTGCGTGTCGACGGCCAACTGCCGGCCGGCGTCACCGCCAAGGACATCATCCTCGCCATCATCGGCGAGACCGGCACGGCCGGTGGCAATGGCCACGTGATCGAGTTCGCCGGCGAAGCCATCCGCTCGCTGTCGATGGAAGGCCGCATGACGGTCTGCAACATGACCATCGAAGGCGGCGCCCGTGCCGGCCTGATCGCCCCCGACGAAAAGACCTTCGCCTACGTGAAGGACCGCCCACGTGCGCCCAAGGGCAAGGCCTGGGACATGGCGCTCGATTATTGGAAGACGCTCTACACCGATGAGGGCGCGCATTTCGACAAGGTCGTGGTGCTCGATGCCAGCAGCCTGCCGCCGATCGTATCCTGGGGTTCGTCGCCCGAAGACGTGATCTCGGTGACCGGGGTGGTTCCGAACCCCGACGACATCGCCGACGAGAACAAGCGTGCCTCGAAGTGGCGGGCGCTCGAATATATGGGCCTCAAGCCCGGCACCAAGATCACCGACATCAAGCTCGATCGGGTGTTCCTGGGTTCGTGCACCAATGGCCGCATTGAGGACCTGCGCGCCGCTGCCGCCGTGATCAAGGACCGCAAAGTGGCGAGCCACGTCTCTGCCATGGTCGTGCCCGGCTCTGGCCTGGTGAAGGAACAGGCCGAGCAGGAAGGCCTGGACGTCATCTTCAAGAACGCAGGCTTCGACTGGCGTGAGCCGGGCTGCTCCATGTGTCTTGCCATGAACCCGGACAAGCTGGCGCCCGGCGAGCGCTGCGCTTCGACCTCGAACCGCAACTTCGAGGGCCGGCAGGGCTTCAAGGGCCGCACGCACCTGGTCTCGCCGGCCATGGCCGCTGCTGCCGCCATCGCCGGCCACTTCGTCGACATTCGCGAGTGGCAGTGAGCCAGAACGACTGGGGCGGGCGCTACGCGCCCACCCTCGACGACATCGAGGCCCTGGCGAGCGAAGCCCTACGCACCTTGCCGGAGCCGTTCCGCTCGCTTGCAGCGGATGTGACCTGCTCGGTCGCCGAATTCGCCGAGGATGACGTGCTCGAAGGCTTCGGCATGGAGAGCCCTTTCGAACTGATGGGCCTGTTCCACGGCATCGGCATGACCCAGGATGGGGCCGTACCGCAGACCGGTCAGCTCCCTAACACCGTCTTTCTCTACCGCCGTGCCATTCTCGACTACTGGGCCGAGAACGACGACAACACCTTGGGTGAGGTCGTCACCCACGTGCTGATACACGAACTTGGGCACCACTTCGGCTTCTCCGACGAAGACATGGAGGCCATCGAAGCAGCAGCCGACGAAGGCTAGAAGCCGCGGTCCTCGGGCGTCGGCGATTGGACGTCGATGGCTGCGGGCTTGCGGGCCGCGTCAGTCGTCTCCCCCTCGCCGTCATTGGACACGAACTCGAATTCGGCCTCATTGCCACCCGCCGGATCGTCGGACACGCGCAAGGCAAGTTGCCCCTCTTCGAGCGCCGCGAACCATTCTTCCCAGCTCACGAGGTGGAAGCCGCCGATGCGGTCAGGTCCTTCGTTGTTGTCCGAGTTGAGCGCGTGCTGGCCGAAGGTCAGTTGCAGCAGCGTGCGGTTGCTGGTCCCTTCCGGCACGTCCATCAGCATTGGGTAGCCACCTCGCGCTTCCACCCATTGTCTGATGTCGTCTCGGCTGCTCAGGACCTGGGCCATGGATCGCTCCTCGGGTATTCAGTGTTTCCGCAGGACAATTACAGGGCGGCAGCAATGGTTCCCGGGCCGATTTGCAACCGCGCATCCACCTGCTAAACGACACGAAAACCAGCGAGGCCGCATGAGCCGCAGCAACAAGTCCATCCTTCTCGGTCAGATCGGCGCCGCCCACGGCATCAAGGGGGAGGTCCGCATAGCCACCCATACCGCCGAACCCGAAAACATTGCCGGTTATGGCCCGCTCGCCACCAACCGGGCGGGGCTCACCGTCACCATCACCAAGGTTCGGCGCCAGAAGAACGTCGTCATCGCGACACTGGAAGGTGTCTCCGACCGGGACACGGCCGAGCGCCTCAACGGCGTGGAACTCTATGTCGATCGCGATCGCCTCCCCGATCCCGACGACGAGGACGATTTCTACCACGCCGACCTGATCGGTCTCGAGGCGCGGATCGACAATGGTACCGTCATCGGTACCGTCGCGGCGATCCACAACCATGGCGCCGGCGACATCATCGAGGTGCGGGACGAGCAGTCGGGCGACAGCTTCCTCTACCCCTTCACCAAAGCCGTGGTGCCGGAAATAAAGCTCGCCGACGGCTATCTGACCATCGTGGTGCCGCTTGACGCGCCGGAGGGCGAGGAAGAGCCGGATTGAGCTTTTCCGCGTCGATCATCACGCTGTTCCCCGACCTGTTTCCCGGCACGCTCGGGGCGTCGGTGCTGGGCCGCGGCCTCACGGACGGTCTGTGGTCGCTCGAGACAGTACAGTTGCGCGATTTCGCTACGGATCGGCATCGGACGGTGGACGACACGCCCGCCGGTGGTGGCGCCGGCATGGTGCTGAAGCCCGACATCCTTGCCAGCGCCATCGACGCAGTCTCACCGGCAGCAGATCCACGGCCCCGGCTGCTGATGTCGCCGCGCGGCAAGCCGCTGACGCAGGCACGAGCACGGGAACTGGCGCTTGGCCCCGGTGCGGTAATCGTATGCGGGCGGTTCGAAGGCATCGATCAACGGGTCATTGACGCTCGGGACCTCGAGGAAGTCTCTATTGGGGACTATGTACTTGCCGGCGGCGAAGTGGCGGCCATGGTCCTGCTTGAAGCGGTTGTAAGGCTGATCCCCGGCGTGCTTGGCGGCGCAGACAGCCATGCCGAAGAGAGCTTCGAAAACGGGCTGCTGGAGTATCCGCAGTACACACGGCCGCAGGTATTCGAGGGGCGGAGCATTCCGGGGGTGCTGACCTCCGGCGACCACGCCCGCATCCGCAAATGGCGCCAGGAGCAAAGTGAAGACCTTACAAGGCAGCGGCGGCCGGACCTGTTGAAGTAGGACCCGGAGCGGAAGGCTGGACTCTCCCCGCGTTTTCCCCTATACGCGCGACGATTGCGTGACGGGCGGTTCGGACCCGGCGCGCCTGGCAACAAGAAGACTACCCTCCGTTACACCAACCAAGACCGGGCGACGGCCTTCGGGCCGGCAAATCGCTCCATCGAAAAGATCGAAACGGATCGACCATGACCAACATCATCCAGCAGCTCGAAGCCGAGCAGCTCCAGGCGCTCGCCGCCAAGCGCGAGCATCCCGAATTCACCCACGGCGACACCGTCAAGGTGTGGGTGAAGATCACCGAAGGCAACAAGGAGCGTCTCCAGGCCTATGAAGGCGTGGTGATTGCCCGCAACGGTGGCGGCCTCAACGAGAGCTTCACCGTCCGCAAGATTTCCTACGGCGAAGGCGTCGAGCGCGTGTTCCCGCTCTACTCGCCCAACGTTGCTTCGATCGAAGTGATCAAGCGCGGCAAGGTGCGTCGTGCGAAGCTGTACTACCTGCGCGACCGTCGCGGTAAGTCGGCGCGTATCTTCGAATCGACCAACGCACGTACCCGCAAGATCGAAGCCGGCGAGCGCGAAGCCGCTCAGGCCGCCCGCGAGGCTCGTGAAGCCGAGAAGATCGCCGCTGCCGAGGCCTTTGCCGCCGAACAGGCTGCTAAGGACGCCGAGGCTGCAGCCGCTGCTGCTGCCGCCGAGCAGGCCAGCGCTGCCGAAGGCGAAGCCAAGAGCGAATAGCTCTTCGCAGCCGTCCAAGTTCTAAGGCCCGGTCCCGAAAGGTGCCGGGCCTTGTCTTTTGCGTCGGATTCACGTGAAACGTCGCTGCACCTTACCTCGCGAGACCCATGCCCGCTTCAGTCGTCACCTGGAACATCAACTCCGTCCGTCTGCGTATCGGCATGGTGCTGGACTTGCTGCAGCAGCACCAGCCCCACGTGCTGATGCTGCAGGAGATCAAGTGCACCAACGATCAGTTTCCTCGCAATGCCTTCGTGGACGCCGGCTATCCGCATCAGGCGGTGCATGGACAGAAGGGCTACCACGGCGTGGCCATCGTCTCGAAGACGCCCCTGACTGATATCTCGAGCCGCGTGTTCTGCGAGATCGATGATTCCCGCCACGTCTCGGCGGTCACCGATTTCGGCCACGGCCCGGTGACGCTGCACAATTTCTACATCCCGGCCGGCGGCGACGAACCCGACCCCGAGATAAACCCCAAGTTCAAGCACAAGCTCGGCTTCCTGTCCGAGCTCCAGACCTGGTTCGCCGAGGCGCCGTTCGCCCGCGCCCAGCTCATTGCCGGCGACTTCAACGTGGCGCCACTCGAGACCGATGTCTGGAGCCACAAGCAACTGCTCAAGGTCGTCAGCCATACGCCGGTCGAAACTGAAGCCCTGACCGCCTTGCTCAATGGCGGCCATGGCTGGGTGGACCTCGTACGCAAGCACGTGCCGGCGGACCAGAAGCTCTACTCATGGTGGAGCTATCGCGGCAAGGATTGGCAGAAGTCGGATCGCGGCCGCCGCCTCGATCACATCTGGGCGACGGCGGACGTCGCGGCGCATTGCACGGCCGCCGAGATCCTGAAACCCTATCGCGGCTTCGGCGACAAACCGTCGGATCACGTGCCGGTGGTAGCGCGCTTCGGTTCGCTCTAGCCTGCTCAAGGGGAGGTAAGCGGTGCTTACATCTCGTAAGTTGATCACTTGGGTTCTCGGCGGGGCCACCTTCCTGGTCTGCGGCTATCTCGTCGTCGGCAGTTGGCAGGGCGCCCGCATCCTGGAGCAGACACTGCGGGTTGGTGCCGCCACGGTTCAGAACTCTGGTTGGCCAGCACCCGAGCGGCCCGAAGACATCGGCTACGAAGGCGATCCGAATGCAGCCTTCGGCTACAGCTTCGAGACGGTGGGCATCGACGGAGAACTCGGCTCCATGCCGGCGTGGCTCGTGCCCGCGGCCAACAGCGACAGCGCCAAGCCTTGGGCCATCTTCGTGCACGGCATCGGCGGCCGCCGCGAGAATGGCTACCGCTTCCTGCCAACGCTGCACGAGGCCGGCTTGCCGGTCTTGCTGATCAGTTATCGCAATAACAGCGATGCGCCGGCCGACCCCAGCGGGCTCTACGCCTTCGGATTGACGGAATGGCGCGACCTCGAAGCCGCCGTGAACTATGCAGTGGCGGCAGGCGCCCCTTCCGTCGTTCTCGTGGCGGAATCCATGGGCGGCGGGATTGCCGGTCAGTTTCTGCAGCGCTCCGACAGCGCAACCGCTGTTTCAGCCGTCGTTCTTGATGCCGCGGCCAATGACTTCGCCGGCATTCTTGCCGCGCAGATGCAGCAGATGAAGCTGCCACTGGCGCCGTGGCTGGCTCAGGGCGCGCTCTGGTTCAGCGGCATCACCGCGCCGATCCGCCTCGCCGACGCAGAGACGGTGGGCACCTTTGCTGGCTTCGATGGTCCGCTGTTCCTGTCGCACGGCTCGACCGATCGTGTGGTGCCGGTGAGTTCCAGCGATGTGCTCGTTGCGCAGCGCCAGGGTGTGACCAGCTATCTCAGGACCGAGGCCGATCACATCCAGTCCTGGCACGCGGACCCCGCCCGCTACGACGCCAACCTCTCTGCGTTCCTGTTGGCAGTCGACTAGAGGCTATTCCTTCATCCGCTGGCGCAACGGCTCGAGCGCGCCGAGATAGCCGGAAATCTCGTATTCGATGCGCTCGGCGGCCCGTTGCGCCAGGTCCGGCGACTGCTGCATCAGCTTCCGAAACGCCTGACGCGGCACCACCAGCACCCGAGCGTCGGTGACCGCCGTAACCGTGATCGGACGAGCTTTGTCGAGCACCAGCGCCAGGGCGGAGATGACGCTTCCGGGTTCGGACAGAGCGTAGGGTTTGGCGGCGCCCTCGGGTTTGACGCGCAAGGTGCCCTCGATCAGCACCATGGCTCCCTCGGGCGTGTCGCCGGCCTGATAGAGCACATCGTCGGCATGGAAATGGCGCGTGTCGCCGGCGAAGGCCAGCATGCTTCGCTGCTGATCGTCGCAGATTTCGAAAAACTCGGCCCGCGCCAGCGCCTCGGCCGCATCGTCCCTGATCATGAACCCTTATCCGGATGCGGTTTCGGCCCCGCCAAGGCGGAGCCGAAGCAACCTATAGGGCATTTGCCGTCGTTTTGAACGGACTTTTACGGCACCAGGCGATAGCCGCCGTCTTCGGTGACGAGCAGACGGGCATTGGACGGGTCGCGCTCGATCTTCTGGCGCAGGCGGTAGATATGGGTTTCGAGCGTGTGGGTCGTCACCCGATTATTGTAGCCCCAGACTTCCTTAAGCAGAATGTCGCGGGTGATCGTCTTCGGACCCTGCCGGTAGAGGAACTTCAGAATGGAAGTTTCCTTGTCGGTCAGGCGCACCTTGGTTCCGTCATTGGCCTCGAGCAGCTTGGCCGATGGTTGGAAGCTGTACTGCCCGATGGTGAAGACCACGTCCTCGCTCTGGTCGTGCTGGCGCAGCGCGGTGTTGATGCGGGCCAGCAGCACCGGGAAACGGAAGGGCTTGGTGAGGTAGTCGTTGGCGCCAGCCTCGAGCCCCTGGATCTGATCGGCATCGGCATCGTGGCCCGTCAGCATGAGGATCGGACTGCGAAAGCCCTCCTCGCGCAGGCGCTTGACCATGTCGCGGCCGTCCATGTCGGGAAGACCGACGTCGAGAATGGTGAGGTCGATATTGACTTCGCGCAGCAGCTTGAGAGCGTCGTTGGCGGTGCCTGCCTCGAACACTTCGAACTCCGGCTGGTCCCTTAGCTGCTCGACAAGGGTCTGGCGCAGATCGGCGTCATCGTCCACCAGCAGCAGGCGTCGCTTGTTCATCGTCGGTCTCCGGGTCTTGGTGCCCGCCAGAGGCAACACTAGAGTCGTCGATTCCGGTGCTGCCAATCACATCGGCGTGTTGCAATTCTTCCCGCAGAAACGGGACTTTGGGCACTTAAGTTGCAGACCTGATGTGGTTTGCCCTAGAGCGAAGTCAAGCTGGGCTCAGCGGCGGCCGAAAAGGGCGGAGCCCACCCGCACCACCGTAGCGCCCATGCCGATCGCAGTTTCGAAGTCTGCGCTCATGCCCATGGAAAGACCGGCGAGCCCCGATTGCCGCGCCAGACCGTTAAGGTGCGCGAAATAGGGTCCGGGCGGCACCCCATCCGGCGGTATGCACATCAGGCCGACCACGTCGAGCCCATGAACCTCGCGGCAGCGCTCCACAAAGGCGAGGGTCTCCCCAGGGGCGACGCCGGCCTTTTGCGGTTCCTCGCCGATATTGACCTGGACGTAGCAGGGCAGTCGTCGCTCCGCCCGGTTCATCTCTGCAGCGAGAACACCCGCGAGCTTGTCGCGATCAACCGTCTCGATCACGTCGAACAGCGCAACGGCTTCGCGGGCCTTGTTGGTCTGCAACGGCCCGATCAGGTGTAGCTCGAGATCCGGATAGCGCTCGCGCAGGGCGGGCCATTTGTCCTTGGCCTCCTGCACCCGGTTTTCGCCGAACACCCGGTGCCCGGCATCAAGCAGCGGTTCGACGGCCTCGGCCGGGAAGGTCTTCGACACCGCAACGAGCTTCACCGGTCGGCCGGCGGGATCGAAGCGCTTGCTGGCCCGGTTCACCATAGCCTGGATGGCCTGAAGCCGGCCGGGAGCGTCTGTACTCATGGCGCCGCTGTTGACCTTGCTGGGGATTTCTGGTGATGGTCCGGTAGCCAAAATCCCCAATGAACGCAAGCTGCGCCAGCCTTCCGGCCGGCGCTCTGCGGCCCCTTCCCAAGGACGAGCGAACCAGTGAGCGGCGAACGCTACAATCCGCGTGAAACGGAACCCAAGTGGCAGAAGATCTGGGATGAACGCCAGAGCTTCGTCGCCCGCAATGACGATGCGCGTGAGCCCTACTATGTGCTCGAGATGTTCCCCTACCCGTCCGGCCGTATCCATATGGGCCATGTGCGGAACTACTCGATGGGTGACGTCGTGGCGCGCTATTACCGCGCCCGTGGCCGCAACGTGTTGCATCCGATGGGCTGGGATGCGTTCGGCCTGCCCGCCGAAAATGCCGCGATCGAACGCAACATTCATCCCGGCACCTGGACGCGGCAGAACATCGCCACCATGAAGGCGCAGCTCAAGTCCATGGGCCTTGCCATCGACTGGACGCGCGAAGTCGCCACCTGCGAGCCTGAATACTATCGCCACCAGCAGGCGCTGTTCATCGACATGCTGGAGGCGGGTCTGGTGACCCGCAAGCAGAGCAAGGTCAACTGGGACCCGGTCGACATGACCGTGCTCGCCAACGAGCAGGTGATCGACGGCAAGGGCTGGCGTTCTGGCGCCGTGGTCGAGCAGCGCGAGCTGACTCAGTGGTTCTTCAAGATCTCGGACATGGCCGAAGAGCTGCTGGAGGCCCTCGATGGTCTGGACGGATGGCCGGAGAAGGTGCGCACCATGCAGCGCAACTGGATCGGCAAGTCCGAAGGCTTGCGCCTGTTGTTCGAGCTGCTGCCTGGCAAGAGCGCGCGCAACAGCATCGAAGTCTTCACCACCCGGCCGGACACCATTTTCGGTGCCTCCTTCATCGCCCTCTCCCCGGATCACCCGCTGAGCGGCGAACTCGCGCAGGATGATCCGGCGCTGGCCGAGTTCATCGCCGAGTGCCGCCGCCATGGCACGGCGACCGAGACCATCGAGAAGGCTGAAAAGCTGGGCTACGCCACGGGTCTGGCGGTGAAGCACCCCGTTGTGGACGGGGCCACCCTGCCCGTCTATGTCGCCAATTTCGTGCTGATGGACTATGGCACCGGCGCCATCTTTGGCTGCCCGGCCCATGACCAGCGCGACCTCGACTTCGCCCGCAAATACGACCTGCCGGTGAAGCCCGTGGTGCTGCCGCCGGACGCCGATGCAGCCAGTTTCGAGGTGGGTACCGAGGCCTATACCGACGCCGGCACCATCTTCCACTCGGACTTCCTGGATGGGCTGAGCATCGAGGATGCCAAGAAGCGCATCGCCGAGTTCTTCGCCGCCCGCACTGTCGATGGTAAGCCGCAGGGCCGGGTGGAGGTCAACTACCGCCTGCGCGACTGGGGTGTGTCGCGCCAGCGCTATTGGGGTTGCCCGATCCCCGTCATCCACTGCGAAGTCTGCGGCACGCTGCCGGTGCCGAAGAAGGACCTGCCGGTGGTGCTGCCGGAGGATGTGACCTTCGACAAGCCCGGCAATGCGCTGGACCACCACCCGACCTGGAAGCATGTCGACTGCCCGCAATGCGGCCGCGCTGCCCGGCGCGAAACCGACACCATGGACACCTTCGTGGATTCGTCGTGGTATTTCGCGCGCTTCACTGCGCCAGACGCCGAGACACCCACGGTTCCGGCGGTGGCCGATCGTTGGCTGCCGGTCGACCAGTATATCGGGGGCGTCGAGCATGCGATTCTGCACCTGCTCTATTCGCGCTTCTTCACCCGGGCGATGAAGGCGACCGGCCATGTCGGGCTGGATGAGCCGTTCCGTGGGCTTTTCACCCAGGGCATGGTCACCCACGAGACCTACAAGGCCAAGACCGGCGAATGGGTACCGCCCTCCGACATCGTTATCGAATCGGATGGGGACGCCCGCTCGGCCCGCCATCTCAGGACCAATGAGCCGGTGACCATCGGCTCGGTCGAAAAGATGAGCAAATCCAAGAAGAACGTGGTCGATCCCGACGAGATCGTCTCCACCTACGGCGCCGACACGGCCCGCTGGTTCATGCTGTCGGACTCCCCGCCCGAACGCGACGTGCAGTGGACCGAAGCCGGCGTCGAAGGCGCCAGCCGTTTCCAGCAGCGAGTCTGGCGTTTGGTGAACGATACTGTGGCGTTGCGACAGCAATTCGTTACCGTTGAAGCGGGTTCTGCAGACGAAGAGGGAACCGCCATGCGCAAGGCGGCACATCGTGCCGTTGCGGGCGTGGCCCACGATATCGAAGGGCTGCGTTTCAACCGTGCCGTCGCTCAAATCTACGAACTGACCAACGCCTTGAGCCGCGGCATCGGTCTCGTAGCCGCTGCCCCCGCTACGCGCCTCGCGGCGCTGGAGGAGGGCGTGGAGCGCCTGGTGCAACTGATCGCGCCGATGATGCCGCATTTGGCCGAAAGCTGCTGGGAGCTCATGGGCAAGAGCGGTCTGGTCGCCGACGCTCCGTGGCCAGAGGTCGACCCTACCCTGCTGGTTGACGACGAAGTGGTGCTGCCGATCCAGATCAACGGCAAGCGCCGCGCCGAGATTACCGTGGCTAAGGGCCTGCCGTCGGCGGAGGTCGAAAAACTGGTCTTGTCGAATGAGGCCGTTCTTCGCACACTGGACGGGAAGTCGCCGAAGAAGATCGTCGTCGTACCGGACAGGATCGTGAATGTGGTGGTCTAGCGGGTTCCGCTCCCTTGCCTTTGCCACGGCGCTCGTCGCCGTGGCGGTGCCGCTTGCCGGCTGCAGCTTCTCTCCCGTTTATGGCGGCGCCGGAGCCTTGGCCGGCCAGCAAACGCTGGCACTGAACTACGCCGAGCCGAGCGGGCGGCTCGAGCAGATCATCTATCAGGAACTGCGCTTGCGTCTGGGCTCGTCGGAAGCACCCGATGCGCCGAAGGCGAGGGTTACGGTGGTCAGCGTCGCCACCGACCCCACCCTGGCCGAAACCAACACCATCCTGATGAACGATGCGCGGCGCGTCATGGTGACGGCTAACCTGACGATCACCCGCCCGGGCGAGGCCAGGCCGCTGACCATCACCCGCGTGGCAACGGCCGATTATGTCTCGACCAACCAGGTCCTGGCCGCCAATGCTGCTGCCGACGAGGCAGCGGAGCGCGCCGCCAAGGCGGTCGCCGAGTCGCTGCGCTTGGCACTGCTGGCCGATCTTAGCCGCTGATGACTGCCCTCAAGGCGCACGAGGTTGCGCGCTTTCTCACCCGTCCGGATCTTCAGGCCGGCATCTTCCTCGCCTATGGACCGGATGGCGGTCTGGTGCGGGAAACCGCGCAACGCCTGATCCGTCAGCTGGGCGGCGACGATCCGGAGGGCGTGAGCCTCGTCACCCTGGACGCAAGCGAGATCGACGCCGATCCCTCGCTGCTCGCCGTGGAAGCCAAGACAGTTTCACTGTTCGGCGGCAAGCGCATCGTGCGGGTGCGAGGTGGCGGCAAATCGCTGGTGATGCCGCTGACCGAACTTCGGGACGATCCCGGCGACACCGCCATCATCGTCGAAGCTGGCAATCTGCCGCCGCGCGATCCGTTGCGCGCGCTTGTGGAGACCGCGAAGCTGGGCCGCGCCCTGCCCTGCTTCGCCGACAGCGACGAGATGCTGACCAACCTGATCCTCGAGACCTTCAACAAGGAAGGTATCCGCATCGACCCCGACGTCATCCCCACGCTGCGCGAGAACCTCGGAAACGACCGTGAGGTCACCCGCCGCGAGCTGGACAAGTTGACGCTCTACGCCGCGACAACCAAGACGCTCAGTCGGGACGAGGTGCTGCTGCTCTGCGCCGACAATGGTGCGCTGGTGATCGACGCCATCCTCGACGCCGCCGGAAGCGGTCATGCCGAGAAGCTGGAGCTGGCCGTCAACCGGGCGCTCAGTGCGAATGTGGACCCACAGCGGCTGCTCGCCATGGCAACAATCCATTTCGCCAATCTGCGGCGCTGGCGCACAGAAGTGGATGGAGGAAAAACCCCTCGCGCCGTCATCGAGGGGTTAAAGCCCCGGCCCCATTTCTCGCGAGCCGGTACGCTCGAGCAGCAGTTGCGGCAATGGTCCGACCGAGGCCTGGCGGCCGCCACGGAACGAATTCTGTCCGCGACGGCGGAAAGCCGCCGACGCCCTGCCCTGGCCGAGGCAACGCTGCGGCGAGCCCTGCTGGCCGTTGCAACGATGGCCGCGAGCGGCTAGCTGCCGGCCAGCTTCAGGCACAGCCCGTCGAGCTGCTCCAGCGTGCGGTAGCGGATTTCCAGCCGTCCACCACGTTCGCCGTGTGACAGCGACACGGACAGCCCTAACGCATCCGAGAGCCGCCGCTCCAGGGCTACCGTGTCAGCATCCCGCACGGCTTCAGAAGGCTTGCGCCGCTGCGCTGCGGGTTCACGTTGCTGGCTGAGGGCCTCAGCCTCGCGCACGGAGAGACCCTGGTCAACGATCTGACGCGCCAAGGTGGCCGGGTCTTCGGCGGTGATCAGCGTGCGGGCATGGCCAGCGGTGAGCTGACCGCTCGACACCATGCCACGGACATCTTCGGGCAAGCGCAGAAGGCGCAGGGTGTTGGCGACATGGGACCGGCTCTTGCCGATCACCTGCGCCAGATCCTGTTGGGTGTACTCGAACTGCTCGATCAGCTGGTTGTAGCCCATGGCCTCTTCCAGCGGGTTGAGATCGGCGCGCTGCACGTTTTCGATGATGGCGAGTTCGAGCGCTTCCTTGTCGCCCACCTCCCGCACGATCACCGGGACATCATGCAGCCCCGCCTTCTGCGCGGCGCGCCAACGCCGCTCACCGGCGATGATCTCGAAGACGTTCGGGTCTTCGCTTGGCCGCACCAGCAGCGGCTGCATCACGCCTTTTTCGCGAATGGAGTTCGTCAGCTCCTCAAGCTGATCATTATCGAAAGTGCGGCGCGGATTGGCGCGGTTGGCGATGATCAGTTCCACCGGCAGGCGCTTGACGCCGCTCGATTCGGTGACGCGCACACCTTCCACGCTGGCCATGTCGCCGATCAGGGCGGCGAGGCCGCGGCCGAGGCGATTGGGTCTATCGGTCATGGCGGAACTCCTAGGCAGCCGCGAGCTGGCGCTCGCGACGGATGACTTCGGTGGCAAGCCGCAGATAGGCCTGGCTGCCGGCACATTTGAGATCGTAGAGCAGCGCCGGCTTACCGTAAGACGGCGCCTCGCTCAGCCGGACGTTGCGGGGAATGACGGTGTCGTAGACGAGTTCGCCCATTTCGCTGCGCACGTCCTGCAGCACCTGCTCGCTGAGATTGTTGCGCTTGTCGAACATGGTCATCACCACGCCCTGAATGGAAAGGCGCGGGTTAAGAGTGGAGCGGATCTGCTCAATGGTCTGCAGCAACTGGCTGAGGCCTTCCAGGGCGAAGAATTCGCACTGCAGCGGCACCAGCACGGCGTCGGCCGCGACCAGGGAATTTACCGTGAGCAGATTCAGCGAGGGCGGGCAATCGATAAGGATATAGCTGACCGGCCGGTCGGCAATGGTGAGATCGCCAAGTTGCTTGAACGCATTGCGTAGCTTGAAGGCGCGGTCGGCCTGTCCGGCAATGGTCAGCTCGACGCCGAGCAGGTCCATGGTTGACGGTACGATGGCGACGTTCGGTACCGTGGTCATGACCGCTGCCTGCGCCACGGTGGCTTCGCCGACGAGCAGGTCGTACGAGGAGACTTCGCGATCCGAACGAGAAATCCCCAAGCCAGTGGAGGCGTTGCCCTGCGGATCGAGGTCGACGATCAGGACGCGCTCGCCGATGGCGGCGAGAGCCGTCGCGAGATTGATCGCCGTCGTGGTCTTGCCCACGCCGCCCTTTTGATTGGCCAAGGTAAGAATTCTAGGCGCCAAGGCCGGCCTCCACGAATCTGCCGTTACGCTGTTGGCCGCTCCCGCAGATTGCTGATCTCCAGCACGACTCCCGCAGGATCGGTATCGCTTCGATGTTCTACCACATCGAAATCCCACTGCGCACGCGCCTCACGAACTTCTTCACCATGTTCCTTGCCCTTGTGCAGCAGCGCGCGGGTTTTGGAGCCGAAGAACGGCGCCATCCAGCTGCAGAGCTGCGGCAGGGAAGCCAACGCCCGGGATGTGATGACGTCCGGTGTTTCACGTGAATCAAGTTGCTCGATGCGGCTACCGTGGACCGTCACGGAAAGATCAAGTTCTCGAGCAACCGTGCGGAGAAAGCTGACCTTACGGGCCGTCGGCTCAACCAGGTGAAAGTGCCGGCCGTCGCCCTTGCAGGCGATTGCCAGGGGCAGGGCGGGGAAGCCGCCGCCACTGCCAAGATCCCGGAAGATCTTGTCAGTACTGTGTAGAAGCGGGAGCAGTTGCAGACTATCCGCGAAATGCCGCTCCCAGAGGGCGCTAAGAGTTTCACGTGAAACAAGGTTCTGAACCGATTGCCAGCGGTTCAGCAGCTCGGCATACGCCTGAAGGTCCGCCTCGATGAACGAAGCTGAACGAAACATGAACGGCAGATAGCGCTCGATGGACGGCAGATTGCTCATCACCCGGCCCGGCGCAACTCACCCCGACGAATCACTGCAAGCAGAAGCGTAATGGCGGCAGGGGTCATCCCGTCGATTGCCTGAGCTTGCGCGATTGTGGTCGGGCGGTGCTGCTGCAGCTTCTGCCGGAGCTCTGATGAGAGGCCGGCAATGGCGGTGAAGTCCAAGTCGGACGGGATGGCCCGCTGTTCGTTCTGGCGTACCGCTTCGATGTCGTTGCGCTGCCGGTCGAGGTAGACCGCGTACTGCGCGTCGACAGCGACCTGTTCCATGATGGACGCGGTCACGTCGTTCAGTTCGGGCCAAAGGCGCTGCACCACTGTCGTGTCGATGTCAGGATAGGACAGCAGCTCGAAGGCGGTTCGAACCTTGCCGTCGGCATTCACCGGCACGCCGGCCTTGCGAGCGGCGCTGGGAGTAATGGTCAGCCGACTAAGCAGGGACCTGGCCCGGCCGAGTTCGCTGGCCTTGCGAGCGTAGATCTCCTGGCGCTCTTCGCCAACGAGGCCGAGCTTTGTCCCGAGTTCCGTCAGCCGCTGATCGGCGTTGTCGGCGCGCAGATGCAGGCGGAACTCGGCGCGCGAGGTGAACATGCGGTAGGGCTCGGAGACGCCACGGGTGACGAGATCGTCAACCATGACGCCGAGATAGCTGTCGGTGCGGGACAGCACGAGCGATTCACGTCCCGCGGCAGCCAGGGCCGCATTGGCGCCGGCGAGCACACCTTGGGCAGCGGCTTCCTCGTAGCCGGTGGTGCCATTGATCTGCCCGGCGAGATAAAGGCCGGGCTGCCGGCGAACTTCCAAGGTGGAGTGTAGCTCGCGCGGATCGACATAGTCGTATTCGATGGCGTAACCCGGACGGATGATCCGGACATTCTCCAACCCCAGCATCGAGCGCAGGAACGCTTCCTGGACCTCGGCGGGGAGGGACGTGGACAAACCGTTGGGATACACGGTGCTGTCATCGAGCCCTTCCGGCTCAAGGAAGATCTGGTGGCTTTCGCGATCGGCAAAACGGACGATCTTGTCCTCAATCGACGGACAGTAGCGCGGGCCGCGGCTCTGGATGCGCCCCGAATACATGGCCGAGCGGTGGAGATTGTCGGCGATGATCCGGTGTGTTTCGGCCGTGGTGTGGGTGATGTGGCAACTGATCTGCGGCGTGGTGATCGCCTCGGTCAGGCTGGAGAATGGCTCCGGGACGTCGTCGCCGGGCTGTTCTTCCAGTTGTGCGTAGTCAATGCTGGTGCCGTCGAGCCGGGCCGGGGTGCCGGTCTTCAGGCGGCCAAGCCGCAGGCCCATGGTTTCGAGGCGGGTGGAGAGGCCAAGCACCGGCTTCTCGCCGACGCGACCGGCCGGCACGGTTTCTTCGCCGCGATGAATCAAGCCACGGAGGAAAGTGCCGGTGGTGAGAACCACGGCAGAGGTGGAGAAGCGACGGCCGTCCAGCAGCACGGTGCCGCTGACGCGACCATCAACGACCTCTATGTCGTCAACCTGCCCCTCGATGACGGTAAGGTTCGGCTGGTCGGTGATGGCTGCCTGCATCGCCTGCTTGTAGAGCTTGCGGTCGGCCTGCGCACGTGGGCCGCGAACTGCCGGTCCCTTGCGGCGGTTCAGCACCCGAAACTGAATGCCGGCCTGGTCGGCCACGCGACCCATCAGGCCGTCCAGCGCATCGATCTCGCGCACCAGGTGGCCCTTGCCCAGACCACCAATGGCCGGGTTGCAGCTCATCTCGCCGATAGTGTCGAATCGGTGGGTGATCAGAGCGGTGCGGGCGCCCAGGCGCGCCGAAGCGGCCGCGGCTTCGCAGCCCGCGTGCCCGCCTCCTACAACAATGACGTCGAAATCTGTCATGACCATCTCCGATGATCCGCTCTAGGGCAGTGTTTCACGTGAATCAATCCACGCCTGTTCACAGCCGTGTTTCACGTGAATCACTTGCCGATGCAGAAGCGTGAGAACAGTTGGTCGAGCACACGCTCGGGGTCGAGGCGACCCAGCAGCCGCTCGAGAGCGTGCGACGCTCGCCGCAGCGATTCTGCCGCGAGCTCGGGTTGTGCCACCACGCGCTCGGCCTCGCGGACCGCCTCCACTGCAGCAAGCAGGGCCTGCCGGTCGCGTTCGCGGCTGACCAACACCGGTTCACCCCGCACCATGTCGGCGCCAAACTCTTCGATGGCGTTGAGCAGAATGTCGACACCGCTGCCGGTTTGCGTGGACAGAGCCAGCTTGACCTGAGTTGCTTGCCCAAGGTCCGACTTGGTGCCGATCCGCCAGAGCGGGGCAGGGGTGGACGGCGCGGGATACTCGGGTAGATCAGGTGCCACCAGCCATAGGACCAGATCTGCTCCGGCGATCGCAGCTTCGGCCCGTCGTACGCCCTCAGCCTCGGCCTTGCTGTCCGTCTCCCGCAAACCCGCAAGGTCGAGCAGAATGAACAATTGACCCCCAAGGTCGAGCGGAACCTCTCGGACGTCGCGCGTGGTGCCGGCTTCGTCGGTGACGATGGCCACGTCGGAGCGGGAGAGGGCGTTGATCAGGCTGGACTTGCCGGCGTTGGGTGGTCCGGCAAGCGCAACCCTTACGCCTTCACGACGCAGGCGACCGCGATCGAAGCCAGTGAGTGCTGCCTCGAAGTCCTGGCGTAGCGCGACCAACGAAGCGGAAAAACTCTCGGGGAGTTCGTCCACATCGCCTTCATCGGAAAAGTCGAGACGAGCCTCGAGTTCCGCGCGGAGATCCAGCAATTGCTCGCGCCAAGAGTCGAGCTGGCGCGTAAGCCCACCTTCCAGCCGGTCGAGCGCTTGCTGCCGCTGGTTCTCGGTTTCGGCCTCGAGCAGATCACCCAGCCCTTCGATGGTGACGAGGTCGAGCTTGCCGTTCTCGAAGGCGCGGCGGGTGAACTCGCCGGCCTCGGCGAGACGCACGCCGTGCTGCACCAGGAGCTTGAGGATCGCACGAACACCGGCAGGCGAGCCATGGACCTGTAGTTCGGCGCAGTGCTCGCCGGTAAAGCTGTGCGGGGCAGGGAAGTAGGCTACGAGCCCACGGTCGAGCCAGGTATCGGCGCCGATCTGGCGCAGCGCCAGCTTGCGAGGCTCGGGTACGCCACCGGCAAGGCGTTCGAGCAGGTCCGGCACCTGGGGGCCGGAGAGGCGGATGACGGCAACACCGGCGGGCAGCGCGCCCGAGGACAGCGCCGCAATGGTGTCGCCGTCACGCATGAGGTCAGGTGTTCATCGAGTCGAAGAAGTCGGAGTTCGTCTTGGTCTGACGGACCTTGTCCATCAGGAACTCCATGGCATCGATCGTCCCCATCGGATTGAGAATGCGGCGCAGGACGTACATCTTCTTGAGGATGTCCGGCTCGACTAGCAGCTCTTCCTTGCGGGTGCCCGACTTGGTGATGTCGATGGCCGGGAAGACGCGCTTGTCGGCGACCTTGCGATCGAGAATGATTTCGGAGTTACCGGTGCCCTTGAACTCTTCGAAGATCACTTCGTCCATGCGCGAGCCGGTATCGATCAGCGCCGTGGAAATGATGGTCAGCGAGCCGCCGTCCTCGATGTTACGGGCGGCACCGAAGAAGCGCTTGGGGCGCTGCAGGGCGTTGGCGTCAACGCCACCGGTCAGCACCTTGCCGGAGCTCGGAACGACGGTGTTGTAGGCGCGGCCGAGGCGGGTGATCGAATCGAGAAGGATCACCACGTCCCGCTTGTGCTCGACCAGGCGTTTGGCCTTTTCGATCACCATCTCGGTGACCTGCACGTGGCGGGAGGCGGGCTCGTCGAAAGTCGAGGAGATGACCTCGCCCTTCACCGAGCGCTGCATGTCGGTGACTTCCTCGGGGCGCTCGTCGATGAGCAGCACGATGAGGTAGCACTCGGGGTGGTTGGTGGCGATCGACTGTGCAATATTCTGCAACAGAACGGTCTTACCGGTGCGCGGCGGCGCAACAATCAGGGCACGCTGCCCTTTGCCGAGCGGTGCCACCAGATCAAGGATGCGGGCAGAGCGATCCTT
Source organism: Devosia albogilva (assembly GCF_042685625.1). NCBI lineage: Bacteria > Pseudomonadati > Pseudomonadota > Alphaproteobacteria > Hyphomicrobiales > Devosiaceae > Devosia > Devosia albogilva. The sequence continues at coordinate 1,682,029 of NZ_JBHUNP010000001.1, forward strand.
GAGGGTCGGGTCCGGCAGTTCCATCCGCAGGCGCTCTTCGGGATAGAGCGGGGTGAGGTTGTCGAAGTTGACCTTGTGGCGGACGGCCTCGGGATCTTCGAAATTGATGGTGTTGACCTTGAGCAGCGCAAAATAGCGCTCGCCTTCCTTGGGCGACCGGATCTGGCCTTCCACGGTGTCGCCGGTCCTGAGGCCGAAGCGGCGGATCTGCGACGGGCTGACATAGATGTCGTCGGGGCCCGGCAGGTAGTTGGCATCCGGCGAACGAAGGAAACCGAAACCGTCGGGCAGAACCTCGACCACGCCCTCGCCAGTGATGTCGACCTCATGCTCCGCCAACTGCTTGAGGATGGCGAACATCAGCTCCTGCTTGCGCATAGTCGAGGCGTTCTCGACCTCGTATTCTTCGGCGAACACAAGCAATTCGGCCGGTGACTTGGCCTTGAGCTCACTGAGCTTCACATTCTGCATAGAGCGGTTTGACCCTTTGGCGGGAAACGGGATCGGCGAAGGACGCAGATACTTGGGGAGGGGGTAGGCATCGCGGGCACGACCGGGGAGGTCAGCCAGAAAAGACGTCGGATGCGTTGGCGGGTGATGTAGCGTGATCCTCGGCAAGTTTCAAGGTGGACCCGCCAAGGAAAACGATTCAAGTGAAACCGGTTGTTGCCGGTCAGAACGGCCGGGCGATCACCGCGATGACGATGATGACCATTAAAACAGTGGGCACCTCGTTGATGATGCGGAAGAAGCGCTGCGGCTTGGTGTTCCGATCCTCGCGAAAGGCGCGCAGATAGCTGCCCAGCATCCCGTGAATGCCGCTGAGCGCGATCACTGCCACAGCCTTGACCCAAGGCCAGCCCTGGCTCCAGTCGACCACCCCATGGGCGACCATGGCGAGGCCGAAGAACCAGGTGGCAATCATCGCCGGCGTGATGATGCCGCGATAGAGTCGGCGTTCCATGACCTTGAAGGTCTCGGACTTGTCCGAACCGATCTCGGCCACCGAATGGTAAACGAACAGGCGCGGCAGATAGAGCATGCCCGCCATCCAGGCGATGACGGAAATGACGTGAAGGGCCTTGATCCACTCGAGCATGAGCGCGTTCCTAGCGTCCCTTCACCCGGGCGACAAGCCGCTCCACATGGGCGATCGGGGTCTCCGGCACGATGCCGTGGCCAAGATTGAAGATGTGCGGACGGTTCGAGAAGCCGGCAATGATTTCGTCGACACGCCGGTCGAGCTGCTCGCCGCCCGCGACAAGGCGCAGCGGATCAAGGTTGCCCTGAACCGGCAACGCGGACGGCAGCGCCGAACCGGCCCAGCCCAGCGGCGTGGCATAGTCGAGGCCGAGGGCGTTGACCCCGGTCGCCGCGGCATAGGCCGGCAGGTTTCCGGCCGCCCCGCGGGGAAAGCCGATGAACGGCGCATCCGGTATCACGCGCCGCACGCCCTCAACGATGCGACGATTGGGTTCGATCACCCAGTTGGCGAAGGCCACCTCGTCGAGATTGAGGGCCCAGCTCTCGAACAGTTGCACCACGTCGGCACCGGCATTGAACTGGGCGACGAGGTAGCTGATCGAAGTGTCGACGAGAATGTCGATGAGCCGGGCGAAGTCCTCCGGGTGGCGGAGGGCATAAAGTCGCGCTGCTGCCTGATCGGGCGAACCGCGGCCGCCGATCATGTAGGTCGCGACCGTCCAGGGAGAGCCACAGAAGCCGATCAGGGTCTTGTCGGCGTCGATGGTGCCACGGAGGCGCGATACCGTCTCCAGCACCGGCGCCAACCGTTCCAAAGCCTGTTCCGGGCGAAGCACACCGAGCCCGGTTTCGGTTACCGGTTCAAGGAGCGGGCCTTCACCGGTTGCGAAACGCACCGACTGGCCGAGCGCGTCGGGCACGACAAGAATATCGGAGAACAGGATCGCTGCATCGAGATCGAAGCGCCGCAACGGCTGCAGGGTGACTTCCACCGCCAGATCCGGCGTATAGCAGAGGTCGAGGAAGTTACCGGCCTTGGTGCGGGTTTCGCGATATTCGGGTAGGTAGCGACCAGCCTGGCGCATGATCCAGATCGGCGGGCGCTCCTGGCGCTGTCCGAGCACCGTGTTGAGCAGCGCCCGCTCCGGGCGAGATGTGTCGGTCATGGCGCCCTTCCAAACCCAAAAGAATCTTTCTGTTCTTTTATCTTCATCATCATGGGGGTGTTTTGCTGGAATTCGCGGCCGTTCACAATCGGCAGCATGGCGGCACAAGGGCGCAGGCAGTTCAGCGCAGGTCCAGAGTGTGAATCTTGCCAGCGCCCTCCTAGCGCCTATCCGGAATGGTTAACGAAGCGTTAACCCGGCGACTCCGGAGTCAACGATTCGAATCCGGCTGTTGAGAAGCTGTCGGCAACGGCCTCTCGCCATGCGGAGCTTTCCCCAGACTTCTCCAAAGCCCCGGGCGAGCGGGTGCGGAAACGGGCTGTTAATGGTTCGTAAACCAAGTCGAACAACTTCGGCTCAGCCCAAAACTCATGAGTCGAGATCACAGTTCCCGGTTGAGGCGGGGAGAACTGTGTGGAAAAGATCGGCCATGCTGATCCTTGCGTCCAAGAGCCAGACCCGAAAAACCCTGCTGGAACAAGCCGGTCTTGCCGTGAAGACCGTGCCAGCCAGCCTGGACGAGCGAGCACAGGAACAGGCGACGATCGCCGCTGGCGGAGACGGGCGCGACGTTGCTCGACGTCTTGCCGAGAGCAAGGCGATGGCAGTGTCCGCAAGCCATCCGGGGCGGATGGTGCTCGGTGCCGACCAGACCCTGAGCCTCGGCACGGAACTCTTCCACAAGCCCGAGACGATGCAAGAGGCAGCGGCGCAGCTCGACCGGTTGCGCGGCAAGACGCACCGCCTGCATGCCGCTGCCGCATTGATACGCGATGGCGTGGTGCTCTGGTCCGGGCTGCAGACGGCAGAATTGACCATGCACGAGTTCTCGACCGAGGAACGCGACCGGGTTCTCCAGCTCGAAGGCGAGGCGGTGCTGGGGTCGGTCGGCGCCTATCGGCTGGAGGGGCCTTCCGCCCGGCTGTTCGAGAGCGTCAATGGCGACTATTTCGCCATCCTCGGGCTGCCGCTGCTGCCGGTGCTCTCCGCCCTCAGGACCCTTGCGCCGGAACTTCTGCAGTGACCATCAAAGCCTTCGTCATCGGCCATCCCATTGCCCACTCCCGCTCGCCCCTGATCCACGGCACCTGGCTGGCCGAGCACGGCATCGACGGCAGCTATGAAGCCATCGACGTGTCGCCCGAAGCGCTGCCGGGTTTTTTCGAGCGCTTGCGTTCGGGTGAGTTTGCCGGCGGCAATGTCACCATCCCGCACAAGGAAGCGGTGTTCGAGCTGTGCGACACTGTCGATCCGCTGGCGGAACAGATCGGGGCAGTGAACACCCTGGTCGCCCGCAACGGGAAGGTACACGGCACCAACACCGACTATCTCGGCTTTCTCGGCAATCTCGATGCCGGGTCACCCGGCTGGTCCGACAGCTTGGACCGGGCGCTGGTGCTGGGGGCGGGTGGCGCCGCGCGGGCGGTGATCGTGGCGCTGCAGAGCCGGGGCATTCCCATCCTGCTGCTCAACCGCACCCGCGCCACGGCCGACAAGCTGGCAGCCGAATTCGAGGGCGATATCACTGTGGCTACGCTCGATGCGCTCGCCGATGCCGCGCCGCATGCGGGGCTGGTGGTCAACACCACGTCGGTCGGCATGCACGGGACGCGCTTCGAGGGGTTCGACGCCACCGCGTTGCGGCCCGACACGCTGGTGACCGACATCGTCTATTCGCCGCTGGTCACGCCGCTGCTCGCCGATGCGCGGGCGCAGGGGCTCAGGACCGTCGATGGTTTGGGCATGCTGCTGCACCAGGCGGTGCCGGGCTTCGAGGCGTGGTTCGGGGTGCGGCCGAACGTGACGCCGGACCTGCGCGCTCGTATCGAAGCAACACTGGAGGGGTGATGTTCCGGCTCGGGCTGACTGGTTCCATCGCTACCGGCAAGTCGACGGTGTTGGAGGCGTTCAAGGATCTTGGCGTGCCGGTCTATTCGGCCGATGCGGCGGTCGCCGAGCTTTATGCGGGCGAAGCCGTACAGGCGGTGGAGACGCTGTTTCCCGGTGTTGCCGTGGATGGCGTGATCGATCGGCAGAAGTTGGCCGATAGGTTGCGGGCCAACCCCTCCGGATTTGAGAAACTCGAGGCGGTGGTTCATCCGCTGGTGCGCGGCCGAATCGGCGATTTTCTCGCCAGTGCCGAGGAGGCGGGATATGCCCTGGCGGTGGTGGAAGTGCCGCTGCTCTATGAAAGCGGCTACGACTACGGGTTCGACGCGGTCGCGGTGACCCATGTCGAGGAGGCCGAGCAGCGCCGCCGGGCCCTGGCGCGGCCGGGAATGAGCGGGGATAAGCTCGACACCATGCTTGCCCGGCAGATGCCGCAGGCCGAAAAGAAGGGGCGCGCCGACTACCTCATAGACACCGGCACGTCGATCGCCGAGACTCGTGCCGCTGTGGCAGCGCTGGTCGATTCGATCCGTACCGGCAAGGACTGAGATGAACCGCGAGATCGTGCTTGATACCGAAACCACCGGCCTTGCCCCCGAGGGCGGGGATCGACTGGTGGAAATCGGCTGCGTCGAGCTGATCAACCACATCCCGACCGGCCGCCACTATCACGTCTACATCAATCCGCGCCGCTCCATGCCCGAGGAAGCCTTCCGGGTGCACGGGCTGAGTGACGAATTCCTGGCCGACAAGCCGGTGTTCGAGGCGGTGGCAGACGAGTTCCTCGACTTCATCGGCGACGCCCAGCTCGTCATCCACAATGCCAGCTTCGACATCGGCTTTCTCAATTACGAGCTGAAGCAGTCGGGCCGGCGGCCGCTCGGCAATCCCGTGGTCGATACGGTGATGCTGGCGCGCGACAAGCACCCCGGCGCCCGCGTCAGCCTCGATGCGCTGTGCAAGCACTACGGCATCGACAATTCCCGCCGCACGCTGCATGGCGCTTTGCTCGACAGCGAGATCCTGGCCGAAGTCTATCTCGAGCTGATCGGCGGCAAGCAGGTGTCGCTGGCGCTGACCGCCGAGATCGAGGTTTCTGCCGCCGCCGCCATGGCAACGCGGGTGCCGGCCCGGCCGCGGCCGACGCCTTTGCCGCCGCGCGTGAGCGAGGCCGAACTGGCCGCACACATGACCATGGTGGAATCCCTCGGAGCGGACTCGATCTGGTCCCGCTATGCCGAACCGGCCGAAGCCGTGGTCGCAGCGGAATAGTTTCGGACACCCGGAGGTTTCGCAGACCTCATGGTGAGCCTGTCGAACCACGAGGTCGGTAACACCGGGCCGCGACCTCGCCCTTCGACAAGCTCAGGGTGAGGTCTATGAGAACGCTTGTTCCAAACAAAAACGCCGCCCGGAGGCGCCGTTTTGATTCCTAGTTCACCGTAGGCTCGCCGCCGCCATTGGCAGGGGCAGGAGCGGCGCCGCCGCCGGCCTGCTGCTGGGCCGCGAGCTTCTGCAGGTTCTGGCGGTAGATGGCGGTGAAATCGACCGGCTCCATCATCAGCGGCGGGAAGCCGCCCTGCTGGGTGACATTGGCCAGCACCTGACGCGCGAACGGGAAGATCAGCCGCGGGCACTCGATCATCAGGATGGCGCTGAGCTGGTTGTCCGGAATGTTGCGGATGCGGAACACGCCGCCATAGACGAGCTCGACGTTGAACAGCACTGCTTCTTCGCGGTTGGCCTTGGCGTTGAGCGTCAGCTCGACGGCATAGGTATCGTCGTTCTGCTTTTTCACGCCAACCGAGATGTTGACGTTGAAGGCCGGATTGGCGCCGCCACCGAGCATGGAGCCCGGCGCACCCGGGTTCTCGAAGCTGAGGTCGCGGATATACTGGCCAATGAGGTTCATCGAAGGCGGGTTGGCGGCTGCCTGCGGAGCGGCGCCGCCCTGGGTCTCGTCGGCCATGGTCTTGTCCTTTGGTGTCTCGAGTTTTCCGGCGGTGGCTAGCATTTTTGCCCCGCCGTCACAAGCTTCCGGGGTGTTCAGCGCGGCCGGAACTCGTCGTCGTCGAGCTCGATGGTCCCGCGCTGGCCGAGCCGGGGATCGGCGGGAGACTCATGCCGGTAGTAGCTGGTCGTGGTCTCGACCACCGTCACCCGGCGGGCGAGCCAGCCATAGATGGCATGGCGTACCGGCGGCAGCAGCAGCGCCAGAGCCAGGACGTCGGTGATCAGCCCCGGCAGCATCAGCAGCACCGCCGCGAGGCCGAGCATCATCACATCGGCAAGATCACGCCCGGGCAATTGCCCCTGCTGCACGGTACCGGCCAGCCGGCGCACGGCCCCGAGCCCTTCATTGCGCAACAGGATGCCACCCAGGATCGCAGCGCCGATCACCAGCGCCAGCGTCGGCCACAGGCCGATGGTCTGGCCGACCTTGATCAGCACCGCGATTTCGAGGATCGGGTAGAGGATCACCCCTATCAGAAACAATCGGGCCACGGCCGGTTCTCCCTTCGCCACCCGCTATGCGTGGTGCGGCATGTTGCAACTTGACCCATCGTGAACTGGTTTCAGGATGAGCTTCGTCTATATATAGGTTCAGTTCCGGCGTCCGGCGAGGCGCGATCGCGCCGCAAGGCGCTCGAAAGGTCTACTGTCCGATGGATGAATTCTTCGATCTGCCAACGCTCATCGTGATCGCCGTGGCGGTCTTCGTGCTGTTCCGGCTGCGCTCGGTGCTTGGCACGCGCACCGGCAATGAGCGCCCGCCGATGGAGCGCCGCCGCCCGGCCGAGGCTGGCGAAGAGACCGTGGTGCCGCTGCGTCCGCGTCCGGCACCGGCTCCCGAGATGGACACCGAGCGGCGCGCCCGCAAGCTCGAATCCGAGATCGAACAGTTCTCCCGCGGCGACGCCGATCTGGCCGCCGGCCTCCGGGCGGTGGCGGAAGCCGACAGCAGCTTCACCCCGAAATTCTTCCTCGATGGCGCCAAGCAGGCCTATGAGATGATCGTCACGGCGTTTGCCGAGGGCGACCGGCAGACGCTCAAGAACCTGCTCGACAAGGACGTTTATGATGGCTTCGTCCGCGCCATCAGTGAGCGCGAAGGCGCCGGCCAGAAGGTGGACTTCACCTTTGTCGGCCTGCCCAAGGTGGAGATTTCCGAGGCTGAATACGACAAGCGCAACGTCATCGTGACCGTGCGCTTCCACGCCGAAGTGGTCTCGGCTACTCGCGACAAGGACGGCACCATCGTCGAGGGCGATGCCGAGCAGATCCAGGCCGTCGCCGACGAGTGGACCTTCCAGCGCAACCCCAAGTCGCGCGACCCCAACTGGAAAGTCGTCGCCACCAGCCAGCTCGACTGATCCCGAGGCGGTTGGCGCGTGCCATGTCGAAACGTGAGCCGAAGCGCCTCCCGCACGACTTCCACCTGTGGACGGCGGTAGCGGAAACCGTCGAGCCGTTGCGGCGCAAGCGCCTGGTGCAGCCCCACGGCAACGCCCCGCTGCCCTTGCCGCCGGAAACGGCGCTTGCTCCCGAAATCCGCCGTCCGCCCAAACCGCGATTGCAGCCGCGCGAGCCCTTTCTGCCCCCGTATCAGGCGCCGCCCCAGCACCGGGCGGCTCCCGACAAGGCAGTGGATCCGGCAACGCACAAGAAGGTCCGCCGTGGCCGCATCGATATCGACGGCACCATCGACCTGCACGGCATGACCCAGGCGGAAGCGCGCGAGGCGCTGCACCGTTTCATCCTGGCGCGGGCGGCGCGCGGCGACCGGACCTTGCTGGTGATCACCGGCAAGGGTGCTCGTAACGACGACGATTTCATCGCCGCGATGAACGAACGCGGGGTGTTGAGAACCATGCTGCCGGTCTGGCTGAACGAGCCGGCGCTGGCGCGCTACGTGTCCGGCTGGAGCATTGCTGCCCGCGGCCATGGCGGGGAGGGGGCGTGGTATGTGCGCCTGCGGCGCGCATGACCCCGCTTGGCCAGCGCATCCGCGAGCTGCGCGAGGAGCGCGGCGTGTCGCTCAAGGACATGGCGGCAGCGCTCGGCGTGTCGAGCGCGTACCTATCGGCGCTGGAACACGGCAAGCGCGGCAAGCCGACCGGCTTCCTGCTCCACCGCATCATCGCCTATTTCAACGTGATCTGGGACGAGGCCGAGGAACTGCAGCGGCTGGCGGAACTGAGCGACCCGAAGGTCACCATCGACACGGCCGGATTGGCGCCTGAGGCGACGGAACTCGCGAATCGGCTGGCCAGCGATATCGGCAAGCTTGAGGTGGAGGATCTGCGGGCCCTGATCAACGAACTCAACCGCCGGAAGGTGGGACGATAGGGGTTTAGCGCAGGCGCGTGCTTGTGGCATTCCACACCACCGGCCTGCCCTCGGGCCTGACCCGAGGGCCACTCGTAACGCGGTGTGCGCTGACAAAGGCCCTCGGATCAAGTCCGAGGGCAGCACCGTGGGGGTGAAGATTGCCCCTTACAGCACGAACTTGCTGAGATCGCTGTCGCCCGCCAGCACGCCCACCTTCTCGCGGACGAAGGCGGCGTCGATGGTGATGGTCTGACCCTGCTTGTCGGGGGCTTCGAAGCTGATGTCCTCCACCAGCCGTTCCATCACCGTCTGCAGGCGTCGGGCGCCGATATTCTCGACGCTGGAATTGACCTGCACCGCCGCGTCAGCAATGGCCTCGATCGCATCCTGGGTGATCTCCAGCGTCACCCCTTCGGTGCCCATCAGCGCTACATACTGCTTGATCAGGCTGGCCTCGGTGTCGTTGAGGATGCCGATGAAGTCCTCACGGGTGAGTGCCTGCAGTTCGACGCGGATCGGCAGGCGGCCCTGGAGTTCCGGCAGCAGATCGCTGGGCTTCGACACATGGAAGGCGCCCGAGGCGATGAACAGGATGTGGTCGGTCTTCACCGGGCCGTACTTGGTCGCGACCGTGGTGCCTTCGATCAGCGGCAGGAGGTCCCGCTGCACGCCTTCGCGCGACGGACCACCCTGCACGCCGCCCTCGCGGTGAGCGACCTTGTCGATCTCGTCGATGAAGACGATGCCGTGGTTCTCCACCAGCTCGATGGCTTCCGACTTCAACTGGTCCTGGTCGAGCAGCTTGTCGGCCTCTTCGGCGATCAGCGGCTCATAGGCGTCCTTGACCTTGATCTTGCGCTTGACGCCGCGCCCGCCCATGGCCTGCTTGAACATGTCGGACAGATTGATCATGCCGATGCCACCGTTAGGCATGCCCGGGATCTCGAAGCCGCCCGGAGTTGCCGGGGTCATTTCGATCTCCACTTCCTTGTCGTCGAGTTCGTTGTCGCGAAGCTTCTTGCGGAAGGCTTCGCGGGTCGACGGTGTGGCGGAGGTGCCGACCAGCGCATCAAGCACGCGCTCCTCGGCATTGTGGTGCGCCTGGGCCTGAACATCCCGGCGGCGGCGATCACGCAGTACGGTGATGCCGGCTTCGACGAGGTCGCGCACGATCTGCTCGACGTCGCGGCCGACATAGCCGACCTCGGTGAACTTGGTGGCTTCAACCTTGATGAACGGAGCCTGGGCGAGCCGCGCCAGCCGACGCGAAATCTCGGTCTTGCCGACGCCGGTGGGCCCGATCATCAGGATGTTCTTGGGGCTGACTTCGCGGCGCAGGTCGGCCGGAAGCTGCTGCCGGCGCCAGCGGTTGCGCAGCGCCACGGCAACGGCCCGCTTGGCATCCTTCTGGCCGACGATGTGGCGGTCGAGCTCGCTGACGATCTCGCGCGGGGAAAAATTGGTTTCGGTCATTGGTCTTCTCCAGGTGCCTTGTCGAGGAAGCGCACCATCTGGTGTTCGTCGATAAATCGACCGTTCACGAAGAGGGCCCGGGGCTCGGTCCCATATGTGCGGAAGCCGGCCTTCTCGTAGAGCCGGATTGCCGCCGTGTTGTAGGTGCCGACACCCAGCTCGAGCTGGATGACGTGATGGCGGGCGTGGTCCACCGCTGCTTCGATCAGCGCGAGGCTCGCGCCGGTGCCGCGCAGGGAGGGGCCGACATAGACGGAGATGATATCTCCCACATGCCGGGCCTTTACACCTTCACGGCGAGCGAAGGCCACCATGCCGGCGAGTGTGCCCTCGGCATCGAAGGCGCCGAATACCGCCAGCCGCTCCAGCAGGCTCCGGAAGTAGGCGTCCGACTGCCGGGCCGCTTCCTCATGCGCAGTCCCGAATGCTTCCGGCGCCGCCTCGAGAGCCTCGAGCCTCAGTGCCCGGTAGGCGCCGAGATCCTGCGGCCCGAGCCTGCGGATCGAATAGGTCACGCCTCCAGCTCGATGCTTTCCACCGTGACGTTGCCATTGGTGTAGACGCAGATCTGCTCGGCGATCTTCATGGCTTCGCGGGCGATGTGCTCGGCGTCGAGTTCGGTGTTCTGCGCCAGCGCCAGGGCGGCGGAGAGCGCGTAGTTGCCGCCCGAACCGATGGCGGTGACGCCGTAATCGGGGGTAAGCACGTCGCCCGTGCCGGTCAGCACCAGCGTTTCGCGCTTGTCGGCGACGATCATCATCGCCTCGAGCCGGCGCAGATAGCGATCGGTGCGCCAATCCTTGGCAAGTTCGACGGCGGCACGCATCAACTGGTCGGGATATTGCTCGAGCTTGGCCTCGAGCCGCTCGAACAGGGTGAAGGCGTCGGCCGTGGCGCCGGCAAAGCCGCCGATGACCTTGCCGCCCGCCAGCCGCCGCACCTTCTTGGCGCCGTGCTTCATCACGGTCTGGCCCATGGAGACCTGGCCATCGCCGGCCACCACGACCTTGTTGCCCTTGCGCACGGAGACGATGGTCGTCCCGTGCCAGCCGGGAAATTGAGATTCACTCATAGGGGGAGGTACTCCGAACTGTTGCGTTCTATTTAGGCGCGAAGCGGGCGATTGCAACGGGTGCAGCCGATGGCCAGAAGCCGTGACCCCGCGGATCGCCCCCCGTGGAAAGCCGCAATTCGGACGAGGTTGGGCAGCACCCTGCAGCGTGACTCTTCAAGCCCTACGATCGGGGAAGTGTCCATGCCGCCCATCTACGTCATCATCGCGTTGGCACTGGCGACATGGGCGCTAGTCATTGGTCTCGGCTGGCTCATTTGGGTGCTGCTCGGCTGAGCGGCCTCAACCCAATCTTCACGCCGGCGTGCCTATCTGCTAGAGCCGCCCGCGTCCGGAGATATCCCCATGCGTACCGCCAGCATCAGCCGCAAGACCAACGAGACCGCGATCGACGTGTCGATCAACCTCGACGGCAGTGGCGCACACACCATGGCGACGGGCGTCGGCTTCTTCGACCACATGCTCGACCAACTCTCGCGCCACTCGCTGATCGATATGGAGGTGCGCTGCACCGGCGATCTCCACATCGACTTCCACCACACGGTGGAAGACGTCGGCATTGCACTCGGCCAGGCGCTGAAGCAGGCGCTGGGCGACAAGGCCGGTATAACCCGCTATGCCAGTTGCGACCTGCCGATGGACGGCACGCTGACCCGCGCGGCGGTCGACGTGTCCGGTCGTGCCTTCCTGGTGTTCCGGGCCGAGTTCAGCCAGGCCAAGATCGGCGAAATCGACACCGAGCTGTTCCGCGAGTTCTTCCAGGCCTTTGCGGTCAATGCCGGCATCACGCTCCACATCGAGAACTTCTACTTCGACAACAACCACCATCTGGCGGAATCGATGTTCAAGGCGGTGGCGCGGGCGCTGCGCCAGGCGGTGGAGATCGATCCGCGTGCCGGCGGCCGGGTGCCGTCGACCAAGGGCACGCTCTGAGGCTGGAACATCCAGCCTTTTTGCACTAAGTCACCGGCAAACACTGGTGTCACCCTGGCATAGAGCCGGGGTCCATACTGACATTTCAAGATGGCTTCCCGCTTGCGCGGGAATGACATCGAGGGTGTGGAGAGAGTTGTGACCCTTTACGCCATCTTCGATCCCAAGTCCGGTTCCGCCGAACTGCCGCGCGTGGTGCCGGAGCGGTTCAGTTGGCTCGCTATGCTGTTGCCGCCGGTCTATCTGCTCGGCCATCGGCTGTGGCTGGAAGTGCTGGTGTGGCTGGTGAAGACGGCAGCGCTGGTCCTGCTCGCCCGCTACCTCGGTGGCGGTACCGCCTTCCTGCTCTATGTCCTTGCTGCCATCTGGATCGGCCTCTCTGCTCCCGATTGGCGCCGGCAGAAACTCGCCCGTCAGGGCTGGCGGTTCCGCGGCGATCGCGTCGCCGCCTCCCCTGATATGGCCCAACTGGAGGCGCTGCGATGAGCCTTGTCACCATCATCGACTACGGCGCCGGCAACCTTCACTCGGCCGCCAAGGCGTTCCAGCGCATGGCCGACGAGGTCGGCGATTCCACCGTTGAAGTGACGGCCGATCCCGAGCGGGTCCGTCTTGCCGACCGCATCATGCTGCCCGGCGTCGGCGCCTTTGCCGACTGCAAGGCCGGGCTCGATGCCGTGCCGGGCATGGTGGAGATGCTCGAGGAGAAGGTGATCCGCGGCGGCACGCCCTTTCTCGGCGTTTGCGTCGGCATGCAGTTGATGGCCACGGAAGGTCGCGAGAAAGCCGTGACGCCTGGTCTCGGCTGGATCAGCGGCGCGGTGGAACGCATTCGCCCGAACGCTCCCGACCTCAAGATCCCGCACATGGGGTGGAACACGCTGAGTTTCACCCGGCCGCACAAGCTGTTCGAGGGCATCCCTGACGGCCCGGATGGGCTCCATGCCTATTTCGTCCACTCCTACCACCTTGTGACCGACGACCCGTCGACCTGCGTCGCCACCACTGAATATGGTGGGCCGGTCACGGCCTGCGTGGCGCGCGACAATCTGTTCGGTGCGCAGTTCCATCCCGAAAAGTCGCAGACCCTCGGCCTGCGGCTGATCGGCAATTTCCTGAGGTGGACGCCGTGATCCTCTTCCCCGCCATCGACCTCAAGGACGGCCAGTGCGTCCGGCTCAAGCTGGGGGACATGGACCAGGCCACCGTGTTCAACGATGACCCCGCCGCCCAGGCGCGGAGCTTCGAGAGTCAGGGCTTCGAGTACCTCCACGTCGTCGACCTCAACGGCGCCTTTGCCGGCGAAAGCATTAACGGCGCGGCAGTCGAGGCGATCCTGAAAGAGGTGAGTTTCCCGGTGCAGCTCGGCGGCGGCATCCGCACGCTGGCGCATATCGAGAGCTGGCTCGTCAAGGGGCTCGCCCGCGTCATCCTCGGCACCGTCGCGGTGCGCGATCCGGCGCTGGTCAAGGAAGCGGCCGCCAAATGGCCGGGGCAGGTCGCCGTCGGCATCGATGCCCGCAAGGGCATGGTCGCGGTGGAAGGCTGGGCCGAAACGTCCGAACTCTCGGTGATCGAACTCGCCAAGCGCTTCGAAGGCGCCGGCGTTGCTGCCATCATCTATACCGACATCGACCGCGATGGCGTGCTCGCCGGCATCAACTGGGACTCGACCCTCGAGCTGGCCCGCGCCACCACCATTCCGGTGATCGCCTCTGGTGGCCTCGCCTCCATGGCTGACATCGAGCGCATGACCCAGCCCGAATACCAGGTGCTGGAAGGGGCAATCTCCGGCCGCGCCCTCTATGACGGGCGTATTGATTCACGTGAAGCACTGGCCATGTTGCGGGCGGCGGCGTGAGCGCAGCAGCCCGCAAGCGGCGTTTCCCCTGGGGCATCTACGCCATTGTGACCGTGCTGGTGCTGGTCTTCGCCTTGTGGCCTTTGGCAGGGGTCGCCATCAGCGGCTGGATTGCGGAAAGTCACGGCTGCACCCTCAATGAAGCCTCCACCCACCCCTGCGTGATCGGCGGGACCGATTGGGGCGGCGCGCTCTACACCTGGTTCGTGCTGGGCTGGTTCATGCTTGCAACCATCCCGCTTGGCGCCGGCGCCCTCCTGGTGCTGCTCGTGGTTGCCATCATTCACTGGCTGGCCTGGCGCCGGCACCAGCAGCTCCAACCACCCGAGTCCACGTCATGACGCTGAAGACCCGCCTCATTCCCTGCCTCGATGTTGCCGGTGGCCGCGTGGTCAAAGGCGTGCAGTTCGTCGACCTGGTGGATGCCGGTGATCCGGTGGAAGCCGCCATCGCCTATGACGCTGCCGGTGCCGACGAGCTGACCTTTCTCGACATCACCGCCAGCCACGAAGGCCGCGACACCATCTTCGACGTGGTGGCGCGCACCGCCGAACACTGCTTCATGCCGGTGACCGTGGGTGGCGGCGTCAAGAGCATCGAGGACATTCGCAAGCTCTTGCTGGCCGGGGCCGACAAGGTCGCCATCAACTCGGCGGCGGTGAACGACCCCGACTTCATCTCCCGCGCTGCCGACAAGTTCGGCAACCAGTGCATCGTCGTCTCGGTCGATGCGCGCCAGCGGCTCGAGGAGCGGCCGGGCGGCGACAACCGTTCGGAATGGGAGATCTATACTCATGGCGGCCGGCGGGCGACGGGGCTCGATGCGGTCGAGTTCGCCGCGCGCATGGTCGAGCGCGGGGCAGGGGAGCTCTTGGTCACCTCCATGGATCGCGACGGCACCAAGTCCGGCTTCGACCTCAAGCTCACCCGTGCCATTGCCGACGCGGTGGAAGTGCCGGTGATTGCCTCGGGCGGCGTCGGCACGCTGCAGCACCTTGTCGATGGGGTGAAGGAAGGCCATGCCAGCGCCGTGCTCGCCGCCTCGATCTTCCACTTCGGCACCTTCACCATTCCCGAAGCCAAGCAGTATCTGCGCGACCACGGCGTCGCGGTGCGAATGGACAGGGCAGCCTAAGGTCCGGGGTGACGACGCCCACGCTTTTGCCGTAGAGCTTTCACCATCGGGGGGCTGGTCAATGACGCTTGAAGAACTCGAACAGCGGATCGCCACGCGCGCTGCCGCCTCGGCGGAGGACAGCTATACGGCCAAGCTGATCGCGCGCGGCATCAACAAGGCCGCCCAGAAGCTCGGCGAAGAAGCGACCGAGGCGGTGATCGCTGCGGTGACCAAAGACCGCGCCGAACTGGTCAAGGAATCGGCCGACGTGCTCTACCACCTGCTGGTGGTGCTGCGCGCCGCCGGTGTGCCGCTGGCCGAGGTGATGGCCGAACTCGATTCCCGCACGGCGCAGTCGGGCCTGGCCGAAAAGGCTGCGCGAAAGGCTCAGCCGTGACCCCGACCCGGACGCTCGAACCCTACCATTCCTTCACCAAGGCCGAGTGGAGCAAGCTGCGCGACGGCCAGCCGATGACGCTGACCCAGGCCGATATCGAGCGGCTACGCACGCTGTCCGACCCGATCTCGCTAGAAGAGGCGGAAGAGGTCTACCTGCCGCTGACGCGGCTCCTCTCCTATTATGTCGAGGCTATCCAGGGCCTCCACAACGTCTCGACCCGGTTCCTGAATGCGCCCGACCACAAGGTGCCGTTCATCATCGGGGTCGCCGGGTCGGTTGCGGTGGGCAAGTCGACCACCGCCCGCATCCTGCAGGCGCTGCTCGCCCGCTGGCCGTCGAGCCCCAAGGTCGATCTCGTCACCACCGACGGCTTTCTCTACCCCAATGCCGTGCTCGCCGAGCGCGGGCTGATGGAGCGCAAGGGTTTCCCCGAGAGCTATGATCGTCCGCGCTTCGTGCAGTTCCTGGCCGACATCAAGTCTGGTCATGGGGAGGTGCGGGTGCCGGTCTACTCGCACCTGGTCTACGACGTGGTGCCCGGGGAAGAGGTGGTCATCGACCGTCCTGATATCCTGATCGTCGAAGGGCTCAATATCCTCCAGCCGGGTGAACTGCCGCGGACCGGCAACCCGATCCTGTTCGCCTCCGACTTCCTCGATTTTTCGGTCTATATCGACGCCGAGCCGGAGGATCTCGAAGCCTGGTTCATGGAGCGCTTCTTCCGCCTCCGCGACACCGCCTTCCGGGACCCCACCTCGTTCTTCCGCCGTTTCGCCGAGATGAGCCAGGAAGAGGCCGGCGAGTTCGGCCGACAGGTGTGGCGCAGCATCAACCTGCCCAACCTGCTCGACAACGTGCTGCCGACCCGCGGCCGCGCCGACCTGATCCTCAAGAAGGGCCGCGATCACCTGATCGAAGAAGTGCGTCTGCGGCGGGTTTAGGATACTGGCGTCGACAAGCACCCCGCTGCTGTCCCCTCTCCCCTGAGGGGAGAGGGTTAGGGTGAGGGGTTCACCCTCACTGCAGGACCCCAGCGCTGAACCCCTCACCCGCCGCAAGCGGCGACCTCTCCCCTCAGGGGAGAGGGGACTGTTCGTGGGCCTCTCAATACGTCCCCGGCTGCGGTTGGCTCAGGATGATGGTGTTGCCATCGCTATCGCGGAACTTGGCGGTCTTGAAGAAATCGCCGACCGATTTCGACACCGGCATCAGCCCGTGCAGCGCCAGCCGGCCGAGTTCCTCGGCGATGTCGTCGACGATCAGCGTCAGCACCGCCGCGCCGGCACGATCGGCATCGGTGTGCACCTGCACCCAGCCGCCGCCGGGCAGCTTCCATTCGGCCACATCCTTCATGGGGCGGGCGTCCGGTTCGCGGCCGAACAGGCGTTCGTAGAAGTCGCTGGCTTCGGCGATGTCTTCCACCGCGATGCCGGCAAGGGCATTGGTGATGGTCATGGCCTCTCTGGGGCTGAGCCTCGGTTGGGCGAATCGTATCATGTCCAGCGGCAAAGGCCATCGCGGTTGGCTGCGGCAAGCGGCGCTGCTATAGCCGGGGCGAAACGG
Organism: Devosia albogilva; assembly: GCF_042685625.1. Classification (NCBI taxonomy): domain Bacteria; kingdom Pseudomonadati; phylum Pseudomonadota; class Alphaproteobacteria; order Hyphomicrobiales; family Devosiaceae; genus Devosia; species Devosia albogilva. Next base: position 1,698,820 of record NZ_JBHUNP010000001.1, read on the forward strand.
GAGAGGCGGCATGGATCGGCTGAAGGTGGTGATTGCGGGCGCTGGCGGGCGCATGGGCCAGGCCAATCTGCGAGCCGTGGCCGCCGCGCCGCAGCTACAGCTCGTGGGTGCGCTGGACCGCCCGGGTGCCTCGGTCGGCCGTGATGCCGGCACGCTGGCCGGTCTTGAGCCGCTCGGCGTCACCGTCACCAGCGATCTCCAGCAGGCACTCGATGGTGCCGACGCCATCATCGACTTCACCGCTCCGGCAGCCAGTGTCGAACTCGCCGCAGCCGCCGGCTCCCGCAAGCTGGTCCACATTATCGGCACCACGGGTTTTTCCGATGCCGACGAAGCCGCCATCGCCGCAGCCGCGGTTGCCGGTGCCCGCATCGTCAAGTCCGGCAACTTTTCGCCGGGCATGGTGGCGCTGACGGCGCTGGTCGAAAAGGCTGCGGCGGCCCTGTCCGACTACGACGTCGAGATCCTCGAAATGCACCACAACCAGAAGGTCGACGCCCCCTCCGGCACCGCCCTGATGCTGGGTGAGGCTGCGGCCCGCGGCCGGCACGTGTCCCTTAAGGACAAGTGGGTCAAGGTGCGCGACGGCCATACCGGTCCGCGCGAGGCTGGGACGATTGGTTTCGCCACCCTGCGCGGCGGCAATGTCATCGGCGACCACATGGTGATTCTCGCCGGCCCGTCTGAACGGATCGAACTCAACCACCGCGCCCAGGACCGCACCATCTATGCCAACGGCGCCATAAGGGCTCTACTTTGGGCGGCCGGGCAGCCGGCCGGGCTCTATTCCATGGCCGACGTGCTCGGCCTCAACTGAACGTCAAACGCTAGGAACGACACACATGACCGGCACCCTGATCCTGGTTCGCCATGGCCAGAGCGAGTGGAACCTCAAGAACCTGTTCACCGGCTGGCGCAACCCGGACCTGACCGAAAAGGGCATCGAGGAAGCGCGCGACACCGGCAAGAAGCTCAAGGCCGCCGGTATCGTGCCCGACCTCTACTACACCTCGGCGCTGCGCCGGGCGCAGCACACGCTCGACCTGATGCTCGAGGAGATGGGCATCGTCGACGTTACCATCGTGCGTCACACGGCGCTGAACGAGCGCGACTATGGCGACCTCGCCGGCCTCAACAAGGACGATGCCCGCGCCAAGTGGGGCGAGGAGCAGGTCCACATCTGGCGCCGCTCCTATGACGTGCCCCCGCCGGGCGGCGAATCGCTCAAGGACACTGCGGCCCGGACGCTGCCCTACTACGAGCGCGAAATCCTGCCCGCGCTCAAGGATGGCAAGACCGTGCTCGTTGCCGCGCACGGCAACTCGCTGCGGGCGCTGGTGATGGCGATCGAGGGACTCACCTCCGACGAAATCCTGGCGCGCGAAATCGCCACCGGCGAGCCCACCGTCTACAAGATCGGCTCGGATGGTTCGCTGGCCGAAAAGGTCGTGCTCTGATCGACATCGAGCGGGGTGGCTTCGTCCTCCTCGCGCGGATCGATATAGAGCTCATTGGTGAGTGTACGGGCCACTGCGAAGATCGGCGTCGCGAGGGCGATGCCGAGCGGCCCGAACAGCGCCCCCATGACCGCCATCACTGCGAGTGACCAAGCGGGCGGCAGGTGGATGATCCGCTGCTGCAGCATCGGGGTCAGGATATAGCCTTCTAGGTTCTGGATCAGCAGCAGGCCGGCGGCGCCGAGCAGCAGCGTCGTCATGTCCTCGGCAGCAAGGGTCAGCATCACCGGGACCGCCGAGATGATCGGGCCGAGAAACGGCACGAAGTTCAGCAAGCCCGACAACACGCCCAGGAGCCCGGCATTGGGCACATCCAGTGCCGTCAGCAGCAGGAAGATAAGCGTTCCGATCAGCACCATCATTGCCACCTGCGTCACCAGCCAGCCGCGGAGAGCTTCGCCGGTGGCTGAGAAGGCCGCGCGCAGCCGCTTGCGCTGGGCCCGCGGCAAGAGCAGCAGGAAGCCGTCACGATACCCGGCCGGGTTCAGCGCAAAGAACAGGCCGAGGAAGGTGATGATGACGAAATTGCTGGCGATCCCGAGGGTCAGGTTGAACAACGACCCGGCCTGGCTGAACAGCTCGGAAGCGCCGGGAAGAATGGTTGAGAGCAGCGAGCCCTCGTCGCCCTCTTCAACGGTGCCATTGCCGATCTGCATTTCGCGCCATCGGTCATAGAGCCGCGTCGCCTGCTGGCTCAGCATGTCCCAGAGCTGGTTGACACTCTGGCTGAGGCTGGCGCCACCCAGGCTCAGCCCAACCACCAGCAGCGCAAAGATGCAGAAGGCGACGCCCACCACCAGCAGCGGCCGCGGCGCCGGCACCACCTTGCGGATGGCGTGCACAATGGCATCGAGCAAGGTGGCGATCAGGATGCCGGCAAACATCAGCAGCAGAATGGTCGAAATCTGCCAGGCGAGGAACAGCGCCGCCGCCACCACTACGCCTATGAGAATCGATCTGGTGCCTTCGGCCATGCCTGTCCTCGCCTCCGGCTAAGCCGATCAACGAGGTTTGGTTCCGGCACGGCCGGATTCACGTGGAACACGCCGTCAGTGGCGCGCCGAAATCACCCCGGCTTCCCAACCCAGGATTGCGCGCTTGCGCGGCACGCCCCAATGGTAGCCGGTCAAGGCTCCTGAAGTGCCGACCACCCGGTGGCAGGGCACCACGAAGCTTATCGGGTTCTTGCCGACGGCAGCACCCACGGCGCGGCTGGCGGTCGGGCGGCCGATATGGCTCGCCACCTGCTGGTAGGTAGTGGCTTTCCCCACCGGCACCTTCAGCAGCGTCTCCCACACCCGCACTTCGAAATCGGTGCCGATCAGAACCACCCGCACCGGGCGATCGGCGGACCAGCGGCTCGGGTCGAACACCTGCGCAATGACCGGCGCCACGCGCGCGTCGTCGCGGCGGAAGCGGGCGTTCGGCCAGCGCCGGGCCAAGTCCTCGAAGGCCTGTTCCACCGTCGTGTCCGCATCGGCAAAGCCCAGCCCTGAGAGGCCATATTCGGTCGCCGTCGCCACGGCGGTGCCGAAGGGCGAGGGCGCGACGCCCCAGACCATGTCGATCCCCGCCCCACCGGCGCGAAACGCGCCCGGCGGCATCGCCTCATAGGTCACGAACAGGTCGTGGAGGCGCGAGGGGCCCGACAGTCCCACTTCATAGGCGGTGTCGAGCACATTGGCATTGGCGCGCAACAAAGCCTTGGCGTGGTCCAGCGCTACCGCCTGGGCAAAGCTCTTGGGGCTGAGCCCGCACCAGCGGCGGAACAGGTCGGTCAGTTGACGTTCGCTGAGGCCCAGCGAACGGGCAAGGCTGCTGACATCGGCTGTCTCGCCGCCGGCCGAAAGCTGCTCGATGGCAAGCCGCACGATGTTGTAGTCGTCGGCGGGGGAAAGCGCGGTCATCTGGTTCATGGCAGCACCGTCGAAACGTGAATCGAGCCCCTGTCTAGGGTCAGGGACAAACGGGGGCGACCCGCTTTTGACGATGCGTGCGAGTCTACCGCCGGGCGCGCCGCAGCGCCGATCCGAACGCCTTGGCGAAGCTCGCCTTGTCGTCGCTGCTGAGAAAGGCGCCGATTTCCACCGTCTCGTCGGCGGCACGCAGCCGGATGGCCTGGGTGCGCTCGTTCTCGTCGCGATCGAGCACCAGCCGCACCGAATGCGGCTCGAAGCGCTTCAACTGGCGATTGCCGGCAGCATCGATGCTGCTGATCTCGAGCTGGTCCGGCCACAGCGTGACGTGCTCGACCAGCTTGCGCCGCCGCGACTGCCTGAGGCCGAGCGCGACCAACCCGCCACCAGTCAACCCGAAGGCCGCAACGCCTGGAATGGCGAATTCGGGAACCGCCACCATGATCGGGGCCGCCACCACCGCGGCGATGGCCAGTGCCACCCAGCCGCCGGTGGCGCGCAGCGGCGCGTCGGGCCGCAAGGCTGCAGCGAACAGCGGAGTGGTGGTGGTGGCTTGCATGGGCATGGCGGTCTCTTCGCGCTAACTATAGGCCCAGAATCGAGGCCATGAGAATGCCCGCTGCCAAAAAAGTGAAATCGCTGCCGCCGGCCGATGTGGAGGCCATCTTCGCCCGTTTCCACGAGATCGAGCCGGAGCCCAAGGGCGAGCTCGACTACGTCAACGCTTTCACCCTGCTGGTCGCGGTGGTGCTGTCGGCGCAGGCGACCGACGCAGGGGTGAACAAGGCGACGAAGCGTTTGTTCCAGCTTGCACCGTCCCCTGCAGCGATGGCGGCGCTGGGGGTCGAAGGCATCGAAGCCGAGATCAAGACCATCGGCCTGTTCCGCAACAAGGCCAAGAACGTCTTCGCGCTGAGCCAGCAATTGCTGGAGCGGCATGGCGGCGAGGTGCCGGCGGACCGCGGATCGTTGGAGGCGCTGCCCGGCGTCGGGCGCAAGACCGCCAATGTGGTGCTGAACATCTGGTTCAAGCAGCCCACCATCGCCGTCGATACCCACCTGTTCCGCGTCGGCAATCGCACCGGGCTTGCCGTCGCGGACAACCCCCTCGCGGTGGAGCAGATCCTGCTCAAGGTGGTGCCGGAGCGCTTCATGCTCCATGCCCACCACTGGCTGATCCTGCACGGCCGCTACATCTGCAAAGCGCGCCGGCCGGAATGCTGGCGCTGCCCGATTCGCGAGTGGTGCCGCTACGAGCCGAAGACTCCGGCGCCGAACGGAGCCTAGCTGCCGTAGCCGCGTGCCATGGCCGCGGCGAAGAGCGGAATCAGCAGCAGTGCTGCTGCCTGCAAGTGGAGGTAACGGCGGGCGTCCGCAATCTCCGTTTCCGCTGGTGTCCCGGCCTTGAGCCAGCGGCGGATGGCGAGGGTTGGCGGCACCGTCAGCGCGCCCATGACGCCGAACGCTGCCATCTTGGCCCAGAAGGCAGTGTTCGCCACATAGTATTCCCAGCCCATGCTGCCGAAGATGACGCGGGCAACGCCCACCAGGATCACCAGCGTGGCGACGCCTCCATAGGCCGCATCGAGCCGCGCCAGCTGCGGCAGCCGGTCCGATGCCAGTCCCGGCCGCAACAGCGCGAACTCCGCAGCAAAGATCGCAACCAGCGTGAACACCGCCAGATGGTGCGCGCCGGCGAGAGCCAGATCCCAATCCATTGCCTTCTCCCCGGCAGTATGTGATCAGTGCTCACATACTCACCACTTGATGTGAACAATGTCAACATCCGGCACTAACGCGCCTTATCACCACGGCAATCTGCGCCAGGCACTGCTCGAAGCCGCCTTGGTGCTGCTGGAGCGGGACGGGGAGGCGGGGCTTGGGCTGCGCGATCTGGCGCGGGCGGTGGGCGTATCACCCGCGGCGCCCTACCGGCATTTCGCCAGTCGGGCGGCCCTCCTGGAAGCTTTGGCCGTCACCGGCTATCGTCGCTTCACCGAAGCGATGGAGGCAGTGGCCGCCAGCGACACGCTCGATCCGGCCACGGCCATGGGCCGCACCTATGTGAAGTTCGCCCTCGACAATCCGAATCTCTTCCGCCTGATGTTCTCGCCCCAGCTCAAGCGCGACAAGCTGCCGGGCCTGCGCATGGCGGCAGATGCGGCCTTCCGGACCCTGCGCCATGTGATCGGCGGTGACGTCCGCGCCAACCGCGTCGCGGCGCTCGCCGCCTGGGCGCGGGTGCACGGACTGGCGGTGCTGCTGCTCGACGGCCAGATTGCCATCGAAGCCGGTGAGGACATCGAGGCGCTGGTGACCGAGATCATCGAACGCCGCTAGGGGCGCCGAACACCCGCTCTGCCTCGAGCGTCAGCCCGAGCCCTACGCTGCCCAGCACATCGGTCCGCACCAGTTCTGCTTCCGGAAAAAGCGCCCGCAGCCGGTTGGCCACCGCCGGCACCAGGGTCGAGCCGCCCGTAAGGATCAGGCTATCCACCGCACCGCCGTCCACTCCGGCCCGCCGCAGCACCTCGCCGACTGTGGCTTCGAGCCGCCTGACCGAATCGGCGATGGCCGCGCCGAGCTCGGCCACGGTGATCGTCACCGCAATGTGCCGGTCGCGGACACCGAAGTCGAACTCGACCTCCTCGGCAGAGGAGAGGGCGATCTTGGCCTCCTCCACCGCCCCGATCAGCCGATGCGCCAGCCGCTCCTCCACCAGCATCACCATGGTTTCCACCAGTTCCGGTCGGGCCGCCTCACGCGCGGTGGAGCGGAGGTCGCGAAGCGCCTTGGCGTCATAGAGACGGTTGATGCGGTGCCAGGTGGAGAGCTCGACATAGGGCGCCACCGGCAGGTGCCGTTTGCCGTCGCGCGTGCGCGTCCCGAGCCCAAGCTCCGGCATGATGCGTGCCATGGCCAGTAGCCGGTCGAAGTCGGTCCCACCGATATGAACGCCCGCGGTTGCGAGAATGTCGCCGGACCTGTCTGCCAGGCCCCGCCGCTCCGGCGCGACGCGCACCAGGGAAAAGTCCGAAGTGCCGCCGCCGAGATCGACGATCAGCGCCAGTTTCTCCGCGTTCACCTGCCGCTCATAGTCGAGCGCCGCCGCGATCGGCTCGAACTGGAAGGCGATCTCATCGAAGCCTTGCGCCCGCACCGCTGCTTCGAGCTGATCCTGCGCAGCGCGGTCGGCCTCCGCATCATCGTCGACAAAGTGTACCGGCCGGCCGAGCACCACCTGCGTGAGGTCGACCCCCAGCGCCTGTTCGGCACGGCGCCGCAGTTCACCGACGAAGCTGCCGATGATCTCGCCGAAACCCAGTTGCCGCGCCTTCACCCGGGTCCGGTCGGAGAACAGCGGGGTGCCCAGCACGCTTTTGAGCGAGCGCATCAGGCGGCCGTCGGCGCCGCTCACATATTCGCTGACGGCGGCGCGGCCGAAATAGAGCCCGTCGTCCTCGAAGCCGAAGAACAGGACGCTCGGAATTGTGCGGTGATCCTCCTCCAGGGTGACCAGCTCGGGTTGGCCGGACGCACCGATGTGCCCGAGCGTCGAGTTGGACGTGCCGAAATCGAGACCGCAATACGCCATGCCGGCCGTTCTCTCGCAAAAGGGGGAAGCGCGGCAGGCGCGCGGGGCGGCCTCTATAGGGGGACTGCGGGATCATGGCAACCGCCTCGGCACGCCACCGAAGCGTCAGGAGAGGCGGGTGCCGATCCCAAGCGCCATCCGGCTCGCGGTCAGTGCCGCCGCCGATCCGATGGTGGGGCGGAATTCGAGCCCGATCCGCCCGGTGTAGCCTTGGCCCAGCAGCCAATGCACGCCCTCGCGCAACCGGAGCCACCCGCTCCCCGGCTCGTGCCGTCCGGGATGGTCGGCCACATGCACATGCACCAATCGGTCGACGCGGCCAGCGAGAACCCGTTCGAGGTCCTCCTCCATCACCCCGGAATGGTAGAGGTCGAACACCAGCCCGATTTCCGGGCAGCCGACTTCGTCGATGATGTCGAGCGCTTCCGCCGTCGAGGGCAGGAAATAGCCGGGATGATCCACACGCGTGTTGAGTGGCTCCACGCCAAGGCGGATGCCGGTGCCCACTAGCCGCTCCCCGGCCGCACGCAGCACCGCCACCAGTGCCGCGCGCTGGGTGCGCCGGTCGACCTCGGGCTGGTCCGGTCCCGCCTGGGCGATCAGCACCGGACAGCCAAGGCTCTGCGCCACCGCGATGCTGTCGTCGAGCCCGTCCAGAAAGCGACCATGGTCCGCCGGATCGGTGAGCGTCGCGAACGGCTCTGCTACCATCCCGGCCAGCGGCAGACCGGTTTCCTTCAGCGCCGCACCGATGGCGCCGAGATCCTTGTCGGACCAGCGCCAGAACTCCACGGCATCGGCCCCGGCCGCCCTGGCCAGCCGGATGCGCTCGGCCGGGTCGGGACTCTCGACCGTGAACAGCATCTCGATGCAGGCGGAGAGTTGCATCAGGCGAACCGCGTGCCGCCGCTCTGCATCTCGGAGAGAATCCCGCGCGCCGCCTCGGCCGGGTCGGGCGCCTCGATGATCGGCCGCGCCACCACCAGATGCGTGGCTCCGGCAGCGATGGCCTCGGCCGGGCCCATCACCCGCTTCTGGTCACCGGCGGCGCTGCCGGCGGGGCGGATACCGGGGGTGACGATGGCCATCTTCGGCCCGATAATGGTCCGCACCATCTCCGCCTCATGCGGCGAGGCAACGATGCCGCCGATGCCGGCGTCCCGGGCCTGCTGCGCCCTGAGGGCCACGAGGCCAGCCGCATCGCGGGCATAGCCGGCGTCCTTGACGTCCTGGTCGTCCATCGAGGTCAGCACCGTCACGCCGAGGATGGAAAGGTTCGACCCCTCGGCGCCCTTGCGAGCGGCCCGCATGGTTTTCGGATAGGCGTGCACGGTCAGGAAATGCGCGCCGGTGGCGGCGATCGCCGCGGCGCCTTTTTCAACCGTGTTGTCGATGTCGAGGAGCTTGAGGTCGAAGAACACCTTCTTGCCGGCCGCGATCAGCGCCTTGCCGAGGGCCAGCCCATCGGCGCCATAGAAGCATTGGTATCCGATCTTGTAGAAGCTGACGGTGTCACCCAGCAGCGAGACGATCTCCTCGGCTCGCGCTCGCGACGACACGTCGAGACCAACGATCAGTTCTGCGGCCATGCTGGCACCTCCCTCGCTAGCGAGCCGGACTAGAGCAAACCGCCACGGGCGGCAAGCTCAGCGGAACCAGCCCGGCCGCATCACCTCCATGGGTGTCCAGTCGCAGCCCAGCCGCGGCGGGTCGAGATCGAAGCTGAAGCAATTGCCGCCGCCACGATGAGCAAGTCGGCGCTGGTCTTCGTCACGGGAAATCGCGCGCCCCGCGATGTGGCACTTCAGCAGGGTGCCGACGCCGCCATGACCGCAGAACACCGCCGGTGTTTCTGGCGAGAGGCAGGCGATCGCGGTGGTAACGGTCTCCACAATCCGCGCCTGAGCATCAACCGCCCGCTCCCACCCATCGATGCTCTCTTCCGGATGGGCAAAGAAGCGATCGGCGGTGGCTTCAAACAGCGCCGGCGGCAGGAAGCCGGTGGAGCTGCGGTCGTTCTCCCCCATCAGGTGATCGGCCATCACCAGCGTCCCGGCATATTCGGCGAGGATCTCGGCCAGCTCCAGCGCCTTGCGCTCGCGGCTCGAGAAGATCATCGCCGCAGGCGGAATCACCCCGCTCACCGCGAAGGCACGAGCCCGCGCCCGGCCATCGGCGGAGAGCGGCCACAGCGGCACGGGAATTTCGGGATCGATCTCGACTTGCGGGTGACTGACATAGAGCGCCCGCATCGCCATCACCCTCGGCTGAACTGGGTGAGTTCGTCGACCATCTGGCCGACCTTGCGGATGATCGCCGGCTCCACCGGATCACCATGCTCGTCGAAGGCTTCGTCGGCCGGCCCGATGCCGAGCAGCGTCGGCACCACCAGCGTACCGATCTTGCTCAACGAATCGCGCAGATGGCTCAGCGACCAGATGGTGCCGTACTTGCCGGAACTGACTCCGCCAATGCCGAACACGGCGTGGCGAAAGGGGCTCGGTTTCTGCCGGCTGAGCCAGGTGATGGTGTTGACCACCAGCGGCGGCACCCCGCCATTGTATTCGGGGCTGGCGAGAAAAACGATGTCATGGCTGCGGAATAGCTCCGCCAGCCGAATCGCGGCTTCCGGAACCTGGTCAGGCTCGAGGTCTTCGTTGAAGATCGGCATCTCGAAATCGGCGAGGTCGAGTTCGTTCACCGCCACGCCCGCCTCCCGCAACTTGCGGCCCACATGCAGTTGCAGCACACGGTTATACGAGCCGCGGCGGATGGACCCCGACAGGGTAAGGGCCGTCTTCATGTCGTCTCCCTCGATATGGCATGTCGAAACTGGCCCGGCTGCTTCGTCGGTGCAAGGGAAACAGCCCGAGTGGCCGTACCGCCTACACTCAGTAGCCCAAGCATAAGGATCCAGAGCATGCCGTCATCGATCTTCGTCAACATCCCGGTGCGCGACCTGAAGGCCTCGATGGCCTACTACAAGGCGCTCGGTTTCGATCACAATCCGCAGTTCACCGACGAGACCGCCTCCTGCATCGTCATCGACGAGAGCATCTACTTCATGGTGCTCACCCATGAGAAGTTCCTCAGCTTCTCGCCCAATCCGATTCCCGATCCGAACACCCAGACCCAGGCGCTGTACGGGCTCTCGCGCGACAGCCGTGAAGGGGTGGATGCCATTGCCGAAGCCGGCATCAAGGCCGGTGGCCGCGAAGTGCGCGCCGCGCAGGATTACGGCTTCATGTATTCGCGCGCCGTCGCCGACGTCGACGGCCATGTCTGGGAGTTCATCTGGATGGACATGAGCCAGATGCCGACGGAGTAATAGCCGGGCCACACACCTGGAGAAGATCATGGCTTCCACGCTCAACGTCACGCATCTCAGCCACGACCTTGCGGCACGCAAGTCCTATGTGTCGTTCGTCTGGGCCGATGATCCGTAAAAGCGCCTCGGCCTCGAGGTGCCCTTCGGGACCTCGATCGAGGGGGTGGAAGCCGCAGCGCGCGAGGCGCTGACGGCTCTCTCGCGCGAGCTGGACGACAGCAGGCTGGTTACGCCCAGCGCCGCCGGCTGAAGCTTAGGCGTCGAACATCTTCTTGAGCTTTTCGAAGAAGCCGCCCGAGGTCGGGCTGGTTTCTTCGGTCTCGAGCCGCGCGAACTCTTCGAGCAGTTCGCGCTGGCGCCGCGACAGGTTCTGCGGCGTCTCGATATCGAGCTGCACGTAAAGGTCGCCGACATCCTTGGAGCGGAGCACAGGCATGCCCTTGCCCTTGAGGCGGACGCGCTGGCCGGGCTGCGTGCCGGCGGCGACCTTCACCTTGGCGCGGGCATTGTCCAGCGTCGGCACCTCGAACTCGCCGCCCAGCGCTGCCGTCGTCATCGAGATCGGCACGCGGGCATAGAGGTCGGCGCCGTCTCGTTGGAACAGGTCGTGCGGCTGGATCGACACGAAGATGTAGAGATCGCCCGACGGGCCGCCGCGAATACCGGCCTCACCCTCGTTCGCAAGGCGGATGCGGGTGCCGTCCTCGATGCCCTTGGGAATATCGACGGAGAGCTTGCGGTTCTCCTGCCGGCGACCCTGGCCACCGCAATCGGTGCAGGGCTGGTCCATCATCTGCCCGCGGCCCTGGCAAACCGGACAGGTGCGTTCGATGGTGAAGAAGCCCTGAGCCGCACGCACCTTGCCGTGGCCATTGCACTGCCGGCAGGTGTGAGTGCCGGTACCGGGCTTGGCGCCGGTGCCCTCGCAGGTGGTGCAGCCGACCAGCGTCGGCACGTCGATTTCGACGGTGCGGCCGTCGAAACTCTCTTCGAGGCTGATCTCTAGGTTGTAGCGCAGGTCGCTGCCGCGCATGCGTGCGGCACCGCCGCCACTGCGCCGGCCGCCGCCCATGAAATCCCCGAAAATGTCCTCGAAAATATCGGACATGGACGAGGTGAATTCCGGCCCGAACCCGGCCGGGCCGCGCCCGCCGCCATTTTCGAAGGCGGCATGGCCGAAGCGGTCATAGGCTGCCCGCTTCTGCGGGTCCTTCAGCGTGTCATAGGCTTCGTTGATGTCCTTGAACTTGCCTTCGGCTTCCTTGTCGCCCGGGTTGCGATCGGGATGGAATTGCATCGCGAGCTTGCGATAGGCGCTTTTGAGCTTTGCCTCGTCGGCTCCCCGCTCAACGCCGAGCACCTCGTAGAAATCCCGTTTGGCCAAGAAAATTCAACTCCGAACCGGCAGGTCGCGACAGCGCGCCCCGCTTCAATGCCCTGATTGCATGCCCCTAGATGAGCATCGGCCCCACCGCCCGCAAGAGGGGCATGGGGTCGGAACAGGCATGGTGCTTAGCAAGAGCGGCCGATTGGGGCAATAATGCTGCCCCGTTTCGCCTCAGGCGCGCGGAGTCGTGAACGCCCGGTAGAGGGCTCCGGCCGCGTCCGCTTGCGCAAACAGCGCGCGGGTGACCATCTGGCCAAGGCCGAAGAAGCCCTGCGCCATCCCCTCATAGACCCAGCACTCGGTGTTCACCCCTGCCGCCGAGAGCGCTTCGGCCAGCGCCTCGCCTTCCGACCGCAGCGGGTCCACCTGGGCAAGCACGATCGAGGTCGATGGCAAGCCGCGGAGATCCTTGCGGGCCGCCAGGTCAATGCGGGGGTCGTCGAGTTCGGCCGCGTTGGCCGCAAGATGGCGGAAGCGCCAGCGCATCGCCGCCATGCCGACCGGGCGGGCCCGCAGCGCCTCGCCATAGGACGGGGTGCTGAAATCATGCCCGGCGATGGGGTGGATCAGCAGCAGGTGCACCGGCCGGACGCCATACCCGTCCCGAGCCGTCAGGGCGACGTTCATCGCCAGATTGGCGCCGGCGTCCTCGCCGGCAATGGCGATCCGCCGCGGGTCACCCCCGAGCGCATGCACTTGCCGGGTCAGCCAGCGCCAGGCGGCGAGAGCATCCTCGTGCGCTGCGGGGAAGCGGTGCTCCGGCGCCAGCCGGTAGTCGGCCGAAACCACCAGCGCACCGGTGCGGCGCGCCAGCGCCCGCGCCGAATCGTCATGGCTGTCGAGGTCGCCGGTCACGAACCCGCCGCCATGGAAATAGAGCAGCACCGGATTGAGCCGGCTGAGCAGCCCCGGCGGCCGGTAGAGGCGCACAGGCAGGTGGGTTTCGCCGCTGGTGAACTCGGTGTCCTCGGCGCTGACCCCATCGTCGGGCAGATCCCGCTGCTGACGGGCGAAGATCGCTCCGATGGCGTCTGCCGGCTTCGGCATCCGGCGCGCACGTTCCGGACTGGCGAGTTCGAGCGGCGCGGCACCCAGCTCCTCGAGCACGTCGAGCACGTGCTTGATGTCGCTATCGAGCCGATCGCCTGGACTGCCACCGATCAGTTCCGCCAGCCTGCCGATGCTGTCGCCCGAATGTTCCGATGTCACGTTGCTCATGCCGCCGCCTCGCTGCTGAGCGGCCAGTAGGAGCCAAGAACCGGCCGCTACTTGGGCGCCAATTAGCCCATTTCGCGGCAGTGATTCACGTGGAACAGGCAGGGGCCCTCCGCTCCGCGTCCCCTCTCCCCTGAGGGGAGAGGGTTAGGGTGAGGGGTTCACCCTCTCGGCAGGAACCGCAACTCTGAACCCCTCACCCGCCGCTGCGCAGCGACCTCTCCCCTCGGGGGAGAGGTTAGGGAGTGAACAAAAAAAGGCCCGGCTTGCGCCGGGCCTCCTGTTCTTCCCAGAACCGCTTACGCGGACTTCTGGTCGTCGTCCTTGACCTCTTCGAACTCGGCGTCGACCACGTCGTCATCCGCATCCGCGGTGCCGCTCGCCTTGGCTTCGGCTTCGGCCTGCGACGCCTTGTACATGGCCTCGCCCAGCTTCATCGAGGCCTGGGCCAGCGCTTCGGTCTTGCTGCGGATCGCCTCGGCGTCGTCACCCTCAAGCACGCCGCGGAGATCGGTGATCGCGGTCTCGATGGCGGTCTTGTCCTCGGCCGAAACCTTGTCGCCATAGTCCTTGAGCGACTTCTCGGTCGAGTGGATCAGCGACTCGGCCTGGTTCTTGGCTTCCACCGCCTCGCGCTTGCGCTTGTCGGCCTCGGCATTGGCCTCGGCTTCCTTGACCATCTTCTCGATGTCGGCGTCGCTCAGGCCACCCGAGGCCTGGATGCGGATCTGCTGCTCCTTGCCGGTGCCCTTGTCCTTGGCCGACACCTGCACGATGCCGTTGGCGTCGATGTCGAAGGTCACCTCGATCTGCGGCACGCCGCGCGGGGCCGGGGGAATGCCGGCGAGATCGAAATTGCCGAGCAGCTTGTTGTCGGCCGCCATTTCGCGCTCACCCTGGAACACCCGGATAGTCACGGCCGACTGGTTGTCCTCGGCGGTCGAGAAGGTCTGCGACTTCTTGGTCGGGATGGTGGTGTTGCGGTCGATCAGGCGGGTGAACACGCCACCCAGCGTCTCGATGCCGAGCGACAGCGGAGTCACGTCGAGCAGCAGCACGTCCTTGACGTCGCCCTGCAGCACGCCACCCTGAATGGCAGCACCCATGGCCACCACTTCGTCCGGGTTGACGCCCTTGTGCGGCTCCTTGCCGAACAACTGCTTCACCGCTTCCTGCACCTTGGGCATGCGGGTCATGCCGCCCACCAGCACCACTTCGTCGATCTGCGAAGCGGAGACGCCGGCGTCCTTCATGGCCTGCTTGCACGGCTCGATGGTGCGCTGGATCAGGTCTTCCACCAGCGATTCGAGCTTGGAGCGGCTCAGCTTCAGCGTCAGGTGCTTCGGACCCGAGGCATCGGCGGTGATGAAGGGCAGGTTGATTTCGGTCTGGGTCGCGCTCGACAGCTCGATCTTGGCCTTTTCCGCCGCTTCCTTGAGGCGCTGCAGCGCCAGCTTGTCGGAACGCAGGTCGATGCCCTGCTCGCGCTTGAACTCGTCGGCCAGGTAGTCGACCAGGCGCATGTCGAAGTCCTCGCCGCCGAGGAAGGTGTCGCCATTGGTGGACTTCACCTCGAATACGCCGTCGCCGATCTCGAGGATCGAGATGTCGAAGGTACCGCCGCCAAGGTCATAGACCGCGATGGTGCCGGTGTTCTTCTTGTCGAGGCCATAGGCGAGCGCGGCAGCAGTCGGCTCGTTGATGATGCGCAGCACTTCGAGGCCGGCGATCTTGCCGGCGTCCTTGGTGGCCTGGCGCTGGGAGTCGTTGAAATAGGCCGGAACGGTGATGACGGCCTGCGTCACGGTCTCGCCGAGATAGGATTCGGCGGTTTCCTTCATCTTCTGCAGGATCATCGCCGAGATCTGCGACGGCGAGTACTTTTCGCCATTGGCCTCGACCCAAGCGTCGCCATTGTCGGCGCGCACGATCTTGTAGGGAACCAGGCCCTTGTCCTTCTCGACGGTCTTGTCGTCGTAGCGGCGGCCGATCAGGCGCTTCACTGCGAACAGGGTGTTCTCGGGGTTGGTCACGGCCTGGCGCTTTGCCGGCTGGCCGGCCAGACGCTCGCCATCCTTGGAGAAAGCGATCATCGAGGGGGTGGTGCGAGCACCTTCCGCGTTCTCGATCACCTTCGGATTGGAACCGTCCATGACGGCGACACAGCTATTGGTGGTGCCGAGGTCGATACCGATGACTTTAGCCATTTACTCTAGCCTCTCTATAGCAAACCCGTCGCGGAGCCCTTCTGGCGAAGCGGCGCCTTGGCCTATCCGGCCGGGGTTCCTTGGAAAATATCTGCCCGGCTACCGGGCCTCGGGCGGTATATAGGGGGGTGCCCCAACTGCTTCAAGCGCCGTGCGCCACATTTGGCCGGCGGAAAAACATGCAGCGCCAACCCGGTCAGGCGGCGCTGCAGCAGTGGTGGAGGTTTGGGGATCGCGCCCTCGCGCGCCTCGCCGTCAGTCGGTGATGGTGTAGCTGCCCAGCGAGCAGATATCGACTTCCCAGGCTTCCAGCAGGCCGCCCTCGGCGGTTTCGAAGCGGAAGTCGTAGAGGCACTGGTCGGAGCCGTCGCCGATGAACACGGTGCCCTGGTAACCGGCTTCGAGCGTGCCGGTCTCGCCCAGCAGGTCGTCGCCCCAGTCGCTGGTATTGCTCGGCGCGGCGTAGAAATAGTGCAGCGACTGCGAGCTGTTGTTGATCAGCGTGAACTCGATGTCCTGCGCTTGCACGGAAGCGGCGCCCACAACGAGCGCCAGGGCGGCACGGCCGCCCTTGATCAAGGTCTGCATTTGGAAAGGTCCCTCAGCCGGGGCGTACGCGCCGCCGGTGCGCTCTTGTGCCATGCTGCCGGGCCGTCGCCAAGATATTGCGCCTTGCCCGCGGCGCTCGGGAGAGGGCAATCTGCTGCATGAGGTTAATAGCCGAGGCCCGAGAGACCGCCCCATGCCCATCGCGATCAATCCCGACGACGTCCTGGTGGTCGTCGACATGCAGTATGATTTCCTGCCCGAGGGCAGCCTCGCCGTCGCCGGCGGCGACGAGATCGTGCCGCTGATCAACCAGTTGGCCAAGCGCTTCCGCAATGTGGTGCTGACCCAGGATTGGCACCCGGCCGATCACATCTCCTTTGCCAGCCAGCATGAGGGCAAGGCACCGTTTGAGATGGTCGAACTGCCCTACGGCCCGCAGGTGCTGTGGCCGGATCATTGCGTGCAGGGCACCCGCGGCGCCGAGATCACGGCCGATCTCAACATTCCCCACGCCCAGCTCATCATCCGCAAGGGCTACAACCGCCAGATTGATTCCTATTCCGGCTTCGAGGAAGCGGACCGCGAGACCACCACCGGCCTTGCCGGCTACCTCAACGAGCGCGACCTCGGCCGGCTCTTCGTCGTCGGACTGGCGCTCGATTTCTGCGTCGCCTGGACGGCGGTGGACGGCGCCGCCGCCGGTTTCGACGTCACCGTCATCGAAGACGCTGCGCGCGCCATCGACAGCAACGGCTCGCTGGAGCGGGCGCTCGCCGACCTGGACACCGCCGGCGTCGGGCGCGTCATGAGCCGCGAGATCTTGGGGTAGGGCGCTTGAAATGCACCGCGGTGTCGGCTCCATCGCCTCCCTCCCCCTTGAGGGGAGGGAATGAGGGTGGGGGTGTCGAGCTCAAGACAGCCCCCGAACTCCCAGTGTGCACATCCTCCGACACCCCCACCCCTCACCCCTCCCCTCAAGGGGGAGGGGAGCCTGACGCTTCCGCGCTCGACCACTCCTTCGCTTCAGACGTCCAAAGGGAGCGCTCCCGCCCCTCCCACTGCGCTGCCCTCGGGCGTGACCCGAGGGCCACTATAGGCGCGCACCGACGCTGCGATGGCTCGCTGGAGCGGGCGCTCGCCGATCTGGACGCCGCCGACGTCCGGCGCGTCATGAGCCGCGAGATCTTGGGGTAGGGCGCTTGAGGTGCACCGCGGTGTCGGCTCCATCGCCTCCCTCCCCCTTGAGGGGAGGGAACGAGGGTGGGGGTGTCGAGCTCAAGACAGACCGGGAACTCCCAGTGTGCACATCCTCCGACACCCCCACCCCTCACCCCTCCCCTCAAGGGGGAGGGAGGTCGAGGCTTCAGCGCTCGACCACTCCTTTGCTTCAGAAGTCCAAAGGAAGCACTCCCGCCCCACCCACTGCGCCTCGGGCGTGACCCGAGGGCCACTATCGGCGCAAACCGACGCTGCGATGGCGGCGGCGACAGGCCCTCGGGTCTTCGCCCGAGGGCAGTCTGGGGCTGGTAAATACATGTGCTCACCAAGGCGCCGCAGACCGAAGCAGACGGCCGGTCAAGCCCGCAGGCGCTGCGCACGCCCCCCGACAAAGAAAAGCCCCCGGCAAACCGGGGGCTATCATACAGCAAGTCTGCGTGGGGCCTCAGGCGCTCTTGTCGACCGCCTCGTCGCCCGCGGCATGGCTCGGGCCGCCCTTGGCGACGCCCACCATGGCCGGCCGCAGCACGCGGTCGCCGATGGCAAAGCCTGCCTGCACCACCTGCACCACCGTGCCTTCCGGCCGCGACGGGTCGGGCACTTCGAACATCGCCTGGTGGCGGTGCGGGTCGAACTTCAGCCCTTCGGCCTCGATCGGCGTCACGCCATGCTTGGCGAGGAGCCGCTGCATCTCGCGCTCGGCCAGCTCGATGCCCTCGATCAGCGACTTCACGGTCGGATCGGTGGATTCGCGCGCTTCCGCTGGCAGCATGGTCAGCGCCCGGTTCAGCGCATCGGTGGCGCTCAGCATGTCCCGGGCAAAGCCGGAAATGGCGTAGGAGCGGGTATCGGCCACGTCGCGCTCGGTGCGCTTGCGGAGGTTTTCCATCTCCGCCACGCTGCGCAGCAGCCGGTCGCGCAGTTCGGCATTCTCGGCACGCAGGGCCTCCAGCGGGTCGACCTCGGGGGTCTCCTCGGCAGGGGTCTCGATCTCGGCCTCTGTCGCCTGGGCGGCGGTTTCGTCGCTCATCATCTCACTATCCGCATTTGGACTGGGGTTTTGCTGAGCCATATCGGCCAACGGGTTCTTCTTTTCAACCCTCGGGAACCCGCAAGGTTCAGCGGTCGCGCCGCGCCATCATCGCGGTTATGACATTGGCGGTATAATCCACCACCGGCACGATCCGCGCATAGTTGAGCCGTGTCGGCCCGATCACCCCGAGCACGCCCACCACCTTGTCGCTGGCATCCTTGTAGGGGGACAGGATCACCGACGAGCCGGATAGCGAGAACAGCTTGTTCTCCGAGCCGATGAAGATGCGCACCCCTTGCGCCTTCTCGGTGTCGCCGAGCAGTTCCAGGAGCCCATCCTTGCTCTCGAGTTCATCGAAGAGCTGGCGCATGCGCTCCAGGTCGTCCGAGGCCATGGCGTCGTTGATCAGGTTGGCGCGGCCGCGCACGATCACCGTCGGCTCGTTGTCGGGACCGGGGCGGCTGAGCGTGGCGATGCCGGCGTCGACCAGCTTGGCGGTCAACTCGTCGAGCTCCGCCCGTTGCAGCGCCCGCTGTTCGGTCAGCGCCTTGCGAGCTTCCGAAAGGGTGCGCCCCACCACATGGTGGGCAAGGTAATTGCCCGCCTGCTGCAGTGCCGAGGCGGTGAAGCCCGGCGGCAGCTCCATGATGCGGTTTTCCACCTGTCCATCCTGGCCGACCAGAATGGCCATGGCCCGGGTGGCGTCGAGTCGCACGAATTCGAGATGGCGCAGCACCATGTCGGCCTTGACGGCGATCACCACCCCGGCGCCGTGGCTGAGCCCGCTCAGCAACTGGCTGGCTTCGGTCAGCACATCTTCCACCCGTCCCTGCGGCTGCCCGCCGATGGAGTGGGCGATGCGCTGGCGTTCCCGTTCGTCGACGTCCCCCACCTCCAGCATGGCGTCGACGAAAAAGCGCAACCCTTCCTGGGTTGGGGCGCGTCCGGCAGAGGTATGGGGGGCGGCAATCAGGCCGAGGTCTTCGAGGTCGGCCATCACGTTTCGGACAGAAGCAGGCGACAGCTCCACCTGCAGCATGCGGCTGACGTCGCGCGAACCCACCGGGGCCCCGGTTTCGAGATATCGTTCAACGATCTTTCGAAAGATGTCCTGGCTGCGCGCGTTGAGCACGGAGAGAAAGTCTTCGGCTGGACGCATGGGGTTTCGATTCAAATCGTCGGCTTTAACTGTGCTCCCCTATTTAAGCGCATAGCCGCCCCGCGCCAAGGCTCGGGCGCTTGTGGCAGGGGCCTCGTAGGGTTAAGACGCGGTTAACTGCAACGACCCTGGACTTCCGATGCGCCCTTCCGGCCGTGAACCCAACCAGATGCGCGCCGTCACCATCGAGCGCGGCGTCGCCATGAAGGCGGAAGGCTCCTGCCTCGTCAGCTTCGGCAACACCAAGGTGCTGGTCACCGCTTCGGTGGAAACAAGCCTGCCCGGGTGGCTGCGGGGAAAGGGCCAGGGCTGGGTCACCGCCGAATACGGCATGCTGCCCCGCGCCACCGGCACCCGCACCCGCCGTGAAGCCACAGCCGGCAAGCAGTCGGGCCGTACCCAGGAGATCCAGCGCCTGATCGGTCGCTCGCTCCGCGCCGTGGTCGATCTCGAAAAGCTGGGCGAGAACCAGGTCACGGTCGACTGCGACGTGCTCGAGGCCGATGGCGGCACCCGCACCGCCTCGATCACCGGAGCCTATATCGCCCTGGCCGAAGCCATCCGCTGGATGGACGAGCGCAAGCTCACCCGCGGTCCGGCGCTGCGCGACTCGGTCGCTGCCGTCTCCTGCGGTGTCTATCGCGGCACTCCACTGCTCGATCTCGACTACCTCGAGGATGTCGAGGCCGAGACCGATGCCAACTTCGTCATGACCGGTTCCGGCAAGTTCGTCGAGATACAGGGCACTGCCGAGGGCGCACCCTTCAGCCGTGAAGAGCTCGACCAGTTGATGCTGCTTGCCGAGAAGGGCATCGGCGAACTGAGCCTGATCCAGAAGGCGGCGCTCGAAGCATGATCGGCAAACTCCTCCAGCGCGCACCGAAGCCCACCGACCGCTCCCTGCAGGAAAGGGCTGGTGCTGTGGAAGCTTCTTCGCCTCTCCTTCAGGGGCGGGGTGAGGCGGGTTCGCCCGCACCCGATTGCGCCATCTGGAACGACATCGCCCGCGCCCTGGAACTGAAGCCCGGAGGCGCCAAGTGACCGCCATTCCCCGCCTCCGCGAAGGCGACCGGCTCGTCCTGGCCACTCACAATGCCGGCAAGCTCGCCGAATTTCAGGAGCTGTTCGCTCCCTTCGGTCTCGAGCTCGTCTCCGCCGGAGAGCTCGGCCTGCCCGAGCCCGAGGAAACCGGCACCACCTTTGCCGAAAACGCCCGGCTCAAGGCCCACGCCGCAGCCCAGGGATCGGGCATGCTGGCGCTCAGCGACGATTCGGGCCTCTGCGTCGATGCGCTCGGCGGTGATCCCGGCGTCTATACCGCCGATTGGGCCGGCGTACCGCGCGATTTCAACCGCGCCATGAAGCGGGTGGAAGATGCGCTGCAGGCGGCCAATGCCACCGAGCCGTCCCGCCGCCGTGCCTCGTTCAACGCCACGCTCTGCCTCGCCCATCCCGATGGCCGCGACGTGATCTACCACGGCCGTTGCGATGGCAAGCTGGTCTGGCCACCCCGCGGCGAACGCGGCCATGGCTACGATCCGATGTTCATGCCCGATGGCTACGACATCACCTTCGGCCAGATGCCCGCCGAGATGAAGCACTCCTGGACGCCGGGAGAACAGGGCCTCAGCCACCGCGCCCGCGCCTTCGCCCTGTTCGTGGAGAATCAGATTGAGCGCTAGCGGTCTCTCCACATCGATGGAGCTCCGGCTGCCTGCGCCTCCCTCCCCCTTGAGGGGAGGGGGCGCATCGTCCTCGCTGCGGGAGCGCGGGTCATGACCAACACCAACGACATGTTCGGGGTTTACGTGCACTGGCCGTTCTGCGCGGCTAAGTGCCCCTATTGCGACTTCAATTCCCACGTCCATCGCGGCCCCTTCGACGAGGACGGGTTCGTTGCCGCCTATGAACGCGAGATCGCCTCGACGGCCGCGCTGGTCCCCGGCCGCGTCGTCCAGTCGATCTTCTTCGGCGGCGGCACGCCCTCGCTGATGAGCCCGGTGGCCGTGGAGCGCATCCTCGACGCCATCGCGCGGCATTGGACCGTGCAGAACAACGCCGAGATCACGCTCGAGGCCAACCCGACCTCGGTGGAGGTCGACCGCTTCCGCGGCTACCGCACCGCCGGCATCAACCGGGTTTCGCTCGGCGTCCAGTCGCTGCGCCCCGGGCCGCTTGCCGAACTCGGCCGCCGCCACACTGTCGACGAAGCCGTCGCGGCCGTCCGCATCGCGCAATCGGTGTTCGACCGCTCCAGTTTCGATCTCATCTATGCCCGTCCCGGCCAGACGCTCGAGGATTGGGAAGACGAGCTCAAGGAAGGTCTGTGGCTCGCCCACGGCCATATCAGCCTCTACCAGCTCACCATCGAGCAGGGGACGCGCTATTTCGACCTCCACCAGGCCGGCAAGCTGAAAATGCCGGACGAGGATCTCGCTGCCGACTTCTACGAGCTGACCCAGGACCTCACCGCCGAGGCGGGCATGCCGGCCTATGAGATCTCCAACCACGCCGTCCCGGGCCAGGAGTCGCGGCACAACCTCCTCTACTGGCGCTATGGCGAATATGCCGGCATCGGCCCCGGCGCCCATGGCCGGCTGATGATCAACAACCAGCGCCATGCCACCGCCGCCGAAAAACTGCCCTTCGAATGGCAGAAGCGCGTCAACAGCCGCGGCCACGGTCTCGTCACCGACGACGTCCTCACCTGGGAAGAGCAGGGCGACGAATTCCTGGTGATGGGCCTCCGCCTCAAGGAAGGCATTTCCCCGGCCCGCTTCACCGCCATTTCCGGCCGGCAGATCTCACCGGTCCAGATTGCCGCCCTCAAGGGCTATGGCTTCCTCGAGACCCTGCCGAACGGCAATCTGCGCGTCACCGACAAGGGCTTTCCGGTCCTCGACGCCGTGGTGGCGGACCTCGCCGCCTAGTTTCCCAAAAACGCAGCAGAAATGCCCACCAAGCCGGGTTTCTGGTAACGGTAAGCAACCAATCCTTCACGGAAAGGCGACCGATCCAGCATGTCAGACCCGACTCCGGCCTACTTCATCGGCGGCACCGGCTTCGCTGCCCCCCCGCTCACCGCCGGCCTCTATGTGGTCTCCACTCCCATCGGCAATCTGCGCGACATCACCATCCGCGCCCTCGAAACCCTTGCTGCTGCTCACATAATTCTGTGTGAAGACACCCGCACCTCGGCCAAGCTGCTCGACCATTACGGCATCAAGGGCCGCCGCATGGCCCTGCACGAGCACAACGAGCGCGACCGCGCCGCCGACATCGTCGCCCGCATAGCCGCCGGCGAGGCCATCGCTCTGATTTCAGACGCCGGCACCCCCCTGCTCTCCGACCCCGGTTTCCCGCTGATTCGCGCCATGGCCGAGGCCGAACTGCCGGTCATCCCCATTCCCGGGCCGTCGGCCCTGCTCGCCGCGCTGGTGGTGGCGGGCCTGCCGACCGATGCGTTCAGCTTCCGCGGTTTCCTGCCTCCCAAGAGCGGCGCCCGCGCCAATGCGTTGGCAACGATGAGGGATTCACGTGAAACGCTGGTCTTCTACGAGTCCCCCCGGCGGCTCAGCGATACGCTCGCGGCCATGACCGAAGCCTTCGGCGAGCGAAAGGCCGTGGTGGCGCTGGAGCTGACGAAGCGCTTCGAGCGCACCCGCCGCGGCACCCTCGCCGAACTCGCCGCCGCCTTCGCCGACGAGGAGGTGAAGGGGGAAGCGGTGGTCGTCGTCGCCGGAGCCACCGAGACCGTCGTCGCCGCCGAAGACTGGCAGGCGGCGCTGGAGGAGGCGATGGTGGAACAGCCCCTGCGCGCCGCCGTCGACGAAATCGCCGCCCGCTACGGCCTCAAGCGCAAGGAGGTCTACGATGCCGCCCTCCGGCTCAAGGCCCAGCAATAGACGTATCGAAGCCGAGCGCGGCGGCCAGCGTGGCGAGGCGCTGGCAGCACTGCTGCTCCGCCTCAAGTTCTACCGAATTCTCGCCCGCCGCTTCCGCACCCCGGTCGGCGAAATCGACCTGATCGCGGAGCGCTGGGGGACTGTCGCCTTTGTCGAGGTCAAAACCCGCGCCCGCGGCACCAGCGAGGAGCACATCCTCGAAGCCGTGAACACCGACCGCATCGGCCGTGCCGCCGAATACTGGCTGATGAAGCATCCGGCCTACGCCGAGCACACGCTGCGCTTCGATCTGGTGCTGGTGTCGCCGGGCCGCTGGCCCAGCCACCGGGTGGACGCCTTCCGCCTCTAGGCTCTTGCGCCGCTCCCGCCGACAGGCGATGTCATGGCAACACTCACGCTCCCAAGCCGGATCGCCGCTCATGACGCTCAAAGTCGCCGTCCAGATGGACCACGTCCAGACCATCAACCCGCGCGGTGATTCCACCTTCGCCATGATGCTGGAGGCACAGGCGCGTGGGCACACTCTGCTGCACTACACCCCCGATACGCTGGCGCTGGAGAACAACCGGGTCACCGCCCTGGCACAGCCGATCACCGTCACCGATGCGGAGAAGGGGCAGCATTTCACCCTCGGCGAGGCAGAGCGCGTCGATCTCGGCACCCAGGACGTGGTGCTGATGCGGCAGGACCCGCCCTTCGACATGAACTACATCACGCTCACGCACATCCTGGAGCGGATCCACCCCAAAACGCTGGTGGTGAACCCCCCCGCCGCCGTCCGCAACGCGCCGGAAAAAATCCTCGTCACCGAGTTTCCCGAACTGATGCCGCCCACGCTGGTGACGCGCGATCGCCAGTTGATCCACCAGTTCCGCAAGCAGCACGGCAACATCATCGTCAAGCCGCTCTACGGCAATGGCGGGGCAGGGGTGTTCTTCATCCAGGAGGGAGACCACAATCTCGCCAGCCTTCTCGAGCTGTTCGAGAACAGCTTCCGCGAACCCTTCATGATCCAGAAATACCTGCCGGACGTCCGCAAGGGCGACAAGCGCATCATCATCATCGATGGCGAGCCCGTCGCCGGACTCAACCGCATCCCGGCCGAGGGCGAGGCGCGTTCCAACATGCATGTCGGCGGCCGGCCCGAACTCAGCGAACTCACCGCCCGCGAGCGCGAAATCTGCGCCACCATCGCGCCGGCGCTCAAGGAGCGGGACATGATCTTCGTCGGCATCGATGTCATCGGCGACTATCTCACCGAGATCAACGTCACCTCTCCTACCGGCATCCGCGAAATCAAGCGTTTCGGCGGCCCCGACATCGCCGTTATGATCTGGGACGCCATCGAGCGGCGGCGCGGCTGAATGGCGCCAACCCTCGTCTACACCCAGCACGCCCTTGATGTGCTGCGTGAACGAGAGTTGCAGCGCGCGTGGGTGGAAGCCACCCTTGCTGCGCCAGATTGGGTGGAGCCGGATCCATCCAGACCAGGTACGCGGCGATTTTACCGCGCTTTGCCGGAACGGCAGGGACGCTATCTCAGGGTCGTGGTGGTGGTGGAAACGGCAACCGAAATTCGTATATTGACCGCATTCCTCGATCGCGGAGCCAAACCGAAGTGAAACCGACGGTGACCTACGACGCCGACGCCGATGCTGCCTATATCCGGCTGTCGCTCGAGCCCGTCGAGGCGAGCGAGGAGGTGTCCGACGGCATCGTGCTCGACTATGATGCAGAAGGGCGGATCGTGGGCATGGAAGTGCTGGACGCCCGCACGCATCTTTCTCCGCAACTGCTTGAGCGCGCGGCCTGATCGCCCGTGGACACCTCCCCCTTCCTCGTCGCCTTTGCCACGCTGTTCGCCACTGTCGGTGTTGCCGACATCGCCTTTATCTTCGCGGCGTTGACCAAGGATAACACCCCGGCGGAGCGGCGGCTGTCTGCCACTCGGGGCGTGGTCATTGCGCTCGTCATCCTCATTTTCTTTGCCTTTCTCGGCAACGCGATCCTCGATGTGTTCGGGATCACCATCCCGGCGCTACGCACGGCCGGTGGCGTCTTGCTGCTGCTGATCGCCATCGACATGGTCTTTGCCCGTCATTCGGGTGGCACCGGCACGACCCACGAAGAGGAGGACGAGGCCCGAAAAGCCCAGGATATCTCGGTCTTTCCGCTGGCCATGCCGCTGCTCGCCGGACCGGGAGCCATCAGCGCGGTGATCCTGCTGGCAACGGGTGCTCGGACGGACGGCGATTTCTGGCTGGTCATCGCGGCGCTGGTGCTGGTGCTTGGTCTCGCCTGGATTACCTTGCTGGTGGCCATGCCGATCCAGCGTATGCTGGGGCTGACCGGCCTGTCGGTGGTGTCGCGTGTGGTGGGAATCCTGCTGGCGGCGCTGGCCGTGCAGTTCGTCTTCGACGGCATCCGTACCAGCGGTCTTTTGGGCAACTGACGCCCACATTTGGTAAAAATTGCAGGGTTAATGACGTCTTTACGTTAGCGTTGACCGCCGCCCCTTGAGCCATCATGAAGAGCTTCTGTCCCTTTTGGGTGCCGCCATGCGCATTGCCGTGATGCTGACGCTGATGATCCTCGCCATGCTGGCTGCCACCGCCAGCAATACGAGTGCGGCGCGCTCGGAAATCCTGAGCCCGATCGCGGCCGGTCTGCCGCCCGGCTGAGGCGAAGCTGACAGCGAGTTAACACGCATCGTAGGCGCAGCGAATTCGCAACGCTGCCGGGGTGACGGTGTTCACTGGTCTCCAATCCCACCACGGAGATCAGCATGTTCTACACAGACGGCAAACTGCAGTACCCCGTGCGCGTCGAAACACCGGATCCGTTGTTCGCACGCGCCCTGCAGCAGGCGATCGGCGGCGTCGAGGGCGAAATCCGCGTGGCCATGCAGTATTTCTTCCAGGCCATGGGCGCTCGCGGCAATCCCAAGTTCCGCGACCTGCTGCTCAACACCGCCACCGAGGAACTCGGGCACATCGAAATGCTGGCGACGGCAGTTGCCATGAATCTCGAGGGTGCTCCCGTTGGTCTGCAGGAAGAGGCGGCGCGCGACCCGGTCGGCGGATCCGTGCTCGGGGGTATCAACCTCAAGAACTTCCTGTCGGCTGGCCTTTCGGCAATGCCCGTCGACTCCGATGGCGTGCCCTTCGACATGAGCCATATCTATGCCAGCGGCAACATCGCCGCCGACATGACCGCCAACGTAACCGCCGAATCGACCGGGCGCGTACTGGCGGTGCGGCTCTACAACATGACCAACGACCCCGGCATGAAGGACATGCTGCAGTTCCTGATCGCTCGCGACACCATGCACCAGAACCAGTGGCTGGCGGCTCTGGAAGAACTGGGCGGCGCCACCGAGGTGTTCCCCATTCCCAACAGCCACCCGCAGGACGAGGAGAAGCGCGAGTTCAGCTATTCCTATCTGGGCTTCAAGAACGACGGCAGCGAGCCGGCTCAGGGGCGCTGGTCGGAGGGCGAGTCGATCGACGGCAACGATCAGTTCGAGACCCGCAACATGGAGCCCCTGGGCGAAGTGCCCAACCTCGGCCGCGCGCGTCCGGGCCTCGGCGCCCAGGCGGAACAGCTCTAGGAGGCGGTGATGTTCCGTCGCGCCTTTCTCGCCGCCGGCGCCAGTGCGCTGGCAACGGCACCCCTGCTGGCCGGAGGTCTTGCCGGTCGAACGCCGGCTGGGCAGCAACGGTTGACCGGCAGCTACATCACCGCGCTAGAGCCATCAGCCCTGGCCGCGGTCGCACCGGGCTCCGCCCTGACGCTGCGCCGTGACCCGTCCCGGCGGTTCGAGCCGGCCACCGCCGTAGCGGTGCTGGCCGGTGAGCGGCATCTGGGCTATCTGCCCGGCACTGCTGGCAAGCTGGTCGCGCCGCTGCTCGACAACGGCGTGGCCCTTGCCGCCCGGGTGACCAACGTTCGGGCCGGCGTCACGCCCGCCATCGACGTCGATCTTTATCTGGGCGGCGCCTGAACCAGAACGGCGCCGCCAGCAGGCGGTGCCGTTCTACGCGGCCGGTACCGGTTTCGGCACCAGCCCGTGCAGGTAGAGGTGCTCAAGGGTACGCGCCGCGTCCTCGAAGCGCCCTTCGCCATTGCGGCCGGGCCCCAGCACCGCCTGCACCTGCACGTCGAAATCGGCATAGTGCTGCGTTGTCGCCCAGATCGAAAAGATCAGGTGGTAGGGGTCGGTGCGGGCGAGCTTGCCCTCGTCCATCCAGCCCAGCAGCACCTTGGCCTTTTCGTCCACCAGCGCCTTGAGGTCGACCTCGATCATCTCCTTCACCCGCGGGGCGCCCTGCAGCATCTCGTTGGCGAACAGCCGTGATTCGCGCGGGTAGTCGCGCGCCATCTCGAGCTTGCGGCGGATATAGGAACGGATCTCGGGGAAGGGGTCGCCATCGGCGTTCATTTCCCTGAGCGGGGCCAGCCAAGTGTCGAGCAGTTCCGCTAGGAGCCGCCGGTAGATCTCTTCCTTGCGGGGGAAATAGTAGAGCAGGTTCGGTTTGCTCATCCCGGCAACCTCGGCGATCTGGTCGATGGTGGCACCACGGAAGCCGTGTACCGAGAACACTTCCAGCGCTGCCGACAGGATCAGGTCCTGCTTTTCGCGCTGGATGCGCGTCAATGGCCGCGCCTGGGAGGACGCCGGCAATTCTGCCTCCGCCTTGTGCTGGCGCTTGCGGCTGCTTGTTGCTTCGGCACGTTTCACTTTGGCAGGGGGCATTTTCGCCTTGCTTAGGGAAGCGGGAGTGCTAACATTTTTCCATCTGGTCAAAATTCAGGTCATTGACGCCAAGCGTCAAGGCCAGAATCGCAAAGACCGCAGGGGGAGATGTACCGTGTCCGTAACCAGCGTTGCGCCGAACGATCTCAGCGCCTTCTGGATGCCCTTCACTGCCAACCGGCAGTTCAAGAAGGCGCCGCGCATGTTCGTTGCCGCCAAGGACATGCACTACACCACCTCCGATGGCCGCCAGGTGCTGGACGGTACTGCCGGGCTCTGGTGCGTCAATGCCGGCCATGCCCGGCCGCGCATCGTCGAAGCCATCGCCAAACAGGCGGCCGAGCTCGACTACGCCCCGGCTTTCCAGATGGGCCACCCCAAGGCCTTTGAACTCGCCAACCGCATCGTCGACATCGCCCCGCAAGGGCTCGACCATGTGCTGTTCACCAATTCCGGCTCGGAATCGGTGGAAACGGCCCTCAAGGTCGCCATCGCCTACCATCGCGCCAATGGCGAGGGCAGCCGTACCCGCCTGATCGGCCGCGAGCGCGGATATCATGGGGTCAATTTCGGCGGCATCTCGGTGGGCGGTATCGTCAACAACCGCAAGATGTTCGGCACTCTGCTGAGCGGCGTCGATCACCTGCCGCACACCCATAATCTGTCGAAAAACGCCTTCTCGCGCGGCCTGCCGCAGCATGGCGTCGAGCTCGCCGACGAACTCGAGCGCATCGTCACCCTTCACGATGCCTCCACCATTGCCGCCGTCATCGTCGAGCCGGTCGCCGGTTCGACCGGCGTGCTGATCCCGCCGCCAGGCTATCTGCAGCGGCTGCGCGAGATCACCAGCAAGCACGGCATCCTCTTGATCTTCGACGAGGTCATCACCGGCTATGGCCGCCTCGGCACACCCTTCGCCGCCGACTATTTCGGCGTCACCCCGGACATCATGGTCACGGCCAAGGGCCTGACCAACGGTGTCGTCCCCATGGGCGCGGTGCTGGTGTCGGCCCAGATCCATGATGCCTTCATGAACGGGCCGGAGCACCTGATCGAGTTCTTCCACGGCTACACCTATTCGGGCAATCCGATCGCCTCGGCCGCTGGTCTCGCGACTCTCGAGACCTACAAGGAAGAACACCTGTTCGAACGCGGCAACGAGCTCGCCCCCTATTGGGAAGAGGCGCTCCATTCGCTCAAGGGCCTGCCGCACGTCATCGACATCCGCAATATCGGCCTGGTCGGCGCCATCGAGCTCGAGCCGATCGCCGGCCAGCCCACCAAGCGGGCCTTCGCCGCCTTCCTCAAGGCCTATGACGCTGGCCTGTTGATCCGCACCACCGGCGACATCATCGCCCTGTCGCCGCCGCTGATCATCGAGAAGGCGCAGATCGACCAGATCGTCGGCACCTTGGCCGACATCCTCAAGACCCTTGAGTAGCATGGAACAGACATTCTATAGGGAGAAGAATAGAATGTTTGTTCCCGAATTGGAGGGGAAGAGCTGATGCAGGTCATCGAGAACGCCGTCGCCGGCAAGCGCTACCAATCGGCGTCCACCCGCCGTGTGCCGGTCTTCAACCCCGCCACCGGCGAGCAGAGTGCGGAACTGCCGCTGTCCACGGTGGATGAGCTGAACGCCGCCGTCGCCAGCGCCAAGAAGGCGCAGGTCGACTGGGGCAATCTTGCGCCGATGAAGCGGGCGCGCATCATGTTCCGCTTCAAGGCGCTGCTCGACCAGCATGCCGACGAAATGGCCCGCATCATCTCGCGCGAGCACGGCAAGGTGCATGACGATGCGCTGGGCGAAGTCGCCCGCGGCATCGACTGCGTCGACTTCGCCTGCGGCATCCCGCATCTGCTCAAGGGCGAGTTCAGCCGCAATGTCGGCCCTTCGATCGACACCTATTCCGACCGACAGCCGCTCGGGGTGGTTGCCGGCATCACCCCGTTCAACTTCCCGGCCATGGTGCCGCTGTGGATGTATCCGGCCGCGATCGCCTGCGGCAACAGCTTCATCCTCAAGCCTTCGGAGCGCGACCCTTCCGCCTCGGTCTTCGCCTGGAACCTGTTCATGGATGCCGGTCTCCCCGAGGGCATTCTCAACATCGTCCATGGCGACAAGGAAATCGTCGACGCCATTCTGGACCACCCCGACATCAAGGCGGTGAGCTTCGTCGGTTCGACGCCGATCGCCGAATATGTCTATACCCGGGGCACCAGCACGGGTAAGCGCGTCCAGGCGCTCGGCGGCGCCAAGAACCACATGGTCATCATGCCCGATGCGGACCTCGACCAGGCGGCCGATGCGCTGATGGGCGCCGGCTACGGCTCCGCCGGCGAGCGCTGCATGGCCATTTCGGTCGCCGTGCCGGTCGGCAAGGCCACCGGCGACGCCCTTGTCGCCAAGCTCAAGCCACGCGTCGAAGCCCTCAAGATCGGCCCGGCCACCGACAAGGACGCCGAGATGGGTCCGGTGGTGACCAAGCAGCACCGCGACAAGATCGTCGGCTATATCGACAAGGGCGTCGAGGAAGGCGCCAAGCTCGTCGTCGACGGCCGCGGCTTCAAGCTGCAGGGCTATGAGAACGGCTATTATGTCGGCGGCACCCTGTTCGACGACGTGACGCCCGACATGACCATCTACAAGGAAGAAATCTTCGGCCCCGTCCTGTCGGTGGTGCGCGCCGAAAGCTTCAACGACGCCGTCAGCCTGATCCAGAACCACGAATACGCCAACGGCACCGCCATCTTCACTCGCGACGGCGACGCCGCCCGCGAGTTCGCCGACAAGATCGAAGTCGGCATGGTCGGCATCAACGTGCCCATTCCGGTGCCGGTCGCCTACCACTCCTTCGGCGGCTGGAAGCGCTCCATCTTCGGCAGCCACGGCATCTACGGGCCGGAAGCCATCCACTTCTACACCCGGCTCAAAACCGTCACCACCCGCTGGCCCGCCGGCATCAAGGGCGGCGCCGAATTCACCTTCCCGAGCTTGAAGTAGCGGCAATGATCGGGGCACTCACCGACATCGCACCCCTCACCCTGACCCTCTCCCCGGAGGGGCGAGGGGACGCTGGGGGCGGCGCCGGTGGAGGAACATTCACCTCGCCCCTCCGGGGAGATGTCGCCGCGCAGCGGCGGGCGAAGGGAAAAAAGCTGCTTCGAGCGCGCACCTTGCGTACCGAACTCACCGAGGCGGAAAACCGCCTCTGGTACCATCTGCGGAATCGCCGCCTCGCCGGCTACAAGTTCGTCCGCCAGCTACCGATTTCCGGCTACTACGCCGACTTCGCCTGTCGCGACGCCATGCTCGTCATCGAGGCCGATGGCGGCCAGCATACCCCTGGGCGAGACCACTTCCGCGATGAAGCGATCCGCTCCGCCGGCTACACCATCCTGCGGTTCTGGAACAACGACATACTAAGCGACACGCACATCGTGCTCGCCACCATACTCGACACCCTACGCTCCTTCGTCCCTTCGCCCCTCCGGGGAGAGGGCCAGGGCGAGGGGTCTTCCCACCTGCACAAAGCCTGCGAGTAACCCATGACCGCACCCGGAGAAAACCTTCGCATCAACGCTGATCGTCTCTGGGACAGTCTCATGGAGATGGCCAAAATCGGCCCGGGTGTTGCCGGGGGCAATAATCGGCAGACGCTGACGGATTCCGACAAGCAGGGGCGCGAGCTGTTCCAGCGCTGGTGCAGCGAAGCGGGGCTCAGCATGGGTGTCGACAAGATGGGCACCATGTTCATGACCCGCCCGGGCACGGGCCCGGACGCCCTGCCGGTCTATGTCGGATCGCATCTCGATACCCAGCCCACCGGCGGCAAATACGACGGCGTGCTCGGCGTGCTGGCCGGCCTCGAACTGGTGCGCTCGCTGAACGACCTCAACATCAAGACCCGCCACCCCATCGTCGTCACCAACTGGACCAACGAGGAAGGGGCCCGCTTCGCGCCGGCCATGCTCGCCTCGGGCGTCTTTGCCGGTGCCCACACGCTCGACTATGCCTATGGCCGCACGGATCCGGAGGGCAAGCGCTTCGGCGATGAGCTCGAGCGCATCGGCTGGGTGGGCGAGGAAGAGGTCGGCGCCCGCAAGATGCACGCCTACTTCGAATACCACATCGAGCAGGGGCCGATTCTCGAGGCGGAGGACAAGCAGATCGGGGTCGTCACCCACTGCCAGGGCCTGTGGTGGCTCGAGTTCACCCTGACGGGCAGGGAAGCCCATACCGGCTCGACGCCGATGGACATGCGGGTCAATGCCGGCCTCGCGATGGCTCGCATCTTCGAGATGGTGCAGGAGCTGGCGATGGCTGAGCAGCCCGGTGCCGTGGCCGGCGTCGGGCAGGTGAAGTTTGCGCCCAATTCGCGCAACGTGCTGCCCGGCACGGTGGTGTTCACCGTCGATCTGCGGACGCCGTCCCAGGAAAAACTCGACCGCATGCGGGCCGCCATCGAAAGCCGCGCCGCCGCCATTTGCGCGGAACTGGGCGTCGGCTGCGCGGTGGAAGCGGTCGGCCATTTCGATCCGGTCACCTTCGATCCGACACTGGTGGGCCGCGTCCGCGCCGCCGCCGAAAAGCTCGGCTACTCGCACATGAACATCATCTCCGGCGCCGGCCACGACGCCTGCTGGGCCGCCAAGGTGGCCCCCGCCACCATGATCATGTGCCCCTGTGTGGGCGGGCTCTCGCACAACGAAGCCGAAGACATTTCCAAGGAATGGGCGACAGCCGGCGCCGACGTGCTGCTGCATGCGGTGCTCGAAACGGCTGAAATCGTGAACTGAGGGACCACAATACCATGACCACAGCCTTCAAGAACGGCACCATCGTCACCGCCGACCTGACCTATCGCGCCGACGTGCTGATCGACGGCGAGACCATCGTCGAGATCGGCCAGAATCTTTCCGGTGACGAGACCCTGGATGCTACCGGCTGCTATGTCATGCCGGGCGGCATCGATCCGCACACCCACCTCGAAATGCCCTTCATGGGCACCTATTCGGCCGACGATTTCGAGAGCGGCACCCGCGCGGGGCTCGCCGGCGGCACTACCATGGTGGTCGATTTCTGCCTGCCCAACCCCGACCAGTCGCTGCTCGAGGCGCTGAAGATGTGGGACAACAAGACCGGCAAGGCCTCGGCCGACTATTCCTTCCACATGGCCATCACCTGGTGGGGCGAGCAGGTGTTCAACGAGATGGCCGAGGTGGTCGACCGCGGCATCACCTCGTTCAAGCACTTCATGGCCTACAAGGGCTCGCTGATGGTGAACGACGACGAGATGTTCGCCAGCTTCCAGCGCTGTGCTGAGCTCGGCGCCCTGCCGCTGGTCCATGCCGAGAACGGCGACATCGTCGCCGCCATGACCCAGAAGCTCCTCGCCGAGGGCAATACCGGCCCCGAAGGTCACGCCTATTCCCGCCCGCCGGAGGTCGAGGGCGAGGCCACCAACCGCGCCATCATGCTGGCCGACATGGCCG
This sequence comes from Devosia albogilva, assembly GCF_042685625.1. NCBI lineage: Bacteria > Pseudomonadati > Pseudomonadota > Alphaproteobacteria > Hyphomicrobiales > Devosiaceae > Devosia > Devosia albogilva. The sequence continues at coordinate 1,732,101 of NZ_JBHUNP010000001.1, forward strand.
GCGTGCCGCTCTATGTCGTCCACGTCTCCTGCGAACAGGCGCATGAAGCCATCCGCCGCGCCCGTCAGAAGGGCATGCGCGTCTATGGCGAGCCGCTGATCCAGCACCTGACGCTGGACGAGAGTGAATACTTCAACCCCGATTGGGACCACGCCGCGCGCCGGGTGATGTCGCCGCCCTTCCGCAACAAACAGCACCAGGATTCGCTCTGGGCCGGGCTGCAGTCGGGTTCGCTCTCCTGCGTCGCCACCGACCACTGCGCCTTCACCACCGATCAGAAGCGCACCGGTGTCGGCAATTTTGCCAAGATCCCGAACGGCACGGGCGGGCTCGAGGATCGCCTGCCGGTCTTGTGGACCGCCGGCGTCAACACCGGCCGGCTGACCATGAACGAGTTCGTGGCGGTGACGTCCACCAACATCGCCAAGATCCTCAACCTCTACCCCAAGAAGGGTGCGGTGCTCGAAGGGGCCGATGCGGACCTCATTGTCTGGGACCCGAAGCGCAAGAAGACCATTTCGGCCCAGTCGCAGCAGTCGGTGATCGACTACAACGTCTTCGAAGGCTTCGAAGTCACCGGCCTGCCGCGCTTCGTGCTCAGTCGCGGCAAGGTCTCGGTGGTCGAGAACGAGGTCAAGGCCGAGCCGGGGCACGGCAAGTTCGTCGCCCGCGAGGCGAAAAATCCGGTGAACCGGGCGCTGTCGCAGTGGAAGGAACTCGTTGCGCCGCGCAAGGTGGAGCGGGCCGGCATTCCCGCGACCGGCGTCTAGGCACGATCAGCATGCGCAAAAAAGTGGCAGTGCAGGAAGGGTTTGGCTCGCAGGAGCGGCGGCACCACGCCGCTCGCGCCGCGGCACACCCCTTGCATTGTCCACATGCGGGGGCGGGCACCGCCTCCGGGACCGGCACTTCCTGAGAAAGGCACCAGCTCTTGTCCGTGACGACTTCTGTTTCCGACCGCATCACAGACAAGGCCATGCCCGCCGCAGCCGTTGTTGCCGCGCACCAACTCGGGCTCACCTTTCCGACGGCCGATGGCGATGTGGTCGCGCTCAGCGACGTCAACCTGACCATCGACAAGGGCGAGTTCGTCTCCTTCATCGGCCCTTCGGGCTGCGGCAAGACCACCTTTCTCAGGACCATTGCCGATCTCGAGCGCCCCACCTCCGGCACCCTCACCGTCAATGGCCAGACCCCGGAACAGGCCCGACGCAGCCGCGCCTATGGCTATGTGTTCCAGGCGCCGGCGCTCTATCCCTGGCGGACCATCGAAAAGAACGTCGCCCTGCCACTCGAAATCATGGGCTATGGCCGCGAGCAGCAGGCCGAGCGCATCCGCCGCACGCTGGAGCTGGTCAACCTCACCGGCTTCGAGAAGCGCTATCCCTGGCAGCTCTCGGGCGGCATGCAGCAGCGCGCCTCCATCGCTCGGGCCCTGGCCTTCGATGCCGACCTGCTGCTGATGGACGAGCCCTTCGGCGCCCTCGACGAGATCGTGCGCGACCATCTCAATTCCGAACTGCTGAAGTTGTGGGACCGGACGCAGAAGACCATCTGCTTCGTCACCCACTCCATTCCGGAGGCGGTGTACCTGTCGACCAAGATCGTGGTCATGTCGCCGCGCCCGGGGCGGGTGACCGACGTCATCGTCAGCGACCTGCCGCGCGAGCGCCCGCTCGACATCCGCGAAACGCCTGAGTTCCTCGCCATCGCCGCAAGGGTGCGGGAGGGGTTGAGGGCTGGCCACTCCTATGAGGAGGCGGTGTGATGGGGCGCCCCGCAAACCCCCACCTAGCCTCCCCCTGGCAGGGGGAGGGACCGGCCGGTGTGTTGGGTAGGATCCGGGCCGAGCACGCGATGCAGCCCCTCCCCCTCTCAGGGGGAGGTTGGGTGGGGGTACTGCACCCATGAACCGCGTCCTGCCCGTCCTCACCATCCTGCTCGCCATCCTGGCGCTCTGGTATGCCGCGGCGATCTGGATGAACGCGCCCTGGCAGAACCAGCTTAACGCCCGCGCCAATCTCGAAAACGTCGCCTTCACCGAGTTCGCGCAGCAGACCTGGGCGCAGGACAAGCCGGTGCTTCCGGCGCCGCACCAGGTGATCAGCGAAATCTGGAATGCCACGGTGATGCTCGACATCGGCTCCAAGCGTTCACTCGCCTATCATGGCTGGATCACCCTGTCGGCGACCCTGCTCGGCTTCGCCTTCGGCACCGCGCTGGGCGTGTTGCTCGCCGTCATCATCATCCACAACGACGCTGCCGATCGCTCGCTGATGCCGTGGATCATCGCCAGCCAGACCATCCCCATTCTCGCCGTGGCACCCATGGTGGTGGTCGGGCTCGGCGCTGTCGGCATGACCGGATTGGTGCCCAAGGCGCTGATCTCGATGTATCTGAGCTTCTTCCCCGTGGTCGTTGGCATGGTGAAGGGCCTGCGCTCGCCCGAGGGCATCCAGCTCGACCTGATGCGCACCTATGACGCCAATCCCTGGCAGGTGTTTTCGAAGCTGCGCTGGCCGGCTGCCATGCCGTTCCTGTTTGCCTCGATGAAGGTCGGCATCGCCATCTCGCTGATCGGCGCGGTGGTGGCCGAACTCTCCAACGCTTCGGGCGGTGGCCTCGGCGTGCGGCTCCTGACCGGCTCCTATAACGGCCAGACCATCCAAATTTGGGCCGCCCTGTTCATCGCCGCCGGGCTTGCCGCGGTGCTGGTGGCGCTGGTCGGTGGCGCCGAGCGGGTGGTCAACCGCCGCATGGGAGTGCGCGCAGCATGATCGGCAGCCTCTCCCCCCTGCAGCGCTTCCTCGCCTTGCTCGCCGCCGGCGCCAGCCTGGTCGGCCTGCTGCTGAGCCTTGCGGTCGGCAACACACCGGCGCCGCTGCTGCTGTTCTTTGCGCTCGGTACCCTGTCGCTGCTCAGGGTCCGAGTGGCGTTCAACCTCTCCCTCGATGGCATTCTCGCCGCCGCCGGAGCTGCGGCGCTGATCCTCTCGCTGCCGGCCGGCGCCGCGATGCCCGCCCATTTCTGGCTGGCGCTCCTCTCCGCCTGGGCCTTTGCCTGGCTGTTCGTCGAACGGCTTTCCGCCGCCATCCGCGCGGGCGCGCTGCCGCATAGCGGCACCGGGCTCGTCATTCCGCTGGTGTTCGGGCTGACGCTGCTGGTGGTGTGGGAAGTGGTCACCCGCGGCGCCAACGTCCCGCCGGTGCTGCTGCCGGCGCCGTCCGCCATTGCCGCGCGTCTCGCCGCCGAAACCGGCATCCTCTGGGCCGATTTCGTCCAGACCTTCGTCAAGTCGGTGATCCCCGGCTACATCATCGGCTGCCTGGCGGGCCTGCTGGTTGCCATCGCCGTCGACCGCTCGCCCTTCCTCAAGGCCGGCGTCATGCCGATCGGCAACTTCATGTCGGCCCTGCCCATCATCGGCATCGCCCCGATCATGGTGATGTGGTTCGGCTTCGACTGGCAATCCAAGGCTGCCGTGGTGGTGGCGATGACCTTCTTCCCCATGCTGGTCAACACCGTTGCCGGGCTCAACGCCGCCAGCGTCATCGAGCGCGACCTGATGCGCACCTATGCGGCGAGCTACACGCAGACGCTGTTCAAGCTGCGCCTGCCGGCCGCCGCGCCCTTCATCTTCAACGCCCTCAAGATCAACTCGACTCTGGCCTTGATCGGGGCAATCGTAGCCGAATTCTTCGGGACACCCGTGGTGGGAATGGGGTTCCGGATATCGACCGGGGTGGGGCGTCTCGCCATCGACCTGGTCTGGGCGGAGATCGCCGTTGCGGCGGTCGCGGGGTCCGCCTTCTACGGGGTGATCGCCCTCATAGAAAGGGGCGTCACCTTCTGGCATCCGTCCGTCCGCGGTGGACGGGCGTAACCAACAGGGAAAAGGGAACGTGAAGATGAAGAAGTTGATCGGAGGTCTCGTCGCAGGCGCCCTGGCGCTTTCGGCCCTCCCTGCCGTGGCGCAGGACGCCCTGACGCTGCAGCTCAAATGGGTCACCCAGGCCCAGTTCGCCGGTTATCTCGTCGCGGAAGCCAAGGGCTTCTATGACGAGGAGAACCTCGACGTCACCATCCTGCCCGGCGGCCCGAACATCGCCCCGGAGCAGGTGATCGCCGGCGGTGGTGCCGATATCATCGTCACCTGGATGGCCGCCGGCCTTGCTGCCCGCGATACGGGCGTGCCGCTGGTCAACATCGCCCAGCCGTTCAAGCGCTCGGGCCTGATGATGATCTGCCCCACCGAGACCGGCATCACTTCGCCCGAGGATTTCCCCGGCCACACGCTCGGCGTCTGGTTCTTCGGAAACGAGTACCCGTTCTTTGCCTGGATGAACAAGCTCGGCATCCCCACCGACGGCTCGGCGGAGGGCGTCACTGTCCTGCAGCAGAGCTTCGACATCCAGCCGATGATCCAGGGCCAGGCCGACTGCATCTCGGTGATGACCTATAACGAGTACGGCCAGGCGCTCGATGCCGGCTACGGCCCGGACAACCTCACCATCTTCAACTACACCGAGATGGGCAACGACCTGCTCGAGGACGGCCTCTATGTCATGGAGGAAACCCTCGACGATCCGGCCAAGGTCGACGCCTATACCCGCTTCGTCCGCGCCTCGATGAAGGGTTGGCAGTACGCGCTCGACAACCCGGATGAAGCCGCCGAGATCGTGGTCGAGGCCGACGACACCGGCGCTGCCGAGTACGACCACCAGCGCTACATGGTGGAAGAGGTCTCGAAGCTCGTCGATCCGGACGATGCGGCTCTCAACATGGAGACCTACGACCGCACCGTGCAGGCGCTGCTCGACCAGGGCATCATCAAGAACCAGCCGGAAGGCGCCTACACCACCGTCGTCACCGACGGGCTGTAAGCTTCTACCTGTTCGGCACCCGCAGATCGCGCCCTTGTGGCGCGATCTGTTTTTTCGTGACACCCCCACCCGGCCTCCCCCTGAAGGGGGAGGGGCGCCTCGGTGAGCGTGGAGACATCGCGGCAACTCGATCCGTCCCTCCCCCGCTTGCGGGGGAGGTTAGGTGGGGGACCGCGGAAAATCACATCCTCGGGAAGGCACAAAAAAGGGCGCCCTTGCGAGGCGCCCAGTTTGGTCTTGGGAGACCGACTTCAGGAGGGAGGAGGTCCGGCGGGGCTTAGCCGTTGTTGCCCCAACCGTTGTTGTCGCCATTGTTCTGGCCGTTGTTGCCGTTGTCGCCATAACCCTGGCGCGAGCCGCGGCGGTCGGCCATGAAGCGGTCGAACTCCTCGCGGTCCTTGGCCTTGCGCAGGTTCTCCATGTACTCGTGGAAGGCGTCGATCTCGGCATCGAGCCGGGAGCGCTCTTCCTCGAGGCGGCGAAGCTGCTCGTCACGATACTCGTCGAAGGCAGCATTGCCGCTGGAACGGGTGGAGTGGGCCTTGAAGCCGTGGCGGCCGGTGGAGCTGCACCAGCTCTTGCCCTTGTTCCAGTAGGCCTGAGCCTTCTCCGGCGTGCCGCCGAACTTCTCGCCCCACAGGATGTAGCCGAGAACGGCGAGGCCGAGCGGCCAGAAGACGATGAAGCCCAGGACCATGAGGCCGATGGTCAGGGGCGACCATTGAGGTTTGATGATTGCAGTGGTCATTTCGAAACATTCTCCCAGTCACGAATGGGTGTAACGTGGTCCCGGCGGGGGTGGGATCAAGCATGTGCCCGTCGATTTTTTTGTCTTGAAATGCCCAAAAGCGCTCACTATGGGCGCGCTCCGGAGTCGCCGATGTCCATGAGTTCCGCCGCCGACAGCCTGCCTCTGCCGTCGAGTTGGCGACCGCTTCGACTCGAAACCCTGGTGCTGCTGCGCTGGCTCGCGGTCGGCGGGCAGACCATCAGCGTACTGTTCGTCGCCTTCGGCCTCGGCTTCCCGCTACCGCTCGTCGAATGCCTGTTGCTGATCGGGGCCTCGGCCGCCTTCAACCTGTTTCTGGTGCTGCGCTTCGGCGCCGCCCACCGGCCGTCTTCGCTGTTTGCCGCGCTGCAGATCGCCTTCGATCTGTTGCAGCTCTCGGGGCTGCTGGCGCTGACAGGCGGGTTGCAAAACCCGTTCTCGCTGCTGCTGCTTGCCCCCGTCTCCGTCTCGGCCAGCATCCTGCCGCAGCGCTGGACCTTCACCATTGCCCTGCTCACCGCCGGCCTGGCCTCGCTTCTATCCATATGGCACCTGCCGCTGCCGTGGGTGCCGGGAGAACAGCTTGGTTTCAACCGCGTTTTCGTCATCGGCATCTGGGTGGCGATCGTTTGCGGCGTCGCCTTCATCTCGGCGTACACCAGCCGGGTGGCGCATGAGGCACGCCAGATCGCCGATGCCCTAGCGGCCACCGAACTGGCGCTCTCGCGCCGCGAGCAGTTGAGCGCGCTCGATGGCCTCGCCGCCGCCGCCGCCCACGAACTGGGCACCCCGCTGTCGACCATCGCCCTGGCCGCCAAGGAAATGCGGGCCGATGTCGACCCCGGCAGCGCCCTTGCCGACGATGTCGAACTGATCATCGAGCAGGCCGCCCGCTGCCGCGCCATCCTCGCCAAGCTGCGCAATCTCGGCGACGATGGCGGCGACCCCTTTGCGGCCGTACCCCTCGACGACCTCCTCGCCGAAGTCGCCCGCCCGCACGAAAGCCGCGGCAAGGCTATTCTGTTCGACGGTACCGGCAGCGGCCCGACACCGGTCTTCAGCCGCAGCGTCGGCCTGCTCTATGGGCTCGGGAACCTGATCGAGAACGCCACCGATTTCGCGCATGAGACGGTGCGCATTGAATCCGGATGGGATGCCGACACTGTAACCATCACCATCACGGATGATGGAGCCGGCTTTCCGCCCGAATTGATCGCCCGGCTCGGCGAACCCTACCTCACCACCCGCCCGCGCGACCCGCAGGGGCAGAACGCTCATCAGTCCGGCGGCCTCGGCCTTGGCATTTTTATCGCCAAGACTCTGCTCGAGCGCACCGGCGCCCGACTCGCCTTCGACAATGCTGAAGGCGCCGCCCATGCGCGCGTTCGCATCGTCTGGCGGCGCGAGGACCTGGAGCCGGCGCGATGACGGCGCTTTGCCTTTCCAAGGCCGCGATGCTGTGCGAAGTGAGATCGACACCACCCAAAGAGCTTTCCCGATGACCATCAGACTGCACCGCGGCGACCTGCCTGACCTCTCCCGCTATGGCCGCGAGGTTGCCATCGACACCGAGACCATGGGGCTTGATCCCCATCGTGATCGGCTCTGCGTGGTGCAGTTGTCGCCCGGCGACGGCAGCGCCGATGTGGTGCAGATCCCCCTTGGTTCGCGCGAGGCGCCGAACCTGACGCGCCTGCTTGCCGACCCCGGCGTCACCAAGATCTTCCACTATGCCCGCTTCGACGTGGCGGTGCTCAAGCATCATTTCGGAGTGGTCACGGGACCGGTCTACTGCACCAAGATCGCCAGCAAGCTGGTGCGCACCTACACCGATCGCCACGGGCTCAAGGATCTGGTACGCGAACTGCTGTCGATCGACCTCAACAAGCAGCAGCAGAGCTCCGACTGGGGCGGCGAGAAGCTCAGCGACGCTCAGCTCGACTATGCCGCTTCCGATGTGCTCTACCTGCACGACCTCAAGCGCCATCTCGACCGGATGCTGCAGCGGGAGGGCCGCACCGAGCTTGCGCGCGCCTGCTTCGACTTCCTTAAGACCCGGTGCGAACTCGACCTGCTGGGCTGGGAAGAAAACGACATCTTCGCTCATAGCTGAGGCACAAGGCGTCGATGGCAACGGCAGAGGCACCGCGCAGCCAGATCTACCGGCGTCTCGAGCGCCGCAACCGGGTTGTGGGCGTGCTGCGCCTTGCCGTGCCGGCGATGGGCTTGGTGATCCTGGTGGTGCTGATCGGCCAGATCTATCTGTCGAGCCTCGGCAACCGTTTCGGCATCGACAACATCACTGTCGGCCGCGACAGCATCACCGTCGATGCGCCCGAATATTCCGGATTGCTGGACGACGGCTCCGCCTATCGCGTTGCTGCCGATGCGGCTGAAGCCAGGCTCGACAGCACCGAACTCATCGACCTGACCGCCGCCGTTCTCAGTGTGAACAAGCCCGACGGCACCACGTTCGGCGCCATAGCCGACGAAGCAACCCTCGACACGACCAGGCAGTTGGTGCTGATCGAAGGGGATGCCGAGGTGGAGCAGTCAACGGGTACGACCGGCCGCTTCGTCGACTCCGTGTTCGACTGGCAGGCTCAGCAGCTGACGGTGACTGGCGATGTCGCCATCGACTATGCCGATGGTGCTACGGTTCGTGCCGGGGAACTGGTCTACGACGTCCAGCGACAGCTCTGGACTTTCTCCCGCGTCACCGTCACCTTGCCCGACACGCCTGGACCTCAGGAAAAGACGGAGAACGATTGATGCTGTGCCGCCTGGGTCTTGCACTTGCTGCCATTTTGCTGCTGGCCGCGCCCGCTTTGGCGCAGGAGCCGGTCGAGATCACCGCCGACCAGTTCACGGTCGATGAGTCCAGCCGCGAAGCCGTGTTCAACGGCAACGTCGTGGTCGTGCATCCCACAGTCACGGTCTGGGCGCCCAAGGTGGTGGCGGTCTATGGCGAAGGCGGGACAACCGATATCGAGAGTTTTATCGCCTCGGGCGGGGTCCGGCTCAAGACAGCGGATCAGGACGCCACCGGCGACCAGGCGGTGTTCACGCCGGGCGACCAGTTGCTCCGCCTCACCGGCAATGTCCGGGTGACGCAGCCGAGCGGGACCGTCGATGCGGGCGAACTGGTGGTGAATCTCGAAACCAACGTGTCCACCTTCACCAGTGGTAGCAGTGGCCGTGTCACCGGGGTGTTCACCAGCCAATGAACGAGGCTGCGGCCCGCCCGCGTATCGACCAGAACGGCTGGCTCGTTGCCCACAGCCTCGCCAAGAGCTTCGGCCGGCGGGTAGTGGTCCGCGACGTCTCCATTGCCGTTCGTCGGGGGGAGGCGGTGGGTCTGCTCGGCCCCAATGGCGCGGGCAAGACCACCGTGTTCACCATGATCATGGGCCTGGTGAAGCCTGATGGAGGCGATATCCGTCTTGATGGTCGCCCGATCACGCACCTGCCGCTGTTTCAGCGGGGTCGGCTCGGCATCGGCTATCTGCCGCAGGAGCCATCCATCTTCCGAGGCCTGACGGTTGCCGGCAACATCTTGGCGGTACTGGAAAACCATGTGAAAAGCCGCGCCGAGCGCCAGCGCCGGCTCGAGTCGCTGCTCGACGAGTTCTCGATCGCGCATCTGGCCAAGTCGAGTGCTCTCGCTCTGTCTGGCGGCGAGCGCCGCCGGGTCGAGATCGCCCGCGCTCTTGCCGCCGACCCGGTGTTCATGCTGCTCGATGAGCCTTTCGCGGGCGTCGACCCGATCGCTGTCGGTGAGGTGAAGGGCCTCGTCCGCCAGTTGACGCAGCGCGGCATCGGCGTGCTGATCACCGACCATGCGGTGCGCGAGACGCTGGGGCTGGTCGACCGCGCCTATGTCATTCACGGCGGCAAGGTGATGATCCAGGGCAAACCCGAAACCATCAGCGCCGATCCCGATGCCCGCAGGGTGTATCTGGGCGAAAACTTCGCCATCTGAGCTGTTTCGCCACAGCTGGCACGGAACTTGCCCTGACGCTTGCCGCTCCCGGCGAAATGAGTCATGGTCCGGCTCGACAAGGCAGCCGCCCCGGCTGCGAACTGCGCTGACGGTCCACCCCTTATGGCTCTTTCGCCGCGTCTCGAATTCCGCCAGACCCAGAGTCTGACGCTGACGCCGCAACTGATGCAGTCGATCCGCCTGCTGCAGTTGAGCCATCTCGAACTCAACGACTTCGTCGAAGCGGAACTGCTGCGCAACCCGCTGCTGGAACGCGAGGATGGCGGCGAGCCGGGAGAAACCGCTGAAGCGCCGGAGCCGCCGACGGAACTCAGCGCCTACGAAGACACCGTCACCCGCTCCGAGCGCATCCAGGACGCGGACTCGATCGCCGACAACTACGATACGGCAGTCGAGAACGTGTTTCCGGACCAGCCTGCACAGGACCGCTTGTTGCCGCAGTCGCGGGTCGATGGGGACGGGGCACTGGGGAACGGAGAAGCCCCCGACCTCGATCAATACGTCGCCGACCGGCCCCTGCTCAGCGATCACCTCATGCAGCAGGCCAACCTGCTGCTGAAGACGCAAGGGGACCGCCTGATCGCGCGATACCTCGTCGACGGGCTCAACGAGGCGGGCTATTTGGCTGTCGAACTCGAAGCGGTGGCCGACCAACTCGGCGCGGACTTGGCGGACGTCGAAGCTGTGCTGCAGGCACTACAGGGCTGCGATCCGGTCGGCGTCTTCGCCCGCTCGGTACCGGAATGTCTCGCCATCCAACTACGGGAGCGCGACCGGCTCGACCCGATGATGGCCAGGCTGCTTGAACACCTGGATCTGCTCGCCAGCCACGACCTGTCGATGCTGATGCGCAGGGTGGGCTGCGATCGCGAGGATCTGGCCGACATGCTTGCCGAACTCCGAACGCTCGACCCCAAGCCGGGCCGCGCCTTCGACAGCGCTCCCGTGGAGGCGGTGGTGCCCGACGTCTTCGTACGCCAGGGGCCGGATGGCGGCTGGCAGGTGGAACTCAATACCGAAGTGCTGCCGCGGGTACTGGTCAATCGCGTCTACTATGCGAGTGTCACCAGAAAGACCCGCGATACCGCCGAAAAGAGCTTTCTGTCCGACTGCCTCGCCACCGCCAACTGGCTGACCAAGAGCCTCGACCAACGCGCCCAGACCATGATCAAGGTCGCCGCCGAGATCGTGCGTCAGCAGGATGGATTTCTCGCCCACGGCATTGCTCACCTCAAGCCGATGACGCTCCGCAACGTCGCCGAGATCATCGACATGCACGAATCCACCGTCAGCCGGGTGACGACAAACAAGTACATGGCGACGCCTCGCGGGCTGTTCGAGATGAAGTACTTCTTCACCACGGCCATTGCGGCCAGCGATGGCGGCGACCAGCACTCGGCCGAGGCCGTGCGCCATCGCATCAGGCAACTGATCGAGGCGGAATCGGCGACGGCCATTCTGTCCGATGACACCATCGCGGAAGTGCTGAAGAAGGAGCAGGGCATCGATGTCGCCCGGCGCACCGTCGCCAAGTACCGCGAAGCCATGAACATCCCGTCCTCGGTGATCCGCCGGCGCCAGAAGAAGGCGCTGCAACACGTCGGCTGACCGAAGCCTTTGCCGCCCGACAGCCAAGCGAACCTGAAGACCTGCTTGTGCATTTGCTCTCACAGGCGCGGAGGGCTAGCATCCCCTGCCGTGGGCTCGCATGAAGAGCAGCGGCAGGCGGGATCCCGGATGAACCCACGGGGTTAGGCTCCGGACCTCTCGCGTCGGACACAATCGACAAGAAGGAATAGGCCATGACCTTGCGTGTTTCGGGAAAAAACATGGATGTGGGCGATGCTCTGCGCGGCAAGGCGGAGGATCACGTTGCCAACGTTCTGGCCAAGTACTTCGACGGTGGCTACGACGGGCATCTGACGCTCACCCCGAACGGCAGCGGCTTTCATGCCGAATGCGTACTGCATCTCGATACCGGCATCACTCTGCAGGCGAGCGCCGAAGGCGGCGATGCCACCAGCGCCTATGAGATCGTGGCCACCCACATTGAGAAGCGGCTCCGGCGCTATAATCGGCGGCTTCGCTCTTATCGTCGCGGCGGTGTCGGCGTTGGCGACAGCGTCGACCTGACGGCCCAGTACACCGTGTTCGGCTCGAGCGAACAGGAGGAGGAACTCGCGGAAGATTACGCCCCTCCGGTGATCGCAGAAGCTACCAAGAACCTGCGCGACATGAGCGTGGAAGAAGCGGTGATGGAGCTTGAGCTCTCGGGTCACCCGGTTGTTATGTTCCGCCACGCTGGACATGGCGGCCTAAATGTGGTCTACCGCCGCCCAGACGGCAATATCGGCTGGATTGATCCAGCCCTGGGCGCCAGTTGATCGGCCATGCCCCGCCTGTCCTGCATCAATCGAATCAAGGCCAAATCGTAATGGAACTAGCCGAAATTCTGGCTGAGCGCGCAGTGCTGTACTGCAGCGGCGTGAAATCCAAGCGCGAGCTGTTCGAGTTGCTTGCCGAACGCGCCGGTGAAGTCACCGGCGTGGCCGCTCACGACATCTTCACGGCTATTTCCGACCGTGAAGCTCTTGGTTCGACAGGATTGGGGAACGGCATAGCCGTACCGCATGGCAAGATCACCGGGCTCAATGGTGTCGCCGCCGTGTTCGCCCGCCTCGATACCCCCATCGATTTCGATGCCGTGGACGATCAGCCGGTCGATCTGGTGATGATGCTGCTCGCTCCCACCGGGGCGGGCGCTGATCACCTCAAGGCCCTGTCCAAGGTGGCGCGGCTGCTGCGCACCGAGTCGGTGGTAGAAGAGCTGCGTCGCCTCGATGACCCTGAAAAGCTCCGGGCCCTGCTGACCGCTCCCATGCCGGAAAGTTACGCCGCCTAATAAAAAAGCGGCAGGCATCGCTGCCTGCCGCTCCTGTTATCTGTGGGGCCGCCTAGTGGAGCGTGGCAAGCCCGAGATTCTTGTCGCCGAGCCACTCCATCAGCGCGTCTTCGGTGTCGGTGACGAGGAGCGGCGTGCCGTCGGCGGACATCAGCAGATGGTACTGCTCTTCCGGCTCGAACTCGGCTTCTTCGATCATCATGGACAACAGCGCACCGCTAACGGGACGCACATAAGCCACTGCGTTGCCGCCGAGCGCAGCAAACTGCGCGCGGGTGAGCGACTTCAGCGGGTGGATCAGCATTTCGGCCGCGGCCGGGTTCTTCTCATACATTTTTCGGCCCTTTCCTCAGACTGAGCGAATTTCGATGCGGCGGGCGATCTTGGGCGTCCGGGGGCGCTCTATAGCCACAACGAGCATACCGTGGCCCAAAGTTGCATCTTTTACCGTCATACCATCTGCGAGCAGGAAACTGCGCTGGAACTGGCGGGCAGCAATGCCGCGGTGCAGGTACTCCCGATTGGGATCGTCCTTCTGCTTGCCGCGCACGACGAGCTGGTTGTCTTCAGCGGTCACCTCGAGCTCGGCGGCGCCGAAACCGGCGACCGCTACCGACACCAGGAACTGCTCGGTTCCGTCGGCGTCGATGCGCCGCTCGATGTTGTAGGGCGGGTACCCGTCGGCGGTTTTCGACAGCCGGTCTATGCGCTCCTCGAAGCTGTCGAAGCCGAGGAGGAACGGGGCGGAAAATACCGAGATACGTGACATTCACGCCGTCCTTGTAGCAAGCAACGTCGGCGCTCGACCCGGGGGGAGTGGCATCGGGCGCCTGCGGCAGATATGGGTCGAGATGCCGCGTCATTCAACCCGCAAGGCCAGCTGTCATGAGCAGAACCGTCGCCGTCGTCACCCCGGCCTATCGGGCCGAGGCCACCATTGCCGCCACCATACGCAGCGTTCTGGAGCAGAGCTGGTCCGATTGGGAGTTGTGGCTCGTTGCCGACGATGGTGCCGATTATGACGCGTTTCTGAACGAAGCCGGAATGGGAGATGAACGGATCCGCCATGCGTCGAGCGGCGGCATCGGCCGGGGCGCCTCGCTGGCCCGGAATGTGGCACTGGACCAGATCACCGCACCCTATGTTGCCATCCTCGACGCCGACGACCGGATGAAGCCGGACAAGCTCGAGCGGGTGGTGGAGGCGCTTGCGGAGTATCCGGTCGTCACCACCGCCCTCGATGTGATGACGGACAGGTTCCAGCACCTGCGCTATGTCGGGGAGGGGCCGGATCGGGAACTGACCGCCGGCACGTACAAATGGGTGAGCCTGTCGATGGATTCCATGGTCGCCTGGGACCGCCGCCGCACCGATGCCCGCTATGATCCGACGCTCAGCAACATGACGGATCTCGAACTGCTGCTGCAATTGTGGCGGCAGGCGCCGGTGTCCATGCATCTCGGCACGCCGCTGCACGACTACGTCAAACGTTCGGAATCGATGAGCAACGGTAAAGACGTGGCGGCGGGGATGATCCGCTCCAAGACCGAGATCCTGCGGCGTCTGCGCGACGGATACTATGGCTTGCCGAAGGATGAGGTGGCCGGAGTGGCCCGGTTTCTCGAGATTTCACTCGAGGCGGAGCGGGCTTATGGGGCGGCGCTTGCGGCCAATCCGGGGCTGTTGTTCGAGGATCATCTCGAGCCGCGGCTGCGCGGCTGAAGCCAAAATGAACGAACATGAACGAAGGTTGACCGACGGCTGAATTGACTTGCAACATATGAACATGTATTCATGTGATGGCAGGAGGTAAGTCGGTGACCCATCGCGACCACACCAATGAGGCTCACGCCGGGGCGCACGATCACGATCACGATCACGATCACGATCACGGCCATGGCCACGAGCATGCTGGGCACAGCCATGCGCCGACGGTGCGTGCGGCCAATGAGCGGGTGGTGCTGATCGGCTTCGTGCTCACCGCCGGGTTCATGGTTGCAGAGATTGTCGCTGGGGTGCTGTCCGGCTCGCTGGCGCTGATTGCTGATGCCGGGCACATGCTGACCGATGCCTCGGCGCTGTTGCTCGCCTGGGCCGCCTTCCGCTTTGGGCGACGCCAGCCGGATAGCCGCCGCACCTTCGGCTATATGCGGCTCGAAGTGGTGGCGGGACTGATCAACGCCGTGACGCTCTTCGCCCTTGCCGGCTGGATCGTCTGGGAGGCGTTCGGACGGCTGTTCGATCCGCACGAGGTGCTGGCGGGCCCCATGTTAGCGGTGGCGATCCTCGGGCTGTTCGTGAACCTGCTGGTGTTCTTCGTGCTGTCGCGAGGCGAGCGGGAGCACGTCAACATTCGCGGCGCCATGCTGCACGTGGTGGGCGACTTGCTGGGTTCCGTGGCGGCGATCGCCGCAGCGCTGGTGATCTGGACCACGGGGTGGATGCCCATCGATCCGATTCTGTCGGTGCTGGTGGCGGTGCTGGTCCTGCGCGCAGCTTGGGGGCTGTTCCGATCCTCGCTCAACATCCTGCTCGAAGGGGCGCCCAGCGGGCTCGTCGTGAACGAACTGGCGCGAAGTGTCAGGGCGGCGGTGCCGAGTGTGGCTGATGTTCGCCATGTCCATGTCTGGTCGATCACTTCGGGCCGCCCTGTGGCAACGCTCGAGATCGAACTGGCAGCCGGTGCCGACCCCGCAGCAACCACAGCCGCGGTGAAGCGACAACTCGCCGAAGACTACGGCATCGATCATGCCACGGTGGAGATCGCCTGGGGCGGGCATCGCGATTGCGTGCTGGAGCGGGATGCAGTGCCTTGAGCGAGCGTCTATGCTCAGCCCATTCCTTCGGAGACCGATCAGCATGACCACGCTTTCAGACTTCACCCTGCCGCGCCTCGACGGTCAGCCGCAGGCGCTTGCGGACTATGCCGGAAAGCTGGTGATGGTGGTCAACACCGCCTCCAAATGCGGCCTCACGCCCCAGTATGAGGGTCTGGAGCGGTTGTGGCAGACCTATGGCGATCGGGGGCTGGTTGTGCTCGGCTTCCCTTGCAACCAGTTCGGCGAGCAGGAGCCGGGAGAGGCCCGGGAGATCGCCGAGTTCTGCGAGATGAACTACGGGGTCAGTTTCCCGCTGTTCGCCAAGCTGGAGGTGAACGGAGAGGCCGCGAGCCCGCTCTACACCTGGCTCAAGCAGGACTTCCCCGGCGAGATCGAGTGGAATTTCGCCAAGTTCCTGATCGGACGGGATGGCCGTGTGGCAGCCCGTTTCGCTCCTGGTGTGACCCCGGACGAGCTCGAGTCGGAGATCCGCGCCGCCCTCTAGCCGGGGCGCGGCACCCGTTCGGCGCGCGTAATCTCGGCAGCCAGGTTCATTCCCGGCAACCAGTGGATGGCGCGCCAGCCACAGCGGCGCGCCGCGAGGACGTTTGCCTCGGTATCGTCGATCAGCAGCAAGTCGCCGCCGGCCGGTGCCGCCTGTGCCTTGGCCAGTTCGAAGAAGCTCGGATCCGGCTTTCGGCAGCCAAGGGCGGCGGAATAGAAGATGCCGTCCACATGGGCGGCGAGCCCCATCTCCTCCATCAGGTAGCGGGCGCGGTGGTGCTCCTGATTGGTGGCGAGGAACACCCGGTCACCGCCGGCGCGGAACACTGCGATGGCAGCGAGCAGGTCGTGATCGATGCGTGAGTCGTTGCGCAACCAATAGTCCTGCAGCGTCTCTGCCGTGACGGACGGAGCGATCCGCGTCAGCACCTCGGTCAGTTCCGGCAGCAGCGGCTTGCGGCCGGTTACGATGTCGGGCCAGCGCGGGACAAAGAATTCCCGCTGCAGTACCGGCAGCGAGATGCCGAGATCGCGCTCCAGATCGGTGAACAGATGTCCGCCGTCCTGTGGGCGACCGCTGACGAGTACGCCGTCCACATCCATCATGATGGTCCGCATTGCTTCCCCCCAACGAGAAAGGGCGCAGCCTCGGCCGCGCCCTTCTTGTATCTGCCCGTTCGCTGCTCTTACAGCGAGCGCTGGACCGTCTCGACGCGGAAGCACTCGATCTGGTCGCCCGCGCGGATATCTTCGTAGTTCTCGAAGGCCATGCCGCACTCCTGGCCGACCTGGACGTCCTTGACCTCGTCCTTGAAGCGCTTGAGCGTCTTGAGCTTGCCTTCGTGAATGACGACGTTGTCGCGCAGGAGGCGCACGCCGGCACCGCGTTCCACGAGGCCCTCGGTGACCCGGCAGCCGGCAACCTTGCCGACCTTGGTGATCTGGAAGACTTCGAGGATCTCGGCGTAGCCGATGAAGGTCTCACGGCGCTCGGGCTTCAACAGGCCCGACATCGCGTTCTTCACGTCATCCACGAGGTCGTAGATGATGTTGTAGTAGCGGATCTCGATGCCGTCGCGGGTGGCGAGGTCATTGGCCTGCTTGTTGGCACGCACGTTGAAGCCGATGACGATGGCGTTCGAAGCCGAGGCCAAGGTCACGTCGGATTCGGTAATGCCGCCCACACCCGAGAACAGGATCTGCGCCGAGACTTCGTCGGTCGACAGCTTGTTGAGCGAGGCCACGATCGCCTCGACCGAACCCTGCACGTCGCCCTTGATCACCAGCGGGAACTTGCTGATGCCCGAGGCCTTGAGCTGGTTCATCATCTGCTCGAGGCTGGTCGCACCACCGCCGGCAGTCCGCTCGCGGATCTGACGCTGGCGGTACTCGGTGACCTCGCGGGCACGTGCTTCGGTCTCCACAACCGAGAAGCGGTCGCCAGCCGAAGGCACGCCGTTGAAGCCCAGAACTTCCACCGGCACGGACGGGCCGGCGTCCTTGACCTGGTCGCCCTTGTCGTTGATCAGCGCGCGAACGCGGGCGAACTCGGTGCCGGCCACGAGGATGTCGCCGATCTTGAGCGTGCCACGCTGCACCAGGACCGTTGCCACCGCACCGCGGCCGCGATCGAGCTTGGCTTCGATGACCAGACCCTCGGCGCGCCCATCACGGGCCACCTTGAGTTCGAGCACTTCGGCCTGCAGCAGGATGGTCTCGAGCAGCTTGTCGAGGCCGTTGCCCGTCTTGGCAGAGACTTCCACGTCCAGCACGTCGCCGCCCATGGATTCCACGAACACTTCATGCTGGAGCAGTTCGGTCCGCACGCGGGTCGGATTGGCCTCCGGCTTGTCCATCTTGTTGATGGCCACGATGATCGGGACCCCGGCCGCCTTGGCGTGCCTGATGGATTCGATCGTCTGCGGCATCACGCCGTCGTCCGCCGCCACCACCAGCACGGCGATGTCGGTCGCCTGGGCACCGCGGGCACGCATGGCGGTGAACGCCTCGTGGCCCGGGGTGTCGAGGAAGGTGATCTTCTGGCCCTGCTTCTCGACCTGGTAGGCGCCGATATGCTGGGTGATGCCACCGGCTTCCCCGGAAACCACATTGGCTTCGCGGATGGCGTCGAGCAGCGAGGTCTTGCCGTGGTCGACGTGGCCCATGATGGTCACCACCGGCGCGCGATCGGTGAGGTCCTCGGCCTTGTCGTCGGAAGGCACGTCGAACAGGCCCTCTTCCACGTCGGCTTCGGACACGCGCTTGACGGTGTGACCGAGTTCGGTGGCGATCAGTTCCGCCGTGTCGGCATCGAGCACGTCGTTGATCTTCATCATCTGACCCTGCTGCATCAGCAGTTTGATGACGTCGACCGAGCGCTCGGCCATTCGGTTGGCCAGTTCCTGCACCGTGATAACCTCGGGGATCACCACCTCGCGGCTGATCTTGGGCTGCGACGACTGGTTGCGGCCCATCTTCTTGTCGCGGCGGCGGCGCATGGCCGCGAGCGACGGCCCGCGATCGCGATCGCTCTCGGTGGTGGCGCTGGCAACGGTCAGGCGGCCACGCGAAGCACCGTCATTGGCGCGGCGCGTCGGCCGCTCCGGAGCGGCGCGGGAGGCGCGGCGGGCATTCTCGAGTTCGGCTTCGGTGGTCGGCCGGGTCTGGGGTGCGCCGGTCCGGGTGCGACGGCCATCGGCCTCGCTCGGGGGTGGCGGGGGTACGTTGCCGATCGGGGCCATGCCGCCAGGGCGGCGCTCACCGGCCGGACGGCCGGAAGTGCCGGCGGGACGCGCGCCAGCCGGACGGGCGCCGGCAGGGCGCTCGCCATCGGGGCGGCCGGCCGGACGTTCGGCCCGTTGCGGACGCGGCGGCTGGCCGGGGCGGCCGGCAACAACTCGGACGCTGGACGGACCAGGATTGCGCTGCGAGGCCGGAACAAAGGGCTGAGCTGCGGGACGCTCGCGGCTTTCACGCGGCTCTTCGGTCCGCTCGGGACGCTGCTCGGCACGCGCTTCGGCGGCGGCAGCCTCCTCGGCGGCACGACGGCGCTCTTCTTCCTGACGAGCGGCCTCCTCGCGCACCTGACGGCGGCGATTCTCTTCCTCGATGCGGCGTGCCTCTTCGGCCGCGAACCGCTCACGGTCCTCGGCGAGACGGGCGCCGGCCTGAGCCAGGGCGCGCTGACGCGCTTCCGCCTCGGCGGCGCTCAGGCCCATCGGCTGACGCTGCTGTGGTCCACCGCCGGTCGGACGGCCGGCAGGCGGACGGCTGCCGCCGCCAGCACCTGGACGGCCGCCGGCGCCGGGAGCTGCGCCACCGGGCTTGGGCACCACGCGCGTGCGCTTTTCCACGACCACCGTCGAGCGAGACGGCCCGCGCGACGTGCCCGGGCGATTGCCCAGCGCGGGGCCGCCCTTGAGGGTCAGCGTCTTCTTGGCGCCGGTGTCGTCGGTGCGCTTGTCGTCGTTATCAGCCATACTACCTATCGTCTCTCGTCAGGTTCCACGGACAAAAGCACACCGGACGCCGCGGAGCGGTCGGTGTGTTCATCCAGCGGTTTGGCGGTGTAGCTGGCCAGTCGCCTGGCCTTGTCCACCGCCGATTGGGCTGCTGCCCCAGTCTTGAGGGCAGCATGTATCACATTTTCAAGTCCAAGTGCCAAACCCATTTCGGTGCTGGTGAGCAATTCGAAGTGGGGCACGTCGGCAGCGTCGAATCCCTGCTCGCGGCGGGCGTAGTTCAACGCCTTGAGCGCCGACATCATCTTGGCGCGTCCGTCGGCGGCGGCGTCGGTCGCGGTGATCAGCGCCACCGCTTCGCCTGCCTCGATCGCGCCCTTGACCTTGGTCGCGCCAGTGACAAATTGGCCGGCCTTGCGGGCCATTCCGAGGGCGGCCAGCAGGCGCTGCTTCAACCTTAGTTCCACCAGCGCCGGCAGATCCTCCGGCAGCTTGACCTCGGTCTTGAGGCTGCGCGCGAATACTTTCTTGCGGACAGCCTCGGCCACTGCCGATTGCGACAGCGTTACCCAGACGCCGCGCCCTTCGGCCTTGGCCTCGGTGTCGGGCACCAGCACGCCATCCGGCCCCAGCACGAAGCGGATGAGCTCGCCGACCGGCTTGTCCTGCCGGGTCAGCGCGCACAGTCTCGTTGTGTCCTCGCGCCGGGCCATTGGTGCCCTCGCAGAGCGTCGGCCGTTAGGCCGAGGCTCCTTCTTCGTCGGCGTAGTCTTCGCCTTCAGGCGCAGCGAGATCCTCTTCATTGACCCAACCGGCCTTGATGCGGGCCTGCATGATCATGTCCTCGGCTTCTTCGCGCGACACCGGGAAATCCTTGAAGGTGCCTTCGAAGCGCTTGGTCTCTCCGTCCTTGCGTTCGCTCCAGCCCACCAGGTCGTCAGCAGCGCAACCGGCAAAGTCCTCCACGGTCTTGATGCCGTCCTTGCCCAGGGCCACCAGCATGGCGGCATTGAGCCCAGCGATATCGTAGAGCTCTTCCTCGACGCCGAGCGTCTTGCGCTCTTCGTCGAACGTCCGCTCGATCTCGGCCAGGTATTCGGCCGCACGGTTCTGGATTTCGGCAGCGGTCTCGTCGTCGAAGCCCTCGATCGACGCGATTTCGTTCGTGTCGATATAGGCCAGTTCCTCGACCGAGGAGAACCCTTCCGAAGCCAGTAGTTGGGCAACCATCTCGTCAACGTCAAGGGCCTGCATGAACAGGCTCGAGCGTTCGGTGAATTCCTTCTGGCGCCGCTCGGACTCTTCCTGCTCGGTGAGGATGTCGATATCCCAGCCGATCAGCTGCGAAGCGAGGCGCACGTTCTGGCCGCGGCGGCCGATGGCGAGCGACAGCTGCTCGTCCGGCACCACCACTTCGATGCGCTCGGCCTGCTCGTCGAGCACCACCTTGGCGACGTCCGCCGGCTGCAGCGCCGAAACCACGAGATCGGCGATGCTGTCGGTCCAGGGAATGATGTCGATCTTTTCGCCCTGCAACTCGCCGACCACGGCCTGCACGCGCGAGCCACGCATACCGACACAGGCGCCGACCGGGTCGATGGAGGAGTCGTTCGAGGTCACCGCGATCTTGGCGCGCGAGCCCGGGTCGCGGGCGATCGAGCGAATGGTGATCACGCCATCGTAGATTTCCGGCACTTCCTGCATGAACAGCTTGGCCATGAACTGCGGATGGGTGCGGCTGAGGAAGATCTGCGGCCCGCGCTGTTCGCGACGGACGTCGTAGATATAGGCGCGGACGCGGTCGCCATAGCGGAACTGCTCGCGCGGGATCAGCTCGTCGCGGCGGATAATGGCTTCGCCACGCCCGAGATCGACGATCACGTTGCCGTATTCGACGCGCTTGACGGTGCCGTTGACGATCTCGCCGACGCGGCCGGAGTATTCCTCGTGCATGCGGTCGCGCTCGGCATCGCGCACCTTCTGCACGATCACCTGCTTGGCCGACTGGGCGGCGATGCGGCCGAATTCCATCGGCGGCAGCGGCTCGGTGAGGAAATCGCCGATCTTGGCCTGCGGCGACTTGGCCTGGGCGTATTGGAGGCCGATCTGGCGGCTCGGTTCCTCGACGGTGTCGACGATCTCGAGCAGGCGCCACATGCGGGTCTCGCCGGTGCGCGGGTTGATCTCGACCTTGATTTCGGTCTCGGCGCCGTAGCGGCCCTTGGCGGCCTTTTCCATGGCGTCCTGCATCGCCTCGATCACGACCATGCGGTCGATCGACTTTTCGCGGGCAACCGCGTCGGCGATCTGCAACAGCTCGAGCCGGTTCGCGCTAACGGCCATTTCAGTTTGTCTCCTTGGACACGTCTTCGTCGTCGGTATCGACGTCGGCATATTCGACCGTCTCGGTCTCGTCGTCGTCGATCGGGTTCTGTTCCTGCTCCTGGCGAGCCAGTTCGAACAGCTTGTCGGTCATCACCAGCTTGGCCTCGGCGATGTTGCTGAGCAGCAGCCGGTGGTCGGGATCGGTGCCGCCGGGGGCATCGGGCAGGGTGATGGTGACGGCTTCGTCGTCCACCGCGTTGATCAGCCCGCGGAAGCGCTTGCGGCCGTTGACGAGGTCGGCAAGCTCCACCTTGGCCTCGTGGCCGAGATAGCGCTCATAGTCGCGCCGGCGTACCAGCGGCCGGTCGATGCCGGGCGAGGACACTTCGAGGTGATACTCGCGGTCAATCGGATCTTCCACGTCGAGCACCGGCGACAGGTCCTTGCTCAGGGCCTCGCAGTCCATGATCGTGAAGCGGCCGTTCTGGTCCTCGGCCATGATCTGCAGCGTGGTGCCGTTCTCGGGGGTGATCTTCACCCGCACCAGCGAGAAGCCGAGCCCATTGGCCACCGGCTCGACGATCCGGGCAATCCGGGCTTCGAGCCCGGTTTCCTTGATGTAGCGCTTTTCCGTGAGATCGAACGCCATCGGTCCTTCGGTCAATAAAAAAGAGCGGGGCCGGCCGGCTCCCACTCTCGCAAGCATGCTAGAGATGATGCGCCCTATATAGCGCCGCTCCACCGATCCTGCAAGTCACGCCTCGAGCCTCGCCCGTCATGACCTTCCCACTCTTGCTGATTCCCGGCCTCAATTGCACCGAGCGCGCCTTCGTGCCGCTGCTGGGCAGCTTATGGCCGCTCGCTTCGGTGACACTGGTAAATCACCGCCGTGGCGACAGCATGGCGGCGATCGCCGGAGCGATCCTGGCCGAGGCGCCGCCGCGCTTTGCGCTGCTTGGCTTTTCGATGGGCGGCTACATCGCCTTCGAAATGCTGCGGCAGGCACCGGAGCGGGTGGAGCGGCTGTGCTGCCTCGCCACCATGGCGCGCCCGGACACAGCCGAGCAGGCGGAGAACCGCCGTCGGATGATCGCTCTGGCCGAGCAGGGGCGGTTCGACCAGGTGATCGGCGCCAATTTTCCCAACACCGTGCACCCGGACAATGTCGACAGTCTGGAGCTGAGGGACCTGCACGCTTCGATGGCGCGAGAGACGGGCGCCGAGACCTATGTGGCCCAGCAACGCGCCATCCTGGCCCGACCGGATTCGCGTCCGGACCTCGCCGGCATCAGGGTGCCGACCAGCGTCGTGGTGGGCGAGGCGGATATGGTCACGGGCGTGGATGGCGCCCGCGAGATCGCCGGCGGCGTGCCAGGCGCCGAACTCACCGTTATCGCGGGTGCAGGGCACATGGTGCCGCTGGAACAGCCCGACGCAGTAGGCGAGGCACTCGCCAAATGGCTGCGGCGCTGAGCCGGGCACCGGAAGGGAACCCGGTAGCTTCGGAGAAACCTAGTGGCACCAGAACCACTTGATTTCTCTAGGAAAACCCTCGGTGCCCCAAGCTGGATTACAAGGGCAGGAAAGTCGGAAATACGGTCTTGAGGGCAGGCGCCGCGGCGCGCATTTGCCTTGGTGTTCAACACTGAAAGGAACACCGAAATGTTCAAGAACACCGTGATCGCCCTTGTTGCCACCGCTGCCGTTGCCGGTGTCGCCGCGCCCGCCATGGCCGATACCGAAGGCCTGTTCACCGGCTCGCCCGAGTTCCAGCAGTTCCAGCAGGACTCGATCGTCACCCGCCTGCAGCAGCAGGGCGTGAATGCGACGGCGGTGGAAGAGTGGGAGCGGGCTGATCCGCGCCTATGTCACCCAGGCTGACGGCACCCAGACGATGCAGTTCTTCGTGCCGGGTTCGCTGCAGCCGGTCGAGCTCTAGGCTTCATTCCTGGCGCCGTCGATCCCGTCGGCGGCGCCCGTAGCCTTACGGGTGGTTGAGCCGGATCTCAGGCTCGCCACCCGAGGCGTCGAAGCGCTCGCGAGCCGCTTCCATCTGCGGTCGACGGCGCTGGAAGAAGTCGCGGACACCTTCCGAAAGCTCCAGCAATTCCCGTCCCAATTCGGTCAGTTCATACTCGACGCGGGGCGGAATCGTTGCGAACATCGTGCGGAGCACGAAGCCGTTTCGCTCCAGTTCCCGCAGCGTTGTGGTGAGGGTCTTCTGGGAGATGCCGGTCTGGCGCCTAAGAGCGTTGAAGCGCTGCGGCTGATCGCGCAGCAGGGTGATGATCGTCATCGTCCATTTGCCGGACCGCGCCTTCGGGCGATCGCCTTTGTCGGAGCGGCTATTGGAAATGGCAGACATGGAAACCTCGACGCTTCAGGTTTGAGGTACTCAGATAGGTCGCCGCCAGCCGTGTTCCAGACTCGGCTTTGAATAAATCCAGATCACTTTTTTCGGGGGAAGCTGAAGTAGAAGCTGGTCATGCGTCCTTCGCGGCGGGCCTTCTGCTCGTAGCGCGTGGGCTGCCAGCCCGGATAGGGCTCATGCCAGCTGCCTGGGCGTTCGGGAAGGAACTCGAAGGCGGAAGAGCGCACGATGTGCGCCAGTGTCCAGTCCGCATAGTCCTCGATATCGGTGGCGAAATAGAAGGTTCCGCCGGGACGGATCACCCGCCCAAGCTCGGATAATGTGGTGGGCGACACGAAACGGCGCTTGTGGTGCCGGGTCTTGGGCCAGGGGTCCGGGTAGAGCAGATACACCGCATCGAGGCATGCGTCCGGCAGTGCCACCAGGAGCTTCAGGGCGTCATCGGTGAAGAGCCGGACGTTGCCGAGTTCCTGCTCGGCGATGGCCTGCACCATCTTGCCGATGCCCCCAGTAAAAACCTCGCAACCGATGAAGCCGGTCTCGGGCTCCTCGGCGGCCTTGCGGGCGAGGTGCTCGCCGCCGCCATAGCCGATTTCCACCACGATGCGCCTGGCGTCGCCGAAGAGGACGCGCGGATCGAGGCGTCCCTCAAGCTTGATCTCGAGCTCGGGCAGAGCCGCATCGACCACGGCCTTCTGGCCGCCATGCAGCTTCTTGCCGGAGCGGCGGCCGAAAAAGGCGCGCGGTTCGCCGGAGCGGGTCAGGGGAAGCTGGTGGTCGGTCATCTGGGTCTCGCCGGAAACAAAGCGGCGCCACCCGAAGGCAGCGCCGCCGCATATCATGGTTGGCTGGCGGGTGACTACCGCACCGCTTCCTTGAGCGCCTTGACGAGGTCGGTCTTCTCCCAGGAGAAGCTGCCGTCGCGGCCGGCCCTGCGCCCGAAATGGCCGTAGGCTGCGGTCTTGGCGTAGATGGGCTTGTTCAGGTCGAGATGGGTGCGGATGCCGCGCGGGGTAAGGTCCATCACCTTCGCCAACGCCTCTTCGAGCTTGGCTTCGTCCACCTTGCCGGTGCCATGGAGGTCGACATAGATCGACAGCGGCTTGGCAACGCCGATGGCGTAGCTGAGCTGGATGGTGGCGCGGTCGGCCAGGCCAGCCGCGACGACGTTCTTGGCGAGATAGCGTGCCGCATAAGCGGCCGAGCGATCCACCTTGGTGGGGTCCTTGCCTGAGAAAGCGCCGCCGCCATGCGGCGCGGCACCGCCATAGGTGTCGACGATGATCTTGCGGCCGGTCAGCCCGGCATCGCCGTCGGGGCCGCCGACCACGAACTTGCCGGTCGGGTTGATGTGCCAGACGGTCTGGTCATCGATCCAACCCTCGGGCAGCGCCTCGCGCACATAGGGCTCGACGATCTTGCGCACGTCGGTCGAGGTCAGGTTCTCGTCGAGATGCTGGGTCGACAGGACGATCTGGGTGACGCCGACCGGCTTGCCATTCTCGTACCGCACCGTGACCTGCGACTTGGCATCCGGTCCGAGCTTGCCGGCAGGACCGTGATTGGCCTTGCGGGCGGTGGTCAGCGTCTCGAGGATTTTATGGGCGTAGTAGATGGGGGCCGGCAGCAGTTCCGGCGTCTCCCGGCTGGCATAGCCGAACATGATGCCCTGATCGCCAGCGCCCACATCCTTGTTGCCGGCTTCGTCGACACCCTGGGCGATGTCCGCCGACTGGCCGTGCAGCAGCACGTCGATCTTGCAGGTCTTCCAGTGAAAGCCCGATTGCTCATAGCCGATGGCGCGGATCGCCTTGCGCGCAGCGGACTTGAACTTGGCCGGATTGACCACCGGATGGCCGGCTGCGTCGAGCAGCACCTTGCCATCCTTGCCCTTCTTCAGCAGCGTCTCGGGGACGCGCACTTCGCCGGCGATGATCACCCGGTTGGTGGTCGCCAGGGTTTCGCAGGCTATGCGCACCTGCGCCGGATCCATGCCCGCCTTCTTGGCTTCCTTGAAGACCAGATCGACAATCTCGTCGCTGATGCGATCGCACACCTTGTCGGGATGGCCCTCGGACACCGACTCCGAGGTGAACAGATAGGACGAACGCGCCAAGCCAAATCTCCCAAAGAGAGTGGAAACCGCCCGTGAACAGGCAGTTGACGTGGTTTTTGACACCGTGCAGGCAGTGGGTCAAGCGGGATATAAAGAAATCTTGATATCCCGCCGAGAGCTTGGGGGTGGATGGTTTTGCTCTGGTCAGCCTCTGCTCGACAAGCGTTTCGGGCGGCTGCTGCGATGCGCCAGGACCGAGGCGACCAAGCCGATGACCAACATCACCAGCAGCGGCCAGTATCGCCAGGTGGCGAAGGGTGGTGGCGCCACCCGTTCATGCGGGCGGGCGTCCAGGGCTGCCATTTCCCCGGGTGCCAGCGCGGCGGTGATGCGCCCCAGCGGATCGCTGACGAAGGTGTGCCCGGAATTGGCGGCCCGGACCAGGCTCATGCCCTCTTCCACGGCCCGAACCCGTGCATGATGGGCATGCTGCGCCGGCCCGATCGAGCCGTCGAACCAGGCATCGTTGGTGATGTTGAGCAGGTATTGCGCGTCAGCGGTGGCGCCCAGATCGCCCGAGAACAGGATTTCGTAGCAGATCAGCGCGAGGAGCGACGGTGAGCCGGGCAGTTGCAACAGGCGCCGCCGCGGATCGCCATGCGCCCAGCCTTCGGCGCCGGGGACGAACTGCTTGATCCCGAGTCGGGCGAAAAATTCGCCATAGGGCAGGAACTCGCCGAAGGGCACCAGATGCGCCTTGTCGTAGGAGGCGATCACCTCGCCCTCCGTGTTGATGGCAAGCAGCGCATTGTAAGGCGGGCCATCCGGCACCATGCCACCGGGAAGGTAGTTGATGCGCGGCGCGCCGGTGAGCAGGGTGCTCCCGTCCGGCAGCATGCGGGCGATCCGGGCCAGCGCGTCAGGGTAGCTCGACAGGTAGAAGGGCAGGCTCGATTCCGGCCAGACCAGGACGTCGATATCGGCGAGCCCGGCGTCGTCGGGCCCCATCTGCATCTCCGACAGCATCACCAGACGGTCGATCAGGGCCACCGGATCGGCATTGCTCCAGTCGGCATGCTCGTAGACGAGCGGCTGCACCAGGCGCAGCGCCACGTCCTGCCGCTCCGTGGCGGTGGTGGCGGTCAGCCTGTTGGTGCCATAGGCGAGTTGGGCCACCAGCACGAGCAGGGCCAGAAAGAAGGGCAGCAGCCGCTGGGTCAGGCTGCGCCCGTCCGCCGGCCAGATCAGTGCGGGTGTGGTTGCAAGAAGCAGCGCAATGAAGGTGAGCCCGTAGATGCCGACGAGCGCCACCGCCTGCATCATCTCGTCATTGGGCGTCAGGGCATAGCCGACAAGGTCGAAGGGAAAGCCGGTCAGCACATGACCGCGGGCCCATTCGGCGGCGGTGACGGCGGTCGCCAGCGTCACGATCCGCCAGGCGCTGTCGCTCCACAGCAGGTGGGCGAGAGCGCTGGCAACACCCCAGAAAGCCGCGATCAAGGCCGCGAGGGCCAGGATCGCGAAGGGCATGATGGCGAGCATGATGCCGCCATCGACAAAGAACGCCGCGCCAAGCCAGTGGAAGGCCACGGTGAAATAGCCCCAACCGAAGGCGAAGCCGATCGTGAACGCCGGGCCAAACAGTCGCCTCCACCCGCGCCCGCGCTCGGCACCATCCAGCGCCCAGACCCAGAGCGGGAAGCTCACAAACAGCACAGGGAACAGGAACAGCGGTGGCACGGACAGGCCAGCGATCGCGCCAGCCGCCAGCAGCAGCAGGAAGCGCCTCCAGCCGTGACTCAGCATGGCTGTCTCGGCCAGCCAGGTCATGGGCGGCTTCCTCTCGAATCGGCATACATCGCGGCAAGGTCGCGCCGGTGCCCCCAAGCGTCAAGGCGTCGACTTGCCGATAGACTCGCGTCCGCCGCAACGCTAGGAGCGGTGCATGAGCCTCCTGCCCCTTACGCTTGCCATCGACACTGCGGCGCCCCGCCTGCAACTGGGACTGGTACACCCGGATGGGCGAGCGGATTGGCTGGTCGAGGATATTGCCACTGGCCATGCCGAACGGCTGTTCGGGTGCCTCGAAACGCTGCTCGCTCGCAACGAGCTGACCTTTGCCGATCTCGGCCGTGTGGCATCGACCACTGGTCCGGGGTCGTTTACCGGGCTGCGGATCGGCCTGTCGGCGGCGCGGGGGCTGGGCCTGGCGCGGGGCATCCCGGTGATCGGGGTGCCGAGCCTGCTGGCACTGTCGCTATCGGTGGATGGACCCTGCACCGTTCTGCTCGATGCCCGCCGTGGCGAGGCCTACCTGCAAGGCTTCAGTGGCCCCGGCGAACCGACGGAACCAGCGCGGCTGCTGCCCTCGGCCGAGGCCGAAGCCTTGGTGCCAGCGGACGGCGTGGTGCTGCGCTCTCCCTTTGTTGACATCGTCGCGGTGGCGCGCTTCGCCGCCGGTGCTGATCCAGCCAGCTTCCCGCCGGAAGCCGCCTATGTCCGCGATGCCGATGCCAAACCGCAGACCGCGGCGCGGCTGGTCCGGCAGACGCCATGATGAAGCTGTGGATGGCCCCCGCGGGCCTGCATGTGGAGCCTGCCGAGCCTGCCGACGCGGCCGAACTGGCGCGCATCCATGCTAGCGGTTTCTACCGCGGCTGGCCGGAGGCCGATTTCGACACCTTCATGGAAGACCCGGCGGCGCGGATCTATGTCGCCTGCGATGCCAGGCGCCGCATTGCGGGGTTCATCCTGGTTCGGGTTGCCGGCGACGAGGCGGAGCTGCTGACCATCGCCGTCGAGCCGCGCTGGCGTGGCAAAGGGGTGGGCCTGGCGCTGCTGCGCGCCGCCCTCGAGGACCTGCGCTATACCGCCGCGAAACGGATGTTCCTCGAGGTCGACGAGCAGAACGTGGCCGCACGCAAACTCTATGAGCGCGAGGGGTTCACGGCTGTCGGCAGCCGCAAGGGCTACTATCCGCGCCCAGATGGCACCGCCGCCACTGCGCTTGTCTTGTCCCGCGATCTTGGGTAACCCCAAGGCCTAGCCGACCGGAGCGGAGCTGGGACGTGACAGAGCCGACCCTCGAGGAATCCTGCATCGCCCGCGGCATGCGGATGACCGACCAGCGCCGGGTGATAGCGCGCATCATCGAAGCAGCCACCGACCATCCGGACGTCGAGGAACTCTACCGCCGCGCCTCGGAGGTCGACCCGCGAATCTCGCTCTCGACGGTTTACCGGACGGTGAACCTGTTCGAGGAAGCGGGGCTCGTGACCAAGCACGACTTCAAGGACGGGCGCGCCCGTTTCGAGCCGATCCCCGAAGAGCACCACGACCACCTGATCGATATCCGCTCCGGCAAGGTCATCGAGTTTCGCAACGAGGAGATCGAGGCCATACAGGAGCTGATCGCCAAGCGGCTGGGCTATCGGCTGATCGACCACCGGCTCGAACTCTATGCGGTGCCGCTCGACAGCAAGGAGCCCGAGCGGTGACCATCTTCCGCGCCCTGTTCTTTATTGTGGTGTTCGTGCCGTTCCTGATCATCGCCATTCCGCTGCAATGGCTGATCCTGAAGCTGAAGCTGCCGTTCTGGCAGGCGATCCCGCGCACGTTTCACAAGCTGGGCTGCATCTTCCTCGGCCTCAGGGTGACGGTGATCGGACGCCCCGCCACCGGCCGTCCGACGCTGCTGGTGTCGAACCACGTGTCCTGGACCGACATCATTGCCGTGGGGTCGGTGGCCGATGTCACCTTCGTTGCAAAGCGCGAGGTCGGCGATTGGCCCTTTGTCGGCATGGTGGCGCGGCTGCAGCGGACCATCTTCGTCGACCGCACCCGCCGCCACGACGCCGGCCGCACCAGCCGCGAGATGGGCGCCCATATGGCGGGCGGCAATGCGGTGCTGCTGTTTGCCGAGGGGCAGTCGGATATCGGCACCCATGTGCTGCCGTTCCGCAGTGCGCTCATCGGCGCGGCCCAGCACGCCATGATCGATGCCGGCGCCAGCGAGGTGCTGATCCAGCCGCTGACCATCGCCTATACACGCCTGCAGGGCCTGCCGGTCAGCCGCAACGAGCGCTCGTTGATCGCCTGGATCAAGTCGAAATCGGTGAAGCAGAATATCCGCGATATCCTGTCGGGACCGGTCAAGGACGTGACCGTCGCCTTCGGCGTGCCGCGCCCGCTGACCGAAACCGACAACCGCAAGCTGGTCAGCAAGGCGGCCGAGCAGGATGTCAGGGCCATGCTGGTGGCGCTGAACCGCGGCCAGAAGCTGCCCGGATCGGTACAAGTTTAGCCAGTAATCCTAACGGGCCGCGCCGCTTTGCCGGCAAGGACCTGGTAGCTATCACGGTGGCCAGTCAAGGAACCGGCCATGATCGTGCAGCTTGCCGCCATCTGGATGATCGTCCTTGCCAGCATCATCTGGTTCGTGCGTGACGAAGTTCGGCTGCGCCGCATGGCGCGGCTCGAGCAGGCGGCCCGCTACTATGCCGAGGCGCCGCAATACCGCCATGTGCGGGTGGAGGGCGAGCCGGTGCTGGAGGGGAGGCGTCCGGACTTCCTCCGCCAACTCAGCCGGCAAGGCTCGCCCGCAGCCGGTTGATGATGTCGGATGCCTTGAGCATCAGGGCCATATCGATATCGGCCTCGGAACTGCCATCGGCGACGTCGGCCCATACCGGGATGCTGAGGTCGTGCGTCTGCTCGCGGCCGGCCTGATCTTCCTGCAGCACGGCGCGCACCCGTCCGACGACGCGGCCGGTCAGGCGGGGATGAGCCGATTTCTCGGCGACGGCGATCTCGATCAACTCGATGGTCATGGTGCCGGCGAGTAACATGCGGCCACGCCCGATGGTTCGATCCTTCGGGCTATTCAGCAGCAGTGTTGCCGATTGGACTCACACGCGCACGGCGTGCTCCACCCGGCCGGCTTCGCCGAACACACGGATATAGCGTTCAATCTCGGCCGCATCACCGGTCGCCTTGGCCGGATTGTCGGAGAGTTTCACCGCCGGCCGGCCATTGGCCTCGCTGACCTTGGCGACGATCGAGATCGGATCGAGTCCGGGATTGGGCTCCGGGGCGCAGCCCTCGAAATCGTTGGTGAGGTTGGTGCCCCAGCCGAAGGTCATGCGAACCTTGCCGTCGAAATGGAGATAGGCCTCCTCGATCATGTCGACGTCGAGCCCGTCCGAGAAGATCAGCAGCTTGTCGCTCGGGTCGCGGCCCTTGGACTTCCACCAGGCGATGATCTTCTCGCCGCCCTCGATGGCGGGGGCGCTGTCCGGGCGGAACCCGGTCCAGTCCGCCACCCAGTCGGGGGCATCGCGCAGGAAGGCGTCCGTGCCGAAGGCGTCGGGCAGAACGATCTTGAGATTGCCGCCATAATAGCTCTCCCAGTCCTGCAGCACCTGGTAGGGCGCTGCCTTCAGCGCCTCGTCGGTCTTGGCGAGCGCCGCCAGCACCATGGGCAGCTCATGGGCATTGGTGCCGAGCGCCTCGAGGTCGTTGTCCATGGCGAGTTTGACGTTGCTGGTGCCGGTGAAGGCCTCGCCGATGCCCTCCTTGAGCGCTTCGACGCACCAGCGCTGCCACAGGAAGGAATGACGGCGGCGGGTGCCGAAATCCGAGATCTTGAGGTCGGGGAGCTTGGCGAGACGCTCGACCTTTTCCCACATCTTGGCCTTGGCGCGGGCATAGAGCACGTCCAGGGTGAAGGGTCCGTACTGCTTCATCGCGGCGCGCGAGCGCAGCTCGTTGATGATGGCGAGCGCCGGGATCTCCCACATGGTGGTTTCCTGCCAGAGCCCGGGAAATTCGAGCACGAATTGGCCGTCCTTCTGCTCCAGCCGGTATTCGGGGAGCTGGAAGTCCTCGAGCCACTTGAGGAAAGCCGGCTCGAAAATCTGCTTGGAGCCATAGAAGCTGTTGCCGGCGAGCCAGATCATCTCCTTCTTGGAGAAGCGCAGGGTGCGGCAATGGTCGAGCTGGGCCCGCAGCTCGTCGATGTCGATCTCCTCGGCCAGCCGCACCGACCTGGTCCGGTTAATCAGGGAGAACGTCGCCTCGACGCGGGGGTAGAGGCCCCAGATCATCTGCAGCATCAATAGCTTGTAGAAGTCCGTGTCGAGCAGGCTCCGCACGATCGGGTCGAGCTTGAAGGTGTGGTTGTAAACCCGCCGGGCGATGTCGGTATAAGTGGCCATGGCAACCCTTTCGCGGCGCGTTGTAGCCCGGCAGGCGCCTGCTTGGAAAGCCGCCGATGCGGCGAGCCGTTCGGTTCAGTCGGCGAACTGAAAGGCCGCGAAGCGGTCGAGGGCCGTGTCGAGCGCCTGCTGTTCGGCGGCGCCGGGTTCTGCAAGCCAGGTTAGTTTCTGCGTGAGCAGGCGCCGCTCCGTGCGATCCGCCTTGAGGTCGATGGCAGCGACGATGCGGTCGCCCATCAACACCGGCAAGGCGAAATATCCGAGCTTGCGCTTGTCGGCCGGCACATAGGCCTCGAACAGGTGATCGTAGCCGAAAAACAGTTTGAGCCGCTTGCGCTGGATGATCAGCGGGTCGAACGGCGACAACAGGTGCACGCGTTCCGATGACGCCGGCTCGACCGGGCTCTCGAGGGTCTCGGGTGCGGCCCACAGCTTCACCCGCTCGGCGCCCTCCATGGCGACTTCCACCAGTTGCTTTCGCTTCACCCGCGATTCGATCAAGGCCAGCACAGCCGGCTTGGTTGACGGCTCGAGGTGGCAGATGGAGTCGAGACTGACCACCCCTTGGCTGCGCAGGGCACGATCGAGCTTGTAGGCGGTGACCTGCCGCTCCGAAGCAGGGCGCGGCATGCGCTCCCAGCCAAAATGCCGGGCGGTCAGGTCATAGGTCTTCACCATGCCCTGGCGGGCGGAGATCGCTACCAGCCCCTGGTAGAACATCAGCTGCAGCACCCGCTTGGATGGTTTCCGGCTCGCCCAGGGGTGGTGTTTTTCAACCAGTTCGTCGTCGGCAATGTCGCGGATGGACAGCGGTCCCTCGCGCTTGAGGCGCCTCGTCATGGCGGTGATCTCGGCAGGCGTGACCTTGCCGAACCAGGTGTCGTTGATGTCGCGAAACCGCTTCATCGCCGGCAGAAAGTAGGCGAAGTCGGCGACGGGCACATAGCTCAGGGCGTGGGTCCAGTACTCGAACACCGTCTTATCGGTGCTCTGCAATTGCGCGAGGTCACTGCGCCGGTAGGCCGGGATGCGCGAGAACAGAATGTGGTGGTGGCAGCGCTCGATGACGTTGATGGTGTCGATCTGCACATAGCCGAGGTGCCCGATGGCAGCGAGAACCGCCTGCGGGCCGGATCCGAAGGGCTTCTCCTGGTCGAGGCGCTGGGCCCGCAGCCAGATGGCACGCGCCTCTCGCGCCGACAGGATCACTGGCTTGCTGGGCATTGGGGCCTCTCCATTGACGCTGCGCGGTGCATCACTCGGCGAGACTCTCCCGAAACCAGCCCGCCTCGATGAGTTCACGATCGCCGTGACGGGTGAGGCGTTCCCGCAGGTCGTCCAGCGCCGCAGTGGTCCACCCCGGCGGATCGGTGACGGCGATCCAGCCATCGAGGTAGTCCTGGGGTGCATAGACATGGCCGAAGCCGATGGGCGAGGTCTGCGCCAGGGCCATGTCGAGGGCTAACTGCAGGAAGGTGACAACGGGGTACCAATTGAGCAGCGGCGACACCGTCGGGGCGCGCTCGCCGCTCAGCCACGCGGGCTCACGGTACAGCAACCCGGGATCGAAGAAGACGATGGGGTCGGTCGGGTACTGAAGATAGACGATCCGCAGCGGCCCCCATCCCTCGCGGCTAAGGTCTTCGCCGGAGTTGGCAAAGCGCACGGCCGTGTTGTCACCGACTTGCGGCAGCCAGAAAGGCGATTCGGGGTCCCGGTTGGCCGTGGCAGTGCGCCAGGCCGTGGTGGCGAACGGGGTGCCAACCCATAGGGCGCCGTCGAAGGGATCACCCAGCACATCGTAAAGCGATGCCGATGCCGCCGAGCTGTATGCGCCAAGACTGAGACCGTGCAGGTAGAGCTTGGGGCGGGTCTCCTCCGGCATGTCGGTCCAGCGCTCGTAGACCGCGGCGAACAGCGCTCGGGCAGTCTCCACCCCCACATCCGGCTCGGAAACCAGCGACAGCCAGCTGGTCAGGTAGGAATACTGCACCGCAACGCTGGCGATGTCGCCGCCATGCAGCATTTCGAGCGTGTCGATGGCCGCGGGTTCAACCCAGCCGGTACCGACAGGCATGATCAGCACCAGGACGGAGCGATCGAACGCCCGCACGCGGTCCATCTCCGCCAAAGCGAGCTGCGCGCGCCCGGCAGCGGTTTCGGATGCACGCAGCCCCACATAAATGCGCAAGGGGGTGATGGCTCCACGGCCGGTCAGCGTGGTGATCTCCTCGGCAGTCGGCCCCGACTCGACATAGATGCGGGCATCGAGGCCGATGGTGTCCCAGGGGATCAGTGATTCCTGGCTGCCGGAGCGCCAGGACTCTGCCGGCTGCGGCTCGGCACTACCGGCGAGCCGGTCGAACTGGCCGTAGAAGCGATCGGCGACATAAAGGACGCCGCGCGCAACCACACCATTGCCAACCGTGGCCGTTGCGAGGCCCACTGTGATCAGCGCCAGGACGAACGCCATCCGCGTGGGGATGGCTTGCGCCATCCATGCCCAGACCAGGCGTACGCCGTGAACAATCATGGTGCCGATGCCGATCAGCACCGCAGCAGGCACCACAGCGATGGCTGCGACCAGCAATGGCTGACGCGCCTCCACCGGAGCGATTCCCATGGCGGCGCGGATGGAATTCTGCCAGCCGGTGGAGAACCACAGAAAGGCGATGGCGAGCACCAGACAGGCCCCAGCGGCAAGTCGCCCGACCCAGCGGGCGACGCGGCGATTGGGCCAGCGCAGCTCGAGGAAGTTCCACAACCATTCCAGCGACACGCCGATGGCGTAGCCCGCCGCAAAGGCGAAGCCGCACAGAATGCCCTGAACGCTGAAATGCCGCGGGATCAGCGAGGGGGTCAGCGACAGGGCGAAGAACAGCAGTCCGAAGAGCCAGCCGCCGGTTGAGAGGCGGTCGAGCTGCTTGCCCGCCCAGCGGCGAGCACCGACGAGTCTGTCGCCCCAGCCGGTCATATCCCGAAGACCGAGCGGGCGAGGTGAACCACGCCCCAGATGGCGGCAACAGCGATGCCGAGGCCGAGGATGGCGATGACCCCGCCGATCAGAACGCCGACGCCGTCACGGTTGACCCGAGACACGGTGATAACGGCGATGCCGACATTGGGCACCGCGTTGATCAGCGGGATCGGCACCACCATGGGCAGGCAGACCAGGAGGATGAAGAGGCCGGTTACCCGCTGGGCCGTCTCACCGGCGAGCCATTCGAGCCGTGGCTTGGACACCCGGCCGAACAGGCGCGCCAGCATCACCAGTCGATCCATCACCCGCACCACCAGCTTGTGTGACAGCCGGCGCTGCCCGATCCAGCCGTCGAGCCGCAAGGGCCAGTCGAGCAGCATGGCAAGGGTGACGCCCATCATGGCGATGGCCACCGTGCCGCCATAGCCGGGCGGGCCTGGGATCATGTTGAGCACCGACAGCACCAGGATAGCCATGGTGTGGGAGGTGGGCCCAAGCAAGCCGATCAGCGTACCGGCGGTGAGGCCGCCCTCCGCCTCCCTGATGCTGGTGGCAATCGCCTCGACGCGGGCTTCGATGGGAGTCACGGATTCTTGGGGCTTGGTCTTGGAAGATGCAGCAACACTATAGGCGCGCTGTCGCAGCACACAACCAGCGGTTGACCTGTTGGTTCATCCCGCGCAGCGAATGAGATCAGTCGGAACCCCGGGGCTTGGGCGCAGTTGCTTTGCCGAACCGACCAGGACGACCAATGCCCATCCTATCCATCTTCCGCTTCATCGCGGTGCTGATCTCGCTGCTGATCCTGGCTGTGGCCGCCTCTTTCTTGTGGCAATGGTGGCAGGGCGACTGGATCCGCGACGCAGATGGCGACCTCGTGCGCGTCCGCCCGGAATGGGCCCTGTGGCTGGGCCTGCTGCTGCTGGCGGCCTCGTTCGGCGGCAAGTTCATCCTGCTGCCGCTGCTGGCGCGCGCCGACAAAGAGGAGCGGAGCCGCCCTGAACGGCAGAAGGGCACCGTCGTCACCAGTCCCACCGGCAATCGGCTGCATGTCGAGCAGTCTGGCCCCGCAGGCGCGCCAACGCTGGTGTTGACTCATGGCTGGGCCATGGACGGCACCATCTGGAATTTGCTGCGCCGGCGGCTGGAACAGCGGTTCCGCGTGGTGGTGTGGGACCTGGCCGGCATGGGCGCCTCGAAAGCCGCGACCGGCGAGAGCATCGACCTCAGCCATTTCGCGATGGACCTGGCTGCCGTCATCGATGCTGCCAGCGCGGATCGCGTTTTTCTTGTCGGTCACAGCATTGGCGGCATGACGATCCAGACCCTGGCGCGCGACCAGCCGGCCCTGTTCGCCGGGCGGGTGAATGGAGCCATCCTGGTCAACACCACCTATACCGATCCACTCAAGACCATGATCGCGAGCCGACTGCTTCAGACGCTGCGTCGGCCGGTGCTGGAGCCGGTGATGCGCCTCACCATCCTGCTGCAGCCGCTGGCCTGGCTGGGAATGTGGCAGAGCTATCTCAGTGGCTGGGCCCATGTGGGCAATCGCCTCGGCTTCGGCAAATATGTGACCCGCAGCCAGCTCGAGCACACCACCCTGCTGTCGACCCGCAACCCGCCGGGCGACATACAGCGTGGCAATCTGGCGATGCTGCGTTGGGACGCGACTGGCGCCATGGCTAAGGCTGCGGTGCCGGTACTGGTGATCGCGGGCGAGGTCGATATCGTCACCAAGCCCGAGGCCGGTGCCACCATCGCCTCATCCACGCCCGGCGCCGCGCTGACCATGGTGGAGGGCGTGAACCACATGGGTTCCTCGAGCGCTGGGAGGATCATGTCGCGCTGATCACCAGCTTCGTCGAGCAACACTACGGACCCGCGGTGGCACCACCGCCGGATCGACTTCCATAACAATGATGGAGGGGAATTGGTGGAGCCAAGCGGGATCGAACCGCTGACCTCTTGCATGCCATGCAAGCGCTCTCCCAGCTGAGCTATGGCCCCATCCGGACAAGGCGCGAAACGCAACCTTGCGGTAGTCTGTTGGGTTCGTCGGGGCCGGAGCCCGTCCGAAGCGAGGCGGAACCTATTGGATGATCCGCCCCCGTGCAAGTGCCTAAATGACACTTTTTGATGCGGCCGGCGGACGCAGCCCGCCGGCCGAAAAATCAAACGGAATCAGCGATCTTCGTCGCCGCCGACGTCGAAGCCGAGTTCGTCGTCCTCATCGTCTTCCTCTTCGAGGAACACGTCGTCATCGTCGTCGCTGAGTTCTTCGTCGACCTCGACATCCACGTCGTCGGTCTCCGGAATGTCGTCGCCGGCCTCTTCGGCATCGGCGTCTTCGAGGGAGACGATCTCGGGCGCTGCCGCATCCTCCTCCTCCTCGACCTCTTCGGTCTCGTCCTCGTCATCGACGCGGCGGGCGGTGGCGGGGGAGGGCTTGCCGGCAAGCACCGTCTCGAAATAGGAGCGCGGATAGCTCTTGCCGGTATAGGGCGAGACAATCGGATCCATGTTGAGATCGTAGAACTTCTTGCCCGTATCGGGGTCGGTCCGCTTGGTGCCGCGTTCGGAACTGGCCATGATGTTCCTCGTGAATAGGGGGAAAGGACGCATTGGTCGGCGCCCGGAAATCGGTCGATCCGGTTATGGACAATCCCTGTGGCTGTCAAACCGAAAATGTGAAGACTGGTTCCGCGTGGTGGCGGCCCGGCTCGGGACCGTGCTAAGCGCGGTGCGGGCTTGGCGCAGCGAAGGGGTTTGCGGATGATCATCGCCGTCGACGGACCGGCCGCGTCCGGCAAGGGGACGCTGGCAGCCGGCCTTGCGCGCCACTACCGCCTGCCGCATCTCGATACGGGGCTGCTCTACCGTGCCGTCGGACTGGCGGTGGCCGGCCATGTCGATACGCCGCAATTCGAAGCGGCGGCGATCGCGGCCGCCCGGGCTCTCGATGCCACTCAACTCAAGGACATCGACGCGCTGACAGCCGCGGAAACCGGGGTGCTGGCCAGCAAGGTGGCGGTGATCGGTCCGGTGCGGCAGGCGCTGTTCGATTATCAGCGGGCCTTTGCCACCCAACCCGGTGGTGCCGTGCTCGACGGGCGCGATACCGGCACGCGGATCGCCCCCGACGCCGACGCCAAGCTGTTCATCCAGGCCGACAGCAAGGCGCGGATGGAACGCCGTGCCCGTCAGCTCGAGGCGCGCGGGCTGGTGGTTGACCGCTACGCCCTCTATCACCAGATAGAGGAGCGGGACGCCCGTGACATGGCCAATCCCAATGGCGGCTTCTATCGGGCGGCGGATGCGCACTTGCTCGACACCACGCTTCTCGATATAGAGGCCGCACTCCGCGCAGCCATCGCGATCGTCGACAGGGCCGTGGCATCGAAGGCAAGGCAGACGCCTTAATTTCACCCTTCGTGTCCAGCCGCACCGGTGATCATTCAGGCGCTGGCCCGGAAAGACTTCAAACCAACAACCGACCGGGCGCTTGCGCGCCGGCGCTTTTGCTTTTGGCAAAGCGGCATGCCCCGGCCGTTCAACACCAGCCACCGGTGCACCGGAGAAATGAATTTGGCACAGCAGACTGTGACGAAAGAAGACTTTGAATCGATGCTGCTCGACAGCTTTGTCGACAACGATGCCGCTGAAGGCTCGGTCGTCAAGGGCAGGGTCGTCGCCATCGAGAAGGACCTCGCGATCATCGACGTCGGTCTCAAGACCGAAGGTCGCGTGGCCTTGAAGGAATTCGGCCAGGCCGGCCGCGACGGCACCATCACCGTCGGTTCGGAAGTCGAGGTCTATGTCGACCGCGTCGAGAACGCGATGGGCGAGGCCGTCCTGAGCCGCGAGAAGGCCCGCCGCGAAGAGAGCTGGGTCAAGCTCGAAGAGCTCTACAACCGCAACGAGCG
Source organism: Devosia albogilva (assembly GCF_042685625.1). Classification (NCBI taxonomy): domain Bacteria; kingdom Pseudomonadati; phylum Pseudomonadota; class Alphaproteobacteria; order Hyphomicrobiales; family Devosiaceae; genus Devosia; species Devosia albogilva. The sequence continues at coordinate 1,771,315 of NZ_JBHUNP010000001.1, forward strand.
CGTTGAAGGCACCATCTTCAACCAGGTCAAGGGCGGCTTCACCGTCGACCTCGAAGGCGCCATCGCCTTCCTGCCGCGCTCGCAGGTGGACATCCGTCCGATCCGCGACATCGGCCCGCTCATGAACGTGCCGCAGCCGTTCCAGATCCTGAAGATGGACAAGCGCCGCGGCAACATCGTCGTGTCGCGCCGTGCGATCCTCGAAGAGTCGCGCGCCGAGCAGCGTTCGGAAATCGTCCAGCAGCTCGAAGAGGGCCAGGTGGTCGACGGCGTGGTCAAGAACATCACCGACTACGGTGCGTTCGTGGACCTCGGCGGTATCGACGGCCTGCTCCACGTCACCGACATCGCCTGGCGCCGTGTCAACCACCCGTCGGAAGTGCTCACCATCGGCGAGACCATCAAGGTCCAGATCGTGCGCATCAACCACGAGTCGCACCGCATCAGCCTCGGCATGAAGCAGCTGCAGGCCGATCCGTGGGAAGGCATCGAGGCCAAGTACCCGATCAACGCCAAGTTCACCGGCCGCGTGACCAACATCACCGACTACGGTGCGTTCGTGGAACTGGAGCCGGGCATCGAAGGCCTGATCCACGTCTCCGAAATGAGCTGGACCAAGAAGAACGTCCACCCCGGCAAGATCGTGTCGACCTCCCAGGAAGTCGAAGTGGTGGTGCTCGAGGTCGATCCCGACAAGCGCCGCATCTCGCTCGGTCTCAAGCAGACCCTGCAGAACCCGTGGGAAGCCTTCGCCGACAAGCATCCGGTCGGTTCCACCATCGAGGGCGAGGTCAAGAACAAGACCGAGTTCGGTCTGTTCATCGGCCTCGAAGGCGATGTGGACGGCATGGTGCACCTGTCCGACCTCGACTGGCAGAAGTCGGGTGAAGTCGCGCTCGACGACTACAACCGTGGCGATATCGTCAAGGCCAAGGTCCTCGACGTCGACGTCGAGAAGGAACGCATCTCGCTCGGCATCAAGCAGCTGGCGGCCGACGATCTGGCCGATTCTTCGGCTGCGGCTGGCGAGGGCGGCCTCCGGAAGGGCGCCGTGGTCACCACCGAAGTCGTGGAAGTCAACGATGGCGGCATCGAAGTGCGCATCGCCGACAGCGAAGTGACGGCCTTCATCCGCCGCGCCGACCTCAGCCGCGACCGCAACGACCAGCGCCCCGAGCGCTTCGCCAAGGGCGACAAGGTCGATGCCCGCATCACCCAGTACGACCGCAAGACCGGCCGCATCCAGCTCTCCATCAAGGCGCTCGAAATCGCCGAAGAGCGTGAGGCCGTGGCCAACTTCGGTTCGTCCGACTCGGGTGCTTCGCTCGGCGACATCCTCGGCGCCGCCCTCAAGGGCCGCGACAGCAACTAAGGCTGGCGCGACGCTGTAGAACCCCGGGGCTCGCGCATACCGCGCGGGCCCCTTTTTCTTGTCGGAGCGGAACGATGCCGATCCACTGGCGTGCCCTGACCACTCTCGACCTGCCGGCGGTGGAAGCCATTGCGGCAGAGGTGCACCCGGATTTCCCGGAAGAAACCGCGGTATTTGCCGAACGGCAGCGGCTCTATCCGGACGGGACGCGTCTTCTGGAACTGCACGGCGAGCCCGCCGGCTATATCCTGTCGCACCCGTGGCGGATGGGTGGCGTTCCGGCGCTCAATTCCCGGCTGGGCGGGCTCCCCGCCGATGCGGACACCTACTACATCCACGACCTGGCCTTGCTGCCATCGGCGCGTGGCTCGGGTGCGGCGGCGCTGATCGTCGAAGAGGTGATTGCCCACGCCACGCGCCAGGGTTTTGCCTCCGCAAGTCTGGTCGCCGTCAACAATTCGCTGCCGTTCTGGGCGCGGCACGGCTTTGCCCCTGACGACCGTACCGATCTCACCGACAAGCTCCGCAGCTATGAGGCGGCGGCGCGCTTCATGGTCAGGCCGCTTGCTCCTTCCCGCCCGTCCGTCTAGGGGTGAAAGCCTGATCGCAAGGCCTGCTCCAATGACCGACGCCAGCGTACCGCCCGTTCCCCCGTCCGATCCGCACAGCGCCATCGCCGCGGAAAGCTACCGCACCTCAAGGGGGCGGTGGCGGCTGGTCGCGTTCCTCGCGCTGGCCCTTGTCGTGCTGGTCGCTCTGGGGCGGTTCGCCATGCCGGAAACCGGCCTTGACGACCATATCGCCCGTGTCGACATCGACGGCACCATTGCCACCGATCCGGCCCGGCTCGAGATGTTGGAGACCCTTGCCGAAGAGGGCCGGGTCAAGGCGGTGATCATCGCCATCAACTCGCCGGGCGGCACCATGGCCGGCGGCGAGGAACTCTATGAGGCGGTGACCCGGCTGCGCGCCGCGAAGCCGACGGTCGCAGTGGTCAAGGAACTCGGCGCGTCGGCGGCGTACATGACCGCAATCGCTACCGACCGCATCTTCACGCGGCGGCTGTCGATCGTCGGCTCCATCGGGGTGCTGTTCCAGCACGTGAACGCCGGAAAGCTCCTCGACACCATCGGCATCGACCTCGACAAGGTCGCCTCCGGGCCGCTCAAGGCCGAACCGGACTATGACGAACCGCTGACGGGAGAGGTCCGGGCGTCGATCCAGGCGCTGGTCAACGACAGCTTCGAGTGGTTCGTGGACGTGGTTGCCGAGCGCCGGGGGCTCGGGCGCAACACGGTGCTGGACCTGGCCGATGGCCGCATCGTCACCGGACGGGTGGGGCTCGAACTCGGCCTCGTCGATGCCCTCGGCGGGGAAGCCGAAGCGCTGGAGTGGCTCGAGGCCGAGCGGGAAGTGGCTGCCGACCTGCCGATCGTCACCGCCTGGCCGCCGCCGCAGCAGGGTTTCGACTGGGTCGGTGCGGTACTGGGCGCACAAGTGCGTGCGGCACTTGGCCTGCCCGCCTCGGGCCCCGTCGCGCTTGACGGGCTGGTCGCGCTTTGGCAGGTTGACCAGGCGCCTTGAAGTGGGGCCAAAATGGCCAACCGGAGCCCGGGATGATCAAGTCGGAACTCGTCGAGAAGCTCGCGGCTGAAAATCCGCATCTGTTCCAGCGTGACATCGAGAACATCGTCAACGCCATCCTGGACGAGATCGGCGACGCCATGGCGCGCGGCGACCGGGTGGAACTGCGCGGCTTCGGCGCTTTCTCGGTGAAGAACCGCCCCGCTCGCGTGGGGCGCAACCCGCGTACCGGCGAGCAGGTGGATGTGGGGGAAAAATACGTCCCCCAGTTCAAGGCCGGCAAGGAAATCCGCGAGCGGCTGAACCGCAGCAGCTAGGCGTTTCCAGGGAGGTGGCCCCCACTTTCCCGGTTCGGAAGCGCGATATCGCCAGAACCAACGGGCAAGGGCCTCACGGCAGTACGCATGGTCAAGAAAATCGTCGGCTGGTTGGTCCTGGTCCCGCTTTCGGTGGTGCTCGTGCTGTTCGCCCTCGCGAACCGGCATCTCGTGGCGGTCAATTTCAATCCGTTCGTCACTACCACTCCGGACCCGGCGCCAGGCTATGGTGTGCCGCTGTTCGTGGTCCTTTATGCGATGCTGCTGATCGGGGTGCTGGCGGGTGGCATCGCCACCTGGTTCGCCCAGGGTCACCACCGCCGCCGCGAAAAGCACTGGCGCCGTGAAACGCAGCAGTTGAGCGAAGAAATCGAGCGCATGCGCCGGCGCTACGGGGAAACCCGCCCCGCCAATGAACTCGATGACCTGTTGGAGCTACGCTGAAGCCCTATGGCTGATCCTGCGATCGTCAAAATCTGCGGCATCAAGACCCCTGACCTGCTGGAAGCCACCATTGCCGCCGGAGCGGACATGGTGGGCTTCATGCATTTCATGCGCTCGCCGCGCCACGTCACTATCGAGCAACTCGCCGACCTGATCAGTCAGGCACGTGGTCGCATCGAGACCTGCGTCGTGCTGGTCAATCCCGACAATAGCTGCGTGGCCGAAGTCGCTGCGCTGGCGCCCGACTGGATTCAGCTGCACGGCCCCGAGACCCCGCATCGGGTGGAAACCATCCGCGAAGAGGCCGGAGTGCAGATCCTCAAGGCGATCCCGATAGGGTCGGCCGAGGACGTCGCCAATGTCGCTCAGTATGTCGATGTGGCCGATCGCATCCTTGTCGATGCCAAGCCGCCCAAGGGGGCCGACCGGCCGGGCGGGCACGGCGGCACCTTCGACTGGAACCTGCTCAAGGCGCTTGACCCCTCGATTCCCTTCATGCTTTCCGGAGGCCTGACGCCCGACACGGTTGCCGCGGCGCTCCGTAGCGTTGGCCCTCTCGGCGTCGACGTCTCGTCAGGCGTGGAGACGGCTCCCGGGGTGAAGGACAAGCGGCTGGTGGAAGCGTTTATCCGCAACGCCAGAGCGGCACAGTAGGCGGAATATCGTAGACCTCGCGGTGAGCTTGTCGTACCGGGAGGTCGGTGGCACAGACCTCCTTCTTCGACAGGCTCGGCGCGAGATCTGTGGGAGGCACCGAGCAAACAGGACTCCCGCGAATGGACCGCATCAATTCCCTGCGCAACGGCCCGGATGAACATGGCCGCTTCGGCCAATATGGCGGGCGGTTCGTCGCCGAGACACTGATGCCGCTGATCCTCGATCTCGAGCGGCATTATCGCGAGGCCAAGGCCGACCCCAGCTATGGTGCCGAACTGCAGCACCTCGCCACCCACTATACCGGCCGGCCGAGCCCGCTTTATTTCGCCGAGCGGCTGACGCGCCATCTCGGCGGGGCAAAGGTGTGGTTCAAGCGCGAGGAGCTCAACCACACCGGCTCGCACAAGATCAACAACTGCCTCGGCCAGATTCTTCTGGCCAAACGCATGGGCAAGACTCGCATCATCGCCGAAACCGGCGCCGGCCAGCACGGCGTGGCGACGGCGACGGTCTGTGCGAAATTCGAGCTGCCCTGCACCATCTTCATGGGCGCAACCGACGTCGAGCGTCAGAAGCCGAACGTGCTGCGCATGAAGATGTTGGGCGCCGAAGTTCGCCCGGTCACCGCCGGCGCCGGAACCCTCAAGGATGCCATGAACGAGGCGCTGCGCGACTGGGTCACCAACGTCGACAGCACCTATTACCTGATTGGCACCGCAGCCGGTCCGCACCCCTATCCGGAGATGGTGCGCGATTTCCAGTCGGTGATCGGCACCGAGCTGAAGGCGCAATTCCGCGACGCCGAAGGCAAGCTGCCCGACGCGGTGGTCGCCTGTGTCGGCGGTGGCTCCAACGCCATCGGCACCTTCCATGCCTTTCTTGATGATCCGGAAGTGGCGATCTACGGCGCCGAGGCCGGTGGCCACGGCATCGACGTCGAGAACGGTCATGCCGCCTCGATGACCGGTGGCCGCCCCGGCGTGCTGCACGGCAACCGCACCTATCTGCTGCAGGACCAAGACGGCCAGATCCTCGAAGGGCACTCCATCTCCGCGGGCCTCGATTATCCTGGCGTCGGCCCCGAGCACTCCTTCCTCCATGACACCAAGCGCGTCACTTACGTGCCGATCACGGACAACGAGGCGATCGAAGCCTTCCAGCTCTGCACCCGCACCGAGGGCATCATCCCGGCGCTGGAGTCCGCCCACGGCCTAGCGCAGGTGATCAAGCTCGCCCCGACCATGGGCAAGGACCAGTCGGTGGTGCTGTGCCTGTCGGGTCGCGGCGACAAGGACGTTGAAAGTGTCGGCAAGCATCTGGGGCTGCTCTAGACCATGACTTCGCGTATCGAACGGCGCTTTGCCGAACTGAAAACCAAGAACCGCCCGGCGCTGGTGACCTTCGTCATGGCTGGCGATCCGGACCTTGCCACCGCCCAGGCCATCCTCGAGGCGCTGCCGCAGGCGGGTGCCGACATCATCGAGCTCGGCATGCCCTTCTCCGACCCGATGGCGGATGGTGTCGCCATCCAGCTGGCGGGCAAGCGGGCCCTGGACGCTGGCCAGACGCTGACCGGCGTGCTCGGCATGGTCGAGGATTTCCGCCGCAAGGACGAGACCACGCCGATCGTGCTGATGGGCTACTACAACCCGATCTATATCTTCGGAGTGGAGCGGTTTCTCGCGGCGGCCAAGGCCGCTGGTGTGGATGGCCTCATCGTCGTCGACCTGCCGCCCGAAGAGGATGAGGAGCTCTGTCTGCCGGCGCTGGCGGCCGGCATCAACTTCATTCGGCTCACCACTCCGACCACCGATGACCGGCGTTTGCCGGCGGTGCTGAAGAACACCTCGGGCTTTGTGTACTATGTGTCGATGACCGGCGTGACCGGCGCCGCGATCAAGTCGCGCGCCGCAGTGGGCGAGGCGGTGGAGCGGATCAAGTCGCACAGCCCGCTGCCCGTCGCCGTCGGCTTCGGCATCAAGACCGCAGAGGATGCCGCCGAAATCGGACGTCATGCCGATGGCGTGGTTGTCGGCACCGTGCTGGTGGAAGCGGTGCGCACTTCGCTCCAAGATGGTCGGCCAACGGCGCGAACCGTGGCCGCCGTGCGCGACCTCGTCGCCGACCTCGCTGCCGGCGTGAAGCGCGCCCGCGCCTGAACGGCCGGGGACACTCCCACTCGTTGCCTTGGCGGGAACGCCGCGGCTCCTGTAACATTCGCCACAATTGACGGTTAGCTCATCGTCACTGCCACGAGAGGCCGCGCCATGAACTGGATCGACAACTTCGTCCGCCCCAAAATCCGCTCGCTGCTGACCAACAAGCGCGAGACGCCCGAGAATTTGTGGGTCAAGGACCCCGAGTCCGGCGAGATGGTGTTCTACCGAGATCTCGAGGCCAATCAGTGGGTGGTGCCGAATTCGGGCCACCACATGAAGATCAAGCCGACCGATCGGCTCAAGACCTTCCTCGACGATGGCGCCTATGACCTGGTGCCGGTCCCCGCCGCGCCGGTGGATCCGCTGAAGTTCCGCGACCAGAAGCGCTATGTCGACCGGCTGCGCGAGAACCGCAACAAGACCGGGTTCGAGGATTCGGTGATCGTTGCGACCGGCAAGCTCTACAAGCGCGACGTGACCGTCGCGATCCAGGATTTCGACTTCATGGGCGGCTCGCTCGGCATGGCGGCCGGCCAGGGCATCATCACCGGCCTCGAGACGGCGGTGGAGCGACGGACGCCGTTCATCCTGTTTGTGTCCTCCGGCGGCGCCCGCATGCAGGAAGGCATTCTGAGCCTGATGCAGATGGCACGCACCACTGTTGCGGTGCTGCGGCTGCGCGAAGCCGGCCTGCCCTTCTTCGTGGTGCTGACCAACCCGACCACCGGTGGCGTTACCGCCTCCTATGCCATGCTCGGGGACGTGCATCTGGCCGAACCCGGCGCCCTGATCGGCTTTGCCGGTCAGCGCGTGATTGAGCAGACCATCCGCGAGAAGCTGCCCAAGGGCTTCCAGCGCTCGGAATATCTGTACGAGCACGGCATGGTCGACATGGTGGTGCACCGGCACAACCTGCGCTCGACCATAGGCTCGCTGGCCGCGATCCTCACCAAGGCCGAGCCGATCGGCGAACTGACCTCCATCGCTCCGACGCTGGCCGCTCAGGCCAGTCTCCGCGATGCCGCCGTTGCGGCCGAGGGTGATCTCGACGACGAGGCGACACCGCCGAGCGCCGCCCACGCTGAGTAGCGTCTTTACCCGCACTTAAGCACGTTTGGTTACTTTTCCGCAGTCACGCCGCTTCCCTCGGGAGCGGCGATTCTGCTGGGGGAGACCATCGTGACCAGATCGTCCATGCCGATCGCCCGCAAACTGCCGCTGGCGCTTCTCGGTTCTGCCCTGCTCGTCAGCCTGGGCGTCGGGACTGCGAGCTATCTGATCGGCTCGCAGGCGCTGCGCGCGTCGGCGGAAACCAACCTGATGACGCTGGCGACCGAACGCGCCGCGGCAGTGGAGAGCTACCTCGCCGCCGTCGAGGACGATCTCGTTGCCACCTCCCGCTCCGAGGGCACGGTGCAGGCTCTGCGCGATTTCGCCGGCGCCTGGCTGCAGTTCGGCGCTGATCCGACAGCGGCAGTGCGCAAGAGCTATGTCGACGACAATCCGAACCCGGACAATCTCGCAGCGCTCGAGACGCTCGGCACCACCGGCGCCTATGACGTCACTCACACACGCTTCCACGCCAGCTTCCGCGAGCAGATCGAGACGCGCGGCTATCGCGACCTCTACCTGTTCGACACCAAGGGGGCGCTGGTCTATTCCGTGACCAAGGGCGAGGACTTTGGCACCAGCTTCGCCGAAGGCGGTCCGTTCGCCGGCACCACCCTTGGCGGCCTCGTACAGGCGGTGATTGCCAGCGAAGACCCTGAGCTCGTGGTGTTTGCCGACTTCGCCGGCTATCCGGCCGCCGCTGGAGCGCCGGCAAGCTTCTTTGCCAAACCGGTGTTCAACCCGCAGGGTCGCAAGATCGGCGCCATCGCGCTGCAATTGCCGCCGGAACGGCTCGATGCGGTGGTCGGCAAGCGCGACACGCTCGGAGAGACCGGCGAAGTGCTGGTGGTCGGCGGTGATACGCTGCTGCGCTCCGATTCGGTGTTCATCGAGGGTGCCGACGCCATGGTGACGCCGCTGGCGAACCCGGTGGTGGATGCGGCCGTGGCCGGCGAAACCCGGCTCGGCGAAAGCCATGACTACCGGAACATGAACATGCTGGTTGCTGCAGCGCCGGTGACCACTCCGGTGGGGAACTGGGCTGCCGTGGCCGTGATGGGCACGGACGAGGTGCTGAGCCCGGTCACGCGCATGCGCGATATGATGCTGGCAATCGGTGCCGGGCTGATGCTGCTGGTGGGGATCGGCGGCCTTGCCTTTTCCCGCACCCTCACGCGCCCGATTACTCGCCTCACCGGCACCATGGACAGGCTGGCCAAGGGCGACGTCATGGTCGACGTGCCCGGCACCGAGCGTGGCGATGAACTCGGCGCCATGGCTCGAGCCGTGGAAGTGTTCCGCGAGAATGCCGAGAAGGTGGCGGCGCTCACCGAGGCCGAGGCTGCCCGTGTCCTGTCGGCACAGGCGGAGCGGGCCGAGATGATGGCAAGCCTGCAGCGCGCCTTCGGCGACGTCGTCGATGCGGCGGTTGCCGGCGATTTCTCGCGCCGGGTGGACGCCACCTTCCCCGATGCCGAGCTCAACACGCTCGCCGCCTCGGTGAACGAGCTGGTGGATACCGTTGATCGTGGGCTGACCGAAACGGGTAGCGTACTCGCCGCCCTGGCCGACGCCGATCTGACGCGCCGCGTGGAAGGCGAATACCAGGGCGCCTTTGCCCGGCTCAAGTCCGATACCAATGCAGTGGCGGAGCGCCTGGGAGAGATCGTCAGTCAGTTGCGGGAGACCTCGAGCGCACTCAAGAGTGCCACCGGCGAAATCCTGTCCGGTGCCAACGACCTCAGCGAGCGCACCACCCGTCAGGCCGCGACGATCGAAGAGACCTCGGCCACCATGGAGCAATTGGCTTCGACCGTTGCCGGCAACGCCCAGAAGGCCGAAAGCGCCAATCAGCAGGCGCAGGCGGTTGCGCGGACAGCGGAGGCCGGCGGCGCCGTCATGGCCGAGGCCAATGCCGCGATGGAGCGGATCACTCAGTCTTCGGCCAAGATCTCGAGCATCATCGGCATGATCGACGACATCGCTTTCCAGACCAACCTCCTGGCACTCAACGCCTCCGTCGAGGCGGCGCGGGCTGGTGACGCCGGCAAGGGCTTTGCGGTGGTTGCCGTGGAAGTGCGCCGGCTGGCGCAGTCCGCCGCCAACGCCTCCTCCGAGGTCAAGGCGCTGATCGAGCAGTCGGCGACCGAAGTGCAGGGCGGATCGCGTCTGGTGGCGGAAGCTGCCGACAAGATCGCCAGCATGCAGGCCGCCATCACCGAAAACACTACGGCCCTGCAGGCCATTGCCCGCGACAGCCACGAGCAGGCGCTGTCCATCGACGAGGTCAACTCGTCGGTGCGCACGCTGGACGAGGCCACCCAGCACAATGCTGCGCTGGTCGAGGAGATCAACGCCGCCATCGAGCAGACGGAGGCACAGGCCACCGAACTCGACCGCGTCGTCGACATCTTCACCGTCTCGACCAGCGGCAAGCCAGCGGTGGCCGCGACGCCGGCCAACACTCAACAGCCGGTTGGCGGTGTGCGGGGACTGCAGAACAAGCTGAAGGCGGTCGCCGGCACCTATCTGCGTCGCGGCAGCAATGCCGCAGAGAAGGCGGACTGGGCCGAGTTCTAGCGGTCGGGCATTGAGCCACGGGTCGATCGGGGGTACCTGATCGGCTCCAGCCGGCTCATCAAGATCATGTCCCGTACCGACGCCATTCTCGCGCGCCTGTCGCGCCTTCATCCCAAGCTGATCGACCTCAGCCTCGACCGGCTGCTGCCGCTCCTGACCGCCCTGGGCAACCCGCACCAGCACCTGCCGCCGACCATCCATGTCGCTGGCACCAATGCGAAGGGGTCGACCATCGCCTATCTGCGCGCCTTCCTCGAGGCGGCGGGGCAAAGGGTGCATGTCTACAACTCGCCCCACCTGGTGCGTTTCAACGAGCGCATCCGCCTTGCCGGCACGCTGGTGGGGACCCGGCGGCTCAACGCAATCCTGGAGCGGGTGGAAGAGGTCAATGCCGGCCGGCCGATCACCTTCTTCGAGGTAACCACCGCTGCTGCCTTCGTGCTGTTCGCTGAAACGCCTGCCGACTATCTGCTGCTCGAGACCGGCATGGGCGGCACCTACGACACCACCAATGTCGTGGAGCATCCGCTCGGCACCATCATCACCCCGGTGGATTTCGATCACCAGGGCTTCCTTGGCAACTCGCTGGCGGAGATCGCTGCCAACAAGGCCGGCATCCTCAAGCGCGGCAGCCTGTCGGTGATGGGGCTGCAAAGACCAGAGGGACGCGCCGTGCTCGAACGAGCTGCCCACCGGCTCGGCATTCGCCCGCTTTGGCAGGGCGAGGATTTTCATGGTGACGAGCAGGACGGGCGCCTGGTCTATCAGGATGAACACGGCCTGCTCGACCTGCCGCCCCCGGCACTGCTCGGCCGTCACCAGTTCGACAATGCTGCCCTTGCCATCGCCGCCGCTCGCCAATTCGGCTTGCCGATCGACGAAGCGGCTTTTGCGACTGGTCTGCGGAAAGTGGTCTGGCCGGCGCGGATGATGCCACTGCCGGGACCGCTGCGGGACCGGCTCGGCCCAGGAGCGGAGCTCTGGCTCGATGGGGGCCACAATCCGCATGGGGCCGCCGCATTGGCGCACACCATAGCCGAGCTCGAGGCGAGCCGTCCGGCGCCACTGATCCTGATCATGGGCATGATGAACAATCGCGATCCGGCGGACTTCCTGAAGCCGCTCGCCGGCATGGTGCAGGAGGTGCTGGGCCTGACCATCCCCGGGGAGGAAAATGCCCATTCGGCTGCCGAGATCGCCGCTGCTGCGGAGCGGGTGGGGTTTGCGGCGAGGCCGATGCCGTCGCTGGGCCGTGCCCTGGCGCGGGCAGCGCACACGCCCGGCGCGCGGGTGCTGATCTGCGGCTCGCTCTATCTTGCCGGCGATGTTCTGGCCAAGAACCGGACCCCTCCTGACTAAGCCGTGCTGACACAAGCAGTGTCGCACGCCGCGACATTGGCGGGGACAAAAGAAAAGGGCGGCTGTGGCCAGCCGCCCAGTTTGTCAGGGAGAAAACGTGTGCGCTTGGTTCAAGCGCGGGGCTGGGGAACAATGCGGAGGTAGGGCTTAAGTTCCTTCCAGCCTTCCGGATACTTTTCGCGGGCGGCTTCGTTGGAAACGGCCGGCACGATGATGACGTCCTCGCCGTTCTTCCAGTTCACCGGGGTGGCTACCTGGTGCTTGGCGGTGAGCTGCAGCGAGTCGATGACGCGCAGCACTTCGTCGAAGTTGCGGCCGGTGGAAGCCGGATACTCGATCTTGAGCTTCACCTTCTTGTCCGGACCGATCACGAACACCGAGCGCACCGTCAGGCTGTTGTCGGCATTGGGGTGGATCATGTCGTACTGGCGGGCGACCTCGCCATTGGTGTCGGCCAAGAGCGGGAAATTCAGAGCCGCGCCCTGGGTTTCCTCGATGTCCTTGGCCCAGCCAGCATGGTCTTCCAGCTTGTCGACCGACAGGCCGAGCACCTTCACGCCGCGCTTTTCGAATTCGTCCTTGAGCTTGGCGGTGTAGCCGAGCTCGGTGGTGCACACCGGGGTGAAGTTCTTGGGGTGGCTGAACAGCACGGCCCAGAAGCCTTCGATATAGTCGTAGAAGTGGATCGGACCCTCGGTGGAGTCGAGGGTGAAATCGGGGGCGGTGTCGCCGATGAGAATTGCCATAACCTGCTCTTCCTTCCGACGTGGCGTCGCACGTCCTCGTTTGCTCTGAATATCGTCACCGCGGACGTAAACTTCAGCAGCACAAGGGGAAAAGGTTTTACGTATGTGCGCAATGGTGCGCCATAAGCTTCCACTTTCCCGGGCGGAAGCAAAATCCCCGGGATCTATTGGGTGTTGACCGTCGCCGGCACCGCGCCCGGCGCCCCCTCGCTCCAGGTCACGTCCTCGCCGGCGAGGGGGATGACCGACAGGCTCATTTTGCCCGAGCCCTGCTGGATCTGACGAGCGTGTGCGAGGTAGATCAGCGAGTTGTTGGTCGCATCGTGAATGCGCGTCACCCGCAGCGACTTCCAGATCAGCGAGCGGCCTTCGCGGAAGATCTCCTCGCCGCCTGGGCGGGTGGAGATATCGCCGATCGTCACCGGGCCGACCACCGAGCAGTCGAGCGCCGAATAGGACGGGTCCTCGAACCAGTTGCCCTGGCTCATTCGGTCCAGGAACGAGCGGTTGAAATAGGCGAGATGGCAGACCACGCCGTCGACATCGGGATCTGCCAGCGCGTCGATGGCGATGTCGTTGCCCGTCCAGTCAACGCCGACCGAGCCGACCTGGCCGGCATCGCCGCAACTGGCGAGCAGAAGGGCGGTTCCGGCGGCGGCAGCGAGTTGGACAAAGGACTTCATGGCGGGCTCCGTGGTGACGGCTGACAGGTGGTTGCGTTTGCCCCTTTGTGCAAGGCGCTAGGGGCGGTTCCGATCGAGATAACGCTCCAGCAACCGAACCAGCAGCGACAGGGAAATCGTCATGGTGAGATAGAGGAACGCCACCACGTTGTAGGTCTCGAAGAACAGAAAGCTCGACGACGCCGACAGCTTGCCGAGTTGGGTGATGTCCTGCACGCCAAGGGCGGAGACCAGAGCGGAATCCTTGACCATCGACACGAAGTCGTTGCCGAGCGGCGGCAGGATGGTGCGCAGCGCCTGGGGAAAGATCACCAGCCGGAAGCACTGCCAGCGGCTGAGCCCCAGCGAGCGGGCGGCTTCCAGTTGGCCGCGGCCCACCGCCTCGATGCCGGCGCGGAATATCTCGGCGATGAAGGCCGAATAGCAGACGGTGAGCGCAAAGATCGCCCGCCAGACGAAATCGAAGCCGCGCACCGTGGCCGGCTCCATCCAGCCCCAGCCGATCAGCGGCGCCATGAGCCAGTTGAAGGCACCCACCATGGCCGGTGCCGCGACGAAGGCGACATAGAACAGGAAGACCAGGATCGGGATGCCGCGGATGATCTCGACATAGAAGGTCGCGATCTCGCGCAGCACCCGGACGTTCGAGGTCCGTGCCAGCGCCACAACGAGACCGAGCACGGTGGCGGCGACAAATGCGACGACCGTCACCCACAGCGTCGTCACCACGCCGCCGGACAAGGTGCGGAAGATCGAAGCATAGGTCGCGTCGGCAGTGATCGCCCACAGGCCGATGACAAACAGCAGCCCGATGGCGAGCAGCCACCAGGGAATGCGGGAGAGGAGCGAGGGCGGGCGCGGCCGGTAGGTCATGGAACAGGGAGAGGTCCGCTCGCAGGTTTGTAGACCTCATCCTGAGCTTGTCGAAGGACGAGGTCGCGGCCGCAGTGTTACCGACCTCCTGGTTCGACAGGCTCACCATGAGGTCTACGGCTGACGGGGAGGATTACTCGGCGCCGTATTCGAAGAACCAGTAGTTGATGCGTTCTTCGAGCCAGCCTTCGGCTTCAAGTTGCGCCAGGGCAGCGTTGAACGGCTCGACGAGGTCAGAGTCGGGGGTGAGGATGAAGCCGAACGGGTCGGACTTGATCGGCTCGCCCGCCTGCTTGAACGAATTCGGATCGGCGCCGATATAGCCGGCCGATGCCGCCTGGTCGGCGATCACCGCATCGACATCGCCCGCCTTCACCGCCTGCACGGCCGCGCCGAAGCTGTCGAACACCTTGACGCGCGGATTGCTCTCGTCGCCATCGAGAACGTCATAGATGGCGGTGTAGAAGGACGAGGTGCCGGCCTGGGCGCCGAACAGCAGGTCTTCATGCTCGGCGAAGCTCTCGACCCCGGTGATGCGATCCTCGTCGGCGCGCACCAGGAGGTACTGCTCCACGGTGATGAACGGGTCGGTGAAGTCGATCTGCTCCTCGCGCTCTTCGGTGATGGTGATGCCGTCGGCCCCAACGTCGAACTGGCCGGTGCGCACCGCTTCGATCATCACGTCCCAGGCGGTGAGGTCCCATTCGACCGTTGCATTGAGGCGCTTGGCGATCTCGTTGATGACGTCGTATTCGAGCCCGATGCCCTCGCCGGTCTCCGGATCGGCGAAGTTCAGCGGATAGTAGGCGTTCTCGGTGACGGCACGGATGGTGCGGCCGCCGAGATCGGGCAGGTCCTGCGCCGAGGCGGGCACGAAGCCGAGGGCGAGCAGGCTGGCAGCAGCGGCGGCAATCGCTTTGCGGGTCATGGTCGACGGTCTCCCCCAAGTGAAGTCGGCGCGACATTAGCGGATGGATGGCAGGATTGTGAATGCCCGGCCGTCGCAGTTAGCCGGCCTCGGCGCCGTGGGCGGCGGCGCGGTCGATATGACCGAGGCTGCGCTCGGGGTCGATGTGATCGCGCACCATCTGCTTCAAAACCTTGACGTCAGGAAAGCCACCATCGCGCTTCCGCTCCCAGATCAGCTCACCATCGAGCCTGATCTCGAAGATACCGCCGGTTCCCGGGACGAGGATAACTTCGCCCATTTCCGTGCCGAAGGTGGAGAGCACTTCCTGCGCCATCCAGGCGGACCGGAGCAGCCAGTTGCACTGGGTGCAGTAGGTGATGGAGAGACTGGGCTGGGTGTCGCTCACGCTGTGCCCTGCCGCTTGACGTCGCTGGGATCGACGAGGCTCTGGAGGATCTGGTCGACGAGGTCGAGATCCTGCCGCTTGCCGGCGGACTGCTGCTGCAGGTCGACGAGGTAGGAGGTGGTGTAATAGAGCCGCCGCGCCAGCATGGTGGCAATGGCCAGCGAGAATTCCGGTCTTGTGTCGAGAAAGGTCAGCGCATCGGGGATTTCGTAGACACGGACGGTGCTCAGCGCCTTGACCGTGGCCGAATGCGGCATCTCGAGCAGCACCGCCATTTCGCCGAAAATCGAGCCCGGCTCGTCGACATGGGTGACCTGCGTGCGTTCGCGGATCACTTCGACCTCGCCGTCGATCAGCACATAGAGCCGGCCGAGGCGCTCGCCCTCCGGCAGGATGGTGGCGCCGGGTTCGAACGTGCGGGGCTCGAGCCCTGCGCAATAGTCGAGGATATCGGCCATGACGCGCCCTCCGTTGCCGCACTTCTATAGCGCGGAGGGTGGCGGCCGGAAAAGGGTGCCGCCCGGAGAAACCGAATTCCCCGGGCGGCGCAGAGGCCTAGTTGTTGACCCAGACCACGGTGCGGCTGGAATTCTCCACCAGCACCGGGCGGTCGTTCACATAGACATAGGAGTAGGTCGGGCTGTCGGGGATGGTGTTGACCTCGACATCGCCCGGCAGCACGGTGCCGACCACGACATCGCCATCCACCGTCACCGAACCGACCGGGTTGCCCACGGCATAGTCGGCCACCGACTGCGACACCACATAGCCCGGCGACTGCACCAGAGCACGGGTCTCGAGGTCGACGATCCAGACGCGGTCATTGGCGTAGATATAGCCGTAGCGATCATCGCCCTGGATGGTGTGGATGGTCACGTCCGCCGGCACCACGAAGCCGACATCGACGCTGCCGTCGATATAGATCGGCTCGACCGGGTTGGCGGTGGCGTATTCGACGGTGGATGCCTCGACACCGGCTTCGCCGCCGATCACGGCACCGGCAAAGCCGCCGACCACGGCGCCGATCGGGCCGCCGAGCACGGCGCCAAGGGCAGCGCCGCCCGCGCCACCGGCGGTGGCGCCGATGGTGGCGTTGGTGTCGGCATCGGTGGTGACTTCGGTCTGGGCGAAGGCCGGTGCGCCGAGCGCGATCACGGCCACGGAAGCCAGAAGCAGTTTCTTCATTGTGAGTAGTCCTGTCTTGGGGAGGGTTTAGGGCCTCCCGAGTTGCGGGTTAAGGCGCCGGCCCGGGATGGGCTCTGGCGCGGTGAACCGCCCCGGCCCAAGCAACGGCCGGGCAGTGCGTCGGTTCCCGCAATGTGATCGGCACCACGCCGGTGCGTGGCCGCTGGGCAACGCCGGACAGGACGGGCGTGCCGAAGCGCCGGGCGGCGCTGGCGCAGCCCGGTGAAAGAGGAAGGCGGGCCCCGAGGCGCCGCGCGCCTCTGAGGTATTTTTAGGTGAGACGCGAGCGCCTCGGGGCGCCGGGATTTCAGAACGGGGTGCAGGCGACTCCATTTCGGACAGGAGAGCGAAATTCGCCCTCGCCGAACCTGAGCGGCCCACCCGCGAGCCCATGGAAGGCAGCGACGCCCCCATGCCCGGCCGTCCTCCCGCCACTGGTCGCTGCGCAGGCCGCCTCGTCGCGGGAGAGATGGGAGGAGTTTACTCCAGTCGGCGGACCCGGGGATAAGTCGGCTCATCCGCCTCAGGCGCCACGCTTTCCCGCGCCGCCAGTTCCGCCATGGCCGCCTCCCGCCCCGCCTTGAAGGCAGCATCGTAATAGCGGCGGGTGAGCTGCGCTTCCCGCTCGATCAGCTTGCGCCGCATCTCGCTCATGTCGCGCTCCGGTTTCGGGGGCGGGGGCACGGCGGGCCGGTGGCGCCGCACCGGCGCTGAGCCGTCGCTGAACTGCCAGGCCTGGCAGCCGGCCTTGGCGTCCCAGGCGGTGTGGCGGCTCTCCCAATGGTCGAGCCGGGCGAGCATGCGACCGAGCTGCACGGCGAGCCCGGCATAGTCGAAGGCGGCGACCGGCAGGGTTTCACCGCGCGGCCGGGCGAAGGGGGCAGCGTCGGCGATCAGCGATTCGGCGGCGATCCGCACCGCATCGGGCACGGCGGCAGCCGGTCGGCGGGCGGCAATGGCGGCGACCTGCGTCTTCAGCGCGGTCAGCTCCAGCCACAGCGCCTCATGCGCCTCGGCCTGGCGGCGGCTGGTGGTGCGGGGTCGATGGGACATTGTTTCGCGTATCCTCTCCGGTCCAACAGGGTGACCGGAAAGGATACGCCCGTCCCGGGGCCGCGGGGATAAGTGCGTCAGCCGACCAGCGTGCCCCATTCGGGACGCCACTCGACCTCGCTGTCGATGATGACGGCGATTTCCCTGAGGCCCGCCTGGGCCTGCAGCGCCTCGGCCGCGGCGAGCGCCTGCGGCACCGGCTGGGGAAAATCGGCGATCACCTCCACCGCCGCCACATCGGCCACGGTGCGGCCGAGCGCCTGGCGCACGGTGACGATCACCGCATCATGTGGCTGGCGCTGGTTGGGGTAGAGCCGTCTGAGTTCCCGGGCCATCTGCTGATCTCACCATTCATGGCTAACAGACGGTGAACGCCCCTCCGGCGTTCCATCACAAAGTGAAGCGGAATCAGCGTGCTGGCTGGTAGGTGAGGGCGACGTGACCGCCGGGGAACCGCTTCTCGCCGACAAGGCGGAGATCGACGACGTCCTTCAGCCCCTCGAACAGGTACGGCCCATGCCCGGCAATCCGCGGCTGCACCACGAACTCGTATTCGTCGATCAGCCCCAGCGCCGCCAGGTGCAGCGGCATGGCCACCCCGCCCACCAGGATGCCCCGCCCTGGCTCCGCTTTCAGCCGGCGAATGGTGGCTTCCAACTCGGCATTGCAGACGAGCTCGGTGTTCCAGCCGGGGTTTTCGGGCAGCGTGTCGGAGACGACGTACTTCCTGGCCCGGGTGATCTCATGGGCAAACGGCACCATCCACTCGGGGAACCCCTCCGGCACCCGCCCCTCCGCCACCGGCCGCCAGAACTCCATCAGCCCGTAGGTGACGCGCCCGAACATGAGATGGTCGCCGGAGGCGATCCACTCGGTGGAGTGCTGGTGGGTGTGCGCATCCGGCATGCCGACCTGGTGGTCAATGCAGCCGTCGAGGGTGATGCCGATGGAGTAGCGGACTGGTTGCATGGGGTGAAGGGTGGCATGACTGCTGGAAAAGGACAGGACTCGTTTGTCGGAGCGAGCACGAGGTGGCACAACGGCGCGCGCAGCTATAGTGAGGAGCAAGATCGGCGGCATAGTACCGAGCGCTCATACTGTAGCGCTATCTTGCGCAGTCCATCCTCGACGATCTAGCAGGGTGTTGAAGAAGTCGCTCGTCGGATCGGTTGTTGCGTGATTCAATGGACTCCGCTGATTTGCGGAGGCGGGATGCGGGGAGCGGACGAGAGGACTGGTGCCTTGTTCAGCTATGTGGATCTGGAGTCACGGGTGCGGAAGGACCACCCGCTGCGCACGATCCGGCGGCTGGTGAACGAGGCGCTGTTGGCGCTGGAAGGTGAGTTTTCTTCGCTCTACTCGGGTTTGGGTAGGCCCTCGATCGCGCCCGAGAAGCTGCTGCGGGCGATGCTGCTGCAGGCATTCTACTCAATCCGTTCGGAGCGCCAGTTGATGGAGCGGCTGGAGTTCGACCTGCTGTTTCGCTGGTTCGTGGGTCTGGGGATCGACGATGCGGTTTGGGACCATTCGAGCTTCTCGAAGAACCGCGACAGGCTGCTCGAGGGCGATATCGCCGCCAAGTTCCTGGCGGCGGTCTTGGCGCAGCCGCCGGTCAAGAGGCTGCTATCCACGGAACACTTCTCGGTGGACGGCACGCTGATCGAGGCGTGGGCGTCGATGAAGAGTATCCGGCCCAACAGCCCGGAGGACAACACGGATGAGCCGCCAAGCAGTGGTGGTGGGCGCAACCCGGATGCCAGCTTTCACGGCCAGAAGCGGTCGAACGCCACTCATGCTTCGAGCACCGATCCGCAAGCCCGGCTCTACAAGAAGGGTGCGGGCAAGGAGGCCAAGCTCTGCTTCATGGGGCACGGGCTGATGGAGAACCGCCACGGGCTTCTGGTCGATGCCTGCCTGACGCATGCGGATGGCCATGCCGAGCGGGTGGCGGCGCTGCATATGATCGAGCCTCATGCCGACCGGCCGCGGGCCATCACACTGGGCGCCGACAAAGGCTATGATGCCGAGGATTTCATCAATGAACTGCGCTCCATGCGGGTAACGCCGCATGTGGCTCGCAACCTCAGCGGCCGCCGCTCTGCAATTGATGGACGCACAGCGCGCCAATCCGGCTACGCCGTGAGCCTGCGCATCAGAAAACGGATTGAAGAGGCGTTCGGCTGGATCAAGACTGTGGCCGGACAGCGCAAGACCAGGTTCAAAGGGCTCGAACGGGTTGGCTGGGCCTTCACCTTCGCTGCCGCTGCCTACAATCTTGTGCGGTTGCCAAAGCTGATTGCGGAGACTGGCTGATGGCAAAGGTGCCCGCATACGCGAAGGCCTTCGCCGGCCGCTGGCGCATCGTCGAAATGGATGTCTGGGACAACGATGTCCTCGATCTCGTCGAACCAGCACACCTCACCTTTGAGGGCCCGGCCGATGGCGAAATCGCTTTCGGCGCGCTTAAGGGCTTCCTCGACGTTCGCTATGGTTCCCGAGACGGGGCCGCCTGCGCCGAGTTCTCATGGCAAGGCTACGACGACAACGATCCAGCCTGCGGCCGCGGATGGGTCATGATCGGCACTGCCGGTCGCCTCGTCGGCCACTTCTTCATCCACAAGGCCGATCACTCAGGTTTCGTCTGCGAACCCGACTGACTTCTTCAACACCCTGCTAGGGCCTGGGTGATACCTAGTTGCCTCGTCTGCTGAAGTAGGTCACCAATTGACGTGGGGTTCATCGCGGTCCCAGATGCTGTAGGCCCGCTATTTATGGTCGACTACAAGACACTGGCGCAAGTCGCACCTCTGCCATATCGTTGGCTAGGTCGTAACTTCGAACGAACCGGCGCTTCTACAACGACAAGTCGCTGCAAAGTTGGTCCGTGCATGAGGTAGGCGTGGCAATTGGGGCGTACGTGCAGCGGGATCTGCGGACGTGACTTCCTGTCGGGGCCCAAGTACTTCTTGCAGCGGCCTCAGCGACTGTCGCGAACACCCGTGGCATCTCAGCTTCGCCGCACGAACTCGCAAAGATACCCTATTCTTGAGCGCTGCCGAACTTCTGCATGCGCGCCATTCGACCATAGGTCTCATGGCCTTCTCACCTAAAATCGCGCCACTGGCGCGATTTGCCTGCGGCCGGTTCGAAGTCTTGCCGCCTTCTGGGCGGTCGGTAAGAAAAGAATGCTGGCTCAGTCGTCGCCCATCTTAAGTGCCTTGATGAAGGCTTCCTGCGGTATTTCCACCGAGCCGAACTGCCGCATTCTTTTCTTACCGGCTTTTTGTTTCTCCAGCAGCTTCCGCTTGCGGGTCGCGTCGCCGCCATAGCATTTCGCCGTCACGTCCTTGCGCATGGCGCGCACCGTTTCGCGGGCGATGATCTTGCCGCCAATGGCGGCCTGGATGGGGATGACGAAGAGGTGGGGCGGGATCAGCTCCTTGAGCTTTTCGCACATCACCCGGCCGCGTGATTCCGCGGCGCTGCGGTGGACCAGCATGGAGAGCGCGTCGACGGGCTCGGCGTTGACCAGGATACTGAGCTTCACCAGGTCGCCGGGGCGGTGCTCGGCGAGCTGGTAGTCGAAGCTCGCATAGCCCTTGGAGATCGACTTCAGCCGGTCGTAGAAATCGAACACCACCTCGTTGAGCGGCAGGTCGTATTCGACCATGGCGCGCGAGCCGACATAGCTGAGATTGCGCTGCACGCCGCGGCGATCCTGGCAGAGTTTCAGGATGGCGCCGAGATATTCGTCCGGGGTGAGGATGGTGGCCTTGATCCAGGGCTCGCGGATCTCCTCGATCTTCATCACGTCCGGCAGGTCGGCCGGGTTGTGGAGGTGCATTGTCTCGCCATTGGTGAGCGCGATCTCGTAGACCACGCTCGGGGCGGTGGCGATGAGGTCGAGGTCGAACTCACGCGAGAGGCGCTCCTGGATGATTTCGAGGTGGAGCAGGCCAAGGAAGCCGCAACGGAATCCGAAGCCGAGGGCGGCAGAGGTTTCCATCTCGAAGCTGAAGCTCGCATCGTTGAGCCGGAGCTTGCCCATGGCGGCGCGCAGCTCGTCGAAATCGGAGGCGTCGACGGGAAAGAGGCCGCAGAACACCACGGGCTGCGCCGGGCGGAAGCCGGGCAGGGCCTCGGCGGTGGGCTTGCGGTCGTCGGTGATGGTGTCGCCGACATTGGTGTCGGCCACTTCCTTGATCGAGGCGGTGAAGACGCCGAGCTCGCCGGGGGTGAGTTCCTTGACTTCCACCAGCTTGGGGGTCTGCACGGCGACGCGGTCAAGCTCGTAGACGGCGCCGGAGGCCATCATGCGGATCTTCTGGCCCTTCTTCATCACGCCGTCGATGATGCGGACGAGGACGACCACGCCGAGATAGGTGTCGTACCACGAATCGACGAGGAGCGCCTTGAGCGGGGCGTCGAGATTGCCCTGGGGGGCCGGCAGGCGGTGGACGATGGCTTCCAGCACCTGGTCGATGTTGAGGCCGGTCTTGGCGGAGATTTCCACCGCGTCGGAGGCATCGATCCCGATCACGTCCTCGATCTGCGCCTTGACCCGCGGCACGTCGGCGGCGGGCAGGTCGACCTTGTTGAGGACGGGCACGATCTCGTGGTTGGCATCGAGCGCGTGGTAGACATTGGCCAGCGTCTGCGCCTCGACGCCCTGGCTGGCGTCGACCACGAGCAGCGAGCCCTCGACGGCGGCCATGGAGCGCGACACTTCATAGGCGAAGTCGACGTGGCCGGGCGTGTCGATGAGGTTGAGGACGTAGGTCTCGCCGTCCTGCGCCTTGTAGTTCAGCCGGACGGTCTGCGCCTTTATGGTGATGCCGCGCTCGCGCTCGATGTCCATCGAGTCGAGGACCTGCTCCTTGCCGGCCATTTCGCGGGCATCGAGCCCGCCGGTCAGCTGGATCAGGCGATCGGCGAGGGTCGACTTGCCATGGTCGATATGGGCGACGATGGAAAAGTTGCGGATATGGGAGAGCGGCGTTGTCATGCCGCGCTGATACCAGAGGCCCGGCGCGGCGCAAAGATGGTATAGGGGCGGTTAACGCCGCCTTTTGCCGCTATTGCTGCGGTGTTGCCTCAGGGGCAGCCGCCGGAGCAGGCGCGGCGGCCGTGCGGCTGGCATAGACCGCGGTCACGGCATCAACGCCCTGGCGGTCGGCGCTGCCCTCGGCGCAGTCCGGATTGGTCTTGCGCACGTCGGCGAGCACTGCCTGGTAGGCCTTTTCGCCGGTCGGCTGGTCGAAGGCGGCCGAGGCTTCCATGCTGGCGCGGTCGGCGTCGATGGCGGCTTGGATGGCCGGATCGAGCGCGATCTCGCAGATTTCCACCGTCGCGAGGGTGGCATAGAGCCCGGTGAGGATGTCGACGGCCTTGGGCAGGGCCCGCACATTGGCGCTCGGGTCCACCGTCACCTGGGTGTCGGCGGGCGGCGTGGTCGCCTCCTGAGCCATGCTGGTGGTGGAGGCGGCAAGGGCAAGCACAAGGGCAGCGGCGGTCGTCCGGATCATCGGCGGGTCTCCGAATAAGGAAGGCGCGCCTGTTTCCACCGAGATTGTGACCTCAGCACGGCGCCCGGTCGGAACGCGGATGCCAGGCCGGCAGATCCGCCCATTGGCGCAGATCGAGCTGGTCGGGGTCCGGCGTGGCGGTGGCGCGGCCTTGGCGACGGGCGACAAGGCGGCGGAAAAGCGTGGTCAGGATCGACATTTTGTCGGCTCCTTCGGCAGCGGTTGCGGGTTGGTATGTCGCTAATCTGCCGTGCTGACCACGCTGCCGCAATGGACAAGGTCTGGGCTGGAGTTTAGAAAATCTCCATGAGCAACCCGTTTCCCATTCCGCTGAATGCGCTGAGGGCCATCGAGATCGTCGCCCGGCGTGGCGCCCTCGCACCGGCGGCGGAGGAACTGGGGGTCACGGTGGGCGCGGTGAGCCAGCACCTGCGGCGCGCCGAGGAGCGGCTGGGGGTGGAGCTGTTCGACCGCACCCCCGCCGGACTGAAGCCGCGTCCGGCACTGCTCGCGGTGCTGCCGCAACTGAGCGCCGGCTTCACGCAGTTGCAGGATGGACTGGCGGGCCTCACCGGCCGCGACGATGCGGTGCTGAACCTGACGGTGGGCAGCGTCTTTGCTTCGCGCTGGCTGATCTGGCGGATCAACAAGTTCACCGCCCGCCATCCGGGCATGGAAGTCCGGCTTAACGTGACCGGCGCCATGCTCGACCTCAGTCGCGCCGACCTCGACTGCGGCATCCGCTTCGGCGCCGGGCAGTGGCCGGGGATTCGGACGACATTGATCGGCGGACAGGCCTTCCAGCCGGTCTGCGCCCCGCCGGTGGCGCGGCTGCTGAAGGCACCCGCCGAGCTGCGGCATGTGCCGGTGATCCGCGACGAAACGACGATGCTGGACTGGTCGCTGTGGTTGGAGCGGGCGGGGCTGCCGCGCGATTTCGAGCTAAAGGGGCCGGTATTTTCCGATCCCTCGCTCGCCTTCGATGCCGCCATTTCCGAGCAGGGCGTGTTGCTGGCGGCCGACATGATGAGCGCCGACGCGGTCAGCGACGGAAGGCTGGTGCGGCCGTTCAACCTGCCGGTTATGGGGCGCAACGGCTATTGGCTGGCGACGGCCGAGGGGCGGCGGGAATCCCGGAAAGTGCGGGCCTTCCGGGAGTGGCTGGCGGACGAGGTGCCGGCGAGTGTGGAAGGGTATGTGGCGCAGGCGCGGGGCTAGCGAGATGGCTCGTGGGTGGAGAGGCCCCTCACCCTGACCCTCTCCCCGGAGGGGCGAGGGGACGATGGGTGATGGGGCGGTGCCCAACACATGCACGGAGCATACGGCTCCTGCGTCCCCTCGCCCCCTTGGGGAGAGGGCCAGGGTGAGGGGCTTTCCGCCTAATGGTTCGTCCGGCCGCGGCGGTTGGGGTTGATGCTGCCATCGGCTTCGGTGTCGTTCATCACGTCGCCTTCGATGGTGTTCTCGCCCTCTTCGTCCTGGAACACGGCGTCCTGCTGGTCGATGCCCTGGGTGGTCTGGCCGATACCGGGATTGCGCTTGAGGTCGAGATCGTTGGGGTGGCGGGTCTTTGGCTGGTTGCTCATGAAAACGTCCTCCTTGCGGATGTGGAGGGCCAACCGGCGAAGACGGGAACGCGTTCCCGTCCTGCCGATCACATTGGGGCAACCTGTGCGGCATGGGCTCCGTTTGCTCCACGGAGAGGGCTCAACAGGAGATCCACAATGGTTCAGCAGAGCAATCACGAGACCCGCGGCACCGAAAAGACCACTCAGGGCCCGCGCACCCGCGAGCACCAGAAGGCTATGTTCGAAGGGCGCGAGAAGCAGCAGGGCGTCGATGTCGACCCGCACCAGAAGTCGCTCGACGAGGCCCGCAAGGATATCGAGCAGCCGGCGGGGGAATACGATCTGTCGAGCGGCGACCGCTCCATCCAGCGCGGCGCCAATCAGGAAAGCGAACACCACAAGCGGCGCGACGACTGAGTGCCGGCAAAGCACGGGCCCATGCGGAGGTTATCGCATGGGCCCGGTGTTCTGGACGGGGAGGCCGCCTCAGAGGCTGTCGGGATGGTCGGCCGGCGGCTCGTCGCGGTCAGGAAACGGCGTCTGTCCCGGCGGGAAGGTCGGGTTCTTTCCGGGGCTGTCCGGCTCGACCGGTACAGTCTGCCCGTCCGGGTCCGAGGGTGACGGGCCCATGGGCGGCACCGGGCCCGGACCGGTATCGTCGGCGGGGTCGGGGTGAATGGATGGCATCTGCATGGGGTTTCTCTCCTTTGCCGGAGCAACCGCCGGCGCCCGAAGGGGTTCCCCGTTTCGGCCGGTCACAGGAGAAGGTGATGAGCGAACGCGATGAAGCCGCGCTGGCGGCGCTGTTTCTCGAGGCGCAGAACCAGGTCTATCCCGACGTGCTGGCGGAACTGCGCGCCGGCCGCAAGCGCACCCACTGGATGTGGTTCGTGTTCCCGCAACTGGCGGGGCTCGGGCAAAGCGAGATGGCGCGGCGCTATGCGCTCGGGAGCGTTGCCGAGGCGCGCAACTACTTCACTCATGCGGTGCTGGCGGCGCGTCTGGTGGAATGCACCGAGGCAGTGCTGCTGCATGCGCCCGCCAGCGCCGCTCCGCGATCGCTGAACGAGATTTTCGGCTCGCCCGACGACCTGAAGTTCCACTCCTCGATGACCCTGTTCCACCGCGCCGCACCCGAGGCGGGGGTGTTCGAGCGGGCTCTGCAGTCGTTTTTCGGCGGCAACGAGGACGAGAGAACATTGGGGCTGTTGCGGACGTCGGCGGGCTAGCGCGTCTGCGGCAGGGCGATGTTCGGTTTCCGGAGCAAGCGGGACAAGGCGGTCGAGCAGGCCGAGCTATACTTGCGCTCGACATTCGCGGACCTCACCGGAGCCAAGGGCGAGCCGCTGCCCGCACGGACCTTTGCCGATCCCTATGTGGTAGGATTTCTGCAGGTGCTGACCAAGCATGCCGTGGCGACCGTCTACCGGTTCCGCATGCCCGACGCGGCGGCACTCACTGCGATCATGGCGGAGGCGCTGGACCGCATGGCGTTCGGCTATGGCGGAGCGGCACGCAGCGCCATCATCCAGCACGGCAGCCCCACAGGTGAACTGCACCCTCAATATCTGCGCGGGCGCGAAGACGGGGTCGAGCATGTTCGCACGCTCTTCACCCACGACGGCATAGCCCGGAACGGGCCGCACCGGATGTTCCGGGACTACGTGAAGCGGCACTATCTCTGAGCGGCGGCTAGCAGCCGGCGATGCGGCCCGGGTGAGAGAAGATCTCGAACCCATCGTCCCGCGCCACACCCACCAGGGTGATTCCGGCGCTCTCGGCCGCCTCGATGGCGCGGTTGGTGGGCACCGAGATGGCGGCGATGATCGGGAATGCCGCCAGCGCTGCCTTCTGGATCAGGTCGATGGACACGCGGCTGGTCAGCAGCAGCACGCCCGGCGGGGTGCCGGTGGTCGCCATTGCACCGATCAGCTTGTCGAGCGCGTTGTGGCGGCCGACATCCTCGCGCACCAGCCGATGCCCCTGTTCCGGATGCCAGAGGGCGGCGGCATGCACGCCGCGGGTTGAGGCATTCAGCACCTGCAGCGCGCGGAGGTCCGCGACCGCCTGGCGCAGGGCAGCGGCCTGCACGCGAAGCGAGGATCGGACCGGCGGAAGATCGCGCATTGCCTGTTCGAGGCTCTCGATGCCGCAGAGGCCGCATCCGGTGGGGCCGACCATCTGCCGACGGCGGGCAAGCATTCGCTGCGCCTTGGCGGGGCTGATCCAGTGCCGTATCTCGATGCCCTGCTGGTGCGCGACGACTTCGCTGCGCTCGACGTCGGCGGAGCTGTCGACGATTGCTTCGCTGATGAGATAGCCGACGCCGAAATCCTCGAGATCGGCGGGTGTCGCCATCATTACGGCGAGCGTGGTGCCGTTGCAGACGATCGCCACCGGTTGCTCCTCCGGCACCGCGCGCTGGTGTAGCTCGGCCTGCTCGCGGACGCGGAGCGGGCGGACATCGTGAAGGACAGGGAAAGCCGTTTCCATCACACGATCCCCGGCTCGGGCTTCAGCATGCGCACCGGCACCGATTTCGCCGCCGGGGTGAAGCTGCGCTCGGCATGCTGGTAGAGCGGGATCAGCGCGTTGGCTTCGGGATAATAGGCGCCGACACAGCCGGCGGGAATGTCGTAGGGCACAACCTTGAAGCCCTGCATGCGGCGGTCGACGTGGTCGTCGGCGACTGTCTGCATACCGACCTCTTGGCCCTCCTTGAGCCCGAGCCGGTCGATGTCGCCCTGGTTCATCAGCACCACCATGCGGGTGCCTTCGATGCCGCGGAAGCGGTCGCGATACCCGTAGACCGTGGTGTTGAACTGGTCGTTGCTCCTGAGCGTGATCAGGCGCAGCACCTTGTCGTCGGTGCCCGGATCGAAGCTCGCATGCAGCGCCTGTGGGACCTTGAAGTTGGCCTTGCCGTTCTCGGTCTTCCACACCCGCTCGCGGGCCGGCAGGGGCTTGGGGAAGCCGCCGGGCTCATGGATGCGACGATTGAAGCCGCCGAACTTGTCGGGCCAGGTCCCTTCGATGGCGTCCCGCACCTTGCCGTAGTCGCCCACCCAGCCGTCCCAGTCGACGGTGGACTCGCCCGGCACCGTGGCCTTGGCCAGTTCGGCGACGATCCAGGGTTCGGAGCGCAGATGCTCGCTTGCCGGCTCCTGCATGCCGCGCGACTTGTGAAAGACGCTGGTGGAATCCTCCATGGTCACCAACTGCTCGCCGCTCGCCTGCCGGTCGATCTCGATGCGGCCGAGACAGGGCAGGAGGTAGGCGACATCGCCGCAGAACAGGTGCGAGCGGTTGAGCTTGGTGGCGATCTGGACGGTCAGCCGCATGCGCGGCCAGTTGGCCTCCATCACGTCGCGATCCGGGATGGCGCGGAGGAAATTGCCGCCGAGCCCGACAAAGGCATCGACTTCGCCGGCGACGATCGCCTCGCAGGCTTCCACGGTGTTGAGCCCCTTCTCGCGCGGCGGCTCGAAGCCGAACTGTTCGGCAAGGCGGTCGAGCGGCACCAGTTCCGGCCTTTCGGCGATGCCCACGGTGCGCTGACCCTGCACGTTGGAATGGCCGCGCACCGGGCAGATGCCGGCGCCGGGCTTGCCGATATTGCCGCGCAGCAGCAGGAGATTGGTCAGCATCTGCACGGTGTCGATGCCGAGCTTGTGCTGGGTGAGACCCATGCCATAGACGCCGATCACGCTCGGCGACTTGGCATAGATGCCGGCCACGACCTCGAGATCGCCGCGGGAGACGCCGCTTTCCTGCTCGATGTCCGGCCAGGCCTGTGCGCGAACATAGGCATCGAACTCGGCAAGCCCTGCGGTATGCTGGGCAATGAAGGCGGTATCGAGCACCCGTGGTGCGCCCTGTGCCTGCGCTTCGTCGTCGAGCGCGACCAGCGCCTTGGCGATCCCCACCATCACGGCAATGTCGCCGCCGGCGCGCACCTGGTGGTAGAGCGTGCTGATCCGCGTCTCGTTCGGGGTCAGCATCTGCACCGGGTTCTGCGGATCAACGAACCGCACGAGCCCGCGCTCCTTCAGCGGATTGAAGGTGATGATGGTTGCGCCGCGCTCCACCGCATCCTTGAGCTGGTGCAGCATGCGCGGACTGTTGGAGCCCACATTCTGGCCGAAGAACAAAAGGGTGCTGACCTGGTCGAAATCTTCCAGCCGCACCGTACCGACAGCTTGCCCGATGGTTTCCGGCAGCGCCACCGAGGTGGTCTCGTGGCACATGTTGGAGCTGTCGGGCAGGTTGTTGTTGCCGTAGATGCGGGCGAACAACTGGTACATGTACGAAGTTTCGAGCGAAGCCCGCCCGGAGGTGTAGAACACCGCGCGTTTGGGGTCGCGGCTGCGGATGGCGGCGAGCTCGCGGCCGATTTCGGCCATGGCCTCGGACCAATCCACCGCTTCGTAGCGGTCGGTCTCGGGATTGTAGCGCAAGGGCTGCGTCAGCCGGCCCTGGTTTTCGAGGTCATGGTCGGTCCAGGTGCGCAGCTCCGTCAGCGTGTGGCGGGTGAAGAACTCGGGCGTGGTGCGCTTGCCGGTCAGCTCGAAGAAGGTGGCCTTGGCGCCGTTCTCGCAGAACTCGGCAGCGTGCGGCGGCTCGGGCTTGGCCCAGGCGCAACTGACGCACATGAAGCCGTCCTGCTTGTTCTGCTTGGGCAGGAGGGGAGCCGCGCGCACCGCGTCCTGCTTGAGCATGTGGCGCGTCACCGACTTCATCGAGCCCCAGCCGCCGGCCGGTCCGGAATACTCTTCGATTTTTTCCTTGCGCGCCATGCGGTCCTCCCTCGCTAAGGGCTGAATGCGACCCCAGGGCTTCCGTTCCACTTCGCCGGGCGTGACACGCCGGGCCGACAGCGGGATTTGGTTCCATGACGGCGGGCGGAAACGTCCGCATGCTTAAGCGGGCCTTAAAGGATCGGTGGTAGCTTGGGGCCAACTCTGTCCTGGACTACCCTCATGATCCCCCGCTTCCGTCGCGCCAACTCCTCCGGCGTGACCAGACTCTCCGTCCGATCCCTCCTTCTCAGCCTTGCCATCGTTCCACTCGCCGCCCTGGTCGCCCTCGCCGGGTTCCAGGCGGCCATCGTGATCGGCCAATATCGCAACCTGGAACGCGCCCAATTGGTGCAACAGCTCGCCGCGGCCGGTGCGGCGCTGGCGCAGGCCCTGCCGGCCGAACTCACGGGTCAGCCCGGTGATATGGCGGCGCTTCGCGCCGTAACGGATTCCCTGTTCGACGCGGTCGCCGAGGCGCACCAGCAGATCGTTGCCGCCGGCATCGTCAACGAATCCATCAATGCCGAGGCAGCCTTCATCCGCGAGGGCGAAGCCAAGCTCGCCAGCTTCCGTGCCGACACCGACCGCGGCGTAGCAGACCCCGACGCTGCCCTTCCCGTGCTGCAGCCCATTTCGGCCGCGGGCATCGGGCTCGTTTCCGCCGCCGCCGGGGAGGTGCAAGATCTTGAACTCTCGCGCTTCATGCAGGGGCTCTACGCCCTGATGCAGACCAGCGACGCCGGCATGATGGAAGTCAATATCGGGCTCAGCTACCTCGCCGAAGGGCAGTTGCCGACCTCGATGTTCGGCTTCGCGCTGCACTCGCGCGACCTGCGCCAGGGCCATGCTTCGGCACTGAACTTCCTGCCGGCGGATGTGCTCGCGCCTTACCGGGCGTTCCTCAGCGGTCCGCACGAGCAGACGCTCGAAACGGTGCGCGCCGGGCTTTATGCCAACGCTCCGAACGCGACCGCACAGGCGGTAACCCCCGTGGCCTGGACCGAGGCGGCCAACCAGCGCATGGGCACAATGACGGCATCGATCGACCGGGCTATGGCCGGTCTCGACGCACTGGCCAAGAGCCGCATGGCTACGCTCGGCGGCACTGTGCTGCAACTGGCGGCGATCGTCGCCGTGCTGGTGGCGCTGGTGGGTGGCATGTGCTTCTTTGCCATCCGCAGCATTTCGCGGGCGCTTCGGAGCATCTCCGGCCGCATGGCGAGCCTTGCCGAAGGCGACGTCACCAGCCCCATCCCGTTCGGCGAGCGCCGCGACGAGATCGGCGACATGGCCCGGGCGGTGGAAGTGTTCCGCCAGAACCGCGAGCAGGTCGAACGGCTCGACAGCGACCGCGAGGCCGCCCGCCGGCTCGAAGCCGACGAGCAGGCGCTGCGCAACGACCTGCAGACCGAGGTGGGTCGGGTCGTCGCGGCCGCCGTCGCCGGGGATTTCACCGCCCGCATCGGCCAGACCTACGGCAAGGCCGAGCTCGACGAGATGGCCGCCTCGGTCAACCACCTGATGGAAACGGTCGACAGCGGCATCACCGAGACCGCTGAGGTGCTCTCGGCTATCGCCCATGCCGACCTGACCCGACGCATGCAGGGCCAGTATCGTGGCGCCTTCGAGCGCCTCAAGACCGACACCAATCTGCTGGCCGACAAGTACAGCGACATCGTCGCCCAATTGCGATCGGCATCGGCCGGGCTCAAGACCGCCACCGGCGAGATCCTCGCCGGCGCCAATGATCTCAGCGAGCGCACCACACGGCAGGCGGCGGCGATCGAGGAGACCTCGGCGGCCATGGAGCAGCTTTCCGGCACCGTCACCGACAATGCCCAGAAAATCGACCAGGCCGCGACCCGCACCCGCCTGGCGGCACAGCTCGCCAACGAGGGCGGGCAGGTGATGACCGATGCCAATCACGCCATGGAGCGGATCACCGCCTCCTCCGGCAAGATCAGCAACATCATCGGGTTGATCGACGACATCGCCTTCCAGACCAACCTGCTCGCGCTCAACGCTTCGGTCGAGGCGGCGCGCGCGGGTGAAGCCGGCAAGGGTTTTGCCGTGGTGGCCGTGGAAGTGCGGCGCCTGGCGCAGTCCGCCGCGCAGGCCTCCGCCGAGGTCAAGCAACTGATCGAGCAGAGCGCCCAGGAGGTGAATGGCGGCACCAGACTCGTGTCGCTCGCTGCCGAGAAGCTGCAGGCGATCCTGCAGACGGTGGAGGAAAACAACGAGCTGATGAAGGCGGTTGCCAGTGCCAGCGGCGAGCAGACCGCCGCCATCGCCGAAGTGTCGACCGCCGTGCGCCAGATGGACGAGATGACCCAGCACAACGCCGCGCTGGTGGAAGAAACCAACGCCGCGCTCGAGCAGACCGAGGCTCAGGCCGAAGGGCTCGACCGCATCGTGTCGATCTTCCGCGTGGAGGGCCGTGCCGCGGCTCCGAAGGCGGAAGTGCTGAAGGAAGCTCCCGCGGCCCGCGGCATCAAGGGCCTGCAGGAGAAGGTAAAGGGCGCTGCGCGCGCCTATCTCAGCCGCGGCAACGCGGCGCTCAAGGACGAGGACTGGAACGAGTTCTGACGGCTGCCCAACCGCGGTCGAGCTTTGAACGGCAGGCCTTGGTGCCTGCCGTTCTCCTGTTGCGAGGCGGGTTTCCGAGCAAGCCGGATCATGCCGCTGATTGCTGTTGCGAGCGCCCGCGCAGCGCCAGCGATATGCCCGAGATTGCGAAATAGAGGGCACCGAACCCAGCATAGCCCGCAATCGTGGGCAGCACCGCCGGTACAGCCTGCTGTGCCTGAACGATGAAGAAGGCGCCAGCCAGTGCCGACTGTGCCCCGCTGAGGACCATCGCCCATTGTGCGCCGGCAACCCGCCAGCGGCGCAGAGCGGTGCTCAACTGCAGGATCCCTGACAGAATCGCCCATGCGCCGAACACCGCCAACACGCTGCCGAGTCCCACCGGCAGCGTTGCCGCGACCGCCAGAGTGGTCGCCAGGCTGACGGCGAGGTTGATGGTCTGGGTGCGGTTTCGCCCGAAGCCGCCATTGCGGGAGGCGTCGGCGGCGTTCGCCACCGCATCCCAAAGCGGATAGATCAACAACAGCGCAGCACCGAGGCCGGCGTGCTGTTGGCCAAGGCTCAGAGCCAGGCCGACCCACAGCACAGAAAAGCTGGCGCGGGAGAAATAGTAGCGCGCCAGCCAGCGCTCGTCAGAGGTCTTCATGAAATGGGCCTTTCTATCTACTAGTTGGTAGGGTGTGGGAGATGAATGTGCAACTCGCTGGTTGGATTCAGGCAGAAAGCCGCTGGAGCACGGGCGCAGTGACGAGTTCGAACAGTTTGGGATCGTTGTTCACCCGAGCGGAGAGCATGCCGCCATGCACCACTGCCATGAAGCTTTCGGCTTCCACCTGGGGGGCATGCTGGATCTGCAATACGCCTGAGGCGCTGCCGCGCTCGAATGCCGAGGCCAGCCATGCCGACAAGGTGGCGAAGTGTAGACGCACCTCGCTCGCAACCGGATCGGGCAAAATGGGCAGTTCGCTTGCCAGCAAGGCGCAGATGCAGAACGGAGCGCTCGCATCGGCGAGGCACTGTTCCCAGTAGCCGGTATAGCGGGTCAACTGATCACGCGGGTCGCTGGCGCTCCGTTCAAGCGCGGCAAAACCTGCCTGCGCATCCTCCCGGTACTGCTTGACCAGAGTGCGGACCAGATCGACCTTGCTGGGAAAGTGATGGTGGATGCTCGCCTTGCGGATCCCGACCACGGCCGCGATGTCGGCATAGCTGAAGCCATTGTAGCCCCCCTTGATGATGAGGGAGCGGGCGCAATCGATGATCTCGTCGGCAGTGGTGGTGGTGCTCATGTGCTCTCCCTACCTTCTGGTAGGTAGAGAGTCAAGGGCCACAAGTGCCGGTCAGGAAGACGGAGCCGATGCAGACTAGCCTTCGGTCTGTACCTCGGTCTGAACGAGTTCTGACGGTTGGCAGACCCGAGTGAGAACGAAAGCGGCAGGATCGCGCCTGCCGTTCGCTATTTCGCCGTCTCGGGTTGCTGGCGCAGGATCTTTTCCATCGCCTTGCCCTTGGCGAGCTCGTCGATCAGCTTGTCGAGGTATCGGATCTCACGCATCAGTGGCTCCTCGATCTGTTCCACCCGAACGCCGCAGATCACTCCGGTGATCGACGACCGCGCCGGGTTGAGCCGCGGCGCCTGGGCAAAGAAGGTCTCGAAGCTCGCACCGAACTGCGCCTCCAGCTGTTGCTGGTCATAGCCGGTGAGCCAGCGGATGATGGTGTCCACCTCTTCCTTGCTCCGGCCTTTGCGCTCCGCCTTGGCGACATAATGCGGATAAACGCTGCCGAAGCTCGTTGCGTAGATGCGGTGGGCCATGGGCGTGTCCTGTCGCCGGATGTGCTGGTCCGACCCTAGTCCCCTCGCGCCGCTTCGGAAAGCTCATGCTCGGCACCAGGGCCACAATGGAGTCGCGTCCCGGAGCAGCCCCGTTTCGCGCGCAGAGGCTCACCATCAATGTGGGGCGTAGGTCGCAGTGTAGGAGCCTGAGGTGGCACTGAACAGGCCGTACTCGACCCCTTTGATCTGTTCGGCGGTGAAAGGGACCGCCGCCTCCCCGCGGCGGAGTTCAACCAGCTGCGCATTGTTGAAATTGAACGGCAGCATGCCCACCAACATTTCCCCCGTTCGGGCGTCCGCGTGAACGTCGAACGACAAAACGTCGTCTTCCCATTTCGTGTTGTCGAAGCCTGATGCGTTGCGCCCGTCGGTCCAGTCCAGCATTTGCTGCACGGAAACCATGGGGACGTTCTTCTCCACTGCCAGATTCATGAGTTGAAGATCGAAATCATTGTGGAAGTCGACGTGAGTCCCGAAGGCCCCGTAATATCCTTCCGGCCCGAGCGCTCTGTCGATCAACGTCTCCACCGGCGAAAAGGCAGTGCCGAAAACTTCATCCACCAGATGGGTCTCCTGCTGGTAGACGTCGATCAAACGCCCTTCCCGGTCGGCGAAGCGCATTGGCAGGCCGGAACCGGTCATGAAACCGGATCGGTTGGCGATCCATGTGCCGGGCCAGTAATAGTAGTTCAGGTCATAGCGAATGCCCCATCCCCGTTCGATGCGAGGGTGGCTCGCGTAGTCACTCCAGACGATGCAATGCAGCCGGCTTCCTTGCTGCCGGGGCAGGTCCGGATATTTCAGTGCGAAGCTATGCAGATCTTCAAAGAATGCCCGCGCAAGTGAATCCTCTGACCAGTTGTGACAATGGGTGTTTGGGTGAGACCCGATGTCGAAGCCCTGCGCGATGAACTCGGCCGCTTGCTGGTTGGTCAGGTCTGAGGAGGCATAAATCCAGGAGGTAGCACGCGCACAGTCCCAGTTCGCGACATCGCACCCCTCCGGGCCAAGAGCGAGGAGTCGCTGAAAGAACCGCTCGGTGCCATCGCGGGTGCCATGGTCGTCAGCCGCCATCACCAGGACGGCCTTGGCGCCCTTGGGGAAGTACCAGAACCTGGGCAGCGGCGCGGTGTCTCGCGTCAAATGCAGGATCACGTTGGACAACAGGCGCATCTGCTCGTCGGCTTGAGGAATGGCGACCTTGTCCAGGTCCACGAAGTCCGCCTGGGTATTCGAACCGGCATCGCCGAAGAACAGGTCGTTTGGGCGTATGGGCTCGGCTTCATCCCGCTCCTGCCCCTCCCATGCCGGGTTGCCCTGGCGGGTCAACGCCACCGACAAAGCCAGGTCGAACAGGAACACAGCGATGTCCCCGCCCGATGTTCCGACCGGCCTTAGCGTGACTGCGGGAGCGCGGGCGGGGGTAACGGCGTCGTGGTAGAGACCAGCAAGAGATCTGGTCTCCCCCGTGGTCACTGCGATATCGGCTTCACCATGGAACTGGATGGTCTCGGCCACCAGCCCTTGTCCAGGCGGACCAGAAGTATCGATCTGCAGGTAGCCACCGCTGATTGTTAGGCCCGATGACCTCAGTCCGGCCATTGCGGAGAGACTTTCACCGGGCCTCATCGCGATCAGATTGCCGCCGTTCTCCAGCCAGTCCCGGATGATTGCGAGATGTCCTGGGTTCAGGTCTCCGCCAGTCAAGATCGCCACCGCATGCGAAGACAATTCTTCGCGTGTCAGATCTTCGATATTGGCGTGTGAGAAACCCGTAAATCCTTCGGCCCGCAGGATCTCTGGATCGTGTCCCTCGGCGTGGTGTAACTGAGGCAGGGCCTCCACGCATATCCGGCTTGGCCGGGTTGGTCAGCGTGCGGGGACTGCCGGCAGGCTGACGAGGGGATCATCGCTCAACGGGGCGACGGATTCCAGCGTCATGTATCTGGCGCGCTGCACAGCCCACTCATCGTTCTGCTCGAGCAGGATGGCGCCAACGAGCCGGACGATGGCATCCTCGTTGGGGAAGATGCCCACTACCTCGGTCCGGCGCTTCACCTCGCCATTCACCCGTTCTATCGTGTTGTTTGAGTGAAGCTTGGCCCGATGCTCCTTGGGGAAGCTCATGTAGGCAAGGACGTCGTGCTCGGCCTCGTCCATGATGGTGGCGAGCTTGGGCACGCGAGGGCGGATCTGGTCGGCAACGGCTCGCCATTGGGTGCTGGCCGCCTCCGGCGTCTCCTGAGCGAAGGCCGTGGCGATGAAGGCGCTAGCTACGCGACGGCCGCTCTTGCCGGCATGGGCAAGGACGTTGCGCATGAAGTGGACTCGGCAGCGTTGCCAGGTGGCGCAAAGCACCTTGGTGACGGCCGCCTTGATGCCCTCATGGGCATCGGAGATCACCAGCTTCACGCCTCGCAGGCCACGACGGGTCAGCTTGCGGAGGAACTCGGTCCAGATCGCCTCGGCCTCCGAGGTGCCGATCTCCATGCCCAGCACCTCGCGCCGGCCATCGGCATTGACGCCAACCGCCATGATGGCAGCGACCGAGACGATGCGGCCACCCCGACGTACCTTGAGGTAAGTGGCGTCGATCCACAGGTAGGGCCAATCGCCCTCAATCGGCCGCTCGAGGAAGGCCTTCACCCGGCCATCGATCTCCTCGCACAGCCGGCTGACCTGGCTCTTGGAGATGCCACTCATGCCCATGGCTTTGACCAGGTCGTCCACCGAACGGGTCGAGATGCCCTGGATGTAGGCCTCCTGGATCACCGCGGTCAGAGCCTTCTCGGCCAATCGCCGAGGTTCCAGAAAGCCCGGGAAGTAGCTGCCCTTACGCAGCTTGGGGATGCGCAGCTCGACCGTGCCGGCCCGCGTCTCCCAATCTCGATCGCGGTAGCCATTGCGCTGGACCCGCCGCTCAGCGCTCTTCTCGCCATAGCCAGCGCCGGTGGCGGCACCAACTTCCATCTCCATCAGCCGTTCGGCAGCGAAGCCAATCATCTCGCGCAGAATATCGGCGTCGGGGGTCTTCTCTACGAGCGTGCGCAGGTTCATCATCGTGTCGGTCATCGGTGGTCCTTCAGGTGCAGGGTTGGGGTGAGCAACCAGACCTTACCGGAAATCCGTCGATGACCACCCAGCCGCTCGCTCGCTACGGCGCTCGTAATGGCGCGCTCGCGAGCGGCTTGACCACCTCAGTTACACCACGTCCCGGGACACGACCGATCTCTGCATAGTAGTCGCCGAATTTGCCTGCCTCGGAAC
The DNA here is from genome assembly GCF_042685625.1 of Devosia albogilva. NCBI lineage: Bacteria > Pseudomonadati > Pseudomonadota > Alphaproteobacteria > Hyphomicrobiales > Devosiaceae > Devosia > Devosia albogilva. Next base: position 1,808,335 of record NZ_JBHUNP010000001.1, read on the forward strand.
TGATTACCAGGATGGGGCCGATGCTCTCCGGCCACGGGTCTGGTTCCGATACGGTGAATTCCCATTCAACGGCCTCGCCATCGCCAATGCGAGCTTCGGCCCTGTATTTGCCGGGAGCGAGTTCCGTGACCGGCGCCAGCATCGCCGCTGTTTCAGTGCTGTGAACCTCGAAAGCCCCTATGATGCGGTCGCCCTGGGCGTTCCAAAGACGCAAGCTGACAACGTCGAACACGGTGGGGAAGGCATGGTTGAAGCTGACCTGAACCCTTGCGCCTGGAGAAACGCCGGCGGCGTTCGCAACCGGACTGACCGCCGTGATCCGAGGTGGCTCCTGATCGGAAGACTTGATCCAGAACGCGGCAATCAGCGCAACCAGGCCCAGAACCAAGACAAGCACAACCAGCGCGGTCGTCTTGGCCCTGCCGCTGAGCTTGCGTTTGACTGTGACCTTCCCCTGTTCGATGAGTTCCTCCTCACGGAAGCGCCAGTCAGTGCGCAATCAGACGTCGACTGTTTGGTTCCATGAGTGCGTGGCGAGTAGTAAAACTATAGAGGCGTAACTGCCATCAATGATCGGCAAATCTCACGCAGCAGACTGACGCCGCAGAACTGTAAACTGCTGAAGATGTTCGCTTCTCGTACAGACCAACGAGACTGGCCATTCTGGGATGCGGATGATTAGGAGCCGGTCCCGGCCGCTCGCTGGGGAGAATTGGCGAGCCGCTTACCGCTCGATCCTGACCGTCCGTCCTACCCCATCTTCCGGGATGTCGAGAGTGACCGTGACTGTTGCGGCCTCCGCTATGGCGGGGGCGCGGCTGGGCCATTCGACGAGGATGATGGCATCGGGGGTGTCGAGCAGGCCGAGTTCGTCGGCTTCGCTGGCGTCGGCAAGGCGGTAGAGGTCGGCGTGGAGCACCGGTCCGCGCGGGGTGTCGTAGGGCTGCACCAGCGCAAAGCTGGGGGAGGGTACGTCGAGCGCGGGATCGGTGGCGAGGCTGCGGATGATGGCGCGGGCCAGCGCCGACTTGCCCGCACCGAGATCGCCATTGAGGGCGACGATGTCGCCCGGCGTCAGCGTGGTGGCGAGTTCGGCGCCGAGCCGGTCGGTATCCTCCGGCGCCGGCAGAAACCGCTGCTCGCTCATTCGGCGATGCCGGCCATGGCGCTGTCGCGCGGCAGGTTGACGATGATGCGCGAGCCGCGCGGTTCACGCTTTTCCGCCGCGATGGTGCCGCCGTGGAGGTTGACGAAGGTGCGCACGATCGAGAGGCCCAGGCCCGCGCCGCGCTGGCGCCCGCCGGCACTGGGGGTGTCGAGCCGGGTCAGGATCGCCGACTTCATCTCGTCGGTGAGCCCCGGCCCCTCGTCCTCGATCACGAACAGCATGCGCTCGCCGCGATTGGAGACGGTGAGCCGGATCTCCCCGCCCGGCGGCGAGAAGCGGGCGGCGTTGGACAGGAGGTTGTAGAGCACCTGGACGATGCGGGTGCCGTCGGCGACGAAAGCCGGAAGGTCTGGCTCGATATCGACCACGAGGTTGATCGGCGCCTCGCCCGACACTTCCGGGAAGGTGGCGGAGAGGCCCGCCTTGGCCTTGTCGACGAGGCTGGCGACGTCCAGCGTTTCCGGGCGAAGTTCGGCAATGCCGGCATCGACCGAAGCAAGGTCCAGAATGTTGTCGATCAGCACGCCAAGGGTAACGGAAGACGCCCGGATGTAGTCGATATATTCCCGCTGGCGTGCATTGAGCGTGCCGCCTTCGGTGCCGGCGAGCAGGTCGGCGAAGCCGATGATGTTGGTGAGCGGCGAGCGCAGCTCATAGGAAACGTTCTCGACAAAGGCGTCCTTGAGCCGGTCGGCCGCCACCAGCGCGTCGTTGCGCTCCTTGAGCACCTTGGAATAGCTGGCACTTTCGGTGACATCGAGAAAGGTCATCATGGTCTGCCCGTCCGGCAGGCGCGTGATGGCATAGTCGAGCAGCCGCCCGTCGGAGCGGTTGATGCGCCCGGTCTGGTCGGAGCGGGTGGGGTTGAGATCGACGATGGCGCGCTTGAGGTCGCGCCAGATCGAGGCGCCGTCCTCGGGGATTGCCCGGGCAGCGGCTTCGGCGATCTGGTCGATATGCGGGTTGAGACCTAGCTCGTTGGTGGGCAGCTTCCACAGCGCCGACAGGCGCGGATTGCTCAGCGTCAGCCGGCCATTGGTGCCGAACACCGCCACGGCCTCGGACAGGGCGTTGATGGTTTCGCGCTGAACGTTGCTGAAGGTCTTGTTGGTGGATTCGAGCTTCAGCCGCTCGGTGATGTCCTCGAACACATAAACGACGCCGCCTTCCGGCCCGGCCGGGGCGGTGATGACCTTGATGGTGCGTCCGTCCGGCAGGTGCCAGGGCTCGGCCTCGAACGGCGCCTTGCGCGAGTAGGATTCGAGGTGCTTGGCGCGCCAGGTCTGGTAGTCGACCTGGTTGGGCAGCATGCCCTCGGTGCGCAGCTTGTCGAGAATGGCGCGCTCGTCGAGCCCGGGGGTGAGGAAGCGCTTGTCGAGGTTCCACAGCGCCGCATAGGCCTGGTTGAACTGCGTCAGCTCGCGGCGGGGGTTGAAAATGGCGATGGGGGTGGCCAGGGCATCGATGATGCCGCCGATATGGGCGTAACCGGTCGGGGCCGCTGGCGCCGCAGCTTCGGCGGCGAGCGGGAAGAAACAGCCGGCGCGGCCTTCGCCGACCGGGAATTCCACCAGCTCGTAGCGGCCCTTGCCCGGAAAGGTGACGGTGGCGCTGACCGGCTGGTCGCTGGCCTTGCAGGCCTCGAGATGCTGCCTGAGGGCCGTGGGATCGAGCAGTTCCGGCGCTGCCCCGGCCGGGGCGCTGCGGCCGAGGGTCTTCGCCAGGTCGCGATAGGCGGCATTGGCATAGATCAGCCGGTCGTCAGCGTCGCGGGCGAAGGCCGGCTTGCCGAGCGCTGCGAGCATGGAGCGCACGATCGCCAGCGCGTCGTCGGCACCGGCTTCGCTCCGTGCCGGCTGCAGGTAGGCGGGGCGCAGGCGCATGGCGACGCCCCCGCCCAGCACCCAGCCATTGGCGCGGATCAGCCGGCCATCGAGCGCGGTAACGCCCGTATCGAAGGAATGGCCGTCCATCCGCAGGGCCGCCAGCACCTGCGTCAGCCGGTCGGCCTCGGCCGGCGGCAGCCAGGTGTCGAAATTCAGCACCGCTTCCGGATGTCGGCCTGGCGGCAGGATGGCGCTGGCCTGCCCGAGCAGGCGCGGTTCGGCGCCCTGTTCGGTCCACAGGATGGTGACTTCGCGGGTGCCCGAGAGCAGCGCCTCGTATTCGTCGACCAGGGCACGGAGGCCGGCGATGCGTTCGGCGTCGCGCCGGCGGGCGATGCGGCCGTCGCGGATGATGCCGCGGACGACGACGGTGGCGATCAGCGCAAAGCCCCCCGCACCGAGTGCGATGGCGATGGGCGCCGCGCCCACCAGATTTGCGGAAGCAAAACCCTGTGCCGAGGCGGGGATCGCCGTCATCAGGGTGAGCGGGGCGGCACCCAGCGGTGCGAATCCCCAATGCTTCCGGAGCCTGCCCGGCGCCATGACTGCCTCTGTAACCGTTTCACGCTAGTGATGGCCGGCCCGCAAGAGCCGGTACGCCTCAACTTGAAAGAGGGCTGATACGCGCAATCCCGTGGGGAAAGCGGCCCCCGACGCGGCCAGCGTGTCCCCCCGCGGCCGAATCATCAAAACCATAGCGAGGCGCTGAATCGGCTAACAGAGTCTTAATGGCTGTTGATCGCGGGCAAAGGACCGAAAAGGGTGCTTGACCGAGAACGAAGCAGAAACGGCAGGGGTGGGGGTTTTGTGGACTCAGTGGCCGCGACCTCGTGGTTCGACAGGCTCACCATGAGGTCTATGAGAGATCGGGCGCGCGCCTGGGCCCGATCAGCCCAATTCTCACCGCCGGTACTGCAGACTCATAGATCTCATCCTGAGCTTGTCGAAGGACGAGGTCGCGGTCACCGACGCCCCAACGGCCTCCCGCCATGAAATGAAAACGCCCTCTCCGGCTGGAGAGGGCGCAGTTCGTGGCTCGGGGGCGGTCGCTCAGTACCGGTATTCGCTCGACTTGAACGGGCCCTCGGTGGACACGCCGATATAGTCCGCCTGGTCCTTGGTGAGCTTGGTCAGCTTGGCGCCGAGCTTGGCGAGGTGCAGTTCGGCGACCTTTTCGTCGAGGTGCTTGGGCAGCACGTGCACCTTCTTTTCGAGCTTGTCGCCATTGGTCCAGAGCTCGATCTGGGCCAGCGTCTGGTTGGAGAACGAAGCGGACATCACGAAGCTCGGGTGGCCGGTGGCGTTGCCGAGGTTCACCAGGCGGCCCTCGGAGAGCACGATCAGGCGGTTGCCGTCGGGCTTCTCGACCAGGTCGACCTGCGGCTTGACGTTGGTCCACTTGAAGTTGCGCAGCGCCGCAATCTGGATCTCGTTGTCGAAGTGGCCGATGTTGCAGACGATCGCCATGTCCTTGAGCTTGCGCATGTCGTCGAGGGTGAGAACGTCACGGTTGCCGGTGGCGGTGACGACGATGTCGGCGCGCGGGGCGGCCTCCTCGAGGGTGACGACCTCATAGCCTTCCATGGCCGCCTGCAGGGCGCAGATCGGGTCGACTTCGGTGACCAGCACGCGGGCGCCGGCGCCACGCAGCGACTCGGCCGAGCCCTTGCCCACGTCGCCATAACCGCAAACGATCGCGACCTTGCCGGCCAGCATCACGTCGGTGCCGCGCCGGATGGCGTCGACCAGCGATTCACGGGTGCCGTACTTGTTGTCGAACTTCGACTTGGTGACGGAGTCGTTGACGTTGATGGCGGGGAACGGCAGCTCGCCCTTCTGCTGCAGCTGGTAGAGCCGCATCACGCCCGTGGTGGTTTCCTCCGACACGCCGCGGATGGCGGCCCGGATGGTCGAGAAGAAGTTCGGGTGGGTGGCGAGGCGCTTGCGGATGGTAGCGAAGAAGATTTCCTCTTCCTCGTTGCCCGGCTTGTCGAGGATGGAGATGTCCTGTTCGGCCTTGGCGCCGGTCAGGATGTACATGGTGGCATCGCCACCATCGTCGAGGATCAGGTTCGGGGTCTGCCCATTGCCCCAGTCCATCATCCGGTCGGTGAAGGCCCAGTATTCTTCGAGCGTCTCGCCCTTGTGCGCGAACACCGGAATGCCGGCGGCGGCAATGGCGGCAGCGGCGTGGTCCTGGGTCGAGAAGATGTTGCACGACACCCAGCGCACCTCGGCCCCGAGCGACACCAACGTCTCGATCAGCACGGCGGTCTGGATGGTCATGTGGAGCGAGCCGGCGATGCGCGCACCCTTGAGCGGCTGGGCGGCGGCATATTCCTCGCGGATGGCCATCAGGCCGGGCATCTCGATCTGGGCGATCTCGATTTCCTTGCGGCCATAGGCGGCAAGCGAGATGTCCTTGACCGCATAATCGGTGAAGGTGGTCATGAGGCAGGGGCTCCGGGCGTTTTTGCTGTTGCCGCACCTATACGCGAAGCCTGCCAATGCGGCAACGGGACATAAAGGGATGTTTATATGTAGATGGAGCGGTCAGGCGCGTCACTCCCATAGACCTCATGGTGAGCCTGTCGAACCACGAGGTCGGTAACACCGTGCCCGCGACCTCGTCCTTCGACGGGCTCAGGATGAGCAACCATTAGCTATGGGGTCCAGGGTTGGCCTCGTTGCAGAACGGTGTTGGCGAAGATGACGAGTTTTCGAGCGCAGGCGACAAGGGCGAGCTTGTGGGGTTTGCCAGCGGCAGTAAGGCGGGCATAGAGCGCCATGAGTTGGCGGTTCCATCGATAGGCGGCAGGCAGGGCCGCGGCGTAGAGGGCCTGCCGGGGGCGGGCACGGCCGCCGGCGATGTGGCGCCGCCCGTGATGCTTGCCGCTGTCGTGGTCGAACGGTGCCAACCCGATCAGGGCAGCGGCCTGTTCACGGCTGATGCTGCCCAGTTCCGGCATGGCGATCAGCAAGGCCAAGGCGGTCGGTATGCCGATGCCGGGGACGGAGAGCAGCAGATCGAGCCGCCGCCCGAGAGCCTTGTCGGCCCGCACCGCCCGTTCCAGCCGGCGCCGTTCGTCGCGCAGGCGGGCCTTGAGTGCGGCAATGTCAGCGGCAACCAGGCTGGCAAGACGGGTATCGTGCAGATGCTCGAGCCGGGTCTTGAGCCGGGCGATGTCCTGGACCAGCTGGTCGATGAAGACCAGATGCTCGTGCAAGCCGGCCAGTGTCGGATCGGCAGCCGCCCTGTCCATCCCGAACAGGACGGTGAAGGCAGCAATCACCCGGGCATCCAGCCGGTCGTTCTTGGCGCGCTGCAACCGCATGCGGGCAAACAGGCGTACCTGCAGCGGCTGGTGCAGGATCACCTTGAACCCGGCCTCCCGCAAAGCCGCGACCACGCCACGTTCGTAGCCGCCGCTGGCTTCGATGCCGACCCGATCGACACCGGCCTTGAGCAACCACTCCGCCGCCGCTTGCCATCCGGCCGCGTCATTGTTCACCCGCAGCCATCCCTCGCCGGGCGTCACCGCCAGATCAAGAGCTGCCTTGCCGGTATCGATCCCGGCCACAAATGTGCTAGAATGGCTCATCTTCCTCGTCCCGTCCTTGCAATGCGAACCCTGGGTTCAATCAACCATGCGGGCCCGATGAAGACTGACGGCAACGATCCCGCTCATCCTCAGACAAAGGTGCACACCACCAGTCTGGGTCTACCTCGATCCGATGCCGCCGCCGCGGCCTGGTGTCGAACAGGCCGCGGCACCCCCACATTCGCACATCCCGCTAATACAAGGTCTATGATGCGCCAAGTTTGCGCCAAGCCACTAAGCCCGCCGCCCGAGGGGATACCTGCGCCTGAACGGCAGGGTGCAGGTGCGCACCAGCGCCGACATTACGAGATAGCCGAGCAGGAACCCGGCCCCGGCATAGAGAATGCCCTCCACCGTCACCGGCACGGCCGGCTTGTAGGCGGCGAGGGTGCGCTGGCCGATATCGCTGTCGAGATAGGCTGGCAGGTTCTGGAAGCGCTCCACCGGTCCGGCACTTTCGATGCGCGCCAGGGTGGTGCTGAGCTGTTCGTAACGCTGGAAGGTGGCGGTCATCGAGTGCCCGCGTCCGGCGAGGAAGTCGTCATTGGAGGCGTTGTAGCGCTGGAGCGCTGCTTGCCGGTCGAGACCGCCCGCGGCGGCATCGCGGTCGAATGCCTGGGTGACGGCAGCGAGTTCGTCGACCGCCCCGCCCAGGCGCTGCGTGTATTGCTGGGCATATTCGGGGAACTGGCTGAGCACCAGCGCCAAGGCGATTCCGCCGATGCTCGCTACCATCCGCCGCATGCCCGCCTCCATTTTTGCTCAATGTGGTGGCGACGTGCGGGATTGCGCAAGGCCGATGCTGACCTTAGGTCTTCCGAACTTGCCGACCAGAGGGAAAAAACACATGGCCACCGCCCCTTCCGACAAGCCCGAATGGGCAAAGACGCGTCGTGAACGGGAGCGGGAGGCGTTGGCTGCTGCCGGCCTGACCCGCCGCCGGCGCTGGCCGTGGATCCTGCTGGTGCTGGTGATCCTCGCCGCGGTGGCCGCAGCGGTTTTCTTCATGGGGCAGGGGCAGCAGCCTGCGGCGCCCGAGGCACCGGCCGAGGAGCAGCCGGCGGAAACCCCGACGGTCATGCAGTTGCGTCAGGACGAGGTGCTGACGGTCGAGCCGCAGCGGCTCGAGAACCTTGTGCGCATCACCGGTTCGATCGCCCCCGTGCGCCAGACCCAGGTATCGTCCGAGGTGAACGGGCAGATCTCCGAGGTGCTGGTGCGCGCCGGCGACCGGGTCGAAGAAGGCGACGTGCTGGTGCAGGTGGACATCAGCAACCTCGAACTGCAGCTCAACCAGGCCCGGGCCACGGCCGAAGCCACGCGGGCGCAATTGTCCACCGCCGAAAACGAGCTGGCGCGCACGCAGGACCTGATTTCGCGCGGGCTGGCCCCCAGCTCCGGCCTCGAACAGGCGCAGGGCACGGTCAACCAGTTGCGCGCCAGCCTCGTGGCCCTGGAGCAGCAGGTGGCAGGAGCCGAAAACGCCCTGGCCAATGCCACCGTTACGGCGCCGCTCACCGGCATCGTTTCGGTGCGGGCGGTGGAGCCCGGCCAGACCGTTGCCGCCGGCACGCCGCTGGTCACCGTGGTCGACCTGTCGAGTGTCGAGGTCGTGGCTGCCGCCCCGGTGGGCACGGCAGCGCAGATCGAGCGGGGCCAGACCGTGCGCATCACTGTCGAGGGGCTCGCCGGCCGCACCTTTGAAGGCGAGGTCGACCGGATCAACCCGGTGGCGCAGGAAGGCACGCGCACCATCCCCGTCTATGTGGCGCTCGACAACACCGATGGCCTGCTGCGCGGCGGCATGTTCGTCACCGGCAACATCGTGGTGGACGCCGTCGAACAAGCCATTGCGGTTCCGGCTGCTGCCATCCGCGAGGACGCGGAAGGGCCTTATGTGCTCAAGCTCGAAGGCGAGGCCGTGGTGCGCCAGCCGGTGGAAGCGGGTGAGGTCTGGAGCACCAACCGGCTCACCGAGATCCGCTCGGGCCTGGTCGCCGGTGACGTGATCGTCTCCGCCGTGCTGCCGCAGCTGGTGCCCGGCACCCAGATCCAGATGCTCATGGAGCGCGGCCGATGATCCTCACCCGCATCAGCGTCAATCATCCGGTCTTCGCCACCATGGTCATGGTGGCGCTGCTGGTGTTCGGCATCTACTCCTACCAGCGCCTGCCGATCGAACAGTTGCCCGACATCGACCTGCCGGTGGTGGCAGTGGTGACGAGCTATCCCGGCGCCTCGCCCGAAGCGGTCGAGAACGACATCGTCGAGCCGATCGAGAACGCGGTGAACACCATCAGCGGCATCGACACCATCCAGTCGATCGCCCAGATGGGCCAAGCCATGGTGATCATCCTGTTCGACATGGATGTGCAGTCCTCGGCCGCGGCGCAGGACGTGCGCGACCGCCTGGCGCAGATCGAAGGCGTGCTGCCCGACAATGCCGGCGACCCGCAGATCCTCCGCTTCGACCCTTCCGAACTGCCGGTGGTGTCGCTGGCGGTGAGTTCGGACACCATGAGCGCACGGGACCTCACCGCGCTCACAGAGGATGTCATCGTCAGTCGCCTGTCGATCATCCCCGGCGTGGGCCGCGCCACGGTCGTGGGCGGCGTGCCGCGCCAGCTCAACGTCCTGATCGACCCTGATCGCCTCAACGCCTTCAATGTCGGTGTCGGCGAGGTGACGCAGGCTCTGCGTGCCGAGAACCAGAATCTCGCCGCCGGCTCGATCACCGAAGGCGCTGCCGTGCAGTCGATCCAGGTCGAGGGCCGGGTTGAGGACGCCGCGGACTTTCTCGACCTGATCGTCGCCCGCCGCGGTGGCCAGCCGGTGCGGCTCGGCGACGTCGCCACCATCGAGCAGGGCCAGGCGGACGCAACGAGCCTTGCCATCCTCAACGGCCAGCGGGCGCTCGCCATCGACGTGGTCAAGACGCAGGGCGCCAACACGGTGCAGGTGGCCGAGGAGGTGCGCGAGGCGATCGCCGAGCTCAACGAGCGCGACATGCCCGAGGGCGTGCGTCTCGAGATCGTCCGCGACAATGCGGTGCCGGTGGAACAGAGCTTCCATGCGGTGCAGAACATGCTGGTCGAGGGCGCCATCCTCGCCGTCGTCATCGTGTTCCTGTTCCTCAATTCCTGGCGCTCGACGGTGATCACCGGCCTGACGCTGCCGATCTCGATCATCGGCACCATGACGGTGCTCTACTTCCTCGGCTTCACCCTCAACATGATGACGCTGATGGCACTGTCGCTCGCCGTCGGCATCCTGATCGACGATGCCATCGTGGTGCGCGAGAACATCATGCGGCACCTGCATATGGGCAAGCACCACCGGCAGGCCGCACTCGACGGCACCAACGAGATCGGCCTGGCGGTGCTAGCGACCACGCTGTCGATCGTCGCCGTGTTCCTGCCCGTCGCCTTCATGGAAGGCATTCTCGGCCGCTTCTTCCTCCAGTTCGGCGTCACCGTGTCCGTCGCCGTGCTGATCTCGCTGTTCGTGGCCTTCACGCTCGACCCGATGCTCTCGAGCGTCTGGTACGACCCCGCCGCTAACCCCAACGCCAAGCGCGGCCCGCTGGGGCGGGCGGTGGCGCAGTTCGATCGCTTCTTCGGCTGGCTCTCCGAGCGTTACCGGGGTCTGCTGCGCTGGTGCCTCCGGCACCGCAAGTCCACCGTGGGCGTAGCGCTTGCCGCCTTTGTCGGCAGCTTCATGCTGTTCCCGCTGGTGGGCGTCGAGTTCGTACCGCCGGCCGATACCGGCGAGTTCCAGGTGGATGTGGAGACCCCCATCGGCTCCTCGCTCGAACATACCGCGAGCAAAGTCCGGCAGGTGGATGCGACGCTGAGGCAGTTCCCCGAAGTGCTCGGCACCTATGCCACGCTCAATGCCGGCACCACCTCGGGCGACAATCGCGCCACCATCCTCGTCACCATGGTTCCGCAGAGCGAACGCGAGCGGACGCCGACCCAGATGACCGATCCGGTGCGCGAGGCGCTCCGGGCCATTCCCGGTGCCGAGTTCAACGTCGGCGCAGCCGGCGGGCTCGGCACCGTGGCCGCACCCATCCAGGTCAGCCTCTATGGCGATGATTTCCGCGTGCTCGACCGCCTGTCCGACGACCTCGTGGCGCGGTTCAGCCAGATCGAAGGGCTGCAGGAGGTCGAGACCAGTCTCGACAACCCGCAGCCGGTGCTGGGCGTGCGGGTCGACCGCGATGCGGCCAGCGACCTCGGGGTCAGCCTGCAGCAGATCGGCGCCAGCCTCAGCCCCATGCTGGGTGGCGAGGAGGTGACCGAGTGGACCAACCCGCAGGGCGAAAATTTCGGCGTGGTGGTTCGCCTGCCGGAGGAGGCCCGCGACAATGTCGCCGTGCTGGGCGCCCTGCCGATCGCCCAGAGCGGTGCCACCGGCTCGAGCGCGGTGATCCGGCTCGACCAGGTGGCGGAGATCGTGCAGTCCGAGGGTCCGGGTGAAATCCAGCGCCTCGACCTTGCCCGACAGGTGACCGTCAGCGCCAATCTGGCGAGCGGCGCCCAACTCGGCGCCGTGGCCCCGCTGGTGCAGGAGGCCATCGACGCCCTTGATCTGCCGGCCGGTTATCGCGCCTCGCAGGGCGGTGAAGCGGAACAGCTGGAAGAAACCTTCGGCGCCGCAGGCTCGGCCCTGCTGCTGGCGGTGATCTTCATTTACCTGGTGCTGGCCTCGCAGTTCGGCAGCTTCCTGCAGCCGGTCGCGATCATGATCTCGCTGCCGCTGGCGCTGATCGGCGTGATGGTGGGCCTGCTGGTGGGTGGGTCCACCCTCAACATGTTCTCGGCCATCGGCTTCATCATGCTGATGGGCCTGGTGGTGAAGAATGCGATCCTGCTCGTCGACAATGCCAACCAGCGTCGCCGCGAGGGGCTCAACCTCTATGACGCGCTGGTCGAGGCGGGTGCCACCCGCTTCCGGCCGATCGTGATGACGACGCTCGCCATGATCTTCGGCATGCTGCCGCTGGCGCTGAGCCTGCATGAAGGGTCGGGGCAGAACGCGCCGATGGCGCATGCGGTCATCGGCGGGCTGATCAGTTCGTCGCTGCTGACGCTGGTCGTGGTGCCGGTGATCCTGACCTATATCGAAGGCTTCACCCGCCGCACCCGCCGCTTCCTGCCCAAGGCACCGGACGATGTCCATGCCGAGGCACCGGCGGAGTAGGAGCGCACAACCCCTCACCCGTCTGGCGCTGCGCGCCAGCCACCCTCTCCCGCAAGGGGAGAGGGGAGGCTCGGAGCCGGCAACGAACTCGGTGCCCCCTTCTCCCCTTGTGGGAGAAGGTGCCCGAAGGGCGGATGAGGGGTTCTACCGCCCCTCCACCCACCGCATCACCCCATCGGCGGCAGCCCTGGCGGTGGCAAGGCAGGCGGTGAGCAGGTAGCCGCCTGTGGGCGCTTCCCAGTCGAGCATTTCCCCGGCGGCAAAGGTGCCGGGGAGGCGCGTCAGCATCAGCCGCTCGTCGAACTCGCTCCAGCGAATGCCGCCGGCCGAGGAGATCGCCTCCTCTATCGGCCGCGGGCGGAGAAGCGGCAGCTTCAGGGCCTTGATGGTGGCCGCAAGCTGCTCCGGCGGGAGCGCCGCCGCCTCCGGCATCACCTCGCGCAGAAGGCCGGTCTTGACCGGATCGAGCCCGGCGCCCTTGCGCAGCCGGTTCGAGAAGCTGAGCTTTTGCGGCTGCCGCGCCAGATCGGCGGCGAGGCGGTCGGCCGTACGCCCCGGCATCAGGTCGAGGGTGAGCGCGGCACTGCCGGTCGCTGCGAGACGGTCGCGCAGCGCGGCGGCGTGGGCATAGACCAGGCTTCCCTCCACCCCGTGGCGGCTGATCACGAACTCACCGGCAATTGCGCCCGCATCGGAACTGGCGCGCACCGACTTCACCGGCTGACCGGCGAAGCGCTCGATGAATACGGAACTCCAGCCGACATCGAAGCCGCAATTGGCCGGCGCGAACGGAGCGATCGCCACACCCTTTTCGGCCAGCCACGGCACCCAGGCCGCATCCGATCCGAGCCCAGGCCAGCTGGCGCCGCCCAGGGTGAGAATGGTGGCGTCGAACCGGTAGGTGACCGGACCCTGCGGCGTCTCGAACCGCAGCGCATCCCCCATCCAGCCGCTCCAGCGATGCCGGGTGCGAACGGTGACGCCGAACGTCTCGAGCCGGGCAAGCCAGGCGCGCAGCAGTGGAGAGGCCTTCATGCTGGTGGGAAACACCCGCCCCGACGAGCCGACAAAGGTCTCGACGCCGAGTCCCCGACACCAGTCGCGGACATCGGTCGCGGTGAAGCTGTCCAGCGTCGGCCGGAGCCGCTCCGCAGCGGCGCCATAGCGGGCGACGAAGTCGCTATGCGGCTCGGCATGGGTAAGATTGAGCCCCGACTTGCCGGCCATCAGCAGCTTGCGCCCGACGGTCGGCATCGCCTCGAACACGGTAACGGCGTGCCCGGCCCCGCCGAGCACCTCCGCCGCCATGAGCCCCGCCGGCCCGCCCCCGATGATCGCGATCGTTGCCATGCGGTGGCTTGTGCGGCAGCCTGCCAGCATTGTCGAGCCGTCAGATGCGGGCGGCGAGCTGTTGCAGCCGCCAGTAGGCGCCGCCCTGTGCCATCAGCGCCTCGTGGGTGCCGTCCTCCTCGATGCCGCCCGGCCCCAGCACCAGGATGCGCTCGGCCTGGCGGATGGTCGACAGGCGGTGGGCGATGACGATCGTGGTGCGGCCTTGGGCCAGCCGCGCCATCGACTCCTGCACCAGCCTCTCGCTCTCGGTGTCGAGCGCGCTGGTGGCCTCGTCGAAGATCAGGATGGCGGGGTCCTTGAGAAAGGCGCGGGCGATGGTCAGTCGCTGCTTCTGCCCGCCGGAGAGTCGCACCCCGCGCTGGCCGATATCGGTGCTGTAGCCATCGGGCAGGGCGGTGATGAAGTCGTGCGCGTTGGCAGCTCGCGCCGCTTCGACGATCTGGTCGTCGGTGGCGTCGGGGCGGCCATAGCGGAGGTTTTCCGCCACTGTGCCGGCGAACAAATAGACGTCCTGCTGCACCACCCCGATCTGGCGCCGCAGCGAGGCGAGGGTGACGTCTCGAATGTCGGTGCCGTCGATGAGGACGGCGCCGCTGGTGACGTCGTAGAAGCGCGGGATCAGGCTGCACAGCGTGGTCTTGCCCACGCCCGACGGGCCGACCAGCGCCACGAAGGAGCCGGGCGCGATGTCGAAGCTGAGGCCGGAGAACACCTCGGGCCCGCCAGCCCCATAGCGGAAGCCGACTTCGCGGAAGCTGATCGCCCCGCTGGGCCGGGGCAGGGCGGCGGCGCCTTGCCGATCGGCGATATCGGGTTCAACCTCGAGGATTTCCATGGTCCGCACGAAGCCGGTATGGCCCTCCTGCCAGAGCCGGATGATGTTGGCGAGCCGCTGCACCGGATCGACCAGCACGCCGACCGCCAAGAGGAAGGTCAGCATGTCGGCGAGCGTCAGTTCGCCCCCGCGCACGCGCAGGGCACCGACAATGATGACGATGATGACGATGAGTTGCGCAAAGCTGTCGGCGCCCAGCGAAAACCAGGCCTCGCTGCGGTAGCCGTCACGCCGGCTGTCGAGAAAGCGCCGGTTGTGGCTGGCGAAGCGCCGGCTCTCCAGCGGCTCGTTGGCAAAGGACTGCACCACGCGGATGCCGCCCAAGGCATCCTCCACCCGCTGGTTGACGGCGGCGATCTCTTCCTTGCTGCGCGCCAGCGCCCGGTTCATGCGGCCGTTGAAGTGGAGCGCATAGAGCACGGCGAACGGCACCAGCAGGGCGATACAGCCCGCCAGCGCCGGGTCGACATAGACCAGCACCGCCATGGCGCCGGCAAACTTGAGCACCGTGATGGCCAGGTCTTCCGGGCCGTGATGAAAGAGCTCCCCGAGCCAGAGCGAGTCGTTGGTGATGCGGCTCATCAACTGCCCGGTGCGGGTGCGGTCATGAAAGCCGAAGCTGAGCTTCTGGGCGTGCTCGAACAACTCCTGGCGGACATCCGCCTCGATCCGCGCGCCCATCATGTGGCCCTGATAGTCGACAAAGAAGCCGGCCGCGACCTGCACCGCCAGCAGCAGGAGCATGATCCCCCCGGCAAAAAGAATCTGGCTCAGCACCTCGGGCCCGTCGGGAAGGGCAATCAGCCGGGTGGTGACGATATTGGCGACCAGCGGCTGTGCCACTGCCGCAGCAGCAACCACCAGCGCAGCCGCAAGGTCAGCCGCGAGCAGCGGCAGGTGCGGTCGGTAATAGGAGAGGAATTTGCGCCAGCGTTGCTGGCTGGTGGAAAGGCTAGGATGCGCGGCGCTCGGCCTCGCGCGGGTGATCGACGACATGGGTCGGGATGTCCTTGAGCATGATGGGTCCTTTCGTTGCGGTCAGGATCGCTTTCATGTCGGTCTCCCCTCTGGGCGTTGATCGGAGGAAATATGGCGCGACTTGCACCCCGGGAGCAAGGCGGACGTGGGTGCTTTGGGTTTGCAGGGTCGCCGCAACGCAATCTTCACCCTCTCCTGTGCCGTGATCGTCACAGCCCCGGACCGGTAACTCTTCCCTAAGGGTGCGGGGGGTGTCGTGGTCTCACGCAAGAATGCGAGGGGGCCATGAGAAGAATTCTGTTGGTGGTTATAGCTTTGCTGGCGCTCACTGTGCCGGCGCTTGCCCAGGAATGGGTCGTCGGCCGGGTGCGGGGGACGGCCGAAATCCAGGTCGGCTGGAGCTGGGTTCCGCTTGAGCGCGGCCGAGTGGTGGAGCCGCGGCAGAAGCTGCGCACCGGCCCCGACGGCCGCATCGGTCTCATGCGTGGCAACGAGACAATCGAGCTCCAGGCCAACACCGAGATCAGCCTTCGCGACGCCGGCGCCGAACTCAAGACCAGCGTGATCCAGGCCCGTGGCGTGGTCTCGGTCGATGTCGAGCGCCGCAACGTTCAGCACTTTTCGGTGCAGACGCCGTATCTCGCGGCGGTGGTCAAGGGCACACGCTTCACGGTGGTGGTCGAAGGCCACAGTGCCCGCGTGCAGGTCGATCGGGGTGTCGTGCAGGTGCAGGATACCGGCAACGACCTCGTCACCGACATCCGGCGGGGCCAGGAGGCCGTGGTCTCCGAGACCGCGCCCCTCAACGTCACCGGCGGCCAGGCTGCAGCCGTGTTCACCTTCGAGGGTGTCCAGGTGGTGCCGGGCACCACCGAACCGGTGGCTGATGTTTCCGCGCCGTCAGGCGGCGCCGGCAATGGCCAGCCGGATCCGGCCCCCGAGGTTCCACAACCCGCCAACGGGACGCCGGGCAACGGCAATGGTCCTGGAAACGGCGGCGGCCATGGCCCGGGCAACTCCGGCGGAAACGGCAACGGCCACGGTCTTGGTGGCGGTAACGGGCCCGGCAACTCCGGCGGCAACGGCAACGGCCACGGGCATGGTGGCGGTAACGGGCCCGGCAACTCCGGCGGCAACGGCAACGGCCACGGGCATGGTGGCGGTAACGGGCCCGGCAACTCCGGCGGCAACGGCAATGGCCACGGCAACGGTGGCGGTAATGGCCCGGGCAACTCCGGCGGCAACGGCAACGGCCACGGGCATGGTGGCGGTAACGGGCCCGGCAACTCCGGCGGCAACGGCAATGGCCACGGCAACGGTGGCGGCAATGGCCCTGGGAACTCCGGCGGCAACGGCAATGGCCACGGCAACGGCGGTGGCAACGGCCCGGGCAACTCCGGCGGCAACGGCAACGGCCACGGCAACGGCGGTGGCAATGGCCCGGGCAACTCCGGTGGCGGCAACGGTCCCGGTAACTCCGGCGGCGGCAATGGCCCTGGGAACTCCGGTGGCGGCAACGGCAATGGCAACTCCGGTGGCAATGGCGGGGGTCCCGGCAATTCCGGCGGCGGCAACGGCAACGGAAATGGCGGCGGTAACGGCAATGGCAACGGCCGCGGCTAGAACCCGGAGCTGACCATGCCACACCCGGCCTCCCGCGGAGCGGCTGTTGCAACGCTGACCGTCCTGGTGTTCGCGGCGGCGCTGCTGGGCGTGTTCGGCCCCATCGACCAGGCTCTGCGCGAGCTGCGCTTTGCCGGCACCGACCGCGCCCCGAGCGGGAACGTGGTGTTCGTGGAGATCGACGGCGCCAGCCTGTCCGGGGTCGGCGTCTGGCCCTGGCCCCGGACCGTCCATGCCGAGCTGCTCGACCGGCTGATGGACTTCGGCGCCGACGAGGTGGTGTTCGACATCGACTTCAGCACCGTCTCCAGCGAACCCGCCGATGCCGCGTTCGAGGCGGCGCTCGGGCGCGCCGGTGGCTATGCCTGGCTGGCCGCCTTTCAGCAGCGGGCGCTTGATGGTTCGGCCATCCTCAACCAGCCCATTCCCCGCTTCGCGGCGCATGCGGGATCGGTGCTGGTCAATGTCGATGGCGACGGCACCGGTCTGCTGCAGTCCGTGCCTGCCGCCCTGGACGAGCCGCCGATTCCCTCGGTGGCCGTTGCTCTCACGCCGGGGGCCGTCACCGAGCCGCGCATCGTCATCGACTACGGCATCGACCTCGACGCCGTGCCGCGCTTCTCGGCCGCCGATGTGCTCTTCGGCCGCATCGATCCCGGCCTGGTCGCGGGCAAGCAGGTGGTGGTTGGCGCCAGCGCGGTGGAACTGCGCGATTTCTTCCGTGTCCCCCGCTTCGGCGTCATTCCCGGGCCCATGGTGCAGATCGCTGCCACCGAGACGTTGAAGGCCGGTCGCGGCCTCAGCGACCTCAGATTCGCGCCTGCCGGCGCCGTCGCGGTGCTGGCGGCGATGCTGTTCCTGCTGGCGGGGCGGCGGCTCTCGGTGGCGCAACTGCTGGGCAGCGCGGCCGCGGCGGCCGTGCTGATCGAGCTGCTTGCCTGGTGGGCGCTTCGCGATGCCGCCCTGCTTGTCGATACGGCGGCGCTGCATGCGCTCGGCGCCGGGCTGGTGATCATGACGCTGGTGCGCGAATGGGCCGACAAGCGCGCCGAAAACCGGCGTCAACAGGCGCGCCTCGCCTGGCTCGCCCTGCACGATCCGGTCACCGGGGCGCGCTCGCGCCAGGCCATGCTGGACGATCTCGATCACCGGGAACGCGTCGGCTGCCTGGTGCTGATCGAACTGGTGCGGGTGAGCACGGTGACCGCAACCCTCGGGCACGGCGTCGTCGACCGCGTGCTGACCGAGGCGGTGATGCGGCTCGACTACCAGACCGGTTCCCTGCCAGCGCGGGTGGGCAACGCCACCTTCGCCTTCCTGCAGCCGGCGGGCGACACGCCCGAACAAACCGCGTCCCGCTTGGCCGCGGCCCTCGAGGCGCCCTATGCGGTGGATGGCCACCACGCGATCCTGCAGACCCGCTTCGGCTTCAGCAGCCCCAGCGGCATGCCGGCCGCCGAGCGGCTGCGCCAGGCCGAAATCGCGCTCGACGTCGCCCGCCGGGGCGGCATAAGGAGCGCTGTGTTCGACCCCGGCCACGGCAACCGCATCGAACAGCGGCGGCGGCTCGACCTGGCGCTGCGCCGGGCCCTGACGGACGGGCAGTTCTTCCTGCTGTTCCAGCCGCAGGTCGACCTTGCCAGCGGCACCATGGTCGGCGTCGAGGCGCTGGTGCGCTGGCAGCACCCGGAGTTCGGCCTGGTCTCGCCGGCCGAATTCGTGCCCTTGGCCGAGGAAACCGGCCTGATCGTCGGCCTCGGCGACTGGGTGCTGCGCGAGGCGTGCCGCCAGGCGGCAGGATGGGACTGGCAGGGGCGTCTGTCGGTGAATGTTTCCGCCGCACAGTTCCGGCTGGGCGACGTGGTGGGCAGCGTGCGCGCTGCCCTCGAATCCACCGGCTTCCCCGCCTCGCGGCTCGATCTCGAGATTACCGAAACTTTGTTCGTCGACAATGACGCCGGTATCGTCGCTGCGCTCGAGCAATTGCAGGCGCTCGGCGCCCGCATCGCGCTCGACGATTTCGGCACCGGCTATTCGTCGCTGAGCTATCTGGCACGCCTGCCGATCGACAAGATCAAGATCGACCAGTCCTTCGTACGGGGCCTGCCGGACCCGCAGCGCGAAGTGATCGTCGAGACCGTGCTGTTGATGGCGCGGCGCCTCGGAAAGCTGGTGATCGCCGAGGGCGTCGAAACGGACGAGCAGCGCCGCTACCTTGCCACGGTGGGCTGCCCGATCGGTCAGGGCTATCTGTTCGCGCGCCCGAGCGCTCCGGAGGCGATCGGCCTCCGGTCACGACAGGTGGATGCCGCCTAGAACTTCCAGCCGAGGCCGGCGCGCACCACCAGATCGCTGGGCTCGCTGGTGCCGAAGGCCGGGTTGCCGCCACTTGGAAGATTGTTGACCCCGAAATGGGTCCAGGTCGCCTGAAGGCGGGCCATGATGTTGTCGGTCACCATCATGTCGGCGCCCACGCCGAGCTGCCAGCCACCGGCGGTGAACGCCGAATCGGCGGTACCGATGCCTGGCGACATGTCGAACCGGCCCCAATTGTAGCCGACGATGCCATAAGCGAGGACGTTCGGGGCCACCGGATAACCGAGGGTGGCACGCACCGCCGCATCCCACTTCAGCGCACCATAGTTCGCCGCGTTGAACAGGTACTCGGTGGCGACGTTGTTGGCTTCGACATCCACGCCGAGCACCAGCCAGTCGGTGACGGTCATGCGGTAGCCGGCGAAGACGCCGGCATGGCCACCGATATCGCCGAGCAGTTGCTCGGGACCGACAACCCCATTGATCTCATGGGTTTTGGTGGCGACGATCGCCGCCTGCGCACCGACATAGAAGCCGTCCCAGACGAAGGATGAGGTCTGATACGCCTGCGAGTCGACGGTGGGCAGCACCATCACGGTCTCGATCTGCTGGGCCGAAGCCCCCGTCGCCATCAGCAGCGCCGCCGCCGCTACACTCGCTGCCAGCCCCTTGGTCCCACGCATCGTCATCTCCCGCCAAACACAATGCCTAAAATTTGCCACGAGTTTTCCCGGGGCAGCAATGACCGATGTGTCACACCCCCGGCAAAACGCCCGGTGGTTAACAGATCGCTACCGCACGATCAGCGTGCCGGCGCCGAATTCGGTGAAGAGTTCCACCAGCACCACATGCGGCATCTTGCCGTTGAGGATCACCACGCCCTCGACGCCGGCATCCAGCGCCTCGAGGCAGGTTTCCACCTTGGGGATCATGCCGCCGGAGATGGTGCCGTCGGCGATCAGGGACTTGGCCTCGCTGACGCTGAGTTCGGGGATCAGCTTGCCGTCCTTGTCGAGCACGCCCGGCACGTCGGTCAGGAACAGAAGCCGCTTGGCGCCGAGCGAGCCGGCAATGGCGCCGGCAAAGGTGTCGGCATTGATGTTGTAGGTGTTGCCGTCGCGGCCGGGCGCCACCGGCGCGATCACCGGGATCATCTCGGAGCGGGCCAGCAGGTCGAGCAGCGTGCGGTCGACCTCCACCGGCTCGCCGACGAAACCGAGGTCGAGCACCCGTTCGATGGCGGAGCCCGGGTCCTTGACGGTCTTGTGGGCCTTCTTGGCGAAGACCATGTTGCCGTCCTTGCCGCAGAGGCCGATGGCCCATTCGCCCTCGGCATTGATCAGCGCGACGATTTCCTTGTTGATCGAGCCGGCGAGGACCATCTCGACCACGTCCATGGTGCGCTGGTCGGTGACGCGCAGCCCGCCCTCGAACTTGGATTCGATGCCGAGATTCTTGAGCATCTGGGCGATCTGCGGCCCGCCGCCGTGGACGACGATCGGGTTGACCTTGCTCTGCTTGAGCAGCGCGATGTCCCGGGCAAAGGCACGGCCGAGGGCGATGTCGCCCATGGCGTGGCCGCCATACTTTACCACCACCGTCTTGCCCTCGTAGCGCTGCATATAGGGCAGCGCCTGCGCAAGGATCCCGGCATCATGCGAGAAGCGGTCGTTCTGGGCGTCGAGATCGGACATGCGCAATCCTGTTAGGCGGCCGGACAACGGGCGGCATCGGTCTAGACCATAGCGCCCCCAACGAAAAGGTCGAGATGTCCGCAAGCGGGCGATCCATTTCGCTTATCCTGCGTTAAGGGTGCTGGCGAGGCGAACAGGGAACAGCTAGACGATGACGATGCAGACGCCGAGCGCCGACATCGCCGACCTGATCAGCCGCTGTGCCCTCAAGGACCGCGCGGCCTTCCGCACGCTGTATGAGCGGACCTCGGCGAAACTCTTCGGCGTGGTGCTCCGTATCTTGAAGGACCGTTCGGAGGCCGAAGAGGCCATCCAGGAAGTCTACGTCAAGATCTGGCAGCGGGCCGACCGCTTCATACCAGGCAACACCAGTCCGATCAGTTGGCTGGTGGCGGTGGCGCGCAATCACGCGCTCGATATCCTGCGGGCCCGTCGCCCGGTTTCCGACGACATCGACGTCGCGCTCGACGTACCCGACGACGCCCCATCGCCCGAACGGGCGGCGGAGGCCAGCCAGGAGAAGGCGCGTATCGACCACTGCCTCGGCACGCTCGATCCCGACCGTGCCAACGCCGTGCGCGGCGCCTATCTCGATGGCATGAGCTACGAGGAACTGGCGGAGCGCTATACGGTGCCGTTGAATACTATGCGGACCTGGCTGCGCCGGAGTCTGATCAGATTGAGAGAGTGCCTGACGGCATGAGCATGGACGAGGACATCGGCGGAACGGACGGAGCGCGGGCGCTGGTCGCCGAATACGTGCTCGGCCTGCTCGACGCCACCAGCCATGCGCAGGTGGAGCGGATGATCGCCGCCGATCCGCGCCTTCAGGCCGAACGCGATTTCTGGGTGTCGCGCTTTGCCGGCATGGACGCAGAGTTTGCCGAAGTGGCGCCGCCGGGCCGGGTGTTCGGCAGCATCGAGAAGCGCCTGTTCGGCGCCAGCCAGCGGCGGACGAGCTGGTGGGATTCGCTCGCGTTGTGGCGCGGTCTTGCCGCCGGTGCACTGGCAGTGGCGGTGGTGGCGGTGGGCTTTGCCGCCTTCGAGCCGCGCCAGGACGTGACCAGCCTCACCAACCAGTTGGTGGCCGCGCTCGAGGAAGAGGGCAGCGACATCCGCTTCCTCGCCTTCTATGACGGCGCCGGCACGCTCCGCCTGACCGCTCTGTCCGGTGCCGTGGCGCCCGACAAGGACCTCGAGCTCTGGGCCATCCAGGACGACACGGTGACCTCGATGGGCGTGGTACCGGTCGGCGAAGCAATCGAGGTCAAGGTCGCCCCCGACATTCTCGCCGGCTGGGGCGAGGGCTCCGTGCTGGCCCTGACCCTCGAGCCCGAAGGCGGCTCGCCCACCGGCGTCGCCACCGGCCCGATCGTCGCCCAGGGCGCAGTCACCCGCATTTAGTCGGTGGAACGAACGCGATGTCTCCTCCCCCCTCCCCCTTGAGGTGAGGGTGGGGGTGTCGTGCTATTCGCACGTCCCGATCCTCAGTATGCTCTGCCGCCGACACCCCACCCTTGATCCCTCCCCACAAGGCAACATCAGCACTGGTGCAGCACCACGAGTCGTCGCCAAGGCGGGCCGATACGTACGCTCGGCACCGAAAGTTTCAGCATTTTCAACGAAGAATCCCTGAAACTCGCCAAAACCGCCCGCATCCTGCGTCCGTACCTTCCTGCGTCTCCGGCCAACCGGAACCAACATCAAGGAAGGTATCGAACAATGATCGCTCTTCGCTCCATCACCGCCGCTGCCCTGCTCTCCGCTGCCGCCCTCACCGGCGCCGCCTTTGCCCAGGAGAATCCCGAAGTGGGCGGCGCCCCGATGCTTGCCGACCGCAACATCGTGGAGAACGCCGTCAATTCTGCCGACCACACCACCCTCGTTGCTGCCGTCCAGGCCGCGGGCCTGGTCGAGACGCTGTCGGGCGAAGGCCCGTTCACCGTCTTCGCACCGGTCAACGCTGCCTTCGAGGCCCTGCCGGCCGGCACCGTCGAAACCCTGCTCCAGCCCGAGAACAAGGATCAACTGACCCAGATCCTCACCTGCCACGTGGTTCCGGCCCAGGCGCTGGCCGCTGACGTGCTCGGCATGATCGAATCGGGCGGCGGCGAAGCCAAGGTCGACACGGTCGGCGGCTGTGAACTGACGCTCACCACCGAAGGCGGCAACGTCATCGTCACCGACGAGAATGGCAACGCCGCCACCGTCACCATCGCCGACGTGATCCAGTCCAACGGCGTCATCCACGTCATCGACGCGGTGCTTCTGCCGGCTTCCTGAGCCCTCACCAAGTCTTGACGGCAGCGCGCCCCGCAAGGCGCTACACTGCCGCCAATCGAGCCCCGTATCGTGCCCGCTCCCTCGGGGCAGCGGTGCGGGGTTCGGCCTTTCAGGGAGAACGCGCATGGCCATCACTCGCCGCAATTTCCTGCTCGCCGGCACCGCCATGGCGGCGCTCGGCGCCTTCTCGGTGCTGGTGCTGCGCCCATCGCCGCGGGCCGCAGAAGGCGAGTTCCCGTTCCAGTTGAGCGAAGAGGAATGGCGCGCCCGGCTCGACCCCGCCTCCTACAAGGTGCTGCGCGAGCACGACACCGAATGGGCCTTCAGTTCCCCGCTCAACGACGAAAAGCGCCCCGGCATCTTCCACTGCGCCGGCTGCGACCAGCCGCTGTTCGATGCCGCCACCAAGTATGACAGCCGCACCGGCTGGCCGAGCTTCTACACCTATCTCGACGGCGCTCTCGGCACCTCGGAAGACACCAGCTTCGGCATGATCCGCATCGAAGTGCACTGCAGCAATTGCGGCGGGCACCAGGGCCATGTCTTCAACGACGGTCCCCAGCCCACGGGCCTGCGCTACTGCATCAACGGCGTCGCGATGCGCTTCGAGCCCGCTGCGGCCTGATAGAAATCGGAACAAACTCCGGCGCCATCGGTTGGCCTTTCACACACGAAAGGAGCCAAGGATGAGCAAGGAAAAGTCCGACGAAGAACAGCTCAAGAAGATGGACAAGGGCGGCCATCTCGGCGGCACCACCTTCGGCCAGACCGCCGACGCCAAGACCAAGGACACCCGCGAAGGCGGCGACAAGGCCCGCCCCAATGACGGGCGGAATTAGCGACCGCTGCATCAGGGCTGCGGCCCTCCAGCACCCACGGTTGTCACCCCCGCGCAAGCGGGGGCCCATCCTGAGATATCAAGATGGACCCCGGCTCAAGGCCGGGGTGACATCGAGTTTTTCGATGTAAGCAGCCCCAATCCTTAACTTATTCCGCCGCCCGTTGCTCCGGTGAGCGCTGGTCGGTGATGGCGAGCGGTTCGGCTGGCTCGTCCGCCTGCGACTGTTTGCGGCGGATGCGCAGGCGCTTGATGCGGCGGCTGTCGGCGGCCAGTACTTCGAAATCGAAATGTGGCAGATTGTTCACCCGCTCGCCGCGTTTGGGCACGTGACCGGCCAGGTCGAACACCAGCCCACCGATCGTTTCCACCTCTTCCCCATACTCGCCTGGATCGAAATCCGGCCCAAGCAGGGCCTTGACGTCATCGAGTTCGGCGCGCGCATCGGCGACCCAGATATCGGTCCCCACCTTGCGGATCAGGGCGGCAGCCAGTTCGTCGTGCTCGTCCTCGATCTCGCCCACCACCACTTCGAGCAGGTCCTCGATGGTGACGAGCCCGTCGGTGCCGCCATATTCGTCGACCACGATCGCCATGTGGGTCCGGCTGGCCCGCATCTGCTGCAACAGGTCGCCCACCGGCATGAAGGTCGGCACGAACATCGCCTCGCGCATGATGTCGAGGCGCACGATCTTCTGGCGCAGGATGGTCGAGACCAGCTTGACCGGCACTTCCTTGTCCGGATCGGTCACCGGCACGGTGATCTTGCTCAGGGCATCCTTGACGTGGATGAAGCCGAGGATGTTGTCGAGATTGTCGTCATAGACCGGCAGGCGCGAGTGACCGACACGACGGAAGCGGGCGATCAGCGCGCCGAGATTGGTGTCGGCGTCCACCGCCTGGATGTCGCTGCGCTCCACCATGACGTCGCCGACGCTGATATTGGAGAGCTTCAGCACATTGGCGAGGATGGTCCGCTCGCTTTCGGAGAAATCCGCCGTTTCGGCGCTGCCCCTTTCCTCCAGCGCGACCTGCAGGTCGTCGCGCAGGGATACCGTGCGCAGGGCCAGCACGGATTTGAGCCGGTTCCAGAGACTTGGCCCCCGTGACGCCACGGAGGCGGGACTAGAGGGAGGCTCGGGGTTGGTGGGCGCTGAGTTGCCCAAACTGTCGCTGTCGGTCATCGCTGTCCGCTGCCAACTGGCAGCTTGTCTGTCCTCTGTAGGAAAAACGAGGCGGCATTCTACCCGTTCCGGGCATCGTCCGCATAGGGGTCTTCGATGCCGAGCCCGTGAAGGATAACGGTCTCGAGCCCTTCCATTTCCGCCGCTTCCTCATCGGTCATGTGGTCATAACCGAGGATATGGAGGAATCCGTGCACCACGAGGTGGGTGAAATGGGCTTCAAAGGTCACGCCCTGCTCCGCCGCCTCGCGCTCCAGCGTCTCGCGGGCAAGGCTGATATCGCCGAGCAGACCGGTGACCGGGCCGAACGGCTCGATCTGCGGGAAGCTCAGGACGTTGGTCGAGGAATCCTTGCCCCGCCACTGCCGGTTGAGCTCATGCTGCTCGGCGTCGTTGGTGAGCAGGATCGAGAGCTCCGCCGCGCCCGTAACCTTGGCCTTGCTTCCGGCAAGCGCCGCCAGCACGGCCGCTTCCGCGCGCGCTTCAAGGCCATCCGGCCACTGCTCGTCATTGACGATGACGGCGATCTCGAGGGGAGGGGTGGGCATGCTCAGGTCCGCGGCAGCGTGCCCAGGGTCCGCGCCAGCCCCGAGGTGTCGCCTTCCTTCTCGGCGATCCGGCGCTGCGAGTCGGCCTCGTAGGCGCGCACGATGCGGCCGACCAGGGCATGGCGCACCACGTCCTTGTCGTTGAAGCGCGAGACATGCACCCCCTCGATGCCGTCGAGCAGGTGTACCGCTTCGATCAGCCCGGATTTCTCGCCGCGCGGCAGGTCGACCTGGCTCGGGTCGCCCGTGACGATCATCTTGGAATTCTCGCCCAGGCGGGTCAGGAACATCTTCATCTGCATGGAGGTGGTGTTCTGCGCCTCGTCCAGGATCACCACCGCATTAGCGAGGGTGCGGCCGCGCATGAAGGCGAGCGGCGCCACCTCGATGATCCCCGAGGTGATGCAGCGTTCCACCGTTTCCGGCTTCATCATGTCGTAAAGCGCGTCATAGAGCGGGCGAAGGTAGGGGTCGACCTTCTCCTTCATGTCGCCGGGCAGGAAGCCGAGCCGCTCGCCGGCTTCCACGGCCGGACGCGACAGGATGATGCGGTTGATGTCGCCGCGCTCCAGCAGCGAAGCGGCGTGCGCAACGGCCAGGTAGGTCTTGCCGGTACCGGCAGGCCCGACGCCGAACACCAGTTCGGCCCGGTCCATGGCGCGCATATAGGCGTCCTGCGCCGGGGTGCGTGCGATGATGGTGGATTTGCGCGTGGCGATCTGGGCCATGCGCACCTTGCCCTTCTTCTCGAGCGTGGGCAGCGTCAGTTGCGAATCCTCGGTCTCGATCATGCGGATGACTCCATCCACATCCGAGATTTCCAGGGACCGTCCTTCTTCCAGGCTTTCGTAGAGCGATTCGAGCACCCGCCGTGCCTGGTCGACGGCACCGGACGCGCCCTTGATCAGCACATGGTTGCCGCGCGGCGCAGCCGAAACCCCCAGGCGCTGTTCGATCAGCGCCAGGTTCTGGTCGAAATCCCCGTAGAGCTGGGCCGCCAGGCGGTTGTCTTCAAAGGCGAGTTCGAGTTGGGAAGCGAGGGCGTTGTCTGCGTGCGGTGGCAAGTGCCTGCTCAAGCTGGTGTTGGCTCCTCAGCGGCGCCTCGGCGCCTGACTCACAGCAACGACGCTAGGGCGTTTTGGGTGCGCTGTCTGTAGAAATATTGTGACAGCTTGGCCCATGCACAAGGGACTGCGCTCAGATCGGCGTCTGCTGGTGCTGGGCGATGGTCCAGCGGCCCCCGGCCAGCAGGTAGGTGGAGGTGCACAAGGCGCGATAAGGCTTGCCCTCACCGCGGGACGCTTCGGCGACATAGGCGATGACCATCGTCTCATAGCTGGGCCTCGCCTCCACCTGCTCCGACATCGTCACCGTACGCCAGCGCGGCGCCTCCCGCAGGCTCTCGACGATCGCCGGCCCGCGCAGCACGCCGATGCCGGCAAAGGCCATCAGGCAGTCTGGCGCCATATTGGATTCGTACGCCTCCACCCCCTCCAACCAGAGCCTGCGCTCGATGCTCCATACTTCGTCCATGACGTCCTCCTCTCGAGTGCAGCGATTGTCTGCCAGCGGCATTTTCCCAATTAGGGACTGCACCGCTGCCGCACAAGGATGCCGCCATGCCTGCCACGTTCTGGAGACCCCTGGTTCATTCCGCCGCCTTCACCATTGTTTCGGTTGCTGCCGTCGCAGCCCAGCCGGCAGCGGTGACCTGGACGCCCTATGCCGACCCGGTCTACGGCTTTTCGGCCGAATTGCCGCTCGGGCTCTTTTCGGTGGTCGAGGCGGAGGGCTCGCCCGGAATCATGCTCGCAGAGGTGGGTGGCGAGGCCCAACTCAGCCTCTATGGCGGTCCGGCCGAAGGCATGAATCGTGATGCGCTGGAGGCGCGTCTCTCTGCCGGCGAGCAGATCGGAACCATCACCTATCGCGCCGGCGGCGACTCCTGGTTCGTGCTGTCGGGCTTCTATGAGCCGCTGGGGCCGGGCGACCTGACCATCTTCTACACCAAGGTCATGTTCTCGCCCGATCACCAGACCTTCTCGGCCTTCGAGATCAGCTTCCCGGCAGAGGACAAACCGCGCTTCGAAGCCCTGGTCGAACGCTTGGAAGACAATTTCACCCGGCCGCGCGGCTAGGCCGCCTGGGCCACCGGCAACCGGCCGACCAGCGAATTGGTGCTGGTGCCGATGATTTCCACTTGGTGGATGGCGCCGATCAGGTCGGGGCTGCCCTCGAGGTGCACCGCCTGCAGGTAGGGCGAGCGTCCGCCGACCTGGCCGGCCTGGCGGCCGACGCGCTCGATCAGCACCGGCAGAGTCCGGCCAACCATGGAGGCGTTGAACGCCTGGGTCTGCTGCACCACCAGCGCCTGCAGCCGCTGCAGCCGTTCGTTCTTGACCTCTTCGGGCACCTGCTCGGTCAGCGATGCGCCGGGCGTGCCGGGGCGAGGCGAATATTTGAAGGAGTAAGCCGAGGCGTATCCTACCTCGCGGATCACCGCGAGCGTGTCTTCGAAATCCTGGTCCGTCTCGCCGGGGAAGCCGACGATGAAGTCGCCCGAAAGCGCCATATCGGGGCGCGCATCCTTGATGCGCTCGATCAGCCGCAGATACTCGTCGGCGGTGTGGCGGCGGTTCATCGCCTTGAGAATGCGGTCCGAACCCGACTGTACCGGCAGGTGCAGATACGGCATCAACAGCGGCAGGTCGCGATGCGCGGCGATCAGTGCGTCGTCCATGTCGCGGGGGTGGCTCGTGGTATAGCGCAGCCGTTCCAGCCCCTCGATCTCGGCAAGACGGTAGGCGAGTTCGCCCAGCCCGACGCTGCGGCCATTGCCGTCGAGGCCATGATAGGCATTGACGTTCTGGCCGAGCAGGGTGAGTTCCTTCACCCCGGCGGCAACGAGATTGCGGGCTTCGGCCAGCACCTGCTCCAGCGGCCGGCTGGTCTCGGCACCGCGGGTATAGGGCACGACGCAGAACGAGCAGAACTTGTCGCAGCCTTCCTGCACGGTGAGGAAGGCGGTCAGCCCGCGGGCGATGGTCACGTCCTTGCGGGCTGCCGGCAGCTTGGTGAACTTGTCTTCTTCAGGGAAGTCGGTGTCGACCACTGCACGCTTCAGCGCATCCGGCAGGTGCCGGCGGCCCTGCGCCTGCTCCAGCATCTGCGGCAGCTTGTGATAGGCCTGCGGCCCGAACACCAGGTCGACCACCGGCGCGCGGCGGGCGATCTCCTCGCCCTCGGCCTGGGCGACGCAGCCGGCAACGCCGATCATCACGTCATGGCCCTGCGAGCGCCGTTCGGCCTGCAGTTCCTTGAGGCGCCCCAGTTCGGAAAAGACCTTCTCGCTGGCTTTCTCGCGAATATGGCAGGTGTTGAGCAGCACGAGGTCCGCTTCGCCGATTTCCGTTGTCGGCTCATAGCCGTGCGGCAGCAGCGCGTCCGTCATGCGGTCGCTGTCATAAACGTTCATCTGGCACCCATAGGTGCGGATGAAGAGCTTCTTGCTGTTGGCGCGGGGCGGGGCGGCGGTTTCGGTCATGCGGCGCGTCATACCAGAGCCCGCGGCAAGACTCAAAGACTGCAACTGCCACCCGTCTCCGGTGTTGTTCTGGTGAACCCAAGAGGCATGCGAGATGACCAAGACCCAAGGCAATAACTCGGACGCTGCGCCCGCCGTGAAGGGCGGCCAGAAGCCCGGCCCAAAGGACTCTCCGGTGCAAGTGCGCGACGCCGGCGCCGAAGCTCAGGCCGACAAGCCCAAGAAGTGGGATGAGGTGGACGAGGCCGTGGACGAGAGCTTCCCGGCCAGCGATCCGCCGGCCAACTACTGAGCCGTGGCAAATTCGCCAAAACGCGCCGCGACTTAACACAGGTTTAGCCTTATCACACTTTCCGCATCCGGCGGGGACGGCTAAGGTCCTTCCTGCCGGTGCCCGGTGCCGGCCGGAAATGCGGTATGGCCACGTACGACAAGAACATCGATCCGCTGACGGCTGCCGCGCCGGCCGGGAAATCGCGGCCGCGTCGAATACGTCCTATCGTGCACTACCTTACCGGCGCCGCACTGGTGACGCTGGTCCCCGGCTTCCTCTTTGCAGGCCTCTTGATCTTTCAGAACCATCTTGCCCAGCAGGCAACGATGGAGACGCTGATGCTGGCCAGCGCCCGCGGCGTCACCCAGGCGATGGAGCGCGAGATCGGCGCCAACATCACCACGCTGCGCGTCCTGGCTGCTGCCCCGTCCTTGCGCGAGGGCGATTATCGCGGCTTTCACGAGCACAGCCGCGTAGCGCTCGACGAGACCCAGAAGAGCCTGTTCATCATCAATCCGGACCTCACCACCTTCGCCTATACGCGCTCCGACTTCGACGTGCCGCACAGCCGTACCAACAGCGTCGAGGCCGCTGAGACGGCGTTCAGCACCGGCGAGGTCGCCATAACTGACGTGCTGGTGGGCTCGGTCACCAAAAAGCTGATCTACAATATCCTTCAGCCGGTCGACATTCCTGACGACGGGCGCAAGCTCATCGCCCTTAATCAGGAGGTTGCCGGCCTTTCCTCGGTCATTTCCGAGACGGTTCTGCCGGAGGGCTGGAACGCTGCCCTGCTCGACAAGCGCAACCAGGTGCTGGCGGGTACGGCATCCGCCGGAGCGCTGGGGAACGCCTTCGCCTTCCCCCAACTCGGCGAACGGCCGAGTTTCTACCGCTGGCGTGAGGTGGATACGGCGGAAGGTCCGATGCTGAGCGTGGCGCAACGCTCCCCCAGCACGGGATGGACGGTGGTCGTCTGGGCGCCGGTATGGACGGTGTTTCAGCCGCTGATGATTTCGGTCGGCTCGCTGGCGGGCGGGGCCGTGCTGCTGCTGGCGCTGATGATCGCCGGGCTCGTATGGCTGAACCGCCAGGTGACGGAATCGGTGCGCGGCCTTGCCAAGGACGCGCGGCGCCTGGGCGACGGCGACGAGGTCTGGGCCCGGCCCTACCCGATCGCCGAGATCGCCGAGGTGTCGCAGGCCCTCTCCGACGCGTCGGCGCAGCGCCGCGCTGCCGAGCGCGACGTCGAGTTCCTGATGCGCGAAGTGGCGCATCGCGCCAAGAACCAGATGACGGTGATCACCGCCATGGCCAAGCAGACCGCCCGCGGTGCGACGGATATTCCGTCCTATGTGCAGGCCTTCGAGCGCCGGATCATGGGCCTGGCCCGGTCGACCGATCTGCTGCTGACCCATGGGCGCGCCGGGGTCGCACTGATGGAACTGGCCGAGAGCCAGCTCGAGCCCTTCGCTCCGCAGGATGCCGGCCGCATGACCATCTCCGGCCCACCGGTGCGGCTCAACGTGCAGGCGGCGCAACTGCTCGGCATGGCCCTGCACGAACTGGCGACCAATGCCGTCAAATACGGTGCCTTCGCCGGCGACAGCGGCCGGCTCGACCTGACCTGGAGCAGCAGCGATGAACTCGAACTCGTCTGGCGCGAGACCGTGCCGGGGCTCCAGATCGTTGGGGACCGCGTCGGCTTCGGCACCACCGTGCTCAAGGCCATGGTCGGCCGGTCGCTCAATGCCACGGTCGAGCGGCACCTGCGCGAAGACGGCATCGAGTGGCAGTTCGTGATTCCGCTGCCGGCCATCGATCCGGAGGGCGAGGGGGCGGCAGAGGTCGCCGCGGCGCAATAAGTCTGGAAAAGCCACGCCCTTTGCACTATATGGGCGCCAGCAATCGCTCCCTTTGGGGCGGCATTGCCATTGGCCCCGCCTGGACGACATCCCGGCCGGGGCGTCCACCTTCTTTTTCGAAAAGGAATCCCCGATGTCGATCACTGCCGAGCGCAAGGCCGCTCTGATCAAGGAATACGCGACCAAGCCGAACGATACCGGTTCTCCGGAAGTTCAGGTTGCGATCCTGTCCGAGCGCATTGCCAACCTCACCGAACATTTCAAGGGCCACAACAAGGACAACCATTCCCGTCGTGGTCTGCTGAAGCTGGTTTCGCTGCGTCGTCGTCTTCTTGACTACCTCAAGAACACCGACGAAGCCCGTTATAAGACCCTCATCGAGAAGCTGGGTCTGCGCCGCTAAGCGGTCATGGATGCGGTGCTAAGGCTCCGCATCCGTTTATCTGCCGTTCAGGTTGGTTCATCCTGGGCGGCGCCTAGGCCGGCGGTTGCCGGAGCATGGCAGGATTATCGGCTTCTTCCGCTGCGGAGAGGCTCATTGTCTTGTCCATGTTCTGTCCCCGCCAGACAGCAACAGTGCCTGATTTTGAGCCGGCGCGCACATGGGGTGCGGCCAGGTGCGGGCACACCGGCAGAGTTCGCGGGCTCTTGGCCTATCCCGTGTTTCCGCTCCGCCGGCAGAATGGAAAGACAAAACCATGTCGATCAATTTCGATCACCACAAGGTCGAGCTCAACTGGGGCGGCCAGCCGCTGACCCTCGAGACCGGCAAGATCGCCCGCCAGGCCGATGGTGCCGTGCTCGCCACGCTCGGCGAAACCGTTGTGCTGGCGACCGTCGTCAGCGCCAAGTCGCCGAAGCCGGGGCAGGATTTCTTCCCGCTGACGGTGAACTATCAGGAAAAGTACTTCGCCGCCGGCAAGATTCCGGGCGGCTACTTCAAGCGTGAAGGCCGGCCGACCGAAGGTGAGACCCTCACCTCGCGTCTCATCGACCGCCCGATCCGCCCGCTCTTCCCCGAAGGCTACAAGAACGAGACCCAGGTCATCGTCACCGTTCTCCAGCACGACATGGAGAACAACCCGGACGTGCTGGCCATGGTCGCTGCCTCCGCGGCGCTGACCATCTCCGGCGTGCCGTTCATGGGCCCGATCGGCGCCGCTCGCGTCGGCTATGTCGATGGCGAATACGTCCTGAACCTGCCGGTCGACCGCCGCAGCGACTCCAAGCTCGACCTCGTCATGGCCGGCACCGCCGACGCCGTCCTGATGGTTGAATCGGAAGCCAAGGAGCTCTCCGAGGAAGTGATGCTCGGCGCCGTGATGTTTGGTCACGCCGAGAGCAAGAAGGTCATCGACGCGATCATCAAGCTAGCCGAACTCGCCGCCAAGGAACCGCGCGACTTCACGCCGCCGGACTACACCGCGCTCGAAAAGGAAGTCCTCGCCATTGCCGAGGCCGACCTGCGCGCTGCCTACCAGATCACCAACAAGCAGCAGCGCTATGCTGCGGTTGATGCCGCCAACGCCAAGGTGAAGGAGGCTTTCGCCGCTCGCATCGAAGCCGGCGAGATCTCCAAGGAAGATCTGGGCGAGGTGGTGCACAACCTCCAGGCCAAGATCGTGCGCTGGAACATCCTCGACACCGGTTCGCGCATCGACGGCCGTGACACCAAGACCGTCCGCCCGATCCTGGCCGAAGTCGGCGTGCTGCCCCGCACCCATGGTTCCGCCATCTTCACCCGCGGCGAAACCCAGGCGCTGGTGGTTGCGACCCTCGGCACCGGTGAAGACGAGCAGTATGTCGACACGCTCGAAGGCCTCCGCAAGGAAAACTTCCTGCTGCACTACAACTTCCCGCCCTACTCGGTCGGTGAAGCTGGTCGCATGGGTTCGCCCGGCCGTCGCGAGATCGGCCACGGCAAGCTCGCCTGGCGCGCCATCAACCCGATCCGTCCGTCGGTAGAAGAATTCCCCTACACCATTCGCGTGGTGTCGGAGATCACCGAGTCCAATGGCTCCTCCTCGATGGCCACCGTCTGCGGCACGTCGCTGGCGCTGATGGATGCCGGTGTGCCGCTGCCGCGTCCGGTGGCCGGTATTGCCATGGGCCTGATCCTCGAAGGCGAGCGCTATGCGGTGCTGAGCGACATCCTCGGCGACGAGGACCACCTCGGCGACATGGACTTCAAGGTGGCCGGCACGTCCGAAGGCGTGACCTCGCTGCAGATGGACATCAAGATCGCCGGCATCACCGAAGAGATCATGCGCGTCGCCCTGGCCCAGGCCAAGGAAGGCCGTGCCCACATCCTCGGTGAAATGGCCAAGGCCATCTCGACCTCCCGCGGCGAAGTGGGCGAGTTCGCCCCGCGCATCGAGACCCTGAAGATCCCGACCGACAAGATCCGCGAAGTGATCGGCACCGGCGGCAAGGTGATTCGCGAGATCGTCGAGAAGACCGGCGCCAAGATCAACATCGAGGACGACGGCACCGTGAAGGTCTCGTCCAGCGAAGGCTCGCAGATCGAAGCGGCGATCAAGTGGATCCGCTCGATCACTGACGAGCCGGAAGTGGGCGGCATCTACCAGGGCACCGTGGTGAAGACCGCCGATTTCGGCGCCTTCGTCAACTTCTTCGGTGCCAAGGACGGCCTAGTCCACATCAGCCAGTTGGCCGACCAGCGCGTCGCCAAGACCACCGACGTGGTCAAGGAAGGCGACAAGGTCTGGGTCAAGCTCCTCGGCTTCGACGAGCGCGGCAAGGTCCGCCTGTCGATGAAGGTTCTCGACCAGGCGACCGGCAAGGAAATCGCCAAGGAAGAAACCGCCGCCGAGTAAGCGGCTCGAATGGAAGGCCCGGAGCGATCCGGGCCTTTTTGTTTGGGGGTGTGACATGGCGGGAGTGCTGTTCATCCATAGTGCCGGTGCACAGGGGCCCGGGGAAGGCAGCTCGGCCCTGCTTGCCGCCTTGAAAGCCGAGCTTCGCGCCGATGTGCCGGTGGACGCCCCGCTGATGCCGGAGCCGGAAAACCCCGAACCTGGTCTCTGGCTGCCCGCCATCGCCGCGGCGCTGGCGCGACAGCAGGAGCCCTTTGTCGCCGTCGGCCACTCGCTCGGCGGTTCGAGCCTGCTGCAGCACCTCGCGGCGGTGGACACGCTGCCGCGAGGCCTTCGAGGCGTCGTTCTCCTCGCGGCGCCCTTCTGGGGCATGCCGGACTGGGATTTCGACGGGTTCGAGGTTTATGCCCTGCCGCCCGGAGCGCGGGATCGCCTCACAGCACTGCGGCACGTCCGCCTCCTCATTGGCGATGCCGACGACACCGTTTCTGTCTCTCATGCCGAGCGCTACCGCTCGGTGCTGCCGCAGGCGACCCTCCATGTGCTGCCCGGCGTCGACCATGAAGCCGCCGGCGCCGCCCGCGCTGTCGCCGACGCGGTGGAGGCGCTGCTGCAACCCTGAGCCCCGCCAAGCCGGCGGAGCAAATTCAGCCCGCGCGCGGGATACTTTCGGTGTTCCCGCTGAAGCTGTCTATGTGCCGAAGAGAAGACTCATCGCGCCGTCACCATGCTGCGCCTGCCCGGAGCGCAGGCATCATCGTGGATGCAAAATGTCACGGATGAACGCTCGTCCGAGGCGATGTTCGCGGAAGTCGCTGGTCTTCGGCCTGTGGGGGCGCGATGGTGCCTATCAGGATCTGGCGCTGGTTGGCGCCTTGATGGCCATGATCGGCGCCTTGGCCATCGGCTTTGTCGATCGCGAGCGGAGGCGTGCAGGGTAGCCGTCTCTGAACTCCTGACCCGGTCCACCCCCCGCGATCAGCCGCGCTGCGTCTGCTCTGCCGTTTCGGCCGGCAACCAGCTCGCCAGCAGCGGGAACTTGCCCATGTCGAGCTTGGGCGTCAGCACCACCACCGACAGCAGCAGCAGCAGGTGCCAGGCGCGGAACAGCGGCCGACGGCGGCGGCGCAGATGCGAAGGCACATAGCGCATCAGCGGCCGGCCCCGTGGCGCTTGCGCCTCGTGCGATAGGCGTCGAGCTCGATGATCTCGGCCCGGCTGATGCCTATGTCGGCCAGCAGGTGATCGCTGAGTTCGGCAAGGTGCAGTTGGGTCTGGCGGTGGCGGCGCTTCAGGCGCCAGGCATCGAGAAACTCGAGCATGATGTTCTCCAAGAACTTGTGTGGCGCCGATCTAGGGCCGCCTCCGGTCTGCCGCCCCACCCGTTTGAGGGGCACCTTCGGCGAAATCCGGGGTGCGTTGCGCCCAGCCAAGAAAAAGCCGCCCGGCAGGGCGCGGGCGGCGAGGGAGGTCAGGAAATAGGAGGCACCGGCACGTCGGGAAGTCAGGAGCGAGCGCCACCGGTCGCCGTGGTGTTAACCGCTTGCTCATCTCTTCGCCCCACGCGTTTGCGTGGGTCCGGCGGAATCATCCGGCGGCGAAGCTCATGTCCCACCAGCGCCGCCAGCATCGCCAGGATGATCGTTCCCAGGCCGACCACCACGGTGGTGCCTGGACCGAAGAGCTCGAAATTGACCACTGAGACTCCGATCAGCACGTAAATGCCGAGCGGCAGGTCGCGATGATGGTGTGACATGGCGGATTCCAGAAGTTGTGGAGGTCGCGGCAGTGACCGCAGGTATTGCGGTCCCAAGACCACGCGTGATCCCGCGTCGTCGCCACCCAAACGAGTGGTTCGCCGGATGAGGGTAGTAGAGCGCGATCCGCCCGGCCTGGTTTTCTGTCGTGTCCCCACCCGAACAGGTAAAATCGTATCAATGGTGCGTTTTTCTGCTTGGCGTCGCTGGACCAAGCGAAATATTGAGCGCCATTATACGATGGACGCCCGAGGGAGCCGGGCCAGAGGGGCGACACTCAAGATGCCAAGGGGCAAGTCAGGTGCAGGTGGGCTGGGCGCCGGTTGGCGATGGCTGGCGGCCGCGCTGCTGTTCGCCCTGACGGCGGCGGCGCCACCTGCCGCCGAACCGCTGCCGCAGCCGACCGGACCGGTGATCCTGGTGGTGAGTGGCGCAGTGGCAGTCACCAATTCCGGGCGCGGCGCCGAGTTCGACCGCGACATGCTGTATGCCCTGGGGCTCACTGAGGTCAGCACCACCACCGCGTGGACCGACGGCGTGCAGCACTTCCAGGGCGTGCTGCTGCGCGATGTGCTGGAGCGGGTCGGCGCCGTCGGCACCACCATCACCGGCCTCGCCCTCAACGACTATCGCGCGCCCATCCCCTTCGAGGATGCCGCGCTCTATGACGTCCTGCTCGCCACGGTCATGAACGGCGCCGAGATGCAGGTGCGCGACCGTGGTCCGCTGTGGATCGTCTACCCCCGCGACGCCCATCCGGAACTGCAGGAGCCGCAATACAACGACCGGTGGGTGTGGCAGTTGCGGGAGCTGCAAGTCCAATGAGCCTCAGGCCGTGGATGACCCGGCGCTTTCTCCTGGCTCTCGTCGCCATGGCCATCCTGTTCGCGCTGCTGGTCGCGGCGACGCTGCGGCTGCTTTCAAGCGAAAACGCCACCGCCGATTACATCACCGAGGACATGGTGTGGCTGTCGAGCCAGGGGCAGTATGAGGCGGTCCGCTTCGCCGATGCCGTGCGGGGCTACGGCCAGGGAGAAGTGGCACGCGACGAGGTGCAACTGCTGCTCGACCTGCTGAGCAGCCGCATCGCGGTGCTCGAGCAGGGTGAGCCGCACCGGCAGCTGCAGGGGCTCGGCTACTCCGGGCAGCTGGATGAGTTCCGACTGACGGTGGACGGCGCCCATGGCGTGCTGCAGGCCCTCCAACCCGACGATGGCTCCGCCGTCGCGACACTCCATGAAGAGGCGCTGGAGCTTGCGGCGTCGCTACGCGATGTCGCCAATGCCGCCCTGTTCAGCAAGCGCCAGCGCGATGCCGCCATTCGCGAGCAGCGCCGCCACACCCTGTTCGAGGTGCTGGCGACTTTGGTCGCCACCATGGCGGCAGGACTGCTGCTCGCCGGCATCCTGGTCGGCGAGCATGGCAAGATGGTGCGCGCCGAGGCCGCCCTTGAACGGGAGCGGCAGGTGTCGCGGCTGCACCGCGCCTTCATCTCGGTGGTGTCGCACCAGTTCCGCACCCCACTGGCGATCATCGACGCCAGCGCCCAGCGCATGGTGCGCCGCGGTTCGTTGATGAGCGAGGACGAGATCGCCTCCCGCGCCGAGAAGATCCGGGCGGCTTGCCTGCGCCTGACCCGTTTGATGGAAAGCACTCTCAACGCGGCGCGCCTGGAAGAGGGCGAGATCGCCCTCAACCTGCGCTCCTGCGACCTCGAGGAACTGCTGAGAGGTGTGTGGGACAGCCAGCCCGAGCAGGATCAGCGGCGGATCGCGCTGGAGATCGAAAACCTTCCCCGCGCGATAGAAGCCGACACCACGCTGCTGGAGCAGGCGGTGCAGAATCTCATTTCCAACGCGCTCAAATATTCGCCCGCCGGCAGTTCGGTGAAGGTGCACGCCGCCAGGGTCGGCAGCGACATCGTCATCGAGGTGACCGATCAAGGTGTCGGTGTGCCGGAGGATGAGCTCGGTTCGCTGTTCCGCCGCTTCTATCGTGCCCGCACCGCCGAGGGTATTCCCGGCACCGGCATCGGCCTCAGCTTTGCCGCCCAGATCATGGATCTGCATCGGGGCCGGATCGAGGTGAACAGCGTCGAGGGCAAGGGTTCGACCTTCACCCTGCGTTTCCCCTTCCGCCGCCCGGCCCCAGAGGCCAGCGAGGCGCCCATTCTCAACACTGAAGTGATTGCCGGGCCATGACAGCCACCATTCTCTGCGTCGAGGACGAAGCCGACCTCCGGGCCGATATCTGCGAGGAACTCGCCGCTGCCGGCTATCAGGTGGCTGAAGCGGCCAATGGGCAGGACGCGCTGGAACAGTTACGTGCCAGCCGTTTCGACCTGGTGCTGTGCGACATCACCATGCCGAAGATGTCCGGGCTCGAACTGCTCCGGCTGGTGCGGCAGGAGCCCGGCCTTGGCGATCTGCCCTTCATCTTCCTCACCGCTCTTGCCAGCCGCCGCGACATCATCGCCGGCAAGGAAGCGGGGGTCGACGACTACCTGACCAAGCCCATCGATTTCGATCTGATGCTGATCACCGTCGCGGCGCGCCTCGACCAGGTCGCGCGCATCAAGGGCGCGGTGCGGGGCGAAGGCAGCGCCGGCGGCAGCGTGCGCTCGGCCCTGCTCGGTGCCGATGAGGCGCTCAATCGCATCGCCCTCGGCGTGTTCCTGCTCGACAGCGAACGCAAGGTACTGTTCCGCAATCGCCGCGCCGAGGAATTGGTAACCGAAGCCGACGGCATCAGCGTCTCGCGCGAGGGTCTGCTGCGTGGCGAGAAACCGCAGCAGACTCAGGCCCTGCGCGATATCGTCGATGTGGCGATCGCCCGGGCGACTGCCGGTGATCGGCAGGCGAGTCAGGCGGTGGCGCTCAGCCGCAATTCCGGCCGTCGCGCCCTGTTCGCCGTGGCCTGCCCGCTGGGCCGGGGTCCGGCGCAGCCGGGCGAGCCGGTGGTCGGGCTCTTCGTCACCGACCCCGAGCGGCGCCTCAGCGCCGCGGCCGAGGCGGTCGCGCAGCTTTATGGTTTGTCCCCGGCAGAGACGCGGCTGGCACTGGCCTTGGCGCGTGGCCTGCGGCTCGACGAGATCGCCGAGGAATTCGGTATTTCGCGCAACACGGTGAGCTACACGCTCAAGAACCTGTTCCGCAAAACCGAGACCGACCGTCAGGCCGACCTGATCAGCCTGTTCATATCGAGTCCGGTCAGCCTCGAGGATCAGTAGGGCTCACGCCGCGGCGCGCTGGCTGCGGCGCGTCCGAGCGGCGGGTGCGGCCGCACCTTTTGCCGCCGGTCGGCGGCGCTTGCTCGCCGGCCGCGGCCGGAACGCCGGGTCGCTGGCGATCACGGCCGCGATGGCGGCATCGATGTCGCGGAAGATCGAGGTCAGCTCGGGATGCTGGCTCTCGTCGAAGTCGATGGTGGGGGGCAGGCGGGTCATCTGTTTGTCCTCGGCATGGGTTCAGGCGGCCAGGCCATAGGGCAGGGCCAGAAAGGCAAGGGCGAGCGCATAGAGGCTCGAAAGCAGCAACGTGCGGCGCATGATGGTCTCGATGTGAAAGAAGGGACGGGGCGAAGTCATCGCCCCGGTTGCGCGCCATTAATCATTTGTTGAGACTTGCCTCGCCCCTCAAACAGGTGGGCAGATCGGGCAAGATAACGGAAAATAACGACCGAGGCCGGTGAGAAACAAATCGGCGCCGGAACTGCTGAGCAGCTCCGGCGCCGTTACGGCGTCACCAGAATTGACCGGGATCGGTCATGCGGCGGGTGGGATATTCTGGTTCAACCGGAACAGGTTGGTCGGGTCGTAGCGGCGCTTGATCTCGCGCAGTCGCTCCAGGGTGGCTTCCGGGTAGACCTGGTCGAGACTGTCGGCGCCTTGTTCCGCCTGGAAGTTCACATAGGTGCCGGCCATGGCACTCGTGCCGAGGGCGGCGATCCCATCCGCCGCCCAGCGGTCGTTGCGCGCCGCCGCTTCGGCGCCACCGTCCATCGCAAGGTAGGCGAACAGGATCGGCGCTGACCGGTGCGCATAGGCCGTGGCTTCGGCCGGCACACGCGCCGCCGCCCCACCGAGGATGCGGATCTGCGCCATCCGCATCGGCGCCGGACACGCGCTCACCCGCTCCAGCATGTCCGTGGCCTGCTTCAGGTCGATGTCATCGATGAACCGCGCCCGTACCGATACAGCCGGCGTCATGCCCGGCTCTTCGGGCAGGTACATCATGCTGTAGGGGCCGGGCCGCACCAGGTCGGCGAATGGCGTCGCCAGTGCCCGGAACGGCGCCAGTGCCACCGCGGCAGCCGCAGCCGGGCCGGCATAGGCCATCATGCCCATCAGCACGGTCTTGCCGTAGAGTTCGGGCGGTAGGAAGGGCATCGGCGGGCAGGGCATCGCGATCAGGATGGTGGTCAGCTCTTCCGGTGCCGCCCGGGCAGCGGTCACGAAGCCGGTGACCACTTCCGGTGTCG
The DNA here is from genome assembly GCF_042685625.1 of Devosia albogilva. NCBI lineage: Bacteria > Pseudomonadati > Pseudomonadota > Alphaproteobacteria > Hyphomicrobiales > Devosiaceae > Devosia > Devosia albogilva. The sequence goes on from NZ_JBHUNP010000001.1 coordinate 1,848,604, forward strand.
CCGGCAGCACCAGCGGCCCGCCGGTGAACTCCGGCAGCGGGTTCAGCCGGTACTTGAACCGGGTGACCACGCCGAAATTGCCGCCGCCGCCGCGAATGGCCCAGAACAGGTCCGCATGATTGCCTTCGTCGACCGTCAGGATGTCCCCCGCGGCGGTGACGATCTCGGCCGCCAGCAGGGCGTCGATGGTGAGGCCATGCTTGCGTGCCATGTAGCCGAGCCCGCCGCCCACGGTGAGGCCACCGATGCCCACTCCGGCGGAGTCACCGAAGCCCACCACTACCTGGTGCTGGTCGAGCGCCGCGGACACCTCTCCCGCCGTAAGGCCACTGCCGGCCCAAACCGTCATCGCCGCGGTATCGATGTCGATGCCGTTGAGGTCGCGCAGGTCGATGACGACGCCACCGGCGCTGCTGCTGTGCCCGCACACCGAGTGACCGCCGCTGCGAATGGCGATCTCGAGTTCGTTGCGGCGGGCGAAGTCGACCACATCGGCAACATCGGCCGCGTCCTGCACGCGGGCAATGAACAGCGGCTGGTGGTTCCAGTTGCCGAGCGCCACCGCGCGCAATGCATCATAATCCGTGTCACCCGTGGTGATGATCCGGCCCTTCATCCTGAGGGCGAGGGTCTCGACGCCGCGTGCCAGTTGACCAGTCAGTTCGGGTGCAGCCACCCGCATGACGACGTTCATCTTGTCCGCTCCAAGTAAAGGCGCCGCTCCCCGGCGCGTGATGGCGGGGCGGAATAGAGGATCGCGCAGGGCCGCGCCCTACCCGTTTGTGGGGGCCGAATTGGAGGCTGGATTGCGTGAGTGGATGAACTCTCGGGCTAGTGATCGGCCCGCCGATTGCACGCTGGTGGCCAATCTGCTCTTTTCCTCAACGGCTTACGGAGGGAGAACCAGGTGCGTTGCTGGTGGCTTGTGGGCGTCGTCGTGCTGATCGTGGCAGTTTCGGCGGGATTCTATCTTCTGAAGCCGGTTGCCGGTCCGTCGCGCGACCTGACGCTGGTGGGGGATGCCGAGCGCGGTGCCTACCTGCTTCGAATCGGCGGTTGCATCTCCTGCCACACCGATGCGGCCAATGGCGGACCCGAACTCGCCGGCGGTGCGGGGCTCGCAACGCCCTTTGGCACCTTCGTGCCGCCCAACATCACCGCCCACCCCGAAGCGGGGATCGGCAACTGGACGCTGGCGCAGTTCGCCGACGCCATGAGCAATGGCATGGGCGCCGACGGGCACCTCTACCCGGTGTTCCCCTATGAGAACTACACACTGATGAGCGACCAGGAGGTCGCCGATCTTCACGCGGCGCTTCTTGCCACCGAACCCGTTGCCGAGCCGGCCGGCGACCTGCCCTTCCCCTTCAACATCCGCCTGGCCGCCGCCGGCTGGAAGAACCTGTTCTTCACCCCGCGCCGCTTCGAGCCCGAGCCCGGCCGCTCCGAGACCTATAATCGCGGCAAGTACCTCGCCTTCGGCCCCGCCCACTGCGTCGCCTGCCACACGCCCCGCAACGTCTTCGGCGCGATCGAATGGGACCAGGCGCTGACGGGCTCCCCCGGCGGCGTCGGCGGCCGCGCCCCCGCCATCACCGCGGCAGCGCTGCGCGAGGAGGGCTACGACGTCCCCACCCTGGTGCAGACGCTCAGGGACGGCTTCACCCCCAATTTCGACGTCCTCGGCGGCCCGATGGGCGAGGTGATCGCCGACTCCACCTCGCACTGGACCGACGAAGACCTCACCGCCCTGGCCGAGTTCCTTCTCGCCGAGTAGCCTCCCTGCGCCGACGGGACGCCATTGTCCTTTGCCGCCAGATACGTATTCTCCCTTAGGGGTGAATACGGAGGCGAGGGATGGTTGCGCCTGACAAGCCGGAGGGGCTGGGCGACAATCCGCAGGCGGGTCTCTACCGTCTGGTGCTCACCGCTTATGGCTATCGCTGCGCCCTCACTGGCGAGCGCTTCCTGCCCGAAGGCGGCCTGATCCATCCCCATCTCGAAGCCGTCGCCATCCGCCCGCGCGACAGCGGCGGCCCGCTCGCCATCACCAATTACCTGGCGGTGGAGGAACATGCTGGCCGCGCTTTCCGCGCTGGCCATATCGTGATCGCCGACGACTACCGCATCCTCCTGCCCGAGCCGCACCGGCTGCAGCCAGCGCTGGCGCGCCGGTTGGGCGAAAAGCTGTTTCTGCCCGAGGAGACGATGTTCTGGCCGGACCGCGAGCATCTCGGCTTTCATCGCCGCCTGATGCAGCGCGGCTGAAAGCTCAGCACTCCACCACATTGACCGCAAGGCCGCCGAGACTGGTCTCCTTGTAACGCTCGTTCATGTCCCGCCCGGTCTGGCGCATGGTCTCGACGCAGGCATCGAGCGACACGGCATGGACGCCATTGCCCATCAGTGCCAGCGATGCCGCTGTCACCGCCTTCACCGCCCCGAAGGCATTGCGCTCGATGCAGGGAACCTGCACCAGCCCGCCGACCGGGTCGCAGGTCATGCCAAGATGGTGCTCGAGCGCGATCTCGGCGGCATTTTCCACCTGCTCGGGCGTGCCGCCCATCACCGCGCACAACCCCGCCGCCGCCATGGCCGAGGCCGAACCAACCTCGCCCTGGCAGCCGACCTCGGCGCCCGAAATCGAGGCGCGGTGCTTGACGATGCCGCCAATGGCTGCGGCGGTAAGGAGAAAATCATGGATGCCGCGGCGTTCGGCGCCGCCCACCTGTTCGACATAGAACCGCAATACCGCCGGGATCACCCCGGCGGCGCCGTTGGTCGGCGCCGTGACCACCCGACCGCCCGCGGCATTCTCCTCGTTCACCGCCATGGCGAACACTGAGAGCCAGTCATTGGCGGCGAGCGGATTGAACACGTTGCGCGTTCGCGCCGCCTCGAGTCGCTCGTGGATGCCCCTGGCCCGCCGTGGCACCTTGAGCCCGCCGGGCAAGCGCCCCTCCCGGCGCAACCCGCGGTCGATGCAGTCCGACATCGCCTGCCACAGCCGGTCGAGCCCGTGTTCAAGCTCCGTGGCGCTGCGCAGCGCCAGTTCGTTGCGCCGCTTCATCTCGGCGATCGACAGGCCGGATTGTCTTGCCATGGCCAGCATTGCCGCGGCGGAGTCGAAGGGGTAGGGGACCGCCGGCCCACTTGCTGCCACCTTGGTGTCGCCGGCCAGCATCTCCGCCTCGCACATGACGAAGCCGCCACCGACGGAATAGAATGCCCGCCTGAGCAGCAGCGCGCCGCCCTCGTCGAAGGCGGTGAACTGCAACCCGTTCGGATGCAGCGGCATCCGCGTCTGCTTGTCGAACACCAGGTCGCGCGCCGGCCGGAACCGGTAGGGTGGGTGCCCCGGCGGCTCCACCCGTCCTGTGCGCTCGACGCCCTCGACAACCGCGTCCATCCGGTCCGGGTCGACCGTATCCGGCAACAAGCCGCTGAGCCCCAGGATCACCGCCCGACCCGAGCCATGCCCGAGGCCGGTAAAGGCGAGCGATCCGTGCAGGCTCGCCGTCAGCGCCACCGGCTGCGCCCGCGCCGGGCGGGGCCAATCGCCATCGCGCAGTTCTGCGAGAAATCGTCCGGCCGCTACCATCGGTCCCATGGTGTGGGAACTTGACGGACCCACCCCGATCTTGAACACGTCGAACACCGACAGGAACACGGGCGAACTCCAGCAGCCTCTGCCCGCCACCTTAGCGGCAAAGCCGAGCGCTATCGAGACCGGCGCGAGATCACCCGAAAAGGCTCAGAAGGACCCAGGCTGCCAGCACCACCAGCACCCACGCCAATACGGCAAGCAGAAGCACCCGAAGGCCACGGGGCATGACCTGTCCTCCCAAGGACATCATTGGTCCTTGTCCGCCGGAGGCGCTCTCGCTCCAATGATCTAGTCGCGAGCTATTCGAAGATCACGTCCACCCAGTAGTTGGTGGCGTTGAATGTCCCGGAGGGGAAGCTCGTCGGTCCATAGGCGAACACCCCGTTTCCACCGGAACTGCCGCTTGCCGGTGCGGTCAGACTGCCATTGGCCACCGCGGTCGCAAACCCATTGGCCGTCGCCGAGTAGAAGCCATTGCTGTGATAGGACACCACATAGGTCGAAGACAGCAGCCCACTATGTCGGCAACACGGCCGCGAAGCCGCACGCCGAGTGGAAACGATCTCGTTTTGGAAATATTGGCGCACCCGACAAGATTCGAACTTGTGGCCTCTGCCTTCGGAGGGCAGCGCTCTATCCAGCTGAGCTACGGGTGCATTGGCCGAACGGGTCCGGCGGATGGGCGCAAACTAGCCAAAGCCGGGGGCACGCGCAACGGGTGGGGAAGGAAAAGTTCACGACTGCGCCAGTAGAAGTGCGTCGTCACACAAGAGCCATCAAGCCGCCGCGATTTGCCCGTATGGGCGGCAGGGCGACAATCGGCTAGGATCGCGGCATGACCAGACTACCCCTTCGCACCGGCGTTTGCCTCGCCGGACTCGCCGCGGCAAGCCTGCTGCTGACCGGGTGCTCGATCAGTGGCCTCAAGCCGGCTCCCGGCGGCAAGGCCACGGCAGCGCTCGCGGCCCTGGCAACGCCCTCGTCCACTCCGGCTGGGCACGTGCCCGATGCGGCGGTGGTGCCCGCCGCACCCAAGCTCCTTGCCTATACCGGCAACCAGCTCGATGGGTTGATCAGCCACTACAGCCAGCAATACAGCGTTCCGGAATCGCTGGTGCGCCGCGTCATCGTGCGCGAGAGCAACTACAACCCGGCCGCCCGCAACGGCCCTTACTACGGCCTGATGCAGATCAGCCACGCCACTGCCAGCGGCATGGGCTATCGCGGCTCGCCCAGTGGCCTGCTCGATGCCGAGACCAATCTGCGCTACGCCGTGCGCTACCTCGCCGGCGCCTATGTCACCGCCAAGGGCAATCCTGACCTGGCGGTGCGCTACTATGCCCGCGGTTATTACTACGACGCCAAGCGCCTCGGCCTTCTCGAGGTGTCGGGCCTGCGCTAGCCCGTCCGTCCGGCCACGGCCAGATGCGCCCGACACACCACGCCTGATGCATGGTAAGTCAGGCTGACGCTGCTGCCCGGCAGCGAGGACAGCCCCCGCTCGATCAGCGACGAGCCGAAGCCGCGCCGCTGCGGCGGGTGGACTTCCGGTCCGCCCCGCTCCGCCCACTGCCACTCGACATTGCCCGCTGCATCGGTGTGCCAGGTGATATCGACACGCCCTTCAGCAATGCTGAGCGCGCCATATTTGGCGGCGTTGGTCCCGAGTTCGTGCAGCATTAGCGCCACCCCCAGCGCCGGACGGCTGCCAAGGCGGATATTGGGACCTTCGACATGAAAACGCTGGCCATCGTCATGCAGCCGCGTCGCCGACACCACCAGGTCGTGCAGTCCGGCGCCGTCTTCGAGGCCGTTGGTCAAGAGATCCTGCGCCTGCGCCAGGGCCGTGAGGCGATCCGCGACGCTGGTGCGCGCCATGGCCATGCTGTCGGCCGAGCGCAGCGTCTGCGCCACGATAGCCTGCACCATGGTCAAGAGGTTCTTGATGCGATGCGATGATTCCTGCGTCAGCAGCGCCATCTGCGCCTCGCGGTCCTGGCGGGCGGTGATGTCGAAGCTGGCGCCGACCACGTGAGTGGGGGCGCCGGAGGCACCGCGCAGCACATTGCCCTGCCGCTCGAGCCAGCGCACTTGTCCGTCCGGGAGGACGATGCGGTATTCGGTACGGCGCAGGCCCTCCTCGAGACTGCGGCCGGCCGCGGTCGCCAGCCGCTCGCGATCGTCGGGATGCACCGCATCGACATAGTCGGTATAGGGCCGCGGGCCGCTGTCGGCCGGCAGGCCGTAGAGCAGGTTGAAGGTGGGCGAGCCGGTCAACAGCCCTGTGCCCAGATCCCACACGAAGGTGCCGACGCCCCCCGCCTCTTGGGCGATGCGCAGCATTTCGCGCTGGCGCAGCAATTCCTGCTCGGCCAGCTTCTGCTCGGTGATGTCGTGGCCCTGCACGAAGATGCCGGCGACCGCACCGTCGACATCGCGGATCGGCTGGTAGATGAAGTCGAGATAGCGCAGTTCGGCGCTGCCGCTGGGTTGCTGCACCATCACCGGCACACCGCGACCGATGAATGGCTCGCCGGTGCGCCGCACCTGGTCCAGGAGGCGCGTAAAGCCCTGCTCCACCATTTCCGGCATGCTCTCGGCCACCGACTTGCCGAGAATGTCGCGGTCGAGCCCCACCAGGCGCTGATAGGCGTCGTTGACCAGAGTGAAAACGTGGTCGGGCCCGCTCACCACTGCCATGAAGCTGGGGGTCTGCTGGAACAGCCGCCGCAACTCCTCCGATTGCTGGGCAAGCGCGGTGTTTTCGGCCTGAACTGCCGCCGCGCGACCGAGAATGCCCGCCTCATCCTTGAGGCTGCGGGCAGTGCGACGCAGCGTTTCCACCGCGGTGACGTCGGTGGTGTGCTGCAATACGTAGGCAATCCGCCCATCGGCGCCGAAGATCGGGGTGTGCGTGGCGCTCCAGTAGCGAAGCGATGGGGGCTCGCCCGTCGGGCTGACGTCGTAGGGAATCAGCGCCAACTCGTCGGGGCGACCTTCCGCCAGCACCTTTGCCAGCGAGCCACGCAACAGGCTGCCGCCAGGTGAATCGGGGTCCGACGGAAAGGCCTCGAACAGGTTGCGGCCGATGACGGTATCGCGCGGCCGCTGCACCTCGCGCTCATAGGCGGCGTTGCAGGCCACGATGGTCAGATCACGGTCGAACAGGACGTAGGGGTTGGGTGCGGCTTCAAACAGGGCCGCAAAGTCGATGGTCGTCCGCAGGTCCCCGTTCAGGGCCGCCTCCCGTTCCCCCGCACTCTAGGTCACGCCCGGGACGGGCGAATGGCTGGGATTTCGATGAACCATAAATGGCTTGGCGGGGAAAAGATCAAGCCCCGACGGCGACGATCGTGGCCAGGAGGTCGCGCACCTCTTCGTCCCGGAAGGGCTTGGTGAGCCGTGGCAAGGCCATGGCCTCCGCTTCCGGCACGTCGTCATAGCCGGTGGCGAGGATCACCGGCAGACCCGGACGCATGCCCTGCGCCAGCTCCGCCAGGCGGGCACCATTCATGTCGGGCATGCCATAGTCGGTGATCAGCGCGTGGATGGGCTGCGGGCTCTCCAGAATCACCAGCGCCTCGGCCCCGGAATAGGCATCGAGCGCGCGATAGCCGAGACCGTTGACCAGGTCGACGGTCCCGATGGTGATCAGGGCATCGTCATCGACGACGAGAATGGTAGCCGGTTCACTGCTCAAGGGCGCAACTTTCGGGGTCTTCGGCAAAAGCAGATGGCCCGCCCGTGGCAGACCAAACCGGGATGCGGAGCCGAAGGGTGCCCGCGAACGGTCAGTTGAGTGTTAAGACCTAGGTTACAAACATGACCGAATTGCGGACCGGCCCGCGCGCCCTTTTGCCCCGGCGGCATCTGCCCTAAAGTCCGGCTCCGCGTTCAACGGAATCGGTTCCATGCATCTGCTGCTCGTCGACGGCTCGGGCTACATCTTCCGCGCCTTCCATGCCCTGCCCCAGCTCAGCCGCAAGTCGGACGGCCTGCCGGTCGGCTGCGTCCAGGGCTTCTGCAACATGCTGTGGAAGCTGATGGAGGACCTCAAGGGCGAGGACGAGCCGACCCACATGGCGGTGATCTTCGACCATTCGGCCAAGACCTTCCGCGACGACATCTACGACCAGTACAAGGCCCAGCGCCCGCCGGCGCCGGAAGAGCTGGTGCCGCAGTTTCCGCTGGTTCGGCACGCCACCCGCGCCTTCAACATCGCCTGCATCGAGCAGGAGGGCTGGGAGGCCGACGACATCATCGCCACCTATGCCTGCCAGGCCAAATCCGCCGGCGGCAAGGTCACCATCGTCTCCTCCGACAAGGACCTGATGCAACTCGTCGAGCCGGACGGGTCGATCCGCATGCTCGACACCATTCCGCGCCCTGGCCAGCCGCCGCTGAGGTGGATCGGCGCCGATGAGGTGTTCGCCAAGTTCGGCGTCACCCCCGACAAGGTGATCGAGGTGCAGGCGCTGTGCGGCGACAGCGTCGACAACGTGCCGGGCGTGCCCGGCATCGGCGTCAAGACCGCGGCCGATCTCATCAACCAGTACGGCACCATCGAGAACCTGCTCGACCACGTCGACGACATCAAGCAGAACGCCCGCCGCGAGAAGCTGCGCGAGAATGCCGAGCTCGCCCGCATCTCCAAGCAGCTCGTGACCCTGGCGCAGGACGTACCGGTGGAACTGGAGCTCTCCGCCCTCCAGCGCCAGCCGGTCGAGCCCGGAAAGCTCTTCCCCTTCCTCAAGGCGATGGAATTCGCCACCATCACCAAGCGCCTTGCGGGGTTGATCGGGGCCGACCCGGACGCCTGGGAGCCCGATCCGGCACTTGCCGCCCAGCCGGCCTCGCCGGTCGGCTTCGACAATGCCGCCCGCGCCGAGGCCCGCGCCGCCCGCCAGCAGGCCCAGGGCCGCGATGCGCTGCCGGTCGTCGTCCATGCCCGCGAGCAGCACGAGAAGGTACGCGCCATCCCCTGGAATCCCGACACCTACGAGGTGCTCGAGGATGCCCGGAGCCTCCAGCGCTGGATCGAGGTGATCTACCGCTCCGGCATCGTCGCCACCGACACCGAAACCACCGGGCTTGACAACCAGACCGCCGATCTCGTCGGCATCAGCTTTTCGGTCGGGCCCGGCACCGGCGCCTATTTGCCGCTAGGCCACCATGCCGGCGATGGCGACATTTTTGGGGGTGGCGGCAAGGCCGAGGGGCAGATGGACCTCGGCGAGGCGCTGGACCTGCTGCGCCCCGTCTTCGCCGACCGCTCGATCCTCAAGATCTTCCACAACAGCAAGTACGATCTCGGCCTGCTGCGCCGCTATGGCGTCGAGGTCAATTCCATCGACGACACCCTCCTGCTCAGCTATTCGCTCGATGGGCCGCAGTTCAACACCATGGCCGAGCTCGCCGACCACTGGCTCGGCGTCCCCGGCCAGTCGATCAAGGAACTGCTCGGCACCGGCAAGTCGCAGAAGACCTTCGCCGAGGTCGATATCGCCTCAGCCGCCCGCTATGCCTGCGAAGACGCCGACATGACCTTCCGGCTCTGGCGCATCCTCAAGCCGCGCCTTGCCGCCGAGAACATGACCACGCTCTACGAGACCATCGAGCGCCCGCTCGCTCCGGTCCTCGCCCGCATGGAAGGCCGCGGCATTTCCGTCGACCGGCAGATCCTCGCCCGCCTCTCCGGCGATTTCGCCCAGCGCGCCGCCGCCTTCGAGGCCGAGGCGCACGAGCTCGCCGGCCGCAAGTTCAACCTCGGCTCGCCCAAGCAGCTCGGCGAGATCCTGTTCGACGAAATGAAGCTCGAGGGCGGCACCCGCACCAAGACCGGCGCCTGGTCCACCGGCGCCGACGTGCTCGAAGACCTGGCGCAAAAGGGCGTGCCGCTCGCCCGCGCCGTGGTCGAGTGGCGCCAGCTCACCAAGCTGATGGGCACCTATACCGATGCGCTGCCCACCTATATCAACGCCCACACCGGCCGCGTCCACACCACCTATTCGCAGCACTCGGTTCTCACCGGCCGCCTCTCCAGCAACGATCCGAACCTGCAGAACATCCCGGTACGCACCGAGGACGGCCGCAAGATCCGCACCGCCTTCGTCGCCGCGCCCGGCAAGACCCTGATCTCGGCCGACTATTCGCAGATCGAGCTGCGTGTGCTCGCCCACATCGCCGACATCCAGGCGCTCAAGGATGCCTTCGAGGAAGGCCTCGATATTCACGCCATGACCGCCTCGGAAATGTTCGGGGTGCCGGTGGAAGGCATGCCTTCGGAAGTGCGCCGCCGCGCCAAGGCCATCAATTTCGGCATCATCTACGGCATCTCGGCCTTTGGCCTCGCCAACCAGCTCGGCATCGAGCGCTCGGTCGCCGGCGACTACATCAAGACCTATTTCGAGCGCTTCCCCGGCATCAAGGACTACATGGACAACCAGCGCCGCCGCGTGAAGCAGGACGGCTATGTGATGACCATCTTCGGCCGCAAGATCAACTTCCCCAACGCCAACTCCTCCCACGCCGCCGAGCGGAGCTTCGTCGAGCGCGCCTCGATCAACGCCCCCATCCAGGGCTCCGCCGCCGACATTATCCGCCGCGCCATGATCCGCATGGAACCCGAACTCGAGCGCGAAGGCATCGAAGCCGACATGCTGCTCCAGGTCCACGACGAACTGATCTTCGAAGTCCCCGAGGGCACCGAAGAAGCCGCCATGCCGGTGATCAAGCGGGTGATGGAGGGTGCGGCGGAGCCGGCCGTGCGCCTAACCGTGCCGATCCAGGTGGACGCGCACGCAGCCAAGGACTGGGACGGGGCGCATTGATCGATACAACGCTTCGGCTACGCTCTTGCGCTTCTTATGAACTCTATTGTGTCTTTCCAAAAGTCATTGTTCTGCTCGTTGAATATGTCGATCATTCCCGCGCGTATTCGAAGAGCAGAAACGAAGTTAAGCTTTTTCACTTAATCTTTTGAATACTACATGGGGATCGTGGGCGCCGTTATGAACGCTCTCGATCTCCTGAACTATTCGTTCTTCATCGAATGCGGAGAGCAAGCACCGCTGCCGAATCAACGAACATAAATCGACACGGTTGTCGTAGATGTACTCGAACACCGTGGCCTCTGGGCTGCCGCCCCCCAGGAACCGGCAATATTCAGGTAGGGGCGCATTCGCAGCGGGATCATAGATATCACCGTCCACCAGACCGACCGCAGGAACAGTCTTTGCTGGGTTCGTGTTGTGAAATTCCGTAACCTTGACCACGTTTGGGTAGCCCCCCGCCGGGTACACCTTAGTGGTTTCGGCAGCTTCGCCACCGTAGCGCCCCAACGCGTTTTCAACCCATTCCTGTACGAAGGTATCTTCAACAAAGACGACCTTTTCGTTCGGGACAGATCCGGTCACCGCTCGCAAACTCGCGATGCTCAGCTTCCCGTTCCAAGTATTTGAGTGGATTGATGCCCATATCCCCTCAGAAGGAACTTCATCAATCGCATCTTGCGAGTGAGTGGTAAACACCACCTGCAGGCGTTTCCGTCTTGCGGCATTCTGTAGGTATTGTACAAACAGCCGCACAGCTATGGGATGCAATCCGTTCTCAACTTCCTCTATTAGAACAAGTGAGTTGTCTTTTGCGTTCTCGATGCGGTCGATCGTAGCTATTATGGATGCTTCACCAGCTCCGAAGTGGAACTGGGAATAGTCGGAGCCCTGATGCTTTCCGATGTAGATTATGTTTGTGGGGTCGTCCTCAATATGGGCAACCCTGTAATTCGAGATGTCTTTATCTAAGACAGCCGACGCATACTTGGTAGTGTTCTCAGAGAGGTTGCCGATCTTCAGGCCTTCTTGAGCTGGCCCTAAGAACCGCTTGAACTTGGTGAGTTCTCCTGCAGGAACCGTGCGTTGAATTTCGATGTATAGGACGCTGCGATCCGGAAAGTCGTCGCGTCGCCACTTGGACTTTGTAAATTTTGCGGTCTTGGTGATGTTCTGAGTGGGATGAGTGGGCTTGTCGATGAGTTCATATTCGATTGACCAATCCGCCATGGAGTTGTCTCCGGCGAAAGACTTCGGGAAGAACTGTCCGGGTCGAATGGATTTGTAGGCCATAGCAGTGGCCCCTAGCAGGGTGTTGAAGAAGTCGCTCGTCGGATCGGTTGTTGCGTGATTCAATGGACTCCGCTGATTTGCGGAGGCGGGATGCGGGGAGCGGACGAGAGGACTGGTGCCTTGTTCAGCTATGTGGATCTGGAGTCACGGGTGCGGAAGGACCACCCGCTGCGCACGATCCGGCGGCTGGTGAACGAGGCGCTGTTGGCGCTGGAAGGTGAGTTTTCTTCGCTCTACTCGGGTTTGGGTAGGCCCTCGATCGCGCCCGAGAAGCTGCTGCGGGCGATGCTGCTGCAGGCATTCTACTCAATCCGTTCGGAGCGCCAGTTGATGGAGCGGCTGGAGTTCGACCTGCTGTTTCGCTGGTTCGTGGGTCTGGGGATCGACGATGCGGTTTGGGACCATTCGAGCTTCTCGAAGAACCGCGACAGGCTGCTCGAGGGCGATATCGCCGCCAAGTTCCTGGCGGCGGTCTTGGCGCAGCCGCCGGTCAAGAGGCTGCTATCCACGGAACACTTCTCGGTGGACGGCACGCTGATCGAGGCGTGGGCGTCGATGAAGAGTATCCGGCCCAACAGCCCGGAGGACAACACGGATGAGCCGCCAAGCAGTGGTGGTGGGCGCAACCCGGATGCCAGCTTTCACGGCCAGAAGCGGTCGAACGCCACTCATGCTTCGAGCACCGATCCGCAAGCCCGGCTCTACAAGAAGGGTGCGGGCAAGGAGGCCAAGCTCTGCTTCATGGGGCACGGGCTGATGGAGAACCGCCACGGGCTTCTGGTCGATGCCTGCCTGACGCATGCGGATGGCCATGCCGAGCGGGTGGCGGCGCTGCATATGATCGAGCCTCATGCCGACCGGCCGCGGGCCATCACACTGGGCGCCGACAAAGGCTATGATGCCGAGGATTTCATCAATGAACTGCGCTCCATGCGGGTAACGCCGCATGTGGCTCGCAACCTCAGCGGCCGCCGCTCTGCAATTGATGGACGCACAGCGCGCCAATCCGGCTACGCCGTGAGCCTGCGCATCAGAAAACGGATTGAAGAGGCGTTCGGCTGGATCAAGACTGTGGCCGGACAGCGCAAGACCAGGTTCAAAGGGCTCGAACGGGTTGGCTGGGCCTTCACCTTCGCTGCCGCTGCCTACAATCTTGTGCGGTTGCCAAAGCTGATTGCGGAGACTGGCTGATGGCAAAGGTGCCCGCATACGCGAAGGCCTTCGCCGGCCGCTGGCGCATCGTCGAAATGGATGTCTGGGACAACGATGTCCTCGATCTCGTCGAACCAGCACACCTCACCTTTGAGGGCCCGGCCGATGGCGAAATCGCTTTCGGCGCGCTTAAGGGCTTCCTCGACGTTCGCTATGGTTCCCGAGACGGGGCCGCCTGCGCCGAGTTCTCATGGCAAGGCTACGACGACAACGATCCAGCCTGCGGCCGCGGATGGGTCATGATCGGCACTGCCGGTCGCCTCGTCGGCCACTTCTTCATCCACAAGGCCGATCACTCAGGTTTCGTCTGCGAACCCGACTGACTTCTTCAACACCCTGCTAGGATTGTTGACTTTCCGCCGCCATTGGTCCCAATCAACGCAGTTACTGGGTTGCGAAACTCTACGCTCTGCTCGACAAAGCCTCTGGCCTTATGCAAAGTTAAGCGTCTTATGAACTGGTTGTAGTGTCCGGTTCGTACCCGCTCGAGCTCTTCACTAATTTCATTTGGACTGAGCTTCATTAGACTAGCGGCCTAGGCCGTTCCTCCAGAAAAATCTGGGGGAAGAATTATGCGATTCTGCTGGCTATGAAAGCACTTTGTGGCCACACGACTTAGGTTGACCAACCCAGAGTGGGGGCGTCGCACGGCAGATGATATCAGGAAGTCTCAGGATAGATGCCAAGCATCGGACGGATCGTGTGTCACATCGGGCCTAACGAACGTCGCAATAGTTTTGGCGTCACCCCGGCCTTGAGCCGGGGCCCATCCCGAGATGTCCTCACCGCCGCTAGATGTCGTGCCAGCACCTCAGGATGGGCCCCCGCTTACGCGCGGGCTTCGAGCCGGCCCTAGGCGAAATCGCTCCGGTGAAGCGATTTCAGGGGAGAAGGCCATGAGGGCTGTGCCCGAAGGGCTGACATCCGGTGGTTGGGGCGGAACCCTCTGCCCAACCCCCTACCTTACCGCCTCCACCTGCTCCGTCGTGAGCACCCCGAACTCGTTCCCCCACGCGTTCCGGATATACGTTCCGATCTCTGCAATATCCTGGTCGCTCAGCCGGCCGCCGAAGGCCGGCATGTAGCCGAAGCCGTGCACGATGGTGCGGGCGACGAAGGTCTCGTCGGCGAGGTCCTGGTTCCCCACCAGCGCGGCGCCGGCATTGCCGCGGCCGTCGGGGCCGTGGCAGGCGGCGCAGTTGGCGGCGTATTTGGGCAGGCCGCGGCCGGCCACTTCGGCGACGTCCGACTCCTCGGTCACCACCGCCACCTTGTCGCCGCCCTTGGCCGGCACCTTGCCGGTGTTGGGGTCTTCCCACTCCTGAACGGCCTCACCGCCGCCCGCGGCCGCCGCCCCACCGACGGTGCCGCCGGCGGCAACGCCCAGCGAGCCGCCTTGTTCGCCATAGCCGAACATCAGGATGGCGCCGGGATTGTGCAGCACGCTGGTCTGCTGCGCCTCGGGCCCGAACTTTTGGGCCGCCGAGCCGAAGGCATCGGTGGCGATGAACACGCTGGCGCCGTCCGGCGACACGATCACGTCGCGATAGCGGTTCTGGGTCGAGAGCCACGCCTCCGGCAGCCCCTCGGCCTCTTGCCTGTCCTCGCTCAGGTGCTGCACATAGAGCACGCCGTGCTTCAGCGTCGGGATCAATAGCGCGTTGTCCCATTCCTCGATGCCGTTCTCGCCAGCCTCATAGTAGAACAGCGACGACGGCGCGACGGTCGGGTCGCAGATATAGCCGCAGATCTCCCCGATCGGATAATCATCGTCGACGGTGAAATAGGTGGCGATCGGGTCCACCATCTCTTCCTCGAACTCGGTCTCGGGGAAGGTCGGCACGTCGTCCGGCAGCGGGTCCGTGCTGGTGTCCACCCCCTCCGGCGCCTCGCTCCAGTTGATGTAAAGGTAGGCCAGATCGTCCTTGAAACCGGCAACGCGCGGCCAGCCATAATTGCCGCCGGGCTCGATGACATTGAGTTCGTCGTCGGAGGCTGGACCATGCTCGGCGACATAGAGCGTGTCGTCGGCGCCGAAGGCGAGGCCCTGCGGGTTGCGGTGGCCATAGCTGAAGACGTGGCTGCGCACGCCCTCGATCTCGGGATTGTCCTCGGGGATGGAGCCGTCGAGCTCCATGCGCAGGATCTTGCCCGAATAGGTGCGCCAATCCTCGGCATCCACCTCCTCCTGCGTCGGCAGCGCCTGCGCCAGGTTGGGCCGGCGGAGGTTGCGGCCGAAGTTCGCGCCCTGCTCGCCGATCGAATAATAGAGCTTCATGTCCGGCCCGATCACCACCCGGCCGGCATTGTGGTCGTTCCAGGCCGGCAGCCCGCCGAGCACGATCTCGGGGTCGACAAGCTGCTGCAACGTCTCGTCCCAGCGGTAGCGCACGATCTGCGCCGAGGGGTCGGGCTCTTCGGCGGTGCCGTTGTTGATGGTGTAGGACAGGTAGACATAGTCGTTGCCGGTGCCCTGGAGCAGCTCCGGATGCAGGGCCAGGCCGAGCAGCCCCTCATGCTGCGGGCCGGCATAGACGTCCTCGAGCGTCAGCAGCACCTGCTGGGCCCCGGTGGTCGGGTCGACCCGCGTGACCTCGCCGCTCGTCCGCTCGGTCACCCAGATCATGTCGTCCGGCCCCCAGCGCATCGCCCAGGGGTTGGACAGGCCCGTCGTCAACACCCGCGAGCCGAACAGTTCGCTCTCGCCCTGCGGGATTTCCACCGGCGTGACCTGTGCCAGCACCGGACCCGCCGTCAGCATCAGCGCTGCCGCCAGTGGGGCAGCAAAACGCATGCCGACGGACGAAATCCTGCTGGTGCCTGCGGTGCGCGACTGGGTCATCTGGTGCCTCCTAGGTGGTATAACTGGGCTGCAACGATTGACACCCGCGAGTGTTGCAGCCGCCATAGGCGGCAAGCCACTTATCTTTTCCTAGAGAGGAGGCGGGGGGGCACGCCCCGAGTTCCCCACCCGACACCCATCGTACCCACCAGGAGCCGGCGGCACTCCGATGGCTCCCAGGCTCACCCCCACATCCACAAAACGAACGGCATCAGGAAAAACAGCACCCAGGCGGTGAGAAAGATCACCGGCACCCGGGTCCAGAACAAGCTGCCCGCCCGCTGGCGCTGTTCCAGCCGCCGACGACTCTGCTCGTCGGTGGCGAGCGTATAGGGATTGTAGCCCGAGTGGGACGAAACGAGTTCGGCCTCCCGCCGCCGCCACAGGCGGATCGCCTCATGAGCGGCCCTGAGCCCCGGCCAGGCCTCGATCACCAGCACGAAGCCGAGCACCGAGAACAGCGGCGGCAGGGTGACCGTGAACAGCGTTCGCCATTCCCCGAAGCTGGCTCCGAGCGAGGAGCCATAGGCGATGACGAGAAAGCTCTGCGAGGCGATCAGCGCGTTGAGGCGGCTGTTCAGCAGTTCGATCTCGGCACGCAGCTCCGTGCGGATGTGGTCGAGCTGGTCGGTTGCAAGGGTGGTGTCGGCCATGGCAAGCAACGCAGCCATGCCGCACCGGGTTTCCCGCCCACGCCGCTTGCCAATCCGGCGGTTTCCCCCTATAGAGCCGCATCCTCCGGACCGCCCGGCCAAAAGGCATGCCGTGGCGGTCTTTGAATGCGATGGGCCCAAATCCATCCGAACACTCTCAAGGACCCGCAAAATGCCCAAGATGAAGACCAAGTCCGGTGCCAAGAAGCGTTTCAGCTTCACTGCCACCGGCAAGGTGAAGTCCGGCGTCGCCGGCAAGCGTCACCGCCTGATCAGCCACAACGCCAAGTACATCCGCACCAACCGCGGCACCAAGATCCTGTCCAAGGGCGACGAGGGTCTGGTGAAGTGGTACATGCCGTACAACCGCTAACGCTGAAGGGAAGCTGACACATGTCACGCGTGAAGAGAGGCGTTACCGCCCACGCCCGCCACAAGAAGGTCCTGAAGGCCGCCGAGGGTTATTACGGCCGTCGCAAGTCGACGATCCGCATTGCCAAGCAGGCCGTCGAGAAGGCCGCCCAGTACGCCTACCGCGACCGTCGCGTTAAGAAGCGCAATTTCCGCGCCCTGTGGATCCAGCGCATCAACGCTGCCGTCCGCGAGCACGGCCTGACCTATGGTCGATTTATCGACGGCCTCAGCAAGGCTGAGATTGCCGTCGACCGCAAGGTGCTGTCCGATCTCGCGATCACCCAGCCCGAAGCGTTCGCGGCCCTGGTCGCCAAGGCCAAGGCGGCGCTCGGTTACCTCGAAGGCGTGGAAGACACCACCCACGCCCGCGTCACCGCCGCCTAACTCACCTCGCTGAGGTCAAAAACCGCGCCTTGCGCCGCCCGAATTTTCGGGATGGCGCGGGGCGTTTTGTTTTGGTGCGACGCTAACCCATGGCTCTGCCTCCCCTCCCCCTTGAGGGGAGGGGTTGGGGGAGGGGGTCCATCGGTGATGCACCGCACCACCCCCTCCCCGACCCTCCCCTCAAGGGGGAGGGAGAGCAGCACAAAGCCTGGCGCGGGAAGTCGACTTCCCCGTCCCAAAATGCTCTAACGCCCGCAAACCGACGCCAACGAGACTGCCATGTCCCTCGACGCCCAGATCGATCAGCTCCGCACCGAGCTTTCCGCCGCCATTGCCGCTGCCGGTGACGAGACCGCGCTGGATCAGGTGCGCGTCCAGGCCCTCGGCAAGAAGGGGAGCGTGTCGGCGCTGCTCGCCTCGCTCGGCAGCATGGCGCCCGAAGAGCGCAAGACTGCCGGTCCTGCCATCAACGGGCTCAAGACCGAGATCGCCGGCCTGATCGAGGCGCGCGGTGCCGAACTGCGCGCCCAGGCGCTCGAAGCCCGCCTCAAGGCCGAAACCGTGGACGTCACCCTGCCGCTGCAGCCCGGCCCCGCCGCCCGCGGCCGCATCCACCCGATCTCGCAAACCATCGACGAGATCACCGCGATCTTCTCCGACATGGGCTTCTCGATCGCCGAGGGTCCCGACGTCGAGACCGACTACTACAACTTCACCGCGCTGAACTTCCCCGAAGGGCACCCGGCGCGCGAGATGCACGACACCTTCTTCATGAAGCCCTCCCCCGACGGGGTGAAGAAGGTGCTGCGCACCCACACCTCGCCGGTGCAGATGCGGGTGATGCAGCGCAGCAACGCCAAGCCCGAGGCGCCGTGGGTCACTCCCTCGATGGAGCCGCCGATCCGCGTCGTCGTGCCCGGCCGCACCTATCGCAACGATTCCGACCAGACCCACACCCCCATGTTCCATCAGGTCGAGGGGCTGGTGATCGACAAGTCGTCCCATATCGGCCAGTTGCGCTGGGTGCTCGAGGAATTCCTCAAGGCGTTCTTCGAGGTTCCCAACGTCACCCTGCGCTTCCGGCCGAGCTTCTTCCCCTTCACCGAACCGTCGATGGAAGTCGACGTCCAGTGCGACCGCTCCGGTTCCGAGGTGAAGATCGGCGAGGGCTCCGACTGGCTCGAAATCCTCGGCTGCGGCATGGTCCATCCCAATGTCATCCGCAATGCCGCGCTCGACCCCGATGTCTACCAGGGCTTCGCCTGGGGCATGGGCATCGACCGCCTTGCCATGCTGAAATACGGCATGCCCGATTTGCGCGCCTTTTTCGATGCCGACCAGCGCTGGATCGAGCACTATGGCTTCCGCCCGCTCGACCTGCCGACCCTGTTCGGTGGGCTGTCGAGCTAAGCCCGATGGCCGACCTGCCGCCGCACTATCGTGACCTCAGCACCTTCAGCTTCGGCGACTCGCCCAAGTTGGCGGATGAGCTGCTTGCGCTCGTGCTCGCCGGCAAGAAGACGGCGACCTGCAGTGCCTTGCGGGACTTTGCGCTCGAGAGCGAGCCCCTGCCGGTGCCGGGGCAGCTTTATGTCGTGCTCGATGGCGCAGGTGAGCCCGCCTGCGTGATCGAGACCGAAACCGTCGAGCACAAGCGGTTTGACGAGATCCGCCCCGAGTTCACCGATCGCGAGGGGGAAGGCGACTATGCCGCCTGGCGCGAGGGGCACGAGCGCTACTTCGCCCGCAATGGTGGCTTCTCGCCGGACATGGAGATCGTCTGCGAGACCTTCCGGCTGGTCGAGATGCTGCCGGCCGGCCGCGCGCTCTACAACCGCACCGCCTCGCCCATCTTCATCGTGACCGACATCGAGTCCGACGGGCCGACGCCGCTCCACTCCTCCATGCTGAGCTTTGCCTCCGTCGCCATCGAGGCGAACGGCACTCGCCATGGCGAGTTCGAGGCGGTGCTGACCCCGCGCCCCGACCGCAAGCCGGACGAGACCACCATGGCCTGGTGGCAGACGCAGCCGGAAGCCTGGGAGGCCGCCACTACCGGTGCCGAGGATCCGGCGATCGTCATGCCGCGCTTTGCCGACTGGGTAGAGTCGCTGCCGGGCCCGAAGGTGTTCGCGGCCGCGCCGATGATCTTCGACGGGTTGTGGATGGATCACTATCTCGACGAATTCGCCGGCACCCGCGTGCTCGGTGGTCCGTTCAAGACGCGCCAGATCTTCCGCGGCGGCGGCGTCTGCCTCTACACCATGGCCGGCACGCTGCGCGGAGCGAGCTATCTCGACTGGGGCATGAGCAAGCTGCCAGCCGAGTTCTACGGCCACATCCCTCACACCCACCGCGGCATCGACGACGCCCGCGGTTTCGCCAATGTGCTGGTGGAATTGTTCAAGCTATCCCGTGCCCTGCCGCCGATCACCGGCAGCGCGTCCGATTTCCGATAAGAGACAAGCCATGAAGTTCACCCTCGACTGGCTCCGCGAGCATCTCGACACCACTGCCTCGACCGAGGAGATCGGCACCGCGCTGACCGCCATCGGCCTCGAAGTCGAATCCATCGAGAACCAGGGCAACGCCCTGGAAAAGTTTGTGGTGGCGCATGTGGTCTCGGCCGAACGGCACCCGAACTCGGATCACCTCAACATCTGCAAGGTCGATGCCGGCACTGGCGAACTGATCGACGTCGTCTGTGGCGCCCCGAACGCCCGCACCGGCATGAAGTCGGTGTTCGCCTTCCCCGGAACCTGGATCCCGGGCAAGGATTTCGAGCTCAAGGCCGGCGTGGTCATCCGCGGTGCCCCGTCCAACGGCATGCTCTGCTCGGCCGCCGAGCTCGAGCTCAGCAACGATCATGACGGCATCATCGACCTGCCGGCCGACGCTCCGGTGGGCGCGAGATATGTCGACTATGCCGGCATCGATGGCGTGGTCTTCGACATCGCCATCACCCCCAACCGCGGCGATGCGACGGGCGTCTATGGCGTCGCCCGTGATCTTGCCGCCTATGGCATCGGCACGCTGAAAGAGACCAACTGGACGCCGGTGCCCTCGCAGGGTCCGAGCCCGATCGCCCCGCTGCCGCAGCAGTTCGCCGAGGGCGAGGCCAAGGCGATCCGCAAGTTCGCCGGCCGCTACATCAAGGGTGTCAGGAACGGGCCGTCCCCGGAGTGGCTGCAGCAGCGGCTGAAGGCCGTCGGGCTGCGTCCGATCAACGCCATTGTCGACATCACCAACCTCGTCTCGCTCGGCTGGGGCCGTCCGCTCCACGCCTATGATGCCGACAAGATCGTCGGCCAGCCGGTGCTGCGCCCCGCCCGCAACGAGCCCTTCGACGCGCTCGACAACCGTATCTACACGCTCGACGAAACCATGACCGTCATTGCCGATGACCAGGGCCCACTCTGTCTTGGCGGTGTCATGGGTGGCATCCGCTCCGGCGTCACCGAGGAGACGGTCAACGTCTTCATGGAATGCGCGAGCTGGGATCCGGACCTGATCGCCCGCACCGGCCGCAAGACCGGCATCGTCTCCGATGCCCGTTACCGGCTGGAGCGCTCGGTCGATCCGGCGCTCACCGAACCCGGGCTCGAACTCGCCACGCGCCTCGTGATGGAGCTTTGCGGCGGCACGCCAATGGAGCCGGCGATCTCGGGCGAGGACGTGTTCCCCCACACCGTGATCGACTTCCCTCTGGCGGAAGTGAAGCGCCTCACCGGTCTCGACGTCGACGCCGCCCGCATCGTCGAAATTCTCACCCGGCTCGGCTTCACCGCCGAGGGCGAAGGCGACACCCGCAAGGTGTTCGTGCCGTCCTGGCGCCCCGACGTGACGCAGAAGGCCGACCTCGTCGAAGAAGTCATGCGCATGGTCGGCGTCGACAACGTGCCGGTCGAGCCCTTGCCGCGGCTGAACCATGTCGCCCCGCGCATCCTGACCACCATCCAGAACCGCCGCCGCATCGCCCGCCGGGCGCTCGCCGTGCGCGGCATGGACGAGGCGGTGACCTGGTCGTTCATCTCGCATGCGGAAGCCGTTCATTTCGGTGGCGGCAGCGAGGCGCTGCAGCTTGCCAATCCGATCGCCTCCGACATGACCGACATGCGGCCCTCGCTGCTGCCGGGGCTGCTTGCCGCCGCCCGCCGCAACGGCAATCGCGGCCACGCCGATGTGGCGCTGTTCGAGGTCGGGCAGGTGTTCCTCTCCGACACGCCCGATGGCCAGCACACCTATGCCACCGGCCTCCGCGCCGGCAGCGCCCGCCTCGGCGGCAGCGGCCGTCACTGGCAGAACCGCGCCGAGCCCGTCTCCGTCTTCGACGCCAAGGCCGACCTCGCCGCCGTGCTCGACGCCCTCGGCTATGACATCGACAAGATGCAGGTGCTGGCCGAGCCCGCGCCCTGGTCGCACCCCGGCCGCGGCGGCCGCGTCGCCCAGGGCCCGAAAACCATCGGCTGGTTCGGCGAACTCCATCCCGCCCGCGCTGCCGAACTCGACCTCGACGGCCCCGTCGCCATGTTCGAGATCGACCTCGACGCACTACCCGAGCCCCGCCGCAAGCCGACCCGCACCAAGCCGGCGCTCAACCTCTCGAGCCTGATGCCGGTCAGCCGCGACTTCGCCTTCGTCGTCGACCAGGCGGTGCCCGCCGGGACCATCCTCCGGGCCGCGCGCGGCGCCGACAAGCAATTGATCACCGACGTGACGGTGTTCGATGTCTTCGCCGGCACCCATGTCGGTGAAGGCAAGAAGTCGGTCGCCATCGCCGTGACCCTGCAGCCCACCGAGCGCACCCTGACCGACGAAGACATCGACAAGGTCTCGGCCGCTGTTGTCGCTGCGGTCACCAAGTCGACCGGCGGCGTACTCCGGACCTAGGATTCGGTCGTGGAATCTCGTATCCAGTTGCCCCCCGCACCTGGATACGGGACCATGGACAAGACCGAACGGCTCTTTGCAGTCATGGATGCGCTCAGGCGCCACCGGCGGCCGGTCACGGCGGCCAGCCTTGCCGAGGAGCAGGGCGTTTCGGTGCGCACCCTCTACCGCGACATCCAGACCCTGATCGGGCTCGGCGCCCCCATCGATGGCGAGGCGGGCGTCGGCTATATGCTCAAACCCGGCTTCTTCCTGCCGCCGCTGATGTTCAGCGCCGAGGAACTGGAAGCGCTGGTGCTCGGCCTGCGCTGGGTCGAGGCGCAGCCCGATGATGGTTTGGGCCTCGCCGCCCGCAACGCCCTGGGCAAGATCGCCACGGCCTCGCCCGACGATTTGCGCGACCGCATCAGCGACACCGCGCTGTGGCCGGTCGCCATGTATCGCGGCGGCCGCAAGCCGGTGCCGGTGCTGGGCCAGATCCGCACCGCCATGCGCCAGGAGCGGGCAGTGGAAATCGACTATGAGGACGAGCAGGGGCGCGCCACCACCCGCACCATCTGGCCGGTCGGTCTCGCCTTCTACGAAGGCAAGCAGACCATCGCTGCCTGGTGCCTGCTGCGCCAGGCCTTCCGCAACTTCCGCACCGATCGCATCGCCTGCCTCCGCCTCACCGAGCAGCGCTACGGTAAGCGCCGGGCCGTGCTGGAGCGCGAATGGCGCGAGGGTTGGGCCGAGGAAGAGCGCCGTCACCAGGAGCAGCGCGCCGCCGGCTAGCTCATGCGGCCGTAGAGGCTCACCGGCCGCACCCGCTCGTCGAACCGGAAGCGGTGGTCGGCCGGCGGATGCGCCCGGTGCCCGCATTCGAGCCGCGGGCAGTTGCGACACCCCGTACCGATCGGCACCACTTGCAGGTCGCCCGCGAGGTCGATGCCGTCCGAATAGACCAGTTCGCGCGCATGCTCGATGGCGCAGCCGAGCCCGATCGAGAGGTAACGTCGCGGCGCGTTGTGCCGGTAGTCGCCCTTGGTGATGGTGCGGGCGATGCAGAAATAGCGCCGCCCATCCGGCATCTCGCTGATCTGGGCGTTGATCCGGTCGGGCGCGAGAAAGGCCGAGTAGATGTTCCAGCGCGGGCAGGCGCCGGAATGGCGCGGAATGTGGATGCCCGACAGCGAGAAGCGCTTGGAGATGTTGCCGGCAATGTCGGTGCGCACCAGGTGCAGCGGCACCCCCGACGCGCCCTTGCGCTGCAGCGTCGTCATCCGGTGGCAGACCTGCTCGAAACTGGCGCCGAACCGCCGCCCCAGCCGCTCGATGTCGTAGCGATGGTCGCGGCAGGCCCGCAGGAACGGCCCATAGGGCATCACCACTGCCCCCGCGAAATAGGAGGACAGCACGTTCCGCGCCAGCGCCGGCGCGTCGCCCTCCGGCAGATTGGCGGCAGCGATAATGGCATCGATCTCGCCGGCAGCGGACAGGTTGCCGAGGTGCTGGGCGAGCAGGAACGTCGCCGACTCCGCCGGCAGCAGGTCCGACACCAGCAACTGCCGGCCGCCTGCATCGAGCTGCCGGGCAATGCCATGGGGCAGGGAGGCGAGGCGGACCTCCAGCCCGAAAACGTTGAAGAGGTAGGTCCTGAGGCCCGACTCGAAGCTGTCCCCGCTGCTGTCGATATCGGCGCGGACCCGTTCGGCCGCGTCTTCAAGCGCGGGGAAGTGGTTGCCGTTCAGCTGCAGGAAATCGGAGATGGCTTCGGTCGCGAGGTGAAAGGGCTCCGCGCCGCCTTGTGCCGCCGGTGTCGCGGTGCCGGCGGCAAGATGCCGATACCGGTCATAGAGCCGCAGCACCGCCCGGGCGGCAGCAGGATTGGCGTGGGCCAGGTCGCGGATCTCGAGATTGGTGATGTCGCTGTCGGCGAACAGGTCGTCCCCGAAGGCCTCCATCAGGTCGCCCACCAGGCGCCCCTCGTCGCCCTCCACCAGCTCGCCCGGCTCGACCCCGAGTTGGCCGGCAATGGCGAACAGCAAAGGCACCGTCACCTTGCGGCGGTTGTGCTCGATCAGGTTGAGATAGCTGGGCGAAATCCCGAGCGCCTGCGCCAGCTCCGCCTGGGGCAGGCGCCGCTGCCGCCGCAAGCGCTTGATGCGTCCCCCGATCTGCGTATCCGCGGTGTCCACCGCTGCTCCTCCTTTACAGGATTTACAACCCTGCACCCGCCGCTTGACTGCGGTTTTACAGATTTACTGCTGCTTGTGTGGGTATTTGTTGCTTTCCGAGCGTTGTTGTCAAATCTTTACATCACGCATCGGAGGAGACATGCGATGACAACCACCAGCAGCACCACCCGCGAGGAATACGTCACCATCATCGCCACGACGCCTGGCGCCGCCATGGCGCAGTTCAAGGCCCGCGGCCTCGCTGCGGAGGGCTACGCCATTGCCGGGCCCATCGGTCGGCACCGTTTCGCGCTGGTGGCCGAGTCCGGCACCGAGGAACTGTTCGCCGGCACCGACCTGGTCGCCGCTACCTTCAGCCGCCGCGTCTCGGCCTGACCCAACCAACCACCGCAAACCGCATCCGACCCGCTTCGGCGGGAGCGGCGAAGCCATGCCCAAGGAGGATTGCATGCTCGACAAGCCCCATGAACCCCAAACCTTCCGGGCTCCGGACTATGCGCCCGACCGCTGGAAGAACATCTCCCGCACCTACTCCCCGGCAGAGGTGCGCCGTCTCGCCGGCTCCCTGCCGATCCGCCACACACTGGCCGAGAATGGTGCCCGCCGGTTGTGGGAATTGCTCCACACCGAAGACTTCGTGCCGACCCTCGGCACCTTCACTGGCAACCAGGCCGTGCAGCAGGTGAAGGCCGGGCTCAAGGCCATCTACCTCTCCGGCTGGCAGGTGGCGGCCGATGCCAACTCATCGGGCAACATGTATCCGGACCAGTCGCTCTATCCGGTCGACAGCGTCCCGGCAGTGGTGCGGCGCATCAACAAGGCGCTGCAGCGCGCCGACCAGATCCAGCAGATGGAAAAGGCCGACGGCACCGCCACCACCAACATCGACTATTTCGTCCCCATCATCGCCGATGCCGAGGCCGGCTTCGGCGGCGCCCTCAATGTCCATGAGCTGATGAAGGCGATGATCGAAGCCGGCGCCGCCGCCGTCCATTTCGAGGATCAGTTGGCGAGCGAAAAGAAGTGCGGCCATCTCGGCGGCAAGGTGCTGGTACCGACCTCGCAGTTTATCCGCACCCTCAACGCCGCCCGGCTTGCCGCCGACGTCATGGGCGTGCCCACCCTGATCATGGCGCGCACCGATGCCGAGGCGGCGCGGCTGATCACCTCGGATATCGACGAGGCGGACCGCCCCTTCATCACCGGCGAGCGCACGCCGGAGGGCTTCTACCGCCTCAAGGGCGGCATCGACGCCGCCATCGCCCGCGGGATCGCCTATGCGCCCTATGCCGACCTCATCTGGTGCGAGACCTCCAAGCCCGATCTCGAAGAGGCCAGGCGCTTCGCCGAGGGCGTGCGCAAGCACCATCCCGACCAGATGCTGGCCTATAACTGCTCCCCCAGCTTCAACTGGGCGAGGCACATGGATGAGGCGGCCATGGCCCGCTTCCAGCGCGAGATCGCCGC
Organism: Devosia albogilva; assembly: GCF_042685625.1. Classification (NCBI taxonomy): domain Bacteria; kingdom Pseudomonadati; phylum Pseudomonadota; class Alphaproteobacteria; order Hyphomicrobiales; family Devosiaceae; genus Devosia; species Devosia albogilva. Next base: position 1,874,373 of record NZ_JBHUNP010000001.1, read on the forward strand.
CATGGGCTACAAGTACCAGTTCATCACCCTGGCCGGATTCCACAATCTCAGCCTCACCACCTTCGAGCTGGCCCGCGCCTACAAGGCCGAGGGCATGGCCGCCTATTCCCGGCTGCAGCAGGCCGAGTTTGCGGCTGAAGTCCACGGCTTCTCCGCCACGCGCCACCAGCGCGAGGTCGGCACCAGCTATTTCGATGCGGTAGCCATGACCATCAGCCAGGGCAGCAGCGCCACCACCGCCATGGCGGAATCGACCGAGACGGCGCAGTTCCACTAAGCAACCGGCCGGCGGCGCCTCAGGCGCTGCCGGTCAGGCTCCGCAGCAGCGGCTCGAACCAGCCGAGCGCCAGCGCCAACAGGCCGAGCGTATGCAGCAGCGCGATGGCCCAGGTGGCGGCGACGAAGCGCGGCTTGATGGTCTTGTGGCGGTAGAGCTCCTGCGCCACCAGCCCGCCGATAATGCCGAAACTCAGGTCGACGCTATGGAGGTTGGTCTCGCTCACCCGCCACCGCCCCTGCAACGCATAGAGCTTGTCGAAGCGATAGAGCAGCGCCGACGCCACGCCCATGGCGGTATAGGCTGCCGCCAAGCCGATGCCGACGCGATCCAAACTGATGGCGAGGATGATCAACAGCGTCATCATCGTCGCCGCCGCAGTGCGCAGTCCCAACAGACGGTCACCGGTCGGCTCGACCGGCGCGCGCTGAACCTTGGGCGGGGGTGGTGGCGCCGCGGGAGGAGGGGTGACAATGCTGATCTCCACCGCCGATGGCCGGCCCTTGCGTCCTTCGGTGACGGCAAAGCTCAGCCTGTCGCCCAGCCGCGGCCGGGCCCCGTCGATCATCTTGGAGATGTGGACATAATAGTCGCGGCCAGCCGCGTCGCGCACGAAGCCGTAGCCCCCCTTGTTGTTCCACTGGACGAGTTCGCCTGTCTTGCGCATCGGTCCGGGCTCGGGGCAGGGCGGCACCGGTAGAGTTGTCGTGCCTGAATCGGGCCCTACCATTGCCTCAAGCCGCTTCGCCCTGGCAAGGCGCGATTTCGCGAGCGGCGTGCCGAGGCGATTGGCAGGCACACTACGGGCGCCGACCCGGCAAGCTTAAGGGGCTAACGGGCCGGGCAGCGACGCAAGGCGGAGAGTGCCGAATAGCCGTTGAACCACATGGACAGTCGTCCGCGCGTTTCGATCGCCACCACCTGCGAGCTTTCCGTGGTGTTGCCATCAGAGCAGGAGCCGTTCCAGGTCACTTTCCAGCCATCGCGACGAACGTCATCGAAGCGGCAGACATAGGTGTCCTCGGCATAGCTCATGGGACCAATCTTGGCCCCGAAGGGCGTGCCGCAATCCTGCGGACCGTAGTCTTCCATGTACCACTCACCGACGATGGTCGGATATTGTTGCGCCAGTGTCGGCGTGGCGGCCACGGCGATGGCCGCAGTTGCGAGTGCCCGGAGGATCTGCCGGCGGTGGCCGACGATTGCATGAGCCCGGTCGTGTCTGATCACTTCGGCGCAAGACATTTTTGTACCTCCAGCTTTCGCGCCTGTTGCGCCCAGACATGCTAGAGGAGTGTCCTGAAGACTCCCATCCTGTGGTGAAAGCAATTCGCCGAACTGAATTAGTGACTTCTCAAGCGCGTGGCCCCTCAACAGGCTCAGCCTGAGCGTCAGGCGCCGCTGAAGTTCAGTCGGTAGCTCAGGGCTTCGGCGATATGGGGGCGGCTGACCTTGTCGGCGCCGGCGAGATCAGCCAGCGTCCGGGCCACCTTCAGCACGCGGTGGTAGGCGCGGGCGGAGAGGTTGAACCGCTCCGCCGCCTGCAGCAGCAGCGACTGGCTCTCGCGGTCCGGATCGACCAGTTTCTCGATCAGTGTGGCGCCGGCAGCGGCATTGGTGAACACGCCCTCGGCGCCCGCATCGGCATAGCGCTGGCGCTGCCGCTCGCGGGCAGCTGCCACTCGTCGCGCCACCTCGGCCGAGCTTTCCGCTGCCCCCGCCGGTCCGATCATGTCGGCGGCCGTCACCGCCGGCACGTCGATGCGGATGTCGATACGATCGAGAAACGGACCGGAGACACGCGCCTGGTACTCGGCGGCGCAGGCCGCGCCCCGGCGGCAGGTATGCCCTGGCGTGCCGGCCATGCCGCATTTGCACGGGTTCATGGCGGCGACCAGCTGCACCCGGCTTGGATAGGTGACGCGGCTGTTGGCCCGCGCAATCACCGTCTCGCCGCTCTCGAGCGGCTGGCGCAGCGAGTCGAGAACGCTGCTGGGGGCGAATTCCGGCAACTCGTCGAGAAACAGCACGCCGTTATGGGCCAGACTCACCTCGCCCGGCCGCACCTTGAGCCCGCCACCGACCAGCGCTGCCATCGAGGCGGAGTGGTGCGGTGCCCGGAACGGCCGCCGGTCGGAAATGGCGCCGCCCGCCAGCTCCCCGGCGATTGACTGGATCATCGAGATATCCAGCAGCTCGCGCGGATTGAGCGGCGGCAGGATGGACGGCAGACGCTGCGCCAGCATCGACTTGCCGGCGCCGGGCGGCCCGACCATCAAGAGATTGTGGCCGCCGGCCGCTGCTACCTCGAGCGCGCGCCGCGCCACCTGCTGCCCGCGCACATCGGCGAGATCTGGCAATTCCCCCGCCGGCAAGTGTCGACCCGGCTGCGGCCGTGCCGCTAACTGGTGTCCGGTCAGGTGATTGACCAGCGCCAGCAGGCTCTCGGCCGCAACGATGTCGAGCCCTTCCCCAGCCCAGGCCGCCTCTGGCCCGGAGAGGGAGGGGCAGATGAGCCCGAGATCGCGACCTTGCGCGGCGATCGCGGCCGGCAGGATGCCGCCGACATGTGCCAGCCTTCCGTCGAGCCCGAGTTCGCCCAGCACCAGATAACCGTCGAGCGCATCCTGCGGGATTGCGCCGATGGCGGCCATCAGCCCCAGCGCGATCGGCAGGTCGTAGTGGCTCCCCTCCTTGGGCAGGTCGGCAGGAGCCAGATTGACGGTGATGCGCTTGGGCGGCAGCCCGAGCCCGGAGGCGACCATGGCGGCGCGGACGCGCTCGCTCGACTCCTTCACTGCCTTGTCGGGCAGCCCCACCATCAGGAATTTCGGCATGCCCGGCGCGATCTGCACCTGCACATCGACGGGCACCGCCTCGATGCCCTGAAACGCCACTGTCGCGACCCGGGTAACCATGCTCAACGCGCCCCACTCGAGCCGACGCTAGCAGAAGCACACAGCCTGCTCAAGAACGGAGAGAGAACATTAGCTTGGCGCTAACCATGCCCGTTGCGGCTCCCCTCAACCCTAATCGCCCATTAACTGCCGGCAGTTGAATCAAAGGCCATTCAGTTTCTGCGAGTGCGTTCTTCCATGGTTCAGAGCCGACCCGCTTTCTCCTTCGCCGCCGTCACCAAGGGCGTGATGACGGCTGCGCTCGCCGCCGTGCTGGCAGCCTGCGCCAGCGCCGGCGGGCTCTATGGCGCCATTCCGGGCGACAACCGGCCCCACGCCGGGGTCGATCGCGCCCGCTCGATGCCGATCCAGGGCATCGATGTTGCGCGTTACCAGGAGAATGTCGACTTCCACACCGCCCGCCGCCACGGCATCCATTTCGTCTTCATGAAGGCGACCGAGGGCAAGGACTATATCGACCCCAACTTCCGCCGGAACTGGGAGCGCGCCCGCGATGCCGGCATGCCGCGCGGCGCCTACCACTTCATGACCTGGTGCTCACTGGCCTCGGAACAGGCGGCCTGGTTCGTCGCCAACGTGCCGGCGGACTTCAGCGCCCTGCCGCCGGTGCTCGACCTCGAGTGGAACAACCATTCGAGCTGCAAGAACAAGCCCAGCCGCGCCGACGCTCTCGAAAAGATCCGGGTGATGCTCGAGGCGATGGAACGCCACACCGGCAAGCTGCCGATCATCTACACCGACATGAACTTCCACCGCGACGTCCTCGCCGGCGAATACTTCCCCAACAGCTTCTGGCTGCGCTCCACCGCCGCCGAGCCGCATGAGCGCTACCACAACCGCACCTGGACCTTCTGGCAGTACACCCAGACCGGTGTCGTTCCCGGCGTGCGCGGCGAGGTGGATCGCAACGTGTTCTATGGTGGTCAGAACGAATGGCTGACCTTCCTCTCCACCGGCTGCGACCCACGCGCCATCGCTGCCCTGGCTCCGACCGGACGGTGCCAGCCGGCAAAATAGAAGGAACCGTTCCGGATCTGCAGGAATCTGCCCGAAACGTGCCACATTCCGCTCTCGTCGGGCACGAAAAGCATGCATTTTTCCTCGGAACCTGCAGAAATCCTGCCGAACCGGAACATCAGCAGACCACCGTGGCGCTACCGCCACACCCAGCAAAGTGAATCCGCTTTGCTTACCCAGCGGAGAAACATGATCTGGCAAAACTCCAGATTCTCGGCCGGCTTTGCTCTGATCCGGTAACTCTCCGGGGAGCAATGTAGAAGAGGCTGCCGATTCACTGCGGCTCTGCTGCAACACTGCCCCTGCCGCGGCCAAAGCCAAGGTTTGTGGGCACATTGTGGCCCATGGCCCCCGTTACGACACTCTCATCGTTAACGAATGAGAGTTCCACGGGTGAACAGAAAAGCCGTATCCGCCGTCGCCATCGCTGCAGCGATCCTTGTGTTTCCCACTGCAGCCTACGCCCAGTGCGGCGGCGCCTCCTGGTACGGTCCCGGCTTCAATGGCAAGCGGGCCGCATCGGGCGAAGTCTTCAACGAGAACGCCATGACGGCGGCGCATCGTTCCCTGCCGTTCGGCACCAAGGTCACCGTGACCGACCAGCGCACCGGCAATCAGGTGCAGGTCAGGATCAACGATCGCGGCCCCTTCCACGGCAGCCGCATCATCGATCTCTCCAAGGCGGCGGCAACTCAGCTGGGTTTCCGCAATCGCGGTACCACCTCGGTCTGCCTCGCCGCCTCCTGAGAGCTTCCTCCCGACGGAAGACCCAGGCCGCCCAACACGTTGGGCGGCCTTCGCTGTTCAGTTCAGGCGGCGGTGTCGAGCCGCTGCATCTGCTCCGGGGTCAACTTCAACATCGCCCCGGCAAGGTTCTCCTCGAGCTGCGCTTCGGTGGAGGCAGCTGCCAACGGAATGATCGCCGGTGTCGAGCCCAACAGCCACGCCAGCACCACCTGGTTGGCGCTCGTGCCGGTTTCCGCCGCCACCGCATCGAGGACCTCTCGCCTGCGCTGATTGTCTTCGGTCTGGTAGGCCGGCTCCAGCCGCTCCGGCTTGGCATAAGCACCCCGCAGCATCGGGGAATAGGCGACCACCCGGAATTCAGGGTTGAAGCGGATATAATCGAGGTGCTGACCCCGCAGTCCGCCTTCCGTACCCCAGCCTCCGCGCAGCCCCATCGTGGCGTTGCGCTTGAGGTCTGAATCCGGCCGCGGGCGGAAGTAGCTGAAGTGCTGCTGCAGCGCGACATACTCGGCCCAGCCGTGCTGCCGGCTGAGCTGGCGAGCCCGCTCGATCCGCCATACGCTGGTGTTGGAGCAGCCGATGGCTCGCACCTTGCCGGATTTCACCAGCGTATCGAACGCCGCCAGTGTCTCCTCCAACGGCGTGGTGCGATCATCGATATGAGCATAGTAGAGATCAATGTAGTCGGTTCCGAGCCGGCGCAGCGAGTCCTCCACCGAGGTCACGATGGCTTCGCGCCCGAGCCCCTGGATATTTTCCAGCCCCGCGCCGACCCGGTTGGGCAGTGCCCCCACCTTGGTGGCAATCACCAGGTCGTCTCGCCGGCCGCGATCCTTAAGCCAGCGGCCGAGCAGTTCCTCGCTTATCCCGGCGCGGCCGTTCTCGGGCCAGAAGGCATAGTTGTTGGCCGTGTCGATGAAGTTGCCGCCGGCATCGACATAGCGGTCGAGCAGCCGGCGCGACATGTCCTCCGGCGTGGTGGTGCCGAACAGCATAGCGCCCAGTGACAGCGCCGAGACGGTCAGCGGCCCCAGCGTCGTGGTTTCAAGCATTCTCGGTCTCCTGGTTGAGGATAGCGTCGATCTCCCCCATCACCTGCGGCGGCAGCGGGCCATAGTCGAGGGCGCCGAGGTTCTCGCGCACCTGCGCCTCGCTCTTGAAGCCGGGAATGGGGACTGTCGCCGGAGAGCGGGCCAGCAACCAGCCCAGTGCACCCTGTGCCACGGTCCGCCCACCGGTGGTCAGCAGCTCGCGCACCGCCTCTAGCCGCTGCAGGGTTTCCGGCCGCGGCCGGCCACCGGCAAAGAAGCGCACCCAGGCGTGTCCTGCGCCGCGAACATCGGTCTCCGCCAGGCGGGAGGTCGCACCGAACTTGCCGGTCAGCATGCCCATGGCGAGGGGCGAGCGATTGAGGCTGGCGAGGTTGTGTGCCTCGCAAAGCTCCAGCACCTGCGGCCCGTCGACGAACAGGTTCAGCTCCTGCTGCACGGCGGCGAAGTGCGGGAACTTCAGCATTCGCGACGCCGCGCTCGCATTGTCGGTGCTCCAGCCCCACCACCGGATGCGTCCGGCCTCGGCAAGGTGCTCCAGCGCTTCGCCGGCGGCATCCACCGCATCATCGGCGAGCTCGCCGACATGGATCTGGTAGAGGTCGATGTGGTCGGTGCCGAGCCGGCGGAGCGATTCCGCCGAAGCCCGGTCGATATAGCTTGGGCTCACATCGACCCCCGCTACCGAGCGTGCTTTCGCGTCGTAGCAATAGCCGAACTTGGTGGCGATCAGCACCCGGCCGCGGCGGCCCTTGAGTGCCGTGCCGAGCACCTGCTCGCTGTGTCCGGTGCCGTAGACGTCGGCGGTGTCGAACAGGGTGGCGCCCAGTTCGAGCGCCGCCTCGATCGCCCGGACAGACTGGGCGTCATCGACATCCCCCCAGCCATCGGCACGGTCATCCAGGGTGAAGGGACCGCCTATGGCCCAGCAGCCGAGCCCAATGGCCTTGGTCGACAGGCCGCTGCGGCCGAGTTTGCGCAGTGTGCTCATGGTCGCTCTTCTCAAATGCAGTCGTTGTAGCCGGCGACGAACCGGCCGATGGCGTCGCGCCTCGTGCCGATGTCAGTCAGCATGCGATCGTCGAGTTGATGCAGTTTGCGGATGGCGATGCGACGCTGCCGCCAATCCAGATATTTGCGGGTCCAGGGGTGCATTGTGGTGCTCCTTTCTGCGGCAAAGACTCACCATCGGCGCTGCCGGGGCGGCGCCTTTCGTTTCTGTCGCTATGAGTTGAGGGCTGCTGCGGTGGTCGGCAGCGACAGCAGCATATTTGCTCTACACAGGCAGCGAGCGCTATAGACAGGATCGCAAGGAGCATTGCAGAACTGAAAAATGGACTTCAGTTGGGATGACCTCAGGCTCTTTCTCGACGTGGCGCGGCTCGGCGGCCTGAGTGCCGCGACCAGCACGACGGGCCTCAGCGCGGCCACCCTGGGCCGGCGCGTCACCGCGCTCGAGCGGCAGGTGGGGGAGGCGCTGTTTCACCGCAGCCAGACCGGCTATCGCCTCACCCAGGCCGGCGAAGACCTCCTCGCACGCGCCGAGGACGTCGAAGCGGCCATGCTGTCGCTCAAGCGCTGGAAGGATGGCGCCATCGGTGAGCGCGTCGTGCGGGTCTCCGCCGGCCCCTGGACCTCGGCCTTTCTGGCCCGCCACATCGGCGAGCTCTGGCGCGTCGAAGACCGCTTCGGGCTCGAACTGGTCACCGCAAACCACAAGGTCGATATCGGCCGCCGCAACGCCGATATCGGCATCCGCAACCAGCGCCCCACCGAACAATGGCTCGCTGGCCGGCTGATCGGCACGGTCGCCTATGGGCTCTACTCTGGCCGCGAACTGATCAACGGCATCAAGGCCGGGCTGTTCGTGGGCGTTGCCGGCGAGGGCAGCCAGACCCATTCGGCGCGCTGGCTGCACGCCCGCCATGCCGACCGCATCGCCGTGCGTGGCAATGATGCCATGAGCGTGCGCGAACTCGTGGCCAATGGCGCTGGGCTGTCCGTGTTCCCGTGCTTCGTCGGCGATGGCGACGAGCGGCTGGTGCGGGTGGCGCCGGTCATTGGCGAGCTCGAGACGGATCAGTGGCTGGTGACCCACCATGAGGAACGGCATACCCCCGCTGTTCGAACCGTCGCCGATCGCATCGCCGAGCTGATGCGGGCCCACGGCCCCTTGTTTCGAGGCGAGTTGGCGCGACCCTGAGACGATCAGCCTGTTGCAACCGACAGCACAACGTTGCAGAACCGATATATTCCTTTGCCGCGACTCCCCCTAGGGTTGCCGCCACTACTGCGCAAGAGTCTGCCTGACATGAAAATCGGTCTCGATCTGCCGCCGCAGATCAGGGTCTTTGCGGCCTTCTTCATCTACTCATTCTGCATGGGTAGTCTGTATCCGCGCATTCCGGCCATCCAGCAGGCGATGGGCGTGGGCGAAGGCGCACTCGGCCTCGCATTGATCGGCCCCGGCGTCGGCACCATCCTGTCGCTGACCTTTGCCGGACCGATCCTTGAGCGCATCGGCTATCGTCGCGTTCTGGTCGGCGGCATTCCGCTGCTTTCGGCACTCTACGCCCTCGCCGTCTGGGCACCCAATCCGCTGACCTTGTTCCTGCTGCTGATCCCGGTGGGCCTCACCATCGGCTGCATAGAGATCATCATCAACCTCGAGGCCGACCGCGTCGAGCACGCCATCGGCCGCCGGATCATGAGCCGGGCGCACGCCTTCTGGAGCTTCGGATTCTTCTTCGCCGGCCTTGCCGGCGCCTTCATCGCCCAATCCGGCGTCTCGCCACAAATGCATCTTCTGGCGATGGTGCCGGTGGTCGGCGCCGCTACCTGGCTGGTTCTCGGCCGCTACCGGCCGGCGCCCCATCGTGCCGGCGGCAGCACCGAAGCTGCACCCCGCTTTGCCGCGCCCACACTTGCTATCCTTATGCTGGTCAGCGTCTGTCTCTCCGCCATGGTGATGGAAGGCGCCGGCATCGACTGGTCCGCCATCTACATGCGCGACGAGTTCGACGCTGCACCCTTCTGGGCCGGCTTTGCCGTGGCGCTGGTTGCGGGTTCGCAGGCGGTCGCCCGCTTCTTCGCCGACGGCTTCGTCGAGCGCTTCAGCCCTGTCGTTGTGGCGCGCGCACTGCTGGTCATCCTCGGCGCGGGCGTTGTGCTGGTTTTTGCCGCTCCCAGCTTCGCCTTGGCCTATGTCGGTCTGGCGCTGATCGGCGTCGGCTCCAGCGCCCTGTTCCCGCTCGCTATGTCCGCCGCCGCGCAGCGCACCGACCGTCCCGCTGCGGTGAACGTTGCCGCGCTGGCGCAGATTTCGTTCGTTGCCTTCCTGGTCGGCCCGCCACTGCTCGGCTATGTCGCCGAGCATTTCGGCATCCGCTGGACCTTCGGCGTCGGCCTGCCGCTGGTGATCCTCAGCCTGCTCACCAGCCACGCGCTCAAGCCGCGTGCGGCCATGCGGGAGGTACCGGCAGAATGAAACTGGCCTCGCAGCACCGAATCTATGCCTGCTTCTTCTTCTTCGCGCTGATGACCGGGGCGCTGATGGCGCGCCTCCCTGACATCCAGACCCATCTCGGGGTCAGCGAGGGGCAACTCGGCCTCACCATGATCGGCATGTCGATCGGCTCGCTGATCTCGCTCACGCTCGGAGCGCCGATCATCGAACGGCTCGGCGCCCGCACCACCGCCTTCTTCACGGTGCTCGGGCCGGCCCTGTTGTTGGCCACGGTTCCTTGGCTGGACTCTGCAGTCGCCGTGTTCGCCGTGCTGCTGGTGACGGGCCTGCTTTCGGGCGCGCTCGAGATCAACCTCAACGTGCAGATCGACCGGCTCGAGACCCAGTACGGCAAGCGCTACATGAATACCGCCCATGGCTTCTGGAGCGTCGGCTTCTTCGTCACGGCCCTTGCCGGGGCGAGCATCCGCCAGTCCGGACTTTCCGCCGGGCTTCATCTCGGGTTGATGGCGCTGATCATCTGCGTGATCGGCGGCAGCATCATCGCCGGCATGCGCAGTGCCCCGGTGCCGCCGAACGCCCATGGCGACGGCAAGCACCGCATTGCCTTCCCGCATTGGGGCCTGTTGCCGCTCTGTCTGATCGGCTTCGCGGCGTTCCTGGTCGAGGGTGCCGGCATCGACTGGTCCGCCATCTATATGCGCGACGTCTTCGATGTTGAGCCGTTCATCGGCGGCATGGGGCTGACCCTGTTCGCCTTCTTCATGGCGGCGATGCGCCTGTCGGCCGATCCCGTAGTCAGCCGGTTCGGCGCCCGCAGTGTCGCCGTGGTGCTGCTGGGGCTTGCCAGCCTCGGCGTGGTGCTGGTCTGGCTGGCGCCGGTGGCCTGGGTGGCGCTCGCCGGATTTGCTCTGATGGGCATCGGCTGCTCCGCCGTGTATCCGCTGGCGGTGTCGGCTGCAGCGCAGCGCACCGACCGCCCGTCCGCGGTCAATGTTGCGGCCCTCGGCCAGGTCAGCTTCGTGGTGTTCTTCCTCGCGCCGCCCATGCTCGGTTTCGTCGCCGAGCATCTGGGCATCCGTAACTCGTACCTCGTTTGCCTGCCCCTGCTCCTCGCTGGCCTGTGGGCCTCTACCTTCGCCCTGCCGGCGTCCCGGACACGGGTGCCGATCGGCAGCACGCCCGAGCCCCTGCCGCCCCATGGCTGAGCTCGGGCCCATCGTCGATGGTCGCCAGTCGGCAACGGCCCTGCGGGTTCAGCGCGGCGTCATGCGCCTCCTGCGCGAGACCCACGACATGTCTTGCTATGCCGAGGTCACCCTCAAGAGCGGCCGGCGCGCCGATGTCCTCGGCGTCGGCCCCAATGGCGAGATCTGGATCGTCGAGATCAAGTCGAGCCTTGTCGACTTCCAGGTGGACCGCAAATGGCACGAGTACCGGGACTTTTCCGACAAGTTCTTCTTCGCCAAACCGCCTGAACTGGACCCGGACATCTTCCCGACCACGGAAGGGCTGATCGTCGCCGACGGCCACGATGGGGCCATGCTGCGCGACAGCCCGCTGACGCCGCTGGCGCCGGCCCGGCGCAAGGCACTGATGCTGAAGCTGGCGCGCCTCGGCGCCGACCGCCTGCATGTGCTGATGGACCCCGGACCGAAATAACGGCCCCCTTCATGCATCCCATCGCGCGCCACTGGCGCATCATCGCCCTGTTCTTCACCCATGCGCTGGCCTCCGGCGCCATTCACACCCGCATCCCCGATCTTCAACTCGCCATCGGCTTGAGCGAAGGCCAACTCGGTCTCGTGCTGATCGGCCAGCCGCTCGGCGGGTTGTCGATGTTCCTGTTCTCGAGCCGCATCATTGAGCGCTTCGGCACCCGCCGCGTGATCCTGTGGCTCCTGCCACTGGTGACGATCACCGCCGCACTGGCCACGATCCTGCTCCACCCGATCGCCCTGTTCATCATCCTTGCCCTCAACGGCATCGGCTTCTCGCTCAGCAATGTGGCGATGAACGTCGAGGCGGATCGGGTAGAGGCGGCGTCGGGTGAGCGGGTGATGAACACCTGCCACGGCGCCTGGAGCGTCGGCTTCCTCCTCACCGCTCTGGTCGGCGCGGCACTGCGCGGCCTCCACATTTCCCCGGCGGTTCACCTCTGGGCGCTCGTGCCGATGCTGATTGCGCTCGTGGTCTTCGTGGTCAGGCCCATGCCGGCCATGCCCCCGCGGCCGCATACCGGCGAAGCCGGCAGCCGGCTGGCCTGGCCGACGCTGGCCACATTGGGTCTGGTGGCCTTCGGGCTCGGCGCCGGCCTGAGCGAAGGCTCGGCTCGCGCTTGGTCCATCATCTACCTGCGCGACGAGTTCGACGCCCCGGCTTGGCTCGAGTCCCTGGCGCTACCTGCCTTGCTGGTCGCCATGGCGGTGGGACGGCTGGTGGCCGATCGCTGGATCGAGCGGTTGGGCCCGGTCCGCGTCGGCCGCGGGCTCGCCACCCTGGCCATAGGCGGGCTTTTACTGGTGGTGCTGGCACCCACCGCGATGCTGGCCCTAGCAGGCTTCCTGCTGCTCGGCCTGGGCATCTGCGTGCTCTACCCGCTGACCCTGTCAGCGGCAGCCCGGCTGGGCAATCGGCCAGCGGCGGAAAACGTCGCCGCCACCACGCTGGTGTTCCAAATCGTCAATCTCGGCGCGCCGGTGCTGATCGGGGCGGTCGCCGAAGGCTTCGGTGTCCGGCTCGCCTTCGCGACCCTGCTGCCGCTGCTGCTGCTCACCTGGGCGACGGCCGGGCGATTGCGGGCTGCGGAAGATTAGCGCGGCGCCCGCTTGGCGAGAATGCGCTGCAGCGTGCGGCGGTGCATGTTGAGACGGCGCGCCGTTTCGGAGACGTTGCGGTCGCAGAGCTCGTAGACGCGCTGGATGTGCTCCCAGCGCACGCGGTCGGCCGACATCGGGTTCTCCGGCGGCTCCGGCTTTTCTTCACCTGTGGCGAGCAGGGCGTTGATGACGTCGTCGGCGTCGGCCGGCTTGCTGAGATAGTCGATGGCGCCGAGCTTTACGGCGGTGACGGCGGTGGCGATGTTGCCATAGCCGGTCAGCACCACGGCACGGGCGTCGGGGCGCTTCTGGTGCAGCGCCGAGACCACTTCGAGGCCGTTGCCGTCCTCGAGTCTGAGGTCAACCACGGCAAAAGCTGGCGGCTTTTCGTTAACGGCAGCGAGGCCTGCAGCAACGGATCCGGCACTGCGCACATCAAAACCGCGGCGCGCCATGGCACGCTCCAGCCGCTGCAGAAAGGCCGCGTCGTCATCCACCAGCAACAGGCTCGGATCACCGGCCAGAAGGTCTTGTATCTCGCTCATGGTTTCTAGATAGGCGCTCGCTGCGATCAGGTCAAAGCCCGTCAGCGGGTCGTGATGGCCGCGCACAGCGCTGCTGCGCTATGCTGCGCCACCGATTCTCGTCCGGGTGTGCATGAACCTGTTCTTCAAGCCTCGTCCAGCCATTCCCGATGTCACCCATATCGACATCGATGGCGCGCGCGTGGCGATAACGGTGAAGGTGAGCGCGCGAGCGAGGAGCTATCGGCTGTCGCTGCCGCCTGGCAGGCCACCGCTCCTGACCCTGCCCGCGCATGGACGCTGGCGCGAAGCCGAGGCCTTTCTCGAGCGCCAGCGCCACTGGCTTGCCGCGAGGATCAAGCGCACCCCGCAAGCAGCGCCCTTTGCCGATGGTGGTACGGTGCCGCTCCGCGGCGTACCACACCGGATCGTGGCCACGGGGCAGGTGAGGGGGCGAGTGCAGGTCGGCGAGGCTGACGATGCGACAATCTTGGTGCCCGGCGCTCCCGAGCACCAGGCGCGGCGCCTGACCGACTGGCTGCGCGAACAAGCGCTCCACGATCTGCAGCGGCGGACTGCGTTCCATGCGGCGCGGCTTGGTGTTTCCGTGAAGGTGGTCCGCCTCCGCGACCAGAGGAGCCGCTGGGGCTCATGCTCTTCCACCGGCACCATCACCTACAACTGGCGGCTGATCCTGGCGCCGCCCTTCGTGCTCGACTATGTCGCCGCCCATGAGGTGGCGCATATGGTTGAGATGAACCACTCGCCTGCCTTCTGGGCCACGGTGAAGCGAACCCTGCCCGAATACGAAAAGGGCCGCGCCTGGCTCAAAGCCCATGGCGCGACCCTGATGGCGGCGGGTGGCGGCAGCTAGGCCGCTCAGCCCCCGAAGATCAGGTCCATCAGCGTCCGCTGCGAGTTTTCCTGCTGATAGACCGGCTGCTGCTGCTGGATTGGCTGCGGCGGCTGGATCGGCTGCGGCGCGAACTGGGTCGGGGCCGACATCTGCGCCGGTGCACTCGGCACCCACACCTGCTCGCCCGTCGCCGGATCGACCACCAACTGCATCGGCAAACCGGTCTCCGGATCGATCGGCACCGTCTGCGTCTGCTGCTGCAGCGGATAGCCGGTGACGGGGTCGACCTGCTGCGGCTGCGCCATCTGGTCCACCGGCCAGCCGGTCGCCGGATCCACCTGCTGCTGGATCAGTGGCAGGCCCGTTGCGGGGTCGATCTGCTGCTGCACCACGGGGAGCCCGGTGGCCGGGTCGATCTGCTGGCCCTGGGTCATCTGGTCGGCGGCCATTCCGGTGGCGGGGTCGACCATCTGGCCGCCCTGGACCGGCTGCACCGGCTGACCAAGGGTCGTCGCCGGTACGAACTGGCCGGTCGCCGCATCCATGCGCATCAACTGTCCCGTCGCCGGATCGGTCATCGTCTGCACGACCGCACCGGTGCCGGCATCGACGAACTGCACCTGCGGCATGCCGGTGGCGGGATCGATCGCCTGCTGGCCGGTCACCGGGTCGACGACCGGCTGCGCCACCAACTGACCCTCATAGGAACTGCTGGGAATTGGTGCCGGCGACTTGCCTTCATGGGCCTTGGTCATGAACTCGCTCCAGATCGCGGCGGGCACGTTGCCGCCCGACAGCGAGGTGGACTTGTTGTCGTCATTGCCGAGCCAGACGCCGGTGACCATGGCCGAGGTATAGCCGACGAATAGCGCGTCGCGGCTCTCCTGGGAGGTGCCGGTCTTGCCGCCGAAGTCCCAGCCGCCGAGATTAGCGCCGCGGCCGGTGCCGACCTCGACTGCGGTCTTCAGCATGTCGTTCATCTGCGCCAGCACGGTCGGATCGACCACCCGGCCCGGACCGGCATCCGAAGCCTCGTAAAGCACGGTGCCGTCCTTGCTGGTGATCTTGGTGATCACGTTGGGGATCACGCCCATGCCGCCATTGGCGAAGGGCGCGTAGGCACTGGTCAGTTCGAGCAGGTTCACTTCCTGCGTGCCAAGGCCAATGGATGGCACCGGCGTCAGCGGCGAGGAAATACCCATGCGGGTCGCAACCTCGATCACCTTTTCAGGGGTGACGTCGATGGCGAGGCGCCCGGCGATCGTGTTGAGAGAGTAGGCGAGGCCCTGCCGCAAGGTGACCGTGCCGGCGTACTTGCCGGTGGCATTGCGCGGGCTCCAGCCATTGTATTCGAACTGCGCGTCTTCGGCGAGGGTATCTGGCGTATAGCCCTTTTCCATCGCCGCCATGTAGACGAACGGCTTGAAGGTCGAGCCCGGCTGGCGCTTGGCGGTGACAGCGCGGTTGTACTGGCTGGCCTGGTAGTCGACGCCGCCGACCATGGCGCGCACGGTGCCGTCCACATCCATCGCCACCAGCGCACCCTGGGTAAAGCCGCGTTTGGGGCCCTCGGACGCCACCATCTCCTTGACGATGAACTCGGCGTCCTTCTGCATCTTGTAGTCGATGGTGGTTTCCACCACCACGTCGTCGGCGATCTCGCCGATATAGGCGGTCATCAGCGACTCGACCCAGTCGGCCACATAGGACTCCGAACCGGCAACGCGCGTGCGCACCGTCTGGTCGGGGTCGATCTGGGCAGCGTCGGCTTCTTCGCGGGTGATGTAGCCCTCGCGCGCCATGGCGCTCAGCGTCAGGCGCTGACGCTCCTTGGCCGCTTCTGGATTGGACTTGGGATTGTAGGCCGAGGGTGCCGGCAGAATGCCGGCCAGCATCGCTGCCTGCCCGAGCGACAGATTGCGGGCGGAAACGCCGAAATAGGTCTGCGCCGCGGCCTCGATACCGGTGGCACCGGCGCCGAAATAGACGCGGTTGATATAGAGCTCGAGGATCTCTTCCTTGGTGTAGTTCTGCTCGAGCCAGATGGCGAGAATGGCTTCCTGCACCTTGCGGCCCAGCGTCTGGTCCGGGGTGAGGAACAGGTTCTTGGCCACCTGCTGGGTGATGGTGGAGGCGCCGCGCGTGACCTCGCGCGCCTGGATCGACTCGATGGCCACCGAGACGAGGCCGATCGGGTCGACGCCGAAATGGCTCATGAAACGCCGGTCTTCCGACGCGATGATCGCCGCAGGCACGTAATAGGGCAGTTCGCGATAGGTGATCGCCTCGCCACCGGTCTGGCCGCGATTGCTGATCAGCGAGCCGTCGGATGCAAGAATGCGGATATTCGGCGGCCGGTCCGGAATGGCCCAGGTGTTGGACGAGGGCAGTTGCGCGCCGTAGTAGACGATGATGCCGATAACGGCGAGTCCACCCCACAGGCACGCGACGAACCCCCACCAGAGCAGGCCCATGAGGAAGCCGCCGGAACGCTTGCGGCGCTTGTTCCGTGCTGGTTGCGCGTGGCCGCGACGAGGCTTCTTGTCCTTGGGCGGCTTGCCGCCGCCCCTGCCGCCCGGAGGGGTGCCGCCGGTCCGCTCGTCGTCGACGAACACGCCGACCGAGTGACCCAGCGTCGGCTCCACGCGCTGCCCGGACTTGCCGCGCGCCTGTGGGCGGGCGGACTTGCGGGCCGGCTGGGCACCAACGCGATCATCGGCGGAGAGACGGAAATCCATCGAGCGAACCTGTAGTCGGGGATGGTCAACTGCTTTAGCCGTTTCGCGCCCCTGTGGGAATCGGCATCGGCATGAACTTGCCGCGAACGATGCTGCTCGACACATGTCGGGCGGCACGCGCGCGGCGTCTGCATCACCGCTTCTCCGCGCGAAATGTGGCTGGTTTATGTGGGGTTTTTGCGATGGTGCAGCAGTTGTGTCGCAGCAGACACAGCCGGGTTGCAGTCTGGTGCGGGCCACCCTAAGCACGCTGCCATGCGCTACCTCCTCGTCCTGGCCCTGCTCGCCCTTGCCACCGCCGTCGATGCCCGGGAGCCGGAGCAGGCGATCAACCGCGCCATCGACCTGTTCCAACGGGCGCGGCCACACTTGGCGGCGCACCTCCATGGCGTCGAGATCGAGCGCTATCGGGCGGCGCTGAGCCTGGGCGAGGGTGTCACCCTGGTCACCGACAGCGACCCTGCCGACCGGTGCGGACAGTTCGCTGCCTATACGCTGCTGCCAGCCGAGAATGGCGTGGTGCGGCTGGTCTTCTGCCCCCGCTTCTTCAGCGATGGCAATGATGAGCTGCGCGCCCTGACGGTGCTGCACGAAATGGTGCATGTGGTCGCCGGCCCCGACGAATGCCGCGCCATGGCCTTCGCCGCCGCCATCGAGCAACACGCCACCGGCCGCTTCACGCCGGTCGAGGCGTACTGGCGGGCGAACAGGTGTGACACTAGCGGGTTTAGCCTGCCGTGATCATTCCGCCGCTGCGTAGTAGGCGGGTGATGGCCGAATAGCCGCGACCACGGCCTCGGCAGAATGGGCAAGGAACTCGTCGTCCAGGCGCAAAGCCTCAAGGCTGCGGGGCACCGGCAGTGGACCGTCCCAATCCTCGAACGCGAAACTCAGCGCGCCCGCGGCCTCCTTGATGGCTTCGTCCAGCGTATCCGCCACAGCGATGACTCCCGGAACATCGGGAAAAGACACCCCGTATCCGCTATCGGCTTCCTTGTGGATCAAGGCGATGAAAAGGGTGTCACTTGCTGGCATCTGTTGTCCAACCCGCCTGCCGGTAGATGGACCGGGCGGTACCCAAGGGGATGTCCCTTCGCGGATGCGGAAGGATAACCACCCGTCCAGTCACTTCATGACGGTATTTATGGTGTGAGCCTCGCACTGAAACAAGCTCAAAGCCAGCAGCCTCCAGGCGGCGGATGATTTCCCTGCTATCGCTGAGGTACCGCTTCATCATCTCACCCCTCGCACATGAGTCCGAGGAAGGACGTTATCCCGGAGATAGTTGTCGCTGAAACATGCCTCACCGCCAGCCCAGGGCCGGTGCCACATGGGTGAGAATGCTCTCGATCACATGGGCGTTGTAGTCGACGCCGAGCTGGTTCGGCACCGTGAGCAGTAGCGTGTCGGCTTCGGCGATGGCTTCGTCCTGGGCCAGGTCGCGGACCAACTGGTCCGGCTCGCCGGTATAGCCGCGGCCGAATACGGCGCGCTTTTCCGGCTCGATATAGCCGAACTGATCCTCTTCCGGACCGCCGCGACCGAAATAGAGGCGGTCGGTATCGTTGACGAGCGCGAAGATCGAGCGGCTCACCGACGCCCGCGATTCACGCGTATGCCCGGCCTCCTTCCAAGCCGCGCGATAGGCGCGGATCTGTTCGGCCTGCTGAACGTGGAACGGCTTGCCGGATTCGTCGAACTTCAAAGTCGAGGACTGCAGGTGCATGCCAAGCTGGGCCGCCCAGATGGCGGTCGCATCACTGGCAGCGCCCCACCAGATGCGCTCGCGCAATCCCTCTGAATGCGGCTCGAGGCGCAGCAGGCCCGGCGGATTGGGGAACATCGGCCGCGGGTTGGGCTGGGCGAAGCCTTTCCCCTTCAGCACTTCCAGGAACACTTCGGCGTGCTGGCGGGCCATGTCGGCATCGGTCTGGCCCTCCCCCGGCTGATAGCCGAAATAGCGCCAGCCATCGATCACCTGCTCGGGCGAGCCGCGGCTGATGCCGAGCTGGAGGCGCCCGCCGGCAATGAGGTCCGCCGCTCCGGCATCCTCGGCCATGTACATCGGGTTCTCGTAGCGCATGTCGATCACGGCGGTACCGATCTCGATCCGCCTGGTCCGGGCACCGATCGCCGCCAGCAGCGGGAATGGCGACGCCAGTTGCCGGGCGAAATGGTGCACGCGGAAATAGGCGCCGTCGGCCCCGAGTTCCTCGGCCGCGACAGCCAGGTCGATCGACTGCAGCAGCGCATCGGCGGCCGAGCGGGTGCCGGATTGCGGTGAAGGCGACCAATGGCCAAAGGACAAAGAGCCGATCTTTTTCATGCCGGTTCACTCCAGGGATCTGGAGCATAGCAATAGCATCCGCGGCCGGTTCCTGTCTGCGCCGGGAGTGCTCCAGGTTGTTGCAACATTTCCCGCCCTGTGCCTGTATTGCACCGGGGAAAGTGGGGGAATGCGAGTAAAGCTGTACGTTTCCGAGGTGCAGGATCGCGCCGGCAAAGCGCAGATGCTCGTCTTGCAGGACGGGCCGAGTGCGGCGATTCCATTGCGCCTTCAGGACAGGGAATGGAGGCTGCTGGGCACCACGGCAACCAGTGACCACCGCATCCCCGCGACAGCGGCAGCGGTGGAAGCTGCCTTGCGCCGCGATGGCCACTGTGTGCTCGAGCTTGGTGTGGACGGATCCGCGCCGGACTAGCTCCGGCGCGAACCACTGCTAGACGTCGAGATTGCTGACGCTGAGCGCGTTGTCCTGGATGAAGTCGCGGCGCGGCTCCACCAGGTCGCCCATCAGCGCCGTGAAGATCTGGTCGGCTTCGCTCGACTCGTCGATATGCACCTGGAGCAGGGTGCGGGCGTTGGGATCGAGCGTGGTTTCCCACAGCTGCTCGGCGTTCATCTCGCCCAGCCCCTTGTAGCGCTGCAGCGACACGCCTTTGCGGCCGGCATCGGTCACTGCCTTGAACAGCGAACCCGGGCCATAGATCGGCTGCGTGTCGCCCTTGCGGGTCAGCGTCGGTACCCCGCCATAGAGTTCGTCGAGCCGTTCCGCCAACTGGCGCAGCTTGCGCGCATCAGCGCTCTGCAGCAGGGCCTGATCGAGGATGTGGCGCTCGGTCACGCCGCGCACGGTGCGCGAGAATACCACGCCGTCATCGGTGACTTCGCCCGTCCAGCCGCGTTCGAGTTCGTCGGAAATGCGGTCGAGCCGGTTCGACACGCGGGTCAGGACCTCGTCGACCCGGGCTGGATCATCGATCGCCTCGGGGTCGAGCCCGCCGACGATCGCGGCCTGTTCCACCAGATTGCGGTTGTAGCGGGTGTTGAGGTTGTCGACGGCATGAACGATGTCGCGGGCCTGCTGGGTGATCGCCAGCAGGTCCGGGCCGGCATGCTCGATGCCGTCCCTTGTCTTGAATACCGCGTCTTCGAGGCCGGCTTCCATCAGGTACTTGTCGAGCGCCGCCTCATCCTTGAGGTACTGCTCCGAGCGGCCGCGCGTCGCCTTGTAGAGGGGCGGCTGCGCAATATAGATGTGGCCGCGCTCCAGCAGTTCCGGCGTCTGCCGGTAGAAGAAGGTCAGAAGCAGCGTGCGGATGTGGGCGCCGTCGACGTCGGCGTCCGTCATGATGATGATCTTGTGGTAGCGCAGCTTGTCGGCGTTGAACTCCTCGCGGCCGATGCCGGTGCCGAGCGCGGTGATCAGCGTGCCGACCTGGTCGGACGAGATCATGCGATCGAACCGCGCACGCTCGACATTGAGGATCTTGCCGCGCAGCGGCAGCACCGCCTGATTGGAGCGGTCGCGGCCCTGCTTGGCGGAGCCACCCGCCGAGTCACCCTCGACGATGAAGATTTCGGACTTGGCCGGATCGCGCTCCTGGCAGTCGGCGAGCTTGCCGGGGAGCGAGGAAATCTCGAGCGCGCCCTTGCGGCGGGTGAGTTCGCGCGCCTTGCGGGCGGCCTCGCGGGCCGCGGCGGCTTCCACCACCTTGCCGACGATGACCTTGGCCTCGTTGGGGTGCTCCTCGAACCACTGGCCGAGCTTGTCGTTGACGACGTTCTCGACCACCGGACGCACTTCGGAGGAGACCAGCTTGTCCTTGGTCTGCGAGGAGAATTTCGGATCCGGCACCTTGACCGAGAGGACGCAGGTCAGCCCCTCGCGGGTGTCGTCGCCCGAAAGTTCGACCTTCTCCTTCTTGGCGATGCCGGAGCTGTTGGCATAGCCGGTGACCTGGCGCGTCAGCGCGGCGCGGAGGCCGGCAAGGTGCGTGCCGCCATCGCGCTGGGGGATGTTGTTGGTGAAGCAGAAGACGTTCTCGTGGTAACTGTCATTCCACTGCAGCGCCACTTCCACCGTGATGCCGTCCTTTTCGGCGGTCATGGTGATCGGCCGATCCAACACCGGCTGCTTGGCCTTGTCGAGATAGTTGACGAACGCCTCGAGCCCGCCCTCGTAGTGAAGCTCCACTTCCACCGGCTCCGGGTGGCGTCGGTCGGACAGGACGATGCGCACACCGGAGTTGAGGAAGGCGAGTTCGCGCAGCCGGTGTTCCAGCGTCTTGAAGTCGAAGTCGGTCATGGTGAAGGTCTGCGGGCTCGGCAGGAAGGTGACTTCCGTGCCCGAGCGGCCTTCATACTCACCCACCACCTCGAGCGGCCCGTCGGCATCGCCATGGGTGAAGGTCATCTCGTGGATCTTGCCGTTCTGGCGGATGCGCAGGCGCAGCCAGACGGACAGGGCGTTCACCACCGACACACCGACGCCGTGCAGACCGCCGGAGACCTTGTAGGAGTTCTGGTCGAACTTACCGCCGGCATGGAGCTGGGTCATGATGACCTCGGCCGCCGACACGCCTTCTTCCTTGTGGATGCCGGTCGGGATCCCGCGGCCATTGTCGGTCACCGTGACCGAACCATCGGCATTGAGGGTGACAGTCACCAGATCGGCGTGGCCGGCCAGTGCCTCGTCGATGGCGTTGTCCACCACCTCGTAGACCATGTGGTGAAGGCCCGAGCCATCGTCGGTGTCGCCGATATACATGCCCGGCCGCTTGCGAACTGCATCGAGGCCTTTCAGCACCTTGATGCTGTCGGCGCCGTATTCATTCGGAACGGGAGCAGGAGCGTCGGTCATGAGGTCGAATCGGTTCTTTTTCTGGATGGGTTTGTTCTAGCGGAACGGGGTGCCGACCCCAAGGAAAATGGGCATTTTCGGGGGCTTTCACCCGGATTTTGACTGCGTTTCGTTACCCTGAGTTCAGCCGAGGGTCAGTCGGCCGTCCTTTACGGCAACACGCTGCGCCCGATCGCCCATGGCCTCGAACAAAACGGCGTCCGTGCCGGTAAGAAAACACTGGGTACCGAGGCCGTCGAGGGCGAGGAACAGGGCGCGCCGCCGGTCGGGGTCGAGATGGGCGGCGATCTCGTCGAGCAGCAGGAAGGGGGTGATCGCGGTCCTCAGCTTCACCAGTCGTGCATGGGCGAGTATCAGCCCGATCAACAGGGCCTTCTGCTCCCCTGTCGAGCCCAATGCGGCCGGCATGCCCTTTTGGGCATAGGTTACCTGGAGATCGACACGGTGTGGTCCTGATATGGTGCGTCCGGCGGCGCGATCAAGGGCCCGAGACGCCCGCCAGCCGCTGCTCAGCGCCGATTCCAGCTCCGTCAGGCCCGTTGGCTCCGCCCCGCTCTCGAACAGCGGCGTCAGCGCCAGATGCGCGGCCGGGAAACTCGCATCCTCGAGGCTCTCCGCAATCAGCGCCTGCAGGTGCTCAAGGCTGTCGGCGCGGGCGATGTGGATCTGGGTGCCGAGTTCTGCCATCTGCACCTCGACGGCGTTGAGCCAGGCAGGATCGGCGTCCTCCTCGAGCAGGCGGTTGCGGTGGCGCATGGCCTTCTCGTAGTCGCCGACCGCGGCCGAGTGCGAGGGGATCAGCGTCGTCACCAGACGGTCCAGAAACCGCCGGCGATCGGAGGCGGGGCCGGAGAACAGCCCGTCCATGGCCGGGGTGAGCCAGAGCACCCGCAGATAGTCGCTCAGCAATTCCACCGAGCGGGCATTGGCGCCGTTGATGCGCACGCGCCGCCCACCTTCGGCCGCCGCGCCGGTGCCGAGATCGGAGGGGCCGTCATGGGTCTCGACCGTTGCCGCTACCGCCCAGGGCTGATCGCTGCCCTGCTGCTGCAGCGTGTCGAAGCCGGCATTCCGCAGGCCACGGCCGGGGGAGAGCACCGATATGGCTTCCAGCAAATTGGTCTTGCCGGCGCCGTTGGGGCCGGTCAGCACCACATGGCGCTGGTCGAGATCGAGTGCCGCCGCAGCATAGTTGCGAAAGGCGGTGAGGCGCAGGCGGGAAAGATGGCGGGTCATGTCGACGCCGCAGCGCGGGCCGGGATCGCTGCCGTCCTCACACGCGCATCGGCATCAGCACGTAGAGCGCCCGCGCTTCACCCTCTTCCTTCACCAGTGTCGGCGAGCCGGCATCGTTGAACAGGAAAATGGCGTTCTCGGATCGGATCTGGCCGATGATGTCGAGCAGGTAACGGGCATTGAAGCCGATCTCGAAGCCCTCGGTCTCGAACTCGACCGGCAGTTCTTCGCTGGCGGTGCCGTGATCGGGGTTGGTCACCGACAGTTCCAGCATGCCCTCGTTGGCATGGAGCTTGACGGCCTTGCCACCGCGCTCGGACGCAATGGTCGAGACGCGGTCGACGGCGATGGCAAAGCTCTGCCGGTCGACCGTCATCTGCTTGTCGTTGTTCTTGGGCGTCACCCGGTCATAGTCGGGGAAAGTGCCCTCGATCAGCTTGGACAGCAGCACCACCGAGCCGAGGCTGAAGCGGATCTTGGTGTCGGAGACTTCGACCTTCACGTCCTCTTCGGCAGCGCCATCGAGCAGCTTCTGCACCTCGCCCACAGTCTTTTTCGGCACGATGATGCCCGGCATGCCACCGGAACCCGCCGGGGCCTCGATCTCGGCACGGGCCAGGCGATGCCCGTCGGTTGCGACCGCCCGCAACAGGGTGCCGGCGTTGGAGACGTCGACGGTGTGGAAGTAGATGCCGTTGAGATAGTAGCGCGTCTCTTCATTCGAGATCGCGAACTGCGTGCGCTCGATCAGCTCGCGCAGGGCAGGGGCGGGCATCTGGAATTCGTGACCGAAGCTGCCGGACTTGAGGTCGGGGAAGCTGTCGGGGTTGAGGCAGGCGAGATTGAAGCGCGAGCGGCCCGAGGTCAGCACCATGTTGTCGCTGCCGTCGGTTTCGAGGCGGACTTCCGAGCCGTCCGCCAGCTTGCGGACAATCTCATAGAGCGTGTGCGCCGGCACGGTGGTGGTGCCCGGCGTCGACACCATCGCCGGCACCATCTCCGTGACTTCGATGTCGAGGTCGGTCGCGCGCAGCTCGACCCGATCGTCGGCCGCCTTCAGCAGCACGTTGGCCAGGATCGGATAGGTATTCCGCCGCTCCACCACCCGATGCACATGGCCCAGTGACTTGAGCAGATGATTGCGTTCGAGCGTGATCTTCATGCGGCGACTTCCCTGGCACTCAAGGCTGCCAAGCGGCAGCGAACCCCCGGCGAACCGGGCTTGGACATTTACAATTCGGTAGCCAAAACGCAAGCGCGAGCGCCTGTTGCGCCGAGCTTTGCACAGGCGGGGCTGCGCGCAACCGCGTCATTGCGCCGCGCGGGACAGTCCGTGTGGAAGAAATACAGCTATGGCTGGGTGACGCTGGGCTTCTTCCTCATCACGCTGGTGGGGCATTGGGTCTTCGGCTGGTTTGCCTTTGCCGAAGAGCAGGCGTCGCACGGCCAGCCTGCCGAGTTCAGCCCGTATCTGGTCGAGATGCTGCGCGACACGCTGGAGAACTGGCAGTCGGAGTTCCTGCAACTGCTCTGGCAGGTCGGTGGCCTCGCTTTCCTGCTCTATCTCGGCTCACCGCAATCCAAGGAAGGTGATGATCGCGTCGAAGCCAAGATCGACGAGATCCTCAAGCGCATCGCGCCCGAAGAGGGGCAGAAGATCATCAACGAACTGGATGAGGCCTATGCGGGCCGGCACACCGACCCGCACTACCAGGCGCCCGAATAGCGAGCCTTATGGCTCGCCTACAGCCTACTCTTCCAGCATGCGCTTGAGCAGTTCGATCTCCTGGGCGAGATCGATGTCGTCCTTGATCATCTGCTCGACCTTGCGCACCGAGTGCAGCACGGTGGTGTGGTCGCGACCGCCGAAGCGCCGGCCGATCTCGGGCAAGGAGCGCGAGGTCAGCACCTTGGCAAGGAACATCGCGATCTGGCGCGGGCGTACCACGTCGCGCGAGCGGCGGGCCGACAGCAATTCGTTGCGCGGTACCTTGTAGTGGCGAGCGACGATCTTGAGGATGTCTTCGATGCGCACGCGGCGCGCATCGCGGGAGCGGATCAGGTCGGCAAGGGTCTTTTCCGCCAGGGGCACGGTGATCAGTTCACCGGTCAGCTGGTTGGCCGCGACCAGCCGGTTCACCGCGCCATCGAGGTCGCGGCCATGGCTGATCACCGCACGGGCGACATAGTCGATTACGGCCGCCGGGAAGTGCATGCCGAAGCGGGCAGTGGCCTGATCGGCGCGGCGCTGCACGATGGCGCGGCGCAGCTCGATGTCGAAGCCGGAGATTGGCACCACGA
Organism: Devosia albogilva; assembly: GCF_042685625.1. Classification (NCBI taxonomy): domain Bacteria; kingdom Pseudomonadati; phylum Pseudomonadota; class Alphaproteobacteria; order Hyphomicrobiales; family Devosiaceae; genus Devosia; species Devosia albogilva. Next base: position 1,899,465 of record NZ_JBHUNP010000001.1, read on the forward strand.
GCCCGCCCGACAGGCGCGAGCGGATACGCTCGTCGATCATTTCGAGATCGCGCGGCGGCGCATCGCCGGCAACCACGACCTGCTTGGCGCCCGTAAGGAGAGTGCCCAGCGTATGACCGAATTCGGTGGCCGACTTGCCCTGCAGGAACTGCATGTCGTCGATCAGCAGCAGGTCGACCCGGCGCAGCCACTCCTTGAAGCCGAGCGCCGACTGGCGCTGCACGGCGGTGATGAAGTGGTACATGAAGTGGTCGGCGGTCAGATAGACGATGTTCTTGGTCGGATCGGCCGCTTCCACCGCATGGGCGATGGCGTTGAGCAGGTGCGACTTGCCGAGTCCGACGGTGGAATGGATGTAGACCGGGTTGAAGGTCACGGTGTTGTTGATCGCCGCATTGGCGATCTGGCGGGCCACGCCGAAGGCCATCTCATTGGCCGAGCCGGGCACGAAGCTGTCGAAGGTCATGCGCGGGTCGATGGCGCTGCCGGAGAGGGCGTCGCCCTTGGCTGTATCGCGCACCAGACGGGGCGCAGCGGGGGCTGCCGGGGCGGGGGCGGTAGTGGCGACGCTGGCTGCGGGGGCCGGGGCGCTGGTCGTGGTGTTGGCGGCATCCGTTGCGACGGCGGAAGGCCGCGGCCGGGGCTGGCCGGCGACGCGCAGCGACACCTGGATGCGCTCGACACTCGGCTCGTCCTGCCGGAAAGCCTCGAGGATGCGGTCGGAATAGTTGGACTGGACCCAGGAACACAGGAACCGCGTCGGCGCCGACAGGTGCACCACGCCGTCCGCCAGATCGTCGAGCTCGAGCCTGGCGAACCAGGAGGTGAAGACGTCCTCGCCGACGCCGGCCTTGATGCGCGCCCGCACCCGGGCCCACAGGTCACGGCGATCGAGGCCATCGTCTTGGGTGGTCATGACAGGGTCCTTGCCTTCAGTCGTGGTGGAGGTGGAAGGCGCCGTGGCACTCGACCAATCCCCCGTTCCGGCAGTTGCCTGTCGCATCATCTTGAGCCCCGTTTCTCATGCTGCCGGTCCGCACCGGCAGTGTCTTGCCTCAGATCGCGGCCTTCCGTCCTGAAAGAGCCACAGCTTCGCCCGTGCACCTGCCAGCAGCAGGCACAGTTTTTCTGACCGCGGCCTTGTCGAGCCGTCGGTGCCTAACCCTTGTCGTCGTGATCCCCGGTCAATTCAGACCGGATTGAGCCTATCCACCGGCCAGAAAAAAGCCGTCGGACTTGCCGAATGCCAATTCAATCTTCACCGAATATGACCCCGGCCGAAAAATCGGCCTGCCCCGAAAACAAACCCCTTGAACCTCATCAGCCGGGGTGAGACGCTCGTTTTCGGCGCCGCTTTTCCCTGCTGACCAAGGCACTCTAGAGGGAGCATTTTGGGCCCGCAACCGCCATAAATCCAAAAACGGGGCTTGACTCTGTCGCTGCTGACCAAGGGGCCCGGCGGGTGCAAAAGTGCCTTTCCACAACCGTTTGGGACTCAATGCAGATTCGATTCACTAGCGGTTATCGAAGCCTAAAAAAATATTCCGTGACGCTTGCCCGGACCGTCGGGCGAAACGCCGCACCGCCTGCGCAAGCCTCTGACAACCCTTGACTTTCGAGCCAGCCACAGACTGGGAAAAGTGGTATCTACCACTGTCATGATGGTGTCACGAGCGCTGGAATCGGAAATGGCTTTGCCATTCCGTCACAAACAAAACGGGCTCCGCAATGGGAGCCCGGTCCGTCTGTTCAGCACTCCGGCAAGCCGGAGTGATGCATACTTGGATCAGGCGCTCAGCGCCTTCACCCGGCTGTTGAGGCGCGAGACCTTGCGGGCCGCCAGGTTGGCATGAACGATGCCCTTGTTCGCCGCGCGGTTGATCTCCGGCTCGGCAGCCTTCAGCGCCGTCATGGCCGCAGCGTGATCGCCCGAAGCAATCGCTTCTTCGACCTTGCGGATGAAGGTGCGAACGCGGCTGCGGCGCGACTTGTTGATCGCGGTGCGGGCTTCGATCTTGCGGGTAGCCTTCTTGGCTGACGGCGTATTGGCCATGAATGGTCCTCTTGGCGTCCAACCGGCCAGATGCGCCTCGCTCGAAGTCGCAACCATCCGGCATGAAATGAAAGCGGCGGCACAGGCGCCGCCAAGTCGCGGGGTCTATAGGGGAAAGACGGGAAAGCGTCAACTGTGATTCAGGTTCAGCCTGATCACGGCAGCTTCTGGCACACCGGGCAGAAGAAGGTGGACCGCCCCGACTGCACGATCCGCTCCACCGTGCCGGTGCAGAGCGGGGTAGGGCAGGGCTCCCCCTCCCGGTCATAGACGGCAAAGCGGTGCTGGAAATAGCCCGAGCCGCCTTCGGCGTTCCGAAAGTCCCTCAGCGTTGAACCACCGACCTCGATGGCCTCCACCAGCACCTGCCGCACGGCTTGAGCGAGACCTTCCAACATCGCCTTGGGTCTGCCTTTCGGGGTCACCAGCCGGCCGGCAGCGGCGGTGGGCAGGATATGAGCGCGGTGCAGCGCCTCGGCCACATAGATATTGCCGAGCCCCGCCACTACCCTCTGGTCCAGCAGCGCCGCCTTGATCGGCGCCTTCTTGCCGGCAAAGGCCTCCGCCATTCCTTCGGCATGGAAGTCGTTGCCGAGCGGCTCGGGCCCGAGCCCCTCGAGATACGGGCTGTCGGCCGGGTCGTCATAGAGTCCGATGAAGCCGAAGCGCCGCGGATCGGCATAGATCAGGTGCGAACGCCCGTGTTCCGGGTGGGCGATGGTCCACACCATGTGGTCGTGCTTTTCCGCCAGTGTCGGCTCGTAGTACCGCGGCGGTTTGTCGATCGGATGCTCGGCGAAGCGCCAGGAGCCGGTCATGCCGAGATGGCTTAATAGCGTCTTGCCGGTGGAAAGCGACATCAGGAGGTACTTGGCGCGCCGCCCCACGCCGGTGACGGTCGTCCCTTCCAGCGCCGCCTTCAGGCCTTCGGGAAACGGAAAGCGCAGGTCGGCCCGGTTCAAGGTCACCGCTTCGATGGTGGCGCCGGCAAGCCACGGCTCGAGGCCTCGGCGGACGGTTTCGACCTCGGGCAGTTCAGGCATCACCTCTCCTTAATCCATGTGCGGCTTTGTGCCATGGGCAACCCGACATGTCTTATATATGGTGCCGGCAAAATCGGAACCGAGCGAGCCAGACCCATGAGCGATCGCCAAGAGACCACCCATTTCGGCGAGCGGACCGTGCCGCTCGAAGAAAAGCAGGGCCTCGTCAATCAGGTGTTCCACGACGTTGCGGACCGCTACGACCTGATGAACGACCTGATGAGTGGCGGCATCCACCGGCTGTGGAAGGATGCCATGGTCACCGAACTCGCCCCGCCCAAGCGCGGCGCCCGCCCCTACCGGGTGCTCGATATGGCCGGCGGTACCGGCGACATCGCCGAGCGCATCCTCAATGCCTCGGTCGGTCACGCCGAAGTCGTGGTTTCCGACATCAATGCCGACATGCTGCGCGTGGGCGCTGAGCGCGCCCGCAACTGGCGCTACCCGGCTCAGGCGAGCTTCGTCGAGGCCAATGCCGAGCAACTGCCCTTCGAGGACAACAGCTTCGACGCCTATACGATCGCCTTCGGCATCCGCAACGTGCCGCGGATCGACCTGGCGCTCAAGGAAGCCCACCGGGTGCTGAAGCGCGGCGGGCGCATCCTGGTGCTCGAATTCTCGCAGGTGGATGTGCCCGGGTTCGACGCGATCTACCGCGCCTTTTCGGACCGGGTGATCCCGCCCATCGGCCGCGTGGTCACCGGCGATGCCCAGCCTTATGAGTACCTGGTGGAATCGATCCGCAAGTTCCCCTCGCCGCAGCTCTTCTCCTCGATGCTGGTCGGGGCCGGCTTCAAGCGGGTGAAGCACACCTCCTATTCGGGCAATATCGCCGTCCTGTTCTCGGGCTGGAAACTCTGACGCATGAGCCTGGGGGCGTATTTCCGGCTCGCACGAGCCGTATGGGTGTTGGCACGCGAAGGTGCCTTCTCGGTGCTGCCGACTGAATCGCTGCCGCCGATGGCGACTGCGGCGATCGGCATGGCGCGCCTCGTCGAACGTCGCTCGGTGCGGCGCACCGGCCGCGTCGACCGGCTCAACGCGGCGCTCAACAAGCTCGGCCCCACCTATGTGAAGTTCGGCCAGACGCTGGCCACCCGTCCCGATATCGTCGGCGTCGATGCCGCTGCCGATCTGTCGGGCCTGCAGGACCGCATGCCGCCCTTCGACCCGGCGCTGGTGCCCGCCATTCTTCAGGAGGCGCTCGGCACCAAGGCCACCGATATCGCCGAACTCAGCCCCCCGGTTGCGGCGGCATCCATCGCCCAGGTACACAAGGCGCGCATCGACAGCCCCTCCGGTGGGCGCGTGGTGGCGGTCAAGCTGCTGCGCCCCGGCGTCGCCCAGCGCTTCCGCGCCGATATCGAGGGCTTCTATGCCGGCGCCCGCTTCGCCGAACGCTTCATCCGCCCGGCAAGGCGGCTGAAGCCGACCGAGGTCTTGCAGACGCTCGATCATTCCGCCCGCCTTGAGCTCGACCTCCGCCTCGAGGCGGCCTCCATCTCGGAGATGAGCGAGAACATCAAGGGTGACACCGGCTTCGTCATCCCCACCGTCTCCTGGGATCACACGGCCCAGAACGTCCTTACCACCACCTGGATGGAAGGCATTCCGATCCGCGACCATGCCGCCATCGATGCCGCGGGTCTCGACCGGCGCAAGCTCGCCGCCCAACTGCTGCAGGCCTTCCTGCGCCACGCCATCCGCGACGGTTTCTTCCACGCCGACATGCACCCGGGCAACCTGTTCGCCGATCCGGCCACCGGCAACATCATCGCCGTCGACTTCGGCATCATGGGCCGGATCAACCGCTACGAGCGTCGGTTCCTGGCCGACATCCTCTACGGCTTCATCACCCGCAACTACCGGCTGGTCGCCGAACGGCACTTCGACATCGGCTATGTGCCCAAGAACCAGTCGGTCGACGACTTCACCCTGGCCATCCGCTCCATCGGCGAGCCGCTCCACGGCCGTACCGCCGCAGACATCTCGATGGCCAAGGTGCTGGGGCAGCTCTTTGCCATCACCGAACTGTTCTCGATGCAGACGCGTCCGGAACTCGTGCTGCTGCAGAAATCGATGGTACTGGTGGAAGGCGTCGCCCGTTCGCTCGATCCCAACCTTGATATCTGGACCGTCGCAGAGCCGGTGGTCGGCGAGTGGCTCCGCCGCGAGCAGGGCCCGATCGGCAAGCTCAACGACCTCGCCGATCACCTGCGCGCCTTCGGCGACGCCGCCAACCGCCTGCCGGTGCTGATCGCCGAGGCCGAACTGGCGCTGGCTGAACATCGTGCTGAACGCAATCGCCCGCGCGAGCGCGACGGCCTGTTGCGGGCAGCCTTGCTCGGCGTGCTGGGGCTCGGCGGACTGGTCCTCTTAGCCCTGCTCTACGTCCTGCTCCGCTTTGCGATGCAGCCCAGCCTCTAGGCAGAGGCGCGCTCGGGACCCGCAGCCGCGCTCGGTTGCCGGTGCAAAGCCGGGCCGCTGCGGTTGTAGCGCGCGGCCCGAGGTCCTAAGGTCCGGTCTTCCTCGAACTGGCCGCCCTTTTGCTGATGGACGTCTCCCTTCCCGATTCTGCCCCGGCCGGCGCCGCCGTGCAGCTGACGCCGATGATGGCGCAGTATTTCGAGATCAAGTCGGCCAATCCGGGGTACCTGCTGTTCTACCGGATGGGCGATTTCTACGAGCTGTTCTTCGAGGACGCCGAGATTGCCAGCGCCGTGCTCGGCATCGTGCTGACCAAGCGCGGCAAGCATCTGGGCCAGGACATCCAGATGTGCGGCGTGCCCATCCACGCCGCCAACGACTACCTCAACAAGCTGATCAAGCTCGGCCACCGCGTCGCCATCTGCGAGCAGGTGGAAGACCCGGCCGAAGCCAAGAAGCGCGGCTCCAAATCCGTGGTGAAGCGGGACGTGGTGCGGCTGGTGACCCCCGGCACCCTGACCGAAGACGATCACCTCGAGGCGCGTGCCGCCAACTACCTCGCCGCCATTTCCAGCGTCCGCCATGGCGACACAGATTTCGCCCTGGCCTGGGCTGATATTTCAACGGGCGAGACCTTCACTGCCGACCTCACCGCCGAGCAGGTGCTCGACGAACTCGCACGGATCGATGCTGCCGAACTGCTGATGAGCGCAGCAACCAGGGACGTCCTGTCCGAGCGGCAACTGCTGCCGCCCGCCTTCCTTGCGCGCACTCACGTCACGCCGCCGGAGAGCTTCGATAGCCAGGCGGCGGCGGACACGCTGCGCCAGGGCTTCCCCGCCGGCACCTTCGATCCGAGCGCTCTCTCCCGCGCTGCGCGGTCGGCGCTCGGCGCGCTGGTGGGGTATGTGCGCGATAGTCAGCGCGGGGCAGGGGTGGCGCTCCGGGCGCCGGTGATCGACAGCGCCGGCCGGCACCTCGCCATCGATGCGGCCACCCGCATGAGCCTCGAGCTCACCCAGACCCAACGTGGGCAGGTCACCGGCTCGCTCCGCCACAGCATCGACCTGACGGTCACCGCGCCCGGCTCGCGCCTGCTCGCCTCCCGTCTGGCGGCACCCCTCGCCGATGCTGCGGCCATCAATCACCGCCTCGATGCGGTGTCCTTCCTGACCGAAGACACACTGCTTGCGGGGCGGTTGCGCACCGAACTCAAGGCCGTACCCGACCTTGCCCGCGCCCTGACCCGCCTCGCCCTCGATCGCGGCGGTCCGCGCGACCTCGCCGCCATCGGCCGGGCCGTGGGTGGTGCCATCTCCGTCTCGCGCCTGCTGGCTGGTGCCGAGGCACTTCCCGCAGTGCTCGAGCGGCTCTCCGCTACCCTTGCCGCCGCACCGGTCGGCCTCGCCACCGATCTCGCTGCCGCGCTCGACGACGAACTGCCGCTGCTCGCCCGCGATGGCGGCTTCGTCCGCCAGGGCTATGATGCGAAGCTCGACGAAGAGCGCGCCCTCGGCAGCGAAACCCGCGCCGTGGTTGCAGCCCTGCAGGCTCGGCTCATCGCCGAGACCGACGTCAAGGCACTCAAGATCCGCCACAACGGCGTGCTCGGCTATTTCGTCGAAGTTCCCGCCGGACAGGGCAACAAGCTCCTCGAAGAACCGCACCGCCAGCTCTTCATCCATCGCCAGACCATGGCCAATGCCATACGCTTCACCACGGCGGAACTGGCCGATCTCGAGGGCCGCATCGCCCGTGCCCATGAAGCGGCGCTCGAGATCGAACGAAAGGTGTTCGCAAGCCTCCGCTATTCCGTGCTCGAGCGCACCGACCTGCTCCGCGCCCTTGCCGATGCCCTGGCCGAACTCGACGTCACCGCCGCGCTGGCCCATCTGGCGCTGACCCGCGGCTATGTGCGCCCCGAGGTCGATACCTCGCTCGCCTTCCATATCGAAGGCGGCCGCCACCCGGTGGTCGAGGAACGCACCATGGCTGAAGGCCGCAGCTTCGTTGCCAACGATGCCGAGTTGTCGGGCTCGGACGAGATCGGCGGCGGGCGGCTATGGCTGGTCACCGGCCCCAATATGGGCGGTAAATCGACCTTCCTGCGCCAGAACGCGCTGATCGCCATCCTCGCGCAGATGGGCAGCTTCGTGCCCGCGACCAGCGCCCATATCGGCGTTGTCGACCGCGTCTTCTCGCGTGTCGGTGCTTCCGACGATATCGCGCACGGCCGCTCCACCTTCATGGTCGAAATGGTCGAGACCGCCGCCATCCTCAACCGCGCGACCCGCCGCTCGCTGGTGGTGCTCGACGAGATCGGCCGCGGCACCGCCACCTTCGACGGTCTCTCCATCGCCTGGGCGGCGGTCGAGGCGCTGCACAATCAGACCGGGTGCCGGGCGCTGTTCGCCACCCACTTTCACGAGCTGACCAGCCTCGCCAAGACCCTGCCGCGGGTCAGCAACGTCACCATGAAGGTGCGCGAGTGGGAGGGCGAGGTGGTGTTCCTCCACGAGGTGGTGGAAGGTGCTGCCGACCGTTCATATGGCATTCAGGTTGCGCGTCTTGCCGGTCTGCCGGAGCCAGTTCTGGTCCGCGCGCGCCAAATCTTGAACACGCTCGAGGAGCGCTCCTCGGGCACCGCCTCTTCCGGCCAGCGGGCAAGCGTGCTAGACGATCTGCCGCTATTTGCCCACCAGCCGCCCGCTCGGCCGGTCGGGCCAGACCCGGTTCATCAGGCTCTCGATGGCATCCGCCCCGACGAGCTGACACCCCGGCAGGCCATCGAGGCGCTGTACGAGTTGAAGAAAATCCGCGATGACGCTCGCCGAAGCTGACGCAAAGCCGCGAAAACCGCTGTTCGCGCTGAAGTCCGCCGAAACCATCCTGAGCGAACTGGACGACGCCATCGGCGCGGACGATCCCAAGTCTACTGCCGCCCGCGCCAAGGTCCTCGCCCACATCCGCCAGACGCTGTCCGACGCCCGCAAATCCGCCGAGGCGGAACTGATCGCCACCGGCAAGGGCACCCGCTGCGCGCAAAACCTCAGCAACGCCGAGGACGAGATCATCGCGGCGGTCCACGCCTTCGCGACCCGCCGCGTCTACCCCGTCGACAACCCGTCCGGCGCCGAAGCCATCGGGCTCGCGGCCGTCGGTGGCTATGGTCGCGGCACGCTGGCACCGGGCTCCGACATCGACCTCCTTTTCATTCTGCCCTACAAGCAGACGCCCTGGGGCGAGCAGGTCACCGAATACATCCTCTATCTGCTGTGGGACCTCGGCCAGAAGGTCGGCCACGCCGTCCGTTCGGTCGATGAATGCATCCGCATGGCCAAGGCCGACATGACGGTCCGCACGGCCACGCTGGAGGCCCGGTTTCTCACCGGCGACAAGGCGCTCTTCGATCAGTTGGTCAAGCGCTTCGAAACCGAGGTGATGCCGAAGACCGGCCCCGAGTTCATCGCCGCCAAGATGGCCGAGCGCGACGAGCGCCACCGCCAGATGGGCAACACCCGCTACGTCGTCGAGCCCAACATCAAGGACGGCAAGGGGGGCCTGCGCGACCTCAACACCCTGTTCTGGATCGGCAAGTACTTCTACCAGGTCAAGACCTCGCAGGAGCTGGTGGGCAAGGGCGTGCTCTCGGCTGCCGACTACCGCCTGTTCAGCCGTGCCGAGGATTTCCTCTGGGCCGTGCGCTGCCACCTTCACTTCATCACCGGTCGTGCCGAGGAAAAGCTGACCTTCGACATGCAGCCGGAACTCGCTGAGCGCATGGGCTATGAGCGCCGCATCGGCATGCTCGGCGTAGAGCGCTTCATGAAGCGCTATTTCCTGGTGGCCAAGGATGTCGGCGACCTGACCCGCATCATCTGCGCCTCGCTTGAATTCAACCACGCCAAGGACATGGACCTGGTCGGACGGGTGCTGGCGCCGTTCCGCTCGGGCCGCTCGAAGATCAAGGGCGAAACCGACTTCGTCGTCGACACCGGCCGGCTCAACATCGCCAGGCCGGATGTGTTCGAGAAGGACCCGGTCAACCTCATCCGCATGTTCATGGTGGCGGGCCGTGAGGAACTGCTGTTCCACCCTGACGCGATCCAGGCGATCCGCCGCTCGCTCGGGCTGATCGACAACCGCTTGCGCAACGACCCTCGGGCGAACGAGTGCTTCCTGACGGTGCTGACCAGCCCGCTCTATGTCGAGCGCATCCTCAGGGCCATGAACGAGAGCGGCATGCTCGGCAAGTTCGTGCCGGAATTCGGCAAGATCGTCGCGCTGATGCAGTTCAACATGTACCACCACTACACGGTGGACGAGCATCTGATCCGCGCTGTTGGCGTCATGGCCGACATCGCAAATGGCGGTCTCAGGAACGAACTGCCGCTCACCCATGAATTGCTGCCGCAGCTCAACGATACGCGCCTGCTCTATGTGGCGCTCTTTCTCCACGACATCGCCAAGGGGCGCCCGGAGGACCACTCGATTGCCGGCGCCCGCATCGCCCGTCGTCTCTGCCCGCGCTTCGGGCTGACCCCGGCCGAGACCGACACCGTTGCCTGGCTGATCGAATACCATCTGTTGATGAGCGAAATCGCCCAGGCGCGCGACATTCAGGATCCCGAGACCGCCAATGCCTTCGCCGACGTGGTGCAGTCGCCGCAGCGGCTGGCGTTGCTGATGATCCTCACCGCCTGCGATATCCGCGCGGTCGGTCCTGGCGTCTGGTCAGGCTGGAAGGGCTCGCTCCTCCGCGCACTCTACTACGCCACCGAGCCGCTGCTGTCCGGCGGCCACTCGCAGGTGACCCAGTCCGATCGCATCGGCGCCGCCCGCGAGCAGTTGAGCAGAGCGCTCTCGGACTGGCCTACGGACGAAGTCGGCACCTATATCGGCCGACACTACGACCACTATTGGCTGCGCGCCGAACCGGAACTGCAGGTCGAGCATGCGAAGATGATCCGCAATGCCGACCGTGCCGGCGAGCCCTTCGCCGGCTCGATCCGGGTGAAGTCCTTCGAAGGCATCACCGAAGTCAGCTTCTACCTGCCCGACCATCCGCGCCTGCTGTCGCTGATCGCCGGCGCCTGCACCATGCAGGATGCCTCCATCATCGGCGCGCAGATATTCTCGACCCGCGACGGGCGCGCGCTCGACACCTTCCGCCTGCGCCGCAGCTTCACCTCCGATGAGGACGAGAAAGTTCGCGCCACCCGGATCATCGAGACCGTGCGTCAGCTCCTGCAGGGCAAGCGGCAGATCCTGATCGACCTCGGCAAGGAGTCGCGGCACAACAAGCGCCTCAAGCCCTTCGCCTTGCCGGCGCAGGTGTCGGTCTCGAACGCGCTGTCGGAGAAGTTCACTGTCATCGAGGTGTCGGGCCTCGATCGCATGGGCCTGCTCTATGCGTTGACCCACGCCATTTCCGACCTCAGCCTCACCATCGGCTCGGCCCATATCGGGACCTATGGCGAGAAGGCGGTGGACGTCTTCTACGTCACCGACCTCACCGGCCAGAAGATCATGTCCAAGCCGCGCCAGCGCAAGATCCACGACGCGCTGATGGCCGTGTTCGAGCCCCGCAAGGCCGAGCCGAAGGTGGTGAATGGCTAGCCCGGCGCGTCTGCCGCCAGATCCCCTCCCTAGCCCTCCCCTCAAGGGGGAGGGAAGGAAGGAGCCGCACACTCCGAAGTCGTCTATCTTGCGCCCCCTCCCCCTTGAGGGGAGGGACGGGGTGGGGGTCCCTCGTAGGGGCACTTTCCCGTGAGCCTCTACCGCTCCTTCCTCTCGGTCGGCGGGCTGACCCTGGTCTCGCGCGTCTTCGGCTTCATCCGCGACGCGTTGATGGCGGCAGTGCTCGGCACCGGCCCGGCGGCCGACGCGTTCTTTGCCGCCTTCCGCTTCCCCAATCTCTTCCGGCGCCTGTTTGCCGAGGGCGCCTTCAACACCGCTTTCGTGCCGATGTTCTCGGGCGCCCTCGAGCAGCAGGGGGACGCCGCGGCGCGCGATCTTGCCTCCCGCATCATGGCGTGGCTCGTGGCCATGCTGGTGGTGGTCACCATCCTCGCCGAGATCTTCATGCCGCAGATCATGGTGCTGTTCGTGCCGGGCTTCGTCGACGACCCGGCCAAGCTCGAGCTGACCATGCTGCTGACGCGGATCATGTTCCCCTATCTCGCCTGCATGTCGCTGATGGCGGCGTATGGCGCGATGCTGAACTCGCTGGGCCGGTTCTTTGCCGCCGCCTTCGCGCCGGTCCTGCTCAACATCGTCAACATCGTGGCGCTGGTGCCGCTCGCCATCTGGTGGGTGCAGGCGCCGGAAACCGCAACCGTCTGGGTGGCCATCGCCACCATGGCCGGCGGGGTGGCGCAACTGGTGCTGGTCTGGATCGCCATCGAACGCGCCGGCTTCCGTCCGCGCTTCCGCCTGCCGCGGCCCGATCCGGAAGTGCGCCGCTTCTGGGTGCTCGCCGTTCCCGCGATCCTCACCGGCGGCATCACCCAGATCAACATCTTTGTCGGCACCATCATCGCCTCGGGCGCCGACAATGCCATTTCGGTGCTGTCCTATGCCGACCGGCTCTACCAGCTCCCGCTCGGCATCATCGGCATTGCCATCGGCACCGTGCTGCTGCCTGAACTCAGCCGACACCTCAAGGGCGGGCGCCTCGCCGAAGCCGAGCAGACGCAGGACCAGTCGCTCGTCATCGCCATGCTGCTGTCGCTGCCGGCGGCGGCGGCGCTGATCGCCATGGCCGAGCCGATCGTACGTGTCCTGTTCGAGCGCGGTGCCTTCGATCCGGCTGCCACCCGGGCAACGGCCGAAGCGCTGATCGCCTTTTCGGCTGGCCTGCCCGCCTATGTGCTGATCCGGGTCCTGCAGCCGGGGTATTTCGCCCGCGAGGACACGGTCACCCCCACCATCTTCGCTGCCGTCTCGGTGGTCGCCAACATCGCCCTGTCGCTGTGGCTGTTCCCGACCCTTCTCCATGTCGGCATCGCCATCGCCACCGCGGCGTCCGCCTGGCTCAACGCCCTTCTGCTCGGCACTGTGCTGGCGTTGCGGGGCCAGTTCCGCCTCTCGCTCGACGCCGGGCGGCGCCACGCGCTGATCATCCTCTCGAGCGCCTTGATGGGCGGCGCCCTTTATCTCTTGTCGCAGCGGGGCGGGCCGCATTTGGCGCCCGGCGTGCCGCTATGGCACCAGGCGTTGGTTCTTGCCGTGCTGATCGCCTTTGGCGTCGTTACCTACTTCACCCTGGTGCATTTTAGCGGTGCCCAGCGGCTCGGCCTGCTGCTCCGGCGGCTACGGCGGGGGTGACGTCTGCGCCGCGGGACGATAAACAGGCGGCACAGCAGCGAGACTTCAGAGCATGACGTTTACTCCCCGCGTGTTTTCGGGAATCCAGCCCTCCGGCGATCTCCATCTCGGCAATTATCTTGGCGCCATCCGCCGCTTCGTGCCGCTGCAGGAGACCCATGAGACGATCTATTGCGTGGTCGACATGCACGCGATCACCGTCCGCCAGGAGCCCGACGATCTCCGCCGGGCCACGCGCGAAGTGGCCGCCGCCTTCATCGCCGCCGGTGTCGACCCCAAGCGCTCCATCGTCTTCAACCAGTCGCAGGTGATCCAGCACGCCGAGCTCGCCTGGGTGTTCAACTGCGTCGCGCGCATGGGCTGGATGGCCCGCATGACCCAGTTCAAGGACAAGGCCGGCAAGAACAGCGAAAACGTCTCGCTGGGTCTGTTCGCCTATCCCTCGCTGATGGCGGCCGACATCCTGCTCTACAAGGCAACGCACGTGCCGGTGGGCGACGACCAGAAGCAGCACCTGGAACTGACGCGCGACATCGCCATCAAGTTCAACAACGACTATCGCGACTCCATCGCCGCCCAGAACGCGGGCGACGACGAGGGCGCCTTCTTCCCGGTCACCGAGCCACTGATCGCCGGCCCGGCCACCCGCATCATGAGCCTTCGCGACGGCACCAAGAAGATGAGCAAGTCGGACCCGTCCGACCAGTCGCGCATCTCCCTGCTCGACGATGCCGACGCCATCGCCAAAAAGATCAAGAAGGCGACGACCGACCCGGCCGAACTGCCGCATGACGTGGAGGGGCTGGCGAGCCGCCCCGAGGCCGACAACCTCGTCGGCATCTATGCTGCGCTCAGCGACAAGACCAAGGCCGAGGTGCTGGCCGAGTTCGGCGGGCAGGGTTGGGGCAAGTTCAAGCCGGCTCTCGCCGATCTCGCCGTGGCGCAATTGGCTCCCATGGCGGGGGAAATGCGCCGGCTGATCGATGACAGCGAGACCATCGACGCTATCCTGCGTGATGGGGCCGAGCGGGCGCGGGCTATTGCCGAGGCGACCATGGTGGACGTCCGCTCGATCGTAGGCTTCATCCGCTAACCGGAGGCGGCGATGTACGACACCGAATACAAGCGCAAGTTCCTGGTCGTCATCGACGAGACCGAGGAATGCGAGCGCGCGCTGACCTTCGCCGCCTATCGAACCAAGCGTACGGGCGGCACCGTCGTGCTGATGAGCGTGGTCGCCAAGCCCGAATTCATCGGCCTTGGCGTCGAGGACGTGCTGCGGGCCGAAGCGGTGGAGGAGGCGGAGCGCAACCTCGACACCCGCCTTGCCCGCATCCGCGCCATTGGCGGCGTGCGCGCCGAGACCGTGATCCGCGAGGGTGAGGCCACCGCCGAGATCGAGCGCATCATCGGCAAGGACCCCGATATCGCCATCCTCGTGCTTGCCGCCTCCACCTCCGGCGAGGGGCCGGGGCCGCTGGTCACGCACTTCGCCGCCCGCTCGAATGCCCTGCCGATCCCGCTCACCATCGTGCCGGGCCGAATGAGCGACGAGGAAGTGATCGCGATCTGCTGATCAGGCCGCGACCAGTTCGTGGCGGCGCAGCATCCGGTCGTTGAAGAACGAGGCGCCCGGCACGAACCCCGAAGCAAAGGTGGTCAGCCAATTCCTGACCGACAGCCAGCGTCCCGGCAGACAGACCACCATCGCCAGCATATAGGCGACGAAGGCAAAACCATGAATGGCGCCGATCGGCGGCACCAGCGTCGGATTGCCGAACCAGTATTTGGCCGGCATGGCGACGAAGAACAGCGCGACGGCGGTGAGTCCCTCGAACAGGGCGATATACCTGAAGATGCGTATCATGTTATGACGCTAGCGCATGAACGGGGCGCGTCAAACGCGGCTGAAGGTCGCGACTTTGCTCTTGCAGGAACGCGCAGGAACTCTATCTTAGAAGCATTCTAAAACGTAAGGCGGACCGAGCGATGTTCATCCAGACCGAAGCCACTCCCAATCCGGCAACGCTGAAGTTCCTGCCCGGCCGGGATGTGCTGCCGGGCGAGCCGCGCGATTTCCGCACCCCCGAGGCCGCGGCCGCTTCGCCGCTGGCCCACAGCCTGTTCGGCATTGGCGGGGTGACCGGCGTCTTCCTCGGCTCCGATTTCATTTCGGTGACCAAGGACGACACCAACTGGGCCCACATCAAGCCGGCCATTCTCGGCGTGATCATGGATCACTTCCTGTCCGGCAAGCCCGTACTCAGCGAGAGCGCCGGCGAGCCCGTCGACTTCAGCGAGGTCGAGGAGTTCTTCGAGGAGGAAGACACCGAGACGGTCGAAGTGATCAAGGAACTGCTCGCCACCCGCGTCCGCCCGGCCGTCGCCATGGATGGCGGCGACATCATCTTCAAGGGGTTCAAGGAAGGCACGGTGTTCCTGCACATGCAGGGCGCCTGCTCCGGCTGCCCCTCCTCCACCGCTACCCTCAAGAGCGGCATTGAAAATCTCCTCCGCCACTTCGTTCCCGGCGTCGAAGGTGTCCAGCAGGTCTGACCCCCACTATCTACAGCAGCAAGCGAAGGCCCGGAGCGATCCGGGCCTTTCGTTTTTTCAGCGGCTCCGCAAGCTGCTATGGGTGCAACACAATCTCCTTCTGCAGACACCATGAAGCTCACCATCATCCAGACCGGCGAAGTGCCGGCGCCGCTCCTGCCACGGTTCGGCTCATATCCGCGCATGTTCGAGCGCATGTTCGACGCGACCGGCCGCGACTTCAGCTATGAGGTGGTAGCCGTATCGAACGGTGAAGCCCTGCCTGATCCGTCTGGGCTCGACGGCATCGTCATCACCGGCTCCCCCGCCGGCGTCTACGAAGACCACCCCTGGCTCGACCCGCTCCGCGACTTCATTCGTCGAGCCTATGCGGCGAACACGCCGATGCTCGGCATCTGCTTCGGCCACCAGATCATGGCCGATGCGCTGGGCGGCGTCGTCACCAAATCGGAAAAGGGCTGGGGTATCGGGCGCCACACCTATCAGGTGACCGCAAGGCCCGCCTTCATGGCCGATGCACCGGAAGCGCTGTCCGTCGCCTGCTCGCATCAGGACCAGGTGATCGAGGCGCCGTCCGAGGCCGAGGTGATCCTCGCCTCCGAATTCACCCCCAATGCAGGCCTTGCCTATCGCAACGGCGCTGCGCTCAGCTTCCAGCCGCACCCCGAGTTCGAGGACGACTATGCCCAGGCCTTGGCGGAAATGCGCCGCGGACGGGCTCCGGATGCTGTGGTGGATAGTGCGGTGGCCTCGCTCGAGCGAGCGTCCGACAGTCGAATTCTCTCCGACTATATCGCCCGGTTCTTCACCGAGCGCTGAGCTTCGTCCGGGCCGATGTCGCGACAGCAGCTTGGGTGTCGCTGCGGGTGACTACGGTATGGGTCCGCGGGGACGCCGCTGCCGCGGCATCGACCCGGACGAGAAGCCTCAGTTGTAGACCACGACGCGGGTGCCGGTGGGGACGCGGGCGTAGAGGTCGATGATGTCCTGGTTCATCAGGCGGATGCAGCCCGACGAAACGTTGGTGCCGATGGTATACGGCTCCGTGGTGCCATGGAGTCGGAACAAAGTGTCGCGCCCATCGCGGTAGAGATAGAGCGCGCGCGGCCCAAGCGGATTTTCCGGGCCGCCCGGCATGCCGCCGGCATAAGGTCCGTAGCGTTCCGGTTCGCGCTTGATCATCGACTGGGTCGGCGTCCAGCGCGGCCACTCCGCCTTGCGGCCGATATAGGCGTTGCCGCGGAACACCAGCGCCTCGTCCTTGCCGACGCCGACGCCGTAGCGCAGGGCGCGGCCGCCCTCCATCACCAGGTAGAGGTAATGCGCGGGGGTGTCGACGACGATCGTGCCCGGCTTCTCCCCGGTCGGATCAGGCACCTCCTGACGCCACCACTTCGGATCGACGCGGCGCAGATCCATCGCCGCGACGGGGAACGGCTCATCGAGGATCGGGCCATACATCCGCAGATAGTAGGGATCGATAATGGGCTCCTGCACTACCGGCGTGCGGGTGGAGGAGCAGGCGGCCAGAGCAGCGGCCGGCAGGCCGATCATGAACAGACGGCGTGAGAGCAATACGGAATCCATGGGTGACGCTGGTAAAATTCGGAATATGGCCAATGCCCTAAGCCGCTTGGGAATGCTTCGCTAGTGCAGGAAAACATCACCCCCGCAACGGCCCGCCCGGTAGCCGGTTCCTCGCACGCTTGTGATGATTTCCCGCTGTTGCGAACCTGCAACAACGGCCGCGGTGGCGAGCGCCTGCACGGGCTTCGGCAGGTTACTGGAGATAGGAAAGTTGAGTCACGGACGCAGAGAGCGCCTCGTCGCCGTAAGTTTCCGAGGCAGAGGTGCTAAACCTCCTCTGCCCCTAAAGCGAGCGCCGCACTACCTTGTCGGCTAGTCCTGCGGGATAGACTCCTCGCCGCTCACTCGGCCGCCAGGATGTGGGCGGCCGGAGCAGCTGTCAGGGCTTTCAATTGACTGGAATCCGCCACGGAGGAGCCGCGGCCGGCAGCGTAGTAGAGCAACTTGTGCTGCTGCATCATGGCCGGGTCGAACATGTTGCGGCCATCGACCACGATCGGGAAAGCCAGCGCTTCGGCCAGTTTCGAAGGGTCGGCGGCGGCGAAACAAGGCCATTCGGTGCAAACGATCAGCGCATCGGCGCATTCAAGTGCACTTTCGGGACTTTCGCACAATTCGAGATCGGCACGGTAGCCGTAGAGGCGGCGCACCTCGCGCATCGCCTCGGGGTCGTAGGCACGAACAAGCGCACCGTGCTCCCAGAGCGCTTCCAGAAGCCGCCGGCTCGGCGCCTCCCGCATATCGTCGGTATTGGGTTTGAACGCCAATCCCCAGACCGCGAAGGTGCGACCGGCCAGATCGCCGGCGAAAGCGTCGTGGAGCTTGTCGAACAAGGTGTTCTGCTGGCGGATGTTCACGTCGTTCACGGCTGCGAGCAGTTGCGGCTCGTAGCCTGCATCCCGTCCCGCACGGACAAGAGCCCGCACGTCCTTTGGGAAACACGAACCGCCATAGCCTGCACCCGGTTGAATGAAGTGTGGCCCGATCCGGGGGTCGGACGCGATGCCTGTGCGGACCTGCTCCACGTCCACCCCCAGCCGTTCAGCCAGATTGGCCACTTCGTTGATGAAACTGATCTTGGTGGCGAGCATCGCATTGGCCGCATACTTGGTCAGTTCAGCGGCTCGCACATCCATGAAGACCAGCCTGTCGCGGTCACGTAGATAGGGCTGGTAGCAGTCGCGCATCGCTTGGCGCACGCGATCAGACCCGGCGCCCACCACGATCCGTGGGGCGTCGGCGAAATCCGCTATGGCGCTGCCTTCCTTGAGGAATTCGGGATTGGAGCAGACCTCGAAGTCATGGCTTAGGCCATGGACAGCCATCGTTTCACTGATTGTGCGAGCCAGGAGGTCTCCCGTTCCGACCGGAACGGTCGACTTCTCGATGACGATCTTGAACCCGTTGATATGGGTCCCGATCGAACGAGCGACGGCGATGACATGCGTCAGATCGGCAGCTCCTTCCCTTTCGTTCCTGGGCATTCATCTCACGCGGATGATCGACGGCAGCCTGACGGTGGGGCCCAACGCTGTGCCCGCGCTAGCTCGAGAGGGCTACGCCAAGCTTGCGGTCGATGCAGGCGATGCCTCCGACATGCTCTCCTTTCCCGGCTTCTGGAAGGTGATCGCTAGGCATGCCCGAGCCAGCATCTCTGAAGCCACCAATTCGCTGAGCCGCCGGCACTATCTGCGCGCCTGCCAGAAGTTCTGCCCCTCCCTCACGCTCGCCGATCTCCAGCCTCACCCATCCGGCATCCGAGCGCAGGCAGTGCGGTCCGACGGAACCATGGTGCATGATTTTCTGTTCGCTCGGACCGAGCGCATGCTGCACGTCCTCAACGCTCCATCCCCGGCTGCCACCGCCGCCATTCCGATCGGCCAAATGATCGCCGGAGAACTCTTGGCCTGAAGAACTGCAATCCCGATCGCCGTGCGCCCAGCGGGCCGGACGGCTCCGCGGCATACGCAGTGGCCGGCTTGCCCAACCCCTGGCCGCTGTTGCGCCTGATCGCGACTGCCGAACTAACGGGTGGAGGTGACCAGATAACCGTCGCGGTTCAGCGCTGCCTCAACATCAGTCGGAGTAACCGATGATGCTGTGGTCGGCTTCCGTTGTCGTGACGTACTGCCCCTCCAAGCCCTGAGGGTGTTGCGGAATGGTGGCTTGCGGCCGCAACGGCAACAGCAGGAAGGTTGGCGTGGCCCCTTTGTGTTGCACCGCCGACATGAAGACGTTCACCTGCATCTGAACACCTCCGCTTGCTGCGGCATCTTCGTTCAGACCGCTCCCCCATAGACGGCCGGCCGCCTCTAGCGGGTAGCAGCAACGGTGAGGCGCCGGCGGTGTCGGAAGCAGGGTCCACCCAGGCGCTTGTCGTTGCGCTGCTTGATCAACAGCGAAGGCTCTTGTGCCGAGTGCGGCTGTTCAGGTCCGGTGCTTCCGTTGAGTTGGCTGATGGCAAGTCGCCGGTTTGCCAGCCTATCTGCCGAACCACGCCATGGCGCCGAACAGAACGAGGGCGGTCATTGTGGCGACGCCCGACATCATGAACAGGTTGGGGTTGAGCAGCCCAAGGCCGCGGGCTGCAACGGAGATCTGCAGCAGTGCCAGCGGCAGGTACATCGCCGGGCGGTACGCCACCCGCAATCCCGCGACGGCGGGCAGAATGATCAGGGCATGGCCCATGATCATCGACATGGCAAAGCCGAGACCGACTGCGTGGATGAACAGGTCGCGCATGGCGGGGAACTGCGGCTCGCCCAGCGCGGCTAGGCCAGCCACTGCCAGCCAGAAATGACCGCACAGGATCGCCACGGCCATGAACGCGGTCTGGCCACCGGCGCGAAGCCGGTGCCGGGCGACATCATTGAGGCTGAGCCACGCCGCCATGGCCATCATGGCTGCTGGCAGTATCATGCCCGCGTCGAACTGCCGGACCGCCGGCGTGGCTCCGGCGAGCATAGCACCGGCGATCAGTACGAACAGCACCGTGGCGCGGCGGCCCGTTCCGGTGAGCCGGCTGAGTTCGAGTCGCTCCCCCGCGACCGTGAGAACCAGAAAGACGAGCCATAGGGGCATCGCCTCGGTCGGATCGCCGGTGTGAGCCAGCACGGTGGTGCCCAGGAGCAGGGCGGTCGCACCGAGAAGCAGCGAGAAGTTGAACGCCGTGGGCTGCAGTTGCATCACCCGGATCGACATCAGGGCGAAGATGGCTGCCGAAAGCAGCAGCAGCCCCAATCCTGCGGGCAGGCCGGCAAGAAGCATGGCGATCCCGGTCACCGACAGCAGGGGCGCTGCGAACCACCATGGCCGCCCGAGGGCCACGGCCCGCTCAAGCGGCACCAGCGTACCGAAGACGCCATGCATCATCACCAGCCCATGCAGATCGACCGGCGTTGCAAGGAAGGGCAAAGCCGCGCCGAACCGAAGCAGCCCGCCATAGAGTCCCGCCACCGCCGTAACGGCAGTGGCGGCAAGAAGCGTGCGGGGAACGAGCTTCGGCGGCATCGATCAGGCTGCGGTGCGGGTCACCCGGACCTGCCATACCTCGGGGCCCTGCTGCTCGTAGACCCAGTCGAAAGTGCCGGGGTACTCGGCGCTGAACTGATACCACAGAGGCTTCGGGTCGTGATCGTTGACGATGACGAAGGCGTCTCCCTGCGCGAGGTTTTCGAAGGCGGTGAAGATCATGGGATGGCGCATTCGCGGGGCGATAACGCGCACGTCGATAACGGTATCGGTGGATTGGCAGTCGCTGCACATGGGTCAGTTTCCTTTGGGTGGACGCCCGAGCGCCTCGCGCCCGGCATCGGTAATGAAGTCCGGGTTCCAGGCAGGATCCCAGACCAGTTCGACATCCACCCGAGCGGCCTCGGGGAAGCACTCGCTCACCCGCAACCGCACGTCCTCGACGACCATCGCTCCCATCGGACAGGCCCTGCTGGTGAGGGTCATTCTGACCTCGACATGCTCACTGGTCCTGCGAGCCAGGTACACCAGCCCCAGATCGACGATATTGACGCCGATCTCCGGGTCGAGCACGCCCCTGAGGCATGCCGCCAGATCCGGATCGATGCCCCCGTCATCGTCGGGTGCGTCCGCCGCTCGAGTGGACGCCGCTTTCTGGACCGGATCGGCTAGCGGTTCTTTGATGCCGCGCAAGGAAGGGTGTTTTCCGCGCCATGCGGTGAGCGGCGACATTGCGGCCACCAGTCTGGTGAAACGGCTCATGATTCCAGCACTGTTGCGCCCACCGCTACGCGGTGCAGCAATTTCTCCGAAGCGTGGCTGTGCTTCGTTGGCGGATGGACGAGACCGGCAGGAGGGAGGGGCAGCGTCGCGCCGAGACGCGAGGCAGCAAGGTCAACCATGCACTCCACCGGCTATTGCAGCGCCCGGGTGGACGAGCCACCCGGGCGAGTTTAGCGTTATTGTGCGACGGCGTTGAGGGCAGTGGCCATGCGGTCCTTGGCCTTGCCCGGCAGCGTCACCGTCTTGGCGGCGTCGAGATTGGCGGGTTCGCCCACCACCACGGCGGCGACCATGCCCATGCCCAGATGCGGCGCGCACTTGATGCCGTAGACCCCTTGCTGGGTGAAGGTGAAGGCCACATCCTTGCCCATGGCGCCCTTGAAGGTCTCGGCACCCTCCGGCATCATCTCCTTGATGCTCTCGGCATTGTGCCCCTTGTCGGTGGCCACGAACGTCACCGTGTCGCCCGGAGCGATTTCGATCAGCGCCGGCTCGAAGACCATGGCGCCGTCGTCGCCCTTGTTCAGCATCTGGACTTCGACATTGGCGGCATAGGCCGGTGCTGCGCCGATGAGCAATGCAACAACGGCAGCAATCCCGAGGGTCTTCATTTTCTTCTCCTTGGTCCGGGCGCGCCCGTGCGCCCCGTTGGCGCCCGTTCTAGTCACCCTTGCCAAGTGTTCTTTGATGCGGGTCAAACAGCCCCGTACAAAATGTCGCAGCACCGTAAGTTGTTGAGGCTTCACTATTTGCTCGGGAGCAAAGATGCCTGCTCACGGGGCTGTTATCTCCATGACCGTCCGGACCAGGAACGGTCCGCGTCAGTGGAGAAGAAAATGCAAGACCATGATCGTGTGAACCTGTCGCGCCGCAATCTGATGGCCGGGGTTGCACTGGCCGGCGTGTTCGGAGCGGTGCTGGCCTCGGTGCCCGCATCGGCGGAAGATGCCGGCGTGGTCACCGGTCCGCCGCCCGATCTCAGCGCCCTGCCGCGCGTACAGGTGAAGCTGTTGCCTCCGCCCTTCGTGCACGAGCATGAGCAGGTGGCCACTGGCGGACCGAAAGTGGTCGAGTTCACCCTCACCATCCAGGAGAAACCGCTGGTCATCGATGATCTTGGTACCACCGTACAGGCGATGACCTTCGACGGCTCGGTACCGGGTCCGCTGATGGTGGTGCACCAGGACGACTATGTGGAGCTGACGCTGGTCAACCCCGACACCAACCTGATGATGCACAATATCGACTTCCACTCGGCCACCGGTGCACTTGGGGGCGGGGGGCTCACCATGGTCAACCCCGGCGAGCAGGTGAAGCTGCGGTTCCGCGCCACTCGGCCCGGCGTCTTCGTCTACCACTGCGCGCCCGGCGGCTCGATGATCCCCTGGCATGTGGTGTCGGGCATGAACGGCGCCATCATGGTGCTGCCGCGCGACGGGCTCAAGGACGGGGCCGGCCGGCCGCTCAAATACGACAAGGTCTTCTATATCGGCGAGCAGGACTTCTACGTCCCCAAGGACGAGAACGGCAACTTCCGCAGCTACGAGTCGGCCGGCGACTGCTATGCCGACATGCTCGAGGTGATGAAGGGGCTGATCCCCACCCACGAGGTGTTCAACGGTGCCGTAGGGGCCCTGACCGGCGACAACGCCATGACCGCCAATGTCGGCGAGACGGTGCTGATCGTGCACAGCCAGGCCAACCGCGACACGCGTCCGCACCTGATCGGGGGACATGGCGACTATGTCTGGGCGACCGGCAAGTTCCGCAATGCGCCGGAAGTCGATCTCGAGACCTGGCTGATCCCGGGCGGCTGCGCCGCAGCGGCACTCTATACCTTCCTGCAGCCTGGTATCTACGCCTACGTCAACCACAACCTCATCGAAGCCGTGGAGCTGGGCGCCACCGCCCACTTCAAGGTCGAGGGCGAGTGGAATGACGACCTGATGACACAGGTTCAGGCTCCAAGCCCGATCGCCTGAGCCGTGTCGGGCGGCCCGCTGTCTCCTTGCGGGCCGCCTCTCTTGCACAGGGGAGGTTCGGATGCATGCTGCGACGGAAAAGCGCGAAAGTCTTGCGGGGCTGATGTTGCCCGCAGCGCTGTTGGTCGGCTTCGGCCTGTTTGGCGCCGCCCAACTTGACCTGCTGCCGTCGGGCCGGGCACCGGCAGTTACCCCTCCGGACACCGTGGTGGTGGAAGCCCGCACCTTTCAGCACCGCTTGCCCGGCGATTTCCAGCAGCACGGCGCACCGGTGAACGGCACGGTGGTGGAAGAAGCCTTCGGCCCCGTCGAGGTGATGCGTCGGCAGGTCACGGCAGGGGACTACCTTCGCTGCGTTGCCGACGGTGGCTGCGAGACGCCGCGCCCCGCAGTCAGGAGCGACGATCCGGCACTGCCGGCAACCGGCATCAGCTACAATGGCGCCACCAGCTATGCCGAATGGCTGTCGGAGGCCACGGGTCAGACCTGGCGGCTGCCCACGGTCGCCGAGTGGATATTCATTGCCGGCGACCGGGCCGTTGACCACGCTCTCGAGGCTGAGATCGATACCGCCAATCCCGCCGAACGCTGGCTGGCGCAGTACGAACAGGAGGCCGGTCGCGCGATCCGGCCCGAGGCCATCCCACAACCCGGTGGGGCATTCGGTGCCAACCGCCATGGCGTCGAGGACCTTGCCGGCAATATCTGGGAATGGACCGCCACCTGCGCCAACCGCACGACCCTCGATGCGAATGGCAGGGTCGCAAGTGTCGTCGAAAGCTGCGGCATCCGCTACCTCGAGGGGCGTCACCTGACCCCTATGAACGTGTTCGTACAGGATGCCCGTGGCGGTGGCTGCTCGGTGGGTGCACCGCCGGACAATCTCAGCTTCCGCCTGATGCGCGATCCGGAGCCGATGGAATCGCTCTGGGACTGGCTTGCCCTGTAGTCACTGCGCGACGTCGTTCGGGGCGCGATGAGGGAACCGATCCGCGGCAAGTCGTGCCCTGCTCGCCGGGAGGGGGTCCGTCACCTAGTGACTGGTCAGAATGCTAAGCGCTGACTTGCGAAAGCGCGGGCGTGAACGTTCGGCGTCCTCATTGAGGGTCTCGATCCGGCGTTCCACGAGCATGCGATGCAGCATGGAGCTTTCGATCTCCAGCCGATCGAAAAACCACCCGCGGAAAGGGCGGATGTTCTCCGGTCCACGCCCACTCAGGGAGCGGGCGACATTTCGCGCCAGCGGGCCAAGATCCCCGTACGAAGAACGGCCGAACAGCAACTGGCGTATGGCCGCGGCATAGGCGTCCCAATCGCCACCTCCGGAAATGTGATGTGCAAGATTTCCGTAGTGGCCATGCTCCTTGATGGCTGACACAATGGCGTCGACCACGGCCTCCAGAGCCACCGCGCTGCCGTCGTCCTTGAGCAGCGCTGGAGCGCCCGCCGCGATTTTGGTAAGTTTCATGCCGATCTTCCTGCTTTCAGCGACAGGATAGCGGCGTCCACGAAAGCTTCTTTGCGCCTGCGCAAGATGGCGCCGGCAATCGCGGCACGATGCTGCCGCGATGAGAGCAGGTGACGCCGGGCCCATGATGGTTCATGCCGCCACCCACTCCATGCCTGCAACGCCATGCAGGAAGCCGTTGGAGTAGGGGGCTGCTGCGTAGATTTCCCGCAATGCCGCCAGGCCTTCTTCAGCTGTCCTGCGGCCATCCCGCACATCCGCATAGATGCCGGCGACCGCCGCCATGTCGCAATCCTGTGGCGACAGGCGCAGATGCGTGATGCCCATGCGCGCAAGCGCCGGCATGTCGGCCAGGAGAACCTGGCAGTGACGGGACATGGTCTGGACGCCGTTGACGGTGAGGAAGGGCTGGCCATCGAGGGTATCGACGTCGAGGCCGTCCGGCTCCTCGCCACACACGAACTGGCAGTTGTCCTTGGTGTGGCCCTTGGCCCGGGCATGGGCGCAGCGGGCCGAAATGGCCAGAGGCAGCCGGCCGAAGGCAATGATCTCGTATTCGATATCGGGTGCCCCGGCGATGATCGCCGCGATCGAGTTCGCGGGCAGTTCCGCACCCAGGCAGATGCGGGTCGCACCGCGCTTGGCCAACAGCCTGGCGGTTGCGCCGTTGTAGACATTGACGAACGGCCCCACCAGATGCGGCTTGCCCGCCAACAGGCGCAGGGCCGAAAGATCATTGGCCTCTGCCAGAGCGGCTTCCGCCGCGAGGCGCCTGGTCTGTGCGGCTTCGCGCTCCTGAGTGACCAGGGCGATGGACGCCAGCGCCACCGACTTGCCGGCGGCAGACAGGCGGTCCACCACTCCCGGCAGGTGCGGCTGGATGAAGTGGCTGCGCTTGGAGCACACCACTTCGCCCAATGTCACGGCATCGACATGCTCGCAGTCGGCGATGCGATAGTAGAAGTCGCGCCATCTCTCGCCGGACCAAAGATAGGGGACCGGCCCCATGGTGATCTTGAGGGCAGTGGTCATCGCCATGTCACCGCCACTTCTTTTCGTAAGCGCCAGAGGTGGTGCGCTGGCCCTCGCTCAGCCGGTGCAGATGCGCCAGCTTGCGGGCGCGCTGCTCTTTCGGCGCGTCGAGTGCCGCCCGCAGGCTGGACACGACTTCGGCGACATAGGCCTTGCCACGCTGCCGGCCTTCGATCTTGAGCGCGGTGACGCCCGCATCGCGAAGCGCGTCGAGATGGTCCATGACGTCTAGGCTAACCGGGTCTTCGAAGGCATAGCCTTCATCTTCGGCAATGTGGAAGCGCCCCTTGCACAGGGTCGGATAGCCGGCCGGTTCGCCCGCGCCGAACCGGTTGATGGTGAAACCGCCCAGTTCGGAGACCATTTCCTCGCCATCCTCGCGATAGCGCACATGGCTCGCGGGCGAGCACACGCCGTGCATGTTGGGGGACTGGCCGGTGACATAGGAGGAGAGCGAGCAGCGTCCCTCGGCCATGACGCAGAGCCCGCCGAAGGCGAAGACTTCGAGTTCGCAGTCGACTTGCTGGGCGAGCCTGGCGATCTCGGCGATGGTGAGCACCCGCGGCAGCACCAGGCGCTTGGCCCCGAAGCTTTCGACCAGCAGGCTCACCGCATCGACATTGGAGGCCGAGGCCTGCACGGAGACGTGCAGGCGCTGCTCGGGATAGGTGTTCGCGACATAGTCCATCAGCGCCATGTCGGCCAGGATCACCGCATCGGCTCCGGCGGCAACGGCATCGTCGGCGGCGCGATACCAGAGGTCTTCATTGCCGGCGCGCATGAAGGTGTTGAGGGCCACATAGGTCTGGACCCCCCGCGAATGTCCATGGGCCACCGCCTGGCGCAGTTCCTCGCGGGTGAAGTTGAGCCCGGGGAAATTGCGGGCATTGGTTTCGTCGCGGAAGCCGCAATAGACGGCGTCGGCACCGGCTTCGACGGCTTCGCGATAGGCGGCAGGTGTTCCTGCTGGGCAGATCAGTTCCATGAGGTCAGACCGCCCCATTGAGGGCACGGCGGCGCACCAGTTCGGCCGCCCGCTTGAACGGCCCGGCCAGCGGGCCGGCCATGCCGGCAAGGTCGGAGGGCAGGTCGAAACTGCAATCGTCGAGCGCATTGCGCAGCGCCAGCATGGCCTCCATGTCGCCGGTCACCGTCAGGCTGCGCGAGAAGAACACGGCATCGCCGTCGATCCGCCCCTCGAGCAGGGCGAGCAGCGTCAGCATCGGTCCGGCGACGGTGGCATCGCTGCGCGGCACCTTGGCCTTGCGGAAGGTGCGGAACGACTTGCTCGCCGGGTGGATGAAAAAGACCAGGTCGAGATCGGTCGGCGCGAAGCAGAAGCGCTTGTTGGCCTCGGTGCCCAGCCGGTCGAACAGGTCCGGATGTTGCCGCAGGACCTGATGGAAGACCTGGCTGACGATACGCTGCACCACGGGAACGGGCAGGCGGTCGATGAAGAGGGTCAGCGGGCGCGGCAGCAGCATCATCGGCACCTCCAGTTGGTTGACGCACCGGGCAGGGTAGCGAGCAGCGGCGGCCCGAACCTTGATGCAGCGCAAGGAAGAACGGGGTCGGGGCTGGCAAGTGTCGGCAATGTCCGTCCCGCTTCTCCCCAGCCCGCGCCACCGCATCGCCACCAGCCTGCCCGACTTCATAGAGGTGCTGGAGGAGCGGGGGCTGCTACGCCGAATCACCCGGCCGATCAGCACCGTGCATGACCTCACCGAAGTCCACCGGCGGGTGCTGGAGAAGGACGGACCGGCCCTCTTGATCGAGCACCCGCTGCAGGCCGACGGCAAGCCGGCCGCCATGCCGATGCTAGTCAACCTGTTCGGCACGACGGAGCGCATCGCGCTCGGGCTTGGTCTCGATGCCAAAGACCTGCCCGGACTGGGGGAGGGACTGGCGCAGTTGCGCTCTCCGCAGGCGCCGCGAGACCTCCGGGCAGCGTGGAGCCAGCGGGACCTGCTTCGCTCCGCCCTCAGCCTGCGCACCCGATCCGTCGCCGCGCCGGCCTGCCAGGAGGTTGTCCGGCGCGGGAGCGAGATCGACCTCGGGCGCCTGCCGATCCAGACCTGCTGGCCCGGGGAGCCGGCGCCGCTGATCACCTGGCCGCTGGTGATCACGCGCGCCCCCGACGATCCGGGCGACATCAATGTGGGCGTGTACCGCATGCAGGTGATCGGGCCCGATCGGTGCCTGGTCCGCTGGCTGCCGAGCCGTGGCGGGGCGCGCCACTACCGGCTTTGGCAGCAGAAGGGATTGGACATGCCGGTGGCCGTGGCCATCGGCGCCGATCCCGCGAGCTTGCTCGCGGCGGTGATCCCGCTGCCGGACGGGCTCAACGAAATGGCCTTTGCCGGCGTGCTGCGCCGGTGCCGGAGCCGGGTGTCGCGTGCGGTCAGCGTCGGCCTGCCGGTGCCGGCGGAGGCAGAGATCGTGCTGGAAGGGACGGTCAGCGCCACCGAGACGCAGCCGGAAGGTCCATTCGGCGACCACACCGGCTATTACAATTCGGTCGAGCCGTTTCCGGTGGTCACGCTGAGCGCCATCACCATGCGGCGTTCTCCCATATACCTGTCCACCTATACCGGACGCCCCCCGGACGAACCCTCTCGTCTCGGCGCGGCAATGACGCCGCTGTTCGTTCCCCTGGCCCGGAAGCAGTTCCCCGAGATCCGCGATTTGTGGCTGCCGCCGGAGGCCTGCTCCTATCGCGCCATGGTGGTGGCCATAGACAAGCGCTATCCCGGGCAGGCGCGGCGGGTGATGATGGGCCTGTGGTCGATGCTGCCGCAGTTCAGCATGACCAAGCTCATCATCGCCGTCGATCCCGATATCGATGTGCGCAACTGGACGGACGTGATGTGGGCTCTGTCCACCCGCTTCGATGCGCCGCGAGACCTGGTGGTGATTCCGGATACGCCCATCGACTATCTGGACTTCGCCTCGGCCCAGCCGGGGCTGGGCGGCAAGCTCGGGCTGGACGCCACCAACAAGATCGGGCCGGAAACCAGCCGCGAATGGGGGCGACCATTGGTGATGTCTTCCGAAGTCACAGGGCGGATCGACACGATCTGGCACGAGTTGGGGTTGCCAACATGAATGGCGCGCTCCGCATCGTTCTGGCGGTAACCGGGGCGTCAGGTGCGGCCCTCGGCATCCGCATCGCCGAACGCCTGTCTTGCCGAACGGACGTGGAGACTGACCTCGTGGTCTCTGCAGCGGCGGAACGGACTTTGGTGCATGAGGTGGGTCACGACGCACCAGAGCGCCTCCGCGCGCTGGTCACGCGCGTCCACTCGGCAGCCAACATCGGAGCGAGTATTGCCAGCGGCTCCTGCCGCACCAAGGGGATGATCGTGGCGCCGTGTTCGATGCGAACCCTGGCGGCCATTGCCGCGGGGATCACAGACAACCTGGTGACGCGGGCGGCAGATGTGCATCTGAAGGAGCGGCGGCGTCTGGTCCTGCTGACGCGCGAGACGCCGCTACATCTCGGCCACTTGCGCAACATGTTGGCTGCGACGGAGATGGGTGCCATCGTCGCGCCTCCAGTGCCGGCTTTTTATCACCGTCCGCAGAGTATCGCCGACATAGTGGATCATCTTGCCGCCAGAGCCATCGATCTTCTCGACCTGCCTGGCGACAGCGAAGCAAAGCCCTGGGGTGGCGAAGGTTGACCCCCGGCGCCCTAGCCCGAAGATTGGAGGATCGCATGACCGAGCCCCTTGAACTTGATGTCCGCCCGATTCTTCGTGACGGCGGTGAGCCATTCGGCGCCATCATGGAGGCAGTCGGTGCGCTCGCACCCGGGCAGCAGTTAAGGCTGCTAGCGAGCTTTCGTCCCGAACCACTCTTCTCGGTGATGGCGGCCAGAGGCTTTGTCTATCAGGCCAGACCGATAGACGGGGGAAACTGGGAAGTTGTGTTCACGCCACTGTCGGTGCCCGGGAACGGCTCTGCCTCGCACCCCGACGATCCCGACAGCTGGCCGGATCCAAGCCGCTATCTGGACTGCACCGAGTTGAACACGGCTGAATGGGTTGATCGTATTTTGACCCGCCTGGCGGCGATGGCCGAAGGGGAGGTGCTTTTTGCGCTGCTGCAACAAGAGCCGCTATCGCTTTACTCCCAACTGCAAGCCAGGGGGCACGCCTGGGTAGGCAACTTCGATCCCGAAGGAACCACGTACCGGTTGATGGTTAGGGTGGGCCATCGTCACTAATAGCGATCCCGGGCTTTAACCGGTTGACTGCTCTGCGCCGAGCAACTGGGAGTCGTGAGTATCTTCCCATGCAGGCGAACAGTTGACGCAGCTCATGTTCACTCGCGCGACGAGTGTTCATGATGACCGGGTGACGTTCAGGGCCGACCCTCGGCACGGATGGCATTCGCCCGTGCAGGCAGAGCCATGAATCGGGGACAGGAGGCGAGAATGACCGAGGCCGAGGCGATGTTGGACGAACACGACCCTTCCACCCGGCCAGCCGAGCTGGTGGCCCGCAGCCTCGGTACCGACGTCAGCACCGGACTTCCCGCCGATGAGGCTCGGCGTCGCCGCGATCAGCACGGCGCCAACGAGCTGCGAGTGGCGCGGTCCACACCCTGGTGGGGGCGGCTGCTCGCCCAGTTCCAGGATCCGCTTATCTACCTTCTGCTCGGCGCCGTGGTGGTGTCGTCCGTGGCATGGCTGCTGGAGGGGCACGAACCGCTGCCCATCGACGCCATCGTCATTGCTGCCATTGTGCTGCTGAATGCGGTCCTTGGCTATGTGCAGGAATCCCGCGCGGCCGACGCAGTGGCGGCCCTGGCCAAGATGACGGCCGTGACGTCCTCGGTGGTTCGTGACGGTGAACGCCGGCGCGTGCCCAGCACCGAGTTGGTCCCCGGCGATCTGGTGCTGCTGGAGGAAGGCGACGCGGTGGGTGCCGATGCCAGGCTCGTGCAAGTCGCAGAGCTGCGGGTTCAGGAGGCCTCCCTAACCGGCGAGAGCGCCTCCGTGTCCAAGGATGTCCAGCCCGTGCCGGAGCGGGCGCCGCTGGCCGAACGGACGTCCATGGTCTTCAAGGGCACCGCCGTGACGCAAGGCACCGGGCTCGCCGTCGTCACCGCCACGGGTATGCACACTGAGATGGGCCGCGTGGCCGAGATGCTCGACGCCACCCGCGAAGACCCCACCCCGCTGCAGCGTGAGGTCGCCCGTATCGGGCGCACTCTCGGCATTGCGGTGATCGCCATTGCGGCGGTGGTGGTGCTGACCATCCTGCTGATCTCCGACATCAGCAGCGCGGGCGATCTGGTGACGGTGTTGCTGCTGGGCGTGTCGCTGGCGGTGGCGGCTGTGCCAGAGGGTCTGCCTGCGATCCTCTCGCTGGTGCTTGCACTCGGGGTGCAGCGCATGGCCGAGCACAACGCCGTGGTAAAGAACCTGTCTTCGGTCGAGAGCCTTGGCTCTGCAACTGTCATCTGTTCGGACAAGACCGGCACCCTTACCAGGGCAGAGATGACCATCGAGCGGGTCGCGACCGCTTCGGGCACGACCCACATCACCGGGACTGGCTACGCACCCCGCGGAGAGATTCAAGGGCCGGAGCACTCGCCTCCCGAAGGTCCGCTCAGGGCCGAGCAGATCGTGGCCATCAGTGGCGGTAGTCTTGCGAACAACGCCGCCCTGCGTCAGGCCGGGGAAGATCAGTGGAGCATCGAGGGCGATCCCACCGAGGCAGCCTTCCTGGTGGCGGAGAAGAAGTTCGGCATCGAGGAGCGGCGGCAACGGCGCTTCCAGAGGGTGCGGGAGATCCCCTTCACCTCCGAGCGCAAGATGATGTCGACGGTCGAGCTGGACCACGAGTGGGGTGACCAGCCGATCTTGGTGACCAAGGGCGCGCCCGACATACTCGTCAGCCGCTGCACGCGAATTCGCGTCGGCATGGAAGTCGTGGCAATGGACGAGAGCTGGCGCGAGCGGGCCAGAGCCGATGTCGAGAGCCTCTCCAATGATGCGCTGCGCACGCTCGCCGTCGCGTACAAGCCCCTCGAAAGCGTCGACGACCAGGGGAACGCCGAGGAGCTGGAACGCGACCTGATCTTCGTGGGGACTGTCGGCATCATCGACCCGCCACGCGAAGAGGCCGCCGTCTCGGTTGCGGAGGCCAAACGCGCCGGCATTCGCGTGATCATGATCACCGGCGATCATCCCGGCACGGCGGTGCGCATCGCCAGCCGCCTCGGCATCGTCGACGCCGACGCCCAGGCGCTGACTGGTGCGGACCTCGACCAGCTGGACGAGAGCGATTTTGCCGATGCGGTCCGGCGCACATCAGTGTTTGCCCGTGTCGCTCCGGTGCACAAGCTCAGGATCGTCGATACGCTGCAGGCCGATGGGCACGTCGTCGCCATGACCGGCGACGGGGTGAACGATGCACCGGCCCTCAAGTCGGCGGATATCGGCATCGCCATGGGCATCACCGGCACGGAGGTGACCAAGGAAGCGGCCAAGATGATCCTCGCGGACGACAACTTCGCCACCATCGTTCAGGCCGTGCGCGAGGGGCGCGGCATCTTCGACAACATCCGCAAGTTTCTGCGCTACCTGCTGTCCTCCAACATGGGCGAGGTGCTGACCGTCTTCCTAGGTGTCGTCGGCGCGGGCGTGATCGGGCTCAGTGCTGTCGGCGAGGGCCTCGTGCTACCGCTGCTCGCCACCCAGATCCTCTGGATCAACCTGGTGACGGATTCCGGTCCGGCACTGGCGATGGGGCTCGACCAGCCCGAAGACGACCTGATGCAAAGGCCGCCCCGGCGCCCGGACCAACCCGCCATCGATCGCCGGATGTGGGCCGGCGTGCTGTTCACCGGGCTGGTCATGGCGGCAACCACACTCTTCACCATCGACTTCTACCTGCCCCATGGATTGATCGAAGGAAGCGGCACGCTCGATGAAGCCCGCACCGCCGGCTTCACCGTGCTGGTGTTCGCCCAGCTCTTCAACTGCTTCAACGCCCGGTCCGAAACCGTCAGCGCGTTCCACCACCTTTTCGCGAACGGCTGGTTGTGGGGAGCGGTGACGCTGTCGCTGGTGTTGCAGGTCGCCGTGGTCCACATCCCGGCAATGAACTACGCTTTCGGCACCGTCCCGCTCACCCTCGAGCAGTGGATGGTCTGTGCTGCCTTGGGCAGTTTGGTGCTGTGGCTCGGCGAAGCCCGCAAATGGGTGCTGCGCCGAACGAACAAGGCTGCCGTCTGAATTCAGTCCGTCTCGTCAGTGACGAGGTGCACGATGCCGATCACATCTTGAGCGCGGAGGGTGAAGGCCAGGCCCTTGCCCGGAGCGTTGAGTTCACCAGCACGTTCCACCTCACGCAGGATATCGGCCTTGATCTC
Organism: Devosia albogilva; assembly: GCF_042685625.1. Lineage (NCBI taxonomy): Bacteria > Pseudomonadati > Pseudomonadota > Alphaproteobacteria > Hyphomicrobiales > Devosiaceae > Devosia > Devosia albogilva. The sequence continues at coordinate 1,932,582 of NZ_JBHUNP010000001.1, forward strand.
GCCGGGGACCAGCGTCAACACGATCTCCTTTTCCGGCTCGATCTGAATCCCGAACACGCGTTGCTGCTCGTTCTTGCCGATCCCCCGTGCTGGAATGATGGTGCCGCCATGGGCACCGGCGGCCATGGTCGCCTCGAGAATGGCCTCGCCCCAACCCTTGCGGACAATGGTGACGATGAGATGCGGGTCCTGCATCGAACTACTCCTTGGATTTGGTCGTGAACTGGATCACCAGCCCTAAAGCGAGCACGGAGAGGATCGGAGCCAGTGCGATCAGGGCAACAAAGCCCAGACCGACCACGAGCGCATCCTGTCCGGTGGCGGAAGCAGCTCCCAGCGCTACCGCCAGCAGGAAGGTATTGGCGAGTGGACCGGTGGCCACCCCGCCCGCGTCAATGGCAATACCCAGGAACTTCCGGTCGCAGACCATCACCATCGCGATGGCGAGGGCATATCCCGGCACCACCAGCCAGGTTAGCGGAATTCCATAGGCGATCCGCAACATTCCCACAGCCACCCAGGCGGCGACTCCGAGCGACACGCTGTAGAGCACCAGCCAGCCTTTGATGGTGCCATGGCTGGCCTCTTCGACCTGATCGGCCAGCACCCGAACTGCCGGCTCGCCCCAGGCGGTGGTAAGCCCCAGAACCGCACCGACACCGGCCATTATGCAGGGCGACGACAACTCGCCTAGTCGTTCCCCGATCACTTGGCCAAACGGAAGAAAGGCGATCTGCACGCCGAGCAGGAACAGAAACAGGCCAACCCCGGCAACCGTGGTGCCCACGAGGATATCGCGCACCTGCTTCCGCGGCAGTCGCAACACGAGCAACTGGAATACCACGAACAGCGCCATGAGCGGCAGCACGGCGACCAGCACGCCCAGTGCAAGATCCCCGATATGCTGAAGCCAGTCGGTCGTCATGGCCACACAAGCGCCATGAAAAGAACCGCCAGCACGGCGCCAAGCGAAGCGAGGCCGAGAACGCCGAACCCGTCGGCCACGCTGTCTCGCCCGGCGAGCACGGTGCTCAGCCCCATGGCAAGGGCGATGATCACAGGGGCGGTCAGCACTCCCGTGGTCACGCTGCCGGCGTCGTACGCCAGGGGCACGAAGTCTGCGGGCGCAAACGCCGTCAGCAGCAGCATTGCTCCAAAAAGCAGCACCACGATGATCTTGATCGACCAGCCGAAGACGATGCGGGGGAGCGCTACTGCGGTCAGTATCGCCACCCCCATGGCCGTGCTGTAGAGCACGGCTGCCGCCGGTATCCGCCCGGAGGACGCCTTCTGGACCTGATCGGCCAGCACCATGACGTCGGGCTCGGCCACGGTGAGCGCGAATCCGACGGCGAACGCCACGACCACGATAAGTGCCAGTGAACCCCGCTTCGGCAGTTCGGCTCCGACGAAACGGCCCATCGGCAAGAGGCCGAGATCGATGCCGATGAACAGCAGCAGCATGCCCGCGACAGCAAGAACTGTGCCGGCAAGGAACTGTAGGAAAAGCTCAATCGGCGCCCACACGAGCGTGAACTGCAGCAGGCAGACGGTCACCAGGAGTGGCGCGACAGCCCTCAAGACCTCGTTCAGGTTCCGAACAAGAACGCTGCTCATGCGCGTGGTTCTCGCCTCCCAGACAGGAATACCACCTCTTGCCCTCCTCCGATGGTCCACGCTCCCAAAATGGCGTTTCCCCACTGTCGAGCGTTGATCGAAATCAAGGTTGTCCGTTGTATAGGCGGTAATGTTCCTTGGCCAAAGAGAGTTAGCATGAGCATCAGGAACCTCGGACCCGCCTTTTTGCCCCGCTCGATCGCCTTGATCGGCGCCTCGGATCGGGAGGGCTCGGTTGGGCGCGTGGTGCTTCGGAACGTCATCGACGGTGGTTTCGGTGGATCGATCTACCCTGTGAACCCGAAATACCGCGAGGTGTTCGGCCTCACCTGCTACCCCCGGATCGCCGACATCCCCGACGTGCCGGATCTCGCCGTCATCATGACGCCGCCCCAGACGGTGCCCGGATTGGTCGCGGAGCTCGGCGAAAGAGGCACGCGGACCGTGGTGGTCATGACCGCCGGGCTGAACAGCAGCAATGGGCTGCGTCAGGCGATGCTCGATGCGGCGCGCCCGCATCTGCTGCGCGTGATCGGACCCAACACCATCGGCATCCTTGCCCCGCATCAGCGGCTCAACGCCAGCTTTGCCCATATGGGCGCCCAACCCGGCGGGCTGGCACTGCTGTCGCAATCGGGCGCCATCGTATCTTCGGTGATGGACTGGGTCGCAGCCGAGGGGATCGGCTTTTCCCATATCCTGTCGCTCGGCGACATGGCCGATGTCGATGTGGGCGACTGTCTCGACATGGTGGCGCGGGACGGCAAGACACGCGCCATCCTGCTTTACCTCGAGTCCATTCCGGAGCCGCGAAAATTCCTGTCTGCAGCCCGGGCGGCGGCCCGGCTGAAGCCGGTGATCGCCGTCAAGCCGGGCCGGCATGCCGAAGCTGCACAGGCAGCGGCCACCCATACTGGCGCTCTCGCCGGGGCCGACCGCGTGATCGAGGCCGCCCTGCGCCGCGCTGGCATCATTCGCGTCAACGACCTCGAGGATCTCTTCACCGCGGCCGAGATCACCGCCCGCTTCCCCCCGATGCAATCGGCCAGGATGGCGATCGTCACCAATGGCGGCGGGGCCGGCGTGCTCGCGGTCGACCATATCCTCGACCAGGAGGCGCAACTCGCCAGCCTCGTGCCCGAAACCATCACCCGGCTCGATGCCGACCTGCCGCAGACCTGGTCCCGCGCCAATCCGATCGACATCATCGGCGATGCGCCGCCAGAGCGGTATCGCGCTGCGGTGCGGTCCGCGGCAGCCGACCCGAACGTCGATGCGGTGCTGGTGATGAACTGCCCCACTGGGCTCGCCTCACCGGTCGATGCGGCGCGGGCGGTGGCCGAAGAGGCAGGGGGCGGCACCATCAACGGCAAGCCGATCCTGACCTGCTGGCTGGGTCAGGCCGCCGCTGCAGGGGCGCGGCGGGAACTCACCAATGCTGGACTGGCCAGCTTCGACACTCCGGCAGCAGCCGCCGAGGCGGTGGGCATGCTGACACGCTGGTCTCGGGCGCAGATGGCCCTGCAGCAGGTGCCGGAAAGCGGTGCACAGCCCGGATTCGATCGGCAGACGGCACAGGCCATCCTCGATCAGGTGGGCAAGGAAGGCCGAACGCTCCTGACCGAGCCCGAGTCCAAGGCGCTGCTGCAGGCCTATGGCATCGGCGCACCGGAGATCGTGGTGGCGCACTCGAGCGACGAAGTGGGCGAGGTCGCTGCTCGCATGCTGGAGAGCAATCGCGCCGTGGTGGTGAAACTCTATTCCCGCCGGATCACCCACAAATCCGACGTAGGCGGAGTGGTGCTGAACCTGCGCTCGGCCGAGGATGCCCGCGCGGCCGCGGCGCGCATGACCGAGCGGGTGGAACAGCAATATGGCCGCGAAGCGATCGAGGGCTTTGCGGTGCAGCCGATGATCTCGCGTCCGCAGGCGCAGGAATTGATCGCCGGTCTCAGCGTCGACCCGATCTTCGGTCCGGTGCTCCTGTTCGGGGCCGGCGGGACCGCGGTGGAGGTGGTGGATGATACCTCCACCGAACTGCTGCCCATCGACCAGCCGCTGGCACAGCAACTGATCGCCCGCACCCGCATCTCCCGGCTCCTCGCCGGCTATCGCGACCGGCCCGCGGCCGACCTGCAGGCCATCGGCAACGTGCTGACGGCACTGTCGCAGCTGGCGGTCGACTTCCCCGCGATCCGGGGAGCGGACATCAATCCATTGCTGGCCGACGCGGATGGCGTGATTGCGCTCGACGCCCGCATCGAAATCGATCCGGCGCTGCTAGCTGAGGCGGGGCCAAGGACCGACCTCTCCATCCGCCCCTATCCCTCCGGCTGGGACCAGACGGTCGAGTTGGACGGCAGGCAGGTGCAGATCCGTCCCATCCGCCCGGCGGACGCGCGGCTATACCCCGACTTCCTGGCACGGGTCTCGGAGAGCGACCTCTACATGCGGTTCCGTGAGCGCTTCCAGCGGCTCCCCAACGAGTTGCTGATCCGGCTCACTCAACTCGACTATGACCGCGACATCGCGTTCGTGGCGCTCGAGCCCAGCGGAGAGCTCGCCGGCATCGTCCGATATACCGCAGATCCGGATGGAGCTCGGGCCGAATTCGGCCTGCTGGTCCGCAGCGACCTCAAGCGCCTGGGTCTCGGACGTGCCTTGATGGAGCACTTGCTGCGCTATGCCCGTGCCCGGCGTATCGGAGAGCTGTTCGGGCTCATTCTCCGGGAAAACACGGCCATGGTCGAGTTCGCCAGGCAGCTCGGTTTCTCGGCAGCCGCCGACACCGGCGATCCCGCTCTTGTGAGGGTTGCTCTGTCCCTACGCCCCCGCTGACCCAGTGAAGGAGACTCTCATGCGCATCGAGAACAAGGTTGCGGTCATCACCGGAGCAGGATCAGGCATAGGGCTGGCGACGGCCCGGCTGTTTGTCCACCACGGAGCCAGGGTAGTGGCTGCAGACTGGAACGAAGAGGCGGTAACCCGTGCCGCCAGGGAAATCGGCGGGAGCATTGTGCCGGTATGCGCCAATGTTGCCAATGAAGCCGACTGCCTCGCCATGATCGACCGCGCCGTCAGCGAGTTCGGGCGCATCGACGTGCTCGTCAACAATGCGGGGGTGATGGACCTGTTTCAGTCCGTCGCGGACGTGGACAACGACATGTGGCGCCGGTGCATGACCGTCAATGTGGACGGTCCCATGTACGCCATGCGTCGGGCCGTGCCCTTGATGCTCGCCCAGGGCGCTGGTTCGATCATCAACATCGCCTCGGCGGCGGCACTTGGCGGCGGCGCTGCGGGAGCGGCCTATACCGCTTCAAAGTACGCCGTAGTCGGCCTCACCATGAGCACCGCCTATCAGTATGCCAAGTTCGGCCTGCGGTGTAACGCCCTCGCCGTCGGCGGCGTCAACACCAACATCATGAGCAGCGTCGGTGATCGCCCTGTCGACCAGGCCGCACTGGCGCGTATCGGTGCCTACCACGCGAGCGCCCCGGGAACGCTCGATCCGATCGATATCGCCAACACAATCCTGTTCCTGGCGTCGGACGAGTCACGCCACCTGAACGGTGCTCTGATACCTCTTGATATGGGGTGGAGCGCCGCATAGCTCCAGCCCGATCCAGTACATCGAAACACACCCGCGGCTCGCCGTTCGGGCCGCAAGCGCCTGTTACATAGAGCACTAGGCCCAGTTGCCTGCGGGATGAATCGAAGCCCAAAGGCATGAACGCCGCAAGCCCACCCCGCCGCGGCCTAGGCTCTCACGGTTCACCTCGGCAACACGACCATGGCTTGTGCTTGGCCGCTTCAACTGACTTGTTGCATGGTGTGGCTATGCTCGGGGCTGCTTCTTCGCTCACCATCGTCCTGCTTAGCGCGGTGTACGCCGGAGCACTCGGATTCGGCTTGGCCATGCTGCCATCACCCGAGGTCCCGATCGCTGGGCCTATACTGGTCTTGATGGAGCTCCTTATCCTCCTCCTGGCCCCTGCGATCGTGTTGCAGATGGTTGCCCTCCGGACGCGGGCCAAATCTGGAGTGCAGGCTTGGGGTATCGCCGCGCTGGTGTTCGGGTCACTGCTTGCAGGCGTGACGTCCGCCGTTCATTTCACTATCCTGACCGTGGCAGGGCACCCGAAATTCGCCAGCCTGGAAGTAGCGCCGTTTCTGCTGTCGTTCCGTTGGCCATCCGTGGCGTACGCCTTGGATATATTGGCCTGGGATCTCTTCTTCCCGCTCGCGGTGGTCTTTGCCGGCCTGACCCTTACGGGCTCGGGACTGGAGGCCGCCATCCGGCGCCTGTTTTTCTGCAGTGGTGCGTTGGCGCTCGCCGGAATAGCTGGCGTGTTCTGGGGCGACATGAACCTCCGCAACATCGGAATCCTCGGCTATGCAGTTGTGTACCCGCTCGCAACGGGGTTGCTGACGCTACTGTTCTTCCGAGAACGGCGCCTCAGAGTCGATGCATAGTGATGCTCACGGGCGGGCCCAACGAGCTCGCGAGCGACCTAGATGCTGCTCGTGAGCTTGCGATCGGAACTCGAGGCTAGTGAACAGCGCCTGCTCATAGTCGGCGGCACGCTTGCGCTGCACTGTTCGACTACCGAGGGGAAATTTTCGCAGTTTTCGAACAGGAATGGCGCGCCCGAAGAGATTCGAACTCCTGACCCCCAGATTCGTAGTCTGGTGCTCTATCCAGCTGAGCTACGGGCGCGCATGCCGATCAACGGCGGTGTCGGGCGGCAGTAGCGGCCCGAGGCGGCGCCACCCATAACGAAGGTGCTGCGGCTTGGCAAGCGCAGCCGATGCAGTTTTTTTGGATTGAGCTCAAAGGCTGGTCCGGAGGTCCGCCGGCAGCTCGATGTCGAAGCGTGTCCCGGTCGGGGTCGGCACATGGCCGATGCGCCCGCCATGGGCTTCAACGATCTCGCGAGCAATGGCGAGGCCGAGCCCCGTGCCCCCGGCCCGGGCCGAACCTTCAAAGGCGACGAACAGATTTTCGCGCGCGCGGGGCGCCAGGCCGGGACCGTTGTCGGTGACCGAAATCACCGTCTGCGCCTCGTCCTCCGTCACCGAAACGGCTACCTCCGGCACCGGATCGTGGCCGTTGTTCTGCGCTTCGAGCGCCTCACGGGCGTTCTTCAATAGGTTCACCAGCACCCGACCGAACTGGACGGCATCGACACTGAGGATCAGTTCCTCCGCTACACCATTGCGGAACTGCACCGTCGGGTGGCCCACCAGCCGCGCCTCGAAGGCGGCGTCCACCACCAGGTCGTGCAGTTTCACCGGTTCGAACACCGGCGGCGCGGCGGTCTCGCGCCCGTAGTCGAGCACCGACTGGGCAAAGCCAATGGCCTTGTCGAGCGTGGTGACCAGGCGCGGAGCGAGCCGCTGCACCTTGGGGTCGTCGAGGGTCGCCACCTGGTCCGACAGCAGCTGCGCCGAGGTCAGCGTATTGCGAAGGTCGTGGTTGATCTTGGCGACGGCGAGACCCAGCTCCGCCAGATGCCGGCGCTGGCGCAGCATGGAGAAAATGTCGCGCTCCATCGCTGCCAGCTCGCGTTCCAGAATGCCGATCTCGTCCCGCCGGGCCGAGGGGGTGAGGATCAGCGCCGCATTCTCCGGCTCCTGACGGTAGGCCAGCATGTTCTGCGTCAGCCGCCGCACCGGGGCGATGAACAGCCCGCTGACCAGGAGGTAAAGCGCGACCGCGGTCAGCGCCGCGATCGCCAGCGACACCGCCGCGATCTGCCGCGAATAGGCGAGCATGTCCTGCCGCAACGGGTATTCCGACATCAGGATCTCGACGAGGCTCTCGTCCAGGTCGCCCTCGCCAACGATGCGCAGCGTCCGTCCCGGCCCGGCGAACAACGTATCGAGCGCACCTGCGGCGAGGGTCATGATGTCCTGCTGGCGCATGTCGGCGGTGACCACCACATCGGGGCGCACCGGCATGGCCAGCTCGATAAGCTGGCTCTGCCCCTGTCGGCGATAGACGATGGCGTTGGCGCCCGCCGAGGTCAGCAGCCGGTCGGTGAGGCTGCGGGGCAGGGCCATGACGTCGGGCACGGCATCGAGCACTCGCGCGGCGACGATGCCGACCCGCAGTCGGTCCTCCAGCCAGTTGGCGCGGAAGCTCGCGAGCGAAGGCACATAGACCACGACCTCGACCAGCAGGATCACCCCGATGATGGTGGCGATCAACTTGATCGAGAGGCCGGAGAACCGGCCGGGCAGCACGCTGCGTTCCTTGCTCATTGCCACAGAGTATAGCGGCGGCTCGCGGACGCGTAAGCCCCGCTTTGGGAAATCAGCCCAGCAGCCGGCGCAACACGCCACCCCGGCGCGGCGGAGCCGAAGCGGCCTCGATTTCGCGGCCGAGCGTGACCAGCACCGCCGCGGCGCTGGGTTCGGGGAGCGCGAGGCGGGCGAGCCCAGCGGCCGGAGTGCCATGCGCGATGGTCTGGGCGATCAGCGCCACCGTCTCGCCGGCTCCGGTGCCGACCACACCACCGCCCACGATCTGACCCCGTGCCGACACGACGAGCTTGGCACTGCCCTGCGTGGCTCCGAGGGCCCGTGCGGCGCTGTTTTCGGCGAGGCTAGCCCGGTGGACCGTGAAGCCCGGCCGGGGCTTGGGCCCCGCCGGGATGACGCCGACTTCTGCGAGTGCCGGCTCTGTCGCCACATGGCGCAGCGCCGGCACAGCGGTTGAGCGTCCGCCCAGCAGGCGGTCGAGCAGACGCTCGCCCTTGCGGACGGTGTCGGTCGGCTGCGTGTCGCCGGCGGCGCCGCCGATCGCCGTGACCCGCCGGTTGCTGGTGCGCCCATCGGCATCGAGCAGCAGTTGCGTCGGATGGTCGGGATGAAGCTTCAGCCCCGCTTTGCTCAGCCATTCGCCATTGAGCTCCGGCGCGCGGCCATGCGCAACGAGGATATGGGAGACATCGAGCGTGTCACGGTTGCCCTCGGGCCCGGCGATCTCGACTCCCGTGCCCTGGCTGCGCTTCTGCACCGCCACGGCGTGGAAGCCGGTGCGGATGTCGATGCCCTCGCCGGTGAGTGCCGTGGTGAGCAGCGCCACCAGTTCCGGGTCGAACCCGGCAAGGAGCGGCCCCTGTGGGACCAGCGTCACCTCGGCACCGAGACGGCGATAGGCCTGCGCCAGTTCCAGTGCGGCCGGCTCGCCGCCGATCACCACCAGATGGCTGAACTTGCGCACCGCGCTCAACACCGTGTCGGGGGTGAAGAAGGGCACCGAGTCGAGCCCGTCCACCTGCGGCAGCGCCGGACGGGCGCCGGTTGCCAGCACGAAATGCCGGGCCTTGATGGTGGTCTCGCCGCAGCTCAGCGTATTACGGTCGGTGAAAACGGGAGCACCCCGCCGTTCGACGACTCCCAGCGCCGTCAGCCGCTCGGCGGCGTGTTCGGGCGTGGTCGCCGCCGCGAGGGCAGCCGCATGCTCGCCGATGCTGCGGAAGGACGGCCGCGGTGCCGCCGCTTCCAGCCCCACCGCCCCGGCCGAGGCAATGGCGTGGGCGCGCGCGGCACTGGCGAGAAGGCCGGCTCGCGCGATCAGCCCATGGGCGGGGTCGCCGGGCTCAGGCACACCGCGGTCGATCAGCACCACCTCGGCGCCGCGCTGCCGCGCCCGGAGCGCCAGCGCGATCCCGGTCGCGCCCCGGCCGATGATGCAGAGGTCGGGTTTGAGAAGGTCTGCCATGCCGTCGAATTGCCCAAAAAGGTGCAGTTCTTATGGGGCGAAGCGCCGGCGAACACAATCGCTGGCAGTGTCCGGCGGCTCGGCGCGGGCGCGTTGACTTGCCCGCCGCTTTTCCCTATAGACCCCACCAACGCGCTGCGCGGGACGGCTGTCCGGCGCGTGCACCCGATTTTGCTTGCAAGCAGCCAGAAAAGAGGAACCGCGCCCGCCGCGGTTTGATGTCATGAAGCGTACCTATCAGCCGTCCAAGCTCGTGCGTGCCCGCCGCCACGGTTTCCGTGCCCGTATGGCCACCAAGGACGGCCGCGCCATCCTGAACCGTCGTCGTCGCGACGGTCGCAAGAAGCTCTCGGCCTAAGGCCGTCCTGGCCGGATGTCGGCCATGGACCCGGTGCGGCCTCCGCTTCGCCGACTGACGAGACGTTCGCAGTTTCTCAAGGCTGCCCGGGGCAATCGCGCCGGGCGGTCTGCGTTTGGCCTGCAGGTCGTACCGGCCGCAGCGCCCGAAGCCGGCATCGGCTTCACCGTCACCAAGAAAATCGGCAACTCACCCGAGCGCAATCGCATAAAGCGGCGCCTGCGCGCGGCTGCCGCAGCTTGCGCGCGTGACTTTCGCGTCGGTCATGACTATGTGCTGGTCGGGCGGCGCGAAGCGCTGGCCGAACCCTTCGACAAGCTTGTTGCCGACCTCGGCGCGCTGATCGAGCGCGTGCATACTCCCCGGTCCGGCGGCGAGCGCCCTGCCTCCGGCCGCGGCCCACGGAACTGACAGCCAAATGACCGACAATCGCAATGTAATCCTTGCCATCGTGCTCAGCATGCTCGTGCTGTTCGGCTGGCAGTATTTCGTGGCGGGCCCGCAGCTCGAACAGGCCCAGCGCCAGGCCGAGATCGCCGCGGCCCAGCAGGCGGGTGCCGACACCTCTCTGGCAACGCCGGCAACTCCTGGCCAGGCTGCCGTTCCCGCCGCGCCGGGTGCCGTCCAGGGCTTCGAAACGCGCGAGCAGGCGCTTGCGGCCAGCCAGCGCATCACCATCGACACCGCCGATCTCGAGGGCTCGATCAATCTCACCGGCGCCCGCATCGACGATCTGCGTCTCAAGCAGTACCGCGAGACGGTCGACCCCGATTCCCCGATCATTACGCTCCTGACCCCGCAGGGACTGCCCAACGCCTATTTCGCCGAAGAAGGCTGGGTGGCCGCCAGCGGCAGCGGCATCGCCGTGCCGGATGCGCAGACCGTCTGGTCGGTCGAGGGCGACAACGCCACCCTCACCGCCGAGACTCCGGTCACCCTGGTGTGGGACAACGGCGCCGGCCTCATCTTCCGCCGCACCATCTCGGTGGACGAGCACTACCTGTTCACCGTCGAGCAGACCATCGAGAACACCGGTGCGGGCGACGTCGCGCTTTACCCCTATGCCCGGGTGATCCGCCACAACACGCCGCAGGTGCAGAACTTCTTCATCCAGCATGAAGGCCCGCACGGCGTCCTCGGCTCCAACAACCTCGTTTCGCGCAAGTATACCGACCTGCAGAACGAGCGGCAGGCGACCTTCGAGAACACCACCGGCTGGCTCGGCTTCTCCGATAAATACTGGGCCACCGCCGTCATGCCGCCCGCCGGCACCGGGCTCAACGCCCGCATGAGCTGGAACAACGCTGCCGGCTTCGACGACTACCAGACGAGCTATGTGGAGACGACGCCGGTCGTGGTTCCCGCCGGCGGCACCGCCAGCCGCGAGAGCTACCTGTTCGCCGGCGCCAAGGAAGAAGCCGTCATCAGCGCCTACGAGGACCAGTACGGCTTCGACCGACTGAACCTGCTGATCGACTGGGGCTGGTTCTGGTACCTGACCCAGCCGATGTACTATCTGCTGACCTTCCTTTACGGCATCCTCGGCAATTTCGGCCTTGCCATCCTTGCGGTGACCGTGATCGTCAAGGCGATCTTCTTCCCGCTCGCCAACCGCTCCTATGCCTCCATGGCCGCCATGCGCCGGGTGCAGCCGGAAATGAAGGCGATCCAGGAGCGTTTCAAGGACGATCGCGCTGCCCAGCAGCAGGCGATGATGGAGCTCTACCGCAAGGAAAAGATCAATCCGCTCTCGGGCTGCTGGCCGCTCCTGATCCAGATTCCGGTGTTCTTTGCCCTCTACACCGTGATCTTCATCAGCCTCGACATGCGTCACGCGCCGTTCTTCGGCTGGATCCGTGACCTTGCCGCGCCCGATCCGACCAACATCTTCACCCTGTTCGGGCTGATCCCGTGGGATCCGACCGTGATCCCGGTGATCGGTGGTTTCCTCCACCTCGGCATCTGGCCGGTGATCATGGGCATCACCATGTGGGTGCAGATGCGCCTCAATCCGCCGCCGCCGGATCCGACCCAGGCGATGATCTTCAACTGGATGCCGGTGATCTTCACCTTCATGCTGGGCACCTTCCCGGCGGGTCTGGTGATCTACTGGGCCTGGAACAACACGCTGTCGATCGCCCAGCAGTGGTTCATCATGAAGCGCCACGGCGCCGAGGTGAACCTGCTCGGCAACATCATGGACAGCTTCCGGCGCAAGCCCAAGCCGGCCCAGCCCACCAAGAGCTGATCTCATAAGGAGGCGCCGCGAGGCGCCTCTTTCGCCTGGAGACCACCATGCCGATCGACACACCCGACTTTCCGCCCGAAGCCATCGAACGCGCGCGCCTGCTGTTCGCGCGGCCCTTCGTCTTCGTGAAGGGCTGCGTGCGCATTGCTGACCTGCCGCCGATGGACCGCGTCGAGGTCGCCTTCGCCGGCCGCTCCAATGTCGGCAAGTCGAGCCTGATCAATGCCCTGTGCGGCACCTCCGCCCTGGCGCGCACCTCCAACACGCCGGGCCGCACCCAGGAACTCAACATCTTTGAAAGCACCACCGAGCCCCTGCGGCTGGTGGACATGCCCGGCTATGGCTTCGCCAAGGCCCCAGAAGACAAGGTCCGCGCCTGGACCAGTCTGATTCACCAGTATCTCATCGGCCGCGCCACCCTGCGCCGCGTCTATGTCCTCGTCGATGGCCGCCACGGCCCCAAGGACAACGACCTGTCGGTCATGAACGAACTCGACCGCGCCGCCGTCAGCTACCAGGTCGTCCTCACCAAGGCCGACAAGCCCAGCCGCACCGACCTCGACGCCGCCATCCGCGCCACCGAAACCGCCATCGCCAAGCGCCCGGCTGCCCACCCCCGCCTGATCCTCACCTCGTCGCTCAAAGGCGACGGCATCGCCGACCTCCGCACCGAAATCGCGCAACTGCTCGAAGGGTAGGGGCCCACACCGCTGCCGCATAGACCTCATGGTGAGCCTGTCGAACCACGAGGTCGCGGCCACCGCGTTGCCGACCTGGTCCTTTGACAGCTCAGGATGAGGTCTATGCGGAACCAGCGAGGCCCCAGCACAGCGTCATCCCCGCGCAGGCGGGGATCCACTCTTCCGCTGAGCTCCTGGAAAGAATGGATTCCCGCCTTCGCGGGAATGACGCCCCCTAGAAACGCACCCCGTCACAGGCGATCCAACCTTACTCCGGCTGCGTCTTCAGATAATCGATCACCATCTGCACCGCCTGCGCCTCGCGCTCCTGGACCATGGCAACGCCACTCAGATCCCGGTCGAAGATTACGCTTAGCGTCGCCATGTTGGACACATAGAAGAACCCGAGCGCCGCGATGGAGATATAGAGCTGCACCGGATCGACATCACGCCGGAAAATGCCGCTCTCCGCGCCGCGTTTGAGAATAGCCGTGATCTGCCCCACCAGCGGCGAATGCAGCGCCTTGATATCCGGCAGCGTCTTCAGAAACCGCGCATTCTCGATGTTCTCGGTGCCGAGCAGGCGCGGAAACCACGGATTGGCGAGGAAGTGCCGGAAGGTGAAGCGCACCAGCCGGTCCATAGCATCGGCAGGACCGTACTGGTCGAGGCTCAGCGCCCGCTCGCCGCGGCGGATTTCCTCATAGGCGTCGCGCAGCACCGCCCGGTAGAGGTCCTCCTTGTTGCCGAAATAGTGGTAGAGCAGCCGCTTGTTGGCGCCTGCCCGTTCGGCAATGGCGTCCACGCGCGCGCCCTCGAAGCCCCGCTCGGCAAATTCGGCCCGCCCTGCCACCAGGATGGCGGCCTTGGTGCGGGCGGAATTGCGTGTGCGCTTGGCCGGCTCAGCGCTGGGCTGCGGCGGCCGTGCGATCACGGGTGAAGAGGGCTCGGACACGACGTGACACCGCAGGAATGGACATCAGGATGGTGAAGACAATGACGAGGCAGATAACAGCGCTGATCGGACGCGTAAAGAAAGGCGACGGATCGCCATTGGTCAGCATCAGCCCGCGTCTCAGGTTCAGGTCGAGCAGGTCGCCGAGAATGATGCCGAGCACCAGTGGCGCCATCGGGTATTTCATTTCGCGCAGGATGAAGCCGACGACACCGAAGCCGATCATCACATAGACGTCGAACATGCGCTGGGTGATGGCGAACGAACCCACCACGCACAGCACATACACCACCGCCATCAGCCGTTCGCGCGGCACAGAGAGCACTGTCAGCAGTGGCTTGGTGAGGGAAAGGCCAAACACCAGAATGCCGATGGTGGAGAAGAAGAGGATCGCCACCACCTGGTAGAGGAACTCGGGGTTCTCCGTCATCAGCAGCGGGCCCGGCCGGATGCCGTGGATGAACATGGCCGCGATCAGCACTGCTGCGGCCGCCGAGCCCGGCAGCGCCAGCGTCAGCGTCGGGATCATGGCACCGGGCACCACGGCGGAATTGCCAGTCTCGGCGGCAATCAGGCCTTCCTGGCTGCCCTTGCCGAAGAGATGTGCTTCCTTGCTGCCGCGTTTGGCAGCGGCGTAGGAGGCCCAGGCGCCCACGTCCTCGCCGACCCCGGGAACGATGCCGACAAAGGTGCCGATGATCCCGGAGCGCAGCGTCGTCCACTTGTAGCGGAGCACATCGCTGAGGCGCGGCACCACGCGATCACCCGTCGAAACGATGCGGGCGTGGGCGCTGCGCTTCATGACGCCGAGAATTTCGGCGAAGCCGAAGGCGCCCACCATGGCCGGGATAAGATCGATGCCACCGCCCAGCGCCGGAATGCCGAAGGTGAAGCGCTGATGGGCATGCAGGGTCTCCATGCCCACCATCGCGACCAGCAGGCCGAGAATGCCGGCGATATAGCCCTTGAGGGGATCATCGATGGCCGTGAGCTGGCCGGAGATGATCACCCCGAACAGAGCCAGCCAGAAGAACTCGTAGGTGCCGAACTGCAGCGCGGCTTCGGCGAGCAAGGGGGCAATAAGCGCGAGCGCGACGATCCCCACCAGCGTACCGAGCGCCGACGAGGTGGTGGCGAGCCCCATCGCCATGCCGGCCTTGCCCTGCAGGGCCAGCGGGTGTCCGTCGAGGGTGGTCGCTGCACTGGCGGGCGTACCGGGGATCGACAGGAGGATGGCGGTGCGGCTGCCACCATAGATGGCACCGGAATAGAGGCACATCAGGCACAGGATCGCCTGGTCTGGTGCCATCTTGTAGGTCAGCGTCACCAGCAGGGCCACGCCCATGGTCGCAGTCAGACCGGGCAGGGCGCCGATGACGATGCCGAGCAGCGTCGCCCAGGCGATGTTGAACAGCGACAGCGGAGTGAGGAAGTGGGCGAGACCGTTGCCCAGCATGAAGAGGCCATCCAGCATGGTTCAGGTCCTCTTCAGGGAAGGCGCACGAGAAAGGCGCGTTCGAACACCAGCGTCACCACCGCGGCGGTGACAATGGCGAGGCCGAGCGCCCAGGGCAGGGAACGCAGCCATGGCCGGCGCGGCTCGGCCAGCCAGCACTCGAACACCATGATGAAGACGAAGACGAAGATGCCGGTCGCGGCCCAGAACGGCAGGTTGCCGACAAGACCCAGCGTATAGACCAGCGCCAGCACCATAACGGCCATGGCCCGGCCGGCGGCGCCGGAACCGAGCGCGCCCCCCAGGGCACGCCACCCGCCCTCGGCAGGCGCACGCAGCGACCTTAGCGCCAGAAGGCCACCGCACAGCGTCAAGGCAGCACTCAGGAGCCCCGGCACAAGCCCGGGTACCGTCAGCGGCTGAATTCGCCGCACTTCCAGCCGATCCATGGTCCAGGCGCCGTAGAAGATAGCCACGCCTAGCACCACGAAGAACAACCCTGTGAGCAGGTCGGCCTTGATCATGCCGGGGCTGTTGTCGTCGTCAGCGGCGGATAACGGGTTCTGCCCCGCCAGATTGGGTGTCTCGGTCATGTCGTGCCTGGTCGTCTGTGAAAGCCGCCCGGCGGAATGCTCCACCGGGCGGCAGGATACGTGCGCTGTTCTGGCTTACTGCGCCCCGACCTCGGTGCGGGTCTCGCAGTCGATGCCGATGGTGGAGGGGTCGTTCACGGCTTCGCCGCGCTCAACCGAAGAGCAGGCCTCCAGGATCACCACTGGCATGGCCCGTTCGCGCGCTTCGGCACCATAGGAGGGGGCGAACACGGCGCCGAACGTCTCGGCATAGGTCTGGAGCTCTTCCGAGTTCATGACCTCTTCTTCCCAGATGCGATCGACGGTGGCGATCACCTCATCGGGCACACCGGTGGGGATGAAGATGCCGAAATAGTCGGGCGCCAGTTCCATATCCGGCAGCCATTCGGTGATCGGCGGGATCGGGTCGACGCCCTCGAGCACCAGCGGCTCATCCGACAGCACGGCCAAAGCCTTGAGACGCCCGCCTCGGATCAGTTCGGTCTGTTCTACCGCGAGCTGCGTCGTCGCCATCGCCTCGCCGGAAGCGGTGGCAATCGCCGCCGGCCCGCCGCCGTCATAGGTGATCATGTTGTACTCGAACCCTTCAGCCGCGTCGGACAGGGCCGCGATGGCCGTGCCGCCCGAGGAGGTGATGCCGGCCGTCGCGACCGTGATCTCGCCGCCACGGGTGTGGAAGGCCTCAAGCAACTGGCCGAAATCCTCGAACTCGCTGTTGGCGGGCACGCTCACCACCGGCACGTTGGCGACCGACAGGTAGATGTGCCAGTCGTCGATATTGGTGCCCTCAAGCAGGCCCGTCACCGAATAGGTGGCGTTGTTGGCGATGGCGTTGGCCGTCCAGGTGTAGCCGTCACGCGGTGCGTTCAGCACTTCCTGGGTGCCGATGGCGCCGGAAGCACCGGGCTGGTTCACCACCACCACCTCGACGCCGAGCGCCTCGGCGAGAATGGGGGCGGTCACGCGGGTCACCTGGTCGGTGGAGCCGCCGGCGCCCCACGGCACGATCAGGTTGATCGGCCGATCGGGCTGCCATTCCTGGGCTACTGCAAAACCTGTTGTCAGCATCAATGCCGGCGTCATTGCCAGCAAAGAGCGGGTGAATCGAGACATTCAAGTCCTCCCGTTTGTTCTGCGGCCGCGCGGTTTCCGTCTTTGGCCGTCTGCCGCAAGAGTGCTGCCGCCAAACGACGCTGTCAACCAAGTAACCACACGGTTAGCTTGACACGGCCTCGGCGCCAGCGGATTTTGGCCGCTGTCAGGCCGTTGCGGCCCGATCCGCCCGCTCTTGCGCCGGCGTGAAGAACCGGCGAGGGAACAAGGATGGACTGGACCGGCATTCTGGTCATGGTGCTGGCGCTGGGGGCAGGGGCTGTGGTCAAGGGCGCCTCGGGCATGGGCCTGCCGCTGATCGCCCTGCCGGTGATCACCGCCTTTTTCGGCCTGCAGCACGCCATCGGGCTGATGGTCATTCCGCTGATCGCCACCAATGCCTGGCAGGTCTGGCGCTTCCGCCGCGAGGCGGGCAATCCGCGCCTCGCCTTCATGCCCGTCTTCCTCGTCGCCGGTGCGCTCGGCATCGGCCTCGGCACCTGGGCTCTCACCAGCCTGCCGGAGCGCCTGCTGGTCCTCGGTCTTGGTTGCCTCCTGCTCACCTATGTGGGGCTTCGCCTCGCCACACCGCACTGGTCGCTGCCGCTCCCGCTGGCCAAGCGCCTCGCGCCCTTCACTGGCATCGGCGGCGGCATTCTCCAAGGCGCCACCGGCGTCTCCGGCCCCATTGGCATGACCTATATCCACGCAATGGCGCTCGATCGCGACGCCATGGTCTTCGCCGTCTCCGCCATGTTCTTCGTCCTCGCCGCGGTGCAACTGCCATCGCTCTGGGTGGCCGGCGTCTTGCAGCCGGAATGGATGTTGCAGGGCGTCTTTGCGCTCGTGCCCATCTTCCTGCTGATGCCGGTGGGGCAGTGGGTCGGCACCCGCCTCAGCCGCCGCGCCTTCGATCGCATGATCCTGGTGTTCCTCGCCGCCATCGGCCTCAAAATGGTGCTCGGCCTCTAGCGCGACCCCGCTTGACGAGCCGCGGCCGCCATGTATAAGTAACCAACCAGTTACACCGGAGGGGATACACTATGGCGGAACGGCGCCTCGGTCTCATCATGCATGGCGTCACCGGACGCATGGGTTACAACCAGCACCTGGTGCGCTCGATCCTGGCGATCCGCGACCAGGGCGGCGTCGTCCTGTCCAATGGCGACCGGCTCGTGGTCGATCCGATCATCGTCGGCCGCGACCGCGAGAAGATGCAGCGCCTCGCCGAAAAGCACGGCATCCAGCGCTGGTCGACCGATCTCGATGCCGCCCTCGCCAACCCCGATGACACGGTGTTCTTCGATGCCGGCACCACGCTGATGCGCGCCGGCCTGATCGAAAAGGCCCTGGCCGCCGGCAAGCACGTCTACTGCGAAAAGCCCACCTCGGATTCGCTCGACATCGCCGTCGATCTCGCCAAGAAGGCCCGCGCCTCCGGCCTCAAGCACGGCGTGGTGCAGGACAAGCTGTTCCTGCCCGGCCTGATGAAGCTCAAGATGCTGCGCGACTCCGGCTTCTTCGGCCAGATTCTCTCCGTGCGCGGCGAGTTCGGCTACTGGGTGTTCGAGGGTGACTGGCAGAAAGCCCAGCGCCCGAGCTGGAACTACCGCAAGGCCGATGGCGGCGGCATCATCATCGACATGCTGTGCCACTGGCGCTACGTGCTCGACAACACCTTCGCGCCGGTCAAGGCCGTCTCCTGCCTCGGCGCCACCCACATCCCCGAGCGCGTCGACGAAAAGGGCAATCGCTTCCAGGCCGACACCGACGACGCGGCCTACGCCACCTTCGAACTCGAGGGGGGCATCATCGCCCAGGTCAATTCCAGCTGGACCACCCGCGTCCGCCGCGACGACCTCGTCACCTTCCACGTCGACGGCACCCACGGCTCCGCCGTTGCGGGCCTGCACAAGTGCTGGACCCAGCATCGCGTCAACACCCCCAAGCCGGTGTGGAACCCCGACCAGCCGCAGACCATGAACTTCTTCGACGACTGGGAAGAAGTGCCGGACAACTGGCCCGCCGAGAACGGCTTCAAGGCGCAGTGGGAGATGTTCCTCAAGCACGTGGCCGAGGATGCTCCCTGGGAGTTCGGCCTCGAAGCCGGCGCCAAGGGCGTCCAACTCGCCGAACTAGGCCTCCAGAGCTGGGCCGAACGCCGCTGGCTCGACGTGCCCGAACTGCAGTTCTGACGAACCTCGACGGGGAAGCCCCCTCACCCGTCTCGCGCTGACGCGCGATCCACCCTCTCCCGCGAGGGGAGAGGGGGCACAGTGCCAGCCACGCCCACGGCGTCCTCCTTCTCCCCTTGCGGGAGAAGGTGCCCGAAGGGCGGATGAGGGGTTACGATGCCCACGATCAACCTGCCCAATCCCGACCGCTCGATCAGCCCCTACACCTTGAGCGGCGATCCCATTCCCTTCGTCAAGTTCAAGGCCACCGACTTCCCGCGCATCGCCTTCGCCGCGGCGCACGTGGTCGCCGACCCTCTCGCCAGCAACGATCCCTGGCTCACCCCCGCCATCGACTGGGACGAAACCGTCGCCTTCCGCCATCGCCTGTGGGATCTCGGCCTCGGCGTCGCCGAAGCCATGGATACCGCCCAGCGCGGCATGGGCCTGACCTGGACCGACGCGCAGGAACTGATCCGCCGCTCGCAGGCCGAAGCCCGCACCCGCGATGATGCGCTGATCGCCTATGGCGCCGGCACCGATCACCTTGCGCCCGGCCCCGGTGTCACCATCGACGACATCATCCGCGCCTATGAGGAGCAGGTCGGGTTCGTGGAGGGGCAGGGCGGCCGCGTCATCCTGATGGCGAGCCGTGCCCTCGCCGCCGCGGCAAAATCCCCCGACGACTATGCCCGCGTCTATGGCCGCATCCTTTCGCAGGTCCAGCAGCCGGTGATTCTCCACTGGCTCGGCGAGATGTTCGATCCGGCCCTCGAGGGCTATTGGGGCTGCGCCGACCACGACGCCGCCATGGATGTCTGCCTCGACGTCATCGCCGCCAATGCCGACAAGGTCGATGGCATCAAGATCTCGCTGCTCTCCGCCGACAAGGAGATCGCCATGCGCCGCCGGCTGCCGGAAACGGTAAAGATGTATACCGGCGACGACTTCAACTATGCCGAACTGATCGCTGGCGACGACCAGGGCTATTCCCACGCCCTGCTCGGCATCTTCGATGCCATTGCCCCCGCCGCCTCGGCGGGTCTTGCCGCCCTTGGCCGCGGCAACACCAACGAGTTCTTCGACCTCCTGGAGCCGACCGTCCCGCTCAGCCGCCACATCTTTGCGGCGCCCACCCGGTTCTACAAGACCGGGGTGGTGTTCCTCGCCTATCTCAATGGCCTGCAGGACCATTTCGCCATGATCGGCGGCCAGCAGTCGACCCGTTCGCTGCAGCACCTCGCCGAGTTGTTCCGGCTCGCGGACAAGGCCCGCGTCCTTGCCGATCCCGAACTCGCCACGCGCCGCATGCGCGATGTTCTCGCCGTTCATGGGGTGTCTGCATGATTGTCCCGGAGCTTGTGCTTGGTGCTTCCCTCCCCCTTGAGGGGAGGGACCGAGGGAGGGGGTCGCGCGGTGCATCCCCGATGGAGCCCCACCCCCAACGCCGA
Organism: Devosia albogilva; assembly: GCF_042685625.1. NCBI lineage: Bacteria > Pseudomonadati > Pseudomonadota > Alphaproteobacteria > Hyphomicrobiales > Devosiaceae > Devosia > Devosia albogilva. The sequence goes on from NZ_JBHUNP010000001.1 coordinate 1,952,938, forward strand.
GGCTGCGCCAATGACTGAAATCTCCCTGAATCTCGCCACCACCCGTGGCCAGTGGGGTTTTGCCGAGGCCGTCGAAGGCTGCCTCCGTCACGGCATCACCGCCATCTCCCCCTGGCGCGACCAGATCGCCGCCATCGGGCTGGATGAAGCCGCTCGCATCGTGCGCGACAACAAGCTGCGCGTCACCGGCGTCTGCCGCGGTGGCATGTTCCCTGCCGAAACCGCCGAGGGCCGGCAGAAGGCCATCGACGACAACCTGCGCGCCATCGACGAGGCGGCCGCGCTCAACGCCGACTGCCTGGTGCTGGTGGTGGGCGGCCTCCCCGGCTCCAGCAAGGACCTGCCCGGCGCCCGCCGCATGGTCGCGGACGGCATCGCCGCCATGCTGCCCCACGCCAAGGCCTCTGGTGTGAAAATCGCCATCGAGCCGCTGCACCCGATGTATGCCGCCGACCGCGCCTGCGTGAACACCATCGATCAGGCGCTCGACATCTGCGAGACCCTGGGCGAAACCGTCGGCGTCGCCATCGACGTCTACCACGTCTGGTGGGACCCCAACCTCGAGCGCGCCATCCAGCGCGCCGGCCGCATGAAGCGTATCTTCGCCCACCACATCTGCGACTGGCTGGTGCCCACCCGCGACATGCTCAACGACCGCGGCATGATGGGCGACGGTGTCATCGACCTCAAGTCCATCCGCGCCATGATCGAAGCCGCCGGCTACCACGGCCCCCAGGAAGTGGAGATCTTCTCCACCGAAAACTGGTGGAAGCGCCCCGGCGACGAAGTGCTTGAGGTCATCAAGGACCGCGTAGCGACGGTTTGCTGAGGCGTCAGTGCCCGCAACCTCCTCCTTCGACAAGCTCAGGATGAGGTCTACGAAGCATCGGCGCGCGCCGCATTCCCGTAGACCTCATGGTGAGCCCGTCGAACCACGAGGTCGCGGCCCCAGACCTCTCCCCCTTCGCCCTCAGGGGAGAGGTGACCCGCGTTCAACAAGCCATTGGCCCCGATCTCTCCTCTCCCTCCCCCTTCAGGGGGAGGTAAGGTGGCGGTGCTGCCGAGCGCGCCACCAAACAAAAACCCCGGCCAGAGCCGGGGTCCTTGTACAACTCGATGAACCAGCGCCTTACGACGCCTTGTTGAACACCAGCGTCTGGCACAGGATCGCCGCGCGGCAGCCCTGGATTTCCACCGTATCGGGACCCGTCTGGGTGATCGTCGCCTTGGCTTCTTGGCCGTCGAAAATCACCGTGCCTTCCCAGGTGTTCGGGCCCGTCGGCTGCGCCTGCATCACCTGCTGACCCACATAGGCGAGGTTCTCTTCGGTGCGCGATTCACCCTGGATGTCGTTGAGCACGCCGCACAGGGCAGTGCCTTCACCGCAGGCGGAGAAGGTGAACGAAGTACCGTACTCGTCGACGAACACGCCCTGGGGCGGCTCGATCCGGTTGGTCCGCAGCGACTGCTGCTGGGCGAAAGTCGGCACGATGGTTGCGGCGCACAGCGCCGCAACGGCAAGACCGGTCTTGAACAATTGCATTTTGGAAGGCTCCATTTCGTAGCGGCGCCCCACCGCACAAAGCTGATCGTGTTAGGATGCCTGTCCCAACGCCACCTCCGCGCCTGGGTTGCGCTAGCGCCGAAAAGTTGAAGCGATTTCAACGTGGGTTGATTGGGTGAACTGGTCCACCGCCACCAGATCCTCGAGGCTGAACCCCGCCTTCACCAGTGTCGCCGCGTCGCGGGCAAAGGTCCGCGCATCACAGGCCACCATCACCACCAGCTTCACCTTCGAGGCGGCGATCTCCTTCACCTGCGCCTCGGCGCCGGCCCGGGGCGGATCGAGCACCACCGCATCATAGTCGAGCTCGAACCGGGTCAACGGATCGCGGAACAGGTCGCGCGGCTTGGCGGTGATCGCCTTCAGCCCCTTGGCGTGCCGCCTGGCCTTGTCGAGCGCCATGACCGCGGCCTTGTCACTGTCGGCGGCAAACACCGGCGCCTGCTCGGCGAGCCGCAAGGCGAAGGGTCCCACTCCGCAGAACAGGTCGGCGACCCGCTTGGCCTTGCCCACGGCACCGATCACATACTCAGCCAATGCCGCTTCCGCTTCTGCCGTTGCCTGAAGAAAGCTGCCGATCGGCAGTTCCACCTCGTCCCGGCCCATGCCGATCACCGGCGGCGCATGCATCAGCACCATCTCGCCATTGAGCGCCAGTCGCGCCAGCCGGAAGCGGGTAGCGACGGGCACCAGCCGCTCCGGCCGCGCCTGCTTCTTTTCCGTGCGGACCGCCACGTCGAGCCCGCTCAGCGTCGCCGTGAAGCTGACATCGGCCTCCCCGATCGCCTCCTGCACCGCCCGGGTGATCTCGGGCGCCTTGTCGAGCGCCGGCACCAGGATCGGGCACTGGTCGATCGGGTGCACCTGATGGCTCCGGAGCCGCATATAGCCGGCACCCTCGCGCCGTGCATGCAGTGTCGCCCGCCTGCGGCCATCCCCGGCCGCGTCGATGAAGCGGATGACCTCGGCTTCCAGCCCGGCCTGCCGGAGCGGCGTCTCCACCAGCCCGATCTTGAAGGCCTCGTAGGCGGGCCGCGCCAGATGCTGCAACTGGCAGCCACCGCAGCGGCCGAAATGCGGGCAGAACGGCACCTGCCGGTCGGGGGAGGGCTCGACCAGTTCGACCAGCGTGCCGCGGTCGCCCTCGGCCTCCACCACCACCGTCTCCCCCGGCAGCGCCAGCGGCACGAAGACGCGGCGCCCGTCGACCTCGGCAAGGCCTTCGCCCTTGTGGCCGAGGCCGGTGATGGTGGCGGTGTGGATCATGGGCGGTCAGTAAAGCGGTGCTGCGACGGAGACAAGCAGCTCTCTCGCAGACCTCATGGTGAGCTTGTCGAACCACGAGGTCGGTGACACCGTGGCGGCGACCTCGTCCTTCGACAGGCTCAGAATGAGCAACCATTAGCTATGGGGTCCAGGGTTGGCCTCGTTGCAGAACGGTGTTGGCGAAGATGACGAGTTTTCGAGCGCAGGCGACGAGGGCGAGCTTGTGGGGTTTGCCAGCGGCAGTAAGGCGGGCATAGAGCGCCATGAGTTGGCGGTTCCATCGATAGGCGGCAGGCAGGGCCGCGGCGTAGAGAGCCTGCCGGGGGCGGGCACGGCCGCCGGCGATGTGGCGCCGCCCGTGATGCTTGCCGCTGTCGTGGTCGAACGGTGCCAACCCGATCAGGGCAGCGGCCTGTTCACGGCTGATGCTGCCCAGTTCCGGCATGGCGATCAGCAAGGCCAAGGCGGTCGGTATGCCGATGCCGGGGACGGAGAGCAGCAGATCGAGCCGCCGCCCGAGAGCCTTGTCGGCCCGCACCGCCCGTTCCAGCCGGCGCCGTTCGTCGCGCAGGCGGGCCTTGAGTGCGGCAATGTCAGCGGCAACCAGGCTGGCAAGACGGGTATCGTGCAGATGCTCGAGCCGGGTCTTGAGCCGGGCGATGTCCTGGACCAGCTGGTCGATGAAGACCAGATGCTCGTGCAAGCCGGCCAGTGTCGGATCGGCAGCCGCCCTGTCCATCCCGAACAGGACGGTGAAGGCAGCAATCACCCGGGCATCCAGCCGGTCGTTCTTGGCGCGCTGCAACCGCATGCGGGCAAACAGGCGTACCTGCAGCGGCTGGTGCAGGATCACCTTGAACCCGGCCTCCCGCAAAGCCGCGACCACGCCACGTTCGTAGCCGCCGCTGGCTTCGATGCCGACCCGATCGACACCGGCCTTGAGCAACCACTCCGCCGCCGCTTGCCATCCGGCCGCGTCATTGTTCACCCGCAGCCATCCCTCGCCGGGCGTCACCGCCAGATCAAGAGCTGCCTTGCCGGTATCGATCCCGGCCACAAATGTGCTAGAATGGCTCATCTTCCTCGTCCCGTCCTTGCAATGCGAACCCTGGGTTCAATCAACCATGCGGGCCCGATGAAGACTGACGGCAACGATCCCGCTCATCCTCAGACAAAGGTGCACACCACCAGTCTGGGTCTACCTCGATCCGATGCCGCCGCCGCGGCCTGGTGTCGAACAGGCCGCGGCACCCCCACATTCGCACATCCCGCTAATACAAGGTCTACCGAAGAGCTCACCCCTCCCGCGTGGCCCATTCCAGCAGGCTTACCAGCGCCACGAACGGGACGCCGGCATGCTCGGTCAGCCCCGAGGCGCAGGTCGACACCGTCGACACCCCGATCTCGCAACCCTCGGGAATATCGCCCTTCACGCGACGCGTCGCATGCGCGTTGAGCTCCGGTACGAACAATCCCTTGTCGCCCGCATAGCCGCAGCAGGTGACCGAGTTCAGCACCGCAACCTGTTCGGCACAAGCTGCCGCCACTGCCTCGGTCGCCGGCTGCTCCTTGAGCCGTTGCGCCGAACAATTGTGATGCACCGCCACCACCGGAAGGCGCTGCGTCACGGTCAGCCGCGGCAACAGATGCTCCACCACGAACAGCCCCGAATCCATCACTGTCGCCCCGCCGGGCACCGCCGCCAGGTGCTTGGCGCAGGTCGAGGCATCAGTGACCACCGGCAGCATCTGGCCACCCACGTCCGACAGCCTGGCCACCAGTTCGCCGCCGACCCGGTCGGCCTCCGCCGGGAAGCCCTTGGACTGGAATGGCTGCCCGCAGCACTGGCCGTTGACGCCCTCGGGCATCACCACCTCGTAGCCGGCGCGCTCCAGCAGCGCCACCATGGCATCGGGTCCGCTCAACAGCTTCAGCCGCGTCTCCGGCGCCCCGAACATGCGGCTGGGGCAGGCGGGGAAATAGACGATCCGTGGCCGGCCGGACTGTGCGATCGGTACCGGAAAACCGGTCGAACGCGGGTCTTGCCGCGATTCCTTCAGCTTCGGCGCGCCGGGGCCGCGATGCAGCGCCCGCGACACGCGCGGCACCCGCTTGCCGGTGAGCCGCCGCGCCGCGTCGGTGATTGCCTCGACCGCCGGCGCTGGAATGACCGCCCGCGCCGCATCGGCAAGGCCAACGCCGCCGCGCATCATGGTTTCCACCGCGCCACGATGGCCGGCGACGAACCCCGCTACCGCCTCGGCGGTGTCGCCGCGCCGCCGCGCCCGCTCGCCCATGATCATGGTGCCGGTCTCGATGCCGACCGGGCAGCGCAGCGAGCACAAATTGCACGCGGCACAGGTGTCGAGCCCGGGATACTGGAAGTCCGCATCGAACCGCGCCAGGCGCTCGGGGTCCTCGCCCGTTTCGCGCAGCCGCTCCCGCTCGCGGGTGACCGCGATGCGCTGGCGCGGAGTCAGCGTCATGTGGTGGCTGGGGCAGGCCGGTTCGCAGAACCCGCATTCGATGCACATGTCGACGATCTCGTCTGCCAGCGGCATGACCTTGAGGTTCTTCACGTGGATCTTGGGGTCGTCGTTGAGCAACACGCCGGGATTGAGCAGCCGTTCAGGATCGAACAGCGCCTTGATCCGGTGCATGATCCGGTAGGCCTTCTCGCCCCACTCCGCCTCGACGAACGGCGCAATGGCGCGGCCGGTGCCGTGCTCGGCCTTGAGCGAGCCGCCATAACGGACCGAGACCAGTTCCGACAGCTCCTGGTTGAAGCGGTCGAATTTCTCCGCCGCGCCCGCCTGGGCGAAGTTGTCGCTCATCTGGAAATGGAGGTTTCCGGCCAGAGCGTGCCCGAAGATGATCGCATCCTCGTAGCCATGGGCATCGAGAAGGTTGCGCATGTCGACCACGAACTCGGCCAGCCGCTCGATCGGCGCCGCCACGTCTTCGGTCAGCATCGAGGTGCCCTTGGGCCGTGCCGCGCCACCGGAGGTGAAGAAGCCCTTGCGGATGTCCCACAGGGCGTGGCTGCGCAACTCGTCGGTCGAAAGATCGATATGGGTGGCGCCATGGCGCGCGAGCAGCGCCTCGGCCTTGGCGACTTCCACCGCCAGCGTTTCGGCATCGGGCGCCGTCACGTCGATCAGCACCGCCGGGGAAGTATCGGTCAGCCACGGCAACAGCGGCGCCATCGGGGCAAGGTGCTCCACCGTCGCCAGCGCCCGCCGCTCGATATATTCCGCCGCGGTGATCCCGGTCGTGACCTGCACCCCGCCATTGCTCATCTCGATGATGGCGCGGCCAGCGGCCTCCGGGTCGGGGAAGGGGATCAGCCCCGTCGCCTTGAACGGGTGCTCGGGCACGGTGTTGTAGGTCACCTCCGACACGAAGCCGAGCGTGCCCTCCGAGCCCACCATCAGGTGGATCAGGATCTCGAGCGGGTCATGGTAGTCGACCAGCGCATTGAGCGAATAGCCGACCGTGTTCTTGATCCGGTATTTGCGGCGGATCAGCGCCACCAGTTCGGAGTCGGCCATCACCTCGTGGTGCAGCCGGTGGATTTCCTCCAGCATCGCCGCATGCGTGACCCGGAAACTGTCGCAGCTCGCCGCATCGCCCGAGTCGAGCACCGTGCCGTCGGTCAGCACGATCCGGAGCCGCGCCATGGTGTGGTAGGTGTTCTGCGCCACCCCGCAGCACATGCCGGACGAGTTGTTGTTGACCACCCCGCCGATCTTGCAGGTGGCCTGCGAGGCCGGGTCCGGCCCGATCTTGCGGTTGAACGGCTTCAGCGCCCGGTTGGCCTCGGCAACGATGATCGCCGGCCCCAGCGTGATCCGGTCGGCCCCGTCGTGAATCTGGAGCTTGCGCCAGCCATCGCCCAGCACCGCCAGCACGCCGTCGGTCAACGCCTGGCCGCTCAGCGACGTCCCCGCTGCCCGGAAGGTCACCGGCAGCCCTTCGGCGCGAGCGGCGCGGAACACCGCCCGCACCTCGTCCTCGGAATTGACGAACACCACCGCCGCCGGGATCAGCCGGTAGGAACTGGCGTCCCCGCTCCAGGCATAGGTCATCAGCGGATCGGTATACATCCGCCCGCGGATTTGACCTTCGAGACGGGCGACGACCCGTTCACCGGCCGCCTGACGGTCGGGCGTTTGCGCCTTGGGCTGGGTCGAGGAGAGAACGGCTTGCTGCATGCCCCTGCACTAACATGTTAGCGCATCGCTGCGAAGCCACCCTTTTGCACCCCCAGGCGACTGTGTGCGGCGGCCCCTACCTAAGGCGGAGGGAGCGGTCGGTGGCTGTCCGGATGCCGAGGCGAACTCGATACAGCCCCTCCCCCGCATGCGGGGGAGGTTGGGTGGGGTATTCGGACTAAACGTCCACCTCGTCTTCTCCAAGCGCCTCGACCTCGCGCGCCGCCCGCGCCAGGATTTCGGCGGCACGGCGCTGCTGGTCCTCGCCGAAATGCCGCGCCTTGCGCAGCGCCTCTTTGACCGAGCGTCGGGCGTCGTTGAGCTCAGGCACAACGCCCTGAAGATCACGATCGCCTCCGGCCGGCTCGGGGCCCCAGCCCGGACCCATGCCTCGGCGGCCGGCACGAAACCCATCGCGCTCGCCGCCTTCACCGCCGAACGGCCAGTCGGCCTTGGCAAACTCCCGGAACCGGTTCATCTGCTCGCCGGCCTTGGCGAGGAAATTCAGCGTCGAGTCGATCGCCTCGCGGTTGTCGGCAAGGTGTGAGCGGCCGTTGTCGGTGATGGTGTAGAGCTTCTTGTTGCCGCTGGCCTCGGAGGTCACGTAGCCCGCTTCCTCGAGATAGGTCAGCGCCGGATAGACGATGCCCGGGCTCGGCGAATAAAAGCCGGCCGATCGGTCCTCGATCGCCTTGATCAGGTCATAGCCGTGCCGCGGCTGCTGCTCGATCAAATAGAGCGCCACCAGCCGCACGTCGCCCGCGGCCAGCATGCGCCCGATGCGGAAATTGCCGCCCCAGCCCTCGCCCTCGAGCCCCGAGGCGAACCGCCCCCAGCCGCGTCGCGCCATCTGCTCCAGCCGGCGCCAGTTCGGCTCTCCATTGCGAAAATCGTTCATGGTCCTGTCTCCTTTCGGTGCGCCACTGCGCCATTGGGTCAGGAGGTCGGAACCCCGGAGAACAGTTTCAAGATATATCTTAAGAAGAATCGCGTGAGGGCCGCCGACGACTAGCCGCAACCTCGTGGCTCGACAAGCTCACATGCGGCTATGGGAACTCAGCACCCTCGCAGACCTCATCCTGAGCCTGTCGAAGGACGAGGTCGGTAACACCACCCCAAAACAAAACCGCCGAACCCGCGTCCGGCGGCTTCGACTCCCTCTGGCGGTGCCCCTTACGGCCGCACGCCCTCGGCGTCGGTAGTCGGCCGGTCGAATTCCCCGTGCGGGCGGAAGCGCCACAGATAGGTCGGCAGGATGGTTGCCATGCCCACCGGCGGAATGCCGAAGCCGGCCAGCGTCCGCTTGTCCTTGATCGCTGCGTCGGAGACGACGTTGTCCACATGCAGCAGCCGCACCTGGTCGGTGGTGATCGGGCCACCCGGCACCATCGACATCAGCCGCGCAATCGCCGTCGGCACCGGCAGCAGCGGACGGTTGCGCCCGCTTTCCTTGAGGATCAGCGACAGCAGCTCGCGATGGGTCACCACCTCGGGTCCGCCGAGCTCATAGATGCGGCCTACCTTCACCGAGCCTTCCGCGGCCAGCGCGATCGCCTGCGCCACGTCGCCGACATAGACGGGCTGGAAACGGGTCTTGCCGCCGATCAGCGGCATCACCGGCAGGATGCGGGCAAAGCCGGCCATCATGTTGAAGAAGCCATCGTCCTGGCCGAAGATCAGCGACGGGCGCATGATCACCGCGTCCGGGAAGGCCTCGCGCACCCGCGCCTCGCCATCGAGCTTGCTCCGGGCATAGCGGCTGACCTCGGCGGCGGCATCGACGCCCAGCGCCGACATGTGCACCAGCGACGCGGCGCCGGCGGCCCGCGCCTCGCGGGCCACGGTTGCTGCGCCTTCCACATGCACCGCCTCGAACGTCTGCGGCCCGCTATCCTTGCCGACGCCAACAAGGTTGATGACGATATGGGCGCCCTCGACGGCGCGGCGCACCGACTCGGCATTGCGGATATTGGCCTGGATCGGATGGATCTGGCCGACATTGCCGAACATGCGGGTGTGGATGGCCAGGTTCGGTCGCCGCACGGCGACGCGGACGCGGTGACCGCGCCGCGCCAGTTCCTGGACCACTTGCGTGCCGACAAAGCCTCCGCCGCCGAAGATGGTGACAAGCTTTGACTGGTAGCGCTCCATGGACCGGCTCCACTGCGATCGAGGGGGAATTGCCCGCTTCTAGCGTAACGCCGCAGCCGCTGTCGAGGGTGCACGCTGCCTCACCGGCTTGACTCGGCGATGGTTAGACGTTCATGTTTCGTTCTTACAAGGAGAGATGCCATGCCCGAAACCCGCACCTACCATGGCCAGTGTCATTGTGGCGCCGTCCGCTACACCGCCACCACCGACCTCGGCAGTCTGATGGACTGCAACTGCTCGCGCTGCCGGCGGCTCGGCTGGGTGATGCAGTCGGTCCCGGCCGAGAACTTCGAACTGCTGTCCGGCGCCGACAAGCTGGTCGACTACCGCTTCAATACCAAGGCCATCCAGCACCTGTTCTGCCGCGACTGCGGCATCGAATCCTTCGCCCGCGGCCAGGATCGCGAGGGTCGCGAGCTGGTGATGATCAACGTCAACGCCCTTGATGACGCCCCTGCCGTCGATCGCGCAACCATCATGCACTGGAACGGCGCCGAGGCCTGAAGCACCGCTCTGGGGACAGTCGCGCGAAAGTCCGTTGACATCGTCCTGTCCTGCCCCTAGGAACACGCCCGTCGCCCAGATGGCGGAATTGGTAGACGCGCACGGTTCAGGTCCGTGTGCCGCAAGGCGTGAAGGTTCGAGTCCTTTTCTGGGCACCATTTCCAAGGCGCCGGTCCTGACGCAAGTCACGACCGGCGCCTTTGTTTTTGCGGCGATGTTGCCCGGCCTGCCTCACACCTCGCGAGCATCGTCATTGCCGGGCACGTCCCGGCAATCCATGCGTATCCGTAGCGCACCGAGCATCCCGAAAGAGCCACCACGTCATCCCCGCGCAGGCGGGGATCCACTCTTTCCGTGCGTTCCTGGGAAGTATGGATTCCCGCCTGCGCGGGAATGACGCCGCGTCCAGTCTGGCACTCCGCGCCGGCGACTGATCCGCCTCAATACCGCCCCTGCTCGCTCCCCACGAACGGGTCCACAGGGCTCGTGCCCGCGAACGGCGCCCGCCCGAGCAGCGCCTCCAGCACCGCCGCCTGCATCGATTCGCTCGAGCCATAGGCGTTGATGTAGGCCGGCACCCGCGGGGCGTCGTAGAGGTAGTAGGGGAAGCCCAGCGACACCATCACCGTAGGCACCTGATGCCAGTGCCGCGCCATGGCACCGAACACCGAGCCGGTCAGCCGCCGCCAGTCGAGGAAGATGCGGCCGCGCGTCATCAGCGTTTCCTCGGCAAGCAGGTACAGCACCAGGTCGTAGTCGCGCGGATTGGCCATGGTGCCGGGCTCGTGCACCGTTACCTCGAAGCCCTCTGCCGTGAGGCGCTCGGGCAGGCTCAGCGGAATCGGCTGCGGCACGAAGGGCATGATCGCCCCGGTCGAATAGACCAGCACACGGCGGTGCCGCTCCGGCGACAGCGGCAGGATGTTGCCGACGTCCTTGACCAGCGTCGGCACCCGCGCCGTCACCGCCCGCGCCGTGGCGCGGCTCACCCCGGTGCCCACCTTGGCCCGGGCTGATTCGAGCGTCGGCGCCGGCCGGTCCCGGTGCAGGCCCAGGGCCGCCTTCAGCGCCAGCACGCGGGTCACCGCCTCGTCCACCCGCTCCTGCGACAGCCGCCCGTCGGCGACGGCCCGCACCAGGTGCATCAGATCGGCTTCCGGATCGTCCGAGAACAGGATGACGTCGCAGCCGGCGATCACCAGTTCCGGCACCGTCACCTCGCGCGGGCCCCAGTCGCCCAGGCCCGCCATGGCGGTAGCGTCGGAGACGATCAGCCCGTTGAAGCCGAGCCGGTTGCGCAACAGTTCGGTGGTCAGGAGGCGGCTGACCGAAGCCGGCCGGAACGCCTCGGCGCCGGCCTCCGGATCGAGCGAACGCACGAAGGCGGGAAACGCAATATGGGCCGACATCACGCTCATCACCCCATCGGCGATGGCGCGGCGGTAGAGCCGGCCGAAGCTTTCTTCCCACTGCTCCAGCGTCAGCGGGTTGACGGTGGTGACGAGGTGCTGGTCGCGATCGTCATAGCCCTCGCCGGGCCAGTGCTTCACCGTGGCGGCAACGCCCTGACGCTGAAAGGCCTCGATCTGCGCCATGGCATGGCGCTCGATGCGGTCGACATCGCTGCCATAGGAGCGGGTGCCGACAATGGCGCTCTGCCAGGCGGCATTGATGTCGATGACCGGGGTGAAGCTCCAGTTGAGCCCGACCGCCTTGGCCTCTTCGGCCATGATGGTGGCGATCGCGGTGGTCGCCTCGACGTCGTCGACGGCCGCCAGCCCCAGCGGGTTCGGCACTTCCGTGCCGAAGGCAAGGCTCATGCGGCTGCCTTCGAGATCGGCGCTGACCAGCAGCGGCAGGGTGGTGGCCGCCGAGGCCTGCCGGATCAGGTCCACCTCTTCGGCCAGGTCGGTGCCATAGAAGCGGGTGATGCCGCCGGGCCGGAAGCTGCGGACCAGTTGCACCGTCGCCTCAGTGTCCCCGCGCGAAATCAGCACGAAGAGCTGGGCCAGCTTGTCACGCGGCGCTAGGGAGTCGCGGGTGGTGTGGACCCACTGCATCGCCGCCTCGTCCAGGTTGAACGGCGCGGCGGCGAGATCGATTTGTTGCAAGGCATCGATTTGTTGCAAGGCTTTGGCCCTCCCGGTTTTTCTCCGCCATAGCAGAACCGGGGGGCAAAAACAGGGCCTGTCAGGCCGCCACCGTTTCCAGCCACTTGACCAGTTGTGCCCGCGACTGTCCGGCGCCGACCTTGAGGTCCACCGGCTGGCCGTTGCGGAACACGATCAGCGTCGGCATGGAGCGGACGTTGTAGGCGACGGTCGTTGCCGGGTTGCTGTCGACGTCGAGCTTGACGATCTTCACCGTCGCGGCGAGTTCGTCGGCCAGCGCATCGATGGTCGGCGACATGGCCACACAGGGCGGGCACCACTCGGCCCAGAAATCCACCAGCACCGGCCGGTCGGATTGAAGCACTTCCGCGGTGAAATCGCTGTCGGTGACATGTTGGGCCATGTGAGTCTCTCCTGTAGGAGGAGATGCTACATCGTGGCTCGTGCGTGCAGCAAGATACCAGATGTGGTGTCGCACCCCCACCTAACCTCCCCCTGAAGGGGGAAGGACCAGGCCGGTAGATGTCGAGACAGCAAGGCAAGCTCGATGCGCCCCTCCCCCTTCAGGGGGAGGCAGGGTGGGGGTTCCCTCCACACCCACCAGCCACCCCTTTGGGCGCGGGGTCCCTCCACACTCACCAGCCCGCCCCTCCCCCTCCCAGGGGAGGTTGGGTGGGGGTCCTCTCCACACTCACCACCTTTGGGCGCAGGTTCCCTCCACACCCACCGCCCCCACAAACAAAAACACCGCCGGATCGCTCCGGCGGTGCCATGAATCTCCGCCGCGAATAGACTTACGCGGCGTGGCCCTCGAGCCACTTGCTCAGCCCGGCCTTGGGGGTGCCGGCGCCGATCTTCATGTCGGCGGCTTCACCACCCTTGAACAGGATCATGGTGGGGATGGAGCGCACACCATACTGGGCGGTGATCGCGGGGTTCTCGTCGACGTTGAGCTTGACGATCTTCACCTTGCCGGCGAGCTCGGTGCTCAGTTCCTCGAGCACGGGGGCGATCGCCCGGCAGGGCCCGCACCATTCCGCCCAGAAATCCACCAGCACGGGTTCCTTGCTGTTGAGTACTTCCTCGCCGAAGGTGGCGTCGGAAACCTGTTTGGTCATGTCGATTATTGCCTTTGATTGAAGCGGCGGGTCTTGTGTCCCCAAAGCTGGTGCGTGTCCAGCCAGAGGGCAAGACAGGTCACCGCATGGTGAAGCCCCGGCTTGCCGCCGCCAGCATCTCCGGCGGCAGATTCATCAGTGATTCCAGTTCAGTCCAGAGGATTGCCGCAGCAACCGGCTTCCCGGGAAAGAGCTGACCTGCAACCAACGCATATAATCCGAGCTGGGTTCGATAGTTCCCCGGCACCGCGCCCACCTCCGTGGGCACCGACGCGTCGGACTTGTAGTCCACCACCAGCACACCCGAGTCGTCAACCACGAGCCGGTCGAAGCGTCCGGCGAGCCGGATCGGCTTGCCGTCGCGCTCCGCCTCGAGGAGGAACGGCACCTCGGCACGGCTGCCGGGGCCGAACAGCCGCCGGTGCGCCGGGTTCTCGAGAATGCGGATCGCCCGCTCGGCGATGACCGCGTGATGCGCGGCGCTTTCCGGCACCAGGCTCATCAGCGCCCGCGGGATCACCTCGCGCCATTCGGCCGGCTCGAATCGCCCCAGATGCTGCAGCAGCGCATGGACCGCGATGCCCTCCTTGCGCGCCGTCTCGGCATCGCGCACCCGCTCTGCCGCCGTGTCGAGCGCCCCCATCCGCCCTCCGGCGCTGCCGCCCTTGCCCGCGGTGGATGGCGTCACCACCGGCGCCCGCACCGGCTCCGCCACCGCCTCAAGGCTGAGCGGCTGCCGCTGCGCCGGTGGCGCCTCGGTCGGCCGGCTCACCGGCTGGGGCGGCGTCCGCTCGGCCGGATAGATCAGCGCCGTTTCGGCTCCATCGTCGCCGGTCACCACCTCGCAGTCGGGCCGCAGTGCCCGCTCCACCGCATCGTACCAGGTGCCGTCGAGCGAACCGGTCTGCGTCAGCGCCCCGGTGACATAGAGTTCGTCCTCGGCGCGGGTCATGCCGACATAGAGCTTGCGCCAATATTCCTGCAGCAGCGCCGCCTCCACCGTGTCGCGCACCGCCTGGCTGTCGGCGACGTGCTGCGCTCGATTGGCGGCATGGACCAGCAGCGGCCCCGGCGCGCTGGGCAGCACATAGACGGGCCGGCTGGTCTGCCGCCCCTGCGGTTTCGACGCCGCATCGGCGAGGATCACGATCGGCGCCTCGAGCCCCTTGGCGCCATGCACCGTCATCACCCTGACGCCACTGCCCGCCTCGGCCAGCTCGCGCTTGATCGACACTTCCGTGCGCCGCAGTGCCGCGACGAACCCCTGCAGCGACGGCTGCTCGGTCTGCTCATGCGCCAGCGCCAGCTCCAGCAGTTCGGCGAACACGTCGTCCACCTCCTCGCCCAGCCGGGCGTGGAAGCGCTTCAGCCCGCCCTCGGCATAGAGCACCTGGCTCAGAAACTCGAACGGCCGCTCGAAATCGAGCTCGCCCCGCCACCGCCGCAGCCGCCCGTAGGCGTCGGCGCAGGCCGGCACGGCACAGTCCCTGAGCGCGCGCCACAGCGTGCGCTGGCGCCCCCGTGCCACCTGGTAGAGATCGTCCTCGCTGACGTCGAACAGCGGCGAGCGCAACAGCGCCGCCAGTTGCAGGTCGTCCGCCGGGTTCAGCAGCACGTCGCAGAGCGCCATCAGGTCGAGCACGGCGATATGCGTCGTCACCTCCAGTCGGTCCGCGCCGGGTGTCGGCAGTCCCTCGCGCCTGAGCGCCCGGATGATCTCCTGGAACACCGCCCCGCGCGACTGCACCAGCACCATCACGTCGTCCGGCCCGATCGGCCGCCCGCGCCCCGCCAGCGGCCGCTTGGCTTTGATCCAGCCCTTGATCTCGCGAGCGATCCGTTCCGCCAGTTGCCGTGGCGCCGTCCGCTCGGCGCCGGTCGCCGGCTCCAGCGGCCACTGTCCGGCGCGCACCGCCGGCGGCTGCTGCTGTACCGGCGGCCACAGCGTCACGCTGCCGCCCACCTGCTCGCGCGCCGCCTCGTGCTGCACCTGATCGGTCTCGAGCAGCGCCGGCCACACCTCGGGCAGCGCTGCCACCTTGTCGACCGCCGCAAGGATCTCCTTGAGCGTGCGGAAGCTGGTCCTGAGCGGCACGTCGGCAAACGGGATGCCCACCTGCTTGGCCGCCATCCCGAACCGCCGCCCGGTATCCCCGAACAGCGCCGGCTCCGCCCCCTGGAACGAGTAGATCGACTGCTTCTGGTCGCCCACCGCAAAGAACGAGCGCGGCCGCGACGCCGCCCCGGCATTGTCGATGAACTCTTCCACCACCGACCGCACCACCCGCCACTGCTCCGGGTTGGTATCCTGCCCCTCGTCCACGAGGATATGGTCGATCCCGGCATCGAGCTTGTACTGCACCCAGGCGCCCACCGCCCGATCGGCGAAGAGGTCGCCCAGCCGCTCCACCAGGTCATCGAAATCGAGCAGCGACCGCGCCCGCTTGTGCCGCTCGTAGCGGCTGACGATCGCCGCCACCACGTCGAGCAGCGCTTCGCTGCGCTCGACCAGCTCCGCCCGTGCCAGCGCCTCGACCAGCCCGATGATCCGCTCCTGCTCGGCCTCGAGCCGCGCGAACACCGCCGGATATTTCCCTCGCAGCGCCGCCGTGCCGAGCGCCCGGGGCTTGCCGTCACCCGTGAGGAACGCCGCCCGCAACAGCCGCGGCGTCGGCCGCTCCGGGTCGAGCCGCGCCAGGAGGTCGACGAAGCGCCGCCCTTCCGGCTTGCCGTCGCACAGCGCCACGACCTCGCGAATATCCGCCGCCGTAAGCAGGCTCGCTTCGGTCATGTCGTGCCGCAACTGCTCGGCCGACCCGCTGACCTCGCCCACCAGCCACCGCAACCGCCTCTTGCTGCCGGCGACGTCGTCCAGCACCGATTTCAGCCGCCGCATGTCGCTGAGCGCGAGGTCCACCGCCTCCTCGATCTGGAAATTGCTGAGCCGGTCGAACAGGGTCAGCACCGCCTCGGCCGCGCCTTCTCCGCGCAGGCCCTCCGCCAGCACCGCCTCGCGGGCGCTGCGCACCAGTCCGGCGCGCTCCTCCTCCTCGATCACCGCAAAGTCGAACGGCACCCCGGCTTCGAGCGGAAACCGGTGCAGCACCGACTCGCAGAAGGCGTGAATGGTGACGATCTTCAGCCCACCCGGCGTTTCCAGCGCATGGGCAAACAGCGTCCGCGCCCGCTCCAGCAGCTTCGGCGCCGCCGGCCCTTCGAGCTTGCGCAATTCCCTCAGCAGCTCGGCCTCGGGCATCACCGCCCATTCGGCCAGCCGCTGCGCCACGCGCCCGCGCATCTCCGCCGCCGCCGCCTTGGTATAGGTGAGGCAGAGGATGCTCTGCGGCTGCGCCCCGCTCAGCAGCAGGCGCAACACCCGCTGGGTCAACACGAAGGTCTTGCCCGAGCCGGCATTGGCACCCACCCAGATCGACTGGCGCGGATCGGCCGACTGCGCCTGGAAGCGCTGGGTCGAGGCCGGAACCGAGAGTTTGCCGCGATCGCTCACCACAGCTCCTCCTCGTCCTCATCGACCGCGGTCCACTCCTGCATGCGCATCAGATGGTCATAGGCGCCGGGGAAGCGCTGGTTCTTCACCGGCAGCAACCGCGCCGGCATCGGCGTCTCGCGGAACAGGAAATAGTCGACATGCCCCTGCATGCGCCGCGCCGTCTCGGCCGCCGCGCTCATCACGTCGTGGCCTTCGGCGAGGCTGAACGGCTTGGGCGAGAAGGCGTCGGGCCCGAGCCCGATCTTCACATAGGTCAGCGCCGAACTCGCCGCCGGCTTGACGCCCTCCATCGCCCCGGCCTCGGCCATTGCCGCCTCCAGCAGCAATTGCGGTGCCTCGAACGCCCGCATCGCCCCCGGCGCCGGCACGCCGCCGGTCTTGAAGTCCATCAATTCCAGCGTGCCGTCGGCCAATTCGTCCACCCGGTCGGCGCGCCCGGTCAGCGTGAAGCCGGAGGGCAGGGCCCAAACGCCCTTGATCTCGGCATGGCGCTGTTTCACCAGCGGCTCGCGCTCGCTCTCATAGTCGAGGAACTGCCGCGCCGCCGTTTCGAACCGCCGCAGCCAGATGGCCCTGAGTTCCGTGCTGACATGCAGCCGCCCGAACTCTTCCTCGGCGATGTGCATGATGCGCTCCAGCGCATCCGGCGCCCGTGCCGGGTGCCCTTCGATCACGAAGCGCGACAGAATCTCGTGCACGGTGTTGCCGCGGTCGCGCGCCTCCGCCGTCTCGCCCAGCGCGTCGAGCGGCTTCAGCTTCAGCACCGTGGCGGCATAGATGTCATAGGGCGAGCGCATCAGCGTCTCGATCGCCGTCACCGACAGCTTGCGCGGCCGCTCCTCGACCGGCGGGTTGGGTGCCGGCCGGCCTGCGGGCGTCACCTCGGTCACCGCATCGAGCCGCCGCGCCTGTTCCAGCCACGGCGCCCCGCGGTCGCGCCAGTGCCCGGCCTCGCCCACGAAGGCTTCGAGCCGCTGCAGCAGCCGCGAGGGCTGCGCCGGACCCGAGCCCACCCGCTCGGCATACGCGATGGTCACCTCACGATTGCCCAGCCCCTGCACGAAGTCATGGGCGGCCTGGCCCTGCCGCCGCTCCGGCGGTTCGAGCCCCGCGGCCAGCCGCATGCCGCGGCTGAGCCAGGGCCCGGGGTCGGCGACTTCGGGCCAGATGTCCTCGTTGAGCCCCGCAAGGATCAGGATATCGGGGTTCATCAGCCGCGCCTCCAGCCGCCCCCAGATGGCGATGTCCTGCCGCCGGTCCTCGGCAGTGCGCACGTTGAAGCCGCTGGTCAGTTGCGCCAGCACCCCATCGAGCCCGAACGGCACGAAGCGATGCCCCTCGCCCGCCTGCGCTGCCATCTCCGCCGCCCAGCGCCCAAGCTCGTCGCGCCCCGGCAGGTCGGCGCCGTCCGCCACCGCCTCGAGCGCCGTGCACAGGCAGCGCGCCAGGTCGCTCGCGGCAATGGAGGGCTGCTCCATCAGTTTCGCCAGCGGCGAGATGGCCGCCTCGATCCGCCCGAACAGATCCTCCAGCGGCTCGCGATGATGATCCTTGAGCCGTTTCGCCGGATAGCGCGTGGTCTCGTCGAGATTGTCGGCGAGGAGCTGCCGCAGCCCGTCGAGCCCCGGCGCCGCCCGCTGTCCGCGCAACAGCCCGAGCTCGATGTCGTCGGCCAGCCGCCGCACCGCTGCGCGCTCGAGCCCGAAGGTCGCGGCCCGGTTGCGCAACAGCGCCATGATGTCGACCGGTGCGCAGCCGCCCGCCGCCACCGCCAGGATCTGCCGCAACAGCCGCCCTGCCGCTGCCTGGAACAGCGGCGTGCCGGCGGAATCGTCAACATGGATGCTGAAGCGCTTGAGTTCGGCCGCGATCCGCCGCGCCAGGTTCCGGTCGGGGGACACGATCCCCACCGTGCGCTTGTCCGCCAGCGCCGCCCGGGCGGCGAGGGCAATGGCACGCGCCTCCTCGTCCTCGTTGCGCGCCCGGATCACCGAAATGCCGGCGGTGGCCATGCCGATTTCCATCGGCGTCAGCTTCAGCTTCTCGTCGGTCCAGCGGGCCGTGTCCTTGGCAAGGTTCAGTGCCGTGTTGACCAGCCGCGTCCGCGTGTCGTCGCCCTCCGCCAGTTCGGACACCGAAGACACCGTCGCGCCGAGCCGCCGCAGCAGGCTCGCAAGCCCATACTGCGGGTGCCCATGCGGCTGGTTCTGGGCGTTCAGCAGGTCCTCGTGCTCGGTCGCGCTCATCGTCGTGTCGAGCCCCGGCAGCACCACCGCACCGCGCGGCAGCCGGGCGATGGCGCCCAGCAGGCGCGCCGTCGCGGGGATGGAGCCGGTCGAACCCGCCGCGATCACCGGCTTGTCGCCGAACAGCCACGCCGCCGCTCCGGCCTGCCGCTCCAGCCGCTGGTTGCGGAGCCAGGCCGCATCGGCGCGCCCGACCGCCCCGAGATGCTGCGGCCAAAAGGTCAGGGCAATGTCGAGGAACTGCAGCGTCTGCTGCCAGTATTCACCGAGGTCGGCGCTGCGCTCGGCCGCGACGGCGCGGATGTCGGTCGCGGTCCGCTCCTCGGTGATCAGGTCGTCGATCACCTCGCCCAGCGACTCGGCCATGGCAAGGATCTCGGCCGGCGTCGGTGGCGTCGAAAACGCCTGCCGGCCCACCCCCGAAGCCGCCCACTCCGCCACCAGGCGGCTCAGCACCAGCCGTCGCTCCAGCGCCGTTGCCGGTTGCGGCAGGGCCGGGGCGTCGAAGGGCGGCAGGAACGGCTCCTCGTCCTCCACCTCGCCACCAAGCGTTCTCAGGTCCGGCAGCAGGTGGTGGCCACGGCGCGCGAACTCGTCTGCCAGCGCCAGACGCGCCCGCCGCGTCGGCAGGATGATGGTGACGTCGGCCAGCCAGAACGGCCCCTCTTGCTGCCAGCCGTGGAGCAGCGTGCCGTCGAGCACGCGTTCCGCCAGCGTCGGAATGAACGGGGCATGCGGCGCGATCGAATAAAGCCTCATGCGAGGCGTCGCTCCGCCTCGGCCAGCGCCTCGGGGTCCCCGACATGGAACCACTCGGCATCCAGCACCACGCCCATCAGCCGATCCGCCTCGAGCGTCTGCTCGAACAGTCGGTTCAGCGAGAACGGCCCGTCCGGCGTGTCATCGAACAGCCACCGGCTGATAAGCGCCACGCCGGCATAGATCACCGGCGCCCCGTAATCGAGCGTGATGTGCCCATCCGGCGCCAGGCAGAAATCATGGCTGCGGTGAAAGCCCGTGGCGTTGCGCGGATGGACGCACAGCAGCACGATATCGGCCTCGCCCCGGTCGTGCAGCGTCACCATCCGCCCCAGTGGCTGATCCGCCCCGCGGGGCCAGAAGGCATCGGTATTCATCACGAAGATCGGGTCGCTCGCCAGCATCGGCAGCGCCCGCTTCACCCCGCCCCCGGTGCCCAGCAGCACCTCCTCGCGGCTGACCTTGAGCAGCCCGCCGAAATGCGCCAGCACCTGGTCGGCGCGATAATGGGCATTGGCAACGAACCGCCGCGCCCCTTCGGCCCGCGCATTGGCGATGATCCGCTCGATCAGCGGTATCCCCGCCACCGGCACCAGCGGCTTCGGCAAATCCTCCGTAATCGGCCGCATCCGCGTCCCCAGCCCCGCGGCCAGCAACATCACATCAGGGAATCGCGGATCGTCAGTCATGCGCCGATTTGAGTGGGGCAGGGGGAAGATGTCCAGTGCCGGCGCGAGATTGGCGTGCACATCCCTCTACCGGGTCATCCCCGCGAAGGCGGGGATCCATTCTCTTGATGAACGCAGTGAAAGGGTGGATTCCCGCCTGCGCGGGAATGACGCCACGGCTCGTCGCCGATAGTGAGCGAGCCGCACTGTTCGCTGGACCACCGGGAAAAGCCCGGTGGTGACGATGTGAAGAGACTCTGCCCTATCGCGCCTTCGTCATTGCCGGGCTCGTCCCGGCAATCCATGGCACTGCGCCCGCAGCGAGTGCGCCATCAGCCCTGTTGGTCGCGGCCACAGAATTCCTACCCGATCTCGAACACGCTCCAGTGCCGATACGGCCGCTCCGGCGTGCTGATCACGCTGGGGAAATGCGGGTTGTGCACCGCGTCGGCGAAGTTCTGGTCCTCGAGGCAGAAGCCCGAATGCTTGCCGTAGCGGCGGCCGCCGATGCCCGGCACTTCGACGTCGGTCCACACCCCGTTATAGACCTGCACCCCCGGCCGGTCGCTCCACAGCTTCAGCGTCAGGTCGCGCTCCGGCGACATCACCGTCGCGATCGGATCCGCAAAATCCCGGCCGGTGTCGAGCGCCATGCCGATGTCGTACTCCACCGGGTTGCCGGCCTCGTCGCGCATGGTCCGCGGCGACCGCAGGTCATACCGTGTCCCGCGCGAGGGCAGGATCGAGCCGGTGGGCGCCAGATCCGGCCCGAGTTCGGTATAGGCGCTCGAATTCACCTGGATCAGGTGGTCGAGCACCGTGTCGGTGGTGCCGAGGTTGAAATACTGGTGCTGCACCAGGCTGATCGGCGTCGGGCAGTCCGGCGAGGCATGCAGGTTCAGCCGCAGCCGGTTGCCGGTCAGCGTATAGATGGCGCTGAAATTGACGTTGCCCGGATAGCCCATCGCTCCGTCGGCCGACACATGCGTAAACAGCACGCTGTTGGCAGCAGTGTTGACGTGCCCGTCCCACACCTGCATGCCGAGCCCCTCGACCCCGCCATGCAACTGCAGGTCGCCGACATTGGCCTCGAGCTTGTGGGTCTTGCCGCCGAGCTCGAAGCTCGCGCCCTTGATGCGGTTGGCAACGCGCCCCGTCACGGCGCCGAAATGCGGGGAATGCTCGGGGTAGGGCGCGAACTCGTCGAACCCCAGCACCACCCCGCGCTCGCCGCCCTTGACCGGCACCCGCCAGTCGCGCACCACCACGCCATAGGAGATGATGTCGACCACATGCCCGGTGTCGCTGGTCAGCCGGAACTGGTCGACGCGCTTGCCGCGATGCTCGCCGATCGTGGTGACGGAAATGGCCATCGCATCCTCTCCCCTTGCGAAATCCGGCAGTGGTCTAGCCTGCTTTCCGCCATCCCGGCAATCGGGCACTTGACCTTTGCCGCCCCGATGCGAAAGGTCGGCGCAACAGCAAAAGGACGACCCCTGTGAACGAAATCGGCGTCAGGCGCCGCGCAACGGTCCACGACGTGGCCCGCGCCGCCGGTGTCTCCCTTGCCACCGTCGATCGCGTGCTCAATGGCCGCCCCGGCGTCCGCCCGGCCACCGCCGAGAAGGTCGCCGAGGCCATCGAGCGCATCGGCTTCACCCGCGATCTCGGCGCCTCGCTCCTCGCCCGCGCCCGCGACCTCAACCTCGCCTTCCTGATCCCCGACTCCTCCAACGAGTTCATGGAAAGCCTCGCCGAGGCACTGGGCCGCCGCAGCGACATCGCGCTCGCCGACCGCGTCCACATCGACACCTACCGCCTGCCGCCGCTCGACGCCGATGCCCTCGCCGCCGCACTCGACGCGCTCGATCCGCGCCAGTGCGACTGCGCGATCGTCGTTGCCAGCGAAGAACCCTCGGTGATGGCCGCAGTCGATGCCGCCACCCGCCGCGGCATCGCCGTCCTGACCCTCGTCTCCGACCTGCCGGGCTCGCAGCGCCGCGCCTTCATCGGCATCGACAATCACGCCGCCGGCTGCACCGCCGCCTCGCTGATGGGCCGCTTCCTGCCCCAGGGCGGCACCGTCGCCGTGATCGCCGGTTCGCTGCACCTGCGCGACCACGCCGACCGCCTCGCCGGCTTCCGCGCCGTCATCGAAACCGAATTCCCCGCCATCACCCTGGTCGGCCCGCTTGAAGGCCACGACGAACGCAGTGAAACCGAGGCTATCGTCGGCCAGCTCCTCGCCGACCATCCCGATCTCGCCGGCATCTACAATCTCGGCGCTGGCAATGCCGGCCTCGTTGCCGCCATCGGCGCCTCCGGCCGCACCCACCAGCTCCGCGTCATCGCCCACGAGTTGACTGCGCCCACCCGCCGCGGCCTCACCACCGGCGCCATCGACGTCGTCCTCGACCAGAACCCCGATGGCGAAATCCGCGAGGCCATCACCGCCGCCCGCAGCATTGCGCTGGGGCAGGGGGGCAGCGTCGTGACCCTCCCCATTGAAATCGGGATTTTCCTGCGCGACAATCTGCGCTAGAAGCCCGGTCAATCAAGCAGCCGGCAAACCCCCGTTCAGGGGCAGGGAGGAATCATTCACATGTCGTTCATGTACCTGAATGAGGTACGTGCCTCATGAGCTATCTCGGCATTGATATCGGCACGTCCGGCGTCAAGGCGCTCCTGATCGACGAGCATGGCCGCGCCCTCGGCGAAGCCTCGGCGCCCGCCGTCGAGCCCGTGCGCCCCCAGCCCGGCTGGTCCGAGCAGAACCCCGCCGACTGGTGGACGGCAACCCTCGCCGCCATCGACAAGCTCAAGGCCTCGCACCCCGCTGAACTCGCCGCCGTCCGCGGCATTGGCCTCTCCGGCCACATGCACGGCGCCACGCTCCTCGGCAAGGACGACGAGGTCCTCCGCCCCTGCATCCTCTGGAACGACGGCCGCTCCGCCGCCGAGTGCCTGGAGATGGAAGCGGCGCTCCCGAGCCTCAGGCAGATCGCCGGCAACATCGCCATGCCCGGCTTCACCGCCCCCAAGATCGCCTGGGTCCGCAAGCACGAGCCCGAGGTTTTCGGCAAGATCGCCAAGGTCCTGCTGCCCAAGGCCTATGTCCGCCTGCTGCTCACCGGCGAGCATGTCGAGGAAATGTCCGATGCCGCCGGCACGCTCTGGCTCGATGTCGCCAAGCGCGACTGGTCCGATGAACTCCTTGCCGTCACCGGCCTCACCCGCGAGCACATGCCGCGCCTCGTGGAAGGCTCCGCCGCCTCGGCCCAGCTCAAGCGGGAGCTGGCGCAGCGCTGGGGCATGGACGGGGCGGTGATCGTCGCCGGCGGCGCCGGTGACAATGCCGCCGCCGCCTGCGGTATCGGTGCCATCCGCCCCGGCGAGGGCTTCGTCTCCCTCGGCACGTCGGGCGTGCTGTTTGTCTCCAACGAGCGCTTCAGCCCCAACACCGAAGGCGCCGTCCACGCCTTCTGCCACGCCATTCCCGACACCTGGCACCAGATGGGCGTGATCCTGTCGGCAACCGACTCGCTGAACTGGCTTTCCCGCATCACCGGCAAGAAGCAGGCCGAGCTCTCCGGCGAGGCCGAACGGCAGTTCCGCGGCCCCGGCGAAGCGATCTTCCTGCCTTACCTCTCGGGTGAGCGCACCCCGCACAACAATGCCGGTGCCCGCGGCTCCTTTGTCGGCCTGTCGCAGTCGACCGACACCGCCCAGATGGCCCAAGCCGTCATGGAAGGCGTCACCTTCGCCATGCGCGATTGCCAGCGCGTCCTCGCCGACGCCGGCACCAGCATCAACCGCCTCCTCGCCGTCGGCGGCGGTTCGAAGTCCGAGCTGTGGCTCAACATGCTCGCCACCAATCTCGACATGGAGATCGCCCTGCCGGCCGACGGCGATTTCGGCGGCGCGCTCGGCGCTGCCCGGCTCGGCCTCTGCGCGGCCGAAGGGGTCAAGCCCGAGGCCGTCATGACCATGCCACCCATCAAGACCACCATCGCGCCCGACCGTTCGCTGTCGGCCGCCTATTTCGACCAGTATGCGCGTTACCGCGCCCTGTACCCCGCTATCGAGGAGACCCGTACGTGAGTGACTTTTTCCAAGGCCTGAGCCAGGTCAAGTATGAAGGCCCGGACAGCAAGAACCCGCTGGCCTATCGCCACTACAACAAGGACGAAATCGTCGCCGGCAAGCGGATGGAAGACCATATCCGCCCCGCCATCGCCTATTGGCACACCTTCGCCCAGGAAGGCGGCGACCCGTTCGGCGGCCGCACCTTCGACCGCCCCTGGTTCGACAAGGGCCTCGAAGGCGCCAAGCTCAAGACCGAAGTGGCGTTCGAGTTCTTCGACCTCATCGACGTGCCGTTCTTTGCCTTCCATGACGTCGACGTGGCGCCCGAGGGCGACACCCTCGCCGAAAGCAACAGGAACCTGCGCGTCATCGGCGACCTCATCGCCCAGAACATGCAGCGCACCGGCAAGAGGCTGCTCTGGGGCACGGCGAACCTGTTCTCCAACCGCCGCTACATGGCCGGTGCCGCCACCAACCCCGATCCGGAAGTGTTCGCCTATGCCGCCGGCCAGGTGAAGGCCGTGCTCGAGCTGACCAACGAGCTCGGCGGCGAAAACTACGTCCTCTGGGGCGGCCGCGAAGGCTACGAAACTCTGCTCAACACCAGGATCGGCCAGGAGCAGGACCAGATGGCCCGCTTCCTGACGCTGGTGATCGAGCACGCCGAAAAGATCGGCTTCAAGGGCCAGATCCTGATCGAGCCCAAGCCGCAGGAGCCGTCCAAGCACCAGTACGACTACGACGTCGCCACCGTGTATGGATTCCTGCAGAAGTACGGTCTCGAAAAGAAGGTGAAGTGCAACATCGAGGTCGGCCACGCCTTCCTCGCCGGTCACTCCTTCGAGCACGAACTCGCCGTTGCTTCCTCCCTCGGCATGCTCGGCTCGGTCGACGCCAACCGCAACGACCTGCAGTCCGGCTGGGACACCGACCACTTCCCCAACAATCCGGGCGAAATGGCGCTGGCCTTCTACTACATCCTCAAGCAAGGCGGCCTCGGCAAGGGCGGCTTCAACTTCGACGCCAAGGTGCGCCGCCAGTCCCTCGATCCGGCGGACCTGCTGCACGGCCACATCCTCGGCCTCGACACCTTGGCCCGCGGCCTCAAGGGCGCTGCTGCCCTGATCGAGGACGGTGAGTTCGATCGCGCGCTCGACGACCGTTATGCCGGCTGGAACAGCGGCATCGGTGCCGACATCCTCGGCGGCAAGCTCAGCCTCGCCGACATCGCCGCCAAGGTCGACAGCGACAACATCAACCCCCAACCCCGCTCCGGCCGCCAGGAATACCTCGAAAACCTGGTCAACCGGTTCGTCTAGTCGTCACGACCGCGGAGCCCCCTTCTCCCCTTGCGGGAGAAGGTGTCGGCGCAGCCGACGGATGAGGGGTTCGCGGTCTCGCCACTCGCTCCGAGCGGGTGGCGGCAACCCCTCACCCGCCCTTCGGGCACCCTCTCCCGCAAGGGGAGAGGGCGATGGAGCCGCATTCTCATGGCCACAATCACCAATCCCATTCTCCCCGGCTTCAATCCGGACCCCTCCATCTGCCGCGTCGGCGACGACTACTACATCGCCACCTCCACCTTCGAGTGGTACCCGGGCGTGCAGATCCACCATTCAAAGGACCTCGCCGACTGGGAGCTCGTCTCCCGTCCGCTCAGCCGCGCATCGCAGCTCGACATGCGCGGCGATCCGGATTCGTGCGGCGTCTGGGCCCCCGACATCACCCATGACGGCGAACGCTTCTGGCTGGTCTATACCGACGTCAAGCGCAAGGACGGCTCGTTCAAGGACGCCCACAACTACATCGTCACCGCCGAGTCGATCGAAGGCCCCTGGTCCGATCCGATCTATGTGAACTCCTCGGGCTTCGATCCCTCGCTGTTCCACGACGACGACGGCCGCAAGTGGTTCGTCAACATGATGTGGGACCACCGCACCCGCCCGCTGAAGTTTGCGGGCATTGCGCTGCAGGAATTCGATCCCAAGGCCGGCAAGCTCGTCGGACCGCGCACCAATATTTATCAGGGCACCGACCTCAAGCTCGTCGAAGGCCCGCACATCTACAAGCGCAACGGCTGGTACTACCTGCTCACCGCCGAAGGCGGCACGGCCTATGACCACGCCTGCACCTTCGCCCGCTCGCGCACCATCGACGGCCAGTACGAAACCCATCCCGATAAGCACGTCCTGACCTCCAAGGACGCGCCCTTCGCCGCCATCCAGCGCGCCGGCCATGGCGACCTCGTCGAAACGCCCGACGGCAAGACCTACCTCGTCCACCTCGGCGGCCGCCCCACCACCCAGGAACGCCGCTGCGTTCTCGGCCGTGAGACCTCGATCCAGGAAGCTTACTGGGGCGAGGACGACTGGCTCTACGTCAAAAACGGCCCGGTTCCCTCGCTCAAGGTGGAAGTGCCCGGCACCCGCGACGACAGCAAGTACTGGGCCGAGCAGCGCTATACCTTCGAGAACGGCCTGCCCAAGGACTTCCAGTGGCTGCGCACCCCCGAGACCGAGCGCATCTTCACCACCGAAGGCGGCAAGCTGCGCCTGTTCGGTCGTGAATCGATCGGCTCCTGGTTCGAGCAGGCGCTGGTCGCTCGCCGCCAGACCCATTTCAGCTACGACGCCGAGACGGTGATCGATTTCTCGCCCACCGACGAACGCCAGTTCGCCGGGCTCACCGCCTACTACTCGCGCTACAACTTCTTCTACCTGACCGTCACGGCACACTCAGACGGCCAGCGCGAACTGCTGATCATGAGCTCCGAGATCAGTTGGCCCGACGGCAATCTCAACTTCCCCGCCGAGCCGGTGCAGATCCCCAATCAGGGCAAGGTGAAGCTGGCGCTGCAGATCCGCGGCAAGAGCCTGCAGTTCTTCTACGCTCTCGAGGGTCAGGACCTGCAGCCGATCGGCCCGGTTCTCGACGCCTCGATCCTCTCGGACGAATGCGGCGGCCACCAGGCCCATGGCAGCTTCACCGGCGCCTTCGTCGGCGTCGCCGCCAGCGACCTCAACGGCACCGCGCTTAATGCCGATTTCGACTACTTCACCTACCGTCCGCAGCGGCACGAGTCGGATCGCTACGAGATCTAGGACCGTCATCAAGGCCGTTCGGCTTCGATGTTCCACTACCCACCGGATGTCACCCCCGCGAAAGCGGGGGCCCATCCTGAGATCTCGCGATGAATCCCCGCTGTCACCGGCATGACACGCAGTGGCTGTGTCGGAGCCCCTCCACACGATCCATCTCGGGGGCGACAAAACGTCGCTCCCGGGCTATATTAAGCCCTCGTTGCGGTCGCGGGTTCGCGGAACGCAAGGGGCGGCGCTTCTGACGGCCTCGTGGCCTCCTGAACGGAGGAAGAACCACCATGGCCGATTTTCACGTCATTGCGGGGCACGGCGAACGCCTCGACAAACCCATGGTGAACACTATCGGCATGGCCGATCTGTTCACCTGCCTGAAGTTGGGCGCCCGTGATTTTTGGGAAAAGCCCAGCCACTACGCCTTGATCGCCGTCATCTACGTCATCGCCGGGGTCGTGCTCACCATCTGGATGAACGGCTATCACACCTGGCCCTTGCTTTATCCGCTGGTCGGCGGCTTCGCCTTGCTGGGGCCCTTGGCGGCCCTGCCGCTCTACGAAGTCTCCCGTCGTCGCGAGGCCGGGCTCGACACGTCCTGGAGCGATGCCTTCGCGGTGCTGCGCTCGCCCGCCATGCCCGGCATCCTCGCCGTCGGTGCGCTTCTCTTCGTGCTGTTCACC
This sequence comes from Devosia albogilva, assembly GCF_042685625.1. Taxonomy (NCBI): domain Bacteria; kingdom Pseudomonadati; phylum Pseudomonadota; class Alphaproteobacteria; order Hyphomicrobiales; family Devosiaceae; genus Devosia; species Devosia albogilva. Next base: position 1,980,911 of record NZ_JBHUNP010000001.1, read on the forward strand.
CTGTGGCTGACCAGCGCCCAGGCCCTCTATGAATCGCTGTTCGGCAGTTCGACGCCCCGCACCCTGGCGGCGCTGATCGCCCAGGTGACCACCGAACCCGGCGGCGCCACGCTGATCATCGTCGGCACCATGCTGGGCGCCCTGTTCGCCCTTGCTGCGCTGGCGCTCTCCGTCGTCGCCTTCCCGCTGCTGCTCGATCGCGACGTCGGCGCCTATGTGGCGGTGGAAACATCGCTGCGGGTGTTCATGCGCAATCCGCTGCCGATCCTCGCCTGGGGCGTCATCATCGGGGCCGGCCTGTTCATCGCGTCGCTGCCGCTCTTCGTCGGTCTCGCCATCGTGCTGCCGATCTTCGGCCACGCCACCTGGCATCTCTACCGGCACACCGTCGACACCGCTTCGGAGATCCGGGGCATGCGCTTCTGAGCGCTACGCCGTCGGCATCACGCCGGCGGCGGCTCGCCTGATCCACTCGACCAGCTCCGTCACCCGCGGCTCGGCAGCGCGTTCGTTGAGCACATAGATGCCGACGCGATTCTGCCGCGTCGGCTCGGTGACCTCGATCTGCCCGATGCCGCGGCGCTGGAATTCCTCCCCCATCACCGCGGTATGGGCCAGCACCGCATCGGTCTTCTCCACATAATCGAGGCAGGCCTGCAGGGAGTTGGAGGCGAAGGCATATTTGCCCTGGTCGAAGGCTGCCGCGCCGGTGCTGCGGCTCCAGGTCTCGAAGAAGCGCTGGTGGCGGATCTCGGGCAGGGCGCTGGTCACCGCCGGATAGGTCTCAATTTCCGCCAGGCTCCGCGGCCGGTCCAGCAGCGGATGACCGCCGCGGACGAAATAGCCCTGCTCCACCCGCCCCAGCGGCAGGAAGCGCGCCCCGGTCGAGCGGTTGAGCCCCTCGATTTCATGGGCAACGAACAGCGCGATGTCGCCCGACAGCAATTGGTCCATGCAGCGCAACTGGTTGCCGAGGCTCACATGCACGCGCGCGCTCGGGTGGCGTTCACCATATTCCACCACCATGTCGCGGATGAACAGCGTCCACCACGAATAGCCCGACCCGATCGACAGGCCCTGCTCGATCCGGCCCTTCTGGTGCTCGATCGACTTGACGGTGTTGTCGTAGAGCCGCCGCATCAACCGCGCATTCTGGTAGAGCGTCTCGCCATAAGGCGTCAGTTCCACCCCGCGCGATGACCGCACCAGGAGCGGCACGCCCAGCGTCTCCTCCAGCTTGCGCATGTTGAAGGTCAGCGTCGGCTGGGTGATGAACAGCGCCTGCGCCGCCCCGCTCAGGCTGCCCGCCTCCGCTACGGCCATGAACTGTATAAGCAGCTTGTCCATGTGATCTCCTCCATAGATCACATCTATAGTAGCGACTGATATTTGTATTTTTCTTTTCGTCAGCTTTGCGCAAGGATGCTGCAGGTGAGCCGTCGGAGGTAACGGAAAACAACCGGAAAACCGGGATATGTTGCGCCCCGGAGGCTTCCATACAAGTGTGTTGCGTGGCTGCGAAGCTCTGTGCTAGCTGTAACTGGCTGGTTATTTGCAAACCGGGTCGGGGCGCGACCAGACGAAATAGCGGGAGAAGGTGCACTGTCAGGGACGGTACACTCGGGGCCTTAGTAACTGTTTGGTGATAACGCGGCGAGGAGGCCGCGTCCCGCTTCAGTTGAGCCGTGCGGACGGCAGGTGTTCATGGGAGGAAAACCATTATGACAATCCGTATCGATCGACGCCAATTCCTCTTGGGCAGCTCTGCCCTGGTGGCCGCGGGCGCGGCCGGCATTTCGCCCGCCTGGGCGCAGGCCGACTCGCTTCGCCTGATCTTCTGGGGTGGCCAGCCGCGCGCCGACCGGACCTACAAGGTCACCGACCTCTACAAGGACGCCAGCGGCGTTGACGTGCAGGGCGAATTCCTTGCCTGGAACGACTACTGGCCCAAGCTTGCCACCCAGACGGCCGGCGGCAACGCCCCCGACATCATCCAGATGGACTACCGCTTCATCGTCGAATACGCCAAGCGCAACGCCATTGCCCCGCTCGACGAGTTCGTCGGCAACCAGCTGCAGCTCGCCGATTTCGACGAGGACCAGCTCGAAGGCGGCAAGGTCGACGGCAAGCTCTACGGCATCTCGCTGGGCGCCAACTCGGTGGCCATGCTCGTCAACACCGCGGCCTTCGAAAAGGCCGGCATCGACGCGCCGACCAATGCCTGGACCTATGATGATCTGATGGCGATGGGCGAGGCGTTCAACAGCGCCGGCGTCGGCATGAAGGTCGTTGCCGACGGCTCCTATTCCGAGCCGATGCTCAACAACTGGATCCGCCAGAAGGGCAAGGAACTCTACACCGCCGACGGCAAGCTCGGCCTCGACGAAGCCGACATGACCGAGTGGTTCACCCTGTGGAACAACCTGCGCGAAGCCGGCGTGTGCGTCGCTCCGGACGAGCAGGCGCTCGATACCGGGCCGCTCGAATCCACCATGCTGGTGTCGGGCAAGGCCGCGATGATCCCGGCCAACTCCAACCAGCTCGTGGCGTTCCAGGCACTGATGCAGGATCCCATCGATATGGTCGGCTACCCGCGCATCGCCGAAGGTGTTGGCGGCGGGCACTACCGCAAGCCGTCGATGTTCTTCTCGATCGCCGGATCCTCGCAGAAGAAGGCGGAGGCCGCCGAGTTCCTTAACTTCTTCATCTCCGATCCGGAAGCAGCCAAGGTCCTCGACGTTGAGCGCGGCATTCCCTGCCTGCCCGCCATGCGCGAGGTTGTCGCCCCGCTGCTGGACGAGCAGAACCAGATCGCGCTCAACTTCGTGTCCAACCTCGGTGACCTGCTCGGGCCGCTCCCGCCGCCCCCGCCGGCCGCTGCCGGCGAGATCGACCTGTCGCTGCTGCGTACGGTTGGCCAGGAAGTGGGCTTCGGTGCCCGCTCGGCGGAAGATGGTGCGGCCTATTTCGTGGCCGAAGCCAACGCCATCCTCGAACGCGCCGTCTGACGCTTTCCTCCCAAGCGCTCCCGCCTCCGGGCGGGGGCGCACCCCGACCTGACCTCCGGGACGACGCGCCCTCTGGCGGTCCCAGCTTCTTGAGGAGGACCGCCGAGAATGGCCATGAGCACCACCACTCTGGAACGTACCGATCAGCCCGCGGCGGAAGCCCGCCCCTCGTTCTGGTCGCGCCTGTGGCAGAACGATGCCCCCGGCTACCTCTTCCTCTTGCCATGGTTCATCGGCTTTTTCGGCCTGACCATCGGCCCGATCATCACCTCGCTCTATCTGAGCTTCACCGATTTCGACCTGTTGACCTCGCCCGAGTGGATCGGCGCACAGAACTATATCCGCATGTTCACCAACGACCCCAAGTTCTGGGCGTCGATGCGGGTCACCATGTTCTTCGTGATCTTCTCGGTGCCGCTGAAGCTCGCTTTCGCCCTCGCCGTGGCCATGCTGCTCAACCGCGGCATGAAGGGGCTGCCGCTTTATCGCGCGCTGTTCTACCTGCCGAGCCTGCTGGGCGCGTCGGTCGCCATTGCCATCCTGTGGCGCCAGATCTTCGCCCGTGATGGCCTCGTCAACGACTTCCTCGCCATCTTCGGCATCGAAGGCCCGAGCTGGATTTCCAACCCGCAATATTCGCTGTGGACGCTGATCGTGCTGTCGATATGGCAGTTCGGCTCGCCGATGATCATCTTCCTCGCGGGCCTGCGCCAGATCCCGCAGGACATGTACGAGGCCGCCAGCCTCGACGGCGCCAGCAAGTGGCGGCAGTTCTACAAGATCACCCTGCCGCTCCTGACGCCGGTGGTGTTCTTCAACGCCATCATCCAGACCATCGAGGCCTTCAAGAGCTTCACGCCCGCCTTCATCATCTCCGGCGGCACCGGCAATCCGATCAACTCGACCCTGTTTTACACGCTCTACCTCTACCAGGAGGCGTTCGGCTTCTTCCGCATGGGCTATGCTTCGGCGCTGGCCTGGGTGCTGCTGGCGCTGGTCGGGCTGTTCACCGCCTTCTCCTTCCTCACCTCCAAATACTGGGTGCACTACGATGACTGATGCTCCCGCCAAGCTCGAAGTCGTCGGCCTCAAGACGCTGTCGCCCACCCAGCGCAAGATCCTGAGCGTTCTCGCTCATGCCGGGCTGATCGGCATGTCGATCCTGATGCTCTATCCGCTGTTGTGGATGCTGGCGGCGTCGTTCCGGCCCGAGAACGAGATCTTCACCTCGGCCTCGCTCTGGCCGAGCGAGTGGAGCATCGACTCCTATATCCGTGGCTGGAACGGGCTGCGGGTGAGCTTCAGTGTCTTCTTCACCAACAGCTTCATCATCTCGATCCTGAGCGTCTGCGGCAATGTGCTCGCCTGTTCGCTGGCGGCCTTCGCCTTTGCCCGCCTTGAGTTCCGCGGCCGCAAGTTCTGGTTCGCGATGATGCTGATGACGCTGATGCTGCCCTATCAGGTCACGCTGATCCCCCAATACGTGCTGTTCCTCAACCTCGGCTGGGTGAACACCTTCCTGCCGCTGGTGGTGCCGCGGTTCCTTGCGGCCGACGCCTTCTTCATCTTCCTGATGGTGCAGTTCTTCCGCGGCATTCCGCGCGAACTCGATGAGGCGGCGATGATGGACGGCGCCGGCCCCTGGCGCATCTATTGGAAGATCATCATGCCGCTCTCCATGCCGGTACTGGCGACCGCAGCGATCTTCACCTTCATCTGGACCTGGGACGATTTCTTCGGACCGCTGATCTACCTGTCCGAGATGCGGCAGTACACGGTGATGCTCGGCCTCCGCACCTTCACCGACTCCACCGGGACCTCCGACTACGGCTCGATGTTCGCCATGAGCGTGCTGAGCCTGGTGCCGATCTTCCTGTTCTTCCTCTTCTTCCAGCGCATGCTCATCGAAGGCATCGCGACCACAGGGATGAAGCGGTGACAGGTTCCTCCACTGCACTCATAGTTAGCTTGTCATGACCATCCGCATCGCCGCCATCGGCATCAACCACTCCCACATCTATGGCCAGGTCGACTGTCTGAAGGACGCTGGCGCCGAGTTCGTCGCTTTCCATGCGCCGGAGGACGACCTCGCTGCCGACTTCGGGAACAAGTATCCCGAGGCGAAGCGCGTCAGCGATCCGCGCGCCATCCTCGAAGATGAGTCCATCTCGGTGGTGCTGACTTCGGCGATCCCGGCCGACCGCGCCGCTATCTCGATCGCCGCCATGCAGCACGGCAAGGACGTGCTGACCGACAAGCCGGGCATGACGACTTTCGAACAACTGGCCGAGATCCAGCGCGTGCAGCGCGAGACCGGCCGCATCTACTCGGTGCTCTATTCCGAGCACTTCGAAGTCCGCGCCACAGTCGAGGCCGGCAATCTCATCAAGGCCGGTGCCATCGGCGAGGTGATCAACACCGTCGGCCTTGGCCCGCATGCGATCCGCAACAACCAGCGGCCCGACTGGTTCTTCACCCGCGAGCGCTACGGCGGCGTCCTCTGCGACATCGCCAGCCACCAGTTCGAGCAGTTCCTGTTCTTCTCGGGCGCCATGGATGGTGAGGTGGTCTCAGCGAGCGTCGCCAACCGCGCCCATCCGGACCGTCCGGGCCTGCAGGACATCGGCGATGCCCATGTCCGCACCGACCGCACCACCGGCTACATCCGCGTAGACTGGTTCACCCCCGAAGGCCTGCCGACCTGGGGCGACGGGCGCCTCACCATCATCGGTACCGAGGGCTATATCGAGCTGCGCAAGTATATCGACATCGCCGGCCGCCCGGGCACCGACCACCTGTTCCTCGTCAACAAGGAAGGCCCGCGCCACATCGACTGCAGCCAGGTCGAGCGGCCGTTCGGGCGCCAGTTCCTAGACGATGTTCGCAACCGCACCGAAACGGCCATGCCGCAGGACCGCTGCTACAACGCCATGAAGATGGCCCTGACCGCACAGCAACTCGCCGAGCGCGGCACGGAGTGGGAACAATGAGCCGGGTCTTCAACGTCGCCGTCGTCGGCTGCGGCATCGGCCGCTCGCATATCGTCGAGGGATATCTGCCCAACTCAGGCTGCTTCAAGGTCAAGGCCATCTGCGACCTCAGCGCCGAACGCCTGGCGCAGATCGGCGACGCATTTGCCGTCGAGCGCCGCGTCGAGAAGTTCGATGACGTCCTCGCCATGGACGACATCGACATCGTCGACATCTGCACGCCGCCGGGGCTGCACTTCCCCATGGTGATGGCCGCGCTCAAGGCCGGCAAGCACGTCATCTGCGAAAAGCCGCTGGTCGGCTCTCTGGCCCAGATCGATGCCGTGATGGAAGAGGAGCAGCGCTCCAAGGGCATGCTGATGCCCGTCTTTCAGTACCGCTTCGGCAACGGCATCGAACAGGCCAAGCGCATCATCGACGCCGGGATCGCCGGCAAGCCGTTCATGGGCACGGTGGAAACCCTCTGGCGTCGCGACGCGCCCTATTATGCCGTGCCGTGGCGGGGCAAATGGGCCACCGAACTCGGCGGCGTGCTGATGGGTCACGCCATCCACCCGCACGACCTCTTCACCTATCTCATGGGCGACATCGAGCGCGTCTTCGGCCGCGTCGCCACCCGGGTGAATCCGATCGAGGTGGAAGATACCATCTCCGCTTCGCTCCTGATGAAGAACGGCGCCCTCGCCAGCCTCACCGCCACGCTCGGCTCGGCCGACGACATGACGCGCATCCGCCTCGCTTTCGAGAACGTCACCTTCGAGAGCGATCACGCCGCCTACAATCCCGGCGACAAGCTGTGGAAGATCCAGCCGCGCACCGACAAGACCGCTCAGGAGATCGAGAAACTCCTCAAGGACTGGCAGCACGTGCCCTCGCGCTTCCAGACGCAGATGCGCCGCTTCCATGATGCCTTGATCGGTGCCGGGCCGCTCCCCGTCACCAGCGCCGACTCCCGCCGTTCGCTCGAGCTGGTGACGGCGCTCTACCATTCCGCCGCCACCAATACCGACGTCCCCCTGCCGCTCGGGCCATCCCATCCGCTCTACCAGAGCTGGGTGCCCGAGCAGTTCCGAGCCGCCTGAGGAGAACAGCCATGGCGACCAGCATCGAGCTTCGCAAGATCGTCAAAGCCTATGGCGACGTGGAGGTGATCCACGGTGTCGACCTCAGCATCGACCCCGGCGAGTTCACCGTCTTCGTCGGCCCCTCCGGCTGCGGCAAGTCCACCCTGCTGCGCATGATCGCCGGGCTCGAGCCGATCACCGGCGGCGATCTTCTGATCGACGGGCAGCGCATGAACGAGGTGCCGGCGGCCAAGCGCGGCATCGCCATGGTGTTCCAGTCCTATGCGCTCTATCCGCATATGAGCGTCTACCAGAACCTCGCCTTCGGCCTCGAAACCGCGAAGATGCCCAAGGCCGAGATCCAGGCGCGTGTGCAGCGCGCCGCCGAAATCCTCAAGATCGAGCCGCTGTTGCAGCGCAAGCCCAAGCAGCTCTCCGGCGGCCAGCGCCAGCGCGTCGCCATCGGCCGCGCCATCGTGCGCGAGCCCAAGATCTTCCTCTTCGACGAGCCGCTGTCCAACCTCGATGCCGAGCTGCGCGTTGCCATGCGCGTCGAGATCGCCAAGCTTCACAACGATCTCGGCAACACCATGATCTACGTGACCCACGATCAGGTCGAGGCCATGACCATGGCCGACAAGATCGTGGTGCTGCGCTCCGGCATCGTCGAGCAGGCCGGCGCCCCGCTCGAGCTCTACAACAACCCGCAAAACCTGTTCGTCGCCGGCTTCATCGGCTCGCCCAAGATGAATTTCCTGGCGACCTCCGGCAACGGCGACTCCGTGACCTCGGCCGGCCACACGCTCGCCCTCGGCCGCACCACCACCGGTGCAACAACCTTGGGCGTGCGCCCCGAGCACATCACCCTCAACGAGGGCACCGGCATCAAGCTGGCCGACCTTCGTGTCGAGCTGGTCGAAAACCTCGGCGGCCAAACGGTGGTCTATGCCACCACAACCGACGGCCAACCGATGACCGTGGTGCTCGAAGGCCAGCGGCCGCTCACCAACGGCCAGACCGTCTCGGCCCATGTCGATCCGGCCCTCGTCCACCTGTTTGACGCCGCCGGCAACGCTCTGCCGCGGTAGGTGCCGAGCCTTGCCCACCCCCCACCCTTGATCCCTCCCCAGAAGGGGGAGGGAAACGATGAACATGGGCTCATGCCCCGCGCCAGCCTACTCCGGCATGGTCTCCTGCAGCGTGTAGTGGATGGTCTGGCAGACGATCCGTCCGTCCTCGATGACGAAGCTGTCGGCGCCATCCTCCACGCTGCGCCCCGGCTCCCGGGCGCGCCATTCGATATAGGCGAAGCGCCCTTCCACCAGCTTGATGGGAAACTCATAGTCCGGCGGCACGTGCTCGTTGAGGATGCGGCTGAAATGCCGGACGGCGTCGTGGCCGATCCGCTTGCCGGTGGCGGTCAGCACCACCACGTCCTCGGCATAGTTCCGTGCAAGGTCCGCCTCGAGATCCCCGCGCATGCGGCATTCGAGGTGATCCTCCAGCACTTCGGCGGTGGAGCGGGTCATGGCTGGCCTCCTTCCCTGGTGGGGCAACGAAGGCCGCCGGCCGATGTTCCCGCTTAGGCCTCGCCCTTCCTGCGGATCAGGACCTCGAGCCCATCCAGCAGCCGCTCGAGACCGAACTCGAAGGCGCGGTCCGGATCGCCAAGCCCGTAGAGCTCGCCCACGACGGGGCCGACGCGGTTGGCCACGGGGTAGGGGGAGAAATCGATCTGCTCCAATAGCGGTGCCACGGCATACCACCACTCGTCGTCGCTGAGCCCGGTCTGCTCTTTCACCATGCTGGCCCGCACCACGTCGCGGACTGCGCCATGCACATAGTTGGCGACCATGGTGGCCGACAGGTCCATCTCCACCTCGCTGAGTCCCAGGCCGTCGAAGACGGTCAGGAAGTGGTCATAGGATCGCATGGTGTTGGGACCGAGCACCGGCCGATGCGTGCCGATCTGCAATGCCCATGGATGGCGCAGGTAGAACGATCGTAGCTCGCGGGCCACCATGGCAACATTGTCGCGCCACCGGGTGGGATCGAAGGCGATGGGTTCATCCACCGTCTCACCCTCTGCCGGCCCGGCTGCGGCGTCCAGCATCAGGTCCAGCAGCACCGTCTTGTCTGGGATGTGGGTGTAAAAGCTCATCGGCGACATACCCACCGCCTCGGCAACCCTGCGGGTGGAAACCGCCTCTATGCCTTCGGCATCGGCGATCCGCACCGCCGCCGCGACGAGATCGGCCAACGCCACCTTCGTCCGAGGACCCCGCTTGCGTCCCTCGGACAGGCCCCACATCAGCTCCAGCGCGCGCCGGGGGTCGCCACGACCGGCGATCTCTTCGCTCATCTTTGCCTCACACAACTCTTTACAGCGTACAAGGTTGTTGCTAATAACCCTGTATGCTGTACGGAGTTTAGGGCCGGCTTGGAACAAAGTCGAGCCCGGTGTCGAAACGGGGCTTGCTCAACCGTCACCGGTTCGAGCCCAACCCTGGAGGATGGTCGATGATTCACGCGCGAGAGCTGGCTCGCACCTTCAAGACCAAGGCAGGAGCAGTGGAGGCGGTCCGCGGCTTGAGCCTCGATGTCGCCGAGGGCGAACTGGTCGCCTTTCTCGGCCCGAATGGCGCCGGAAAGTCCACTTCCGTGCGGATGCTGACAACGCTCCTGCCGCCGAGTTCGGGCAGCGGCACCGTCGGCGGGCACGACATCGCCACCAACGCTGCCGCGGTGCGGCGGCTCATCGGCTATGTCGGCCAGGGTACTGCCTCCGGGCCTTACCACCGGGTGCGCGACGAACTGGTGATCCAGGGTCGCGCCCAGCGCATGAGCGAGGCGGCAGCCCGTCGCCGGGCCGACGAGCTCTTGGCCATGCTCGAGCTCGATGCTCTTGCCGACCGTGATTGCGTGTCGCTCTCGGGCGGGCAGAAGCGCCGGCTGGATGTGGCACTCGGGCTGATGCACACGCCACCGGTGCTGTTCCTCGACGAGCCGTCCACAGGGCTCGATCCGCATAGCCGCGCCAATCTTTGGGCGCATATCCTCAAGCTGCGGCAGGCCACGGGCATGACCATCTTCCTGACCACCCACTACCTCGATGAAGCCGACACCATGGCGGAGCGGGTCATGGTGATGGACAATGGCCGGCTGATTGCCGACGACACGCCGGCTCGCCTGAAGGCCGAGCTAGCCGGCGACACCATCGAAGTCAGCCTGCTTTGTGCCGACCAGACCGAAGCGGCTGCCACCATCGCCGACAACCTGCCCGATCGGCGCGAGCTGCGGCGCGACGAGCGCACCATCGCCGTCACTCTCAAGGATGGCGAGGCGGTGCTCCCCGAGTTCATCCGGCGCCTCCACGACGGCGGCATCGAGGTCATCAGCGCCCGCATCAGGCGGCCGACGCTCGACGACGTGTTTCTGGGCCTTACCGGCCGCAGCCTGCGGGAAGGAGCCGCCGCATGAACTTTGTTTCCGACATCGCCATATCGTTCCGGCGTGAGATCAAGCCCACCCTGCGCACCTGGTACTACCTGATCGCGTTCGGCCTGATCCAGCCGCTGCTCTATCTCGCCTTTTTCGTGCCGTTGCTGGGCGAGGTGCCGTCGCCGGGCGGGGTGGCGCCTATCCAGTGGTTCGTCCCCGGCATGATGGTCATGCTGGTGCTGTTCACCACCGTCTCCTGCGGTTGGGCGCTCACCGAGGAGCTGATCAGCGGCAGTTTCGAGCGCTTTCTGGTAACGCCGATGAGCCGACCTGCAGTGATGATCGGCCGCGCCCTCAAGGAATTGGTACCGTTGATGCTGCAGGCGCTGATCCTCGTCATCGTCGCGGTACCCTTCGGCTTGACCATGCATGTCCTGCCGATCGTCATCGGCTTCGTCCTGCTGCTGCTGTTCGGTGTGGGAGTGGCCTCGCTGTCCTACTCGCTTGCGATTGCCACCAAGAATGACGGTTCGTTGTTCTACCTGGTCAGCCACTCCGTCTCCCTGCCGCTGATGCTGCTGGGTGGTGTGTTGCTCCCCATGACGGCGGCGCCCGACTGGCTGTTCTGGCTCAGCCGCTTCAACCCGGTCACATACCTGGTCGAGGCGGAGCGCGCCTTGTTCATGGGCGAGGTGTTCACATCCACCGTGCTCTATGGCGTACTTGTGGCCGCTGGCGTGGCAGTGATCGGCGTCGGCATCGGCGTCGCCCAGATCCGCAAGGCCACGCTCTAGCAAACCGAACCCGAAGAGGAGGAGCCCCCATGGCCGATTCGAAAGCCAAGCAATCCACCTTCAGCGCCGAGGAACAGGCGGCAATGAAGGAGGCCAAGCGCGAGCGCAAGAAAGGCGGCAAGGCCGATGGTGAAGCCGACCTGCTCGCCAAGATTGCCGAGATGGATGGGTCCGACAAACAGATGGCCGAGCGCATCCATGCCATCGTCAAGGAAGTAGCGCCGCAACTCGCCCCCAAGACCTGGTACGGCATGCCGGCCTGGGCCGACAGCAATGGCAAGGCGGTGTGCTTCTTCACGCCGGCGGCCAAGTTCAAGGAGCGTTATGCCAGCTTCGGCTTCAACGCCAACGCCCAGCTCGACGACGGCAATATGTGGCCGACTTCATTCGCCCTGCTGAAGATCACCGCGGCAGAAGAGAAGCGCATCGCCGAACTGGTGAAGCAGGCCGCCGGCTGACCCCTGCTGTCGGAATCTGGCACGGCCATCCGTCATCACCCCGGCACAGCACGAAGGAGGCGTCATGGCTGCCGAAGACAGCGCATACGGGTCGATCATCATTCGCGGTGCACGCGAGAACAATCTCAAGAACGTGTCGCTCGACATCCCCAAGCGCCGGATCACGGTGTTCACCGGGGTGTCGGGCTCCGGCAAGTCCTCGCTGGTGTTCGGCACCATCGCCGCGGAATCCCAGCGCCTGATCAACGAGACCTATCCGGCCTTCGTGCAGCAGTTCATGCCGCATTACGGCCAGCCGGATGCCGACCTGCTCGAGAACATCTCCGCCGCCATCATCGTCGACCAGCAGCGCCTCGGCGGCAATTCCCGCTCCACCGTTGCCACCGTCACCGACACCGCGCAGATGCTGCGGGTGTTGTTCTCGCGGCTGGCGGAGCCCCGGCTCGGGCCGCCCGGCCTCTACAGCTACAACGACCCTCGCGGCATGTGTCCCGACTGCGAGGGCATCGGGCAGGTCGCAGCCATGAACATGGCGGCAGTGATCGACGAAACCAGGTCGCTCAATGCGGGCGCCTTGCTGCCCAAGGACTTTGCCGTCGATACCTGGTGGTGGGAGATCTACAAGAACTCCGGCCTGTTCGACATGGATAAGCCGGTCGATAAATACACCGAGGAGGAGCGGCACAACCTCCTTCACCTCGATGATGGTCGCAAGATCAAGGTCGGCAAGATCGGCCTCACCTATGAGGGCGTGGTCGCCAAGCTCAAGAAGGGCCTCGGCTCCAAGGATCCGGACTCGCTGCAGCCGCATGTCCGGCTCGAATACGACCGCATCTTCACCCGCGAAACCTGCCGCGCCTGTGGCGGCACACGCCTCAACGCCGCCGCTCTCGGTAGCCGGGTCGCCGGGAAGAACATCGCTGAGCTGTCGGCCATGCAGGTCTCCGACCTCGCCCGGCTCGTCCGCACCATCGAAGCCCGCGAGGTCAAGCCGATGCTCGATGCCCTGGCGGCGCGGCTCGACAATCTCGTCACCATCGGCCTCGGCTATCTCAGCCTCGATCGCGAGAGCGCGACGTTGTCGGGTGGCGAGTCGCAGCGCGTGAAGATGGTGCGCCATCTCGGCTCGTCGCTCACCGACATCACCTATGTGTTTGACGAACCTTCGGTCGGCCTCCACCCCCACGATGTCGGGCGGCTTGCCGGGCTGATGCAGCAGTTGCGGGACAAGGGCAACACGGTGCTGATCGTCGAGCACAAGCCCGACATGATCCGCATCGCCGACCACGTCGTCGATATGGGCCCGCTGGCCGGCTCCAAGGGCGGCGAGATCGTCTACCAGGGCGACTACCAGGGTCTGCTGACCTCCGGCACCCTCACCGGCAACCACATCACGCGGCATCAGCCCCTCAAGGCGGACGTCAGGAAAATGACCGGCGAGCTCCGCATCGAGCACGCCCGCCTCAACAACCTCAAGGATGTCTCGGTCAGCATTCCCCAGGGCGTGCTGACCGTGGTCACCGGCGTCGCCGGCTCGGGCAAATCATCGCTGATCCAGGGCTGCCTGCCGGCCGCCTATCCCGATACCATCATTATCGACCAGAACTTGGCGCGGGGATCCCGCCGATCCAACACCGCCACCTATACCGGCATCCTCGACGGCGTCCGCAAGGCCTTCGCCAAGGCTAACGGGGTCGAGGCGTCGCTGTTCTCCGCCAATTCCAAGGGCGCCTGCCCGGACTGCAACGGGCTCGGTGTGATCTACACCGATCTCGCCCATCTCGATCCGATGGTCACCACCTGCGAGACCTGCGAAGGCAAGCGCTTTCTGCCCGAAGTGCTTGAACACCAGCTCCGCGGCAAGTCGATCGCCGATGTCTACGACATGAGCGTCGAAGAGGCTGCGAAGTTCTTCACCGAGCCCGCCATCGCCCGCATCCTCACCGGTCTGGTGGACGTCGGGCTCGGCTATCTCACTCTGGGGCAGCCGCTCTCGACCCTCTCCGGCGGCGAGCGCCAGCGGCTGAAGCTCGCTGCCGAGCTCGGCAAAAAGGGCAATATCTACGTCCTCGACGAGCCGACCACTGGCCTTCACATGAACGACGTCGACACCCTGATCGGCTTGTTCGACCGGCTGGTCGACGCCGGCTCCACCGTGGTCGTCATCGAACACAATCTCGACGTCATCTCCCGCGCCGACTGGGTCATCGACCTCGGCCCCGGCGCCGGCCACGAAGGCGGCACGGTCCAGTTCGAGGGCGTCCCGGCTGATCTGGTGAAGGCCGAGCATTCGCTCACCGGACAGGCGCTGGCGGCTCGGTAGGCGCTCCCTCTCCCCTGAGGGGAGAGGGCTGGGGTGAGGGGTTCACCCTCATGGCAGGCCGCAGCGCTGAACCCCTCGCCCGCCGCTGTCCGTCACCTCTTGTAACTTGGGGTCGCCATCCTGTGGTAGGGTTGGCGCTGCGGTGATGCGGGACAGCTCGACCCACCCAGGGGCAGTTCAGCTCGAAGGGGAGCAAGGGGCGTCCCGCATCGATCCATCGATCCCGAACAGTCGCCGGGGCCGCAAGGCGAGCCCGATTAGGCAAGGAGGGGACAAGATGGAGATCACCGTTGGCATCGATGTGAGCAAGACGCGGCTGGATGTGCATGTGCAGCCCGCCGGAGAAGGCTTTGCAGTGGGCAATGACGAAGCGGGGGTGGCGGAACTGCTGGATCGGCTGGGCCGGTTGGATGGGCTTGCTGGCATCGGCCTGGAAGCCTCCGGGCGGCATGAACGCCTGGCGGCGGCGGCACTGGCGGCAGCACGCCTGCCGGTGGTGGTGCTCAATCCTGCCCAGGTCCGGCACTATGCGCAGGCGCTCGGGCTAAGAGCCAAGACCGACCCCATCGACGCCCGGGTCATCGCCCTGTTCATGGCGGCGGTGCGGCCTCCTATCCGAGCCATAGCTGACGCGGCCACGGCCGAGCTCGAAGCGCTGATGGCGCGGCGGCGGCAGCTGGTGGCCATGCTGGTGGCGGAACGGGCGCGCCGGGCTCAGGCCCAGCCCGGACCAGTCCGGCTGTCATTGGCCCGCGTCGTTACTACTCTGGAAGCCGACCTCAAGGAGTTGGACGCCCACATCGACAAGACTGTGCGCGGCACCCCGGTGTGGCGCGACAAGGAGGATCTGCTCGCCTCCGTAACCGGCATTGGCAAGACCATCGCCCGAACCTTGCTGGCCGAACTGCCCGAGCTTGGCCACCTCTCGCCCAAGCAGATCGCCGCTCTCGCCGGGCTGGCACCCTATACCCGGCAGTCCGGCCGCTGGCGGGGCAGAAGCTTCATCAGCGGCGGGCGATCAGCCGTCCGTGCCGCCTTGTTCATGGGGGCAATGGTCGCAGCCCGCCACAACCCCATGCTGAAGGCCTTCCGCGACCGGCTGGTGGCAGCCGGCAAGCCCAAGCTCGTCGCCGTTATCGCAACCGCTCGCAAACTCCTCGTCATACTCAACGCCATCATCCGAGACCAAAAGCCGTGGACACACGCTTGACTATCAAGACAGTCGCTCCCCTCAGGGGAGAGGTGACGGACAGAGCCTGCGCAAGCCATCAAGGCAGCTGCGTTTCCCGCCGCTCGCCGTTTTCGCTCGGCTCCACCAGCTCGTCCTCGACCTCCGTCTCCGGCCGGTCCTCGCCGCTGGCGAGTTCGTCGTGCCACTTGCCGTCGGCGGTCTGGTAGCGGATCGCCTCCGTCTCGCCGGTCTGCTGCTGCCGGTCGGCGGCAGCGACGGCAGCATCCAGCGCCGCCTGGTGCGTGGGGAAGGTTTCCGAGAACACGTCGCCCACCTTGTAGGCGAAGCCGCCGTCATGTTCGACGACGTCGTAGATCACACGGGTCATGGCTTGCTCCTTGTCTGGCGGGTTAACACTCGCCAGACCGGAGCGGTTGCGCTCAGCGCCAGGTGAAGACGCGCGTCACCGAGTAGTTGAACACCGAACTCATCAGCGCGCCGGCCAGCCCCGCCAGCAGCGGCACCTGCTCGTACTGGTAGATCAGCGCCGCCACCGACACATTGGCCAGCGCTCCGATCGAACAGGCGGCATAGAAGGCGAACAGTCCCCGCAGCACCTTCCAGCCGCGCAACTTCCGATCGGCATAGGTCAGCACGTTGTTGAGGAAGAAGTTCCAGGTCATGGCGATCACCGTCGCCACCAGTTGCGCCAGGATGAAATCGGTCTTCAGCACATCGAAGAACAGCCATAGCGTCGTCAGGTGCACCGCGATGCCGGAAAAGCCCACCAGCGAAAACAGCAGGAAACTGGTCGGCAACACGCCGCCGGAAAGCTTCGATAGCCACAGCCCGCCGAACTGCAGCGCCACCAGCGGGCTCATCTTGCTTTCCCCGGCATGGCGCGGCCGGAAGGTATAAGGCACTTCGGCCACCGCCGGCGGCGTGCCGCGACGGGTCGCGGTGATGACGAGGTCGAGCAGGATCTTGAAGCCTTCGCTCGACAGGTGCGGCGCGACCGCGAGGATCAGGTCGCGGCGGGCGGCAAAGAACCCGCTCATCGGATCGCTCAGTTTCTGCCCGGCAATGAAGGACGACAGCTTCGTGGCCGTGCGGCTGCCCCAGGCGCGGACGGCGGAAAAGCCCTCGCCGGTCGAGCCCTCGCCCGAATAGCGGGTGCCGACGGCGATGTCGGCACCGGCCTTGACCTTGGCGAGCAGCTGCGGCAGCGCCGCCTCGTCATGCTGGAGGTCGCCATCGATCACCGCCACATAGGGCGCATTGGTCGCCAGCATTCCCTCGATCACCGCCGAGGAGAGCCCCCGCCGCCCCACCCGCTTGATGCAGCGGAAATTGTGCCAGCGATGCCCCAGCTCCCAGGCGAGTTCCGCCGTGCCGTCCGGGCTGTTGTCGTCGACCACCAGCATCTCCCAGCCGATGCCATCCAGGGCGACCGCCACGCGCTGGTAGAGTTCTTCGAGATTGTCGCGCTCGTTGAAGGTGGGCACCACCACCGCCAGCTCCACCGGGGCCGGCTGGAACGCAGTTTCACGGGACGGCAGCGGGACTTGGTAGGTGACAGGCGACATAGGCACGCGCTCCTACGGAGTGGCGGTTTGCGGTGGGCGAGCAGCAGCGCGCCGCATCTCGGCGGTGCGCGTGAGTATAAGGGCGAGGACCACGAGAACAACGAGACCAGCACCGAGCATCAGCCCGTCGCTGATCGGGTGCGGCGGAACGGCGGCCTTCACCGCCTGCAGCAACAGGCTGAGCACCGTTCCGGTTGCGAACACTGCCAAACCTTGCCGCCCCATCAACCGCAGCGGTGCTGCCCAGCGGCTGGCGGCCACGCGCTGCATGATCGGCAGCGAGGCAATCACGTAGAACAGGGCCAGCGCATGCAACAGCCGGGGCAGGGCGAGATAACTCTTGTCGAACCAGGTGATGTAGAAGGGCAGCCCCATGCGGCTGAGAAAGCCGAGCACCTCGCGGCCGGCCGCTCCGAAGTCGGGGACCTTCACCCACACAAGCACCAGGACCAGCAAGGCCGCGCTGGCGAGAAACAGTAGCGGATTGCCCGGCACGAAGCGTTGCCCGCGCTTCATCGCCATGCCGCACAACAGGCCGAGCACGAACAGCAATTGCCAGGAGAGCGGGTTGAAGAACCAGCCGCCGGAATTGGGATAGTTCGGAAAGTTGAGCCGGAACTGCCCGGCGATCGCCCACACAAGAATCGAGCCCACCAGCAGCCACATCGGCTTGCGCAGTCCCACCATGATGAACAGTGGCGTCACCAGCAGCAGCGTCAGATAGAGCGGCAGGATGTTGAGATAGCCGAGCTGATGCGTCAGCAGGGGCAGCCCGATCATCGCCGCCAGCGGGTTGCTGAATAGCGGCCCGAGATTGTTCTTGGTCAGCAGTTCGTAGAGGCCGAAGAAATGCGCCGCGCCCGCGAAGATGCCGAGCGCCATGGCGGTGATGGCGAGGTGCACGAAGTACAGTTGCCGCGCCCGAGTCCAAGGGCGGGCGATCGCCAGCCACAGCGGCGAGCCATTGGTGAACGCTCCGGAATAGGCCAGCCCCGCCGCCATGCCGGACATGAACACGAAGGCCTCGGCCGCATCGGAAAAGCCGAAATTGCGGTTGGTGAACTGCTCGTAGATGGTGCCCGGCACGTGGTTGATGAAGATCATCACCAGGGCAAGGCCGCGGAACATGTCGAGCCGCTCGTCGCGCTGGCCCGGGGGCAGGGGGGCGCTGCCGGCTATTACCTGCCGCATCAGCGGCACCCGCTCCCAGAAGGTGGGCTTACGCTGGAGCATGCGACTTCTCCGGCGCGGCCGCACTCACCTCGAGCGGCATGTCGTTCTGCCAGGCGGCAAGAATGCGGATGTTCTCCGCCATCACCGGGGACGGTGCATGTTCGGCGCGACTGGTGAACAGCCGCCCCCGCGCCCAACTCCCATCACCCATCGACGTGGCCCAGATGATCACCGGCGCTATCACCGCGGGCCCCGCCACCGGCAGCAGCCAGGCGACATAGCGCGGTGCCGCGATGGTCATGGCGGCGATGGCAGCAAGCCCCAGCAGGCTGATCCACCAGCTGGCCTTCACGGCGGTCCACAGCGGCACCCGCCGTGCATCGCGCTCGGTTGCCGGCCAGCCGCCATCGAGCCCGAGCAGGATCTGGATCACCGCCCGGCTTTGGAACGCCAGCAGCACCGGCGCGATCAGCGTCGACAGCACGATTTCGGCCAGCACCGACAGCGCCACCTGCAGATTGCCGCCGAAGCGACGGTTGTGCCCGTCGATGGCGCCGCGGATCACGATGGCGAGCTTCGGCAACAGCAGTGCCCCCGCCACGCCCAGGCCTAGCACCAGGGGCGTTGCATCCCAGCGGATGCCGCCGCGGTCCGGGAACACGGTCGCAAGAATGCTCGTCGCCAGCAGCGCCAGCCACAGCGGGGAAACCGCATAGGCCATGATGCCCTGGACGAACGTGAACCGGCTCCAGAGCTTCAGGCCTGGCGCAAACACCAGCCGGCGATGCTGCAGATTGCCCTGGCACCAGCGCCGGTCGCGCTTGGCGTGCTCCACCATGTTCTCCGGGCCATGCTCGAACGAGCCGCCGAGCTCGGGGTCCACTTCGACCTTCCAGCCGCCCCGCGCCAGCAGCGCCGCCTCGACATAATCGTGGCTGAGGATGTGCCCGCCATAAGGCGGCTTGCCCGACAGAACCGGCAGCCCGCAGCACTGGGCAAAGGCCCGCACCCGGACAATGGCATTGTGCCCCCAATAGGGGCCCTGCTCACCCTGCAGCAGCGCCATGCCGCGGGCGAAATAGGGCGACAGGTAAGACGACGAGAACGCCATCATGCGCGCGAACACAGTGTGGGCGCCGATCACCTCCGGCACGGTCTGCAGCAGCCCAAGACGGCTGTCCTGGTCCATTCGCGCTGCCATGGCCGCTATGGTCTCGGCTTCCATCAGGCTGTCCGCGTCGAGGATCAGCGCATACTCGTAGGCGCCACCCGAGCGGGCGACGAAGTCCTCGATATTGCCGGCCTTGCGGCCGACATTGCGCTCGCGCCGCCGATAGAAGATGCGGCCGGCAGCCTGCGGCTCGCGCAACAACAGCTCGAATGCCGCCGCTTCCTCGGCGGCGACTTCGAGCGAGGTGCTGTCCGACAGAATGGCGAAGTGAAACCGGTCCGCTAGCCCTCGTTCCACGAGGTGCCGGTTCATCGCCGCTATGCGGGCAAAGGTTTCGACCGGATCCTCGTTGTAGATCGGCACCAGCACGGCCGTCAGGCCCTTCGGCCGGGTCCAGCCGAGCGGCTTTCGCACCGGCGCGAGCGCGCCGAGGATACCGGTCAGTCCGCCCCACAGCAGCCAGAACACCGTCACCGTCAGCAGGATGCTGCGCATCCAGTCGAGAGTAGTGGGCCGGTTGCCTCCGATCAGATCGAGGAAAGCCCAGCCTGCGGCAAGGCTCGCCGCCGCAGCGACGGCGAGGGTGGCAGCCCGCAGCTGCTCAGCCCTGCCCATGAACGTCTCCGTGGCACATCGGTTTAGGGGCGCTGCCAGACCAGCAGCATGGATCGCAGCAGGTCGAAGATGGAGCCGCGCTGGCGTTCCAGCCTCTGCTTGGGCATGGGCAGGGGCGCGTCGGGAAGACCCTGGTACAAAGAGAAATCCTGATGCTTCATGCCACCACTCCGCGCCACTGGTAAATCCAGGTCTCGGTGAGCGGACGTCCCTCGGTGCCGACGCTGGCCTTGAGTTCGATCAGCGTCTGCCCGGTTGTGTCCACATCCAGCACGAGCCGCCACATCCCGTTCGCAGGGATACGGGAGAAGGCGGTGGATACAATGCTGCCGGCCGAAACCGTGGCCTCAACGTCGAAGGGCGTATCTGGATGCATCTGCTCCAGTTCGCCGCCGGCAAAATCGATGACGAATTTCCGAAGTGTTGCAGCATTGGCAACACCGGACACCCCGCCGAGGCCGACACGGGTCTCGGCCACATGGGCGAGTGGTGCCCCGGAGTCGGGCAAAAGGTCGCCCCAGACGAGGCGGTAGCTGAATTCGCGCTCATCGCCGGCGGCGATCGGCTGCTCGGGGATCCAGAAGGCAACGATGTTGTCGTCGGCCTCGAGCTTGGACGGGATCTCGACCAGTCGCACCGAACCCGGCCCCCAGTCGCCGAGGGGCTCAACCCGCAGCGAGGGGCGGCGCTCGTAATGCGCGCCAGCGTCCTGATAGGTCTCGAATTCGCGGCCGCGCTGATAGAGGCCGAACGACTTCACCGACGGGTCATGAAGATAGGAATTGCCGAGCCAGGACGCATTGTTCAGCGGACGCCACATCGGCTGCCCCTCGGACGGCTCGAGCAGGAGACCGTTACTGTCGTGCACCTGCGGCCGGTAGTCATCGAAGCCGGCCCGGTTGGTGTCGTCGAACAGGAACATCGAGGTCAGCGGCGCAATGCCCAGTTCCGCCACTGCCTCGCGGAAATAGAGCCGGGCCGTGACCTCCATAACCGTTTCCTGCTGGTCCTCGCCGGCCGGGTGGATCACGAAGCGATAGGCGCCGGTCACGCTGGGGCTCTCGAGCGCCGCATAAAGCGTCATCGGACCGGGTTCGACAGGCTTTTCGAGGTAGAACTCGGAGAAGCGCGGGAACTCCTCCGGTCCCTCGCGCCAGGAGTTGATCAGCAGCCCGCGAGCGCTCAGCCCATAGATGTTGTCGCGCCCCAGGGCACGGAAATAACTCGCACCGAGGAACGAGACGAGTTCGTCGGCCACCTCGGGTCGATTGATCGGATAGTTGATGCGAAAGCCGGCAACGCCGGGGAAGGTGGCGGTCTCGGCCGCCTCCTTCATCTCGCCTTCCATGAAGTAGTTGAAGTCGCCGGCGCCGAACTCGATCGAGTGGCTGTCGCCATCGACGATCTCGAACACGGTCACCGGCTCCTTGAACAGCCATCCCATCGGGAAGCCGTGGACCTGATAGCCGTGCCCGTCCTCGATCCACTTGGCGCGTTCGGTGTTGAACTGCACCCGCCGATACCCGTCATAGTCGAGATTGGCGTAAAAGGCCGAAGCGAGCGGTGCCGGCGGCTGATGTGGCTGGGCCGCCAGATCCCTCATCCGCTGGGAGAAGGACTCGAAGTCGAACGGACCGGACTGGGGAGTTGCTGCACTCACCGCAGGCGTGAGCGCCGTGGTGGACACAAGCAGGGCTGTAGCCGCCGCGCCTTTGAGAAACGTGCGGCGGGACGCAAGGTACGCTGAGTTACTGGGCATGGTGACGCTGGGAAGAACCGGCCTGATATCCATCAACTTCACGCAACGCCGTCGAGGTGTGAAAGTTGTGGCATGGCGGGCATGCGCTACACGCATAATTGAACTGCCCGGTTCCGCGTTACGTCGGCCAGGGTCCGAGGGGTAATCAGGGTGCAGGAAGTCGCTTTGTCACGGCAGGACGCGGCGGTGCCAAGCTGGGCCCAACGCGTAGCGATCGTCGTCGTGTTCGCCGGCCTCGGTCTCCTAACCCGTTTTCTGGCCTATCGTTTCGCCATTCCCGACGCCGACCCCGCCGACTTCTTCAAGGTCATGTGTCGTTGGGACTGCGAGTGGTACGTCCGTCTCGCCGAAGAGGGCTATGATCCCTTTCCGACACCGAAAATGATCAACGCGGCGAACTGGGCCTTCTTTCCCCTCTATCCAATGTTAATCGGCCTGATGCGCCAGTTGACGGGGCTCCCTACGCTCCAGCTCAGCGCCGCGGTTTCCATTCTCGTCAGCATGGGGACCGCGCTGGTCGCCTGGCCGCTGCTCGGTCGCAAGCTGCGCCCCTTCACGCTCTTTGCCGCCTTCCTGCTCGCCGGGCCGTTCTCGGTCTACTTCACCACCTTCTTCACCGAGACGCTGTTCATCTTCCTCACCGTTGCGGTGTTCGTTGCCCTGCAGCAGCGACGCTGGTTGCTGGCGGGCGTCTTGGCGGCGGCTCTCTCCGCCACCCGCATCGTTGGCGTGTTCATCGTCTTCGCCATCCTCTGGGAGGTGTGGGTGGAGCATCGGGAGCGCGGCGGCACCTGGCGCGACTTCATCCCGGCAACCCTGGTCCGACCAGAACTGGTGCTGACCTTCGCCGTCGCCCCGCTCGGGCTCTTCGCCTATATGGCGTTCCTTCATTTCCACATCGGGGATGCCCTCGCCTTCCAGCATGTACAGCGGGCCTGGGGGCGTCCCTTCGGCCTGCCGCCGGTCTTCATCTGGAACGGACTCACCAACCTGCCGGGGGAGGGCTGGTGGCCCACCGCGTCGCAGTTCCTCGCGGCCGCCTCGATTGCGGGTTACGTGCTGATCGTTGGGCTGGTGCTCACCGGCCGCATCGGCATGGCCATCTACGCCTTCATCGCCCTCACGCTGCCGCTCTTCGCCGGCCTTGCCTCCATGGTCCGCTTCGTTGCCGGCATGGCGCCCATGTCGCTGCTGCTCGCCGACCTCCTCGGCCGCAGCCGCATCGGCTTCGTTCTTGGCATGCTGCTGATCCTGGCCGCCGGTTGGTACGGGACGTTCGGCTGGCTCGATTGGAACCTCGCCCTTGTCTAGCACCGCAATCTTCAGCCGGCCTGCCATCCGCTGGGGCGCCTATGCTCTCGCCGGCCTCCTTTTCGCCGCCGAGGCCGGCGTCGTCTGGCTGATGCTCAATCCCGACGTGCCGGAGGATTTCCGCGCCTACTACATCGATCGCAGCACGACCTGCCTCAACCAGCCCGTGCCCGGCACCTACGCCTTCGGCACCGTGGTGGACTTCACATCCGACGGCCGAGAACAGGCGATGCCGCTGCGCGTCTGCGGTTGGGAGGGACCGGCTGGCGACGGCACCCACGCCGTCGGCACCAGTTCGCGCCTCCGCTTCCGCGGCGACCCGCAGCCCGGTGCCCATGAACTGGTGCTCGACCTCGCCGCCATCAGCCGCGACGGTGATCCACAGCCGCAGCGTGTCGAGGTGCTGATCGACGGCGAACTCACCAACACCCTCGATGTCGCACTGCCCGAGCCGCAATCGTTCCGGCTCCCCGTGCCGGACGACGTCCTCGCCGATGGCACGCTCGAGCTCATCCTCCGTTTCCCCGATGCCGTGCAGATGGGCGAAACCGATCCCGACACCCGCTACCGCTCCGTCAAGCTCACCCGCGCCGGGATTGTGCCGGCGGGCCAAGATGCCGTAGAGGAACAGGGCCGCACCGCCGTTTGGAACGATCTTGCCCGAAGTGGCGTTCATGGGGGTTGATTGAACAGGGGCAAGCTTATGGATCAGGTACTGGCGTCCCTCGGGGAGGAGGGGCGGTTCCGCATCCTTCTGGATGCGATTACCGACTACGCCATCTACATGATCTCGCCGGAAGGAACGGTGTCGAGCTGGAATGCCGGCGCCGCCCGTCTCAAGGGATACACGGAAGCGGAGATTCTGGGACAGAACTTCGCCAGCTTCTACACGCCTGAAGACCGCGAGCGCGGCCTGCCGCAGCGCGCCCTGCGCATCGCCTCCGAAGAGGGCCGCTTCGAAAGCGAAGGCTGGCGCATGCGCAAGGACGGGACCCGTTTCTGGGCGCATGTCGTCGTCGATGCCATCCGCGATTCCTCTGGCCGGCTGATCGGCTTTGCCAAGGTCACCCGCGACCTCACCGAGCGCCGCACCGCCCAGCTTGCCCTGCAGGCCAGCGAGGACCAGTTCCGCCGCCTCGTCGAAGGCGTCACCGACTACGCCATCTACATGATCTCGCCCGAAGGCATCGTCACCAACTGGAATGCCGGCGCCGAGCGCATCAAGGGCTACACCCGCGACGAGATCATCGGCCACCACTTCCGCAGCTTCTACGTCCCCGAGGACCGTGAAGCCGGCGAGCCCGAGCGGGCCCTCACCATCGCCCGCGCCGAGGGGCGCTACGAGCGCGAAGGTTGGCGCGTTCGCAAGGACGGCACCCGCTTCCGCGCCCATGTGGTGATCGACGCCATCTACAACGACGACGGCACGCTTCTGGGCTTTGCCAAGATCACCCGCGACGTCACCGAGCGCCAACGGGCGCAGGACGCGCTCGAGCAGACCCGCGAGCAGCTGTTCCAGGCCCAGAAGCTCGAGGCCGTCGGCCAGCTCACCGGCGGCATCGCCCACGACTTCAACAATCTCCTGATGGCGGTGCTGTCGAGTCTCGAGCTCGCCACCCGCCGGCTGCCGCCCGACGCCGAAGTCAGCCGCTGGCTCGCCAATGCCACCGAAGGCGCCCGGCGCGGTGTTACGCTGACCCAGCGCCTGCTCGCCTTTGCCCGCCGCCAGACGCTCGAGTTCCGCCCGGTCGACCTCACCCGGCTCGTCACCGACATGACCGAGCTGCTGCAGCGCTCGCTCGGCACGACCATCGATATCGAAACCAGCTTCGCCGACAACCTGCCGCTGGTCCGCACCGATGCCGCCCAGCTCGAGACGGCCATTCTCAACCTGGCGGTGAACTCGCGGGACGCCATGCCTGCCGGTGGCCGGCTCACCATCACGGCCGAACTGGCCACGCCACACTTCGACGATCTGACGCCGGGCCGCTATGTCCGCTTGTCGGTTGCCGATGAGGGGGAGGGGATGTCACCCGAAACCCTGCAGCGCGCCACCGAGCCATTCTTCACCACCAAGGGCATCGGCAAAGGCACCGGGCTCGGGCTGTCCATGGTGCACGGTCTCGCCCAGCAATCGGGTGGCCGCCTGACCGTCACCAGCACTCCCGGGCGCGGCACCACCGCCAGCATCTGGCTGCCGGTGAGCGAGGGCGATACGGCGGTTCTCGATGAAGAGCCCGAGCTGCCGCTGCAGCCGGCGCAGGACACCGAAGCGGCTCCCCGCCATCTCAACGTGCTCGCCGTGGACGACGACGCCCTGGTGCTGATGAACACCGCCGCCATGCTCGAGGATCTCGGCCATACCGTGGTGGAAGCCTATTCCGCCGAGGAGGCGCTGGGCCATCTCGATGCGCAGCATTTCGACCTGGTGGTCACCGATCATGCCATGCCGCGCATGACCGGCGCCCAGCTCGCGATCGAGATCATGCAGCGCTGGCCGTCCACCGACATCATCCTGGCGACCGGCTATGCCGAACTGCCGGAAGGCGAGGACCTGCGGCTGCCGCGACTCAACAAGCCGTTCTCGGAAGCCGACCTCGAGGCGGCCATCACTGCGGTCGGGCGGCGCAACAACGCCGCCTGAACCGGTTCGCCTCAGACTTGACCGTTCCTGAGCGAGGTCGCCAGCGGCTCCGGCCGCTCGATCGGCGTCGCAATCTCGACCACGCGGCCCGCGGCCGAAGCGGTGGCGAAGGCTTCCATCACTTCGAGCACATGCAGGGCCAGGTGCCCGTTGGCGCGGTGCGGCCGGTTGTCGAGAATGCCTTGGGCCATGTCGGCAACGCCCAGCGAGCGGTAGTTGCCGTCGGCATAGGGCTGTTCCACCGCGACTGCGGTCCACTCCTCGCCCTTGCCGCGCTTGCGCACTTCGACATCGCCGCCGAAGAAGTTCGGGTCCGGCACGATCAGGCTGGCGTCGGTGCCGTAGAGTTCGAGCGGCACGTGCTTGTGCGCCGGCACATCGAAGCTCAGCCCCACCTGCACGATCGCGCCATTGGCAAAGCCCAGCGAGCCGGTGACATGGGTGTCGACATGCACGTCCATGATCTGGCCCTTCTTGGGCTCCGAGGTGATCGGCCGCTGCGTCCTGAGCCGCGAGCTCATCGCTGAGACCCGCGCCACCGGCCCCAGCAGGTTCACGAGGTCGGTGATGTAATACGGCCCCATGTCGAGCACCGGCCCACCGCCGATGTCGTAATAGAAGGCCGGATCTGGGTGCCAGCTCTCATGGCCGGGACACTGGAAGAAGGCGGTGCCGCCGACAATCTGCCCGAGCGCACCGGAATCCACCACCTGCCGCGCCTGCTGGTGCGAGCCGCCGAGGAAGGTATCGGGCGCCGAACCGATCCTCAGCCCCGCCTTCTCGGCTGCGTCGAGCAGCCGCTTGCCCTCGGCGAAATTGATGCCGAGCGGCTTTTCCGAATAGACGTGCTTGCCGGCAGCCAGGCACCGCAGCCCCACGTCCACATGCGCCCGCGGAATGGTCAGGTTGATAACCAGCTTGATCTCGGGATCGGCCAGCAGTTCGTCGATGCTCACGGCCTTCAGCCCGAACTCGGCCGCCCGGGCCTCCGCCACTTCCTGCTTCATGTCGGCGATGCCGCGCACGTCGAGCACGGGGAAACCCGCCAGCCCCTCGCGCCCCAGTATGGCGCGCAAATAGGCCGACGAGATATTGCCCGTGCCGATGATGCCGATGCCCAGACGCTGTCCGCTCATTCATTCCTCCATGAGTGACGTGCATCATTACCGGCACCGGCCGAGAGTCGCCAGAGTGGTATGGAAGTTCAGCCGCCCAGAGTGGCGAGAAACTCCGCACTCGGTTCGATCGGGGTGATGACGTCGATCAACAGCCCGTTGGGGTCGGCGAGAATGAAGTGACGCTGCCCGAACACCTCGTCCCGTAGCGGCTGCGAGATCGTCAGGCCAGCCGCCGCCAGCCGCTGCTCCTCCGCCGCCGCGTCTTGCACATAGAAGCTGAGGATCAGCCCGCGCGTCACCACCTGCGCTTCCGGGGGGATGGAGTCGTGGTCGTAGCGGATCAACGCCAGTTCGAAGGGATGGTCCGAAGCGGCACGCAACTGCACGTACCAGTCGCTCGAAAAGGTGCGGGTGAAGCCGAAATGAGTCTCATAGAAGCGGGCGGTGGACTCCACGTCCTCCACCTGGACGAGAGGATAGAAGCTGTCGGTACGCATGCGGGTTCTCCTTGCATCAGGCCGAAGAGAAGATACATACTGCCTGTATGTCGATGTGAATAACATACAGGCAGTATGTATGCAAATGGAAAGACGCAGCCAGGCCGAACGCCGCGCCGAAACCCGCCGGCTGCTCCTGGAAGCCGGTCGAAAGCTGTTTGCGGAGAAGGGTTTCGCCGACACTGCCACGCCTGACATTGTCGCTGCGGCAGGTGTCACCCGCGGCGCGCTCTACCATCACTTCGCGGACAAGACGGCGCTTTTTGCCGCCGTCGTCGAGGCCGAGCACGCGGCCGTTGCGGCCAGCATCGAAGCCGCAGGGGAGGCGACACCCACAGATCCTGTCGCGGCGCTGCTGGCCGGCAGTCAGGCCTTCTTCGCCGCCATGGCTGACCCCGGCCGTCGCCGCATCATGCTCCTCGATGCGCCCGCCGTGCTCGGTCGCGAAGCGCTCGACGCCATCGATGCGCAGTACGGCCTCGAAACCCTCGTCTGCGGCCTGCGCGATGCCATGGATGCCGGGGCCATCAAGCGCCTGCCGGTCCTGCCGCTCGCCCAACTCTTCGGCGCGCTGTTCGACCGCGCCGCCCTGGCCCCCGAAGACCAGCGCCCCGAGTTCCAAGCCGCCATGGCCGCCATGCTGGAAGGTCTTCGTACTTAGGGTGCATAGGTCCGGCCCCGCGGGTGGGGCAGGGCGCGTGATGAGCACTCTCCCCCCACAGCCACCGGCTGTCATCCCCGCGCAAGCGGGGACCCATCCTGAGATGCCGCCCCTCCCACCGAGGGGCCTCTATCCCCGCTCCGCAACCGCATTCGCCGTCTGCCGCTGCAGCCGCACCGCTTCCGGCTGCTTCGGACAACTGGCGCAGAGTCGTTCGGGCGTGATCAGATAGTCGAGGCAGCACCCCTTGCGCTTGACGATCAGCACCTCGGAGCCGTCGCCCGCCGGCACCGGCTGCAGCGCAACATGGCTGCCGAGATCCAGGGCACCAAACCACTGCTCCGCCGTCGCCAGCACGTCGTGATTGCTCATCTCGCGCCGCCGATGTCTCAGCCACAGCATCAGCGCGGCCATGCGATAGGCGAGCAGGCGCCGGGCAGGGGTGTCCCGCAGCCGCTCCAGCGTGTTCACCTCCGCCAACATGGCATCGGTCGCCACCCGCAACTGCCCGGCTGCATCGGCGATCATCTCGGTCGTGGTCCCGCTGCGCTGCGGCCGCCCCGCCAGCCGGAACCCGTCGACATAGATGCCGCGCCGGTCCTGCGACAGGCCCCAAAAATCCGGCACCGCGCCGTGGAGGTGCACGGCGATCACAGCCAGATAGGCCGGCTGCCAGATCAGATTCGTCCACAGCCGCACCGCATGGAAGGTAGCGCCCGCCTCCGGATAGGTCTGCCGCAGCGCCTCGTGGAGCGCCGTGAGAAAGCCGGCATTGTCGCCGCCGACTCGGTACCAGCCCTCCGGCGCCGCGCCCGGCATGCCCTTCATGAAGCCGGTGCTGCTCGCGGCCGTGGCGATCAGCCGTGTCGTGGCGACAGCGGCATCGTCTTGCGCGAAAAGAAAGGATCGGGCCATGCCGCGCTTCTATCCGGGCGCGGCACTGGCTGCAAAGCGCCTTATGCCGCGCGCGCCGCCGCAATGGTGCGCCGCACGGCCTCGCGGTCGGTCAGGGTGAGCTCGTATTCTCGCTCGATGGCGGTGCCGCCCATGCCGACATTGGGGTTGCGGTACTGCATTGCGCTCCCAACTGTGGTCAGTGCGGCGAAGTGCATCTCGTCGCAACCGCTCTCGCGCCGCAGCCGGGCGATATTGTCCTCGTTGAGCCCGCCGCAGGCCATGACCACGATCCGCCCGGCTGCCGCCTCTGCCGTCGCCTTGAGGATGTCGACGCCTTCTTCAGCCGTGTCGCGCTGCCCGCTGGTCAGCACCCGATCGACGCCGCAGCGCACCAGTGCCTCGACCGCCTCCCGGAAGTCCGCCGTCATGTCGAAGGCGCGATGGCAGGTCACCTTCAGCGGCCGCGCCGCCTCGACCAGGGCCTTCATCCGCTCTTCGTCCATCCGTCCATCGGCGGTGAGGCACCCGATCACCACGCCGGCCACTCCCAACTCCCGCAGCGCCTTGACGTCCTCCAGCATCGACTGGAATTCGAGCGCCGAATAGAGGAAGTCGCCGCCGCGCGGCCGCACGATCACATGGAACGGGATGGTCGCGACCGCGAGCGCCGTCTTCACTACACCAAGGCTCGGCGTGATCCCGCCCTCGAGCAGACTGGCGCACAACTCCACCCGATCGGCACCCGCCTCCTGCGCCGCCACCAGCCCGTCGACCCCCTCAACACAGATCTCGATCTTGAACGGGTGCTGCTGCGCCATGATTGGTCTCCAATTGGTATGCTCTTGGCTTAGCCAACCCCCATGGCCCGTGCAAGTGGGCGTGTACCAGTGGCTCAGATGCCCGGACCACCGGAACGAGCCCGGCGGGTGACCACCCTTCAGACAGCCGGCCTCTTCTTGCCTTCGTCATTGCCGGGCTCATCCCGGCAATCCAGCCCAGCCTCCCACGCTCCAATCTCACGACACCCACCACGTCATCCCCGCGAAGGCGGGGATCCATTCTTCCACTAGCCGTCCCTCAACAACGACGCAGCCCGTCACCCAAAACACACTTGCGCGCTCCGCATCACTGTGTTTCATCACTAGCACACTAGTTAGGCATAACGCATGGATGACTTCCACACCAGCCAGCCGATCTTCGTCCAGATCCGGCAACGGCTGATCGACATGATCCTGAGGGGTCAGGCGCAGGAAGGCGAGGCCTTGCCCTCAGTGCGCCAGATCGCTGCCGATCTGTCGGTCAATCCGCTGACGGTCACCAAGGCTTACGACGCTTTGGTCGAAATCGGCGTGGTCGAGAAACGAAGGGGCTTGGGCATGTTCGTGAAGCAGGGGGCGCGCGAGGAACTGCTCGCCCATGAGCGTCGGCAATTTCTCAAAGAAGACTGGCCCCGCATCGCCGATCGCATCCGCGCGCTGGAGCTCGACCTCAAGCAGCTCCTCACTCCCGAGAACCCCACCGAGGACAACACGAAATGACCGATCTGTCCCCGACCACCTCGCCGGCCGTGCAGCCCCCCATCGTCACTGCTCGGGGCTTGCGCAAGCGCTTCGGCCGCAAGGAAATCCTGCACGGGCTCGATTTCGACATTCCCGCCGGCCGCATCTATGGCCTCGTCGGGCACAACGGCGCCGGCAAGACCACCACGCTCAACGCCATGCTGGGCCTCACCAATTGCGAGGGCACCATTCGTGTCCTCGGCGAGGATCCCTTCGCCCGCCGCGCGCAACTGATGGAGAACGTTGCCTTCATCTCCGACGTCGCGAGCCTGCCGCGCTTCATGCGGGTGCGCGAGCTCTTCGCGCTGCTCACCAACATCCACCCCAACTTCTCGCCCGAAAAGGCGCGCCAGTTCCTCGAAGGCACTGACATTCGCCCCGAGATGAAGATCAAGACCCTGTCCAAGGGCATGATGGCACAACTGCACCTTGCCGTCGTCATGGCTATCGATGCCAAGCTCCTCGTCCTCGACGAGCCGACCCTTGGCCTCGACATCACCTACCGCAAGCGCTTCTACCGGCGTCTGCTCGAAGACTACATGACCGAGGAGCGTACCCTGATCATCACCACCCACCAGGTGGACGAGATCGAGTTCATGCTCTCCGACATCATGTTCATTCGCGACGGCGACCTGATCCTTCACATGCAGATGGAGACCGTGAACGACAAATTCACGCAGCTCGTCGTCAATGATAACGAAAAGCAAGCAGAAGCGCGCAAATACGGCCCGGTTTACGAGGAAACGCGGTTCGGCCAGACGGTGATGATCTTCGATGGCGTCGATCGCGCCTCGCTCGAACCGCTCGGTAAAATCTCCACGCCCACCCTGTCCGACCTCTTCGTCGCGCTGATGCAGCGGCCCACCGCCAACCCGGAGACCGCTCAATGAGGGCTTTCATCGCGCTGGTTCGTCGCGAACTCATCGAGCACCGCGGCGCTTTTCTCTGGGGCCCACTGGCCCTGGTCGGGGTGCTCTTCGGGGCGACGCTGATCGCCTTCACCTTCGGCCGTGTCGACGCGCGCTTTTCCGGCGCCATGTTCACCGTCGCGCCGCTCCGCATCTTCGAGATCGGCTTTCTCGGCTTCGGCGCCGGCTGGGCCCTCTACCTGATTGCGACGCTGTTCTTCTATTGCGGTGACGCCTTCTGGGCCGACCGGCGCAACAATTCCATGCTGTTCTGGAAGTCGATGCCGGTCAGCGATTTCCGGGTGCTGATGAGCAAACTCACCGCCGCCACTACCATCCTGCCCGGCACCGTCTATGCCATTGCACTACTGAGCGGCCTGCTGCTGTTCGGCGTCGCCTTCGTAACCATGCTGATCAACGGCTCCGCCACCTGGGCCGCGTTCGGCAGCATTGCGGTCATCTACGGCCAGGTGGCGCTCGCCATTCTCGTCGCCTTCGCCGTCGGCCTGCTCTGGTACCTGCCGCTCATGGGGGTCATCGGCGGTCTCGCAACCGCGATGGGCCGCTGGGCCATCCCGGTCTCGCTGGTCCTGCCGGCCATCGTGTCGATGTTCGAGTGGGTCATCCTGGGTGGCATCCACCCCTTCTCCACCCACACCTGGAACTACATCAGCTACCGCGCCAGCCTCCCGTTCGGCGAAGGCGGTTACCTCGATGCCTGGTTCCTGGGCGACGCCCCCTTCAGCGCGCTCGCCTTCGCCACCGACCTGATCAACCGCACCGACTGGCTGCAGGTGCTGATCGGCCTCGCCGTCGCACTCCTGGCCGTTTACCTCGCCAGCGAATACCGCCGTCGCGTCATCGGCGACTGACCCCTGTGCCTCGGCCTAGCCGAGGCGCAGCCGCTTCATCCACCACCGCCTCCAACGGTGGCGGGCGAAGCGATAGAACAACTCGTTCGTCATCACGTGGCGGTAGAGCCGGGCAAAGGCCACCGTCTGCAGCATGGTCGAGAAGATGCCCCATGGCTTGCGCTCACCGGTATAGTGCAGGATGGCTGGATCGAGCCCTTCATGGGCATGGCGCGCATCAATGGTGTTCCAACGCCAGTCGAGCTTAAGCCAATTGTCCTTGAAAACGAGGTTGAGCAGGTCCTGGTCGTAGTAGATCCGCTGCATCACCCCGGTTCGGTGCGCTTCCTCCATGCGCCCGATCACGTCGGCTTCGCGCCACTTGGCGATGTCGATCAACACCATGCCAGCGTTGAAATAGTAGTCTGCGGCATCAAAGATATCGCGATTGTTTTTAAGGTCGCGTCCGCCGGCAATGAAGGCGCCCATTGTATCGCGCACCGCGGCAATGGCCTTGCCCCGCAGGTCGATGTCAAAAAGTGCGGCGATGTCGTCCCGCACCAGCATGTCGCAGTCGAGGTACAACACCCGCTCCACCTCCGACCCCAGCAGTTGATCGAGCATCAGCCGGGCGTAGACGATGTTGGACAGCCGGCGATTTTCCGGCATGCGGCGCGCGACATCGCGGAACATCTCGGATTGATCGAGGTCGTACCACCGGAGGTGAACCGGGAACTCGTCCGCGATCGCAGCGAGATCAGTGTGGTGGCCTGGACTGAGCGTGCGATGGCAGAGGTGGAACACCAGATCCTGCTTTCGCTTGGTGAATAGGCACACGGACCGCATTGTGGCATATGCCGGCGCCCAAAAATTGTCGTCAAAAGTCAGGGCAATGTGGATTGCCGGCACGCTGCTCACCCGGGTTCAGAACATGAGGGCTTTTCCCCATTGCCGGCTGGAACGTCAACCGCTCTCTTGTACCGTTCGGCCGCACACCCAACCGCCGTCTCAGCCGGAGCTTCCATGCGCGCCCATCTCGTCTTCGCCCATCCACTGCCCGACAGTCTCGGCGCCCATCTCAGCCATACCGTCGAAGCGGCCCTCCGATCCCGCGGCTGGGAGATCGACCGCCTCGAGCTCTACGCCGCAGCCTTCCAGCCTGCGCTGACGCCCACCGAGCGCCGCAACTACTATGCCGAGCCGCAGTCCGACTCCGACGCGGTCGCCCTGCAGCAGCGCCTCGCCCGAGCCGATATCCTGGTGCTGGTGTTTCCCACTTGGTGGTTCGGCCTGCCGGCGATCCTCAAGGGCTGGTTTGACCGCGTCTGGGCCCCTGGCTTCGCCTTCGATCAGGGCACCCCGATCAAGCCGCGCCTGACCAGCCTCAAGGCCTGCCTCGTCGTCACCACCCTCGGCTCGCCCTGGTGGATCGACACGCTGGTGATGCGCCGGCCCGTTCGCCGCATCCTCAAGACCGCCATTCTCGGCGCCTGCGCCCCACAGGCGCGTTTCACGATGCTCAGCCTGCACGCAGCCGAAAACGTCGATGCCGCGCGCCTCGGCCGGTTCGGGACCCGCATCGCCCGCGCCGTCGAAACCCTCTAGCCGCCGGCGCGTTACCGCCCCGTGCACGCACCAGTTGCTATTGCGAATGATTTGCAATTGTAGTATAGCGAGGGTGTAATGTCCCGGAGTTCGTTTATGCGTCGCCTGCTCCTCGCCATCGGCCTCGCCGCCCTCGCCAGTCTCCCCGCCGCCGCCCAGGAGCGGTTCAAGGTGGTCACCACCTTCACCGTCATTGCCGACATGGCCCGCAACGTCGCCGGTGAGGCGGCCGACGTCGTTTCCATCACCAAGCCCGGTGCCGAGATCCACAACTACCAGCCCACCCCCGGCGATCTTGTCGCCGCCCAAGGTGCCGGCCTCATCCTGTGGAACGGCCTCAATCTCGAACTCTGGTTCGAGCCCTTCCTCGCCGGCCTCGGCGACATCCCCAGCGTAGTGGTCAGCGACGGCGTCGAGCCGATCGGCATCGGCACCGGCCCCTATGCCGGCAAGCCCAATCCCCACGCCTGGATGTCGCCGACCGACGCGCTGGTCTATGTCGAGAACATCCGCCGCGCGTTGAGCGAAGCCGATCCGGCCAATGCCGCGACCTATGACAGCAACGCTGCCGCCTATGCCGAGGCGATCACCGCCACCGTCCAGCCCATCCGCGACCGCCTCGCCACCGTGCCCGAGGAACGCCGCTGGCTCGCCACTTCGGAAGGCGCCTTCAGCTATCTCGCCCGCGATTTCGGCCTCAAGGAACTGTTCCTCTGGCCCATCAATGCCGACCAGCAGGGCACCCCGCAGCAGGTGCGCGCCATGATCGACACCATCCGCGCCAACACCGTCCCCGCCATCTTCTCGGAATCCACCGTCTCCTCCGCTCCCGCCGAGCAGGTCGCCCGCGAGACCGGCATAAGCTATGGCGGCGTCCTTTATGTGGACTCCCTGTCCGAATCCGACGGGCCGGTGCCCACCTATCTCGACCTCTTGCGGGTCACCACCGAGACCATCGCCACGGGGCTCGCTTCCTGATGGACGCAACCGCCGCCGGATTGGACGTTGCCGACGTTTCCGTTGCCTATCGCAACGGCACCACCGCCATGCGGCACGCCAGCTTCACCGTGCCGCGCGGCTCCATCACCGCGCTGGTTGGGGTCAACGGCTCCGGCAAGTCCACCCTGTTCAAGGCCATCATGGGCTTCGTGCCGCTGGCCACCGGCAGTGTCAGCATTCTCGGTGTGCCCGGTCGCGAAGCCCTCAGGCGCAACCTCGTCGCCTATGTGCCGCAGTCCGAGGAGGTCGACTGGAACTTCCCCGTCCTGGTGGAAGACGTCGTCATGATGGGTCGCTTCGGCCACATGGGCTGGCTCCGCCGCCCGCGCCCCGTCGACCGCGACAAGGTCACCGAGTCGCTGGAACGCGTCGGCCTCATCGACTTCCGCAAGCGCCAGATCGGCGAACTTTCGGGCGGCCAGAAGAAGCGTGTCTTCCTTGCCCGCGCCTTGGCGCAGGAAGGCGAGGTCATCCTGCTCGACGAACCCTTCACCGGCGTCGACGTCAAGACCGAGGATGCCATTGTCGGCCTGCTGCGCGACCTGCGCGACGAGGGCAAGGTCATGCTGGTCTCCACCCACAATCTCGGCTCCGTCCCCGAGTTCTGCGACCGTTGCGTGCTGGTCAAGGGCACCGTCCTCGCCTCCGGTCCGACGAGCGAGGTCTTCACCCGCGAGCATCTCGAAGACGCCTTCGGCGGTGCCCTCCGCCATTTCGTTCTGGCAGGGCAGGGGCTCCATGCCGACGACTACCCGCGGCACCTCACCGTCCTCACCGACGACGAGCGGCCGCTCGTCTTTTATGGCGAAAAGGGCCGCATGACCCCACAGCAGCGTGACCGGTCCGAACAATGATCGACACGCTGCTGCTCCCCTTCAGCTATGGCTACATGGTCAACGCCATGTGGGTCTCGGCACTGGTCGGCGGCGTCTGCGCGTTCCTCTCCGCCTATCTCATGCTCAAGGGCTGGTCGCTGATCGGCGACGCGCTCAGCCACTCGATCGTCCCCGGCGTTGCCGGCGCCTATATGCTCGGCCTGCCGTTTTCGCTCGGCGCCTTCTTCTCCGGCGGGCTCGCTGCCCTCGCCATGCTGTTCCTCACCCAGCGGACGAAGCTCAAGGAAGATGCGGTGATCGGCCTGATCTTCACCGCCTTTTTCGGGCTCGGGCTGTTCATGATATCGCTGTCGCCCACCTCGGTGAACGTGCAGACCATCGTCATGGGCAACATCCTCGCCGTCACCCCCGGCGACACCCTCCAGCTCGTCATCATCTCCGGCATCACCCTCGCCGTCATGGCGGTGATCTGGAAGGACCTGATGGTCACCTTCTTCGACGAGTCCCATGCCCGCTCCATCGGCCTTAACCCGCCGCTACTGCGCGTCGTCTTCTTCACTCTCCTTGCCGCCTGCACCGTCGCCGCCATGCAGACCGTCGGCGCCTTCCTGGTGATCGCCATGGTGGTCACCCCCGGCGCCACCGCCTATCTCCTGTCCGACCGCTTCGGCCCGCTGGTGGTCCTCGCCATCCTGATCGGTGCTCTCACCAGCCTCGTCGGCGCCTATCTCAGCTTCTTCCTCGATGGCGCCACCGGCGGCGTCATCGTCTGCCTGCAGACCCTGATCTTCCTCCTCGCCTTCGTCTTCGCGCCCAAGCACGGCATCCTCGCCGCGCGCCGTCGCGCCCGGCTGGAGCTTCGGGCATGAGCGAGTTCCTGCTCTACGCCCTCTGGCCGTTCCAGTTTCCGTTCATGACCACGGCCATGCTGGTGGCGGTGCTGGTCGCGGTTCCCACCGCGCTGCTCTCCTGCTTCCTGGTGCTCAAGGGCTGGTCGCTGATGGGCGACGCGGTTTCCCATGCCGTGCTGCCGGGCGTGGTGCTCGCCTATCTGGCGGGCCTCCCCTTCGGCATCGGCGCCTTCATCGCCGGCATGGTCTGCGCCATCTCCGTCGGCTACCTCAAGGAGAATTCCCGCATCAAGGAAGACACGGTGATGGGCGTGGTCTTCGCCGGCCTCTTCGGCCTCGGCATCGTCCTCATCACCGCCTTCCCCACCGATGTCCACCTCGACCATATCCTGTTCGGCAACATCCTCGGCGTCACCCCCGATGGCCTCGTTCAGACAGCCGTCATCGGGGTTCTGGTCACGGTCATCATCGTGTTGCGCTGGCGCGATCTCATGCTCTTCACCTTCGATCCGCAGCAGGCCGGCGCCATCGGCCTCAACACCCGCCTCCTGCATTACGGTCTCTTGGCGCTGCTCTCGCTCGCCATCGTCGCCGCGCTCTCCGCCGTCGGCATCGTCCTCGTCGTCGCCCTTCTGGTCGCTCCCGGCGCCATCGCATTCCTCCTCACCCGCCGCTTCGGCGTCATGCTGCTCCTCGCCGCCACCATCTCCACCCTGTGTTCGCTGATCGGCATCTACCTCAGCTTCTTCCTCGACTCCGCCCCCGCCCCCACCATCGTCCTGCTGCTGACCCTGGTCTTCATAACCGTCTTCGCGGCCACGACACGAAAGCCCGCTGTGGTCTAGTGCTCGGACGGACCACCGGGACAAGCCGGTTGGAGACAGCGCGGAGAGTCGTTGCCCATCGGTCCTTCGTCATTGCCCGGCTTGTCCCGGCAATCCATCTCGCAACGGGCATGGTCCCTCGTCGAAGAAGATCGGACAGGCGCCCCCCACCCAACCTCCCCCTAAGGGGAAGTTCGCTCTGCAGCCCGGCCTCCCACCGGCCCGTCCCTCCCCTTCAGGGGGAAGTTAGGTGGGGGCCGGCAAACACCAGCCCCTCAAATCTGTCCCCCTTATCCCCACCCCCTCCACATGCCCCATACTCCACCCATCTCTTCCGCGCGGGGCGGCCTGCAGCGACCATTGGCGGAAGGACGGCCGGGCAGGGGGAGGTCGCTCTTCACCTGGGCTCGCGGGTGGTCCGCTCAGGTCCGGCGAGGATGGAAAACATCTCCATCCCCCTGTCCGGAATGGAGTCGTCGCGCCCCGTTCTAAAATCCCGGCGCCCCGAGGCGATGTCGTCTCACTTTAAAATTCTCAGAGGCGGCACCGCCTCGGGGCCCGCTCCTCTTCCAACCGACGGCGAAAGCCCGGCGGCTAAAGCTGCTGGCAAAATCCACGATCTGTCCCGCTTATCCCCGCCCACACCCGCGGCCTGCTCTCCCCACAAAGGAGATCACCATGGACCACACCCCCCGCCTGTCGCTGCCCTACCTGATGCCGGGCCAGGCGCAGAAGCACATCACTCACAACGAGGCCCTTCGGGCGCTGGACGGACTGGTGCAGCCGGTCGTCGTCAGCCGCACCACCACTGCCCCGCCGCCACTGCCGCTCGAAGGCGAAGCCTATCTCGTCCCCTCCGGCGCCACCGGAACTTGGGCCGGCCACGCCGACGAATTCGCCATCTGGCAGGCCGGCGCCTGGAGCTTTCATGATCCGGCGCCGGGCTGGCAGGTCTGGTGCGTCGACCAGCAGGTGCTGCTGGTCTTTGACGCGGGCGCCTGGAGGCCGCTGATGGCGCTCGGCGACGGCCTAGAACAGCTCGGGATCAACGCTACGCCCGACAACACCAATCGCCTGGCCGTCTCGGCGGACGCCACCCTGTTCAACCACGCCGGCGCCGGTCACCAGCTCAAGCTCAACAAGGCAACGAGCACCGACACCGCTTCGCTGCTCCTCCAGACCGACTGGTCCGGTCGCGCCGAACTGGGCCTCGCCGGTGACGATTCGTTCCGCATCAAGGTCAGCAGCGACGGTTCGGCCTGGACCGATGCCATCACCATCGCCCCTGCCAGCGGCACCGTCAGCGTCGGCTACAGCCTCCAGCCCGCTGCCGACAATGCGGTCAGTCTCGGCGCCGCCGGCGCCCGCTGGTCCGCCATCTGGTCGGCGACCGGCACCATCCAGACCTCCGACCAGCGTCAGAAAACCGAGATCGCACCAAGCGATCTCGGCCTCGACTTCATCCTGGCGCTCGAGCCTGTGCGCTACCGCCAGCCAGCCGGTGAGGCGACCCATTACGGTTTCATCGCCCAGCAGGTGCTGGCGGCCCTCGGCGGCACGCCCTCCGCCGGCCACGTCCTCGTTGATCCCGCCGATCCCCACAGCGAACAGGGCCTGCGCTACGACAGCTTCATCGCCCCGCTGGTGAAGGCGGTCCAGGAACTTGCGGCACGTGTCGACGAACTGGAGGCGAACCTCTGATCCCTCCCCACCCTCGGTGTCACCCCGGCCTTGAGCCGGGGCCCATCCTGAGATCTCAGGTTGGATCCCCGCTTTCGCGGGGATGACAAGCGCGGTTGTGGCTGCATCTGTGCGGAGCGGTGCTAACCTAGTCGAAAACCTCGTCCGGATAGACGCCCCAAAGCTCTTCCTGGCGCACATAGCCACTATAGCTGGCGCCGCGCTGCGACTGGTCCTGCTGGCTCGCCGTCACTTCGCACCAGGTGCCATCGCATTCGCTGATGGTGACCTTGAGCCCGGGCCCGAGCCGCGCCCGCGCTGCCGCATCGTCCGCGGCGCTGGCCCGGAGCGGCACTTCGGCGCCCCCCATCACCGGCTGCACGAAGCCGATGCGCGTGCCCGCAAGCAGGTTCTGATGCACCCAGCCCTCGTCGCCCTCGACGTCGCGGATCTTGCGCCAGGTGTCGAACTCCTGGACGATTTCCACCGGAATTCCCGCCTGCACATAGGTCCAGGCGATCTCGTATTTCTGTCCGGGCCCCACCCGCACATTGATCGGTTCCGAGCGGGTGCTGGCAAAGCGCGGCAGCGGCAGGCCGCTGGGATTGTTGGCCTGCGCCAGCGCCGGTGCTGCCGTTGGCAGCACGGCCAGCAGCATCAACAGGCCGGAAATGAAACGCGGAAAGCTTCCGCGGCGGGTGTCGAACATAACTTGGCACGAGGAACGGAATTGCCTTATCACTAGGCCGATATCCTTAATGGCCGCTAAACCCGGCCCCGGCCGATCTGGCCCCAATCCGGATGCGATGGCGATTCAAAAGCCCAAGATCCTGGTGACGCGCCGCCTGCCCGAGTCGATCGAGGCGCGCATGGCCACCCTGTTCGAGACCGATGTGAACGATGCCGACGTCACCCTCACCGGCGAGGACATCCTCGCCGGCCTCGAGGACAAGGACGTGCTGGTCAGTTCCATCACCGACCGCATCGATGCCGACCTGATCGCGCGCATGCCGAAATCGGTGCGCCTCATCGCCCAGTTCGGCAATGGGGTCGACAATATCGACGTCGAGGCCGCCTGGGCCGCCGGCGTCACCGTCACCAACACGCCCTCCGTCCTCACCGAGGACACCGCCGACATGGCGGTGGTGCTGATGCTGGCGCTGCCGCGCCGCCTCATCGAAGGCGCCGAAATGCTGCTGCGCGACGGCCAATGGGCCGGCTGGTCGCCCACCTCCATGCTCGGCACCCGCCTCCGCGGCAAGGCGCTCGGCATTGTCGGCATGGGCCGTATCGGCACCGCCGTCGCCTTTCGCGCCCGCGCCTTCGGCCTCAACATCCACTACTTCTCTCGCAACCGCCGGCCACTGGCGGTGGAAGTGCCGCTCGGCGCCACCTACTGGGACGATCTCGACCGCATGATCGAGGCGGTGGACATCGTCTCCCTCCACACCCCGCTGACCCGCGAGACCCACGGCATCCTCTCTGCCGAACGGCTCGGCCGCATGCGCGAGGGCAGCTTCGTCGTCAATGTCAGCCGCCCCGAACTGCTCGACGAAGAGGCGCTCCTCTCCGGCATCGAGAGCGGGCACCTCGCCGGTGCTGCCCTAGACGTCTTCGACAATCGCAACGGCATCAATCCGCGTCTGCTGGCGCTGGCGCAGGACCATCGCATCGTCCTCACTGGCCACATGGCATCCTCGACACTGGAGGCGCGCACCGAAATGGGCGAGGCGGTGATCGTCAACATCCGCGCCTTCATGGACGGCCACCAGCCACCCCACCGCGTGCTGCCCGAGGGGCTCAATGCCGCAGCCCGCCCGGTCCCGCGCTAACCCGCGGCAATTGACGTTGTCCCGGCAAGCGCCTAATTCGTCGGCATGAGCAAAGACCACAAACCGGCGGGCCCCAGCCAGCGTATGCTGCGGGTGGGCGAACTGGTCCGCCACGCCCTGGCGGCGATTTTCGCGCGCGGCGAGGTCGAGGACGATGCGTTGACCGGCTCGGTGATCACCGTGCCCGAAGTACGCATGACCCCCGATCTCAAGATCGCCAACGCCTATGTCATGCCGCTCGGTGGCCAGCACGCCGAAGAGATCGTCGCGGCACTGAACCGCAACAGGAAGTTCATCCGCGGCCGCGTGGCGCCGCAGATCAACATGAAATACGCCCCCGAAATCCGCTTCTTCGTCGACGACACCTTCGACGAGGCCAGCCGGATCGATGCGCTGCTGCGCTCCGACCGGGTCCAGCGCGACCTGCGCGACGACGAAGAGGACGGCGACCAGCAGTGACCACCGCCCGCCGCGCCAAGCGCGCCATCTCGGGCTGGGTCGTCCTCAACAAGCCCTTCGACATGACCTCCACCCAGGCGGTGGGCAAGGTGCGCTGGCTGTTCGCCGCGCAGAAGGCCGGCCATGCCGGCACGCTCGACCCGCTCGCCACCGGCATCCTGCCGATCGCCTTGGGCGAAGCCACCAAGGCCGTCCCGCAGGTGCAGGATGGCACCAAAATCTACCGCTTCGCCATCCGCTGGGGCACCGCCACCACCACCGACGATGCCGAAGGCTCGGTGATCGCCCAGTCCGATGTGCGCCCCAGTGCCGAAGCCCTCGAGGCGGTGCTGCCCCGCTTCACCGGCACCATCCTGCAGAAGCCACCGGCCTTCTCGGCCATCAAGATTGACGGTGAACGCGCCTACGATCTCGCGCGCGCCGGAGAAGCCGTCGACATCAAGCCTCGCGAAGTCGACGTCGACGCGATCCAGGTTCTCGAGCACGGCGCCGAACAGTCGCTGCTGGAAGTAACCTGCGGCAAGGGCACCTATGTTCGCGCCCTGGCGCGAGACATTGCCGAGGCACTCGGCACCCATGGCCATGTCGGCCTGCTCCACCGTGCCGCCGTCGGACCCTTCACCGACGCTGATGCGGTCAGCATCGACGACCTCGAAGCGGCAGCCGAAGATGTCCGGGACACCCTGCTGAAGCCGGTATCCGCCGGCTTTGCCGATCTTCCGGAAATCCGGCTCGATCCGGTGCAGGCCACCGCGGTGCGCCATGGCAATCCGGTGCTGCTGACGGGTGCCGCCGCTCCAGCATCGCTTGAGGAGTGCTGGGTCAGCTTCAAGGGCGAGGTGGTCGCCACCGGCTGGGTGCAGTTCGGCCAGTTCAAGCCCAGGCGCGTCTTCAACACCTGACGCTTGCGGCACTTATCCCCGCTCGTGCTGGCGGGACTATTCTCACCTGGCAGAAAGAAAAGGCGGGGCTTTCGCCCCGCCTCTTTGCTGATCAGGTGAACAGCATGATGATGACGATCAGGAAGACCGGAACGCCAAGCAGCCAAAGGCCGATTGCACGGAACATGTCTTGGTCCTTTCCTCAGAAGCGGCGGAAGACGTCGGCGAAGACGGTGTTGTTGTCGCGGTGGTTGCCGCCCTTCTGGGCCGCCCAGTACGCCGCAATGGCCGACACTAGGCTCGACGCAGCAATCAGGAAGGCCGCGATGATTCCGGTGTTGCGGGCGACACGCGCCGCTTCCAGCGCTTCCTGCCGGGCCGTCTCCACATTGGCGATCACCTGGTCGACACGGGCCTGCGCCTCGTCCGGGGCCAGCCCGGTGTTGGCAGCCACCGATTGCGCCAGATAGGTGCGATCCTCTTCGGGAACGGTGCCGTCTCCGAGCGCCGCCCGGGCGAAGATCCGCCCCGCCTCGTCGCGAGCGACGGTGGTGTCCGTCGCCGGCCGGTCCGAGCGGAACAGCGTATCGACGAAGTAGGCGTTCGGATCCATGCTCTCGCCGGCACCCTCCGCGACGTTGGATGCTGCAGTGGTTGCCGTCGACAGCGCCGAACCGACGATATTGCCGACCGCACCGACCCCAGCGGCGGTGACCACTGCGCTGACCACCAGCGCACCGGCCCAGACCAGCAGCCCATGGGCGCCGTCACGCACGTCGCTCTCGTCTTCGGTGGCGTCGTAGTAGCGACGGCGCAGCCGCCCGGTGAGATAGCCACCGGCCATGAAGCTGGAGATGTGAATCCACAGGAACCACAGCGCCGCGGCGATACCGATAAAGATCGGGCTGGCGCCCTCACGGGCATTGAAGTCGACGAAGTTGAGGCCAACGGCCGACCCGAAGGCGATGAAGGTCAGGCTGATGGCGGAAGCCAGCACGATGCCGGCAATGATCGCCGGCCAGTCCACATAGGACGATTGCTCGCCTGCCGTGCCACTGGTCTCCACGATCGTGGTCGATGGTGCATCGATACTCATGGGCGTTCTCCCTCCTCTGCTCTCAACCGAGCCCCAGGAAGGAAAGGATCGCGAGCACGATCACAACCAGACCGACGAGATAGATAATGGCGTTCATGGGAATGCCTCCGTTTGACGCTGATGGCTCCTCAACCACCGCTCACGCGGATTTGTTCCCTCGCTGCCTCATTCTTGGGCAGCCGACGCCGCCTTCTGCTTCTGCGGATGGAGGGTTTCTCCGCGGGCCAGCATGTCGACAAAGGCCGCGATCTTCTTCGCCCTGCCGGCAGGGGTGCGCAGATTGCCGACACGGAAGGCGAGGGCGAAGCGGTTGGTCTTGTTCAGTCCCTCGAAGGTGGCGAGGGCCGCCGGATTGGCAGCAATGGCCGCCATCAGATCCTCCGGCATCTCCATCGTGCTGCCCGCGGCATAGGCTGCGTCCCAACGCCCGTCGGCTTTGGCGGCTTCGACATGCTTGAGCCCGTGCTCGGTCATCCGGCCCGCGGCGATCAGCCGGGCGACATTGTCGCGATTGACCTGGCTCCACAGGCTCTTGGGCTTGCGCGGCGTATAGCGCTGCACGAACGAAACGTCGTCCCAGCTCTTGCGTATGGCATCGATCCAGCCCCAGCACAGCACCGAGTCGATCGCCTCGATCGGGGTGATGCTGGCCCTGCCGGAGGCCTTCTTGAAGATGCGGATCCACACCTCGTCTGCGGTGGCATGGTGCTGGGCGAGCCAGCGCTCGAAATCTGCCTGCGTTGGGAACTCCCGAACCTTGTCCGGATCGACCACCACGGGCGCCATCAGCCGTCCGCCTCCGGCACGAAGCCGGATAGCTTCTCGTCGAGCTCTGCTCCCTGCGGAAGGTCCAGGCCGAACCTTTCGGTGAGCACCTCCCGCATTTCCGCGACGCTCGTCAGCAACCGCTCCTCGGCCGGCTCACCAACGCGGTATGTGGTGAAGCGATTGCCTCGCAATGCCAACCGCCGTCCTGCAGGCGACAGCGCCACGCGCAGTTCGCGGGTGAATGGCGTGTCGGGCCCGCTCGAGGTCGCCACATTGGCAGCCTGGTACTCCGCCTCTGGCCACTCAGCGGTGGCGAAATGGTAGAGCGTCCGCCACTCGCCCGACTTGAGTTCGGCTTCGAGCCGCCACTCCGGCTCGCCGCCCGTCAGCCGGAAGTGCTCATGCGGCGTCTCCTCCTCCACATCGGTCCTGAGCTTCAGCGGGGCGGTGAGGGTAAGCCCGCCGAAGCCGACGTCCGCGATATAGGTCGAGCCGCCGATCTCTGCGGCGAGCAGCATATGCGTCGGCGGCGCCGAAGCGGCCTCCGGATTCGACCACACCACCCTGGCGGCGATCGGCCGGACGTTGAAATCCAGCTCCCGCAGCACCGCCAGGAACAACAAATTATGTTCGAAGCAATAGCCGCCCCGCTGCTCCAGCACCAACTTTCGTTCGATGTCGGCCAGCCTGAGACTGACCGGCAGCCCGAGCAGCGGATCGAGGTTCTCGAAAGGTATCGCTGCGGGATGCAGCGCGTGAAGCAGAGAGAGCGTGCTGACTGTCGGAGCGATCGATCCAGAGAACCCGATTCGCTCGAAATAGGCGTTGAGATTGAGCTTCGCGCCCATCGACCACCTTTGCCATCGTTGCCGATCACGCCACCCTATGG
Organism: Devosia albogilva; assembly: GCF_042685625.1. Classification (NCBI taxonomy): domain Bacteria; kingdom Pseudomonadati; phylum Pseudomonadota; class Alphaproteobacteria; order Hyphomicrobiales; family Devosiaceae; genus Devosia; species Devosia albogilva. The sequence continues at coordinate 2,025,630 of NZ_JBHUNP010000001.1, forward strand.
GAGGCGGGCAGTGAATGTCACCCCGCCCTCAGGTGCGAATTGCGTCAGGAGGGGGATGGACATTGTTGCACGTGCTGGCTCGGCTGCGCGCCGCACCGAACCCATCGGCGAGAGCTGTCATCCGCCGCAGAAATCCGCTGGCAGGCGAGCGCTAGTCCAGCAGTCCATCATCGGCCGGTGTTGCGTCGCGCAGGTCCACCGCATCGACGGGGAGGGGCGCGTGGCGGACCCGGATCACCACGTCCACGTGGCTGACCTGCATTCCCTCCGGTGGCTTCGGCAGCGACGCGAAAGCCACCGAGGACGCCGGGATGTCGATCATCCGCTGCTCGTCCTCGACGAAGAAATGGTGATGGTCCGAGGTGTCGGTATCGAAATACGACCGCGATGCGTCGATCGCCACTTCGCGCAGCAACCCTGCCTCATGGAACTGGTGCAGCGTGTTGTAGATTGTGGCCAGCGACACGTTCACATTGGACGACACGGCCTCGCTGTGCAGCTGTTCGGCACTGACGTGGCGATGCGGGCCGCCGAACAGCAGTTCGGCCAAGGCCACCCGTTGGCGGGTGGGCCGAAGCCCGGCCATGCGCAACACGGCCGTCAGGCAAGGCTTGCGGGACGGATGCGAGCGGGCAGCGGAAGGTCGGTCGGTCATTGCGTCCTTACAACTCGGGCGAAAGGGCCGGAAATTCTTGCTCTGTTATACCGTTGGCCGCTCGCTGGTACAAGTCGGCCGCCGCTTGGCGCAGTTTTCTCACCCGCCGCTGGCTGGCTTGACCCCCTCACTGCACCCCTATACGAGACAATATTCAGGCTAACTGGGGAAGGGCGTATGGCGGAACGGCAGAGGTCATTCGGCTACGAAGAGCTGCTGGCGCATGGGCGGGGCGAATTGCCCGGCCAGATGGACGCCCGGCTACCCGCTCCGCCCATGTTGATGTTTGACCGCATCACCGATATCGACGAAGCCGGCGGCACCTTCGGCAAGGGCTATGTCCGCGCCGAACTCGACGTGCATCCCAATCTCTGGTTCTTCAACTGCCATTTCATCGGGGATCCGGTGATGCCTGGTTGCCTCGGCCTGGACGCGCTGTGGCAGATGACCGGCTTTTTCCTCGGCTGGGGTGGGTCCCCAGGCAAGGGACGGGCACTCGGGGGCGAGATCAAGTTCACCGGCCAGGTGACCAACGATGTTGAACTGGTCGAGTACGCTATCGATATCAAGCGCGTCATGCGGTCTCGGCTGGTGCTGGGTATCGCCGACGGCTGGGTCAAGGCCGACGGAAGGGTGATTTACGAAGCAACCGACCTGCGGGTAGGTCTGTTCTCCGACAGCCAACTTCAGGATCACTAGGCCGCGAAGGCGGTCCTCAGCCCCGCTTGGCCCAAGACCAACAAGGCGCCGCCCAAGGCGCGACGAGACGACGGAGCGAGGTCGAATGAGACGAGTTGTCGTGACCGGCATGGGGATCATTTCCTCCATCGGCAATACGCTCGATGAGGTCACCGATAGCCTACGCCAGGCCCGGCCCGGCATCGTGTTCGCCGAAGACTACGCCGAACTTGGCTTCCGCTCGCAGGTCAAGGGCGACCCGCGCCTCGATCCGTTCGAAATCCTCGACCGTCGCGTCACCCGCTTCATGGGGAAGGGCGCGGCCTGGAATTACCTCGCCATGCAGCAGGCTATCGCCGACGCAGGGCTTGAGGACAAGGACATCTCCAACCCCATGACCGGTATCGTCATGGGCTCGGGTGGCGCGTCGACCCGCACAATCGTGGAGGCGGCGGACGTCACCCGCGAGAAGAAATCGCCCAAGCGCATCGGGCCGCTGGCGGTCCCCAAAGCCATGGGTTCAACCGCCTCCGCAACCCTTGCCACCGCCTTCGGCATCAAGGGCATCAACTATACCATCACCGCCGCCTGCGCGACGTCGAAGCACTGCATCGGCAATGCCATGGAACAGATCATGCTCGGCAAGCAGGACATTGTCTTCGCCGGCGGCCACGAAGACCTCGACTGGACCCTGTCGGACCTGTTCGACGCGATGGGAGCCATGAGCTCCGATTTCAACGAGACGCCGGAAAAGGCCTCCCGCTGCTACGACGCCGCCCGCGATGGCTTCGTCATCTCCGGCGGTGCCGGCGTGCTGGTGCTCGAGGAACTGGAGCACGCCAAGGCACGCGGCGCTCGCATCTGGGCCGAGGTGGTTGGCTACGGGGCCACCTCCGACGGGCTCGACATGGTCGCGCCCTCGGGCGAAGGGGCGGAGCGCTGCATGCGCATGGCGCTGCAGAACGTCAAGCTGCCGGTCGACTACATCAACCCGCATGCGACCTCCACGCCCGTGGGCGATCTCAAGGAGATCGAGGCCATCCGGGCTGTGTTCGGCAACGAAGACAAGTGTCCGCCGATCTCTGCCACCAAGTCGCTGACCGGGCACTCGCAGGGCGCGACCGGCGTGCACGAGTCGATCTACTCGATTCTGATGATGCACCACCGCTTCATCGCCGAGAGCGCCAACATCGAAACCCTCGATCCTGCCTTCGAGGACATGCCGATCCTGCGCCAGCGCCGTGATGACGTCGATCTCGGCGTCGTGCTCAGCAACAGCTTCGGCTTCGGCGGCACCAATGCGGCGCTCGTCTTCAAGCACCCGGACGCGTAGGGACATCACACCTCGAGAGTGGTGAACTCGCCCCGCTTGCCGTCATAGACCAGAACCCGCCCCACCAGCGGTGTGCCGATGCCGGTGATCAGCTTGATCGCTTCCATGGCCATCAGGCTGCCGATCACCCCCGGTAGCGGGCCGATAATGCCGGTGACTTCGCAGCCCGGCAGATCGGCATCGTCGGCCTCGGGCGGAAACACCGCCTCGAAGGACGGCCCTCCCGGCGCAAATACCGTCACCTGCCCGTCGAACATCGACATCGCCCCCGACACGAGCGGCAAGCGGAGTCGCGCTGCTGCGGCAGCAACGATCCGCCTGCTCGTCAGCGTATCGGTGCCGTCGAGCACCAGGTCGTATCCGGCCAGAACCTGATCCGCATCGTTCCCCTCGATAGCCGGATGCTCCACCACCGCCACGTACGGATTGCGCTCACGCACGAAGTCTGCGGCACTCTCGGTCTTGGCTCGGTCAATATCCGCGGTTCGGTGAATCACCTGCCGCTGCAGGTTGGACACAGCCACGCTGTCGCTATCCGCAATCCCCAGCGTTCCCACGCCTGCAGCCGCCAGATAGGCAATGGCTGGACTGCCCAACCCTCCGGCACCCACCACCAGGACCCGAGCCGCTTTCAGCTTCTGCTGGCCCGCACCACCCATGCCTTTGAGCACCAGGTGACGGGAATAGCGGCGGGTCTCTTCGGGCGAGAAAGCTTCAGAGGCCAAGCGACACCGCCAGAAAACGCCGGTCCGGCCCCTCGAAGCCGAACGGATAGACGGACAGGATCGCCACCGCTCCCTCGCCCTCGGCGCTGTTGAACGGCACCGCCACGGCATAAAGACGATAGTCCTGCGGGCAGCCCCGCGAGCGCGGCAGCGTGTCGTCTCGATGGAGCAGACGCTCTTCCTCTCCCGTCGTGAGCGTCAGCGCATAGCCGAGCGGCTCCACGGCGAACCAGTCGATGCACGGCGATGCGGCAGCGGTGGGAAAAGTCTCCAGCCGTAGCTCATGATCGCTGCGCACGGTGCCCGGCTCATAACCCGGCAGCCCAAATCGCAAGCTCTTGCCATCCTGTTCGGGCACGCCGTCTCCGATCGAAGCAATGACGTCCGCCGGCACGCTGATCTCGAGTTCCGCCAATACAGGCTGTGCATCCGCCAGAGCCTTCTGCCGGAGATCCGCTAGAGATGTGCCCTCGTCACTCGCCCGCATCCGCAGCGGCGTGCCCACCACCCAACTGTCCTCGAGCAGGTCCACGGCATAGAAGTTGGAATAGGCAAAGCCCGACCCATCCTGGATGCCGAACTCCTCGAACACGAGAAAGCGGCTGTCTTCGGAATAGCCGATAATGTCGAGCAGCGCCCGGTCGCCCGCCAAAGTAGGAAGCGCCAGGCCCAAGGCCAGCGCCAAGCTAGCCGATACCCGTCGAACCAAACCCGCTACTACCCCGCTCCGTCTCATCGAGCGCCTCCTCGACCACGATCTCCATCACACTGACCGGTGCCACCACCAGTTGCGCAATCCGGTCTCCGCGCCGCACCGTAAACGGCTCCGCCCCTAGATTGATCAGCGGCACCTTCACCTCGCCGCGGTAGTCAGCATCGATCGTCCCCGGAGCATTGAGCACGGTGATCCCGTGTTTCACCGCGAGCCCCGAGCGCGGCCGCACCTGGCCTTCATAGCCTGGTGGCAGTGCCATCGCGAAGCCGCAAGGTATCAGCGCACGCGCGCCGGGCTGCAGTTCGATCGAGTCCTCCGACGGCAGCGCTGCAACCAAGTCGTATCCGGCAGAACCCTCCGTCTGCCGTTGCGGCAGCGGCAAACCATCCCCATGCGGCAGCGATGCGAACCCAACCCGTACAGTGTCCATCAGGGCGCCTCCACGACTGCATAAAGCACGTCCGGCCAGTCGCCAGTCTCGTTGACCACGTCCAGCAACGGCAGCACTGCGGTAGCCGCTTGCCCATCCGCCGAGACGTCCATGTTGGTGTCGGCGATCACCCCACCGAAGAAGCTGACCGTCAGCTTTCGCCCCGAAAAGAAAGCCTCGAGCATCCGCCGCCCGTCCTCGTCGGTGTCACCGGCGCCGATCTCGTCCCGCACCTCTTCAAGCGCCAGCTCGACCCTGACGAGCCCATCTTCCTCGGGCGTGAAGCGGACCGGTTGGCCGGCACGGGGCAACTGCCGCAGAGTGCCCTCCGCGGTTATGGTGCAAGTGGCGCTGCCATCCCGCTTCTCGGTGAGTTCCCCGTCGACGCAGAACCGCCTCGCATGGTCGCTGTCGCCGTCAGCTTCGGTCTTTAGCATCCCGTAGAAATCTGCGTTCATGGCCTGCGTCACCACCACCTGTGCCGTTTCCGGCCCCATCAGCTCGACCTCGACAGCCGCGTCGACGCAGCCGGCCACTGCGCCGGCAAGCATCAGTGTCCCGGCCAGCCTGCCGAGCGAAACAAGGGTCATGCGCTGGTGGTCTCCGGCCTCACTCGGCCCGGAACTTATTGGCTCCCCACTGCGCCCGCAACCCGGCTAGTCCGCCAGCTGCGGCAGCACCTTTGCTCCGAACGCCTCGATGAACTGGCGCTGATTGGTGCCGACATTGTGGATATACACCGCATCGACACCGAGCTCGCGATAGGCGGCCAGACGCTCGGCATGCCAGCCAGGATCGGCGGAAACTGCCACCGACTGGTGGATGCGATCGGCACTGATCAGCGCCCCCACCGTATCGAAATCCTTCGGACGCCGCAGGTCCCAGTTCACCTCGCCCCCCGCGACCGCGCTCGACCACTGGTCCAGCGCCTGCTCCATTGCCTCGTCCTCCGTCGGCGCCCAGCTCAAGGCATGCTGCACATAGACCGGCTTGCCCTCGCCGCCCGCCTCTCGAAACGCCTCAATGGCCTTGCGCGAAGCCTCCGGCTCGCTGCCGATGGTCAGCAGCCCGTCCGCCCACTGCGCCACGAGGCGCGCGGTCTCCTCGGTCACGGCGGCGCCGAAGATGGGTGGCGGCGTCTCTGGTCGCGAGTAGAGCTTGGCTTCCACCACGGTGATCCGGCCGCGATGCGTCACGGTCTCACCCGCCAGCAACGCCTTGATCACCGCCGCGCATTCGCTGAGCCGCGCGTTGCGCTCCGCCTTCTCCGGCCAGGGCAGCCCCGTCATGGCCTCGTTGATCGCCTGCCCGCTGCCAATCGCCAGCCAGAACCGGTCCGGAAACATCTCCGCCAGAGTCGCTGCACCCTGCGCGATCACCGCCGGATGGTACCGGTAGCCGGGCGCGCAGATCGAGCCGAACGGCACGCTGGTTACAGCCATGGACGCACCCAGCCAGCTCCAGGCAAAGCCCGATTGCCCCTGCCGCTCGCTCCACGGCTGGAAGTGGTCCGATGATTTCACCGAGGCGAACCCAGCCTCTTCCGCGGCCTGTGCGCAGGCCATCAGGAGGCTCGGGGCAAACTGCTCGTGCGATGCGTGGTAGCCGATCAACATGGGGTCACCGCCAGTCCTCAAGGACGTCCCGAATGGTCGTGGTCGCCAGATGGCTGCCGAACCTGCTGCCGTATATCGACAGCATGGCCGAGTGGCAGCTTTCCGCCGAGCTGCAGAGCCCGTCGGTTGGCAGCAGGATATGATAGCCGAGATCGATGGCACCCATCACCGTGGCGAGCACGCACACATCCGTCTCTCCGCCGGTTATGATCAGCGTGTCGACCTCGCGCGCTCGCAGATGCTGATGGAGTTCTCCCGACCACCAGGGTGACAGCACTGGCTTGTCCAGCGTGCGGGCCCTTGGCGCATATCGTTGCAGCGTCGGGGTCAGTTCCAGCAGTTCCGCCGGCACGCGGTCACCGGCCATCTGCGGCCAGGCTGCATAATAGTCGACCCAGGCGCCACGCACCGACTCGGGCGGTGGCGGGATGAAGCGGGTGAACACCGTAGACTCCGGGTCGCGCTCCACCAGCGCCTCTATTCCGGGCAGGGTCGCCGCCATGGTCTCGATGTGCCACGGCGTCGCCTCGACGAACATGCGCTGCATGTCGACGCAAAGATGCACGCGGTTGCTGGGCATGGGGGGAGGGGCTCCTGACGCTGATGCGGCAGGAATGCACGCGCCATCGCCCTCGTTCCCGGCTGGCGCGCCGTCGCGGCGCAACATCCGTCTGCACGCAAGGGCAGGCGGCGCGAAATTCTTTCTGGCCCAAGCCTCTCAACGGCACGGCAACGACTCGTAATACTCTACTTGCCTGATAGTCTTTCGGCATCGAGAACCCGGAGGTCCCCGTTGAAACGCTATCCTCGCTATCTCGCCTATCTCGGTCTTGGCGCTGCCCTGGTCCTGGGCTTTGCCGTCACTGCACATGGTCAGGACAAGACCCTGATCAACGTCTCCTACGACCCCACCCGCGAACTCTACCGTGAGTTCAACGAGGCCTTCGTCGCCCATTGGCAGGAGGAAACGGGCGAAACTGTCGCCGTTCAGGTGACCCATGGCGGCTCTGGCTCGCAGGCCCGCACAGTGATCGATGGCTTGGAAGCCGATGTGGTCACCCTGGCACTCGAAAGCGACATCAACGCCATTGCCGACGCGGGACTGATCCCCACCGACTGGCGCGGCACGCTCGAAAACAACAACGCGCCCTATACCTCGACCATCGTGTTCCTGGTTCGCAAGGGCAACCCCGAGAACATCCAGGACTGGGGCGACCTGGTTCGCGAAGGCATCGAGGTCATCACCCCCAATCCGAAAACCTCCGGCGGCGCCCGCTGGAATTTCCTCGCCGCCTGGGCCTGGGCACGCGCCGAGTATGGCAATGACGAGGCGAGGGCACAGGAGTTCGTGGGCGAGCTCTTCCGCCATGTGCCGGTGCTCGATACCGGTGCCCGCGGCTCCACCACCACCTTCGTGCAGCGTGGTATCGGCGATGTCTTGCTCGCCTGGGAGAACGAAGCCTGGCTGGCGCTGGAGGAGCTCGGCCCCGACGCCTTCGACATCGTCACGCCGTCGATCTCCATCCGGGCAGAGCCGCCGGTCGCGCTGGTTCCGGCCAACGCCGAACGAAAGGGCAATACCGAAGTGGCTCAGGCCTACCTCGAGTACCTCTACTCCGACGAAGGCCAGGCCATCGCTGCCGCGAACTACTACCGGCCCTACCGCCCGGACGCTGCGGCCGCCGAGGATATCGCCCGCTTCGGCCAGGTGAACCTGGTCACCATCGAGGAGTTCGGCGGTTGGCGCGAGGCCCAGCCGAAATACTTCGGCGACGGTGGTGTCTTCGACCAGATTTACTCCGGTCCCCGTCAATAGCTCGCAACGGTGCCGCCGGCCCGATGTGAGGCCGGCGGCACAACTTTGCTGCGGCTGACGCTCTGGTGGCCGTTTATTTCTGTGCCGGCCGTCCTGAGGTGACGGTCGATCTTGAGTGTGCCGGCTATCGCGCTAGTGTGACGCGCCGGGACGGACAAGGGATGATGCCTTTGGTATTGCGACGACGCCTTCGTCCCCGCAGCGTGTTGCCCGGCTTCGGCCCGGCACTTGGCTTCACTCTCTTTTATTTCGGCATCATCATCCTGATCCCGCTGATTGCGCTGGTGCTTCGCGCCGCCGGCGTCGGCCCCGCGGGCTTCTGGGCAATTGCCAGCGACCCGCGGGTGCTGGCAGCGCTGCGTACCAGCTTCGTTACCGCCCTGGTGGCAGCGGCGGTCAACGTCCTCTTCGGCACCCTGATCGCCTGGATCCTGGTACGCTACCGCTTTCCCGGCCGCCGCATTGCCGATGCCATTGTCGATCTGCCTTTCGCCTTGCCCACGGCGGTGGCCGGCATTGCCCTAACCGCGATCTACGCGCCCAACGGCATCATCGGCCAACTGGTGGCGCCGCTCGGCTGGCGCATCGCCTACACCCCCGTCGGCATCATCATCGCCATGATCTTCATCGGCCTGCCCTTCGTCGTGCGTACCGTGCAGCCGATCCTCGAGGAAGCAGGAGCCGACGTCGAGGAGGCGGCCGCGACTCTCGGCGCCGATCGCCTGCAGACGGTGTCCCGCGTGCTGCTGCCCGGGCTGCTGCCGGCGATTCTCACCGGCTTCGCGCTCGCCTTTGCGCGAGCGGTGGGTGAATATGGCTCGATCATCTTCATTGCCGGCAATATCCCGTTCGTTTCGGAGATCGCCCCGCTGCTCATCGTCATCCGTCTCGAGGAGTACAACTACGCCGGAGCGGCCGTGATCGCGACGATCATGCTGTCGATCTCGTTCGTGCTGCTGTTCGTGATCAACCTGATCCAGGCCTGGAGCCGCGGGAGGTATGGCTATGGCCGCTGACCGCCGTTTCGCTGACCCCACCGGTGAGGCACCCGGTGTCCGTCGTTTGCTGATCGCGGTCGGCCTGGTGTTCCTCGCCCTGTTCCTGGTGCTGCCCCTCTATGCTGTCTTCACCGAAGCGCTGCGGCAGGGGCTCGGCGCCTACTGGTCGTCCCTGCAACTGCCGGAAGCACAATCGTCCATCCGCCTGACGCTGACCGTCGCCGCAATCGCGGTGCCGCTGAACGTCGTGTTCGGCATCTGTGCCGCCTGGGCGATCGCCAAGTTCGAGTTCCGCGGCAAGGCTTTCCTGATCACCCTGATCGACCTGCCCTTTTCCGTGTCGCCGGTGATTTCGGGTCTCGTTTACGTCCTCCTGTTCGGCGCTGGCAGTTTCCTCGGTCCCTGGCTCAAGAGCTATGGCATCGAGGTGCTGTTTGCCGTGCCCGGACTGGTGCTGGCGACCATCTTCGTCACCTTCCCCTTCGTCGCCCGCGAACTCATCCCCTTGATGCAGGATCAGGGAACCGGCGATGAAGAGGCGGCACTGTCGCTTGGTGCGTCCGGCTGGCAGACCTTTCGCCGAGTGACGCTGCCCAACATCCGCTGGGGCCTGCTTTACGGGGTGCTGCTCTGCAATGCCCGCGCCATGGGCGAGTTTGGCGCCGTTGCAGTGGTCTCGGGCAAGATTCGCGGCCAGACCACCACCATGCCGCTGCAGGTGGAGATGCTCTACAATGAATACAACGCCACGGCGGCTTTCGCCCTGGCTTCGCTGCTGGCGCTGCTGGCGCTGGTGACTCTTGTGCTCAAGACCGTGCTCGAGTGGCGCTACGGCGATGAGCTCGCGGCCACCCGCAACCATTGACGGGAAAGAGACCCATGGACGTTCGCGTTGACCATGTGCGTAAGGAGTTCGACCGGTTCCCGGCGCTCCACGATGTTTCGCTCGACATCCACTCGGGCGAGCTGATCGCGCTCCTCGGCCCTTCCGGTTCCGGCAAGACCACCCTGCTGCGCCTGATTGCCGGCCTCGAACAGCCCACCGATGGGCGCATCTTCTTCGGCGAGGAAGAAGCCTCCTCCAAATCGGTGCAGGAGCGCCAGATCGGCTTCGTATTCCAGCACTACGCCCTGTTCCGTCATATGACGGTGCTCGACAATGTCGGCTTCGGCCTCAAGGTGCGTCCGCGCTCGAGCCGCCCGCCAGCCGGAGAGATCCGCCGCCGCGCCCTCGAACTGCTCGATCTGGTCCAGCTCTCTGGCCTCGAGAAGCGCTATCCGGCACAATTATCCGGCGGTCAGCGCCAGCGGGTCGCCCTGGCGCGCGCCCTTGCGATCGAACCTCGCGTCCTGCTGCTCGACGAACCCTTTGGCGCTCTCGATGCCCAGGTCCGCCGCGAGCTGCGCCGGTGGCTGCGCGAAATCCACGAGCGCACCGGTCACACCACCGTATTCGTCACGCACGATCAGGAAGAGGCGCTGGAACTGGCCGACCGGCTCTGCGTCATGAGCCAGGGCAGGATCGAACAGGTGGGCACGCCGGACGAGGTCTATGACCGCCCCGGCTCTCCCTTCGTCTTCGGCTTCATCGGCGAGTCGAGCCAGGTGCCGGTAACGGCGGTGAATGGTGAACTTCACACCGGGGGCAAGTCGATCGGAATACCGGCCGCTGGCGGAGAAAGCGCCGGGCGCCTCTTCTTCCGCCCGCACGATGTGGAACTGACCGACGCCGAGGCTGCATTGAAGGGCCGCGTCGTGACCAGCCGCCGGGTTGGCGGCACGCGACGGGTCGAGGTTCAACTCGCCGATTCCGAGCAGCGGGTGGAGGTGGATCTGCCCTTCGACGATCCTGCCGTCGAGCGCACCGAACTCAGCTTCCGTCCCCGCCGCTGGCGCGTGTTTGCAGCCTAGTCCGCGCGAGAGCTCAGTCGTCGTTGGTGGCGTTCAGCTCCTGCGGCCGCTTGCCTTCCTCGACCGGCTCATCGGGATCGAGCGCTTCTTCCACGGCAGCGGCCAGCTCTTCGGTGTCGACGCGGTGGGCGCCTGCCTGCGCCTGGCGCTGCAACTCGGCGTGGATCGCCGTCTTGATGGCCTGCCGCCGGCCACCTGTCATCTCAACCATTGCCATCGATGCTGATCCCCTGTTCGTCCACCCGTACCTCGAGGCTGGGGCCGGATGTCTGCTGCTGCTGGTAGGCATAGATCGCGAGCATGACCAGGGCGATCGCCAAAATGGCGATGACGGCATAGAGGCCGCTTCGACCCATGGCTACGCTCCGCTCACAGTTGACGCTCCGGCTGCAACGCCGCAACTGTCCGCAGGGTTCAATCCTGCGCTGCGATCGCCCGTAGCGCCATCACGAAAGCGGTGACCCCGATCGCCACCGGCCCCGAATTGTCGATGATGATGGGGTGAATTCCGGCCGGAACGGGCGCGCTCTCCCGCGCCAGGCGCGAGGTGATCTGGTCCGGTGACTCGCGTCCCCTGGTCATCAACCGCTCCGCGCGCAAGGAAATCTCGGCGGTTACGAGGATCACGGCGCAGGCGGGATACTTGTCGCGGGCCTTGCCCACCACATGCCGCGAGACGTTCGCCACCACCGTGCGCCCGAGAGCGATGTCGGTTTCGATGCTGATCGGCAGAGCGTAACGGAGGTTATGCGCGTCCCATGTCAGGGCGAAGCGGCCCGCCGCCTCCTGCCGGGCGAACTCCTCGGGAGCCATGCTCTCGTGATCCTCGGTCTCGGCGTCGGCCGGCCGCGTCACGATCCGGCGCACGAAGCTGAACCGCGGGTCTCCCTCGAGCGCCTGCCGTCCGGCGTTGATCAGCGTGTCCTTGCCAACGCCCGAGGCACCAACCACCAGCACCAGCGAACCGAGGGGCTTCGCCATCAGGCGACCCGCACGCCCTGGCGCCACACGCCGCGCACCACCGGCAGGTTGCCGGCCATGCGCACCCTGACCAGATCGGCGCGCTTGCCGATGGCGATCTCCCCACGGTCGTTCAGCCCCGCCGCCCGAGCCGGATTGCTGGACACCAACGCTATCGCCTCCGGCAGGGTGAGCCCCTCGACCCGCTCCGGCAGCACGAAGGCTGCCTGCAGCATCGCAAACGGCACATAATCCGAGCTGAGGATATCGAGCAGGCCACCCGCCACCAGATCAATGGCCGAGATATTGCCGGAGTGCGACCCGCCGCGCACGACGTTCGGCGCGCCCATGAGAATCGCCAGCCCCGCATCATGCGCCGCGGCCGCCGCCTCGAGCGTGGTCGGGAATTCGGCGATTGCGACACCATCCGCCACCGCCTCGTCCACATGCGCCAGGGTTGCATCATCATGGCTGGCGAGAGCCAGGCCTGCCTCGAAGGCATGGCGAACGATGTGGGCGCGGTGTGCTGCAGCATAGCGGTGGTGCTCCGCCAGCCGCTCCGCGATGAAGCGCTCCATCTCGGCCTCACTGCGCGCGCCCTGATAGAACCGCCGATACGCCTCGAGCGAGCGGAACTGCCGCTGCCCCGGCGTGTGGTCCATCATCGAAACCAGCTTGGTCAGCCGGTGCTGGGCGAAGGTATCGAACTGCGCCAGCACGTCGTGGCTCGGCAATTCGCAGCGCAGGTGGATGAAGTGCTCGGCTCTCAGCCACCCATCCCGCGTTCCCGTGGCAATGGCCCCGGTCAGCCGCTCCACATGCGTGCCCATATCCTTGAGCTCGGCATCCGAACCGAGCCGCACGGCATCGAAGACGGTGGTGATTCCGGATCCGGCGATCTGCGCATCATGCGCATGCAGTGCCGCCACCGGGTCCCAGAACACGCCCGGCCGCGGCCGGTAATGGCTTTCGAGATGGTCGGTATGGAGCTCGACGAGGCCGGGGATCAGGAAATCCTCCTCCATGTCCTCACCAAGCGTGGCACCCTCGTCGATGGCCGCGATCTGCCCGTCGCCGACCGCCAATCCACCGTGCATCACCCGGTCCGGCAGCACCAGCCTGGCATTGGAGAACGCCGCCCCCCTCACTGTGCGTCCCCCAGGCGGAAATCGGCGATGCGCCGGAACAGTTTGCCGCTATCGGGCTCGTGGAACAGTGACAGCCGGTCCAGCACCAGCCGCTCCTCGAGCACCGGCGCAAACCACGTCGCCGCTGCCTGCGCGATGTCCCGAGCATCTTCCGCCCCGAGCCGGTCGGTCAGCGTCATGTGAAACTGGAACTGGTCGAACACATAGGGATAGCCATAGGCATCGAGCAGTTCGACCTGCCTCTCAGTCAGCCCCTTGGCGACGCGCTTCTCGCGATCGCGCAGCGACATCGGCGCCCGGAACGGCTCGAACGCTTCCACCACATCCGCCGCCAGATCGCTCAGCGATTCGCTCGGCTCGACCACCAGCGCCAGGAACCCGCTGAGGTTCTCGATCCGCGGCCGTCCGAGGTCGAGCGGCCGCCGAACGCGGCAGAAGCGCCGCATTGCTTCGCGCAAATCCTCGGCGCCGTGCTCCGGGGGCAAGGCCATCGGGGCCTTCAGCGTTGCATGAAATCCGTAGCGGCTCGCATCCTGCGTCAGGTTGAGGAGCCGGCTGCGGTCCACCCCCGCCACCGTGCCGTCGAACAACTCGCCGCTTGCCGCATCCCGCCCCAGCCACTGGGATGCCCTTTCCCACAGCGCGCTCTCGGCCGAAGGGGCGAAATAGATGGCGAAGCGTTCGGTCATGCTGGTTCCCGGGCTGGTCGCGTGGTCGGCGGCGAGGCGCTGCCGTATTGCTGGCTAACCTTGGGCCATGTAAAGCGCAAGGCGGGAGGATGCACATGGCGCGCGAACTGCTGGAACGTCTTTTTCGGGCAGCCGTTGCCGCGGCCGATCCTGGCCCTGCAATTCTGCGCCACCTTCCCGAGCGCCCGAAGGGCCGCACCGTGGTCATCGGCGCCGGCAAGGCGTCCGCGCAGATGGCACGTGCCTTCGAGCAGGCCTGGGATGGTCCGCTCTCCGGCCTCGTCGTCACCCGCTATGGCTATGCCGAGCCCTGCGAACGCATCGAGATCGTCGAGGCAGCCCATCCGGTCCCCGACGCCGCCGGCTTCCTCGCCGCCCGCCGCCTGATGGAAACTGTCTCCGGCCTCGGTCCGGACGACCTGGTCGTGGCACTGATCTCGGGCGGCGGCTCCGCCCTGCTGCCCGCACCGGCCGCCGGCCTCAGCCTCGAGGACGAACAGGCCATCAACCGTGCCCTGCTTGCCTCCGGCGCGCCGATCGGCGTGATGAACCTCATCCGCAACCAGTTCTCCACGGTCAAGGGCGGACGCCTCGCTCTCCGCTGCGCCCCGGCGCGCGTCGCCACCCTGGTGGTTTCCGACGTTCCCGGCGACGATCCGGCCCTGGTTGCTTCCGGCCCCACCGTGCCGCTGGCCGGCACCCGTGCGATGGCCCGCCAATATGCGAGCCTCTACCGTCTCGACCTGCCGCTGGCAGCCGCGCGCCTCCTCGCCAGCGACGAGAATCCCGCGCCCCTGCCCACCGACCCGGCCTTCTCGCGCAACACCGTCGCCACCATCGCCTCCGCCGCCCTGTCGCTCGAAGCCGCCGCAGCGCTCGCGGCAGAGCAGGGGATAACCCCCGCAATCCTCTCCGACTCCATCGAAGGCGAGGCCCGCGACGTCGGCCAGGTGCATGCCGCACTCGCCCGCGAAACCGCCACCCGCGACCGGCCTTTCACCCGTCCCGCCGTGCTGCTGTCGGGCGGCGAGACCACCGTCACCATTCGCGGCAGCGGTGGCCGTGGCGGTCGCAACAGCGAGTTCCTCCTCGCCTTCGCCATCGCCATCGATGGCTTGGAGAACATCTCCGCCATTGCCTGTGATACCGACGGCATCGACGGCTCCGAGGACAATGCCGGCGCCTATGCCGACGGCACCACGGCCGCGCGCCTGCGCCGCGCTGGCGTCGATCCGCTGGCCGCCCTTTCCGCCAACGACGCCTGGACCGCATTCAACGCCATCGGCGATCTCGTCGTCACCGGTCCCACCGGCACCAATGTCAACGACTTCCGCGCCATTCTCGTCACCTGAGAGGAGGGTCCACATGGCCAAGGCAACAGGAATAGGCGGCGTTTTCTTCCGCTCGCGCGACAACCAGGCACTGGCAGAGTGGTACGAGACCCACCTCGGCGTCTCCGGTTTCTGGCAGCAGGCGGCGGGCCCCACGGTCTTCGCCCCGTTCAAGTTGGAGACCAGCTATTTTCCTGCCGAGAAGCAGTGGATGATCAACTTCCGCGTCGATGATCTCGACGCCCTTATCGTGCAGCTGCAAATCGCCGGCATTGCCGTGGAAACCCGGCCGGACGAGTGGGACTCTCCCGAAACCGGCCGCTTTGCCCGCATCCACGATCCCGAAGGCAATCCGGTCGAGTTGTGGCAGCCGGCGGAATAATCATACTTTTGCTCTGGCGGCCGGTCGTTCCGTCTGCTCTATAGCCACGATCTTCTTGGGAGCACGATCCATGGCCAAGCGCCGCATCGCCGTCATTGGAGTGGGCAAGATCGCCGTCGACCAGCACCTGCCGGTCATCGACGCGTCAGACGATTTCGAACTCGCCGCCACCGTCTCCACCCGCGGGATCGGCCATGGCGACGTGCCGGTGTTCCGCACGCCGGCGGAACTCTATGCCGCCATGCCCGACGTGAACCTGGTCGCTGTCTGCACGCCGCCCGGCGTGCGCCACCAGATTGTCCGCGAGGCGCTCGACGCCGGCAAGGACGTGCTGATGGAAAAGCCGCCGACCCCGACTATCTCCGAACTCGACGATCTCATCGCCCATGCGCGGCGCCTCGATCGCGTGCTGTTCCAGACCTGGCACTCCCAGTTCAACGCCGCGGTGGACCGGGCCAAGGCGCTCCTCGTCGACGAAGGCGTCACCTCTGCCCGCATCGACTGGCGCGAAAGCGTTCGCAAGTGGCATCCCGGTCAGGATTGGGTATGGGAGCCAGGGGGCTTCGGCGTCTGCGATCCGGGCATCAATGCCCTTTCGATCTTCACCAAGGTCATGCCCTTCCCGGTGTTCGTCGAAGGCGCGCGGCTGACCTTCCCGGCCAACAAGCAGACCCCCGTGGATGTCGACATCCGCTTCAAGTCCGGCCAGCCGCATCGGCCAGAACTCTCCGCCGGGTTCAACTGGCTCGAGGAAACCGGCGAAATCTGGACCATCCGCTTCACCACGGGAAAGGGGCGGACGGTGCTGCTCGAGCGCGGCGGCCGCACCCTCAAGGTCGACGGTGAGACCATTCTCGAACACGGCGACGAGGAATACGCCGCCATCTACGACCGTTTCGCCGCACTGCTCGAGCGTCGTGAAACCGACGTCGACGCCGCCCCCCTCCGCCTCACCGCCGACATCTTCCTGCTCGGCGCCCGCGAGAACGGCCCCGCCTTCGAGTGGTGACGAGCCACTGAGCTCTCGCACCCTCCCCCTCGAGGGGGAGGGTAGGGTGGGGATAGTTACGCCCCCGCCTGATCCAGAACGCGCACCTGCTCCTCGCTCAGGCCCAGTCGCACGCCTTTGGCGAGGCTCTGCACCTGCTCGACCGAGGTCGCCGACGCGATCGGCGCGCTGACACCCTTCTGCGCCACCAACCAGGCCAGTGCTACTTCGGCCTGAGTGGCTCCAACAGCGCCCGCCACCTCATCCAGCGCCTTGAGAATGCGCTGGCCCTTGTCGTCCAGGTATTTCTCGACGCCGCCGCCACGCGGCGACTGCCCGAGATCGTCCTTGGACCGGTACTTGCCCGTCAGGAATCCCGAAGCCAGGCTATAATAGACGATGGTGCCGAGTTCGAACTTCTCCACCGCCGGCTGCAGCGCCTCGAACTCCGCGCGATCATAAAGGTTGTAGCGCGGCTGCAGCACCTCGTAGCGGGGCAGCGACTTGATCACCGCGGTGTTCTCGGCCTCTTCCACCATCTGCGCGGTGTAGTTGGAGGCGCCGATCACCCGCACCTTTCCCGACCGGATCAGGGTGTCATAGGCGCCGAGCGTCTCTTCGTGGTTCGCCTCCGCGTCCGGCCAGTGGCTGAAATAGAGGTCCACATAGTCGGTCTGCAGCCGCTTCAGCGAGGCCTCGATCGATTGGCGGATCCCGTCCGACTTCAGCCCACCCGGCTTCTTGCCCGAGTTCACCTTGGTAAAAACGTGCACCTTGTCGCGATTGCCGCGCGCCTTCATCCACTTGCCGATGATGGTTTCGCTCATGCCAGGCGGGTTGCCCGGCACCCAGTTCGGATAACCTTCGGCAGTGTCGAGCGCGGTGAAGCCGGCGTCGACGAAGGCGTCGAGGATGTCGAATCCGGCCTTCTCGTCCACGGTCCAGCCAAACACATTGCCGCCGAGCACCAGCGGCTCGATCACCAGTTCACTGCGTCCCAGCGGGCGACGATCCATTGTCGTTCTCCTTCGAATTTGCTGCGTCAACGCCGGAGGCGTCGTTGGGTTCGGCCCCTGCCGGCACACGTGGTGCACACCAGGCAAGCGCTGCGTTGATGGCAAACAGCGAGCCGGTCAGGTCGATGAAGCGGAAGCCGCCGCCCTCGTCGTCGGCATGCCGAAGATAGACGAAGGTGCCGTGCCGCAGCCCCTGTAACAGCCAATCCGCCTCTTCCACGATGCGGCCGCCATAAGGCGCCTCCGATGGTTCGGCCACCACCTGCTTGTTCTCGCGGTCGAGGGTCGTTTCCCAGGTGCCGAGATCATCCGGATGCCGGCTGGTGTGGACATGAACGCCGACGCTGTAGTCGTCCTCGCAGCGCACGGCGAGACAGGCATAGTCGTTGGGCGTGCTGTCGCGATCGCACCCGAGCGTGGCGCGATCGCCTTCTCCCGGCAGGGGCGAATAATGCCATCCCGGCGCCTGTGCCAGAGATGGTGCAGTCAGGAGCAGAAAGCTCAGCGCCGCGGCTCGATAAGGTCCCATTTGTTTCCGTAAAGATCGACGAACACTGCCACTGTGCCATAGCTCTCGTGCCGCGGCTCTTCCAGGAACGTCACGCCAGCCGCAAGCATGCGGCGGTGATCTCGGGCGAAATCGTCCGTCTCCAGGAACATCATCACCCGCCCGCCCGTCTGGTTGCCGACCACAGCCCGCTGCCGCTCATCCGCCGCTCGTGCCAGCAGCACCCGGGCGCCACCACCTTGTGGTGCGACGACCACCCAGCGCTTGCCGCCCAGCGCCGTGTCTTCAAGCAAATCGAACCCGAGCTTGTCGCAATAGAACGCGATCGCCTCATCATAGTCGGCAACAACCAGGGTGATCGTGGCAATGGCTTGGCTCATGCGGCCATGCTTCGCCTCGGCAGTGGAGCAGGTCAAGCGATCGGCGCATGCGAACGCTTGTTCCAACATCCGTCCATTCCTGTGGAAAGCCATTTCGCTGTCACACGATTGACCAGATGGTCAAACTCACCCATTGCGCCGCCGTGGATTCTAGGCTTTTGTGTCGCCAAGCCTCGGACGGGAACGCCGGGGCCATAAGTTATCGGGAGACAAAAACATGAAACTGACCAAGACGCTGCTGGCGGCTTCCGCCGTGCTCGCGCTGACCGTCGGTGCCGCTCAGGCAAAGACGCTGGTCTACTGCTCGGAAGGCTCGCCGGAAGGCTTTGACCCGGCCCCCTACACCGCTGGCACCACTTTCGACGCCTCCTCGCGTCCGATCTACAACCGCCTGGTGCAGTTCACCAAGGGCGCCTCGACCACCGAGCCCGGCCTTGCCGAGAGCTACGAAGTCTCCGAGGACGGCCTGGAATACACCTTCCATCTCCGCCAGGGTGTGAAGTTCCACACCACCGACTACTTCACCCCCACCCGCGATTTCAACGCCGACGACGTGCTGTTCTCGTTCGAGCGTCAGTGGAAGGAAGATCACCCGTGGTATGCCTATTCGACCGGCATCACCTGGGAATATTTCAACTCCATGTCGATGGGCGAACTGCTCGCCAACATCGAGAAGATCGACGACTACACCGTCAAGTTCACCCTGACCCGTCCGGAAGCTCCGTTCATCGCGAACCTGGCCATGGACTTCGCCTCCATCGTGTCCAAGGAATATGCTGACCAGCTCGAAGCGGCCGGCACCATGGACATGCTGAACCAGCAGCCGATCGGCACCGGTCCGTTCCAGTTCGTCGCCTACCAGCAGGATGCGGCCATCCGCTACGCCAGCTTCGACGACTACTGGGGTGGCGTGCAGCCGATCGACGATCTGGTCTTCGCCATCACCACCGACCCGGCCGTGCGTCTGCAGAAGCTGCAGGCGGGCGAATGTCACATCATGCCGTACCCGAACCCGGCTGACCTCGAGACCATCCGCAACGACCCGAACCTGACCCTGATGGAGCAGGAAGGCCTGAACATCGGCTTCCTCGCCTACAACACCCAGCAGGAGCCGTTCGACAACGCCAATGTTCGCAAGGCGCTGAACATGGCTATCGACAAGGAAGCGATCGTCCAGGCCGTGTTCGAGGGCCAGGCCACCGTGGCCGTGAACCCGATCCCGCCGACCATGTGGTCCTACAACGAGTCGATCGAAGACGATCCGTATGATCCGGAAGCCGCCCGCGAGATGCTGGCTGCCGAAGGCGTCGAGAACCTCTCGATGAAGGTCTGGGCGATGCCGGTGTCGCGTCCGTACAACCCGGATGCCCGCCGCATGGCCGAACTGATCCAGGCTGACTTCGCCGAAGTGGGCGTCGACGTCGAGATCGTCTCCATGGAATGGGCCGAATACCTCGAGCAGTCCTCGCAGGTGGACCGCGACGGTGCGGTGCTGCTCGGCTGGACCGGCGACAATGGCGATCCGGACAACTTCCTCGCCGTGCTGCTCGGCTGTGACGCCGTTGGCGGTGCCAACCGCGCCCAGTGGTGCAACGAGGAGTTCGACGCCCTGGTTCAGGAAGCCAAGACCCTGACCAGCCAGGAAGAACGTGCCGAGCTCTACATGGAAGCTCAGGAAGTCTTCAAGCGTGAGGCTCCGTGGGCGACCATCGCGCACTCCCTCGTCTTCATGCCGATGAGCAACAAGGTCACCGGCTACGTCATGGACCCCAAGGGCACTCACGCCTTTGACGGCGTCGACATCGCCGAGTAATCGGGACTAAGACCGGGGGCGGGCCATCCGCCCCCGGCATCCCGAAAGAAACGAATGATCCGCTTCCTTCTCCAGCGCCTGCTCCTGATCGTGCCGACCTTCATCGGCATCACGATCGTGGCCTTCGCCTTCGTCCGCGTGCTGCCGGGCGATCCCATCCTGCTGATTGCTGGTGAGCGCGGCGTTTCGCCCGAGCGCTACCAGGAGCTCATGGTCCAGTTCGGCTATGACCGTCCGATCTGGGTGCAGTATTGGGACTACCTGCTGGGCATCTTCCAGGGCGATTTCGGGACCTCGATCTCGACCAAGCGCCCCGTGATCCGCGATTTCCTCACCCTGTTCCCGGCAACGGTTGAACTGGCCTTCTGCGCCACGATCTTCGCCGTCGTGCTCGGCATCCCTGCGGGCATCATCGCTGCCGTGCGCCGTGGCTCCTGGCTCGACCAGACGCTGATGGGCACCGCCCTTGTCGGCTATTCCATGCCGATCTTCTGGCTGGGCCTGCTGCTCATCATCCTGTTCTCGGGCATCCTCGGCTGGACCCCGGTGTCGGGTCGCATCGACCTCCTCTATTTCTTCCCGGCCGTCACCGGCTTCATGACCATCGACTCCCTCCTCTCGGGGCAGGATGGCGCCTTCGTTTCCGCCCTGCGGCACCTGATCCTGCCCACCATTACCCTGGGCACCATCCCGCTGGCGGTGATCGCGCGCCAGACCCGCTCGGCCATGCTGGAAGTGCTCGGCGACGACTATGTCCGTACTGCCCGCGCCAAGGGCCTCGCCCCGCGGCAGGTCATCGGCATCCACGCCTTGCGCAACGCCCTGATCCCGGTGGTCACCACCATCGGCCTGCAGGTCGGCGTGATGATGGCCGGCGCCATTCTCACCGAAACCATCTTCTCCTGGCCGGGCATCGGCAAGTGGATGGTGGATGCCATCTCCCGGCGCGACTATCCGGTGGTCCAGGCCGGCCTGCTGCTGATCGCGCTCATCGTGATGGCCGTGAATCTCATCGTCGATGTGCTCTACGGGCTCATCAATCCCCGCATCCGGCACCGCTAGGAGGCTGCGATGACCGACGCTGCCGCAACTGCCATGCCCGTGGCCACTCGGACCGCTCGCCTGCGCGAGTTCTGGTACTATTTCTCCGTCAACCGCGGCGCCGTCATCGGCCTGGTGGTGTTTGTCCTCCTCGTGCTGATGGCGCTGCTCGCCGACTGGATCGCGCCCTTCTCGCCGTCGCAGCAGTTCCGCGACGCCCTGCTGGTTCCGCCCTCCTGGCTCGAGGGCGGCCGCGCCGGCTTCATCCTCGGCACTGACGCCGTCGGTCGCGACATTCTCTCCCGCCTGATCCACGGCGCCCGCTATTCGCTGCTGATCGGCGCAGTCGTCGTGGTGATCGCCCTCACCAGCGGCATCATCTTCGGCCTCCTCGCCGGCTATGCCCGCGGCTGGGTCGACACGCTGCTGATGCGCATCATGGACCTGATCCTGGCCTTCCCCTCGCTGCTGCTGGCGCTGGTGATGGTCGCCATCCTCGGCCCCGGCCTCATCAACATGATGATCGCCATCGCCGTGGTGCTGCAGCCCCACTTCGTCCGCCTCACCCGCTCGGCCGTGCTCGGCGAACTCGGCAAGGATTACGTCACCTCCGCCCGCGTTGCCGGCGCCGGTCATCTGCGCATGATGTTCGTCACCATCCTGCCCAACTGCCTCGCGCCGCTGATCGTGCAGGCCACCCTCAGCTTCTCGAGCGCTATTCTCGACGCCGCTGCGCTCGGCTTTCTCGGTCTCGGCGCCCAGCCGCCGACGCCCGAATGGGGCACCATGCTCGCCGAGGCCCGCCAGTTCATCCTGCGCGCCTGGTGGGTGGTGACCTTCCCCGGTCTCGCCATCCTGATCACCGTGCTCTCCATCAACCTCGTCGGTGACGGCCTGCGCGATGCGCTCGATCCCAAGCTCAAGCGGAGCTGACCACCATGGCCTTGCTTGAAATCCGCAATCTCACCGTCGCCTTCGACACCTCTGCCGGCCTGTTCAAGGCCGTGGACGGCATCGACATCTCGGTCGACAGCCGCGAAGTGCTGGCCATTGTCGGTGAATCCGGCTCCGGCAAGTCCGTGGCCATGCTCGCGGTCATGGGCCTTCTGCCCAATACCGCCACCGTCACCGCCGACAAGATGGAGTTCGAAGGCCTCGACCTCTTGCGCATGTCCGCCCAGCAGAAGCGGCAGATCATCGGCAAGGATATCGCCATGATCTTCCAGGAGCCGATCGCCAGCCTCAATCCCTGCTTCACCATCGGCTTCCAGATCGAGGAGGTGCTGCGCCGCCACCTCGGCCTCAATGGCCGCGCCGCCCGCGATCGGGCGATAGAACTGCTGCGTCTCGTCGGCATCCGCGATGGGGCCGACCGGCTCGGTGCCTTCCCGCACCAGATGTCGGGCGGCCAGTGCCAGCGCGTCATGATCGCCATGGCGCTTGCCTGCAATCCCAAGCTCCTGATCGCTGACGAGCCGACCACCGCCCTCGACGTCACCATCCAGAAGCAGATCCTTGATCTCCTGATGCGCCTCCAGGCCGAGCACGGCATGGGCCTGATCATGATCACCCACGACATGGGCGTGGTTGCCGAGACCGCCGATCGCGTCATCGTGCAGTACAAGGGGCACAAGATGGAGGAGGCCGACGTCCTCTCCCTGTTCGAGAACCCCAAGTCCAACTACACCCGCGCGCTGCTGTCGGCCCTGCCGGAAAACGCCACCGGCGACCGGCTGCCCACCGTCTCCGATTTCCGCTTCGAACCGGCTCCGGGAGTCTGATCATGGCGACCCCCGTTCTCGAAGTGCGCGATCTCAAGCGCGAGTACCACACCAGCGGCGGCCTGTTCCGGCCGGCCAAGGTGGTCCAGGCGGTGAAGGGCGTTTCCTTCACCCTTGAGAAGGGCAAGACCCTCGCCGTCGTCGGTGAGAGTGGCTGCGGCAAGTCGACCCTTGCGCGCATGATCACCCTGATCGATGCGCCCACCTCCGGCGAGATCATCATCGACGGCATTCCCGCCGACGCCCATCACGTCACCCGCGAACTGCGCCAGAAGGTGCAGATCGTCTTCCAGAATCCCTATGGCTCGCTCAATCCGCGCCAGAAGATCGGCGACGTTCTGGCCGAGCCGCTCCTGCTCAACACCAATATGCCGGCGGCCGAGCGGCGCGAGCGCGCCATGGCCATGCTGGTCAAGGTCGGGCTCGGCCCCGAGCACTTCAACCGCTATCCGCACATGTTCTCCGGCGGCCAGCGCCAGCGCATCGCCATCGCCCGCGCCCTGATGCTCAATCCGAGCTTCCTCGTGCTCGACGAGCCGGTCTCGGCGCTCGACCTGTCGGTGCAGGCGCAGATCCTGAACCTGCTCAAGGACCTGCAGGACGAGTTCGGATTGACCTATGTCTTCATCAGCCACGATCTCAGCGTCGTGCGCTACATCGCCGATGAGGTGATGGTGATGTATTTCGGCGACGTGGTCGAGCACGGCACCCGCGACGCCGTATTCAGCGCCCCCCAGCACGAATACACCCGCACCCTCTTCGCCGCGACACCGCGCGCCGACGTCGAATCCATCAAGGCGCGCATCGCCCGCAAGGCGGCCCTGGCGGGCTGATGCCCTTGGAAGAGACTGTGAACGGATCCCCTCTCCCCTGAGGGGAGAGGGTTAGGGTGAGGGGTTCATCCTCACGACCGGAGCGCCGCTTCGACCTTCAACGGCTGCTGTCTCTTGGGGCCTCAAACCTCCACGCGCCGCCCTTCACTTGCCGAGCGCATCAACGCATCGATCAACCGGTGCACCTTGAGCGCCGTATGCCCGTTCGACAGTGGCTGCCGTCCCGCGCGCACCGCTTCGGCAAATTCCGTTATCTGCGCGGCGTGCCAGTCGAACGGGAATGCCATCGGGTCGGCGCCGCCGCCGCCCTCGCTTGCTTCGCCCTCGACGATGGTCGCGCCGTCCATCGTGCGAACCGTCAGCGTGCCGGCAGCGAGGGTTGCGGAGGCCCGCTCGAAGTTGAGCGTCAGCGATTCCGGCCCGCCCGGAAAACTCGCCGTGGTCGCCATCAGCGCCCCTACCGCTCCGTTGCTGAATTCGAGGCCCGCGGTGGCGAAATCCTCTGTTTCCATCTGGTGCAGCCGGGTGGTGGCCGCCATGGCCGTCACCGCGGCGACATCGCCGCACAGGCTCAGCATCAGGTCGAGCGAGTGGATCGCCTGGGTGATCAAGACGCCGCCGCCGTCCTGCGCCAGCGTTCCGCGTCCCGGCTGGTCGTAATAGCCCTGCTGCGGCCGCCACCACGGTACCACCAGGTGCACGGCGGCCAGGGCGCCGTACCGGCCTTCCGCAACGGCTTGGGCCAGAAGCTTCGAAGCCCGGCGGAATCGATGCTGGAAGATCACGCCATGCTTGACGCCTGCTGCGTCACACAGCGCCACGATGCGTTCCGCCGCTGCGAGCGAGCGCTCGACCGGCTTTTCCATCAGCACGGCCTTGCCGGCCTTGGCGGCCGCGGCAATGATCTCCTCGCGGGCATTCGGTGGGGTGAGCACCAGCACCGCTTCGGTTTCGGGATCGGCGAGGATGGCATCGAAGCTGTCTGCTGCGGGCAGGCCATAGGTCTCGCAGAAGCGGGCGAGCTGTTCGCGGTGGCGCCGGTAGACGCCGGTGACCTTGATCTGATCGCTCAGCGATTGCAGTGCCAGCCCGTGCGGCTTCGCTCCCATGCCCGCACCGATCACGCCCAGACCGAACTTCGCCATCTTCTCCCACCCTCTCGCAGTTGCGCTGCGATGATTGCCAGAGGGTCGGTAGTGGGCGCAACCCTCAGGCGGCGCGCCAGGCCTGTGTAGCGAGGAAGGTTTCGAACTGCTCCGGGCTCAGCGGCCGCGCGAAGGCATAGCCCTGCAGGATATCGACGCCGAGTTCGGTCAGGATGCTGGCGTGGGCGAGCGTCTCCACCCCCTCGGCCACCACGGCGATGTCCATCGCCTTGCCGATATCGATGATCGAGGCCAGCAATCGCCTCTGCGCCGGATCGGTGAGGATCGGGT
The DNA here is from genome assembly GCF_042685625.1 of Devosia albogilva. NCBI lineage: Bacteria > Pseudomonadati > Pseudomonadota > Alphaproteobacteria > Hyphomicrobiales > Devosiaceae > Devosia > Devosia albogilva. The sequence goes on from NZ_JBHUNP010000001.1 coordinate 2,050,813, forward strand.
CGACCAGTTGCCGGTCGATCTTCAGCCGGTCCGGCCGGAGTTTCTGCAGCGAGACAATCGAGGCATAGCCGGTGCCGAAATCGTCGATTTCGATGTCGATGCCGAGTTCCTTGAGCTGATCGATGGTCCAGGCGACGGCACCGTCCCCTTCGTCCAGATAGATCGACTCCACCAGCTCGAAAGCGATCCGGCCCGGACTGATATCGTGTCGACGCAGGGATTCGATGAGGCCTTCATCGCTCAACCGCCGTAGCGACACATTCACCGAGGCCCGTGGCACGTTGAGGCCGATGCTCTCCCAATGCCGCAGCGCGGCGAGCGTCTGCTCGAGGACCAGCGAGTCGATGGCGGCGACGACGTTGAGTTCTTCGGCCACGGGCATGAAACTCGCCGGAGCCTTGATGCCTTCGGTCGGGTGCTGCCAGCGCACCAGCGCCTCGACGCCGACCAGGTCCAGCGTCCCGGCGGCGAACTGCGGCTGAAACCAGGCAACGAATTCGTTGCGCTCGAGCCCCTTCAGAATCTCATCCGCGACGCGCTTGGTGTTGATGACATCTTCCTGCAGCGCATCGGAGAAGAACTCGTAGCGGTTCCGGCCCCGCCGCTTGGCGCGATAAAGGGCGATGTCGGCATTGATCAGCAATTGCTTGGCATCGACCGGCAGCACCCGGCCGACGGCGATGCCGATCGAAACCCCAAACCGGCACTCATGCCCTTCATAGCTCACCGGTTCGCGCATCTGTTCGACGATCCGCTCCGCGAGCCCTGCGATGTAGTCGTCATCCGGGCCTGCCGGGCAGAGCACGACGAACTCGTCCCCGCCGATGCGCGCGACGAAATCGGTATCGCGGCAATTGGCGCGCAGCACGGCGCTGGCGTGAACCAGCATGGCGTCACCGGCCGCATGGCCCAGCGTGTCGTTGATCTGCTTGAAGCGGTCGAGATCGATATGGAGCAGCGCCATGCTTCCGCAGCCGGCGTAACCGTGCTCGGCATGGCGACGCAGCGTTTCGTCGAGATATCGCCGGTTCGGCAGGCCGGTCAGGCTGTCGTGCAGCGAATTGTGCTCGATACGGCTGCGCGCTGCCTCGAGTTCGCGGTTGTGGGCCTCGGTCAGCGCCTTGGCGCGGCGCAGGTCCTCGTTCAGCAGCACGTCCTTGGTGACGTCCCAGTTGACGCCCAGAATCTTCGGGTTGCTTTCCGGGTCGGTATAGACCGCCCCCATGCTGCGGACGTGGCGGACGGTGCCGTCGGGGTGCAGCGTTCGAAAGGTGGATTGGTAGAGCCCGGTTCGGATGCCCTCGGCGAAATCGTGTTCCGCCACGCGGCGGTCGTCCGGGTGCAGTGCATCGCGCCAGTCGATGTAGCTGCGCGCGCCTCCGTCGGCAGGCAGCCCGTAGAGCTCGTTCATGCGGTCGTCCCAGACCAGCTCCCTGGTGATGGTGTCCATCTCCCAGACACCCACCCGCGAGGTGGCGAGTGCGAGGCCGAGCCGCCGCGTGACCCGCTCCAGATCCACTTCGCGCGCCTTCAGTTCGCGAATGTGGTTCTGCCGCTCCAGCATCAGCCGGATGATCATCACCATCGGCGCCAGCACCAGAATGCCGCCCACGATCAGCGCCAGCCGCACGGCCCATTGCCAGGAATCCACCGCGCCCCAGCCGCCCTTGGGCACCGCCGACATCACCCAGCTGCCTGAGGGCAAAAGCACCTGGGTGACAACCGGATTGTCCCCCCTGAGGTCGGGACCGAAGAACCGCTCTCCGATTGCACCACCGGCGTCCCGCCCGGTGATCGAAATATCGATCGTCAAGCCGCGGTCAAACAGGCCGCTGTCGAGATAAAGCCTGTCGGCGTCCACCACTGCGGAGATGACGCCCCAGAACCGGTCGCCGCTCGGGTCGTCGGCGAATACCGGGAAACGGCCAATGAAACCGGTTCCGCCTTGCACCAGGTCCACGGGGCCTGCCATGACCAGACGCCCGGTGTCCCTGGCCCTGAGCACGGCCTCGCGCTGAGCCTCGGTCACCCGGTAATCAAGGCCGATGGCGCGCTCATTGCCAACGAGCGGATAGGTCATCTGGACCACCAGGTCCGGTGCCGCGGCGATGCTGCGCAACTGGCTCTGTTCGGCGAACAGGTTCGCAGCCAGCTCGGTGAACCGGTCCTGGTCCATGTCGGGCTCGGTGGAGATGGTTGCCACCAGCCCGCGCACCAACTGGATATTGGCGTTGATATTGCCTTCGAGCTTGGCGCGGATCAGGGACACTTCAGCCACCACTGCTGTTCTGGCACGCTCTTCGGCCAGGGACGCGCTTTGCCGCTCGATGGCAACGGCGCCAACCAACAGCAGCACCAGCGCCACCAAGGCCGGGACCATCCAGCTTGATCGGTTCCTGTCCTGTCTGTTCGTCGAACCAGCCATTCGAACGTCCAAGCCCCTGCCCATGGAGGCATGCCCGGCAGCCTAGACGCCCTGCCTTATGGGAGCCTTACCGGATCGAGGGGACCTGTTTCGCTGGTAAACGCCGGCCTAAGCGCCGGCCGCAGTTTCGACCAAAGTCACGCCCGCCGCGGCGCAGTGGGTTCGGATCTCATTATTGCAACGATCGGTGACGAACGTATCGACCTGCTCGAGCCGGGCGATCCGCACCGGCGCTGACCGGCTGAACTTGCTTTCGTCGGCGACCAGGATCACGTGTCGCGCATTTGCGATAATAGCCTGCGCCACCTTCACTTCGCGATAGTCGTAGTCGAGCAGGGTGCCGTCCTCGTCGAGCGCCGAAGCGCCGATCACGGCATAATCTACCTTGAACTGCGAGAAGAACCCCGCCGCGGCCTCCCCGACGATGCCGCCATCCGATGGCCGCACCACGCCGCCGGCGATGACCACCTCGAAGCGCGGATAGACCCGCATGCGGTTGGCCACGTTGATGTTGTTGGTGACGATCAGCAGTCCCGAGTGATCGAGCAGCGCCTGGCTCACCGCCTCGGTAGTGGTGCCGATATTGATGAACAGCGATGTATCGTTGGGGATCAGCGCAGCCGCAGCCCGACCGATGGCTTCCTTCTCTGCCGCCGCGATCCGCCGCCTTGCTTCATACTCGAGGTTCTCCACCCCCGATGGCAGCGTCGCTCCGCCATGCACGCGGCTCAACAGCCGTTGCTCGCAGAGCGTGTTGAGGTCCTTGCGGATCGTCTGCACCGACACACCGAACCGCGGCGCCAGTTCCTCCACCGTAACCCGCTGCGTCGCGCGCGCGAGTTCGAGTATGGCCTGGTGCCGCTGTGCGGTGTCGGTGACGGGCATCGCTACTCCGTGCCGGGGACGATGGTCTTGACGATCGAGGCATCCAGCGCCTCGTAATCGTGCAGCCCGATCACATCATAAAGCTCCTGGCGTGTCTGCATCTCGCCCAGCATCGCCTTGGTGCCACCATCGCGCTTGATGGCCTGGTAGAGCTTTTCCTGCGCCTTGTTGGCGACGCGCAGCGACGAGACGGGCCAGATCACCATGGAATAGCCCAGCGCCTCGAACTCGGCGGCGGTCTGGTACGGCGTACGCCCGAACTCGGTCATGTTGGCGAGAAGCTTCACCCCCGGCATGGCCTTGGCGAAGTCGCGGAACATGTCCACCGTGGTCAGCGCCTCGGGGAAGATCGCGTCCGCCCCTGCTTCCACATAGAGCTTCGCCCGGGCAATGGCGCCGTCCAGCCCCTCGCTCGCCGCCGCATCGGTACGGGCGATGATGACGAGGTCCCGCCGCGCCTTGGCCGCCGCCGTTACCTTGGCTGCCATGTCGTGGGCATCAGCCAGCTTCTTGTCGTTGAGGTGCCCGCACTTTTTGGGCAGCAACTGGTCCTCGAGGTGCACGGCGCCGGCGCCGGCTTCCTCGAAGGTGCGCACCATGTGCATCACGTTGAGCGCCTCGCCATAGCCGGTATCGCCATCGACCAAGAGCGGCAGGCCCGAGGCCCGGGCGATCTGGCGAATGAAGAACGCCACCTCGTCCACGGTGATGATGCCGAGGTCCGGCAGGCCCATGGACGCCGTCATCGCCGCGCCGGAAAGATACAGCGCCTCGAACCCGGCGCGCTTCGCCTGGATCGCGGCGTGGCCGTTATGCGCCCCCGGCAACTGCAGGATCTGCGGCTGCGACAGCAACTGGCGGAAGCGGCTGCCGGCGCTTTCGCGCGGCAGTTCATCGGCGACGAGATAAGGCATCTCAGGCCTCCTTGCGGTCTTCGAGCGGCACGAAGGCGAGATCCTCCGGGCCGACATAATTGGCGGATGGACGGATGATCTTGCCGTCCTCGCGCTGCTCGATCACATGCGCGCTCCACCCCGAGGTGCGGGCGATCACGAACAGCGGCGTGAACATCGCCGTCGGCACCCCCATCAGATTGTAGGAGACGGCACTGAACCAATCGAGGTTCGGGAACATGCGCTTGGCGTCCATCATCACCGACTCGATGCGCTCGGCGATGGCATACTGCCGCTGCGCCCCAGCGCGATCGGCCAGCGACTTCGCCACCCGCTTGATCACCACGTTGCGCGGGTCCGACACGGTATAAACCGGGTGGCCGAAACCGATGATGACTTCCTTGTTCTCGACGCGCCGGCGGATGTCGGCATCCGCCTCGTCCGGGCTCGCATAGCGCTCCTGGATCTGGAAGGCGACCTCGTTGGCCCCGCCATGCTTCGGCCCGCGCAGCGCGCCGATCGCCCCGGCAATGGCCGAATACATGTCCGACCCCGTTCCCGCGATCACCCGCGCCGTAAAGGTCGAGGCGTTGAACTCGTGCTCGGCATAAAGGATGAGCGAGGTGTGCATCGCCCGGACCCACTCCGCATCCGGCTCACTGCCGTGCAGCAGGTGCAGGAAATGCCCGCCGATGGAATCGTCGTCGGTCTCGACCTCGATCCGCCGGCCGTTATGGGCGAAGTGGTACCAGTAGAGCAGCATCGAGCCGAGGCTCGCCATCAGCCGGTCGGCAATGGCGCGCGCCTCGGGCGCGTTGTGGTCGTTTGGCTCCGGCAACGTGCAACCCAGCGCCGAAACGCCGGTGCGCATCACATCCATCGGATGCGCCGCCGCCGGAAGCGCCTCAAGGGCCGCGCGCACCGCCTGCGGCAAGCCCCGCATCGCCTTCAGCCGCTGCTTGTAGGCCCGAAGCTGCGCCACCGTCGGCAGCGTGCCGTGGACCAGGAGGTGCGCCACCTCCTCGAACTCGCTCGATTCAGCCAGGTCGAGAATGTCGTAGCCGCGATAATGGAGGTCGTTGCCCGTCCGGCCCACCGTGCACAGCGCCGTATTGCCCGCCGCCACGCCCGACAGCGCCACCGATTTCTTCGGCTTGAAGCCTGGTGCTTCGCTCATCATCGTTCCTCCCATTTGTCCCGGCCGATCACCACCCCCGATGTCATCCCCGCGAAAGCGGGGATCCATCTCGAGATGCTTCCACCGCCGCCAGATGGCCGTATCGGCATCTCAGGATGGCCCCCGGCTCAAGAGCTTGCCCTCGGGCGCGACCCGGGGGCCGGGGTGACACCGAGTGTGCCATTGCGCTGGCTTCAGAAAATCCCCTTCGGCGCCTCGGCCCCGAGCTGGTCGGCCGCCACCACGAAGTTCAGCTGGCGCACTTCCGCCGCCGTCAGCGTCGGCAGCCGCTCGACCAGTGCGAGGAACCGGTCCTGCTCCTCGCGCGACACGATGCCTTCGGCCAGCGTCCTGAACTTCTCGATGTAGTTCGGCCGCTTGAACGGCCGCGCCCCGTTCGGATGCGCATCGGCAACACCGAGTTCGTCGACGACCGTGGAACCGTCGTCCATGGTGACGATCACCTGGCCGCCAAAGGCCATGTCGTCGCCCTTGGCATGGTAGCGCTTGGTCCACACCGGGTCTTCCTCGGTGGTGATCTTGTGCCAGAGGGCCACGGTCTCGGGCCGCTTGGCGCGCTCGGGCGCATAGCTCTTCACATGGTGCCAGCCGCCGTCCTCGAGCGCCACCGCGAAGATATACATGATCGAGTGGTCCAGCGTTTCGCGGCTGGCGTTCGGGTCCATCTTCTGCGGGTCGTTGGCGCCGGTGCCGATCACATAATGGGTGTGGTGGCTGGTCTTGATCAGGATCGACTTGATCTTGGAGAGGTCCCCGATCTTCGGCCCCATCCGCTTGGCGAGGTCGATCAGCGCCTGGCTCTGGTATTCGGCCGAATATTCCTTGGTGTAGGTGTCGAGAATGGCGCGCTTCGGCTCGCCCTTTTCCGGTAGCGGCACATGGTAGCGCGCCGAGGGACCGGACAACAGCCACGCAATGAAACCGTCCTCGCCTTCATAGGCAGGGGAGGGGGCACCTTCCCCGCGCATGGCGCGGTCCACCGCCTCGATCGCCATCTTGCCGGCAAAAGCCGGGGCATAGGCCTTCCAGGTCGAGATCTCGCCCTTGCGCGACTGGCGCGTAGTGGTGGTGGTGTGCAGCGCCTGCTGGATCGCCTGATAGGTGATTTCCGTCGACAGCCCCATCAGCGCCCCGATACCGCCGGCCGCCGACGGGCCGAGATGGGCGATGTGGTCGATCTTGTGTTCGTGCAGGCAGATGCCCTTCACTAGGTCGACCTGGATTTCGTAGCCCGCCGCGATGCCGCGCACCAGCGCCGCGCCATCGAGCCCGAGGCTCTGCGCCACCGCCAGGATCGGCGGGATGTTGTCGCCCGGGTGGCTGTAGTCGGCCGCAAGGAACGTGTCGTGGAAATCGAGTTCGCGCACCGCGACACCATTCGCCCAGGCCGCCCATTCCGGCGACACCTTGACGTCGTCGGCAAGCCCGAACACCGAAGCGCCCTTGGCCGATTTGTGGCCCAGCGCCTGCGCCCGCGCCGAGCGGATCGGCCCGCGCGCGATCGAGGCTGCCGCCACCGCCGCATTGTCGATGATGCGGTTGCCGATCATCTCGACCACATCGTCCTCGACCGCCACCGGGTCCGTCGCCACGCTCGCCAGCTTCCAGGCGAGCTGGTCCTCTCGCGGCAGCGGCTCGGCGGATTTGTAGGTGCGGACTTCGTGGATCTTCATCTTCCCCTCGCAACAGGCGTGTTCGTGTGTTGGGCGGGTTGTACCCTCTCGCAGGTGCCGGTCCCAAGCGAAACCTTCATGCCGTTTCGGCAAGAGGCCATCAGGCGGGCAGGAAGTCTCCGGCTGCCACCGGCACTTCGCTCAGTCCCGAAGCGAACCTGCGCGCATTGCGTACGTAGCCGTCGGCCGAGTTCCGCAGCCGCTGGATGCCGGCTTCGTCGAGTTCGCGGATAACCTTGCCTGGCGCCCCCACCACCAGGGAATTATCGGGGATCTCCTTGCCCTCGGTCACCAGCGCTCCGGCCCCGATCAGGCAGTTCCGCCCGATCCGCGCCCCGTTCAGCACCGTCGCGCCCATGCCGATCAGCGTGTTGTCCCCGATGGTGCAGCCATGCAGCATTGCCTTGTGCCCGACCGTGCAGCCTTCCCCGATGGTCAGCGGAAACCCCATATCGGTATGGAGCACCACATTCTCCTGCACATTGCTGCGCGCGCCGATCACGATGGGTTCGTTATCCCCCCGGGCCACCACGCCGAACCACACGCCGGCATCCGCCCGGACGATGATCCTCCCCACCAGCACCGCCGTCGGCGCAATCCAGGCCACATCCGGATCGATCTCCGGCGCAATTCCATCCAGGACATAAAGCGGCATCGTCAGGTCCTCCTGCCCCAAAGGTAACCAGCGCCGGTGTGCGCGGCAACAACCCCTCACCCTGGCCCTCTCCCCGGCCGCCACGCCACCAGCCCACCGGCCCCTTCGCCCCCTCTCCCCTGAGGGGAGAGGGTGGGGGTGAGGGGTTCACGTTCACGGCAGGAACTCACCCCCTGCACCCCTCACCCGCCGCTTCGCGTCGACCTCTCCCCTGAGGGGAGAGGTGAACCCAGTCATCTCGTGCCATCAACCGCACCATCGCCTCCTTCGCCCCCTCTCCCCTGAGGGGAGAGGGTAGGGTGAGGGGTTCACGTTCACGGCGGGCACTCGGTTCCAACCCCTCACCCGCCGCTTCGCGTCGACCTCTCCCCTCAGGGGAGAGGTGAACCCCGCCCAAATCGCGTCCCACCAACCGCACCATCGGCCCCTGCGTCCCCTCGCCCCTCCGGGGAGAGGGCCAGGGTGAGGGGTCTGCAACGCAACCTCAAACCGTCACCCCATACGCCTCCCGCATCTCCGCAATCTCCCCCAACACCCGCGCCAACTCCCCCCAGTCGTCCCGCTCCGCGATCGGCGCCCACACTGCCTCCATCTCCTCGATCAGCATCGTCCGCGGCCGCTCGCGACCGAAATACGGATGGTCGAGATTCACCTCCGCCGCCGGCGCGAACCCTTCCAGCCCGTCCGCCACCGCCCGGAAACTCTCCCGCATATAGAACTCGGCCGCCGGGCTCCGTGCCGCCCGCTCGGCACTCAGCGCCCCGCCGCGCCAGTCGAAGAAGAACTGTTCATACGGCGCCTTGCTCTCGTTCAGGAAACCGAACAGCGCGCTCAGGAACGCGCTGTCCCGCTCGGTATCCCGCGGCTTCAGCCCCAGCCGCCGCAGGATCTGCCGCGGCAGTTCCGCCCGAAACGCCGGCCACACCGTGTTGAGCACCGGCTCCAGCGCCTCGATGCTCGACAGCGGCACCAGGCATTCGGCCAGCCGGGTCAGGTTCCACGCCAGCGTGTCCGGCTGCCGCCCGAAGCTGTAAAGCCCCGTTTCGTCGAAATAGGCGGCGGTGAAGTCGGGGTCGTAATGCGGCAGGAACCGCCACGGCCCATAGTCGAAGCTCTCGCCGGTGATGTTGATGTTGTCGGTGTTGAGCACGCCATGCACGAAGCCGGCGGCGATCCACTGTGCCCCGAGCCGCGCCACCTCCTTGACCACCCGCTCCAGCAACGCCGCAGCCGGATCGGGAGCATCCGTCAACTCGGGGTAGTAGTTGGTGATCGAATATTCCACCAGCCGGCGGAGATTGCCGGGGTCTTCGAGATAGGCCAGCCGCTGAAAGGTGCCGATGCGGATATGGCTGTGGCTCAGGCGCACCAGCACTGCCGAGCGGGTGGGGGAGGGCTCGTCGCCCCGATAAAGTTCCTCGCCGGTCTCGACCAGCGAGAAGCTCTTTGAGGTGTAGACCCCGAGCGCTTCCAGCATCTCCGTCGCCAGCACCTCGCGCACCCCGCCCTTGAGCGTCAGCCGCCCGTCGCCACCCCGCGACCACGGCGTGCGCCCCGACCCCTTGGTGCCGAAATCGAGCAGCCTGCCGTCGACGGGGTCGACGCACTGCGCGAACAGGAAGCCGCGTCCGTCCCCGAGGTCCGGGTTGTAGCTGCGGAACTGGTGGCCGTGATAGCGCAGCGCCAGCGGCTGCTCGAACGAGCCGGACAGGGGCTCGAACCGCCCGAAATGGCGCACCCACTCTTCCTCACTCAGCGCACCCAGACCCAGCCGTTCGGCCCAGCGCTGGTCGCGATGCCTGAGGATGGTTTTGGGAAAGTCGGCCGGCCGTACCGGATCGAAGAACTCGCCGCCGAGTTCCTCGTGGCGGCGAGCCGGTTGAAATTCACGCATCTACCGCTCCCGTAGCCGGCCCGTCCTTCGTCACTGCCGGGCCTGTCCCGGCAGTCCATCTCGGGCCCAACGCCCCGCATGGCCCTGTGGTTCGCCCTCGCAAACCCGGCTTGCAGCCTCGTGTCTTTCGAAGGTCGCCGATTCGGCCTATATGATCGGCGATGATCCCCGCGACCGACACCCTCAGCCTTTCGCCTTTCGACGCCGTCATCTTCGACATGGACGGCACGCTCCTCGACACCGAGGCGGTCTTCCGCACCATCGTCTTCGACGTCTGCACCGAACTCGGCTTCGAGATGACCGACGACGTCCATCGGGGCATGGTCGGCTCCAGCCACGAGCACACACGGCAACTCCTGGTCGAATCCTATGGCGTCGCCTTCCCCTACACCCTCTTCGACGAGCGCTGCCGCGTGATCATGCGCGAGCGCTCGCACAGCGGCGTGCCGCTGAAGCCCGGCGCCCGCGAATTCGTTACCGCCCTGCGCGAGAACAACGTGCCGACCGCCGTCGCCACCAGCTCGCGCAACCCGCACGCCCAGCACCATCTCGGCGCCGCCGGCCTCCTGGACCTGTTCGACACCATCGTCACCCGCGACGACGTCCGCAACCCCAAGCCCCACCCCGAGCCGTACCTCACCGCCGCCGGCCGCCTCGGCATCGAGCCCACCCGCTGTCTTGCCCTCGAAGACAGCCACGCCGGCGTCCGCGCCGCCCACGCCGCCGGCATGCAGACCATCATGGTCCCCGACCTGGTCCACCCCAGCGAAGAAATCCGCCAACTCGGCATCGCCGTGCTCGAAAGCCTCGAACACGTCCACTTGGCCGCATTCCCGAAGCGCTGACGCCAGGCAAAGGGAAGCCAGAAGCTTCACCCTGGCCTCCCGCCCATCGTCCCCTCTCCCCTGAGGGGAGAGGGTCAGGGTGAGGGGTTCACCCTCTCGGCGGGAGCCGCAGCGCTGAACCCCTCACCCGCCGCTCCGCGGCGACCTCTCCCCTCGATGGGAGAGGTGAAGAATGCAGCCTCTTGCCCGTCTCCTGCGCCTCCCTCCCCTCGATGGGGAGGGATTGAGGGTGGGGTGGGGCCCACACACCAGCCTCCCGCCCATCGTCCCCTCTCCCCTCAGGGGAGAGGTGAAGAAATTCCTCTCCCCTCGAGGAGAGGGGCACCGAGTGAGCAACGAGCGCGATGCCCCCTTCTCCCCTTGCGGGAGAAGAGCTTGCCCTCGGGCCTGACCCGAGGGTGCCCGAAGGGCGGATGAGGGGTGTCCTACCGCCTCACCCGCAGCTTCGTCCGCTGCACCCCATCCGCATCGAAATTCTCCGGCGCCAGCCACCGTTCGAACTCCGCCCGGATCGCCGGCCATTCGCTGTCGATGATCGAGAACCACGCCGTGTCGCGGCTCTCGCCCTTGACGATCCGGTCCTGTCGGAACACGCCCTCATAGGTGAAGCCGAAGCGCCGCGCCGCCGCCTTGGATGGCTCGTTGCGGTCGTTGCACTTCCACTCGAAGCGCCGGTACTGCAACTCGTCGAAGGCGTGCCGTGCAAACAGGAAGAAGGCCTCTGTCGCCAGCGGCGTCCGGGCCATCGCCGGTCCCCAATAGACGCCGCCGATCTCGATCGAGGCGTGTTCGGGAAAGATGCGCATCCAGCCCTGCCGGCCGACCGCCCGGCCGCTGCGCTTGTCCACCACCGCGACGAACCGGTCGGGACCGGCATTCATCCGCTCGACGAAACTCTCTGCTTCCGCCAGTGTGGTCGGCGCGTGCTCGAACAGCCAGCGGTAACGCTCCGGCACCCCATCGCCCTGGGAGGCCGCCAAGAGGTCCGCCGCATGGCGGCGCTCCAGCGGTTCCAGCCGCACGAAGCGGCCTTCCAGCACCAGTCGTTGCGGTGCCGCCAGAGCCGGGGAGACGGTCATTTCTCGTCCTTGAAGATGGCGTCGAGCCCGACGCGGTAGTTGGGATACAGCATCTCGATCCCGAGCGCCTGCTTGATCGCCGCGTTCGAGACCCGCTTGTTGTCGCGGTAAAAGCTCTGCTGCATCGGTGTGAACTCGGCCTGCTCGAAGGCAATCTCCGGCGGCGGCTCCACCTTCATCAGCCCGGCAGCATAGGTCACCAGATTCTGCGGCGGCGCCGGTTCGTCATCGGCGAGGTTGAAGGTGCCCTCGAGCCGCTGCTCCGCCGCCAGTGCCGTGACCCGCCCGATATCGGCGACATGGATGCGGTTGAACACCTGGCCCGGCTTCACCACCCGGCGCGCCGTGCCGTCCCGCAGCTTGTCGAAGATCGACCGCCCCGGCCCGTAGATTCCCGCCAACCGGAGGATCGCCAACGGCACGCCGCGCGCCTTGGCGTAGTCCCGCCAGGCCTGCTCCGCCGCTACCCGCCGGTCGCTGCGGGCATTGCGCGGCACCAGCGGCGCCGTCTCGTCGATCCAGTTGCCGCCGAAGTCGCCATAGACCCCGACGGTGCTGTAGTAGCAGAGCCATTCGAGCGGCGCGGCATCGAGGTCGGCGCGGTGGTGCACCAGTGCCGGGTCGCCTGCCTCTCCGGGCGGGATGGAGAACACCACATGCGTCGACTGCCGCAGTGAGGACCCGAGCGTCGGCCCGGGCGCGGTGCCGTCAAACAGATGCGCGTCCATTCCTGCAGATTTGAGCCGCTGCGCCTTCTCTTCGCTTCTCACCGTGCACGAAACGCAAACGGAATCTGCCAATTCCGTCACCGCTGCGGCGGCTGCTGCAGACGAGAACCCATAGCCGAAGATGAACATCCGCATCAGCGGTCCCCGCTCCATTCCGCCACCACCTCCGGGTCGGTTTCGCGCGCCAAAGCCTTGTCACGCAAGGCTTTCGCCCGTTCCGGGTCGAGCTCGCGCAGCGCCCATGCCGCCGCCCCACGCACCACCGGCTCCGGATCCTCGAGCCGCGACTCGACCAGCGGCACCAGCGCCTTCTCGCCCGAATTCCCTACCGCAATCAAGACGTTACGCAAAAACCGCCCCACCCCGATCCGCTTGATCGGCGACCCCGCAAACAGCTTCCGGAACCCCGCATCATCGAGCTGCAGCAGATCCGCCAATAGCGGTCGCTCCAATTCCGGCCGGCCCCGCAGCCGTATCTCTCTGGAAACGCTGGCGAACTTGTTCCACGGACACACCGCGAGACAGTCATCGCACCCATAGATGCGATTGCCCATCGGCCGCCGGAACTCCAGCGGAATCGGGCCCTTATGCTCCACCGTCAGGTAAGCCAGGCACCGCCGTGCATCGAGCTGGAACGGCGCCGGAAACGCCGCCGTCGGGCAAACATCGAGGCACCTGGTGCAACTCCCGCAACTCTCCACATGCGGCGCGGACACCGGCAGTTCCGCCGAGGTCAGGATGGCGCCCAGGAACAGCCAGGAGCCGAATTCTCGCGATACCACAACGGTATGCTTGCCCTGCCAGCCCAGGCCAGCGGCCTCGGCGAGCGGCTTCTCCATCAGGGGCGCCGTGTCGACAAACACCTTCACCGCCTCGCCGGAACGCCGGGCGAGCAGCCCCGCCAGTTCCTTCAGCTTGCCCTTGATGATCTCGTGGTAGTCGCGATTGCGGGCATAAACCGAAATGCTGCCCACCAGCTTTTCGCCGAGCAGAGCCAGCGGGTCGGTTTCCGGGCCGTAGTTCATGCCGAGCACGATCACCGAGCGCGCCTCCGGCCACATGCCGGTGGGGCTGCCGCGGCGGTCCGCGGTTTCGGCCATCCAGGTCATGTCACCGTGCCAACCCTGCGCAATGGCCTGGTTGAGTTTTTCCGGCAGGTCCGGCCGGGCCGTGGCCGCCGCGACGCCGAACGCCTCGAAGCCGAGCGCCGCCGCCCGGTCCCGGAGTTCAGCGATGAGGCTATCGGTCAAAAGTCGAGATCCGCATATCCAGGCGAGGGCGGCATCGCGACCACGCGGTCGTTGAGCAGCGTGCGAAACGCCGGCCGCGACTTCATCCGGCTGTACCAGTCTCGGGTTTCCACGGCCTTGGACCAGTCGACATCGCCCATATAGTCGAGGCTTGACAAATGCGCCGCGAGCGCAAAATCGGCCAGGGTCATGGTGTCCCCAGCCAGCCAGGCGCGGGTTGCCAGCAGCCAGTTGAAGTAGAGCATGTGCTCGACAAGGTTGGACTTGGCTGCACGCAGTACGGCGGGATCAGGCGTGGCGCCGCGCTGGTCGCGCTTGGCGATCTTCTCGTCGATCAGGTAGCGTGTCACCTCGTCATTGAGCTTGACGATGATCCACTCCACCAGACGCCACATCTCGGCACGCGCGCCCGCATCGGGCGGCACAAGCCCGCTTACGGCCTCCGGCGTGTAGAGGTCCTCCACCATATGCACCGCTGACAGTACGCCCACGCCCGGCTGTTCCAGTTCGGTGAACAGGATCGGCAGCGTCGCGGCGGGGTTCACCTCGAGAAAGTCGGGCTCCCGCAGCCACGGCTTGATCTCCTCGAGGTCGAGCGGCACGCCATATTCGGCGCACATCAGGCGCACCAGACGGGAACTCGGGTCGAGGGGATGATGGACGAGGCTCGGCATGAATGTGACGCTCACGGGTGCAGACGAGGCATGCGGCCCCTGCCTTGGCGCTCCGCGCGAACACCGCTAAGAGACGAGGCCCGCCAAGGGGGCTAGGGGACGAGTTAGGGGATCAGATGAACGCCGATCAAGGTCTTTTTGTGCCGCTGATCCTCGGTATCCTCGAAGGGCTCACGGAATTTCTGCCGGTGAGCTCCACCGCCCACCTGCTGCTCGCCGGGCACTTCTTCGGCCTGACGCAGCCGGCGACCTTCGTGGTGCTGATCCAGTTGGGCGCGATCCTGGCGGTGATCACCGTCTACCTGACGAAGCTTGGCGTCCTCATTCGCGACGCCCTCACCGGCAAGGCCTATGCCTGGCACTTCGCCATAGCCGTCATCCTCGCCTGCCTTCCGGCCGTCTTGGCGGGCGTGCTGCTGCGCGATTTCATCCAGCAGGTGGTGTACGAAACGCCGCTGGTGATCTGCATTTCGCTGCTTGTCGGCGGCATTATCCTGTTGATCGTCGACCGCATGCCCAAGCGCCCGGTCTACGACGACATCTACACCTATCCCTGGCACCTGGCGGTTATCGTCGGGCTGTTCCAGATGCTGGCGCTGATCCCGGGGGTTTCGCGTTCCGGCGCCACAGTCGTTGGCGCCATGCTGTTCGGCGCCACCAAGCGCAGCGCTGCCGAGTTCACCTTCTTCATCGCGCTGCCGATCATGGCAGGCGCCTTCGGCTACGACCTTTACAAGAGCCGTGACCTGATCACCGCCGACCTGGCGGTCAACGTCGCCATCGGCTTCGCCGCCGCTTTCGTGGTCGGTGCCCTAGTGGTGCGCTACCTGCTCGACTTCGTCTCGCGCCACGGCTTTGCGCCATTCGCCTGGTGGCGCATCCTGGTGGGCGCCGCCGGGCTGATCGCGATCCTGGTGTTCGGGCTTTAGGCCTTACTGCTCCAGCGGCTTGTAGTTCGCCGGAATCGAGAAGAAGGCGGGCGGAATCTCGACGCCCTTCTGCACATCATAGAGCGAGAAGGTGAGCTCGGCGCCGCTCGGCTCCACCAGCGTCCACTGCGCCAGGTCCTTGGTTTCCGTATCGAAGATCAGCGAGACCTGAACCGTGCCTGCTACCGTCTCGTCGATTACCGTAATGGTCAGGTAGCCGTCCGACGTCACCACATCGAGCACGTTGGCGGCCATCAGGTCGATCTGGTCGCCGAGGAACTGCCGCAGCGGAATGCTGTCCTGGGGGTAGGCGTAGTAAGTTTCGTCGCGGCGGTTCAGCACATAGAAACCGCGCCCGATCGACACGATCTCCTCGCGGCTCGGCGGCGCATAGCGGAACGCCACCTTGTTCGGGCGCTCAAGGAAGAACGTCCCTTCGGTACGCCCGCCATTGGTGTCGATCTGCAGGAACCGGCCCGCCATGGTGCGAATGGCATTGTTGTGGGTCGTGATCTCGGCGATCAGCTGCTGCTCCTCTGGGGTGAGGGCGCGGTCCAGCGCCGCAGCCGGCAATGCCGGGATCAGCGCCGCGGCAAAGCCGAGCAGCAGGATATCGCGTCTGTTCATGGCAGTCCCTTCGAAGCGAGGCGGTTGAGCGTAGCCTAGCCACGAATTACGGCAAGAGCGGGAAAGTTCCTTCCCGCTCCCGCCTGGCGCAGTGGCCTAGTACCCGTCGGCGTTGTTGCCCACCAGGATCTCGCGCTTGCCGGCGTGGTTGGCCGGGCTGATCACGCCCTCCCGTTCCATGCGCTCGATCAGCGTCGCGGCCTTGTTGTAGCCGATGCCGAGGCGGCGCTGGACGTAGGACGTGGAGGCCTTCTTGTCGGTCAGGACGATGTGGACGGCCTTGTCGTAGAGCTCGTCGCCCGAACCGGCATAGTCGTCGCCACCACCGGCACTCTCGCCGAACTCGCCACCCTCTTCGGTCTCTTCGGTCACCGAGTCGAGGTAATCCGGAGAGCCCTGCGACTTGAGGTGCGCCACCACCGATTCCACTTCGCCATCGGACACGAAGGCGCCGTGCAGGCGCTTGGTGCGGCCGCCCGAGGCCATGTAGAGCATGTCGCCATTCCCGAGGAGCTGCTCGGCACCCTGCTCGCCCAGAATGGTGCGCGAGTCGATCTTGCTGGTCACCATGAAGCTGATGCGGGTGGGGAAATTGGCCTTGATGGTGCCGGTGATCACGTCCACCGACGGGCGCTGCGTGGCCGTGATCATGTGAATGCCGGCAGCACGGGCCATCTGGGCCAGGCGCTGGATGGCCCCTTCGATGTCCTTGCCGGCGACCATCATCAGGTCGGCCATCTCGTCGACGATGACGACGATATACGGCAATGGCTCGAGATCGAACTCTTCGCTCTCGAAGATCGCTTCGCCAGTCTCGCGGTCGAACCCGGTCTGCACTGTGCGGGTGATGACGCGGCCTTCCTTCTTGGCCTCGGCGACGCGCTGGTTGAAGCCGTCGATGTTGCGCACACCGATCTTCGACATCTTGCGGTAGCGGTCTTCCATCTCGCGGACCGCCCATTTGAGCGCCACCACCGCCTTGTGCGGATCGGTGACCACCGGGGTCAGCAGATGCGGGATGCCGTCATAGATGCTGAGTTCGAGCATCTTGGGGTCGATCATGATCATCCGGCACTGCTCTGGGGTCATCTGGTAGAGCAGCGACAGGATGAAGGTGTTGATGCCCACCGACTTGCCCGAGCCGGTGGTGCCGGCGATCAAGAGGTGCGGCATGCGCGCGAGGTCTGCAATCACCGGCTCGCCGCCAATGGTCTTGCCAAGGCAGATGGGGAGTTTGCCCTTCATCTTCTCGAAGTCCGACGAGGCCAGCATCTCGCGGAAGAACACCGTCTCACGGTTCTGGTTCGGCAGCTCGATGCCGATGGCATTGCGCCCCGGCACCACGGCGACACGGGCGGAGATGGCGCTCATCGAGCGGGCAATGTCGTCGGCCAGCGAGATCACGCGACTCGACTTGATGCCGGGCGCAGGCTCGAGTTCGAACAGGGTGACAACCGGGCCTGGGCGGACATTGATGATGTCGCCCTTGACGCCGAAGTCCTGCAGCACCTCTTCGAGGCGCCGTGCCATGGCTTCGAGCCGCTCCGGGGAATGATCGGCGGAGGGACCCTTGCGCTGCGGCTCGGCCAGGAGGTTCAGGGCCGGCAATTCGAACCCGGTCGGCTCGTCGAGCAGGCTCGGCTGCGCCTCCCGGAACACGCGCTGGCCCGGCGCTGGACGCGGGGCAGGGGCGGCGACGCGCGGTGCTGCCGGATCGACCGGATGAAAGCGGGAATCGCCGCGCTGGGTGTGGGCGGGCACCGGTGCGACGGGTGCGTCCGGCACGAAGGGCAGGTCCTCGTCCTCTTCGGGATAATCGATGCTGTCCTCGTCATAGGACGGACGCGCATTGATTCGCGCCGAGACGACCGGCTCCGCCTCGAACACCGGTTCGGCGGGGGCATGGATGCGGCGGGTCGTCGGTTCGAGCGCGGGTTCGCGGCGCTCCACCACCGGGGAGCGTCCGTCGAGGCTCGGCTCGATATCGGTGTGCTCCGGCATCTCGGCAGCACGGCGTTCGGCATGCTGGGCCCGGGCGCGGCGGAAAGCGGTCCGCAGTGAATAGCCCATATGCACCATGGCCCCGATAGCCACCTCCACCAGCGGGTTCGGTTCGGGCTCGTCCTCGCGCGGTGCGGCACGGCCCTTGCCCTTCTCGGGCCCGACTGGGACAGCGGTGCCGAGACCCATGGCGATCCAGAACAGCGCCAGTGCCGGCGCGGCGATGATGATGGCGAACAAGGTGGCGGTGATCGCCTGCGGCTGCTCACCGGCAACGAGGGTGGCAAGATTGGTGAAGCCCATGCCGGCAAGGCCGCCGAGCCCCGTCGGCAGTGGCCAGCTCTCCGGCGCCGGCAGGAAGGCCAGAACGCCGGTCGCGAGCGCCGTTGCGCCCAACCAGGTCAGGCCGCGCAAACCCAGCCGCGTCGGCATGCGCCGGCGCACCATGGCCCAGCCCCAGAGCGCCGGCGGCACCAGCAACACGGGTGCTGCCAGCCCGATAAACTGGAACAGCAGGTCTGCGATCACCGCGCCCGGATAACCCAGCCAGTTCGCGGCAGGCTTGCTGGTGGCAAAGCTCATGCTTGGATCGTCCACCGACCAGGAGGCGATGGACACAAGACCCACCACGACCAGGCCTAGCAGCAGCATGCCTGCCACCCGCACTGGAATGCGAATGGAGAGCGCCGGCGGCGGCTTCGGCACCGAGGCCGATGCGGACGCACCGCGCTTGCTGCCCCGCTGCGGCAGGGTGCGGATTTCGTCGAGCACGGGGGAGGGGGAACTGGGCATGGCAAACTCGGTACTTGCCCGGAAAACTCCGGGCCCACATGCCGGCAAATCTATGCGGACCGGGTTAACTCAAGGCTAACCATGGCGGTGCCGCCCCGAGCAAAGAAAAGGCCCACCCTGGTGGGTGGGCCGAGGTAACCGCTTGGCGCGAGGGAGGCAGGCGCCGCGGGAACTGTCGATCGTGGAGTGCGGCCCATGCGGTTTGCGAGTGGGAAGCCTCTGTGGCGGGCCAAGAGGGCACGAGCCGCACGCCACGATCGACGTAGATGGTCCGGCGGCAGCAGACCGCCGCCGGACGAGTTTGGATCAGTTGTAGGCGCGTTCGCCGTGGGTGGTGAGGTCGAGGCCGTCGCTCTCGGAAGCTTCCGACACGCGTGCTCCGCCAAACAGGGCCTTCACGATCAACATGGCAACCACGGTCACTACGGCCGACCAGACAATGGCGACCACCACCGCAAGCACCTGCGTCACGAGCTGGCCGCCCATGGCGTAGTCCTCGGCACCGAAGCCGCCCAGCGACGGGGCCGCCACGATGGCGGTGCCGATGGCGCCGACAATACCGCCGACACCGTGGATGCCGAACACGTCGAGGCTGTCGTCGTACTTGAGAGCGGGCTTGAGCGAGACCACGGCCCAGAGGCAGGCAAAGCCGGCAACGGCACCGAGCACGATGGAGCCAAAGGTACCGGCAAAGCCGGCGGCCGGGGTGATGGCCACGAGGCCGGCAACGGCGCCCGACACGAAGCCGAGGGCAGACGCGTGGCCGCGGGTGATCTTTTCACCGATTGCCCACGCGATACCGGCGGCGGCAGGAGCGGTGATGGTGTTGAGGAAGGCCTGGGCAGCCAGACCGTTGGCCCCCAGGGCGGAGCCGGCGTTGAAGCCGAACCAGCCCACCCACAGCAGGCTGGCGCCGACATACACGAAGATCAGGTTATGCGGTGCAATCGGCTCCTTCAGGTAGCCCATGCGCGGGCCAAGCACGATGGCAGCGACCACGGCCGCGACACCGGAGTTGATGTGCACCACGGTACCACCGGCGAAGTCGAGGGCGCCCATGTTGAAGAACAGGCCGGCCCCGGACCACACCATGTGCGCGATCGGCAGGTAGGAGAAGGTGAACCAGATGGCCAGGAACGCCATCACTGCACCGAACTTCATGCGCTCGGCGATGCCACCGACCACCAGCGCTGCGGTGATGCAGGCGAAGGTCAGCTGGAACACCACGAACACCAGTTCAGGCAGCGTGCCCGACACCGAGTCCGGGGTCACATTGGCAAGGAACAGGTTGGAGAAGTCACCGATGAATGCCGACAGGCCGCCTTCGCTCGGACCGGAGAAGGCCAGCGAGTAGCCATAGGCGACCCACAGCAGCGCGATCATCGAGAAGGCGCCGAATACCTGGGTAACCACGGAGAGCACGTTCTTGGCGCGCACGAGGCCGCCATAGAACAGTGCCACGCCCGGGATGGTCATCATGATGACCAGCAGGGTGGACACGATCATCCAGGCGGTGTCGCCGGTATCGATGCTGGCCACTTCTTCGACCACTTCCGCCGCATCGACGGCAACTTCCTGGGCAAAGGCTGGCAGGGCCAGCAGGAGGGAGGTTAGTGCAGCGCTCCCGAGTACCTTGTTCATCTTCATTCTTGTTTTCTCCCGAAGACGCTTACAGGGCGGCCGCGCCGGTTTCACCGGTGCGGATGCGGGTGACGGCGAGCAGGTCGAGCACGAAGATCTTGCCGTCACCGATCCGGCCGGTCTGGGCGCTGTCGCGGATCGCCGCGGCAACGGAGTCGGCGAGTGCGTCGTCGACCGCGATCTCGATCTTGAGCTTGGGCAGGAAATGCACGGCGTATTCGGTGCCGCGGTAAATCTCCGAATGCCCCTTCTGGCGGCCATAGCCCTTCACTTCCGTCACGGTCATGCCGTGCACGTCGAGCGAGTTGAGAGCCTGGCGGACCTCTTCGAGGCGTGATGGCTTGATAATCGCTATCACCAGTTTCATGTGAGCCCCCTTGCGACTTCGCGCTGGTCTGGAATGCCAAACAAGAGTCAAGCGCCGTGCCAAATTGCCGGCTCGGGGAAAGATCCAGCGTTTACAGCATGTTGGTGGATCGGTGCGGCGCGGCGCGAACAAAGTGCATCGCCCGTGCACACGTTGTAGGCATCCTGCGGACTTGTTGCCCAGATTATGGGCAGCGGTCGTGATGACCTTGCGCTTTAGCCACCTACAGCGCAGATAAGCGGCAAAGGAGTAGCTGCCAATGCCGCAAGTGGATCGCTTCGACGTCATCGTGGTGGGCGGTGGACCGGTGGGCCTCAGCATGGCCCTGGCGCTGGTGCAATCGGCCCGCGGCATGCGCGTCGCACTCGTTGATCGGCGCCCACTGACCGTCCCAAGCGACAACCGCGCCTCGGCCATTGCCGCCTCGGTGCGGCGCCTGTTCGAGGCGCTCGGCGTCTGGTCCGGTATGGAACCCGCGGCGCAGCCGATCCTCGCCATGCGGATAACGGACTCCGGGAGCGGCGACATCGCCCGTCCGCTGTTCCTCACCTTCGAGGGGGACGTGAGCCCCGGCGAGCCCTTTGCTCACATGGTGCCGAACTCGGCTTCTATCGGGGCTCTGCTTTCGGCGTTGGGTGAGGGCGTGACCATCGTGGCGCCGGCTGAAATTGCCGCCTTCGCCGATGCGGGATCGGAAGCGCACCTTGACCTCGCCGACGGCCGCCGGCTCGTGGCTCCCCTGGTCATTGCCGCCGACGGCGGTAACTCCGCCCTGCGCCGCATGGCCGGCATCGGCACGCTCGGGCACGACTATGGTCAGACCGGCCTCGTTGCTACCATTGCCCACGAACTGTCGCACGACGGCGTCGCCTACGAGCACTTCCGTCCCGCTGGCCCCTTCGCCAGCCTGCCGCTGCCCGGCAACCGCTCTTCGCTCGTGTGGACAGAGACGACCGCAGAGGCGTCACGCCTGCTCAACCTCGACAAGGCGACTCTGGCTGGCGAGATCGAGGCGGCTATGGGCTCAACCCTTGGGCCGGTCACCGTGGAAGACAAGCTCGCCGGCTTCCCGCTGCGCCTGCAGATCGCGCGCGAATTCGTCGCTCCGCGTCTCGCCCTGATCGGCGATGCCGCCCATGTCATCCACCCGATCGCCGGGCAGGGGCTCAATCTTGGCCTCAAGGACGTCGCCGCGCTCGCCGAAGTGGTGGTGGAGGCGCTGCGGCTCGGGCTCGACGCCGGTGCCCCCGATGTGCTCGCCCGCTACCAGCGCTGGCGCCGGCTCGACACTGCCGCCATGGCTGCAGCCACCGACGGGCTGAACCGGCTGTTCTCCAACGATCTGGCCCCGGTTCGTGCGCTGCGCGATCTCGGACTCGGGCTGGTGGACCGTACGCCGCTCGCCAAATCCACCTTTATCCGCACGGCGGCTGGGGTGAGCAGCGCCAACCCGCGCCTACTGAGCGGGCTTCCGATCTGATCATGCCGTACTTCGATTCGACCGCAGTCCTGCGCGGCGAGTACGAAGAAGAAGCGCGGCAACTGCAGCTATGGTTTCCGGACGATCCTGGCCCTTACACCTACTACGACGTGCGCTGGAGGTTTACCTTGAGCTTCTCGAAGCCGAGTCCAAGGGGCGCTACTTCGCGGCTCACATCCGCGATCGCTTCGAGTACAGCCCGCCCGTCGTTCCCTAGCCGCGGGCGCTGATCGCCCGAACCTCGTCCTCGCTCAATTCCCGGGCCTCATCGAGGCTGAGCAGGGGCACGCCCCGCCTGATCGGGAAGGCTAGTCGTGCCGCGACCGAAATCAGCTCGGTATGATCGGCTGAGAGCGTCAGCCGCGTCTTGGTCAGCGGGCAGACCAGCATTTCCAGTGTTCGTGGATCGACCACATGGCGCGGGTTGGTCGGTTGCGTCGGCATCAGTTGAGCGGAGCCTGACCGCTGCCGCCGCGGGCGATCTCGTATTCGGTGAGCGCGATCAGCGTCTCCGCCCGGGCCTCCAGCGTCGGCGCCTCCAGCAATTGCTGCTTCTCGGCCGGGCCATAGGGGCTCACCATGCAGCAGAAATTGACGAGGTCGGCCGTGCCGGTGCGCTCGATCTCGTCCCAGTTGAGCTCGATGCTGGCGTACTCGGCATAGTCGCGCATCATCTTCACGAACCGGATACGGTCCACGGCGTCCTCGCCATAGTCGCGGGTGAAGTCGTGCTCGAAGCCCTCGGCGCTGATCACGCCCTGCCGGTAGGGTGTCATCACCGTCAGCTCGTGCACCAGCCGGAACCGCGTCACCCCCTCGAGGATGATGAAGTAGCGGCTCTCCCCGCTCTCTTCGAAATGGGTGAGCCGGCCCAGGCAGCCGATGCTCTCCAGCGGCGTGCGTCCGCGCGGGCTTTCCTCGCTGGTATCCTCCGGCTGGATCAGCCCAATCAGCCGGTCGCCCCTGAGCGCTGCGTCAACCAGTTCGATATAGCGCGGCTCGAAAATGTTGAGCGGCCGGTGCGAAAACGGCAGCAGCAGCGCCCCGGTGAGCGGAAACAGCGGCACCGAGCGCGGTAGATCGTCAGGGCTGGCCGGGCGGCGCACCATGGTCAGGAGAACAGCGCCGCCGAAAGCAGCCGCCGGCCCTTCAGCGTCGCCGGGTCCTTGGCGCCCCAGGCTTCGAACAGTTCCAGCAGCTTCTTGCGCGCTGCGTCCTCGTTCCAGGTGCGATCGCGCTTGAACAGCGTCACCAGCGTTTCCGCCGCCTCGAGCCGCTTGCCCTCGGCATTGAGCGCCAGCGCCAGGTCGAATCGCGCCTGGTGGTCGTCGGGGTTCGCCGCCACCGCCGCTTCGAGCTTTGCCGTGCCGCCGAGGGCGGCCGCTTCCCCGAGCAGCCGGATGGAGTTGGCGAGGCTTGTATAGGCGTCGCCCTTGCGCTCGGCCTCCGGCACCATGTCGAGGGTCGCCTGCGCCTGTTCCGGCTCACCGGCCGCGAGATAGACCTGCCCGAGCCCGATCAGCGCCTGCGCGTTCTCGGTCTGGTGCTGGAGCACCATGCCGTAGATCTGCGCCGCTTGAGCGAGGTCCCCGGCCTCCACTGATTCCTGCGCCGCGGCCAGCGCATCGGCGATCTGCGCCTCGAGCGATCCCTGCTTCGGCTGGCCGGCCGGCGCTGCGGCGATCACCCGGTCGGCGAAGCGCCGCACTTCTGTTTCGGGCAGTGCGCCCATGAACCCGTCCACCGGCCGCCCGCCGGCAAAGGCGAACACCGCCGGAATCGACTGCACGCCGAGCTGGCCGGCGATAGAAGGGTTCTCGTCGATGTTGATCTTGACCAGCTTGATCTTGCCGGCCTTCTCGTTGACCACTTTCTCGATGGTGGGGGTGAGCTGCCGGCACGGGCCGCACCATGGCGCCCAGAAATCCACCAGCACCGGCTGTTCCAGCGAGGCTTCCATCACGTCGGCGCGGAAATCGCGATCGGTCGAATCCTTGATCAGCGCACCGGCGGGGGTGCCGGTCGGCGCAGCGGGAGCGGCAGCATTGAACGGGGTCGACATGAGCGGGCAAAGTCCCTTGCACGGCAGCTTCGGATAGGCGTTTGCAGCGTGTTTGCGCCGCTGGCGCCGGGGTGACAACCCCATTGCTCCACAACTGTGACGCATGCGTCAAATTGTGGGTTGCAATCGGGAATTCCTTTGGGCATATAGGCCCCCGTTGCAGCGCTGCCAAGCACTGCGGCGACGGAGCGCGGGTGTAGCTCAGGGGTAGAGCATAACCTTGCCAAGGTTAGGGTCGTGGGTTCGAATCCCATCGCCCGCTCCAATCTTCCCAAGGCCGGCAAGCCTTGAGAAACAAAGGGTCCTTCGGGACCCTTTTTGTTTTTCCGGGCTCTCACGTGGGCGCGGTTAGGGTCCGCGGTTACAAGCGGGTTCCAATGAAGTTGACTTCCGACCGCTTCTGCTACCGGCTCACTCCTAGTGAGACCCCTGAGTGCTGTTGTTGCTAACCTTTGCTTATTGTAGCGCCAATCCCAGTACCGGCACGGAATTGAAACGGCGGCAGGAAAAAGCGACAGTAGGCCCCTTACGCCTTCCCTGGCGTGGAGTTGCGAACTTGTCTTTCGCTCTCACGTGCCCGAGCTCCGAACAGGTCATGCACCTCCGCCGACGGTCGATCAAACGTCGGCTGTAAGAATTCCTTCGGCCCACCTCCTCCTCAGTATCGGCCCGAGAGGCCGCTTCTGGCGCCAAACAGCTGGTGCCACAAACCAAGGAGACCAAGATGGCAGATGAGATCATTGACCAGGAGACGTCCGTTCTCAATTGGGGGAGTGACGCTCCGCGTGGTGGCAAGGCAGTGCTCAACCGCATTGTCAAAGAGAAGGCTACTGTGCCCCTCTTCTTTGCCCAGACGCTTATCCAGTCGCTGCGCGACGTCGGATACAACAACACCACCTCGGCCCTGTGCGAGCATGTTGATAATTCCATCCAGTCTGGCGCCACTGAAATCCGCGTCTACTTCCGCCAGACCGGAAATCGCGATAATGCGGTCATTGATGCCGCGGTTTACGACAACGGGTCTGGTATGGCGCCTACTACCCTAAAGGTGGCGATGGCGTTTGGCGGTTCAATGAGCTTCGGGAATCGTTCAGGTATTGCCCGCTTTGGAATGGGCATGAAAACCGCTGCTTTGAGCATGTCACCGGTACTTGACGTGTATTCATGGCAGGAGCCGAACGCCTACTACAACATGACGCTAGATGTAGACGCCATTGGCCGCGAGCGTACCAACCTGGTGGGCTTGCCCGAGCCAACCCTTTCCACCGAGCTACCGGACGACCTAGCAGACCTGTTCCGCCAGCCGATGGTATTCCCGAAAAACCCGTCAGAGCAGGAACTGTTCGTAGAAGGCGGCGAGTACCTCGAGGAAAAGCTGGGTCAGTCAGGCACCATTGTCTACATGCCGGGGTGCGACCGCCTCACCTACCGCAAGGTCCAGACACTCGTGGACCATGCCGTCAAGGAAATGGGTAGAGTTTATCGGCGCCACATCGCCCAGGGGCTCTCGCTCTATGTTAACAACCGCCTAGTGGAGGCGACTGACCCCACCTACTCGCTTTCGAGCGCCAGGCACCAGCGTTTCCTTGAACCCGGCATTGCGCGAAGCAGCCGTCTGCTGTTCTCGCGGGAAGTGCTGGTGCCTGTAAAGGAGAACGGTCAGGAGTCCCGGCCCGTCACTATCAAGGTGTTCAGGCTTCCGATCGAGGAGTGGTATCACCTTCCGAAGAAGACGCTCAAGAACGACCTACACGTTTTCAGCGGGCTCACCGTTTCCATTCTGCGGAATGACCGTGAGGTGTTTGCAGGGCCGATGCCGAAACTCACCACTCGGCACACCGTTACGCACTGGTACCGCATCCAAATCGACTTCGGCGGCGAGCTGGACGAGGCGTTCGGCGTGGCGGCCAACAAACAAGGCGTACGGCTAAAGGGCTATGTGGAGGAAGCCATCAAGCGCGCTATTGGTGACGAGATCACCACGTTGAACGATGAAATCAAGCGGTTTCAGGCGGC
The DNA here is from genome assembly GCF_042685625.1 of Devosia albogilva. Taxonomy (NCBI): domain Bacteria; kingdom Pseudomonadati; phylum Pseudomonadota; class Alphaproteobacteria; order Hyphomicrobiales; family Devosiaceae; genus Devosia; species Devosia albogilva. The sequence goes on from NZ_JBHUNP010000001.1 coordinate 2,076,927, forward strand.
GCAGTCAGCGGCTCGTAAACCGGCGCAGCCAACAGCCAGCGAGACACGGGCCAGTGAAGCCGAGGGCTTCCAGCCCAACGAGGTTGAGAGCAAACTGAGTGAAGCTGAGCAAGCGGACCTTGACGCCAATCTGCGAGGGTTGGCCAGCACCTTACGCCGTCAAGATGAAACCGACGAGGAAGCGTACGAGCGCATCCAGAAGTCACGGTACATCCTGGACCTCAAGCACGACGAATACTGGCCGTTCTATGACGTTCGACACAAGTTTGGTCGTATCATCCTGACGATCAACACCGCTCATCCGTTCTTCACCGAACTGTACGAGCCGTTGCAAAAGCTGGAGGTCAGCGGCGGCGGCGACGGGGATGACAGTGCCCTTCCTGTCGAGGAAGAGTCCCGCGGGCCCATTGCTGCTCTTGAGCTGCTACTACTTTCACTAGCCCGGACGCAGAGCCGGATGGTGGCACACAATGAAGATGCGGCAAAGGTGCTCGAAAACTTCCGCCGCGAATGGTCGGATGCCTACCGTATCCAGATGACCGTCTAGTCGTTGTAATATTCCTGCGACTTGGTATCCTAACAGGTACTACCCCTCAGAGGGGCCGGAAAGCTCCGGTCGGGCATAGCGTCCCGGCCGGAGAGCCCCGTCTCCAAGAAGGGTGGTTCTCTCAGCGGCCAACATCGGTCCGCACAGACATGGAGATCAAATTGGCTACAGTTCCCCCCGAATGGGAGGCGTACGCGCGCCTCCAGACCGAAGTCGCCCGCAGCTCAAAGGCTGACAACCGCGTCGAGGCTCTCGAGGCGGCCATGAATAAGCTGCTTGATGCAGGCAACAGCCTCGACGAGCAAGCGGTCACTACTGCTACTAAGACCGCCGCCCGCCGTAATCGACACCGTTCGGTCCTCCGTCACCGTCACCTCCCTCGCGAAGAGCCTACGAACAACCCGGTGAGCGAGATTGAGGCCCGCAGCCTTTGCGCTCAGGTGGAGACGGTTATCAAACCCGACGACCTGAGAGTGTTTACTTCCGTGGCAGCGGGTCAATCCCACCGCCAGATCGCAAGTGCCTTTGGCTGTACCCCGACCGCCATCGGCGTCAGAATTCTCCGAGCACGCCGCAACGTCAAAGCGGCGCTTCCGGCCCAGTTGCTGGCGGAACTCACTGAAATGCTCGCAGCCTAGTGCTCATTACAACGAGAGCGGAGTCGTTCATCTGACTCCGTTCCGTCGTGGGTGGACTGACAGTCCCTCGCAAATTGAGCTGCCGCGGACCAGGTTCCGCACCTCTGCCTCATTCTCTCGTGCAGATCGCTGAACTCAACGGACTAGCATGGAGCGAGGGGATTGAACTCGACGGCCCGAGTCTTCCGGGTGCAGCGAGGGCGCTCTAGGGAGGTACGGCTCGCCTAGATGGAGAGGGCGACCAAAGTATAAGGCAGGTTAGCAATGCTGCCAGTCGGAAAGCGGGTCCCCACGGGTCCCATCTGTCTCTCTTTGAAAAAAGGGGTGGGCAGCGAAGCTGCTTCCCCGCTCACGTACCTGCAGGAGGCCTACGCCGGCGCCCGTCGCGGGCGCCGGCTATGGAGGTAGCTGTGCCCACGGACACAGCCGTTCGCGCCCTACGCCCGGGCAGCGGCGCCAGTGCCGCTACCCCGCAGCATGCTGGCTGTCCGGTTCAAGCAAGCGAAGCGCCTTGTACACGCTGAAATGTATCCGAGTCTCGTTGTCTAGGACTGCCCAGAAACAGCGCGTCCGCTTCATGTCTCCTGGCTGAATTCCCCGAACGAAACCCTGCACCGAGCGCCCCTGTAGCTCCGCCTGCTTGTCAGTGCGCAGGGCGAGCAAGTCGTAGAGAATAAGTACGTCCAAGCCGGTAACTTCCGACCCGATCGGTCCTGCGTTGAGGATCGCGCTGACCCGCTGCCGGGCCAGGTCCTTGGTTGCGAAGCTCTCACGCCCAAGGCGGTACGTTCTAGCCATGGGTCACCTCCGTTGATGAGAAGGCTTGCTCCAGGCCGCTCATAGCAGCCTCTCCGCCTCGGACTGCCTGCGTGTAGTGACCCAACGTGACGTTCGCATTGGAGTGGCCAGCCAGTTTCGCCACCAAGCCCACCTCTACGCCCTGCGCTTGCAAGGTCGAAATAAAGCTATGCCGCGCCGCGTGAGGGGTCACATAGGGCATCTTGAGCGATTCAAACGCCGGCACCCAGAACCGTTTACGGAAATTCTGGTAGAGCAGCGGACCACCACCGTCCTTGCGCGGCAATGGCCAAGGTTGCAGACGACCGGGGCCGGGAAAGACCCGGTGCAGTTTGCCGTCGGTGCGCGGGCAAATGAGACGCCACGCCAGCAGCATTTCCCGAAGGGTCGACGCCATCGGTATTTCCCGCTGACCCGCCTGGGTCTTGGTGGTCTCGGTGAGGCTGCCGTCCCGCTCCTGAATGCGTCGGACGTGGATGCGATTGCTGTCAAAGTCCACATCCTCCCACAACAAGCCCAGTTGCTCGCTAATTCGGGTGCCGGTGAGGAACGGAAAGGCGTAGTAGATGCCGCGATGCCTGTCGGTCTTAGCGTGGGCAATGAGCTTGCCCACCTGCTGTGGGGTCAAGATTGTCTTTTTTGCCTTCGCCCTGCGCCGGGCCACATTGGTCGGCATGGCAGGGGCTCGGACCCGATAGTCCTCCTCGCACAGCGCCAGCGCCGCATTGAGCATCGAGAGGGCGCGGTTGGCGGTGTACCGCCCCACCTGCTCCATGACGGTACGATGCCAGTTGCGAATATCCGCTGTGGTGAGAGCCGCCGTCGAGACTTCACCCAGCATCTTTAGCAACCGAGCGTCGCGCCGGGGCAGCACCCCCGAAACGGCGTATTCGGCGCGTTCCTGCACAGTGCCTTCGAGCAGCGGTCCGGTAATGGCCTTGGCGACGACACGGTAGCCGTACAGCGTCGAGGCTTTGACCTCGGTTTCCCGATTGCTCAAGAAATGCGCCACGGCTTCAGCGACCGTGGGCGCGCGGCTGGGATCGACATAGATTCCGGCATGCACCTTGCTGAGCAATTCGTTCTTGAAGGCTTCCGCCTCGCGCCGCGTTTCGAAGGAGGGGAGTTTACGCTGACCAGTATCCGGGTCGCGGTAGTTAGCAAACCAACGGATATGCTCGACGACGCGGCCGGTGGAGAGCTCGCGGAGGCGAACGCGCTTGGTGATAGAGACATCGAAGGGTTTCATTGCGTTTAACCTGTTGTGAATTCAACCAAAAACAGGAAAACACGGGCGACATATTGCGCACAATTTCTCGGCACCCTGGCGTGGAACCACGAAGGAACCAGGTGGCCTCAAGCGCTATTCGCAGCGTGTTTTCGGAGGTTCCGAGGCCCCGCGGTTCGGGGCCTCGCGGAGTTCAAAGGCGGTTTTGGATTCCACGCCCATTCGGGTTGAAATCGCGCGGTGGCGTGGTGGCAGCGGTGGCACGCACTACGGGGCGCGCAGCGTACACACACGGCTACCCACTACACATAGCTCCTTCCCTGGGGGGAAGTGCCACCCCCGCCACCGCCACCCTAGAAAGGGTAGGGGTCAGCAGGGTCGTCTGTGTGGCCCTCTGGTAGTGGGCGAACAAAGCCCCGAACGGTCTTCCCTTGCATCTTGTACTTCGTTGCTTCCCATCCAAGGGTTTTCATAAGCCCTGTGACTCGCTTGGCGTGTCCGCTGTGCTGCCGCTCGACGTCGAGACCTAAAACAACGGTCAGCAAGAAGGTGGTTGCCACGCGGACCGTGGCGCCGGCAGCCGTGCCGTTCACCTCCGAGAGTTTTTCGAGCCACGGATCGTCTTCCAGACGTTCTTCCTGCTCAATGGCAGCCGAAGCCCAAAGTTCTTCGGGGAGTGAGATAGGCTCTCCCTGCGCTTCAAGCCTCGCGGCTTCCGCCCAAAGTTGGTCCCTATCGCGGCGCAGCGCTTCCAGGTCGATTGCACCGGTTTTGACGGGCAAGAAGCGACGGTTCCCTGTGCGGTCTTTGAGGTACTTTGCTTCATTGGTCGTGCCTACAAAGATCGCCTGCCGACCACGCCTCTCAGCAAACCGACCATAGGACATGCGGGCTTTGTCAAATTGTCTCGACGCGAACGCTTTCGTCTTCTCTGCTTCGCTCTTGCTTAACCCTGACATTTCGCTGAGCTCGTAAATCCAGACACCCTCCATCGCCTCCATTTGCTCTCGTTGGCCGAGAGTAAGGATTTCGTTGTCAGCGTGGTTGTCGGGGCCGGCCAGAATTTGAAGTGCCGTCGACTTTCCGGATCCTTGCCTGCCTTCCAGAATCACAATGGTGTCGAACTTGGTTCCGGGCTGGCGAACACGCCGAACCGCCGCCACAAGCATGAGCACCCCAATAGCGCTATTGAGCTCGGTATCAGCCGCGCCAAGATACGTGGGAAGCCATCGGCCTACACGCGGTACACCGTCCCAAATCAGGCTTGCGAGCATCTCCCGGATTGGGTGAACGCCGTTGTCCAGACATAGTTGGGCAACCGCGTCCCTCACGTTGTCGGCCTTGGGATCGAACCCAAACTGCTGAATGATCATCCCGCGTAAAACTACGCAGAGGTCGTCACTCAACTCCCCTTGTTGTTCACCGAGTGGAACACCGCTCACCATCTTCCGGTGGCGAAAAAGGTCGTGAGTGAAACTCAGGGCCGATCGCTGCAAGGCAACGACTGTATTTCGCATTGTGGGCTTTGGAATGCCGCCCCGATCCCCGTCCGGCCAGCCGCCAGACACGGAAGTCAGCGCAGACCGCGCCTGCTTGAGGGCGTACTGCTTGGGGTTCCGTTTTTCGAGGACGGACTTGGCGATGCCATAGCACGGGTTGATCAGAACACCGGCGATGGTCGCATCCGTACAGCCAGCACGAGCCAGGTCACAGGCGACGCGGAATACGGCTTCGCTGCGTGAACGGAAATGAGCGGTTTCGCTTCCGATGGGATGAGCTGGGTCGTCGCCGTACTCAATGAGCGAACGGGTGACTGCGGACACCGAGCTCGGCAAAACATCTACACCAGCCTCCGAGACATCCTCATCTTCTATGTGTGCAGCGTCGCTGTCTGAATGCGGAGCCTCAGCGAAGTCGTCGAGCGAGTAGCGACGTTCCCAATTGGCCTCAACCACAAAGGCGACCGTTGGTGTGCGCCCAGCGGCTTTCTTCTTTGCGTTGGGAACATTGATCGTCCCTGGCACACGCATAATTCGGTCAACGTTGTGGCAGTGGTCTCCCCCTAGATCGGCAGCAAGCTGCATGTTGCAGCGCTCCACGCGATCAAGATCCTCGGGAGCCTCCCGGAGTGCCCAAAAAGCTTGATACCCGCCGCCAGAAAAAACAATCACGCTGGGGCGCGGCACAAACTGCCGAATACGTTCTAGCGATGACGCATCATCCACGTCGACATGAAGAAAATGGGCGCGGGCAACCTGCTCCTTTTTGACCTTCGTGTCGGCGACGCCAGCAAGCGGCTCATTTACGTGGAAGTATACGTTCGCCTCGCCTTGCTGTTGCTCTATCCAAGCAGACATGTTGGCCGGTTTATTCACTTCGAAACTGCGGGCTGTAACTTTGCCGGCGATACTGATCGCAGCAAGGTGGGCTAGCCGGTCTCCATGAACCTGCTGCAGGAACGCAACGGCTGAATCGGTGTCGTGCTGCATCACACCCCTCCAACACGACTGTCGTTGATCAAGGCAACAACTTCGGAAAGTCGTACGAGGCGGCGGCTGTTGTAGACTCTATAAGTCGGGATGATCCTTTGACGCGCAGCGCGTTGGATCTTGAAATACGGCAGTCCGAGGCAAGCGGCGGCTTGCTTGAGAGTAATAAAAGCTTCAGGCGAAGAGGCCTGGGCGTTAAGGTCTTCGTGTTTGGTCATTTCGACACCTTGAATTTGCGGGGTGCCGATGCGCATCGACGTAACAGGCTTGAACCTGGGCGACACGCGACGATTGGTCGACCTAGACAGCAGCTAATCAGGAAATTTAGGTAAGGGCGGTAAGTCGTCGCCCTCTTGAGCACAGAGCGCGTCGAAGTCCCCGCGAGGGAAATTCTTACCCTGGAATGTGCTCCTTAGTTCTCCCGACTTCGTGAGGATTTTTTCAAACCACCCGTCAGGATACCTTGAGCGTATCGCAGCGTCTGTTTGCAGAGACCGGAGCAGCTCACCCACGTCGTGGTCTGCCGCTTCCCGCTTCAGCCTTGCAAACTCAGGTATGGAGAACACCCGAGCGAGCCATCGCCGATGTAAGTCAGAAGCCCGGGCTTCTCCGCTCCTCTTCGCGGCCCTTTGAACCGCCAGCGGATCAGCATCATCAAAGATGTAGGTGGCTAGCATGCCATGACAGAACATGAGCTTGCCCCACTGCTGCACAAACTCTATGGACAAGTCTCGGCGTGTTATAAGCGCCTCTACCTGGGGAAGAAGCTCGTTCCCTAGCCGGTAGTAGAAATCCCGTTGGTCCATCTCATCTGATGTCCCCCGGTAGGCCAGCACCAGGAATGCAGGTGTCCGCTCTTCCAGAGCCTCTTGTTTGGACTGTAGGGGGTAGTCCTCGAGCACATGTCGCGCGAACTCAAAGTTCTGTTCGACCATCGCCCAGAAGTGATCTTCGTCAACAGGAATTGCTGTTGCTGCCTCATCATACATGAGCCGTCGTCCTGTGAGTGTCGCCCCCGGTTCGCGCGTCCGCGTAGCTGGCCCGACCGAAAAGCTGAAGTATGCTAAAGACCGGCACTAGTGCTTTGTAGCCAGATCTCGTCCAAAGATTCTCGAACTCATGCTTGTGGTGCTGCTCACCAGATAAGCAAGTGTCCGATCCTGTTGAGGCGGTTCACCCTATCCTCGTAGTCCGGCATGATCGTTTCTAGCAACCGCCAAAACCGACCAGAATGATTGTGCTCAAGAATATGGCACGCCTCGTGAGCAATAACGTAGTCGACCAATGGCATCGGTGCCATCACCAAGCGCCAGTTTAGGCGGACGCGGCCCTGTTCATCGCAACTGCCCCAGCGCTTCGATTGGTCAACGACTTTCACAGGTGGTGTTGGAATGCCGAGTGTCTCTGCGATCCTTCGCGCACGTAGAGGAAAATGCTGAAGCGCTCGCGCTCGATACCAATGTTTGAGACCACTGCGGACGGCGGCGCGCTGAACGGATGCATGTCCATTCGGCAGCACCGGAGCGACAAATGTCGAACCTCTGGCTGCAATCCGAGTCGTGACGGCGGTTTCGTCGGGAATGAGCTTCAAGCGATACTGGCGGCCGAGATAGTGGAAGGTCTCGCCACTCACAAATTCCTTTGCAACCGGCTGTCCCCCAAGTTCGCGGTAGGCCGCCTGTTTGCGAAGCAGCCAAGCGCCTTTCTTTCGAACGATGCCAAGGACGCGCTCATCATCCAGGTCTGACGGTGCGAGAACGCGCACTCCATCGAAGCCAACCGATATCGCCACAGTTTTCCGGCGTGCTGTCCGCTCGATCAGGAACGCAAACGTTTCTCCGCCAAAGACGATGGAATGCTGAGCGGCGTCCGTCATCCCGCATACCTCGCGCGGGCGACATCCATGATCTTTGCCGTCGTGGCCTCGACCTTGTGCGCATCCAATCCTAAGCTACGCAACTGCTCCTTGATGGATCGACGCATCTGCCGCTGCACGTCCTCCTTGTGGTGCCAGTCGACGACTTCGGCATACTCCTCGAGTGCCTTGGTGATACCGGCAGCGCTCCGGGAGCGCTCGGCGTCGGGTATGTCGGCGTCGATGAAGGGCAGGATGGCGGCAGCCGTTCCGGTTAGACCGTCGCTCCTGCCCGCCGCCCCCGAACGAATATTTGCGGCTTGCCCGACCATTGCTTCAAGCTGCGTCAAAGCGCTGGCTGCGGACACGCGAGCTTCCCGCCTGTCGTTGACGATCCGCTCCAACTGCTCCCAAAGCGAGGCATAGGCCGTGGGGTTTTCGTCGCGGTGGACGTGGATTTCCTGGCGGATGGCGTGCTCGATCTCTGCAGCTTTGGCGTCGCTCGACCGCAGGCTTTCCAGATGCGGACGGAAGGCGGGGTCGAGAATATCGAACTTTACCAACAACTGCTCGACACCGGTCACCGCGAGATGGCTGGTGATGATCTCGCTGACTTTCGCGCCGTAGTCCTTCGGGTCGAACGGCTCCTCATGATAGGCGCGGCGGGCGAGAACGCGAATGCGCGACAGCCATTTCAAGTCGGATGGATAGGGTTCTTCCAATGCCTTTGGGTCAGGTAGGACCATGTCCATGGCTTCGGCGAAGCGCAGGAAGTCGAGTTCGAATTTGGCGCGAACGTCATCCGGACGCAGCAGTTCAACGCATGCGGTATCGTCCTGACGGCTAAGGCCTTCGAAGAGCCGAATGGCGGCCCGGTGCCGACTTTCCAGAAGCTGGATTTTCTCGGACAGCGGGCGAAGCGCGCTAACTATGCCATCCTCGTCGGAGAACATATCCAAGGCATCGGCGATGCGCCGGTTATCTCCCCAATAGTCCACAACCAGCCCATAGGTCTTGCCGTCAGCGGTGCGGTTCACGCGAGCAATCGCCTGCAAAAGCGTGTGCTCGCGCAGAGGCGCATCAAGATACAGAACCTGCTCTACCGGGGCGTCAAAACCGGTCAGCAGCATGTCGCAGACGACCAAGATTTTTAGCGGATCGTCGCGCTTCTTAAAGCGACCAATCAAGGTGTCGCGGTCGCGCTTGGATAGGTGATGGGCTTGCAGCCGGGCGCTGTCATTGTTGGATGCGGACATGATAAGCGCGCATTCGGGCGCGCCAAGCCGCTCCAATGCCTCGACGTAGGTGACGGCGACATCGCGGCTAGCTGTCACGATCTGCGCTTTGAACCCGTTCGGTTCAATCGTGCTTCGATAGTGCTCGAGAATATCTTTGGCGATGGCCTCAACGCGAACCGGCGCTCCAGCTAGCTTCTCCTGAAGGCCGGTGCCACGTCTGAGTTTTGCAATCTCGTCTTCGGATAGTTCCGGGAAAGCTGCCCGAACTTCCCGTTCAAAATCGCGTCCGTCGATTCTAATGCGGGCATCGCGCATCTCGTAATAGATCGGGACGGTCGCTCCATCTTTCACAGCCTGATCGATCAGGTAGCGGTGCAGATAATCGCCGAAGACCTCGCGGGTGCTGCGGTCCTTTTTGTCGATGGGCGTGCCGGTGAAGGCGATCATGCAGGCATTGGGCAGTCCTGCGCGCATCCGAGCGGCAAGCGCGCCATATTGCGTCCGGTGCGCTTCATCAACCATGACGAAGACGTTCCGCGCTTTGGAAATGACCGACGAGCGTTTCGGCACGGCGCTGTGAAACTTATGGACGGTGGTCAGAACCGTAGTTCCAGCGCCGCCCGACAGAGCGTTGCGCAGCGCGTCTCCGCTTTCGGCCTGGATGGGGTTAGCAAATCCTGAACGCTGGAATTGTCCAGTGATCTGGTCATCAAGGTCGGTTCTATCCGTAACGATGACAATCGTCGGATTTTCAGCCTCGGGAAGGCGGCGCAGCTTGGTCGCCAGAAACACCATCGTCAGCGACTTGCCGGAACCTTGGGTATGGTGGATGACACCACCACGACGTTGCGGGTTGGACGCGGTCCGGATCCGCTCTATCGCCTTGCCAACGGCAACGAACTGCTGGTAGCGCGCCAGTTTCTTGATGCGTCGCCCATCGATGGTCTCGAACATAACGAAGTTGCGAATGAGATCGAGCAGGTTGGCCGGGGCGAGAAGTCCAGCGAGCAAGATGTCTTGCCCGGTTGGTGTTCGGCCCAATTGTGCCGCGAGCGCATCGAGCGTAAGCGGATAGGGGTCTTTCCACTCAGCCCATTGCCGGGCAGGCGTCAGCGTCGTGCCATACTTCGCCACGTCGCGCGCCAGTGCGATGGAAATCTGCGCCGTCTCGAACAGGCGGGGTGCACCAAGCCCGGCGAATTCATCCCGGCTTTCATAGCGGCGGAACTGGCGGATCGCCTCACCCATCGGGTCTGCCAGCGACGGCGATTTACATTCGATGGCCGCGAGCGGGAGACCATTCACGTAAACGACTATATCGGGGATAATGTCCTGACGCGCGCCCTTGATGGCGACTTGCCGCGCGAACTCAAATGTATTGGCGGATGGATCATCGAAATCGAAGAACCGCACATTGCGGTCCTGTCGCCTGCCGCTTTCAGTATGGGGGGCCGTTACGCCGTAGGTGAGGGCCGTATAGGCGCTCTCGTTGGCCTCCATCACATCGACGGCGGTAACGCGCGTGACAGCCGCAACAGCGCGGCGAACGCCGTCCTCGCCCAGCCAAGGATTGAGGCGCTTCAGGCATTCGGTAAGGCGAACCGTCAGAACCGGCTCGGTTGCCAGCCCGTCACGCAACCGCCGCACGTCGTCAGGAGACAACGGTCTATAGTCGAACAGCACCCGCAGCAGGTCCGCCGCCGGCTCCTCTACCCATTCGCGCTCAAGCTGTTCACTGGTCTGGTTCATGCAGCTTGTCCGGCTTTGTCACGATGCCGCGCAATCATGCTGTCTGGAAGGCGGATCCGACCCGAGAGCAGTTCTTGCGCAAGCGCCTTGCGGTTCTCAATCAGGGCGGTCAACGTGCTTCGCTCTTCTTCAATCCGCTGGTCGAAGGCGACGCCGACCTCGCCGATCTTCTTCTGCTCAGCCAATGGTGGCAGAAGAATTTGCAATGCCTTGAAGGTTCCCATGTAGATGTCAGGCAGGACGCTCCCTGCGACAAGGCGCTGCCACTCACGCGGCATGTGCCGGAATACCTGTTGAAGGTAGTATGGATCGAGCTTGCCTCCGCAAATCCAGTTCGCGAAATGCTGACTAGTACACATCTCGCGACCCATTACAGAAGCAAGACCGACGTTTGCAGTTCGCTGAAGCACAACAGTTCCTGCCGGAAGCATGCGTGCGGATGAGTTAGCTAAGCCCAAGGGTCCAATGGTTTCGGCTGTCTCCGAGATGGTCACTTTGGTGAGTGCATCGGCATCTTGAAGTGAGATCCAAGGAATGTTGCCGGCCCAATAGGTTGGCTCCTTCCGGTCAGGCGTATGACCGCTTTCGAGCTTGGCTACCTTCGTCAGTGTAACGAGGTCCCAATCTGCCGGGATATGAGTGATCCCCTCGGCTACTCGTCCAAGCACCCAGCGTGACGGTAAGGGCTTTATCGGCGCTTTCTGGCCCCGAATGCCGCGCGTCAGCAACTCGCGCATGGTCGCGTGCTTGGCGTTGACTAGCGCCTCAATCAAAGCCTCAAGGGAGGTGATAGCCTGTTCCACTGAGCCCAAAACTTCCGCAATCGCACGCTGTTCAGCGAGCGGAGGGATGGCGATCTGGACAGTCTCGAAGGCATCATAAGGCGTAAGCTTGCGCTTGCCTTCCAAATTGCCCCCTTGGCTCAACGCGTCGTATCTCGCGATCATGCGCGGCATTCGAATGAGAGTTTCTAAGTAGTCAGGGTCCGCATTCGCGGTGTGACGAAATACGTTATATGCAGGACTGATGATCCCGGGAGCGCTGCCGTGATACCGACCGATAGCACCATAGTAGAGCGCCATCGGAGCCAACCCGAACTCACCCGGCTCGATAACCCGATAGCGGGAAACGTCCTCGCTCGCGATTTCCTTGTCATAGGTCAGCGACTGCGGGACAACGCCACGCTTTGCGACGCTCAAGACTTCAAGCTTGTCGCCAACTCCAAGCCGACGGTCGACCGCCTCGCAAAGGTCTTTCAACCGACCTTCTCGCCAGCCTTTAGGCACCTCAACCGACATAACCCATCTCCTTGAGAAGGGCGTTCATGCGGGCCGCAGCTTCGTCCCGTACCTTCTCAGCGTCCCACAGCTTGGCAAGTTCGGCCTGCACATCGATTGGCTTTTCGGGCTCAAGCGTGTCGATGTAGCGGGAGATGTTGAGGTTGAAATCGTTCTCTTCGATCTCCTTCATGTCGACGATGCGGCAGAAGCGATCCTCATCCTTCCAAGAATTGAAGGCATTGACGATGCGCGTGATGTTGCCTTCGCCAAGGATGTTCTTTTTGGGCCGCTCCTCGAATTCCTTCGCACCGTGGATGAACAGGACCTTACCTTTGCGCTCAGGCGCTTTCGCCTTGTTGAGGATCAAAACGGTTGCGGGAATGCCGGTGCCTGCGAACAGGTTTTCCGGCAGGCCGATAATCGCCTCGAACAGATCGGCCTTCAGCATCGCCTCGCGAATACGGCCGTCGCCTGAGCCGCGGAATAGCACGCCATGCGGCATCACCACACCGCATACGCCCTTGGCGTTGAGCGTGGCCACCATGTGCTGAACGAAGGCTAGATCGCCCATGTTCTTCGGGGGAATGCCGTAGATGAAGCGGTTGTGGCCCTTCTTCTCGGTGTCGCCTGAGACGTCCTCCGCACCCCAGCTATCCAGAGAGAAGGGCGGGTTGGCGATTACGCGATCATAAAGGAACAGGTTGCCGTCCTGATCGAGCAGGCGCGGATTGCGGATCGTATCGCCCTTTTCAATTCGCGCATCGCGCAGCCCGTGCAGCAGCAGGTTCATCTTCGCGATGGCCCATGTGCCAAGGTTCTTTTCCTGTCCATGCAGCGTGATGTTGAGTGCTTCACCCAGCCGCTTACCTTCAAGCTTTGCCACATGCTCAGCAACCTGAACCAGCATGCCACCTGAGCCACAGGTGGGGTCGCTGATGCGCATGCCGGGCTTGGGGTCCAGCAATTCGACGATGAGCCGCACGACATGGTGCGGGGTATAGAACTCGCCGCCTTTCTTGCCCGCGTCGTCTGCAAATTTGTCGATGAGATATTCATAGGCGCGCCCTAGCATGTCCGGCTCGGACAGCGACGCGTTCGACAGGTCGATGCGCGAAAAGTGGTCGATTAGGCGGGCCAGCACGCCTTCGCGGTTCTTGGCGTCGCCAAGGCGAGATGCGGAGTTGAAATCGATATTGGCCAGCACTCCTTCAATGGAGGGGTTGGCATCCTCGATAGCGTCGCAAGCCTTGTTGAGGTGGTCGCCAATGTCTGTCGTCAGCTTTTTGATCGACGACCAGCGCGCCCGTTCAACCAGAAAGAACTCATGCTCGTCGGGGTCGCTGTAGGCGACATCCTCCGGCAGACCCCGACGGATAGCCTCCTTGGCTTCTTCTTCGAAACGATCAGAAAGCCGCTTCAGGAACAGAAAGCCAAAGATGTAGATCTTATAGTCTGAGCTATCGATGGAGCCGCGCAGGATGTCGGCGGATTTCCAGAGATGATTTTCCAGTTCAGCACGTGTGAGTTTAGCCATGTTTTCCTCAATGGTTCTGGTTGTTGCCAAACAGGCGAGCGTCAATCAGACGCCGCGCGAGTGAGCGGCGGATTTCGGCGGCCTCCAGGGCGGTGCGGTAGGCGATTTGCGTATCCTTAACGAGGGCGGCGATGCGCTCTTGTTCGTTCAGCGACGGCAGACTGATTTCGAGCTTGGCAAGGTCTTTCGGCGACAGGGATAGCAGCGTCGTTGCCCCTCTTCGCAAAACCTCGATCTTTGGGCGAAAGACATCGCTCGATAGGATCGCAAACAGCGCACCGCCCGTCACATCGGGGCCGGGTCGCACGACGATGATGTTCGCACTGGCAATGGCTCCTGCTGTCTCATCGCCCACGAGGCCGAACTTCAGCAGTGTCCCACGCCCGGTGACGAGCACGTCGTCAGCCTGAACCGCATAGCTTATAGCTTTGGAGGGGGACGAAAAGCCCACGGTGTCCAGCGCTTCTCGGGCGGCCACAGTGCCATCCTGAAGGTCACGGACGCCGATAACTGGCAGCCTTTCACCCGGACGGACCACCGTTTCTTCGCGCGACACCCCGACCCCAGCAAAAACGTCTGCTACGTCGAGCAGGCGTGCGCCGGTGCGGCTTGAGGCGACTGTTTTCTCTTGCTTTTTCATGCGCCAAAGATAGCCGTAGCACGTTACACCGTCAAGAAAAAACCGAACCGTAACAGGCTACGGCGCTCATTTATGGGATTTTATGTTGACTATCCGGCGCCTCTCCCTCATATAGGAGGTGTCAGGCCAGAGTCTGACGATGAAAACACAGGAGAAATATATGGCATCACGTGCGAGGCCGAGCGGCCTCACCATCACCGAGCGCGATGCGGCGCTCATAAGAGGAATGATCGAGCGGGGCGACCGCCATCATGATATCGCAGCGTTCTTCGGCCTCAATCAGGGCCGGATCGCTGAAGTAAAGGATGGAACGCGGTTTCCTGAGGTTCCGCCGGCGAGTCCTGACGAACTTCCGCCGGAGGGGCCGTATCTGACGCCGAAGGCAACGTGGATGGAAAACCGACTGGTCTCGTAAACCAGCCGATTTCCGAACACTTGGGCCGAAGCCCGCTAGGCATGCTTGAACACCATTACCCTAGCTGGCCCCTTCTTAAAGATCAATGACCCGGCGCTTCGGACGGGTCTCATTTCCGGCCCAAGGAGGGCCAGTTACATGTTTGAAATCCTTCGCGCGAATGCAGGCGGATACTTCTGGCGCCTTAAGGGCGCCAATGGCGAAACCCTATGCCACTCCGAGGTGTACACCTCCAAACAGGCGGCTGAAACTGGCATTGCGGCGGTGAAGCGCGTGGCGCCGACCGCTCCTGTCAACGATCGTACTTAGCGGATCTAGCGCAACACCCGATCATCCCAGGTGGTCGGGTGTTTCTGTGTAGCGTTACGTGTCGCCCTGGGGGAGATGCAACGTCTAGAAGTCGAAGTCAGCAAAGAGAGACTTGGCAAGGTCCCGCATCCTTCTGCTGGAGCTCTGTTCTAGATCCAGCACAACAATTTCTACTTCCGGCGGCTTGCCAGACAGTCTGTCATCAATTGCCCGGGCAGCTGTTCTGACGTCACTCACAGTCGGGAGGTGGAATAGCAATGCAATCTCGAACTCACCCCGCCCCACCATCCTCCGAACTTTGGAAAAGTCCGCTCTAGCATCGGACAGGGTCTCGAACACCTTTCTGTTCGGCGGTTCGATCTCGTCAGTTGCGTATCGCACAAACACGAAGGCCTCTGAAACTCAGCTAGGACCTCGAAGAGGTTGCCTCCTAGTTACCGCGGGGTCAATCGGGATGCCTTCTACACCGGTGAATCAAATCTGTTGAGCTTGTTCCGCGGGGGGGCGCTCGGAACACTGAGATGAGGGGCGGTCATTTCCAAGCTGAGATGCTTCAGCCATGCTCATCGGTCGCTTGCAACCGAGGTCACGGCCTAGAACGCGAACGGTGCAGTCCAGCAAGTTTGTCTAGCTCAGCAACAGACGCCCAACGAATCTCTCTCATGGATCTGACCCCGCGACCTCTTCAAGCGACGGTCGAGTGAAGGCAATGCCCTCAAGTACGTCTTCAGCCGCTGAGCGGAGCGATACGTTAGCCGCAGGCGTGGTGGCCGTGTACAAGAGTTCAATGTGGGCTGATCATGCCGCAGGGATGGAAGCTGTTCACCACACAGCGAAACTAGCTGAGTCATCATGGCCAACGAAGACAAATCGGACCGCGATTTTGCGATCGCGGAATATCAGCCGCTGCGAGAAGAGGTAAATCGAACAATTGACCGGATGACCAATAATGAACTCGCGTGCGCCGGGTTCGTTTTTGCTCTCATCCTTTTTCAAATGTCGCCTGCGGAAGGGGCATTCTTGCCTCAATTTATACTCGGGCCCCTGGCTGCTACTCTCGGCCTAGTGGTCGCCCTTGTGGGTGAGGGGCGCTCGAAAGTTTTCAGGCGCCATCTTGATCAGGTAGATGATTATCTGGCGCTACTCGAACGGAGGGTCAGTGACGACCTAGGTTGGACTAACCACTACCGGGACAATTACAAGGCGGCAGACGACAAGCGCCGGATAGGCAGCCGTATCATTCTCTGGCACGTCCTGAAATTCAGCGCGCTGCTTAACTTCGTCTTCCAGTGCGCTTACGCCATTCTGATCTAAGTTCCATGTTTGGATGGCGGAAGCCGGGCGCTTGGTGCGCACTAGACGTGATGCGGGCCAGCCGCACGCTCGGGCCACCATCTCTAAGGCAGTCGTCGCTCCAGTGCGCAGCAGTTCAGCTGGGTGGCACCGCGCCGTGGACCATTCGAGGTCTTAAGAGCGCGACTACCTCCGCACCTGTTCAATGACCTGGACGTCTATGGTTGTACCCTGCTGGCAGAACGAAACTTCAGCGATCCTGCCTTCTACCCGCACTGTTTCTCCTTCGAAGATGCGGCCAACGTTTCCTGTCAGGGTATAGAGCTGCCCGCTATGGTCACGCAGCGCCTGGCATTCTACGCCTTCGTCAGTGATTGTCCCAACGACGGTTATTCTGTTGGGCGGAGGAGCAGGAGGATCAAGCCGTCGAACCCTGACCACCTCAAGCGTCGTGCCCTGCTGGCAAAATGAGTACTGAATAGGATTTGCAAGAAGCTGCACTCGCTCGCCGCTGCGACCGTAGCCGGCGTTGCCGACAAGCGTATAAAGCCGGCCATCGTCGCCCCGCATTGCTTGGCATGTGGCGCCCTCATCGGTGAGGGTTCCAACTACTGTGATAGTATTTGGTACACCCGGAGGGACTGGCAAGTCCGGCCCGCTGCCTGCATGACGGCTTGGAATGCGGATCACGTCTCCCACGCGAAGGATGTTCGGATTGCCTAGGTCACGGTTAGCCGCGATCAGCGCCCGCAAGCTAACATTGAAGCGTCTAGCTATGATCGAGAGCGTCTCACCCGGTCGGACTCTATGAGTACGCACAAGCGACGAGGTTGGGCTCGGCTCATCTGGTGCTACCCGTCCAGGTAACCGGAGAGTCATACCGAGCTTTATGTAGTTTGGGTCTACCAAGTTCGGATTAGCGCGCAGGATCTCGGAGATCGACACGCCACACCTCGCAGCGATGCGAAAAAGGGTATCGCCAGGCTGCACTCGAACCGATGTGCCACAAGAACTCTCCGCAAAAGCTGGAGAAATCCAGCCACCCGGAATGGCACCCAACAGAGCCACCAGCACACTGGCACGAACGAGCTTTATCAACATGGTGCTGCTCCACGACTGCCTGCAAGGACGAGGGTGCCATTGTGGTGGCTGAACTGGACCTGAATGTTCGAGTTGAAGTGTTATCATCGGCGTGAAGTTTCGAAGTCTCGACCGGGCGATCTCTGAACAGCTGACTGCACACTTCGCGAGCGAACGTCACGTGGTGTGTGTTGGTTCTGGTGGGAAGCTTTTCGTCCGTGACCTGACGCAACCCGCTCAGGTTGCAGCCGGGTTGCAGTCACCGCAGTTCGCTGCCGTTCACGAGCTTCCGGCGTGGTTACACCGGGTACAATATCCGCATGGATTCCGGCGGCGCCTCAGGCTTGAACGGACGGGCACCAGAGTGCACTAGGGCGTACGCTGAAGCACTGCGTCGACAGCACAATCCCTGCCTTGCCAAGGTTAGGGTCGTGGGTTCGAATCCCATCGCCCGCTCCAATCTTCCCAAGGCCGGCAAGCCTTGAGAAACAAAGGGTCCTTCGGGACCCTTTTTGTTTTTCCGGGCGCTTTGCAAGTTGCTGGTTGAAGTCGAGGGTTACACGCCGGTTACAGGCAAAATGGAAAGCGCCTATCAGTCGCCACGCAGCTACGAACGCGCCTGTGCGATCATACTTAGTTTAGCCAAGAACTCCTGGACAGCACCCGCATTACTCTCCTGCTGGGCCCAAATCTCATAAGTCGCGTGCGTTAGGATCTTGCGATCCACACCGATAGCGCCAGCGACTTGCTTGAACGCGTCGTGGTAGTTCCCGCCCTCCGTGTCAGATAGCCCGTTCGAGAGAGAATCTTCAGACACGCCTACTCGCGCTGCGATCTCCGGGACGTTTCGCCTCATCGTCTCGAGCAATTCTGTCTCGATCGGACGGCTGAAGGGCAAGAAGACAATCTCGTGAGGTGTTTCCCAACTTGAAGCTTCTTGCTTCATGTCACCGTCGAGCACCCCTAGGAACAGGGCACTCTTGATGGCCGGAACGAAGTCCAGCCTTTTCCCTATTGCTCCAGCTCCGTCCGGTTCAACAACAACCTCAAGGTTGACCAGCCCAGGAAGCTCCGCTTGTCGGAAGAGGTGCAAGAAAATTTCCTGACCCACTTCATCTTCGACAAGTGCGACAATTGTGCGAGAGGGCGTGAGTCCAAGATAACTAAGCACCTTTGCTTTGGTCTCGTCGTTCCCCGAGATTCTGGCTAAATTTTCATGCTTGCGTATGGCGATCAGGTTAGTCGATTCAAGCTCAGACGCCACGGTCGCAGCATGAGTGGAAAGGACTATTCCTAAGTGCTTTTGAAGGGCAGCCTTCGCGATCAAGCCGAAGATCGCCCGGTGGCTAACTGGAGGCAAGAATGCCTCAGGCTCCTCTAGGATAAGCACCCCATAAGATTCAGCCCTCTGGAGCGCCCATGCTAGATAGAAGGTTGAGAGTTCACCGGTTGCCATTGTGGTTGAGTCATAGGTGAGCTCCCCGACTGTTACCTCGAATAGGGGTACTATGCTTTCACCGACCTCAATCTCGTAGAACCCAACAGAGGAATATACCCTCCTGCAAATCAGGGAGAGTGCGCTTACAGTTTCCCCGTCAAGACTGCCTCGCCCGACACCCTCCTTCAGCACATCGATGTCCTGGTCTCGCAGAGCGGCTTGGATGTCTGTGGTACGATTTTCAAGCCCTACGAATTGAACGCCCGTTCCGAGCCCCTCCCAATCCTCATCGGGAGCGCGCCGCCCAACTGTTCCATCAAAAGTATAGGTTCCGGTCGGGAGAGCGACTTCCACTCGAACGCGGGCACCACTCAGGCGCTTCAACCCTCTTGGTTGCTCTGCTTCCGAAGAGCTTAGGGCATAATATAGAGATTCCAAGAAAGCCGTTTTGCCTACGCCAGTACCACCACACAAGGCTAGGAAGCCGGTTTGGGGGGCAATGTCGAGGTCTCTGAAGCCGGTAAGCCCGCTTATCGAAATCCGTTGAATCGATGGCGCGGCAGCTATGTTGCGTTTTGCCAACCTGCGGCGCAGATCCGAGAGCTCAGCGAGTTTCAACGGCGAGCTCCCACCGTTTGGCTAGTAGCGCTTCCTCCATCGCCCGCTCACCCACGTCGCTCGGGAGGTTGCCTAGTCGTTCAATAGAATCGCGGATCGTCGAACGGCGTTCATAGATTTGCCAATCAACCGTGCCGGGGTAAAGAATAGCTATTCCACAGTTGAGGCATAGATCTCTTAGTAGTACCGAAGTTACATCATTAACGCGAGAGGAGGCGCGGTCGTTGAATATAGATAGGCTTTCGTTGAAAGCCCCTCTTTGTGAAGTTGGCAGTGATGAAAGCAGTAGGTCTTGCTGATCGTCGATGCTTTTTCGCGAGCCTGACCTCATGTTCTCGAAAATTAGATAGTAAGATGAGAAGTCGGGCAGGAAATGTGCATTGGGAGAATAGGTGTCCACATAGAAGTACAACCACGAAAAGAGGCTCGCCTTGTTCAAGCGCGCTGCAACCTTACCCTCTGAAGCAAGGCTAGCTATGGCGTGAAGTGCCTGCGAGATCGATCTCATAATCTCGTCAGGAAAGGGTTTGCCGTGACGATAGCGTCGCTCTAGTGAACTGGCGGTCACCTTCGCTGACAAGCTTCCGTGCTCGAGCACCACTGCCAGGCGAGATATCGCGTCATCAAAGTTCATCCGGGCGTTCGAGAAGCCGATACTCCTGGAGCCCAGATCGTGTTCGAAGTGATCAACGACGAACCGAACTTGGTTGCGAGGCGCTCCGACGAGCGCGTTCCGTTGTTCTGCCGCCGTTAGCGCTGTCAGCTGGTTCAGCCTAAAAAAGAGTTCCCCAGGTTCCTCTGATGTATAGTCTCGCAACCGGATGATGCTGATCGGGAACCGATTGAAGCGGGCGCGGACCCGATCTGGGAGCTGCGAGTACTTCATCCCGTGGAGGGCTGAGATGCGGTCGTCGGTTGGCTCAATCCTTCCGTCAATGGCGAATTCGTCCGCCATGAAAGAGAGAACTGCCTGCAGTCGCTGTTGGCCGTCCAGGACTTCCTCGCTGTCCAGGTCATCGTTGACTACGATATGGATGGCTGGAACATACCATTCCCGTAGTATCGAATCGATCAGACGTACCTTCTTCGGTTCGGGCCAGACCTGACCTCTCTGGAAGTCTGGCTGAATGTCGAGTCGCCCGTCACGAATTTTCTCCACCAGCGAGAGAATGTCAGTCGATGACTGATCTACACGCATTGCTCAGACCTGGTCCTCACCCATAGCTTACCAACCATGCCGCCAATAGCTGGCTGAATCCCTAACGTGGGATGCCCCCATTCGACGTACTACTGCGCGCAGCCGGACAGCTCGCTGCTTCAGACCCGTAGGGTAAGAGCAGCAGCTACCCTCGCTTGTACCTATTCGCAGAGAATCGATGCGGAGGGCGTTACGCGCCCTGTACCTCTTCTAATCCCGAACGCAGGTGCCCGAGAAGAATTGCTTCCCGTTGGTCATGACAAAGCGGACAGGCTCATTCCAGATTTCAATTCGCATCATGTTGAAGGACGCGTCGGGTCCAGGCAGGTGCGCGATTAGGTCCCACGCTGAGCTACCGGGTCGCAGCACTGTCCAGAAAAGTTGCTGGCCTTCGGTACTAAACTCCCCGGTTTCCGCATCGAACTGGAATTGATTGTAGTCCTCTATGAACCAGTCTGCCCAGTGGTCCCGTAAAAGGCGGCCGTCGTCATTTACCGACACGCCGTCATACATCGTGCAGGCGTAGGTGCCCTTACCTTTGGGGTTGTCCGGGTGAGGGAGCATATCGAAATCGTCCGCTACACCAGCCGTAACCCCGATAAGAGCGACCGAAACAAGAGCTGTAACCGCACTGGAGCGCACCCCATTTTGACCGGACAGGCGGCATAGCCGATAAGGCATAGGCATGCGCCTATGAGTACGACTATGTCCAAGAGTCCCGACGAGCCGTTTCGACGCGTCGAAGTCATCACCTCCGTGCAGCGCCGGCGGCGCTGGTCCGTCGCCGAGAAGGTGCGGCTGGTGGAGGAGGCCATGCAGCCGGGAATGAGCGTGTCCTATGTGGCACGACGCGCCGGCATTTCCCCGTCCCAGCTCTTCGCCTGGAAGCGCCGCATGCTCGAAGGCGGCCACGCGGCGGTTCAGGCCGACGAGGATGTTGTTGGCGCCTCCCAGGTCCGCGAGTTGGAGAAGCGTGTGCGCGATCTCGAGCGCATGCTGGGCAAGAAGACGATGGAAGCCGAGATCCTCAAGGAAGCCCTTGATCTCGCGCGCCCAAAAAAACGGACCTCGCCCTTGCTGTCGTGGAGCAATCCAGAGGACGATACCCAGTGAGTGCCATTGCCCGTACGCTGGGCGTCTCCAGGTCCAACCTGGTCGAGCGTGCCAGCAAGCCTGCCAAGCCGCGCGGGGCTTACCGCAAGGCCGATGATGTGGTCCTTCTTGCCGAACTGCGGCCGATCATCGACCAGCGCCCCACCTATGGCTATCGACGGGTGACAGCATTGCTCAACCGGCAGCGGCGCAAAGACGGCAAGCCCGTGGTCAACGCCAAGCGCGTTCTCAGGATCATGCAGCAGAACGGCCTCACCCTTCAAAAGCATACGGCTCTGCGGCCTGCCCGCACCCACGATGGTGTTGTCGTTGCCCTGCGCTCCAATATCCGGTGGTGCTCCGATCATCTGGAGATCCATGCCCGCAATGGCGAGGTGGTTCGCATCGTCTTCGTCATCGATGCCTGCGATCGCGAGATCATCGCCTGGTCGGCCGTTGCCAATGCCGGCATCTCTGGCGAGATGGTGTGTGACCTGATGATCGCGGCTGTCGAGCGCCGCTTCCGCACACTCAAGGTCACACACCGGCTCGAATGGCTCTCCGACAACGGCAGCGCCTATGTCTCCAGGCAGACAGCACAGGTGGCCGCGGCCCTGGGCATTGACCTGCTCTTCACCCCGGTTCGAAGCCCGCAGAGCAATGGCATGTCCGAGGCTTTTGTCAAAACCCTGAAGAGGGACTACGCCTCAACCGTCATCCTCCCAGACGCCGACACAATCCTGGCCTTGCTGCCCGAATGGATCGACGACTACTGTGAGGTCCACCCGCACTCCGGCCTCAAGTACCACTCACCACGCGAGTTCCTGCGCCTCAGTGCCTAAACCCAACCGCCGCCTGTCCGGTGAAACGGGGTCCACTCCACGCACGTACTCGCACGTAGATCGCCTCCGCATACGTAACGAGCATTATAATGCGTCGCGATAACGAGCACAATTTTGCTCGTTGTGCTGCATGGATGTGCGGCGCGTCATTGGAGCGAATGTGCGAAGGTATCGGTTACAGGCCGACCTCACGCAAGCGCGAGTCGCCGAGCTGATGGGCGTCGACCGCGCCTACGTTAGCGCGTTGGAGCGAGGGCAGAGAAACCCAACGGTCCTAAGTCTCTGGAACATAGCAGAGGCGTTGGGCGTCCACATCGCAAGCCTATTCGCCGAGGATGTGCTTCAACTAGATCAGGGTAGCCGGGGCAAGCGGGCGACCAAAGCACCGGTCAAAGCAGTCAGGCCTTGAGTGATATTAGCCGGGAAGCGGGTCCCCCCGGGTCCCATCCACCTGTTCTCGAAGAGGGGGGAGGGGCAGCGAAGCTGCCGCCGCAGCACAGCTGCGGGAGGCCTACGCCGGCGCCCGTGCAGGGCGCCGGCTATAGTAGTAGCTAGGGGCCCAGCTACGGCGGTCCCGTGCCGGCGGGCGCACCTGGCACGGTATGCAGTGGGGCCCGGCTAGGTAGCTACGGCCAGGCGGTGACTGGCTTCGATATTCTCGATAGCCTTCTTGTAGCTGAAGTCGGTGGCTGTTCCGTCTTCGAACACCGCCCAGAAACAGATCGTCCACTTCTCCTTGCCGGCCCGGTATCGTCGCTCGAAGCGGACCACTTTCTTGCCTGGGAATTCGGCCTGCTTGTCAGGGCGATTTAACCAGAGCACCTCCACAAACTCAGAGTCTGCTCCCTCCACGATGGTGCCCGCAGGACCATCATTAAGGATCCTAGTGCATTCCCGTAGTGCTGCGGCCTTCCAGGGAAACATCCGCCCAGCGATTGTCAGTTGAGGCCCCTTAGCCATGAGTCACCTCCGTCGATGAGAAGGCTTGTTCCAGGCCGCTCATTGCAGCCTCACCGCCACGGACCGCCTGCGTGTAGTGGCCCAAGGTAACATTGGCATTGGAGTGACCGGCCAGTTTCGCCACGAGCCCGACCTCGACTCCCTGTGCCTGCAGGGTTGAGATGAAGCTGTGGCGCGCCGAGTGCGGGGTCACATAGGGGAGCTTCAGCTCATCAAAGGCGGGCACCCAGAACCGCTTGCGGAAGTTCTGGTACAGCATGGGCCCACCTCCATCTTTGCGAAGCAAAGGCCATGGCTGCAGCCGGCCCGGACCAGGAAAGACCCTGTAGAGTTTGCCGTCCTGTCTCGGACAGACCAAACGCCACGCGAGCAGCATTTCGCGCAGGGTAGGGGGCATGGGAATGTCCCGCACGCCCGCCTCGGTCTTTGTTGCTTCCGTCAGGCTGCCGTCCCGCTCCTGAATGCGCCGAATGTGGATGCAGTTGTTGTCAAAGTCGACGTCCCCCCACAACAGGCCCAACTGTTCACTGATGCGGGTGCCTGTGAGGAATGGGAAGGCGTAGTAGATGCCACGATGCGTGTCGGTCTTGGCGTGGGCGATGATCTCTGCCACCTGCTGCGGCCCCAAGATCTCCTTCCGGACCTTGTTCCGCCGTCGGGCGACATTTGTCGGCAGTGACGGCGCTCGCACGCGAAAGTCCTCCTCCGCCAGCGCCAGAACTGCCCTGAGCATTGAGAGTGCCCGGTTCGCGGTGTACCGCCCCACCTGCTCCATGACGACACGATGCCAGTTACGGATCTGTGCGGTGGTGAGGTCGTTGAGCGGCACGTGCCCGAGCATTTGTAGTAGTCGAGCGTCTTTCCGCGGCAACTCGCCGGTCAATGCGTATTCCGCGCGTTCTTGCTGCGTCCCCTCCAGTAGGGGGCCGACAATGTTCTTGGCCACGACCTCGTAACCGTGGAGGGTCGACGCCTTCACCTCGCCTCGCCGGTTCTCTAGGTAGTGCCGGGTGGCTTCGGAGACTGTCGGAACCTTGTTGGGGTCCACGTAGGTGCCGGCATGGACTTCGCTTACGATTTTTGCACGGTACGTTTCGGCGTCACGGCGGAGTGGAAAGAACAGTTGGCGACGACGGCCAGTGTCGGGGTCGATGAATTGGACTACGAAGCGCTGCATCTCGACAACCCGCCCGTCCGCCAACTTGCGACGGCGGTTGCGCTTAGTGATCTTGGGATCGAACATTTCTTCTAACCTGTTGTGACTTCAACCGAAAAAGGAAAACACGGCCAGGATGTCCGGCACAATTTCTGCTGTGCTTCGCCAGTAACCACGGTGCAACCCGTGGCATTGGAGAGGCCCCAAAGCCGTGTTTCAGGGTTCGAGATGCCCGTCCGACGGGCACCTTGGAGTTGTTGCGGCGCCAGTAGATTTCATGCCCATTCGGGTTGAAATCGCGCTTGGCGTCCATGAGGCTGAGACGGACGGACGGACGCACTACAGCGCGGGTACAGGGTACATGGTGCCCCCGGCAGGCACATCTATCCCCATCCCATGGTGTGTAGGTGTCCGTCCGTCCTGCTAGTATACTGGTCCTCTCCAGGATGCTGGAGCCTCTTCAGGCAAGTAGAAGATCGGGATGCCTAGCGCCCGTTTCTTGCCTAGCAGTCGAAACTGTACTGGGTTCGGCGGCGTGAAAGACCCGTCGAGTTTACGGAGTGCTGTTTGCCACGCCCGTTGTGCCCAGGATGTGCCGTGGAACACCTCTTCCAAGCCTGGCGCCCCGTTGGCTATGTAAACACCCTCATGTTCGCCACCCAAGATGACGCGAATGCCCAAGGGGGAGACGACGCGTTCTGCATCAAGAACATCGTTGAGACGTCCTGCCTGCCCCTCCCTCAAGCGGGCGAGCCAGTGGCCTAGCGGAAGACCGTCCACAACATGTGACAGAAGGTGATCAAAACACTCCTGCGCATCATCCCGGTAACCCTCTAGGGCGTGCCGTTCAATGGTCGACGCATATGCAGTAGCGAGTTCCTCTGCTTCCTCATTTGTTGGGGTTCTCTCGTGAAGGGCAACAAATCCTGCCCCAAGCAAGATGCTCATATTCTGACGGTGCCGCCGATCCCCTGTCAGGTGGAGGTCAATAGCATCGGCGGACGGCTGGACGAGATGAGCGAGTTTGATCATGTGAGAGGCCCACGCGGAGCCGGTTGCCCGGAAGTACGCTTCGTCCGATGCGATACGTCGTGATTTCTCTCGGTCGTTGTCGTGCATCTGGAGCTCGAACATAGATATTCTGGATTGATCGGCAGGAGACATGCCGCGCGGATTGATAGCGCTGAACAAGAACGTGGTACGGAGGCTGAAGCTCATAGCTTTGCCCTCAGGTGTGCCCCTGAGGACTGGTGTGTCCGCTGACGATGCACTGCGGGCCAGCCGGAGGATGTTTTTTAACGTATAGCCATTTTGGTCGCTCTCGAACTCGTCCAACAACACGGGCAAGCTATCGGGGCCAAGAGTTTGCCTTATGCCCGCCTCGGTACTTTGCCCATCAGCCGAGATGGCGAGCGGGCTCAGGATGATCGAGGCCACCGTGTGGATAGTTGTCTTGCCTGATCGCGCAGGCCCATAGACAAACGCGTGGGGCCTCCAAGAGAGTGCGCCGCAAACTGGTGCCATTGCCAGCCAACCAAAAAGCAACGCTGCGTCCAGCGGGTTGCGCCATCTGTAGAGATCCAGGTGATCTCGCAGCCGTTGAACGTCGAATTGTGTGCCGCTATCCAGAGAAATGCTCTCAAAGCACAGGTAGAGGTATTTGGCGCTGTTGACCGGTTGCCCCAAGTTGACGACGACCACACCGTCCTCGAGCCACACCCCGCGCCCACGTATCCGCACCGGGTTGAATGCACCGGCGCGTCGACAGGCTTTTATGAGCGCCTCCCCTGCCGCCCTGAAATTCGTTGATCCCGGCTTTCTACCCGGGTACCTGGTCGCCCAGAACGCGGTTTCAGCCAGTCCCAAAAGGTACTGTTCGGCAAGAAGTTGCTGAGCTGTTGCTAGCACTACTATCTTGCGTACTGGATCAAGGAGGGCGTAGTGCCCCTCCTTAGTGAATCCCAAGCGCTTTGGGCCCGACAGCCCCGGATCATAGCCCCTACCTAACTGGATAGGGGAGGTGATGGTACCGCGGTGCGGGCAATCAGCACAAAAGCGCTCGCCGCCAAGTTCCGATATTGTGGCGCATGTGCGGGGCCCAGCCTCGTCCAGTGCGCGCTGTAATTTCCGGTTGGCCTCGCCGGGGTTATAGGCAGCGTGCCGCGCACTGTACTCATGGAAGATGCGTTCACCGTCTCTGCACCGAGCTGTAACGGACGCAGTCGCATGCCAAGTAGGCTCGTCGGCGTTCGCCGCACCTTCGCCAGTGTAATAGCGATACCAAGGACATTCCTGCTGAACGAGAGTGTGGTCGCCCCGCGGAAACACTGGTGTGCCACGCTTGTCGTCCGTGGGCTTGAATAGTTCCTGCTCCAGCTCCGTCACTGCGATATGGTTCTGGGGATTGTACTCGATCACAGCAACGCGCTTCGGGGCGCCGGATTTGTGATTGAAGGTCTCCGGTACCCGAAGCACACGCGCGAGATCGCTGACGTTGTCGATCTCGTACCCCGCGCTTTCAAAGTGCTTTGCCAGCTTGCGCGACAGAACCCGAAGTAGGTTCTGAGCCCGCAGTCTGTCATGACGGTTCTCGATTAAGAGCGGTTTGTCGAACTTGAAGAGAACATGGAGTCCATTTCCGCTGTTCTGGACGAGGAAGGGAGCGAAATCGAACGACTGTAGTAAGCCGAGCGCGGTGACAGCATCCGGCGGGTAGCGCTTAGCGCTATTCTTCGCTTCGGCGAAGTCGATATCTGCAAAAGCACCAGGGACCATCATAGCTGTGTCGCTGGTACCGCGCGAAGTTGCACCGAGCCCCGCCGGCTGCGTGCTCAAACCAATGTAAAGGTCTTCCGCCTGTCTCCTTCTCTCAACGTCTTGGACAAGCCTGGAAATGTCCTTCGGCCCGTAGGACGCAGTGGCCTTAGTTTGTTTGCTCCAAACCTTCAGCTGGCCATCGAATGAGGCACCCCAGAAGACTGCCAGGAATTCGCTCAGGGAGAACTTCATTGTTGCCCCCCTTGGCGAGAGGAGTCGATGTATGTCAGGACTTCAGACACGCGTACCAGCCGTCGACGGCCGAAGGGCGTATAACTAGGAATGACGCCGCGTCTTACGGCGCGCCGGAGTGCCCACAGGTGGATACCCAGCGACTGTGCTGCGGCGTCAAGGGTGACGAGTTTTTCAATCAGATGATCAGGCATTTCTCTACCTTCAAGAGGCGGAGAAACGACGGCAAGCAGTGCTTGGGCGTGCAATCTCCGCCCCAGTTTTGGTGGGGTGAAAAATTGCAGCCGGCAGAGCTCTGCAGAACTTTTCGACCGTGGTCGCTACGTCTGAAGCCCTACGTCATGAAGGCAGGTTCAACTGCGCGCTAGCACACGTCATCAGCTACGAGCACAGAATATCCAAGGTCTGGATCGGTGCAAGCAGGAAGTGTGATGTTCTCGTTTCGTGGCCGCCGTCAGACGGCTCCCGCGCACACGCGCGCGTAGCTGACCGGAGCCGAACGGCTGACGTATGCGTCAAACGGGGAGTAGCGCCAGGTACGAGTTAGTGTCCGTGTCTGTCTATCATTCCCCGAAACGCATCGGGCCACCCACCATGCTGGTCTATAACACGGTCGATTTCGGCCATGACCTTACCGGTCTCCTCCAGGGCCACGATCATGCGGCGGTAGTGGAGGATGTCCTCGTCGGTCAGCAGGCGGCCGGGTTTCAGCTTGTCCTTGGAGCCGGTTTCGCTGCGATCCTTCAGCCATTTCTGGGCCGGCTGGTAGCCGCCGATCCAGTGCTCCCAGGCGGCCTGGGACACGGTGGCGAACCAGTTTTGGTCGTTCAGATAGACCCGGCCCGAGGCGTCGCGGCGCACCTCCTTGTTGAACCGGCCCAGGCACGCCTCGCCGCCGTTGGAGACGAAGCGCGCCTTCGGGTCCGCCAGCAGGTCCGGCAGGGCGTCTGCGTCCAGCAGGTGCAGGGCCACCAGCCTCGTCCCCAACGGGATCAGGGCAGCCAATAGGTCGCGGTCCTTCGGCAGCGGCACGCGCGCGAAGTCGGACTTCAGGAAGTCGGCGTAGCGCTCGCGATATGCCGGCGAGTGCAGCACCGCATAGATCCAGTCGAACACGTCGCGCGCGCCGAAGGTCGTCTTCAGATCGCCCCGCTCGCGCCGCAGCGCCAGAGCCCCCTGAGGTGGCGGAGGCGGCTCGGTCCCCGGCAAAGCCCCCTGCGCCGGGGCGTCGGAGCCGTCGTCGAATCGGAGGCCGGTCAACTTGGCGAGGCGGGCGGTGAAAGCTGGGGCGAGATTGGGGCGGGCTGCAGTCCCTAACTGGTGAAGCCAGAGAGGAGCGGCGTAGTTAACCTCCTTGAGCGATACCGAGTGGTGCGTGATCGGAACGTCGAAGGCGAAGATGTGACACCAACTGCCAGAGACCTCCGTGCCCCTCGAGTAGGAGATAAGTGGGCCGGGCTGTCGAATGATTTGACCCGTGATTTCAGGTCGTGGCATGCAGATGAAGCCGCGAACCCTGCCGGTATAGATCGTCGAGCGAAGATCAAAGGGTCGATAAGCTATTGGAATGGCAGAAGCCCTTAGAGATCCTGTGCCCCGCAGGTCCGCTTGAGCCAGCACGACCTTCCAATCCCGTGCATCCTTGCCTAAATGGAACTCTACACGTGCCTGTTCAGGCTCCATGTCGCGGAAGCGTTCGGCTCGCGCGAGGATCTCCACATCTGTAAACCCAATGGTCAGATCATCTCTGGCAGTAACGATGCCAACGCTTGAGGAAGGAAGCACCTCCTTGAGGGAGAAAAAGCTGGCGTATGTCTCGTCGGCTCGTTCCGACGCGGCCGTTAGCAATCGTGAAGGTGCGGCAGGACGAATAGGCCTGGCTTCGGCGGTGACAAGCGTATGGGTTTCGACCCACAGCTTCTTACCCGCCGAAGGCGGGTGATGGGGCCAAACCCCAAATACATCGAGGTGGCGAACCTCACGGTCCAAGCTCGTGCTCATAGCCGCCAAGGTGATATTGGTGCCCTCCAGAATCTCGAAGACTCCGTCGTCCGGCCCGCCATCAGGCGCGCGCTCGCGCTTGTTGATATTGCCGTGCAGGTCGATGATCGATAGTTTCTCGAAGCTGTCGATTACAGACTCGCGCATACCCCGGAATGTCGGACTGTCGAGCCAGGAGTTGCTGGTGATGTATCCCAATACGCCTGAACCAGTTTCAGATAGATGGTGCTCAGCAATTCTGATAAATTTAACGTAATCGTTGTTGAGCCACTTCGGATTCCGTTCACCCAGTGGCCTCCCATCAACCTGGAAGTATCGCTGAACCAGCTGCCCAATTGGCGTAAGCTTGTTACCGATCTTACTGGGGTTGCCGCTGTCCCCCGAATACGGCGGATTTCCCACCACCACCGTGAACCGTGCCCGCGCTTTAGCCTCGTTCGCCGCCCTCGCCTCGTGCGCCAGGGCCTCGTTCATGAAGGCTAGCTGCATGTCGAGGTCCTGCGCCGGCTCCAGCGCATTGGTCAGGAACACCCGCGCCCGCATCGGCCGCGTCCTGCCGTCCGGCTCCGTCTCGACGCCCGAGAAGTCATAGCCGGTGTCGGCCAGCTTCAGGCCGATCTTCATATGCGCCACGGCGTAGGGCGCCATCATCAGTTCGTAGCCGTACAGCCGCGGCAGCAGGTGCTCAGCCACATACGCGTTCCACAGCCGGCGCTTCTCCTCGGCCGTCTTGCCTTTCCAAGCCACCTCGGTCATACGCCGCCAGATCAGGTCGATGACCTCGACCAGGAAGGTACCGGTGCCAGTAGCCGGGTCGAGGATCTTCACGAAGGGCTCGTCGGGTTTCACCCGGTCGGGGATCTGAGCACCCGGGTCCGCCGCGACGAACTCGCCCCAGGTCGTGGTGTCCGCCAGCCCCAGCAGCAGGCCGAACTCAGTACGCAGCACCTCGTCCACCGAACGGACAATGAAGGAGACGACCGGCTTGGGCGTATAGAAAACACCGCGCTGGACCTTCATCGCCTTGTCATAGGCGGCGAGGAAGCCCTCGTAAAAGTGGATGACAGGGTCGTCGCCCTGCTTGTCCTTGTCGAAGTCGTCGAGGACCGCCTCCATGTTGGCGGTGTTCAGCAGGTCGACCAGATCGCCGAGACCCAGTTCGTCGAAGTCCAGC
Organism: Devosia albogilva; assembly: GCF_042685625.1. Taxonomy (NCBI): domain Bacteria; kingdom Pseudomonadati; phylum Pseudomonadota; class Alphaproteobacteria; order Hyphomicrobiales; family Devosiaceae; genus Devosia; species Devosia albogilva. Next base: position 2,107,508 of record NZ_JBHUNP010000001.1, read on the forward strand.
GCTGAACCGCCGGCGTCGCGGCCGACAGCGCCCATGAAGCTGGTCAGTAACTCCGACAGGAAGGGATTGGTCGGTATTGCCGTTTCCAGGGCGTCGGCGGTGATTGGCGGCAGCGGCAGGTCGCCGTTCAGCGTCTCGGCCTTCTCGGCGCGCCAGCGCTGCACTTGGTCGATGCGCGTGGACAATAGCCCATAAGCGATGGTCTGGGCGTACGTGTCGGCGAACTTCGGAACGTCCAAGCCCTTATTCAGCGTCGCTTTCACCGCCTCGAACAATTGCGTCAGCGGCTCGCCGGCCCTCTCCCGAGGTAGGATCTCTTCGATTGCTACGCGGATTTGCTTGGCGCAGTCAGCCAGTGCCTGGGCCATCTCCTTTGCGGTACGGATCGCGTCACGCGGACGGTCTACGAAGGCACTGGTCCAGCGCGCCTTCCAAGCCAAGTCCAATTCGCGCCCGTCTGGCCAGCGGAGGCGGTCCAGCCGCTCTGCCACCGTCTGCATGTGACGGCTAGTATCGCGCCGATCCCAGGTCAATACCCGCAGCGTGGGCAGGGTCTGGGTGCCCGGGTCTTGATGAAAATGGGCCAGCGCCAGGCGTCGATCTTCGGCCTTGCCAAAGGCCGACACAAACAGCAGATCGTTTTTGTCAAAGAGGGCGCGGTCAGCCGGGTTCGCCGAGGCGCGGCTCCGGCGGCTGACGCTCGACAAGATGCGGCGCAGCAGGGTGACAGGCAGTTCGGCCTTATCAAAGTCGACGAAGAAGACACCCCAGGCGTTCTCGCGCCCAAGGATGGGCCGCAGCTGGGTGATCTCGACTTGGGCATCCAGCTTTAGACCGAGTTCGTCCGCCGTATAGCTGTAGGTCAGCCTGTCGAGCGGCAGATCATCCGGGATTTCCCATTCCAGCTCGTCCCGCAGGTACGCAACTAGACTCGGGAAGTCGGTGATTTCCTTCAGGGCTTCGGGGCGGGTCATCGGATCAGTTCAACTCCATCCAGGCCTTGAGGACCGGCCTCGCGCCTACGGGGGCCTGCACCCTGCGCATGTATCCCCCTTCTATATGCTTCTCGACCGCGGTGCGGGCGGCAACGAGGGTGGCACGATCCAGCTGGATGCGTCTCGGGGTATCGGAAGCTGAGCGTACCCGAGCGGCGATCGCAGGGGCTCCTTCGAGCACCGAACCGCCATCCAGGTCATGGAAGTACCAGCGCACTTGCCGACTCTCGTCGAGGTCCCACCGCTCCTCACCCTCGGGCCCTCTCCCCCGCCCCGGTAGGGCATAGCAGAAGAAGACGCCCCGGGTGGCAGCGGCTTCGCGGCCACTGAACACCCGGTTCGGGAGATCCGCGAGGCGTGCCTCCAGGTCCGGATGATCAATCAGCAACTGGCGCAACTCGTTACGCAGCAGCTCCTCCTCTGACGGTTTCTGGTCGAGGCTCTCGTTGAGGTTCTTGAGATCGTCGTAGTCGTCCTGCTCGGTCAGCAAGCGACGCCCTTCAATGCCAAAGAGGCGCGAGATGCGGAGCGTCTTGCCGGCAACCCTGTTGTAGAGGCCCAGCAGCCTTTCCAGGGCAGTGTTGGGCAGGAAGTTCCAGTATGCCACACGGCCCCGCAATGGGGCGGTTTCCGGGTGATCGGCTATGAGCGCTTTCTCAACCCGAGGGTCCATTCGCCGATCAATACGACCGATACGCTGCATCAGCCGTACGGGATTCCAGTGTAGGTCGTAATTGATGAGGCGTGTCGCATCCTGCAGGTTCAACCCTTCCGAGAGGACGTCGGTGGCGATGAGGACCCTGATCTCCTTCTCGCCAGCTTTAGCCAGTTCGCCGCTGCTGCTCTGGTTGTAGTAAGGCGCAAACCGCCTGATGATCCGGTCCCGCGGCGTCTTGGTGCCAGAGTCGACCTGCGCCAGCCCGTCGATACCCTTCTTCTCCAGCTCGCGGCGCAAGTAGCGCGCCGTCCCCTGATACTCGGTGAAGATGAGAACCTTCTGGGCGCTAAGAACGGGATCCTCAGTCAACAGCCGGTGCAACGACAACAGTTTACCATCACGGTCGGCATCGAAATCGCGCAGAACGTCGAGGAATTTTACGAGCTGATTGAGGTCCTCCCGCGTTTCTGCCACCAGCTCATGGACCCGATACTTGTCGCGAGGCAGAACCTCTACGCGATCAAGAATTTCGCCTGAAATCAGGGCGTCCGCATCTTCCTCAGGCTCCTCGTCGTCTGCCGTGTGGCTGGCGAGGCCGGCCTTGACCTGCGCGATCTGATGGGCGTGACGTTCTTTCCAGACAGCAAGGTCCAACTGCTCTGCTTCGGTCTCGACGTGCGCTTCCCAAAAGGCGAGGAGCTTCACCATGAGCCGATGGCATGACAACTCGAAGGCCGCCGTCGAGCTTTCAAGGCGCTTGAGGAAACCGATCCTAATTAGCCGCACCACCTGCGCCCGGCGACCTAGGACTAGGTCGTCTTCGTCGGACGGCTCGATCAGCCACTCTGTGGGATCATAGAGCGCCAACCGGAAGAGTTCATTCTTGTGCTTGAAGGATTCCTCAACGAGTTCGAGCAGCTGCTGTTGTAGCGGGGACAGCTCATATTCGGCGACCTTTGGATCCTCGCGTACGGGGAAAATCGCCTGCCCTTTCGACTCGGCCTGCTGACTTGCCTTCACATAAGCCCTGCTGCGCTGCACCACGAGGCTCTGGACCAGCGGGTCGGCGGCGAAGGTTTCACGGGCCGGGCCAGTTTCGACCGACTGATCGACATCGTCCTCGGGCGCTGCATGTTCGTCTGCCCGATTGGCCTTGCGGATGGCCTTCTCCAGGGTACGAAAGTGCCCCCGAAGCGAATGCACACCCAGAGTGGCGAAAGCGTCGCCACCGCGACTGAACAGTTCGATGAGATGCATCAGATCGTACACGCCGTTGTTTACTGGCGTGGCCGTCAGCAGGAAGAGCTGCTTGCCCTCGGCAATGCGTTGCAAGATGCGGTAACGGGACTCCCGTTTCCTGCCGGTCCCGGCCAGTCCCGGGTTCCGGAAGTTGTGCGCCTCGTCGATGATGATCGCGTCGAAATGCTTGCCGATGGCCTCCACGGCCTTGCCGACGTCGCCGCCACGGCCAAGGTCGGTGTGGTTTAGGACCATCACGTTGTCCCAAGGGCCACGGCCGACATGCGGCAGGTGCCGGTCCAGATTGGCCTCCCAAACCGACTTGCGCCCGGACTTGGGCACGATCAGCGCGACTCGCTTGCCCTCGTGAACCGCGAGTCGCTCCAGAAGCATCAGCCCGACGAACGTCTTACCCAGACCGACACCATCACAGAGGAAGGCGCCGTTGTGTTCGCCCGCAATCTTCAGGAGTTGCCCGTAACCCTCCCGCTGATAGCCATCCAGCATGGGCCAGATCCTTGACTGCTCTCGTTCCCATTCTCCGGCCGAGATTTCGCGCCGGCGGAAATATTCTCGCAGCGATTGGGCCCACACCTCGAACGGGGTGAATGATTGGATGTGCCGCTCGATGGTGCGGAGCATTGCGGGTGTAACGTCTTCCGCCTCGTCCCAATGCTCGTCGTACCAGTCTTGTAGTACCGTTACCGGCTGACCGGTAATCTGGACGTTGAGTTCGAGGTTTTGCGTCAATCCAGGTCTGGTGAAATTGGAGGAGCCGACGAGAGCTGCGGCCCCGATGACCTCGCTCCGGGCGTGAGTGATGTAAGCCTTGGCGTGAAACTTGGCCTTGCGGTAGACGCGAAACTGGATCTTCCCCCTGCGGATGGCTTCAACGATAGCGGGTACACCGTCGAGGAAGTCATCTTTCTCCTTCTCGACCTCAACACTTTCATCCAGACGATCCTGACGAGCTTTCAATGCCTGCTCGAAGGCGTTGCGTGTCCGGGCTGCTACCTCGTCGCCCATAAGAACCCGTAGGCCATCTGTTTTCTGCCACTGCCCGTCGAGAGCTAATAGTGCGCCGATTTCGAAGTACGCTGAGGCAACGTCTACGGATTTTGCGTAGTCGCACCACTCATGCAGGTAGCGCAGGGCTTTCCATTCATCGTCACTATTGTCGACGATGAATAGTTCCCCGCCCGTCTTGGCGTTCTCTCGTCTCGGCATGCCCCACCCTGTCGCCAGTTCGGTGCGTAATCGATGCGAAGAATAGCCGCGGAATGCGCTAAGAGCTTCCACGGGAGTCGGCACCGCCGCACAACTTCTTTGAACAAGGGCTAAACGATCTGCTCACTCGCAGCAAGGTAACCGTTGTGATTAACGAGGGGCCTCAGTTGTTTGCTCTTGCCCTGCCGGGAACGATGCGACATCCAAGTGCCACTCACGTGCCGCGTGGAAGTGGAAGGGGCGACAAAGTGTCAGTTGCTGAACCGAGCCTCGACGAATTTGAGCACCTCTTTGTCAACAACGAGGGGTTAGACCGTCTAGGAGCCTACCTGGGCCGCTTCAACCCTATCCGCACCATGCGGATGGAAGGGATGGAGGTTCGCCATTCTGCGATTTTGGCGTGGCTGCTCGACCCATCTGAGACCCACGGGTTCAGCGATCGGTTCCTCAAGGCTTTTCTCGCGCAGGCGCTGCGAGGGCGCAGCGCCTGTGGGCGTGTCACTGCCATCGACGTTGTCCAAAGCGATCTTCGGGATGCACAGGTGCATCGTGAGTGGCAGAACATTGACATCTTCATTCTCTCACGCCGGAACAACTGGGCCTTTGTCATAGAGAACAAGTTCTACGCGAGCCAGCATGAGGGGCAGCTCGCAAAATACGCTCAGAAGGTGAGGGCGGCATTTAGCTCTCGGGGCGAGCCGCCGGTGGTTTGCGGCATCTTTCTCACGTTGCTGGATGAGCTGCCACAGGACGAGAGCTTCGCCCCGATCCGCTACAGCGCAATATGTGACTTGCTTCCCCGTTTGATGGCCTTGGAAGGCCTGACGCTGGGGCAAGAAGTCTCGATTTTCCTCGAGCACTATCTAGAGATTGTCAGAGAGGCCGCAGGTATGAGCGAAGAGCGCGTAGCGATGGAAGCATTGGCCCGCCAACTCTATCGAACACACAAGAAGGTCCTTGATTTCGTCATGGAGTACGGTGCCAGTACGGACTTTGTTCTGGCTGCCGAGACCGTGTTCGAAGGCACCTGGGAACCGAGGTCTACGGTGTCTGTCGGTTCTCGTAGCTATCGGTACAATGGACATAACAACCGCAGCATAAGCTTCCTGCCGGTGGGCTGGGTGGATAGCTTCGAGGTACTCGGACGTCCGTGGCGCGGCTGCGAACAATGGTGGGCGGGATATCCGCTGATCTGTTGGCTAGAGCTGCTGGAAAGTGCAGACGGCGCGTCTGGAACGCTCAAACTCTTCGCTGAAGTGGGCCCCTTGGCTGACCACAGTCTCCGGAGTGAACTAATCGGCCGCATCAGGCAACTCGGGTCTGTCTCCGGCCTGGAGGGTATCCGTTTCCAGAACGATGCAGACAAAGAGGGGAAGCGGTACTCGAAGTTCCTGAGGAATAATGCCGTGGTGATAGACGATCTGCACAACGCAGAGGAAATCTCCAAGGGCATGGTCACGTTGTTAGATCGCCTTGATCCATATTTCGAGGCAATAGCTGGAATTTTGCCTGAATTTGTGGATCAAGCGACGCAAACACTCTAGTGGCTCGTTGACCACTCGTCACTCGCCACTCGCCACTCGCGCGGAGCGCATCGATAAGTGCGGGTTCTCAAGCCATCATTGGCCAGGTGTTGCGGAGCTCACTGCCGAGAATGCGGACGGTGCAGTGCCGGTATGTTTGTCCAGCTCAGCAACAAATGCCTCGGCCCATTCAAACCACTCGCCTACGGACCTGTCTCCGGCGACCTCACCTAGGGACGGTTGAGTAGCGGCCAGTGCTCCCAAATACGTCTTCAGCCGCTGAGCGGTCTCCCAACGCTCGGCTAGCTTGATGAGCTCTGCTTTCCGAGCTTCATCCAGAAGGCGAATGCGTTCGATCTCCGCGCGTTTCTCACTCTCTAGGCGCCACCGTTCAGCTTCAGCATCTCGCTCCTCGCGCCAAGCCCTCAAGATTTTCGCTCCTTCGAACAGTCGATCGACGATCTCAGGAACCTGTGTCTCTAGTGGGCGCCGCTCGGTCTCCCGCCACTCCTCATTGAACGACCCGCGGAGATAGGTGCGTATCGCAAAAACCAAGTTTCCGGTGCCGATCAGTTCGGTGGTCATGTAAGATCTGCGCTTGTCATCCTGCGGAATCTTGATCTGTCGGAGCTTCTCTCTGACTTGGAAGTTGATCTGCTCGCCAGAGATCGTCGCGCTAATCAGCCCCTTCGGCCCTTCTCCTATTTCACCGCCTCGGGCTTCCACCGCCTTGAACACGGCATCTAGAATTCGGTGCCGGCGGCGGTCCAGCGTCGTCCAGGGCGCTGGCGCTAACCGGACTTGCCACGGATCACGTGACCTCGATGCCTTGCGTGTCCGCTCTTCGTGTTCCATCAGCCACCTTGCGATCAGGGGATGGGGTCTGGTGAGACGATCGCTCACCTGGACGGTGGGCGCAGGAGGCGTCGCGGGGGACTCCGTTGGTGCTGATGAAGAGGATCGCGGCAGACTCCTTCGGGCACCGGTGCTGGCTGTGGTGGGTTTGAGCTCGATGCGAACCGCGCCTTCTTTTGTCGTCGGTAGCGGGACGAGTTCCACAGGCAGACCCATCGCCTTCTTCGTCCAGTAGCCGGAGCCGGGATAGGGCACATTGTGCGTTCGGCACACCCGAGCGAGTGCAGTTGCGGAAATCCCAAGCTCTGGCGCTACCTTGCTGAGAGGGCGCTCCGAGATCAAACGGTACAGTTCATCACGGGAAATGTGCATGGTGGCCTCTACGGGTTGCAGCCGGGTTGCAGTCACTGCAGTTCGCTGCCGTTCACGAGCTTCCGGCGTGGTTACACTAGGTACAATATCCGCATACGTTCCGGTGGCGCCTCAGGCTTGAACGGACGGGCACTAGAGTGAACTGAAGCGTGTGCTAAGGCGCTGCGCCGACAGCACAATTTCTGCCTTGCCAAACTGAAGTTATAGTCAAGCCGTCGCTCCAGTGCACCGCAGTTCAGCTAAGTGCCAACTAGTACTAAGTTTTCTAACGGGGACGCTCTTGTCGTAGCCGGCCAGCGGTAACCCGCTGGCGACCAGGGGCGCGGTGTACGCGCGCCCGTGTGGCTGACCACACCCGAAAAGCTGAAGTATCCTGAAGACCACCGCTAGGCTGGTCTAGCCTATACAAGCGGAATGAGTTGGGCACATATCGGCGGGCAGGTGGCAGAATTCCTACGCCTCCCGCAGGCTAACAGAGGATCAGAGTAGTATTCAAATGACGAGACAACACAGCGCTCCGCTTCTCTTGACCTCTGGGGCTGGCGCTGTGCCGCTGACCCCGCTCAGTCATTTGCCAGCAGAGTCCTCGGTGTCCGAGGCAGACATTCAGGAGCTTGTTCAAGCGTATCCGGGGTCACTCCCGGTTGCCGAGATCGATCCTATGTTCGCAAATCCGGTTCCCATTTGTCGGGAGTTGAACACCTCCGCCGGTCCGATCGACAACTTCCTCGTGACCCCTTCGGGGCTGCCGGTACTGGTTGAGTGTAAGCTCTGGAGAAACCCTGAGGGCCGGCGGGAGGTGGTTGGCCAGATCCTTGATTATGCGAAAGAGCTTAGTCGCTGGTCCTCCTCGGACCTGCAACGAGAGGTGAGCATCCGGCTCAAGCGCCGCGAGGGAAACCCGCTACTTGAGCTGGTTCGGGCAGCACACCCGGAGGTCGATGAGATGGAGTTCAACGACGCGTTGACGTTGAACTTGAGGCGCGGACGGTTCCTCCTGCTAATCGTCGGCGATGGGATACGGGCGGGTGTCGAGGCCATCGCAGAGTATCTGCAGGCCCACGCGGGACTGCACTTCTCCCTAGGGCTGGTAGAGATGCCCATCTACGTGATGCCAGATGGGCAGCGCCTTGTTGTCCCACGGGTGCTGGCAAAGACGGCGATCATCACCCGCAATGTGGTGTCGGTGCCCGAAGGTACGTCCTTGCCGATGATGAGGAAGCCGAACCACGAGTCAACGCTTCTGGAGCGACGGCTCTGGGGGAGGAGCGCCTTCTGTTCTGGACCGAGTTCTTGCAGCAGCTGCAGTTTGACGATCCGGAGCAGGTAATCCCCAAGCCGACGCGGCTCGGCTACTGCACATTTGCGCTTCCTGCGCCAGGCAGCTGGCTTACCGCATATCGGGAAGTTGGACGTGGGCGTGTTGGCCTGTTCCTTTCGAGTGCAAAGAACAGCCCAGGCGAGGCGGTGGCAGAGATCATCGCCAGTGAGTGGGACAGCTTCAAGGACGAGCTTGGACCCAGCGCGGAGCTAACCAAGAGGGATGGACGCTACTCGATCGGGGACGCGCTGCAAGTCCGTTCACTACACGATCCCGCAGAACGTGATCGGGCGTTTCAATGGTTAGCGGGCAGACTCAACACCTACGTGAATGTGCTGCGGCCGCGGGTCCGGTCAGCACTGGCAGATCACATGGAAGAGAAGTGATGCTCGCATGGCATCAGCTATCGGTCAGCAGCCCGCGGACCGGAAAAAGTAGATGCCGCGCTGGCTAGATATTCTCCAAGGAGAGTTGCCCCATCGCGTCGAAAACTCGCGAAATACTCCACGTCTGAGATCATGCTTGTTGGCAAATCCATTACTGATACTGGCATTGGATGGGCATCATCATCTAAGGCGATAGACATAACAAGGCCGATCGCGAGCCCTTCCGAAACTAGTTTCAGGATGGCGTCCGTAGAGTTGCTTCCGCTAAGCGAAATGTGCTCGAGCTTGTTCTTCCTAAGGTAGTCACGAAGTTCGATATACGCTGCTGAGGTCTTGGAATATGTTGCCACTGGCTTATTGATCTCAGAAATGCTGTGGATCTTGCGGGTGGCTGGGTGTGTGTTACTTTGGATCCAGCAGTAACTATATCTCGCCACTGGGGTTGATACTAGCTCATCTGCGTTGGGCTGGCCGATTGTCAGCGCGAAATCGATTTCTCCGTTAGTTAACATGCTTTGCAGCACAACTGAGCGATCTATGTGCAGCTCCACTCGGGCGTTCGGGTTGTTCCTGTAAACTTCGCCGATCAAAAACGGCGCCCACCGTGAAACGAGGGCGCTTGGAATTCCTAGTCTTGCGCTCCGGATTGTGCCAGCTGCGCCCTTGCCGATGCCTTGAGCCTCGGTGACCAAAGAGCCAATCCGGTCGGCATAGTCGAGCAGTTTGTGACCGAGAGGCGTGAGGCGTGCTGGCTTCGCAGACCGGTCAAAGAGCGGCCCGCCTAATTCAAATTCAAGGGATCGGATACGAGCCGAAATCGCTGGCTGCGTGGTGTGTAACCGCGTCGCCGCCGCAGAAAAGCTGCCCAAAGTCGCTATCGCGCGAAACGCTTCAAGCTGCCGCAGTTCCATTTTCATCAGAAGTTTTGATCATATGACATCCAATATATAATTTTGACAGGGGGTTCAAGTTGGCGAATGCTGCAGAAAAATAAAGGGTGTCACATGGGCGAGCCGAGCGCAGACGGGTTTGCCGTCAAGCTGAAGCTTGAAGGCGTGGAGAAAAAGTACGGCGATTTCCAGGCCTTGCGGCCGACCCATCTGGAGGTGAAGGAGGGGGAGTTCGTCACGCTCCTTGGTCCATCGGGCTCAGGCAAGACCACCCTGCTATCGCTCATCGCCGGCACCAACTACCCCTCGGGGGGGAGCATTTCCATAGATGGCCGTCCTGCCACGGAACTGCCTGCTCACAAGCGTGACGTTGGGGTCATCTTTCAGAACTACGCGCTCTTTCCTCACCTGACTGTCGCTGAGAACATAGCTTTCCCATTGCGGATGCGGGGTGAGAGGCAGGAGGAGGTTCAAAGGAAGTGCGATAACGTCCTTTCCGCAGTTGGCCTGACGAGCTTCGGAAACAGGTTCCCCTCCGAGCTTTCTGGTGGTCAACAGCAGCGCGTGGCGTTTGCTCGGTGTGTAGTTTACGAGCCGTCGGTGATCCTCATGGATGAGCCGCTGGGAGCGCTGGATAAGCGCTTACGCGACTCGATGCAGGATGAAATCCGCCGCCTTCACAAGGCGCTCGGTACAACTGTTGTCTACATCACACATGATCAGACTGAAGCTCTGACTTTGTCTGACCGGATCTGCCTTATGAAGGATGGGGAAATCGTCCAGAGCGGCGCTCCCAGTGACCTGTACTTTCGTCCGAATTCGCGTTTTGCCGCCGAATTTTTTGGCGAGGCCAATTTGTACCCCTACGAAGCAGAAGGTAGCGGCGCCTCGAATGTAGCACACGTGAAAGACCTTGGAGCCGTATCACCACAGGCCCCGGAGCAAGGCACGTCTGGATGGATGATGATCCGCCCCCAATGTCTTCAGCTCGACCCGGAAACGCCTCACGATGAACTCAGGACTTGCCGTGTGTCAGACATCAGGCAAGTCGGATTCTACACGCAGTTTCATCTCACGCTTGATCAGGGCGGTGCATCGATAATCCTGCAGCGCCTCTCTGACGTTTCGTCTCTTTCAAGGTGGCATATCGGTCAAAGTGTCACTGTAGGATGGAATTGGCGCGACGTAGCATTCTTTTCCGAAGAGCGAGAGCGCCATGCGTAGGGCACCATTCGGCGCGCAGCTCGCAACTCAGCTGCTAGTACTACCTACCGTGATATTTCTGCTGGCCTTCTTGGCCTGGCCGCTGATGCGAATGGCTTCTCTGGCATTCCAGGGCGTGGACGGCAGCTTCACGTTTGCACACTTGTTCGGTGCCGTCACAAGCCAGACAGTCCTAGGGGTATCGCTAACCACTATAGGGCTAGCACTCCTTACGGCTATACTGAGCGTCATCATTTCATACCCAGTGGCGCTGTACCTTTCCCGCAACCGGGGAAGGACATTCGCGGTCCTGATGATCCTTATCCTGATACCCTTCTGGGTGAGTGTACTAATCCGTACGCTCGCATGGTTCGTTCTACTCGGCCGGAATGGCGTACTTAACAGCGCGATCCTTGGCTTGGGCCTAACCGAAACGCCCCTCGGTCTATTGTACAATTCCAGCGCTGTTTTGATGAGCATGGTGCATGCAATAGTTCCGATTACGGTGCTGACGATACTCTCGTCCATGCAAAACATCGACCCGAGACTTACCACGGCCGCATCTACATTGGGGGCCAATCCTGCCACTCAATTTTGGCAGGTATATTTTCCGCTAACTTGGCCGGGGGTTGCTACCGCAACAGTGATCTCCTTCGTACTGGGGCTGGGATTCTTCGTCCAGCCGTCATTGTTGGGGTCGCCTAGAGAGACAATGATTGGACAGCTGATCATTCAGCAGATCGATGAGCTGTTTAACTGGAACATGGCTGCTGCCATCGCGATCGTCTTCCTCAGTTTCATTGGGCTCGTCCTTCTATCTGCTTCGAAGTTGATGGGCGTCAGCGTCGCCGGGGGCGGTATACCGGCTGCGAACATGAGCAGGCCAAACCACATTAGCCGGGCGCGGCGAATTGGCGGACATGCGATCTTGACAGTCGTCACGAAGGCAACGGGATGGATGTTCCGCGACCGCACGGCGGGCGCCGCAGGTTCTTCGAGCATGGCGCACCGCGTGGTCACCTACTTGGTACTGGCCTGGCTAAGCCTTCCGATCCTATTCCTGGTCCCCCTCTCGTTCACACAATCGGGGTTCCTTTCCTGGCCGCCGCGCGGGTTCTCCCTGCAATGGTATCAGGAATACTTCGAGTCCAGCATCTGGGTTGAAGCGACCATCCGATCGGTGATCGTCGGGCTCCTCACCTCCGCTGTCTCTATTCTGATCGGAATGCCTGCTGCGGTTGCGTTTTCTAAAGGGAATGTCATCGCCAGCCCTGTTGTCATGGGCTTGATCCTGCTCTCCCTAGCGGTCCCTAACATTCTCATTGCTTTGGCGATGTTCTACTTCTTCGCTGACTTGGGCCTAGTAGGAACGGACCTTGGTCTTGTGCTGGGGCAAACCGTCTTTGCGCTACCATACGTCATCGTGGCAATGATTGCTGCGTTCAACAACTATGACTGGCGCCTCAACACTGCGGCACACACGCTTGGAGCTAGTCCGGCAAAGGCGTACTGGTTTGTCTCGGTTCCTTTGCTGCGCATGGGTATCATAGCGGCGTTCATCTTTGCCTTCATCCGTTCATTCGATGAACTTACGGTCGCAATGTTCATCGCCAGCGGCACATCAACAACATTGCCTAAGAGAATTTGGAGTGAAGCGCACTTCAATATCACTCCAACACTTGCCGCCGTTTCGACGGTAGTGCTGGTCGGGGTCATCCTCGTTGTGACCATAACCGAAGTCCTCTCATGGGGGCGACGGATCAAAACAAGGGAAAGGGAAGTCTAGTGCCAACTATCAAGGGAATAACCCGCAGACGTTTCATGCAGTTTTCTGCTACGACCGCCGTGGCTGCGATCTCCGCACCAGCGATAATCGGACGCGCTTACGGCCAAACGGATACACTTACAGTGGGAGATGCTGGCGGGGCATATACGCGAGCTTGGACGGAGGCTTTCTACGAGCCGTTCGAGCGGGAAACCGGTATCCGCGTTGTGCCTGTTGAGCGACGCGACAACCCAGCTGCTGAAGTCCGAGCTGTTGTAGAAACTGGCAACTACCGGTGGGACCTCTGCGCCTCTGTGGGGCAGGACGTCTCTCATACGCTGGTCGAGAACGATTTGCTCGAGCCCTTGGATCTTTCCTCGGATGACGCGCTCGCTATTCCCGACACAATGAAGGACGACCACTTCGTCGCCTCCGACGTTGCCGCATTTGTTCTAGCGTATCGCGAAGATACGGTGAACAAGCCGATCACCTCTTATGCCGACATGTGGGACGTTGAGGGATTTCCGGGCCGCCGTGGCCTTCGGCAGTTCGCTCGGGACACCATTCAAATTGCGCTCTTGGCGGACGGTGTTCCGTTAGCAGATATCCCGCAGGTACTCTCTGAGGAAGCCGGATGGCAGCGGGCGTTTGCGAAGCTTGAAGAGATACGGCCTCATATCGACGTGTGGTGGAGTTCGGCAGCCCAAACCCCTACGCTCTTGGAATCTGGCGAGTTGGACATTTGTCCCACCTTCAACTCCCGGGCGCAAAGCGTAATCGACGCCGGGGTGCCGGTGCGGATCGTATGGAATGGCGGGTTTTTTACCAACTTCGGCTGGGTCATTCCTAAGGGCAGTCCTAAGGCGGATGCAGCACGTCAGTTCATTGCATTTTGCTGTTCGCCGGAGAGGCAAGCCGTCGCGTGCGCACAGATGGGCATTGGGCCGTCACATCCAGGCGCGTTCGACTTCATGGATGCTGAGCGAAGCCGCACATTGCCGACCTTCCCCGAGAACCTAGCCCAGATGGGGCCTCTTGATTTCCGCTTCTGGGGGCCGCTGCAGGAGACGGCTGCCGAACGCTTCAATACCTGGCTACTCGGGTAGAGCTGGCCCAGCCTAAACCAGAAACCTCAACTACATCAGACGTCCGCAGCGAAGCGTTCTCACGCTTGCTGCGGACCAGTCGAAGTGTGCCTTGCAGCAGGCGACAGATGACACAGCAACCCTACTACATGGCGCGTTTAGGCTCAAAAACAGCCGCAAGCCTTCTAGAATACAGCGAAAATAAGCATCTCAAGCGAGAGCTAAGGCAGTTCGACGAATACATTTGGGTGGACTTAGCTCATTGCGTAATGCTTTCAGAGGCAGGGATAATCGAGACGTCTCATGCGGCAGTGATAGGTGACGGTCTTATCGAAATACGCGGCTCGGGATTCCGTAATGCCGTCATTGATGCTGGTGCTGGGAGTTTGCTTCTACAAGTAGAGGCCGAACTGGGACGCAAGATTGGTACCGAAACGGCGGGAATGCTTCACACCGCACGTAGTCGCCTTGATCAGGGACCCACCGCACGGCGAATGTTCAAGCGGCGTCGTGTGCTGGACGTCATGGAAAGCATCCTCGCGTGTTCCGAGCGCTTAAGTGACGTGGCCGACGCGCATAGAGAGACGCTAATGCCGGGCTTCACCTGCCTGCAGCACGCGCACCCGACCACATTTGGACACTATCTGACGTCTGTTCAGGATAGGCTTCTGGAGCAGTGTGAGAAACTCGCACAAGGCTACGCCCGTCTCAATAGAAGCCCCTTGGGCGCCGTCGGGCTATCTGGAACGACATGGCCGATCGATAGGAATAGAACCGCCGAGCTTCTGGGCTTCTCTACCTACATCCCACATGCTCGGGTGGCGCGAGACGCCTACTACACCGCAGAGATTGTTGCTGTTCTGTCGTTGGTCATGAGCATCCTCTCAGATTTATCGACAGACCTCGCCCTTTGGTCCTCCGGCGAGTTCAATCTAGTCGAGCTACATAGTAGCTTTTGCAGTACCAGCAGCATCTTTCCAAATAAAAAGAACCCGACGTCTCTGGACGCAATACGAGCTGAAGCAGGTCAGGCAACCCAATGGTTTTCGGGGCTTCTTGCTAAGTTCCGGGGGTACGGTACATCAGACGTAGTGCTGCAAGAGGCAGAAATCATTGACGAAGCTTTTGATTTAGTTAGCGCATCCCTCGATCTTAGCGCTGAGATCGTTACCTCACTGGAGGTGAACGTTCCGGCGATGCGCTCGTCTGCCGCCTCTGGTTGGACGACGGCATCTTGCCTTGCCGATCATCTGTTCAAGGTGCACTCCGTTCCCTATCGCAAAGGGTATTCCTTGGTTGCCTTATTGGTTCGGCACGCAGCTGAGCAAAGCAAGACGAAGACAGAAATCGAGGCGGATCAAGTCAACGCGCTTGCCTCTAATTTAGGTATTAGCGCTAGACTTACGCAACCTGAGCTGGATGCTGCCTTGGATGCCGGAGCATTCGTGAATGCTGCAATGTCGGCTGGAGGATGCAGCCCTTTGGAAGTTTCACGACTCCTAGAAACTTACCGCGGTGTTGTGCGCGAACAAAGAGCCTTCATAGGGGAGCGGCGCGGCGAGATCGAAGCGGCGTGGGCGACGACGCTACTCGCTGTCAAAAATCTAAAAGCATAGAACGGAATAATTTAGATGACCAAGATCGTCAGTGTCCAGATCAGAGAGATCTCTACGCCCCTTTCCGCTAGTTTTAGTGGCGGTACCTACCAGGTAAACCATCGTGCGGCAATACTGTGCCAAGTGAAACTCGAGGATGGCCAAGTAACCACCGTATCTCTTGGAAACGAGACCGGATATACGGACGTCTTGAAGGCCTACATAGCTGGCCCCTTTAGGGCCCTAGCAGTTGGAAGCGACATAAGAGATTCAGCACGCCTCTGGGCAGGCATGCTGAGAGGCTTCAAAGCATATATCCCCCGTGAGGACTTTGTTCAGGCACTTGCCGTCGTTGATACGGCCCTTTGGATCGCCCGAGCCGAGCACCTGAATGTCCCGCTTTGGCAGCTGTTGGGCGGCGCTCGTGAGAGAGTTCCGGTTATTGGTATCGGTGGCTACTACGAGACTGCCAGGGACGCCAAAGGAATTGAACGAGAGTATAACCTGTTCAAGCGCATGGGGCTGGCGGGTGTGAAGTTCAAGGTTGGCGCTCTCAGTATCGAGGAGGACGCTCACCGCGTGCTGACGCTGCGGGAAATTGCTGGTCACGACTACAAGATTGTCGTGGATTCAAATATGGCCTGGTCCACTGCAGATGCAGTTCGGTTCGCTACCCTTATCAAAGAGGTGAGGCCCGAGTGGCTTGAGGAACCCATACATCCAAGAAACATCACACATGGGCTTCGAGACGTTCGGCTGAAGTCTGGCATTCCTATCGGAGCCGGCCAGAGTGATCAGTCGGTGTTCGAGTCCTTCCGTTTGCTCACTTCCGAGTCGATCGACGTACTGAACATGACATACAACCGAGGGGGCGGTATCACTGCATGGTCGAAGCTGGCAGCCGCCGCGGACTTGGCAGATCTTAAAGTAGCGCAAGTTGGGGAGCCTCACATCAGCATGCATCTGATGGGTGGGGCCTCAAATGGTACCTTCGCCGAGATTTATCCGGAAGAAGGGCGTGATCCATTTTGGCATCAGCTCTACCCCGGGAGACCGCAAATCTCAGAAGGTCATTTTCAGTTGCCCACCCGCGCTGGCTTGGGGTTCGACGTTGATCTTGATGCGGCCGAAAACTTCGCAGTCGAAGACTGGCGCTAGTTAGGTGCACAGTGGAGCGCAACCCGTTCAGACCAATACACGGTCACGGCCGGGTTGCAGTCACTGGAATTCATTGCCGTGCAGGGGGGCCCTCTGTGGTTACACCGAGTACAGTATCGACTACGGGGATGGCGGCCCCTCAGGCGTGAACGGACGGGCACCAGAGTGAACTAAGGCGGACGCTAAGGCACTGCATCGACAGCACAATTCCTGCCTTGCCAAGGTTAGGGTCGTGGGTTCGAATCCCATCGCCCGCTCCAATCTTCCCAAGGCCGGCAAGCCTTGAGAAACAAAGGGTCCTTCGGGACCCTTTTTGTTTTTCTGGCACAGCTTGCGCAGCGCACGGCCCGCATCCTACGGCCCGACTAGCTGACAGGACGCTGACACCGCTGTCAGTGGCTTTTCATCTTACACATCAAAGATTTAGCTGCAACCATCGGGCAAACTTCCCGTTAACGGCGCAAGGCTGCCGGGTTGTTGTCCCACCGCCCCCGCGAATCGCCCGGCAGCCACCCGCTTCCAAGATCCTGCGGGGGTGGACGTACAAGGGTGGTCCAATGATGAAAACCAAGATGCTCGCGGGCATTGCAGCGCTGGCGCTGCTCGCCGCCTCCCCACAGCTTTCCGGTGTCCCCGTCGTCGGGGCCAGCCCCGCCGCAGCCCAGTCGGTGAGCGTCAGCTTCAACCTGTTCTATGATCGCCTGGAGCCCCACGGGGTCTGGGTGCGCCATTCGCGCTACAACTATGTTTGGTGCCCCACCGGCGTCGACGCTCGCTGGCGCCCCTACACCAATGGCCGCTGGGTCTATCTCGCCGACTACGGCTGGTACTTCCAGTCCCAGGAACCCTTCTCCTGGGCCACCTACCACTATGGCCGCTGGTATGTGGATGCCGATCTTGGCTGGTGCTGGGTGCCGGGCACCAAATGGGCCCCCGCCTGGGTGAGCTGGCGCCGCGGCGGCGATGTCGTGGGCTGGGCGCCGCTGCCGCCGGAACGCGACGGGTTCTCGATCTCGATCGAAATCGGCAATGTCGAGGTACCGGAGGATCGCTGGTTCTTCGTGCCGGTCCGCCGCTTCGTTGAGCCGGACCTGCGCGCGTCGATCATCTTCGTGGATGACCAGCCGGACCTCCTGACCCAGACCGAGTATGTCGGCCCGGTGGTCGTTCAGAACAACGTCGTCGTCAACAACGTCATCGACATCGACTACATCCAGGAGCAGACCGGCCAGGAGGTGCAGGTGCTCGAGGTGGAAGCCGCCGCCGAGCCGGCGGAAGCCACCGAGGTGACCGCTGAAGCCAGCACCATCTCGGTCTTCACCGCCGATATCGAGGAGCCCACCGAGGAAGTCGCTCCGCCCGAGGCTGTCGAGCCTGAGGAAGCCGCCACCGTTATAGAGGAAGAGGGTGGCACCACCGAAGCTGCCGGTACCCCCGATGCCGAGGCCAGCGCCGACGCTGAAGCCGATGCAGAAGGCGAAGCCGCCACCGAAACCGAAGCGGACGCGACAGGCGAAGCCACCACCGAGGCCGAGGCTGACGCCACGACTGAGGTGGACGCCGAGGCGGAAGCGGATGCGGCTGTGGATGCGGAAACGGAGGCACCTGCCGAGGAGGCCGATGCTGTCGAGGAGCCAGCCGGCGAAGCGGTGAGCGAGGAAGAACCCGAAGCTGCCGCCGAGGAACCCGGCGCCGAGGAGCCCGCTGCTGAAGAGCCGGCTGAAGAGCCTGCCGCCGAACAGCCTGCTGCTGAAGAGCCGGCCGCCGAGGAGCCCGTTGCGGAGGAGCCCGCTGAAGAGCCGGTGACCGAGGAGCCGGTTGCCGAAGAACCCGCAGCTCCGGCCGAAGAGCCGGCTGCCGAGGAAGCTGCGCCTGAGGAGCCGGTTGTCGAAGAAGAAGCTCCTGCCGTTGAACAGCCCGCGTGCCCACCGGAACTGCTGGTGGACGGTGTCTGCGTAACGCCGGAACAGGCGGGTGCGCCTGCCGAGGCCCCGCCGGCCGAAGCTCCCGTGGCCGAGGAGCCGGAAACCGCTCCGGCGAACTGACACTGCCTTACCATCAGGGCACCGAAAGGGGGCGGAAGCCCCCTTTCTTTTTGCCTGGCCGAACGCCAGTTGTGCGACCGGGGCTTGCCGGTTGCCGTCTAGGCTGTGATCCTGAATGCAAAGCCGGGGAGGCCCACATGCACATCCTGATCATTGGCGCCGCCGGCATGGTGGGCCGCAAACTCACCGCCGCCCTTGCGGCGCGCGGCACGTTGCAGGGGCAGACGATCGAGCGCCTGACGCTGGTCGACGTCGTCGCACCCGAGCCGCCGCGAGGCGACATTCCCCATGATCTTCGCGCCGTCGACATCTCTCAGCCAGGCGTTGCGGAGACGCTGATCGCCACGCGTCCTGACGCGATCTTCCATCTTGCCGCCATCGTCTCCGGCGAGGCCGAGCTCGATTTCGACAAGGGCTACCGCATCAATCTGGATGGTACCCGCCTGCTGTTTGAAGCCATTCGCCAGGAAGGTCTGCGCGGTTCTTACTGCCCGCGGCTGGTCTTCACCTCGTCTATTGCCGTCTTCGGCGCGCCATTTCCCGAGCAGATCGACGACGAGTTCATCCTCGCGCCCCGCACCAGCTACGGCACGCAAAAGGCAATGGGCGAACTGCTGCTGGCCGACTATTCCCGCCGCGGCATCTTCGATGGCATCGGCGTCCGCCTGCCCACCATCTGCATCCGGCCCGGCAAGCCCAACAAGGCGGCTTCCGGCTTCTTCTCCTCCATCCTGCGCGAGCCGCTGGTGGGGCAGGAGGCGGTGCTGCCGGTCGACGAAAGCGCCCGGCACTGGCATGCGAGCCCGCGTGCGGCCGTCGGGTTCCTGCTGCACGCAGCCGAACTCGATACCGCCCTGCTCGGCACGAGGCGCAACCTCAACATGCCGGGCCTCTCCGCCACCGTCGGCGAGCAGATCGAGGCGCTCCGCCGCGCCGCTGGTGATCGAGCCGTCGCGCTGATCCGGCGCGAGCCCGACCCGATGATCATCGAGATGGTCGAGAACTGGCCCAAGGATTTCGATCCGGTCCGGGCTAAGGCGCTCGGCTTCGTCGCCGAAAGCTCGTTCGACGAGATCATCCGCATTCACATCGAAGACGAACTGGGCGGGAGCATCGTGCCATGACCAAGGTTGCAATCATCACCGGCGGTGGCACCGGCATCGGCAAGGCCATCGCCGCCCGGCTTCACGCCGATGGCTTCGCCGTGGCTCTGTTCGGCCGCCGCCCCGAAGCGCTGGAACAGGCCGCCGAGGAGATCGACGCCGGAACGGGTCGCACACTGGTGGTACCGGTCGACATCGCCGACCGCGATGCGCTGGAACTCGCCTTTGGTGCCGTCACCTCCCGATGGGGTCGGCTGGACCTGCTGGTCAACAACGCCGGCATCGGTGCGCCCCCGGTGCCGCTCGAGGAGATATCGCCCGAACAGTGGGAGCGGGTGGTCGCCACCAACCTGACCGGCGCCTTCTTCTGCACCCAGCTTGCCTTCCGCCAGTTCAAGCGGCAGACGCCGCAGGGTGGGCGCATCATCAACAACGGCTCGATCTCGGCCACCACCCCGCGGCCGAACTCCTCGCCCTACACTGCCACCAAGCATGCCGTGGCCGGCCTCACCAAGGCGGCAGCCCTCGATGGGCGCCCCTTCAACATCGCCGTGGGCCAGATCGATATCGGCAATGCCCGCACCGACATGACCAGTGCCATGTCGGCGGGCGTGTTGCAGGCCAACGGCCTGACCGCCGCCGAGCCCACCATCGATGTGAAGCATGTGGCTGATGCCGTCGGCTACATGGCCAGCCTGCCGCTCGATGCGAACACGCTGACCATGACCGTCATGGCAACACAGATGCCATTTGTCGGCCGGGGCTAGCCGCTATTCCCGCCGCGAGCGCCGGTTCGCGGCGGACAGCGCCAGTGCCGCCGGCAGCGCAAAGGCCATAGTACCCCAGGAGATGCGCTTGCGGTCTCGCTTGGGCGCCCTGTCCTCGTCGTCCGAGCCACCGGCAGTTTCGCCGACCGAATCGGCGACGAACGCCCCGCGGCTGCCCAGCGGCTTGTCCTCGCCGGTGGTCGAGTCCCTGGCCGTCTGGTGCTCGATTTCGGAGTTGAGCACTGCGCCCACGATCACCAGCGTGGTGGAAATCCACAGCCAAGTCATCAGGCCGATCACTGCGCTTAGCGAGCCATAGGTGGCGTTGTTGTCGGTGAAGTTGGTGACGTACCAGGAAAAGCCCACCGATCCGATGCCCAGGGCCAACACCGACAGGATCACACCGGGTGTGATCCAGCGCCATTTCGCCTGCTCGCGGCTCGGGCCCCAGCGGTAGAGCACCGCCAGCATCAGCGACAGGACGACGAGCAACGCGGCGTAACTGCCGATCCGCACCAGCCATTCGATGCCGCCGCCGCCCGGCAGGAAGATCCCCATCAGCACCGGCATCAGCACCACGACCGAAAGCACCAGCGTCGCCGCGATGGCGCCGCCGAGGGTAAACAGCAGGGCAACGGCATTGAGGACGATGAAGGAGCGACGTTCTTCCTCGTGGTAGGCGACGTTCATGGCCTCGAACATCGCCTTCACCCCGGCGCTGGCGCTCCACAGGGCAATCGCTAGCGACACCAGCAAGGTCACGCCCAGGGCGTCGGTACTCTCC
Organism: Devosia albogilva; assembly: GCF_042685625.1. Lineage (NCBI taxonomy): Bacteria > Pseudomonadati > Pseudomonadota > Alphaproteobacteria > Hyphomicrobiales > Devosiaceae > Devosia > Devosia albogilva. The sequence continues at coordinate 2,128,479 of NZ_JBHUNP010000001.1, forward strand.
GCCGTCAACCGCGTCAGTTGATCGCGTATGATCGACAACGCGTCGGGCGGCACGACGCCAGCGAGCAGTTCCACGTGCTGCAGCACGCTCTGCCGGTCGTTGAACAGGCCATAGATGGAGATGAAGGCGTTGAGCGTCGGCACCATCGACAGCAACAGGTAGAAGGTCACCCCCGCCGCCGTCAGCAGGATGTGGTTCTCGTTGATGTCGGCATAGATGCGCCAAAGGACATCCTTCCAACCCCGCATGGGGATCTCGGTTGGATTTTCCGCGCGGCGACCGCGGCCGGGTTGGGTGGCGAGCGCATCCGGCGTCGACATTCTCTCTCCTCATGAGGAAAGCGGAGGGCCGTGGCCCTCCGCTGAAGGGGTCAGTGCGGGCGGGGTGCCCCGTCCTCGCTGTCGGACACGCCGAGCCCGTCCTTGGCCTGCTGATAGAGGTCGCCGGCACGATGAGAAGCTTCCTCATAGAGCTCGGTCGCCTTCTCGCGCCCCTGCTCGTAGAGGTGGCTCGCCTCTTCGCCCGCTTTCGCCTTCACCGCATCGGCGGCTTCGCCGAGCAGTTCGTCCTCCTGACGGGTATGCGGCAGGGCGGCGCCCAGCGCGGCACCAAGCGCGAAGGCCAGGGCACCGCCGACCAGCGGCTGATCGCGGAACTGGTGCATCATGGTGCGGTTGAGCTGATCCATCTGCCCCATCATGCCCATGCCGGCCTCGCCTGCGCGCGAACGGCCCTGGGACATGCCGTGCGCCATGCCGTCGCGGGCATCGTGCATCATCTCGCGCATGCGCTGCCAGGTGTGCGAGGCCCACCCGCTGGCTTCCTCGAGCAGATTGCCCGCCTCGTCGCGGAACTGGGTGACCCGCTCGCCGGCACCGGTGACGAAACCCTTGTAGGTGTTGCCGGCCTCGTCGCGGAAATGCCCCGCACGGCGGCCAAAACTGTCCGAAGCGGCGCGGTACTTCTTGCCCGCATCGTCCAGCCACTCGCTGTAGTGCGTGCCGCTTTCGTCCGGCGTATGCGAAACGCGCTGCAGGCTCGATCCGGAAATGGTGGCCACCGGATAGTCCTCATAGGCGTCGTATTCGCCATAGCCGCGGTTGGCGTTGATGCTGTCGTCCCAGTCGCGGTCGGCATCATGATGGTCGTGATGCGTGTCCGTGGTCGGCGCGGGCTTGGCGATCAGCCAGGCCAGGCTCACGCCGAGCATGGCGACCGGGAGGGGGTTGGCGGTGACCTGCCGCTGCAGTGTTCCGAGGAACTCCCCGCCGCCGCCCTTGGTATAGGCGAGCAGTTCATCAACCAGCTGCCCGGGCGAGAGCTTCTGTTGAATCTGGTCGATCCGGTCCTCGAGGCGCGCCCGCTGCTGATCGACTTCGCGCTGCAGCTCGGCGGAACTCTTGGTGTCGTCGCTGTCGTAGGCCATCACAGCCTCTCCTTCACGATGTCTGCGTCGCGACCGAGCGAGGTCGTCGTGCGCTTGAGATTGAGGTTCTGAGCCTTGAAGGCGTTCAGGCCCTTGGAGATGAAGATCCAGGCGATAATGCCGACGACGATCGTCACGATGCCCGAAGCCACGGCTGTCGACATCGTCGCATCCCAGCCCATGTTGACGAAGAAGGCCGCCAGCAACGACACGATGGCGCTGAGCAGCACCCCCAGGGCGCCGAGGGCGAGCACCGCACCGATCAGCACCGACACGGCCGCTGCCATGGTCTCCGAGATCTTCTCCGAAGCCTCGGTCTTGGCGAGCTGGATTTCCTTGCGGAACAGCCCGGAAATGTCGCCGGCAAGCCCGCTCAGCAGCTCGCCCAGCGGACGTCCTTCGTTAACCTGTGACATCCTGGCCTCCCGTGTAGGATTGACCCTGACGCGCGAACTCGGTGCCGTTGCCGCTGGCGCCCAGATTGGTTGGCGCCGGCTGCGTCGTGGTGGAGCTGGTGTAGCTGGTCGCCGGGCTCGGCTGCTGCCGGCGCTGCGCCGAAGCTCCGGCGAAGCGGCTTGCCACGAACCCGGCCAGGGCTGCAGCACCAAGGAACGCCAGCGGTTGCGAACGGCCGAACTGCTGGGCCATGCCCATCAAGTCTTCGGGGTTCTTGCCGTCGACGTCGCGGCCGAACCGCTCGAGACCGTTGGCAAGGTCACGGGCATATCGTCCGATGGTCGCCTGTTCGGTGCCTTCGAGCTCATCGGCAACGCGCGAGATCGCCGAGGCAACGCCGGTGATCTGGCTGGCGGCCAGGGTCTTCTGGTCGTCGGCGAACGAGCGGACCTTCTGTGTTGCCTGCTCGGCAACGCTGTCGATCTGGCCCTTGGCCTCGCGCTTGAGCGCATCGACGTCTTCGGCGGCCCGGCGGCTCACCGCGTCGAGGTCGCTGCGCAGGGTTTCCTTGGCCTCGCCCATGTCGTGCTTGGCCTTGTTCTCGACGTCCGACAAAGCTCCGTTGTCAGTCGTCCCTGGATTCTCGATAGTCATCTTTCACCTCTCCGACAGAGGGCGCTTCACAAATAGGCGGTTGCGCCAGTGAACGGAGAATGGCCGGGCTTTCGCCAAGTTCCCGCCATCTGCGCTATCGTGATGCTTTGCCGCCGTTTTTGCGGCTGCGGAGGAGGGCGATCACCTCTTCGTCGCTCACCTGCCGGAAATCGCTGTACCACTGACCGACCGCCTCGAAGCGGAAGGGCACGCTGAGGCACACCACCGTGTCGGCCACGGCTTCGAGCCGGTTGACGGCCTCGGCTGCCCCTACCGGCACCGCCAGCACCAGCTTTGCCGCGCCCGCCTGACGCAGCCCCCTGAGCGCCGCCTCAGCGGTCGCGCCGGTGGCGAGACCGTCGTCCACCACCACCACCGTTCGGCCGTGGACGTCGAGTGGCGGATGGTCAGCGGCATAGACGGCCTCGCGCCGGGCAAGTTCCGCTTGCTCGCGGCGGATCTCCGCCTCGACGTGCTCCGGCGAAGGCCGCAGCGACTCCATCACCTCCGGGTTAAACACCGTCTGTGGGGCCGCACCGCCGACAATGGCGCCCATCGCCAGCTCCGCGTGCCCGGGCGCCCCCAGCTTGCGCACGATCAGCACGTCGAGCGGCGCACCGAGACGTTGCGCAACCTCGTGGCCCACCGGCACCCCACCGCGGGGCAGCGCCACCACCAAGGGATCAGTGAGCCGCAGCTGCGCCACTGCCTCCGCGAGAGCCTTGCCGGCAGCGACGCGGTCGGCGAACATGGCTAGACGCCGAAGGGGTAGGTTTCCGGCACGCCCTCGGGCCGGTGCGTCGGCAGCGGCGTCACCGCCCGGGTTTCCCCGAACCAGACATAGGCATCGAACTGCTCCGGCAGCACGGCCTGGAAATAGTGGCTCTGCCGCTCGGTCTCCGGCCGATAGATAACGCCGATGGCACGTTCCAGCCGTGGTTCGGCAAGGGCCTCGCGAACATGGCCGGTGGGGCGCAGATTCAGCAGGGCACGGGCGTGACCGGTATGGCGGAACACCCGCTCGTAGGAATCCGGGCGGCTGGGCAACACCGTCTTGATTTGCATCGGCTCGTCCCAGTCGTCGGCGGCCGCCACCGTGCCATGGTCCGTGCCGAAGCCGATCAGCACCGCCTCGTCGCGGAAGGCCTTCTTCGCCAGTTCGCCGATATTGAACTGCCCGCTCCAGCCCATCTCGGTCGCCGAGGCGTCCCCGATGTGAGAATTGTGCGCCCACACCACCGCCTTGCTCAGCGGCCCGCGGCGGTCCAGCAGGTGCATCAGCGTGTCGAACATATGCCGGTCACGCAGGTTCCAGGAGTCGTTCCCGGCCCGATACATCATCCGGTAGTACTGCTCGGCGGCCTGCACCACCCGGGCATTCTGGGCCGCGTCGAAGCCGTTCTCGTCATCCTCGAGCCCCAACTCCATCTGCCGTGCCACGATCGAAGCGAGCTGCTCCACCACTGCCGCTTCGCACGGGTCGATCTCACCGGTGATCACCGACCGGCCGTACCAGGCCGGCTCAGCCTGCCAGGGGGACAGGCACCCATAGCGGCGGCGGGCCTTTGAAGCTTCCTCCGGGTCCTCGCGATCGAGATAGTCGAGCACCTCGCCGATCGAACTGCGAAGGGAGTAGACGTCAAGGCCGCGGAACTCCGCCCGCGCCGCCATCGGCCGCTCCGCATTGTAGTCGTGGAGCCAGTCGACGAACTCGGCCACCGCCGTGTTGCGCCACATCCAGGTGGGAAAGCGCGCGAAGGACTCGGCGTCGTATCCGCCGGGGCCACGCTGGCGCACATGACGATCGATGCGGTTGGCATCGGGCCAATCCGCCTCCACCGCCACGATCGAAAAACCGTAATGCTCGATCAGCATGCGGGTGATGGCGGCCCGTGCCTGGTAGAACTCCTCGGTGCCATGGCTGGCTTCGCCGAGCATGACGACGCGAGCATTGGCGAAGGGCTCGAAATAGGGGCCGAACTCCAGCGCCCGCCGCGGGTCGGGCAAAGGCACGCAGGCGTCACGGATGGCATGACCAAGCTCGACGGCACTGTCCGGCTTCACCTCGAGTAGGGTCATGGCGTCCTCCCGCGCAGTGACTGTCCGTCGAGGTCAACGCTTGCCGTTGGGGAGCGATCCGCTATTCACCGGAGCAATGTCTCGGCCCTATTCGCCGATGGCTCGCAGCACGTCATGGAAGCGGACGGTTTCGATCAATTGCCCGTTCGCGTCGCAAATCTCAATCTGCTTGTGGTCCAGCGGAAGCCCGTGCCGGAGGCTCTCGGCCATGATCTCTCGAGCGGACTTGATGGCTTCGGCACGCGCTGCAAGAAGCGAAGGAAACTCCGTCCCTGCTGCGTCTTCAACGCTCTCGTCGCCATCGCGCAGGTGGAGAAAGAACCGAGGCATAACAACCGCATCACTGAACAACCTGCGCGTCAACGCGCGAGGGTAGCCGCGGTTTCGCGGGTCAGCGCGGTTCCCTGGAGAAGTTGAGGTAGGTGGGGTCAAACTCCGCCATTTCTGCCAACTGATCCCAGTCGAGAATTGTGACCTGATGGCCCTGCCAGGCAATCACCCCTAGCTTGCGAAGGGTCTGGATGACCCGGTTGGTCTGGACCAGCGACTTGCCGAGTGCATCGCCGAAATCCTGCTGCGTCAGCGGGAAGGGAAAGCTTCGGTCCCTTGCGAGTCCGGCCATCTGGTGGCGGACATACATTTCGCACAAGAGGTGCGCCGCCTCACCCAACGAGTCGAGCCCACCTTTTACGACCAGCCATTGCCGGTGCATGGCCGCGTCAATCAGCGTCACCAACCAGAGCATCCGGGTCAGATGGGGGTGCGTCGCCGTGATGTCGCGTAGCTTGCTGTGCGGGAAAGTGATCACGGTGCAGTCGCTCATGGCGAGGATCCCGTGGTCCATCTCGCCAATCACCAGTGAATGCAGGTCCACGAAGTCGCCACTGAGATGCAGCCCGCTGATCAGCCTGTCGCCGTCCCGCAACTGCGTCTGACGAGCGGATAGCCCGCTCAGCACCAGCGTGCTGGCACTTGGCCGCGAGCCTTGGGCGACGATCTCCTGTTTGGCTGCAAAGGTGCGGACTTCGTTGCTGGCCGCATCGACAAGTGCAGCACGCTCCTCCTCGGTCAGCGCATCCAGCGCCTCGAGCCTTTCAAACAGTGGCCTCAGTAGAGCGTGTTTGTCGATCGCCATATCGTGATCTCTCCTTGCTCGGGAAACGCTTACCGCGGCCTCTGGTTCGAGGCGCATCAAAGGAAGCGTTGCATGGCGAAGGGTGCGATGTCGATCGCGGTGGGCTCGCCGGTCATCGATTGCGCCAGTAGTTCACCCGTGGCGGGTCCAAGCGTGAAGCCATGGTGGGCGTGCCCAATCCCGACATAGAGGCCCTTGTGACGCGGTGCCTCGCCGATGATCGGCATCATGTCGGGAGTGCAGGGCCGGGCGCCCTTCCACGGTGCCGGCTCGAGCCGCTCCCCAAGAGGAAACAGTTCCCGCGCCGCCTTCTCAGCCTTGCCGAGCTGCACCGGTGTCGGTGCGGCATCGCGCAGGGCGAACTCGGCGCCGGTGGTCAGCCGGATGCCCTTGGCCATCGGCGCCAGCACATAGCCCACCTCGGCATCGAGCACGAGGTGGTTGAGCTTCGCTCCGCCTTCGGTGCCGTAGTGCATGTGGTAGCCGCGCTTGACGAACAGCGGCAGGCGGTATCCGAGCCGGTCCAGCACCTCCGGTGACCATGGCCCGAGCGCCACCACCGCCTGCCGGCCACTCTGGCGTTGGCCGTCGACAGTGGCGGTCCAGCCATCGCGATCCTGCGCCAGGTCCTCCGCCGTGCCCGCGAGGAAGGTGCCGCCGAGCCGCTGGAACAGGGCGAAATACTCCGCCACCAGCGCGCCTGGGTCGCGCACCGTCCACGGGTCTGTCCAGTGGATGGCGCCGGCAAGCCCGCCCTTGAGGTCCGGCTCGATGGTCTTGAGCTCCGGCCACTCCACCACGTGGTGGGCGATACCGAAGCGCTGGCGGTCCTCCTCGGCCTTGGCGGCCTCGGCCCTGAGCCCGTGCTCGCTGCGGAACGCCAGGAACCAGCCGGTGCGGCTGATCAGCGCCTCGGCGGCCGGGCCGGCCGCGAGAATGAGATCGGAATGAGCTGCGATCGATCGGGCAATCAGGGGCGCGTAGCTCTCGACGATCTTGCGATAGTGACCGGGCGACGATGCCCACCAGTACCGCCACAGAGGTCTGGCAATCCGGGGCAGGGCCATGGGCTCGTACCGGGCTGCGGTGGAAAGGTGCAGGCCCACCTGCATGAGCATTGCTAGATCGCGCGGAAAGGCATGCGGGCGCACGCCTTCGCGCTGGATGATGCCGGCGTTGCCGTAGGACGTCTCGTGCCCGGGCTCGCGCTTGTCGACCAGCAGCACGCTGCGCCCGCGGCGCAAGAGGTGGATGCCGGTCGCAATCCCGACGATGCCTGCCCCAAGAATGATGACGTCGTGCTCGCTAGCCATGGTCTGCGCCCAGATGCGGTTCGTTACCCGAGGCTAGTGCAGAGTGAGGCGCGGCACCACTCCTGTGCGTGCGGCTTAGTCATCGCCCGGCTCGCCGGCCTTTTCGCCGACATGATCGACCATATCGATCAGCATGCGGGCGATATGGGCGTCGGCCAGTTCATAAAGTACCTGCTTGGTCCGCCGCGTGCCGCGCACCAGCCGCGCCCCCCGCAGCAGACGAAGGTGGTGGCTGACCAGCGATTGCGAGGCGCCCGTCCGGCTGGCGATCTCCCCCACCGGAATGGGGCCATCGAGGCAGGCGAGCAGCACCCTCAGGCGCGTTGGATCGCCGAGCAGCCGGTAGGTCTCGGCGATAACGGCGATATCGCTGTCGCTCGGCTGGCGCAGGGTGCTGCTCACCGGTACCCCGCCGCCTGCAACTCGAACAGTTCGGCATAGCGTCCGCCCAGCGCCACCAGTTCCGCGTGGGTTCCTGCCTCGAGAATGCCGCCGGCCTCCAGCACCAGGATCCGGTCGGCCATGCGCACGGTCGAGAACCGGTGCGAGATGATCAACGCCGTCCGGCCCGCCGCGAGGCTCTTGAAGCGGGCGAATACCTCGGCCTCGGCCTTGGCGTCGAGCGCCGCCGTGGGCTCGTCGAGGATCAGGATGTCGGCACTGCGCATATAGGCGCGGGCGATCGCGACCTTCTGCCACTCGCCGCCGGAAAGGTCGCGCCCCTGCTTGAACAGCCGGCCGAGTTGCTGGTCATAGCCTTGCGGCAGCTTGCCGATGACGCTGTCCGCAAGACTCTGCTCCGCCGCCGTCTCGATCCGCTGTTGGTCCCCCGCCGCCTCGATGCGTCCGACCCCGATATTCTCGCGTGCCGTCAGCGAGTAGCGGATGAAGTCCTGGAAGATCACCCCGACATGGGAGTGGATGTCCTCGAGCGACAGCTCGCGCAGGTCGATCCCGTCGATGGTGACCCGCCCCTCGTCCGGGTCGTAGAGCCGGGTGAGCAGCTTGACGATCGTGGTCTTGCCCGCGCCGTTCTCCCCCACCAGCGCCAGCGTCTCGCCGGCATTGATCGAAAAGCTGAGATCGCGCACCGCCCAGGTGTCCGTGTCGGGATAGCGGAAGCCGACATTCTCGAAGCGGATGCCACTCCGGATCGGCGCGGGGAACGCCTTGGGTGCCTCGGGGGAGAGAATGCCGGGCTGGATCTCGAAGAACGAGAACAGGTCATCCAGATACATCGACTGCGCAGCCACCTGGGTGAAGCCGAGCAGGATGGCTTGGAACAACCCATTGAGCCTCAGGAACGAGCCGGACAGGAACGCCAGATCACCGATGGTGAAGTCCCCGGTCACCGTCCGCCAGACGATGAAGCCATAGGCACCATAATAGGTCAGCGTCGAGATGGCGGCAAAGATCGCCCCCCAGAACGCCCGTTGCCGCGCGACGCGCGTATTCTCAAGAAAAATCGTGTGGGCGAGCTTTCGGAAACGGTCGACCAGAAAGCCGCCGAGGCCGAACAGCTTGATCTCCTTGGCCGTCTCGGGCGTTGCCCCGATGTAGCGGATATATTCGAGCTCGCGCCGCTCCGGCGTCCGCCAGCGCGACAGCCAGTAGGCAAGCTGGTTGAACCGCGCCTCGCCCAGCACGGCCGGCATGAACGAGATCGGCAGCAGCAGGATCAGCCAGGGCGCATAGACGAAGAGGCCCGCGGCAAGGGTGGCGACGGTGACGATGTTCTGCGCCTGCCCGAACATCACCGACAACAGCGTATTGCGCCCTGCCGCCTGCCGCCGCGCCCGTTCCAGCCGATCCTGGTACTCCGCCGACTCGAAGTGGCGGAGGTCGAGCCGCGCCGCATGCGCCATCAGCTCGACGCTCATCTGGTTGGAGTGGAGCTCGCTCAAAATCGAGTCGACCAGCCCCATGGCGCGATTGACGATATCGAGCCCGATCACCAGCACCAGTTCGATGATGATCAGCCACATCAGCGGGTACAGGACCCCGCTCGCCCACCACTCGGCAAAGCCCGGCCCAGGCGCGGTGATGCCGGTCAGCCGCACCACCTCGTCGATGATCAGCTTGCCGACATAGAGCATGGCGATCGGCTGCAGCGCCGCGATGATGCGTAGCACCACCGTGGCGATGGTCATGGCGGGGCTGGTGCGCCAGATCTGCACCAGGAGACGCCCGAGAAGGCGAAGGTTCTGGAACTGCTCGCGAACGGTGGGAGCGGTTTCGGGCGAGGGCGGCGGGCGGCGCCCGGGAAGGTCGGTCATGCGCAGATGATAACGCCTGCCGCGCCCGGCGGGAATATCACGGCAGCTGGCGGAGGAACTGCGCCAGATTGTCGGTCACGTGATGGACATGCGGGCCCGTGGCACGCCCCAGCTCCCAGGCCTCGACCTGCTCGTGCTGGAAGTCGTCGCTCGCCACAACCTGCACGGTCGACATGCCCACTTCGTGCGGCACCACCAGGTTCTTCTCGAGGTCGTCGAACATAACGGCGCTGTTGGGGTCGATGCCATAGGTGGCGAAGAACCCGTCATAAGCCTCGCGATGCGGCTTGGGCACGAAGGTCATGGCGCGGATGTCGTGCACATGCTCGAACAATTCGTCGCCGCCCAGCCGGCGCAGCACCGAGCGGGCATGGCCGGTATCGCCATTGGTGAGGATGAACTTGCGGCCGGGCAGGCTGCGGATCGCGTCCACGAGGTCGGGATGGGCATCGACAGGCGTGTAGTCGATGGCGTGCACGGTGGTGAGGAAGTGGTCCGGGTCCACCTTGTGCCGCTGCATCAGCCCGTTCAGGGTGGTGCCGTAGTCGCGGTAATAGCTCTTCTGCAACTCTCGCGCCCCTGCGAAGTCGAGCCGGGTCAGGTCCATCACATACTGGGTGATCCGCACGTCGATCTGCGCGAACAGATTGCAGGTGCGCGGGTAGAGGGTGTTGTCGAGATCGAACACCCAGTCGGTCACATGGCTGAGGGAGCGGACAACGGCCGGGGTCAGATCGTTCATGCGGCCACTGTGCCGCATCGGGACGAAAAATTCTCTTAAATAATGGGAGAGCCGCCCCGGAGGGCGGCTCTCGAAACGTTTACTGGTTGGCGGTGACCGTCAGCCCCAGCGCCGGGATCAGCCCGGCCGGGTTGGCCGCTGCCGCCATCAGCACCAGCAGCGAGGTCGGCGAGGCGGGGCGTGCGGCGATCTCGAGGCTCTGCGGATCATCGAGGAAGGCCGACACCGGCGGAACGATCAGATCGTTGAGCGCCGGGATGCCCAAGCCCTCGATCATCAGCGGCAACTGCTGCTTGAGGCCGTCGACGAAAGTCGCGCGATCGGTGCCGGCGTCTTCGGCGAAGAAGTCGAGCAGCGAATCGGCCAGCGAGGCGTCGTCATAGCGAATGGCGACCGAGACGATGTTGACGCCCTGCATCAGCGCCATGCCGCTCATCATCTGCGCCTGCGCTTGCTCCTCGGTCATCTCCTCGCCGCCCATCTGCGCCTGCATGGCGTAGATCTGGTCCAGCACCTCGGGGGTGAAGCCGGTGATATCGAAGGTGATGTCGAGCGCGCCCAGATCATCGAAATCGAACACGAACTCGTCCATGACCATGTGGCCGTCGGCCATTGACCAGGTCATGTGCTGGGTAATGCTGCCGTTGATCTCGGTGAGGCCCAACTGCTCGATCACGGCGCCGGATTCGGGGTCTTCCTCGCTCACGGTCGAGAGGTCGGCCCAGATGCCGTTGATGGCGAGCGTCGAGTCGACGTCAACGAGTTCGTCAGTGCCCTGTTCGGGGGTGAAGGTGGAGCGAGCTTCCATCGACTCGACGCGCACCACTTCTTCCCCATTACGGAACACGCTCAGCGGGCCGGTGGAGGCGGCCCCGAAGCTCTGGACCTGAGCGATGGCCGAAGCGGCATCGCCAGCTGGGAAATAAAGGTCCTCGACGCGGATGTCGGAGAGCGTCACGCGGCCCTCGGCCTCGTCCTCTTCGGTGGTGAAGACGGTGTCGACATCTGGAACCGTCAGCTCTTCGGCCCAATAGGCGCCGTCTTCGGTCTCGCTGACACCGCGGAAGGTCAGCGTGGTGTCGATCTCCATCGGCTCTTCGTCGACGCCAACCACTTCCACCGTCAAGCCATCGACGGTGATGGTGTCGCCCTCAAGCGTCGCTTCGCCGAAGCTGAGCTCATAGCCCATGGTCCGGTAGACCTCGGCGACGCGATCCACAAAGGCCTGGGCCTCGAGCGCGCTGGCGGGCGCGGAAAGCGCCGCAGCGGCGACACCGCTCAGAAGCAGCAGTTGGATGGTCTTGGTGGTCGACATGCAAAGTCCTCCGGAGGGTTCGTCCCCTTGTGGGACGTGCGCCTGGTTGATTGTCTTGGCCGAGTGGCCGAAATGGCGTCGCTGCCATGCAATTGCAATACAATCCCGCCGAAATCGATCCGGCGGGCTGCATTGCGGTTTATCTCTGCATAATGGTGTCGCGACAGTGTGACGGCACCACCCGTTCAGGGGGTGACGGCACGATCGAGAAACATTCGGTAGGCCGGATTCTCCGTTTCCTCCCAATAGGGGAAGCCGATGGCTTCCACATGCGTGAGGAAGTCGCCGCGGGTCGCCTCCGGCACCTCCACCCCCACCAGCACCCGGCCATAATCGGCCCCATGGTTGCGGTAGTGGAACAGGGTGATGTTCCACGCATCGTTCAGCCCTTCGAGGAACTTGAGCAACGCTCCCGGGCGCTCCGGGAACTGGAAGCGGTAGACCGTCTCGTTGTCGAGTCCGTCCACTCGGCCCCCTACCATGTGGCGCACATGGAGCTTGGCCACCTCGTTGTCGGTCATGTCGGTGACGCCGAGACCGTTGGTGGTCAGCAGGTCGATGATTTCCTGCTTCTCGGTTTCTCCGCGGCTGAGCTTGACGCCGACGAAGATCTTGGCGGTGGTACCTGGGGCATAGCGATAGTTGAACTCGGTGATCGCGCGGTTGCCGAGCAGGCGGATGAAGGCGCGATAGCTGCCGCGCCGCTCGGGGATTTCCACGGCGAGCAGTGCTTCCGCGCGCTCGCCGATCTCGGCCCGCTCCGCCACATAGCGCAGCCGGTCGAAATTGACGTTGGCGCCCGAATTGACGGCGATCAGCGCACCGGCGGGAGCGGTGCGGTCCTCCACCTGCCGCCTGAGCCCGGCGAGCGCCAGCGCCCCTGCCGGCTCCGCAATGGCCCGATGATCGTCGAAGATGTCCTTGATGGCGGCGCAGATCTCGTCGGCGCTGACGGTGACGATATCATCCAGCAACTCCCGGCATAGCCGGAAGGTCTCGTCCCCCACCTGGCGGACCGCCACGCCGTCGGCGAAGAGCCCCACTTGGTCGAGCGCCACCGGGTGCCCTTGCGCAATGGCTTCCTTCATGCTCGCAGCTTCTTCCGGCTCCACCCCGATGACGCGGATCGCCGGGTTGAGGAATTTGACGATCGAGGCGATTCCGGCCGCGAGCCCGCCCCCGCCCACCGGCACATAGATGGCGCCGATCTCGCCCGGATGCTGGCGTAGCAATTCGAGCCCGATCGTTCCCTGGCCGGCGATCACGTCCGGATCGTCGAACGGGTGCACCATCACCAGGCCGTGCTTGTCCGCCAGTTCCACCGCATGGGCGCGCGCCGCATCGAACCCGTCGCCGAACAGCACCACCTCGCCACCGAGTCGCCGCACCGCCCCGATCTTGATCAGCGGGGTGGTTGTCGGCATCACGATCACCGCGCGGATGCCGAGCCGCGTCGCCGAGAGCGCCACGCCCTGCGCATGATTGCCCGCCGAGGCGCAGATCACGCCACGGGCGCGCTCCTCCGCCGTCAGCCGCGAGATGCGGTTGTGGGCGCCGCGGATCTTGAACGAGAATACCGGCTGCAGGTCCTCGCGCTTGAGCAGGATGTCGGCCCCGAGCCGCGCGGAAAGCAGCTCCATGCGCTCGAGCGGCGTTTCTTCTGCCACTTCATAGACCGATGAGGTGAGGATGCGGCGGACATAATCCTGCATGGCGGGCCCTTCCGGAAACTGCGCCGCAAGGACGCCCGAGCGCATCGATTGTCAAGTTTCACCCCTGACCATCCCCTGGCGGCGTGCTAGTCCCAATGCATGCCGATCGCCTCGACAGCCATGGTCTACGCTCTCGCCGCTTTCGCCGAGATCGGCGGTTGCTTCGCCTTCTGGGCCTGGCTGCGGCTCGGGCACTCTCCCTGGTGGGTGCTCCCGGGGATGGCGTTGTTGGCGGGGTTCGCCTGGCTGCTGACTTTGGCGCCCGCCGATGCCGCCGGCCGTGCCTATGCCGCCTATGGCGGCGTTTATGTGGTCGCGTCGCTGCTCTGGCTGACGGTGGTCGAGCGGCAACTGCCCGACCGCTGGGACCTCGTCGGTGGGGCGATCGTTCTTGCCGGCGCCGCGGTGATCCTCTTCGGCCCACGTGGATAGAGCGGCGGGTAGCGTCGGCCGCCGAAACCCATTAGTGACACGGTCCGACAGCAGGATCGCCGACGCTCAAGCCGACGGCCGGCCAAAAACATCGCCCCATCACTCACCTGGCGCGCCGCCCTGGCGGTGCCCGAAATCGCCCCGGAGAGGCGCCAACATATGTCGACTCCGAACGACGCCGTTGCCACACCCGATCCGCGCCGCTGGGTGGCGCTGGCGGTGCTGCTCATCGCCAATTTCATGAACCTGATCGACGTGACCATCGTCAATGTCGCCCTGCCGTCGATGCGCGACAGCTTCGGGGCCACCGATGCGCAGATCGAGTGGGTGGTTGCCGCCTACATCCTCGCCTTCGCTCTCGGCCTGCTGCCTTTCGGTCGGCTCGGAGACATCGTCGGCCGCAGCCGGATGTTCATGTGGGGCATGGTCGCCTTCACCGCCGCCTCGGCGCTGTGCGGCCTCTCGCCCAGCATCGAGTTCCTGATCTTTGCCCGCGTGCTGCAGGGTCTCGGCGGGGCGATGATGGCGCCGCAGGTGCTGGCCATTGCCACCGTCACTTTCCCGCCGAGCGAGCGCGGCCAGGCCTTCTCCTTGTTCGGCCTCTCGGCCGGCCTCGCCTCCGTCTGTGGACCGATCCTGGGTGGCGTACTGATCGAGGCGCAGCTGTTCGGCTTCGACTGGGAGCCGATCTTCCTCGTCAACGTGCCCATCGGTATCGCCGCGCTGGTGGCGGCCTGGTTCCTGATTCCGCGCCTGCCCGGCCACCCCTCGCTCAGCAACGACTTCGTCGGCATCGCCCTCAGCGCCATCGGCCTCGTGCTGGTGGTCTTCCCCATCGTCGAAGGCAGGGCCTATGGCTGGCCGCTTTGGGCCTTCCTCATGATCGCCATCGGCGCCGTGTTCCTTGCCCTGTTCGTCGTCTGGACCGCTCGTCGCGCGCGGCAGGACAAGCCGCAACTGCTGAACCACGACCTCATCACCAACCGCGACTACATGTTCGGCGCGTTGGTGGTCACCATCTATGCCTCGGGCATACCGGGCATGTTCATGGTGATCTCGCTGTTGTTGCAGGCCGGGTTCGACTTCACCCCGCTCCAGTCCGGGCTCACCAACGCCCCCTTCTCGGTGGGCGTGCTGATCGCCTCCTTCATCGCCGGCCGATTCGGCAATCGCTACCTGCGCAGCCGCCTCGCTGCCGCCGCCACCTTGCTGACGCTCGGTATCGGCACGTTGCACTTCATCGTCGCGGCGGTCTCCGACACCATCGATCCGTGGTGGTTCCTGGCTCCGCTGCTGATTGCCGGCATCGGGCTTGGGCTCGGCTTTTCCTCGCTGTTCCAGCTGGTGCTGCGCAATGTGCCGCCGCGCGATGCCGGCGCCGGCTCGGGCGCCCTGCAGGCGTTCCAGCAGATCGGCGGCGCCGTCGGCGTGGCGCTGGTGGGCGAGATCTTCTTCACCCGTCTTGCCAACGGCTTTGCCGCCGGCGCCGACACCCACACTGCCTTCGCCGAGGCCACCGCCCTGGCGCTCTGGTACCAGGTGGTCAGCTTCACCATCGTGCTGCTGCTCGTCCCCTTCTTCCGCCGCGGCCGCGGCGAAGGCCAGGACCGCCCCTCGGCGGCCCCGGTCATCGTCGAGGCGTAGCTAAGGTGTGCTCGCGCTGGCCGCTCACCTCTCCCCTGAGGGAGAGGTCGCCGCGTAGCGGCGGGTGAGGGGTTCATGGGTGGTGTTCTGCCGAGAGGCCTGAACCCTCACCCCGACCCTCTCCCCTCAGGGGAGAGGGAGCAAGGGCGCCGACACCCTCCTACCGAAGCCAGCCGCTCGGCCGCGGGTGCAACTCCATCTGCCCCTCGGCCGTGGCGCGATCGATCTCGGCGATCTCCTCGGCACTGAGCTCGAGATTGTTGAGCACGCCGAGATTGTCCTTGAGCTGCTCGAGCGTGCGCACGCCGATCAGCGCCGAGGTCATCTCCGGCCGTCGCAGCACCCAGGCGAGCGCCAGTTGCACCAGCGACTGACCGCGACGCCGGGCGATCTCGCCGAGCCGGTCCACTGCTGCGAGCACGCGCGGCTCGATATGGCTGGCGCGGAGTGATCCGTTCGGGTTGGCGCCGCGGGTCCCTTCCTTGTCGCCCGACGAATACTTGCCCGACAGCACGCCCTGCGCCAGCGGCGAGAAGGCGATCATGCCGATGCCCAGTTCACCACAGGCGTCGATGGTCTTGTCATTCTCGATCCAACGGTTCAGCACCGAATAGCTCGGCTGATGGATGGTGGTGGCCACCCCCATCTCCTTGAGGATGCGATGCGCCTCGCGCGTCTCCTTCTCGGGATAGGAGGAGATGCCGACATAAAGCGCCTTGCCCGAACTCACCGCGTCGGCCAGCGCCCCCATGGTTTCCTCGAGCGGCGTCTCGGGGTCGAAGCGGTGCGAATAGAAGATGTCGACATAGTCGAGCCCCATGCGCTGCAGCGACTGGTCGAGGCTTGCGAGCAGGTACTTGCGGCTGCCCCACTCGCCATAGGGGCCCGGCCACATGTTGTACCCGGCCTTGGTGGAAATGATCAGCTCGTCCCGATAGGGCCGGAAATCCCGCGCCAGCACGGTGCCGAACAGTTCCTCGGACGAACCCGCTGGCGGCCCGTAATTGTTGGCGAGGTCGAAATGGGTGATGCCCTGGTCGAAGGCATAGCCCAGGATTTCCATCGCCGATGGGTAGTCGCGCGTGCCGCCGAAATTCTGCCATAGCCCGAGGCTCACCACCGGCAGCTTCAGCCCGGAGCGGCCTGAGCGGCGATACTGCATGGTGTCATAGCGTGCCGTATCGGCCCGATAGGTCATGGCGAAGGTCCTCCCGATGATGTGCGGAGCGGCTGCCCGTGACGACGGCTGCAGCCGGTGATATGAGCGGGCCGATGAGCCCGGATCCTGAAATCGCCGCCACTCTGCCCCAAGCCGATCAGCCATACAAGGTAATGGCGATCTACAAATTCGCTGCGCTCCCGGATGCCGGGGCGATCCGCCCGGCGCTGGCCCAGTTCTGCTGCAGCCAGGGCATCAGGGGCACGCTGATCCTCGCGCCTGAAGGCCTCAACGGCACTGTCGCCGGCACCCCCTCGGCCATCGACGCCCTGGCGGAATGGCTGTTCGAAGGCCCCGATTTCGCCGGCCGGCTGGAGGGCGCCGAGGTCAAATACTCCCACGCCGCCGAGATGCCCTTCCTCCGCATGAAGGTCCGCCTCAAGCCCGAGATCGTCACCCTCCGCGCCCCGGAGGCCAACCCCGCCGAGCGCGTCGGCACTTATGTCGACCCGCGCGACTGGAACCGGCTGATCGAGCGCAACGACGTGGTGCTGGTCGATACCCGCAACCGTTACGAGGTCGGCATCGGCACCTTCCAGCGCGCGGTCGACCCGGGCACCGACAGCTTCGTCGAGTTCAAGGACTATGTCGCCGAAAAGCTCGATCCGGCGCAGCACAAGAAAGTCGCCATGTTCTGCACCGGCGGCATCCGCTGCGAGAAGGCGTCGAGCTACCTCCTGAGCCAAGGCTTCGAGGAGGTGTACCACCTCAAGGGCGGCATCCTTGCCTATCTCGAACAGGTGCCGGAAAACGAGAGCCGCTTTGCCGGCGAATGCTTCGTCTTCGACGAGCGCGTCTCGGTCGGCCATGGCCTCAAGCTCGGTGACGCCACCCTCTGCCGCGCCTGCCGCAATCCGCTGACCGCCGCCGACCGCGCCGACGCGCGCTATGTCGAAGGCGTAAGCTGTCCGCATTGCCATGGCGACGCCGCCAGGCACGCCGCCGCCGCCGAACGCCAGCGCCAGATCGATCTCGCCCGCCAGCGTGGTCGCGCCCATCTCGGCGATGCCGCCATCACCGATGCGGCGGAGGCCAGGGCGAGGAAGCGCGACCGCGCCGACGCCTCCCGCCGCGCCAACGGCAGCTAGCGGACCGCTCAGCCCAGCATCGACTGCTGCGCCCCCATGGCGGCCATCGAGCCGGAATAGGCGGCGATGGTGATACTGTGCATGCCGTTGCTCAGGTCGCCCGCAGCGTAGACGCCGTCGCGCGAGGTCTTCTGCCGTTCGTCCACCTCCACCATCAGGCCGGTAGGCGTTTCCTTGGTGTCGAGCCCGAGTTGCTCGTGCAGGTTCGCCGAGGGGCGGTTGCGCGGATGGGCATAGAGGGCGTCGAGCCCGATCTCGGTGCCGTCCTCGAGCGTCACGCCGCTGATTCCGCCCCCCGCCTGCTGAATGGCCGCAAGCTTGCCGTCGTGGATCTTGACCCCGCGCTTTTCGAGTTTGCTGCGCTCCTCGTCGGGAATGTCATTGCCGTCGAGGATCAGGGTGATGTCGTCCGTCCAGTCGGCATAAAGCGAGGTCGCATGCAGCGACAGCAGTGAACTGAACAGCAGGCCCCAGCGCCGCCCCGCCACCTCGTAGCCATGGCAGAACGGGCAGTGGATCACGGTCTTGCCCCAGCTCTCGGCAAAACCTGGAATGTCGGGGAACTCGTCGACGATGCCATAGCTGAGGATCAGCCGGCGCCCCGTGAAGCTCTCGCCCTCGGCAGTCTTGATGGTGAAGTCGTCCGGCTCGCCCGATACGGTTTCGGCCCGCCCCTGCACCAGCTTGACGGTCGGATATGCCGCGACCTGCTCGCGGGCCTGGCTCAGCACGTCTCCGGGTGGGACGCCGTCGAAGCCGAGTACGTTATGGGCGTGGCTGGCATAGCGGTTCCGGTTGAGCCCGGTGTCGAGCAGGGTGACCTTGCGTCGGGCGCGGCCGAGCTGCATGGCGGCGGCCAGCCCGGCAAAGCTGCCGCCGACGATGATAACGTCATCCATGGTGATGAGCTCCGGTAAGAAAGGGGAAGGATGTGGTCGATCCGGCGAGATCGGCCAGGGTGATGGTTTCGAGCCTGGCCGCGAGCAGCGCTTCGGCCTCGATCAGGAAGTCGGCCATCACGGCGTCGACGGCGCGGACAATGCCGCATTGGCGATCGCCGGGGTCGCTTTCGGCGCGGATCAACAGGCTTTCGCCCATAGCGGCCGATACGGCCCTGAGTGTCACTGCTTCAGGCGCCTGCTTCAACTGCCAGCCGCCCTCGGGTCCACGTGTGGCCGCAACGATGCCGGCCTCCCGCAGTTCCCCCAATACACGGCGTACCACCACCGGATTGGTCATCAGGCAGGTGGCGAGCGCCGACGAGGTCAGCGTCTGGTCCGGCTGCTTGGCGAGATGCACCAGCGCATGGAGGGCGAGGGAGAGGCGGCTTGACTTCTTCATGTAACTTTATTTGTTACATATATGGGCAGCCGTCAAGGGGCGGGCTTCACATAGATCTCAAGCCTCGATAGCGTCCTCGCTGAGTTCGGGAAAAAGCGCCCGCTCGCCAAGAAACGGGTGGATCTTCAGCGCCGCGCGCATGGTCTCCAGCGCCTGCTCATACTCGCCCCGCTCCTTGAGGATCAGCGCCCGTCCGGCGAGTGCGCCGAAATGGCGGGGTTCGCGCTCCAGCGTCGCCGCGATATCGGCCAGTGACTCGTCGTACTTGCCGAGCATGAAGTTCACCGTGGCGCGCTGGTTATAGGCCTCGGCATAGTCCGGATACTCGGCAATGACTGCATCGAGCGTCGCGATCAGTCCCGCCACGTCGCCGCGCCAGCGCAACTCGAGCGTGCTCGCCATGCGGGCGGCGAGCTCCGCGTCCGGCGGCTCCATCCACAGCCGCCAGATGTCGTCGGAGATGCCCTGCGCCGCAGCCGGGTCGGGCGCCGCTGCCAGTTCCGCGAACAAGCCGTCTAGTGCGGCCGCATACTCCGTCTCGCTGGTCTGCCCCGAAGCAGGGGCCATGGCGAAAAGCCCCATGAGGGCAATCAGCAGACCGGCGATGGCACCCATTCGCTTCCGCATTCACCGAGCTTGCGCCTCGGCGCAAGGACACGCAAGAGAGGTCGCAATTCTACAAGGAGAAAACCATGAGTGAGATGCTCCACCACATGATCAGCAGCGGCCCGCGTCCGGTCGCCCCGTTCTCGCATGCGGTGGAGGTTGATGGCTGGGTCTTTGTCACCGGCCAGATGCCAACCGACCCTGCCAATCCCGATGCGCCGCTGCCGGAGGGAATCGTCGCCCAGACCCGCAGGGTGGTGGAGAACTTGCGCATCGTGCTCGGCGGCATCGGCCTGGGGCTCGAGCATGTCACCATGGCTCGCATCTACCTGACCGAGTTCGAGCGCGACTACCAAGCGCTCAACGAGCTCTGGCCGAGCTTCTTCACCCCGGGCAGGCTACCGTCCCGCACCACGGTCGGGGTGACAGCGCTTGCGGTCGGCGCCCTGGTAGAGATCGATCTGGTGGCGAGGCGGCCGAACTGAGATGGAGCGCCTCGGCGCCAGCCGGTTGTCCCGTCCTTATTCACCACGTCATCCTTGCAAAGGCGGGGATCCACTCTTTCCAGGAGTGCAGTGGAAGAATGGATTCCCGCCTGCGCGGGAATGACACGGTGGGAGAGGCAGCGCCCTGAAGGACCGCACCCTTAGGAATTCAGGAGTAGTTTACGCCCCGTAGGCCCGCACGTTCTGCGTCTGCTCGCCGAGGCCTTCGATGCCCAGCCGCATGACATTGCCGGGCTTGAGCCAGACCGGATCCGGCTTGATGCCCATGCCTACGCCCGGCGGGGTGCCGGTGGTGATCACGTCGCCGGGCTGCAGCGACATGAACTGGCTGACATAGCTCACCACATGGGCGACGCCGAAGATCATGGTCTTGGTGGAGCCGTCCTGGTAGCGCTTGCCGTCGACTTCGAGCCACATCTTGAGGTTCTGCGGGTCGGCGACTTCGTCGCGGGTGACGAGCCACGGCCCGATCGGCCCGAAGGTGTCGCAGCCCTTGCCCTTGTCCCACTGCCCGCCGCGCTCGGTCTGGAAGTGGCGCTCGCTGACGTCGTTGCAGACGCAATAGCCGGCGACATGGTCCATGGCGTCGGCCTCGTCGATGTAGCGGGCTTCCTTGCCGATCACCACGGCGAGCTCGACTTCCCAGTCCGGCTTGAGCGAGTTCTTGGGAATGATGACGTCGTCGTTGGGGCCGATGATGGCACTGGTCGCCTTCATGAAGATGATCGGCTCGGCCGGGATCGGCGCGCCGGTTTCGGCAGCATGGTCGGCATAGTTGAGGCCGATGCAGATGAACTTGCCGACCTGACCCACGCAGGGGCCGATCCGCTCGTCCGCACTCAACTGCGGCAACGTGGAAGCGTCAACGCCACGGATGCGCTCCAGGCTCTCGTCGGACAGCGAGGCACCGGCCAGATCCGGGATGATCCCGCTGAGGTCCCGGATGGTGCCGTCTTCCGCAAGAATGGCAGGCTTCTCGGCGCCCTTGGCGCCCACGCGCAGCAGTTTCATTGGGTCTCTCCCTGTTCGTCCGCTAGGCCATAGCCACTGACATGTTAGCTGTCGAGGCCAGCCCGGCGCGATTCCGTTCGCCTATTGCGGTCGGATCACGCCCTTCTTGAGAATGATGTTGCCATAGAGCCGGCCCTCGCCGGTCTGCACTACCGCAAATCCGGACCGCACCCGCTCGTAGAAGCTGAAACGCTCCAGCAGATGAAGCTTCATGCCCGGCTCGTGCCGCGAGATGACGTCGTCGAAGGCATCCATCACCGGTTCGCGCCGCTCGGGCTCGCCCACCACCGCCATGCCGAAGGCGGCATGGTCCACGAAATCGTCGAGCGGCAGCACCCTAAGCACGGCATCGAGCACGTCGGTGGCGCTGTGCCCGTCGAGCCGCACCAGCCGCGTGCCCATGGCTGTGGCGGGATAGTTGGCGTCGACGATGGCGATCTCGTCGCCATGGCCCATGGCGCGGAGGATCGACAACAAGTCAGGGCCGAGCAGGGGCGGGATGTTCTTGAGCATGTGTGGCCTCAGCCGAAGGGGAAGTTGTCGCCGTCCGCCTCGAGCGCAGCACCATCGGCGAACAGTTCCGCATGGTCGCGGGCAAAGGCGAAGAGTTCCACCATCACCGCGTCGATATGGGCGCGCATGGCGCGTGTCGCCTGTGCCTGATCGCCGGCGAGGATGCCGTCGAGGATCGCCTGGTGTTCCGCAATGGTGTGGTTCAGCCGGCGCGGGGTGATGATCAGGCGGCGGGCGCGGTCGAGATTGGCGCGCGCCTGGTCGATGATGCCCTTGATCTTGCTGAAGCCCATCGAGCGATAAATGATATCGTGAAACTCGATGTCGACGGCGTGGAAGGCCTCGGCATCGTCTCGCTCGGCGGCGGCGCGCTGGCGCTGCATGTTCTCCTGCAGGGCCGCGACCAACCCGTCGTCATGCGCCCCGATCAGCACCCGCAGCGCCTCCGATTCGAGCGCCTTGCGGATCAGCATGTATTCCTTGACGTCGGCGATCCTGACCAGCGACACGGTCGAGCCACGCTGGGGAGCGATGTCGACCAGCCCTTCGGTCTGCAGCCGCGCCAGCGCCTCGCTGACGGGAAAGCGCGACACGCCCAACTGCTCGCAGATGGCCGTCTTGTCGATGGGGCTGCCCGGGGGCAGCGCCAGCGTGACGATCCCCTGGCGGATGGCGTTGGTCACCTCGACGGTGACACTGCCGCGCGCTATTCCGCCGGAGCGCTGCAGAAAAGAGTAGGGACTTGCTTCGGATGTCATGCTAACATGTTAGTAAGTGCCCGACCCGCTGACAACGCCCGTCGCCGCGCCGCACCATGGCGGCAAAGCGTGCTGCGGTAAATCCCCCGATCCCCGAGAGCCCGATCCATGTCCGAGACCATGACCCGCCCCGAGGCCAAGACGCTGGTGCTGAACAGCGCCGACAACATCGCGGTCGCGCTCAGCAATCTTGAGGTCGGCGCTGAGACCCCGCAGGGCATCATCATCCGCCGCCGCGTTCCCCGCGGGCACAAGTTCGCCACTCAGCCGGTGCGTGCCGGCGAGGCGATCATCAAGTTCGGCCAGATCATCGGCTTCGCCAAGGACGCTATCGAGCCCGGCGACTGGGTGCACGAGCACAATTGCGGCATGGGCGCCGGCGACGGCACCATTGCCCGCGACTACCAGTTCAGCGAAGGGGTCCTGCCGGTCGACATGGTCCCGACCGCCGAGCGTGCCACCTTCGAAGGCTATGTCCGCCCCAACGGCAAGGTCGGCACCCGCAACTATATCGGCATCCTCACTTCGGTGAACTGCTCGGCCACCGTCGCCAAGTTCATGGCCGAGGCCATCAACCGCTCCGGCATTCTCGAGGACTATCCCGGGATCGACGGCGTCATCCCCTTCGTCCACGGCTCCGGCTGCGCCATGGAGATCGACGGCGAGGGCTACAAGATCTTCCGCCGCACCCAGTGGGGCTATACCGCCAATCCCAATCTCGGCGCGGCGCTGCTGGTCGGGCTCGGCTGCGAGGCGTTCCAGATCGGCCGCATGAAGGAGCACTACGGCATCGCCGACAGCGACACCTTCCAGACCATGACCATCCAGGAGATCGGCGGCACCCAGAAGATGATCGATTGGGGTGTCGAGCGCATCAAGGAGATGCTGCCGATCGCTGCTGCCGCCAAGCGCCAGACCGTCGATGCCTCGCACCTGACGCTGGCCCTGCAGTGCGGTGGCTCGGACGGCTATTCCGGCATCACCGCCAACCCGGCCCTGGGCGCCGCCGCCGACCTGCTGGTACGCCATGGCGGTACCGCTATCCTCAGCGAAACCCCCGAGATCTACGGCGCCGAGCACCTGCTGACCCGCCGCGCCGTCTCGCGCGAAGTGGGCGAGAAGCTGATCGAGCGCATTCACTGGTGGGAGGATTACACCCAGCGCAACCGCGGCGAGATGAACAACAATCCCTCGCCCGGCAACAAGCTCGGCGGGCTGACCACCATTCTCGAGAAGTCCCTCGGCGCCGCGGCCAAGGGCGGCACCACGCCGCTGACCGCCGTCTATGAATATGCCGAGCCGGTGACCGAGAAGGGCTTCGTCTTCATGGACACGCCCGGCTTCGATCCGGTCTCGGCCACCGGCCAGGTCGCGGGCGGCGCCAACATCCTCGCCTTCACCACCGGCCGCGGCTCCGCCTATGGCTGCAAGCCGGTGCCCTCGATCAAGCTTGCCACCAATTCCGAGCTTTACGGCCGCATGACCGACGACATGGACGTCAACTGCGGCGATATCATCGACGGCGTCTCCATCGAGGACAAGGGCCAGGAAATCTTCGATCTGATGCTCCGCGTCGCCTCGGGCGAGAAGACCAAGTCGGAAGCCCTCGGCTATGGCGACAACGAGTTCGTGCCCTGGCAGGTCGGGGCGGTGATGTGAGCACCCAGCAGCGCACAGTCGATTACCTGCTCGAGCAGACGGCCGGCGCCGGCAGCATGACCGCGCGCAAGATGTTCGGCGAGTACGGGCTCTATTGCGACGGAAAGGTGGTCGCCTTCGTCTGCGACGACCAATTGTTCATCAAGCCAACGGAGGCGGGTCGGGCCTGGCTGGGCGAGGTGACGGAAGCCGAGGCCTATCCCGGCTCGAAGATGTACTTCCTGATCGACGGCGACCGCTGGGACGACGCCGACTGGCTCGCGGCCCTGGTCCGCACCACCGCCGATGCGCTGCCCGAGCCGAAGCCCAGGGCACGGAAGGCCTAGCATGCGCAGCGCCCATGCCGCCATCACCGGCCGTGTGCAGGGTGTCGGCTTCCGCCTGTGGGTTGTCGGCGAGGCTGAGGCCAGAGGCCTCAACGGTTGGGTACGCAACCGCCGCGACGGCTCGGTTGAAGCCGTCTTTGCAGGCGACGATGATGCCGTCGCGGCCATGCTCGCAGCCTGCTGGCAACTGGCTCAGGACGAGGTCTACCACAGCTCCGAATTTGCATAGACCTCATGGTGAGCTTGTCGAACTACGAGGTCGCGGCCACGAAGCCGCAACAGACTCGATCCGCCCCTCCCCCTTCAGGGGGAGGCTGGGTGGGGGTTCTTGAGCCGATACACCCCAGCCTCCCGTTCCACCCCGCCCATGTCCGTCACCACCCCCCGGAACACCGGCTCAAGCACCCCGACCGGCAGATCCCGCCGCTGCGGATCGCCGATCAGCACCTCGGTGCCCGCCTCGCGGCAGCGCTGGAGAAACGGCAGCACCCCCGCCGCGACCTCCGGATCGTAGAACACATCCCCCGCCAGGATCAGCTCGAATCCCGCCGGCGGCTCTCCGGCGATGTCAACATCGACCAACGCCACGCAAACCCCGTTGGCCGCAGCGTTCAACTCCACTGCTGCCCGCCCAAACGGATCGATCTCCGCCGCGGCTACATCGGGCCCAAGCTGCGCCGCCACGATCCCCACCAGCCCGGATCCGGCCCCGAGGTCGAGCACCCGCCGCCCCGCTACCAGCTCCGGATGCGCCTGCAGATACTGCGCCAGCACCACCCCGCCGCCCCAGGCATAGGCCCAGTACGGCGCGGCATCACTGCCCAGCCGCGACAGCCGGCTACCGGAATGCGCCTGATAGACCTCGACCCCAGCCACTCCCGGCACCGGCCCTAGCCGCAAATGCTCGCGGATGAACAAGTTCGGTTGGATCAAGGGCGCTGCAGCCCCGTGGCGGCGACCGAGATCGCCATCAGGTATTGCGAAGAGGTGATGTAGAGCCGGTTCCGCCGCGCGCCGCCGAAGCAGAGGTTGGAGGTCTTGGCGCCGGTCTTGATCCGGCCCAGCAACTCGCCGGCGGGGTCATAGACGTTCACCCCCGGTCCTGCACTGGTCCAGATGCGGCCTTCCGTGTCGAGCCGGAAGCCGTCCGAGGCGCCGGTGTCGACCAGGGTGAACACGCGGCTGTTGCGCAGTTTCGCCCCGTCGACGTCATAGGCGCGGATCTGCTGCGGCGCATCCGGATCGTGGCTGCGGCCGGTGTCGGAAACATACAGGACGGACTCGTCGACCGAGAAGGCGAGCCCGTTCGGCTTGAGGAGATCGTCGGCCACCACGGTGAGCGAGCCGGCCGCCGGATCGAAGCGGAAGACGTTGCAGCGCTCCTGCTCCTGCTCGCTCTTGTAGCCCTCGTAGTCGGAGAGGATCCCGTAGGGCGGGTCGGTGAACCAGATCGTGCCGTCCGATTTCACCACCACGTCGTTGGGCGAGTTGAGGCGCTTGCCCTCGAAGCGGTCGACCAGCGTGGTGATGGTGCCGTCCCACTCCGTCCGCAACACGGCGCGCGCGCCATGGGAGCACGAGATCAGCCGCCCCTCGCGGTCGCGGGTGTTGCCGTTGACGAAGTTCGAGGGCGAGCGGAACGGCGTCACCCCCAGCCCCGGCACATAGCGCAGCATCCGGTTGTTGGGGATGTCGCTGAACAGGAGCATGTCGATGTCGCCGAACCAAACCGGCCCCTCGCTCCAGCGGCAGCCATCATAGAGCACGTCGAGCGTGGCGATGCCGATGGCGATGTCGTGGAAGCGGCGGTCGACATGCTCGATCGCCTCCTCCGACGGGATCATGTCGCCGGTCTTCCTCATGCGTTGGCCCTCAGGCGGCGGAGCAGCGGCGGCACGGCAAGGAACAGCACCGCCAGCACCAGGAAGGTGATCGACATCGGCGTCGACACCAGCACCATCGGGTTGCCCTGGCCGGCGGCCAACGCGGTGCGGAGGTTGTTCTCGGCCATCGGCCCAAGGATCAGCCCGATCAGCACCGGCGCGATCGGGAAGTCATAGACGCGCATGATGTAGCCCACGAGCCCCATCAGGCCCATGATGAGGAAGTCCATCCACGATTGCGCCAGCCCCCAGATGCCGATCAGCGCGAATACCAGAATGCCGGCATAGAGCTGCGGCCGCGGAATGCGCAGCAACTGCACCCACACGCCCACCAGCGGCAGGTTCAGCACCAGGAGCATGATGTTGCCGACATAGAGCGACGCGATCAGGCCCCAGACCAGTTCGGGGTTGGAGGTGAAGAGGAACGGACCGGGCTGCAGGCCGTAGTTCTGGAAGGCGGCCAGCAGCACCGCCGCCGTGGCCGAGGTCGGCAGGCCGAGCGTCAACAGCGGCACCAGAATGCCGGCCGCAGCCGCATTGTTGGCAGCCTCCGGGCCGGCAACGCCTTCGATGGCGCCCTTGCCGAATTCGTCGCGGTGCTTGGTCAGCTTCCGCTCCAGGGTATAGCTCAGCATGGTGGGGATTTCTGTGCCGCCACCGGGCAGCGCTCCCATCGGGAAGCCGATCACCGTGCCGCGGATCCACGGCCAGAACGAGCGGCGGAAATCTTGGCCCGACATCCAGGTGAAGCCCTTGGTGCGGGCGATTTCGCCGGAGCTGTGCCGGTAGCGGCTGGCGACGTAGAGGATTTCGCCAACCGCGAACAGCGCCACCAGCACCACGGCGAGGTTGATGCCGCGCAAGAGGTCCATCTGCCCGAAGGTCAGCCGCGGCTGGCCGGACATCGCATCAATGCCCACCACGGCCAATGCCAGCCCGAGGAACAGCGAGATGAAGCCGCGGACGCGGCTCGTGCCCATCACCACCGCCACCGAGGTGAAGGCCAGGATGGTCAGCGCGAAATAGTCGGTCGGCTTGAAATAGAAGGCCAGCTCCGCAATCGCGGGGGCAGCAAAGGTCAGGCACAGCGTGGCGATGGTGCCGGCGACGAACGAGCCGATGGCGGCGGTGGCGAGCGCAGCGGCGCCGCGACCGGCGCGGGCCATCTTGTTACCCTCGAGCGCCGTCATCATCGAGCCCGCTTCACCGGGCGTGTTGAGCAGGATCGAGGTGGTCGAGCCGCCATACATGGCGCCATAGAGCACGCCGGCGAACATGATGAAGGCGGCGGTCGGCGCCAGTTGCGTGGTCACCGGCAACAACAGGGCAATGGTCAGCGCCGGCCCGATGCCGGGCAGGATGCCGATCATGGTGCCGAGGAGCGAGCCGACCAGTGCCCACATCAGATTGGTCGGTTGCAGGGCTACGGAAAAGCCGTGCAGCAGCAGTTCGAAGGTTTCCACGGCTCAGAACCCCAGCGGCGGGAAATAGCGGCCGAGCTGCAGCCCCAGCCGCGTGAACAGGAAATAGGCGGCGGTGCACAGCACCAGGCCGATGATGAGGTCGAGCCACCAGCGGGTCGAGCCGAAGGCGCGCGCCACCAGCATGAAGCTGAGGCTCGCGATCAGCGGCAGGCCCACGGTCTTGGCCGCCGCAACCGGCAGGAACACCGCAAGCAGCGCGGTGATGAAGGCGCGCTTGTCCATCGGCTGATCGCCGCTGGCGTCTTCGGCGTCCTGCGGTTCGAAGGTTTCGCCGCGCGCAACCTGCACAACGAGGATCACCCCGAGGATGAGGAGGCCGAGGCCTGCCATGGTGACGAACAGGCCCGGACCAACCGCGGCATAGCGGGCGCCCTGCGGCAGGCTCGATGCGCCCCACAGCCACACGGCGCCGATCAGCGCCACGCCGACGCCAAGCCAATAGGGGCGGCTCGCCCACCCCGAAAAGCGCGAGGGAGCGGCCGGCTGGCCGCTCCCCCCGTTTGAGGCCGTAGGCCGATCAGTCGACAAGGCCGGCATCCCTGAGGATTTGACCCTGCACTTCGGTTTCCTGGGCGATGAACTCACCGAATTCCTCGCCCGCGAGGAAGTAATCGTCCCAGCCCTGGGTCTCCAGCACCTGCTGCCACTCCTCGGTCTGGCTCAACTGGGTGAAGGTATCGACCCACTGCTGATAGTTGTCGTCCGGCGCGCCCGGGGCGGCAAGGATGCCGCGCCAGTTGGCGAGTTCGACATTGTAGCCGGCTTCGGCGAAGGTCGGGACGTCCGGCAGGTTCTCGCGGCGCTCGGCCGAGGTCACGCCGAGCAGCTTGATGCGGCCCTGTTCGGCGAACTGGGCGAACTCGGAGGTGCCGGAAATGCCGGCGACCAGCGTGCCGTTGACGATGCCGGTCACGGTCTCGGCGCCCGAAGCCTGCGGGATGTAGTTGAGGTCACCGACGGGCACGTCGCCTTCCTGCGCCAGCAGCGCCAGGGCGATGTGGTCGACACCACCGGCCGAACCACCACCGACCGGCACTGCACCGGGCTCGGCCTTCAGCGCCTCGACCAGGTCAGCCAGAGTATTGTAGGGCGAATCCGCCGCCACCGCGATCACCAGGTATTCAGCCGTGAGGCGCGCCACAGGGCGGAATTCGGCGAGGTTGATCGGGGAGTCGTTGAGCTCGATCGCGCCCACGGTGATGGCGCCGAAGACGGCGAGCGCATCGGGCTGGCCGCTCGAGGTGCCGAGGAACTCGGCAAGGCCAACGGTGCCACCGGCACCGCCGGTATTGGTGAAGTTGACGCCACCGGTGTAGAGCCCGGATGCGTTGAGGGCCTCGAAGGCCTGGCGGCCCGTCGAGTCCCAACCGCCGCCGGGATTGGCGGGCAGCATCACGTTGACCTGGGCCTGGGCAGCGCCGGCCGAGAAGGCGAGCGCCATGGTTGCGGATGCAACCAGCGTCTTGATGTTCATTGGTAACCTCCCGTCGGCGTTCCGCACATGGATCGTGCCGCGCCGCGTTTGCTGTCGCCCGTCTCGATGGCCGGGCTTGCCGTTAGCTGATCAAGTTTGCTCCCGAGCGTCAATCGATCAAATGTCTCAATGCATTGACGACTAACATGTTAGTTGCTACGGCACCGGCCGATATCCCGGAGTCTCCCATGGCCAATCTCGAGCGCTTCCTCACCATCGACGAATTGATGGCCGAGGCGCGCCGAAAGGTGCCCAAGCAGTTCTTCGACTATGCCGACAGCGGCGCCTGGACCGAGAGCACCTATCGCG
This sequence comes from Devosia albogilva, assembly GCF_042685625.1. Classification (NCBI taxonomy): domain Bacteria; kingdom Pseudomonadati; phylum Pseudomonadota; class Alphaproteobacteria; order Hyphomicrobiales; family Devosiaceae; genus Devosia; species Devosia albogilva. Next base: position 2,157,780 of record NZ_JBHUNP010000001.1, read on the forward strand.
CCAACACCGAGGATTTCCGCAAGGTCTTCCTGCGCCAGCGCGTGGCGGTCAACATGGAGGGGCGCAACCTCGCCACCACCATGACCGGCGAGCAGGCCGCGATGCCGGTGGCCCTGGCGCCGACCGGCTTCACCGGCATGCAGAGCGCCGACGGCGAGATCAAGGCCGCCCGCGCGGCCGAGAAGTTCGGCGTGCCGTTCACGCTCTCGACCATGAGCATCTGCTCCATCGAGGACGTCGCCGAGAATACCTCCAAGCCCTTCTGGTTCCAGCTCTACATGATGCGCGACCGCGGCTTCATCGAGCGGCTGATCGACCGCGCGAAGGCCGCCAAGTGCTCGGCGCTGGTCTTGACCATGGACCTGCAAATCCTCGGCCAGCGCCACAAGGATCTGCGCAACGGCATGTCGGCCCCGCCCAAGTTCACGCCGAAATTCGTCTTCGAAATGATGATCAAGCCCCGCTGGGCCATGCAGATGCTCGGCACTCGGCGGCACACCTTCCGCAACATCGTCGGCCATGTCGACGCGGCGGGCGATCTCTCCAAGCTCTCTGCCTGGACCTCGTCGCAGTTCGATCCGGCGCTGAGCTGGAAGGAGATCGGCTGGGTCAAGGAACGCTTCGGCGGTCCGGTGATCGTCAAGGGCATCCTCGATGCCGACGATGCGCGCGCCGCCGTTGCCCATGGTGCCGACGGCATCATCGTCTCAAACCATGGCGGCCGCCAGCTCGACGGCGCCCCGTCCTCTATCCGTGTCCTCCCCGAGATCGTCGAAGCGGTGGGGCACCTCACCGACGTCTATCTCGACAGCGGCATCCGCTCCGGCCAGGACGTTCTGAAGGCCGTTGCGCTGGGCGCCAAGGGCACCTTCATCGGCCGCGCCTTCCTCTGGGGCCTCGGGGCAGGCGGCGAAGCCGGCGTCACCCGCGCCCTCGAAATCATCCGCCGCGAACTCGACATCACCATGGCCCTCTGCGGCGAGCGCGACATCCACGACGTCGGCCTGCACAATATCTACTCGGTGGACTTCCCGCCGCGGATGGCGCCGGCGAGCAACAGGTAGGCCGCTGGGCCCCACACTTGCCGCCCCCCTCCCCGCCCTCCCCGCAAGGGGGAGGGTGACTGCGGTGGGCGTGAGGAGATCACGTCACGCCATAAGGGTGGCAAACCGGCAGAACCACGCCAGGTCATCAGGGTGGCAAATCGGCACAAGCGAGTGGAGGTCACCCTCCCCCTTGCGGGGAGGGCAGGGAGGGGGTTCGGCAGGAGTGGAGCTCCACAAACCAACAAGCCCCCTACGCCTCCACCCCCTTCATCTGCGCAAACACCGTCCGCGCCACCGTCTGCATCCGCTCCGGCGGCAGCGTCCCGATCACCGTGCAGGTGATCCGCCCATCGGCCCAGTAGACCGCCGCAGCCGGCCCCGCCTCGACATGCTCGTATTCCTCGGCACCACCGGGCAGCGCCGCCGTCACATAGATCGTCACCCGCTGCCCGCCCGCGTCCTCATACATCAACTGCGCTGCGCGTCCGCCGAGCTCCGGTTCGCCGGGCAACAACCGCCCGCCGACCAGCGTCAGGCCTTCCGCAGTCAGGTCCGGCATGCCGAGCTGGGTTTCGAGCCGGTTAGACAGCCAGGTGGAAAGGTGCTCCCCCTCGCTGCCCGGCACTTCCACCGCATGGCGGTTCTCGGCCACGAACACGCTGTGCGCCCTGAGGGCATCGGCAACCAGCAACTCATAGGCGGGCTGGCGCTCAATGAGCGGTCGGCCGAACCAGCCGACCCCGAGCCCGATGCCGACCAACACCACCGCCGCCGCGGCGCGCAGCATCATCTGACGGCGCCGGCGCCCCACTCGTGTGGCCGCGGTGGCAGCCCGCAGTGCCTCCGGCAGCGGTTCGGCGCCGGCCGGTGCGAACAGGGTGCGGATGGCGTCGTTCTGCCGGACGATCATCGCCACTTCGGCGGCGGCCTCCGGGTTGGCGCCCAGCCAGGTCTCGACCGCCACGCGCTCGCCTTCGGGAAGCTGCCCATCGGCATAGGCCATCAACTGCTCGCGGGTGACCGTCATTTCACCGTCCTCAGATGCGGCTCCGCCGGCGTGCCGGTCAGCGTGCGCAGCGCCGCGCGAGCGCGGCTCAGCCGGCTCATCAGCGTCCCGGGCGGGATGCCGAGAATGGTGGCGGCCTCCTGATAGGCGAGGCCTTCGAGGGCGATCAGCAACAAGGCTTCCTTCTGTTCGAGCGGCAGCGTGTCGATGGCGCGCGCCACTTCCGCCAGCGCCAGATGTCCCGGCTGCGGCGCCGGAACCGCCGGATCGGGGAGCATCTCCACCGGCACCGGCTCGCCGCGGCGCCGGTCGGCGCGCAGCCCGTTGCGGTGGAGATTGACCAGAATGGTGAACAGCCAGGCGCGGACCGTGCCCTTGGGCCGGAACAGTCCGCGCCGGCTGATGGCGCGTTCGAGGCAGTCCTGGACGAGGTCGTCGGCGCGGTCGGCATTGCGCGTCAGCGCCCGGGCATATCGCCTGAGCGCCGGCACGGCGGCCTCAACCTCCTCGAGGAACAGGTCCAGGGCAGCCTCCTCAGCCCTTACTCGATCGCAAGGTGCCAGACGCCGCCGACGCCGTCACCCTTGGTGTCGCCGGCCGCGGTGTCCTCGTACCAATAGTAGAGCGGCCAGCCCTTGTAGGCCCACATCTTGCTGCCGTCGTCGCGGGTGACGATCGTGAAGTCGCCCTCGGGCTGCGCGGTATCGTCGGCCATCAGCGGCGGCCACTTCACCGCGCAATCGTCGTTGCAGACGCTCTTGCCGTCGCCCTGGGTGTCCTTGTCGAAGGTATAGAGCGCCATGCCATTGGCATCGGTCAGCACCATCTGGCCGCCGATATCGGTCGATTGCACCAGTCCGCCGAGATACTCGGCGGCAAAGCCCGGCAGGGCGAGCAAGGCGAGCGCGGCAGCGCCGGCGAATAGGGAACGCACGTGCATGGGGGAGTCCTCCTGTCCCGGGCCGATGCGGCCCGTACGAGATGAACACCGCCCGGCGCTCCTTATTCCCGCCGGGGCCAAACAATCTTCAGCATCAGCAAAATCGTTGCTGGCTCAACAACATGCTGGACAGCCGCAAAGGCTGTTGCTTTTCTAGCGCCAACTGATGCGCTGCCGCAGAGCGGCGACATCGGCGGCGCGGGCAAGGGGCGCGCGCCACTCGGGAGGACCTTTATGAAAAGACGTGAATTCTTCAAATCCGCTTCGGTCGCTGCAGTCGGGGCAGCGGCAGCCACGACCCTGGCCACGCCCGCCATTGCCCAGGGCAACATCACCTGGCGCATGGTCACCACCTGGCCCAAGAACTTCCCGGGCATGGGCACCGGCGCGCAGAAGTTCGCCGACCGCGTCGGCCGCGCCACCGACGGGCGCCTCACCATCCAGGTATTCGCCGCCGGCGAAATGGTGCCGGGCCTGCAGGCGCTGGACGCGGTGATCGACGGTTCCGCCGAAATGAGCCACGGCACGCCCTACTACTGGCAGAACAAGTCGCAGGGCCTCAGCTTCTTCACCGGCGTGCCCTTCGGCATGACCAGCCGCGAGCTGACCGCCTGGGTCCGCTATCTCGGCGGCCAGGAACTGTGGGACGAAATCTACGACCAGTTCGGCCTCAAGGGCTTCCTCTCCGGTGATACCGGCACCCAGGCCGGCGGCTGGTTCCGCAACGAACTGACCGGCGTCTCTGACATCCAGGGCCTGCGCTTCCGCACCCCCGGCCTCGGCGGCCAGGTCTGGGCCAAGCTCGGCGCCTCGGTGACCAACCTCGCCGCCGGCGAAATCTTCGCGGCGCTCCAGTCGGGCACGCTCGATGCGGCCGAGTTCGTTGGTCCGTTCCAGGATCTGGCCCTCGGCTTCCACCAGATCGCCAAGAACTACTACTTCCCGAGCTTCGTCGAGCCGGGCCTTGCCACCGAGATCGTGGTCGACAAGGCCAAGTTCCAGGAGCTGCCGGCGGACCTCCAGGAAATCATCACCGTCTTCTCGCAGGCGGCCTATGACGACATGGCCTCCGACATGTATGCCAACGACCCGCGCGCCCTGCGTGCCCTGGTCGACGAGCATGGCGTGCAGGTCCGCCAGTTCCCCGAGGAGATCGTCGAAGCCGGCGCCAAGGCCTCGATGGAGCTGGTTTCGGAAATCCGCGACAGCGGCGACGAGATGACCAAGCGCGTGGCCGAAAGCTTCGTCTCCGCCTTCAACCTCCTGCGCGAGCGTACCGAGGGCACCGACATGCCCTTCCTCGCCGCGCGCGAGAAGTACATCACCTTCAGCTAAGCGGCTCCCGCGACCAAAACGAAAGCCCGGGCTTCGGCCCGGGCTTTTTTTTGGATCCCCGGCTCAAGAACCGGGGGACATCGAGGGCGTCGCAGCAGCCCTTAATTGTACAGCAACCGCGGCAGCCAGGTGATCAGGTCCGGGAACACGAACAGCGCGATCAGCCCGATCAACTGCAGGATCACGAAAGGCACCGCGCCCTTGTAGATCATCCCGGTGGATACCGTCGGCGGCGCCACCCCACGCAGGTAGAACAGCGCGAAGCCGAAGGGCGGGGTCAGGAAGCTGGTCTGCAGGTTCACGCCCACCGCGACACCCAGCCACAGCGGATCGACGCCCAGCGCCAGCAGCACCGGCGCGGTGATCGGGATCACGATGAAAATGATCTCGAAGGTGTCGAGGATGAAGCCGAGCAGGAACATGATGAACATGACGATGATGGTCGCGCCGATGGCGCCGCCCGGCATGTTCGACAGGAATTCATGTACCAGATTGTCACCACCCATCATCCGGAACACGACGGAGAACACCGCCGCGCCGAACAGGATGATGAACACCATCGAGGTGATGGTGGCGGTGGAGATCACCGCCTGGCGCAAGATGCCGAGATTGAGCTGGCGGTTGAACGCGGCGAGGATCAAGGCGCCCACCGAGCCCACCGAAGCCGCTTCGGTCGGGGTGGCGATACCGCCCAGGATCGAGCCGAGCACCGCCACGATCAGCAACAGCGGCGGCACGAGCGCAAACGCCACTTCGCGCGCAAGATCCTTCTTCTCATGCTCCGGCACCGGCGTTGCCGGGCAGGATTGCGGATCGATCACGGCCTTGATCGCCACCCAGGCCATATAGAGCATCACCAGCAGCAGGCCCGGCAGAATGGCTCCGGCAAACAGCGAGCCCACCGACACTGGCTCGGGCGCGAAATTGCCCTGGCTCATTTGCACCTGGGCGTTGATGCCCGACAGCATGTCGCCCATGAAGATCAGCACGGTCGATGGCGGAATGATCTGCCCCAGCGTGCCCGAGGCGCAGATGACGCCGGTGGCGAGCTTCGGGTCATAGCCGGAGCGCAGCATGGCCGGCAGCGAGATCAGGCCCATGGTGACGACCGTCGCGCCCACCACGCCGGTCGAGGCGGCGAGCAGCGCGCCCACAATGATCACGGAATAGCCGAGGCCGCCGCGGACATTGCCGAACAGCTTGCCCATGGTGACCAGCAGGCGCTCGGCGATGCCGCTGCGCTCGAGCACCACGCCCATGAAGATGAACAGCGGCACCGCCACCAGCACTTCATTGGTCATCAGTCCGATATAGCGGCCGACCAGCGAGCCGTAGTTGGACGGGTCATAGACCCCCAGCCACCAGCCGATGAGGCCGAACACCAGCGCCGTGCCGGCCAGCGAGAAGGCCACGGGAAAACCCAGCATCAACACGCCGATGATGCCGAAGAACATGAGGCCGGAGAGGATCTCTCCGAGCAATACAGGATCCATCAGCCGTGCCCCTTCTCGGCTTCATAGCGTAGCGCGGGCGGCAGCAAATGCTCGCGCCCGGCGAGGACCAGGATGGAGCGCGCCGCCATGGCGATGCCCTGAATGCCGACAAGCACGCAGAACAACAGGATAAAGGTCTTGAGCAGGAACAGGCCGGGCATGCCCCCGATATTGGAGGAGCCTTCGTAAAAACCCCAGGAGCGGCGGACGGCTGGGAAGGCGTAGACCCAGACCACGACAACGAAGGGGAGCAGGAACACGACGACCCCGAACAGGTCGGCCATGGCTTTCCGCCGCACCGGCCAGGGCCGGTAGAAGATGTCGACCCGCACATGGTCACCACGCAACAGCGCGAACCCGGCAACGGCGGTGAACATTGCCCCGCTCATCCAGACATAGAGGTCCTGCATCCACAGGATCGAGGTGTGGAAGAAATAGCGCTGCACCACCACGGTGAAGCAGACGAGTACGCATCCGAGCGCCAACCAGCTGAGGACTTCCCCCACCACCCGGTTGATGCCGCTGATGCCGCGCACCAGCCAGGCGAGTCCTTGCACGCTGAACCTCCCCATGTCCCTCGGCGGTGCGGATGTGCCTCCACTGCCGCTGTTTTTTGTAGAACAGGATTGATTTGTATCGTCAATAATTTCCGCGCGTTGCTTGGCGGAAACCGCTTCTCGCGCCGCTGGTGACAGCAGCCCGCAAGATGCTATGTCGACGCAACTATTTTGGGGGGTGCGGATGTTCGTTGTCGGCGGCGAAAGCCTGATCGATCTCAAGGCCGAGGTGACGCTGGAGGACGGCCGTGTCACCGGCCGCGACGGCGAGGGGCAGATTGTCATGACCGCCCATCCGGGCGGCTCGCCCTACAACTGCGCCATTGCCCTCGCCAAGCTCGGCAACGAGACCGGCTTCCTCTGCCCCATCTCGGCCGATGCCTTCGGCGACTATCTGATGGGCCCGCTGGAAGCGGCCGGTGTCACCGCCCTGCTCGAAGAGCGGGTGCCGGACTACACCACCCTGGCCGTGGTCAATTTCGACGACCGCCACAATGCCCGTTACGGCTTCTATCGCGCCGCCGACGGCGCCATCGAGGCCCGGAGCGCCATCGCGGCCCTGCCGGAAGCGCTCGAACTCTACCAGATCGGCGGCTTCTGCCCCATCGTGCCCCGCGAAGCCGAAGCGTGGCTCGAGGTCGTCGATGCCGCCCGCGCCCACGGCGCCACCATCACCATTGACCCCAATGTCCGCCCTAGCCTCGTCGACGATTTCGACGGCTACAAGCGGCGGCTGCAGTTGTTCCTCGACCGCGCTCATCTGGTGAAGCTCTCCGAGGAAGACATCGCCGCCCTCGCCCCCGACGCCACGGTGGAAGATTATGCCCGCCGCCTGCTGGACGGCCCGGAATGCCGGCTCGTCGTCGTTACTCTGGGCGACCAGGGGTCGCGCGCCTTCACCCGCTCCGGTACCGCCAGTGCCGACATCCACCGGCCGCCGGTCTTCGGCGACACCGTCGGGGCAGGGGACAGCCTGATGGCCGGCATCATCACCTGGCTGCACGATCACAACCGTCTCGCCCCGGATGCCATGTCCCAACTCGACGACACCGGCCTTGCCGACATGCTGCGCTTCGGCGCCGTCGTCGCCGGCATCAACTGCGGCCGCAAGGGCTGCAAGCCACCGACCCGGGCGGAAGTTGATGCGGTGCTCAAGAGCTAAGCCCGAGGCTCTTCACCTCTCCCCTGAGGGGAGAGGTCGCCGCGCAGCGGCGGGTGAGGGGTTCAGCGCCTGAGTTCCTGCCGCGAGAGGCAACCCTTCACCCTGACCCTCAAGGGAGAGAGGACGGTGTTGAACCCCTTGCGCTCCTCCGGAGCACGGGGATCACGGCCCCTGCGTCCCGTCGCCCCTCTGGGGAGAGGGTCAGGGTGAGGGGTCCATCCACGCTCACCGACCCCACAAAACAAAAAGGCGGGCCGCAGCCCGCCTTCAAGACCTCGGAAAGCTGGACGCCCTTACTTCGGCGCCAGCACCATCACCATCTGCCGGCCTTCCGAGCGCGGCTGCGACTCGACCTTGGCAACCGCATCCATCTGTTCGCGGACCTTGAGCAGCAACTGCATGCCGAGTTCCTGGTGCGCCATTTCGCGACCACGGAAACGCATCGTCACCTTGACCCGGTCGCCCTCGTCGATGAACCGCTGCACCGCCTTCATCTTGGTGTTGTAGTCGTGGTCGTCGATGTTGGGGCGAAGCTGGACTTCCTTGACCTCGATGACCTTCTGCTTCTTGCGCGCTTCGGCTGCCTTCTTCTGGGCGGCATACTTGAAGCGGCCGAGATCGAGCATCTTGGCGACCGGCGGAGTGGAGTTCGGGGCGATCAGCACCAGGTCGAGCCCCTGTTCCTGGGCTTCGGCCAGCGCTTCGCGCGTGCGCACCACGCCGCGGTTCTCACCGTCGGCATCGATCAGCTGAACGTCGGGGCTGGAAATATCCTCATTGGAAATCGGCCCGTCCTTTTGGGGGGCCACGGGTCTCATGGGACGGCGAATGGCAAGCTATCCTTGTGTCATTGGTAGGAGGGGGTGAAAACGCGCCTAAAATCGTGTTAGCGGGAGCATAAGTCAACAAGCACACGCGCGATTTTCCGGGCTGTTGCGGCTGGGAAACGCCCGTGCGCCGCCGCCGGTTTCGCTTCTTCGGAGAATGTTCTTGGCTCCGCTCGCTTCTGTCGCCTCGCGCCTCGTTGTCGGAGAGGGCTCCGCCGCGCGCGAGATCGCCCTGCTGCGCCGCTCCGGCGGGCATCCGGGCCTGTTCTGGCTCGGCGGCTTTCGCTCCGAGATGACCGGTGCCAAGGCGAGTTGCCTCGATCAACTCGGCGAGGAAAAAGGCCTTGCGGTCACCCGCTTTGACTATTCCGGCCATGGCGCCTCCGGCGGCGAGTTCACCGACGGGACCACCACCCGCTGGCTCGAAGAGGCCGAGGCGGTGTTCGCGCTGACCGAGGGTCCGCAGGTGGTGGTGGGCTCGTCCATGGGCGGCTGGATCGCCCTGCTGCTGGCGCGGGCGCTGCAACAGCGCGGGGCGGGGCGCCTCGCCGGGCTCGTCCTCATCGCCCCGGCCGTCGACATGACCCACGAATTGATGCTCCCCGGCTTCACGCCCGCCCAGCACGAAGACCTGCACAATCTCGGCTATGTCGACCGGCCGAGTGCTTATGGCGACGAGCCCTACCGCATCACCCGCACGCTGCTCGAAGATGGCGAGCGGCACCGCCTGTTGGGCGCGGTGATCGAGCCCGGCTGCCCGGTGGTGATCCTCCAGGGCGGGCAGGATCCGGATGTGCCCGCGGCCCATGCCGTGCGCCTCACCACCCACCTGCTGCATGATCCGGTGACCTTGACCATGATCCCCGATGGCGACCATCGCCTCAGCCGGCCGGAGGACCTCGATCGCCTCCGCCGGGCCATCCTCGGGCTGATCGAGACCTGAAGCTGTAGCACGCCGGGCACACGCGGCATCTGACCACACCTAGATGCATAAACCTTTACCGATCGGCGCAAGCTCGGCCTAACCACGCAGCAAGGCTTTGAACAAGCAGGGTTTTCATCCCGCGCTCCCTCCATTAACCGTACTTTAAGACGCTAACCGCTATGGTTAACCGAGCGTAAATTTCATCTTCCCAGCCGCGCGCCGCTTGGATAGTGTGCCGGCCCGGAAGTGACTGGAAGGTCCACAAGGATCTCCACGCCAAGAAGGCCCGCCGGATATGGCCGGACGGGCTCAGGGGTAAGGACGGGGCATTGACCCAAAGCTGGAAAGCCATCGCTGTGCGTGCGCTCTCGCATGTGCTTGCACTTGCTGCCGTGGCTTTTGTGCTGATCGTGACGTTGGCGCCTGCGCATGCCGAAACCGTCGACGGTCCCGTGGTCCTGCCGATGCCTGTGCCCGATGATCTGGTGCTGATCCGCGACCAGCCGGCCCTTGGCCCAACTCTGGTTCCGCTGGAGCCTGGTCGGCAGCCGCTGACGCCGGCGCTTCTGTCCAACTACATCGAGCGCCAGCAGAAGCTGCGCTCCGTCGAACTCCATGCCGCCCCGGCGGGTGAACTCAACACCGAAGTTCTCCTGGGCTACATCGCCCGCGGCTCGTTCAGCGGCAATAGCGCCGTCAACGCGATCGCCGACTTCACCGGCGAGTTCAAGCCGGCCGCTGCCGAAGCCGAAGACGGCCGTCTCAGCCCCGGGCTTCTGGCCGCATACATCGCCGAGGACTACCAGCCGCTCGAGCAGCGCCTCGAGCACGCCAATACCGAGCGCGATTGCCTGGCCCAGGCGATCTACCACGAAGCCCGCGGCGAAAGCCTTGAGGGGCAGCTCGCGGTTGCCAACGTCATCGTCAACCGCGCCCGCTCCGGCAAGTTCCCGTCGACCCTGTGCGGCGTGATCTACCAGAACGCCGACAAGGGCCGCTATCGCTGCCAGTTCACCTTCGCCTGCGACGGCCGCACCGACACCCCGCGCGAGCGCCGTGCCTGGCTGCGGTCCGCCGAGCTGGCCAAGGAGATCTACGCCGAGTTCGCCACCGGCGACTCCGTCGGCTCGCTCCCCGGCTCCACGCTCTACTACCACACCACGGCCGTGCGCCCCTCCTGGGCCAGCACCTACAGCGCCGTGGCGACCATCGACTCCCACATCTTCTACTCGCCGAACTGAGGCGGATGCGGCGGTGGTTATTCCGCCGCCAGCGCCAGCTTCGGTCCCGGCTCCGCATCGGCACCGTCCCCGAACTTCTCGAAGTTGCGCCGGAACAGGTCGGCGAGCTTCAGCGCCTGCCGGTCATAGGCCGCCGCATCCGCCCACGTCGCCCGCGGCGTCAGCAGCTTGGCCTCAACGCCGGGCACCTGAAGCGGCACCCGGAAGCCGAACAACTCGTCGGTCCGCATGGCTGCGCCCTCGAGGCTGCCATCGAGCGCCGCCGTCAGCAGCCGCCGGGTCGAGGCGATGTCGATGCGCTTGCCGACGCCATAGCCGCCGCCGGTCCAGCCGGTGTTGATCAGCCAGGCCGCCGCGCCGCTTTCGCGCAGCTTCCCTTCCAGCAGTTCGCCATAGATCGTCGGGTGGAGCGGCATGAACGGGGCTCCGAAACAGGCGGAAAACGTGGCCTGGGGCTCGGTTACGCCGCGCTCGGTGCCGGCCACCTTGGCGGTGTAGCCGGAGAGGAAATGGTAGACCGCCTGCTCCGGCGTCAGCCGGGCGATCGGCGGCAGCACGCCGAAGGCGTCGGCGGTAAGGAACACCACGGTCTTCGGGACCCCGCCGGCTCCGCCTTCCGCCACCCGCGGCAGCACTGTCAGCGGGTATGCCGCCCGGGTGTTTTCCGTGAGGGAAACGTCATCAAATGACGGCTTTCCGTTACCGTCGAGAACCACATTTTCGAGAACCGTGCCGAAACGGCGTGTTGCTGCAAAAATCTCGGGCTCTGCCTCCGCGCTGAGCTTCACTGTCTTGGCATAGCACCCGCCCTCGAGGTTGAAGACGCCGTCCTCGCCCCAGCCATGCTCGTCATCCCCGATCAGCGGCCGTGCCGGATCGTTGCTGAGCGTCGTCTTACCCGTCCCCGACAGCCCGAAGAACAGCGCCGTATCCCCGTTCGCCCCCACATTGGCCGAGCAGTGCATCGGCAGCACGCCGGCCTCCGGCGCATGGAAGTTGAACAGTGAGAACACGCTCTTCTTGATCTCGCCGGCATAGAGCGTGCCGGCGATCACCACGATGTTGCGGCTCATGTCGAGCGCGATCACCGTTTCGCCGCGGCTGCCGTGACGCGCCGGATCAGCCTTGAACCGCGGCACGTGCACGATGGTCGCCGCCCGCGCCGCCGGCGACAGCTCAACGCCCTCGTTGGGGCGGATCAGGAGGTTCCGGATGAACAGCGCATGCCAGGCCGACGGCGTCATCACCGTCACCGCATACTGGTGCCGCGGGTCGGCTCCGGCGATCAGGTCCTGCCGGAACACGCTGAGCCCGCCATAGGAGGCGACCGCATCGGCCAGCAGTCGCTCGAATGCCTCCGGCATCATGGCACCCGAATTGTCCCACCACACGCGCCGGTCGGTCAGTGCATCACGCACGATGAACTTGTCCTTGGGGCTGCGCCCGGTGAAGGCGCCGGTGGTCACCGACAATGCTCCGTCGGCGGTGAATTTCCCCTCGCCCCCGGCAATCGCCTGCGCCACCAGGGCCGGTGCGATGTCGTTGCGCGACACCGACCCCGCCCGCGTGCCGATCGATGCCCTCAGGGTTTCGTGGTCGAACTCAGCCATTCGCCTCTCTCCTCCGCGCGGCGAACATGCGGCCGCGGTCGTGGAGCCAAGGCTGAGGGCTAATTGGTCATACAACCATCCCGAAATCGGTCGTAAGACGGAAGTCGCAGCAGGTCCCGCCCGCGTTAGGGCGTCGCATAACGCTTGGACGCGCCATATTTAGCGCGTATTTGTCGCTTGCAACGGCACGCCACGCCCACGCCAACCGTTTGACTCTTCGCGCGTTGGACTTTGCAAGCGTCACAAAGAAGAAAGGCAGCCCATGCCCAAGATCGCCCTGGTGGACGATGACCGCAATATTCTCACCTCCGTGTCACTGACGCTGGAGGCCGAGGGTTATACGGTTTCCACCTACACCGATGGTGCCTCCGGTCTTGAAGGTCTCACCACCGACCGCCCGGACCTGGCCATCCTAGACATCAAGATGCCGCGCATGGACGGCATGGAATTGCTTCGCCGCCTGCGCCAGAAATCCGACGTGCCGGTGATCTTCCTCACCTCCAAGGACGAGGAGATCGACGAGCTGTTCGGGCTCAAGATGGGCGCCGACGATTTCATCACCAAGCCGTTCAGCCAGCGCCTGCTGGTCGAGCGGGTCAAGGCGATCCTGCGCCGCTCCGCCCCGCGCGATCCCTCGGCCACGCCCAATGGCGCCGAGCCGCAGCCCGGCAAGGCGCTGATCGAGCGCGGCGCGCTGGTGCTCGATGAAGAGCGCCACACCTGCACCTGGAAAGGTCAGCGCGTGACCCTGACCGTCACCGAGTTCCTGATCCTGCAGGCGCTGGCGCTGCGGCCCGGCGTGGTCAAGTCGCGCAACGCGCTGATGGACGCCGCCTATGATGACCAGGTCTATGTCGACGACCGCACCATCGACTCCCACATCAAGCGGCTGCGCAAGAAGTTCAAGGCCGTCGACGACGACTTCGAGATGATCGAGACGCTTTATGGCGTCGGCTATCGCTTCAAGGAGCAGTAGGAGCCTCTCTTGGCCGTGCTCGACGACGATGCGCCCGCAAGATCCGACGCCCACCGGGCGGAGGGAGAGGCGACCACGCCCGAGCGGCGCCGGTTCCGCTGGCGCAGCGTCGTGGCGCCGTTTGCCCGCATCGGCAGCGGCATTCGCCGCTTTCTCGATCTCACCATATTCTCGAGCCTGACGCGCCGCATCATCGTCCTCAACCTGGCGGGTCTCCTGGTGCTGGTGGTCGGCATTCTCTACCTCAACCAGTGGCGTGCCGGTCTGATCGATGCCCGGGTGCAGTCGCTGCGGGTGCAGGGCGAGATCATTGCCGCCGCCATTGCCGCCTCGGCCACCGCCGACAGCGACACGATCACCGTCAACCCCGATCGCCTGCTGCAATTGCAGGGCGACGGCACCGTCTCCTCGCTCTCCTATTACGACCCCACGCTGGAGTTTCCGATCAGCCCCGAGCGGGTGGCCCCGCTTCTGCGCAATCTCATCACCCCCACCCGCACCCGCGCCCGCATCTATGATCAGCAGGGCCTGATGATCCTCGACAGCGACAACATCTATGCGCGCGGCGAAGTGATCCGACCGTCCACCACGCCCAAGGGCGAGAGCTTCTTCCTCTGGGACTGGTGGAATGCCGTGCTCTCCTGGGTGCCGGGCGACAACTTCCCCAAATACCAGGAGCATGGCGTCGCCGAGGGCGCCCGATATCCCGAGGTCGCCTCGGCCCTCAACGGCGCCCCCGCCGATTTCGTCCGCGTCGACGAGCAGAACCGGCTGGTGGTGTCGGTCGCGGTGCCGGTACAGCGGCTGCGCAACGTCGTTGGCGCCATTCTCCTCTCCACTGCCCCGGGCGACATCGATTCGGTGGTGTCGCAGGAGCGCTGGAGCATCCTCAGGATCGCCATGATCGCCGCCGGCGTGCAGATCGCCCTGTCGCTGTTGATGGCCGGCACCATTGCCGGCCCCATGCGCCGGCTGGCGGCAGCGGCCGAGCGGGTGCAGACCGCCGGCAATGCCCGTGCCGAAATCCCCGATTATACCGATCGCCCCGACGAGATCGGCCACCTCTCCGGGGCTCTCAGGCGCATGACTGATGGGCTCTATAACCGCATCGAGGCCATCGAGCGCTTCGCCGCCGACGTCGCCCACGAGCTCAAGAACCCGCTGACCTCGCTCCGCAGCGCCGTCGAGACTCTGCCACTCGCCAAGCGCGCCGAGGATCGCGATCGCCTCAACGCCATCATTCAGCACGACGTCAAGCGCCTCGACCGGCTGATCACCGACATCTCCAGCGCCAGCCGCCTCGATGCCGAACTGGCGCGCGAAAGCGCCGAGCGCGTCGACGTGCTGCAGTTGGCCGAAGCCATGGTCGCCATCCAGCGCGACATCGCTGCCAATCGCGACGTCACGGTCGAACTCGCCGCCCGCGCCGGGCGCGGCTCCACCGTGGTGAACGGCCACGAATCCCGGCTGGCCCAGGTCTTCGCCAACCTCATCGACAATGCCGTGTCCTTCTCTCCCAAGGGCGGCACCGTGACCGTGGCGGTGAGCACCGACGCCGACAGCATCACCGTCACCGTGACCGACGAGGGCCCCGGCATCACCGGCGATCTCGGCAAGATCTTCCAGCGCTTCTACACCGATCGCCCCGAAACCGAGAGCTTCGGCGATCACTCGGGGCTCGGCCTGTCGATCTCCAAGCAGATCGTGGATGCCCACAAGGGCACCATTCGGGCCACCAATCGCCAGGACCGTTCTGGCGCCGTGTTCACGGTTGTCCTGCCGCGCGCCCGCAAGTAAGTTCCGATCCATGACGAAACCGCTTAATGTGCACGGCACGGGTCTCGTGCTGGGCGAAACCGGCGTGCTGCTGCGTGGCCCCTCCGGATCCGGCAAATCGGTGCTCGCACTGGCTCTGCTGGACCGATGGGAGATGCGGAACCAGCCGGCTTTCCTTGTCGCCGACGATCGCGTCGACCTCGCCGAAACCGGCCGTGAACTGACCATGCAGGCACCGCCGCAGCTCGCCGGCCTGATCGAACTCAGGGGACGGGGCATCATCAGCCGTCCCCACCGCAATCTCGTGCCCCTCCACCTGGTCATCGACCTGATTCCGGACTTCGTCCGCCTGATCGAGGAGGACGAGCTGACCACCGAGCTCATGGGCCACACCCTGCCGCGCGCCCCGGTACCGCGGTCGGGCGTGATCGCCCTCGGCCACCAGGTGCTGCTTGTGGCAGAAGCCGTCGCTGCGCTTGGCAGTGGACAGACCGAGCGGTGACAACAATTTGCTTGAATACCGGGCCGGTCGGGTCAAGACTGGCCGCTGCTCGTCCGTATAGGCCGGGTTCGCGCCGGCTCGCTCAGGCGGACGGCAGGGGGCAGGAAACGCAATGTCGTGGGTGGCAGGACGCCACCGCTACACGGCATGGGGACGTCGCATGATCGGTCTGGTACTGGTGACGCACGGGGCGCTCGCCAATGAATTCAAGTCAGCCATGGAACACGTGGTCGGCCCGCAGGAGCTGGTCGAGACCATCGCCATCGGGCCCGACGACAATGTCGAGCAGCGCCGCAACGACATTCTCGATGCGGTGGATCGTGCCAATCAGGGCAGTGGGGTGATCATCCTCACCGACATGTTCGGCGGCACGCCCTCCAATCTAGCGATCTCGGTCATGCAGAACCGCGATGTCGAAGTGATCGCCGGGGTCAATTTGCCGATGCTGGTCAAGCTCGGCCGCGTCCGGGGCGAGCTCGACATCAAGGCGGCGGTGAACCTGGCGCAGGAAGCCGGCCGCAAATACATCACCGTCGCCAATTCGATCCTCGGCGCCGGCTAGATGCTGCCGCATTTCTTGCGGTAGGGTACCGGACGTCTTGGAGGATCGCTTGATGGACACCGCTACCGGCACCAGCCGCGCCCTGGCCCAGCAGCTGACCATCGTCAACCGCAAGGGCCTGCACGCCCGCGCCTCGGCACGCTTCGTTCGCACGGCCGAGTGCTTCGATGCCAATGTCCAGGTGATCAAGGACGGTCAGTCCGTCAACGGCAATTCCATCATGGGCCTGATGATGCTCGGCGCCGGCCCCGGCTCCACCATCCTCGTCCAGGCCAGCGGCAAGCAGGCCCGCGAAGCCCTCGAAGCCATCGTCGAACTCGTCAACAACGGCTTCGACGAAGACGCCGACGGCGCCCTGTAGGGCGGTAGCTGGCCCTTCCCCCTGCCTCCTAGACCTCATCCTGAGCCCGTCGAAGGACGAGGACGCGGCCACTGAAGTAGGGGCGCAGGCACCGGTGCCTCCACCGGTCCTCCCCTCCCCCTTGAGGGGAGGGGTTGGGGGTGGGGGTGTCGGCGTTCGTACAAGCTCAAGACTCACAATTGGGCCCGACAACGCCCCGCCGCCCAGCCCGGGTACGCGCTCCCGACACCCCCACCCTTGATCCCTCCCCTCAAGGGGGGGAGACGATGAACATCGGCCACCCGGAGCACCCCCAAACCTCACCTTAATCCCTTTCCCTCATTCTCCCGCTCGTGACCCAGTCCCACCGCATCGATCTCCGCCTTGTCGCGGCTGTGTTCCTCAGTGCTGCGCTGATCCTGGTGCTGCGCACCTGGATGGGGCAGGGGGGCGAGCCGTTCTTCGGCGATACCGACGACGCCATGCGCATGGTGGTGGTGCGCGATTTTCTTGCCGGACAGGGCTGGTACGATCTCACCCAGCACCGGCTGAACACGCCCTGGGGCGCCGAGATCCACTGGTCGCGCCTCGTTGACCTGCCGCTGGCGCTGCTGGTGTTCGTCGCAACGCCCCTGTTCGGCGCGGCCGATGCTGCCATCTTCGCCGGTACGGTCTGGCCCCTGCTGCTGCTCCTGGCGCTCTTGTGGCTGAGCGCGCGGCTGGCGCTGCGCCTTGCCGGGCCCGAGGCGGTGCTGCCGGCGCTGATCCTGCCGATGCTGAGTGCCGCAATCACCGCCGAGTTCGCGCCCGGCCGCATCGACCATCATAATCTGGTGGTGGTGCTGACGCTCGCCGCCGTGTGGGCCGCAGTCGAGGCGGTCTCGCGTCCGCGTTTCGCCTGGCTTGCCGGTCTGTTCGCCGCCCTCGGACTGACGGTCGCCACCGAGTCCCTGCCGGCCGCGGTCGCTGCCATCCTTGTCTTCGGCCTTGGCTATGTGTTCGATCCCGGCCGCGCCCGCGCCATGCGCCATTTCGGCCTGGCTTTCGGCCTTGCCACTGCGGCAGGACTCGCACTCACCCGCCCACCGGCACGGTGGCTGGAAGGCGCCTGCGATATGATCTCGCCCACCTATGCCGGGGCGGCGCTGTGGGTCGCCGTGGTGTTCGCCGCCGTGTCGCTGCTGCCGGCGTCACAGAAATCCTGGCAGCGCCTGCTGCTGCTCGCCATTCCCGGTGCCACCGGCGTCGCTGGCATCGTCGCCGTGCTTTATCCCGAATGCCTGGGCGGGCCCTATGGCGCGCTCGATCCCTGGCTGCAGGAGAACTGGATCGGCGCCATCACCGAGGCCAAGCCCTGGCACGAGACGCTGCTCGATCTGCCGGCCTACGCCGTTTCCGTGGGCGTGCCTATCCTGCTCGGGCTGGGCGTGGTGGTGCTGCGGCTGTGGCGGGTGAAGGCGCAGCGGGCCGAGTGGCTGGTGCTGTTCGCCTTCCTGTTCGCCACCGCCGCCGTCATGCTGGTGCAGACACGCGGCGCCCGTTTGGCGGTGATGCCCGCCATACCCGCCGCCGCCTGGGTCATCGTTACTGCCCGCCACCGCTACCTCGCCAGCCGCAGCCTCGCTGCCGCCGGCGGTCTCGTGGTCTCATGGCTGATGTTCTCGGGGGCGGTGCTGGCACTGGCGATGACCGGCCTCACCGCCCTGCTGCCCGGCCGCGCCGAGACCGTGGCTGCCGTGCTCGAGAGCAAGGATCAGTGCCTCGTGCCTGCCGCATTCGCCGACCTCGCGCCGCTGCCGCCCGAGCGCATCATGACGCCCATCGATCTCGGCGCTCACCTCTTGCTCGAAACCCCGCATGCCGTGGTCGCCGCGCCCTACCACCGCAACGAGGCCGGCGTGCTCGATGCCTTCCGCTTCTTCAACGGGCCCATCAGCGAAGCGCGCGGCATCGCCGAGGCGCGCGGCATCGGCCTCGTGGTGCTTTGCCCGGCCATGCCGGAAATGCGGGGCCTGGCCGGTCGCGCGGAAGACAGTTTCATTGAACTAGTGGGAGCCGGCACCCTGCCGGATTGGCTCGAGGAGGTCACGCTTCCGGAAAGCGCCCTCAGGGTGTTTGCGGTTCTGCCGCAATAAGCGGTTCGAGCCCGAGTGCCAGCCGCGCCTTGCGCGTCAACCGCGCCGCCACCAGCCGATGGGCCTCGATCAGGTAGGCGCGAAGGTCCTCCTTGCCCAGCCCGCTCGCGGACGAGATCGCCACCCACCTGGCCCGGGCGAAATAGGGTGCCGGCCGGATGCCGGGCTGCTCGATCAGGATGGGGTAGGCGAGATCCGAGACCTTGAGCCAGATCTCGCCCGGGTCACGATCGAGCAGCGCGAAGATGCGCTCACCCACATAGGCCACGGAATCGTCCCGCCACTGCCGCACGGTTCGTGCAGCCGGCAGCGAGGTGACGAAATCTTCGAAGTTCGAGCGATGCATGAGCGGCGGAAAATCGTTCATCTGCCGCCCATGTTTCGTTCAGCTTCGTTCATCTACTCCGCAGCAGCGGTGACGCCGAGCCCGATCGGGCACGACACGCCGGTGCCGGCGAGGCCGCAATAGCCGTTCGGGTTCTTGGCCAGATACTGCTGGTGGTAGGTCTCGGCATAGTAGAACGGACCGGCCTCGGCAATCTCCGTGGTGATTCGGCCGCGTCCAGCCCTGTCCAGAGCCGCCTGATACATGTCACGGCTCTTGCGCACGATTTCGGCCTGTTCGGGCGTGGTCGTGTAGATCGCCGAGCGATACTGCGTGCCGACGTCATTGCCCTGCCGCATGCCTTGCGTCGGGTCGTGCTCTTCCCAGAACGTCTTGAGGATGGTCTCAAGGCTGATGGCCTTGGGGTCATGGACCACCTTGACGATCTCGCTATGCCCGGTCCGGCCGCTGCAGACCTCCTCATAGGTCGCATTGGGCGTATGGCCGCCCTGGTAACCCACCGCGGTGACGATCACGCCGGGCAATTGCCAGAACAGCCGCTCGGCACCCCAGAAGCACCCGAGGCCGAGGTAAATGGTCTCGGCGCCCGCGGGATAGGGCCCCTTGAGTGGCTCGCCATTGACGAAATGCTGAGCGGCGACGGGGATTTCCGCGTCCCGGCCCGGCAGGGCCTCGGCCGCGCTCGGGATGGTCATGGGCTTGGATCTGAGGAACATCGGTGAACTCCTTTCAAGCCGTCCCGTGGGGCGGTCAGAACTGACCGGCGCGGATATAGCGCTCCCGTCGGGGTCGGCGGCCCAGCAGGGCGATCATGATACCGGGGATCGCCACGACTGCGAATGCCGGATAATCAAGCACTTGATCGAGCGTCGCATCGAGCAGGTCGGCGAAAAATCGGCTGGCGAAAAAGCCCCGCACCGCCTCGAGACTGGCCGGGTTGAGCTGAGTCCACAGCTCGGCAAGGCTGGTGAACTCCACTGCATTGGCCGCCAGCGAGCGCGTGCCGTCCACCACCGCCAGCACCAGTGCCAGCGCAATCAGCCAGGTACCCGTGATACGCAAGATCAGCCGCATGACCCTTCCCTATCCTACACGAGGATAAGCCGGGCCGAAGCCGCCCGTTCCGCCGGTGGACAGAGGTGTTCTGCCATGCCCGAGGTTCGGCTCACAAGAGATGGGTTGTGGCTAACGCTGAAACAATCGTCATCGCCGTGTCGTGATCCCTTGCGCAAGGGGCGACGATAAGTATATTGCCGCTCGCTCGCGCCGGCCTTGAGGCCGGCTTTCCCGGATCTCTTCCAGCCGGGAAACAGCCGATGCGGAGAGATGGCCGAGTGGTCGAAGGCGCACGCCTGGAAAGTGTGTAGGCGGGGAACCGTCTCGAGGGTTCGAATCCCTCTCTCTCCGCCACTTGCCCTCGCAAAAGCGCTCTCCCGATCCGGCTGCGACCGAATTTTTCCGTTGTTTTCACGGGTTATGCCGGTGGGGCTGAGCACTGACGCCGGCGCCAGACCGTCCCGAAGCGGTCTCTCAGGGCCGATATTCTCCAAGCCTCTCGACTGCGCAGGTTCGGTGTAGAGTCTGCAAGGCGCTGAAAGGCCCAGATAAATCCGAGCACAACCTGAACACTTCGATGCCAGTGGCGCTGTCTAGATAGGACCGGCGTCGAACAACATCGTCGCTCATTGGACGAGCCACCAGCTCTATTCTGCTGGCTCGGCGGCCGCGTGTTTCGTGATGATGTCCTGCACCTCGCCTGGCTTGAACGCGACATCCCATGCCCAGCGTCCGAAACCGCCTGCCGCGTTGATCGCCTTCACCCATTCGTTCAGCGCATCCCGCTTGGCCTTGTTCTGAGGGCTGTCGGTGCCCTTAATCTCGAGCGCGAGGATACGAGCGGACACGGATCCAGGAGCGCGACGGGGAGCGCTGGTTCTGCAGCGAGGCGGAAGCGCAAAGCGCCGGCTGGCGGCGGGCGCAACGATGAGTACCAGCCGCGGCGCCGCGCGTGGCAGAAACTGCCTTAGAACCCCGCCGAGGCTCGGTGGATGATGAGGGCAGCCTCACTCGGCAACTGAGCTGGGGTTTGCGGCGAGCGTAACTTCCGGCCGTGCAGTTCGCCATACTCGCTGTCGTTAAGCCGGGGAGACACCAGAATCGTTCTCGAGACGGCGTCGATGGCGATCAGGCCGCAATCGAACAGAGTGTGCAAGTCGGCCCGCAAGAGAAGCCCATTTGACACGGCATTGGTCGCCGCTCCTCGATATGGATAAATGTGCGCCGCCTCGAGGACGTCTGCGATAGCGCAACCGGTCATCGCACAACGCCCCCCATAGGCGCTCATCAGTGCGTCGCGAAACGCACGTTGCCCAGGCCTTTGGTGCTCAGCCCACACCGGAAGCAGTGAAAGCTGCGATCGAGGCTGATTCCAAGGCCGCCACCAAGGTGCAGGCGATCGAGCGCGAACGAAGCGCCGAGTGGCTTGCCTATCTCACGATGGCGACCTCGCAGCGCGACCACATGCTGGACCGCGAGGATCAGCGTGGCAGCGTCTTCTTCTGGGGATGGCGCCCGGCCATGTCGTGGATGTTGCTGTTCCTCTGGTCATGGAACGGCGTGATATTGCCGGTAGCGAACGCAACCGCCGGCACGTCAATCGTGCCGATACCATGGGAACACCTGCTAGGCTTCGCCGGCCTCTGGCTCGCGATCTATGGCGGCGGTCACACGATCAAATCGGTTCTGGGAAGGTAGGCGCACTAGCATACTGAATCGCCGGCGCCGGTCTGTCGCAACAGCTTTCCGTGCTATCAGTGCTGTGCCCGACCGGCGCGCAGCACTATGGGCTGGCCGAACGGAATTTGGAGTAAAGAGAGCTGCAACGGTGCGCCAAGATCACGTGAGACGACTGCTGCAAGAAAATCTATCCTTCGTCCTGACCGTTTCGACAGTCCTCGGAATGCTGCTGGCCATCCTTGGACTATGGCCCCTCCGAGGTGGCGCAGCCGACATCTCGTCCCTATCAGGCCTCACGATTGTGTATCTCGCTGGCGGCCTACCGGCAGCTTGGAGAGCAGTTTCCGTCCTGTGGGATGAGCACATTCTGGACATCGACCTGCTGATGGTCGTCGCGGCGCTTGCGGCTGCAGCGGTCGGTGCA
The DNA here is from genome assembly GCF_042685625.1 of Devosia albogilva. Classification (NCBI taxonomy): domain Bacteria; kingdom Pseudomonadati; phylum Pseudomonadota; class Alphaproteobacteria; order Hyphomicrobiales; family Devosiaceae; genus Devosia; species Devosia albogilva. The sequence goes on from NZ_JBHUNP010000001.1 coordinate 2,179,719, forward strand.
CCGTTCGAGGGCGCGATCCTTTTGACGCTGTTCAGTGTCTCGACCACTTTGGAGGAGCGGGCGATGGGACGCGCCCGCCGGGCCATAGAAGCCCTAATGGCGCTTCGACCGGAAACTGCATTACGCAAGGGGCCCGACGGCCTGGTCACCGAAGTCCCGGTTGCCGAGCTGGCAGTGGGCGATACTTTCGTCCTGCGGCCCGGGGCGCGGGTCCCCGCGGATGGAATCATTACCAGCGGTCGCGGCGCTCTCGACGAGGCAAACATCACTGGCGAGTCCATGCCGGTCACCAAGGAACCCGGGGCCCCAGTATTCGAGGCGACGGTAAACATCGACGGTGTGCTTGAGGCCGCCGTAACGAAGACGGTGCAGGACAGCACCGTCGCGAGGATGATAGCGCTTGTCACCCAGGCCCAATCGTCCAAAGCTCCCTCTGAGCGGTTCAGCGCCTGGTTCGGGCAGCGCTACACGATTGCGGTGATGGCCGGCGCCGTCCTCGCCTTCGGCGCCTTCTACCTCCTCGGAAGCACTTGGGAGGAAGCGCTGTATCGGTCGGCGACCCTGCTGGTTGCAGCCAGTCCTTGTGCGATCGTTATTTCTGTGCCGGCCGCCATTCTGTCGTCGCTGTCTGCTGCTGCGCGTGGAGGCGTGCTGTTCAAGGGCGGTGAAGCGCTCGAAACGCTTGCGTCGGTGGACACCTTCGCCTTCGACAAGACAGGCACACTGACCACGGGAAAGGCGGCCGTGACTGGTGTCGTGGCCCTCGATGACGACGAGCCGGGCTTCCTGGCGCTTCTCGCGGGGTTGGAGGCCCAATCGGAACACCCCAGTGCAGCCGCAATCCGGCGAGAGGCCGCCAGCCGCGGCCTGCAGCCTGCCAAGGTGCTGGACGTGGTCAACAGACCGAGCGAGGGTATCGTCGGCAATGATGGGCAATCCCGGTTGTGGGCTGGCAATCCGCGCCTTGCCACGCTTATGGGCGCGTCCATCGATCACCCAGCACTGCTGGCCTTGGCCGCGGACGCCCACTCGGTAATCTATGCCGGGCGGGATGGGCGGGTGCTCGGGGCCGTTACCATCGCCGATGCGGTGCGCGCGACCTCGCGGCCGACACTTGCTGCGCTAACGGAGGCCGGGATCGGCAGGATCGTCATGATGACCGGCGACCGCCGTCCCGTGGCGCTGCGGATAGGCGAAGAGCTCGGGCTACAGCCAGCGCAGATCCATGCTGACATGCTGCCTGAAGACAAGGTCAGCATGGTGGGCGAACTGGCAGCAACTGGCAAGGTTGCTTACGTCGGCGACGGCGTCAACGACGCAGCCGCGCTTGCACGCGCCGAAGTGGGAATCGCCATGGGGGCGGCGGGCTCAGAGGTTGCGCTTCAGGCAGCTGACGTCGCCCTCCTGTCGGAAGACATGGGGCGGCTTGCAGAAGCGCATCGGCTCGCACGTCGGACGGCGGCGATCATTCGCCAGAATCTCACATTCGCCATAGGGGCGATGGCAGTGCTCGTGACCGGGGGGCTGTTCTTTGAACTGCCTCTGCCGATCGCCGTGATCGGACATGAAGGCGGGACGGTGCTGGTGGTTCTCAATGGATTGCGGCTGCTCCGTGATCCTATTCGGCGAGGCAAGGCGGTGACGCCGCCTATGCGGATGTCCAGGTCGGCCTCCTCGGAGCAGGTCCGACCAGATGCGAGCCGGGCATATCGCAGGAAGGTGACCCGATCCGCAGGCTGAAGCTTCCATAGGACGGCTCCCCCCTGAATTCAGGAATCTGCAGATTGACTTGGATTGAACTCATCATCGGTCTTGCACTGCTGCTCGGCGGTGGCGAAGCCTTGGTCAGAGGCAGCGTCAGTGTAGCGACGCGCCTCGGTGTCTCTCAGCTGATGATCGGCCTGACGCTTGTCGGCTTCGGAACCTCGATGCCCGAGCTTGTTTCGAGCATTCAGGCTGCGGTGCGCGGAGCACCTGCAATTGCGGTCGGCAACGTCATAGGCAGCAACATCGCCAACGTCTTGCTCATCCTGGGGGCGTCCGCACTGATCCTGCCAATCGCGACGCGCAAGGAGGCGTTCCGTCGTGATGGGATCGTCCTGATCGGAGCCAGCCTGTTGTTGCTTGTGCTTGCCCTGAGGGGCGAGATCGGCCGTTGGGAGGGCTTGATACTGCTGGTTCTTCTGGCCGGCTACGTCGGCTACACCTACGCGACGGAGAGGATGTCCTCCGACGCAAGCGCCGAAATGCATAGCGCCCAAGCCGAGGCCCACGCGGCGCCAGTGTCAGTCTGGCTCGCGCTGACGCTCGCCGTTGGCGGTATCGTTGGAGTTGTGTTCGGGGCGGACCTCCTGATCGGAGCGGCTATTGAGATAGCGCCGCGCCTCGGACTGTCCGAAGCGGTAGTCGGCCTGACCTTAGTGGCGGTTGGCACGTCGATGCCGGAGTTCGCCACATCTGTGATGGCTGCGATCCGCGGAAAGGGCGACGTCGCCTTCGGGAATGTTGTGGGCAGCAACATCTTCAACGCGCTCGGGATCCTTGGAGGGTGTGCGCTCATCTCGCCGGTGGCAGTTAGCTCGGAATTCCTTCGCTTTGATGTCTGGGTGATGGTGGGCACGGCTGTGCTGCTCGTTGTATTTGCAGTGACCGGCTGGCGCCTAAGTCGACGCGAAGGTGTCGTCTTCCTGGCCACATACGGGCTCTATTTGGTGGCGCTGCTCACCACGAACGGGCGCGGTGCGATCGCCTTGATCTGATGGTCGGACCCAATGGTGCCTCGGCAAGACTACCCCTCGTCCTCGTTAACCCAACTCGAGCAAGCGGCCGAGGACGTCCTCGCGGCGCAATAACCCGATAATCTGTCCCGATCGAAGCACTGGGAAGGCCCGGTGCGGCTCTGAAAGGAACATCTCGGCGGCGGCGACGATGTCCGCTTCAGCCTCGATGATCTTGACAGGGCGGCTCATCTGGTCGCCCACGGTGCCCCGCCACTGCCGGTAGTAGCTCGCCATCATGGCGGGGCGGAAGCAGTCCTTCTGCGTCAAAATTCCGACGAGGGTGCCTGCAGCGTCCACGACCGGTGCTGCTTCCTGGCCGTTCGCGTGCAGTAGGCCGGCGGCCTGACGGATCGGCATCTCCGTGTCGAGCGTCAGATAATCCGTTCGCATGATGACACTGGCGATAACGTCAGTCATCGCCGTGCACCTGCTGAGTCCGCTTCGGGCATCCCGCACAACGGGCATCGTCAGGCAGGCAGGCTAACCCGCCGCAGGAGGTCTGAAGCACGCGGCCCCGAACCATCAGTCCCAGCGCAAGACCACCCGTTGCCAGAATGACGATCAGTGGCGCGATGACAAGCTCCATGTGCGTTCCTCCTCAGGCCAAGTGCTCATCGAAGCGACCGATTGCGACACGTCGAAGGCTCGCTTCCTCGTTGAAAAGGAAAAGAGCGTCCAGCCCATTTCGCTGGGCCAGTGCAGGGCCATTGACGCCCGCGGACACGAGCGCAGTTGCCCATCCGTCGGCCAGCATGGCGTTGTCGGCGATGACGGAGACCGATGCAGCGGCCCCCTCTACGGGCTCGTCTGTGGTCGGATCGATAATGTGGCTGTAGCGCCTTCCGCCAAGCGTATAGCCGTTGACCTTGTCGCCGGACGTGGCGATTGCCCGCCCAGCGAGGGCGATGATTTCGGCCGAACCGAAATGGCCGTGGCGGGGATCCTCCACCGCAATCTGCCATGAACGACCGCTCGGATGATATCCAAGCGCAGCGACTTCACCGCCCAGGTCGACGACAAGATTCTCCTCGCCGCGTTCACGCAGCACGCTCACCATCTTGTCAAGCGCATAACCCTTGGCAATGCCACAGAGATCGACAGTCACTTCGGGGTGTGACTTGCAAAGGGCAGCATCCGAAGCCAGGACCTCGGCGTCCAGGGGAACCTCTGCTGCCGCCATTGGACCGAAGCCCCAGCGTCCCACATGCGGTCCGACCGCGATGTCGAAGGCTCGCTCGCTGGCGCCCCGAACCGACGATGCCGCTTGAACGACCGTAGCGATTTCGCTGTCGATCGGCTGCCAGTCCCGGCTTCGCCTCTCATTGAATGCTGTGATGGCGCTGTCGCGCCGCCATGGCGACATCAGCCGGTCGATCCGAGCAAGCGTCTCCTGCAGGGCAGTCTCGAGCACGCCCGCGTTGGCCGCGGCCCTCAACGTGGCCTTCCAGGAGGTGCCGAAGGCCGGTCCGCCAATCGCCAAAGTCGGAGATGCGGAGCGGGCGAGCGCCGGACAGGCAAGTGCCGTTGCCGCTGCAAGGCCGCCTGCGAGAACCTGACGCCGGGTGAGATGGATCTTGTTCATGTCCTCAGCTCCCGAAATCGTCGTTGAAGATGGATTGCGGCTCCACGCCCAGATCGTCGAGCGTGGAGAGCACGGCAGAGATCATCACCGGTGGTCCGCAGAGATAGTATTCACATTCTTCCGGCGCCGGATGGTCGCGCATCGCCTTCCGCAGGACCTCATGAATAAAGCCGGTCGCGCCTCGCCAACGGTCACCCGGCGCGGGGTCTGAAAGCGCCACCGTCCAGTCGAAGTTCTCGTGCTGCGCAGCTAGTGCCTCGAATTCCTCGACATAGAAGAGATCGGCGACCGACCGGGCGCCGTAGAAATACGACATCTTGCGGCTTGTGCCGCGGGCAAGTTGCTCATGGATCATGGCGCGAAGCGGTGCCATACCGACACCGCCGCCGACGAAGACCATCTCGCGCTGGGTCGGCTGGACGTGGAATTCCCCATAGGGGCCGGACACGTCGATGCTGTCGCCTGGTTTGAGGCCGAAGAGGTACGATGAGACGATGCCCGGCGGGATCTCGGCTTCGCGCCCTGCAGGCGGAACTGCCAGGCGGATATTGTGAACCAGGCGGCCGCGGTCCTCCGGTCGCCCCGCGAACGAGTAAGCGCGTGACGTGCGCTCTGTGGTAACTGATCGCAGCCCCGACCAACCCGAAATCCGCCAGGTCAGCTCGTGCTCCGCATTGATCTCGAGCTGCGAGAAGTCGCGTTCGTAGGGGGGCGCGGTCAGCAGCATGAAACCGCCCGCTCGAAAGGTCAGGTCGCGCCCTTCCGGGATTTCCAGCACCAACTCGCGGATCAGTGGAGCGAGCATGCGGTTGCTGATGACCCGGCATGTGAAGCCCTCCGCCGACATGACCTCAGGTGGCACGGAAACATCCACCGTGCCGCGCAGGTTGAGCTGACACGCCAGCCGCACCTTCTCGCGACGCTCCTTCGCTGATAGTAGACCGCGCTCGGTCGATCGCAACTCGCCTGCGCCGTCACCGGTGACGGTGACGCGGCATTGCCCGCAGGTTCCGCTGCCGCCGCAGGCTGCGGGAATGGGGATGTCGGCGCCGTGGAGGACCTCGAGGAGCTTCGCGCCCCGCTTGGCTGTGATTGCCTGCCCCCCATTCACGATCACCTTCAGAGCGATGTCTGGCACCAGTCGCGACCGCGCTGCGAGAAGGCCCAGGGCAAGTCCTAAAATGAGGAGGACGATCAGTGCGCTGCCTAGAGTGATCTCGATCATGGTACTGCCACCTGGGCAAAGGTGGCGAAACCGAGGGACATCATGCCCGTCAGGATGAAGGCAATGCCTAGTCCCTGAAGTCCCGCCGGCAGATCCGCATAAGCCAGCCGCCGCCGGATTGCCGACAGCACGATCACCGCCACGGCGAATCCGGTGCCGGCTCCGATGCCAAAGACGGTGCTCTCGGCGAGATTGTAGCTGCGGTCGGCCATGAACAGGCTTCCGCCGAGGATCGCACAATGGACCGCGAGCAGGGAGAGAAAGACGCCGAAGGTAGCGAAGAGCGCGGGAAAGGACCGGTCGAGGACCATTTCGACCAGCTGCACTGCCGCCGAGACCACCCCAATAAAGGTCAGAAGGCGCAGATAGCTCAGGTCGAGATCAGGAAAACCGGCCCACGCCCACGCGCCCGGAGCAAGCAGATACGTGTAGAGCAGATGATTGAGCGGCACAGTCACCCCCATGACCGCAATCACCGCTACGCCGAGCCCAACTGCCGTTCCTGGTCTGCGCGACAGCGCCAGAAAGGTGCACAGCCCCAGAAACAGCGTGAGGGGCATGTTCTCGATATACGCCGAGCGTATGAAGAGCGCCCCGAGATCGCTCATCCCCGCGTCTCCTCGGCAGGGGCCAGCGCGTGCTCGGAGACCTCCACCTGTTCCACCCGCCAGCTGCGGATTGCCCAGACCAGGCCGCCGAGCAGGAAGAACGCACTCGGTGCAAGAAGCATCAGGCTCAGCGGCTCGAACCAGCCGCCCTGTTCGGTGGTGCGAAAGACTTCAGTGCCCATGAGAGTGCCTTGGCCGAACAGCTCGCGCACGCTGCCGATGATCACGAGGACCAGTGAATAGCCGAGGCCGTTACCGAGCGCGTCGGTCATGGCGGGAACGGGCGGATTGTGGAGCGAGAAGGACTCGGTGCGTCCCAGGACGACGCAATTGGTAGCGATGAGACTGACAAAGACGGAGAGCCGTTGGCTCATCTCGAAGAAGAACGCCTGCAGAAACTGATCCACGACGATGACGAGTGACGCGACGATGATTATCTGAACGATGAGGCGGATGGAGGAAGGCAGATGCCGCCGGATGAGGCTGATGATCCCTGCAGCGGCCACCACGACGGCCGTCAGTGCCGCTGACATGGTGATCGCTGCAGCAAGCGTGGTCGTCACCGCAAGCGCCGAGCAGATGCCGAGGATCTGCAAGGTGACAGGATTCTGACGCAGGATTGGATCGGTAAGGGTTCCCCAGAGCCGCATCAGAACTCTCCCCGTCGTATGGCATCGAGAAGCGGGCCGTACCCGTTTGGCCCGAGCCAGAATGCCAGCATTTGCGTCATGGCCGTGTTGGTTCGCGTCGCGCCGGTAATGGCGTCGACCTCGAATTCGGTCGTCGCTGCGCCGCGCGCAACGGCTAACTGAGGTGTTCCGGTGTCGTCCTCGATGCGCTTGCCTGCAAACTGCTGCCGCCAGGCGGGTTCATCGATCCGCGCACCCAGCCCCGGAGTCTCGTTGTGCGACATCACCGCGAGCCCCGCGACGGTGTTCATGTCGCCCTCGACTGCAATCATCGCCTCAATCGGGCCGCCGTAACCTGTCCCGCTGATCGGCAGAATTACCAGCTCCACTTGATCCTCTGGGCCGCGGAGCAGGTAAATCTGCTTGAAGTCGGCGCGGCTTCCCAAGTTGGCGATGTCCTCCTGCGGCGACAACTCGGTCCAGTTGGCGGAGTCCGTTAGGGCGCTTGCCATCGTCTCGGGTGTAACATCCTGTGCAGCCTCGGCGCGCCGTAGATCCACCACGACAGTCGACAACTTCATCTCATCGGACGTTGCCAAAATCGCCGATAGCCCCGGGATTTCTGCCAGCAGCGCCTCAAGTCGAGTCTGCTGTTCAAGCGCGCGGTTCTGCGCCTGGATCGGCCGCAGCACGACCGTAGCACCCGTGACCAGCAGAGCGCACACGATGGAGACGGTAAAGGCAACGGCGATGGTCTTGGTTCGGCTTTCGTTGGGCAGCGACAGGATCCCTCGCCACAGCTTGATCGGGTTGAGCTCAGCCACGACGATATCTCCGAACAGCCTGCCAGACGGCGATGGCTATTTCATCCAGTAGAGGTGCTGCGAGCGAAACCAGGAGTGCTGCCGAAACAGCAATCTGCACGGGAGCTGTCTCCCAAAATGCGGCAAAGAGTGCGGTCAATGCACCAAAGAGGGCTCCATAGAGCCAACGCCCAAGCGGCGTCGACGCGCTGACCGCCGGATCGCAGACGAGGAAAACCAGAACAAATGCAACGGCACTGGTCAGCAGGTCGAAGTTGAACCCACCCGCAGCGATGAGCACCACAAGTGCGCCAGCCAGGACGCGCCACGGCAGCACGCCGAAGAACAGGAGGATAGCCGCTGCCGGGATTGTGGCCCAGCCGATCTGAACCGGCAGGTGAGGCCAATCCGCCGCGGGAAAGCCGAAGCCGAGGAACATGATGGACACAACCGCTGGGCTGAGGACACTCCGCCCCCAGCCGCCAAAGACCAGTTCGCCGAAGACGAAACCGAAACTGACCCCTATCGCGAACTGAAGCGGCCCCACCTCGGGTGCCAGAACGGCGATGGCAAATGCGGATATAGCCCCGGCCGCGCTCGGCGGCTGGGCGCGGAAAAAGGTAAACAGCGCCTGCCATATCCCGGCCAGGATAAGGACGAACACGAGGCGACCGGTGCCCAAGACCCCTTCGTCCCAGATCCATGACACCGCAACTGGTAGCAGTGCAGCCAGGAAAACCATGGCAACGGTCTCGCGAGTCCAGATGCCACGGATCATGTGTTTGCCTCGATGCGGTTCAGAGCAGCGCGCAGCAGATCCGAGAAGCGCGGCGATGCCGCGGTAACGTAATCAACGAGCGCCAGGTCTTCTTCGACCAGCGAAAGGACATCAAGGTCGATTGCGGCCTCGTCGTCCCCGACGGAGAGCGCTCGCAGAAGGGCCATCCCCGGCATAGCGCCTCCCAACGCCTGCTCGACGGCAGCCGTGGCAATGACTGGTTCCGGGCGCGATGCCCGGCGAAGGGCCGATTCCAGCCAGTGCCGCGGCGTTGGCTCGCGACGCTCGAGCACCGTAACCTGCCGGTCGTGGAAACCGAGCCAGCGCAACTCGCGCCCATCGAGAACCGAGCCGGAAAGGATGATGCGCGGACCGGGTGACATGAAGGCGTAGCAGAGCTCGCGCAGATCGGCTCCGGGAGGGCAGCGGACGAGCCTCGCCTCGCGCAGTCCCGGCCCGGCAACGGACACCACTTGCGTTTCCGGCAGCCGGCCCTCGGACAGCAGTTGGCCGATGGCGACGACATCCTCTATGGAGATGTCCCAGACCTGTCGGGCCAGACGCGCAGGGAACAGCCGGTGGATCTGGAGCCCCGCCAGACCCTGAGGGTGCAACTCGCCGGTCCGAACTATCTTCAATCTACCGTGCGCGTCAGGGATGTCCGGCCCTTGGTCCTGGCAGAAGAATAGGGGCCCGTCGCAGAGGCTTGAGAGCGCGCGTAATCCAAAATTGAGTCGTGCGATGTTATCCTCTCCGATCGCATGCCGCGGGTCCGGCGCCAGGGGACGAGTATCGACCGCCATGACAAATATCGCGGCAGGAGCCGCTAATGCTTCGGGCACTTTGCCGAAAGGCCGGCTCCTCAGTCGCATCCAGAGACCAGAACTCTGAAGCAGTTGACGCAGCGCGGTTGATCCGTTTCCGCCTTCAAGTTCTCCGAGTGCCAACTTGGCATCATATTGGTGCCGCTCGCCTGAACCTTCCGCCTGAACGATCAGGCTCGTCAGCCGGCGCCCCGCACCAGTCTCAAGTTCCGAAAGGCGGCCAGAGATGGGTGCTGTGATGAGGCACTCGGGACGCCGGCGATCCCTCAGGATTGGCGTGCCTTGGGCAACACGGCTGCCGACCTCGACCAGGCGCTCCACCCTGAATTCCATCCACGGGGGCAGGTTCACTCCCGCTTCGGCCGTGATGACGGTTTCAGGTGTTCCTGGCAGAGGTTGGGGCGATGCCACTCGTACGAACAGGCCGCGTTCCATGTGTCCCAATATTGCATGTCCCTCCGTGGCTTGACTGAGACGGCAATCGCCCTTCCGCTTGACAATCAAGGACTACCAGAGAACTTTTGATGCTTCCACCCGTGCGAGGAGGGCCGCCCGTGCAACTCAGATCAATTCTCCTGTGGAGCAGTATTCCGGCCCTATTCGTGGTTGCGTCGGCAATCGGACAGACGCCGGAGCGGACCCCTAATATTGAAGAGATCACGCAATGGGCTCGATCTGGGCACGCGAATATACATTCCGAGTCCTTCGCGCATTGGAACGATACTGGCGAAATCCCGCCAGTTTGCTCCACCTGTCACTCTGGAGCGGGGTTTCGCTCATTGTACGGGTTCGATGGCAGCACTCCGGGACCGCCGCAGAGTCCTATACCCGTCGGCGGGGTGGTGGATTGCGACACCTGCCACCATCCAGGCCTTCCGAGCGTAAACGAGATCCGGCTCCCTTCCGGCACTCAGCATCCCGTGGTGGGTGCTGAAGCGGCATGCATGACTTGCCACCAGGGCCGGGCGTCGAGCGCAACGATCGAACGTGCAGTGGCGGAAAGCTCCGAGGACGAGGTCAATCCAGAACTGTCCTTCATCAATCCACATTACGCGGTAGCCGCAGCGAGCCTGCTTGGGGGTTCCGGCGCTTTGGGATACCAGTATCCAGGGAAGGACTACCAGCAGCGGTTCTTCCACGCCCGCCCGGTCTCTACCTGTGTGGGGTGCCACGAACCGCACAACCTGACTGTGGCGGAGGAGACGTGCACCACCTGCCATGAATCGGGCGATTCACGTGCAATCCGCATTTCTCGCCAGAGTTTCGACGGCAGCGGCAATCTTGAGCAGGGCATCTTCGCTGACATCGTCGCCAACAGGGAGCGGCTGTTCGCTTTGCTGGCCGAGTACGCGCGCGAGGTAGCTGGAACGGCAATCGTCTACGATGGAAATCGCCATCCCTACTTTTTTTCCGACCACAATGCGGACGGACTGCCGGACCAGCGGGAGGGCGCACCCGTCGCCTACGCGAGCTGGACCCCTCGGCTCCTGAAGGCTGCGTACAACTGGAAGTTCGTCGGCGCGGATGCGGGTATCCACGTTCACAATCCGCACTACGCCTTACAACTCCTGTTTGATTCCGCTGAAGATCTTTCCGTAGGCTTGGGGCGCGACCTGTCGGATATGGCTCGATGAGGTGGTCTGGAATCGTGCGACCCACGCAAGCGGCTGCGAATGACGAAGGATGAGTCTGGGGTCGCGCACATGCAAAAGGAAGGCATCGACAACTGAAGAGATTGCACGCCATTCCGTCCTCTCCATCGCACTTACTACTGGCCGGTATGGCCGCGCCTTTGCTTTATTCTGCCGTTGTGATCTTGGGGGGGGGGGAGTGCTCACTCCAGACTACAGCCACGTCAACCAGGCGATCAGCGAGCTCACGGCAACTGGTGCCATACGGCGCAGCCAACTCGAACCTGGCTTCGCTATCTACAACGTGCTGGTGGTCGTGTTCGCCCTCGGTCTGTTCATGCGCACGCGTCGATGGGGCCGCATGTTCCGATGGGGCAGCGTTGTCGTGGGACTGACAGGCGTTCTGGGCCTTATTTCATGGCCCTTCCCGATGGACGCCGTGGGTGCACCCGCAACACCTGCCGGAATCGCGCATCTGGTGACGGCAGGATTGCTGTCCATCGGCACCATGGCTGCGATGCTTCTTTTGGGCCTCGGCTGGCGCAGACGCCCGGAGGGGAAGGTCCGGTCTCTGCTGACCCTTTTGGCATTGGCTGCCGTTTTCGTTTCCGGCCTGCTGGCGGCCATCGCCGCGGCGCAAGGCTGGCCTGCCATGGGCTTTTACGAGCGGATCACGATCGGCATTTTCCTGGCTTGGATGTTCTTGACCGCACTCGACCTTTGGTTGCAGCAATCGAGCTTGCGCCAATGACGAGCCGGCAGGACATGGATATCCTGTCAGTTCTTGCGGGTGGCGACAGGCGATCCATCGGCCGGGTCGGTGCGGTTGTACCCTTTGTGCTCGCCCACCCGGAGCAGCTCCCGGTTCTCCTCGATGGAATGGAGGGCGAGGACGAGGTGCTCCGGATGCGCTGCGCCGATGCTGCTGAGAAGATTTCGATCAGCAGACCTGATTGGTTCGTTCCACTCCGGTCGCGGCTTCTCCGGTTGGCGCGAACCAGCGTCCAGCAGGAACTGCGCTGGCACATAGCTCAAATGCTGCCGCGCATCGGCCTTGATGCTTCCCAGCGAGATGTCGCGATTACGATTTTGCTGGAATATCTCAGGGACAGGAGCCGCATCGTCACGACTTCAAGCATGACATCGCTGTTCGAATTTGCCCGCGAAGACCCGCCTCTTCAACGAAAACTCGGGCCGATCCTGGAGCGCTTCTTAGCGCATGGGAGCGCGGCAGAGCGCAGCCGGGCGGGAAGACTCCTGAGAGAACTGGGCAGCTCCGCGGGTAGAGGAGAAGGAAGGTCGGAGAGCGCGCGCAGGAACAGGTAAAATGGCCGACCGAACCCAGTACTCTAGATCGTTTGCCCTGCCGGAGAGTTCGTATCTTAGCGTCGCCGTGCTCAGCCCTTTCATTTCGAACGAGCAAACGACCGTCGATGGTCATGCCCAGCGGGAAGCACCGTCATCGTCCCGAAGCCAACTGGGAGGGAAACGTGATGCCGGTAATATCCGCAATGAAGAACGGGAAGTACGCATCGGTGCCAAACTGATTGCCTGCCTCGACATGCGTCGGCAGACGAAAGCCGTCGAAGTCCCTAAACTGTGTTAGACTGCCGCCGAACGGCTGGAGCTTGAAAGTCTTCTCAGGATTGGCATCGCTCCAACGCGGAAAGACGACCGTAAGGGGACGGCCCTCGGCGTCCACCGTCACGTCGACTGACTGCTGAATCCCTTCATGAGTGACGGTGACACGGGCGGTCGTTTCGTTGACTTGCTCCCAGACCACCCCAGGTCCGGGCAACAGGGCGGCGGGAGTCCAGAAAACTGCCTCGGCCACGTAGCGGCCAAACGCTGATCGCCGGTGGTCATCCGTCCCGCTGATGCGGGCCACCGGGACCAGTCCCATGAGCCAGAAACGCGTCCAACTCATCCCGTCCGCTGCGGCATCAGAGCCGGAAACACTCATTGGCCCGTTCCTGGCAGACATGCGCCAAACGAAGCCCTCGGGCGCGGCTAGAACTTGATGAGCCCGCATGGCCATGTAGTCCGGCGACTCCTTGGTCCCGAGACTGAACTGGCCGACCATTTCGATCTCCGCCACCGTGTAGAGCGGCGTGCCCGGCCTGATGGTGAACGAGAAGTACCGCCGTGCGGGTTCAGGCAGGTCCGCGACCATCTCCGGATCGAACTGCGCTGGATTTTCCGGTTGAGTCGCAGCCAGCGATGCTCCAATCCGACGGTCGGCTTGATGGTCCGACCAGCGCCAAAGGAATAGCCCTGCGACAATGCACCCAACTATGATCAGCGTTGCCAGGAAGAGCATCTTCATTTGCAAGACTATACCTGTCGCTGCAGGTGTCGAAAACCGTTTCGCTCCCTGAGCTCAGGTCGTGTGCCGTTAACGCGTGGACCGCCACTGCTTGCACAAGCAGGGGTTCAGCGCCACGCCCTTGGCAATACTGCCACTGTATCTCAGAGAAGGTTGGGTATCAGACCCATCCCCTCCGCCATTTCCTCCAAGCCGATGCTAGTTCAGTGCGATCAGTCGGTGTGCGCCGCTCTGGCGCATGGAGATGAGGACGCCGCCGCCGAAATGGCTGCGGTCGGAGATTTTCGCTGAACGCTGGATCGCAGGCACTGTCGCGTCCCTCGGCTGGATCCGCGCGGCGCCCGTCAGCAGGGCGTGCGCCGTGTACGGCCCGAGCACGAAGACGAACAGGAAGGCAAGCAACGGATAGCGCATTTGGCTCGAACCCCTCGGCATGGCGGAGGGCGCCGGTGCCTGTTGGCGGATAGTCGCTTGCCAACAAGAACAGGGGATGAGCTATCGGGTTGCAATTTTACCGAGTTTAGGCGGCTTGGCGAAGGCGATGCTGAGCACCGATTCAAGGGTGAGGTAGGAGCGGGCGATCCGGAACAGCGTGTATTCCGGTAACCCCAGCAAGGCCTTGGGTCGGCCATTGGCGAGGGCCGCAAAGGCTGCCATCAGGGTCGGCGCCCCCAAGAGCACGGCCAGCACGGCGCTCGCCGTGAGTTGGCTCTCCGGGTCGAGCCCGAACCCGAGATGAAGCACCCCGAACAGCGCCAGCGGCACCATCATCGCCCGTCGGGCGGAGTTCAGGAGCATGAACGGCAGGATGACTTTGCCGCGCATGGAAAAGCGCCAGCTGTCGAGATAATTCCGGTTGCGGGCGCTCACATGGTAGATCGAGCGGAACCAGCGCATGCGCTGCTCGCGCAGATGCCGGTATGTCACCGGCACTTCCGAGATATAGACCACCGACGGGTCGCCAACGATGCGGTAGCCCATCTCGCCGATGCGCAGAGACACGTCCGTGTCTTCGCCGTTCATGCCGGTGACGAACCCGCCGACGGCGCGCACCAGATGCGTGCGATAGGCGGCGAACATGCCCGGGACGCCGACGATCGCATCGGTGGCGCCGTAGGCCACCTGGTAGTAGCCGTGCTTGAGCAGGACCTCGAGCGTGCGGGCGCGGTCGAAAGGGCCATCACCTGGCGCCAGGGGCAGCCCGCCGACCACGCCCACATGCTGGCGGGAGAAGTGGCGCATGGCGCGGCGCAGTGTTTCGGGCAGCACCTGCGTATCGGCGTCGATGCGGATCATGTACGGGGTGTCGACTTCCCGCACGCCGCGGTTCAGAGCCTTGGCCTTGCCCGGCGTCGGCACATCGACGACGCGTCCCCTGAGGTGCCGGGCCTTGTCGAACGCCGCCCATGCAGCGCCCGCCGTGTCGTCTGTTGAGGCATTGTTCAGCACCAGCACCAGGACGTCGCCGCCATAACCGGCGGCCGAAGCATCGAGGCTGGCGATGGTGCGATCGATCACATGCGCCTCGTTGTGCGCCGGCACGATCACGGTCACGGGCGGGGTGAAGGTCACCTTGCGCCGGATGATCGCCTGCACCGTGCCGTCGACATAAAGCAGCAGGAACAGCATGGGCAGGAACAGGAAGACGCCGGGGCCGGTGCCGCCGAGCAGCGCTAGCTCGCGCAGACGCTCGATGATGAAGACGTCCTGCTGGTCTACGAGGACCGAGAGGACGATGGCAATGGCCACGGCGATGGCGAGCCGGAACGACGCCATGCCCTTGTAGCGCTGGCCCATGGGGGTCTCGGCCCGAGGCGGCATGGTGCCGTGGTCGAGCAGCTTCAGCGAGAAGACGAAGAAGCCGAACAGTCCCGACAGGATCTCGACCACATGGAGGGAATAGATGAACCCGAAGGCCTCGTAGAGCACGACATTGAGTAGGTCGAAGGCGCAGCAGACGGTGATGAAGGTGGCGGTCATCTCGACGAGGAACTTCACCTTGCCCAGCGAACTGGCGCCCACCACCGCGGCGAACGCGAGGTAGAAAGACAGGATGAAGATGCGCAGCGGGATGGAGTGGGTGCCCAGATAGGGCGAGAACACGAAGTCGCGGTTCGGAAACGTCGCCACCAGCGCCGGCACGGTGTTGATGGCAAACAGCAGGCACGAGCTGAACAGGGTGAACAGCAGCAACACCAGTGGCGCTGCGGAAAGCGGCAGTTGCCGCGTCAGCGTGGCCGGCGCGCTGTCGACCGACCAGTAATGGTGACCCGCCGGGGCGCGGGGCTCACTGGAGGGGCGGGCTTTGGACAAGGATGGCCACGTTGGTTGCGCGCATCTGCTGCAGCAGCGCCGCCGCCGCGTCTCCGCTGGTGAGGTCCGTGAGGCCGAGCGTGTCGGCTGTGGCGCTCGGCGCCGCCGTTACCGCCCACAGCTTCCCCCTCGCGTCCTCGGCGTCCCGCTCTCTGGATTGCAGGATCTCGGCAATCCGCTCGCGATCCACCACCGTCAGTGTCATGGCAGGACCGTCCGCCATGAAGGCCACCTTGGCATCCACCGGCAGAAACTGCGCCAGGGCCGCCGCGACGCGGGTCGCCTGATGGACGGAGAGCAGGCCGTGGTTGCCGGGTACCACGAACTCCGCCTCGGCCAGTTCACGCACCAGAGCACTCCAGCCGTCGACGGGCTGCGCCCCCGAGGCGCTCAGGCGGCTTTCGGGCAGGAGTTGGGCCTGCGCGTCTGGGGCGGCGCGGCAGATGCTCTGGTTCGGCGAGGTATCGATGAGTTCGACCAGAAGCGCGTTGGAGAGACGCTGCAATTCGGTGGGCAGCTCGACCGGCAACCGGATGTCCGGGTTGTCACCCGGTAGCCGCTCGGTGCGGAGCAGGTTGCCGTTGAGCGAGATGCGCAGCATCCACTCGTTCCCGTCGGCCAGCCGGCTGGCGCGCAGGGCCAGGTCGAACCGGGTCGGAGTAAGGCCGCCCGGCAGGTCGGCGATGTTGTAGGGAATGGTCCAGCGCCTGGATCCACGGAAATTGCGCGCCAAGGTCTCCGTGGTCAGCCTCGCTACCGAAATCGGCCATCCCCCGGTTCCCGCCGGCACGAAGTCAGCGCGATGGAACCCTATTGCCCGCTGCAGCCCCTGGCTGCCGTTCAGCACGATCGTGCCGCCGACGTCGAGTTCGACCGCCTCCGGCGCATCGGTCTGGTCCGTCACCACGATCCTTCCCGGCCCACTGGCATCGTCCACGATGACCGAGGAAACGCCGGCGCGGGTAAGGTTCTGGGCAGCCCACATGGTGACGGCCTGGCTGTGCGTGTCGGCGCCGAGATAGAGCTGAAGCGGATCGGGGGCGGCGATGAGGGCAGTTTCCGGGTCGTCGGCAGCCTGCAGCGTGGTCAGGACCAGCGCGCTCTCCGGCAACAGGCTCACGGCGCTGCCGGAATTGGCGGAATCACTGGGGCAGATCTGGCCGCTATTGGTGGTACCCCGCGCGGACAACTCCACCACCACCCGGTCGGCGAGCAGGTCCGCCGGAGTGAGGGGGAGTTCCACGTCATAGGCATTGTGGCCGGTGTTGAGCACGATCTCGCTGCGGCGCTCGCCATTGACGGCGATGCTGAGCAGGCCATCGCCCCCTTCCGCCAACTGCACGTCGAAGCGCAGGTCCAGCAGACCTTGCTGATAGCCGCCGAGCTGCGGCACCGAAAAATGCACCGCCGTCTGGTCGGGGAAACCGGTCAGCCCCACCCAGGCCGTCTGGTTCGGCCGCATGATCCGAAGCGATGCGGTCTCCAGTGCTGGCTCGTCGCTGCCGCGTCCCAAGCCGGTAAGGTCCGAGAAGCCGCGGCTGATGGCTCCGCCAGTGCCGCTGAGAAAGCTCGCAAGGCCATAGCGGAAGGCGCTGTCGCGCGAATAGATCATGGCGAAGCCGACAATGGCGAACACCAGGACCGCAATCGCCAACAGCCGCAGCAGGTCGCGCATCAGCTCGCGCCGCCCCCAATCGGGTCGGGCAGGACGCCGGGGCGATTTTCGCGCGTCCACAGCGAGCGCGCGGGTACCACGTCCGGGTTGAAGCGGTGCTTAAAGCGTTCCACGACTTCGAGGGTTTCGTTGAGCAATGCGTCCCGCAGCAGGATTGGTTCCAGCCCGAGGGTGCGGAAGGTTTGGTTGGATGCCTGGAGGCTGTTGCTCTCGGCCTCCTTGCGGGGATTGTCAACATGCGCCAACTGCGCACCCGTTATGCTTGCCACCAGCTCCGCCACGCCTTTGACGCTCTGCGTCTCAGCCAACTGGTTGATGATGCGGACCCGCTCGCCCCGCGGCGGCGGGTGTGCCAGCGCCAGGGCGACGCAGCGGACGGTGTCCTGGATATTGATGAAGGCGCGCGTTTGCCCGCCGCTGCCATGGACGGTCAGCGGATAGCCATTCACCGCCTCCACCAGGAAGCGGTTGAGCACGGTGCCGTAGTCGCCGTCATAGTCGAAGCGGTTGACCAGCGCGTCGTCGAGACGGGTCTCCTCGGTCTGCGTCCCCCAGACGATCCCCTGGTGCAGATCGGTGATCCGCAGCCGGTCGTTCCGGGCATAGAACTGGAACAGCAACTGATCGAGCGACTTGCTGAGGTGGTACACGCTGCCGGGCTGCGTAGGGTAGAGGATGCACCGCGTCGCGGCTTGCCCCTCGGTATTGCTCACCGACACATCGAGATAGCCTTCCGGGATTTCGAAGCCATCGCCGGAATAGCCATACACGCCCATCGTCCCGAGATGGACCAGATGGGCATCGAGGTCGAGTTCGACCAGCGCCACCAGGAGGTTGTGGGTGGCGTTGATGTTGTTGTCGATGGTGTAGCGTTTGGTGGCGCTGTTGCGCATGGAATAGGGCGCGGCGCGCTGCTCGGCGAAGTGGACCACTGCATCAGGGTCCACCTCCGACAGCAGGCTGCGCAGCCCATCGTAGTCCTGGGCGATGTCGACGTTGCGGAACGCAATTGACCTGCCGCTGACCCGTTGCCAGGCCGCAAGACGCTCATCGATATCGGCGATGGGCGTCAGGCTCTCGACCCCGAGCTCACCGTCGATACGCCGATGCGAGAGGTTGTCGACGATCGTGACCTCGTGGCCGTCCCTGGAGAGCCGCAGCGCGGTCGGCCATCCGCAGAAACCATCTCCGCCAAGAACCATGATCCGCATCGCCGCCTCCGTATACTGCCTGTGGAGGTAGACGACCGGGAAGCGAAATGGTTCGCGCCCCTATGCAGGAGCAAGATGGTTCCTGGTATCCTCTATTCGGTTGAAACAGCAGGCTTTCCGCCGTTTTTGACCTCTGCGCGAAGCCGTCGGGCGCCAGGTAAGGATGGGCTTTACATATAATAGTACTTTTTGTACCGTCCCTGTGTTGCCGGAAGCGAAAACGCCCGGCGGCCCAAAGGGAGGATCATCGTGAACATCATCACCAAGCTCGCCGTCGCGGCGGGCCTCGCTACTGCTTTGTCGTCGGCTGTCCTGGCGCAGGATATTTCCGGCAAGGTCATCGGCTTCTCGCAGATCGGTTCGGAATCCGGCTGGCGCGCCGCCGAGACCTCCGTGACCCGTCAGGAAGCCGAAGCGCGTGGCGTCGACCTCAAGTTCGCCGACGCTCAGCAGAAGCAGGAAAACCAGATCAAGGCCATCCGCGGCTTCATCGCACAGGGTGTGGACGCCATCCTGCTCGCCCCGGTCGTGGCGACCGGCTGGGAAGACGTGCTCGCCGAGGCTCAGGAAGCCGAAATCCCGGTCGTGCTGCTCGACCGCGGCATCGAAGCGCCGGAAGACCTCTATCTCACCGCCGTCATGTCCGATCAGGTGCTCGAGGGCCGCGTCGCCGGCGAGTGGCTGGTGGAAGCGGTGGGCGACGAGGAGTGCAATGTCGTCGAACTGCAGGGCACGGTGGGCTCCAGCCCGGCTATCAACCGCAAGCAGGGCTTCGAGGAAGCCATTGCCGGCCATGACAACATCACCATCACGCAGAGCCAGACCGGCGACTTCACCCGCTCCAAGGGCAAGGAAGTGATGGAGGCGTTCCTCAAGTCCACCAATGGTGGTGAGGACATCTGCGCCGTCTATGCGCACAATGACGACATGGCCGTGGGCGCCATCCAAGCGATCAAGGATGCCGGCCTCAAGCCCGGCACCGACATCAAGGTGGTTTCCATCGACGCCGTGCCGGACATCTTCACCGCGATCGCTGCTGGTGAAGCCAACGCCACGGTCGAGCTGACCCCGAACATGGCCGGCCCCGCCTTCGACGCCCTCGCTGCCTATTGGGCCGACGGCACCGAACCCGAGAAGTTCATCATCACCGAGTCCAAGCTCTACACCGCCGAGGACGATCCCGAGGGCGAATACGAGCGCCGCAAGGATCTCGGTTACTAGAGCACGACGCCAGCAAGAGACCTCCCTCCCCATTGAGGGGAGGGCTGGGGAGGGGGTGGTTCGGCGGACCGCGGAGCGACCCCCTCCCTCGATCCCTCCCCTCAAGGGGGAGGGAAGCAAAGGTCCGGCAGCTCTGCTATCGTGACGTCTTGGGGGAGAACATCGTGGCAGACGCAGGGTCGTACGCGCTCGAGGCGCGCAAGATCGTCAAGATCTTCGGCAACCACATCGCGCTCGACACTATCGACTTCGGCCTGCGCGCCGGCGAGGTGCATGCGCTCCTGGGCGAGAACGGCGCCGGCAAGTCCACCCTCATCAAGATTCTGACGGGTGCCTACCAGCCCACCACCGGGCAGGTGCTGGTCGACGGCACTCCGGTCACGCTGGACAACCCGCAGCACGCGCAGAAATACGGCATCGGCACGGTGTATCAGGAGGTCAACCTCCTGCCCAACCGCTCCGTCGCCGAGAACCTGTTTCTTGGCCATCAGCCGACCCGCTTCGGGCTCGTCGACCGCCGCCGCATGGAGCGCGACTCCCGCGCCGTGCTGCAGCGCTACGGCCTCGATATCGATCCGGCGAGTGAACTCGGCGCCCATTCCGTCGCCGTCCAGCAGATCGTCGCCATCGCCCGCGCCGTGGAACTCTCCGGCAAGGTGCTGATCCTCGACGAGCCTACCGCCAGCCTCGACCGCAACGAGGTGGAACGGCTGTTCGAGATCGTCCGCGATCTCAAGCAGCAGGGCCTCGCCATCGTCTTCATCACCCATTTCCTCGACCAGGTCTTTGCCATTGCCGATCGCGTGACGATCCTGCGCAACGGCAAGCTGATCGAGACCCGGGCGCTCGACGATCTCACCCGCACCGACGTGGTCCGGCTGATGCTGGGCAAGGACATCGCCTTCTCCGGCGCCACCGGCGTCGAGGATGCGCGGCCGCTGGGCGAGGTGCTGCTCGACTTCAAGAACTATGGCAAGAAGCGCAGCGTGCATCCGTTCAACCTCACCATTCACAAGGGCGAGGTGGTGGGGGTTGCCGGCCTGCTGGGCTCCGGTCGTACCGAGATGGCGCGCATCATGTTCGGCGCCGATGCAGCGGATGAAGGCACCGTCACCATCGAGGGAAAGCCCACCACCATTGCCCGCCCCACCGATGCGATCGCCCATGGGTTCGGCTTCCTGCCCGAGGACCGCAAGATCGAGGGCATTTTCGGCGATCTGTCGGTGCGCGAGAACATCATCATCGCCCTGCAGGGCAAGCTCGGCTGGTTCAGCCGCCTCAACCGCGACGAGCAACTCGAGATCGCCGGCCGGTTCGGCGAAGCCATGGATATCCGCGCCGCCTCGCTCGACATGCCGGTGAAGCTCCTTTCGGGCGGCAACCAGCAGAAGGTGATCCTGTCGCGCTGGCTCGCCACCGATCCCGCCTTCCTGATCCTCGACGAGCCCACCCGCGGAATCGATGTCGGCGCCCATGCCGAGATCGTGCGCACCATCAATCGGTTGCGCGACGAAGGCATGGCGCTGGTCGTCATCTCCTCCGAGCTCGACGAGGTCGTCGCCTATTCCTCGCGCATCGTGGTGATGCGCGACCGCGAACTGGTCGCTGAACTCAGCGGCGAGAACATCAATCCGGGGGTCATCGTGCAGGCCATCGCCAATCATCGCGAAGGGGCCCCGGCATGATCCGGCGCACGCTTCGCGGCCTCGCCAATCCGCAATTGCTGGCGCTTCTCGGCGTGCTGCTGATCAACTGGGCACTGTTCCCCGGCTTTTTCCGCATCACCTGGCAGGACGGGCGCCTGTTCGGCTCGCTGATCGACGTGCTGAACCGCGGCGCGCCGGTCGCAATCCTCGCCATCGGCATGGCCGGCGTCATCGCAACCAAGGGCGTGGACCTGTCGGTCGGCGCGGTGATGGCCGTGGCCGGCGCAGTTGCGGCCACGCTGGTGGTCGCCGGCTACCCCGCGCCGATCGCTGTTGCCGCGGCCCTGTCGGTCGGCCTGATCTGCGGCCTGTGGAACGGCTTCCTCGTTGCCGTGCTCGATATCCAGCCGATCGTTGCCACCTTGGTGCTGATGGTGGCCGGCCGCGGCATCGCCCAGCTCATCACCGAAGGCTTCATCGTCACCTTCAATGATCCCGTCCTGATCTTCATCGGCACGGGTTCGTTCCTGGGCCTGCCGATGGCTGCAGTGATCGCGCTGGTGCTGATGGTGCTGGTGACGCTGCTCTATCGCCGCACCGCGGTCGGACTGTTTGTCGAGGCCGTCGGCATCAACCGCGCTGCCGCCAGCCTCTCGGGCATCCGCAGCCGTATGCTGCTGATGATGGTCTACGGCCTCTCGGGCCTCTGTGCAGCGGTGGCGGGCATTATCGTTGCCGGCGACATCCGCGGCGCCGATGCCAACAATGCCGGGCTCTGGCTCGAACTCGACGCCATCCTTGCGGTGGTGATCGGCGGCACCTCGCTGCTCGGCGGGCGCTTCTCCGTGCCGCTGGCGGTTGTCGGCGCCTTCATCATCCAGGCCATGAACACTGGCATCCTGGTGTCGGGCTTCCGGCCCGAATTCAACCTCATCGTCAAGGCCGGCATGATCTTCCTGATCCTGCTGATCCAGTCTCCCCTTGCTTCCAGGCTGGCGCCGGTTCGGCTACGCCCGGTCAAACAGGCGGTGCCCAAGTGAGCCGTAGCCTTCGTCCCCTCTTCGCCACGGCGGTCATCTTCGCCATCGCCTATGCGCTGTCGGTGCTGCAGTTTCCCAGCATGTTCTCGACGCGGGTGCTCGGCAATTTCCTTACCGACAATGCCTTTCTCGGCATTGCCGCGGTCGGCATGACCTTCGTTATCCTCTCGGGCGGGATCGACCTGTCGGTCGGGGCGGTGATCGGCTTTACCGGCGTCCTCGTGGCGGTGCTGATCAGTTGGGCCGGCTTTCACCCTCTCGCTGCCTTTGCCGTGGCGCTGGTTGTCGGCGCAGCCTTCGGTGGCGCGATGGGGCTTGCCATCCACTTCCTGCAGGTGCCGTCCTTCATTGTCACCTTGGCAGGCATGTTCCTTGCCCGCGGCGGCGCGTCCGTCATCACCCAGGACTCGATCCCGATCAATCACGAGTTCTACGGCTGGATTTCTGACCTGATCATCCGTTTGCCCGGTGGCGGCAGGCTGAGCTTCATCGGCTTATTGATGATCGCGGTATTCATCATCGGCGCGCTTGTGGCGCATCGCACCAAGTTCGGCTCCTATGTCTACGCCCTCGGAGGCAACCCGGTCTCGGCTTCACTGATGGGCGTGCCGGTGGCGCGGACCACCGTCGCCATCTACATGCTGTCGAGTCTGCTCGCGACCGTGGCGGGAATCGTGTTCTCACTCTACACCTCCGCCGGCTATCCGTTGGCCGCTGTCGGTGTCGAACTCGACGCCATCAGTGCGGTGGTCATCGGCGGCACGTTGTTGACGGGCGGTTATGGCTTCGTGCTGGGCACCTTTGTCGGTGTCATGCTGCTGGGCCTGGTGCAGACCTACATCATCTTCGACGGCACGCTGTCGAGCTGGTGGACCAAAATCGTCATCGGCGTCCTCTTGTTCCTGTTCATCGTCCTGCAACGGCTGATCTTCGCGGCCTCGTCATCGGGAGACAGGGCGCCCGAGAAGGGATGAGATGATCGAAGCCGGCAGCCTTATCCGCTCCCTTTCCGGGCGGACCGCTGCGCGCAACTACCACACCTATGTCATCAACGAGATCGGCAGTGCCATTGTCGCCGGCCGGTTCCCCGTGGGTTCGGTGCTTGCCAGCGATACGGTGATGATGGAGACCTACGGGGTCTCCCGTACCGTGCTGCGCGAGGCCCTGAAAACGCTCGAGGCAAAGGGGCTGGTGGAAGCCCGGCCCAAGGTCGGCACCCGAGTCTCGCCGCGGAGCCGCTGGAACTATTTCGACCCGCAGGTGCTTGCCTGGCACTTCGAGGCGCCGCCCGATCCGAAGTTCCACGCCAGCCTGTTCGAGGTGCGCGCGGCCCTCGAGGATCTCGGGGTGCGACACGCTGCACGGCTCCGCACCGCCGAACAGGTGCGCCTCCTCAAATACTGGGCGCACCAGACAGCCAGCGCCGATGAGAACATCGAGCAGTTCGGCCTTGCCTGTCTTGAAGTGCACGCGATCATCGCCGACGCCTCGCACAACGAGCTGGTGCGCTCGGTCGTCGGCGTGGTCGAGCTGACCCTGGCCCTTGCCTTGACCCGGAACGGCGAGGAGGGTGCCCGCTATCGCAAGGCTCGCGTGGCCATCCTGGAAGAACTGGTCGATGCCGTCGAGAAGGGGGACACAGAAGCGGCCGCTCTGGCGCTCGGAAGGGCCTCGGCGGCCGATCAGGAGCGGATTGCGAGCCGCTCGTGAGCGGCCCGCACGAGTTGGGCGTCAGCCTCAGCCTTTGGCGACGCTGAGGCGGACCATCTGGTATGAGTGCGGGGGCAGGCTGACGGTCAGTGAACCACCTTCCGCCTTGGCGCCGCTGCCCTGCTGCGGCCGCACATTGTCCGGGTTGGCAGCCGAGTTCACCGCATTCAGGTCCTCATGCACCATGATCTGGTGGTCGACGACACCCGCATCGGCATAGCCCTGCAGGGACAGGTCGACCTCGAGCTGTTCGTCACCGCTGCGGTTGACCAGGAAGAAGGTGAGCGTGCCCTCTGCTTCATTCTCCACCCCGGAGACGTCGAGATAGGGCACTTCGCCGGCAAGGCTGCTCTCATAGACGGGGCTGCTGACCAACAGGTTCAGCGCCCGGCCGCGGCCGAACAGGGAGGCGAAGTAGAACGGGTAATAGGTGGTCTGCTTCCAGGCCGCGCCGCCGGGCTCGGTCATGATCGGCGCGATCACATTCACCAACTGGGCGATGCAGGCCAGCTTCACTACGTCCGACTTGCGGATGAAGGTGTTGAGGCAGCAGGCGACCTGCAGCACGTCCTCGAAATTGTAGATGTCTTCGAGCAGGGCAGGGGCATGGGGCCAGCCATGCTTGCCGTCGAGAATAGCGCGGTCCTGCTTGTGCGAGTGGTACCACACGTTCCACTCGTCGAACGAGATGGTCACCTTGCGCTTGCTGCGGGTCTTGGCCTTCACATAGTCGATTGTTGAGGCCACGGTCGAGATATAGGTCTCGAGCTTGACGTTGTGCGCCAGGTAGTTCGGCGTGTGCTTGTCGTGGTTGGACGAGTACATGTGGAGCGAGATGTGATCCACCGACTCATAGGTGTGCTCCAGCACCACCCGCTCCCATTCGGGGTAGGTGGGCATGTTGGAGTGCGAGGAGCCGCACACGATCAGTTCCAGGGACTTGTCGAACGCCCTCAGTGCCTTCGCCGTCTCGCCGGCCAGCCGGCCATATTCCTCAGCCGTCTTGTGGCCGATCTGCCAGGGGCCATCCATCTCGTTGCCGAGGCACCAGAGCTTGACGTCCCACGGATCGGCACGGCCGTTCTTCTTGCGCAGGTCGCCCCAATAGCTGCCGGTCGGGCCGTTGACGTATTCGACGAAGTTCCGGGCTTCCTCGAGCCCGCGCGAGCCGAGGTTGACCGCAAGCATCATGTCGGTGCCGACGGTGTCGCACCAGTCGGCAAACTCGTGGATGCCGACCTGATTGCTCTCGGACGTATGCCAGGCAAGGTCGAGCCGCGTCGGGCGCTGCTCCTTGGGCCCGATACCGTCTTCCCAGTTATAGGCGGAGACGAAATTGCCCCCCGGGTAGCGCACCATCGGCACGTTGAGGTCCCGCACCAGTTGGGCAACATCGCCGCGCATGCCGTTCTTGTCGGCGGTAGGATGGTCGGGTTCGTAGATGCCGGTATAGATCGCCCGGCCCAGATGTTCGAGGAAAGCCCCGTAGATCCTGTTGTCGATGTCCGCGATCACATAGTCGCGGTGAGCGATGACACTCGCACGCACGGCTGCTCCCCCCTAAACCCAGTTTTCTGATACGTATCAGGCTTACTGTTACTAAGAGGCTGCCGCCCGTGTCGTCAACTGGGTATGTTGCGATGTCGAGACAGCAAAATGGGGCAGTTCTGTTGAGACTATCGCCGAACCTGATACAAAGCGATGGCGATATCGCTGTTGGACGGGGTCATGAGCCGCAATTTTCTTGTCGTCGATCCGGAGGAGAACCTCGAGGTTCTCAAGGGTCTGGCCTCCCCTATCCGCGTGAAGATTCTCAAGCTCCTGCATGTGGAGGGGGCCATGAACGGCAACGAGATCGCCGATCGCCTGGGGCTGCCGCAGTCGACCGTCTCGACCAATGTGCAGATCCTTGAGACCTGTGGGCTGATCCGCACCGAGAACCAGAAGGCGCGCAAGGGCAACCAGAAGATTTGCCACTCCACCTTCGACGAGGTGCTGGTGATGTTCAAGGAGGCCGTTGCCCCGCTCGATGCTGATTCCATCGAAGTCGCGATGCCGCTCGGGCTCTACACCAGCTGCGAAGTATCCGCGCCGTGCGGGCTATGCTCGGTCGACGGGATCATCGGGCTGCTGGATGTGCCGGATTCCTTCCTGAATCCCGAGCGCATGAAGACCGGGTTGATCTGGTTCAACCAGGGCTATGTCGAGTATCAGTTCCCCAACAATGCGCGCCTGGCCCAGCAGCCTGTCGAGGCCATGGAGTTCTCCATGGAGCTCTCCTCGGAAGTGCCCGGCACCTCGGCGGACTGGCCGAGCGATATCACCCTGTCGGTGAACGGCATCGAGATCGGCACCTGGACGTCGCCCGGCGATTTTGGTGACAAGCGCGGCGTCTATACCCCCTCCTGGTGGAAGCTGAAGGGGAGCCAGTACGGCAAGCTGAAGGGCTGGCGTGTCACCCGCAACGGCACTTATGTCGACGGTATGAAGATATCGCCGGTGTCCCTGGCCGACCTTGATCTCGACACCCACCACTCGATCCGCCTGCGCATCGCGGTGAAGGAGGATGCCAAGCACCCTGGCGGCATCAACATTTTCGGACGCGGCTTCGGCAATTATGACCAGGACATCATCATGCGGCTTCAGACCGGCGAATAGCCGCTCGAAAGGCGCTTATCTATCATGATATTTGATCCACATCAGTAATCCGGTTGACAGGCTCATAAGTGTGACTAATCTCCCTTTTGCAGCGCACGGGAGGGTGCGCTTCTAGGGAGGACATGATGGATAGACGTGCGTTCCTTTTGGCGGGCACCGCTGCCGGCGTGCTGACGCTTGCCGCCAACAGCCTGACTTTGGCGCAGGACGCGGAGGGCACCGCCCCGGATCTGGCGCAGTTTCCCCGCAACGAGACGGTGATCGTTCACAACCCGGAAGGCGTGATCCGCAATCCTGGCTGGTTCAACATCTGGGTCAATGGTGGCGGCGGCCTGTCCACTGGCCTGCAGCAACTGACCATGGACACCCTGTGGTTCATCGACCCCGATGCCGGCATTCCGGAGGCCAGCGACAACGCTGTCTACAACTCTCTCGCTGCCGGTCCGTGGGAGTACAATGACGACTTCACCGAAATGACCGTGAAGTTGCGCGAGGGCATCCTGTGGAGCGACGGTGAAGAGCTCACGGCCGAGGACGTGGTGTTCACCGTCGAAAAGCAGCGCGACACGCCCGGCATGGTTTGGCATGGGGCGTTCTCGACCCAGGTAGAAGAAGTCACCGCCGAGGACGACTACACCGTCCACTTCAAGCTCAAGGCGCCCAATTCGCGCTTCCACACCATCTTCTCGGTGCGCTGGAACGGCGCCTGGATCATGCCGAAGCACGTTTTCGAAGCCGTTGACGACGTTCTCACCTACGACAACAATCCGCCGGTGAGCCTCGGGCCCTACACGCTACACTCGTTCGATCCGAACGGCACCTGGTACATCTGGGAAAAGCGCGAGGACTGGGACAAGACCACGCTGGGCCAGGTCGGCGAGCCGAAGCCCCGCTTCGTGATCTACCGCAACAACGTGTCCACGGATAACCGGCTGATCGAGATGCGGAACGGCAATCTCGACATGATCCACGACCTGTCGCCGGAAGGCACGTTCTCGATCATGCAGCAGGATCCGCAGGCCCAGGGCTGGTTCCCCGGCTTCCCCTATGCCCACCCGGACCCCACGCTAGTGATGGCTGTGTTCAACCACCAGAACCCGCTGTTCCAGGACAAGCGCGTCCGCTGGGCGTTGACGCTCATGCTCGATGCTCGCGCCATGTCGATGGCATCCTATCGCGGTGCGGCGACGCTCTCGGCCATCTCGGTGCCGCCCACTGGTACGCACCCGCGCGACTACCACGGGCCGCTGCAGGATTACCTCGTCAACTACGAGGTCGATACCGGCACCCGCACGATCAAGCCGTATGATCCCGAGATCGGCAAGCAGATCGCCGAGATGGTGCGCCCGCAGTTCGGCGACGCCGTGCCGACCGACGAGGACGCCATCCGCAACGCCTT
The DNA here is from genome assembly GCF_042685625.1 of Devosia albogilva. Classification (NCBI taxonomy): domain Bacteria; kingdom Pseudomonadati; phylum Pseudomonadota; class Alphaproteobacteria; order Hyphomicrobiales; family Devosiaceae; genus Devosia; species Devosia albogilva. The sequence continues at coordinate 2,207,778 of NZ_JBHUNP010000001.1, forward strand.
CGGCTATGGCTGGTGGAAGCAGGATCTGGCTGCCGCCGAGGAGCTGCTGACGGCCGCCGGCTTCACCAAGAACGGCAACCAGTGGTCCACTCCGGACGGACAGCCCTTCGCCTTCAGCGTGCTGGTTCCCTCCGAAGGCGTGGTCAACCGACTGGGCACCATCATTGCCCAGACCTGGTCGCAGAACGGTGTCCAGGCCTCGGCGGAAGTGGCGCCCGATATCTGGGACCGTACCGGTGCCGGCGACTTTGCGGTCGAGATCGGCTGGGCGGTGGAAAGCTGGGGTGGTCACCCCGATCTCAGCTTCTTCCTCGACTCCTACCACTCCGAATACGTTGCCGAACCGGGCGAGACCCAGCCGGCCCGCAACTGGATGCGCTGGAGCAACCCGCAGCTCGACGAGATCATCGAGAAGATCCGCGCCATCGACTTCAACGATCCGAAGGGCATCGAGTACGGCCATGAGTTCGTGAAGCTGCATCTGGACGAGATGCCGAACATCCCGATCATGGCCTACAACGTGTTCTCGGTGCAGTCGAACCGCTACTGGACGGGCTGGCCGAACGCCGAGGCGCCCTACGCCAATCCGGTCACCAACTGGTCCAACGCCCGGTACATCTTCACCCAGATCACGCCCGTGGAAGGGGCGCAGTAAGGTCCTCCCTGCCGGCCCCCCAAAGGGGCCGGCGAAGGGATGCGCTGCGAGCCGGCGGGGCACCTGCCGGCCGCACCTTGGGGCAATCGGGGAGAGCGGATGCACGGCTATCTGGTTTTTGTCGGCAAGCGGTTGTTGCAACTGCTGGCCGTCGTGTTCTTCGGGGTTTCGGCAACCTTCCTGGTCACCCACCTTTCACCCATAAGCCCCGTCGAAGCCGCGCTCGGGCGCATGACCGCCCGGTCCAATTTCTCGCCCGAAGCCATCACGGCCATGCGCCAGGCGCTGACCGACATGTATGGCGTCAACGAGCCTCTGCTGCAGCAATACCTCAACTTCTGGGGCCGCCTGCTGCGCGGTGACCTGGGCCCGTCGCTTATCGCCTTTCCCACCCCAGCCATGACCCTGGTGGTACGGGCGCTGCCCTGGACGGTCGCGCTCTTGGTCACCTCCATCCTGATCACCTGGATCGTCGGCAACATCCTGGGAGGCCTCGCCGGCTACAATCAGAACAATCGCTTCCTCAAGGCTTTCGGCATCGTCGCCATCGGCATCCAGCCGATCCCCTACTATATCGTCGCCTTCATCCTGCTGATCGTTTTCGGCTTCCTGTGGCCAGTGCTGCCGATCTCGGGCGGCTTCGCCATGAATGTCACGCCCGGCTGGAACTGGCCGTTCATCGCTTCCGTGCTGACCCATGCCATCCTGCCCGCCGCTTCGCTGGTGCTCGTCGGCTTCGGCGGTTGGTTCCTCGGCATGCGGGCGCTGGTTTCCAACATCGTCACCGAGGATTACGTGACCTATGCCGAACTCGCCGGCGTCGAGCGGCGCACCATTGTCGGCGGTTACGTGATCCGCAACGCGCTGGTCCCGCAGCTCACGGCCCTGGCCATGACCCTCGGAGGCGTGTTTTCCGGCACCATCATCACCGAGCAGGTGTTCAACTATCCCGGTCTCGGGTCGCTGCTGATCGATGCCGTTGGGGGCGGCGACTACTCGCTGGTCCTCGCCGTCTCCACCGTCTCCGTGGCGGCCGTGGCGGTGGCGATCTTCGTCGTCGACCTGCTCTATCCGCTTCTCGATCCACGCGTGCGGGCGGAGTAGCCTCATGTTCGCCGTTTTCCGCGACCTGCTCCGCTACAACATCGAATTCGCGATCGGCCTGATCCTGGTTGGAGTGGTGGCAATCTTCGCCTCTCTCTCCTTCTTTTCGCCGGTCGACACCACGCTGATCTACCTTGCCATTCCCGACCAGCCGCCCTCGGCGCAATACTGGTTCGGCACCAACTCGCGCGGCCAGGATCTGTTCTGGCAACTCTCCGCTGCCTTCCGCAACAGCCTGATGTTCGGGATCATCGTTGCCGTCCTCAGCCGCATCATCTCGATCACGGTGGGCCTGCTGTCCGGCTATGTCGGAGGCTGGGTCGACCGCGTCCTGATGTTCATCAACGACATCTTCGTGGCGGTGCCGATCTTCCCTATCCTGGTGCTGTTCTATTTCGTGCTGCGCAACAATCTCGACAGCCTGACGCTGGCGCTGATCATGGCCTGCTTCGGCTGGCCCTTCGACGCGCGGCTGATCCGGTCGGTGGCGCTGGGCCTCAAGCATCGCGAATTCACCCGTCACGCGGTCTTTGCCGGCATGTCGACGCCGAAAATTCTGCTCGAGGAACATCTGCCCTATGTGATGCCGATCGTGTTCTCGACCTTCATGGCCAACATGCTGTGGTCGATCGGCCTCGAAGTGACCATGGCCGTGCTGGGCTTGGTCAACATCAACAATCCCACCATCGGCACCGTGCTCTACTGGGCCAACTCCCACTCGGCGATGGTGGTTGGCGTCTGGTGGTGGATCCTGATCCCGGTGATCCTGATCGTGATCACCTTTGTCGGGTTGTTCCTGCTGGCGATCTCGATGAACGAGTACATCGATCCCCGCAGCCGCCTGCGCCGCATGGGAGTCTGAGCCATGTCCCGGGATATTCTCACCGTCGAGGGCCTCAAGGCCTACTACCAGATGAACTATTTCGGCGTGGAACGCGAAGTTCGCGCCGTGGACGACATCACCATGACCGTCCGTCGCGGCGAGGTCTACGGCATCGCCGGCGAGAGCTCGTCGGGCAAGACCAGCTTCATCAAGGTCCTCGCCGCCGCCGTCCGGCCGCCCCTGCGCATTGTCGACGGATCGGCGCGCTTCGACTTCAAGACCGGCCCGATCGATGTCGCCCATGCCAGCGCGCAGGAGATCGAAGCGGTGCGCTGGAAGAGCCTGAGCTACATCATGCAGGGCTCGATGAGCGTGCTCAATCCGGTGCGCCGCATCGGCAAGACCTTCCGCGACTTCGCCCAGCGGCCGCTCGGTCTTTCGGGGCGGGCGTTCGAAGAACGGGTGGTGCATCACCTTTCGCGGCTCAAGCTGCCGCCCGATGTGCTGCGGGCCTATCCGCACGAACTGTCCGGCGGCATGCGCCAACGCGTCACCATCGGCCTTGCCACCGTCTGCCACCCCGAATTCGTCATTGCGGACGAGCCCACCACCGCGCTCGACGTCGTGGTTCAGAAGGAGGTGCTGAGCCTCATCCGCGACATCCAGCGCGAGATGGACTCTTCGGTGGTCTTCGTCACCCACGACATGAGCGTGCACGCCAACATGGCTGACCGGGTCGGCATCATCTATGCCGGGCGCCTCGTGGAGGAGGGGCCGACGCGGCAGATGTTCTTTGCGCCCAAGCACCCCTATACGGCGCACCTGGTAGCAAGCCTGCCGCGCATCGGCGACACAACCCAGCGCCCGGCGCTGGAGGGGCGCCCGCCGAACCTCGCCAATCCACCGCAGGGCTGCCGCTTCCACCCGCGCTGTCCGCTTGCGATCGAGAAATGTCGCGAGCAGGTGCCGCCGCTCGAGACGGTGGCGCCCGATCACCGCACGGCGTGCTGGCGCTGGCGCGACGTCGTGCCCCTGGTCGGCGCCGCCGCCCCTGCAGGGGTGCCCGCATGACCACCCTGCTCGACGTTCGCGATGTCTCCAAGCGCTTCACCATGGGCGGCCTTCTTGGTCGCCGCGTCGTGGAGGCGGTGGTAGACGCCAGCTTCTCCCTCAGTGCCGAGACACCCGAGATCTTTACCATCATCGGGGAGTCCGGGTCGGGCAAGACGACCCTTGCCCGCATGATCCTCGGCCTCGAGGACCCGACCAGCGGGGAGATCCGCTTCCGCGGCCAGAAGGTGGATCGTCGCGCCGGTCGCGCCAGCCGGCTCGAATTCATGAGCCAGGTGCAGCCGGTGTTCCAGAACCCCTTCGAGGCGTTCAACCCGCTCAAGAAGATCGAGCGCTATCTGGAGTCCACCGCTCGCCGCTTCCTTCACACCTCCGATCGGGCGGTGATCGATCGCGCCATGGACGAGGCGCTGCAGAAGGTCGGCCTCAGCCTCGCCGAAGTCCGCGGCCGCTTCCCTCATGAGATGAGCGGTGGTCAGTTGCAGCGCTGTGCCATCGCCCGCGCCCTTATTCCCAACCCGCCGCTGCTGATCGCCGACGAGCCGGTCTCGATGGTCGACGCCTCGCTGCGCATGAGCATCGTCAACCTGCTGCGCAGCCTGCGCGACGATCTCGGCGTCAGCGTCATCTACATCACCCATGACCTCGCCACTGCCTACTATATCTCCAACCGGCTGATCATCATGCAGCGCGGCCGGATCGTGGAAATGGGCGACGCCCGCACGGTGCTGGACAATCCCGAGCACCCCTATTCGCGCCTCTTGAAGGCCTCGGTTCTGTCGGCGGACGATGCCGGTGCCGGCAAGCTTTCGACCGACCCGGACACGGTGAAAGAGGTAACGGCCTTGGCCGCAAAGGCGGGTCGGCTTGTCGCCCGGCCGGATGGACGCGACGTTCGCGTCTATGGCTGACCGCACCGGTAGCAGCCGTCAGCCATGGCGACGGCGTTGCACCAGCTTTTCCACGAGCCTGAGGCTTTCCGTAACCACCACGCCGATCGCAGCCAGTGTGAGCACCACCACGAAATACTCGGCCATGCGGAAGCTGTTGCCATAAAGCGCCAGGAGCCCGCCCAGGCCCTGCACGGCGGTATAGAGTTCTGCCACCACCGTGCTGATCAGGCCGATGGTGGCTCCGATCCTGAGGCCGGTGACGATGGAGGGCAGGGCGCCCGGAACCATGATGCGGGTGAACACGTCCCAGCGCCCGGCCTTCACCGAACGCGCCATCTCGAGGAGCGACGGATCCGTCTGGGCGACGCCGGAATAGGTGTTGAGCAGGATCGGCATCACCGCGCCAAGGAACACCACGGTCAGCTTGGCCTCTGTGCCGATGCCGAGCAGAACGATGATCAGCGGGATGAACGCTACCCTTGGCGTGGCGGCAAACGCGTAGGCGAAGGGATCGAGTGCCCGCCCCAATGTGCGCCACGCTCCCATGAGAACGCCGGCGGGCAGGGCCACCAGCGCTGCCAGTCCGAAGCCGAGCACGAAGACCAAAAGGCTGTTCCCGACCGCCGGCAGCAACTGGCCATTCTGGATCAGGCGCAGCCCGGCTGCTGCAGTTTCGGCCGGAGCAGGAATAAACGGGTTGTCCAGCACCGCCGCCATTACCCACCAGGCGGTCACAAGTCCCACCAGCACCAGCGCCCGCAATCCCGCGATCATGCCGTGTTCACGCTCCGCATGTTGCAAGCGACCTTCATTCCCCGCGCCGCTCCGGTTACAAGCCCCTATCACGCCGGCTGCTACATCGCGACTCGTCGGCGCTTCCGCAAACCGGAGACATCTCGTGTCGGTTCGTCTTGCTGCCGGGCTCCTGGCCGCTCTTCTCGGCCTTGCTGCCGCGTCTGTTCCACCTCTGGCGATGGCGGCGCCGTTCCGCCTGATCGTCACCGACCACGAGCCGCCGCTTGTGCCCAATTCGGTGATGGAGCTGGCGCTGACTGAGGGATACTTCGCCCGTGAAGGGGTCGACGTCGAACTGGTGCGGGTACAGCAGACGCCCTCTGCCATTGCCGCCATGGCAGCGGGGGAGGGGGAGATGGCCAATATCGGCCTCGATGCCATGCTGCAGCTCCATGCCCGCGGAGCGACCGACCTCAAGGCGGTGATGTCGCCCAACAAGTCGCTGCCCTTTCTGATCGCCGGCTCTGACGAGATCGACGGCGCTGCCGATCTTTCCGGCCGCAGCTTCGGCGTGGGCCGTCTCGGCAGCCTCGACCATTCGCTGAGCCTCAAGGTGCTGGAGGCAGCCGGCGTCGACACCGAAACCCTCGCCATCATTCCGCTCGGCCAGCCCAACGTGCGGGCGCAGGCGCTGGCTGCGGGACGGATCGAAGCCACAACCATGTCGATCGGCGTCTGGCTGACACTGCCCGCGCACGACGGGCTCGAAGTGCTGGTCGACCAGGAGGCCTACTACCGGGCAGCGCCGGTGGTGAACAAGGTCAATGTCGTCTCCCCTGACGTTCTGGCCGAACGCCCCGATGAGGTGCGGGCGGTGATCCGCGCCCTGATACTCGCCTCGCGCGACTTTGCAGCCGAGCCTCAGCGTTGGTCCGCCGCCATGGCGGAGTTGCTGCCGCATGTGGAGCGCACCACTCTCGATGACCTCGCTGCCAGCTTCGACGGCAGCTGGAGCGTCAACGGCGGGCTGAGCCGCAGCGAGCTCGAGTTCTCGGCCGACTGGGTGTTCCAGGGACCCGATTTCGACGGACTCGATCCTGTTCCGCTGGAACACTGGGTCGAGTTCGCGCCCCTCGATGCGGTGTTGTCCGAACTCGGCACCGACCCGTCTGCCGACGCTGCCGACCGCTGATGGTAGCGGCGCCCGCTCCAGCCGCGGTCGAACTGCGCAATGTGAGCCTCAGCTTCGTCACCTCTGGCGCTGAAGTCGAAGCGCTGCGCGATCTCGGCTTCGCGGTGGAGCGTGGCCGCTTCGTTGCCATTCTCGGCCCCTCCGGCTGCGGCAAGACCACGCTGCTCCGCCTCTGCGACGGGCTCATGCAGCCCGATCGAGGGCAGGTGCTGGTCGACGGTGCCGCACCAGCGCCGGGGCCCGAGATCGGCTTCGTCTTCCAGTCCTTCCGCCTGATCCCGTGGGAGTCGGCATCGCGCAATGTCGAGTTCGGGCTCCTCGGCACCGGCATGGATGCCGTAGCGCGGCTGGAGCGGGCGCGGCACTATCTCGATCTCGTCGGTCTATCCCGCTTCACCGACGCCCGGCCGGCTGAACTCTCCGGCGGCATGCGTCAGCGGGTGGCACTCGCTCGCGCCCTCGCACCGGAGCCGCGCCTGCTGCTGATGGACGAACCCTTCGCCAGCCTCGACGCGCAAAGCCGCGAACTCATGCAGCTCGAACTGCTGCGCATCTGGCAGGCCCGCACCCCTACAGTGCTGTTCGTCACCCACAGCGTCGACGAGGCCATCCTGCTCGCCGATGAGATTTTGCTGATGGCGCCCCGCCCCGGCCGGCTGGTCGAGCGCGTGGCCATCGACCTGCCACGGCCGCGTTGGGACTACGACGTTCGGGCCGATCGCCGCTTCATCGAACTGCGGTCATTCCTCTGGCAGCGGCTGCGGGAGATGGTGCTGTCCGATCCGCTCTCTGACTTCTACCAGCCTGGCTAGATGTTGGACGCGGCCCGCTTCCAAAGCGTCGGATCGCCCTCTTTCAGCACCTGCAGCAGCGCCTCTTTCTCGCGCCGGTAAACGGGCCAGAAGCTGCGATCGTGCTTGGCGATTGTCAGGGTGTTGTCGATCAGGTCGGCGAGCTTGATGGTCTTGGCGTCCGGCGGTGCCTTGGCGGTATGCAGCAGGTCGAGATGCTTGCGCACGCGCCGGTTGCCGTCGCTTGGCCGGGAGACGTCGGTCAGCCAGCCCACCAGCTCCGCCACCCCCGCCCCGAACTCCCTCTCGATCTCCTCGATCGTCACCGGCGTATCCTCGACCACGTCGTGGAGCAGCGCCGCCGCGATCATCTCCGGCGTGTGCGGGACCGAGCGCACCAGTTCCGCCACCGCGATCGGATGCACGATATAGGGCTCGCCGCTATATTTCCGACGCTGGTCGATGGCGCCATGCGCCTCGGTGGCAAAGGCCCGTGCCCGCGCCTCGAGCTCGCTCATCGCAATTCCTTCCGGCAGGGTCTGGCCGACACTTGGTGCGCCTGCGACCTTTTCTTAGTGGACAGCAGCGGCTGAACCTTTTCAATACCGCGGCGCCCGAGACCCAGAGGGGCGCCTGGAATGGAAACACCATGTCGTCACTGACCGAGGAGTTGCGCGACGCGTTCGACGTGCGGGGGCGTGGCCTGCAGCCGCAGGGGCTTCGCCGCGCCAACGAGCGTGCCGTGCTCACGGTGATCGCCTTCTATCCCGGCTTTTCCAATGCAGAGATTGCCCGCCGTACCGGCCTCGCCCCGCAAACGGTGTCGGCCATCCTTGCCGACTGCGAGCAAGCCGGATTGATCGAGCGCGGCGAAGTGCTGCGCGGCCGGCGCGGGCAGCCTGCGACACCGATCTTCCTGCGGGCAGACGGCGCCTTCGGCATCGGCGTCGAGATCGGCTGGCGCCATGCCGAGGTTTTGCTGCTTGACCTGCATGCCCAGGTCCGGTCGCGACAGCGCCTCCACTACGCCTATCCTGATGCCACGACCATCATGACGGCGCTGGGCACTGCGATCGCCGCTCTTCGTGCTGAGCTGCCTGCCGGTGCACAAGCGCGGCTGGCCGATATCGGTGTCGCGCTCCCCGGCGAGATGCTGACGGGCCTCGATCGCTTCGGTGCTCCGCCCGAGCAGGCTGCCCTGTGGGCAGAATTGGACCTCGCCAGCGAACTGCAGGCTCAAACAGGCCTTGAGGTGTCGATCCTTGATTGCGGCAGCGCCGCTGCCTGGGCGCAGGTGGTCCACCATCCGCCGCCGCGTCCCTCCCGTTTCATTCACTTCTTTCTCGGCAACGATATTGCCGCCGCCCGTCTCGCCGAGGGCGTGGAGTGGGAAGGGCCCTTCGGCGCGCCCGCCAACCTCGGTGACATGCTGGTATCCGACAGCAGGGGGCAGTTGCAGCCCGCGCATCAACTGGCGTCGTTGTCGTCTCTGGCCGCCTTGGCCGGCCCCGCCCTTCCGGCGCACCTGCCTCCGCATGAGTGGACCTATGACGAACTGGGTCCGGTGCTCGATCTCTGGATCGATCAGGCCGCCAGTGCCCTTGCGACGGTGATCTACAACACCACCACGGTCGCAGCGGCAGGCCTGGCGATCGTCGATGGTCTGCTGCCGGCGCCCGTGCTGCACCGCTTGATCGAGGTCACTGAACGGGCTTTGGCCGGTTTGCCGGTAGGCTCCCGGCCCGTGCCCCGTCTCGGGGCTGGTCATCTGGGGGCGGTGGCGGCCGCAGTCGGTGCCGCCGAACTACCGATCTACCGTCGCTACTTCTCGCGTGCTTTCGCGGATATCGCCGCCTGATACGCGCGTCGCGAGCGCCTGCCTGAGCTGTGCACTCGGCGTGAACACCACCGTGTGGCGGGGGGAAATCTCGTGCTCGGTGCCGGTGCGGGGATTGCGGCCAGTACGGGCCGCGCGGGAGCGGACCTGAAGCGAGCCGAACCCGGTCAGCTTCACGGTTTCGCAATTCATCAGCGCCGAGCCCATCAGGCGCAGCATGTCGTCCAGCATGGCCGACACTTCGGCGCGCGGCAGTCCTGTCTCTGCCACCGCCCGTTCGATCAGATCGGCTCGAGTCCTGGTTCTGCTCACGATTCTCCCATCTCCCGGTTAAATTCATAAGCCGAACTTAAGCGCACGTCCAGTGCCGCTGCGTGGGTTTCAAACATGAAGTGATCGGTCAGGAATTGACACTTTTTAGAATGGTTATAAGGTGTGAGTTGAACCCGAGAGGCCGACGTGAGACTCACCAGACAATCCAACTACGCCATCCGCACCCTGGTCTATTGCGCCGTGAACGAGCCGGGGCTGAGCCGCGTGGCCGAGATCGCCAAGGCCTACGGGATCTCCGAACTGTTCCTGTTCAAGCTGATCAAGCCGCTGGTCGAGAATGGCCTGTTGAAGACGGTGCGTGGCCGCCATGGCGGCATTCGGCTCGGCAAGCCCGCCGAAGAGATCACCCTGCTCGACACGATTCGTCTCACCGAAGAGAACTTCGCTCTCGCCGAGTGCTTCGAGGACGGCGCCGATTGCCCGCTGATCGGCGAGTGCGATCTCAACGGCGCCCTGCGTGAGGCGCTCGGAGCCTTTTTCGAGGTGCTCGAGAGCTACACCATTGCCGACCTCGCCAGCAAGAAGCGCTCCATTCGCGAACGCCTGGGCCTGAGCACGGCAGAAGCAGTGTCCGAGACGGTTCTCGCGGCATTGAGCTGAGGCGCGCCGCGCCCGTCGCGGCATCTACAAACAAATATGAGTTTGACAGTCATATTAGGCTGTGGCTTATATCCGTCATCGCGCGGCGCCGGATGGTCGAGGGGATCGAGCCGGTCCAGCCCGCCGCGAGACGACGGAGGCTTGCTGCTGCCGTCTCCCCGGGCCGGTTAGGATCCTCAACGTCCTGACCGGCCTTTCCTTTGCCTTTGGGCTATGCTCTATCCGCCGCCATGGCTGCCGCTCCCCTTCTTTCGCTCCAGGATATCTCGCTGACCTTCGGTGGCACGCAACTGCTGGAGCGCGCCGAACTGATCGTCTCGCCCGGCCAGCGCATCGCGCTGGTCGGCCGCAACGGCTCGGGCAAGTCCACCTTGCTGCGCATCGCCGCCGGTGAAGTCGGTCACGATTCCGGCCAGCGCTTCGTTGAGCCCTCCGCAACCCTGCGCTACCTGCCGCAGGAGCCGGACCTGTCCGCCTACGCCACGACCCTGGCCTATGTGGAAGCCGGCCTCGCCCCCGGCGATGATCCACATCGCGCCCGGTACCTGCTGGAGTCGCTCGGCCTAAGCGGCGAGGAATCTCCCAGAAATCTCTCCGGTGGCGAAGGCCGCCGCGCCGCTCTTGCCCGCGTGCTCGCGCCCCGCCCCGACGTGCTGCTGCTCGACGAACCCACCAACCATCTCGACCTGCCCGCCATCGAATGGCTGCAGTCCGAACTCGACAGCCTGCGCTCGGCCATGGTGCTGATCAGCCACGACCGCCGCTTCCTGTCCGATCTTTCCCGCTCCACCGTGTGGCTCGACCGCGGCATCACCCGCCGGCTCGACCGCAGCTTCTCCGCCTTCGAAGCCTGGCGCGACGAGGTGCTGGAGCAGGAGGAAAAGGAGCGCCACAAGCTAGATCGGCAGATCGTGCGCGAGGAGCACTGGCTGCGCTACGGCGTTACCGCCCGCCGCAAGCGCAATGTCCGTCGCCTCGAAAACCTCTCCACTCTCCGCCGCGAGCGGCGCGAACAGCGTGGCGTCATCGGCAATGTGTCGATGACCGCCTCCGCCGGCCGCACCTCCGGGGCCCTCGTGGCTGAGGCCGAGCGCGTCAACAAGGCCTATGGCGTCCGCCCTATCGTGCGCGACCTCAACCTGCGGGTACTGCGGGGCGACCGGCTCGGTATCGTCGGTCCCAACGGCGCCGGCAAGACCACGTTGATCAAGCTCCTCACCGGCCTCATGGCGCCCGACAGCGGCACGGTCAAGCTCGGCTCGGCCCTCGAAATGGCCATGCTCGACCAGGGCCGCGCCCGCCTCGATCCCGAGACGCGCCTGCGCGATGCGTTGACAGGCGGCGGCAGCGATACGCTCCAGATCAACGGCCAGCCCAAGCACGTCGTCGGCTACATGAAGGACTGGCTGTTCACCCCCGAACAGGCCAACACGCCCATCGGCAAGCTCTCCGGCGGCGAGCGCGCCCGCGTGGCGCTCGCCCGCGCCCTGTCGCTGCCGTCGAACCTCCTGGTCCTCGACGAACCCACCAACGACCTCGATCTCGAAACCCTCGACCTGCTCGAGGAAATGGTCGCCGACTATCCCGGCACCGTCATCGTCGTCAGCCACGACCGCGACTTCCTCGACCGCGTCGCCACCTCCGTGCTGATGAGCGAAGGGGAGGGCCGCTGGACCGAATATGCCGGTGGCTATTCCGACATGGTGGCCCAGCGCGGCGGCGGCGTCAGTGCTCGCGCGGCGGCCGTCACGCGCGATGCGCCCAAGACCGCAGCCGCGGCGCCGCAGCCGGCCCCGGCGGCCAGGCGCAAGCTGAGCTTCAAGGACAAGCACGCCCTCGAAACCCTGCCGGCCGAGATCGAGAAGCTCGAGGCCGAGATCAAGGCGCTGAACGACGCCCTGGCCGATGGCAATCTCTATGCCCGCGATCCGAACGCCTTCGCCACGAAGTCCAAGGCCTTGGCCGACGCCGAATCCAGGCGCGCCGCCGCCGAAGACCGCTGGCTGGAACTGGAAATGCTGCGCGAGGAGCTGGAGGGCTGACCAGCGGTGCCCGGACTGGGGGCACCCCACCCCGAACCCATCATAGACCTCATGGTGAGCTGGTCGAACCACGAGGTCGCGGCCCCGGTGTCACCGACCTCCTCCTTCGACCGGCTCAGGATGAGCTCTGCGAGAGGGTGGTTTCCGCGGGGGAGACCCTCACCCCCGCCAGTCGAACACCGGCTGCTTGAGATAGGTCAGCCCCTCGGTCTCTCCGGCGATCCGCCGCAAGAGGATGCTGCCGAGCTGGAACCCGGCATCGTTGAAGTCCTCGTGCACGGTTTCGGCGCCCGGCTGGAATTGCGCGAACATCGGCGAGTTCTGCTTGGTGACCACATGGGCGGTCTGCCCAACTACTAGGCCCGCTTCGTTGAGCCCGCCGATCACGCCCAGCGCCGACACTTCCGACACGCACACCCAGCCGTCCGGCCCGTCCGGCCGGCGTGAGCGCTTCACCACATAATTGCGGATCGCATCCGTGGGGCTGAACGAATTGATGTCCCCGGCGAACTCGTGGGCAATGCCGGCTTCCGCGGCCGCCCGTGCCGCGCCCGAGCGCAGGTGGTCGGTATAGGTGAGGGCGCTTTCGGGCAGCACCACCGAAACCCGGCGGCACCCCTTTTCTGCCAGCCGCTTCACCGCCCCATAGGCATAGGCCTCGTTGTCGAAATCGACCCAGGGGTGCTGGTCCGGCCAGGCGGAGCGGCCGTGGCTGACAAACGGTACGTCGTTGTCCAGCAGATAGCGGATGCGCTCGTCGAAGCTCTCGGCCTTGGAGAAGATCACCCCATCCGCCATGCGGTTGCGCACCAGGTGCCGGATCGGCTCGATCGGGGCGACGCCCCGGAACAGCGGCGTGATCACCAGATGGTAGGCGGTGTCCCGCAGCGCCTCGGTCACTCCGGATACGATGGAAGAGCCAAATCCGTAGATCTGCTCGTCCGGCTCCAGCACCAGCGAGATCACATTGGTGCGCCCGGTTTTGAGGCGCAGCGCCGCCCGGTCGGGCAGGTAGCCGATCTCGGCGGCGATCTTCTGCACCCGGTCGCGCGTTTCCTGCGCCAGTTCCGGGGCATTGTTGAGCGCGCGGGATATGGTGGTGACCGCAAGGCCGGTCATCTGCGCGATCGTCTTCAGCGTGGGCTTGCCGGATGGCTTCACCCCCCGCTTGCCTTTGGTGGCCGCGACCTCTGGATCGGACAATTTTCTACCCCTCGGCCCGGCTGTTTCGCCGGTTGTGACGCTTGAGACGTCGACAACAGCAGATTGGTTACATCGTTTCAAGTCGCGGTTTTTCGAGGCACGTACGTCAAATTCACTGCCACCACTTTTCGGTCTTGTCTGCCCGAATTCGAGCAGGATTTTCCGTCATTGGTCGAAAGTCTGGATTCGGAGGGCTGGTGTTTGCCCGCAAACACCCCTATGTTGCTCCTGCATCGGCACTTGCCGATGCTTGTCCGTCAACCAGCAGGAAAGGAAAGAAGATGATCGCTTCGCAGACCTTCACCCTCCATGCCGGTTCCGACAACGTACGCACCTGTCATCGAGACGCCAAACGCTGGCCGGGCTGCTGCGTAAAACGAATGTGACCCTCGGTCACACCCCCGTCGCACAGTCCAACTAGAACCCAGCGTTGCCGGCCGGTCCGGTGCGAGGCTCCAGCCTCCGCCCATTCACCGTCCCCGACGCACCAACGGAGCGTCTCATGATGCAGGAGAGCAGTCTCAACAGGGCCCCAGCGCAGCGGCCTATCGTCATAGAAGTCTCGGGTGAGCCGCAGGGCGTCGTCGTCCCGGCCGAAGGCGGCTACCGTTTCGTCGCGGTGAAGCTGCCGGCCTTCGCGATCGATGGTCAGCACTTCGCCTCGGTCGATCTCGCCACCGCCGCCGTCGCCCGTGCATTGAACGACAGCGAAGCCGCCGCCTGAGCGGCTTCGCCTCACCGTCAGACCTGCGGGCTTGCAGGTCTCGCGATGTGCGCGGCGAGCACGCAGGCCGAAATGATCAGTGCCCCGCCGATCCAGAGTTGCGGCCCCGGCACCTCCCCGAAAAAGGCGAAACCGAACAGCCCGGCCCAGAGCAGGCCGGAATAGTCGATCACGGCGAAAACCGCGACCGGCAGGCGCTTGAGCCCATTGATCAGCAGCAGGAAACCAGCCGCACCCAATAGGCCGATCAGCACGGTCAGCACCGCCGCCCAGCCGGTGGGCACCACGACGTCCTGCGCGGCCAGCGGCAGCACCAGCACAGCCGCGAGAAAGGTCTGCGCCATGGTCATCGCTGCCGGCGCCTCGCGTTCCGAATGGTGCTTGAGGATTACCAGCGTCAGCGCATAGCAGAGCGGAGCCAGCACCGCCGCCAGCCAAGCGAGCGGCTCGCCTCCGGTCCAGCCGGCAATCATCGTGCCGCCACCAAAGATGATCACGGCACTGCCGGTTGCTCCCAGCGCCAGTCCCAGCCACGCCGCCGGGCGGATCCGCTCGCGGAACACCACCGCACCAATCAGCGTCACATAGAGTGGCGCCGTCATGCCCAGCGCGCCGACCACCGCCAGCGGCAGTCGCGGCACGGCGTAGAAGAACATCCCGGCGGTGATCACCAGCATCACCGCCCGCAACACTTGCCGGCCGAAATTGGCCCGCCGCGGCCACTCGCCCCGCGTGGCCGCCACGAATAGCGCCAGCCACAACGCCGCCCCCAGGCAGCGCGCGAACACGATTTGGAAGGTGGTGAGCGTCTCGCCCAACGCCTTGGCCGACGAATCCATCGCCACCAGCATCACGATGCCGCTCGCGGCCAGCGCGATGCCGGAGCCGATCTTGTGCTGGGTCATGGGAGCGAAACTCGACGAGGTGGGGAAGGATGGATGCCCTGTGCCGGGGCAGGGCGCAAGGGTGAGAAACTACGAGAGTTCAGTGCCCCCTCACGCTGGCCTCTCCATGGGGGAAGGCGAGAGCCGCGAGTTCGAAGATGTGACAGCCACTGCCGCTGCCGCATCGTCCCCTCGCCCCTCCGGGGAGAGGGTGGATCGCGCGCAGCGCGAGACGGGTGAGGGGACTTTCCTGGTTCGGCGCCCTACGCCCGCGCCGACCACCGCACCTCCGGCACGAACCCGAAATCCGTGTCGAACGGATATTGCGGCACGCTCTTGTGCTCTCGCACCAGCCGCTCCACGAACTGATCCACCACGCCCGGCGAAAGCGCCATCAGGCTCGGATTGGCGATGGGTCCGAGATCCGGCGACAGATAGCCCGACTTGACCACCACGATCTTCGCAGTGCGCGGATCGAGTCCCAAACGGGTGAAATCCGCAATGTTGTGGAACGGCCGCCGCCGGGCCGTCAGCACCAACTCGACGCCCTCGATCCGCACCACCGCCTCGCGCAGCCGCGGCTCCGCTGCCTCCAGCAGGTACACCACCTCGGCTTCCGCCTCGACCGGGGTGCTGGAAGGGTCGAGCGATCCCCCGATCCTGAGCTGCGCCTGTGCACCAACCCCGGCCTCATAGGCCGCGTCCGTCGCCGCCTGATCGGCAATGCCGGCGAACAACACGCCCTCCGCCTTGCGCCGCAGCAGTTCCGCGAGCACTTCCGCCCGGTCACCGACACCGCCCCCGGTCGGGTTGTCCCCCGATTCCGCCAGCACCACCGGCGCGGTTCTGGACGCGACCGCCCACTCGACGCACTCCTCGATCGAGCCGGTAGTCGTGCCGAACACGAAGCCCTCGCGCCTGTCCCAATAGTCCTGCGCCAGGTGTCGTGCGGCAGCCGTCATTGCCTCCCGATCGGTCCCGGTGAGCACCGCGCAGGCCGTGGCGCGGGGCTCGTCCGCCCACACATAGCCCACCTGGAACGACGCATCCCAGATGCCCGTCGGCTCCTCGACGGCATGAAGCTGCGCATAAAAGCTGCGCGCCGGCTCGTCCTGCGTGGAGGTGCGTTCGCCCGGCAGCAGCACCGGCACCGGTGCCCAGGCCAGCATCGGCTTTTCACCGCGGCTCAGCGCCCGCACCAGCATGGTCACCGCCCGCCGCATCGTATCGGGCACGTCGATATGCGGCGCCGTCCGGTAGGTCGAAAAGATATCGAGATTGTCGATGATGCGCTGGCTTATATTGCCATGGAGGTCATAGCTCGCCGCGATCAGCACATCGGGGCCGACCACCTCGCGCACCGCCGTGATGAAGTCGCCTTCAGCGTCGAACATGCCCTCGACGAACATCGCCCCGTGCATGGCGAGATAGACGCCGTCCAGCGGCAGCGCAGCGTGTAGCCCCTCAAGGATCTCCCCCTTCCACCTCTCGTAGATGCCGCGTTCCACCGGTCCGCCGGCGATGGCGCGAGCATGGAGGATGGTGATGAACTCGGCCGGAAAGTGCGTCAGAAAGTCGAAATAGGCGTCCTTCAGCATGGAGGGGCCGCGCAGCACGCGGAAGTCCGCCTCCCGCGCCAGAACCGGGTTATAGGTGCTGCATTCGGTGTGCAGGCCGGCAACGGCTATCCGCATCGTCACACTCCAGGAACAGAGGAAGTCTTTGGCCGCGCCGCCAGCCGTCCGGTCAGCGCCACGCTCACCAGCAGCACCGGCACCAGGCAGGCGATGCCGAGGCGAATGCCGCCGAGTTCGGCAACGAAGCCGATCAGCGGCGGGCCGATCAGAAAGCCGGTGAGGGCCACGAAGCTCAACACCGCGAGGTTGGCCGAGGCTGGCCGCTCACCCACCGACGCTGCGGCCGTCACCGCCAGCGGAAAGCCGACCGACACGCCGATTCCGATCACCGCGAAGCCGGCCAGTGCCAGCGGGATGCTGGGAGCCAGGTACAGCAGCACGGCCCCGGTCACTGCCAGCGCCCCGCAGAGCCGCGCCGTGCCCACAGCTCCCAGCCGCCGCTTCATGGCGTCACCGCCGAACCGGCCAGCCGCCACCATCATCGCGAACACCGAATAACCGAGTCCCACCATCCCGCTCTCGGCAGCGAGCGCGTCGCGCAGGAAGATCGCCGACCAGTCGGCCATCGCCCCTTCAGTCATGGTGATGCCGAACACGAAGCAGCAAATGCCGATCAGCGCCCAGCCCGGCGGGCTCCAGCCGCGTTTGCCTTCGCCCTGCGCTTCGGCCGGCGCATCGAGTACCGGAAGCACCCGCCCGGCTACGAGCGCCACCGGCAGCACAAGCCCTGCGACCAGCAGGATGGCGATCCACGGCGCCAGACCCACCGCCGCGAACATCGAGCCGATCAGGCTACCCGCCATGATCCCGAGCGACCAGCAGCCATGGGCGGTGTTCATCACCAGCCTGCCGCCGGCGCGCTCCACCTGGTCCGCCATCACATTGAGCCCGAGCTCGACGAACGAGATGGCGGATCCCGCCAGCACCAGCGCCAGAAACAGCAGCAGCGGGTCGAGCGCCAGCGCCGGCAGCGCCACCACCGCCGAATAGAACATGAATCCCCACAGGATCGCGGCGCGGGCGCCGATTCGGGCAACGATGCCGCCGGCGAAGGGGAGGGTAGCGAGCGTACCGCAGGGCAGCCCCAGCAAGGCAACGGCCAAAGCCGCCGGCCCGAGCTGCAAACCCGCCTGCACCTCCGGAATACGCGGCAGCCACGAGCCGAATGCAACCGGCTGCAGAAAGAAGGTCAACAGGACCAGGCGCTGGGGCGTGAACATCGAGTCGCCGCAAGACAAGAACGGCTGTTTCACATTTTCATCGCTGCTGCTGCGATGAAACGGAACCAGGTCCGCAGGATGGATACCAATTGCAACATGGTGCGCCAACGGCGGCAGCTTGTCCACACCCCAACTTACGACGCGGTCGAAAGAAATGCTTACGAAACAGCCGCCTCGTGCAGAGTTTGGGCAGCGCGATGGGGTGGTTTAGATTGGTATTGAAGTGTCAGCGAATTCGTGTTGACATCGTCTCCGGAACGATCCTAGTCTTGAAAATCGTTTACAAAACCGACCGGCCCGAAAAGAGGCTGGCGGCATACAGGGAATAGGGAACTCATGCGCGTTGGCATTGTCGGCCTCGGCTATCGGCTTGGCTATCTGGCGCGGGTGTTCTCGCTGGCGCATCCGGATTTCACCGTTGCCGCCTATGTCGATCCCGATCCCGCCGGCCTCCCCTATGTCGAGGAGCATGGCGTCTCCGTCGGCCAGAGCTATGACAGCCTCGAAGCCATGCTCGATGCCGAACAGCTCGACCTCCTGATGGTCGGCTCGCCCAATCACCTCCATCTCGAGCATATCCGCATCGGGCTCGAGCGCGGGCTCAAGATCTTCGCCGAAAAGCCGGTCGTCACCACCATTGAAGACACCATGGAGCTGGCGCGGCTGCTCGCCCAGTACGGCTCCGACAATGTCATGGTCGGTCTCGTCCTCCGCTATGCCCCGCTCTATGTCGACCTGCGCAAGGCTCAGGCCGAGGGCAAGCTCGGCGACATCGCCGCCATCGAAGCTTCCGAACACATCCCGCCCTACCATGGCGCCTTCTTCATGCGCGACTGGCGCCGCTACGAGCGCTATTCCGGCAGCTTCATGCTCGAGAAGTGCTGCCACGATCTCGATCTCTACAACGGCGTCATGGGCTGCCGCCCGCGCTATGTGTCGAGCTTCGGCGGCCGCCGCAGCTTCGTGCCCAAGAATGCCCCGCAGGCAGCCGGCGCCAACGACCTCGAGGTCTACCATCGCAAGCCCTCCGGCTGGATGGGTTCGGACAAGGTCTTCGACAGCGACGGCGACATCATCGATTTCCAGCAGGCGCTGGTGGAATACGAAAACGGCGCCTCGCTCTGCTTCCACACCAACCTCAACGTGCCTCACGACTTCCGCCGCTTCGCCGTTATCGGCGCGCAGGGCATGGCCGAGGGCGATTTCATCCGCAACTACTTCCAGGTCACCGACGCCCGCACTTCCGAGCGGCTGGTCGACAAGACCTATCAGACCTCCGACCTGTCGCAGCACTATGGTGCCGACGAGCAGATGGCCGAAGACATCCTCAAGCACCTGCTCGAAGGCGCGCCGCTGCCGGTCTCGGTCACCGATGCGCTCGAAGCTGGCCTGTTAGCCCTCTCCATGGACCAGGCCATGCGCACCCGATCCGTCGTCGACATGACCCCCATCTGGCAGCAATTCGATGCTGCCCTGGGCCGGACGAGCTAAAGGAGCCCCGCCGTGACCAGCACCCGCAACGCCACCCTGTTCGCAATCGCGCTGCTGGCTCCCGCCGTCCTCTATATCCTGACGATCGTCGCCTACCCGCTGGTCGACACCATCATCCTGTCGTTCACCAACGCGTCGCTCAGGCCCGACCACGATTTCATCGGCTGGGCCAACTATGAGCGCATCTTCGGCGCCGGCAATTTCACCGAAGTCATCATCCGCACCTTCGTCTGGACCTTCTTCTCGGTGTCCATGAAGATGGTGATCGGCATGTTTGGCGCCGTGCTGCTGAACGCCGCCATTCCCGGCCAGGCGGTGTTCCGCATCCTCACCATGCCGCCCTGGATCGTGCCCATGGCCATCGGCATCTTCATGTGGGGCTGGATGTATAACGGCCAGTTCGGCATGATTTCCGGCCTGCTGCAGAACTTCGGCATCATCAGCAAGCCCTGGCCGATCCTGGCCTATGGCGACTCCGCCTTCTGGGCCACCATCGTCACCGACGTGTGGATCGGCGTGCCGATGGTCACCATCTATTTCCTCGCCGCCATGCAGTCGATCCCGCGCGACCTGCACGAAGCGGCCTGGGCCGACGGGGCCGGGCGGTTCTACCGCTTCCGCCGCATCACCCTGCCGCTGATGGTGCCGGCCATCATCACCATGAGCCTGTTGTCGCTGATCGCCACCTTCAACAGCTTCGACATCATCTGGATCCTGACCCAGGGCGGCCCGTCCGGCCAGACCACCACGATGATCATCGACACCTACAAGACCGCCATCGGCTCGCGCAAATACGGCGAAGGCGCCGCCCGGGCCGTGGTGATCTCGCTCTTCGTCACCGCCTTCTGCATCGTCTACTTCCGCGCCGTGCGGCGTCTTTCGCAGGGAGAAGCGAAATGACCGACATCCCCCGCTCCCAGGAAGTCGCCTCCGTCGACAGCCCGGCGCTGGTCAAGCCCCGGCGCAAGGTTCGCGCCCGCGCCACCAAGGCCATGATCGACCGCTACAAGTGGTACGAGGTGGCGGGCCTTTATGCCGGCATCGCGGTCTTCCTGTTCTTCGTGCTCGCCCCCTTCATCGAAGGCTTTCTGGTTTCCCTGAAGCCCTTGTCGCAGCTCTTCTCGACGCCCTACAGCTTCATCCCGAAGAACGGCTCGTTCGATGCCTACATCACCATGTGGACATCGGTGCCGGCGCTGGGCCTGCACATCTTCAACTCCTTCTTCATCTCGACCGTGGTGACGCTGATCGTCGTCGCCATCGTCGTGCCCGCCGCCTATGCCTTCGCCCGCTTCAGCTTCTCCGGGTCGGGGCTGCTGCTCGGCATGTTCCTTGCGGTCAACATGTTCTCGGGCGCGGTGCTCTTGATCCCGCTGTTCCGGCTGATGCGCACGCTCGGCCTGCTGAACACCTATTGGGCGATGATCGTGCCGGGCGCCGCCTTCCTGATCCCGTCCTCGATCTGGCTCCTGCGCACCTACATGATGCGCATCCCGCGCGAGCTCGACGAGGCCGCCTGGGTCGATGGTGCCAGCCGGTTCTACACGCTGCGCCGGGTCATCCTGCCGCTCGCCATGCCGGGCATCGTCGTGGTCGCCATCATGACCTTCATCGGCGCCTACGCCCAGCAGTTCATCTTTGCGCTGACCTTCAACTCCAAGACCGAGTTCATGCCGCTGCCGATCGGGCTCTTCGCCTTCTTCGGCAAGCAGGAGGTGATCTGGAACGAGCTGATGGCGGCCAGTTTCGTCGGCATCCTGCCGGTGCTGATCGTGATCGTGTTCCTGCAACGCTACCTCGTGGCCGGCCTCACCGCCGGGGCGATCAAGCAGTAGGACCGAGGAGGGTTTTCGACGTCGGGGCCGCGCCGGCCCCGGCTGAGGGAAAAGCGGCTCTCATATGGGCCGCATCACAAGGGAGACTACAATGAACAAGACTAGCCTTACGCTGGCGGTTTCGCTTCTGGCTCTAGCCAGCGCGACCCCTGCCACCGTCGCCCAGGACGTCCAGGAAATCACCTTCATCAACTGCGGTGACGAACTGACCGCCGGTTACGCCGAATACTTCGCCGAGTGGGAAGCCGAGAACCCCGGCTTCAAGGTCGCGCCGGAAGTCGTCGGCTGGGGCCAGTGCCAGGACAAGGTGACCACCCTCGCCGCTGCCGGCACGCCGGTTGCCCTGGCCTATGTCGGCTCGCGCACCCTCAAGCAGTTCGCCATGAACGACCTGATCGTCCCCGTCCCGATGACGGACGAGGAAAAGGCCGAGTACTACAACTACGTGCCCGACACCGTCACCTTCGACGGCACCCAGTGGGGCGTTCCGGTGGCCTTCTCCACCAAGGCTCTCTACTGGAACAAGGACCTGTTCGAGGAAGCCGGTCTCGATCCCGAGACTCCGCCCAAGACCTGGGAAGAAAAGATCGCTTTCGCCAAGCAGATCACCGAGAACACCGATGCGGCCGGTTACGGTCTCGTCGCCAAGACCTTCGACAACACCATGCACCAGTTCCTCCACTGGGTGTACACCAACAACGGTTCGGTGATCGACGCCGAGGGCAACATCACCCTCAACTCGCCGCAGGTCCTGGCTGCCCTTGAAGCCCTCAAGGAAATCACGCCCTACTCCGAGGAAGGCCCGACTGCCTACGAGCAGAACGAAGTCCGCGCCATCTGGCTCGACGGCGGCGTTGCCATGATCGAAGCCTCCCCGGGCGCTGCCATCCTGGCCGAAGAAGCCGGCATGAACTGGGGCGTGGCCGACCTGCCGCTCGGTCCCGACGCTCAGGGTCCCGGCACCCTGCTGATCACCGACGCGCTGGCCGTGTTCAAGGGCTCGGGTGTCGAGGAGCAGGCCATCAGCCTCGCCAAGTACATCACCTCCGGTGAGCGTCAGTGGGCTGCAGAAATGGCCCAGGGCCTGACCCCGCTGCGTCCGCTTGAGCCGCAGACCAGCGAGCTGGTCGCCGAGAAGCCCTACTGGCAGCCCTTCCTCGACGGCATCGAGTTCGGTGGTCCCGAGCCGCTGTTCACCGACTACATCGGTCTGCAGAACGTCATGATCGAGATGGTCCAGTCGGTCGTCACCGGCCAGGCCGAACCGCAGGAAGCGCTGGAGCGCGCTGCCGGCGAACTCGAGCAGTACAAGTAAGGTCCTCCCAGACCCTGCCGCCGCCCTTCGGGGCGGCGGCTTCCCAGATTATCGGAGACGCCGCATGTCGCAGCTCAGCCTCAAGCACCTCGAAAAGAGCTTCAACGAAGCTCGCATCATCAAGGGCATCGACCTCGAGGTCGCCGAGGGCGAGTTCGTGGTCTTCGTTGGCCCCTCCGGCTGCGGCAAGTCAACGCTGTTGCGCATGATCGCCGGCCTCGAGGATGTCACTGCCGGCGAGATCGAGATCGGCGGCCGCGTCGTCAACGAGCTTCCCCCGGTCCAGCGCGGCATCGCCATGGTGTTCCAGTCCTATGCGCTCTATCCGCATATGACCGTTTACGAGAACATCGCCTTCCCGCTGCGCGTCGAAAAGCTCCCGCAGGCCGAAGTCGACCAGCGCGTCCAGGCCGCGGCCAAGGTGCTGCAGCTCGAGTCGCGCCTCCAGCACCGGCCGGGCCAGCTCTCCGGCGGCCAGCGCCAGCGCGTCGCCATCGGCCGCGCCATCGTGCGTCAGCCCAAGATTTTCCTGTTCGACGAGCCGCTTTCCAATCTCGACGCCGCGCTCCGCTCCGAGATGCGCATCGAGCTGATGGAACTGCACAAGCGCCTCGGCTCCACCATGATCTACGTCACTCACGACCAGATCGAAGCCATGACCATGGCCGACAAGATCGTGGTGCTGAACGCCGGCGAGATCTCGCAGGTCGGCTCGCCGCTCGAGCTCTACCACAAGCCCGACAACCTGTTCGTCGCCGGCTTCATCGGCAGCCCCAAGATGAACTTCATCTCCGGCAAGGTGCGCAGCGCCGACGGCACCACGGCGGTGATCGATGTCGGCAGCCTCGGCACGCTGTCGCTGCCGCGCAGCAGCACCGAGATCGCCGGCCGCGATGTCACCATCGGCATCCGCCCGGAACACCTGGCGCTGGGCAGCGGCGAGTTCACCCTTGAAGTTACGCCCCGCATCGTCGAGGAACTCGGCATCCACACGGTGACCTATTCCGATCTCCCCGCCGGAGAGAACTTCCTCGGCCTCTTCGAAGGCGGCCCGGAGATCACCGAGGGGACTCCGATCAGCGTCGGTTTCAACCGCGCTCAGGTGCACCTGTTCGATCATCGCGGGCAGGCCGTCTACTAAAGGCCGCCCACCCGCGAGGAGGCAGTTCCATGCTCGACATCGTGGGTATCCTGCAGACCGAGAAGGACGAGTTCACCCGTTCCGAGCGGGCGCTGACCGAGATCGTCCTCGCCGACGTCGAGAGCGTCTTGAAGATGTCTATCGTCGACCTTGCCGCGCAGGCCGACGTCTCGCCGCCGACGGTCACCCGCTTCTGCCGCCGCCTCGGCTGCGATTCCTATGCCGATTTCAAGCTGCGCCTCGCCCAGTCCCGCTTCGTCGGCCAGCGTTATTTCGCCCCCACCGCCGGCCCCTCGAGCGTGCAGGAGATCGCCCAGGGCGTGATCAACGGCATCCAGTCGACCATCTACGAAACCTTCGATCACTTGGATTTCGCCGCGGTCGAGCGCGCTGCCGAGAGCATCGTCAAGTCGAGCTACGTGCTGGCCTTCGGCTCTGGCGGCGCCTCCTCCACCATGGCCAGCGAGATCGAGACGCGCCTGTTCCGCCTCGGTATCCGCATCGCCTCTAGCGACGATCATCAGCTCCAGATGATGCGCGCCGCCTCCGCCCCGGCGGGCACAGTGGTCATCGCCTTCTCCATGTCCGGCAACAACGCCCAGCTCGCCAAGGCCCTGACCATTGCCGGCGAATACGGCCTCACCCGCGTCGTCTTCACCCGCTCCGGCTCTCCCGTCGCCGAGCAGGCCGACATCCTGGTGCCGGTTCGCTGGCACGAAAACTCCGACATCCTGCGTCCCACTCCGGGCCGCTACGCTTTCCTCGCCACCATCGACATCCTCTCCCAGACCATCGCCACCCGCCTCGGCCCCACCGCCATCGCCAGCATGCGCCGCATCAAGCACCAGTTGATCGTCAATCGCGACGGCGAAGACGGCCAGCCCCTGGGGGACTAGCCCGCTCACCGCACCCTCGTAGACCTCATGGTGAGCTTGTCGAACCACGAGGTCGGAAACTCCGTGCCGCGACCTCTCCTTCGACAGGCTCAGGATGAGGTCTTCCGCAAGATTGGACTATTGGAAAATGCCCAGCTTCTCCCTCGTCACCACCTGGACCCCCGCCAGCGACACCGAACCGCTCGGCTATGGCCTCGAACTCACCAACACCGGCGACGAGCCCGTCAGCAATTTTCAGCTCGGCTTCTCCGGTCCCGCCCGCATCGACCCGCATGCGACGCTCGAGAATGGCAAGCTGCTCCGCCGGCTGTCCAACCACACGCTGATCGCCCCGCCCGACGGTTTCGTGCTCGAGCCCGGCGCGACCTGGACCGCAACTGCCCGCGGCCTCTCCTATGGTCTCCGCCACTGGAGCGACGGCGCAAACTCCGCCTATGTCGTGCTCGCCGACGGCACTCTGGTGCCGATCGCCACCGCCCCGACCAAGGGCAAGGGCCACAATGCGCCGCTGCTCAAGGGCGCGGCCCGTTTCCCGGTCCCGGCCAAGGCACCAGTCAACGTCTCCATCATCCCCTGGCCGCAATCGGTCGCCACCACCGGCCAGCGCGCAGCTCCCGCTGGGTTCGACCTCCGTCCCGAAGGTGAACTCGCCAGCCGCGCCGCCGCTGCTTTCGCCGGCCTCGTTGACGACCTATTCCCCGTCGAAGCCATCGTCCGTCCCGCTGCCGAAGCCGGCATGCCGGTCGCCATCGTCGAGCGCGCCGGCGTGGGCGACGAGGCCTACGAGATCGCCTTCGCCGAAGACGGTGCCACCGTGGCCGCCACCACCCGCCAGGGCATGTTCTACGGCCTTGTCACGCTCGGCCACATCCTGCGCGGGGCCCGCCAGCACCCGCAGACCTTCATCTTCCCCACCGGCGGCACCATCACCGACGCCCCCGGCTTCGGTTATCGTGGCTCTCATCTCGACGTCGCCCGCCAGTTCTATACCGGTGCCGAGGTCAGCCGCCTCCTCAAGCTGATGGCCTGGAACAAGATGAACCGGTTCCACTGGCACCTGAGCGAAGACGAAGCCTGGCGCCTCGAGATCGACATCTATCCGGCCCTGACCGAGATCGCCGCCTGGCGCGGCCACGGCAAGGCGCTGCCGCCGCTGCTCGGCTCCGGTCCGTTCCCCACCGGCGGCTTCTATACCAAAAAGGTCGTCCGCCAGATCGTGGCGCTGGCCGACAGCCTCGGCATCGCCGTGATCCCCGAGATCGACATGCCCGGCCACTTCTATGCCGCGCTCCAGGCGCTCCCCGAGCTCCGCGACCCCAACGAGCAGGGCGAGTACCAGTCGGTCCAGGGCTTCCCCAACAACTCGCTCAACCCCGCCCACGAGCCGGTCTACCGCTTCGTCGAGACGGTGATCGACGAGGTGCTGGAGCTGTTCCCGGCCGGCATCTTCCACCTCGGCGCTGACGAAGTGCCGCTCGCAGCCTGGTCCGGCTCACCGCTGGCGCTCGATCTCCTGGAAAAGCTCGCCGGCCTCGAGATGCGCAAGAAGCACGAGCGCCAGTTCAACCAGCTCGGCAACCATCACGGCGCCGACGAGATCGAAGGCTCGCCCACCGCCATCCTGCAGGCCCACTTCATCCGCCGCGTCCACGACTACATCAAGTCCAAGGGCGCCATCACCGGCGGTTGGGAAGAGGCGGCCCATGGCGATGCCGTCGACAAGGACAAGAGCTTCGTCATCGGCTGGCGCAATGTCGAGATCAACGCCGCTCTCGCCGAGCGCGGCTACGACATCGTCGTTTCCCCCGGGCAGCGCTACTATCTCGACATGGCCAATGGCGTCTCCTGGGCCGAGCCCGGTGCCGGCTGGGCTGGTTGGTCAGGTCCGCAGGAAACCTACGAGTTCGACCCGCGCGCCGGCTTCTCCGAGAATGGCCTCAAGCACCTCATCGGCATTCAGAGCTGCATCTGGTCGGAATCGATGACCGACCGCGCCATCTTCGACCGCCTGGTCTTCCCGCGACTCTCGGCCATTGCCGAATCCGCCTGGACCCAGCCCGAACGCAAGAGCTGGGACCGCTTCAAGTCTCTCGTCGGCCTGATGCCCATCATGTACGGCCACTGGGCAGCGGAATAGCCGACCCCCACCCAACCTCCCCCGCCCGCGGCGGAGGAGTGCTACGGTGGCCCACCAGCATCACGCCACACTCGATCCGTCCCTCCCCCGCCTGCGGGGGAGGTTAGGTGGGGGCTCTACCGGCACGGCGAGAAGATACGCCAAGCGTGAGGCAAACTCGGTGCACCCTCTCCCCTTGCGGGAGAGGGTGGATCGGCCGTCAGGTCGAGACGGGTGAGGGGTGAGTCAAGGGCGCAAGGCCCACGGATTCTCCACCATCGGCCAGATATCCCGCCGCGCCTTGCGGTAATCCGTCTCCGCCGGCCGGTTCGGATAAGGCTTCCCCGCCGAACAATAGATGATCTCCGTCGCGATCTTGCTGAACGAGCCATAGAAATGGTTCGTCGACTTGATCAGCAGGATCCTGCGGCTGGTCGGCTCGATCCCCATCACCGAGAACAGCGACGGATCGAAGCTCTGCGCCCGGGTCGAATTGAGGATCACGTCGACGCCGTCGAAGTGGATCCATGCCGAATCCCCGAACGGCGCCCAGCTTTCCCCGAACCGCATCTCGGCGTTTCGCACCAGCCGCTTCACGGTGACACGTTTATCAACCGGATTGCCTGTAAACGGCGCTGATTTGGCACCGAAACGCAACGGGATTTCTGCACCTTCTCCCGCCGCGAAGCAGATCTGTACCGCAATCGGATCCCAGATCGTGCCCACCGCCACGTCGGTCACCCCGCGCCGGATCATCTCTTCGAGGATCACCGTTGCGTCCCCCGCCGTGCCGCCGCCGGGATTGTCCCACACATCGGCGATCACCACCGGCCCGCGCGGCGCCGCAAGTGCCTGATCTACAGCAACTTTCTCGTCCACCTGTTCGACCATGAAGGTGCCGCGCAGGGCGAACAGTTCCCGCCCCAGCTGCTCTGCCAAGGCCGCTCCGGCCGCCGGCTGCGCGTCCGTCACCGCAATGACCTTAGTGCCCATCTCCGGCACGTCGCCAGCCATAAACCCATGAATTATCGAGAGATTCAGCAGCCCCGGCTCGCTGCGCTCCAGCGCCATCATCCGGTCCACGAACCCCCGCATCGGCTGCTTGGAGGTCGGAAACACGTCGATCATCCGGCAGTCGAACACGCTCATCACCGGCCTGACCTCGCCCTTGAGCGCCCGAACCGCGATCGCCCACAGGTCACGCGCCCGGTCGACGAAATCGGTATGCGGGAACTCCTTGAAAGCAACGAGGAAATCCGCCGCGGCCACCCGCTTCGCCGTCAGGTGCGAGTGCGGGTCGAGCTCGGCGCAGACCAGCACATCCGGCCCCACGATCTCGCGCACCCGCGTGAGGAGGTCCCCCTCGCAATCGTCATAGCCCTGCGCCACCATCGCGCCATGGAGCCCCAGCACCACCGCATCGACCGGCATCGCTGCCCGCAGTTCCGCCAGGATTTCGTCGCGCAGCCCCTCATAGGTCGCCCGCGCCACCAGCCCCGCCGGATCGGCCCAACTGGCGCTGCCTTCGATCAAGGTCCAGCCCTCGCGGGCGCAGACTTCGCGGCCCACCGTGATCGGCGCCGTGCACAGCGTCGGCGTTTCCGGATGCTGCCCTGGCCCCGCCTGCAGCGACGCCTCGAAGGCGCGGCGGTCGATTGCGATGGGCGAGAAGGTGTTGGTTTCGGTGGCGAGGGCGGCAGTGAAGATGCGCAAGGGGAAGGACTCGCCTTCTGTCGAGACAAGGAGTGAGGTCAGTCCTACCATGATCGCACCCTTGGCTCACGTAAGAAATTTACATCGCCCAGCAACAATCCGGTTCATTTCGCCCGCATTCCGCGGCTAATGTTCGACAACGCCGAAACTGGCTTACATTTCCAACCACAGGAGTCTCTCATGCCGATCAAACGCTATGGTGCTGAAAAGGCCGGTGCCGGCGGCCAGAACCTCCCCTTCGCCCGTGCCGTCGAAGCCGGCGGCTGGCTGTTCGTCTCCGGCCAGGTGGCGATGAAGGATGGGGAAATCGTGGGCAACGGCATCGTCGAGCAGACCCATCTCACCATAAAGAACATCATCGCCATCCTCGAGGAAGCTGGTTACGGCCTCGAACACGTGGTCCGCTGCGGCGTCTGGCTCGACGATCCGCGCGACTTCTGGAGCTTCAACGCCGTCTACAAGAGCTATTTCGGCGAACATCCCCCCGCCCGCGCCTGCGTGCAGTCGCACATGATGGTCGACTGCAAGGTCGAGATCGAATGCGTGGCGTATAAGGGGCCGTAACCGCTCCCGCCGACGCTTCGCAGACCTCATGGTGAGCCTGTCGAACCACGAGGTCGGTAACGCAGTGGCCGCGACCTCCTCCTTCGACGCGCTCAGGATGAGGTTCTAGGAGAATATGGTGCCCCAGATGACCTCCCCCTTCCGCCTCGATGGCCAGACCGTCCTCGTCACCGGTGCCGGCGGCGGCATCGGCCGGGCCCTGGTGGCCGCCTTTCGTGAAGCTGGCGCCAGCGTCATCGGCGCCGATGTCGAGCCGGCGCTGCTTGCCGACCTCGACCTCGCCGGCCGCATCCTCTTCGATCAGGCCGATCCTGCCGCCACCCGCGCCGCGGTGGTCGAGCACATCGGTGCCCACGGTGCTCCCGATGCCGTCGTCGCCAATGCCGGCTTCACCCGCGCCGAGCATCTCGGCCATCTCGACGATGCGGTCTGGGCCTCCGAACTCGCCATCAACCTCAACGGTGCCTATGCGCTGACCGATCCGATCATCGACGCCATGGCCAAGCGGGGCAGGGGGGCACTCGTCTTCATCTCCTCCGTCAACGCCCTCGCTCACTACGGCAATCCGGCCTATTCCGCCGCCAAGGCGGGGCTGGTCGCCTACAGCAAGGCCCTCGCGGTCGAGCACGGCCGCGACGGCATCCGCTCCAATGTCGTTGCCCCCGGTTCCGTCCGCACCCCGGCCTGGGATCACCGGCTCGAAGCCGATCCGGCCCTGCTCGGCAAGGTGCTGCCGCACTATCCGCTCGGGCGCCTGGTGTCCCCGGTTGATGTCGCCAACGCCGCCGTGTTCCTGTGTTCCGATGCCGCCGCCGGCATCACCGGCACCGTTCTGCCGGTCGATGCCGGGCTGACCGCCGGCAATCTCCGCTTCGTCGACGAGGTCCTGCGCCCCAATGACTGACCTGTCCGCTCTCGAGACGCCCGCCGTCCTGATCGACATCGATCGCGTCGAAAGCAATCTGCGCCGCGCGCAAGACTATGCCGACCAGCACGGCCTGAAGCTCCGGCCGCACATCAAGACCCACAAGCTGCCGCGCTTTGCCCGCCGCGCCATCGAACTCGGCGCCGTCGGCATCACCGTGCAGAAGCTGGGCGAGGCCGAGGTTTTTGCCGATGCCGGCATCCGCGAGATATTTCTGCCCTACAACATCATCGGCGCGAGGAAACTCGCCCGCCTCCGTGCGCTCGCCCAACGGATCAACATCTCCGTCACCGCCGACAGCCGCGAAACCGTCGCCGGCCTCTCCGCCACCTTCGCCGACGCACCCCAACCGCTAAACGTTCTCGTCGAGTGCGATACCGGCATGGGGCGTTGCGGCGTCCAGAGCCCCGCTGCTGCGCTGGACCTGGCGCAGGTCATCGCCGCCTCGCCCGGTCTCCATTTCGGCGGGCTGATGACCTATCCCGCCGCCGGCAAAGTCGAACAGAACGCAGCCTGGCTGGCGGAAGCGGTGGACCTGCTCACCGCCAACGGCCTTGCGCCCGAGATCGTCAGCAATGGCGGCACGCCGGACCTGTGGCGTGCTCACGAGGTCACCGCCGCCACCGAGCACCGCCCCGGTACCTATATCTATATGGACCGCTCCCAGGTCGCGAGGAACGTCGGCACCTGGGCCGATTGTGCCCTGACCGTTCTTGCCACCGTCGTCAGCCGGCCCACCGAGGACCGCGCCATCATCGATGCCGGCTCCAAGGCCCTGACCAGCGATACCCTCGGGCTCACCGGCTTTGGCCTCATCGAAGCCTACCCAGAGGCGGTGATCACCGGCCTCAGCGAAGAGCACGGCACGCTCGATCTCTCGCGTTGCACCGACAAGCCCAGGATCGGCGACACGGTCCGCATCATCCCCAACCATGCCTGTGTGGTCTCCAACCTCTTTGACCGGGTGCACCTGATTTCGAACGAGCAACTGGTCGAAACCATCGAGGTGGCGGCGCGCGGTCGCGTCGATTAGGCTCCTCCGAAACGGAGGAGAACACCCATGCCCGATCTTCTGGTCCGGCTCTACGACCTGCCCCAGGCTTTCGCCAGCGAGCAGCGCGTCTTTGCTGCCGGCATCACCGTCCGCCGCGCTATCGCGCCGGAGGCCCATGTCATCTGCGACTGGATCGGGCGCCACTTCAGTCAGGGTTGGGTGAGTGAGGCGCAAAAGGCCATGGCGCAGTCGCCGGTCACCCTCTGGGTCGCGCACCGCAACGACCGCATTCTCGGCTTCGCCTGCCACGACGCCACCGCCAAGGGCTTCTTCGGCCCCACCGGCGTCGACGAGACCGAGCGTGGCAAGGGCCTCGGCGAGGCTTTGCTGACCGCCACCCTCAAGGGCATGCGCGAAGCCGGCTACGCCTATGCCGTCATCGGCGGCGCCGGCCCCGTCGCCTTCTATCAGAAGCGCCTCGACGCCATGCCCATCCCCGGCAGCGAACCCGGCATCTACAAGGATATGCTGAAAGGCGGATCGACCTGAGGAGCCACTGTTCTGCCCACCCTCCCCCTTGCGGGGAGGGCCGGGGAGGGGGTCCTTCGGCTCTCCTGTCGCTGCCTAGATACCGAAACCCGCCCCCAGCGCCTCCTTCCCCTCGATGGGGAGGGACCGAGGGTGGGGTGGAGCCACAGACTCGATGCACATGATGCCGACGATCCCCCGCAGCTTCTTCGACCGCCCCGTCCTCGACGTCGCCCGCGACCTGATCGGCGCCACCCTGCTGGTCGACGGCGTCGGCGGTCCGCTCGTCGAGGTGGAGGCCTATGACGAGACCGATCCGGCCTCGCACAGTTTCCGCGGCCCCACCGCCCGCAATGCCGCCATGTTCGGACCGCCCGGCATTGCCTATGTCTACAAGATCTACGGCATCCACTGGTGCCTCAACTTCGTCTGCCGCCCCGGCAGTGCCGTGCTGATCCGCGCCCTCGAACCCACGCACGGCCTCGACCAGATGCGCCAGCGCCGCGGTGGGCTCGCCGATCGCCAGCTCTGCTCCGGCCCCGGCAAGCTGTGCGAAGCCCTCGCCATCGACCGTCGCCACGACCACGTGCCGCTCGACCAGCCGCCCTTCACCCTTCTCGCAGCTGACCGCGACCACCCCATCGTCACCGGTCCCCGCATCGGCATCACCAAGGGCGCCGACACCCCCTGGCGCTTCGGCGTCCAGAACTCCCCCTTCCTCAGCCGCCCGATGAAGGGCTGAGGCGCGCCGCACCCGGCCGATGACTCTCCCCTCCATCGTCCCCTCTCCCCTCAGGGGAGAGGGTCAGGGTGAGGGGTGCACTCTCACGGCAGGACCTCGGTGCTGCACCCCTCATCCGCCTCTACGGGGCGATCTCTCCCCTGAGGGGAGGGGGCCAGAGCGAGGGGTTCAACACACGCCGCACCCGGAACCACTCCCCACCCCACCCGTTGCCCTCGCACGAGACCGGTGCGCGTCAACCGGACGCGGCGGCATAGGGAACGGGGATGGTTTTTCCGGTTTCCCGCCCCGGCCAACGAAACGGCAGCCGAGCCCTTGTCCCGCCCGCACCGGTCTCATCCCATCACAGCGAGGCCCCCATGTCCGGCGACGACAGCAACAAGATCAATCCGCCCCAGCATCAGGACCACCAGCCCGGTCGCGAGACCGAGATGCACCCCAAGCCCGACTACATGCCGAAATTCGCCGGCAATGGTCGCCTCAAGGACAAGGTGGCGATCATCACCGGCGGCGATTCCGGCATCGGCCGCGCCTGCGCCGTGCTCTTCGCGCGCGAGGGTGCGGAGGTCGCGATCGTCTATCTCGAGGAAACCGAGGACGCCAAGATCACCGCCGACGCCATCAAGGCGGAAGGCAAGGAGGCGTTGCTGATCCGCGGCGACGTCGCCGACAAGACCTTCTGCGACAACGTCGTCGGCAAGGTGGTGGAGCAGTTCGGCAAGCTCGACGTCCTCGTCAACAACGCCGCCGAGCAGCATGTCCAGCAGGACCTGACCGACATCACCCCCGAACAACTGGCCAAGACCTTCGAGACCAATCTGTTCGGCTATTTCTACATGACCCAGGCTGCCCTGCCGCACCTTCAGGAGGGCGCCTCGATCGTCAACACCACCTCCGTCACCGCCTATCGCGGCTCGCCGACCCTGATCGACTATTCGGCCACCAAGGGCGCCATCGTCGCCTTCACCCGCTCGCTCTCCGGCAGCCTGGCGGAAAAGGGCATCCGCGTGAACGCCGTCGCCCCGGGCCCGATCTGGACCCCGCTGATCCCGGCAACCTTCCCGCCCGACAAGGTTGCCGAGTTCGGCGCCAGCCAGCCGCTCAAGCGCCCGGGCCAGCCCAACGAGGTCGCCACCTGCCACCTCTTCCTCGCCTGCGACGAAAGCTCCTACCTCTCCGGCCAGGTGCTCCACCCCAATGGCGGCGAGATCGTCGGAGGCTAGGGGCTGCTATCTCTCGTAAACCTCATCCTGAGCTTGTCGAAGGACGAGGTCGCGGCCACGGTGTCACCGACCTCGTGGCTCGACAGGCTCACCATGAGGTCTGCGAGGTTCCAACGGAGAGGTGATCCCGTTAAGTTCCCGGTAATTGCCATTGCGGCTCACCCCCGACCCATGATTCAACCCGTGGGGTGAGCCTCCACGATTTCACCACCGACCTCTTCGCTCCACCGCCGCCCAAGCCGCGCGCGCCGCTCGACGTGCTGCGCGACGTCTTCGGGCACAAGAGCTTCCGCGGCCAGCAGGCCGATGTGATCGATCACGTGGTCGGCGGCGGGGACGCCGTGGTGCTGTTCCCCACCGGTGCCGGCAAGTCGATGTGCTTCCAGATCCCGGCGATCTGCCGCCCCGGCGTCGGCATCGTGGTTTCGCCGCTGATCGCGCTGATGCGCGACCAGGTCGAGGCTCTGCGCCAGGCCGGCGTCCGCGCCGCTGCGCTCAATTCCTCCCTCACTCCGGAAGAATCGCAGGAGGCCCGGCGTCAGCTTCGCCGCGGCGAACTCGACCTGCTTTATGTCGCCCCCGAGCGCGTCGCGACGCCGGGCTTCGCCAACATGCTCGGCGATTGCGAGATCGCGCTCTTTGCCATCGACGAGGCCCACTGCGTGTCGCAATGGGGCCACGACTTCCGCCCCGAATATCGCGAACTGATCCACCTAGTGGAGCTGTTCCCCGGCGTGCCGCGCATCGCGCTGACCGCCACCGCCGATCCCACCACCCGCGAAGACATCATCGAGCGCCTCGGTCTAGAGCAGGCGCGTGTCTTCACCACCAGCTTCGACCGCCCCAACATCAGCTATTCCATCGTGGAGCGCGACAAGCCACGCGAGCAGTTGCTGAGCTTCCTCGCCGGTCACAACGGCGCCTCCGGCATCGTCTACTGCCTGTCCCGCGCCAAGGTGGAAGACCTGGCCGAATGGCTGAGCGGCAAGGGTATCAAGACGCTGCCCTACCACGCCGGCATGCCGGCCGACCTGCGCAGCCGCAACCAGGATGCCTTCCTCAAGGAAGAAGGCCTCTGCCTCGTCGCCACCGTCGCCTTCGGCATGGGCATCGACAAGCCCGACGTGCGCTATGTCGCCCACATGGACCTGCCGTCCTCGATCGAGGCCTATTACCAGGAAACCGGCCGCGCCGGCCGCGACGGCCAACCCGCCGAAGCCTGGATGAGCTACGGCATGGCCGACGTCGTCCAGCGCCGCCGCATGATCGACGAGGGCAATGCCCCTGACGAGGTCAAGCGCCTCGAACACGCCAAGCTCAATGCCCTGCTCGGCGTCTGCGAAACCGCCGAGTGCCGCCGCCAGGCGATCCTGCGCCATTTCGGCGAAGCCCATTCCGGCGGCTGCAACAACTGCGATACCTGCACCTCCCCCGTCGAATCCTGGGACGGCACCGAGGCCGCCATCAAGGCCATGGCCGCGATCTACCGCACCGGTCAGCGCTTCGGCGCCGCGCATATCATCGACGTGCTCGTCGGCAAGGAGACCGAGAAGGTCACCCGCTTCGGCCACCAGCACCAGCCGGTCTTCGGCCAGGGCCGCGAACTCGACGCCAAGGCCTGGCAGTCGGTCTTGCGCCAGCTCGCCGCCTCCGGCCTCGTCCTTACCGACCACCAGAACCACGGCGCCCTGATGCTGGGGGAGGGCGCCCGCGCCGTGTTCAAGCGCGAAAAGTCCGTCACCCTGCGCAAGGATCGCCCCAAGCGGGCAGTCGAAACCCGCCAGCGGCTGCGGAACGCCACCGAGGTTCCGGCTCACGCGCAGCCGCTGTTCGACGCCCTGCGCGAAGAGCGCACCCGCCTCGCCAAGCAGCAGGGCGTGCCCCCCTACGTCATCTTCCATGACTCCACGCTCAAGGCCATGGCCCTCGCGCAGCCGCGCCACCCCCACGATCTCCTGAACCTGCCCGGCGTCGGCCAGGGCAAGCTCGACCGCTACGGTCCCGCCTTCCTCAAGGTGCTGCAGGAGTTCGCCGGATGACCCCCTCACGCGCGCCGTGCCCGGGAGAAGGTGCCCCGAAGGGGCGGATGAGGGGTGCCTTCCCGTGACCCCCGAACCCGCTCCCACTCCGAAGCGCCCGCGCATCCCCGTCATCGACATCGCCCGCGGCGTCGCCATCATCGCCATGGTGGTCTACCACCTGTGCTGGGACCTGTCGTACTTCCGCTTCATCCCGGTCGATGTCGGCTACGATCCCGGCTGGGTGCTCTTTGCCCGCACCATTCTGGGCAGCTTCCTGTTCCTGGTCGGCGTTGGCCTTTCCCTCGGCCATGCCGACGGCATCCGCTGGCGCGCCTTCTGGCGCCGCTGGCTCTTCGTCCTCGCCGGCGCGCTGGTGATCACCGTCACCACCTGGTTCGCCTTCCCCGACAGCTTCGTTTATTTCGGCGTCCTCCACGCCATCGCCCTGTTCAGCCTTCTGGCGCTGCCCTTCATCCGCGCCCCGCTCTGGCTGCCGGCAATCACCGCTGCGGTGTTCATCGCCCTGCCGCTTCTCCATGCCGACCCGCTGTTCAACGAGCGCGCCTGGTCCTGGCTCGGCTTCTGGGTGGTGCCCCCGCCCGCCAACGACCTCGTGCCGGTCTTTCCGTGGTTCGGCGTCGTCCTCCTAGCAGTGGTCGTCACCCGCATCGCCCGCACCCGTGGCTGGCTCGATCGCCTCGCCCGCATCCAGCCCAAGAACCGCCTCGCCGGCATCCTCGTCTGGCTCGGCCGCTGGAGCCTCGTCATCTATCTCGTCCACCAGCCGCTACTGCTCGGCATCATCTATCCGCTGTCGGCGACGCTCCGGCCCGATCTTGCCATGCGCGAGCTCGATTTCCTCCGCGCCTGCCAGCAGACCTGCCTCGCCGGCGGCACCGATGCCGATCGCTGCACCACCTACTGCCAGTGCGGCCTCGAAGGCGTCGAAACCAACGACCTCTGGAACGCCGTCGCCACCGGCCTCGTCACCGCCGAGGAGCAGGCCCTGCTCGACGCCCAGAACCGGCAATGCTCGATCCTGATCTATCCTGAGTTGCAATCCGGCGACTGATCGGGGTTCCTGACGATCTGCGCATTTTTTGCGCAGATTGCGTCTTGAATGGAAGTTCAAATCACAGTTGTATGACAGCTGAGATTTTTCGCCCGATGCTGGCGACGGTTCCTCCCGCCTCCCCTTCGGGCCTCACGCACGTCTGGATCATTCCCTTGATTAGTCTCAAGGCGGGCCGCGCCCGCTCGCGCGGCAACGCGTCTGCCCATGTCGCCGCCGCCCATGCGGGCAAGGGCCAGAGCCCGCTGCTGCGCATCACCCTGCTGTCGCTGCGCCATCCGTTTCAGGTCGCCATCGCTGTCGGCGCGACGATCATCGCCGCCATTCTCCAGCTCAGCATCCCGCGCCTGCTCGGCCAGGCCATCGATCAGGCCCAGAACATCCTGACCGTGGCAGGAGAGGGTGGTGAACAGGCGCTGATCTGGAGCGCCGTCACCATCCTGGTGGTGTCCATCGCCCGCGGCCTGTTCACGCTGCTGCAGAACTATTTCGGCGAATCCGTCGCCCATCATGTCGGCTACGAGCTGCGCCTTGCCTTCTACGACAAGGTCCAGCGGCTCTCCTATTCCTACCACGACAAGGTCCATTCCGGTGACCTGATCACCGTCGGCCTGCTCGATCTCGATGGCGTACGCATCTTCTTCTCGACCGGCTTCATCCGCGTCATCCTGCTCACGGTGCTGCTCGGCGTGGGCGCCTGGCTCTTGATCTCGACCGACGTCGTGCTCGGCCTTCTGGCCCTCAGCTTCGCCCCCTTCGTCGCCTGGCGCTCCTCCGTCGCTCAGTTGCGCCTGCGTGCCACCTGGCTCGTCCTGCAGGAGAAGCTGTCGGCCCTCTCCCGTGTCATGGAAGAAAACCTCGGCGGCATCCGCGTGGTCCGCGCCTTCGCGGCCAAGGATCACGAGATGGCCAAGTTCGAGTCCGCGTCGCTCGAGGCGCTGCGACTGTCGCACCAGCGCGTCGGCATCCGGGTCCGCAACACCTCGATGATGACCTTCAGCTTCTTTGTCGCCATGGGCCTCGTGCTCTGGGTGGGCGGCAACAAGGTCATTGCCGGCGAGATGAGCGTGGGCACGCTCGCCTCCTTCCTCACCTTCATGACCATCCTGCAGATGCCCGTGCGCCAGCTCGGCCTGATGGTGAACTCCTTTGCCCGCGCCTCCACCTGCGGCTCGCGCCTCTTCGGCTTCCTCGACGAGCCGGTCGAAATCGACAGCCGCCCCGGCGCCCAGCCGCTGAAGATCACCAAGGGCGTGCTGCGCTTCGAGGACGTGCATTTCACCTATGCCGGCGCCACCCACGCCACGCTCGATGGCGTCAGCTTCGAGGCCCATCCCGGCCAGACCATCGGCATCGTCGGCGCCCCGGGCAGCGGCAAGTCGACGCTCGCCCACCTCATTCCGCGCTTCTATGACGTCACCGGTGGCCGCATCACCATCGACGGGCAGGACGTTCGCGACGTGACCCTCCAGTCGCTCCGCCGCAGCGTCGCCGTGGTGCAGCAGGATACGTTCCTCTTCACCACCACCATCGAAAACAACATCGCCTACGGCAATCCGTGGGCGCGCGAGACCAAGATCGAGAAGGCCGCCGAGAGCGCCCAGCTCCACAACTACATCATGGGCCTGCCGGCCAGTTACGGCACCGTGGTCGGCGAGCGCGGCGTCTCCCTCTCCGGCGGGCAGCGCCAGCGCCTCTCCATCGCCCGCAGCCTCGTGCTGCGCCCCGCCGTGATGGTCTTCGACGATTCAACCGCCGCCATCGATGCCGGCACCGAACATCGCATCCGCACCGCCATCCGCCGCTATGCCGAGGATCGGGTCACCCTTATCATCTCGCACCGGCTGAGCTCCCTCATGCACGCCGACACCATCCTGTTCCTCGCCGACGGCAAGATCGCCGAGCGCGGCACCCATGCCGAACTGCTCGAGCTCGGCGGCCGCTATCGCGCCCTCTACGACCTGCAGACCCGCCCGACCGAGGACTTCGACATCGGGAGCGCCGCGCAATGAGTGCCATCGAGCAGGACGAGGACGAGCCGATCCATCACGGCCGCCGCCCGCCGCGTGCCAGTGTCGGCTCGCACCGCATCGAGGAAGAGGTCTTCGGCAAGGCCTACGATCCGCGCACCGTGCGCCGCATCTGGGCCTTCGTTCACCCCTACCGTCACAAGATCTATCTGTCCGTCGCCGCGGTGATCCTCTTCACCGGCACCCAGCTCGCGATCCCTCTGATCATCGGCAATGCCATCGACTCGGCGCTGGTCGCTGGTGGCGACGCCTCGCTGCTGATGCGGGCCGTCGGCCTTTTCGCCATCGTCGTGCTGGTCAATTTCGGCGCCTCCTTCGTGCAGGAAAAGCAGGTCGGCGAAGTCGCCGAGCACGTGCTGTTCGACATGCGCCGCGCCATGTTCGACCGCCTTCAGCGCGTCTCGCTCTCCTTCATGGACAAGACCGAGGTCGGCCGCCTGATGAGCCGCCTCCAGGGTGACGTCAATTCCATGCAGGAATTCCTCGAAACCTCGGTGATCTCGGTCGGCGACATCGTCCTGCTCGGCGGCATCATCGTCGTGCTGCTCGGGCTCGACTGGCAGTTGGGTCTGTTGACCCTCGCCACCATGCCGGTGCTGTTCCTTGTCCGCATCTTCTGGCTACCGCCGGCCAAGCGCGCCTTCTGGGCCGCGCACGAGACCAACTCGCTCACCGCCGGCGCCATGGCCGAGGGCATCAACGGCGTTCGCACCATCCAGAATCTGGACCGGCAGAAGGTCAATTTCGACCTCTTCGACGACCGCGCCTACCACAATCTCGAAAACCAGCTCACCGGCTCCCGCTTCGCTCAGGTCATGGTGCCGATCGTCGACACTCTCACCGGCATCGCCATGGCGACCGTCGTGGTGGTCGGTGGGTCGCTGGTGCTCAACGGTTCGCTGCAGGTCGGCGTCATCGTCGCCTTCCTGTTCTACATCCAGCGCTTCTTCGATCCGATCCGCTCGCTCACCATGCAGTATTCGATCATGCAGCGCGCCATGACCTCCGGCCGCCGCATCATCGAAGTGCTGGATCTGCCCGTTGCCATCGCCGACAAGCCGGGCGCGGTCGAACTCACCGGCGACATGGACGGCTCGGTCGAGTTCCGCGACGTGGTCTTCGGCTATGCCCCCGACCGGCCGGTGCTCCGCAATGTCAGCTTCCGCGTCAACCCCGGCGAGACCGTCGCCCTGGTCGGCCCTACCGGCTCCGGCAAGACCAGCGCCATGGCTCTCGTGCACCGCTTCTACGAAGTGCAGTCCGGCGCGGTCCTCGTTGGCGGGCACGATGTGCGTGACGTGACGCAGGATTCCCTTGGCCGGCAGGTGGCCATGGTGCTGCAGGAGCCCTTCCTGTTCACCGGCACCGTGCTCGAGAACATCCGATACAACAAGGCCGATGCCACCCGCGAGGAGGTCATCGAGGCCGCCAAAACCGTGGGCGCCCACGATTTCATCAGCCGCTTGCCCGACGGCTATGACAGCGTGCTCGAGCAGCGCGGCGGCAACATCTCCCTCGGCCAGCGCCAGTTGATCAGCTTCGCCCGCGCCCTTGTCGCCGACGCCAAGATCCTGGTGCTCGACGAGGCCACCGCCTCCATCGACTCCTACACCGAACGGCAGATCCAGAAGGCGCTGGAGCGCCTGCTCGAAGGCCGCACCGGCCTCGTCATCGCCCACCGCCTCGCCACCATCCGCGGCGCCGACCGCATCATCGTGCTGCAGAACGGCGAAAAGATCGAAGAGGGCAACCACGATCAACTCATGGAGCAGGGCGGCCTCTACGCTCGCCTCTACAACATGAACTACGCCAGCTTCGACGACATCCCCGACGAACTGGTGGCTGAGGCAAATGCCAGGGCCGCCTCGACCTGAACCTGACGCCACGTAGACCTCATCCTGAGCCCGTCGAAGGACGAGGTCGCGGCCGCGGTGTTGCCGACCTCGTGGTTCGACAAGCTCACCATGAGGTCTAAGGCACACTAACGTTCACCCCCTCCTTCGATTGGGAAACGAGCACCCCCTCATGCCG
This sequence comes from Devosia albogilva, assembly GCF_042685625.1. Lineage (NCBI taxonomy): Bacteria > Pseudomonadati > Pseudomonadota > Alphaproteobacteria > Hyphomicrobiales > Devosiaceae > Devosia > Devosia albogilva. Next base: position 2,248,159 of record NZ_JBHUNP010000001.1, read on the forward strand.
AAATCCGCATGGCGCCGCTTCCATGGCCGGCGCATGACGGCGCCATGAGCATCTGGATCGGTGCCGCTCTCGTCGCGGCCGTCTTCGTCACCTCCACCATCTCCGGCATCTTCGGCATGGCCGGCGGGCTGATCCTGCTCGGCATCCTTCTGGCGCTCCTGCCGGTCGGCACCGCCATAGCGGTCCAGGGCATGGTGCAGATCATCGCCAACGGCTCGCGCGCCTGGTTCTCCCGCGCCTGGATCGACTGGCGGAGTCTCGGCTTCATCGTCCTCGGCCTCGCCGCCGCCGCCATCATTCTCGCCATCCTGCGCTACACGCCCGACCTGGCCACCGTCTGCATCGCCATCGGGCTGATGCCGATCCTGGTCTGGATTCCGCAGCGCTGGCTCAGCCTAGACGCCAGCCGCCCGCACCAGGCGGTGATCTGCGGCCTTGTCGGCGGCGGCCTCAATCTCGCCGTCGGCGTGTCCGGGCCCACCATCGACATCTTCTTCATCCGCACCCCCATGGACCGGCGCACCATCATCGCCACCAAGGCGGCAACGCAGGTGCTCTCCCATGCGGTGAAGGTGGTGTTCTACTGGAATGCCACCATGGTCCTGACACCCATCGAATGGACCGGCATCCTCCTCGCCGCCCCCTTCGCCATCGGCGGCACCAGCTTCGGCCACTGGATTCTGCAGCGCCTGACCGATGCCAATTTCCGCCGCTGGACGCGGCTGATCGTCACTGCCATCGGCATTTTCTATCTCATCCGCGGCTTGTCCTTGCTCGGCGCCGTCTGATCGCTATGGTGCCGGCGAGAGACCCAATGGCACCATTCGACAGCGTCACCGCCCGCCTCATCCTGCTTCTGGCCGAAACCGGCTCCATCGGCCGCGCCGCCGAGCGGGAGGGCATAGCTTCCTCCGCCGTCAGCCGTCGCGTCTCCGATCTCGAGGCCCGGCTCGGCGTCGTCCTGTTCGATCGCTCCGCTCAGGGCGTGCGCCTCACCAGTGCCGGCGAGGCCTATGCCGAAGGTTGCCGCGCCGTGTTGCGCGCCATTGCCGATCTCGATGCGGTGATGGCCGATTACGGCACCGGCCAGCGCGGCGCGCTCCGCCTCGCTTGCACCAGTTCAGCCCTCACCGGCCGTCTTCCCGAACTGCTCGCCCGCTACGCCGATCGCCATCCCGGCATTCGCATCGACATTCAGGAAATGGGCGCCGCCCGCGCCCTGCTGGCGCTGGAAGAGGGCAGGGCCGACCTCGCCATCGTCTCCGACCACTACGATTTCACCCGCTTCGAGATCAAAGCCTTCGAGGACGAGCGGGTGTGGGTGCTGGCCCCGCCCGATCACCCTCTGGCGCCCCGTCTCGACCCGCGGACGCCCATCGCCTTTGCCGAACTTGTCGATCATCCCCTTGTTGGTATCCATCACACCGGTTCTCTTGACAGATTGCTTGCCGATGCCGCTCGTGAGGGTAACAAAACGCTGTCCGAAACACTGCGGGTAGAGAGCTTTCCGGCACTGGTGCGCATGGTCGAAGCCGGCTTCGGTATCGGCTTCCTGCGCTCCACCAGCCTCCACCTTCTCGCCGGTACCGACCTCGTCTGCGCGCCCGTCGCCGACCCCTGGGCTCAACGCCAACTCCTTGTCGCCCGCCGCAAATCCAGCCCCTTATCCGCTGCCATGAAGAGCTTCCTCGCCCTCTGCAGCGACACCTACGCCCCCTCCATCTGAGGCTCCGCCATGCTCCGCACCCTCTCCGCCCTCGCCACCGCCACTCTCCTGCTGATCGCCCCCGCTGCCGCCCAGCACGAGCCGATCCGCGTGGGAGATATCGAGATCTCCGCCCCCTTCACCCGCGCCAGCCTGCCCAACGCACCGGCCGGCGGCGGCTTCATGAGCATCACCAACACCGGCACCGAGGATGATCGCCTGGTCTCCGCCGCCTCCGCGGCCGTCGCCAAGGTGGAGCTCCACGAGATGGCCATGGAAGGCGACGTCATGAAGATGCGTCCCATGACCGATGGCATCGTTATTCCCGCTGGCGAGACGGTCACTCTCGAGCCAGGTGGCCTGCACGTCATGTTCATGGGGCTTTCATCTCCGTTCATCGAAGGTGAGACCATCACCGTCACTCTGACCTTCGAAAAGGCGGGCGCTGTCGATGTGGACCTCGCCGTCGGCGGCGTCTCTGCGGCCGCTGCCGAAGGTCACCACAGCCACCACTGAGCGGCAAACCTCTGTCGGCACGACAAAACGTCCATCTCGACAAAAATACGAGCGGATGTGTCAACTTGGCCTTTGACGCTGCGCCCCGAGCCTATTATGAACCTGACCGGCGACGTCAGTTTTAGGCGGCGCCAGCGTCAACACCTTCGTTTGGGAGCTCCCGTGAAGCATTTCGCCCTGACTGCCGCCCTGCTGGCCGGCCTCGCCCTCAGCCCCGCCGCCTTTGCTCAGGAACAGACCGTCACCCACGCTCAGGGTGAAACGGTGATCACCGGCGTGCCGGCGAAGGTGCTGGTGTCCGACTGGGCCGCGTTCGACAACCTCAACGCCCTCGGCGTGACCGTCGCTGGCGTTCCCTCCTCGAACGCCCCGTCCTACCTCGCCGACTCCATCCCGGCTGACGCGCTGAAGATCGGCTCGCTGCAGGAGCCCGATTTCGAGGCCATCGCAGCCTCCGAGTCCGATCTCTACATCGTCGCTGCCCGTTCGCGCGCCGCTTACGACACCGCCAAGGACATCCTGCCCACCGTCGACCTGTCGATCGACAACGGCGCCCTCGTTGAAGGCGTCAAGGGCAACATCACCAAGCTCGGCGAGATCTTCGGCAAGCAGGATGCTGCCGCTGAACTCATCGCCAACCTCGATGCCAAGATCGCCGAAGTGCAGGCCGCCGCTGAAGGCAAGGGCACCGCTCTCGTGCTGGTCACCAATGCCGGCAATGTCGGCGTCTACGGTCCGGATTCCCGCGTTGCCTGGATCTACAACGAGATCGGCATGCCTTCCGCCATGGCCGAAGTCGAAGATGGCGACCACGGCGGTGACACCGTCTCCTTCGAGTTCATCCTCGAAGTGAACCCCGATTGGCTGTTCGTCGTCGATCGCGACGCCGGCGTCGGCGAGAACACCGGTGCTGCGGCCGCCTTGCTCGACAACGAACTGGTCAACCAGACCACTGCCGCTCAGGAAGGCCAGATCGTCTATCTCGATCCGCAGGCCGCCTACATCACCATGCATGGTTATGAAGGCCTGATGCTGTTGCTCGATCAGGTTCTCGAAGGCCTCAACGCCTGAGAGACTGACATTTCCTGAGGTTTGAGCCCGGCGGAAATCCTGCCGGGTTCTTGCCATTCCAACTGGCGAGACTGCCTTCGTGCGACTTCTCCTGATTGCTATCGTCGCAACCATCGTTCTGGGCTTCGCCAGCCTGTTCGTCGGCGTCACTGATATCTCCCTCTCCGGTCTGCTCGCTTCGGGTCCGGAAGACCGGCAGATGCAGGTGCTGCTGATCAGCCGCATCCCGCGCACGCTCTCGCTGATCCTTGCCGGCGCCTCCATGGCCATTGCCGGCCTCGTCATGCAGATCGTGGTCCGCAACCGCTTCGTCGAACCCGGCACCGTCGGCACCACCGAGTCCGCCCTGTTCGGCTTCCTCGTGGTGACCATGCTCGCCCCCGGCTGGCCGATCATGGGCAAGATGCTCGTCGCGGCCGCTTTCGCGCTCGCCGGCACCTTCCTGTTCCTGCGCATCATCCGCACCATCCCGCCGCGCGAAGTCCTGTTAGTGCCGCTGGTCGGCATCATGCTGTCGGGCATCATTGGCGCGGTCACCACCTTCGCGGCCTATCGCTTTGGGCTCCTGCCCTCCATGCTCGCCTGGGAACTCGGCGACTTCTCCGGCGTCCTGCGCGGCCGCTACGAGCTCCTCTGGATCGGCCTCGGCTGCACCGTGCTTGCCTATTGGGCCGCCGACCGCTTCACTGTTGCCGGCATGGGCGAGGACTTCACCACCAATCTCGGGCTTGGGTACAACCAGGTGCTGACCCTGGGGCTGATCATCGTCGCCGTCTCCAGCGCCGTGGTGCTGGTCTCGGTCGGGATCATCCCGTTCCTCGGCCTCGTCGTGCCCAACGTCGTGAGCCTTCTGGTGGGCGACAACATGCGCCGCACCGTTCCCTGGGTGGCCGTTTCGGGTGCCGCCTTCGTGCTGGCCTGCGATATCCTCGGCCGCATCGTGCGGGCGCCCTATGAGATTCCAATCGGGGTGGTCGTTGGCGTCATCGGCAGCTTCGTCTTCCTCTGGCTGCTCCTCCGTCAGAAGCGGGAGGCGGCATGACCACGATTGCGTCCGATGACACCCAAGTCGTCGCTCCCCGTTTCAAGCTGTCCCGTCCGGCGCTCGTCCTGCTGATCCTGAGCGCCCTGGCGGTCGTGTCGGTAGTCTGCTTCATGACCATCGGTGCCAAGGGCAGTTGGAGCTTCGTCATCCCCTTCCGGGGCCGCAAGCTCCTCGGCCTCATCCTGGTGGCCTATTCCGTCGCCGTCTCCACGGTGATGTTCCAGACCGCCACCAACAACCGCATCCTCACGCCCTCGATCATGGGCTTCGACCAGCTCTACGTACTGCTGCAGACTTCATTGGTCTTCTTTTTCGGCATCGGCTCGCTGGTCAGCCTCGATCCCACCGTTCACTTCACCCTCGAAGTGGTGGTCATGGTCGGCTTTGCGAGCCTGCTCTTCAGTTGGCTCTTCGTCTGGCAGGAGCGAAGCCTCCATTTGCTGGTGCTGGTCGGGATCGTGTTCGGCATCATGTTCCGCAGCCTGATCCTGTTCATGCAGCGCATCATGGATCCCAACGCCTTCAACGTGCTGCAGGACACGTTCTTTGCCAGCTTCTCGCGCATCGATACCCAGCACATGCTGTTTGCCTATGTGATCACCGGGATCGTCTCGGTGTTCATCGTGCGCATGCTGCCGGTGTTCGACGTGCTCAATCTCGGTCGCGCCAACGCCATCAACCTCGGGGTGAACTACCGCCGCAGCATCACCTCCATGCTGATGATGATCTCGGTGCTGGTGGCGATTTCGGCTGCGCTGGTGGGGCCGGTGACCTTCTTCGGGCTGCTGGTCGCCAGCCTTGCTCACTCGCTTGTGGGCACCAGCCGGCACAAATACGTGCTACCGGCAGCGGCACTGCTCGCCATCATCTGCCTGGTGGGCGGACAGACTATCCTCGAGCGCGTCTTTGAGTTCGACACCGCCCTCTCGATCATCATCGAGTTCCTCGGCGGCATCGTCTTCATCATGCTCGTATTGCGGAGAATGGCGCGATGATCGTCACCAGCGAAGTCACCAAGAACTACGGCAACAGTTGTGTCGTCGATGGTGTCTCCCTGACCCTGCCGGCCTGCGGCATCACCGCCATCATCGGCCCAAACGGTGCCGGCAAGTCGACCCTGCTCTCCATGATCAGCCGCCTCATGGGCATGGACCGCGGCAGCGTCACCGTGGATGGGCTCGATATTACCAAGACCCCCAGCGACGTTCTCGCCCGCCGCCTGTCGATCCTGAGGCAAGACAATCACATGACCGCGCGCCTTACCGTGCGCGACCTCGTCAGCTTCGGCCGCTATCCCCACTCCAAGGGGCGCCCCACCGCCAACGACCAGCGGCACATCAACGAGGCGATCAGCTATCTCGCCCTCGACGAGCTGGCTGACCGCTTCCTCGACGAACTCTCCGGCGGCCAGCGCCAGCGCGCCTTCGTCGCCATGGTGCTCTGCCAGGACACCGACTACGTCCTGCTCGATGAGCCGCTCAACAATCTCGACATGAAGCATGCCATGGGCATGATGAAGCTGTTGCGCCGGGCAGCCGACGACCTCGGCAAGACCGTGGTGCTGGTGCTGCACGACATCAACTTCGCCTCCTGGTACGCCGACACCATCGTCGCCATGAAGCACGGCAAGGTCGCCGCCCAGGGCCCGGTCAAGGAGATGATCCGCCCCGAAGTGCTCGGCCCCATCTACGAGATGGACATCAAGGTTCACGAAATTGGCGGCCAACTGATAAGCGTCTACTACGGCTGATCCAGCCGCGCTCGCGTAGACCTCATGGTGAGCCCGTCGAACCACGAGGTCGCGGCCCCGATGCCTCCGCGTCCCCGACCTCGTCCTTCGGCAGGCTCAGGGTAAGGTTTCCGCGGGTTCAAAGGCTGTACCAAATCACCCCTCGTAGCTATCCTTCCTGCCTCCGGAGGAGAGCCCATGAAGCCGTCCATCTCCATCATCACCATCGGCGTCGATGACCTCGAACGCGCCTTCGTGTTCTACCGCGCCCTGTTCGAACTCCCCGACGAAAGCATCGGGGCAGGGGAGGACCACGTCGCCTTCTTCTTCGATGACAAGTTCAGCTTCGTCCTTTTCCCGCGCGAGCAAATCGCCCAGACCGCGGGCCTCGAAACCGCCGTGGCCGGCACGCCTGGCTTCGTGCTCAGCCACCAGGCCGAGAGCCCTGAGGCCGTCGACGATATTCTTGATCGCGTTCTCGCCGGTGGCGGCTCGGTCATCACCCCCGGCACCCAGTCGGAGTGGGGTTACTCCGCCTACTTTGCCGACACCGAGGGCAATGTCTGGGAACTGATGGCCCAGCCGACGACCAACTAGAAGCCGCCGCCGGTCTTGAAGCCGGAGTGCTTGCGCGTGCCCTTCGAGCCGCTGCGCGGGCGCGAGAACCCGCCGCCCGACGAGCTGCCGCCGCCCCAGCCACCGCCGAAGCCGCCGCTGCGGGGACGGCTCCGGCCCGATGAACCGCCACCGAAGCTCGAATCCGGCCAACTGAAGCCGGCATCGATCCAGGGATTGCTGCTGCGCTGCCGGCCATTGTCCGGCAGGCCAATGCCGCCGCCCCAGTCGTTCGTACCGGCGCTCCAGTTCTGCGAACGCCGCCACTGGTCCCAGTAGGCCGCAGCCGAGATGCCGCCGCGCAGGAAGTCGTTGAGCAGGTCGCCGACCAGCCGGTCCTCGCGGAAGGTCGAGCGCGGATCATCGAAACGCTGCTTCTTGAACTCCCACTGAATGTCTTCCAGCTCGCGTCGGCGCGCCGCCAGCACCTTGAGCCGCTCGCGCTGGTCGCTTGTTTCTTCTTCCTCGGCCCGGATGCGCGAACGCGCATCGTCGATCTGCGCCACGATGGTGTCGTCCTGACCCGTGCGGGTCCGCCGGGCATCCGCCAGCAGCGTCTGGATGTCCTCGCGTCCGAGCGCCGCCGCGAGTTCACCCAAGGCGCCGCTGAAGGCGGGGTCGCGACCCTCGGCCAACTCGCTCAATGCCTTTGCTGCCTCGTCGCGGGCGTCCTCGGCATCGACGATCTGGGCGTCCAGCGCATCGATCCGCGCCTGCGATGTCTCCATTGCTTCGCGGATCGCCTTGCCCCCGGCCGCGTCGATCGCCGCCGTTTCGAGTTGGTCGAGTTCCTCTTGCCCCTTCTGCGCCAGTTCCGCCTGCCGCTCGGCATGCTCGCGCAGCCTGAGGGGAATCTCGTTCAGCACCGCAAAGTTGGGACGGGCCTTGTGGTAGCCGACGAGGTTGGCGACCATTCCGTCGAAATACCGCACCAGATTGCCGGCGCGATAGTTGGGGGTGCCGTAGCCCGCCTCCCACAGATACATGAACAGCGGATCGTCGCGGTACGGCTTGCCCTTGGCCTCCCGGTCCTGTTCGGCCTGCTGCGTCTTGCGCATGGCCTGGTCGGCCACACTGGTGAGTTCCGCGAGTTCTGCCTGTTTGGCCGCGAACACCGGGTCCTTGGCAATGCTCGCCCCGAGCCGTCCGGCCAGTGCCTTCAACTCACTCTGGTGCCGCTCATAGTCTCGCAGCGCCTCCGCGCGCTCGCCCGTCAGCCGCGCCAATGTCGCGTCTGTTTCGGCCAGCGCTCCCTCTGCCGCACTCAGCGCCTTCGCATGCGCCTTGAGCTGCTCGCGCGCCCGTGCTTCGGCGCCCGTAATCGTGCCGTCGAGTTCGCTTTGAACGGCGGGGTCGAGCCGCAATTGCGCGAGCTGCCGGAACAACTCCGCCTCGGTCTCGCGGATCTTGGTGATCCGGTCGGCCGAACGCGCCAGACGCCGGGAGATCTCGTCCTCCTCGCGCCTGATGTCGCGCATGGCCTCTTCGAGGCTGGCCAGGGCTTCGGGTCCGCGGATACTCATTGTTCTACCACTGCGTCACTGCCCCGCCGAGCACCTGGATGTTGTACTCGACATCGAGGAAGCCATAGGACTTCCGCCCGATCTCCCCGCCCTGGATGATGCCGTCGTCGCGCTTGTCGGCCGCGACCGCGTCGTAGACGCTCTCCGGCACCCGCACGCCCCACATGCTCACCGTCTCGATCTGGTTCGTCTCCTCGTTGAGGATCGGCAGCTCCAGCACGTTGCCGTCCGCGCCGACCGCCTCCACCACCACATAATAGTTGGTCGCCTCGGTGTTGATCTCGGGAAAGCTCCAGAACCCCGACTGCACCCCCGAGCGGTTGACGATCCTCAGCGTATATTCCTGCCGCAACTGGTCGCGCAGCGCTTCGAGCCGGGCCACCATCTCCTCGGCGCCCTCGCGATTGCCCTCAGCGGCAAAGGCCTTGCCGCGCTGGCGCAGGTCCTCGGCCTGAACCACCGCCGACTGCACCTTGGTCTCCTCGTAGATGCTCTGGTAGATCGCATCCATCTGCGCCGGCAGCCCCTCGGCGAGCTCGATCCGCGCCTGCTCAGCAACGTTGCCCTGGTAGGGCTGCCACACGCCGAACCAGCCGATCATGGCCACCAGCAGCACGGTGGCGGCCACCAGCACCGGCTTTCCCCAGCGCTTGCGCCCCACATACAGCCGCGCCAGCGTGGTCCCGAACCCCGGCGCGGGCGGCGTGTAGGCAAACCGGCTGTCCGCGATTGCCGCCACCCCCTCGCGCAGGATGTGGTCGGGGACCTCGATCCCTTGCTGGTGGTAGATTTCCCGCAGCCGCGCGATGAGCTGCTGCTCCTTGCCCACAGAGTCGAGCTCGCGCGCCACCAGGTCCTGCCGGTGGCGCAGCGTGTCGACCACGTCCATGGCGAGCATCACCTCGTCCAGGGGCGCTACGGGTTTGGCGGTCACGTCACTCATGCGGGGCGGTTACCTTGGCTCTGCCGTTGGCCTCAGCTGCGGCTTTCGAGCAGCAGCGCATTGCCTTCCGAGGCCAATGTCGCCAGCCGGCGCTTGCCGTCTTCCACCGCATCCCGGATTTCCGCCGAGTTCTTGGTGGAAGCCACCCGCATCTCGTTGATGATGGTGCGGCTCTTCTCCTGGAAGTTCACCACCGAATCCACCAGCTTCTTGACCGCATCCGCCCGCACCGTCGGTCCATAGCCGGCCCGCACCGCTTCCTCGGTGACCCGGTCGCCGATCTCGCTCAGCGTCTCGAGCGACTTCGACATGCCTTCCTTCATCGCGTTCAGCGTCTCGGTCGATTCATGTAGGCCGAACATGCCGGTGAACGAGGCCGAGAGCGCCGTCAGCACCGTCTCATTGGTGGAAAAGAACGAGATCGACTGCTGATACACCCGCTCCTTGGCATTGGTGGTCTGCATCAGCCGCGCCATCACCACTTCCGAGGTGTTGTAGGAGATGGTCAGGTTGTCCGAGAGGTCCTTGGCGATCTGGTAGCGCTTCTCCTCGTTCTGCATGTCCCTGAGCTTCTCGTCGCGGTCGAGTTCGAGCCGCGCCCGGTCCGCCGGCACCGTGCCGCTGTAGTTGGCGACCGCATCCGAAGCCTGCTGGAGGATGACGCGCTTCTCCTCGAGCCGCTTCTCGGCGGTCTCCAGCACTTCGAGCGCCATCACCTCGGCTTGCTTCAGCGCCCCGCGGAAGTCGCGATACGCCTCAAGAATGGTGTGCTCGCGATCGATCTGGTCCTTGGTGTCCGCGGTGACCGAGAGATAGGTGTCGCGGATCTTGTTGAACCGGGTGGCGATGTCGCCGCGGCTCACCTTCATCCACACATTGGAGGCGCGCTCGAACAGGTCGATCTTGTTGTCGCTGAGCTGGTCCACCATCCCCTTGGCGTCGTCGCGGATGGAGTCGAACCCCTTGGTGATGTCCTCGTAGCGCTCGGCGATCTTCATCGCCGCGACCTGCTCGCGCACAACTTCGTTGAAGGCGCTGGCCTGCGACAGCGTGCGCCCGATCAGCACCACGCGGGTCTCGTCGAGTTCGGTGATCTGGCTGAGCAGCCCCGTGATCGGCTGTTCGCCCTGCTGCTCGGGCCAGATGCCGAGATCGCGGATGGCGTTTACGGCCTTGTCGAGATACTGCAGCGGCGTTGCCGCCTGCAGGCTCGTCGCCGTCGTCGTGGCAGGTGCCGTGGTCGTTTCGTTGGCCATCTCGTGCTCCCGTCTTGTTGCTGCTCCGCCGCCGGGCTGGCGCGGTTGCGCTATAGATTGCGTCTGGTCCCCCGCGTGACAATTGCAACGCCGCCGCCCCCCGACTATTTAGCCGATATTGGTGCGAAAAAGCCGCAGGTGTAGGGGCACGCCCCGGGAGAGGTTCATGGAATTTGGCGGCCGCTATCGCATCGTCGCACCGCGCCAGCTTGTGTGGTCGGCCCTCAACGATGCCGCCGTGCTGAAAGAGGCCATTCCCGGCTGCGACAGCATCAACTGGGTCAGCGAGGACACGCTCGAACTCAGGATCAAGGTCAATCTCGGCGTGGTGCACCCCACCTTCACTGGTGAGCTCGTGCTGTCCGATGTCACCCCGGCGGAACGCTATACGCTTACCGGTCGCGGCCGCGGCGGGCTGCTCGGCAAGGCCGAGGCGGCCGCCGACATTGCGCTCTCCGACCTCGGGAACGACACGCTTCTGGTCTTCCTCGCCCATGGTGGCGCCTCCGGCCAGATCATGAAACTCGGCAAGGGCCTGATCGGCAATTCCGCCCAGCGGGTGATCGACGGCTTTTTCGAGCGCTTCGGAACCGCTATGGGAGCCGGAGTGGTCCCGCTCCCCGCCCCCGATTCTGCCGCGGACGGCAATGTGCCGGAAATTTGACCAGTCGGAAAAATTTGCACACTGCCCTCTTGCAGCCCGCCCGTTTCGAGTCTTCTATCCCGGTCTAGCGCAAGGCGGCTCCTGCCGAGTGCGAGACAGGGAGACCAATCAATGAAATTCGCAACTCTCACCAAGGCCATCGCCGGCGGCGTGGCGCTCAGCGCGGTCCTCACCGGCGCAGCCCTCGCCGACCCGGCGCTGATCTACGATCTGGGCGGCAAGTTCGACAAGTCCTTCAACGAAGCGGCTTACAACGGCGCCGAGGCCTGGAAGGCCGAGACCGGCGGCAATTATCTCGATCTCGAGCTGCAGAACGACGCCCAGCGCGAGCAGGCCCTGCGCCGCTTCGCCTCGCAGGGTGCCAACCCGATCGTGGTGATGAGCTTCATGTGGGAGTCGGTGCTTGGCCCGCTGGCTGCCGAGTTCCCGGACACCAACTTCGTCGTGATCGACGCCGTGGTGGATGCACCGAACGTGCAGTCGATCCTGTTCGACGAGCACACTGGCTCGTTCCTGGTCGGCGCCCTTGCCGCCATGCAGTCCGAAACCGGCACTGTCGGATTTATCGGCGGCATGGACGTTCCGCTGATCCACAAGTTCTACTGCGGCTACGCCCAGGGCGTGAAGGCCGTCAACGCTGACGCCACCGTCATCGAGAACTACACCGGCACCACCCCGGCTGCCTGGAACGATCCGGTCACCGCCGGCGAACTCGCCCGCGCTGCCGTCGACCAGGGCGCTGACGTCGTCTTCGCCGCTGCCGGCGGTTCCGGCCTCGGCGTGCTGCAGACCATGGCCGATGCCGGCAAGTACTCGATCGGCGTCGACAGCAACCAGAACTACCTGCACCCCGGTTCGGTGCTGACCTCGATGCTGAAGCGCGTCGACAACGCCGTGATCAAGGCCTTCAACGAAGCCGGCGACGACGCCACCTTCACCCCCGGCCTCACCACCCTCGGTCTCGATGGCGACTTCGTCGGCTACGCCGTCGACGAGCACAATCAGGACCTGATCACCGAGGACATGATCAGCCAGGTCGAAGCCCTCAAGGCGCAGATCGTTTCGGGTGAAATCGAAGTCCACGACTACACCACCGATTCGAGCTGCCCGGCCTAAGCCCAGCGGATGAGCGATCTGAACAAAACTTCGCAGCGGCCGGAAACGGCCGCTGCAACCGTACCGGCCAACGGCTGGGCCATCGAGCTTGAGAAGATCAACAAGCGCTTCGGGCCGGTCCACGCCAACAAGGACATCGACCTCAAGGTCGAACGCGGCACCATCCACGGCATCGTGGGTGAGAACGGTGCCGGCAAGTCCACCCTCATGTCCATTCTCTACGGCTTCTACACCGCCGACAGCGGCACCATTCGTGTCAATGGCGCGGTCGCCGACATCACCGACAGCAGCCAGGCCCTCGCTTTGGGCATCGGCATGGTGCACCAGCACTTCATGCTGGTCGACAATTTCTCCGTCCTCGAGAACGTCGTGCTCGGCGCCGAGGATTCGGGGCTCCTCAAGCCCAGCCTCGACCGCGCCCGCCGCGAACTCGACCGGCTCGAGCACGAATACAATCTCGAGGTCGATCCCGACGCCATTATCGAGGACATCTCGGTCGGCCAGCAGCAGCGCGTCGAGATTCTGAAGGCCCTCTATCGCGGCGCCGAAACGCTGATCCTTGACGAGCCGACCGGCGTGCTGACGCCCAAGGAGGCCGACGACCTGTTCCGCGTGCTTCGCACCCTGCGCGAGCAGGGCAAGACGGTGATCCTGATCACCCACAAGCTGCGCGAGATCATGGCCATCACCGACAATGTCTCGGTCATGCGTCAGGGCGAGATGGTCGCCACCGTCAAGACCAGCGAAACCTCGCCGGAACACCTCGCCGAACTCATGGTCGGCCGCCGCGTGCTGCTGCGCGTCGAAAAGGACGCCGCCAATCCCGGCCAGACCCTGCTCGAGGTCCAGAACCTCGTCGTCGCCGACGACATGGGCCATGTCCGCGTCAAGGACGTGAGCTTCTCCGTCCGCGCCGGGGAGATCGTCGGCATTGCCGGCGTCTCCGGCAACGGCCAGTCCGAACTGCTCGAAGCCGTCACCGGCATGCGCGATCAGAAATCGGGCAAGGTCCTGGTCAACGGCAACGAGATGCACCTCAGGGGCGACGACGGCGCTGCCCGCGCCCGGGCCGCCGGCATTGCCCATGTGCCCGAAGACCGCCAGCGCATGGGCCTGGTGACGAGCTTTTCCGAGTGGGAAAACGCCATCCTCGGCTATTCCGGCAGCCCCGAATACGGCAACGGCGCCATGCTCGACATCGCCGCCGCCAAGCGCAAGGCCGAGGAGCACATCAGGACCTTCGACGTGCGCCCCGCCGACATCAATCTCAAGACTTCGCTGTTCTCCGGCGGCAATCAGCAGAAGATCGTGCTGGCGCGCGAGATGGACCGCGATCCCGATGTGCTGGTCGTGGGTCAGCCCACCCGCGGCGTCGACATCGGCGCCATCGAATTCATCCACAATCAGATCATCAAGATGCGCGACGCCGGCAAGGCCATCCTCCTGGTCTCGGTCGAACTCGACGAGATCCGTTCGCTGGCCGACCGCATCCTCGTCATGTTCGACGGCGTCATCGTCGGCGAAGCCGACCCCGCCACCGCCACCGAAGGTGAACTCGGTTTGATGATGGCCGGCATCAACAACAAGGTAGCCGCTGAATGAGTGCGCTTCGGCCGCTTCCTCGCTGGGCCGACGTGGCCCTTCTGCCGGTGCTTAATCTGCTTCTGGCAATGCTTGTCTCCGGTCTGGTGGTTCTCGCCATCGGCCACAATCCGTTCACCGCGATCTGGGCCATCGTCACCGGTGCCTTCGGCAACGGCTACAATATCGGCTACACGCTTTACTACGCCACCAACTTCGTCTTCACCGGCCTCGCCGTGGCGCTCGCCGCTCATGGCGGGCTGTTCAACATCGGCGGCAACGGGCAGGCCTATGTTGCCGGCCTCGGGGTGATCATCGTCGCCCTGGCGCTACAGGACACCCACTGGCTGGTGGTCGCTCCGGTGGCGCTCCTGGCGGCCGCCCTGTTCGGCGGCGCCTGGGCCTTCATCCCCGGTTACCTCCAGGCCAAGCGCGGCAGCCACGTCGTCATCACCACCATAATGTTCAACTTCATCGCCTCGGCGCTGATGATTTACATGCTGAACCGGGTGCTGAAGCCGGCCGGCGTGTCGGGGCCGGAATCGGCGATGATCGCCGAAGGCGGGCGCATGCCCAAGCTCGGGCAGTTCTTCCCGCCCTTCAACTACACCCCCGTGAACCTCTCGATCGTGGTCGCCATCCTGGCACTGATCGGCGTCTACGTTCTCATCTGGCACACCCGCTTTGGCTATGCCCTGCGCGTCATGGGGCAGAACCCCACCGCCTCGCGCTATGCCGGCATTTCCAACTCCAGGATGATCATCATCACGATGACCCTGTCTGGGGCTCTAGCCGGCATGGTGGCGTTCAACGAAGTGCTGGGCGTACAGAACCGGCTGGTGCTCGACTTTGTCGCCGATGCCGGCTTCGTCGGCATCGCCGTGGCGCTGATGGGCCGCAACCATCCCATCGGCATTGCCTTGGCAGCGCTGCTCTTCGGCGCCCTCTATCAGGGCGGCAACGAACTGCAATACGTCATCTCGGGGCTCGACCGTACCGTGGTCGTCATCATTCAGGCCTTGGTGATCCTGTTCACCGGCGCCATGGAAGGGCTGTTCCGCCCCGGCCTGCAGCGGACGCTGATGCTGTTCTCGCCCGAGCAGAAGGCGGAAGCGCTCGAGCGCGAAACCGTCAAGTCGGAGAGCTGAGCCATGGATATCGCGTTCATTCTCTCCCTGCTCGACGCTACCCTGCGCCTCTCGACGCCGCTGCTGCTCGCCTGCCTTGCGGGCCTCTATTCCGAACGCGCCGGCGTCTTCGACATCGGTCTTGAAGGCAAGATGCTGATGGCGGCCTTCGCCGCCGGTGCCATGGCTGCCGTCACCGGCTCCGCCTGGGCCGGGCTCGGTGCCGCCCTGGTCATTTCCATCATGACCGCAACACTGCAGGGGGCAGCCGCCATCACCCTGCGGGGCAACCAGCTCATCGCCGGCGTTGCCATCAACATGCTCGCGGCGGGCCTCACCACTTTCCTCGGCCAGCAATGGTTCCGCCAGGGCGGCCGCACCCCGCAGCTTTCGGGGGAGGGTCGGTTTGGGGCCATCCAGCTCCCCTTCGCCCAGGAGCTTTCGGGCATCCCGATCATCGGTCCGATCTATGCCGACCTGATCTCGGGCCACTACATCCTGGTCTACATCGCCTTCCTCGCGGTGCCGATCACCGCCTATGTGCTTTACCGCACCCGCTTCGGCCTGCGCCTGCGCGCCGTGGGCGAGAACCCCAAGGCGGTCGATACGGCCGGCATTCCGGTCAACCGCCTCCGCTACCAGGCGGTGCTGATCACCGGCCTTCTCTGCGGCTTTGCCGGCGCCTACTTCTCGATTGCGCAAGGCTCCGGCTTCGGCAACAACATGACCGCCGGCCGCGGCTTCATCGCCCTTGCGGCGCTGATCTTTGCCAAGTGGAAGCCGGTCCCGGCCATGTTCACCTGCCTGCTCTTCGGCTTCCTCGAAGCGCTGCAGATCCGCTTCCAGGGCGCCGAGTTCGGCGGTATCGAAGTCCCGATCCAGGCCATCCAGGCGCTGCCCTATGTCCTCACCGTCGTCCTGCTCGCCGGCTTCATCGGCAAGGCCGTCGGCCCCAAGGCCGGCGGCGTGCCCTACACCAAGGAGCGGTAGACCCGTGAACCCCCATAGACCTCATGGTGAGCTTGTCGAACCACGAGGTCGCGGCCACCGCGCTTACGACCTCGTCCTTCGACAGGCTCAGGATGAGGTCTACTGAAGGTTCAGCAATGCTGCTCAACGAAAACGACCAAGCCCTCTTCACTGCCGCCGAGGCAGTCCGCGCCCGCGCCTATGCGCCCTATTCCAAGTTCCAGGTGGGCGCTGCCATCCTCGCCGACGACGGCAACATCTATGCCGGCTGCAATGTCGAGAACGCCGCCTATCCCGTCGGCAACTGCGCTGAGCCGAGTGCCATCGCCGCCATGCTGGCCGGCGGCGGCAAGCGCATCCGCCGCATCTACGTCACCGGCCCCGGCACCGTGCCGGTCACCCCCTGCGGCGGCTGTCGCCAGCGCATCCGCGAGTTCGCCGATCTCGACGTGGAAGTGATCTCCCATGGCGTCGACGGCGAACCGCTGGTTCAGACCCTCGGCCAGTTGCTGCCCCACAGCTTCGGCCCGGAGTTTCTCGGCCGCTAGTTCCGGACCGGATCGCCTATTCATCGTCCCCTGCCCCTCCGGGGAGAGGGCCAGGGTGAGGGGCATCTCCACCCGCTCGATGTCGCCCCTTTCTCGACACGCCGTTCAGCTAGCCCTAGACTTGCTGCAGCATCAGCGCATCCGACCTGTTGGAGGAATTCATGAGTCTCAAGGTCGTCGACAGCAATCGTTCAGAAAGCGTTCATAAACGCAATCCGGGCTTCCCGCTCGACCTCGACTGGGTCGGCCGTGTGCGCATGAATCGTTCGGCGCTGGAGCGTCGTGCCTCCACCATCGGTGCCCGCCGCACGGTGAAGAAGGACTACCAATTAGCCTGGCTCCTCAAGGCCATAACGCTGATCGACCTGACCACGCTCAACGCCGACGACACCCCCGGCCGCGTCGAGCGCCTCTGTGCCAAGGCCCGCCACCCGCTCCGCCACGACATTGTTCAGAAACTCGGGGTCGAGACCCTCCGGATCCTCCCCGGCGCCGTCTGCGTCTACCACACCTTCGTCCGCACCGCAGTGCAAGCCCTTGAAGGCACAGGCATTCCCGTCGCCGCAGTCTCCACCGCCTTCCCCCACGGCCTCGCTCCAGTCGAGACCAAGATCGCCGAAATCGAGGCCTCGGTACGCGACGGCGCCGAGGAAATCGACATCGTCATCGAGCGCGGCATGGTTCTGCGCGGCGACTGGCAGGCGCTCTACGATCAGGTCCGCGCCTTCCGCAAGGCCTGTGGCGACGCCCATATCAAGACCATTCTCGGCACCGGGGAACTGGCCACCCAGACCAACATCGCCAAGGCCTCGCTGGTCTGCATGATGGCCGGCGCCGACTTCATCAAGACCTCGACGGGCAAGGAAAAGGTCAACGCCAATCTCGTGACCTCGCTGACCATGATCCGCATGATCCGCTGGTTCGCCGAGGAAACCGGCATCGAGATCGGCTACAAGCCGGCCGGCGGCATCGCCACCGCCGGGGACGCGCTCAAATACATGGCGCTGATGAAGGAGGAACTCGGCACGCACTGGTTGCAGCCGCACCTGTTCCGCTTCGGCGCCTCTTCGTTGCTCACCGACATCGAACGCCAGCTCGAACATGGCCTGACCGGCCATTACGCCGCCGACTACCGCCAGCCGATGGTGTGAGGACCGCCATGAACAAGATCGCCCAGATTTTCGAAACCCTCGAATACGGTCCTGCCCCGGAAGCCCCGGATCAGGCTTATGCCTGGCTCGACTCCCACGACCGCCGCTTCGGCCACTATATCGACGGCGCCTGGACCGAGCCCGGCACCACCTTCTCCTCCGACAACCCGGCGACCGGCGAGAGCCTCGCCCAGATCACCGACGGCAGCGCGGAAGACGTTGATCGTGCCGTGGCGGCCGCTCGTGCCGCCTTGCCCGGGTGGAGCGCGCTTTCGGGCTACCAGCGCGGCAAGTACCTCTATGCCATCGCCCGCGCGGTGCAGAAGCACGCGCGGCTGTTCTCGGTTCTGGAGTCGCTCGACAACGGCAAGCCGATCCGCGAGTCGCGCGACATCGACATCCCGCTCGTCGCCCGCCACTTCTACCATCACGCCGGCTGGGCCACTCACCTCGAGCGCGCCTTCCCCGACCACGTCCCCTACGGCGTCTGCGGCCAGATCATCCCGTGGAACTTCCCGCTGTTGATGTTGGCCTGGAAAATCGCACCTGCGCTCGCTGCGGGTAACGTTGTGCTGCTGAAACCTGCCGAATTCACCTCACTGACGGCGCTGTTGTTTGCCGAAATCTGCGACCGGATCGGGCTGCCCAAGGGCGTCGTCAACATCGTCACCGGCCAGGGCGACACCGGCGCCGCCATCGTAAACCATTCCGGCGTCGACAAAATCGCCTTCACCGGCTCCACCGAAGTCGGCAAGATCATCCGCGCTGCCAGCGCCGGCACCGGCAAGGGCCTCAGCCTCGAACTCGGCGGCAAATCCCCCTACCTCGTCTTCGAAGACGCCGACATCGACAGCGCCATCGAGGGTCTGGTCGATGCCATCTGGTTCAACCAGGGCCAGGTCTGCTGTGCCGGTTCGCGGCTTCTGGTGCAGGAGTCGATCGAAGAACAGTTCCTCACCCGCCTAAAGCGGCGCATGGCAACGCTCCGCGTGGGGGATCCTCTTGATAAGTCAGTGGATATCGGCGCGCTGGTCGCGCCGGTTCAGGTGGAACGCATCCGCGATCTGATGAAGCGCGGGGTCGCCGAGGGTGCCCATGTCTATGAGCCCGATGGCGATGTGCCGAGCAATGGCTGTTTCCTCAAGCCCGCCCTCGTCACCAATGTCTCGCCCGCCAGCACCTTGGTGGCCGAGGAAATCTTCGGACCGGTGCTGGTCGCCATGAGCTTCCGCACGCCTGAAGAAGCGGTGCAACTCGCCAACAACACCCGCTACGGTCTTGCCGCCACCGTGTGGAGCGAGAACATCAACCTCGCCCTCGACATTGCCCCCAAGCTCAAGGCGGGCGTGGTGTGGATCAACGGCACCAACAATTTCGACGCCGCCGTCGGCTTCGGTGGCTACAAGGAGTCCGGCTTCGGTCGCGAAGGTGGCCGCGAGGGCATGGGCGCCTACCTCAAGCCGAAGTGGGAGAAGGCGTTGAAGCCCGCTGCCGCACCCTCGCCGGTAACGGCCGCCGTCAGATCTGCGAACCCGCTCGACAGCGACCACCTCGACCAGACCGCCAAGATGTACATCGGCGGCAAGCAGGCCCGCCCCGACAGCGGTTATAGCCGTCCGGTGCTCGGCTCTGACGGCACGCTCGTCGGTGAAGTCGGCGAGGGTAACCGCAAGGATATCCGCAACGCCGTGGAAGCGGCTCGCTCTGCCTCCGGCTGGGCGAACACCGCGGCGCATTCGCGCGCCCAGATCCTCTACTTCCTCGCCGAGAACCTCGACTACCGCCGCGCAGAGTTCGCTGCGCGCATCAAGGCGCAGACTGGCGAGGACGGCGAGGCAGAGGTCGATCTTGCGGTCGAGCGCCTGTTCGGATTCGCCGGCTGGGCCGACAAGTACGACGGCGCCGTGCACAATCCGCCCCCCCGCGCCGTCGCCGCGGCTATGGTCGAGCCGCTCGGCGTGCTCGGCATCGTCGCACCTGAAGTCCGGCCGCTGCTCGGCTCTGTGGCGCTGCTCGCTCCTGCGATCGCCATGGGCAACACCGTGGTCCTGGTCCCGTCCAGCCGTTCGGCGCTGTCGATGACCGACTTCTACCAGGTGCTCGAAACCTCCGACGTGCCGAACGGCGTCGTCAACATCGTCACCGGCGATCCGGCAATACTGGCCAAGACCCTGGCCGAGCACGATGGCGTCGACGGCCTCTGGCTCATGGGTTCGGTCGAGACCTCGGCGTTGGTCGAAAAAGCCTCCACCGGCAACCTGAAACAGACCTGGACCAGCCGCGGCCTCGACTACGATTTCGCCGATCCGCGTTTCGCTGGCGACTACCTCCTCGGCAAGGCGACGCAGGTCAAGAATGTCTGGATCCCCTACGGCGCCTGAGCCGGCAGGGGCTCCTCGTCTTCCCGGTGCGGCAGGAAGATCATCTCCAGCAGCGCCAGGAGCATGATGCCACCGATCATGATGGCTGAGGTGAGCACAACGCGCTGCACGATCACCTCCAGCGCATCGCGCCCGCCGGAGGTGGCTGACAGCACCATCACCAGCGCCGTCGAGCAGATATACTGGTAGAGCAGGGGACGCTGCTTGCCCGTCGTCATCTTGTCGATCAGCCAATAGGTGACCAGCGCCAGCAGCAGGATCAGGATGGGCGTCTCAGGAACCACGCTGTAGACGGCCATCACCCCCGCTGCGATCAGCCCCCCGACAACCGTGCCGCCACCCCGGTCGATGACCTGCTTGCGGCGCGAGCCGTGGTCCGGCTCCGCGCACACGAACAGCAGCATGATCGGCACCACCATGAGGTTCATGTCGCCGCTGGCATAGGTCAGCAGCAGGACCGGGAGGTAGACCGCCAGGCGAATCATCAACGCCGTCCCCGGCTTGTCGGTCTCGAGGGGGGTGGTGACCTCCACATGCACGCGACGGGTCTGGGGTGGGAACATCAGGTTGAGTCCGACAACGCCGGCAAACAGCGCCACCCCGCCCATCACCATGCTGTCGCGGATCACCGCCAGCGCGTAGTCGCTGTAGAGCGCCGACATGGCCATCATCATCGGGAAAACCGTCAGCATCATGCCGCCGCGCGAGCCACGGAACAGCATCAGGGCCATGCCTGCGATCATCAGCAGCACGTTGATGAAGACGAAGGCCAACGGCTCGTTCACCGTCACTGCCGCGAGCCAGCTGAAGACGATGGAGATGATGGGCAGAATGATGGGCGCGGCGAAGGTGCGCGGGCTGAGAGCGCCGCGCTGCACTGACATGATGCTCATGGCCATGACCACCGGCAGCATTGGCATGGTGATCCCGAGCGGCTCGGCCAGCAACAGACAAAGCGCGACTGCCAAGGCGCTGCGCAGCGCCAGATAAGGGTCTTCGTTGGGGTCGACCTTCGGGAGCTCTTCCATAGAACAGCCCGCCTAGTTGAAGCCGGCCATGAAGCCGCCGAAGCCCATCAAGGTGCGAGCAATCATGGGGATGATGCCATCCTCCGGAATGATCAGCACGCCGGCTTCCGAACCCAGCCGCACATTGGCAGGCAGACCGGACAAATCGTCGAGCTTGATACGCACCGGGATCTTGCGCGCGGGCGGGAACCAGCGGGTGTCGGTGGTGGGCTGGGAAAGCCCGTTGACGCTGGTGCGGCCGCTGCTGATGCCCCAGGCGACACTTTCGACCGTACCGGAGAATTGACGTCCGGGAGCCGCTTCGAAGGTCACGATCGCCTCGTCACCCGGCTCCACATTGATCAACTGGTTCTCGCGCAGATCCACGATCACCATTTGCGTTGCCGGGTTGATGAAGGTGAGGGCCGGCGTTCCAGCGCCAACGAACTGGCCTTCGGTGAGAGACAGGTTGGTGACGTATCCGTCATGCGGCGCCGTCACCGTCGTGCTGGCAAGTGCAAACTCGGCTTTTTCCAGCGTGGCCTGGGCCGTCAGCACGTTCGGATTGGTCTCCACGGAAGTGCCCGTGGCGACGCGCAGGCGCTCCACCTCTGCGGTGGCAGCGGCGACGTTGAGTGCGCTGTTCTGCTGGTTGCTGATGGCCTGGCTCAGCTTGGCCTCGGCCACGAGACCTTTCTCTGCGAGCTGGCGAGCCCGATCGAGGTCGTCGTTGGCCATCGACAGTGCCAATTGGGCCTGCTCGAGCTTGGCTTCTGCCGCAGGGATTGCCGCCAGACTCGAGTGAACGGTGTTCAACACCTGGTCCAGTTGTCCCCGTGCCTGCTGGACATCGAATTCATATGGGGTGGGATCGATTTGGAACAGGATTTGACCGGCCTTGACCTCGGCATTGTCCCGCACCGCCACATGGCTAACGGGTCCCGCTACCCGCGAGGCGATCTGTGTCACTTCGGCAGTGATGGAGCCGCCGCCTGCATAGGGCGCGTGGTGGTCCGACAGCGGGTACCACGCGAAACACGCTACCAGCAGGACCAGCAGCAACAGCGCAATGCGACCGGCCTTCTTGCGGCTGCGGTTCGGCTTGCCTGCGGGTTCCGGTTCCGAAACCGCAGATTGCGTTCCAGGTGAAGCTGCCTCTATGGACCGGACGTTGGTGCCAACAGGGGCGCTGGTATCGAGCCGGGTTAACTCGCCACGCGTTTCCACCTGGTCATCGTTCCCCGTCAGCTTGACCTGTGCCATCCTGTCATCCTCTGTCTGCTCCAGAGCTGGGGATGTAAGGTGTGCCGATTAGCTTTGCAATAAAGATACTTTTGGGCATAGCTAATTTGCATGTGAGGAATGGTGAATGGATCAGGTGGACGAACTTGAGGACTTGTTGCGCGAACTCTCCGCCGAGCTTGGCCAGGTCTATCGCTGGGCCGCCGAGCAGGCGGGCGTCAACCAGACCGACCTCATGAGTCTTTATTTCATCCGCAGTTCCGAAGGGTCCGCGACCCCGAAGGCTCTGGCCGAACATCTGGGTTTGACCAGTGGCGCGACGGCCATCCTGCTGAACCGGCTGGAAGCCCGTGGCCTTATCCAACGCACCCCGCACCCCACCGATAGGCGGGCCGTGCTCCTGTCACTAGGAGCAGGCGCCAGTGAGAAGGGGTTGCTCGACCTGCGCGAGACCGTCCGCCGGCTCAATGGTTCCGTTATCGACGAATTGACCGCCGAAGAAGCCGAGGTGGTAAAGCGATTCATGCACCGTCTGTTGGCCAATACACGCGATTCCCTGCGTCGCATCCGCTCGCAGGAAGCCAAGGGCGCGGATCATCTGCCCTGATCACACCGGCTGTTTTCTGCCGCGTGGAACTGACATAGGGTCGGGCATGGCCTTTCTTCCGCAAGAAGTCATCATCCGTAAGCGCAACGGCGAGCCCCTCGCCGGCGAGGAAATCGCGCGTTTCATCGCCGGCTTTGCCGAGGGTACGGTCTCTCATGCTCAGGCAGCGGCTTTCGCTATGGCGGTCTATTTCCGCGACATGAGCATGGACGAGCGTGTGGCGCTCACCCTGGCCATGCGCGATTCCGGGACCGTCCTCGACTGGTCCGATCTCGACGGACCCGTTGCGGACAAGCACTCGACCGGCGGCGTCGGTGACAACGTCTCGCTGATGCTGGCACCGATCCTCGCGGCCTGCGGGATCTACGTGCCGATGATCTCGGGGCGCGGCCTCGGCCATACCGGCGGCACGCTCGACAAGTTCGACTCCATACCCGGTTACCAGACGCAGCCCGGCAACGATCTCTTCCGCCAGGTGGTGAAGGAGGTCGGCTGCGCCATCATCGGCCAGACCGCCGATCTCGCCCCGGCCGACAAGACGCTCTACGCCATTAGGGACGTCACCGGCACCGTCGAATCCATCGCGCTGATTACCGCTTCCATCCTGTCCAAAAAGCTCGCTGCGGGACTGGGCGCCCTCGTGCTGGACGTCAAGAACGGTTCAGGTGCGTTCATGTCCACGCTTGAGCAATCGGAGAGCTTGGCACGCAGTCTTGTCGCCGTGGCCAACGGAGCCGGCCTGCGCACCACGGCACTGATCACCGACATGAACGAGCCGCTGGCCAGCGCCGCCGGCAATGGCCTGGAGGTGCGCAACGCCGTCGACTTCCTGACGGGTCGGCATCAGGATACCCGCCTTCGCGAAGTCACACTCGCCCTCTGCGCCGAAATCGCCCTGGCGGCCGGAGCTGCATCCGAGATTGCCGCCGCCAGCAGCCTGGTCGAGGAGGCGCTCGACAGCGGCCGCGCCGCCGAGCGCTTCGGGCGCATGGTCACGGCGCTGGGTGGCCCTGCGGACTTCATCGACCGTATGGACAGCTACCTCGCCCCCGCGCCCATTGTGCGCGATGTCTTCGCGACCGCGGCGGGCACGGTTGCGGCCATCGACACACGCGGTGTCGGAATGGCCGTCGTTTCCCTCGGGGGCGGCCGTACCACGCCCACGGACACAATCGATCATCGGGTCGGTTTTGACCGCCTCGTGGGGCTCGGCGCCGCCGTCGATACCGCAACACCCATCGCCCGCATTCATGCCGCTGACGAAGAGAGCGCCACCGATGCGGAGCGCCGGCTTGTCACCGCCTACCGGCTCGGCGAGTCCGCACCGACACATCCGCTGATCGCCGGCCGCATCACCGCTTCGGAGTAGCCTATGCCTCGCGCCATCGTTTGCCTCCTCGACAGCGTCGGCATCGGCGGCGCCCCGGATGCTGCCGCCTACGGCGACGAAGGGGCGAATACCGTCGGGCACATCGCCGAATGGGCGGCGGCCGGCAAGGCAGACCTTGCCGGCCTGCGCTCTGGTGCGCTGCGCGTGCCCAACATGGACGCGATGGGGCTCGGGGCCGCCGTCAAGCTCTCGAGCGGTGCCCTGCCACCAGGCCTCACCGCCTCACCTAAAGGCGGCCGCTTCGGTGTCGGGCGCGAGGTCTCCAAAGGCAAGGACACCCCTTCCGGGCACTGGGAAATCGCTGGGGTGCCGGTGCCGTTCGAGTGGGGCTACTTCCCGCAGACGGAACCGACCTTCCCGCCCGAACTCATCGCCGAGTTCATCCGACGAGCCGAACTGCCCGGCATTCTGGGCGACAAGCACGCTTCCGGCACCGCGGTGATTGCCGAACTTGGTGAGGAGCACATCCGCACCGGCAGGCCGATCTGCTACACCTCGATCGACTCGGTGTTCCAGATCGCCGCCCACGAAACCCATTTCGGTCTCGAGCGGCTCTACCGGATATGCGAGATCGCCTTCGAACTCACAGCACCGCTGAACATCGGCCGAGTGATCGCCCGTCCCTTCCTTGGCGAGATGCCGGAGACCTTCAAGCGCACCGGCAATCGGCGCGACTTCGCCATTGCCCCGCCCGAGCCGACCCTGCTGGACCGCAACGCAGCGGCAGGCAACCAGGTCTTCGCCATCGGCAAGATCTCTGACATCTATGCCGGCTCCGGCGTGACCCACAAGCTCAAGGGCACCGGCATCCTGCAACTGTTCGATCGCACGCTCGAGGCCATGGAAATGGCAGCGGATCGGGCGTTCATCATGACCAACTTCGTGGATTTCGACAGCGAGTACGGCCATCGGCGCGACGTGCCCGGTTATGCTGCCGCCCTCGAACTGTTCGACTCGCGGCTACCGGAACTGATCAGCAAGCTCCGTCATGACGATCTGCTGATCCTCACCGCCGACCACGGCAACGACCCCACCTGGCCGGGCACGGATCACACTCGTGAGCAGGTGCCGATCCTGGTCTTTTCCCCAGCCCTGCCGCCTGGGGAGATTGGCATTCGCTCCACCTTCGCCGATATTGGCGAGAGCATTGCCGCCTGGCTGGGCCTCGCGCCGGGCCGACATGGCAGGTCTTTCCTTTAGGTTCAGCGGAGTGAACGGATGAGCAAGGTCGCGGGCAATGTGACGGTTATTGACCATCCGCTGATCCAGCACAAACTGACGATCATGCGCAACAAGGAGACCTCTATCGCCGGCTTCCGGCGGCTCCTGCGCGAGATCGCGCACCTGATGTGCTACGAGGTCACCCGCGACCTCGAACTCGAGATGATCCCGATCGAGACGCCCATGGCAGCCATGGACTCGCCCGCCATCAAAGGCAAGAAGCTGGTCTTCGCTTCCATCCTGCGGGCAGGCAACGGTTTGCTGGATGGCATGCTGGACCTGGTGCCGGCTGCCCGCGTTGCTCATATCGGCCTGTACCGCGACCACGAGACGTTGGAGCCGGTCGAATACTACTTCAAGGCGCCATCGAGCTTGGAAGATCGGCTGATCATCGTCGTCGACCCGATGCTGGCGACCGCCAATTCCGCCACGGCCGCCATCGACAAGCTGAAGGAGCGAGGAGCCAACAACATCCGCTTCCTCTGCCTGTTGGCTGCCCCGGAAGGCATCGAGCGCTTCACAACGGCTCACCCGGATGTGCCGGTCTACACCGCCGCGATCGACAGCCACCTGAACGAGAAGGGCTACATCGTGCCCGGTCTCGGCGACGCCGGCGACCGCATGTACGGCACGAAATAGGAGAAGCCCTCATGGCAAAGCTGGTCCACTCGATGATTCGCGTCATCGATGAGGAACGTTCGCTCGCCTTCTACGAGAAGGCGTTCGGTCTCTCCGTAGTCGATCGACTCGACTTTGCTGAGTTCACCTTGATCTACATGGCTGCCGAGAGCGGTGGCTTCGAACTCGAACTCACCATCAACAAGGGGCGCACGGAGCCCTACGATCTTGGCGACGGCTACGGACACCTGGCGGTGGTGGTCGACGATGTCGATGCCGAATACTCCCGCTTCACCGCCGAAGGCTTCACCGTCGGCAAGCTGGTCGACTTCAAGAACGGCGACACGCCCGTTGCCCGCTTTTTCTTTGCTACCGATCCGGACGGCTACAAGATCGAGGTGATCCAGAAGGGCGGGCGGTTCCGCTAGCGGCTACTTCGTCGCGAGCGGCAAGCCCAGGGCGATCAGTTCGGCGCGGAGTTGCGCTGGGTCTTTGAACCAGATGGCGTGCATGCCGAACTTGCGCGCGGCCACCACATTCGGTTCGCTGTCGTCGATGAACACGCAGGAGTCCGGTGCAAAGCCGTAGCGCTCGCAGAACACGCGGTAGATGCGCGGGTCGGGCTTCACCAGACCCTCGAGTCCGGACACGATGACGCCGTCGAACTTCTCGAGAAACGGCCATTCCCCCAGCCGCGTCATCCACTTCTCCCAGGAGAAGTTGGTGATCGCGAAGGTGGGGATCTCCTGCTCGACCAGTTCATTATGAATGTCGATTGTACCCTGGATGAACGGGCCGAACGTCTCGGTCCAGCGTTCGTCGAAGGCCTTGATCTCGCGCCAGTACCGGGGGAAGCGCGTCACCAGCTTGGCGACACCCTCGGCATAGATTTCCCCAGCATCGAACTCGAGGTTCCAGTCGGGGGTGCAGATCGTGTCATGGAACCACTGCGCGTCTTCCTCACTCTCGAAGAGCTTGCGGAACAGGTACATCGGATTCCAGTCGACGAAGACGCCGCCCAGGTCGAACACGGGGATGAGGGTGTCGTTCATGAAGGCCTCGGCAATGATGCGCCGGGCTTGTGGCATGGCCGACCAAAGGGTGCAAGCCGCGGGGTAGGAGCTACTGGATTCGAATTTTCCCGGGGAAGCGGGGCATGTAGTGATTCCTCCGGAACAAGTTCACAGGCTGAGCGATGACCAGTCTTGCGATAGGGGTGTAGGAATAGTTCGCCTCCGACACCACCACGTATTGGTTGCGCGCCAGGTTGACCAGGTTGTCTGGCAGCGTGAAGCTCGATCCAGTGGTATAGTTGGTGCACACGGACATGGTGTCATTGGTGAACTGCTGACACCACTCGACGCGTGTCGTGAGGTTGTCCCGTACTTCCACCAGAACCACTCGTTGCACCAGCCGGTCTGACGAGTAGGGGATCATGATCCCGCTCGCCGCCCGGAAATAGTCCCTGAGACGCCCCACAGGCAGGCTGTCGTTGGTGCGCGCGACCAGATCGCCCACCGCTCCGGCGACCGACTGGACCTTTCGATCGACGGTGATCAGCGCGCCACCCTCCACCACGCCGACATAGAGGGCAAGCATGAAGGGGAAGACCAGCGCGAACTCGATGGCGGCGACCGCTCGCTGCGCAACCGCGAAACGCCGGAGAAGCTCTCTCAGTCGTCTGCCGCGCACCGTCATCAGAAGGGCTCGTTCTGGAAAACGGTCACGCTGCCCAACAATCGGCGCCCGTCCCCAAGATTGTTGAGCCCGAGGTCAAGCCCGACGATCGTCTGCCAGCGGAAATAGGCCTGCCCCAACATAACCGAGTTGGGGCCACCGTCATCGAAGTGCTCGGGGCGGGTCCAGGTACAAGCCGATATGCAAGTCGCATCAACCGGGGCTGTTGGCGTCGCCGACCCAAAGAGGCCCACCGGGCGGACTTCGACGAAGATGCCGCTGCAATCGCCGAAAAGCCCGTAGGTCCGGCTACACAGGTCGGCGCGGAATGCCAGTAGGTCGAACCCGGTCTGGGTCTGGCCGGTCCGGACCAACCGGCCCGCATCGTGCAGCGCACTTTCCAGTACCTGGCCGGCAATGAATATCACCGAGGTTTCGAGAATGGCCCCGAGCACCGCGAAGAAGGGCAGGGCCAGCAGGCCGAATTCGATTGCCGTGACCCCAGACTCGTTGCTCGAGAAGCGCTTCGTATGCGCTCTCAAGCGATCAATCATGGATCTGCGTCTCTGTGGCATGGCCTGCGCTTTGTGGTTTGACGCCGCACAGATTATCGGACTTGGGCTAACCGATGGTTAGGGCAGCCTGGCCAATTGCCCTACGCGTGAAGCCTTGGCGAACGGTGGTTTTATTCCGCCGCCTGTTGGACCAGCTGGGAAGAGGCGAGGGTGCTTGCCGAGAAGTTTCCGTCATCCCCGAGGGTGATCGTCGGCTGGCAGGTCGGTGCGCAGGCGAGGCTGGTGCGGTTCTGCCCCTGGTAGACGGTTACGGTGCCCGCCGTCAGTTGGGCAACTTCGATCAGCGTATCGGCGATGGGCTCGCCGCCCATATCCAGGACGATGAGGTTGGTTTGCCCATAGCTCTTGCCCGTGAGAATGAGGGTCTGGGGATCCTGGATGGTGACGTCAGCAACAGCGGGATTGCCGACGATCACCGTAGCCGCCGGGGCATTGATACGCAGGACGCGCGCCATGTTCACGTTCACCGTGATGGGCGCTCCATCCTGAGCAAATGCCGGCGGCAGCGCCGAAGCAGCGAGTAGCGATGTGGCCACAAGGGCGGCGAGAGGGATACGCATGAACCTGTCCCGGACTGCGAATGACGCGTCAGAACGATGCGCGAAAATGGTGAACGAAATGCAAATGTCCGAACCAGAGAGATACTGCGGACATTGTTAGGAGAGTTGGTCCTGG
Organism: Devosia albogilva; assembly: GCF_042685625.1. NCBI lineage: Bacteria > Pseudomonadati > Pseudomonadota > Alphaproteobacteria > Hyphomicrobiales > Devosiaceae > Devosia > Devosia albogilva. The sequence continues at coordinate 2,277,111 of NZ_JBHUNP010000001.1, forward strand.
GAGTGAGATCATCGCTAGGGGCACTCAATCTATACTTCCGTTTTAGCTGCAATTTTAAGCAAAGTGAGGCCGGGAGGTGTGCGACGATTAACGCAATCTCAATCCCTCCGCTCTAGCGTTCACGCTGTTCGGCGTATCACGTGTCGAACGATGCCGTCAGCTACTGACGTAATTGGAGCCTGGAAATGAACATCTTCGCACGTTTCGCGCAGGACGAGTCCGGCGCGACCGCCATTGAATACGGCCTGATCGCCGCCCTTATCTCTGTCGCCATCATCACTGCAGTCAGCCTGCTCGGCAACAACCTCAGTGAGCTGTTCGGCGGCATTGCTGGTCGTTTAGAGGTGGACGTCCCTCAGGACTAGCGAATCCTGCCGGGTTGGAAAGGGGAGGCTCAGCCTCCCCTTTTTCGTATATCAAGCACGCAGATGCCGATTCTGCTCGGGAGCGCGAGTGCCATGCCGACGCTGGCTTTGTTATTTTTCCCCTTTGCGATGGCTTTGGCTGCCTCGTCAGACCTGCTCACCATGCGGATTTCTAATCGTCTGGTGTTGGTCCTCGTGGCCGGCTTCTTCATCATCGCGCTTGCGGTTAATCTGCCCTTGCAGCAGGTCGCGATGCATGTCACTGCCGCTGTGATCGCACTCGCTGTAGGTTTCGCCTTCTTCGCTTTCCGCTGGATCGGCGGCGGAGATGCCAAACTCGCGGCAGCCACGACGCTGTGGCTCGGTTTCGGCCTGACGCTTCCATATTTGGTCTATGCGGCGCTGCTCGGCGGCGTGCTCACTCTTGCCCTTCTGACACTTCGGGGGTTTCCGTTGACCCCGTTCCTGGCGCGCTGGCCGTGGCTGGAGCGGCTTCACAACAAGAAGAGCGGTATCCCCTACGGCGTCGCGCTCGCGGCGGCAGGGCTGCTGACCTATTCCAACTCCACAATCTATCAGCTGCTCTCCGCCTGATTGGCATCTGGCAGAGCAAGGAAAGAACACGCGTGTGCGTGATCTTGCACTCAATTGATGCAAATTGCGTAGAATTCATAAGTTGTTAACTCCATCTGCAAACAGCCGGTTAACCAAACTTTGACCCTTTGGCTGCAAAGTGCCTCCGGTGAAATCGGGTCTTATCGTCCGTGAGTTGACCGGAGTATTGGCATGAAGCCGGCGCGTCTCATCCTGCTGCTTGTAGCTCTGATCGCCGGTGGGCTAGCAGCTTTCCTCGTCACGCGGGGGTCTGCGCCACCTCCGGTAGAGCAGGCAGACAACACGCCGCGCGTGGTGGAGGAAGTCACCACGCAGGTGCTCGTGGCCAAGACTCCGATCGGCGTTGGCGAACGGCTGAACCCGGCCGCTGTCGAGTGGCAGGAATGGCCGCAGGGAGCGCTGCGCGCCGAGTATGTCACCGTCGCCGCCATGCCGGACGCCCCTGCAGAACTGACGGGGGCCGTGGCTCGTTTCGAAATCTTCCCGGGGGAGCCGATCCGCGAGGCGAAGCTCGTCCGCGCCGACCAGGGCTACCTCTCCGCAGTGCTTTCGGAAGGCATGCGCGGCGTGTCGGTTGGGGTGACCGCCGTGTCGAGCGCCGGCGGCTTCGTCGTTCCGAACGACCACGTCGACGTGGTGCTGACCACTGAAACCCCAACGGGTCAGCAATCGGAACTGATTTTGTCGAATGTTCGGGTCCTGGCCATCGGACAGCGCCTGGGTGAGCTCGGAGCCAGCAGCGGTGCAGAAGATCCTGCCGTTCAGACCGCTCCGCAGCCGCAGACCTTCACCGATGCCACCATCGCGACCCTGGAGCTAACCCCTGGCCAGGCCGAAACCTTGATCAATGCGTCAATGCGTGGGCAGCTCAGCCTGACGCTCCGTTCGGTCGTAGACTTCAACAAGGCGGATGACGCCATACCGTCGAGCCAGACCGTGCGTCTCATCAGGTTCGGCCAGGAACAGGCCGTCCTGTCCGGCACCACCATGGCGAACACTTCCGCCATCCCACTGCCGCCAATGAGCTCCGGCCCCACAATGCCCGCAGCTCCAGTGCCCGTCGATCCGGCTCAAGTGCCACAATAGGTGCAATCCATGCTCTCGAGAACCGCCAGCACCCGCATGCACCCATTCAAAGCGCTACTTGCCGGTCTGCTGCTCGCAGGAACCGTCCTTGCCGTCAGCCCGGCAGTTGCGACTGAGGCGCATCTGACCATCACACCCGCCTCATACGGCGCAGTGCGCACGGTGGAGATCGAACTCAATAAGTCCATACTGGTGGATCTGCCCGCGGGCGTAGCCGAAGTCGTGGTGTCGCAGCCGGCGATAGCCGGAGCCATCATGCGCACCCGCACTCGGGCCATCCTTCAGGGTATCACCGGGGGCGACACCAACATCATCTTCCTTGATGATCGTGGTCAGAAGATCGCCGTGCTCGACGTTCGCGTCATCGAACAACCCTCCCAGGTGGGCAACGCGCTTGAAGCCGCCTTGAAGAGGGTTGTTCCAGGATCGAATATCCAGGTGGAGTCGGTCACGCTCGGCACTGACGTAAACCCTGTCAACCGTGTTGTCCTCACAGGCACGGTTCTGTCGGCCGAGGACAGACAGCGGGCGACCGATGTTGCGGTCCAGTTTGCCGGTGACCCCCGAAACGTAGCAAACATCGTCGACGTGGTGGGAGCTCAGCAGGTCATGCTGCAGGTCACCGTGTCCGAAGTGCAGCGGAGCGTGGCCAAGCAGTTCGGCATCAATCTTTCAGCGATGTTCAACGTCGGCGTCGCCAACTTGCTGAACTTTGGCAACATGACCGTGGATCCCGAGGTACCACACGCGATCAATGCCGGGTTCAGTGCCAACGGAAATACCATAGCCGCTGCAATCCGGGCGCTAGAGGAGAGGGGCGGCTTGCGGGTTCTGGCGCAGCCGACTCTCACGGCCATCTCGGGGCAGCCGGCAACCTTCCTGGCTGGCGGTGAGATCCCCTATGCCACCTTTGATGAGGACGACGACGGTAGGCTGGTTCGCACCGTGGAATTCAAGCCCTACGGCGTGGAACTGGCGTTCACACCGGTGGTCAAATCCAGTGGCGTAGTTGCCCTGACGGTCGAGACCGCTGTCTCCGAACCGCAAGCGGATATGTCCCTGAGCCGGCGCGAGGCCAGCACCTCTGTGGAACTGCCCAGCGGGACTACCTTGGCCATCGGTGGTCTGCTTCAGGAACGCACCGCCAGTCAAATCGACCAGTTCCCAGGGCTCGGCAACATCCCGATCCTCGGTGCCCTGTTCCGGTCGCGCGATTTCCAGAGCCAGCAGACCGAGCTGGTGATCCTGGTGACGCCTTATCTGGTGCAGCCGAGCCCCGCCGGTACCATTCCGGTCCCGACGGACACCTCGGTGGCGGCCAATGACGCCGAAGGCATCTTCCTCGGCAAGATCGAGAAGATCTATGGCGTCGCCGGTAGCGGCAGCATGCGCGGCAGCTTCAGCGGCCAGATCGGCTTCGTACTCGACTAAGGCATTGGGGCCCGTGCGGCCCAGGAGTTCTTGACGGATGAGTTTCCTCACACCCGAGACCCCCAAGGTGGATGAGCCGGCAGCCGAGATCGCCTCGGGTGCGCGGCTGGTGCCGCGCATCACCATTCAGGCCTTCTGCGAAAATTCCCAGACTGCTCAGCTGGTGGAAAGCGCGGTGCACGACCGGCGCATGTCGAAGGTGGCGCTGACCACGCACAATGGCGGCATCGACGGCGCCATAGAGACCTACAAGGCCAATCCTACACCCAATCTGGTGATCGTCGAGACATCACTAGCACCGGAGCAGATTCCCACCGAGTTGGAACGGCTCGCCGAGGTCTGCGATGCCTCGACCCGCGTCATCGTGCTCGGCCATGTCAACGATGTGCGGCTCTATCGCGAACTGATCCGCTCCGGTGTGTCCGAATACATCGTGTTGCCCGCGACCGCGCCGCAGATCGTCGCGGCCATCACCGAGCTTTTCGCATCCGCCAACGCGGCGCCCATTGGCCGCACCATCGCCTTCCTGTCGGCCAAGGGCGGCGCGGGCGGATCAACGGTGGCGCACAACGTCGCCTGGGCGATCTCCAGTTCGCTGCGCCAGGACACGCTGATCCTCGACATGGACCTGGCCTTCGGCACCGCCGGGCTCAATTTCAACCAGGATCCGCCGCACGGCCTGGCAGACGCCATCCACGCCAACCAGAAGGTCGACCAGACCATGCTGGATCGGCTGATGAGCAAGGCCGCCAGCCACATCAGCCTGCTGACCGCTCCGGTCACGCTCGACCAGACCTATGACTTCGAGGAGCGCGAGTTCGAGCAGGTCGTCGAGATGAGCCAGAACGCCATGCCGGTGGTGGTTCTGGACCTGCCCCATGTCTGGACCGCATGGTTGCGCCACACGGTGGCAGCCGTGGATGAAGTGGTCATCGTCGCTGAACCGGACCTCGCCAATCTGCGCAACGCCAAGAACCTGGCCGATGCACTCAAGGCGCTCCGCCCCACGGAGAATGCGCCTTGCCTGGTGCTGAATCAGGTGAACATGCCGCGCCGGCCCGAGATCAACCCCGCCGAGTTCGCCAGTTCCATCGAGTGCCAGCTGCTCGGTTGCATCGGCTTCGACGCGGCATTGTTCGGTACGGCGGCCAACAACGGCCAGATGATCGCCGAGGTCTCCGCCAACAACAAGATCAACGACATCTACCGGTCCATCGGCCTGCATGTCACCGGCCGACAGGCGGGGCAGGCCGGCGGCCGCACCACCGGCCTCAGGTTGGGCTCGCTGTTCAAGAAGCGGGCCTGACCCCACTAGAGGACTGACTGACCATGTTCGGCAAGCGTACCACTTTCGGAGGCAACACTCCCGGCGTCGGTGAAACCCCGCGTCCGATGGCGAGCCCGCCGCCCCGCGCAGTCGAACCGGCCCCTCGTCGCGTTGACGAAAACGCCAGCCGCCGCGCCGTTGGCACGGATGAGGTGCTCGACGTCCGCGCCCCGGCCGATGCCCAGCGCGACAAGGAGTATTTTCAGACCAAGTCGGCGATCTTCAACGCGCTGATCGATTCTATCGATCTGTCGCAGCTCGCGACCATGGACCAGCAGTCCGCCCGCGAGGAAATCCGCGACATCGTCGCCGAGATCATCGCGCTCAAGTCGATCATCATGTCGATCTCCGAGCAGGAGGATCTGCTCGAGGATATCTGCAACGACGTGCTGGGTTACGGTCCGCTCGAGCCGCTGTTGGCGCGCGACGACATCGCCGACATCATGGTGAATGGGTCGCAGAGGTGCTACATCGAAGTCGGCGGCAAGGTTCGGCTGACCAATGTCCGCTTCCGCGACGACGCGCACCTGATGAACGTCTGCCAGCGCATCGTTTCCCAGGTAGGCCGCCGCGTCGACGAGTCCTCCCCGATCTGCGACGCCCGCCTGCCGGACGGCTCCCGCGTCAATGTCATCGCCCCGCCTCTTGCAATTGATGGCGCTGCGCTCACCATCCGCAAGTTCAAGAAGGACAAGCTGACGCTACAGCAGCTCGTCAAATACGGCTCTATCTCGCCGGAAGGCGCCGAGGTGCTGCGCATCCTGGGCCGCGTGCGCGCCAATGTGCTGATTTCGGGCGGTACCGGTTCCGGCAAGACCACGCTGCTCAACTGCCTCACCGCCTTCATCGAGAAGGATGAGCGGGTCATCACCTGCGAAGACTCCGCCGAACTGCAACTGCAGCAGCCGCATGTGGTGCGTCTCGAAACCCGCCCGCCCAACCTCGAGGGCGAAGGCGAAATCACCATGCGCGACCTGATCAAGAACTGTCTGCGTATGCGGCCGGAACGCATCATCGTCGGCGAAGTGCGTGGACCCGAGTCGTTCGACCTGCTGCAGGCGATGAACACCGGCCACGACGGCTCCATGGGCACGCTCCACGCCAACTCGCCGCGCGAGGCGCTGAGCCGCCTGGAATCCATGATCACCATGGGCGGCTATGCCCTGCCGAGCCGCACCATCCGCGAGATGATCACCTCGTCCATCGACGTGATCGTGCAGGCGGCACGCCTGCGCGATGGTTCACGTCGCATCACCCACATCACCGAGATCATCGGCATGGAAGGGGACGTGATCGTCACCCAGGACATCTTCCTCTACGACATTCTCGGCGAGGATGCCGGCGGCATGCTGATCGGCCGCCACCGTTCGACCGGCATCACCAAGCCGCAATTCGCCGAGCGTGCCCGCTACTTCAACGAGGAAGCGAACCTGGTCGAGGCGCTGGAGAAGTCCAACACCGAACATCGCGAGCTGCTGGAGTCGTGAGACGATGACTACGCTGCTTGTCGCCTTGCTCGCCATGATCACTGTGGGTGCCGCAGGATACGCGCTGGTGCCGTCGGCTTTTGGTTCGAGCCGGGCCAAGAAGCGAATGCAGCAGTTCCAGGGCGACGTGCGCGCCAACCGCCTCGAAGCCAGCACCACCCGCACCCGCGAGGAGCGGCGGCGGAACGTTCAGCAAGCGCTCAAGCAGCAGTCGGATGCGCTCAATGCCAAGAAGCGGCTGACGCTGCCGCAGCTGATCTTTCAGGCGGGACTGAGCACGCAGCCACGCACCTTCATCCGCAATTCCGTGATCTTCGGAGTCGTTGCCTTTCTGGTGCTGATCCTGGTTCAGGTGCCTTGGTTCTTCGCGGCCGTCTTCGCCGTGGCGGGCGCCTATGTCTTGCCGCGCATGTACCTGAATTTCCGCCGCCGGCGGTACCAGGACCGGTTTCTGGATGAACTGCCCAATGCGGTGGAAGCCATCGTGCGCGGCGTCAAGACCGGTTTGCCCCTCAACGACACCGTTCGTCTGGTGGCGCGGGATGCCAAGGAGCCGGTCAAGTCGGAGTTCGGACGCGTGCTCGATCAGCAGGCGTTCGGCTTGTCCATGACCGAAGCGGTGCAGGTCCTGCTGGAGCGCGTACCGCTGCCGGAGGTCAATTTCTTCGTCGTGGTGATCTCGGTGCAGCAACAGGCCGGCGGCAACCTGTCGGAGGCCCTCGGCAATCTCGCGCGCGTGCTGCGCAACCGCAAGAAGATGAAGCTCAAGGTCAAGGCGATGTCCTCAGAGGCCAAGGCGTCGGCCGGCATCATCGGCTCCCTCCCATTCGTGGTCGCGACGCTGGTGAGCATCATGTCTCCCACCTATCTGCAGCCACTGTTCACCACCCCGGTTGGCCTGGTTTGCCTCGGCGCCTCCGCATTGATGCTCGCCATGGGCGTCTTCGTGATGGTTCGCATGGTCAAGTTCGACTTCTAGGAGCGGCGGCAGGATGAACATCGAAACTCTCATCAGCCCGCAGTTCCTGATGGCGGTGCTTGCCGCCATATCTGCCGCGGCAGTGGTCTTCACCTTCGGATCGAGCATGGTAGCGCGGACCGAGATGCGCAGTCGCATCAAGCGCGTGGCACTCGAGCGAGAGAAAATGCGTGCCGAGGAAATGGCTCGGCTGCGGGGCAACCAGCCGGGGGCGCAGGGCCGCTCGATCCGTGCGCCCGCCGAAGCTCGCTCCTACATGAAGACTGTGGTCGATCGCCTCGATCTCCGTAAAGCCTTTCAGGACGAGGGTACCGTCGACAAACTGGCGATGGCCGGCTACCGCGGGCAGGGGCATCTGACGACCTATCTGTTCCAGCGCTTTGCGGCACCGATTGGGACATTCGCATTTGCGGCCTTCTACCTCCTGGTCGTCACCCCGGGTGATCGGCCGGTTTACCTCAACCTTGTATATGCGATCGGTGCAGGCCTCCTGGGCGCCTACCTGCCGGTGCTCTTGCTGCGCAACACCATCAACAAGCGTCAGTCTTCCATTCGCAAGGCCTGGCCGGACACCCTCGACCTGCTGCTTCTGTGCGTCGAGGCCGGCATGTCGATGGAACACGCTTTCAAGCGCGTGACCAAGGAGATCGGCGCGCAGAGTGTCGAACTCGCGGAGGAGCTGGCGCTCACCACAGCCGAGCTCTCGTTTCTGGAAGACCGCTCCCGCGCTTACGAAAACCTGGGGCGCCGCACTGGCCTCGACAACGTCAAGGCCGTGATGACGGCGCTGATCCAGGCTGATCGCTACGGCACCTCCGTCGGTCAGGCGCTACGCGTGATGGCCGAAGAAGGGCGAGAGGCCCGCCTGATGGAAGCCGAAAAGAAGGCGTCCTCGCTGCCGCCGAAGCTGACGGTACCGATGATCGTGTTCTTCCTGCCGGTTCTCTTCGTCGTCATCATGTCGCCGGCGATGATCCGCGCCTTCGACCCTTCTCTGATGAGTGGCGGCTGATCGTGGCTCAGCGCGGCTCGGCGGCGGGATAAACCCCGAGAATGTCGAAGCGGTCGGTGAAGAACCGCAACTCGTCGAAGGCATGCTGCACGCCAACGTCCGACGGGTGACCCTCGATATCGGCATAGAACTGCGTCGCCGTGAAAGCCCCGCCCACCATGTAGCTCTCGAGCTTGGTCATGTTGACGCCGTTGGTAGCGAAGCCGCCCATCGCCTTGTAGAGCGCGGCAGGCACGTTGCGGACCCGGAACACGAACGTCGTCTTCACACGGTCACCGGCAGGTGCCTCCTGCTTGTCGCGGGACATGACCAGGAAGCGGGTGGTATTGTGCTGCGCATCCTCGATATTGGTCTTGAGCAGGTCGAGCCCATAGATCTCCCCGGCAAGACGCGAGGCGATGGCAGCAACGCTTTGGTCGCCTCGGGCGGCAACTTCGCGCGCCGAGCCGGCGGTATCAGCGCCATTGATCGTGCGAAGCCCGTGATCAGCGATGAACTTGCGGCATTGGCCGAGCGCCGGTGGCTGCGATTGCACGGCCTTGATGTCCGCGAGCGTCGCGCCGGGAACCCCGAGCAGGTTCATCTCGATGCGCAGATAGGTTTCCCCAACGATGAACAGCCCGCTCTCGGGGAGCAGGTGATGGATATCGGTGATCCGGCCATAGAGTGAATTCTCCACCGGCAGCACCGCCCTGTCGGCCACACCGTTCTGAACGGCGGCCATCGCCTCCTCGAAGGTGACGTGGGGCAAAAAGGTGGCGTCGGGAAAAACGCCCAGGGCAGCTGCATGGCTGAACGCGCCGGGTTCGCCCTGAAAGGCAATCTTCTTGGTCATCTGTGCCCCGAGACTGGTGAACAGCCGGCTTTTGCGCTCCCAGTCACGGGGAGTCAATTCAGCGCAAGTCGCGCAACGTCACTGGCGGTGGGGAATTGTCGCACCAACAGGAGCATGGTTGCGCACCCAAGGGGTTGCGACTATCTTCCGCCCGCATCGGACCCCCGGATGTTGAGGCAAAGCGCTTTTCGGCTATCGAAAAGCGATCCGGGTCCGGTTACAAGTCCGCGGGGATGGACCGGCAGAGAGACCAGATGGATTCGTTCGAGCTAAACAAGATCATGGGCGCCGTATTGGGCACCCTGCTGTTCGTGATGGGCGTGGGCTTCGTTGCCGAATCCATCTACCACCCGATTGAGAACCGTGGCCCCGGTTACAACCTGCCCGAGCCCGAGCCGACCACGGAAGTGGCGGAAGCCGGAGCTGAGGAGGTGGTGCCGCTGCCGGTGCTGCTGGCCAGCGCCAGCGCCGAGGCGGGTGCCTCTGCGGTGCGCAAGTGCCAGTCCTGTCACAATTTCGGCGAGGGCGAGCCCAACAAGCAGGGCCCGGCGCTTTATGGTGTGGTCGGACGTCCCGAAGGCGGCGTGCCCGGCTTTGCCTATTCGGACACTCTGATGGCCTATAATGCCGAAGGGCGGACCTGGACCTACGACAGCCTCGATCATTTCCTGGCTCGTCCGGCCGACTACGCTCCCGGCACTAAGATGAACTTCGCCGGTGTTCGCAGCGCCGAAGAGCGCGCCGACATTCTCGCTTATCTGCAGACCCTGTCGCCGAGCCCGGTTCCGTTCCCGGCTCCGGAAGAAGCTCCCGCCGAGGGCGCTCCGGCCGATGAGGGTGCAGCCACCACCGAAGAGGGTGCAGCCGAGGAAGAGAACCCGGCCACTGCTCCGGCCGACGAGGTCAGCACCGAGCAGGCTCCGGCCGCCGTGACCGACACCCCGACCGAAACCCAGTCGGACACCCCGGTTCAGGGCACCCCGACCACCAGTGGCCCCGGCGCAGCTCCGCCGCTGCCGGGCACGCCCGCGGCCGAAGGCGCGGGCAGCGAGACCGGCGCTCCGGCCGCCGCGCCTGCGCAGTAAGGCGCTCCATAGCGTTCAGTTCTTTGGGGCCGCATCCTTCGATGGGTGCGGCCCCATTTCTTTCACACGAGGCGCCCGATGTTGCTGCTGCACCTTTCCGATGTTGATGAGGCTGCGTGGGCCGCTGCCTTCACCGAAGCGCTTGCGCCCTATCCGGTGGTCCGCAGGAGCGACAGCTTCGACCCGGCTCAGGTGCGGTACATTTATGTCTGGAAGCCGAAGCCGGACGCCTTTGAGGGCCTCACCAGCCTCAAGGCGATCCTGTCTCTTGGTGCGGGCGTCGACGCGCTGCTCAAGCACTCGGCGCTGCCGGACGTGCCGATCGTTCGTTTCGTCGATGCGGACCTGACGCAGCGCATGAGTGACTATGTAGTGGCGCAAGTCACTATGCATCACCGCCTGTTCAGTCGCTTCCAAGCCGATCAGCGAGCGCGGCGCTGGAACCAGCTCTACCCGCCCTCGGCCAGCGAGAGCACCGTCGGCGTCATGGGCCTCGGTGTCTTGGGGCAGGATGCCTTGAAGCGCTTGGCTGCCCTCGGCTTCACGCTTCGGGGCTGGAGCCGCACGCCCAAGGAATTGGACGGCGTTGAGGTGTTCACCGGTGAGGACGAGTTCGACGCCTTCCTTTCCGGCACGGATATCCTGGTCAACCTTCTACCCCTGACCCCTGAAACGACCGGCATCCTCAACTACGACACCTTCAGCAGGTTGCGGCGTGATCGCCTTGCAGGTGGACCTGTGATCGTCAACGCGGCTCGCGGTGGCCATCAGCGCGAGGCGGATATCGTCCGGGCCCTTGGCGATGGTACCCTTGCCGCCGCCAGCCTCGACGTATTCGAGACCGAGCCATTGCCGGCGGACAGTCCGCTCTGGGACATCGAGACCTGCTACATCACTCCGCATGTCGCCGCGATCTCGGACCTCAAGAGCGGGGTGCGCTACTTCTCGCAGGTGATCCGCGACCACGAGGCAGGCGAGCCTCTCGTCAATGTGGTTGATCGAAACCGCGGCTATTGACGGAAAATTTGCTCGCGCGCGCGGACGATCCGGGCAATTGAGATCAGTCACAACTCCGGATGTCCATGACCGAAACTACCGCCGCCAGCAAACACGGGCTCTACGACCGCCTCAAGCAGGCTACGCAGCACCGGCTCGCCGAACCCATCCTCGCCCTGATCTGCTTTCTTGAAGCGATGATCGTGCCGGTGTTTCCGGAGATCATGCTGGCTCCGATGATTCTGGCGGATCGGCGCCGGGCTTGGCGACTGGCGGCCATCTGCACAGTCTCGTCGGTGGTCGGCGGTCTCGCCGGCTATGCGATCGGGTACTTCCTTTTCGACACGCTTGGCCGCGCCATCGTGGACTTCTACGGAGCGGGAGACGGCTTTGAATCCTTGCGCCGCAGCTTCAGCGAGAACGGTCCGCTGATGATTCTGATCGGTGCCGTGTCCCCGATTCCCTACAAGGTGATCACCATCACCAGCGGTGTCGCCGGTCTCGATCTATGGACCTTTGTGATCTACGGATTGATCGGCCGCGGCCTGCGCTTCTTCGTGCCCTGCGGGCTGTTCTATTTCTTCGGGCCAGCCATCACGGCGCTGATCGAGCGCTACAAGAAAGTGGCCGGATGGGGAATGATCATCGCTGTGGTCGCCGGCTTTGCCCTCGCGCCTCTGCTCTTCCCCAAAGCCGGGACCGAGGTGATGGACGAGCCGATGGAGCAGGCTGTCGGCGTCGACCTGGTGGAGAACTAAGAGCGGTCAGCACCCGTAGCGCTGCCGCAGCACACCATAGACGGCGCGGATCGCCTGATCCGTACCACCGACCGGCCGGCCCGGCCGTGCCTCGGGAGCCCAGCCATAGATGTCGAGGTGCACCCAGTTGCGAGCCTCGCGCACGAACTTCCGCAAGAACAGCGCCGCCGTCACCGAGCCGGCAAAGCCGCCGCTTCCGGCATTGTTGGTATCGGCCACCTTGGATGCCAACATCGAATCATATGGGCTCCACAGCGGCATCGGCCACAGCGGGTCTTCCCAGTCCAATCCTGAGGCGACGAGATCGCGCGCCAGGTTTTCGTCGGTTGAATAGAGCGGGGGCAGGTCCGGACCGAGAGCGGCGCGAGCCGCGCCGGTAAGCGTTGCCATGTCGAGCAGCAGGTCCGGCTTTTCGCTGTCGGCCAGGGCCAGCGCGTCGGCAAGGATCAGCCGCCCCTCGGCATCGGTATTGCCGATTTCGACGGTGATGCCCGCGCGAGACCGGATGATGTCGCCGGGCCGGAAGGAAGAGCCGCTGATGGCGTTCTCGACGATGGGGATCAGCACCCTGAGCCGCACCGGCAAGCGTGCGTCCATGATCGTGTGGGCGAGGCCAAGCACATTGGCCGCGCCGCCCATGTCCTTCTTCATCAGCAGCATCCCGGCAGCCGTCTTGATGTCGAGCCCGCCGGTGTCGAAAGTCACCCCCTTACCGACCAGAGTGACCTTCGGATGGTCCGGATTGCCCCAGCTCAGATCCAGCAGCCGCGGCGCCTCGGCACTGGCACGGCCGACCGCGTGAATCAGGGGAAAGTTCTGTGCGACGAGCTCTTCCCCGACAATTGCCGTGACGCTCATGCCGCGCTCGGCGGCAAACGCCCGAATGGTGCGATCGAGCGCATCCGGTCCCAGTTCATTGGGCGGGGTGTTGATCAGGTCGCGAGCCAGTGTGGCAGCCGCGACCTGGCGGCCCACTTCTGCGGCGTCAGCATCTGAAGGCAGTTCCAGTTCCGGAGCGGTGCGGGCCTGGCGGAACTGATCAAATCGGTAGGCACCGAGCCGGAACGCCGTTGCAGCCCGAGTCGCATCGCCGAAATCGCCTGCCAGCCGATATTGGCCCTCGCCAAGGGCAGCGCCGGCGAGCCCCGCCACGAACACCGGCCGGTTGGCGTCTGTGCCGGTGCCGAAGAGATAACCAGAGAGGTTGCCATTCTGGTCGGGCAGGGGGAGCAGTCGTCCCCTTTGTCCGGTGAAGCCGTTGGCCTTGGCCCATCCGATCTGGCCTGCCGTCAGTTCTGCCGATTCGAGACGGTCTTCGCCGACGAAATGGATGGGCAGGGTGATCGACTCGGCCATGTGAACTCTCCGCAAAAGCTTGTCGCTTGTACCGGCAGGGCAGGGTACCGGCAACGCTGGACAGCCAGGGTTTAACCCTGCGTTAGGGTTAATGTTTTATTGCTGAGGCGAGATGGGCCAGACCACCAGGAGCCACCGATGATCGCTCGCCTCCGCAATCGCGCTTTTCTACGAGCCTGCGCGGCCGCGGGCGTGGTTGTGCTGACCCTCTCCGCCTGCGCCTCCAACCGCGGCAGCATGCCCTCGCCCGACTATGCGGGCCTACCCGCCGGCGCGGCCCAACAGTCTGTCGCGGAGCTCTCCGCCCGCTATCAGCGCAATCCGCGCGACAAGGGCACCATTCTGCACTTCGCTGCTGCCCTGAGGGCGCAGGGCCAGAGCCAGCAGGCGGTAGCGGTGCTCGAGCAGGGCGTGAGCCTCTACCCTCAGGACGCCACCATAGCCGTCGCCTATGCCAAGGCACTGACGGCCGACGGACGCTTGGAGCAATCCCTGGCCGTGCTCGACCGGGTGATCCGCCCCGACATGCCCGATTGGAACGCGCTCCTGGTCAAAGGGGCGACCCTCGACCAGATGGGTCGTAACCAGGAAGCACGCAAGCTCTACCAGCAGGCACAAGTGCTGGCGCCGGGCGAAGCCTCCATCGAGACCAACCTCGGTCTGTCCTACGCCATGACCAATGACCTCGATGCAGCCGAAAAGCACCTGCGGCGCGCAGTTGGAATGCACGGCGCCAACACCCAGACCCGGCAAAATCTGGCATTGGTCATCGGTCTGCAGGGGCGCTTCGACGAGGCCCGTGCCCTCTACGCTGCCGAACTGCCGCCCGAACAGGTCGACAGCAACATGGCCTATGTCCGGGCCCTGCTGACGCAGCAGAATCGCTGGGACCTGATCCAGGGTTGAACCGCCTACCAACGCCGTTGACAGCGGGAAGTGCACGGCTATGGTCCGGCCGCACATCCTAGGAGCCCTGCCATGCCGACTGCGAACCCTGTCGAACTCGAACGCATCATCGATGCAGCCTTCGATGATCGCGCCAACATCGGCTTCGGTACCAGCGGCGAAATCCGCGAGGCGGTGGACGCAGCGCTCGAACTGCTCGACCGCGGCGAACTGCGCGTTGCTGAAAAGACCGAGAGCGGCTGGCAGGTCAATCAGTGGCTCAAGAAGGCTGTGCTCCTGTCCTTCCGGCTCAACGACAACCAGGTCATGGCTGGCGGGCCGCAGGGTGCTTCCTGGTGGGACAAGGTGCCGACCAAGTTCGAAGGCTGGGGCGAGAACCGCTGGCGTGAAGCCGGCTTCCGCGCAGTCCCCGGCGCCGTGGTGCGCCGCTCCGCCCATATCGGTAAGGGCGTGGTGCTGATGCCGAGCTTCGTCAATCTCGGCGCCCATGTCGGCGACGGCACCATGGTCGACACCTGGGCCACCGTCGGCTCCTGCGCCCAGATCGGCAAGAACGTGCACCTCTCCGGCGGCGTCGGCATCGGTGGCGTGCTCGAACCGCTGCAGGCCGGCCCCACCATCATCGAGGACAACTGCTTCATCGGTGCCCGCTCCGAGATCGTCGAGGGCGTCGTGGTCGGCGAGGGGTCCGTCATCTCCATGGGCGTGTTCATCGGCGCCTCGACCAAGATCGTCGACCGCGCCACTGGCGAGGTTCATATCGGCCGCGTGCCGCCCTATTCGGTGGTGGTTTCCGGCTCGCTGCCTGGCAAGCCGCTTCCCGATGGCACGCCGGGTCCGAACCTTTATTGCGCCGTGATCGTCAAGACCGTCGACGCCCAGACCCGCTCCAAGACCGGCATCAACGACCTCCTCCGCGACTGAGTTCGCCGCGGCTCGCACCTGAAGGGACGGACTTTGACCGCACCAGTGACGCTTGATCCCGTCCCCTTGCTGGAATCCCTGATCGCCTGCCCTTCGGTGACTCCCGAGGAGGCAGGCGTTCTTTCGGTACTCGAGGGCGCGCTTGTCGCCCTGGGGTTTACGGTGACCCGCCTCACCTTCGAGGGCGACGGTTCCTATCCCGTCGACAACCTGTTCGCGGTGCGTGGCAATGGCGGCAGGAGGCTGCTTTTCGCAGGTCACACCGACGTGGTGCCGCCCGGCGACCAAGCCTTGTGGACTGCCGATCCGTTTACCCCCCGCCAGGCTGGTGGGCGGCTCTACGGCCGGGGTGCTGCCGACATGAAGTCGGGCATCGCGGCCTTTGTCGCGGCGGCGGCGAACATTCCGGAAGACGCCGGTACGGTGATGCTCGCAATCACCAATGACGAGGAAGCCGACGCGGTGAACGGCACCGACAAGCTGCTCGGCTGGATGGCGGAGCAGGGCTATGCCTTTGATTTTGCTATCGTCGGCGAGCCGAGTTCGGCGAAGCTGCTGGGCGACAGCATCAAGATCGGGCGGCGTGGCTCGTTCTCGGGGCAGATCACCGTCACCGGCACTCAGGGGCATGTCGCCTATCCTGAGAAGGCCAACAACCCGCTGCCGGTGCTGGCGCGGGTGGTGACGGCGCTCGATGTGGAAATCGACCAGGGAACCGAGCACTTCCCGGCGACCAATCTCGAGGTCACCACCATCGATGTGGGCAATCCGGTCTCCAACGTCATCCCGGCTGCGGGGACGCTGCGGTTCAACATCCGCTACAACGATTTGTGGACGCCTGAGACACTTTCCGAGTGGATTCGCTTGCGTATCGTTACCGTCGATGCCGCAGGTGCAGAGATTGTGTTCGAATCCGTCGGCACGCCGTCACACGCCTTCCTGTCGCCGCTTAGCGACGACGTGGCGACTCTGTCCGATGCCATCGAGACGGTGACCGGACGGCGTCCCGAGTACTCGACCGGGGGCGGCACCTCCGATGCGCGCTTCGTCGCCCGCTATGGTCCGGTGGTGGAGTGCGGGCTGGTCGGTTCCACGATGCACAAGGCTGACGAGCATATCGCCATCGCCGACCTCGAGGGTTTGACCGCGATCTACCGCGAGTTCATGCAGCGCTTCTTCGATCGCGACGCATGAAGCTCTGGGCGACGCTGCGCGACGCGGTGATCGGCTGGCGGCTGTTGCTGGGAAGAGCACCCGGCTGGCGCGAGCGCTTCAGCCTTACGCGCCCGGGAATGGTCACGGCTCTCGGCCTTTTCGTCATCGTGGCATTGCTGGCCGTCAGCGTGGCATCGGTGGAGTACGGCGCGCCGACCCTGCCAGCGTTGATCGCGGGTTTGGCGGTGCTGATGATTCCCGTCGCTGCCGTGCTGCTCGCTTTGTGGCTGACGCGCAAGGCGGTGGGCGGGCTCGTCTCGTCGTTGGACGTGTTGGTCCCGGCGATCTTCCTCCTGATCGCCTTCGTGCCGCTGGAAGGCATCATCGCCGCCCTGATCGGCGGGCCGGCGATCATGCTGAGCTGGCTGGCGCTGGGCTTCGGGTACTTCCGGCTGGCGCGGGCGGCGACGGCGTGGAGCCGCGGCGTTTCCGCTTCATTTGCCATTCTGGCGGTGCTGATGCTTGTCGCCATGCGGATCGCGCTTTACATCCTGTCCAACCCGCCTGCTTCTCCCATCTGAGACCGCCCTTGTCCCAGCCTTCCTCCAGCTATGTCGAAGAGATCAAGGCTGCCGTGCGTGGCTGCATCGCTCTGGTGGTGGGGCAGCGCGACGCACCGTCCTATTTCGACTTCAGCCAGCGCGGTCTGGTCGGCAGCCTGCTGGCCGTGGTGATCGCCATCGCCTTGGCCGGGTTCGGACCGCTGCTGGCCGGGGCCCGGCTGCCCCCCGGCGCTGCCACCCAGTCGGTCGTCGTCAATGCCGTCCTGTTCGGGGCTCAGGCGCTGACTGCCTGGATAGCGCTGCGGCAGATGCGGCGCGGCGACGGCTTCGTGCCCTACCTCGTCGCCTCGAACTGGGTCACCTTCACCACAGCGGTGCTGTTGCTGCTGTCGACCTTCCTCGGGCCGCTGGGCATCATCATCCTGGTGGTTGTGGTGGTGATGGCCATCATGACCTTCATCAATATCGGCCGCTTCGTGGTGACGCTCACCCCGCTGCAGATCGGGCTGTTGTTCCTGTCGCAGGCGGTCGGTGTGTTCCTTGCGCTCGGCGTCGTGGCCATCATGCTGCCTCCGCCGCCGCTGCCGCCGGTCTAGTAGTCGACCTTGGTCAGGTAGAGCCCGTAGGGCGGTGCCATCGGGCCGCAGCGCGCCCGCTCGCGCGCATCGAGCGCCGCCCGGAACTCCGCAGGGCTCCATTTGCCCTCGCCGACCAGCTTCAGCGAGCCCACCATCGAGCGCACCTGATGATGAAGGAAGCTGCGGGCGCTGGCAGTGATGACGATGTGGTCCAGTTCGCGCCGCACCTCGAACCGGTCCAGCGTGCGTTCCGGCGAATTCGCCTGGCACTCGGCCGAGCGGAAGGTGGTGAAGTCGTGCCGACCGAGGATCAGCGCCGCCGCTTTCCCCATGCGGTCGGCATCGAGCGGCTTCGGCACGTGCCAGACCTGATAGCGCTCGATGGCTGCCGGCGCCCGGCGGTTGAGGATGCGGTATTCGTAGTGCCGTGCCGTGGCCGAGAAGCGCGCCTCGAACTCGTCTGACACGGCCTCGCTCTCCAGCACCACAACCGGATGTGGGCGGAGGTGGTAGTTCAGCGCCTCGCGTATGCGGAACGGGTTCCACATCTTGCCGAGATCGAAATGCACCACCTGGCCCAGCGCGTGCACGCCGGCATCCGTCCGGCCCGCGGCTTGGGTGGTGATGCGCTCGCCGCTCATGGCGAAGATCGCTTCTTCCAGCGCCTGCTGTACACTCAAGCGGTCCGCCTGGCGCTGCCAACCGCAGAAGGGTGATCCGTCATATTCGATCGTGAGCCTGTAGCGGGGCATGGGGATCAGCCCGCCTTCTCCGGCAACTGCCCCGCCCCGCGCAGGAACGTGGCGGCGTCCATGGCGCCCTTGCCTTCGCGCTGCACCTGCACCAGCCGCACCGCACCGACACCGCAGGCAATGGTCAGGTCGTTGCCGAGCAGGGTGCCAGGGGCGCCGCTGCCGTCGGCCAGTGTGGAGCGCAAGGCCTTGATCCGCACCGGCTTGCCGCCGAGCTCGAGTTCGAACCAGGCGCCGGGAAAGGGTGACAGGCCGCGGATGTGGTTGTGGACGGTCTCGGCCGGCAGCGACCAATCGATCCGCGCCTCGGCCTTCTCGATCTTGCTGGCATAGGTGACGCCCTCGGCCGCCTGCGGCGTGAAGTCGAGGCTGCCACGCTCGAGCGCTGCCAGGGCTCGGCCCATCAGGTCGGCGCCTACCCGCATCATCTGGTCGTGAAGGTCACCGGCGGTCGTCTCGGGCCCGATTGGGATGCGGTCGACCAAAGCCACTGGCCCGGTATCCAGCCCCTCGTCCATCTGCATGACCATGACGCCGGTTTCGCGGTCGCCGGCCATCACGGCCCGCTGGATCGGGGCGGCGCCGCGCCAGCGCGGCAACAGCGAGCCATGGAGGTTGAGGCAGCCCATGCGCGGCGCTTCGAGGATCGGCTTGGGTAGCAGCAGGCCATAGGCCACGACCACGGCGACATCGGCGTCGTGGCTCGAAAAGATGATCTGCTCGGCCTCGTTCTTCAGCGATTTCGGTGTGAACACCGGAATACCGAACCCGTCGGCGGCTTCGTGCACGGGCGAGCGGCGCTCCGCCTGGCCCCGGCCCGCGGGCTTCGGCGCGCGGGTGTAAGTGGCGACGATCTCGTGGCCGGCCGAGACGATCTCGGTCAACGTGGGAACGGCGAATTCGGGCGTGCCCATGAAGACGACGCGCATCGGCGGAACTCCTTGCCGGCGGCTCGTTCAGCGGCCGCGACCTCGTGGTTCGACAGGCTCACCATGAGGTCTACGCGAGCGCAGCACTCCGATAGACCTCATCCTGAGCCTGTCGAAGGACGAGGTCGCGGTCATTGACTATCCGGCCCGGCGGGCAGCCTTCTCGAACTTCTTGAGCACGCGGTCGCGCTTCAGGCGGCTGAGATAGTCGATATAGAGCACGCCATCGAGGTGGTCGATCTCATGCTGGACGCAGACGGCGAGCTTGCCCTCGGTATCCTTCACGACCTCGTTGCCATCGAGATCGGTGTACTTCACCGTCACGGCATTGGGCCGCTCGACTTCGTAATAGAGCTCGGGAATGGACAGGCACCCCTCTTCGGTGACCTGCATCTCGTCGCCGAAACGGACGATCTCGGGATTGATCAGCACCATCGGGTCGGGCTTCTCGCCCTCGCCGGCAATGTCGATCACCACGATGCGCTTCATGACCCCGATCTGCGGCGCGGCCAGGCCGATGCCGGGCGCATCATACATGGTGTCGAGCATGTCCTTGGCGAGGGTGCGGATCTCCTCGTCCACTTCGACGATCGGATCGGCCACGGACCTCAGGCGCTGATCGGGAATGACGAGAATGGGGCGAACGGCCATGGCGAGAGGTCCAGAATGCAAGGGAATTGGCACCGATATGGTCCTTTGCGCGCCTCCGGTCAACTCCGCCGCGCGGGAACCGCCGGTATGCGCCTGGAATTGAGCCGGCGAGGAGACAGGCGATGACCAGCACCTACAAGGGAAGCTGCCGCTGCGGAGCGGTGCGCTACCAGCTCGACGGGCACCCGCACAGGACAGGGCTCTGCCACTGCACCGACTGCCGCAAGGAAACCGGCTCCACCTTTCTCTACTATGGCGACTGGCGGCCCGATCAGTTCAGCGTGGCCGGCACATACACCACTTATGAGGGCCGCAGCTTCTGCCCGGTCTGCGGCACCCGGCTGTTCCACATCAGCGACGACCATGTGGAAGTCGCCCTCGGTTCGCTCGACGAGGCGCCGGTCGGGCTGGTGCCGGTCAACGAAGGCTGGATCAAACGGCGTGAGCCTTGGCTCCATCCGGTGCCCGGCGCCGGGCAGCACCGCGAGGATCTGGGCCATCCGGTTTAGGCGCGGCTCAGTTCGCTCTTGCTCTTGAGCACCTTGTCGCCGTCCTCCTGCTCAGGTAGGCTGGCTCTCGCTGCGATGCGTTGCGCTTCACCGCTGTGCCCTTGATGGTGCGTTCCACCGGCTGGGTGAAGCGTTCGACGATCCTGCCGGTGGCAGTGTTCGCGCCCCAGTTCCAGCTCACCTTGCTGCCTTTGCGGAACGATGTGGTTGCCATGGTGCCTCTCCGTTTCCGTCTGCAAACGCGAAGCCGGAGCGGGTGGTTCGCCACCGAAGTTGATGACGGTGGGATGAACCCGGCGCGCACAGCAACGTTGAACCGGTGAAACTGGTGCGCAAAGGAGTTTTCCATGCCCCCGATCACCAACCCCGGCCACATCATCCCGCAGGATATCGAACCTGGTGATGCGTCCGAGGCCTTCAACCTGGCCGAGCCCTATACGCAGACCGAGATCGAGGACCTGCTCTATGGCGACGACCGTCCCGCCAGTCACCGCCTGGCGCGGCTGCGGGAACTGCGTGAGCAGGCCGCTACCCGCGAAACCGGAGACTGGGGCGACCAGGACCCCCAGGCCAGCCTCGATGAGATCGACCGTGCCATCGACGAGCTGAGTGCCACCATCGCCAATTCCGACGACCTCGAGGACTATGCCGAGCTCAATCCTACGCTCGACTATGATCCCGAGGAGCGGCTGGACGCGCTGTCGCCCGACGATGTCGACTCGCGCCGCGCCATCGAGGGCCGCGATTCCGATGCCGATTTCGACGGCGACGAGGAGGATGCCGCACTCGAGCCGCTGGACGTGGCGGAATGGGAAGACGGTGACGACTTCGACCCCGACAAGGGCGTGCACTGAGGAATGTAGCTATCGCCCCTTCATCTCTCCCCTCACGGGAGAGGTGGGGTTCGGCTAGATCGCGGTGCGGGCCTTCAGCGCCTGGCTGAGGGTGCCTTCGTCGAGATAGTCGAGCTCGCCGCCGACCGGGACGCCATGGGCGAGGCGCGTCACTCGCGCGCCGCTGCCGGCGAGCCGGTCGGTGACGTAGTGCGCGGTGGTCTGGCCCTCGACGGTGGCGTTGATGGCGAGGACGATCTCGCCGAACTCGGGGGCGCGCCGCAGCAATCCGTCGATGGCGAGGTCATCGGGGCCGACGCCATCGAGCGGCGACAGCACGCCACCGAGCACATGGTATTTCACCGCGCCGACGCCGGCGCGCTCCAGCGCCCACAGGTCGGCGACGTCTTCGACCACGATCAGCATGCCGTTGTCGCGGCGGGGATCGGCACAGATGCCGCAGGGGCTGGCCGTATCGATATTGCCGCAGACCTCGCAGGTCTTGACCGCTGCAACGGCGCGATCGAGCGCGGCCGAAAGCGGCACCATCAACTGATCCTTCTTCTTGATCAGTTGCAGCACCGCACGCCGCGCCGAACGGGGCCCTAGCCCCGGCAGGCGCGCCATCAACTGGATCAGTTGCTCGATCTCGGGGCCGCCATTGGCCATTTGTGTTCTGGTCCCTTGCACCGCTGGCTTGGAGCTAACGCCGCCCCAGCTCCGATGTCATCCCCGCGAAAGCGGGGATCCATCCTGAGATCTCAAGATGGACCCCGGCTCAAGGCCGGGGTGACACCGTGGTTGTTGCGCCATCAGTGTGAATGCTCCCGGTAACCTCAGAACGGCAGCTTCATGCCCGGGGGGAGGGGCAGGCCGGAGGTGACTTCGGCCATCTTCTTCTGCATCTCGGCTTCGCTCTTGGCCTTGGCGTCGTTGTGCGCGGCGATGATCAGGTCCTCGAGCACCTCGGCCTCGGCCGGGTTGAACAGGGAAGGGTCGATCTTGATGCCGCGCAGTTCGCCCTTGCCGGTGAGCGAGACGGTGACCAGCCCGCCGCCGGCGCGGCCTTCCACCACCAGATTGCCGAGCTCGTTCTGAAGGGCTTCCATCTTGCCCTTCATCTCGCTCGCGGCCTTCATCATGCCCATGATGTCTTTCATTCGTCGTCCTCTTCCACTGGGGGTGGGGCGGCGTCGGCCGCCATCGGGGTTTCTTCGTCGCGCACGGTCACGTTGACGACCTTGGCGCCGGGGAAGGTCTCGAGGATCGCCTGCACCAGCGGGTCCTCATGCGCCTGCCGGTGCGCAGCCTCGATCCGCTGCTCCTTTTCCTGGCGCAGGGTCAGCCCTTCCGGCGGCTTGGTCGAGACGGTGATCAGCCAGCGCTCGCCGGTCCAGGTCTGCAGGCGCGCGGAGAGCGTGTTGATGATGCCGGGATCGGCGCCCTCGACGAGCGCCACCTCGATCTTGCCCTGCTCGAATGACACCGGCCGCATCTGGCTCTCGAGGGCCATGCGCACCAGGATGTCGCGCTTGGCGGTGGCGAGGGCGATCAGGTCCTTGTAGCTGGCAACGGTGGCGAGCGCCGGCTGCACGGTCGGCGCCGGCTGCTGCTGCGCCATAGCGATCGGCTGCGAGACGGCGACCGGTGCCGGCTGCGGCTGCTCGATGCGGAGGGCCGTAGCACCACCACCACCGCCCGAGGGG
Source organism: Devosia albogilva (assembly GCF_042685625.1). Lineage (NCBI taxonomy): Bacteria > Pseudomonadati > Pseudomonadota > Alphaproteobacteria > Hyphomicrobiales > Devosiaceae > Devosia > Devosia albogilva. The sequence goes on from NZ_JBHUNP010000001.1 coordinate 2,299,949, forward strand.
CCGCGTGGCGGCAGCGACGGGGCAGGGGAGGGCGGCGGCACCGGCTGGTTGGTCAGCCGGGCGATCACCTCGTCGGGGCTCGGCAGGTCGGCGGCATAGGCGAGCCGGATCAGCGCCATCTCGGCGGCCTGCAGGCCGTTATGGGCCTTGGCCACTTCGTCATGGCCACGGAACAGGATCTGCCAGGCGCGGCTGAGGGCGCGCATCGGCAGGCGGTTGGCAAGATCAGCACCGCGGCTGCGCTCGTCCGGGGTCAGCGAGACGTCGTCGGCTGCGGCCGGAACCACCTTGATGCGCGTGACGAGGTGGCAGAAATCGGCGAGGTCGGCGATGGTCGTCTGCGGGTCGGCGCCCATGTCGTAAAGGGCGCGCAGCGTGGTCAGGGCCTCCCCGACGCGGCCCGCCATGGCGTCCTCGAACAGATCGATGACGCGGGCGCGGTCGCCAAGGCCGAGCATGGCCTTGACCGTGGCGGCGGTGACGGTGCCGTTGCCATGGGCGATGGCCTGGTCGAGCAGGGAAAGGTTGTCGCGGGCGGAGCCTTCGCCGGCGCGCACGATCATCGCCAGCGCTTCCGGCTCGAACTGGATGCCCTCCTGCCCGAGGATGGTTTCGAGATAGGCGGTCATCACCTCCGGCGTGATGCGGCGGAGGTCGAAGCGCATGCAGCGCGACAGGATCGTCACCGGGACCTTGCGGATCTCGGTGGTGGCGAAGATGAACTTCACATAGGGCGGCGGCTCTTCCAGCGTCTTCAGCAGCCCGTTGAAGGCCGCCGTCGACAGCATGTGCACCTCGTCGATCACATAGACCTTGTAGGGCGCCGAGACCGGCCCGTACTTCACCGAGTCGATGATCTCGCGGATGTCGTTGATGCCGGTATTGGAGGCAGCGTCCATCTCGACCACGTCGACATGGCGGCCCTCGATGATGGCGCGGCAGTGCTGCCCTTCGACGCTGAGGTCGAGCGTCGGCTGGCGGCCGTTCTCGTTCTCGTAGTTGAAGGCGCGGGCGAGAATGCGGGCGGTAGTGGTCTTGCCGACGCCACGGACGCCGGTGAGGATGAAGGCGTGGTGGATGCGGTTCTGCTTGAAGGCGTTGCCCAGCGTCTGCACCATCGCGTCCTGGCCGACGAGCGTGGTGAAGTCGCGCGGCCGGTACTTGCGGGCGAGAACGAGATAGGGAGAGGTCTGAGCGTCAGCCATGGTCTGCCCCTCCCTCGGAAAGCACTGTCGGAAAGCCGCCTCTGGTCATCGGGGGATCATAGGGCCGTGGGCGTCGCAGGCAACTGCGCCGCGCTCGATGTCCAACGAAAGCGCATGGTGAAGTAGGAGGCTGGCAACGACCCGTGAGGATCTCGTTGGGGCTGCTTCCTTCCGGACCTGACCCGGTTGGCGAGGAACACGTCCGCGCCAACCTCCCGACCGGCTATATGCGAATTAATCATGGCCTTGGCAAGGCTGGGAGAGCACACCAGCAGCAAAAGCACGGCGTCATTCCCGCGCAGGCGGGAATCCACTCTTCCGCTGAACTCCGGAGAAGAATGGATCCCCGCCTTCGCGGGGATGACGTGGTGGGTGGATCGTCGGGACAAGCCCGGCAATGACGAAGGACCGATATGGAGTGACTCTCCGCGTCGTCACCACCGGGCTTGTCCCGGTGGTCCAGAGAGGCGCGGTTACCGTGCCTCGCGCCGGATTTCGCGCGCCATGGCGAGACTCCGGGCGAGGCGGGAGGCCCACAGGGTGACGCCGCGGGGCTCGAGGATTTCGTCGTGGCGCATTTCGATCATGGTGGATTCGATGCCGCGGCCGTCGCCATGGCGCTCGAGGGTGAGGGTCACGCCCTTGAGGGCGGCATAGGGTTCGTTCCAGCCGACATTGAGCGTGGCGTCCTCGGCCTTGAGGGCGCCATAGAGCGCCTGGGTGAAGCCGACATCCGTACCGTGCAGCAGGCCGATCGGCCAAGGCCGCGCCACGCCATGATAGACCGGCGTGAATGAGTGCATGCATACGAGGATCGTTTCCTGCCCGGCGTGCCGGCGGGCTTCGAGCAGGGTCTCAATGGAGGCATGGTAGGGGCGGTGATAGTGATCGATGCGGAACTGCCGCTCCGCGTCATCGATGCCCTCATTGGCGGCGATGCGGGTCGCTTCCGACAGGGTCCAGATCAGGTCGGGGGAATCGAGTTCGCGATTGCAGTCGATGATCAGCCGGCTGACGGTGGATTCCACCAGCGGGGCGTCGAGCAGGCTGCACAGGGCGCGCGAAACAGCCAGCGCTCCGGGGTCCCACGCAATGTGGCTCAGCCGTTCGACCGGGCTCAGCCCCAAGGTGCCGTAGCGCGCCGGGAGGCGGTTGCTGGCATGGTCGCACACCACCACGAAGGGCGAACTGCCCCGTGCGTTGGAAACCAGAACTGCTTTGTCGCGCCAGCCGTCCGCCTGCATCGCGTGCCCGATGTTCGTCTCACCAGCCGCCGCCGAATCGCGGCAGCCTTGCCTTACTCGACTTCCTTGAGTTCGAGAAAGTCCGACGCGTTCATCCGGATCCTGGGATCGATGGCGCCGATGTCGTTCACGTCCTTGCCGTCATAGTCGAGCCGCTCGAGCACCGTCTGGATCACCGCCAGCCGGGCGCGGCGCTTGTCGTTGGCGCGGATCACCGTCCAGGGTGCATGAAGGGTGTCGGTGCGGCGCAGCATCTCGTTGCGGGCGTCGGAATATTGGTGCCACTTGCCCAGCGCCTCGATGTCCATCGGCGACAGCTTCCAGGTCTTGAGCGGATCGTGCCGGCGATCGTGGAAGCGCTTGAGCTGCATCTCCCGCCCGATCGACAGCCAGAACTTGAACAGGTGGATGCCGTCCTTGACGATGCGCTTCTCGAATTCCGGCGCTTCCTCGAGAAACAGCGCCACTTCCTCTGGCGTGGCAAAGCCCATCACCCGCTCGACCCCGGCCCGATTGTACCAGGAGCGATCGAACAGAGCCGCCTCGCCGGCGGCGGGTAGCCAGTCGACATAGCGCTGGAAATACCATTGCGTGCGCTCGCGGTCGTTCGGCTTCGGCAGGGCGACCACGGTGTTGTAGCGCGGGTTCAGGTTCTGGACATACGCCTTGATGGCCCCACCCTTGCCGGCCGCATCGCGCCCCTCGAACAGGATGACGATGCGATCACCGTGTTTGGCCATATGCGCCTGCAGACGCACCAGGTGCACCTGCAGCCTGTGCATGTGCTCTTCATACTCGTGCTTGCCCAGCTTATCCTTGTAGGGGTAGTCGCCGGAGGTGAGGGCCTGGTCCTTGATCGCCTTCGGCAAATGCGGATCGTCGATGTCGAACTGGTCGAGAAGTCCGGTCACGGTGGTGCTGTCGCTCCCTTGTCATAAGGGCCATGATATAGACCCGCCCCCAAGTGCCGAGGGAGCCCATTCTGGCTGATCTGTCGAAGCAGGACCTGTCCACTACAAAGCCGCGGCCCCTGCCGTGGTTGCGGGTCGCTGCGGACCGTTTTCTCGCCCAGGCCCCACTCGTAGCGGCGGTCGGTGTCGTATTCACGGTGTTGGTCGTGCTCGGACACCTGCCGCTCGGCTGGGCGGCATTGTCCTTCGCGGCCCTCTTGATCTGGGCCGCCGTGATCCCGTCCGGTGTGGTCGCGGTGCTGCCGGCCGAGCAGAAGGTGGCGCCCGCCGGCAGTGACGCCGACGCCATCGCCGCCTTCGCCGACGCGCTGGCCGAACCCTGCTTCGTGCTCGACCGGCGTGCGGTGGTGATTCATGCCAATGGCGCTGCGGCGCGACGCTTCTCCTCCGTGGCGCCAGGGCGAATAATCACGCTGGCGCTGCGAAATCCCGACTTCATCCGCTCGGTCGACCTGGTTCTGCGTCACGGCACGCCGCGCACGGTGGAACTGCACGAGACCATTCCGTCCGAGACCTGGGAGAACGTCCTTGTCGCCCCGCTCCGCCGGCACGGAGTCGAGTGGCTGGAGGACAACAACCGGCAGATGATCGTCACCTTCCACAGCCTCACCGAACTCAAGCGCGTCGATGCGCTGCGCACCGACTTCATCGCCAATGCCAGCCACGAGTTGAGAACGCCGCTGGCCTCGCTCATGGGCTTCATCGACACCCTGCTCGGTCCCGCGGCCCGCGACGCTGAGGCGCGGGCGAAGTTCCTCGGCATTATGCGGGGGCAGGCCGAGCGCATGAGCAAGCTGATCGACGACCTGCTGAGCCTGTCCCGCATCGAGATGCACCAGCATCTCAGGCCTACCGACAGCGTCGATCTCGCGGGCTTGCTGCGCGAGGTGCGCGATGGGCTGCAGATCCAGGCGCGTGCGGCCGAGCTCGAGGTGGTGCTGTCGCTGCCCGAAGGGCCGGTAGCAGTGACGGCGGATCGCGGCCAGCTCTATGAGGTGTTCGAGAACCTGCTCGACAACGCCATTAAATACGGCGCCGGCGGCAAGACGGTGGAGGTCAGCCTCGGCGCGTCGGACCGGCCGGGCTTCCAGCACCGGGTGACGGTGGTGGATCACGGACCGGGGGTGGAGCCGGAGCACGTGCCGCGGCTGACCGAGCGCTTCTACCGCATCGATGCCGAGGCCTCGCGCAAGAAGAAGGGCACCGGTCTCGGCCTCGCCATCGTCAAGCACATCGTCCACCGCCACCGCGGCGAGATCGCCATCAAGAGCAAGCCCGGCGAGGGCATGCGGGTGGATGTGTATTTGGCGTGAGGGCTCAGGCGGGGCCGAACACCCGGTCTGTGAGGGCCTCCAAAACCCCCTCCCATCCCTCCCCGCAAGGGGGAGGGTGACTTCCGTGGTGTGACGCGATCGTGCCACAAGAGTGGAGCTCACCTCCCCCCTTGCGGGGGAGGTTGGGAGGGGGGTGTCCCTCCACGCCCTCGACCTGCGCGCATGGGACCCGAATCCTCCACCCGCCGCGGCGGATGCACAAGCGTAACCAGCACCACCGAGATCAGCATCAACAGGTACCACGAGACCAGCTTGCTGAGGCTGACCAGGGTCCAGCCGTTTTCCTGGCTCGGATAGAGCCAGGCGCCGCCCCAGGTGGCGATGTTCTCGGCGATCCAGATGAACAGGGCGACGAGGAAGAAGGCGAGCAGCATCGGCATCGAGTGGCGGAAGCGGAAGACGCGGTAATGCATGAAGCTCGGGCCGTAGAGTACCGCGACTGCGGCGAGCAGCACCCAGCGGAAGTCGAAAATATAGTGGTGAGTGAAGAAGTTGAGGTAGATCGCCGCTGCCAGCAGGGCCGTCAGCCACACCGGCGGGTAGCGGGTGAAGGTGATGTCGAAGATGCGCTGGATGCGCGCCATGTAGGAGCCGACGCAGGCATACATGAAGCCCGAGAACAGCGGCACCCCACCGAGGCGGAACAGCGCCTCCTCGGGATAGATCCACGAGCCGACGGCGGTCTTGAACAGCTCCATGCCGGTGCCGACCAGGTGGAAGATCAGGATCACCCGTGCTTCGCCCAGAGTTTCGAGCCGGAACAGCAGCATGCCGGCCTGGATGGCGAGCGCGGCGAGGAACCAGAAGTCGTAGCGGTGGAGGCCAACCTCCAGCCACCACAGGCGCGTGAGGAGAATCATCGCCAGCATCAGCCCGCCGAAGAGGCATGCCCAGGCCTGCTTCAGGCCGAAGACGACGAACTCGACGAGCCCGTCGGCGAGCCGCCCGCGCGGCAGGCGCTGCAGCACACGGTGGGCTGCGGCATCGATCCGCGCCTCGACACTGGTGAATCGCGCCATCCGTTCGGCTTGCCCCTGTTGCCCTTGCTCGGATATGCGGCGGCGAACTTTTCCGAATTGTGGCAGTTTCGACTCTCGACAACATCAGGACCAAACATTCCCCATGGCCAGACGCCGTCCCACTTCGCTGCGCACCTCGGTCGAGGACGTCGCCGCCTCCAAGCGCGCACCTTCGACGCCGCAGACCGAATCCGCCGCTTTCCGCCTGGCATTTGCCGATGACGAGTTCCTCACCTCCGAGGATCTGCGTGGCGTTCGCTTCCAGCTCGAATATCTCAAGCCCGAGTTCCGCCTGCGCGAGCGCGGCATCAATTCGACCGTCGTGCTGTTCGGCGGCGCCCGCATTCCGGCGCCGGGCCAGCCGGCCTGGGCCGCCAAGAACGAGACGCAGAAGCGCAATCTCGAGGCGGCCTCCCCCTATTACGAAGAGGCCCGCCGCTTCGCGCAGCTCGCCTCCATGACCTCGAAGTCGCTCGACTATGCCGATTATGTGGTGGTGACGGGTGGCGGCCCGGGGGTGATGGAGGCCGGCAATCGCGGCGCGGCCGATGTCGGGGCGCCGTCGATCGGCCTCAACATCGTCCTGCCGCACGAACAGGCGCCCAACCTCTATGTGACGCCGGAGCTGAGCTTCAACTTCCACTATTTCGCGACGCGCAAGATCCACTTCCTGATGCGCGCCAGGGCGGTCGCCGTGTTCCCCGGTGGCTTCGGCACGCTCGACGAGTTCTTCGAGACCCTGACGCTGATCCAGACCGGCCGCATGGCGCGGGTACCGCTGCTGCTGTTCGGTGGCGAGTTCTGGCGCAAGGTCATCAATTTCGAGGCGCTGGCCGAAGCTGGTACCATCGCGCCCAACGATCCGGACCTGTTCACCGTGGTCGATACGGCCGACGAGGGCTGGGACGTGGTGCGCCAGTTCTACAACCTGCCCGCCATCGACGAGGTGCTGCGCGGCGACTGAGCCGCAGAGCTGCCTTCCGTTTCTGCCTGTTGTGCCGCCGCGGCCGCAGTGTCAGTGACGGCGAAAGGTGTCGATGATCCAAACGGAGTTCTTGCACGTGCAGCAATACGATCTCGTCGTCATCGGCAGCGGACCGGCCGGACGCCGCGCCGCCATCCAGGGGGCAAAGCTCGGCAAGTCGGTGCTGGTGGTGGAAAACCGCATGCGGCTCGGTGGCGTTTCCGTCCACACCGGCACCATCCCGTCCAAGACCCTGCGCGAGACGGTGCTGAACCTTTCCGGCTGGCGCGAGCGCGGCTTTTATGGACTCGCCTACCGGGTCAAGAAGGACATCGAGGGCAAGGACCTCGGCGCCCGGCTGCGCAAGACGCTCGACTACGAGATCGAGGTGCTGGAGCACCAGTTCGCCCGCAATGGCGTGCGCACCTTCGGCGGCAAGGCCAAGTTCATCGACACCAACCGTATCTGCGTCACCGATCACGAGGGTGAGGAGCACGTCTTCGGCTTCCAGTTCGCGGTGATCGCCGTCGGCACCATGCCGTACCGCCCGCCCAACATCGTCTTCGACGACCACACCATCGTCGACAGCGACAGCCTTGTCACCGACCTTCGGGTACCCCGCAGCCTGACGGTGGTCGGCGCCGGCGTGATCGGCATCGAATACGCCACCATCTTTTCGGCGCTGGACGTGCCCGTGACGGTGGTGGAGCCGCGCGACGCGATCCTCGACTTCATCGACCGCGAGATCATCGAGGAATTCACTCACGACCTGCGCCAGCGCGGCATGACGCTGCGGCTCGGGGCGAAGGTGGAATCGGTGGAGAAGGACGAACAGGGCTGGGCCATCGCCCACCTCGCCGATGGGCGACACATCCGCTCCGACATGGTGCTCTATGCTGCCGGTCGCGTCGGGGCTACCGCCGACCTCGGCCTCGATGGCTGCGGCGTCGTTCCGGACGAGCGCGGGCGGCTGAAGGTCGATCCGGTAACCTTCCAGACCCAGTGCCGCAACATCTATGCGGCCGGCGACGTCATCGGCTTTCCCGCGCTCGCCTCGACCTCGATGGAGCAGGGGCGGATTGCGGCCCTCCATGCGTTCGGTGCCGCCATGCCGCCGGCGCCGCAGTTCTTCCCCTATGGCATCTATGCCGTGCCCGAGATCTCCACGGTCGGACTGTCGGAGCAGGAGGTGCGGGCGCAGGGCACGCCGTACGAGTGCGGCGTCGCCCGCTTCCGCGAGACCTCGCGCGGCCACATCATGGGGCTGCAGTCGGGGATGATGAAGATGATCTTCTCGCTCGACGACCGGAAGCTGCTCGGCGTCAGCATCGTCGGCGAGGGTGCGACCGAACTGATCCATATCGGCCAGGCGGTGCTCAATCTCGGCGGCACGCTCGACTATTTCGTCGAGAATACCTTCAACTATCCGACGCTCGCCGAGGCCTACAAGATCGCCGCGCTCGACGCCTGGAACCGCATGCCGCGCACCACGCAGATGGCGCCGGTCGAATGATCGACGGCTACACCTCATTGCCTATGCGAGCCGGCTGGATCAAGCGGGCGAGCGAGCCTAGACTGACCTCGCCTTCCCGGTAAGAAAGTCATGACCGAACGTTTCGATGCCATCGTGATTGGCGCAGGCCAATCCGGCCCTTTCCTGGCCGCGCGCCTCGTCAAGGAAGGCCGGCGGGTCGCGCTGATCGAGCGCGAGCACCTGGGGGGCACCTGCGTCAACGATGGCTGCACGCCCACCAAGACGCTGGTAGCGAGCGCCCGTGCCGCCTGGATGGCCCGTCGAGCGGGCGAATATGGGGTACAGGTCAGTACGCCCGTCACCGTCGACATGCGGGCGGTGAAAGCCCGCAAGGACCGGATCGTCGGCGCCTCGGTACAGAGTCTCACCGATTGGCTCGGCGGTCTCGAGGGGCTGGAGGTGATCCGCGGCGAGGGCAGGTTCGTCGGCCCCAAGGAGATCGCGGTCGGACGCCGCCGGCTCACGGCTCCCGAGATCTTCATCAACACCGGCGCGCGGCCGATGGTGCCGGACTGGCCGGGCATCAAGAGCATCACCTATCTCACCAACAAGCAGATGGTGGAACTCGATACGCTGCCAAGCCACCTGATCATTGTCGGCGCCAGCTATGTCGGGCTCGAGTTCGCGCAGATGTATGCCCGCTTCGGCTCCAAGGTCTCGGTGGTCGATCGGGGTTCGCGACCCGCCTCCAAGGAGGACGCGGACGTTTCCGCCGCCATCCGCTCCATCCTCGAGGCGGAGGGGGTGACGTTCCTGTTCGACACCGAGGTCGAGGCGCTGCACCGCGCCGGCACCGGGGTGTTCGTATCGCTCAAGTCGGGCGAGCGGCGGTCCTCGATAGAGGGCACGCATCTGCTGGTGGCGCTTGGCCGGATTCCCAACACCGAGGCGCTCAATCTCGCCGCCACTGGCATCGAGACCGACGAACGCGGCTTCATCCCGGTCGATGACCATCTGCGCACCAGTGTCGAGGGCATCTGGGCCATGGGCGACGTCAACGGCCGCGGCGCTTTCACCCATACCTCCTACTACGAGCACGAGATCGTGGTGAACAACCTGCTGGAGCGCGGCAAGCGCTCATTGGCGGGCCGCATCCCGACCCACGCGCTCTATGTCGATCCGCCTCTGGGCCGCATCGGCATGAGCGAGGCTGAGGTACGCGCCTCGGGCCGCAATGCGCTGATCGCGACCATGCCGATGAGCCGCGTGGCCCGGGCGCGGGAGCGGGGCGAGACGCAGGGCCTGATGAAGGTGCTGGTCGATGCCAAGGACAAGACCATTCTCGGCGCGGCCATTCTCGGCATCAATGGCGACGAGGTGGTGCAGTCGCTGCTGCAACTGATGGCCTCGGGCATCCCCTACACGAAGATGGTGGAGACCATGCACATCCACCCCACAGTGACGGAGCTGCTGCCGACGCTGCTGGGGGAGTTGAAACCGCTGAAGTAGGTCTCGCCGTCGCCTCCCCTCAGGGGAGAGGGGACGCAGGAGCCTTGAGCTTGTTTTCTGAGCTTGTCGAACCAAGAGGCCGCGGGCACCGCTGCAACGGTGCCACTGACCTTTCCTATAAATCCCCGAAGGCCACCACGGTGGCCCGCCCGCGCGCCTTGGCGGCGTAGCAGGCGGCGTCGGCTTCGCCCATGACGCCCAGGGGGGACGCGGCCTCGCGGCTGATCTCGGCGATGCCAATGCTGGCGCCGATCCGGTAGGTGCGCCCGGCCCAGAGGAACTCCAGGGCACCCACGGCGCGGACGATCTTTTCCGCCACGGCGCGCGCGTTGCCCACGGGGCAGTCGGTGAGCAGCACGGCGAATTCGTCGCCGCCGATGCGGGCGGCCATGTCGTGGTTGCGGCAGCAGCCGCGGATGGTCTTGGCGACCTGCTGCAGCAGCGCATCGCCCGCGGCATGGCCGGCGCTGTCGTTGACCGGCTTGAAGCGGTCGAGATCGATATAGAGCAGGCTGTGCCGCCGCTGACTGTCGCGGGCCGACGCGGTGGCGGTGGACATGGCCTCCTCGAAGGCCGCCCGGTTCGGCAGGCTGGTCAGTGGATCGTGCGAGGCCGAGTGCGCCAGTTGCCGCTGCATTGCCCGGCTCTGGGTTACGTCCTGAAACACCAGCACGGCACCGAGCACCGCCCGGTCGGCCATGCGCACCGGAGCGGCGGTGCAGCGAATGTCCCGCTGCGTGCCCGTTCGGCTGACCAGCACCATGTCGTCTTCACGATGGACGGTGTCTTCGATCTCGAGACAGCGTGCCACCGGACACTCGCAGCGCCTGCCGGTCGTGGCGTCGCGCAGGGCGAAGACCTCATGGGCCGGCCGGCCGATGGCCTCGGCCGAGGTGAAACCGGTGAGTTGCTCGGCAGCCGGGTTCATGAAGGTGATGCGGCCCTGGCTGTCGGCGGAGATCATGCCGTCGGCAATGGATTCCAGCGTCAGCCGCAGCCGTTCCTTTTCGGCCGCCAGCTCCTGCTCGATCACCTTGATGCGGGTAATGTCGGTATCGGTGCCGAGCGTGCGCACGGGGTTGCCGTGTTCGTCCCATTCCACCGGCTTGCCGCGCGACAGGATCCAGACATAGCTGCCGTCCGGCCGGCGCTCGCGATACTCCAGCGCGTCGAAATCGCTGTCGCCGCGGTCCTGCCGGTCGATATTGGCGAGCACATGGCCCAGGTCATCGGGATGGATGCGGCTCAGCCAGGCTTTCTGGTGGTCCTCCGGCACCGGCTCGTCCGGTGAGAGGCCGCGCATGATCCGCCACATGCGCGAATAGAACATGGTGTCGGTGCGGATATCATGGTCCCACACCCCCTGGCGGGCGCTCTCGAGCGCGAAGTTCCACCGGCTTTCCGAATAGGTCAGCGCCTCCTCTGCCTTTTTCTGCCGCTCGATGCTGGAGGCTTGCAGCACCAGATATTCCGGCGCCCCGTCCGCCTTGGCGGTGAGCGCCGAGGCAACGAGGCTGACCCAGAGCGAACTGCCATCCGCATGGCGCAGACGGTGTTCACCGCGATAGTCGCGCAACTCGTCGCGCAGCATCCGTTCGAGGTGCAGCCTTCCGGCGGAAGCGTCGTCGTGGTGGATGAGCTCGGAAAGAGCGGGCAGGGGTGCGCCCGCGGTGTAGCCGAGCAGGTCGGCAAAGGCGCGGTTGGCATAGACCAGCCGGCCTTCCAGATCATAAAGCGCGGTGCCGATTGCCGCCGTTTCGACGATGCGAGCCAGAAGCGCATTGTGCCCTTCCAAACGGAAAGGCCCGGGCACTACGGTCGGAGCATTGTTCGACGGCGCGGACATGGCGCTAACCTTGCGCCATGCAACGTTAATAACAGCCTTAGGTCAGGCGGCTTCGCGCAGCAGAAAGTCGCGTTCGGCCCGGAGGCCCGCCCATTCCCCCGGAACGTCGCTGTCGAAGATCAGCGTGTAGGGACCGCGATAGCCTGCCTCTTCCGCCACCGTCACGCAGGCGGCGTAGTCCACCTCGTCGAGGTCGCCATCGATGAAGCTCGCCTTGGCGTGGCAAAGCTCGGCGCGCGGGAAGATGGAGCCCAGTTGCTCGTATTTGTCTGGGCCCCGCCAATTGCCGAAGTCGGCGAGGAGGCCGATCCGCCCCTCCAGCCGGTCCAGGAGGTAGTGGACCTGCTCGGGGCCGGCGAGGAGCTTGTTCCAGTTCTCCGTCACCAGCCGCACCGGGGAGCCGGCATTGCCGTCGGCCAGCCGTCGCAAGGCCGCTGCCGAGCGGTCGAGGGTCTCAGGGTTTGGCGCCTGCATGCCGGCCACGATGCGCGCATGCTCGGCGCCGAGTTCGTTGGCGATTTCGATCCAGCGGGCGATCCAGCGTTCGTCGCGGGCACCGTGCTCGGGATGGGTGACGTCGCCGGCGTCGATCAGGAGCGTCTGCAGCCGCACATTGGCGATCTTGAGCTGGTCCCTGAGTTCGCCGAGATACACCGGATCGATGCTGCGCAGGTGAAACGAGACGATCTCCAGCCGGTGGTAGCCGTGATTGGCGAGCACCGACGGCAGCCCCAGCAGCGATTCTTCGCCCTCGCCATAGGTCTGATGCTCCGGGCCGACCTCGAAGCGGGTGAGGTCGTGGGGATAGGTGGTCCCGAGCAGCCGGTGCAGCGACCAGGTGGATACGGCGATGCGATCGGCGGTGATGGCGGCCATGACGAGTCTCCCTTGTGGGGCGAAGACTTCCACGCCCCTGCCGGGCTTTCAACCCACCCGATAGATGCGCTCGGCATTGCGGCGGAACAGCCGCGCCTGCTCGTCCGCCCTGGCGCTGCCGACGATCTCGCGCGTCGCTTGCACCCACCTCGTCAGCGACCCGTTGCGCGTCAGCACCGGATGGTCCGATCCCCACACCACCCGGTCCCAGCCGAACACGTGGATCAGGTGCTCGACATAGGGGCGAAGGTCATGGGGCTGCCAGCCGGGCCGCGCATTGGTGGCAATGCCGGAGATTTTCACCGCCACATTCGGGCGCTCGGCCAGTGCAGCGGTGTCGGCGCGCCAGGGCTCGAGTCCGTCTTTGGCAATGTCGGGATTGCCGCAATGGTCGAGGATGAACTGCACGTCCGGCGCCGCGTCCACCAGCCGTAGCCCGATGGGCCGCAACTGGTCGGCACGGAGGCAAAGGTCGAAGCTGAGATCGTAGTCCGTGAGGCGCCGCAGGTTCTCGGCAAAGATCGGCTGTTCGCTGAGCTCGTCCGGCACCTCGTGCAGGATGCGGCGTACGCCTTTCACGCGCGGCTCAGCGCTCAGGCGCTCCATGTGCGCCACGAAACCGGCGCGCTCCGGGCGGCACGCCGCAATGGCGCCGGCGATCCGCGGCAGCTCCAGCACGAAGGCGGTTTCCGCCTCCATATCCGCCTCGGCGGCATCGACTTCCATGTGGAGCGCCGACTCGATGCCGAGCCCGACGGCCTCCGCGAAATAGCTCTCATGGCTCCATTCGCGGTTGAGCGGGTGGCCGGGCCCGATCCAGGGATAGCTGAAGCGGTCGGGATAGATCAGGTGGAGATGGGTATCGAGAATGCGCATCATGCCTCCTGGTGGCGATTGGACACCTCTTGCCCGGCTTCCTTCAAGAGGGTGAGGCACTGCTCGAGGTCCGGTGCATCGCGCCGGTCGAGCCGCTCGGTATAGGGGCAGGTCAGCACCGCCAGCACCGAGCCCATGGCGCCGAGGATCGGCACCGACAGGTTGAACACGCTCGAAACCTGCGCGCTCGGCATCACCTCCGAGCCGTCGGCGCGCACCCGGTCGAGCCGCGCCTCGAGCCCTTCCGGCATCACCTGCTCGCGGCCGGGGTCCTGCTCGGCGAGCATCAACTGACGCTCTTCGGGCGTCGCATAGGCAAGAAACACGTGGCCGGAGCCGGTGTTGACCAGCCCGATGCGCGAGCCGACGCGAATGGAGACGTTCCAGTAGCCGGGCCCGTCGACCTGCGCCACCACGACGAGGATGCCGCGGTCGCGGATCACGAGGTGCACCGCCTGCTGCGCCCTGAGGGCGAAGCTGCGCAGCACCGGGTTGGCCTGGCTGATGAGGCGGTGGAGCGGCGGGCGCCGGTGCGCCAGTTCGAACAGCTTGAGGGTCAGCTCGTAACGGTCGCCGTCGGTGCGGCGGACATAGTCGCGGCGCACCAGCCGGTCGAGCATACGATAGATTTCGGCCGGCGAGCGGCTCAGCGCCTTGGCGATCTCCGCCTGAGTGAGTCCGCCATCGGTGCCCGCCAGGAGCTCGACGATGTCGAGACCCTTGTCCAGCGCCGGTGCGCGATAGCGCTCTGCGATCTCAGCGTCCAAGCCTGCCCTCCGATCCTGCCGGCATACTGACATGTTAGCGATTGCCAGCATAGTTCATTTGTGAATAGACTGTTCGTATATGCGCGGCAACGATCCGCGTGAGGGAGGACATCGAGAACCATGCGGCTTGCGGGCAAGCGTATCTTCATCTCGGCAGCGGGGCAGGGCATGGGCCGCGCCAGCGCCATCGCCTGCGTGCGCGAAGGCGCCCAGGTGGTCGCCACGGACATCAATGCCGAGCTGCTGGCAACGCTGCCCGATGAGGCGCCGGGCATCGAAACCGCAGTGCTCGACGTGCGCAGCACCGAGGCGGTGAACGCCTTCGCCGCCAGCCAGGCGCCGTTCGACGGCATCTTCAACTGCGCCGGGTTCGTCCACAATGGCGACATCCTCGCCACGAGCGAAGACGACTGGGACTTCAGCTTCGACCTCAACGTCAAGTCGATGTACCGGGTGACCAAGGCCCTGCTTCCCGGCCTGCTGGAACGCGCGCCGCACAATGGCGGCAGCGTCATCCTCAACATGGCCTCGATGGCCGGCTCCATCAAAGGCTTCCCCAACCGGCTGCTCTATGGCTCGACAAAAGCGGCGGTGATCGGCTTCACCAAGGCCATGGCCGCCGACTATGTGAAGCGCGGCATCCGCTGCAATTGCGTGTGTCCGGGTACGGTCGACACGCCCTCGCTGCGCGCCCGCATCGCCAACTCGCCCGATCCGGTGCAGGCCGAGAAGGACTTCATTGCCCGCCAGCCCTTGGGCCGGCTTGCCACCGTCGACGACATTGCGCCGCTGGTGGTGATGCTCCTCTCCGACGAGTCCCGCTTCATCACCGGCCAACCGGTGCTGGTCGATGGGGGCGTCACCATATGACCACGCCGCTGGTGGAAATGCTCGATATCGACAAGAGCTTCCCCGGCGTCCGGGCGCTGAGTCGCGCCTGCTTCGAACTGCTTCCCGGCGAGGTCCATGCCCTGATGGGCGAGAACGGCGCCGGCAAGTCGACGCTGATGAAGATCCTGTCCGGGGTCTATACGCGCGACGGCGGCACGGTGAAGCTCGACGGCAAGCCGGTCGAGATCACCTCCCCGCGCCAGGCGCTCGATGCCGGCATTTCCATCATCCATCAGGAACTGGCGCTGATGCGCGACCTCACGGTGGCGCAGAACATCTTCATCGGCCGCGAGCCGCGCCGCTTCGGTATTCTCGACGAGGCGGCCCTGAACCGCGATGCCCGCGCCATCTTTGCGCAGATGAACCTCAAGCTCGAACCCACAGTGCGGGTTGAGACGCTGACCATCGCCAAGCAGCAGATGGTCGAGATCGCCAAGGCGCTGTCGTACCGCTCGCGCGTGCTGATCATGGACGAGCCGACCGCGGCACTGAACGATGCCGAGATCGCCGAGCTCTTCGCCATCATCAACCAGCTCAAGAGCGAGGGCGTCGGCATCGTCTACATCTCGCACAAGATGGACGAGATCAAACGCATCTCCGACCGGGTGACGGTGATGCGCGACGGCGAATATGTCGGCACCGTCCCGGCCGCCGATACACCGATCGACACCATCATCTCGATGATGGTGGGGCGCACGCTCAGCAACGAAACCGCCGCCATTACCGACACCAGCCGCAACCCGGTGGCGCTGGAAGTGCGCAATCTCCGGCGCGGGCGCGATATCCGCGATGTCAGCTTCGAACTGCGCCGCGGTGAAATCCTCGGCTTTGCCGGGCTGATGGGGGCCGGGCGCACCGAAGTCGCCCGCGCAATTTTCGGCGCCGACCGCCGCGAGGGCGGCGAGATCTGGGTGGGCGGCAAGCGCGTCGGCATCTCCTCGCCGCAGGACGCAGTGGCGGCGGGCATCGGCTACCTGTCGGAAGACCGCAAGCTGTTCGGGCTCGCCACCGGCCTCGACGTGCGCAACAACATCGCGCTGGCGAGCCTCGCACGCTTCACCCGCGCGGCTGGCGTGCTCGACGATGCCGGCATGCACCAGGCGGCGGAGAAGTACATCCGCCAGCTCAGCATCAAGACCCCGAGCGACACCCAGGAAGCGCGGCTGCTCTCGGGCGGCAACCAGCAGAAGGTCGTCATTGCCAAGTGGCTCCTGCGCGACTGCGACATCCTGATCTTCGACGAGCCGACCCGCGGCATCGATGTCGGCGCCAAGTCGGAGATCTACCGCCTGCTCAACCAGCTTGCCGCTGACGGCAAGGCGATCATCGTCATTTCCTCCGAACTGCCGGAAATCCTGCGCCTCAGCCACCGCATCGCGGTGATGTGCGAGGGGCGGCTGACCGGCATCCTGCCCGGCGGCGCCTCGCAGGAAGAGATCATGCGGCTCGCAACCCTGCGCGAGCCGGCCATGGAGGTGCGGCATGCTGGATAGTGCCGTGTGCGTCGCCCACCCCACCCTCATTCCCTCCCCATCGAGGGGAGGGAGGCGCAGGGCCGATCGCTCAGTGTTCATCGTCTCCCTCCCCCTTGTGGGGAGGGATCAAGGGTGGGGGTTCCTGAGCGCCCACCTACGCAACGACACCTCACGCCGGGGAGCCAAATGACCGACACCACTGCCCCCATCGCACAGAAATCCGGCCCCCGCGTTTCGGGTGCGCTTCATCGGCTGCTGGCCTTTTCCGGCCTGATCGCGCTGGTGGTGGTGTTCTCGCTGGCTTCGCCCAATTTCATGCAGACCCAGAACGTGCTCGCCATCCTGCAGGCGACGTCGGTGAACGGCGTGCTGGCGGTGGCAGCGACCCTGGTGATTATCACCGGCGGCATCGACCTCAGCGTCGGCACGCTGATGACCTTCTGCGCCGTCATCACCGGTGTGATCCTGACCTATTGGGGGCTGCCGCTGCCGCTGGGCGTGCTCGGCGCCATCCTTGCCGGCACCGCAGTGGGACTTGTGTCCGGCACCATCATCGCCAAGCTCAAGGTGCCGCCCTTCATCGCCACCCTCGGCATGATGCTGATCCTCAAGGGCCTGTCGCTGGTGATCTCGGGCACCCGGCCGATCTACTTCAACGACACGCCCGGCTTCACCCAGATCGCTCAGGGCTCGCTGGTCGGCGCCGTCATCCCGGCGCTGCCGATTCCCAACGGTGTGATGATCCTGTTCGCGGTGGCGCTGCTTGCCGCTTTCGTGCTCTCACGCACCGCGCTCGGCCGCTACACCTTTGCGCTCGGCTCCAACGAGGAGGCGGTGCGCCTGTCCGGCGTCAATGTCGATCGCTGGAAGATCGCCGTCTATGCCACGGCCGGCGCCATCTGCGGCGTCGCCGGCATCCTCATTGCCTCCCGCCTCAATTCGGCGCAGCCGGCGCTGGGGCAGGGCTACGAACTCGACGCCATCGCTGCGGTGGTGATCGGCGGCACGTCGCTGTCCGGTGGCCGCGGCACCGTGCTCGGCACGCTGATCGGCGCCCTCATCATCTCCGTGCTGGCCAATGGCCTGCGCATCCTTTCGGTGGCCCAGGAATGGCAGACGGTGGTGACCGGCACCATCATCATCCTGGCCGTCTATGCCGACATCCTGCGGCGCCGCACCCTTTAGGCGCCGACGATCCCCGCGCCTCGAGGCGCCAACAAGAGGCGGCGAACGCCCGACACGACGAATGCAACACCAAGGGAGGAAGAACCCCATGCTTACGAGACGCACCCTGCTCGGCGCCCTCAGCGCCGTCGCCATGCTCACCGCCACCGCCGGTGGCGCGCTGGCCCAGGAGAACTACGACATCGCCCTGATCTCCAAGGGCTTTCAGCACCAGTTCTGGCAGGCCGTGAAGGCCGGTGCCGATCAGGCCGCGGCTGAGCTTGGCGTCACCGTCACTTTCGAGGGGCCGGAGAGTGAATCGCAGGTCGACCGGCAGATGGACATGCTGGCTGCCGCCCTGTCGCGTGGCCCGGATGCGATCGGCTTCGCTGCCCTCGACTCCCAGGCAGCCACGCCGCTGCTGCAGCAGGCCAATGATGCCGGCATTCCGATCATTGCCTTCGACTCCGGCGTCGAGAGCGACATTCCGCTGACCACCGCCACCACCGACAACGTCGCCGCGGCGGCGCTCGCGGCCGACAAGATGGCCGAACTGATCGGCGAGGAAGGCAAGGTCGCCGTGGTTGCCCACGACCAGACCAGCCGCACCGGCATCGATCGCGTTGACGGCTTCGTCAACCGCATCGAGGAAGCCTATCCGAACATTGAAGTGGTGACCGTGCAGTATGGTGGCGGTGACCAGTTGCAGTCGACCGAGATCACCAAGTCGATCCTGCTGGCCAACCCGGACCTCAAGGGCATCTTCGGGGCCAATGAGGGCTCGGCCATCGGCGTCGCCAATGGCAAGCAGGAACTGGGCAGCGAAGTCGTCGTCATCGGCTTCGACTCCGGCGCCGCCCAGAAGGGCATGGTCGAGAGCGGCCTGATGGCCGGCGCCATCACCCAGAACCCGGTCGGCATCGGCTACGAGACCGTCAAGGCCGCCGTCGCCGCGCTGAACGGCGAGGAACTGCCGGAAGTCATCGACACCGGCTTCTACTACTACGACGCCTCCAACATGACCGACCCGGAAATCGCGGCGGTTCTGTACGACTGATCAATGCAGGGGCCGGTGCGTGCCGGCCCCTCACCCTGACCCTCTCCCCAAAGGGGCGAGGGGACGCCGCGGCGACGCCGGTGAACCATCCGCCGCTGCGACGAAAGCTGGAGCCTTCGCCTCGCCCCTCCGGGGAGAGGCCGCCGCGCAGCGGCGGGTGAGGGGGCGATGCCGCAACGGACGCTGAATTGACCAAGATCACCTCCCTCGCCACGCACGACCTGCGTTTCCCCACCTCCGCAGCGCTCGACGGGTCCGACGCGATGAACCCGGACCCGGACTATTCGGCCGCCTATGTGGTGCTCGGCACCGACGGCGCGCATGAGGGGCACGGGCTGACCTTCACCATCGGCCGCGGCAACGAGGTGGTGGTGGCGGCGCTGCGCGCGCTCGAGGCGCGGGTGGTCGGGCTCGAACTCGACTGGATCGAGGAAAATCCCGGCCGCTTCTGGCGACACATCACCGGCGACTCGCAATTGCGCTGGATCGGTCCGGACAAGGGCGCCATGCACCTGGCGACCGGCGCCATCGTCAATGCCGTGTGGGACCTGCTGGCCAAGCGCGCCGGCAAGCCGGTCTGGCGCTATGTGGCCGACATGAGCCCCGAGCAACTCGTTTCCATCATCGACTTTCGCTATCTCACCGACGCGATCACGCCGGATGAGGCGCTGGCGATCTTTGAGCGCGCCCAGGCCGGCAAGGCCGAGCGGATCGCCAGGCTCGAGGCCGAGGGTTACCCCTGCTACACCACCTCCGCCGGCTGGCTCGGCTACTCCAACGAGAAGCTGACGCGGCTCGCGACCGAGGCCGTTGAGGCCGGTTTCACCCACATCAAGATGAAGGTCGGGCGCGACCTCGAAGACGATATCCGCCGACTCGAGATCGTCCGCTCCATCATGGGGTCGGATCGCTATCTGATGATCGACGCCAACCAGGTCTGGGAAGTCGGCCAGGCGATCGACTGGGTGAAGGCGCTGTCGCGCTTCAACCCCTATTTCATCGAGGAACCGACCAGCCCTGACGACGTCGCCGGCCACCACGCCATCCGCGAGGCCATCGCCCCGGTCAAGGTCGCGACCGGCGAGATGTGCCAGAACCGCATCCTGTTCAAGCAGTTCATCACCCAGGGCGCCATCGACATCGTCCAGATCGACGCCTGTCGCCTCGGCGGGCTCAACGAGGTGCTCGCCGTGCTGCTGATGGCCGCCAAATACCGCCTGCCGGTCTGGCCGCACGCCGGCGGCGTCGGCCTCTGCGAATACGTCCAGCACCTGTCGATGATCGACTACCTGGTGGTATCCGGAACCAAGGACGGGCGGGTGATCGAATATGTCGACCACCTGCACGAGCACTTCCTCGACCCCTGCGTGATCCGCGACGCCGCCTATATGCCCCCGCAACGGCCGGGATTTTCCATCGAGATGAAGCCGGAGTCGATCAGGGGGAATGCGTTCCGGGGGTAGGCGAGCCGTTCCCTGAAATGCCTTCACCGCCTCGTCATTGCCGGGCTTGTCCCGGCAATCCAGTGGAGGAGGGCCGTCTGGACCACCGGGACAAGCCGGTGGTGACGATGTGGAGAGACGTGCTGACGGACTCTCGACAGTGTGGTCCTCGATGGAGACACTATGCGATCGTCCTCTAGCCCGTGTCCCACCGTATCGTCATTGCCGGGCTCGTCCCGGCAATCCAGTGGCGGAGCGCCGGTCTTGACCACCGGGACAAGCCCGGTGGTGACGATGTGGAGAGACTTGCTCATGTACTCTCGACAGTGTGGTCCTCGACGGAGACACTATGTGATCGTCCTCTAGCCCGTGTCCCCACCGCATCGTCATTGCCGGGCTCGTCCCGGCAATCCAGTTGCCGAGGGCCGTCTGGACCACCGGGACAAGCCCGGTGGTGACGATGTGAAGAGAGCGGGACCCTTCAGTCGGCGTCGAAGAGCTGCCAGGTGAGATCAAGCCACTCAGGGTTCTGCGCCTCGATGAGGTTCAGCTTCCACTGACGAGGGTACTTCTTGATGTTCTTCTCGCGCTGGATGGCGTCCACCACCCAGTCATGTTCCTCGAACCAGACCAGTGTCCTGACGCCGTAGCGTGAGGTGAAGCCGGGCGTGAGCTGGTGGCGATGTTCAAGCAGGCGGCGGGAGAGGGAGGAGGTTACGCCCGTGTAGAGCGTGCCATTTCGGCGAGAGGCAAGGATGTAGACGTATCCCTTCATCGCACCGCCTCCATCCCTTCGTTACCTTCGTCATTGCCGGGCTTGTCCCGGCAATCCACTTGTAGCGCCTCGGCGTGGACCACCGGGACCACGCCCGGTGGTGACGATGTAGAGGTGTCGGTGCTCTCTCTACACCGCCATCGCCCACTCGCCGCCGCGCATCACCGGCTCCGTCGAGCCATCGGCATTCACCCCGTCGATGTCGATCTTGTCCGAGCCGATCATCCAGTCGATGTGGATCAGGCTCTTGTTGCCGCCCTGGGCTTGGATTTGCTCCGGCGTCAGCTCCTTGCCGCCTTCGAAGCAGTCGGCGTAGCACTGGCCCATGGCGATGTGGCAGCTCGCGTTCTCGTCGTAGAGCGTGTTGTAGAACAGGATGCCTGAGGCTGAGATCGGCGAGGAATGGGGCACCAGCGCCACTTCGCCGAGGTGCCGGGCGCCCTCGTCGGTGTCGAGCACCTTGTTGAACAGGTCCTGGTTCTTCGATGCCTTGAACTCGACCAGCCGGCCGCCCTCGAAACGGGCGTACATGCCCTCAATCAACGAGCCGTTATGCGACAGCGGCTTGGTGCCCGAGACGTGGCCCTCGGCCCGCATCCGGTGCGGGGTGGTGAACACCTCCTCGGTCGGGATGTTGGGGTTGCAGGTGACCCCGTTCTTGGCTTCCGAAGCGCCGCCCTTCCAGCGGTGACCATCGGCGAGGCCGATGGTGAGGTCGGTGCCGGGGCCGGTATACTTCAGCGCCGAGAAGCGCTTGCCGTTGAGCCAGGTCCAGCGCGCCTTTAGGTTGGCGTTGTGCGCCTTCCAGGCGCCGATCGGATCATCATTGTCGACGCGCGAGGCCTTGAAGATCGCGTCCGCCAGCTTGCCGACCGCGATCTCTTCGGAATCGTCGGGAAACACCAGCTTGGCCCAGGCCGGGGTTGGGTAGGAGACGATGTTCCAGTTGATGTCGAAGCCGGTGATCAGCTCCAGCGCCGGGCGATAGGCGGCGGAGTTGGCGCGCATGGCGCGGGAGACCTTCTCCGGGTCTTGGCCGGCCAGCATCATCGGATTGTCGCCCGAGATGGCAAGGCGCGCGGCGTTGTTGCGGAAGGCCTCGGCCATGCCGGCGTAGAGCCATCCGGCCGAGCGGTCGAAGCTCTGGTCGTTGGCGTATTTGTAGCGGGCGAGGGTGGCTTCCTCGTCCGAATAGATGGTGGTGACGAGACCGGCCCCGGCCTTGTAGGCGTGCTCGGTGATGCGGCGGACCAGCGGCGCAGCCGTCATCGGCGCGGTGATGATGAGGTCCTGGCCCTCGGCGAGTTGCAGGCCGACCTTGATGGCGACCTGGCCGAGCTTGTCGAGCTTGTCGGGATCGATGGGAGAAGTCATCGGGCGTCTTGCCTCTTGGTGTTGCGATTTCGAGGGGCGAGCCTAGCCGCGCCGGCTGCGCCGCGCCACCGCAATTCCGATTTGATCCTGGTCAAGGCGGCGCCGCCGGACGGGCCGCACAAGTGGGGCATCAACACCGGGAGTTCGTCATGACCCTCACCATCGTCGCTGCCGCCGTGATCGCCATCTTCGCCGTCTTCGCCGTGGCGCTCGCCTATGCCCAGTTCACCACGCGCGATCTCTTCGTCGCGGAATAGCGCCCCGCGCCAGCACTGTTGCCGTCGCGCATCACTCAAGCGCGTCGCAGATTCTTGACCATTGGCAACGGCGAACGGTTTGGCTACAAACCGTTCGCCGCTTTTCGTTTTCGTTCCAGCAAGGGAGGCGCAGTGTGACAGCACCCATGTTCGCTTCCCCAGTGGGCAATTCGCGACTCTAGGTCCGTTTTGCTCCCCGCGGCCCGCCGATCAAGGCCCGCCGCCCGCGGTTTACTCCCAACCCGATCCAGCAGCCGACCCGCCACACGGCCGTTTTGCCTCCTGGTTCTGCTGCGCCAGCCATAATCAGTTCAGAAGGACCGGCTGCCGTCCTGGCGCCGGACACCCCCAATGACTCGCAAGAAGTTCGATTTCCGCGCCGACGCCTTCCGCAACGTGCTCGGCTTCACCTTCGATCACTGGCGCCGCCAGCCCTGGCGCGTCGCCACCATTGCCCTCTTGGTGATGCTGGCCACGCTGGCTGAAGCACTGAGCCCGCTGTTTGCCGGCCGGCTGGTCGACGCGGTGGCGGGCGGCGGCAATGACGCCATGACCCTGGCGCTCACCGCCTTCGTCACCATGTCGGTGCTCTATCTCGGCTCCGTCGTGCTGCGCCAGTTCGTGTTCTTCAACATCATCGCCCTGACGCTGAAGATGATGGGCGAGATCGCCGCCAGCGCCTTTCACCGGGTGCAGCGCTTCTCGACCGACTGGCACGCCAACAGCTTCGCCGGCTCCACGGTCCGCAAGATCACGCGCGGCATGTGGGCGCTCGACCTGATGAACGACACGCTGCTGGTGGCGCTGCTGCCGTCCACCGTTATGCTGGTCGGGGCCACCGTGATCCTCGGCTCCTACTGGCCCGCCATGGGTGTGCTGATCGGGGTCGGCTCGCTGGTCTATGTGGTGGTGACGGTCATGCTGTCGACGGGCTTCGTCGCGCCGGCGGCAACGCTCGCCAACGCCTGGGACACCCGCATGGGCGGCGCGCTGGCCGATGCGGTGAGCTGTAACAACGTGGTCAAGGCCTTCGGCGCCGAACATCGCGAAGAAGAGCGGCTCGAGACGGTGATCAGCAAGTGGGACAGCCGCACCCGCCGCACCTGGAAGCGCGGCACCCTCAATGGCGGCGCCCAGGGGCTGATGATGGTCGTCATGCAGACGGCGATCCTGGGTCTTGCCCTCTGGCTCTGGTCACAGGGCCAGGCGACGCCGGGCGACATCGCCTTCGTCCTCACCATGTTCTTTCTGCTCTCGGGGCATCTGCGCGATGTCGGCCAGCACATCCGCAACCTGCAGCGCTCGGTCAACGACATGGAGGAACTGGTGAACCTCTATGCCCAGCCTCTCGGCATCGAGGACATGGCCGGTGCCAAGCCGATCCGCATCACCGACGGAGCCATCGAGTTCGACCGGGTGACCTTCCAGTATGGAGCGCATCCGACGCCGCTCTATCGCGACTTTTCGGTCACCATCCCGGCCGGCGAGCGGGTGGGTCTGGTCGGCCATTCCGGCTCGGGCAAGACCACCTTCGTCAAGCTGATCCAGCGCCTCTATGACGTGAAGGAAGGCCAGATCCGCATCGACGGCACCGATATCGCCGGAGTGCAGCAGTCGAGCCTGAGGAGCCAGATCGCCATCGTGCAGCAGGAGCCGATCCTGTTCCACCGCACGCTCGCCGAGAACATCGCCTATGGGCGTCCCGATGCCAGCCGCGCCGAGATCATCGAAGCGGCGAAGCAGGCCAACGCCCATGACTTTATCATGCACCTGCCCAAGCAGTACGAGACGCTGGTGGGCGAGCGCGGGGTGAAGCTCTCGGGCGGCGAGCGGCAGCGCGTCGCCATCGCGCGGGCGTTCCTTGCGGATGCGCCGATTCTCATCCTCGATGAAGCGACCTCGAGCCTCGACAGCGAAAGCGAGGTGCTGATCCAGGAGGCCATGGAGCGCTTGATGCAGGGCCGCACCACCTTGGTGATCGCCCACCGGCTCTCGACGGTGCGGGCGCTCGACCGGCTCCTGGTCTTCGACAAGGGCCGCATCGTCGAGGAAGGCAGCCACGAGCAGTTGATCCGCCTCAACGGCGGCATCTACCGCCGCCTGTTCGAGCGTCAGGCGCTGGAGCTGACCAAGGGATTGGTGGCTTAGGGCGAGATTGGCGGGGGGCGCCGTACCCCCACCCATCCTCCCCCTGAAAGGGGGAGGGGTGCGCTGGTGGTTTGAACTGGCCAGTGAACCACACGCGATGTGATCCCTCCCCCGCCTTCGGGGGAGGCCAGGTGGGGGCTATTGGCCTCACACCACGTTCAGCGACACATCAAAGCCCTTCCGCGACACTTCGCTATAGGGGCAGATGATGTGGGCGCGTTCGACGATGTCCTGCACCTTGGCCTTGTCCATGCCTGGCACGTCGACCCTGAGTGCCGCCTCGATCCAGAAGCCCTCGCCGTCTTCGCGATCCTTGAAACTCACCTCGGCGGTGACCTTGGCGTCTTCCGGAATCTTGTCGCCGCTCTTGCGGGCGGCAGCCTTCATGGCGCCGAGAAAGCAGGCCGAATAGCCCACCGCAAACAACTGCTCCGGGTTGGTACCGCGGGCGCCGTCGCCACCCATCTCCTTCGGCGTGGTCAGCGTGACGTCCAGAACGCCATCGTCCGTCGCCCCGTGGCCGGAACGGCCGCCGGTTGAGGTCGCACGGGCGGTGTACATGATCTTCGGCATGGATAACTCCTTGCTCGGGTAAAACTCGGTTGCAGCCCTCGTAGAGCCGAGGGACTTCAACACGAAACGGGCTGGCGCGGAAGGGTCAGCTCCGGTCGCGATCCTCGGCGGCGTATTCGCGCTTGGTCTCCACTTCGGTGTGGACCCGTTCGCCGAGCGTGCGCTGGCGGTTGCGCATGATGCCGTAGATGGCTGCCGCCGCGAGGATCGCCACCCCCACGGTCAGAAGGATCAGCCAGATGCTGGGGCCCGCTTCCATTTCCATGTTTTGCACTCCGTTTACCGGGTGCAACGACAAGCAGGGCGCAAGGGTTGCCGGGCGCTAGAAGCCGCGCTCCTGGTGCTCGTGCATATAGGCGACTTCCTCGGCGGTGCTTTGGCGCCCCAGCGCCGCGTTGCGGAACGGGAAACGCCCGAACTGGGCGATGGTGTCGCGGTGCTTGGCCATGTAGTCGACCTGCTCTGGCTCGCCATAGGCCTCGAACAGCCGCAATCCCTCCTCCTGGATCACGACGGACTCCGCGTGCATGAACGGCATCAGCACGAACATGCCGGCAGGCTTGCCGATGGCCTCGTGCACCCCGAGCGCGACGGCCTCCTGCGCAAGAACCAGGGCCATCTTGTCCTGCGCGAAGGCGTCGGCACCGCCGCGATGGAGCTGGCGGGAGAACTGGTCGAGCACGATGATCTCGGCTAGCCGCCCTCGTGGTTCCTGACGCCAGGCCCAGGCTTCGCCGCGGGCGACCACCTGGTGTGTTTCCCTGAAGCGCGCGGCGAGCGCTGCATCGAACTCGTCCGTGCGCGCGAACCAGTGGTCAGGTCCGTGCTCCACGAACCAGAAGTCGAGCACGTCCTCGAATCCCCGCATGTAACCTCCTAGGCTGCGACCAGCCGGATGATGTTGCCAAACGGGTCGGAGGTCGCCAGCCACCCGCCTGCATCCGACACGGTTGAACCAGCGGCACGCAGCCGGCCGGCGAGAGCCTCGAGGCTCTGGTCCTCCGGCAGGCGGATGGTGAACCAGCTCAAACCGGCTGTCGAGCTGGGCGCGACCTTTGCCTGCGGACCCGACCAGATGTTGAAGGCGATGGTGTGCGGCATGTAGTCGAGCCCGACATCACCCATGCCGAAGGAATGGATGAGAAGGAACCCGCCGAAGCCGACCACGTCGCGGTAGAAGTGCATCGCCTTGGCGAGGTCGGTCACGTGCAGGTGGATGTGGCCGATCCGGGTGCCGGCAGGCATGCTCGGCTCCAGCACCGGCTGCTCGCCGAGTTCGGCCAGCAGCCCTTCGAGATCGATCGGGTCGCGTCCGGAATGGGTGCGGCCATCGGCGGTGACGGCATAGCTCTCGCCCTTGTCGGGATCCCCGAGGCTGCCGCGCCACGGCGTCTCGAAGGTGATTTCGATGCCGTTGCCGTCGAAATCCCACAGGTAGATGGCTTCGCTGACCAGGTGGTCCGTGGGCGAGATGCGCACATTGCGCTGGAGGGCACGAACGGCCATCTGCGCCAGGTCGCGGCGGGTCGGCACGTGGATGGCAACGTGATAGAGACCGACGCTGCGCGGCACCACCGGGCTACTGGCGCCGTTCTCGAGTTCGATCAGCACCTTGCCGCCGGCGCCGAGTTGCATCACCGGGCCGTCTTCAGAGACCAGCTCGAGACCGACGACATCACGCCAGATGGCGAGCGCCTTGGTGCGGTCGGTGACGCGCAGGCGCACGGGACCGAGTTGGGTAGCGAGGGGCAGCACGGGCTGCGAGCGGACATTGGTCTGTACGGAAGCGTCGATCATGACTTCGGCCTTTCACGCCGGGGAGCATTTGTTGCCCCTAATCTGGAGGCTGGCGCGGCCAGCCTCCAGAGCGCAATCGCCGAACAGTCCGGTCGTCACTCCTGCGGCACGGCGTAGGCGATCACCGCATCGCTGATCGGCGTTTCCATGAAGTGGTGCCCGCCGGGCGCGATCACCACATACTGGCGTCCGTCCACCTCATAGGTCATCGGCGTGGTCTGCCCGCCGCCGGGCAGCTCGTCCGTCCATACGGTTTCGCCGGTTTCCACGTCGATCGCGTGGATCAGGTTGTCGGTCGTGGCCGAGATGAAGATCAGCCCGCCGGCCGTCACCACCGGTCCGCCATTGTTCGGGGTGCCGATGTCCAGCGGCAGCATCGAGGGGATGCCCCATGGACCATTGCGGCGCGCCGTGCCGAACGGCCGGTCCCACACGGTCTCGCCGGTCGCGAGGTCGATGGCGCGGATCCCGCCATAGGGCGGCTCGGTGCACAGCAGACCGGTCCACTGGCGCCAGCCGGCATTGACGTCGATGGCATAGGGGGCGCCGATCTGCGGCCCGGCTTCACCCAGGGCGGTCTCGCCCTGACCCGCACCCGCGTCATAGATTGGAACCAGCCCGGCCTCGTCGGCCTCCTCGCGCGGCACCAGCCGGTTGTGGTTGGGCATGTTGTTGTAGTTGGCGATCAGCAGTCCGCGCTCGACATCGATCGCGACGCTGCCCCAGTCATTGCCGCCATTATAGCCCGGGTACTGGAGCCAATGGGTGTCGCTGGTCGGGGGCGTGTAGATGCCCTGGTAGTGCGACTGGCGGAACTGAATGCGGCACCAGAGCTGGTCGATCGGCGTCATGCCCCACATGTCCGCTTCCGTCAGGTCGGGGAAGGCAAGCGTGTGGTAGGCCGAGAACGGCTGTGTTTCTGCCAGGTATTCCGGCTCGACGCCACCCGTCGGCACCGGACGGTCCTCCACCGGGAACAGCGATTCACCGGTCTCGCGGTTGAGGATGTAGATGTCGCCCTGCTTGGAGGCGAGCACCAGTGCCGGCACCGTACCGTCGGCCGTCGGGAAGTCGACCAGCGAGGGCTGCGAGCCGAGATCGTAGTCCCACACGTCGTTGCGGACGGTCTGGAAGTGCCACACGTCGTCGCCGGTCGTGGCATCCACCGCCACCAGCGAGGTCGCGTACTCGTTTTCGAGCTCGCTGCGGTTGGAGCCGTAATAGTCGACGGACGAGTTGCCGAGCGGCAGATACACCAGCCCCAGTTCCTCGTCCGCGGCGGCGATGGTCCACATATTCGGCGTGCCGCGGGTATAGACCTCGCCTTCCGCAGGAGCGCCGCGGTTGTCGGGGTTGCCAAGGTCCCAGGCCCAGGCGAGTTCCCCGGTCACGGCATCATAGCCGCGGACCACGCCCGAGGGCGCATCCTCGGCCTGACCGTCCTTGACCTGGGCGCCCAACACGGCAATGCCGCGCACGATGGTCGGCGGCGAGGTCACCGCATACCAGCCCGGTACGGTGTCGCCGATCCCTTCCTCGAGGTTCACCTGGCCGTTGACGCCGAAATCGGCGCAGGGCTGGCCGGTGGTGGCATCAACGGCGATCAGACGCGCATCCAGCGTGCCCACCAGAATACGGGCGGCACAGGCCTGGTCGGCCGGCGCATCGGGTATCTGGTAGTAGGCGACGC
This sequence comes from Devosia albogilva, assembly GCF_042685625.1. Lineage (NCBI taxonomy): Bacteria > Pseudomonadati > Pseudomonadota > Alphaproteobacteria > Hyphomicrobiales > Devosiaceae > Devosia > Devosia albogilva. The sequence goes on from NZ_JBHUNP010000001.1 coordinate 2,328,677, forward strand.
CGCGGCAGGTGGCGCCATAGGGGATCGCATCCTCCGATACTTCCGGATCGAAGCGCCACTCCTCGAGGCCCGATGCGGCATCGATCGCGATCAGGATGTTCATCGGCGAACACAGATAGAGGTTGTTGCCCACCTTCAGCGGCGTATTCTCCGGCGAGTACTTACCCTCGGCGGCCTCGGACGGCATGTCACCGGTGTTGTATTCCCAGACGCGCTCGAGCTGGTCGATGTTCTCGCGGGTGATCTGCGACAGCGGTGAGTAGCGCAGCGCGTGGTAGCTGCCGCCATAGGCGGGCCAGTCGGCACCGACCTCCAGTTGCGGCTCCGGTTGCGCAGCGGCCAGGGTGGTCTCTGCCGGGGCAGCATCGCCCTCGGTCGGGTCTACCGGCGCGGCGGTGCCGGTGTCAGGGCTGGCCGCCTCGCTTTCCGCGCCGGCGGGATCGGCGGGCGCCGCAGGCTCAGCTGCATCGGCTTCGGCTGGATCGGCTGGTTCTGTCGGAGTTGCCGGAGTTGCCGGCTCTGGCTCAGCCGGTTCGGCTTCTTCCGGTGCCGGTTCGGCAGGCGCCGGCTCAGCAGGGCTCGGCTCGGCTGGGGCCGGGGCAGGGGTTTCCTGCGCCACAAGGCGCGCATCGCTGGCGGTGGTCAGCACCATCAGCGAGGCGCCGAGCGACAGCACGCCGACAGCGGCGGCGGCAAAGGCGCCCCGCGCCACCCGTGCCGGTCCGCGCAGCGCCGGAATGCAGAGCAGCACCAGCACCAGGATGACGGTCGGCCCGACAAGGCGCGGCACCTGCGCCCATCCATCCATGCCCTTCTCCCACAACGCCCAAATCAGCGTGCCCAGGAAGGTCAGCAGATAAATCCAGACTCCCGCCATCGAATGGCGGAACAGGAAAAAGGCGGAAACAACGAGGCCAAGCCCCGCAAGCGCATAGTACCAACTGCCGCCCAGCGTGATCAGCCAGATGCCGCCGGCAAAGATCGGCAGCCCGAAGACTGCCATCACCAGTGCCAGAACCAACACTGCCCAGTACCCGAAACCGCGCCCACGGTCCGCCATTTCGCCTCTCCCGATTGTGGCCAATTGCGGGCGCAACGAAGGCGGACGGATGTGGTTCCGATATTCGGTTAGCTTATGTTGGTTCCAAGCAACCGCTGCAGCTGCTGCACGATCGCTGCAGCTTCGTAGGGTTTGCGAACCACCGTAACCGCTGCGTGCTGTTCCGGCAGGGCGCCGCCATCGCCATAGCCGGTGGCGAAGAGGAACGGGATGCCGCGCTCGGCCAGGGCGTCGGCCACGTCGGCCGAATTCTCCGCGCCTAGATTCACGTCGAGGATAGCGGCGTCGATGGGCTGCTTCTGCACCACCGACAAGGCCTCACGCACGCTCGGCGCGGTGGCGACGACCTCGATGCCGGCATCGGTCAGCATCTGCTCGAGATCGAGCGCGATCAGCATCTGGTCTTCAACGATCAGCACCCGGCGTCCGGCAACCGCATGCACCGGCTCCGCCACGGTGGGCGCCTCCAGCATGCTTTTCCCCGCGCTCGCCCGCTCCACGGAGACGAAGCGGCCGGGAACGCGGAACTTCGCCACCACACCGTCAGGGTTGTAGGCAACATGGCTGTCGCCACCGAGGTCGAAGGGCACCGACCGGTCGATCAGCACGGTGCCGAAGCCCCGCCGTGACGGCGGCCGCACCGGCGGACCGCCGCTTTCGACCCAGTCGAGGTGCAGGGACCCGGTTTCCGCAACGCTCCAGGCGACCTTCAGCCTGCCGCCGGATCGCGACAGCGCGCCATACTTCGCCGCATTGGTCGACAGTTCGTGCAGCACCAGCGCCATCACGGAGAAGGCCTGGGCGTTCAGCCACACTGCGGGGCCGCTGAGTTCCACCGTGCGGCCCTCGCCGCCATAGGGCGACAACTCGGCCCGCACCAGCTCCGCGAGCCCGCCGCCGCCATCACCGCGGATCACCTGATCATGCGCATGCGACAGCGCCTGGATGCGCCCGCGCAGTGACTGGACGTAATCTTCCAGCGAATGCCCGCTCTCGGAAGGCTGGCTCACCAGCGACTTGATCACCGCCAGGATGTTCTTGACCCGGTGGTTGAGCTCTTCGTTCAGCATTCGCTGGCGGAGTTCCGCCTTGTTGCGCTCGTCGGCCAGCAATTCGCTGTGCCGCAGCGCCACTTCCACCAGCGCCGCGCGGGTTGCCTCGGCAAACTGCCGCTCCGAAGCCGTCCATGGCGCGGACTGCTGGCGGACCGTTTCTTTCCAGATGGCAAAGCTCTTGCGCGGCGTCAGCCGGTCGCCCATCGGGCCGGTTTCGTAGACCTTGTCCGGATTGCCCGCCCAGTCCAGCGTGTGCACCAGCTCCTTGCGGAAGAAGAACATGTAGTCGCGGGGACGCTGCGACAGCGGAATGATCAGCATGCCCGAGGCGTCCGGCGCATACTCCTCCGCACCGGGCAGCACAGCCGAGAGCTGGTGCGTCGCCCACACGCGGCCCTCGGTGGCAGCTTCGGCAAAGCGCACCAGGCTTGCCGACGCCGCTGCGGGCGGGACGGTACCGCTCGTGGTCCACTTGCCGTCGATCCACAGCGCCTGCCCGTCGGACGCGATCAGTTCCTGGAACTCAGGCAGGCGCTCGCGCAGGATTTGCCCGAAATCGCGGCTGCCAGAGCTGGCTTGGAGGAAACGGTCGAGCAAGGCGCGGGCGCGGGTCGCTGCATCCAGCGTTTGCTTGCGGTGCAGGGCCTCGAGATGCAGCGAGAAGAACTGCCCGAACATTTCGGCGGCCACGCGCTCGGCCATGGTCAGCGTGCGCTGCGAGTAGTGATGGCAGGCGATCAGCCCCCACAACTGGCCCTCGACAATGATCGAGATCGACATCGAGGCGCCGACGCCCATGTTGCGCAGATACTCGCAATGGATCGGCGAAACGCTTCTCAAATGCGCGAAGCTGAGGTCCAGCGGCTCGCCCGAAGCATCGAGCACGGGCTCAACCGGCACCGGCTGCGGATTTGAGTTCGAGATGATGCGGATGGTGTTCTTGAGATAGAGCGCCCGCGCCTGCTGCGGAATGTCCGACGCCGGGAAATACTGGCCGAGAAAGCTCTCGAGGTCGCCACGCTTGGCTTCACTCAGCACCTTGCCGGCGCCGTCCGCCCCGAAGCTGTAGATCATCACCCGGTCGTAGTGCAGCATGCCCTGGATCAGCCGGGCGGTGTCGCGGATCAGCCGGTCCACCGTCTCGATCGCGGCGATGCGCCCGATCATCGCCCTTGCCAGTTCCAGCGGCGGCGCGATGGCGTCATCGGCCGGCTCCAGCTCGACGATGGCGGCGCCCTTGAAGCGGTGCACCGACACATCGAAGCGGCGGCCACTGGGGAGCGTCTGACCGAACAGCAGCGCGGCCCGGCTGCCCTCCTGCGTCCGCGCCAGAGCGTTGCGGACCGAATGGGCGACCTCCTGCCCGAGGACTTCGGCCAGGTTGCGCCCGTTGCAGTCGCTGACGGTGCCGAGCATGTCATCCAGGTTGCGCGAGTGCCGGCGGATGGTGATGGCGCTCGCATCGCAGGCAATCAGGCACCCATGCGACTGGATGCTGCCCGGAATGTGGATCGGCTCGCGGTCGCAATTGGTCAGGTCGACCCGGCTAGGAGCGTTCATGCTGCACCTCCCTGTGTGCCGCAAGGGCGAGTGAGAACAGCGCATGAGCGCCCGCACGGGCATCCACACGATCGGCGTCGGAGGTGTCGAGGAGGGCGAGGAACCGCGGCCAGCGCTCGCGATCGGCCGCCTGCTGCGCCAGGTGCCGCGCGCCGAAGGCGCCGCTGAGCCCCAGCGCCTCGGCCCGCCGCAGCAACAGGCGCGCCCCGATGCCCGAGCCTTCGAGCACATAGTGCGCCCCGAGCCTCCAGGCTTCCGACAGCTTGGCCTGGGGCAGGGCAGGCGCTCCGGCGCGCGGCGCGCAGCCGAGATCGGCAAGATCGCGCTCCGCGGCGTTCACGATGCTCAGTGCAGCCCAGCTCGACTCCCGTGCCGGCAGCGCCGATTCAGCGGCCCGCCGGAAGGTGTGGCTGGCCACGAGGTACCGCCGATACTCCGCCAGCGTGCCGAAGCCGCCGACGAGATCGTCGAGCTGCTGGTGAATGTCACGGGTGGCCTGGCGCAGGTCATCGCGCAAGGAGGCTTGAGGCACGTGGCGGGAGCTTTGCGTGGTTGGCGTCGTGCCAACCTATGCCCTCCGGCTCCCTACGTCACCAACTATTCCGCCGGACGGTGATGGAAACCCGTGGCGCAGAGCGAGTTTAGCCGCCGAGCAGAGCCGGATCGACCAGTGCGCCGCGGTGCCCGATGACGATTCCGGCCACCCGGTGCGCTGCTTCTGCCGCGTCCCGCAGCGACTTTCCTGCAAGCCGGGCACTGAGATAGCCGCCGTTGAAGCTGTCGCCGGCGCCGGTCGCATCCACCACCTGTGCCGCTGGCGGTGGTGCGACACTCACTTGTTCGTGTGCTGTGGCGATCAGGGCCGGCTTGGCGCCGTTCTTGACCACAACTTCCTCCACCCCGAGCTCGAGATAGCGCGCTGCGGTCTCTTCCGGCGAGGCGTCGCCGAACAAGGGGGCCTCGTCGTCATGGGTCGGCAAGACGATGTCGCAGAGGCTCGCCGCGGCCGTCAGCACGCCCATCATCGCGCGCTGGCTCGACCACAGCGCGGGGCGGATATTGGTGTCGAACGCCACCTTCGCACCGGCGTCGCGCGCCTTGACGACCGCCCCGAGCAACCGCCCGCGGGCGCGGGGCGCCAGGATCGCGAGCGTTATGCCGGAGAAGTAGACCATGCTCGCGCCATCGACCGCTGCATGCAGCGCCGGCTTGTCGTCAGCCAGCAGCTTGGCTGCGGAGGTGTCGCGCCAATAGGTGAAATGGCGGTCGCCGGCTTCCTGGTGGATCAGGTAGAGCCCGGGACGGCGGTTGGCGATAGTCTGGATACGGCCGGTGCCGATGCCGTTGCTGTCGAGGAAACCGCGGATATCTCGGGAGTAGCGGTCCTCGCCGAGCGCTGTCACATAGTCGACGTCCCAGCTCTGCGGCAGCAGGGCGCGCATATACCAGGCGGTGTTGAGGGTGTCGCCGGCATAGCCGAGCCGGTATTGCCGGTCCTCGCCGCCGCTCATTTCGATCATGCATTCCCCGATGCTGACGAAACGCTGTGCCACGCCGATCCTCCTTGTTGCGTCCGGCATATGCAGGTAAAGGCGGTCCCATCGCAAGCCCGATCTTCCATACAAGAACCGCAGCCGCTATGGTGCCGCGGTCACCGCTTCGGAGTTTCCCATGCCGCGCCTGAGCGCCGCCATTCTTGCCCACCCACCAGCCGGGGCCGCCGTGCCCAGCTATGATCGCAGCGCGGTTACCCCCGGCATCGTCCACTTGGGCATCGGCGCCTTTCATCGCGCCCACATGGCTGTCTATGTCGATGATCTGCTCGATCGTGACCCGAGTTGGGGCATCGTCGGGGCAAGCCTCCGTCGGCCGGACACCAAGGAGGCGCTGGAGCCGCAGGACGGCCTCTACACCGTTGCCATTCGCGACGCCGCGGGCACCCATCCGCGCATTATCGGCTCGATCCTTGGCGTGCTGGACGCCAATGCCGAGCGCGAGGCGCTGATCGCACTGATGGCCTCACCGGAGATTCGCATCGTCTCCCTGACGGTGACCGAGAAGGGCTATTGTCATGATCCGGCAACCGGCGAACTCGACGCGCGCCACCCCGACATCGTCCACGATCTTGCCAACCCGTCGGCGCCGCGTTCGGCCCCGGGATTGATCGTCGAGGCGCTTGCCCGCCGCCGCGCCGCCGGCATCGCGCCGTTCACGGTGCTCTGTTGTGACAACCTGCCGTCCAACGGCGCCACGGTGAAGCGCATCGTCACCCGCTTCGCCGCCCTGCGCGAGGATGGCTTCGGTGACTGGGTCGCGGAGCAGGTGGCATTTCCTTCCACCATGGTCGACCGCATCGTGCCGGCCACCACCGACGCCGACCGCGAAACCGTTGCCGCGCTGATCGGCGCCGAGGATGCCTGGCCGGTGATGGCCGAGCCGTTCACCCAGTGGGTGATCGAGGATGAGTTCACCAGCGGCCGCCCAGACTTCGCCGCCGCCGGTGCGCAACTCACCAGCGAAGTTGAGCCCTTCGAGCGCATGAAGCTCCGCATGCTCAACGGCTCGCACTCGACCATTGCCTATCTCGGCTACCTTGCCGGTCACGAGCACGTCTCCGATGCGGTTGCCGATCCGGCTTTTCGCAAGCTCATCCATGGCTTGATGACCGAGGAAGTCATCCCCACCCTGCACATGCCCGATGTCGACCTGGCCGCCTACCGTGACCAGTTGCTGGAACGCTTCTCCAACCCGGCCCTCAAGCACCGCACCTGGCAGATCGCCATGGATGGCTCGCAGAAACTGCCGCAGCGCCTGCTCGGCACCATCCGCGACCGGCTGGCCGCCGGCGGGTCGACCACCCGCCTCACCCTCGGCGTCGCCGCCTGGATGCGCTATGTCACCGGCGTCGATGAAGACGGCGAAGCCATCGACGTCCGCGATCCGCTCGCCCTGCGCATGATGGCCATCGCCGCCGACGCCGGCGAAGATGCCGAAGCCCTGTTCGACGGGCTCGCTGCCCTCAACGAAGTCTTCGGCACCGATCTGGCCGGGAACAACGTGTTCCGCAGCGCCGTGGTAGGCCACCTCGATACCTTGTTCGATGAAGGCGCGGCGGAGACGGTGCGGCACGTGGCAGGATAGGGCCTCATCGGCCTCGCGCCAAGACTGGATTGCCGGGACAAGCCCGGCAATGACGACGCGATAGGAGGGGGCCGAAAAAGGCGCGACGGCGGCGGAGCGGCCTCGATGTCCCCGCCATCGTCACCACCGGGCTTGTCCCGGTGGTCCATCCAGTGCTCGCCCGGCACCTCGGCCCATCACAACGTCATTCCCGCGCAGGCGGGAATCCACTCTGTTTGGCCGGGGAAGAAGAGATCCCCGCTTTCGCGGGGATGGCCTGTGGTTGGCGGGAAGCGCGGATGCTTGGCGAGGTCGGCGTGGATTGCCGGGACGAGCCCGGCAATGACGGCACGATAAGAGGGGGCCGACAAAGGCGCGAGGGCGCAGCGGCCTCGCTTTCCCCGCCATCGTCACCACCGGGCTTGTCCCGGTGGTCCAGGCAGTGCTCACACCGGCACCCTCCCTCCGCTAGGCACAACGTTTGGTTAGCGGGAAGCGGCGGATGCCTGACGATGCGATAGAAACGGGACCGCCCGACGCGGGCACGTTCCACCACGACCCAAACAAAAAGGGGCCCCGCGGCGCCCCTTCATCTCATTTCACCCAACTTACCGCTTCTTGCGGTCCAGCTGGTGATAGGCCCGCCGCGAGTGGAACTCGCAATAGGGGCCGCTTTCGAGGCTATGCTGGCCGCAGAAATAAAAGTCCGGGGTCAGCGGGTCGCCGATCGGCCACTTGCAGGTATGCTCGTTGAGTTGCAGCAGCGAGAGGCGCTTCTCTTCGGGGATGTAGAGCTCGGCCGCCGGGGCGACATAGAGCTCGGCTTCCATCTCCGGGGCTGCGGCCAGGGCAGTTGCACCGATGGTCTGCGGCCGCGGCATGGTGTGGCGCACCTTGGCGGCGGCACTCGCCGCGCCGCCGAGACCGGAACTCGTGCCGGTCACGCGGCGGGGCGCCGCCGGACGCGGAGCCGCCGGCCGGGCGCGAGGCGTCGTGTTGGTGGGCTTGGCGCGGGCCGACAGCTTTAGCCGGTGCACCTTGCCGATGACCGCATTGCGGGTCACGCCCTGGCCGAGCTCGCCAGCGATCTGGCTGGCGCTGAGGCCTTCCATCCAGAGCTTCTTGAGGAGCTCGACACGCTCCTCGGTCCAGCCTGCCGTTTGCGCTTCTGAAACCATCGTCAACACAGAATCCTTCCATGTGCTGCCACACGGCATGGCAGCCGTAGAACGCTAGGCGTCGTATGATAGGCGGGTCCGCCACACGATATGTCGTGTCTCCCGTTGATCAGCAGACTACCGCAGCGCTGGAATCGGGATCAAGAGTCGGGCTCCGATTTCCCCGACATTCCACCGGTTAAAATCTGCTTAACGATCAATGAGTCAAATCAGTCACTTGCGGGCGAATGATTGACTTCGGAGGCGAATTCGCCCTAACTCCACTGCCGAAAACGCGCTGCAAACAAGCGCGTTTTTGGTTTTTGTGGCGCTTTTGCCACGCTCCAGATGCCACCCCTGAAAGGAAGGCCCACCATGTCTGCGCTCTACGGCACGTATGCCCGGTCCGATCTCGCTTTCGAGCGGGGCGAGGGCGTGCGACTGTACGACCAGCAGGGCCGAGAATATCTCGATTTCCACTCCGGCATCGCCGTTAATGCCCTTGGCCACGCCGACCCGCACCTGGTGTCGACGCTGAAGGCTGCGGCCGACAAGATCTGGCACACCTCCAACGTCTTCACCATTCCCGAGCAGGAACGGCTGGGGCAGCGGCTGGTCGACCTTACCTTCGCCGACCGGGTGTTCTTTACCAATTCGGGTGCCGAGGCGATCGAGTGCGCCATCAAGACGGCGCGGCACTACTTCTTCGCCAAGGGCGAGCCGGATCGCTACGAGATCATCGCCTTCACTGGCTCCTTCCATGGCCGCACCCTCGGCACCATCGCCGCCGGCGGCAACCCGTCCTACCTCGAAGGCTTCGGCCCGCCCATGCCCGGGTTCAAGCACACCAAGCCGGGTGACCTCGAGGCGGTGAAGGCGCTGATCGGTCCGCAGACCTGCGGCATCCTGATCGAGCCGGTGCAGGGCGAGGGTGGCGTCACCGCCATGTCCGTCGAGTTCATGCAGGGCCTGCGCAAGCTGTGCGACGAGCACGGACTTGTCCTTATCCTTGATGAAGTGCAGTGCGGCTTTGGCCGGACCGGGCGCTTCTTTGCCCATGAATGGGCCGACATCACTCCCGACATCGTCGCTGTCGCCAAGGCCATCGGCGGCGGCTTCCCGCTCGGCGCGTGCCTCGCCACCGAAGAGGTCGCAGCCTCCATGGTGCCCGGCACCCACGGCTCGACCTATGGCGGCAACCCCCTCGCGTGCACGGTCGGCAATGCCGTGCTCGACCGCATCACCGCCCCCGGCTTCCTCGATCATGTGAACCAGATGGGCCAGCGCCTCGGCTGGCACCTACAGCAACTGGCGCAGAAATACCCGGACTACGTGCTCGAGATGCGCGGCAAGGGACTGCTCGCCGGTATCAAGATCGCGCCGCCGGTGCGGGACTTCGTTGCCCGCCTGCGCGACGACCACCAACTGCTCGCCATCGGGGCAGGGGACAACGTCCTGCGCCTGATCCCGCCGCTGATCATCACCGAGGCCGATATCGAAGAGGCCATGAGCAAGCTCGGCGCCGCCTTCGACGCCATCGAAGCCGAAACCGCCTCCACCGCCGCGGCGAGCTGACGATGCTGGTCTTCTACCATTTCGGCCGCCGCCGACGCGGTTTGTTCCCTCCGCCCTGAGGGGGCGGACGGGGTTCACGCCCCACCACACACTCGGTGTCACCCCGGCCTTGAGCCGGGGCCCATCCTGAGATCTCAAGATGGATCCCCGCTTTCGCGGGGATGACACCGGAAATGTTCAAGGTTCACGATGTCCCTTCGGACACAGGACCCAAGCGTCACAAAGGACCCCGGCCCATGACCACGACCGGCACCCCAAAGCATTTTCTTTCCATCGACGATTTCACCTATCCCGAACTGCGCGGCATGCTCGACGTGGCCGTGTCGCTGAAGGGCCGCCTCAAGGAGGGCGACCGCCCGCAGCCGCTCAAGGACAAGGTGCTGGCGATGATCTTCGAGCGCCAGTCCACCCGCACCCGTGTCAGCTTCGACGTCGGCATGCGCCAGCTCGGCGGCGAGACCATCATGCTCTCCGGCCAGGAGATGCAGCTCAGCCGCGAGGAGACCCTCGAAGACACCGCCAAGGTCATGAGCCGCTATGTCGATGCGATCATGATCCGCATCCTCTCCCATGCCGACCTGCTCGAACTGGCCGAAGGCGCGAGCGTGCCGGTGATTAACGGCCTCACCCGCCGCGCCCATCCGTGCCAGATCATGGCTGACCTGATGACCTTCGAGGAGCATCGCGGCAATATCAGCGGCGCCAAGGTCGCCTGGGTCGGCGACAGCAACAACGTGCTCCATTCGTGGGTGAATGCCGCCGAACTGTTCGGCTGCCAGCTCACCATCGCCACGCCCGAGGAATACAGCCCCGAAAAGGACCTCATGGAGGACATCCGCCGCGCCGGCGATGCCGTGCGACTGATCGAGGATCCGCGCGAGGCCGTGGAAGGTGCCGATCTTGTGATCACCGACACCTGGGTTTCCATGGGCGACGTCGATGCCGCCGAGCGCCGGCGGGTCTTGAAACCCTACCAGGTCAACACCAATTTGATGGCGCTGGCGAACAAGGATGCCCTGTTCATGCACTGCCTGCCCGCGCATCGCGGGGACGAGGTGACCGACGAGGTGATCGACGGTCCGCAGTCGGTGGTGTGGGACGAGGCCGAAAACCGCCTTCATGCCCAGAAAGCCATTCTGTGCTGGGCCTTCGGGGTCGAGACCAACTAACCCCGGCGGATCGCCCGCTTCGCATTGACCATGGCGTCATTCCTGCCTGTGCGGGGATGACGCGCTTATTCATTGCCGAGGTGGCGCATCCTGCACCCAAGGCTTAGCCTTCGCGGAAGAACACGATGACGGACACGACGACCATGACCGAGAACCTGATGAGCGCCCTGGGGCTCGATCGCCCCGAAAGCGTCGACGACACCGTCGTTCCCTTCACCCTCGACAGGCTCGACACCCGCGGCCGAAGCGTGCGGCTGGGCGCGGCGCTCGACACCATCCTGTCGCGCCACAACTATCCCGCTCCCGTCGCGCGCCTCCTTGGCGAAGCGGTGGTGCTGTCCGCGCTGATCGGCTCGTCGCTCAAGTTCGACGGCCGCTTCATCATGCAGACGCAGACGGATGGCCCGGTGAACCTGATCGTTGTCGACTTCGACGCCCCCGACGGCATGCGCGGCTATGCCCGCTTCGACCATGACCTCCTGGTCAAGGCCGCCGAAGAGGGTCGTACCCGTCCCGGCGAGCTGCTGGGCAACGGCCACCTCGCCATGACCATCGACCAGGGTCCGCACACCGAGCGCTACCAGGGCATCGTCGCCCTCAACGGCAACTCGCTGGAAGAGGTGGCGCACACCTATTTCATGCAGTCCGAGCAGATCCCCACCGTAGTGCGCTTGGCCGTTGCCGAGTTCACCAAAAAGGGCGATCACCGCCCCCATTGGCGCGCCGGCGGCGTCTTGATCCAGCACCTGCCCGAGCATGGCGGGGCCACCATGGCCGACCTGCCGGGCGACGGCGACTTCGACAACCCGGCCATGAAGGATCCCGACTTCGTCGAGGCCGATGGCTGGACCGAGGCCCGCACCATGCTGGCGACGCTCGATGACCTGGAACTGGCCGATCCCGACCTCACCTCCGAGCGGCTCCTGTTCCGGCTCTACCACGAGACCGGTGTGCGCGTGTTCGCGCCGATGACGCTCGAGGAGCGCTGCACCTGCTCCGCCGATCGCATCGAGGACATGCTCGCCAACAGCTTCACTGCCGAAGACCGCGAGGAAATGGCGGTCGACGGTGAAATCGAAGTTGTGTGCGAGTTCTGCTCCACCGCCTACCACTTCAACCCGCATCAGTTCGAGCCGAACTAATCAAAGTCCGCTCGCTCTAGAGACGTCTGGTCGCCGCAGGAAGCTCTCTTCTTGCGGCGACGCAGCTTTGTGCTACGCTTTGCTTCTGACGGGGTGCAATGGGCGTGGGGGCGACCATGGGCTGCTGCAGTGTATGGTCGTTTGCGCGCGCCTATGGGATGCAAGCACCTGTTTCGGTCTTGCTCGCAGGCTGAACCGGAGTGTCCGCCGCCGTCGATCTTCTCTGCTGGGTTCTGGGCGACGGCGAAACACCGGTCCACCCCGATATCGCCCGCGACGTCCTCGATGATGCCCTGGCACGCGAAGTCGACCCGCTGCGCTATTGCGCCTCGAGCCTCGGCATCAACGAAACGCTGGTCATGCAGCGCGCCGCTCGCTGGGCCGATCTCGCCTTCCACGAAACCGTCCCGCGTGGCCTTGAGCGGCAGATCGACCCCGACCGCCTCGACGCCCTGTCCGAGATGCGCTCGTTCGGCCTGGTCGTTCTCGGCAGGCCGGTGGTCTTCTCGGCCCCCGATTTCACCCGCGTCCTGCGGCTGGCAGAGCAGCGCCGGCTGAACCCGGACCTGCGCGACAAGATCTGCCTCGTTCCCGACACTGCCCTCCGCGACTTCGTTTCCCGCTGCGCGGCTAAGGCACTCATCGACAGCGCCCGTCAGCGCCTCGCCCGTCGCTGGCCCTATGCAAGCGCACATCTGGAACTGACGCGCGCGGCGCGGCTGGCGTTCATCGCCGCACTTGTCCTGCTGGTGGCGCTGGTCCTCGTCGCCCCTTACCACTTCCAGTATCTGCTCTTGCCGCTGGTCATCGTTCTGCTGCTGGCGCCGAGCATTATCCGGCTCGCGGCGCTCGGCACCCGCCCTCGCGCAGGCGCACCGCCGCAGCGGCCGGACGATGCCGAACTGCCGGTCTATTCGGTGCTGGTGCCGCTGCGCGACGAGGCGCAGATGGTGCCGCAGTTGTTTGCGGCCTTGCGCAACCTGGACTATCCGCCCGAGCGGCTGGACATCGTTTTCGTGGTCGAGGAAACTTCGCCCGAAACCGTCGCTGCGGTGACCGAAAGGCTCGGCGATCCCCGCTTCAGCCTCGTGCGGGTTCCCGACGCCGCCCCTCGAACCAAGCCCAAGGCGCTGGACTATGCGCTGCCGCTCTGCCGCGGCGAGTTCGTCGTCGTCTTCGATGCCGAGGACGTCCCCGATCCGGCGCAGCTATGGAAGGCGGCGCTGCGCTTCCGCGACGCGCCGGAGCTCGTCTGCCTGCAGGCCCGGCTCGAGATCGACAACGGCCGCTCGTCCTGGCTCGCGACCATGTTTGCCGGAGAATATGCCGGGCTGTTCGGCGTGCTGTTGCCGGCGCTGGCCCGCTGGCGCCTGCCGATGCCGCTTGGTGGCACCTCCAACCACTTCCGGATCTCCGTGCTGCGCGAGGTGGGGGGCTGGGACGCCTACAACGTCACCGAGGATGCTGACCTCGGCCTGCGTCTCGCCCGCCGGCGCCTCGCTGTCGATGTGCTCGATTCCTGCACGGTCGAGAGCGCGCCGACCCGCTTCGTCCCCTGGCTTGGCCAACGCACCCGTTGGCTCAAGGGCTGGATGCAGACCTTCATCGTCCACAACCGCAATCCGCGGCGGCTTGCCCGCGAAACCGGGTTCGGCCCCGCTCTGGCGTTCGAAATCCTGGCGCTCGGCATGATCACCGGGCCCTTGCTGCATGTCGGCTTCGTCTTGGTGTTCGCCGCCGGCCTCGTCACCGGTCATCTGCCCATACCGGCGCATCCGGGTTGGTCGGCCTTTTACGGCGGTGTGCTCGTGCTGGGCTATGGCAGCGCACTCGCCCTCAACCTGGCCGGCCTGAAGCGGCTCGGCCGGCGCGAACTGATGGCGCCACAAGCGCTGCTGCCGTTCTACTGGATCATCGTGGCGCTGGCGATGCTGCGGGCGGCGGTGGACCTCGCCCGCCGTCCCTATTTCTGGTTCAAGACGCCGCACCGGCCCGCCGGGCGCGACACGCTACCCAAGCGGCTTCAGCTGTCGAACAGGCCGATCCGCTGGCCCTTGGCGTCGAAGTAGTGGGCGTTGCGCGCGCTCAACGAGACGGTGACTTTGTCGCCCATCCGGTGATCGGCCCGCCCCGGCACCTGCACCAGCAGCACCTCGCCGGAGCTCAGCGCCACATGCAGGTAGCTCTCGCTGCCGAGATACTCGACCAGGCGCACCGTTCCCGCTGCCAGGACGTCGCCGCCTTCCCCGAGCTGCAGTTGCTCGGGCCGCACCCCGACGCTGATCGGTCCCGCCGGCGCTGCTTCTGTCAGCGTCAGGCTGCCGAAATCCGGCAGTTCCGCCCGTCCGCCGCTCGCCATCGCCTCGATCATGTTCATCCGCGGCGAGCCGATAAAGGTGGCGACGAACCGGTTCTGCGGGAAGTTGTAGAGCTCGTAAGGCGTGCCGACCTGCTCGATATTGCCCTGGTTGAGCACCACGATCCGCGTGGCCATGGTCATGGCCTCGATCTGATCGTGGGTCACATAGATCATGGTGGTGCCGAGCCGGTTGTAGAGATTGGCCAGTTCCACCCGCATCTGCACCCTGAGTTCCGCATCGAGGTTCGACAGCGGCTCGTCGAACAGGAACAGTTGCGGCTCGCGCACGATCGCCCGGCCGATGGCGACGCGCTGCTTCTGCCCGCCGGAGAGCTGGCGGGGCTTGCGCTCCATCAGTTCCTCGATCCTGAGGATGCGCGCCGCCTCCGCGACCCGCCGCTCGATTTCGGCCTTCGGCATCTTGAGGTTCGATAGGCCGAACGCCAGGTTCCGCCGCACGCTCATGTGCGGGTAGAGCGCATAGGACTGGAACACCATCGACAGGTTGCGCTGGCTCGCCGGCAGGTCGTTCACGATACGGTCGCCGATGGCGATCGTGCCGTCGGTGATCTCCTCGAGCCCGGCGATCATGCGCAACAGGGTCGACTTGCCGCAGCCGGACGGCCCGACCAGCACCAGGAACTCGCCCGATTGCACCTCGAGATCGATCCCGTGGATCACCTCGAAGCCGGAATAGGCCTTGCGGACTTCACTCAGGGTAACGGCGGCCATGGTTCAACTCGAAATAGGTGCAAGAACAAGACGCAAGGCAGGTGTTCTGCCCTCCCTCCCCCTTGAGGGGAGGGCCGGGGAGGGGGTGGTCCTGTGGATTCCCACCCCCAACCCCTCCCCTCAAGGGGGAGGGGAGAAATAGGCGGAACCCGCTCATTTCAGTCCGCTCATCGCAATGCCGCGGATGATCAGCCGCTGGAACAGCACGAAGAACAACACGATCGGCAGGATGGACAGGATCGACATGGCGAACATCGGTCCGTACTGCGAGACGCTGTCCTGGCTGATGAACATCCTGAGCGCCAGCGGTACGGTGTAGTCCTTCATGTCGTTGAGATAGACCAGCGGTCCCAGGAAATCCTCCCAGGTCCAGATGAAGCTGAAGATCGCGGCGGTCGCCATCGCCGGCAGCGATAGCGGCATGATGATCGCCCAGTAGATCTTGAACGGCGAACAGCCGTCGATCATCGCCGCCTCGTCGAGTTCGCGCGGCAACTGCCGGAAGAACTGGATCATCAAGAAAATGAAGAAGGCGTCGCCGGCGAGAAACCGCGGCACGATCAGCGGCAGGTAGGTGTTCACCCACCCCAGGTTCAGGAACATGATGTACTGCGGGATCAGCACCACATGGTACGGGATCATCAGTGTCATCATCATCAGCGCGAACCAGATGGTCTTGCCGCTGAATTCCAGCCGCGCGAACGCATAGGCCGCGAAGGAGCAGGAGATGACGTTGCCGATCACGCTCAGCACCGTCACCACCGTCGAATTCCAGAAGAAGGTGGTGAAGCTGACCGGCAGCGCATTCCAGCCCTGCCAGTAGTTCTGCCAGTCGAAGGTCGACGGCCACAGCGACAGGTCGCCGAAGATCTGGTTGTCGGGCTTGAGCGAACTCGCGACCATCCACAGCAGTGGATAGATCATCACGAAGGAGGTGAGGATCAGGAACAGGTGCTTGAGCAAGCCCGCTCGCCGCGCCCGCCGGGCACGTGTCTCGCGGTAGGCCAGGGCCAGAGCGGCCGTGTCGCTGACGGTTGCAGGGGAGGTCGAGGTCATGGCGGTCATCGGATGTCTCCATGAACCGAGAAGCCGCTGTTTCGCCCTCCCTCCCCCTTGAGGGGAGGGTAGCGCAGCTTGGGCCTGCAAGGCCCTAGCGAAGCTGGGGTGGGGGTGGTCCTGTGATCCACCGATGGACCCCCACCCCCGGCCCCTCCCCTCAAGGGGGAGGGGAGCCCAGGCGTCGCAAGATCTGAGGACAAGATGAGCATCCTCATCCCCTCTCGTTCTCGTAGTGGACCCAGTATTTGCTGGTCCAGAAGGCGATGGCGGTGAACAGGGCGATCACCAGCAGCAGCACCCAGGCGAGCGCCGAGGCATAGCCCATGCGCAGGAAACTGAACGCCTCGTTGTAGAGATAGACGGTGAAGAACAGCAGGGAATCCAAGGGGTCACCGCGGCCGCCCGAGATCACGAACGCACCCGAGAAGCTCTTGAAGGCCTCGATCATCTGCAGCACCAGATTGAAAAAGATCACGGGCGCCAGCAGCGGCACGGTGATGGCGAAGAATTTCTTGACCGGCCCCGCCGCATCGATCTCGGCCGCTTCATAGAGCTCGGTCGGTATGGCCCGCAGGCCGGCAAGGAAGATCAGCATCGGCGAGCCGAACTGCCACACCGCCAGTACCACCAGCGTCCACAGCGAATAGTTGGGGTCGGCCAGCCAGTACGGGCCGTCGCCGCCGAAGAAGCGCAGCACGGCGTTCACCACGCCGTCATAGCTGAACAATTGCCGCCACAGGATGGCCACGGCGATCGAGCCGCCGAGGATCGAGGGCAGGTAGAACAGCGCCCGGTACCAGCCGACCGCGCGGATGCCCTTGTCGAGCGCCATGGCGACGCCGAGCGCGAAGATCAGCTTGGCCGGCACCGACAGCACCACGAAGGTGAACGTCACCTGCAGCGCCTTCCAGAAGCGCTGGTCGAACTGGAACATGTAGGCGTAGTTGTCGAGCCCGATCCACTGCGGCGGCCGCACGATGTTGTATTTGGTGAAGCTCAGATAGAGCGAGGCCAGGATGGGCCCGATGGCGAGCAGGAAGAACCCGATCAGCCATGGCGTCAGGAACGCGTAGCCCGCGAAATTGCGGCGCAGGAACTTTTCCATCTCGACCCGAAAACCTCCGTTGAAGACAGGGTGGGTGTGCCGTCAGGGAGTGCCACCGGCACGCCCACCCCGGAAGATCCTGCCCCCGGGAGGAGAGCAGGACCTGTTCGTCAGCCTCAGGCGCGGGCGAGGATCGCCTGAGCCTGCTGCATGAAGTCGGCGGCGACTTCGGGGATGGTGCGCTCCTTCAGCAGCACCGCGACGGCCAGCCGCTCGAAGGTCTGCTCCACCTCGTTCGCACCCGATGGCGGCGGCGGCCCGAGCGGCGCCGTCTTGCCCTGGATCTTGTCGAAGAACTCGACCGATAGGGCCTCGACCTCGGTCAGCTCCGGCTGCAGGGCGGCGCGGACATCGCTCTGGCTCGGAATGCCGCGCTCGAGACCCAGGATCTGCGTCATCTCGATGTCGTTGACGAAGGCGCTCATATAGGTCGTGGCCGCTTCCGGATCGACGCTGTCGCGGGTGAGGCAGACGAACTGCGACGGCTGCACGATCGAGCCGGGGATCATCTCGGCAGTGTTCGGGTACATGGCGACCCCGAGCTTGTCCTCCATCAGCCCCTGCACGCCCACGAGCTGGTTGCTCCACAGATAGGTCATGGCGGACTTGCCGGTGACGACGCCCGTCTGGCTCAACTCGGCAACGCCCGCGAGGCTGGCCGTCTCCTGCGCCGGCGGCGTGCCGCCTGCATCGCGGATTCTCTCCCAGATGCTCCAGTATTCCTCGACGATCTCCTGGGTGGCCCCGTATGTGCCGTCGGCGTCCCACATCACCACGCCCTTCTGGGCGATGAAGTCCGAGAAGTTCTGGTAGTCGGCGGTGTTGTCGTCGGTGCCCGGCACGCCGGTGGCTTCCTTGATGGCGGCGGCGAATTCGCTGAGCTCGTCATAGGTATAGCCATAGGGGTCGAAGTCTTCGCCCGGGACGATCCCCGCTTCCTCGAACAGGCGGGTGTTGAACATCGCCATGTGCGAGTTGGCACCGATCGACAGTGCATAGAACTTGCCGTCCACGGTGCCCGCATCGATGGCGCTCTGGTCGATCTTGGAGATGTCGAGCGTCTTGCCGACATAGTCGTCGAGCGGCACCACGGCGCCGTTGTTGATGTACTCGAACAGCACTCCATAGCCCTGCTGGATCACGTCCGGCATGTTGCCGCCGGCAATCTGCGTGGTGAGCTTGGTGAAGTAGTCGGCAAAGCCCAGCGTCTCGCCGGTGACGACGATGCCCGGGTTCTTCTGGTTGAACAATTCGATCACGGCAAAGGTGCGCTTGTCGCGCTCCGGGTTGCCCCACCAGAAGTGCCGGATCTGCCGGTCCTGCGCGAAGGCGGGCAGCCCGCCCAGCGCCGTCACCGCCATCAGCGAGCCGGCCCCTGCAGCAGACCGGTGCAGGAATTGCCTGCGGTTGAACTTGCTCACGTCGTGTCCTCCCTATGAGCTACGTACGTCACCTCGGCGGGTCAGTCCCTCTGCCCGCCGGTGAAACTTCTTGCGCCTAACTCCTCGGCGCCGTCAGCCCGGGCGCCTCAACCCGGACGAACTCTCCTCCTCGTCGCTGCCACACCTCATTGGCCGCGATCGCTACCGGGATCTCCTGCCCATCGATCCGCACGGTGCCGGTGACCGGCGTCGCCCGCAGGCCGATCAAGCCGGTGACGGTGCCGTCCCGCGCCGTTACCACCCGCAGGCCCTGCGGCACGTCGAACAGCATTTCGCCGTTCCGCCACGCCCGCGCGCGTCCTTCGGCATTGACCAGCTCCAATCTGGCCCCGTCGACGCTGCGCCCGTAGGCGGTCTCGTGCGTCTCGTCGCGATGCTCGATCTGCGCTGGCGTGAGCCCGGTGAACCATAGCGATCCGTCCGGCCGCGGCTGGATGCCGCTCAGCCGCTCGACGAAATCGAGGAGGCACAGGATCGAGGGCGAATAGCTCTCGGTGAACCCGGCGCTGCCGGTAAAGGGGTTCAGCGTCTGCGGAAAGCGGCTGGCGCGGAACAGTGCCGTCAGCGTCGGCTGCATCACCCAGCTCAGTTCCGTATGCCGGCCGTGATGTTCGAAGGCATGCGCCGCCCGGATCAGCGTCAGGAAGTTCGTCGGCCCGCACCAGCTGTTGTAGTCGAAGGCCGGATCGAACCGCGGGTCATCCAGCGACAGCGAGGTGAACGGGTACTTGGCGAAGAACTTCGCCGTGTTCAGCAGATAACGCTCGAGCGCTCCGGCGAAGAACGCCGCGTCCCCGATCTCGCAGGCGAGCACCCTGAGCAGCACGTCGCCCCGCACACGCACGTAGCGGTCGTTGCGGTCGCGGTCGTAAAAGAACCCGTCGGCCTCGTCGAAACACTGCGCCCACAGCGCCCGCTCGCTGGCCTCGGCCTTCGCGTGCCATGGCGCGCCGTCTTCGCCCAACTCCTCCGCCATCCTGGCCAGATACCGGCGCTGGCAGGCGACATTGGCGGTCAGGTCCGGTGCGATGAACGGCAGGATCGGGCTCGACAGGTCGAACTGCTTGGGGTCGTTCCCCTTGGGCGAGTCCGGCACGTGCCAGAAGCGCGCCGACAGGTCGTGCCCGGTGTCATAGGCGCAGAACGCCTCCACCGCCCCGGTGCCGCGCGTGTCGCGCCAGCGCGCCACCCAGGCATCGTTGCGGCTCATGGCCGAATACATCTTGGCGAGGAAATTCTGGTCGCGGCCGTTGAGCTGGTAGTGCGTCCACACCGAGCGGGCCAGCGGCGTCACCGTCTGGATCTGCGAGAAGGCGGCGCCGTCCTTGGTCAGCTTGTAGGGAAACAGCCCGTCCTCGCGCTGGTGCCGCGCAAAGCCCAGAAAGGTGTCGGCGGCCACGTCGGGTCGGAAGCGGCTCAGCAGTTCCGCATTGATGGTGCCGGTGCTTTCGAGCCAGCAGCCGAAATAGATGCCGCCTTCCTGCAGGATCGGCTCCGGCCCCGGCGCCGGCTTGATGCAGGTGGCAAGTTCCCGCACTGCGTCGTCGTGGCGCCGCTCCATCGCCTCGCTGGAGGCGGCAAAGCGCACGGCCCCGGCACCGAACTCCGGCCGGGTACGCAGTCGCTCGAGCAGGGCGCTCATGCCACCCCTCCGGCCAGCCGCAAGCAGCCGCCGGCGCACTGCGCCGCTGCGAAACCGCCACCCTTGGCTGCCTGAAAACCCGTCACCCCTGCCTCCCGCGCACCGTTTTCGGTGTCTGCTGCGGCGCTGCTGGGAAGGGGATGTCCCGCCAACCGCGACCGCACGGTTGAGATCCTTACGGGCCTCTCAGAAGGTCGAGTTCAGCATCGGTCCGTGGTGAACGGTCAGACCGAAGAAAACCCGCGTAGCTCACGCTTGACCACATACCCTGGCTGGACCCCTCGGGGTCCATGACGTGTCTCCGGCCGTTCCTGAGGGGTTGCTCCCACTTGGATGTATGGAAGATGTGCCGACGGCCGCCCGTAAGTCAACGATTTTGTTGAAATAGCTGTTGGTCAACCAAAAATGCTTATACACATCAGTAAGTTAGATCATTTAAACTGCCATACAAGATGACAAGTTCAGGGCGCAGTCCGAACCTCACGGAGTGGTATTTTCCCCCATGGGAAAGATGTTCCGCTCCCAACCGAAACAACGCCAAGTAACCTCGCCAGCCGCGGGAGCTTTACCGGGCTCTTCGCCCTCCTTATTATGCCCGCCGCGGTGGGGCATTGGAGGGACATCATGCAGCAGACCCGTTTGTGGGTGCGCTGGTTCGGCGCGGCCATGCTCATGCTCGCCGGGGCTTTGCCCGCCACCGCTGCCGATCCGAAGATCACCTTGCTGCCCAGCACGGACCTGCCCGGGTTCGACTACTCCATCAGCCGCAACACCACGCTCGAGGCCTGTCAGGCGGCCTGTGCCGACGATCGGATCTGCCGCGCCTTCACCTTCAACGAGCAGTCGCGCTGGTGCTTCCTCAAGGGCACCGTCGGCGAGGAGACCGCCTATGAAGGCGCTACCTCCGGCCGCGTCGTCCGCTCGCCCACACCGGCCGTGACCCAGGTTGTCCGCCAGGCCGAGCTGCCGTTCCCCGCCGATTACATCATCAGCACCGCCCGCGACCTCGTCGACGAGCTGCCCACCACCGATGCGCCGCCGCCCAAGGCCACCTATGCCGGGCTGGTCTCCGCCGGCGACACGGCGATGTCCGAGGATAATCCGGCCGCGGCGATCATCTCGTACCGCCAGGCGCTCGGCATCAATGGCAACGACCCTGCGGTCTGGCTCGCCCTGGCCGATGCCGTCCTGAGCCGGCTCGAGCACATTGCCGACACCGAGAACAGCAGCCGTTCGGAGTTGATCCGCGTCGCCGGTGCTGCCGCCATGAACGCGTTCCTCCGCGCCGAATCCATCGAAGAGCGCGCCAGCGGGTTGCGGGCGCTGGCTTATGCCATCGAGTTCCGCGAGATGTATCGCGAAGCCATCGCGACCTATCGCGCCAGCCTGGCTCTGGTGCCGAACGAGGTGCTGCAAGCTCATCTCGACGAGGTCGTCGCCCAGCATGGCTTTGCCATCACCAGCCACCAGGTCGACTCCGACGGTGCCACGCCGCGCGTCTGCGTCGTCTTCTCCGATCCGCTGTCCCGCAGCGGCGCCGATCTCGCCAGCTATGTGGTCGTTCCCGACGCGCCGCAGGCGGCGATCGAAACCACCGAGGACCAGATCTGCGTCGAAGGCCTCGAGCATGGCCGCCGCTACGCCATCCGTTTCCGCGCCGGGCTCAGCTCGGCCGATGGCGAAACTCTCGGCAAGGACGTCGCACTCGACGTCTACGTGCCCGACCGCGCCGCCTTTGTCGGTTTCGCCAACACCGCCTATGTGATGCCCTCGGGCCTTGCTGGCGGTCTGCCCATCAGCTCCGTCAACGCCGAAACTGCCGAGATCATGATCTACCGCATCGGCGATCGGTCCATCGCCATGGCGGTGCGCGACGGCGTCTTCGCCGGTGATCTCTCGCAATACTCGGCCGAAAACATGGCCTTGGAGACCGGCGAACTGGTGTTCGAGGGCGAGGTCGACCTCACTCAGGGCGAGCGCAACGCCATGACGACCACCGCCGTGCCGGTGGGCGAGGCGATCGGCACCATGCAGCCCGGCGCCTATGTCATCACCGCCAGGGTCAAGGGCGAGGAAGGTGAGTACTGGCGCGACCTCGCTACCCAATGGTTCATCGTCACCGATCTCGGCCTCACCACGATCCAGGGTGATGACGGCGTCCACGCCTTCGTCCGCGGCCTGACCAGCGCCGAGCCGGTCGAGGGCGCCAGCGTCCGGCTTGTCGCCCGCAACAACGAGATCCTGGGCGAAGCCACCACCGATGCCGACGGCCGCGCCATCTTCGCGCCGGGCCTTGCCCGCGGCGAGGGCGGTCGCGCCCCGCAACTGCTGGTCGCTGAAACCGGAGAGGGCGACTACGCCTTCCTCGACCTCTCCCGTCCTGCCTTCGATCTCAATGACCGGGGCGTCGAGGGCCGTCCCTCGCCGGGGCCGCTCGACGTCTTCGCCACCACCGAACGCGGCGTCTATCGACCGGGCGAAACCGTGTTCTTCACCGCGCTGCTGCGCGATGAGCGCGCCAATGCCGTCACCGGCATGCCGCTGACCCTCGAGGTCGAACGTCCCGATGGCGTGGTCGCCAACCGCCAGGTGCTCAACGAGGAAGGCGAGGGCGGTTATTTCACCGCTCTGCCCATGGCCGCCGAGGCCATGCGCGGCAGTTGGACGCTCAGGCTCTATGCCGATCCCGATGCCGCCTCGCTCAGCAGCACCAGCTTCCTCGTCGAAGATTTCGAGCCCGAGCGCCTCGCCTTCGAACTCAGCGCCCCCGAAGGCGCCATGATCCCCGGCGAAGCCACCGAGATCGACGTCGCCGCCAAATACCTCTACGGCGCCACCGCGCCCAATCTCGCGGTCGAAGCCGATGCGATCGTCCGTCCGCGCACCACGCTGCCGGATTTCCCCGGCTACACCTTCGGCCGCGAGGACGACACGACCGAGACCAGCCGCGAGCCGCTCGGCGTCGTCGCCTATACGGATGACACGGGCGCCGCCGTGGCCGAGATCGTGCTGCCCGAGCCGGCCTCGACGACGCGCCCGCTGGAAGCGCAGGTGCTGCTGCGCCTGGTCGACACCAATGGCCGCACCGTCGAGCGCAGCATCACCCGGCCCGTCGAGGCTTCGGGTGATCGCCTCGGCATTCGCCCCGCCTTCTCCGATCCTTCCGGCATCGAGGAAGGCAGCGAAGCCCGCTTCGACATCATCGCCGTTTCGCCCGACAACGAGGCTGTCGCCAAAAAGGGCGTCCGCTGGAGCCTGTCGCGCATCGAGACCAGCTACCAATGGTACCGCGACGGCTCGTCCTGGCGCTGGGAGTCGATCACCACGCCGCGCGAAGTGGATAGCGGCACCGTCGATATTCCCGAGGGCGGTCCCGCCAGCGTGGGCGCCAATGTGCGTTGGGGCCTCTATCGGCTCGAAGTCGAGACCGGCGGCCGCAACCCGCACTCGTCGAGCTACGAGTTCTATGCCGGCTACTACTATGCCGAAGCCGGCTCCAACACGCCCGACACGCTGGAAGTTGCTCTCGACAAACCGTCCTATCGCGTCGGCGACACCGCCCAGCTCCGGCTCGATCCGCAGTTCGCCGGCACTGCGCTGGTTATGGTGGTCGACAACCGCATCATCAGCATGGAGGCGGTGGACGTGCCCGGGGGTGGCACCACCGTGCCGCTGCCGGTCACCGAGGAATGGGGCCCCGGCGCCTATGTCACCGCCGCGCTCTATCGCCCGGCGGACGCGGCGCAGAAGCGCATGCCGGCCCGCGCCCTCGGCCTTGCCTTCGCCGATGTCGATCCGGGCGACCGCAAGCTCGACGTGACGCTGGACGTGCCCGAGGAGACGCTGCCGCGCCAGAGCCTCGAGGTCACCGTCGAACTCGGCAATGTCGCCGCCGGCACCGAGGCTTATGTGGCCGTCGCTGCCGTCGACCTCGGCATTCTCAACCTCACCAACTTCCAGGTGCCGGCGCCCGACGACTGGTATTTCGGTCAGCGCCAGCTCGGCGTGGAAATCCGCGACCTCTACGGCCAGTTGATCGATCCCACGCAAGGCTTGCCCGGCGCCCTCCGCTCCGGCGGCGATGGCGGCGGCTCGCGCCTCGGCACGCCTCCGCCCACCACCGTTCTGGTGGCCCAGCACTCGGGCATCGTCGAGGTCGACGAGAACGGCAACGCTACCGTCACCTTCGACATGCCCGACTTCGCCGGCACCGTCCGCGTCATGGCCATGGCCTGGACTGCCGACGCCGTCGGCCACGCCTCGGCCGACGTCATCGTCCGCGATCCGGTGGTGGTGACCCTGAGCCCGCCGCGCTTCCTGCGCGTCGGCGACGAGTCGCGCCTCCTGGTCGAGGTCAACAACGTGTCCGGCGAGGCCGGCACCTATTCCGTCGGCCTCAGCCTCGGCGACGGCATCAGCACCGATGCCGAAAATACCGAGATGGAACTGGCCGAAGGCGAACGCACCTCGCTCGACCTCACCCTCTCCGGTACCGCCATCGGTGACGTGCCGGTGGTGGTGACGCTGACCCAGCCCGACGGCTCGACCCTCACCAAGGAACTGCTGCTCGGCGTCCGTCCGGTCAGCGCCATGACGATGTCGCGACGCCTGCTGCCGCTCCCTGCCGGGGAAACGGTCACGGTCGGCCCCGACTACCTGCAGGACTATCTCGAGGACACCGGCGAGATCACCCTCGCTATCGGGCCGCTCGCCCGCCTCGATGTCCCGGGCCTGTTGCAGTCGCTCAGCCGCTATCCCTATGGCTGCGCCGAGCAGGTCTCGAGCCGTGCCCTGCCGCTGCTCTACCTCGAGGAAGTGGCGTCCCGCATCGGCCTCGGCGAAGACGGCGAGATCGACAAGACCGTGGCCGATGCCATCACCGCCATCCTCGCCAAGCAGAGCTCCAGCGGTGGCTTCGGCCTCTGGGGACCCTATGACGGCGGTGACTTCTGGCTCGACGGCTTCGTCACCGACTTCCTGATGCGCGCCCGCGACCAAGGCTATGACGTGCCCGAACTCGCCCTCACCCGGGCGCTCGACAGCCTTGCCAACCAGTTGTCCTACGCCTCGGACTTCGACAAGGGCGGCGAGGATATCGCTTACGCGCTCTACGACCTCGCCCGTGCCGGCCGTGCCGCCATCGGCGACCTGCGCTACTACCACGAAGCCCGGCTCGACGCCTTCGCCACCCCGCTGGCGCAGGCTCAGCTCGGTGCGGCGCTGGCGCTTTACGGCGACCAGACCCGCGCCGCCCAGGCCTTCGAGGCCGCCCTCGACAACCTGCGCACGCCCGACACCCGCGACTACCGTCCGGACTATGGCAGCCACATGCGCGACCTCGCCGGCGTGATTGCCCTTGCCGCCGAGTTCCACCCCGAGGGCCTCGACCTCGTCGCCCTCACCAACCAGTTGGCCAAGCTCCGCGACCGATCCGACTACACCTCCACCCAGGAGGATACCTGGACCCTGCTCGCCGCCGCCGCCCTCGGCCGCGATGCCGGCGATGGCTCCGTCACTGTCGCGGGTGAAGCCGCCACCGGCGCCGTCTACCGCAAGCTGACCGCCGCCGAACTCGGCGACGGCATCGAGGTCGCCAATACCGGCAACGACGCCACCGAGGTGATGGTCTCGACCTCCGGCTATCCGGTCGAGCCCCCCGAGGCCTCCGCCAACGGCTTCGAACTGCGCCGCACCTACTACCTGCCCGACGGCACCGAGATCGATCCGACCACCACCGTGCTCACCCAGAACGAGCGCCTGGTGGTCGTCATCGACATGTGGGTCGATGACCTCGGCTCCGGCCAGTACCTCGTCGCCGACCCGCTGCCCGCCGGCTTCGAGATCGAGAACCCGAACCTGTCGGCCGGGGAGGGCGCCTCCGACTTCGACTGGCTCCAGCTCAACTCGCCGGTCCATGTCGAGTCGCGCACCGACCAGTATGTCGCCGCCTTCCGCTTCTTCTCCGAGCCCGAGGGCCCCATCACCACCGGCTATATGGTCCGTGCCACCTCGCCCGGCACCTTCGTGCTGCCCGGCACCACCGTGGAGGACATGTACCGCCCCGAGCGGCGCGCCGTGCTCGGCAGCGGCGAGGTCGAGGTGACCCCGGCCGGGCGATGACCAGCCCGGACGACAGCATCGGTTCATCGCCACCGCGCCCTTGGGTGCGGTGGCTGACGCTTGCCGGGTTTTCGCTGTTCACATTGACATTGGCAGCGTTCATCCACGTTCATTCTGTGGTCCTCGGCATCGCCGCCACCCTGCCGCCGACCCCCGATCCGGCTGCTGTGCCCGTCTCGGTCGCGGTGGTCGATCGCGAGCACCGGCTGCTCCGCCCCTTCACCACCGCCGACGGCCGCTGGCGCCTGCCGGTCACCCACGCCGAGGTCGATCCGCGCTTCCTCGACATGCTGATTGCTTATGAAGACAGGAGTTTTCACGAGCATCACGGCATCGCCTGGAACTCCATGCTCCGCGCCGCCGGCCAGTTCGTCCTCGCCGGCGGCCGCGTCGTCTCGGGCGGTTCCACCCTCACCATGCAGGTCGCCCGCCTGCTCGAAGGCAGCGCCACCCGCAGCCTCGACGGCAAGCTCCGCCAGATGGTCCATGCCGACCGGCTGGAAGCCACGCTGAGCAAGCAGCAGATCCTCGATCTCTACCTCACCCTCGCCCCCTATGGCGGCAACATCGAGGGCGTGCGTGCCGCCAGCCTCGCCTGGTTCGGCAAGGAGCCGACCCGCCTCACCACAGCCGAGGCCGCATTGCTGGTGGCCCTGCCGCAATCCCCGGAAGCCCGCCGTCCCGACCGCGATCCCGCCGCGGCCCAGCGCAGCCGCGACATGGTGCTCGACCGCCTCGTCGCCCTCGGTGCCCTGCCGGCGGAGGAGGCCGCCGCCGCCAAGCACGAGCCGATTCCCGCTGCCCGCCGCGCCTTCCCGATGCTCGCCGCACACCTGGCGGAATCGGCCGTGCGCGCCCGGCCTGCCGCCCGAGAAATCCCGCTCACCATCGACCGCCCCTTTCAGGAGGCGCTCGAGCGCCTCGCCGCCGCCCGCGCCCGCCTGATCGCCCCCCGCGTCTCCGTCGCCATCGTCGCCGCCGACATCGAAACCGGCGAAATCCTCGCCTCGGTCGGCTCCTCCGGCCTGCTCAACACCGAGAGCAAGGGCTTCGTCGACATGACCACGGCCGTTCGTTCCCCCGGCTCGACCCTCAAACCCTTCATCTATGGCCTCGCCTTCGAACTCGGCCTCGCCCACCCGGAATCGCTGATCGAGGACCGCCCCACCGCCTTCGGCGCCTATGTCCCGGTCAATTTCGACGGCTTCACCCGCGGCACCGTCAGCATCCGCGCCGCGCTGGCGGAATCGCTCAACATCCCCGCCATCGTCGTGCTCGATGCCGTCGGCCCTGCCCGCCTTGTCGCCCGCCTGCGCCGCGCCTATGCCACCATGACGCTGCCCACCGATACGGCCCCGAGCCTTGCCGTCGGCCTCGGCGGCGTCGGCGTGACGCTGCGCCACCTCGTCTCCGCCTATGCTGCCCTCGCCCGCGGCGGCATGCCGGTCCACCTCGTCGACGGCAGCCGTCCCGGCGAGGCGCCGGTGGGTCAGCCCGCCCCCGTGCTCGATCCGATCGCCGCCTGGTATGTGGCCGATATCCTCGCCGACGTGCCGCCGCCGCTCAACGGCTCGCCCGGCCGCATCGCCTACAAGACCGGCACCTCCTATGGCTATCGCGATGCCTGGGCCATCGGCTTCGACGGCAGCACCGTGATCGGCGTCTGGGTCGGGCGCCCCGATGGTGCTCCGGTGCCCGGCATGGCCGGCATCACCGCCGCGGCCCCGGTGCTGTTCGAGGCCTTCGATCGCCTCGGCCCGCGCAAGGCGCCGCTGCCCCGCGCCCCTGCCGGTGCTCTTGTAGCCTCCAACACCGAACTGCCCGACCCGCTGCGCCGCTTCCGCCACCCCGATAGCGGCCTCGTCGCCCGCCAGGCGGCGCCGGAGATCGCCTTTCCCGTCGATGGCGTCGATGTCGATCTCGGCTTCTCCGCCGGAGAAGCCTCGCCGCTGATGGTGCGCATACGCAACGGCGTGCCGCCCTTCACTTTCCTTGCCAATGGCGCGCCCTTCGGCCGTTCGGCCTTTGCCCGCGAGAGCTTCTGGGAGCCGGACGGGCCGGGCTATGTTACCCTGTCGGTGGTCGATGCAGCCGGGCAGGGGGACAGCGTCACCGTCTTCCTGGATTAGCCGCTTGCAGCGCGGTGCTTGAACCGCGGCCCGACACTTCCCAATTAGCACCTGCTCATCAGGAGGTCCCATGGCCAGCGATCGCGCGTTTGCCCAATACGACATCGAGAAGAAGTCTTTGCTCGTGGCCTATGTGCTGTGGTTCTTCCTCGGCTATGTCGGCGCGCACCGCTTCTATCTCGGCAAGCCGCTGAGCGGCTTCATCATGCTGGCCTTCTCCGCCGCCGTGCTGCTGCTGACCCTGGTCAGCTTCGGCGTCCTCGGCTTCCTCTGGGCGCTGGTCGGCCTGTGGTGGCTCATCGATGCGCTGCTGATCCCCGGCATCGCCGCCGGCCGCAACAGCCGCATCGCCGATCGCCTTCTGGGTCGCCGCTAGCCGAACCCGCGGTTGACGCCTGCCGGTCGCCGCCCTAGCGTTCCGGCATGGTCACCCTCAAGGAAATCGCGGCTGCCGTTGGCGTCTCCAGCGCCACCGTTTCGCGCGTCCTCAACTACGATCCGACGCTGTCGATCTCGACCCGCAAGCGCCACGCCATCATCGAGGCCGCCGAGGCGCTGAACTACGCCACCCCGCGCAACCGCAACCGCGCCAACCAGCAGGGTCTGACCAAGCTTGCGCTGGTCCACTTCCTTCGCCCCGAGCAGGAACTGGTGGATCCCTACTACGTCGGCCTCCGCCTCGGCATCGAAAGCCGCTGCGCCGCGCTGAAGGTCGAGACCGTCAAGGTCTACCACACCGATGCCCGGCCCGACGCCGCCATGCTGCAGAGCGCCTCCGGCGTCATCGCTATCGGCCGCCAGGACGAGGACGAGATCGACTGGCTCCGCCGCCACACCCGCCATCTGGTGTTCGCCGATTTCGCCCCCGCCGACGACCAGCTCGATGGCGTCCATGCCGATCTGTGGCTCGCCATGGAAAAGCTCCTGGTGCAGCTCGCCGCCGCTGGCTACCGGCGCATCGCCTATATCGGCTGGGGCGATCGGCGCGCCCAGTCCTATGTGCAGTGGATGACCCAGGCCGGCTGGTTCGACGACCGCATGTTCCGTAGCGGCGACAACACCGAGCAGGGCGGCTACCGCCTCACCACCGAGATTCTGGAACAGAAGCGGCCGCCCGAAGTCATCATCACCTTCAACGATTCCATGGCCATCGGCGCCTACCGCGCCATTCACGAAAAGGGGCTGTCGATCCCCGACGACATCGGCGTGGCGAGCTTCAACGACGTCTCCGTGGCGCAGTTTCTGAACCCGCCGCTAACCACCGTGCACCTGCCAGCCGAGGAGATCGGCGAGACCGCGGTGGAGCTGATGCTGGAGCGCGTCGGCGGCCGGGAACTGGCCAAGCAGATCACCCTCGCTTCGCGTCTGGTCTGGCGCGCCAGCACCCGCCTGCCGGGCGGTGGAATGCCGGGGTAAATATTTACTGAAATCTTGCGCGGCCGTTTGGATGCGGCTACGCTCCTCCCCAGGGTGAATGAGGATACACCCGCCAAAGGGAGGATAGAATGACCCGCATTTCTACGGGCTGGAAGCGCACGCTCGTCGCAGCGCTCGCCGGCGTCAGCATGCTCGGTGTGACCGCCGCGTCGGCTGTCGACATCACCGTCTGGGCCTGGGACCCGAACTTCAACGGCGCGACCATGAAGCTCGCAGGCGAGCGCTACGCCGCCGAGCACCCCGACGTGACCGTCAACATCGTCGACTTCGCCAAGGCCGACCTCGAAACCAAGCTGCAGGCGCAGCTCGCCTCCGGCACCACCGATGGCCTTCCCGACATCGTGCTGATCGAAGACTATGGTGCCCAGAAGTACCTGCAGTCCTTCCCCGGCGCCTTCGAGCCGCTGACCAGCCACATCGATTACTCTGGCTTCGCGCCCTACAAGGTCGAACTCGCGACCCTGAATGGCGAAGTCTACTCGCTGCCCTTCGACTCCGGCGTCACGGGTTTCTTCTACCGGTCCGACATCCTCGAAGAGGCCGGCTACAGCGCCGATGCCCTCCAGGACATCACCTGGGACGAGCTCATCGAGATCGGCCTCGACGTCAAGGAAAAGACGGGACAGATCATGTTCCCGATCGATCCGAACGATGCCGGCATCTTCCGCATCATGATGCAGTCCGCCGGTTCCTGGTATTTCGATGCCGACGGCAACGTCACCATCGCCGACAATGCCGTGTTCAAGGAAGCGCTCGCGACCTACCAGCGCCTCGTCGCCTCCGGCATCACCAAGCCGGTTGCCGGCTGGACGGAATATACCGGCTCCTTCACCTCCGGCGACACCCTCGGCACCGTCACCGGCGTGTGGATGACCGGCACCATCAAGGCCAACCCCGATCAGTCCGGCCAGTGGGGCATCGCCCCCATCCCGTCGCTCGCCAATGTGGAAGGCGCCACCCACGCCTCCAATCTCGGCGGTTCGAGCTGGTACGTGATGGCTGCCGGCCCGCAGAAGGAAGCCGCCATCGACTTCCTCGCAACCATCTGGGGTCAGGACACCGAATTCTATCAGCAGATCCTGGTCAACCAGGGCGCTCTCGGCTCACTCCTCGCCGCGCGTGAAGGCGAAGCCTATTCGGCCAGCGACGATTTCTTCGGCGGTGCGCCCGTCTGGCAGAACTTCTCCGATTGGCTCGGCGCCATCCCGGCTGTGAACTACGGCATCTTCACCAACGAGGCCGACGCTGCCGTGGTCGCTCAGATCCCGGCGCTCACCAGCGGCGGCAATGTCGACGAGATCGCCGCCGCCATCGACGCCCAGGTCCGTCAGCAGACCCAGTAAGGCTCAAGCCATCCGGAGGCGCCCAGCGCCTCCGGCCTCCCGCGACCCCGCGCGCGGCAACTGCCTCGGCAGTGTGCGCGGGGCCGTCGGCCAACGGGACTGTTTAGGACGGCAGCATCTACCTGCTCGATGTCACCCCGGCCTTGAGCCGGGGCCCATCCTGAGATCTCAAGATGGATCCCCGCTTCCGCGGGGATGACAGCCGGTGGATGTCGGTGCGGAAATCCCTCAGGGAAGGTGAGGAGAAGCAAAGATGGTGGCAGGGGCGGACACCACGAGCATCGGAGCGCGAGGCGGTCGCACGCGCCCCAATCTCGGCCGCAGCGAACAGGTGAACGGCTGGCTCTTCGTCATGCCGGCGCTGGTGCTGCTCGGCATCTTCATGATCTACCCGATCCTGTGGTCGCTCTGGATGAGCTTCCAGGTCGGCCGCGGCATGAATCTCAGCTTCGGCGGCTTTGCCAACATCGTCCGCCTCACCCAGGACCCGGTCTTCATCCGGGCACTCACCAACACCCTGACTTTCCTCGCGGTCCAGGTGCCGGTCATGCTGATCTTGGCCCTGCTCTTTGCCAATGCGCTCAACAACAGCCGGCTGTGGGGCAGGGGCCTATTCCGCACCGCGATCTTCCTGCCCTGCGTCACCTCGCTGGTCGCCTATTCGGTGGTGTTCAAGTCGATGTTCGCGCAGGACGGCATCGTCAACCAGATGCTGATGGCGCTGCACATCATCGGCAGCCCCATTCCGTGGCTGGCCGATCCGTTCTGGGCCAAGGTCGTCATCATCACCGCCATTACCTGGCGGTGGACCGGCTACAACATGATCTTCTATCTCGCCGCGATGCAGAACATCGACCGGTCGATCTATGAGGCGGCCCGTATCGATGGCGTCCCGGCCTGGGCCCGCTTCTGGTACATCACCGTGCCCATGTTGAAGCCGGTGATCCTCTTCACCACGGTGATCTCGACAATCGGCACGCTGCAGCTCTTCGACGAGCCCAACCTGATCACCCAGGGCGGTCCGTCCGACGCCACCCTGACGCTGTCGCTCTACATCTACAATCTCAGCTTCAAGTTCATGCCGAGCTTCGGCTACGCCGCGACCGTGTCCTACGTCATCGTCGTACTGGTCGGCATTCTGAGCCTGTTGCAGTTCCTCGCCGCCCGGGATCGCCGCGCATGAGCAATCCAACCGCCCTTCTCGGCCGCGTCGCCACCTACCTGCTCCTGAGCATCGCCGCTTTCGTGTCGGTGTTCCCCTTCTTCTGGATGGCGGTCGGCGCCACCAACACCTCCGCCGACATCCTCAAAGGCAAAGCGACGCCCGGCGGCGCGCTGTGGACCAACATGGTCACCTTCTTCTCCTCGGTCGACATGCCGAGGATCCTGTTCAACTCGTTCTTCATTGCCGGCGTCGGCACGGCGCTGACCCTGCTGGTCTCCTCGCTCGCCGGTTATGGCTTCGAGATGTTCCGCTCGCGCTTCCGCGAACGGGTCTTCGCCGGCCTGCTTCTGATGCTCTCCATCCCATTTGCCGCCCTGATGGTGCCGCTCTTCGTGATGATGGCCAACTTCAAGATGATCAACACCTACCAGGCGATCATCCTGCCCACCGTCGCCTCGATCTTCATCATCTTCTACTTCCGCCAGGCGACGAAGGCCTTCCCGCATGAGCTGCGCGATGCCGCCCGCATCGACGGCCTCAAGGAATGGCAGATCTTCTTCAACGTCTACATGCCGGTGATGCGCTCGACCTATGCGGCCGCCACCATCATCGTGTTCATGGCCAACTGGAACAACTACCTCTGGCCGCTGATCGTGCTGCAGACCAACGAGATGAAGACCCTCACTCTGGTGGTGGCGGGCCTCACCTCCGCCTACACGCCCGACTGGGGCGTCGTCATGGTCGGGGCGATCTTTGCCACCCTGCCCACTCTCGTCATCTTCTTCCTGCTCCAGCGGCGCTTCGTCGAAGGCATGCTGGGCGCCGTCAAATAGAGAAACTATGCGTCCCCTGATCGACTTCAATTCCGGCTGGCTCTTCGAAGGCAGCGAGACCGTTCGCCTGCCGCACACCGCCGTCGAGCTGCCCTTCAGCTATTTCGACGAGAAGAGCTACCAGCGCCCCTTCACCTACGAAAAGCGCTTCACCGCCGATCCCTCCTGGAACGGCAAGGAAGTGTCGATTGTCTTCGATGGCGTCATGGCAAACTGCAAAGTCAGCCTCAACGGCAACGAAACGCAGTCACATCGTGACGGATATACCCCCTTCGAGGTGCGCCTGACCGGCAAGCTGCAGCCGGGCGAGAACGTCCTCACCGTCACCATCGACGGCAGCGAAAACCCCGAGATTCCGCCCTTTGGCGGGCAGATCGACTACCTCACCTATGCCGGCATCTACCGCGACGTCTGGCTGCGCGTCACCAGCCCGATTTTCGTCCAGAACGCCAAGATCGAAACCCCTAACGTCTTGGCAGACCACAAATCTCTCCGTGCCCGCATCGAAATCGCCAACCCCCAAAACCTGCCGCTCTCGGGCACCTTGCTGGCCACCCTCAAGGACAGCCAGGGCAACACCATCGCCACCACCGACGCTTCGCTCGACAGCACCAGCATCGAGATCGCCCTCGACGATCTCCCCGGCATCTCCTTGTGGGACATCAATAATCCCGCCCTCTACACCCTCGCCGTCACTTTGGATACGACCCACGGCCAGGATGAATCCACCTTCCGCTTCGGCTTCCGCTCGGTCGAGTTTACTCCGGAGGGGTTCAAGCTCAACGGCAAGCCACTAAAGCTGCGCGGCCTCAATCGCCACCAGTCCTTCCCCTATTCCGGCTATGCCATGGGCCGCTCGGCCCAGGAGCGCGACGCCGAGATCCTCAAGCACGAGCTGCACCTCAACATCGTGCGCACTTCGCACTACCCGCAGTCACACTGGTTCCTCGACCGCTGCGACGAACTGGGCCTGCTGGTGTTCGAGGAAATCCCGGGCTGGCAGCACATCGGCGGCGAGGCGTGGAAGGACGAGTCCGTCGAGAATGTCCGCCGCATGATCACCCGCGACTGGAACCATCCGTCGATCGTCATCTGGGGCGTGCGCATCAACGAATCCCAGGACGACCACGATTTCTACATTCGTACCAACAAGTTGGCGCATGAGCTCGACACCACCCGCCCCACCGGCGGGGTCCGCTACATCACCGAAAGCGAGCTGCTCGAAGACGTCTACACCATGAACGACTTCATCCTCGGCAACGAGGAACTGGGCGGAAACCGGCCACGCACGCCGCTGCGCCCGCAACAGGAAGTCACCGGGCTCGATCGCGTCGTTCCTTACATGATCACCGAGTATGGCGGGCACATGTATCCCACCAAGGTGCATGATCAGGAGCAGCGCCAGGCAGAACATGTGCGCCGTCATCTCGAGGTGATGAATGCCGCCTATGGTGATCCGCAGATTGCCGGCTGTATAGGCTGGTGCGCCTTCGACTATAATACTCACAAGGACTTCGGTTCCGGCGATCGCATCTGCCATCATGGCGTCATGGACATGTTCCGCGAGCCGAAGTTTGCGGCCTATGCTTATGCCAGCCAGTGCGATCCGGACGAGGAGGTCATCCTCAAGCCGGTGACCTTCTGGGCACGCGGGGAGCGCAACATCGGCGGCGTCTTGCCGCTGATCGTGCTAACCAATTGTGATTACGTGGAATTGCGCTACGGCAACAACCCGCCCAAGCGCTTTACGCCGGATCGCGAGACCTATCCGCACCTGCCGCATGCGCCGGTGGTGATGGACCGCAAGGACTTCAGCGACGAAGAACTCGGCCGCTGGGGCATGTCCTGGGAAAGCGCCACCATCACCGGCTATGTCGGCGGCAAGGCGATGAAAGAGGTGAATTTCGTCTGCGATCCGTTACCGGCGACGCTCGAAGTGCAGGCGGATGGTGAAAACCTGACAGGTTTGGGGGAAACAGTGCGGGTGATGGTCCGCGCGCTCGACCAGGCCGGCAACAAGCTGCCCTTTTTCTCCGATCCGGTCAGCATCGAGGTCGGCGGAGCAGGGGAGCGCCTGGGCCCGGCACTGGTTCCGCTGCGCGCCGGATCGACCGGGTTCTGGGTCCGTGCCACCGGGCAGGGGCCGATCACCGTCACCGTCACCAATGAGCGGCTCGGCCGCCAGTCCATCACGCTCACGGCGAACTAGGGGGAAGTCGTCATGTCCGGACTAAAGCTCAGGGGCGTCCGCAAGTCCTTCGGTGCGGTCGAGGTCATCAAGGGCGTCGATCTCGACATCGGCGACAAGGAGTTCGTGGTCTTCGTTGGCCCCTCCGGCTGCGGCAAGTCCACGCTGTTGCGCATGATCGCCGGGCTCGAGACCATCACCGCCGGCGAGCTCGAGATCGGCGGCGAGCGGATGAACGATGTCGACCCCTCGCGGCGCGGCATCGCCATGGTGTTCCAGAGCTACGCGCTCTACCCGCACATGACGGTGCGCGACAACATGGGCTTCGCCCTGCGCTTCGCCGGTGCGCCCAAGCCCGAGATCGAGCGCCGCGTCGCCGAGGCCGCCCGCATCCTCGAGCTCGAGCCGCTGCTGGGCCGCTATCCCAAGGAACTGTCCGGCGGGCAGCGCCAGCGCGTCGCCATCGGCCGCGCCATTGTGCGCCAACCCGATGTTTTCCTGTTCGACGAACCGCTCAGCAACCTCGATGCCGAACTGCGCGTCCACATGCGCATCGAGATCGCCCGCCTCCACCAGGAACTCAAGACCACCATCATCTACGTGACCCACGACCAGGTCGAGGCGATGACGCTGGCCGACCGCATCGTGGTGCTGCGCGACGGCACCATCGAGCAGGTCGGCACGCCGCTCGAACTCTATGACGATCCGGACAATCTCTTCGTCGCCGGCTTCATCGGCTCGCCGCGCATGAACTTCCTCAAGGGGACCGTCGAGAACGGCGCCATCCGGCTGACCGACTACCCGGCCAATCTCGTGCCCTCGCCGGTGAAGCTCTCCGATGGCACGCCCGTCACCGTCGGCATCCGCCCCGAACACTTCCGCCGCGAGGGCCCTGCCGCTCTCGATGTCACCGTGGAACTCATCGAACACCTGGGTGGCGAAACCTACGCCTATGCCCGCGGCTCCGCCGGCGAGTTGCTGACCATAGCCACCGACAACGATCGCCAGCTCGCCTCGGGCGACAGCTACCGCGCCCATTTCGACCCGGCGCAACTGCTGGTTTTCAGCGAAGCCGGCCGGCGGCTGCGCTAGCGCTCACGCCGCCTGCATCTGCGCCTTGGCCGCCCTCAGCTCCCGGCCCCGGCGGCAGGCCGAACAGCCGCCGGTAGTCACGGGTGAACTGCGGCACGCTTTCGTAGCCCACCGCATAGGCGGCGTTGCTGATCATCTCGCCCTCGCTCAACATCCGCCGCCGCGCCTCGATCAGCGGCACGGGCGCATCGTCAACTTCTCCTCGGGGCTGACCCGCGCCTCCTATCCCGGCTTCTCCGCCTATTCGGCGGCCAAGGGCGCCATCGAGATCCTGACGCTCTATCTCGCCCGCGAACTCGGCAGCCGCGGCATCACCGCCAATGTCGTCGCCCCCGGCGCCATCGAAACCGACTTCCTCGGCGGCGCCGTGCGCGACACCCCGGCCTACAACCAGGCCTTCGCCAACATCATTGCGCTCGGCCGCGTCGGCCTCCCCGAGGATATCGGCCCTGCGGTGGCAAGCCTCTTGGGCCCGGAAAACCGCTGGGTCACCGCCCAGCGCATCGAAATCTCCGGCGGCCAGAACATCTAGGATGCCTCTGGTGGCGGCAGCAGTCACCACCAGACTTGGCCGTTCACGCGCGCAGCTTCGCGGCCAGTTCTGCTGCCTGGATGCGGATATCGGGGATGGCTTCGATTTCCCACAGCCGCCCGCGGGTCAGCGGGCCAATGGCGAACAGCCGGCTGCTGGTCTTGCCGGCAGCGTCGCTCACCGCGCAATCCTGGCTGACATCGAGCCCGATGCGCAGCGGATCCGGCCGGGCGCGTCCGCTCGAGACCAGGTCGTGCAGTACCGGGTTGGAACTCGCCGCCACATCGACGCTGACCCCGCCGCAGTCATAGACGCGGCTGACCGCAATCCGCTCGGTGGTCTTGCTGCCCCGCCGACGGATGGTGGCGACCACGCCCTTGTCGGCTTTGGCGATGTCGAGGAAATACCCGGCAATCAGTTCCATCTGTCCCGATGCGATTGCTGCGGTCATCCGGTCGTGCAGTTCCGGCGGCAGCCGGTGACGGTGTACGTTCCACAGGGGACGCGCATGGGCAAGAAACTGCCGTCGCGAGCGCTCCGACCAGTTCTGCCAGATCGATTGGCTGTGGGGACGCAGGGCGTCGACCACGCTCCGCCAGTCGCCCCCGCGTTCGATGGTGGCGTCCAGTTGGCCGCGGAACCAGCGCAGGAACGTCACGATGCTCTTGCCGGTCGGGACCGTCTCCGCCGCGAACTGCAACGGTGGAACGTCGTGATGCGCCTGCGGCAGCAATCCGTTGCGCGATACCACCAGGATGTCGCCCCTATGCCCGGCGGCGGCGAGGCTCAGCCAGGCATCGACCATGCTGAGGCCCGAGCCGAGAATGATCACCGGATCGTCCGGATCGATAGGCGTGTCCTGGGGCGATCCGGCGCGGACGGCGAGGCCCTTGCTTCGCGCCGGCTGCGTCTCATGCCCAAGCGCAAGCACCGCAAGGTCGGCCTCCAGCACCCTGCCATCGGTGAGATGGGTGCTGATCCCGCGCTCCGTTTCGCGCACCGCCATGGCTTCCCCATTGACGATCAGCAACCGTCCCCTGGCTGCTCGTCCCACCTCCTCGAGCAGCGATCCGAGATAGCTGCCATAGAGCCTCCGTGGCGCGAACCACCAGCCGTCTGGACCGGGGTCGTAGCCACGCGAGACGAGCCAGGCGCGGAAATGGTCGGGCTGGTCCGCGAAGGCACTCATGTTGCGGGCAGGGACATTGACCTTGTGGTCGCGCTGCATCGCCGAATAGGCGAGCCCCACTCCGAACTCCCCGCGTCGCTCGATCACCGTGACGCGAACGCCCATGCCGCCATCGCGCAGCAGATGCGCGGCAAGCAGCACGCCGCTTGCGCCCCCACCGATGATGATGATCGAGCGCTCACCTGTCATGCCGTCTCCCGTTTGGCCCTGGCCAGAGTGAATATGCCGACAAACCACATCGCCGCCTCCATCGCTTCGGGAGAAGGGTCAAGCTGAGTCTACTTCGCTGGTCGAGAATTGGAAACACGGCAGATGCGCATGACGCGGAAAGCTTGGGGCGCGCCCCTGGCGGTCGACTTACCTGCTGTCTTGGGCTAGGCCAGTCGGAACCGCTGGGAAGAGGATCGCAGGATGAAGACACGCGCCGCCGTTGCATTCGAAGCTGGCAAGCCACTGGAAATCCTGGAGGTCGACCTCGAGGGGCCCAAGGCCGGCGAGGTGCTGATCGAGATCAAGGCCACCGGCATCTGCCACACCGACGAGTTCACTCTCTCCGGCGCCGATCCCGAGGGCATCTTTCCCTCGATCCTCGGCCATGAAGGCGCGGGCGTCGTCGTCGAAGTGGGTCCCGGTGTCACCAGCGTGGCCGTGGGTGACCATGTGATCCCTCTCTATACGCCCGAGTGCCGGCAGTGCGCCTCCTGCCTCTCCGGCAAGACCAATCTGTGCACCGCCATTCGCGCCACCCAGGGCAAGGGTCTGATGCCCGACGGCACCAGCCGCTTCTCGCTCAAGGGCCAGCCGATCTACCACTATATGGGCTGCTCGACCTTCTCGAACTACACGGTCATGCCGGAGATCGCGGTCGCCAAGATCGACCCGAAGGCGCCCTTCGACAAGGTGTTCTATGTCGGCTGCGGCGTCACCACCGGCGTCGGCGCTGTGCTCAACACCGCCAAGGTCGAGGTCGGGGCGACCGCCGTGGTGTTCGGTCTCGGCGGTATCGGGCTCAACGTCATCCAGGGGCTGCGCCTCGCCGGGGCCGACATGATCATCGGCGTGGACATCAACAACAGCAAGAAGGAGTGGGGCGAGCGCTTCGGCATGACCCATTTCGTCAACCCGACCGAGATCGAGGGCGATGTCGTTGCCCATCTGATCAATATAACCAAGCGTGGCATCGATCAGATCGGGGGCGCCGACTACACCTTCGACTGCACCGGCAACACCAGAGTCATGCGCCAGGCGCTCGAGGCCAGTCACCGTGGTTGGGGCAAGTCGGTGGTGATCGGGGTGGCCGGTGCCGGCCAGGAAATCTCGACGCGCCCGTTCCAGCTCGTCACCGGCCGCACCTGGATGGGCACCGCCTTCGGTGGCGCCAAGGGCCGCACCGATGTGCCGCGCATCGTCGATTGGTACATGAACGGCAAGATCGAGATCGACCCGATGGTGACCCATACCCTCAGGCTCGACGACATCAACAAGGGCTTCGATCTGATGCACCGGGGCGAGAGCATTCGCTCGGTGGTGCTGTACTAGGGGCGCGTTGCCACTGAACCCATCGTGAACCAACCTGCGTCAACCCGCCGCCCTGCGGCGGTTGACTGCCGGGGAGGGTCACAAAGCTTGGAGAATGGGGCAGGCAATGGGGACACAAAGAGGCATAAGGCCCGCAATTTCCCCATTCACGCCCTGCTGAGTGCCCTTTGAGGACACATCCGTTCGTTTTAAGCGCCGCCAGAAACGCAACGAACGGATTTTAGTTCCCACTCATGCAGAAAATTTCTCGTCTTGCCGCTGGCCTGTTCCTCTCCGCCGCCGTCGCCGCGACTGCCATCGTTCCCCCGGCCCTTGCCTCCACCGCCCATCACTCGGGCGTTGCCTCCTGGTACGGCCCCGGCTTTCACGGCCGCACCACCGCCAATGGCGAGCGCTACGACATGCACGCCATGACTGCCGCTCACAAGACGCTGAAATTCGGCACCAAGGTAAAGGTCACCAACCAGAACAACGGCAAGTCCGTGGTCGTGCGCATCAACGACCGCGGCCCCTATATCCGCGGCCGGGTGATCGACCTCTCCCGCAGCGCCGCCGCCGCCATCGACATGATCGGCCCCGGCACCGCCGAGGTCAGCATCGAGATCATGAGCTGACCCGATCTCGCGTCGCATCACGAAAGCCCGGCCAAGCGCCGGGCTTTTTTGTGCCCAAGCGAACCCCACCTTTCGGTGTCGGGTCAGGGCAGTGCAATCATGAGAAGGGCTGGAGCGGGTGAAGGGAATCGAACCCTCGTCGTAAGCTTGGGAAGCTTCTGCTCTACCATTGAGCTACACCCGCGACACGGCGATAGATGCTGGAAATCGCCGGAGGCGTCA
Organism: Devosia albogilva; assembly: GCF_042685625.1. NCBI lineage: Bacteria > Pseudomonadati > Pseudomonadota > Alphaproteobacteria > Hyphomicrobiales > Devosiaceae > Devosia > Devosia albogilva. The sequence goes on from NZ_JBHUNP010000001.1 coordinate 2,369,257, forward strand.
AGGCGCCGTGTTGGACGGCGCCTTGGGAGTTCAGCCAGCGGCCGCTTCGGCGGCGTTGGCGTTGGCCGGCCGCATCTGCGCCCGGGCGATGCCGTAGCGCCAGCGGTGATCGGTGGTGCGCAACCGGCTCTGGTAGAACAGCACCAGCTCGTTGCCCTGGATCATCACCGTCGAATGGCCGTTCTCGCCCGGCTCGAGCGGATCGAGCACCGGGCCGAGGGTGCGATAGGGGCCTTCCACCGTCTCAGCCACGGCAAAGAACACGCGCTGGCGGTTGCCGCGCTCGCCGGCAGGCAGGAAGCAGGTGGCATTGAGCAGCACCCGGCCGTCCGGCAGTTCCACCAGTTGCGCGCCCTCGATGCCCCACTCGTAGTCGTCATGGTCGCGCGGGTTGTGGTGCGGAATGTCGCTGTGGTCGAGAATCTTGCCCAGCCGCTCCCACGGCCCGAACCAGGTGCCCGAGAGGCTGCGCGCCAGGAACACGTCGGGCTGCGGCACGCGGGCGAACTTGGCCATGCCGGAATAGACGATGTATTTCTGCCCACCGACGACCGCCGGATGCGGATCGTAGATGCCGTCCTCGTCGGTGTCCGGCAGGGCGACGAATGCCGTCGGCAGCCGCACCCACTCAAAGCCGTCATTGGACACCAGATGCTCGCAGCGCCCGCCCGACTTCATGAACTCGGTTTGGACGAACATGTGGAACACGCCCTCGTCGAAGATCACGCCCGGCGCGGCGACGCCCGAGCCCTGCACCGGCAGGCTGATCAGCGGCTGTTGGGTCCACGGGCCTTCCATCGAGGGCGCGGTGGCATGGTAGATCTTCCAGGTTTCGGTGGTCACCGTCCCCCCGGAGCCGAACACGTGCCAGAGTTGCCCGTCGAAAACGGGGCAGGGATCCTTCACGTCATCAAGGTCGGCTGGATGGAAGAGGGGAAACTGATTGGTGTCGAAACTGATCTGCATTTTTCTTGCCGTCGGCGATGGAACTTAGCGAGTCCATCGAGCGTTGACGCTGCGCCCGAAGTCCGGCCCGTTCTAAGGATCGCGCACATATCGGCGCAATCAAGCCTGTTTCAAGAATAGATTTTCGCTGTGGCGCGGCGGACTCACTTTTGCACGCAAAGGTGATGGATTCGCGCCCGCGGACCCTCAGCCGACGTGCCGTTCCACCTCGGGCAATTGGTAGAAGCGGTCCGGCCGGTGCCACCAGCCCTGGGCTACGGCATTGGTGCCGGCGCACACGCCCGAATCAACCAGTTCCCGCGCCGCTTCGGCGAGGAAGGTTTCCGCCGGCGGATCGTGACGGATGTCGAAGGCGCCGGGTTCGTAGAAGCCATTGTTTTCCGTGAGCAGCGTATTCCAGTCCACCGACCCGAACAGCGACCACATGGTCACGGCTCGCAGGTCCACCCCCTCCGCGGCCAGGGTGCACGCCGCATCCCAGACATCGAGCACCCAGCGCACCTGCTCGTCGCCGGTGCAGCCGTGATGCGCCTCGGTGACGGCGATGGGAATGCCGTAGCGCTCCCACACTTCGCGCAGCCGCGCCTCCGGTCCGACCTGGTCCTCCAGCGCGGGGATGCGTACCGCCTCGGCATCGGCGTAGCGATCGCGGCCATTGCCGCCATGGAAGTGGTCCGGATAGTGCCACCAGTGGTGGTCGAGGTAGCGCTCGCTGGTGAGGTAGTGGTTGACTCCGATGATGTCCGGCGGGGTCGGATTGTCGCGGAAGAAGTCCAGGTCCGCTTCCGTCACGCCGGCATCCAGTAGCGGCCGCCAGAAGCGGTGGTTGCGGTCGACGCGGCCGCAGAGGAGATCGAAGCCGAGCCAGCGGCGTTCGTTCTCGTAGTCGGCCTGGTACTGCAGCCGCGAGGTGGCGAACACCTTGCCCATGTCCTCGGTCTGCACCAGTTGCGCCTGTGGCGTGATGCGCCGGATCGCCTGCATGGCGAGTACCGTGGCGCGACACTCGTTGGCCAGCATCCTCAGGAACGACGCTTCGTCGCGGCGGTGCGGATACCAGTGCCCGTAAAGCCCGCTGAACCGGGCCGTGGTCACCGGCTCGTTCACCGGCGTGAACTGCCGCACATGCGGGTAGCGTGCCGCCACCCGCTCGGCGTGGCGGGCGAGGCCTTCGGCGAAACCGGGATCGAGCAGGTCGGTGTAGCGCGGCCCGCTGCCGTGGTGCACCAGCCCGACGATCGGCTCGATGCCCAGTTCCTGCAGCCGGCCCAGCCGTTCGTCGGAAAACTGCCAGTCGCACCGGTCCGGGTCGTCCGGCGACACCGTCTCCCACAGCACCGGATAGCGCAGCGTGCGGATGCCGAGCGCGGCGACGCGATCGAGATCCTCGATGCGGTTCCGGTGGCCGGTCTCGGCGAATTCGTCGCGATAGTCGTGGCCGATGCGGACCACGGTACATTCGAGCCCGCCCCAAAGTTGCATGGAGCCGGCCTTGCCGTTCGTTTCCTTACGCTGCACTAGACGGCCTCCGGCTGCCGCACCTCCGCGCCTACGGGGATGCTCTCCTGGATGCGGCGGAACTCGGCCAGCGCCTGCCCCACCACCTGATCCATGTTGTAGTAGCGATAGGTCGCGAGCCGCCCGATGAAATGAACATTGGGCGTTGCGTCCGCCAGGTGCTTGTACTGCCGGTAGAGCTCCTGGTTCTCCTCGCGCGGCACCGGATAGTACGGGTCGCCGATATCGGAGGGATACTCGTAGGTGATGCTGGTCTTGGGGTGCTGCTGGCCGGTCAGGTGCTTGTATTCGGTGATGCGGGTATAGTCCCGGTCCTGCGGGTAGTTCACCACCGCCACGGGCTGGTGCCACTCCTCCTCCAGCGTCACATGCTCGAATTGCAGCGAGCGGTAGGGCAGCTTGCCGAAGCGGAAGTCGAAGTACTCGTCCACCGGCCCGGTGAACACCACGCGCCGATGGGGGATGACGTCGCGGATGTCGCGGAAGTCGGTCTGCAGCATCACCTTGATGTTGGGGTGGCTGAGCATGCGCTCGAACATGCGGGTAAAGCCACCCGCGGGCATGGCCTGGAAGCTGTCGGTGAAATAGCGATCGTCCTCGTTCGCCCGCGTCGGCACCCGGGCCGTGACCTGCTTGTCCAGCTCGGACGGGTCGAGCCCCCATTGCTTGCGCGTATAGCCGCGGAAGAACTTCTCGTAGAGATCCCGGCCCACCCGCGACAGCACCACATCGGCCGACGTCCTGATCTCCTCGATCCGCTCGCCGCGCTCGGCCAGAAACGCCTCCACCTCCTCTTCTGTGGTGAGGTTCAGCCCATAGAGCTTGTTGATTGTGGTGCGGTTGATCGGGATCGGCAGCAATTGCCCGTCGACGCTCGCCAGCACCCGGTGCTCATACGGGCGCCACTCGGTGAACTGCGACAGATAGTCGACGATCTGCTCGGAATTGGTGTGGAAGATGTGAGGCCCGTACTGGTGGATCAGCAACCCCGCATCGTCATAGCGGTCATAGGCATTGCCGCCGACATGGTTGCGGCGGTCCACCACCAGCACCGACTCGCCCCGCTGTGAAGCGAGGCGTTCGGCAATGACGCTGCCGGCAAAGCCGGCCCCGACCACGAGCCAGTCAAACACGGGCGGCCACTCCCGCCGTGGCACTGGTGCCGAGGCCGGACGCCGGGCGCAGTTCGGCCAGGATCAGCTGGTTCATCTCGCCCCAGGTCTTGTCCCAGCTCATGCTGGCGAGCTTACGGTTGACCTTCTCTTCCCAGGGTTTGCGGTCCATGCGGAACAGCTTGTCGATCGCGGCTGCGGCCTCGGCCGGAGTGGCGGCGATCTCCACCAGCCCCTCGGTTCCATAGGGCTTCACCACGTCGGCCACCGCGGTCGACACCACCGGCTTGCCGGCGGCGAGGAACTCCGGCGTCTTGGTGGGGCTGATGAAGCGCGTCGACTCGTTGAGCGCGAACGGCATCAGCGCCATGTCCCAGCCGGCGAGGTAATCCGGCAGCGCCTTGTAATCCTTGCCGCCGAGCCAGTGGATGTTGGCCCGCTGCGGCAGGCTTGCCGGGTCGATCTTCACCACCGGCCCGATGAACACAAAGTTGAGGTCCGGGCGCAGCTCGGCGATCTCGCGGACGAAATCGAGATCCATGCGCTCATCCACCACGCCGAAGAAGCCGACGCGCGGATGCGGAATATCGGCCTGGTCGGCGGGGTCCACGGCGCCAAGCCGCCGGGCGCGGGCGAAATGCGCCGCGTCGACGCTCGAGGGGAAGGCATGCACATTGTGGTGCTGGCGGCGCTTGGATTCATAAAGGCTCATGCCGCCGGTGAAGACGATATCCGCCTTGGCGAACAGCTTGCGCTCGCATTCGCGCATATGGGGCGACGCACCGCGGAAGGCGGAGAGCTCGTCCATGCAATCGTAGATCACGACATCCGCCGAGAGGTGATCGCTGAAGCTCATCGCCATCGGCGTGTAGTACCAGAGCACGGTTTCGGCCGCCGGCGTGTCGGCCACCAGCCCGTCCACCAGGTCGCGCAGGTGCTCGTCGATCTCGGCCGGGCTCAGCCCATGCGGCAGCATCGGCACGGCGACCATCACGCCCTCGTTGGAGCGCTCCACCCGCAGGTCCGGCTCGATGCCGTCCTCGAAAATGGGCTCTTCGAAGAAGAACACGCGGTAGGTCCTGGCGGCGCGGCTCAACAGGTGCTGGGGCCGCTGAAACACGAAGTTCCAGCGCAGGTGCGAAAAGCACAGCAGCAGCGGCTGCTCGCTGTTCGCCGCCTGGGACTGGCGCACGATGTTGGGGATGGGCTGGAAGGAGGCGGAGGCAAGAGAAGGCGGAGTGGTTCTCGGCATGTCAAAATCCAATCGGCATCGATCGGCGCCCATGAGGCCCGCTGGAGAGTGTCGCACTGTGGGGTGGAGGACGGCGCGGGAAGGAAGTCCGCAATCGATACATCCTCCGAAGGTTCCGCCATCCAAACCGGGCTGGGGGTACTCTCGTTCCGCCGGGCAACGTAAATAAATGCGCCGTTTCAACACCAGCGCCCTGGCCGGCTCGGGCGGCTAATCTGGTTGAACAGATCGCGAGGCTTGGAACGGGCTCGCGACCGCGGGGTTGGTCTCCATCCAGCAATGGAGAAGACCATGTCCAAACATATGCCTCCCATCCCGCCGGAAAATGTCAGCCCCAAGGGCCCCGGTGGCGATGACCACGTCGACCTGCACGGCGAGCATGGCGGCAAGGGCCACCCCGGCGAAGGCCGCAACCTCGCCCAGCAGGGCCGCCAGGGCAACAGCAAGCAGAACACCACCCATCAGGGTTACCAGCAGGACAGGTGAATCATGTCCACTTCCGACAAGACCGAAGCCGCCAACCGTCACCACGGCGGACCGGGCAGCAGCCACCAGAGGTCCGACCTGCCTGATCCCACTGAAGGTCGCGGTCCGGCCCCGGGTCAGCCGACCAACGGCCGGCAGTCCGACGTCTCCGGCGGCGGTGGCGTGCGCGACAGCCATCACACCCACAACCCCCGCGACAAGGGCGGCAATAATTAGCGAGACAGGGCAGGGCGGCTCCGGCCGCCCGCCTCTAGCCCGGATAGGGCTTGAAGTGCTTTGAGAGCTTCAGGGTTTGCGCCTGGTAGTTCGAGCCGAGCGCCGAGCCGTAGAGCCGGTCCGGCTTCTCCGCCAGGCGTTCATAGACCAGCCGTCCGATGGTCTGGCTGTGCCCGAGCAGGAACGGCACCTCGCGGCTCCGCACTTCCAGCACCGCCCGGCTGCCGCTGCCGCCCGCCGGCGAGTGGCCAAAGCCGGGGTCGAAGAAGCCCGCATAGTGCACCCGGAACTCCCCCACCAGCGGATCGAACGGCACCATCTCCGCCGCATGCGTCGGCGGCACATGCACCGCCTCGTGGCTGACGAGGATGTAGAACTCGTCCGGATCGAGGATCAGTTCGCCGCCGCCGCGATTGACCAGCGGCTCCCAGAAATCGAGCACGTCGAGCGCACCCTTCCGGTCGACGTCCACCACCGCCGTGTGGCGCTTGGAGCGGAAGCCGACCAGCCCGTTGCGGCCCTCGCCCAGGAGGTCGATGGATAGCGCCACCCCGTCGCCGACCGGCGTCGTTTCGCCGAACACCAGCCCTTCGGCCTCGTGCAGCGCCACGTGCTCGGCCGCCGACAAGCGCGTGTCGCCCGACCGGAAGCGCATCTGGCTCAGGCGCGAGCCGGTGCGCACCAGCACCGGGAAAGTGCGCGGGCTGATTTCGAGATAGAGGGGGCCGGCATAACCCGCCGGCAACTGGTCGAAACCGCGCGCCCGGTCGCCGATCACGCGGGTGAACACGTCGAGCCGGCCGGTGGAACTCTTGGGATTGGCCGAAGCGCTGACCGCAGCCGGCAGCGCCAGCGTTTCCTGCAGCGGCACGAGGTACACGCAGCCGCGCTCCAGCACCGCGCCCTTGCTCAGGTCGACCTCATGCAGCTTCAGCGCCTCGATGCGCTCGGCCACCGAATGGGAGGGCCCGGGCAGAAAGCTCGAGCGCACCCGGTAGGCCACCGGCCCCAGTCGGAGGTCCAGGCTTGCCGGCTGCACCTGATCGGCATCGAACGGACGGGCAGCCGCTATCGCACCCTGCTGGTGCAGGGCTTCGATCAACCGTGCGGGAAAGACGCCCTGGGGCCAGTCCTGTTGCATCTCGAGCAGCTCACGCGGGCGAAGGCCCGGGTTTTCCTAGCAACCACCGCGGTTGACGCCAACAGCCAATTGCCCTTACATCACAGCCCAGTGGTGATTTGGCCGGTCGCTTGCAGCCACTTAAAACAAGTCGCTAAGGACCGTGTGGGAACCGGCCGCCACTCGCGTGCCGGTTTTTTTGTCTGAAGGCAGCGCCCATGTCGAAACAGAACAATCCGCTCCGCGATCCGAAGAACCGGTCCGCGGCCACGCAGATGGTTCACGGCGGCAACAATCGCACCGAGTTCCACGAGACCAGCGAAGCGCTGTTCCTGAACTCCGGTTACTCCTACCCGAGCTCCGAACATGCCGAGCTCCTGTTCCAGAACAAGATCCCGGGCGGGCACAATTACTCGCGCTTTGCCAACCCGACGGTCGACGTGTTCCAGGAGCGCATGGCGCTGATCGAGGGTGCCGAGGCGGGCCGTGCCTTTGCCTCCGGCATGGCCGCCGTCACCAATGCGGTGATGAGCCAGGTCAGGGCAGGGGACCACATCGTTGCCGCCCAGGCGCTGTTCGGCGGCTGCCGCTACGTGGTGGAGGACTACGCGCCGCGCTTTGGCGTCAGCTCGACCCTGGTCGATGGCCGCGACCCCGAGAACTTCGCGCGCGCCATGCAGCCGAACACGAGGCTGGTGTTCGTCGAAACGCCGACCAATCCCACGCTCGAACTGGTTGACATCAAGGCCGTCGCCGAGATCGCCCATGCCCACGGGGCCAGGCTGATCGTCGACAACGTCTTCGCCACCGCGCTCTACCAGAAGCCGCTGGAACTCGGGGCCGACCTCGTCACCTATTCGGCCACCAAGCACATCGACGGCCAGGGCAGGGTGCTCGGCGGCGTGGTCCTCGGCTCGAGGGAGTTGATCGAGGGCGACATCCACACCTTCCTGCGCCAGACCGGCGCCACCCTCAGCGCCTTCAATGCCTGGGTGCTGCTCAAGGGGCTCGAGACCTATGCCCTGCGCATCGAGCGGATGACCGATAGCGCGGAAAAGGTCGCGGCCGCTCTCGCGAGCCACCCCAAGGTCGAACGGGTCATCTATCCGCACGACCCGAACCACCCGCAATGTGACCTCGCCAGGCGGCAGATGAGCCGCGGCTCGACGCTGCTCGCCATCGACGTCAAGGGCGGACAGGAAGGCGCCTTCGCCCTCTCCGACAATCTGGCGGTGATCCTGATTTCCAACAATCTGGGCGACGCGCGCTCCTTGATCACCCATCCGCGCACCACCACCCACGCCCGCCTCACCGAGGAAGTTCGCCTCGAAACCGGCGTCACCCCCGGCCTCCTGCGCCTCTCGATCGGCCTCGAAGACCCCGACGACCTCATTGCCGATCTGATGTACGGCCTGGATCAGGTCTGATGGTCTGGTTTGTGCCGACACCCCCACCCTCATTCCCTCCCCACAAGGGGGAGGGAGGCGACGGGCGCGCGCCCACGGCGCTCACTTTGGAGAGTAGCAATGGCCGTGCGCGCACGGCGCTCTCGGCTCCTGCACTCCCTCCCCCTGATGGGGAGGGAAGCGAGATAGGACTTGGCCTGCCAAGTCCGTCATCGAGCCGGGTGGGGGGCTTTGTCAGCGCACTCGCGGCCGTGCTGATGACCGTTGGCCTCGCCACCCCCGCTTTCGCCCAGACCCTGCCCAACCATACCGATCCGAGCGCGCGCGAACTGCTGCCCAGCGTCACGCCGATCCCCGCGATCCGCTTCCTCACCACCGCCGATTTCCCACCCTTCAACTTCCGTGATGGGGGTGGCGAACTGATCGGCTTCAACATCGACCTCGCCCGCCGCATCTGCGCCGAGGTCGACGTCGCCTGCACCATCCAGGCCTGGCCCTGGGAGCAGGTCGCCGATGCGCTGGCCGATAATCAGGGTGATGCGTTGATCGCCGGTCTGGCGCTGACCCCCGAGAACGGCGAGCGCTTCGACTTCACCGCCACCTACCTCGCCTTGCCCGGACGCTTCGTCACCCGTCTCGAGGATGCCGAACGCTTCGATCCCGCCCAACTGGCGGATCGCACAGTCGCCGTCCGCTCCGGCAGCGCCCACGCCACTTTCATGCAGCGCTACCTGCCGGACGTTGCGACCCGCGCCTTTCCAACCGAGATCGAGGCACTCGAAGCGCTCAAGGCTGGCACCGCCGACGCCTTCTTCGGCGACGCCATGCGCGCCTCGTTCTGGATCAACGAAAATCTCGGCTGCTGCGGCTTTGCCGGCGAGCCTTATTTCCGTCCGGCGCTGTTCGGGGAGGGTCTCGCCGTCGCCGTCCCCGCCGGGCAGGACGCGGTGCGCCAAGCCATCGACTGGGCCCTGGTGCGCCTCCAGGACAACGGCACCCTCGACGAACTCTACCTGCGCTGGTTCCCGGTGGGGTTCTACTAATCCGGGAGCTTGCGCAGCCGCGCCCGCGCCGCCACCTCGATCGCCGCCGTGGTCAGCCGGTCGAGCCGCATGTGGTCGCGCATCAGTTCGAGAAAGCGCAGTTCTTCCTGCTCCAGCAAGAGGTCCACCGCAGTGACCTCGACGGCCAGGGCATAGGCCGTGTCCTCGAGCTTGGGCGGCAGCGCGGCGATGGCTTCGGCGATCACGCCGTCGAGCCCCGCGCCATCATTCATCGCATCGGCGCAGGCATTGGCCACCTCAGCCAGCCGCGAGCGGTCGAAGCCCTCGAACACGGGCAGCCGCCCGATCAGCCCCTCGATGCGGTCCAGCTCGACCTCGGTGATGTCGTGGTCCGCCGAGGCGGCAACGATCATCAGGCGGATCAGGGCATCATGCACGGAAAGCGACATCGGCGGGTCCTTGGGCGTAACATTTGCGCCAACACCTAGGCAGCCAGCCGCGCCTTGGCAAGGCAAGCCGCCGTTGACGCGCGCCGCCGCCGGTGTCAAACACCCCCGGTTCCCCGAGATAGAGGCTTTCCCCAGTGCTGCCCGAGCTTGACCCCGCGTTTTTCGACGCCGCCCAGACCGCCCGCGCCTGGCCGTTCGAGGAGGCGCGCAAACTCGTCCGGCGGCTGGAAAAGTCCGGCAAGACCGAAGCCCTGTTCGAGACGGGCTACGGCCCCTCGGGTCTGCCGCATATCGGCACCTTCGGCGAGGTTGCCCGCACCACCATGGTGCGCACCGCCTTTCGCCTGCTCACCCGCGACCAGATCCCGACCCGGCTGCTGTGTTTCTCCGATGACATGGACGGCATGCGCAAGATTCCGGACACCGTCCCCTCCAAGGAGGCGATGGAGCCGCATCTGCAAAAGCCGCTGACCTCGGTGCCGGACCCCTGGACCAACGAGCACCAGAGCTTCGGGCACCACAACAACGCCATGCTGCGGCGCTTCCTCGACACCTTCGGCTTCGACTACGAATTCGCCAGCGCCACCGACTACTACAAGTCCGGCAAGTTCGACGAAGTGCTGCTGCGCGCCGCCGAGCGCTATGACGACATCATGGCCGTCATGCTCCCCACCCTCGGCGCCGAGCGGCAGGCGACCTACTCGCCCTTCCTGCCGATCTCGCCGATTTCCGGTCGCGTGCTCTACGTGCCGATGAAGGAAGTGAACGCAAAGGACGGCACTGTCACTTTCACTGACGAAGATGGCCGAGACACCACCGTTCCGGTCACTGGCGGTAACGTAAAGCTGCAATGGAAGCCCGATTTCGGCATGCGATGGGCCGCTTTGGGTGTCGATTTCGAGATGTTCGGCAAGGATCACCAGACCAACCAGTCGATCTACGACCGCATCTGCGCCATCCTCGGCGGCACCCCGCCCGAGCACTATGTGTACGAGCTGTTCCTCGACGCCGAAGGCCAAAAGATCAGCAAATCCAAGGGCAACGGCCTCACCATCGACGAGTGGCTGACCTATGCCTCGACCGAGAGCCTGGGGCTCTACATGTTCCTCAAGCCCCGGGTGGCCAAGCGCCTCCACTTCGACGTCATCCCGCGCCAGGTCGACGACTACTATTCCCACGTCGCCGCCTACCAGACGCAGGATGCGGCCGCCCGGCTCGAGAACCCAGCCTTCCACGTCCACTATGGCGACGTGCCCAACCCCGACGTGCCGCTGAGCTTTGCGTTGCTGCTGAATCTGGTGGCGACTGCCAACGCCCAGGACACCAAGGTGATGTGGGGCTTCATCTCGCGCTACATCCCCGGTGCCAGCCCTGCCACCCATCCCGAGCTCGACAAGCTCGCCGCCTATGCCGTGCGCTACTTCAACGACAAGGTGAAGCCGCTCAAGGTTTATCGGGCGCCCACCGAGCAGGAGCGCGCCGCCCTCGAGGACCTGCGCACCCAGCTCGAAGGCTATGCCGGCTCGACCGACGCCGAGGCCCTGCAGAACCTCGTCTACGAGATCGGCAAGGCCCACAAGTTCGAGCCCCTGCGCGACTGGTTCAAGGCCATCTATCAGGTGCTGCTCGGCGACGATCAGGGCCCCCGCTTCGGCTCCTTCATCGCCCTCTATGGCGTTGGCGAAACCCGCATGCTCATCGAGGACGCCCTGGCCGGCAAGCTGCTGACCTGAGGGCTGGCTTGCTGGTCAGCCGGTGATGTCCTACGCTCCTTGCCGAGCGAGGAAGGGCAGATGACAGACAGCTTTCGCGTCACGGCGCAATGGGATGCCGAAGCCGGGGTCTGGGTTGCCACGAGCGAGGATATCGTTGGACTGGTGACGGAAGCGGCGACGCTGGACGATCTGTACCGGCGGGTGGTGGCGGTAACCCCGGAACTGCTCGCTGACAACGATGTCACCGGCCCCGACCCTCGGACCATCGATTTCCACGTGCTGGCAGACATCACCGGCGACGCCGCCGAGTAGATGGTCCGCGGCTTCTACACCGAGATCGTCGAAGCCTTGCGTGCCGCAGGCTGCACCTTCAAGCGCCACGGCAAAGGCGACCACGAGATCTGGTACAGCCCGATCACTGGCCGCACTTTCACCGTCGACAGGGGCAGTCTGTCCCGCCACACGGCCAACGCCGTGATGAAGCAGGCCGGCATCGACAAGAAGTTCTGAGGGCCAAGCGGCTGCTACTTCAGCACCTTCCTGAAGAACACCACGCGCTCGGTCTCTTCGAAGCCGAGCGCCCTGTGCATGGCGTGGCTGTCGACATTGTCGAGCAGCGCATCGGAGGCAAATTCGATGCAGCCCTGCTCGCGCGCCCAGGTCTCCGTCGCCGCCACCAGCGCCCGCGCCACCCCGCGCCCGCGCGCCTGGGGCACGACGTAGATGCCTTCGAGAAAGGCGACCGGCGAGGTGTCGGTGCCGTTGACATAGTCGCGTCTGAGGCTCGCCTCCACAAACCCCAGTGCGGCCCCTTCCCGGTCCTGCGCCAGAATGCTGAAGGTGTCCCCCAGCGCGGCGAGGATCTGAGTGATCTCCGCTTCGTGCTCCTGCCGGCTGGTATCCGGCCACAGCGCCAGGCGCAGTTCCAGCCACTCGGCTGCATTAGCCTCGGTAAGCGGAACGATCTTCACTGGCTCGCCCAGATGATCCGCGCCATCCATTCGATGTCCTTGAGTTCGAACGTCCGCGGTGGATAGGCCGGGTTCATCGAATGCAGTTCGATCTGCTTGGCTGTCTGCCGCGCCAGGATCTTGGCCATCACCTCGCCGTCGCGGGTCTTGACCACCACCCGGTCGCCGCGCCGCACCTGCTCGGTGGGCGACACTACGATGCGGTCGCCCTCGCGATAGAGCGGCTCCATGGAATCGCCTTGCACTTCAAGCGCATAGACCCCGTTGTCGCCCGGCGTCGGCAGCGCCACCTCGTCCCAGCCCTGTCCGGCCGGGAAACCCGCACTGTCGAAGAAGCCGCCCGTGCCCGCCTGCGCGAGGCCCAGCAGCGGCACCGTCGAAAGCCGCCCCGTCGATGCGCCCTGCGTATAGGCGCCGGCGCCCTGAAAGAACGTCTCGAAACTTTCCCCCGTCGCCTCCAGCACCTTGGCGATGCTCTCGGTCGACGGCCAGCGGGGCCGGCCGTCCTTGCCGACGCGCTTGGAAACATTGAACGCCGTCGCGTCGAACCCCGCCAGCTTGGCGAGCGCCGACACCGACAGCCCGTGGCGGCGGGCCAGCGCGTCTATTCCGTCCCAGATGGCGCGGTGCGACAGCATGTCAGGACATTATTCTCAATGCACAGAATTACGTCCTATACCTATCCTCCTCTTCTCCCAAAGTAAAGTCCGATCCGCTTGCGGCCCACGAACCGCCCTTATACGGTCCGCGCCATGCCGAGCCCCGAATTCATCTACAAGATCGCCACCGAAGCGGCCTTTGCCCCCGCCCGCGCCACCACCAGCTTCGCCGGCATGCCGATCGACGACGCCGATAGCTACATGCATTTTTCCACCGCGGAGCAATTGGCCGAAACCCTGCGGCTTCACTTCAAGAGCCAGTCCGACCTGGTGATCCTTGCGGTCCGCACGGCTGATCTGGGCGACGACCTCGTCTGGGAAGCCTCGCGCGGCGGCGCCCTGTTCCCCCACCTCTACAACCGTCCGCTGCCGCTTTCCGCCGTGGCCTGGGAAGCGCCGGTGAGCGTCGCCGCAGACGGGTCCTGCACCCTCCCGGAGGCGGTCCGATGATCCTGTCTGCCCTGTCGCCGCTGCTCCGCCTGCCGGGCGTCGCCGATGTCACCCGGCAGACCCTGCTCAACATGGATCCGGAGACGGCCCATACGAGCACCATCACTGCACTGCGCCTTGGCCTGGCGCCACAGCAGGATCGCGCCGATCCGCCCGAGCTTAAGACCAGCCTCTGCGGCCTCGAGCTCACCAACCCGGTCGGCATGGCTGCCGGTTTCGACAAGAACGCCGAGGTGCCGCGGCCGCTGGCTTTGATGGGCTTCGGCATGGTCGAGATCGGCACCGTCACGCCGCGCCCGCAGCAGGGCAACCCGAAGCCCCGCCTGTTCCGCGTCGCTGCCGCCGAAGGCGTCATCAACCGCATGGGCTTCAACAACGAGGGCCATGACGCCGTGTTCGAGCGCCTGCGCAACCTCCGCGTGCCCGCCGCTCTCGGCGTCAACATCGGCGCCAACAAGGACAGCGAGGATTTCGTCGCCGACTATGTGCTCGGCGTCCGCCGCTTCGCCGATCTGGCCGATTACCTCACCGTCAACATCTCCTCGCCCAACACCCCGGGCCTGCGCAATCTGCAGGCCGATGAAACGCTGCGGCGCCTCCTTGGCGACGTGCTTGCCGCCCGTGCCAAGGCCAGGACCCGCGTCCCGGTGCTGCTCAAGATCGCGCCCGATCTCGACGAGGCCGCCCTCGATGCCGTCGCCGCAGTGATCGAGACTACCGACCTCGACGGACTCATCGTCTCGAACACCACGATCAGCCGCGACCCGGTGGCTGGCCTCGAAAATGCCGCGGAAACCGGCGGCCTCTCCGGCAAGCCGCTGTTCGAACTCTCCACCCGCCGCCTCGCGCAGATGCGCCAGCGCGTCGGCACGCTGCCCATCGTCGGCGTCGGCGGCATCCACTCGCCGCAATCGGCCGTCGCCAAGTTCGAGGCTGGTGCCGACGCCATCCAGCTTTACTCTGCGCTGGTGTTCGGCGGGCTCGACCTGCTCGATCGCATCAAGCGCGGCCTCGTCACCGCCGTCCGCGCGGCCGGAAAGACCAGCATCGCCGAACTGTCCGGCACGCGCACGGACGACTGGGCTGCCGGCCGCGCCAGCCTCTAGGCCACCGCAAACAAGCCGGCCCGCCGCCGCTCCAGCGCCCACCAATAGATGCCGCCGCGCGCCAGGAACCAGCAATGGAGCGCGGCCCACAGCCCCCAATTGCCCAGCATCGGCTGCAGCACCATCGCCGCGGCGAGGAAGACCACCAGCGACACCACCATGCCGTTGCGCATCGTGGTGTTCAGCGTCGTGCCGATCAGGATGCCGTCATAGACAAAGGCCGGCATGAAGGTCAGCGTCGCCACCACCGCGATCGGCAGGTAGGTCAGCGCATAGGCTCGCACCTCTTCATTGGTGGTCATGAAGCCGATCAGCCACGGCCCCGACAGGTACCAGGCCGCGCCCATCACGAGGCTGATCATCAGCCCCCACACCATCGACAGGCGGTAGGCCTGGTCGAAGGCCGGCCGCCAGTTGGCGCCCACCGCCTTGCCGGTCAGTTGCTCCGCCGCCTGGGCAATGCCGTCGAGGAAATAGCCGGCCACCATCAGGAGGTTCAGCAGCACCGCATTGGCCGACAATGCCACCTCGCCCATGCGCGAGCCCTGTGCGGCAAACCAGGCATAGGCGCCCATCAGCGCCGCCGAGCGGATCATCAGGTCGCGGCTCAGCCCCAGCATCCGGGTCACCGCCGGTGCATGCAGCAGGTCCGGCACGCTGAGCCGGCGCAGCATCGGCGCGATGCCACCATAGTGCCGGATCAGCAGCCCCAACCCCACACCGGCGGCCACGACCTGCCCGATCACCGTAGCGATCGCGGCGCCCGGCACGCCCCAACCGAGCCCGTGCACCATCCAGATGCTGAGGGTGATGTCGATCCCGTGCAGCAGCAATTGCAGCAGCATGCCGGTTCGTGCCGCGGCGCGGCCGTAGAACCAGCCCAGAAGGGCATAGTTCACCAGCGAGAACGGTGCCGACCAGATGCGCCAGAAGAAGTAGTCCGCCAGCGCCGCGCTCGCACCGGCCTCCGGCGCCAAGAGCGTCGTCGACAGCCACAGGATCGGCCACCACAGAGCGATCATCGCCAGGCCGATCCCGACGCCGAGCACCAGTGCCCGGCTCACATGCAGCAAGCCATCCTGCGGGTCGCGCGCCCCCACCGCCTGCGCCACCAGGCCCCCTGTGCCGATGCGCAGGAAATAGGCGAGCGAGAACAGGACGTCGAACACCAGCGCCCCCAGCACCAGCCCGCCGAGAAGCCCCGCGTCACCCAGCCGTCCGATCACCACGATGTCGACCAGCCCCACCAGCGGCTCGGTGATGAAGGCGATCGAAGCGGGCAGGGCGATGCGCAGCACGTCGCCATGGCGAACCACGAAAGGATGCTGCGGCCGCGCGGGCGAAGGGGAGGTGGTCATGATGTCCGAGGGAGTCGACGAGACGAACCGTCTCTTGTAGCTGCCGCCGCGACCTTCGCAAGCGGCGGGAGAGGCTTAGCCTTCCGAACGCCCTGCCGCCTCACGGTCGCGCTGGTACTGCCGCATTTCCGGAAATTCCGGCAGCCACGCCTCCCGGCGCACCGTCCAGCATTCATAGGTCGGCACGAACTGGTCCGGCTGGTCCAGCGCCCCCAGATGCAGCTCCACCTCGTCTCCGCTCACGGCGAACACCGAGGAGCCGCAGCGCGGGCAGAAATGTCGGCCCTTGTAGCTGCCCGTTTCACCCGTCACCGCCACCGCTGCAGCCGGAAACATCGCCGCCGCAAAGAACAACGCCCCATGATGCTTGCGGCAGTCGAGGCAATGGCAGACGCCCACCCGATACGGTTCCCCCACCGCCTCGATGCGAACCGCCCCGCACAGGCACCCACCCGTCACCCGCTCCATGTCACGCCTCCTCAGCTCCGTGTCTGGCACGAACGCACGCGGTGACCGCGCGATCCGCCGCAGTCAGTTTCCCATTGCCGGTTGAGGCGCCGTATCGGGCCAGTTCTGCGATGCGTGAGCGTTGCTGCCCGTGCCCCACACCCACCAGTTGTCATCCCCGCGAAAGCGGGGACCCATCCCTGAGATCTCGCGGTAAACCCACCACGGCGTCACCGCCCCGGCAGGTCCACCCTCAACTGGTCAGCACGATCCGCATCAGGTCGGCGGTATTCTTCGCCCCAAGCTTCTCCATCACCCGCGCCCGGTGCACCTCGATGGTGCGCGGCGAAATCCCCAGCTGCCGCCCGGCTTCCTTGTTGGATTGCCCGCTGGTGATCAACTGCAGCACCTCCCGCGAAGTTGCGCAGCTCCACTGGCCGGTGTTGCGGCGCCGGCGTCCGCGAGGCCTCCCGCCGCAAGGCCTCACGCACCACCATCAGCAGATGATCGCTGTCGAGCGGCTTGGTCAAAACGTCGGTGGCCCCCAGCTTCATCGCCGTCACCGCCGCTTCCACCTGCGGGCCGTCCGCCAGCATGATCACCGGTGTGCCGGTCTGTGCGCCCCGCACCCGGCTCAGCAGCGCCAGCCCGCTGTCCTGCCCCACCCGCAGGTTCAGCACCACAACATCCGGCTGCCACCGCTCCAAAGCGGTGACGAACTGCGCCGCCTCGAGGAAGTACCCGGTCTGAAATCCCTCCAGCCGAAACAGCACGCTCAATGCTTCACAGGTTTCGATGTCGCCATCGACGATATGGATCAGCCGGTCACCGGTACGATGCGAGTGGTAGTCGGCCTGGTCGCTCATTGCCGTTCCCTCCTTGGCCAGATGCGTCCGTCCCACGCTTCACCTGTCCCAACAGCCTCCCGGCAACGGCGCGGCTCCAAGCACCATCGTCCCGGGCAACCCGGTAAAAGGCGGATCCACTGTGCACGAGGTGTGCGGATTTTTCCCGATCCGGAAAAACCCGGATGGACGCAGCACCTACGGAGTAGGCATATGAACCTATGTGGTCGATGTCAAGGAAAGTCTTCCTACACCCGCGGGTTCGCCCGCAACGCGTCGCGGATCTCCGTCAGCAGAATCTCTTCCTTGCTCGGGGCGGGGGTGGTTTCAACCGGCTCCTTGGCCGCTTCGCGCTTCATGGCGTTGATCGCCTTCACCACCATGAACAGCACGAAGGCGATGATGGTGAACTTCACCACCGCGTTGATGAACAGCCCGATATTGAGCGTGGCAACGCCCGCGTCCCGTGCGGCGGCGACGGAGGGCACCGGCACGTCGTTGGGGTTGGAGAGAACGATGAACAGGTTGGAGAAGTCGATCCCGCCGATGATCAGTCCGATCAGCGGCATGAAGATGTCGTCAACGATCGACGACACGATGGCGCCGAACGCCGCTCCGATGATCACCCCGATGGCGAGGTCGATCATGTTGCCCTTGATGGCGAAATCGCGAAATTCCTTCAACACACCGGCCATTGTCTCTCTCCTTGCCGCAAATCCGGCTCCCACGCGCGGATAGGCTAACATCGGTTAACATTCCGCGCGAGGCAATGGCCGGACGTCGGCCTTGCCTGTGCCGGATGAGGCGCCCATAGTCTGCTCAGCAACCCGGATCCCCGCGCTCATGCAACCGCCAGCGGCCGAAGCCGCCACCAGCCTCCGGCAGGCGATCGATCATCTTCCGCAGGGCATCGCCATCTTCGATGCCGCGCTGCGCCTCGTCACCTCGAACCGGCGCTATGTCGACCTGCTCGGCCTGCCCGAGACGGTGGGCGCGCCGGGCACCATGCTGTTCGACATCGCCCTGCGCCTTGCCGCGCGCGGCGATCTCGGCCCGGGTGACGCCACCCGGCTGGCCGTGGAGCGCATCGACCTGCTGACCTCCTCGGAAAGCACCGTCACCCAGCGCCTCGGCCATTCCGGCCAGACCCTGGAGTTTCATTCCAGCCGCCTGCCCGAAGGCGGGCTCGTGATCAGCATCTCCGACGTCACCGCCCGCGCTCACGCCGAGCGCGAACTCGAGCGCGTCAACCAGACCCTCGAAGGCCGCGTCGCCGAGCGCACCGCCGCGCTCACCCGCGTTAATGCCGAACTCGAGATCGCCCGCGCCAAGGCCGACGCTGCCAACCACGACAAGACCCGGTTTCTCGCGGCCGCCAGTCACGACCTGCTGCAGCCGCTCAACGCCGCCCGGCTCTACACCTCGACGCTGATCGAGCGCGCCAAATCCACCAGCCTTGCCGAACTCGCCAATTCCATCGAGGCTTCATTGACGGCGGTGGAAGACATCATGGCCGCGCTCCTCGACATCTCGCGCATCGACAGCGGCGCCCTCCGCCCGGCCGTGGCGCCGGTCACCGCCCGCGATCTCCTGCGCAAGATCGAGGTCGAGTTCGCCCCCATGGCCCGCGAGCGCAATATCTCGCTGCGCATCGTGCCCTCGGCGGTGACGCTGCTCGCCGACCGCACCCTAGTCGGCCGCATCGTGCAGAACCTCGTCTCCAACGCCATCAAATACACCGCCCCCGGCGGCAAGGTGCTGGTGGGGCTGCGCCGGCGCGGCGCCCGCGTCCGCCTCGACATCGTCGATACCGGCATCGGCTTCAACCGTGACCAGCACCGGCTGGTGTTTGCCGAATTCTCCCGCCTCGAGCGTGGCGCCCGCATGGCGCAAGGGCTGGGGCTCGGCCTCTCGATCGTCCAGCGTCTTGTCACCGCGCTGGGCCTGACGCTCGAACTCGATAGCGCCGAGGGCCGCGGTTCGCGCTTTTCGCTCTACCTGCCGGTAACCCGCCCGGTGCGCGCCGCATCCGAGGCACCGAGCCCCGCCGCCGAAGCCGGCTTCGGCATGGCGGGCCTCAAGGTGCTCTGCGTAGACAACGAGCGCGCCATCCTGGAAGCCATGGAGGGCCTGCTCGGCCATTGGGGCTGCGAGGTCCGCAGCGCGCTGTCGCTGAAACAGATCGACAAGGAACACCTGCTCGAAGGCTGGTATCCCGACCTGGTGCTGATGGACTACCACCTCGACCAGACGTCCGGCCTCGATGCGATCGAGTGGCTCCGCCACAATCTCGGCGGCCACCTGCCGGCCGCTCTGGTCACTGCCGACCGCAGTCCCGCCGTTCGCGCCCTTGCCGAGGATCGCGGCATCACTGTCGTCACCAAGCCGGTCAAGCCCGCCGCCCTGCGCGCCGCCATCAGCGGCCTCGCCAGTCAGAGCGGCCGTCCGGTCCGGCGGGCAGGGTAGGCGCTACGCCTTCTCCGCTCCCAGGTTGAACAGCGCCTCGAACTCGCCTTCCTCGATCCGAGCCGCCGCGATCACCGCCTGGGTGCGGCTGTCGACATCGAGCTTCTGCAGGATGGCGGACACATGCGCCTTCACCGTCGCCTCCGAGATCGACAGCTCATAGGCGATCTGCTTGTTCATCAATCCGTCGCTGAGCATCATCAGCACCCGCACCTGCTGCGGCGTCAGCGTCGCCAGCCGCCGCATCAGGGCGCTGTGGCTGTCCTCCGCCGCAAGGCTCGCCCCAGCCGGCACGAACATCTCGCCCGAGAGCACCGTTTCGATCGCCCGCCGGATCTCCGTCGGTCCGGCCGATTTGTGCAGGTATCCCGCCGCGCCGAGTTCGAATGCCCTGCGGATCACAGTGCCGTCTTCCACCGCGGAGATGATCATCACCGGAATGTCGGGATATTGCGCCCTCAAGAGCAGCAAGCCGGAAAAGCCCCGTGCCCCCGGCATGTTGAGGTCGAGCAGCACCAGGTCGCAGTCCCGATCGGCATCGAGCGCCGCGCTCAGCCCATTGAGGTCCCCGGCCTCTTCCACCGCTACGGTCGTGTCCCCGCCCGCCAGCGTCTGCTTCAGCGCCGCCCGAAACAGCGGGTGGTCGTCGACGATAATGATGCGGCGGCGAGTCATGCCCGAATGGAGCTCCTCTGAGATGGCAGAACCCCGACAAAAGCAGGTTCCGCAGGCGGTGGCTGTTGCATATTGCGGCAATGCTTAACGGCTTCTTTACCATGTTTTCTCAACAGTGACCGTCATACCTTCGTGGAGTCGCGAGGGCCGCCATTCAATGCACAGGGACCAACCATGCCCCGCGCCTACCTCGATCCGGAGACGTTGAACGTTCCGCGCGACCCCTCCGGGGGCGAGTGGCAGGCGCTGCGCGGCGAACTGGTGGCGCTGCTCGATCAGGTCGAGGATCGCTACGCTCGCGACGAGCGTCCGGAACCGGCGGTGAACGGGCTGGCGCAGCGGGTGCGAACCCTGCGCGAACGTGTCGAGGGTGGTGCCGAGCCGGCTGTTCGGCGCCGCGAGGCCCTGCGGACGGTCAAGCGTGCGGTGGACCGGTTCAGCGAGCGCGACACCATGGCCGATGACGAGACCGACGCCCTCACCCGGGCGATCGCCGAAATCCGCAGCCGGCAGATGTCGGCGCCTGGTCCGAGTGTCGGCCGTCGCGCCAGCGAGAACCCTGAATTCCGCGAACTCACCACCCTTGTTACCGGCCTCTCCGGTCGGCTCGAGCGGCTCGAAGGCGAACTCAAGGCCCAGCGCAACGGCCATGGCAGCGTCCGCGAGGTCGCCAGCCAGGTGGAGCAGCTCACCCATGTGGTGGAACTGCTTGCCGGTGCCGTCGGCGAGACGGGGCAGGTCAAGCGTCTCGAAGCGCAGATCGCCGCGCTCGGCGCCATGATCGAGGAGGGCCCGCGGGTCGACCTCAGCGCCATCAACCATCGTCTCGATGACGTCACCGCCACTGTCGGCAAGCTCGCCGAACTGCAGGCTCAGCAGATGGAGCGCGAGGTCGTCCGCGAGGAACGTCGCATCGAGAGCGGCGGCGACACCGCCCCACTGGTCGAGTCGATCGAGCAGAGCGTCCGCAACATCTACGACCGCATCGATGCCATCGAGCGCAATGTCGCCCTGCCGAGCCCCGAGCTCGAGCGGCTGACGGCCGAAATGGCGGCCTTCACCAAGGCGATGAAGTCGAGCGACGCCGCCCCCAGCAAGCTGGTCGCCAAGGTCGATGCCCTCGCCGCCCGTATCGGCGATTTCGAAAGCGCCAATGGCGACGTTGCCGGGCTCAAGACCGATGTTTCCGCCCTGCGCGACGCGGTGCTCGCCGGCATGGAGCCGCGCTTCCAGCAGATCGAGAACCGCCTCGAGGACCTCGCCAGCCGTAACCTGCAGCCCGCTGACACCCGCAAGGTCGAGGATCAGCTGCATCAGTTGATGGCGCGCATGGATGACACCGGCGCCCAGCTCGACAAGCTGGCCCGTCTCTACTCCACGCAGCAGGACCAGGCCGGCCTCGAAGCCATGGCGACCTTGGTCGCCGAGCGCACCAGCGAAGCCGTCACCCGCAAGGCGCCGGCGCCCGTGGCCATGTTCGGGCCGGAAAGCCTCAAGAGCATCGAAGACCAGATCACCGGCCTTATCCGCACGGCCAGCAAGGGTCCCGACTACGACAAGCTCGCCACCATGTTGGCGCAGAAGACCTCCGAGGCCATCAGCAAGACGGCCGCACCCGCCGCGGCACCCGGCTTGAGCGAAGACAGCATCAGCGCGCTCGAGGAGCGCATGACGGCCGTCCTGAACACCGCCGGCCGCGACACCGCCGAGCGCCTGGCACGGCTGGAGGCCGCGCTGAGCGGCAATACGCAGCGCCAGCCGGCGCGTCAGTCGGCCCCGGAAGCCAGTCCCGCCGAGCCGCAATCCACCCCGGCCGATACCGAAGACAAGCGGCTCGACGCCATGCTCGCGGCGCTCGCCCGTTCCGGCAAGTCCGACAGCATGCCCGCCAACCCGGCTGCCGAGGCTCCGCTGGTCGATCCCGGCTTTCCGCCGCCTCCGCCGTCGCGCGTCGAAGCCGAGGGCCGCCCGGTGTTCGATCCGGCCGTGGTCGAGCGTCCGCCGCGCCCGGTGTCGAGCTTTGGCAACGAACCGACCGATCCTTTCGCCGAAGTCCAGCCCAAGAGCCGTCCCGCCGCGCCCGACGTTGCGCCGGCCGCCAGCAGCACCTCCACCTTCGTCGCCGCCGCCCGGCGTGCCCAGCAGGCGCGTCAGGATGGCCCGGCAAACGATATCTCGGATGCCTCGCCCATCGGCCGCGCCCTCGCGCGCTTCCGGCCCAAGGCTCGCCAGGGGGACGCCGAGGTCGCAGTCCCCACCGCCGGGCCGGTCAAGGTACCCGCAAAGTCCAGGGCCGCCAAGCCAGCCAAGCAGGGCAAGCCCGCCAAGCCCGCCAAGGGCGAACAGCCGGCCGCCGAGCCGCGCCCGTCGCGCAAGGCCGCTGCCGCGGCCGTAGCCCCGATCCCCATGGTCGAGGACGATCCGGCAGCCGAAGGCAGCTTCCTGAGCCGCAACCGGCGCCCGCTGCTGCTCGCCGCCGCGCTGGTGGCGGTATCCATGCTGGCGCTGAACCTGGTGCTGCAGCGCAGTGCCGAGCAGCAGGCCACGCCCACCGTCGCGCCGAGCGAAACCACTGCACCGGCCGATCCGGTCCCCGCCGATCCGGTTGCCACTCCGGTGCCGAGCGAGCAGCAGGACGTGTCGCTGGTGCCGCCGAACCCGCGCACCATCGACATGGTCGACTCGAGTGCAGTCGGCGCGATCAACCCCAACGCCACGGCCGGCTTCTCCGCGCCCAAGCCGACGGCGACGCCCATGCCGCCGGCATTGCTCGCAACCACAGCGGCTTCGGCCCCCGCCGAGCCCGCCGCTGATCCCGTCCCCACCGGCATACCCTCGTCCGAGACCACCGGCAGCATTCCCGACACCATCGCCGCCGCGCCTGCCGAGCCCTTCGATCTGCCGCCCGAGGCAGTGGGCCCGATCGAACTGCGCCAGGCTGCTGCCGATGGTGATGTGCGGGCCCAGTTCGAGATCGGTGCGATCTTCAGCGAAGGCCGTGCGGTCGAGCAGGATTTCGCCGAAGCCGCCAAGTGGTACGAGCGCGCTGCCGCCCAAGGCTTCGCCCCGGCCCAGTATCGCCTCGGCAACCTTTACGAAGCAGGGCAGGGGCTCGAGAAGGATCTCGAAGTCGCCCGTCTGTGGTACCAGCGCAGCGCCGAAGACGGCAATCGCATGGCCATGCACAACCTCGCAGCCCTGCATGCCGGTGGCGAACTCGGCCCGCAGGATTTCGAGACCGCTGCCGAATGGTTCACCAAGGCAGCCGAACTCGGCATGACCGATTCCCAGTTCAACCTCGGCATGCTCTATGCCCGTGGCCTTGGGGTGGAGCAGGATTTCGAGCAGTCCTACAAATGGTTCTCGCTGGCCGCCCGCAGTGGCGATGCCGACGCCGGCAAGGCCAAGGACGATATCGCCAAGTCGCTCAACGCCGAAGCCGTCGGCCGCCTCGACGCCGAGTTGGCCTCGTGGAAGGCCGCGCCCATCGACCTGCCGTCGAACTTCGCTCCCATCGGAACCTGGGCGGAAGCCTTTGACCCGGGCGAGCCCATCACCAGTCGCGAGGTGATCACCCGCGTGCAGCAGGCGCTGGTCAAGCTCGGCTACGACATCGGCACCCCGGACGGCGTCGCCGGCCCCAAAACGGCGGAAGCCATCAAGGCCTTCGAGCGCGGCACCGGCATGTCGGAAAAGGGCCAGATCAACCCCCGCCTCCTCGCCGTCCTCGGCAGCCAGCCCGTCTAGGCTAGATCTCGCAGGGACACCTCCAGCAGCGAGCCAATCTCGATCCACCCCTCCCCCTTCAGGGGGAGGCTGGGTGGGGGTTATTCGGATCACGCCGATGCAAGCTCGATCCTCTCCTCCCTCCTCCTTGCCGTACACCGCAGCGCGGCCCCCATCGCCTCCCTCCCACTTGAGGGGAGGGATCGAGGGTGGGGGTGTCGAGGTCAAGACAACCCCCGAACTCCCGTCTGCACATCCGCCGATGCCCTCACCCCTCCCCTCAAGGGGGAGGGGAAGGCCGAAGCTTCTGCGTTCTTCGTCCACAGGGCAGACTTCCGTTCCAGGGGACTCGGTAACTCCGGAGCGAGCCAACCTCCCTTCAGGGGGAGGCTGGGTGGGGGCCTCGCGTCCGCGGGCATTTCCACAATCCTGTGATCGCTTGACTTCTTGTTGACGCACAATGCGCTAAGCTGGTGGCGATCAAGCTGATCCCCGGAATTCTGAGCCTTGCAGGTCTATCTGCCGATCGCCGAGCTTTCCGTGAACCTCTTCTTTCTCGTGGGGATCGGAGGGGCGGTTGGCTTTTTGTCCGGCCTGTTCGGGGTCGGCGGCGGGTTCCTGCTCACGCCCTTGCTGATCTTTTCCGGCGTCCCCTCTTCGGTGGCTGTCGCCTCGGTGACCGGGCAGGTGGTTGCCGCCTCGACCTCCGGGGCTCTGGCCCACTATCGCCGCGGCGCCGTCGACCTGCACCTGGCCATGTATCTGGTGCTGTCCGGCATTCTCGGCGCATTCGGCGGCGTCGCCGCCTTCTCGCTTTTGCGCAATGCCGGCCAGCTCGACCTTGTCATCTCGCTGGGCTTCCTGATCCTGCTCGGTTCGGTCGGCGTCATGATGCTGATCGAGTCCACCCGCGCCATCCTCCGGCAGCGCCAGGGCGTGGTGGTCCGCGAGCGGCTGCCCAACCAGCACAACTGGATTCATGGCCTGCCCATGCGTGTCCGGTTCAAGAAGTCGCGCCTCTATATCAGCGTGCTGCCGGTGCTGATCATCGGCCTCTTCATCGGTTTCGTCGGTTCGCTGCTCGGCATCGGCGGCGGCTTCATCATGGTGCCGGCGCTGGTCTATCTGCTGCGCGTGCCTGGCAATGTCGTCATCGGCACCTCGCTGGCGCAGGTCGTGGCGATGATGGGCGCCACCACCATCCTTCATGCCGTCCAGAGCCAGAGCGTCGATATTCTCCTCGCCTTCTGCCTCATGGTCGGCGGCACCGTGGGCGCCCAATTCGGCGCTTCCGCCGGCAAGTATCTGCGCGGCGAGCAACTTCGTGGTCTGTTGGCGCTGCTGGTCCTCGCCGTTGCCATCCGCTTTGGCCTGTCGCTGATCCTCACCCCCGCCGACCCGTTCAGCATGGCCGTGATGGGGCCGGGAGGCTTGCGGTGAAACGCTTTCTCGCCACCCTACTGACTGCACTGGTGCTCCTTGCACCACCCGCCGCTGCCCAGCGCCTCGTCACCCAGGTGTCGAGCGACACGGTGGAAATCACCTCGAGCTTCGATGGCGAACGGCTGACCTTTTTCGGCCAGATCGGCCCCGAAGCGGGTGCCGATCCCTCCACCGTGCAGGGGCCCTACAACGTCGTCATCGTCGTTGTCGGCCCCACCCAGACCCGTGTCGCCCGCCAGAAGTCCAACATCTTCGGCGTCTGGCTCAACACCGACCAGGTCGAGTTCGAGAACTTTCCGAGCTACTTCCACGTGCTCTCGAGCGCCCGCCTGCGCGACATCTCCGATGTCACCACGCTCACCACCAACCGCATCCTGCCCGAGTCCCACATCGTCACGCCCACTGACGCCGGCTGGTGGAAGACCGCCGTCTTCGGCCGCCAACTCGTCCGCCTGATGACCGAGGAAGGTCTGTTCGGTGTCCAGGAGAACGGCGTTCAGTTCCTCGCCAACAACTTCTATTCCGCCCGCCTGACCCTGCCGAGCCACGCCCCGCCCGGTCCCTATCTGGCGCTGACATACGTGTTCAAGAACGGCGAAATCGTCGCCCGTCGATCGGAAGGCTTCGCCGTCCGCAAGATCGGCTTCGAACGCTTCCTTGCCCTCTCCGCCGTCCAGTACCCGCTGGCCTACGGCGTCGTCTGCGTCCTGCTCGCCCTCGTCACCGGCTGGCTCGGCGGCGTGGTCTTCCGGCGCTGATCGTTGGCTTGAAGGCATGACGCCTACACACACTCAGTGTCACCCCGGCCTTGAGCCGGGGCCCATCTCGAGATGGCTGAACGGCCGCCAGGTGGATGTGCAGGCAGGCCAGGATGGATCCCCGCCTCCGCGGGGATGACACGCGGTGGGGGTGGCCGGCAGATGCCACTCGCCCGAGCCTACCCCCGCACCAGTCGCTTCGGGCTCACCGGATAGGTGCGCTCGCGCCCCAGCATCACCACCTCCAGCGCCGGCCAGTGGAACAGCCCGAAAAAGGCCGGCGACAGAATGTTGAGCGAACCGGTGGCGCTGCCATAGGCGGGCAGGATCATCAGCCGGTTGTCATGGACGAAACACGGCCGCCGTGCGGTGCGCCCTTCCATATGCACCCGCGCCGAGGGATGGAGGTGCCCCGCGATCATCCCCGCGGCATTGCGCTGGGGCTCGTGCGTCAGGAGCACGCCGGCGAGTTCCACCTCGTTCATGCAGCGGCCGCCCAGGGCATGCGGCCGCGGATCGTGATTGCCGCCGAGCCAGATCCACTCCGCCATATCGGTCAGCCGATCCACCCGCGCCCGGTCCGCCTCGAGCAGCGTGGTGGAACCTTCATCGCGGTGGAAACTGTCGCCCAGCGCCACCACGCGGCTGGCGCCGGTCCGGCGCATGTCCGCTTCGAGCTTTGCCAGCGTCAGCCCGGTATCGTAGGGCGGCAGCATCTGCCCGTGCCGGGCGTAGCTCGACAACTTCTCGAGATGCAGGTCGGCAACCAGCAGCGTCTGCTGGCCGTGCCAGAAGAGCGCGCCCGAGGGCAGGGGTTCGAAATTGTGTCCCGAAAAGCGCAAGATCGGGGTCTCCGTGATCTCGGCCCGGATGAATGGCTGGTTCAACTCCGCCCCAGCGCCTCGCGCATCAGTTCGTCGGCTGCCTCCGCCATAGCAGATTCGCGCCCCTCACCGAAAATGGGTTCCCGCCCGATATCGAGCATCACCGGCACGGCCAGCGGTGAAATCCGCGTGAGCGGCTTGTGGACGATATGGGTGCGGATGCGCTTCAGCATCTGCCCCAGCCGCTCGATGTCGAGCAGTCCACGCGCCGCATCTCGCCGCGTCGCCTGGATCAGGATGTGGTCCGGCTCGTGCTGGTAGAGCACATCATAGATCAGGTCCGAGCTCATGGTGATCTGCCGACCGGTCTTTTCCTTGCCCGGATGCCGCCGCTCGATCAGCCCGGCAATGATCGCGCAGTTGCGGAACGTCCGCTTCATCAGCGCCGATTCATCCAGCCAGTCTTCGAGGTCGTCGCCCAGCATGTCCTCGCTGAACAGTTCGTCCAGCGACAACCGCCCGGTGCGGATCAGCCCCGACAGGTCACCCAGCCCCCAAATGCCGAGTGAATATTCGGACGCAACGAACCCCAGCGGCCGCGCCCGCGCCCGCTCCAGCCGCCGCGTCAGCAGCATGCCCAGCGTCTGGTGCGCCAGCCGCCCCTCGAACGGGTAGCAGACCATGAAGTTCTGCGTCCCGCGCGGAAACGTCTCCACCAGCAGGCTGTCGCGCTGCGGCACCACCGACACCTCGCGCTGCAGCCTGAGCCAGGTTTCCACCTGCTCCGGCAGCTTCCGCCATTCCTCCGGCGAATCCATGATCCGCCGCACCCGCTCGGCGAGATAGGTCGACAGCGGAAACTTGCCGCCCATGTAGGAGGGGATCTTCGGGTCCGTCGCCTGCGCCCGGCTGACGAATGCCTCGTTCTCCCGCAGCCCCTCGAAGGCCACCACTTCGCCGCCGAAGATGAAGGTGTCCCCCACCTGCAACTGGCCGAAGAACGACTCTTCCATCTCCCCCAGCACCCGGCCGCCATAGCCGATCGGCCCGGTTACCGCACCCCGCTTGAAGCCGCGACCGCGCACCAGCCGCACCTTCACCATCGGCTCCTCGATGATGGTGCCGGCATTGAGCCGATATTGCTGCGCCACCTGCGGATGGGCGATCCGCCAGCGCCCGTCCTCGGTCTGCCGCAGCCGCGCATAGCGCTCATAGGCCCGCAGCGCATAGCCGCCGGTCGCCACGAAATCGAGAATGCGGTCGAACTGCCCGCGCGGCAGCTCGCGATAGGGCCATGCCCGCCTCACCTCGGCATAGAGATCGTCGGCATGGAACGGCTCGGCGCAGGCCATGCCCAGCACGTGCTGCGCCAGCACGTCATAGCCGCCGGCGATGGGGTCCTCGCTGTCCTGGTGACCCTCCGCCACCGCCTCCACTGCCGCCTCGCATTCGAGCACCTCGAAGCGGTTCGACGGCACCAGCAGCGCTCGCGACGGCTCGTCCAGCCGGTGGTTGGCGCGGCCGATCCGCTGCAGCATGCGCGACGAGCCCTTGGGCGCCCCCACCTGCACCACCAGGTCCACATCGCCCCAGTCGATGCCGAGGTCGAGCGTCGAGGTACACACCACCGCCTTGAGCGCACCCGACACCATCGCGCTCTCGACCTTACGCCGCTGCTCCACCGACAGCGACCCGTGGTGGAGCGCGATCGGCAGCATGTCCTCGTTGATGTTCCACAGCCCCTGGAACAGCATCTCCGCCTGCGAGCGGGTGTTGACGAACAACAGTGTCGTCTTGTGCCGCTTGATCACCTCGTAGAGCTCGGCATGGGCATAGTTCGCCGAATGTCCCGCCCAGGGCAGGTGCTGCTCCGTCTCGAGGATCTGTAGTTCCGGCGCCGCCCCGCCCTTCATCACCAGGAGTTCCGTTTCGCGCTCCGGCAGCGGTGCCGCGATCCAGTCGCGCAACAGGTCCGGCCGCGCCACCGTGGCGCTCAGCGCCGTGATCTGCAAATCCGGCGCATGCGCCGCGATTCGCGCCAGGGCCAGCGACAGCAATTCCCCGCGCTTCGACGTCACCAACGCATGCAGTTCGTCGAGCACGATGCGCTTGAGCGAACCGAACATCAGCTCGGCATGCGGATGGCTGATCAGGAGCGCCAGTTGCTCGGGCGTCGTGAGCAGGATCTGCGGCGGCTTGGTCCGTTGCCGCACGCGCTTCGATGCCGGCGTATCCCCCGTCCGGGTCTCGGCCGAAATCTTCAGCCCCATCTCCAGGATCGGCGCATTGAGATTGCGCTGCACGTCCACCGCCAGCGCCTTGAGCGGCGAGACGTAGAGCGTGTGCAGTCCCTCGAACCCGCCGTCGGCCAGGTCGCTCAGCGTTGGCAGAAAGCCCGCCAGCGTCTTGCCGGCGCCGGTCGGCGCGATCAGCAGTTGTGATCGCCCCTGCTGCCAGCTCCCGAGCACCCCCAACTGATGCTCCCGCGGCCGCCACCCCTTGCGCTCGAACCACTCGGCAATGATCGGGGGCAGGGTGGCGGTCACCACAGAACTCCGCGCGCCGAACTCCACCCCACCCTCACTCCCTCCCCATCAAGGGGAGGGAGGCGCAGGGCTGTGCTGCCAGTGTTCATCGTCTCCCTCCCCCGTGTGGGGAGGGATCAAGGGTGGGGGTATCGATCTCGCCCCAGCCACCGCAACGGCACCTCCCCCCTTGCGGGGGAGGCTGGGAGGGGGGTGATGCCGCAAATAGACTCAAGCGCGCGCTCTTCTGCAAATCGCCACAAAGCCTATATGATATCCATTGCGCCGGAAGGGAGCTTTCACATGACCGACACCACTACCGATCGCCCATCCCGCTCCTTCGGCGAGCGGCTCTTCGGGGGCAATCCCGCCGGCGTCATCCTCCGGCTGGTGATCGTCTCGCTCCTGGTCGGTTTCGTCATGCAGAGCTTCGGCTTCGATGTCCGCGACCTCGTGCGCGGCGCCGTCGACATCTTCCGCGATGCCCTGCGCGACGGCTTCCGTGAGTTCCGCCACATCGGCAGCTACATTCTTACCGGTGCAGCCGTCGTTATCCCCATCTGGCTGCTGCTGCGCCTCACCCGGCGCCGCTGATGGCCGAGCGCCTTCGCCTCACCCCCGCCGAGGCGTTGCAGCGCCTCGTGCCGCACATCTCCGAAATGCAGTCGGAAGCGGACGGGCATCGCATCGCCATCGGCCTTGCCGGTGGGCCCGGCGCCGGCAAGTCGACGCTGGCGGCCGAACTCGTCAACCTGCTCAACGTTGTGCGCACCGGCTCTGCCGCTCTGGTGCCGATGGACGGCTTCCACATGCGTCACGCCAAGCTCGAGGCGCTGCAGGAAACCCACCGCAAGGGGGCGCCCCACACCTTCGAGGGCGCCGCCTTCGTCGATTTCCTCCACCACCTCAAATCCGCCACCGGCCGGGTCAGTGGCCCCGGCTACTCGCGCGAGATCGAGGACGTCGTCGACGACGCCTTCACCGTTGCGCCCGAAGTCGGCGTGCTGATCGTGGAAGGCAACTACCTGCTGCTGCCCAGCCCACCCTGGGCCGGCGTCCGCCCGCTGCTCGACTACGCCGTCTATCTCGACGTGCCGCGGGACCTCGTCGAGGCGCGTCTGCTCCGGCGCCACGCCGAACACGGCCTCTTCACCGAAGAGCGCAACCGCGCCCACATCGCCCGCAACGACCTGCCCAACTACGACCTCGTGGCCACGTCGGCCGACCGGGCCGACGTGGTCTTCGAACTCGTGGTCGAGCGCTGATCTGCCTCCGACCTCACCCCGGCCTCGAGCCGGGGCCGATCCTGAGAGGCTTGTGCCGGCAGGGCGTTACGTCTGTGCCTCTGTTCTCGGCACCGGCCGCCCTGTCTCTCCGGCCCTCCGTCCCGGCGCCGCATAGAGGTGTTCGGGCACGCGGCTCGGCATTTCGACGGTGGCGCGGCACCATGGGCAGCGCACGGCGGCCCGGGGCCACGGCTCGGCACATGATGGACACTGCCTCAGGGCGGACATAACGGCATACCTCCTCGCTTCTCGCACATGCGGAGCGTGAAAAAGTGTTTTCGGAACAGGGTTCTAGAACCCACTACCTACATCGGCCGCGGGACACGGAACTTCAACTGCGACCAAAGGTCCATTGCGCTGGCGGGGGCGTCGGTGGCGGAAACAGCAGAAGAAACGCGAGCCCATCGGCTCCTTCTTCCCCTCACCTCTCCGGGGAGAGGGGGCAGGGGTGAGGGGCTGCTGCCACCCAGCCTCCAACTTATCCGTTCCTTCGCCCCTCTCCCCTGAGGGGAGAGGGTAGGGTGAGGGGTTCACCTTCACGGCAAGAACACCGGGGGTAAACCCCTCACCCGCCGCTCCGCGTCGACCTCTCCACTCAGGGGAGAGGTGAGAAGGGCCAGTGGCAGAGAAGTATGAAGCAGTACGCGAGCCTATCGGCTCCATCTTCCCCTCGCCCCTCCGGGGAGAGGGGTCAGGGGTGAGGGGTTCACCCTCATGGATTTCTCCATGGGGCCCCACACTTCCCACACCTCCGATGTCACCCCGGCCTTGAGCCGGGGCCCATCCCGAGATGCCGGAACGGCCGCCAGGTGGATGTGAGATACCTAAGGATGGATCCTCGCTTACGCGGGATGACACCGGGTGCGACTTGAGCGCAATGCTCCAGCCAGTCGCCTACCTGGAGCCCACGCCCGAGTGGACGAGGTCCAACAATCACCCGCCCACCGTCGGCAGCGTCAGGTCGCCACTGGTCAGCTTGTTTGCGGTAATCGCCGCATCGGCCTTCTCACGCGGCAGCTCAAGGCTGGTCCACACGCTCACCAGGGCATGGCGCAGCGCGAAGATCATTTCGTCCGTGTGCAGCGGAGTCGGGGTGATCCGCAGGCGCTCGGTGCCTTTCGGGACCGTCGGGTAGTTGATCGGCTGGATATAGATGTTGTGCTTGTCGAGCAGCATGTCGCTGGCCGCCTTGCACTGGCGCGCGTCACCCACCAGCACCGGCACGATATGGGTCGGCGTGTCCATCACCGGCAGGCCGGCATCGGCAAGGATCGCCTTGGTCAGCCGCGCCTGACGCTGGTGCATCAGCCGCTCATGGTCGGATGCCTTGAGGTGCTCTATCGAGGCGCGGGCAGCCGCACAGAGCGCCGGGGGCAGGGCAGTGGTGAAGATGAACTCCGGCGCATAGGAACGCACTGCGTCGATGATCGACTTGTTGGCAGCGATATAGCCACCCATCACGCCGAAACCCTTGGCGAGCGTGCCTTCGATCACATCGATCCGGTCCATCAGCCCGTCGCGCTCGGCAATGCCGCCGCCGCGCGGTCCGTACATGCCCACCGCATGCACTTCATCGATATAGGTCAGCGCGCCGAACTCTTCGGCCAGGTCGCAGATTTCCTTGATCGGGGCGATGTCGCCATCCATCGAATAGACGGATTCAAAGCAGATCAGCTTCGGCCGCTTGCGGTCCGTCGCCGCCAGCAGGTCGCGCAGGTGCGCGACGTCGTTGTGGCGGAAGATCTTCTTTTCCATGCCCGACTGGCGCACGCCCTGAATCATCGAGGCGTGGTTGAGCTGGTCGGAGAAGATGATGCAGTCCGGCAGGAGCCGGGCAATGGTCGAGATCGCCGCCTCGTTGGAAACGAATCCGGAGGTGAACACCAGCGCCGCTTCCTTGCGGTGCAGGTCCGCGAGCGAACGCTCGAGCTCGACCAGCGGCCGGTTGGTGCCGGAAATGTTGCGCGTGCCACCGGCGCCGACGCCGAGCTTGGCTGCGGCCTCCTGCATCGCCGTCACGGTCTTTTCGTGCTGGCCCATGCCCAGATAGTCGTTGGAGCACCAGATGGTGATCTCGCGGGCATTGTCCGAATCGTCGCGATAGATGGCATTGGGGAAGCGCCCGGCGATCCGTTCGAGATCGGCGAACACGCGGTACCGCTTTTCGGCGCGCAGCGCGTCGACCGCATCTTCGAATATGCCGCGATAGTCCATGAGGCTCGTCCTTCTTGCGCCGGCTTGCTTGGCTGGCACTCTTGTCTTCCAGTCTCCGGCCTTGCGCGTTGACCTAGGTCAAGTGGCTGCGGGTCGGAAGCTAAGCCCTTGAATCGCCTCACGGAGAGGCGAAATCTTGAGAGCCATTCTAAAGTGTGCCTCACCGCTTGCCAATGCGTCAGGGTGGCACGCCAGCCACACCCGATAATCAAGATGATGCGGCATTAACCCGCCCAAACAGGGGGTGTTGCCGGTTTCAGCGCGAATTACTACGCTCCCATCATGGTCCAGAGGACCAGGGGGGACGTTTATTGTGAAGAGTTTTTCCGGCAGTAATACCGCCGCGGAGCATGACGAGGCCCTGCTCTGGGCCGCCCGCGCCGTCCGCAAGAATCCGCAGGCCCTGTTCACCAACTTCCAGTGGTATCTCTACCACTCCAAGAACACCGTCTATTTCACTGCCTTCTCCAGGACACCGCTCGACAAGCAGGCGCTCGACAATTTCGTCGCCGAAATGGTGTCGCTCGCGCCGCAACTGACGCATGGCTTCGTCGGCGCCCTGCCGGGGCAACCCTTTCCCAAGCACATTCTCGATGCCATCACCTCGGTGGCCGAGGTCGATGAACTCGACGAGTACCCGGACAAGTGGCTGGGCAAGGGGCTCGACATCTTCGAGCGCAAGGATCTGCCGCTGTTCCGGGTCTATGCCGTCACCCGCCGTGGCGGCCCCGACGCCCAGGGCCGCTCCGCTGCCGTGCTGGTGCGCTCGAGCCATGCTTTGCTCGAGGGCCACGATTCCTCGCTGCTGACGCGTTCGCACTCCATCGCGCGCAGTTCGGTGTCCACCCGGCCCACAAAGACCAAGATCCCGCTCAAGCGCCGGTTCGGCCTGGCGCTCGGCTCCTTCATGATGACGGCTCTCACCGTCATTCTTGCCCATGCCACCCCGGTGCCGGAAAAGCAGCTCGGCTTCCGCTCGCTCGCCATCGAACGCTCGCGCATCCGCGCCGTCGCCAACAAGCTCGGCGTGCGCCAGCGCGCGCTGATGTTCGGCCTCATCACCCAGGCGCTCAACGTCGCCGAGAAGGGCCCGGAGGCCAAGGTGATCTCCGCCGCCTACACCATGCTCGACAATTCCGAGCGCTTCGAAGACGACGACGACCAGTTCCGCGTCCGTGCCCTCGAGACCAAGTTCCAGGTCAAGGGCGATTTCGTCGACTATGTCCGCGGGATCGACCAGACCCTGACCGAGGTGGAAGCCAAGGACACCACCACCTTCCAGCTCATGATCATGGGCATGTTCGGCATGATGCGGAAGACGGCCCGGGTGCTGCCCTTTCTCTTCAGCGACCGCCTGTTCCGCTACAACCGGTCCACCGACGTGGTGCTGACCTTGGTGCCGCCGCACCGCATGTACGGCAATCTCACCAAAAGCCTGGTGGAGCCCGTCTATGTCGGCTCCTTCCACCCCAGCGCCAACCTCTGCACCTTCGTGCCCAACCGCGAGTTCATCACCCTGAACTTCGCCATGGAAGCCAGCTACCTCCAACGCGTCGACGACATCCTCACCCTGCTCGAAAGCACCGAGGCGCGCGAGCCCGTCTGACCGAGAGCTTCCCCGCTCCTTCGTCATCGCCGGGCCCGTCCCGGCGATCCACTCTCCACCGGCACAATGTCTCCCCTCTCCGATCTCTCAACCCCTCCCCCTCCCAGGAGGAGGTAAGGTGGGGGTACCGCACCATCCAAGCGGAAGATGAGGAGACAAGCGAGCGCTGCCTCGAGGGAAAGCTCCAATGTTCATCGTCTCCCTCCCCCTTGTGGGGAGGGATCAAGGGTGGGGGTGTCGCCCCCTCATCGACCCCATACCATCCGTCAGCCCTCCGCAGACCGTTTGAGGTACGTACCTCACCTGCACTTGCAGCCCGCCCGCAGGAACGCTACCAAGAACCAAAGCCCACCGATCGCGGACCTCTGACCATGACCAACTTCGCCGACTATCCCAGCCTGTGCGACCGGCCCGTCGTCATCTCCGGCGGCGCCTCCGGCATCGGCGAGTCGCTGGTCCGCAACTTCGCCGCCCAGGGCGCCCGGGTGGGCTTTGTCGACATCGCCGATGAAGCCGGGGAGCGCCTCGCCTCCGAGCTCACCGCCGCCGGCCACGCCGTCCGCTTCACCCGCTGCGACATCACCGACATCACCGCCTACCAGGCTGCCATCGACGGCTTCGCCGGAGCCCACGGCGACGCTCTGGTGCTGGTCAACAATGCCGGCCACGACGAGCGTCATGGCTGGGCCGAGGCGACCCCCGCCTATTGGGACGACCGCATGGCGGTCAATCTCAAGCACTATTTCTTCGCCATCCAGGCCGTCGCGCCCGGCATGATCCGGGCCGGCGGCGGCGCCGTCATCAACTTCGGCTCGATCAGCTGGATGGTGATGTCGCCGCGCATCCCCATCTACGAAACCGCCAAAGCCGCCATCCATGGCCTCACCCGCTCCATGGCCCGCGAACTCGGCAAGTCCGGCGTCCGCGTCAACACCATCGCGCCGGGCTGGGTGATGACCGAGCGTCAGCGCACCCTCTGGCTCGATGCCGAGGGCGAAAAGCAGCTCGACCAGAGCCAGGCACTTGCCGGCCGCGTCATGCCCGACGACGTTGCCCGCATGGCCCTCTTCCTCGCCGCCGATGACAGTTCAATGATATCAGCGCAGCAATTCCTCGTGGATGGCGGCTGGGCCCACACCTGAGAGCGGTCATCAGCCGTTCAGCCAGCGTTCATCGTTGTTCATCTAGCTGACGACGAGGGCAATAGTCTTACCACGGTGCTGCCGTATTCCGCGGCCACCAAGGCCACCGAACGAATCCTTCAGGGGGATACATTGAAGAAGTCGAAGTTCCTGGTCGCGCTCGCGGCCACGCTGGCGCTGACCGCCTGCACCACCACCAATCCCTATACCGGCCAGTCTCAGCTCTCCAACACCGCGGGCGGCACGCTGCTCGGCGCCGGCGGCGGCGCCGTTGCCGGGGCGCTGGTTGGCGCTGCAGTGGGCGGTGATCCGCGCGTCGGCGCCCTGATCGGCGCCGGTGTCGGCGGCCTCACCGGTGCGGCCATCGGCTCCTACATGGACCAGCAGGAAGCCGAACTGCGCGCCCAGCTCCAGGGTACGGGCGTGTCGGTCACCCGCGTCGGCAACCAGATCATTCTCAACATGCCGTCCAACATCACCTTCGCCACCGATTCCTCGACGGTGCAGCCGCAGTTCAACTCGACGCTCGTCTCCGTTGCGCTGGTGCTCAAGAAGTTCGACAAGACCATTGTCGACGTCTACGGCCACACCGACTCCCAGGGCGACGACGCCTACAATCTCAGCCTCAGCCAGCGCCGCGCTGTTGCCGTGGCCACCATCCTGTCGAGCCAGGGCATCGACCAGCGCCGCTTCTATATCGAGGGCAAGGGCGAGACCGCCCCGATCGCCTCGAACGCCACCGAAGCCGGCCGCGCCCAGAACCGCCGCGTCGAGATCCAGCTCTCGCCCATCCAGGGCTGATCCAGCCGCACTAAGCAAAAGGGCCACGCATCGCGTGGCCCTTTTTTGTTGGAGCGCCGTGCCCGTCAGCTCTGCGGAGCCACCGGTTCTACCACCGGTGCAGCCGTGGGCGTGCCCGGCTGCACCTCGGTGCTCGGCGCCCCGTTGAACAGCTGCAGCACGAACAACAGCGCGATCACGATCGCCATGCCGATCAGCCCATAGAGCCACCAGTTCGTGGGCCCGGTAGAGCCCACCGTCGGTTCATGCTCGTTCGCCACCTTGAGCTGCGAGCCATCCGGCACGTCCACGCGCGCACCGTTCTCGTCGGTCAGGAAATCCACCTCGGCCACGGTGGGGGTAGGGGCCTTGGGCGCCGTCGCCATCAGTAATCTCCCTTGAATACGGTGTCTGCGCCCACCCCCGACTGCACGCCCTCGCGCACTTCGGCGATAGCGGCGTCGATCTCCTCGGCGTCGATGCCGAGATCATCGCCTTCCTGCTGCGCCCCTGTAACTTCCGCCTTGAGTTCGTTGAGCAGCGCGATCTTTTCGCGCGCGGTGAACAGGGAGTTGTGGGCGATCTCCATGGGGCGCAACCGTTCCTTGCCGCCCTGGCGATCCTTGAGGCTGTCGAAAGCCATAGCACTCTCCTTCGGCAAGAAAAAAGCCGTCGAAAGCTCAATGCAGTGGCCCGATCACGGTTCCGCTTCGGACCGGTGATCGGGGAACCACGCCACAGGGCATGCGTTCTTTCTGCACACCGCAAACGAGAGGAGTCAGAGATGGCTTACGACGACATCCGCAAGGCTGACGCCGACGTCCACGAGACCCATGACCTCATCGCCTCCGACAAGGTGGAAGGCACCAAGGTCTTCGATCCGCGCGGCGAGCATATCGGCTCGATCGAACGCATTCTGGTCGAGAAGCGCAGCGGCAAGGTGTCTTACGCCGTGCTGAGCTTCGGCGGCTTCATGGGCATCGGTCACGAACACTATCCGTTGCCCTGGTCCAAGCTGAACTACGACGAAAGCCTCGGTGGCTACCGGGTGGACGTGACCAAGGAGCAGCTCGAGGGCGCGCCGCGCTACGATCGCGACAATGACGACGATTACTGGACGGCCGAGAACGGCCGCCGGGTCTACGACTATTACGGCGTAGCCCCGTACTGGATCTGACCGCGCCCCCGGTCAGATATTTTCAGCACGAAGTAATGTTTATCGCCCCCGGCGCTCTTCGGAGCGCCGGTTTTCGTTTGGGCAGCCGCGCTTAGGGCACGGTATGCCCCGCCGCCCGGAACAGTCGGTACCACTCCTCGCGAGTCAGCCGGATGTCGGCCCCGGCGGCGCTGTCGCGCACCCGCTCCGGTCGCGTGGTGCCCAGCACCACCTGGATATTGGCCGGGTGCCGCACGATCCAGGCGATGGCAATGCCGGTCGGCGTCACCCCGTACTGCGCTGCCAGTTGGTCCAACGTCTCGTTGAGTTCGCGGTAGGTATCGTAGTCGCCAAGGAAGATCCCCTTGCCTCGCCCGGCGTGGAACGGCGACCACGCCTGCAGCGTCATCCCCTTGAGCCGGCTGTAGTCGAGCAGCCCGACGTCACGCGACACCGACTGCTCGAGCTCGCCCATATTGGCAGCGATCCCCTGGGCGATCAGGTTGGCATGCGTCAGGCTCAACTGCATCTGGTTGAACAGCAGTGGCTGCCGCACGGCCGTCTTCAACAGCTCGATCTGTCCCGGCGTATGATTGGACACCCCGAAATGCCGCACCTTGCCGGCGGCCTGAAGCGTGTCGAACGCGGCCGCCACCTCTTCCGGCTCCACCAGTGCATCCGGCCGGTGCAGCAACAGCACGTCGAGGTAATCGGTCCGCAGGGCCGCCAGCGACTCGTCCACAGACTTGAGGATGTGCTCGGCCGAGAAATCGAAATAGCCGCTGCGGATGCCCACCTTGCTCTGGATCTGGATGCGCTCGCGCTCCGCCGCCGACAGCCGAACTGCCTCGCCGAACCGCGATTCGCTCCGATGCGGCGCGCCGCCGTAGATGTCGGCGTGATCCAGCATCGTGATTCCCGCCTCGACTGCCGTGTCGAACAGACGACGGATCGCGGCATCCTCCATCTCGGCGATGCGCATGAGCCCGAGCACCAGGCTCGGCACGCTCAACCCGGCCCCGGGCACGCTGTAGGTCTTCATCGGTTGGTCCTGGCAAAATGGCGGGCAGCGCCATCAGGACACCAGAAGCCCCCCGGAGGCAACCCGGTGGGCACCGATCGCAACGACGGTAACAGCAGACAAGCAGGAAACTGGTGCTGCCGGTGAGGATTGAACTCACGGCCTCTCCCTTACCAAGGGAGTGCTCTACCACTGAGCTACGGCAGCGAAAATCTGCCGGGGCTTGGCCGTCCGGCGGAACGGGGGCTCTACTGCCATAGCCCCCCGCTCGACGCAAGGCCAAAAAGCGCCTATGAGCACCCCGATGCCGAACACCAGACTCGGGCACAGCATGAGCAAGTCCGAACAGGCCCTGTTGCGTGAGCAAAGATTGGCCGCAAAGCTTCGAGAGAACCTCAAGCGCCGCAAGACTCAGGCGCGGGCGCGATCGGATCGCGATGCGCTGGCGCCTGAACCTCCTGCGGCTCCCGAACCGGGCACGGTCAAGAAACCGTAAACCAATTTCGGGCGAACTGTTCGCATCGTACATACGCTGAGCGCGGCGAGTCTGGTCTACGGGACAAAGAAGACTTGGCCTACCTCCCTTTCAGGTAGCAGACCCCACAAGGGTCGCCATTCAGGACCAGGACAAACATGGATCGAATTCGTTTGGTGGGTGGCAACGAGCTTCGGGGCGAAATCCCCATCTCGGGCGCCAAGAACGCCGCCTTGCCGCTGATGATTGCCGCGCTGCTCACCGATGAGCCGCTGGTGCTCGAGAACGTGCCGCGCCTCGCCGACGTCAAGCAGCTCGAGCGCATCCTCGAGAATCACGGCGTCGACATTGCCGTTCACGGCCGCCGCCGCGGCGAGGCCGAGGGCGTGGGCCAGCGCATGACCTTCCATGCCGCCGACATCGTCGACACCACCGCCCCCTATGATCTGGTCTCGAAGATGCGCGCCAGCTTCTGGGTCATCGGCCCGCTGCTCGCCCGCTGCCACGAGGCTCGCGTGTCGCTGCCCGGCGGCTGCGCCATCGGTACCCGCCCGGTCGACCTGTTCCTGTTCGGTCTCCGCCAGCTCGGCGCCGAAATCGACAT
The DNA here is from genome assembly GCF_042685625.1 of Devosia albogilva. NCBI lineage: Bacteria > Pseudomonadati > Pseudomonadota > Alphaproteobacteria > Hyphomicrobiales > Devosiaceae > Devosia > Devosia albogilva. The sequence goes on from NZ_JBHUNP010000001.1 coordinate 2,409,038, forward strand.
CGACGAAGGCTATGTCGTCGCCCGCGCCCCCAAGGGCGGGCTCAGGGGCGCGACCGTCAGCTTCCCCAAGGTTTCCGTCGGTGCCACCCACACCATCCTGATGGCCGCCACACTGGCCCAGGGCACCACGGTGATCGAGAACGCCGCCCAGGAGCCCGAGATCACCAATGTCGCCGAGTGCCTCGTCGCCATGGGCGCGAAAATCTCAGGCATCGGCACCCGCACCCTCACCGTCGAGGGCGTGGAAAAGCTCCATGGCGCCACCGTCCAGGTGATCCCCGATCGCATCGAGACCGGCACCTTCGCCATGGCTGCGGCCATGACCGGCGGGGACGTCCTGTTGCGCGGCGCCCGGGCCGAGCACCTGCAGTCCGCCCTCGACATCCTCGCCCGCACCGGTGTCTCCCTGAGCGCCGAAGCCGATGGGCTGCGCGTCCACCGCAATGGCAACGGCATCCAGCCGGTCGATGTCGAAACCGAGCCCTTCCCTGGCTTCCCGACCGACCTGCAGGCCCAGTTCATGGCCCTGATGACCATGAGCTCCGGCACCTCGCAGATCCGCGAGACCATCTTCGAGAACCGTTACATGCACGTGGCCGAACTCGCCCGCTTCGGCGCCGATATCTCGGTGGATGGCCAGGTCGCGACCATCCGCGGCAAGGCGCAGCTCAAGGGCGCTCAGGTCATGGCCACCGACCTGCGCGCCTCGGTGTCGCTGGTCATCGCCGGCCTCGCTGCCCGCGGCGAAACCGTGGTCAACCGCATCTATCATCTCGACCGCGGCTTCGAGCGCCTCGAAGACAAGCTCTCCCGCTGCGGCGCCGAGATCGAACGCGTCTCCGGCTGATCCGCCGGCTGGCGCCACGCCAGCGCATCGCCTAACCTCTCCCCGCGATCACGACCGAGGGGAGGGGTTGATGGCAAGAAAGCACGGCGTCTTCGTCTGGAACGAGCTGCTGACCACGGACGTCGAGAAGGCCAAGGCCTTCTTCGGTGCCACGCTGGGCTGGAGCTTTCGGGAGCGTGAGCTCGACGGCCAGCCCTATGCCGTCATCTGGTCCGGCGAGGAGATGGTCGGCGGTCTCGGCGCGCTCGAAACCGGTGACGTGGAAACCACCCAGTCCTACTGGATCGCCTTCATCGAAGTCACCGACATCGACGAGCGCTTCGCCACCGCCCTCGAACACGGCGCCACCGCCATCCGCCCGCCCCATGACGTCGAGGGTATCGGCCGCGTCTGCGTCCTCCGCGACCCCACCGGCGCCGCCATCGGCTGGATGCAGGGAACGTGAGCTCGCGGCACGCCCCCACCCAACCTCCGCCGCGAACGGGGGAGGGGCTGCATCGAGCCTGCCTCGCTGCCCAACCACCCACCGCCTCGTCCCTCCCCGCTCGCGGGGGAGGTTAGGTGGGGGCCGGCAAACACCAGCCTCGAATCTATCCCCCTTATCCCCAGCCCCTCCACCTCATGCATACTCCACCTCATGCATACTCCCCCTCATCTCTTCCGCATGGGGCGGCCTGCCGCGACCAGTGGCGGAAGGACGGCCGGGCAGGGGGAGGTCCCTCTTTCCCTGGGCTCTGGGTGAGCCGCTCAGGTTCGGCGAGGTGCGGTAAGGCCCGCACCCCCTGTCCGAAATGGAGTCGTCGCGCCCCGTTCTAAAATCCCGGCGCCCCGAGGCGATGTCGTCTCACTAAATAAAATCTCAGAGGCGCCGCCGCCTCGGGGCTCCGCCTTCAACCGAACCGACGGGCCGAACCCGGCGGCCATCGCCGCTTGCCCGTTGCAGCCACATTGCCCATATCGTGTTCACGCTGTAGACCGAGGCTGTCGCCGCTCACCCCAGACTCAAGGCCGAACATGACCGACCTGAAGCTCATTGCGCTCGACATCGAAGATCTGCAGATCATTTCTGCCCATGTGCAGGATGCCGTGGTCCGTGTCGCCGACATGGGCTATGCCCGGGCCGACCGGCGCTTCGCCCTCCTCATGAACCGCTTCGACTGGACCTCGGTCGGCGGGCGCCGCAGCAAGGGCCTGCGGAAGCGCGCGGCGTTGCATTTCGATGCCGTTGGCCATGTGGCTTATGCCGGCTTCGATCCCAACGCTGCCGACGGGGTGCTGGAGCTGCTGGCCATTACCTTCACCCCGGCAGACGCGCCCGCCGGCATCATCGAGCTCAGCTTCGCCGGTGGCGGCACCATCCGGCTCGGCGTCGACTACGTTGAAGCCCGCCTGACCGACCTCGGCGCCGCCTGGGCCGCCGCCGGCCAGCCCCGTCACGCCCTCGACTAGGTCGCCATGCCCGTTCGTCTCGATACCGCCGATTCCGATTTCGATGCGCGTTTCCAGGACCTCCTGGATAGCAAGCGCGAATCCAGCCAAGACGTCAGCGACACCGTTTCCCGCATCATCGCCGATGTGCGCGCCCGTGGCGATGCGGCAGTCCTGGAACTGACCAACAAGTTCGACCGCACCAACTTCGCGGCCGCCGACCTGCGTATTTCGCCCGAAGAAATCGAGCAGGCTTCCGCACAGGTGTCCGAAGAGGTGCGGACGGCGCTACAGACGGCGCATGATCGCATCCGAGCCCATCACGAGAAGCAGAAGCCCGAAGACCACGTCTACCAGGACGCGCTCGGAGTAACGCTTGGCACTCGTTGGACCCCGGTCGATGCCGTTGGCATCTATGTCCCGGGGGGGCTCGCCACCTATCCCTCGACCGTGATCATGGGCGCCGTGCCGGCCAAGCTCGCCGGCGTCGAGCGTATCGCCTTGGCCGTGCCAACCCCTGGCGGCCAGATCAGCGCCTCCATCCTGCTGGCAGCGCAGATCGCTGGCGTGACGGAGATCTACCGAATCGGTGGCGCCCAGGCGATTGCTGCTCTGGCCTATGGCACCGAAACCGTTGGCCGTGTCGACAAGATCGTCGGTCCAGGTAATGCTTATGTTGCGGCGGCGAAGCGCCAGGTGTTCGGCCAGGTAGGCATCGACTCGATTGCAGGTCCCTCCGAAGTCCTCATCATCGCCGATGGCTCCGCCAATCCGGCCTGGATTGCGGCCGACCTGATTGCCCAAGCCGAACATGGCGGTGGCGCCCAGTCCATCCTCGTCACCACGGAAAAAGGCCTCGCCGACTCCGTCGCCGCCGAGGTCGACCGCCAGCTTTCGCTTCTGCCCAAGCAGCAGATCGCCCGCGAGGGCTGGGAAGAGTTCGGCGCCATCATCACGGTCGCTTCCCTCGAGGAGGCCGCCAGCCTCGCCAACCGCATCGCCTCGGAGCATGTGGAGCTGGCGCTCGATGATCCGCAGTCGATCCTGCCGGCCATCCGGCATGCCGGTGCCATCTTCCTTGGTCACCACACCCCCGAGGCCATCGGCGATTATGTCGGCGGCTCCAACCACGTGCTGCCCACCGCCCGCTCGGCACGCTTCGCCTCCGGGCTCGGCGTGCTCGACTTCATGAAGCGCACCTCCATCCTCGGCTGCGATCCGACCTCGCTCTCGGCCCTGGCGGAGGCGGCCGTCGCCATCGCCGAAGTCGAGGCGCTCGACGGCCACGGGCGCTCCATCTCCATTAGGCTCAACCGTTGAGCATCTCGATGGAGGCCCAGGCGAAGCCTTCCGACAGCGATCGCCTGGTGACCGTCACGCTTGATCCCAACACCATCACCTCGATCGACCCCGACGAGGTGCATGAGTGGCGCATCGCCATCTACGACCTGCTCGAGGAAAATTCCTTCCGCCCCGCTCGCGTCGACGCCAAAGGGCCCTTCGCCCTCCACGTCTCGATCATCGGCAACTCCATCGTCCTCGACGTCCGCCATCCCGAGACCTTCCAGCCGATCGCCGCGCACTACCTTTCGCTCACCCCGTTCCGCCGGCTCATCCGCGACTATTTCCGGATTCGCGAGGCCTATTACGAGGCCATCCGCTCGGCGCAGCCCTTTCAGATCGAAACCGTCGACATGGCGCGCCGCGGCATGCACAACGAGGCGGCCGAACTGCTGCGCACTCGGCTCCACAACAAGCTGATCATCGACCTCAACACCGCCCGGCGCCTGTTCACCCTGATCTGCGCCGTGCAGCCCTATGCCAGCCGGATCGACGAATCCAAGAGCGAGTTGCCGACCGTGCTCTTTGTCTGCTCGATGAACTCGGTCCGTTCGCCCATGGCCGCCGCGCTCGCCCGCCAGGCCTTTCCCGGCCGCATCATCGCCCGTTCCGTGGGCGTCGACGGCGGCAAGGCCGACAGCTTCGTCCATGAAGTCATGGAGGAGGTCGGCGTTGATATGAGCGTGCACACCCCCCATATTCTGGATGAACTCGTCGCCAACCGCTTCGACCTCGTCGTCACCCTCTCGGACGACGCTCCCGATGCCGTGGCGAAGAAGGGGCTCGAAGCGGGCGCCGTCGAACACTGGCCCACCCCCGACCCGTCGCTGGTCGAGGGTAGCCGTGACCTCGTCCTCAACGCTTATCGTGAACTTCGTGACCAGTTGCGCCTCAAGGTGCGCGAGCGCCTCGAGCCATTGGTTTCCGGTGGTTCACAAAGTCCCTGAATTCGAGTAGGTTCCGCGCGCTTTTCGACCCCGGCGCCCGGTGAATGTGTGCGCGGGGTCTTTTCTGGAGACAGTATGGCCAAGGAAGAAGTGCTCGAATTTCCGGGCGTGGTAACGGAATTGCTTCCCAACGCGACCTTTCGCGTGAAGCTCGAGAACGATCACGAAATCATCGCCCACACCGCCGGCCGCATGCGCAAGAACCGCATCCGTGTCCTCGCCGGTGACAAGGTCCTGTGCGAAATGACGCCCTATGACCTGACCAAGGGCCGCATCACCTACCGCTTCAAGTAAGCCGCGCCCATGGCCAGCCGTCCGGACCTGATCCTGGCCTCCGCCTCGCCGCGCCGCCTTGCCCTGCTCAATCAGATCGGCATCGAGCCCGAGCACCTGGTGCCGGCCCATGTCGACGAAACGCCGGAAAAGGGCGAGCTGCCGCGGCACCTGGCTATCCGCCTCGCCGAACTCAAGGCGCTGACCGCCCAGCACAAGGCCCGCTCCGCCGGCTTTGGGCAGGGGGCGCTTGTGCTCGCCGCCGACACCGTGGTTGCCGTCGGTCGCCGCGTGCTGCCCAAGGCGGAGACCATGGAAGAGGCGTCCGATTGCCTCCACATGCTCTCCGGCCGCACCCATCGCGTTTATACCGGACTGACCCTGCTCACGCCCTCCGGCGCACGCCGCCAGCGGCTGGTGGAAACCCGCGTCCGCTTCAAGCGTCTCACCAGCAAGGAGATGGAGGCCTATCTCGCCAGCGCCGAGTGGCGCGATAAGGCGGGTGGCTATGCCATCCAGGGCATTGCCGGCGCTTTCGTGGTCAAGCTGGTGGGCTCCTATTCCGCCGTGGTCGGCCTGCCCTTGCATGAGGTGGCCCAACTGCTCGCCGGCGAGGGCTACCCCGTTCACTTCAACTGGCTCAATCAGTCGAGCCTTTCGGGCGTCTGATGGCCGAGAAGCGCTGCCCAATCTGCGGCAAGCCCACGGTGGAAGAGTTCAAGCCCTTCTGCTCCAAGCGCTGCGCCGATATCGACCTCAACCGCTGGCTCAGCGGCACCTACGTTATCCCCGCCCGCGGCGACGACTCGGGCGATACTGACGAGGACGCCGACTACCAGGAGGAAGAGTAGCAAGGAGCGCGGAGTCCTCTCGCCCTTTCCGAGGGAGAGGCCACCGAGAGCGGCCTTTCCACAGGCTCGAACCTGACCCATGCAAGCGCTTCTTTTCACGCTTGCGCCCTACAAACCCTTCCCCTATAAGGCCGCGTGGCTCGCAACCGGCACGCCGGAAGAGCCCTTGCCCGGGTAGCTCAGTTGGTAGAGCAGCGGATTGAAAATCCGCGTGTCACTGGTTCGATTCCGGTCCCGGGCACCATTTTCCCAAGACCCTCCAGCCCTACAGACCGTGCCGCACGGCTGCTTCGGCCAGCGCGTCGATGCCCTGCTGGGCACGGCGAGCCTCGTAGTCATTGTAGAACAGCGCCGCCAGAAGCGCGGCGGGCATGGCGAGGCAGAGCAGGGCGGCGGCGATCAAGAGGGCAACCATTCTGGTTCTCCAGCAGAGTTCGTTCGTTTCACCCTCAACTGCCCAGCTAGCTGATTGTTCCAACACCAAAATCTCAGCCGCCGGTCGTCAGCATCCTGTCAGCGAGCCGTCAGCAGCGAAGCCTCTCACGCGCTCGCCAGCACCCAGACCGGCCCTCCCGTCGATCCAAAGGCGGTGGGCAGGTCCGCCAACTGCGGCAGCATTGTGCTGTGCCCACGTGACAGGTCGGCGATCACCACCACGGACTTGTCCCCATGGCTGCGGCGGAAGGCTATGATGTCCTCACCAGCATCAATGGGCTCGTAGCTGCCCGCAGAGAACACCTCCGGCAACCGGCAACGCAGACGGAGGAGCGTCCGGGTGAGCACAATCTTCTCGTCCCGGTTCTTTTCCGGTGAGGCCAGCCGCTCCTTCAGGCGCGCGAAATCCACCGGCCGGCGGTTGTCGGGGTCGACGAAGCTCTGCTCCCAGTCTTCGCCTCCGCGGTAGATGTCCGGCACGCCGGGAATGGTCAGCTTCAGTGCCGCCTGCACCAGCGCCTTGCGCCGCCCGACAGCCTGGATGCGCTCGCGCACCGGGTGAAAATCCTCGAGAAACCTTGCGTCACCGAGCAGGGCGTCGATCAGCCCGAATACCTGCTCCTCATACCCGGTGTTGTTCACGCCCCAGTCGCTGCGCTCCCGCGCCTCGCGCACCGACTTCATCATCGCGTCCTTGAGCCGCTGCGCAAACTCGTCTCCCACGTCCCCTACGGGCCAGCCGCCGACCAGCAACTGAAACAGCAGGTAGAGATCGTTCGGATGTACCGCGTCCGCCGCCGGCGAAAGCCGCTGCCGCCAGCGGTTCACCGCCTCGCCCCAAAGCTCCGGCTCATCCGCTATCGCAGCGATGAAGGCGCGCACATCCTCGCCACGCTTGGTGTCATGCGTCGATGTCGCGATCATGCAACTTGGATGTGTCACAAGCCGCCGGCGATTGCTGTCGTGGAACGCCGCGATCGAAAGCGAGAACCGGTCCGGATGCGCCCCGACATCGTTCAGCGACACCAGCCGGTTGTAGCGATAGAGGGTGGTGTCCTCGAGACCTTTGGCCATCACCGGCCCGCTATACTGCTGGAACCGCCCCCGGGCGAGGCGCAGCGCCTCCGGGTCATATCCGCCCTCGAGCGTGCCGCAGAGGACCCTCTCGACGAAATCGAACGCTATCGGCTGTACCTGCGGCTGCGTCCGCCGCGCCAACGCCAGCGCCCGGCCGATCTCTCGCCGGTCCCGGCTGCTTACACCTTCGCCATCGGCATAGGTGCGATAAACCGACAGATGCGCCACGGTCTCGCGCAGCACCCGCCGCATCTGCAACTCGGTCAGGTCCCGCGTCTCCGGCACAGACCAGGCGAGCGCTGCGAAGCGCTTCGCCAGCGATTCCAGCTCCGCCGCGAGTTCGTTGTCCATCACCCGGAGCTTGGTGCGGTACTCCTCCTGGTCCGGCTCCGTGACCTCGCCCACGAAGTCAGCATAGGCTGCCGTCAGTGCCGGTTCCGCCTCCGCCCGAGTGACCAGCCGGATCAACTCTGCGCCAGCCTCGTACCCGGTGGTGCCATCCACCGGCCAGTCCGGCCGCAACTGCTCGTGCGGCGCCAGTATCTTCTCGATCAGCAACCAGATCGGCCGCGGCGACCGCGCCCGCAACTGCTCCAGATACCGCTTGGGATCGAGCAGCCCATCGATGTGGTCGATCCTGAGACCATCCACCAGCACCTCGGCGATCAGCTCGAACACCAGACGGTGGGCATGCTCGAAGACCTCGTCGCGATCGATGCGGATGCCGGCGAGTTCGCTGTTCACGAAGAAGCGGCGATAGTTCATCTCGTCGCCGCCAGCGCCGAAATGCACCAGCCGCCAGTGCTGGCTGGCAATCAGCCGGTCGAGCGCCCCCCAACTCGCGAAATCGCCCTCGTGGCCGGTGTGCGCCGTCACGGCAGCATCGGCACTGCCATACTGCTCCACCAGCGCCGCTGCATCCTCCGGCCGCACCGGCAGCTTGTCGTTGTCATAGACCCAGACGGCGAAGCCATCCTCGCCATCGGACTTGAGTCGGATCTGCCCCGCCGCCAGCGCTTCGGCATAGGTCGAGCCCAGGAACGGCACCAGCACCTTGCCAGTCGCTCCCGGTCGCCCCGCGGACCAGTCGACGTCGAACCACTCGGCATAGCGGCTCGCCTGCCCATGCTTCAGCAGGTCGAGCCAGATCGGGTTCTCGCTGCCGCCGACACCCACATGATTGGGCACGAAGTCGAGCAGAACGCCCATGCCCCGCTGGTGCAGCGCATCCGCCAACGCGCGGAATTCTGCCATGGTCCCGAGTTCGGGGTTGAGCTGCGTATGGTCGACCGTGTCATAGCCGTGCGTGCTGCCGGCTCGCGCCTTGAGGATCGGCGACAGGTAGGCGTGACTGACCCCCAGCTCCTCGAGATAGGGCACCAGCGCCAGGGCATCGGCGAAGGTGAAGTCCTTGTTGAGCTGCAGGCGGTAGGTGGCGCGTGGGGTGATCATAGCGGCCGCCCCCGTCTGGTAGGCCACGCACTAGGGCAGCCCGGCGCAGCATGGCGCCGGGTAGGATTCGCGGGGATCATGGGCATTGGTCCAGGTGTCGGGCCCGGTCTGAACGGCAGCGGGGAGAGTTCGTTCCTCGCCCTGCCGTGGGTGACGGAGACGTGCGCCTCAGCGCTTGCGGTCCTTGTCGGTGCCGCTTCCGCCCGGCTGCTCCTGCTTGCCACCGCCGTGCTTGTCGCCCAGATCGTCGATGTTGTCGTCCTGCTGCTCACCCGGATCGGTCTCGAGCGGTGCCGGCTTGCTCTTGATGTCCTTGTCGGCCATGGCGATCTCCTTCGCTATGCCCATCCAACAGGCAGGCGGCGCCATCGGTTCCGGCCAAGAAAAAGCCCGGACACCATTGCTGGCATCCGGGCTCTCTGACGTACGGACCGGGCTCGGCGCGGGTCGCCGGGAGGGAGGGACGGCGCCCCGCGTCGGGGAGACTAGAGCCGCTCGATCCGACGGAAAGCGTCGGCGTCGATACCGAGGGTCCTCAGGTGCTTGGCCTTGGGCGTCCGACCCGCTTCCACAGCCGCGGCGGCAGCGGCGGCGCTGCCGAACACATCGGCGATGGTACCGAGAGTCGCAAACAGACGATTGTTGCGCAGGGCGCTCATGACCAACTCCTTGGATGGACCCGATCAACATTTCCGGGCCGCTTTCATGACCCCTAGATGGGCCCATGAGCGGTCATCGGGTAGGGCTCGATCGGTCAAGCCAGCCATGCGCTGGGGGTATGCTGGCTAGAGCACCATCCCCAGCATGGTTGCAGCCACCGCCACGATGCCCATGGCAGAAAGTCCCGCCGCGACCAGCATGCGCTGTGTGTGGTCAATGCGGCCTGCACGCCGCGCGAGCCGCCTCGCCGACTCGACAAGTGTGGGATCATGGGTATCGAGATTGGCCATCTGGCACCCCCTTGCTGGCCGGTCGCCGACCGGCAGTTGTGGGCAGCCGCCTTGCGCTGTTTCTCACCCTTGCCCAGAGCCTACTCTCTGCCCAGCGCGGGTCGAATGCCGAGCTTCAGATGCGGTTAATTCGAGATAAATGCGATCGATCCGCATCTTGTATGGAAGTCGTTGATCTCGTCGTGCTGTCGTGGCAGAACGGCTGCATGACCCAGCCAGCGCACCTGCACCCCGATCGCCTGTTTCCTTCAGCCGAGCCCGCCCGCGGCATCGCCCGCGAGCTCTATGCGGAGGTGGCGGATCTGCCGCTGATCTGCCCGCATGGGCACACCGATCCATCCTGGTTCGCCGAGAACGGACGCTTCAGCAATCCGGCCGCGCTGTTCCTGACGCCCGACCACTACGTGCTGCGCATGCTCCGCAGCCGCGGCCTCAGCTATGACGATCTCGGCGTGCCCCGCAAGGATGGCAAACCGGTCGCCGAGGGCAGGGCGGCCTGGCGGCTGCTGGCCGCAAACTACCACCTGTTCGCCGGCACCCCGTCCAAGACCTGGGTCGACCATTCGCTCCATTGGGCGTTCGGCATCACCGACGAACTGTCGCCGGAGACGGCCGACCGCATCTACGACACCATCGACGCGGCTCTCGCCACGCCGGAACTCCTGCCGCACGCCATCCTCGATCGCGCCAGGGTGGAAGTGATCGCCACCACGGAATTCGCCCTCGATCCGCTGGTGCACCACCAGAAGATGGAGTCTGCCGGCACCATCGGCCGCGTCCGCACCACCTATCGCCCCGACGACGTCACCGACCCAAGCCGCCCCGCCATTGTCGACAATCTCAAGCGCTTCGGCGAACTGACCGGCGAAGACATCACGCGCTGGGAAGGGCTGATCAACGCCCACAGGAAGCGTCGCGAATACTTCCGCCGCTTCGGCGCCGTCGCCACCGACCACGGCGTTCCCACCGCCAATACCGCCGATCTGCCGCTGGTCGAAAAGCAGGCGCTGCTCGACAGAATCCTCGCCGGCCGTCACGACGCCAACGACGCCGAACTGTTCCGTGCCCAGATGCTGACCGAGATGGCGCTGCTGTCGGTCGACGATGGCATGGTCATGCAGATCCACGCCGGCTCACGCCGTAACACCGATCCGCTGCTGTTCACCGAGCGCGGCCCTGACCTTGGTGCCGACATCCCGGGCACCACCGATTATGTCGGGGGGCTCAAGGCGCTGCTGTCGCGCTGCGGCAACGAGCCGAACCTGCGCATCATCATGTTCGTACTCGACGAAACCACCTATGCGCGCGAGCTTGCGCCGATGGCCGGCTACTGGCCGTCGCTGATGATCGGCCCGCCCTGGTGGTTCCACGATTCGCCGCAGGGCATCCGCCGCTATCTCGACCAGGTGGTGGAAACCGCCGGCTTCTACAATCTGGCCGGTTTCAACGACGACACGCGCGCCCTGCTATCCATCCCGGCCCGCCACGATGTGTGGCGCCGCGAGGTCGCAGGCTTCCTCGCCAACTGGGTCGCCGAGCATCGTCTCACCCGCTCATCGGCAAGCGATATCGCTCGTCACCTGAGCTACCAGGCCGCCAAGGATGCCTACCGCATCAGCTAGGGAGACCGCCACAGCACCAGCAGCACGATCACCACGCCGGTCACGAGCAGCAGCATCAGCCCGCCCAGGCCATTGGCGAGCTGCTGACTCCAGCTCGGCCTTTCCTCGTCGGTCGCGACGATATCTCGGAGCCGCCGCGGATCGTCTTCGATGCCGGGATGCGCCATCTCGACCTCCTCATCGTTCCTGCGCCTGAGGAGAGTGTGCGCCCCAAATAGGTAAACAGCGGTTTCCTTGCCGTCGGCGGTGCGAGTCAGGGTTTCCGTCCTGCCAAGCGTCAACCTTACTGAAGCGCAAACGCCGCAATTCCATCACCTTTCGCCGTCAACAGGCGACATGCCGTCGCAACATCCCTCCGCTTCTGTTCTAATGCCGGCCATGAATCAGTCGCCTGTCGAGACGGCGCTCAGCCGCGCCATGATCCGCTGGTCGCTCACCAAGTCCACGCCGGTGACGGAAACGCCACGCAGTTGGATCTTCCGCGTCGAGCAGAACGGCCGCAACTTCGCCGCCCTCAAGATCCTCAAGCCGGATGTATCGGAAGAAGAGGGCAGGGGTGCCCGCCTGCTGCAATGGTACGGCGGCGACGGCGCGGCCACCATGTTCGACATGCATGGCGACACCATCTTCATGGAGTGGCTCGACGGCAAGACACTCGGCGATGCCGTCCGGGCCGGCCATGACGAGGAGGCGACCATTGCCATCGCTACGGTGGTCGGCAATCTGCACCGCCCCCGCCCCGACGCTCCTGAAGGTCTGATGCCGCTGCGCCAGCGCTTCCAGGCCCTGTTCGATACCGATGTCCGCGCCTGGCCGCACACCGCCCGCGATCTCTATGCCCGCGCCAGCGGCATCGCCCTGAAGCTCTTCGACAAGCCCGCCGCGCAGGTGCCGCTGCATGGCGATCTCCACCACGACAACATCCTCTCCTCGGACCGCGGATGGCTCGCCATCGACCCCAAGGGACTGATCGGTGACCCCGCCTACGAGGTGGCGAACGCCTTCCGCAACCCACAGGGTGCGACGAACCTTGCGGCCGATCCGCGCCGCATCGCGCAGATGGCCGATATCTTCGCGGCACGCCTCGGCTTCAACCGCAAACGCATCCTCGGCTATGCCGCCGCCCATTCCGGTCTCAGCGTCTGCTGGGACCTGGCCGCCGGCAATCCCATCACCACCGACCTTGCCGTCCTGCCGCCGCTGCTCGCGGCCTATGATCGGGCCTGATCCGGAGCCTCGATGTCCGTCCTCAAGCGACGCCACTTCCTCGTCCTCGGCGCCGCCGCTGCGCTCGCCGCCTGCTCCACGACGGTGCCGGTCCTGCCCAAGCTGGCAAGTTCCCCGGAGACCCTTTCCGACGAAGAGATCGTGGCGGCGATCAACGCGACGCGCCGGGCCAATGGCGCTCCGCCCTGGACCTACAACACCCGTCTCGAGGATGCCGCCCGCGCCCAGGCGCGCTTGATGGCCAGCCGCGACACCCTCAGCCACGATCTCGGCACCACTCTGCGCGAACGCGTCACCGCCGCCGGCTATATGGGAGCGGTCGGCGAGAACGTGGCCAAGGGCTACGCCACGCTGCCCGCCGCCATCGAAGGCTGGCTCGGCTCCTCCGGCCACCGCTCGACCCTCCTGAGCCACCGCTTTACGGAGTTCGGCCTCGCGGCCGCCCGCACCGGCAGCGGCAAGGTGTACTGGGCCATGATCGCCGGCGGCAGCTTCCAGGCCTGGATGCAGTAGCGCCCTACTGCGTCAGCGTCCGGCGCACGGCCGCGTCCCAGCCCCGCACCTTCTGCTCGCGAACCGCCGCATCCATCTGCGGTTCGAAGCGATGGTCACGCGCCCAACTCGCCGCGAATTCCGCCATGCCCGGCCACACTCCCGCGCGGGAGCCGGCAAGCCAGGCCGCACCCAGCGCAGTCGTTTCGAGGATCACCGGCCGGTCCACCGGCGCATCCAGGATGTCGGCGAGAAACTGCATGGCCCAGTCGGAAGCGACCATGCCGCCATCGACGCGCAGCACCGTGTCGCCGCCGCCGCGCCAGTCCTTGCGCATCGCCTCCAGCAGATCCCGCGTCTGATACGACACGGATTCGAGCGCCGCCCGCGCGATCTCGGCTGGTCCGGTGTTGCGCGTCAGCCCGTAAATGGCGCCGCGCGCGTCTGCATCCCACCAGGGCGCCCCGAGCCCGACGAAAGCGGGCACCATATAGACGTGCTGACCCGGGTCGGCCTGTGCCGCGAGTGGTCCGGTCTCGCTCGCATGCTGCACCAGCTTCAGCCCATCGCGTATCCACTGCACCGCGGCTCCGGCCACGAAGATCGAGCCTTCGAGCGCGTAGGTGGTCACGCCATCGAGCCGATAGGCGATGGTGGTCAGCAGCCGGTTCTCGCTGCGGCAGAGGTCGGTGCCGGTGTTGAGCACCGCGAAGCACCCAGTGCCATAGGTCGATTTCAGCATGCCCGGCTCGAAGCAGGCCTGCCCGATAGTGGCGGCATGCTGGTCACCGGCAACCCCGAGAATCGGGATGGCCGCCCCGAACATCGCCGGGTCCGTAGCGCCGAAGTCCGCCGCACAATCCTTCACCTCCGGCAGCATCTGCTCCGGCACGCCGAACAACTGCAGCAGTTCAGCGTCCCACTGGTTCTTGGCGATGTCGAACAGCAGGGTGCGGGCCGCATTGGTCGCATCGGTCGCGTGGGCCTTGCCGCCGGTCAGCCGCCAGATCAGGAAGGTGTCGACCGTGCCGAACACCAAATCGCCGCCCTGCGCACGCTCCCGCGCACTGTCCACGTTGTCCAACAGCCATTCGAGCTTGGTCCCGGCGAAATAGGGGTCCAGCAACAGGCCGGTCTTGCGGGTGATCGTCGCCTCGTGCCCCGCCGCCTTCAGCTCCGCGCAGCGCCGGCTGGTGCGACGGTCCTGCCAGACGATGGCGTTGTGGATTGGCTTGCCGGTGGCGCGCTCCCACACCAGCGTTGTCTCCCGCTGATTGGTGATGCCGAGCGCCGCGACCTGCCCGGCCCCGATCCCGGCCTGGGCCAGCGCCGTCTTCACCGACCAGACGACACTCTCCCAGATCTCCTCCGGGTCGTGTTCAACCCAGCCGTCCTGCGGAAAAAGCTGCGTGAACTCCCGCTGCCCGACCCCCACGATCCTGCGCTCGGCATCGAACACAATCGCCCGCGACGAAGTCGTTCCCTGGTCGATCGCCAGCACAAATCCGCTCATGATTCCTCCCCTGGTACCCTACTGCGCCAAATAGGCGTCGAGCCGCGCCGTGTCGTCGGCGCTGACCCGCAGCCCCAGCTTGGTGCGCCGCCACAACACGTCTTGTGCCGTCTTCGCCCATTCGTTGGCAACGAGGTAGTCGACCTCGGCCGCGTAGAGGTCCGACCCGAAGTTTTCCCCCAGCGCCTCCACCGTCCGCCGCTCGCTGAGCAGCACCCGCGCCTTGCTCCCATAGAGCCGCATCAGCCGGCGAAGCAGGGCAGGGGGGAGTTGCGGATAGTCGAGCTGCAGCCGCCGCACCTGCGGCTCGAATTCGAGCGGGCCGAAGTCGCCGCCCGGCAAGGTGCTGCCCTTGGTCCATGCCTTGCCGCGCTGGCCGAGCACGCCCTCGATCTTCTCCATCACCGACTCGGCGAGCCGCCGCGAGGTCGTGAGCTTGCCGCCGAACACGTTGACCATGGCCCCCGTGGCGATGTCGCCATCGACCTTCAGCACATAATCGCGCGTCGCTTCCTGCGCGGCGCTGGCGCCATCGTCGAACAGTGGCCGCACCCCGGAATAGCTCCACACGATCTGGTCCTGCGTGACCGGCTTGGCGAAATACTCGCTCGCGGCAGAAAGCAGGTAGGCGGTCTCCTCCGGCGTGATCGCCACATCCTTGGGATCGCCGTGGTAGTCGCGATCGGTGGTGCCGATCAGGGTGAAATCGTCCTGGTACGGAATGGCAAAGATGATGCGCCCATCGGCGTTCTGGAAGATGTAGCAGCGGTCGTGGTCGTAGAGCTTGCGGACAACGATATGGCTGCCCTGGACCAGCCGGACATTGCGCTTGCCGTTGTTGTGCACCACGCCGTTGATGACCTGGTCGACCCAGGGGCCGCCGGCATTGACCAGCAATCGAGCGCGAACCTCGCGCTGACCATCCGGGCCTTCCAGTGTCGCAACCCAGCCGCCATTGTCGCGCCGTGCCGAGGCCACCTTGGTGCGCACCAGGATGTCGGCACCGCGATCCGCGGCATCGCGCGCGTTGAGCACCACGAAACGCGCGTCATCCACCCAACAGTCGGAATACTCGAATCCCAGCCGATAGCCGGGCTTCAGCGGCTTGCCGGTCTCATGCCGGGTGAGGTCCAGTGTTTTGGTCGCCGGCAGCAGTCGCCGGCCGCCGAGATTGTCGTACATGGCGAGGCCCGCCCGCAGCACGATGGCAGGGCGCAGCCCCTTGTGGTGCGGCAGCACGAACCTTAGCGGCCAGATGATGTGCGGCGCTTCGGCCCACAAGACCTCCCGCTCCGCCAGCGCCTCGGCAACCAGCCGGAACTCGTAGTGTTCGAGATAGCGCAGGCCGCCATGTACCAGCTTGGTCGCGGCCGACGAGGTGCCGGAGGCGAGGTCGTTCATTTCCGCCAGGGCAACGGTGAAGCCGCGGCCCACCGCGTCGCGGGCGACGCTGACGCCATTGATGCCCCCGCCGATCACAAGAATATCGACATTGTCCTTCGGCATCTGGTTCTCCGTTTCGGCTGGCTTTCGCTTGTACGCGGTTCCCCGGACAACGAAAAGCATCAGCTTTCGTTTATTCTTCCATACAAGGTTGCGTTGACCGGCCGTCCTGGCGCGCGTAGGCAGGGGCTGTCTCTGTGCGGAAACCCAGCATGCTCGCCATCGTCAACGTCATCGCGCCCATCTTCGCGCTGATGGCACTCGGTTACTTTGCCGTGAGGCTCCGTGCTTTCCCCGCAGAGGGCATTCGCGGTCTCATCGCCTTCGTGAACAACTTCGCGACCCCCTGCCTGCTGTTCTATTCCCTGATCAACAGCGATCTGGTGTCAGCGTTCAACATCGCGATCATCGCGCCGTACTACATCGGCGCAATAATCTGCTTCGTGGCCGGGATTCTGCTGGCGGTGAAGCTCTTCGGGAATCGCCCGGGCGAGGCGGTTTCAGCCGGATTTTCGGCCATGTTCACCAACACCGTCCTCATTGGCCTGCCCATCATTCAGCGCGCTTACGGCGCAGAAGCCCTGCCGGTCACCTTGTCGATCATCGGCCTGCACGGCGCCATTCTGCTGACGCTTGCGATGCTGACTATGGAGTTCATGCGCCGCGACGGGCAGTCGCTGGGCAAGACCATGGCAGTAGCCCTTCGCCGTGTGGGTTCAAATCCACTCATTTGGGGCATCGCTGCCGGCATGATCGGCTATTTCAGTGGCCTTGAACTCATTGAGCCGGCGGACGCCTTTTTCCTGATGATGATGCAGGCGGTGGTCCCTGTTGCCTTGTTCGGCATCGGCGGCGCTCTCAACGAGTACCGGCTGTCGGATAGCTGGCGGCAGGCGGTGGTAGCGAGCGTGTTGAAGCTCATCCTCCACCCTCTCATCGCCTATGTGCTGATGGTGCCGGTGCTCGGCGTACCGATCGAGATCGCCCGCTACGGCATCCTGCTGTCGGCCATGCCGCCGGGCGTGAACATCTACGTCTTCGCCACCTACTACAATCGCGGCGTGAGCGTTGCTGCCAACACCATCCTCATCGCCACCCTGGCCTCGGCGGTGACGGTATCGGTGTGGCTTTACATTCTCGGCGCCTGAGGCCGCTTGCCAGACGCGTTTCGGCAGCTATGGTCGGTCTATGACCATCGAACTGCTCCAGACCCACAAGCTCCTCGACACCTGCGAAGCCGGCCTCGCCGAGCGCTACACCGTGCACAAGCTGCACGAAGCCAGCGACCGCGAAGCCCTGCTGAACGAAATCGGCCCGCGCATCCGTGCCATTGCCGGCGGCAATGTCGACGGCGCGCTGATGGGTCGGCTGCCCAAGCTCGAGATCATCGCCAATTTCGGCGTCGGCTACGACAGCATCGACACCAAGGCCGCCCGCGAGCGCAACATCCGCGTCACCAACACGCCCGGCGTGCTGGACGATGCTGTTGCCGAGATCGCTATGGCGCTGATGATCGGGCTGTCGCGCCAACTGCCGCAAGCGGATCGCTTCACCCGTGAGGGCCGCTGGGAGCAGGGCAACTATCCCTTCACCACCGAACTGCGCGGCAAGACCGTCGGCATCCTCGGACTCGGCCGCATCGGCAAGGAGATCGCCGCCCGCGCCCAGGCAATGAAGATGCGCATCGTCTATCATGGCCGCAACCGGCAGCCGACCGAACCCCACGTCTACTATGACAATCTCGAAGAAATGGCGCGCGACAGCGACTGGCTGGTCATCGTGGCTCCGGGCGGCCCCGAGACCAACGGTATCGTCTCGCGCCAGGTGCTCGAGGCGCTCGGCCCCGAGGGGCGGCTGGTCAACGTCGCCCGCGGCAGCCTCGTCGATGAGCAGGCGATGATCGAACTGCTCGAAACCGGCGGGATTGGCGGCGCCGGTCTCGACGTCTTCGCCGACGAACCCCGCGTCCCCGAGCGCCTGCGCAAACTCGACAACGTCGTCCTGACACCCCACTACGCCAGCGCCACCCGCACCACCCGCGACGCCATGGGCGCCCTGGTCCTCAAGAACCTCAAGGCGCACTTCAACGGCGACCCGCTACCGAGCGCGGTGGTGTAGACTACCGCTTCGGCCGATCACTCCAGGTTCGTCTGCTCCATCGTTCCAGCGGCGTGGATGCAGACCAGTTCCAGCCGTCCGTCACCGATATTGGTGAACTTGTGCGGCACGCCGGCGGGCACGACGGCAATGTCGTTGGCGCCGGCCTCGAACTGCTCGTCGCCCGCAACGAACAGGGCCCGCCCCGACTTCACGATCCAGGTCTCGGGATAGGGGTGGGTGTGCAGCACCGGCCCCTGGCCGGGGTCGTTGTCCACCGAGAAGAACGAGATACCGGTGCCGTAGGCATCACCCTCGAAGCGGATGGTGCGGCTCTTGGTGACCGGCCGGTCGGCGGCGCGCAGCAGATGTGCCATGGTGTGTCCTCCATATCTGCCCATGCGACGAGCGGCATCGGCCCGGTTCGACACCAATCATGCACTGATTTCGAACACCGCGTGCGCCTCGTCCGAGACCGTCAGCGTGTCCACGTGCCGCCAGCCGGCGGCCTCGAACAGCGCCATCGCTTCGGCCGTCAGGGCATAAACTCTGGTGTATCCCAGCCGCTTTGCCTCGTGCCGGGCCCGTTGCAGCAGCAGGAGACCGACACCGCGGCGGCGCCAGCGGGGATCGACCACCAGCCCTCCGATCCACGGCGAGCGCTCGGTCACCAGCCCGCCCGAACTGACGGTAAGGGCGCAAGTGCCGACCGCCGCCTCGCCGTTCAGCGCGACAATCCCGAGTGGCAGCCGGTCACGCTGGAGCCTCTCGCTCAGTTCCGCCCGCGCCGAGGCGCCGCCGGGATGGTACCAGTCTGCCCAGACCGACTCCATCAGCTCCACCAGCGCCCCGATCACCTCCGGCCGGTCGGCCAGCAATTCGGTGTGAAGTGCGTCCAATCGTGGCTCCCATTCCGTCCCCGCGATTCCAAACCGGGCCGCATCAGGCTAGCTTGCGTCCCTTGCAGCAGACGGAGACGGCAATGAACGAATGGTGGCGGGGCGGCGTTATCTACCAAGTCTACCCCCGGTCCTTTCAGGACACCAATGGCGACGGAGTAGGTGACCTTGCCGGCATCATCCACCGGCTCGACCATATCCAGAGCCTCGGCGTCGACTGCATCTGGCTGTCGCCGATCCAGCAATCGCCTCAGGACGACATGGGCTACGATGTCTCCGACTATCTGGAGGTCGACAGGCTCTTCGGCTCGCTTCAGGATTTCGATTCGCTGATCGAACAGGCCCATGCCCGCGGTCTCAAGGTCATCATGGACCAGGTGGTCAGCCACACCTCCGACCAGCACCCCTGGTTCCAGGAGTCTCGCCTGTCCCGCACCAACCGGCGCGCCGACTGGTATGTGTGGGCGGATCCGCTGCCCGACGGCTCACCACCGAACAATTGGCCGGCGGTCTTTGGCGGCCGCGCCTGGGAATGGAACCCCACGCGAGGGCAGTACTACCTGCACAACTTCCTTGCCTCCCAGCCCGACCTCAACTTTCACAACGAGGAAGTCCAGCAGGCGGTGCTCGACGTCATGCGCTTCTGGCTCGAGCGCGGCGTCGACGGCTTCCGCCTCGATACGGTCAACTACTACTTCCATGACAAGCGGCTGCGCTCCAACCCGCCCAACCGGGTGCGCGGCGAGCACCTGCCCTATGCCGTGAACCCCTATGACATGCAGGAGCACAAATTCTCCAAGTCCCAGCCGGAGAACCTCGCCTTCCTCAAACGCGTGCGGGCCCTGCTCGAACAGTACCCCGGCACCACTTCCGTCGGCGAGGTGGGCGACTCGCACAAGTCGGTACCGTTGATGGCTCAGTACACCTCGGGCGGCGACACGCTCCATATGTGCTACGGCTTCGATTTCCTCGGGGACGAGTTCACCGCCCGCCATTTCCGCAGTCGGCTCGAGACCTTCTTCAAGGTGGGGCCCGATGGCTGGCCATGCTGGAGCTTCTCCAACCACGACGTGCCGCGCCATGTCACCCGTTGGGCGCCGCACAGCGTGTCGCGCGAGGACCTCGCTCGCCAGTCGGCCGCGCTGGTGCTGAGCCTGCGGGGCTCGGTCTGCCTCTATCAGGGTGAGGAACTCGGCCTGCCCGAAACCGATCTGCTGTTCGAGGAACTGACCGACCCGCGCGGCATCCGCTTCTGGCCCGAAGACAAGGGCCGCGATGGCTGCCGTACGCCCATTCCGTGGGAAGAGGGCGAAGCGCCCAACGGCTTCACCACCGGCACGCCCTGGCTACCGGTTAAGCCGGCACAATCGGCGCTCAACGTTGCCGCGCAAGAGGGCGACGACAACTCGACCCTCGCCTTCTACCGCACCATTCTTGCCTGGCGCAAAACGCACCCCGAACTCGCCCTCGGCGACATTCGCTTCTTCAACACCGCCGAGCCGGTACTCGCTTTTCGGCGCGAACACGACGGTCAGGCCATGCTCTGCGCCTTCAATCTCTCCGCAGAGCCGTGCGACCTGACAGTCTCCGGTGCCCGCGGCGCCGCACTGGAAGAGGTGTCTCGCGGCGCGACACTTTCGGGCCGGTCGCTGCGCCTCGAAGCCAATGGCTTCGCCTTCATCCCCATCGCGGGCGAGAGCACAGCCCGGGTGAGCTACCGATAGGAAAAAGCCCTCACCCTTGGGTGAGGGTTGTCCGAAGATCAGCCGACTCGGCGGAAGTTCAGCGGCTCGAAGAACTGCATCTCTTCGGTGCCGTCCGGCTGGCGCACATAGGCGCGGATGCAGCCGCTCCACATCTCGACGCGGGTGGCGTCGACGCCGTAGGAGCGCAGCATCTGCTGGTTGTAATCATTGATTTCTGCCTCGCTGAAGCGGTCGCGCGGCAGGCTGAACGTGCCGCTACAGATCGGGGCGGCCATTGCGGGCGCGGAGGCGATCGCGGCGATGGCGATGCCGACAAGAAGCGATTTCTTCATCAGGTGAACTCCGGTTCTGCGTTCAGTCATCTCGCCCGATTGTGGCGGTCTCGCGTCGCTGAATCAGCGCCACAACCAGCGGGATGGCAAAGGTCAGCAACATCAGCCTGACGACATGATGGGCGGCTATGAAAGCCGTGTCATATCCCAAGGCAATGCCGAGCGCACCCATTCCCTCGAGCGCACCCGGCGCCAGTCCGATCCATATCTGGGCAAACGGGATGCTCACGACAAGGCTCACGCCCCAGGCGACCGCAGTCACGATCACCAGTGTCATCAGCGTGGCGATCACTCCACCCTTGGCTGCCGCCATGAACTCGCGCCGGGTGATGCCGGCGAAGCGCGAGCCGATCAGTGCCCCCGTCAGCACGAAGGTGATGATCGCCAATGGTTCGGGAATGGCCGCGGTATAAAGGCCCGCCAGCTTGGCGGCCGTGGAAGCCGCCATTGCCCCCAGCACCAGTCCCGCCGGCACCTTCAGCCGCACGAACACCAGCCCCACGACCACGCAGCCTGCAGCAAGCATCAGCAGTTCGAGCACGCCGAGCGTCCCGAAATCCGCCGCAGGCGTGAATTCCGCCACCGGCAGGAACATCGCCCCGATCGGCACAGCGACCGTCAGCATCAGGATGCGGATAACCTGGATGATGGCGATCTGCCGCGCGTCGCCCACCCCGGCGCTGGCAATGGCCATGACAAAAGACAGGTGCCCGGGAAACGAGCTGAGATAGGCCGTGCCGCGATCAAGCCCGAAGCGGCGCTGCAGCATCCAGCCGGTCAGCCCGATGATCAGCACCAGCTCCAGCACCAGCCCCGCCAGGCTCGCGGGCCAACTGGGGAGCAGGGAAAGGCTATCGGGCGCCACGCTCGCACCCATGGACATGCCGATCAGGACGAACACCACGTCCCGGAGCCGGTTCGGCATGGCGACCGGCACGCCAGCCATGGCGGCCACTGATACCACCAGAGCGCCACCCATGATCCAGCCGGCCGGCAGGCCGAGCAGTGTCGCGACGCCCCCACCGGCGGCGGCGAGCGCGATCGTCAACAGCGAGGGAACGAGGAACGTCATCAGCCTGTCGCGGCGGCTATCGGGATAGGGCTGCCGCCAGGCGGCAACCGGCACTCACCGCGCCGGCAGCGCCTTCTCGACCAGCCGCACCCAATAGCTGGTGCCCACCGGAATGGCCTCGTCGTTGAAGTCGTAGGTGTCGGTGTGGAGTTCCGATGTGTCGCCATTGCCGAGGAAGATGTACGCGCCCGGACGCTTCTCGAGCATGAAGGAAAAGTCCTCACCGCCCATTGATGGCGGTGCATCGGTGTCCACCCGATCCACGCCCACCACCTCGGCAGCGACATTCGCGGCAAAGGCGGTCTGCTCGGGCGTATTCACCGTCACCGGATAACCGCGGGCATAGCGCACGCTTGCCTCCGCGCCGAAGCTCTTGGCGAACTGCGGCACGAACTCGGCCAGCCGATCCTCGATCATGTCCTGCACCGCCCCGTCCAGCGTCCGCACGGTGCCGGTGATCTTGGCGGTTCGCGAGATCACGTTGTCGGCCTCGCCCGCTTCCATCATCGTCACCGACAGCACGGCACTCGAGAGCGGGTCGATGTTGCGCGACACGATGGTCTGCAGCGCCGTGACCAGTTGCGCTCCGACGATGATCGGATCGATGGTCTCGTGCGGCCGGGCGGCGTGGCCGCCCTTGCCGGTGATGTCGATATAGAAGCGGTCGGTCGCCGCCATGATGCCGCCGGCGCGGATACCGAACGTGCCGACCGGCATGCCGGGCCAGTTGTGCATGCCGTAGAATTCGTCGATGGCGACGCGGTCCAGCAGACCGTCCTCGAGCATCACCTTGCCGCCGCCACCGCCTTCCTCCGCCGGCTGGAAGATCAGCGCCACCCGGCCCTCGAAATTGCGCGTCTCGGCCAGGTATTTCGCCGCGCCCAGCAGCATTGCCGTGTGCCCGTCATGCCCGCAGGCATGCATCTTGCCGTCTACGGTTGAAGCATAGGGCTTGCCGGACTTCTCGGTCATCGGCAGCGCATCCATATCGGCGCGGAGCCCGATCGTGCGCCCGCCTTCGGTGCTGCGCCCGTTGATGATGCCGACCACCCCGTTGGTCGCGAGGCCGGTGATCACCTCGTCACAGCCGAATTCCCGCAGCTTCTCCGCCACGATGGCGCCGGTCCGAGCGGTATCGAACAGCACCTCCGGATGGGCATGAAGATCGCGCCGCCAGGCGGTGATCTCGTCATGGAATTCGGCGATGCGATTGATGATCGGCATGAAGGCTCCGACGCGGCTGACTGGATGCGACAATGTCGCTGCCCCAACAGATGGCGTCAACAGCGCCCTTGCCGCAGCACCGCGTTCCAACATTGGCGCGCAGGGCCGAACCGAATTCTCCTCCTGCGCCTTGCCCGCTCCGGGGCTTTTTGCCAGAAAGCCCGCAACCTGCCGGAGCCGCCAATGAAGATCCTCGTCGCCGTCAAGCGGGTGGTGGACCACAACGTCCGCATCCGAGTCCGTCCCGATGGAACCGGGGTGGAAACCAATGGCGTGCGCATGTCCATGAACCCGTTCTGCAAGCACGCCGTGGAAGCTGCCGTGCAACTGGCCGAAGCCGGCCAGGCGAGCGAAATCGTGGTGGTCTCCATCGGCCCCAAGCCGGCGACCGATGTGATCCTCACTGCACTCGCCATGGGCGCCCATCGCGGCATCCTGGTCGAGGCCGATCAGCCGCTCGAAACCCTCGCCATCGCCAAGCTGCTGGCAAAGGTGGTCGAAGAGGAGCAGCCGGACCTGGTGCTGCTCGGCAAGCAGGCGGTGGATGACGATTCCAACCACGTCGGCCAGATGCTCGCGGCCCTGACCAACCGCCCGCAGGCGACTTTCGCATCCGAAATCAAGGCGTTAGGAGATAGGCTCGAGGTCACCCGCGAGGTCGACTATGGCCGCGAAACCGTCGCCCTGCCGCTGCCCGCGATCGTTACCGCCGACCTCCGGCTCAACACGCCCAGGAATGCGGCGCTGCCGATGGTGATGAAGGCGCGGTCCAAGCCGCTGGCCACCCGTCCGGTCGCCGAGTTCGGCGTCGATCTTGCCCCGCGCCTCACCGTCGAGAAGGTCTCGCCGCCGCCGGAGCGTCGGGCAGGTAGCCAGGTCGGTACGGCCTCCGAACTGGCGACGCTAATTGCCTCTGACGTCGACGCGATGGAGGCGCTGTGATGAGCGTTCTGGTTCTCGCCGAAGTCGACAACGGTGTTCTGGCCCCCGCCACTGCTCGCATCGTTGCCGGTGCTGCCGACCTTGGTCCGGTGGATGTACTGGTCGTCGGACCGGCTGCTGCGGCTTCTGCTGCAGCGGCGCTTCAGCAGGTGAATCGGGTGTTTTCCGTTACCGCTGAGCCGGTAGCGGACGGTTTGGCGACACTTATCGAGACTTTTGCGCACGATTATGCATATCTCGTCGCTGCAGCCTCCTCGGTGGGCAAGGACGTCATCCCGCGCATCGCCGCCCGGCTCGACATCATGCCGGTGACGGACATTACCAGGATCCTCTCGCCGGAACGTTTCGAGCGGCCGATCTATGCCGGCAATGCCATCGAAACAGTGCGCGATCCGCAACCGAAGCATCTGCTGACCCTGCGCGCGTCCGCCTTCCGGCCGGTCGCCACCGGCGGCAACGCCACGGTCGAGCAACGCGACATCTCCGTAGCTGCTGCCGCGCGGATCATTGCGACGCACCGCACCGAGAGCGATTCACCCGACCTCGCCACGGCCCAGATCGTGGCGGGTGGCGGAGTGTCGGTCGGCTCGGCCGAGAACTTCAAGCTGATCGAGCGGCTGGCGAAGACTCTGGGCGCTGCGGTCGGGGCGACCCGGGCGGCGGTTGACGCCGGCTACGCCCCCAACGACTGGCAGGTGGGCCAGACCGGCAAGGTGATCGCGCCCGATCTCTATATCGCCGTCGGCATCTCCGGAGCGCTCCAGCATCTCGCCGGCATCCAGGGCGCCAAGAAGATCATCGCCATCAACACCGATCCCGAAGCGCCGATCGTCAAGATCGCCGACCTGGCGCTGATCGGCGACCTGTTCACCGTGGTACCCGAGCTGATCGCGGAGCTGGAGAAACGCAAACCCTCGTAGACCTCATGGTGAGCTCGTCGAACCACGAGGTCGGTGCTACCGGACCTCGCCCTACGACAGGCTCAGGATGCAGTGCTCCTGGAAATCCTTCTGCAATTGCAAAACCCCACCGCCCGCCTATAAAGGCCACGCCTCTTACCGGACCCTCCTGCAATGTTTGAAACCCTCACCAAGGCCCCCGGCGACAAGATCCTGGCGCTGATGGGCGAGTATGCCGCCGACCCCCGCCCGGCCAAGATCGACCTCGGCGTCGGCGTCTACAAGGACGAGGCCGGCACCACCCCGGTGATGTCCTCGGTGCGCAAGGCCGAGCAGCGCATCCTCGAGTCCGAAAAGACCAAGACCTATCTCGGCATTGCGGGCAACAAGGGTTTCGCCAACGCCGTGCTCGATCTGGCGCTGGCCGATAGCGTCGACCGCTCGCGCGTCCGTATCGCCCAGGCCCCCGGCGGCACCGGTTCGCTCTGGGTGCTGATGCAACTGGTCAACCGCGCCCGTCCGGGCACCACGGTGTGGGTCTCCGACCCGACCTGGCCCAATCATAACCCGATCGCCGTCAACTCCGGCCTCAAGGTCGCGACCTACCCCTATTTCGACGCCGAAACCCGCGGCGTGAAGTTCGACGCCATGCTGGCTGCGCTCGACAGGCTGGGCCCGGACGACGTTGTCCTGCTCCACGGCTGCTGCCACAACCCCACCGGCGCCAACCTCACGCCCGAGCAGTGGGACCGGGTGGCGGAGAGCCTCGCGCGCACCGGCGCCCTGCCGTTCATCGACCTCGCCTATCTCGGCTTCGGCGACGGCATCGAGCCCGACGCCTACGGCACCCGCAAGGTGCTCTCGATGGTGCCGGAAGCCCTGGTGGCCTTCTCGGGCTCCAAGAACTTCGGCCTCTATCGCGAGCGCATCGGTGCCGCCATCCTGGTCGCCCGCAATGCCGAGGCAGCCGACATCACCCAGTCGCAACTGCTCAACATCATCCGCGGCGCCTATTCGCAGCCCCCCGATCATGGTGCCGAGATCATCCGCACCATTCTCGAGGACAAGGAGCTGCGAGCCGAGTGGGAGCGTGAGCTCGACCACATGCGCGCCCGCATGATCGGCCTGCGCGAAAAGCTCGCCGAAGCCATCCGCCAGCGCAGCAACTCGACCGACTTCGACTTCATCGCCGAGCATCGCGGCATGTTTTCGCTGCTCGGGCTCGAAAACAGCGTCGTCGAACATCTAAAGGCCACCAACGGCATCTATATGATCGGGGACAGCCGCATCAACGTCGCCGGCATCCCCGAGGATCGCGTGGGTGACCTCGCCGAGGCCTTGCTCGCCGCCACCCGCTAACCTTGCGGCCGGGTGGTGCCGTGCTACACCTTGGTCAACACGCCGCGCCGGCAACCGAAATCAGGAGGGAACGATGAAGTTCTTCGTCGATACTGCAGAAGTCAAAGACATCCGCGAACTGCACGAGGCTGGCCTCGTGGACGGTGTCACCACCAACCCGTCGCTGATCGCCAAGTCCGGTCGGAACATCAAGGAAGTCATCAAGGAAATCTGCGACGTGACCCCCGGGCCCGTCTCGGCCGAGGTGGCTTCGCTCGAATATGACGGCATGGTCGCCGAAGGCGAAGTGCTGGCCAAGATCGCCTCCAACGTCGTCGTCAAGCTGCCGCTGACGCTGAATGGCCTCAAGGCCACCAAGCACTTCAAGGAAGCCGGCATCAAGACCAACGTCACCCTGTGCTTCTCGGCCAACCAGGCGCTGCTCGCTGCCAAGGCCGGCGCGACCTATATCTCGCCCTTCATCGGCCGCCTCGACGATATCAATCTCGACGGCATGGAACTGATCGAGAACATCCGCACCATCTACGACAACTACCAGTTCGAGACCCAGATCCTGGCGGCCTCGATCCGCAACGCCAACCACGTCACCCAGGCGGCTCTGGCCGGCGCCGACGTGGCCACCATTCCGCCCGACGTGATCCGCAAGCTCGCCAACCACCCGCTGACCAATTCGGGCATCGAAGGCTTCCTCAAGGACTGGAAGGGCACCGGTCAGTCGATCCTGTAGTGGCTCGGACCAATTCTATTCACGTCCTCGATGTCACCCCCGCGAAAGCGGGGGCCCATCCTGAGATATCAAGATGGATCCCCGCTTTCGCGGGGATGACACCGGGTGGGATGGGAGTTCGGGGTACAGAGGCACCCGTTCGCTAATGTCCGACCCCGATCTTGCCGCCCGCATCAAATCCGCGCTGGCCGCCGTGGAAATCCCCGGCGGCGCCGACTTGGCGGGTTATGCCGGGCTCTCGGAAATCATCGTCACCCCCGGCGCCGTGGCCTTCGCCATTTCGGTTGCACAGGGCATGGAGGCGGCCTTCGGCCCCGCCCGCGAGCAGGCGATCGCCGTTGCGCAGCGCGAGGCTCCGGGGCGCAAGGTGATGGTGTCCATCACCTCCGAAAAGCAGACCGGCGGTCCCCGGTTCTCCCACGGCACGCCGCAGCCGCCCGGCAAGACGCCGGTGCCCGGCGTCCGCCACATCATCGCCGTAGGTTCCGGCAAGGGCGGCGTCGGCAAGTCGACCACCGCCGTGAACCTGGCGCTGGCCTTCGCTGCCGAAGGCCTCAGGACCGGCATCCTTGACGCCGACCTCTACGGCCCCTCCATCCCCAAGCTCCTCGGGCTCGAAGGCCGCCCCGCCATCCGCGAGGACGGCATCTTCACGCCCCATGGTGCCTATGGCCTCAAGGCCATGTCGATCGGCTCGATGCTGACCAAAGACCAGGCAGTGGTGTGGCGCGGTCCGATGGCAACTTCGGCCCTGCGCCAGTTGCTGCGCGAAACCGACTGGGGCGAGCTCGACGTGCTCGTCGTCGACCTGCCGCCCGGCACCGGCGACATCCACATCTCGCTGTTCCAGCAGGTGACGCTGGACGGCGCCGTGATCGTCTCGACCCCGCAGGATCTGGCGCTGATCGATGCCAAGAAGGCCGTCGACATGATGCAGCGCATGGGCGTGCGCCTGCTCGGCCTGGTCGAGAACATGAGCTACTTCATCGCCCCCGATACCGGCCGGCGCTACGACATCTTCGGCACCGGTGGTGCCGAGCGCGCGGCGGCCGAACTCGGCATGCCGTTCCTCGGTGCCATCCCGCTGGTGATGTCCATCCGCGAGGACTCCGACGCCGGGCGTCCCCCACTTGTCGCAGAACCAGACGGGCCGGAAGCCAAGGCCTTCCGCCAGATCGCGCGCGCGGTACTGGCGAGCGCAGGCAGCGATCCGTTCGCCACTATTACCGAATGGGCATCTGCCGCGGACGGCAAGGCGTACCGCGATCTTTGAACTGCAATCGATTGCACAACCGGCCTCGGTCGGTTATCAGCCTTGCTCCACCGGTAACGGCCGAGTGAATGAGGGGCACATGTTCACAGTCGAGCGCAGCAATTTCGGGCCGGGCTTCACCTTTGGTGTCGCGACCGCCGCGTATCAGATCGAAGGCGGTCAGCGTGACGGTCGCGGCCCTTCGATCTGGGACAGCTTTTCCGCCACGCCCGGCAATGTCGTCGGTGGCGACACCGGCCGCGACGCCTGCAACCACTACGAACTCTGGCCGCAGGATCTCGACCTCATCCGCGACGGCGGCTTCGATGCCTATCGCTTCTCCTTCGCCTGGCCGCGGCTGATCCCCGAGGGCACCGGTGCCGTCAACCAGGCCGGTGTCGACTTCTACGATCGGCTGATCGACGGCATGCTCGAGCGCGGGCTCAAGCCATACGCCACTCTCTACCACTGGGACCTGCCGTCCCCGCTGCAGGACAAGGGCGGCTGGATGAACCGCGACATTGCTGGCTGGTTCGCCGACTATGCCGCGCTCGTCGCCGACAGGTTCGGTGATCGCCTCGCCGCCACCGCCACCATCAACGAGCCCTGGTGCGTCGCCTTCCTCAGCCATTTCCTCGGCATTCATGCCCCCGGCTATCGCGATATCCGCGCTGCCGCCCGCGCCATGCACCACGTGCTCTTCGCCCACGGTACTGCCATCGACGCCCTGCGCGCCAATGGCGCCAAGAACCTCGGCATCGTGCTCAATCTCGAAAAGTCCGAACCGGCCTCGGACTCCGAAGCCGACAGGCAGGCGGCGAATTTCGGCGACGCCATGTTCAACCGCTGGTACCTCGGCGGCGTGCTCAAGGGCCAGTATCCCAGGGAAATCCTCGACTTCCTTGGCGACAACCTGCCCTCCGGCTACGAGGCGGACATGGAGGTCGTCTCCCGCCCGCTCGACTGGCTCGGCATCAACTACTACACCCGCGGCCTCTACAAGGCGTCCGGCGATCCGGCGCGGCCGGTGGAGCAGGTCAAGGGCGACCTCGAAAAGACCGATATCGGCTGGGAAATCTACCCGCAGGGCCTGACTGACCTGCTGGTGCGCGTCTTCAACGAATACACCAAGGTGCCGCTCTATATCACCGAGAACGGCATGGCCGAGGTCGAAGGCGACGACGATCCGCGCCGCGTCAGCTACTACGACGCCCACTTGCAGGCGGTGAAGGCAGCGCAGGACCAGGGTGCCGATGTGCGCGGCTATTTCGCCTGGTCGCTGCTCGACAATTACGAGTGGGCCGAGGGCTATGCCAAGCGGTTCGGCCTCGTTCATGTCGACTACCAGACGCAAAAGCGCACGCCCAAGGCGAGCTATCGCGCCTTCCAGGGCATGCTGCACAACACCCGCTGAGGGAACCCGTCGCCGGTGAGAACATTGGGAGAACAGAAACAGGAGTTCTCCCGATGTCGAACACCAATCCCAAGGTCGATCCCGGTCCGCATTCGAACCTCGAAAAAGATCCGGACGACTGGACCACGGGCGACGATCCGATGACCGACGCCCAAGCCTCCTACCTCAAGACGCTGAGCGAGCAGGCCGGCAAGCCTGAACTGTTCGAAGACCGGCTCAGCAAGGCCGAAGCCAGCAAGCGCATCGACGCGCTGCGCGAAGAGGTGGGGCTGGACTAGCCCCCCTTTCTCCCAAACGGGGCGGGGAAGCTCAAGGAGGGCGAGAAGCCCTCCCGCCTCATCCGGCGCTGCAGCGCCGCCTTCTCCTGACGGGGAGAAGAGTGCGGAACCATCCGCCACCCACCACCTTCTCCCGCGCGAACCGTGGTGCTAGACACCGCGCCAGCATTCGCGAGGAGCCCCCATGTCCGCCATAACCATGATGACCGAGCCGCGCACCGAGCCGGAACAGGAACTCGATCGCGACTGGTGGCGCGGGGCGGTGATCTACCAGATCTACCCCCGCTCCTTTCAGGATCACAACGGCGATGGCGTGGGCGATCTGACCGGCATCACCGAGCGCCTCGGGTACGTCGCGGACCTTGGCGTCGATGCCATCTGGCTGTCTCCGTTCTTCACCTCGCCGATGAAGGACTTCGGCTACGACGTCTCCAACTACCGCGACGTCGATCCCATCTTCGGCACCCTGGGCGATTTCGACCGGCTGCTGGAGAAAGCCCACAGTCTCGGTCTCAAGGTCATCATCGACCAGGTGATCAGCCACACCTCGGACCGCCATCCCTGGTTCGCCGAATCGCGCGTCTCGCGCACCAATGAACGGGCGGACTGGTACGTCTGGGCCGATCCCAAGCCCGACGGCACGCCCCCCAACAACTGGCTGTCGATCTTCGGCGGCTCGGCCTGGGCGTGGGACAGCCGGCGCATGCAGTATTACCTGCACAATTTCCTCGCCAGCCAGCCGGATCTCAACTTCCACAACCCGGCAGTGCAGGATGCCCTGCTCTCCGACATGCGCTTCTGGCTCGAGCGCGGCGTCGACGGCTTCAGGCTCGATACGGTGAATTTCTACTTCCACTCACAGGGGCTGGAGTCCAATCCCGTGGTGCGGCCGGAGGATTTCAACGCCTCGACAGCTCCGGCCGTGAACCCCTACAACTTCCAGGAACACCTGTTCGACAAGAGCCGCCCCGAGAACCTGGCCTTCCTCGAGCGTCTGCGCTCCCTCATGGACCAGTACCCCGGGACCACGACGGTCGGCGAAATCGGTGACAGCCAGCATCAGCTCGAGGTGATGAGCCAGTACACCTCCGGCAGCCAGCGCCTCCACATGGCCTACACCTTCGACTATCTCGGCGGCGAGTTCAGCGCGGCGCACTTCCGCAAGTCGATCGCCGACACCGAGGCCGCCGCGCCCGATGGCTGGATCTGTCTTGCCTTCTCCAACCACGACGTCGTGCGGCATCTCAGCCGCTGGGCGGCCCGCGATCACCAGGAGGCCTTTGTTCGCCTCGCGATCACGCTGCTGCTGAGCATGCGAGGCTCGGTCTGCCTCTATCAGGGAGAGGAACTCGGCCTGCCCGAGGCCGAGCTGGCCTTCGACGAACTGGTCGATCCCTACGGCATCGAGTTCTGGCCCGAGTTCAAGGGCCGCGACGGCTGCCGCACGCCGATGGTGTGGCAGGCCGCTGCGCCGCAGGGCGGCTTTTCGAGTGCGCCCAAGACCTGGCTGCCGGTGCCCAACAACCATCTGATGCGCGCCGTCGACCAGCAGCTCGCCAATCCCGATTCGGTGCTGCAGTTCTATCGGGCCGTGCTCGCCTTCCGCAAACAGCACCCGGCGCTGAGCAAGGGCACCATCACCCTGCTCGAGGCGCCGACGGGCGTGCTGGCTTTCATCCGAGAAGGGGAGGGTGAGCGGCTTCTGTGCGTGTTCAACATGACCGAGGCCGCCGCTGAATTCGTCGTGCCGCCGGGCATGGACCCGCACGACCTCGGCTGCCCCGGCGTCGTGGCTGCCGTGATCGAAGGCGAAATCGACCTTGAGCCGTTCGGGGCCTATATCGGCCGGCTGTAGTCTCGCACCGCGCCCCCCATAGGCCTCGTGGTGAGCCTGTCGAACCACGAGGGCGCGGGCACGGACGCTCTAGCCCACCTCCGGCAACCGCGCCGCCACCAGGTCCTGCGTCAGCCGGTGCTGCGGCGCGGCGAAAATCTCGTCTGGATCGCCTTCCTCGACGATCCGTCCGGCCTCCATCACCAGTACCCGGTCCGCCATGGTCCGCACCATGTCGAGATCGTGGCTGATCAGCACGTAGGTGAGCCCGTGCTCGGCCCTGAGCCGCGCCAGGAGCGCCAGCACCTCGCCCCGCACCGACACATCGAGCGCCGAGACCGGCTCGTCGAGCACCACCAGCTTCGGGCGGGTCACCAGCGCCCGGGCGATCGCCAGCCGCTGGCGCTGGCCGCCGGAGAATTCATGCGGATAGCGATCCAGCATCGCCGTATCGAGGCCCACGGCCAGCACTGCCGTTTCCACCCGTTTCCGCCGTGCCGCGGCATCGAGCCCCCGCTCCAGCCGCAGCGGCTCGCCCACCGATTGTCCCACCGTCAGCCGCGGATCGAAGCTGCCGAACGGGTCCTGGAACACCAGCGACAGATCGCGTCGAAGCTCCGCCGGCAGGTCGGCCCCGCGATAGCTCTGACCTTCGAAGCGGAGCGCGCCGGACGTGGCGGTGTCGAGCCCGACCAGCACCCGCGCCAGCGTGGTCTTGCCGCACCCCGAAGGTCCGACCAGAGCCAGGCACTCCCCCTGATGGAGGGTGAAGCTCACCGAATCCACCGCCCGGAAGGACGGGCCCCGTAGCAGCCACCGCCGGCTGGCATAGTCCCGTGTCACCGCCTCGGCTTCGAGCAGGATCGGACCCGAGGGCGCCTCGGCGCCGGTGTGCCGCTCCAGCTGCGTTGCCGCCACCAGTCGCTGCGTGTAGGGCTCCCGCGGCGCCCGGAACACCGCATCGGTCGCCCCCGTCTCGATCATCCGGCCGCGGTGCATCACCGCCACCCGGCTACAGAGCGCCGCCACCGCCTTGAGGTCGTGGCTGATGAACAACAGCGCCATTCGCCGGCGCTCGCAGATCTCGGCAATCAGATCGAGCACCAGCCGCTGCGTGATCAGGTCGAGCGCCGAAGTCGGCTCGTCGGCGATGAGCAGGTCCGGCTCGCTGGCGAGCGCCATGGCGATCATGACCCGCTGCCGCTGCCCGCCCGAGAGCTGGTGGGGGAAGCGGCGGGAATGATCCGGCGCCAGACCCACTTCTTCGAGCAGCGCCAACACTGCGCCCTCCGGCTCCCCTGCCGGTAGGTTGATGCGCATCGCCTCGGCGATCTGCGCCCCGATCCGCATCAGCGGGTTCAACGCTGTCATCGGCTCCTGGAAGATCATGCCGATGCGCTTGCCGCGCAGCCGCGCCATGGTGCGCTCGTCCTCAGGCAGCGGCTGTCCGTCGAAACGGATGCTGCCGGACATGGCGGCGCCTTCCGGCAAGAGGCCGCTGACCGCCAGAGCCGTCATGGTCTTGCCCGAGCCGCTCTCGCCAATGATGCCGAAGCGCTCTCCCGGCGCGATGCTGAACGCGACATCCGCCACCGCCTCCAGCACGCCGAAGCGAACGGAAAGGCCTGTTGCTTCAAGCAAGGACATCGCTGGTGCCCTGCCTGAGCCGCGGGTCGAGCGCATCGCGCAGGCCGTCGCCGGCAATGTTGAGCGCGATCACGATGAAGACGATGGAGAGGCCCGGCACGATGCTGAGCCAGGGGTGGACCAGGAACATCCCCTGCGCATCGCGCAGCATCAACCCGAGGCTGGTCTCCGGCGGTTGCGTGCCGATGCCGATATAGGACAGCCCCGCCTCCGACAGGATGCCGAGCGAGAGCTGGATCGTGCCCTGCACGATGATGAGGCTCATGATGTTCGGCAGCAGGTGTCGCAAGGCGATCGCTGCCTTGCCGAGCCCCGCCAGCCGCGCCGCCGCGACGAAATCGAGCGTGCCGATGCTCATCGCTCCGCCCCGTGCCACCCGCGCGAATACCGGAATGTTGAAGATGCCGATGGCGATGATGGCGTTGGTCGCGCCGGGGCCGAGCAGGGTGGTGATGAGGATGGCAACGACCACCGCCGGAAAGGCGAACATGAAATCGCTTAGCCGCAGCACCATCCATTCCACCGCGCCGCCCCAGGCTGCCGCCGCCAATCCGAGCGGCACGCCGACGCCGGCGCCGATGACTACCGATAACGCCGCCACCTGGAAGCTGGTGAAGGTCCCCGACATCACCAGCGCCAGCATGTCGCGCCCCAGGTGGTCGGTGCCCAGCCAATGATCGGGGCTCGGCGGGAGGAAGCGGCGACCGATATCGATCTGCTCGATGGGGTAGGGCGTCCACACCAGCGAGGTGAGCCCGACAAGGACGAACACCAGTGTCGCCGCCAGCCCGACCGCGAGGCTCGGATGTTGCAGGAGCCGCTTCACGGTGTCGTCCGCTCCCTCAGGCGCGGATCGACCAGCGCATAGGTGAGATCGGTGATCAGCATGGTCGCAGTCACCACCAGCACCAGGATGATGGTCGCACCCTGCACCAGCACGAGGTCGCGCTCCAGCACGGCATTGAAGACCAGCCGCCCGAGCCCGGGCAGGTAGAACACGTTCTCGACGATGATGGTGCCCGCGATCAGGAAGGCGAACTGCAGGCCCAGAATGGTCAGCACCGGCAGAAGCGCATTGCGAACCCCGTGCCGCCACACCGCTTCCCCAAGCGTCAGCCCTTTGGCTCGCGCCGTGCGGATGAAATCCTGTCCCGTGACGTCGACCAGCGCAGTGCGCATCACCCGCGCCAGGATCGAAGCCTGCGGCAGCGCCAGCGCCAGCGCCGGCAGGATCAGCCCGCGGAAGGCGAGGCCCGGATTCTCATGCCACGGCGTGAAGCCACCGGGTGGCAGCCAGCGCAGCGCCACGGCGAACACCAGCGTCAGCAGCATGCCGAACCAGAAATTGGGAATGGCGATGCCGGTCTGGGCCAGCACCATCAGCGCGGTATCGAGCGGCTTGCCCCGGCGCCGCGCCGCGAGAATGCCGAGCGGCAGCCCCACCAGGGCGGAGATCACCATCGCCATCACGGCAAGCGGCACTGTCACGCCCACCCGGTCCCAGATCAACTGCGCCACCGGTGCCCGCTGGGTATAGGACTGTCCGAAATCGCCGCGCAGCATTCCGAACAGCCAGTCGAAGAAGCGTTCCGGGGCAGGGCGGTCGAGCCCCATCTGCGCACGCAGCCGCGCCACCGCATCCGGCGACGCATTGAGCCCGAGCGTGAACTGCGCCGGATCGCCCGGCAGCACGTTCAGCACGGCAAAGATCGCCACCGCCGCCAGAAACAGCGTCACGGCAAAGCCGAGCACCCGGCGCACGAAGAAGGCGATCATCTGACCGCCTTCCCGGTGAGGGCCGGCCCGCCGCTACTCAGTCCAGTGGATGTCCCGCAGCACCAGCCCCTCGATGGGCGAGTTCGGCCACATGCCGGCGAGCTTGCTGTTCCACACACCGGTCTGCGGCAGCTGGAACAGCCAGCCATTGACCGCGTCGCGCGCAAGCATCTCCTGCACCTCGACAGCGAGTTCCCGGCGCTGGGCGTCGTCAGTGGTGCCATTGAGCTCGTCGATCAGCGCCTGGAATTCGGGATTGTCGTAGCCGAAGTAGTAGTCGGGGTTGGCGTAGTTGCCAACGTCGAACGGCTCGACATGGCTGATGATGGTCAGGTCGTAGTCCTTGTTGGAATAGACGTCCTCGAGCCACTGCGCAAACTCGACATTGATCAGCTCGAGCTGGATGCCGACTTCGGCAAACTGGCTGGCAATGATCTGGCCCGACAGTCGGGCGTAGGCCAGTGGCGGCAGCTTCAGCGTTGCCGAGAATCCGTCCGGATATCCTGCCTCCGCCAGCAGCGCCCTGGCCGCTTCCGGATCATGGGGATAGGTGCCGGTCAGATCGACATAGTACGGGTTGTGCGGGGCAAAGTGCGAGCCGATCGGGGTACCATAGCCATAGGTCGCGCCTTCGATGATGGCTTGCCGGTCGAGCGCATGTGCCATCGCCTGGCGCACCTTGAGATCGTTGAACGGCGCTTTCTGGTTGTTGGTGGCAAGGATCGTCTCGCCTTCGGTCGAGCCGACCAGCACGGTGAACTGCGGATTGCCCTCGAACACCGCCAGCGCCTCCTGGCCGAAATTGTTGGTCCCGTCGATGTCCCCGGCCAAGAGCGCACTGGTCATGGCTCCCGTATCGGCGATGAACAGGTAGGTGGCGCGGCTCAGCGCCGGCGCCTCGCCCCAATAGGGTTGGTAGCGCTCGAGGATGACGCGGCTGCCGCGATCCCACTGCACGAAGGCGAAGGGCCCGGTGCCGATCGGTTCGTTGGCATTGTTGTCGGCGCTTTCCGGCGCCACGATCACCGCATCGCCGCGGCCGAGGTCGAACAGGAAGTTGCCGATCTGGCGGCTGAGCTTGAGCTCCACCGTCAGCGGGTCGATCACCGTCACGCTCTCGATCGGCTCGTAGAACTCCTTGTGGGCATTGACGCTGTCCGGCCCCAGAATGCGCTCGAAGGTGAACTTCACGTCCTCGGCGTCGAAGCTCGAACCATCATGGAAGGTCACGCCCTCGGCCAGGGTGAAGGTATAGGTCAGCCCGTCTTCGGAAATGGTCCAGTCGGTCGCCAGCCCCGGCTGCACCGCCCCGTTCTGGTCCACCCGCGTCAGGCCCTCGAACACGTTCTGGTACACCACGATGTCGATGGCTTCCGCCGCACCGGCGGTGGGGTCGAGGATCGGTGGCTCGAGGGCGACGCCGATCCGGATGTCGGTTTGCTGCGCCACCGCCGGAACTGCGCAAGTCGCCAGCGCCGCCGCCAGCCATGAGGCCTTCACCCAAGCATGCATACTCGTCCCCTGTTTGTCTGGCCGGATGGCCGCTCCGCGCCCCTAATAGAACATCGCCACTGACATGGCAGCACCGGAGCCGGTGATACTTTCCTACGAGGCGAGACCCGTTGAGCAAGTTCAACCCACGCAAGGGCCGGCGCAGGATTCTCAGTGCTCTTCGGCGACGCCGGACTTCTCGGCCGGCTCCACACACCCTGCGGGAATCCTGAGGCTGAACAGCAGCCCCTGTTCCCCCGCGGGATCGACCGCGAGCGAAAAGGTGTTCACCGCCAGCAGCGAGCGGGTCAGCGCCAGTCCGACACTGGAGCGCACCGGCGCCAGCGCCTGACCATCGCGGCCGACCCCGTCGCGGAACACCACGAACCGTTCCGCCATGTCCACCGGCGTATCGGAGCCGTCGCGGATATGGATGGCGATGCCGCCATTGTCCTCGTGCTGCGCCGAGATCACCACCGTGCCGCCGGTGGGCGTCTGGTCGATGGCGCTTGCCAGCAGATTGAGTACCGCCTGCGCCAGCGAGGCACGGTCGGCGGTGATCCGCGGCAATCGCTCGGAAATACCGCTGCGCACGAACACCCGGGCGCTGCTCGCCTGCTGGCGCACCCGCACCACGCTGCTCTCGAGCAGGCCGGCAAGGTCGATGCTGGCGCGTTGCGGCAGGTAGCGGCCCTCGCGCAGCCGGGCATAGTCCTCGAGCTCGTCGACCAGCGCGGCGATCTCGAGCCCGGCGCTGGCGATATCGGCGGCATAACTGTTCTGGCGGTCAGGATCGAGCGCCCCGGTCGCGGCGGTCCGCAGCAGATCCGAGAAGCCGATGATGGTGTTGAGCGGCCGCCGCACCCCGCGGCTGATGCGCGCCAGCAGGCCCGGATCGTCACCGCTTCCTGCGGCCGCAAGCCGCGCCGCAGCCGAAGGAGTGGCGCGCGGACGGACCAGCCCGAAATAGCCGGACACCACGCCCGCCTGGCCTTGCGCGAACAGCGCCAGGTCACCCCGGCCGTTGCGCAGCCGCAGCGTTTCCGCCGGCCGCGCCGTCTCGGCAAAGCGGGCCGGGCGCTCGAGAAAGGCGCGGAGGGTCTCGCGATCGGAATCGGCGATGAACTCGATCAGCGTCTTGCCGGTGGCCACCGATTCGCCCAGCACCTCGCGGGCGCGGCCGGAGAGGGCGCTGACCATGCCGGAGCGCGTCGCTTCGATGAAACCGTCGCCGCTGATCTCCGCGAACGCCTCGGCGAAGGCGCGCACCGCCGCCTCGTGTCCGGTGCGCACTTCGGTGGCGCTGGCCGACAGCATCAAGGCCGGCCGGCCATGCCAGGAGATCGACTGCAGCCGCGCCGTCACCGGCACTAGCGTGCCGTCCCGCTGAACCAGGTGATTGACCGGTCCTGCTGCCGGCTCGTCGGGGCCTGCCGCCGGAAACACCGCCGCGAGCCCCGCCTGACGCAGGCTCTCCACCGACTCGTAACCCACCATTTCGGTGATGGCGCGGTTGGCGAACAGGATCTGCTGGTCGCGAAACACCAGAATGCCCAGCGGCAGGCGGTTGAGCACCAGGGTCTCGCCACCCAGGCTCACCAACTCGCCGGCCTTGGCCGGGGAAGCGACGGGCGCCGGATTGGTGTCACCGACGCGGTCGTTGAGGATTCGGGCAAGCTCGTCGAAATTGTAGCGCGAGACCCGCTCCACCGTTTCCGGATCGGGCGGCGTTTCCGCTGCCGGCGGCGGAGCAGTCTCGGGCTCGGCCGGCGTTTCCGCCACCGGCTCCGGTGCAGTCTCCGACTCGTCTGCTGGGACGATCCGGCGGGCAGTCACCCGGAACAATTGCGTCGTACCTTCACCCTCGGTCACGGCGAGCGCCGCTGCCTCGGTCTCGTCCGGCGTCGGCTCCTCGGCTGCCGGTGCCTCGCTCGCTTCGGTCCGCTCTGCTTCAGCAGGCTCGGCGGGCTCGTCGCTCAGCATCTCGATCAGCCGCGACAGCCGGTTTCGAACCGAGCGCGCCTCCTCGGGCGCCGGCTGCGCCTCGGCCTCTCCGGCCGACTCCGTCCCGTCCGGCTCCGTCTCGGCCGAACGGTCTTCGGTGCCATATTCTGCAAGGGCGATGTCGCGATCCCAGTCCGCCTCCTCGGCGGGTTCGGCTGCTTCCTCCGTGTCCTGCACGGTCGGTGCGGCAACGGGCGGTGGCTCGACCGATTCGACCCATGCGTCGGCATCGGCCTCCGACAGATGCTCCGGCTCGACAGGTCCTTGCGGCGGCGGTTCGGCCTCCGACGGTGCCTGCGGCGGCGGAGCTGTCTCGGGGTGGATGGCGGGTTCCGGGTCCACCACCGCTTCCGGGATCGACTGTGATTGATCCTGTTCTGCGTCGGCCGCTCCTGCGCGCGCCGCTGTCAGCACCGCCTCGTCGATGGGATCGACCCCGACGATCAACAGCGCTGTCTGGCTATCCCCCCAGGCGAGCGGCGTCACCGTGCAGGTGGCGGAGGCAGGGCGCTCGCCGGCGAGAAACTGGATGCGGGCCAGGCTTGCCCTGCCCACGGAGCCGAGCCGAATGATGCGCTGCACCTGTCCCTTGATGGGAGCGGCCAGCGGCTGCTTCTTGAGGCCGTGCTTCTTCACCTTGGCCAGGAAGAGCTCCGCCGCCTGGTTGTGCCACAGCAGGCTCTGCCCGTCCTGCGACCAGAGCCAGGCCGGGCGCGCATCTTCGGCATGCGCCATCACGCGCTGGCCGCTCGGCGATGTGGTCCAGTCGACGTTCATGTCGCCCCAGCGGGTCTCCGGTACTCAACGGCTGGAGCTGTACCAATTCGGCACAGATGAGCCGGCACTTCGTAAGTTTTCTTCAATATCCCGTGGAAAAATCGGGGTCCAGTGCGGCGCTTCGATGTCCGTGCACCAATACGGCATTTGGTTAAGCGCCTTGTGAATGCCACCTGTTCGCAAGGGCAAATCGGTGCTTGTCATCGCGGCATTCCTTGCCTATGTTCCGCCCGCTTTCGCCCGGAGCCCAGCTCCCGCGAAGCCACCCTGCCGCCTTAGCTCAGTTGGTTAGAGCGCTAGATTGTGGATCTAGAGGTCCCCCGTTCGATCCGGGGAGGCGGTACCATTCTCCCTTTCCATGATTGTCAGCGCGCCACGCGCAGAGCCGAGATGTTCTGCGCGATCTGCCGGAACGCAGCAGCCAGCGCCGCGCCGTTCTCCGCAAGGTAGGCGTTCTCGGGCGTGGACGCACAGGAATTCATGAAGTTGGCGGCCGGTGTCCCGGGATTGATGCCAAAGCCGACCGTATAGACGATGATGCCGGTGGCGTCCGCCTTCATGGCGTTGCAATAGGCGCGCGCCTGATCATAGGGATCGCCGTTCGGCGCGTCGCAGTTGATCTTGTTGCCGCCGCTGCCGCTGCCGGTGTTGCGCGCCACCACGCCGTTGCAATGGACCGTGTTGAACTCGCCGTCGGTCATGATGATGGCG
The DNA here is from genome assembly GCF_042685625.1 of Devosia albogilva. Classification (NCBI taxonomy): domain Bacteria; kingdom Pseudomonadati; phylum Pseudomonadota; class Alphaproteobacteria; order Hyphomicrobiales; family Devosiaceae; genus Devosia; species Devosia albogilva. The sequence continues at coordinate 2,449,377 of NZ_JBHUNP010000001.1, forward strand.
GCCTTGAGCAGGTTGTCGTCGCGATAAGCCGCCGGGCGCGACTCGGCCGGCCAGACATAACCGAAATTCGGCGCCAGCATGTACCACGACCACAGAACCCCCAGGCTGCCGGAGGTCGACCCATTGTCGACCAACGCATTGATGGCGTTGTGCAGCGTGGTCTTGTTTGCCGTCAGCGGCACGATCTGATGGCTGGTGCAGCCATTGCCCGATTCAGGGTAGTTCCGGCCCATCAGCGTCGTGGTCGGGGGGAGGTCCGTCGCGCCGTTGAGACCGCGCTCGGTGACGCAGTTGGTCACCGCATGCGTGGTCCAGCCGCCGCTCGTGACCGGAAAACGATAATAGGTGCAGCCTTCGGTTGCCGTCTGCCAGGTGCAGTGCAGATTGCCGCGGTTCGAAGTGTTGGTGCCGGTGCCGCTTGGCGTCGGGAATTCCGATAGCGTCAGGGTGTGGGTGGTGGCGCTGGCAACACGCAGCGTTTCGTTGTTGAGGTCGTTGATGGCGCTGTCGGTGATGAGCAGGTACTGCCCTGCGGCGTAGCCATGATTGTTGGAGGTTATCACCACGTTGCAGTCGGCATTGCTGCACTTGCGGACCTTGCCGCCCCAGAAGTACCAGCTGTAGCTGCTGCTGTTGACGCCCTGCAACTGGAAGGTGCGGTTGGTTCGGTTGGTGACGCGATAGGCTCGGTTGTTGATTTGGGACATGCCGCTCACGCCCCAGAGATAAACCCAGTCTCCGTTGGCAAAACCGTGATCCACCGAGGTTTCCACTGTTGCCAGGTTCGAACGGGAAATGCTCGAGATGTCACGGACAGTGGTGTTTGCCATCCAGCTGATGTTGCTGATGCCCTTCGGCCCGCGGATCGGGCCGCGCAGGGCGGTGGCGTAGGTGCCGGCGTTGACCGCCTGCGAATAGGGCACCAGCGCCATCTTGGTGTAGTTCGGCGTCTGCACATCCTGCACCACCGCGTCAACGAGTTCCCGCACGGCGGCCTTGAGGTCGATCAGGGGTTGGCCGCGCATCGAGCCGGTGACGTCGAGCGCCACCGAGACTTCGACGTCCACCGCTCCGCGAACCACTTCGGAGGCAAAGGCCGCACCCAACTTCCTGACGCCGACAAGCTGGACGAAATAGGTCGGCATCTCGAAACTGCCGCTCAGCCGCAGCCGGCCGTTCTCCTGGTCGATCACCGGCTCATTGATGGTCAGCGAGATACGGCTGTCATTGCCGATCTGCTCGTTCACCAGCGCCAGCGCTTGTTCACGGATCGAGTCGGGTGTGGCTGTGGCTCTGTTGATCTGCGGCTGGAGCGCCAGGGCCGCTGCGTCCAGGGCGATCTGTGCGCGGTTACGGGCCTGTTCCAGCGACACATAGTCGACCACGGCTCCGCCGACCGCCACCAGCACGATGGCCATCAGCCCGAAGATAACCGCGAATACCCCGCGCTCGTCCGCGACGAAACGCCGGATCAGACTGGAGGGAAGTCGCATTTGCCCCACCGCAACACCTCGTGCCCGTCAGGCGGGCACCGGCGCAGTCTGGCGAAGAGTCGTTAGGAAATAACGACCACCTTGGTGTTAAGTTGGACGCGGTCGTAAAGGTCGATGACATCTTCGTTGGTCATGCGAATGCAGCCCGAAGACACGTTCTGGCCGATGCTCCAGGGCTCGTTGGTGCCGTGGATACGGTAGAGGGTCGAGCCCAGGTAAAGTGCTCTGGCGCCTAGAGGATTGTTGATGCCACCGGGCATGTGCGAGGGCAGGCCCGGCTGGCGGCGGCGCATTTCAGCCGGCGGGGTCCAGCTTGGCCACTCCGCCTTGCGGGTGACGCGATGGGTGCCGCGCCACTCGAAGCCCTCGCGCGCAACGCCGATGCCGTAGCGCAGGGCGCGGCCGTCACCGAGGACGAAATAGAGAAAGTGCGCGCGGGTATCGACCACGATGGTGCCGCTGCGCTCGGTGGTGGGGTACTGCACCACCTGGCGCAGATAGACCGGATGAACCTGCGTATTCGCCCGCAGCATCAAAGGGTTACTTGGGGCGCCCTGGGTGATGATCACCCCCGTCGGCGGGGCGAAACGCCACTGTTGCGCGAAGGTGGGGGTGACACTCGCCACCACCAGCACAGCCGCGAGTACCAACCGTCCGACCAGGCCAACCATCGTTCTGCTCCGCTTCTGGATCGGCGGTACTATGCTTGGCGGCGACCAACGCGCCGTGAATCGATGTGGTTAGCGGGTGGTGAAACCGGCACTGCTGCTGACACGATCTGACGGGTTGCGGCGACAATCCGGCTGCGTTCCGTTACCACCCCCGCCGCGTTCTGGAGATCTGCATGACAAACCAGCACGATTCGTTGCCACGCTGCCCCTGGGCCGGGGACGACACGCTCTACCGGCACTACCACGACCACGAATGGGGCCGGCCGGTGGTGGACGATACGCGACTGTTCGAAAAGATCTGCCTCGAGGGATTCCAGTCGGGGCTGAGCTGGATCACCATCCTCAGAAAGCGCGACCGCTTCCGCGAGATCTTCCACGGCTTTTCGATCGAGCGGGTGGCGCGGATGGACGAGCGCGACGTCGAGCGGCTGCTCGCCGACCCCGGCATCATCCGCCACCGCGGCAAGATCGAAGCGACCATCAACAATGCCGCGCGCACGCTCGAGGTGCAGCGCGAGTTCGGCTCGCTCGCGGCTTATGTCTGGCGCTTCGAGCCGAAGCCCGAGCATCGGCCGGATGATCTGAGCTGGCAGGCGATCCGCGCGCTGGCGCAGACCGACGCCTCGCGCGCCCTCAGCAAGGATCTGCGCAAGCGCGGCTTCGCCTTTGTCGGCCCCACCACCTGCTATGCCTTCATGCAGGCCATGGGGCTGGTGAACGATCATGTGGAAGGCTGCTTCTGCCGCGACGAGGTCGAGGCTGAGCGGCAGAAGCTGGCTCGCCCGGGATAGCTGTGGCAGATCTGCCACGGGTCGGAGGCGCTGCGACAATCTGTCCTTTTGTTGCTTGCGGCTCACGGCTTCGTGAGCTAGAAGCGCTTCGTCCACAACTGCCAACCCCAGGGAGGCGCTACATGACCAAGCTCTGCGTACTCCGTCAGGGACCTTTCAAAGGCACTTGGCACCGAAACTGACACCCGACGTGTCTTCTTCGGCGGCCCTTCTTCCGGACGCTTCCTGACCACAACCACCTGAGCCGAAACCGGGTCGCGCCACGACTCCGTCTCCGGTTCTGTTTCCATCTCTGACCAAGGGACCGGTGCGCGTCATGGCGGCCGGACAAGCAAATGACCTATGACGCGATCGACTCGCGCAGCGTGGTGCTGCGCCTCGAATTCTCCATTGCCGATGCCGTGCACCAGCGCGGTCTCGTGCCGGTGCTGACCGCAGCGCTGGCGGCCTGGTGGAACCGGCCGCGGCTGCCCGCCCATCTTCCCGCCTACCTCAGGGCCGATCTCGGCCTGCCCCCGGCGGCAGAAGCGGCACACTGGACCGATGTTCACAACGGCATCGCCATGCCTGCCCCCCTCAGGAGGCCCGGCATGTAGGGCAGGGGAGGCCGGTTCGCCGGCCTCCCTCTCCCGGGTAAACCCCTCACCCGGTAGACCCCTCACCCTAGCCCTCTCCCCAGAGGGGCGAGGGGACGATGTGGCCGTTGCGGTGCAGAGCATTGGCATCGCACTGCCGGCTCCTGCGTCCCCTCGCCCCTCTGGGGAGAGGGTCAGGGTGAGGGGACTCTCCACGCCCCCGAGGCCACCACATGCCCCTGTTGCCGCTCGTCCCCCGATCCGCTAGGAACGGCGCGACTTTCCAGGACCAATGATGACCGACAAGACCAAGCTCATCGTGCCGCGCCTGCCGCGTGGCTTCGAGGATCGCGACGCGGGCGAGATCGCTGCCGTGGGCGCCATGATCGACAAGATCAAGCAGGTCTATCATCGCTACGGGTTCGACCCGGTCGAAACCCCGCTGTTCGAGTTCACCGAGACGCTCGGCAAGTTCCTGCCCGATACCGACCGGCCCAATGCCGGCGTGTTCTCGCTGCAGGACGACGACGAGCAGTGGCTGAGCCTGCGCTACGACCTGACGGCGCCGCTCGCCCGCTATTTCGCCGAGAATTTTGAGACCCTGCCCAAGCCCTACCGCTCCTACCGGCAGGGTTACGTGTTCCGCAACGAAAAGCCCGGTCCCGGCCGTTTCCGCCAGTTCATGCAGTTCGATGCCGACACGGTTGGCGCGCCCGGTCCCGAGGCGGATGCCGAGATGTGCATGATGATGGCCGACGTCATGGACGCCCTCGGCCTCGCTGGCCAGTACGTGGTGCGGGTGAACAACCGCAAGGTGCTGGACGGCGTGCTCGCCGCTGCCGGTGTCGAGACCGACGAGCAGAAGCTCACCGTCCTCCGCGCCATAGACAAGCTCGACAAGTTCGGTCCCGAAGGCGTCCGTCTCCTCCTCGGCGCGGGCCGCAAGGACGAGTCCGGCGACTTCACCAAGGGCGCAGGTCTCGCCGAGACGCAGATTGAGCCGATCCTCGCTTATGTCGACAGCGGTGTCCCTACCGAAGGCGTGGAACGCGGCAGCAACGAGCACGTCATTGCCACCATCAACACCCTCGCCGGGTTGATCGGCGGGTCCGAGACCGGCCTTGCCGGCGTGCAGGAACTGGCCTCGATCTTCGGCCTCGTCAGCGCCGCCGGCTTTGGCGGCCGCGTCATCCTTGACCCCTCCGTGGTCCGCGGCCTCGAATACTATACCGGCCCCGTCTTCGAGATCGAACTCACCTTCAAGGTGCAGAATGAGAAGGGACAGGACGTGGTGTTCGGCTCCGTCGGTGGCGGTGGCCGCTATGACGGGCTGGTCTCGCGCTTCCGTCGCGAGCCGGTGCCGGCAACCGGCTTCTCCATCGGCGTGTCGCGCCTTGCCAATGCGCTGAAGCTCACCGGCAATCTCGGCGCCACCCAGCCCGTCGGTCCGGTGGTGGTCCTCGTCATGGATAAGGACCAGACCGCTGGTTACCAGGCGATGGTCTCCGAACTGCGCAATGCCGGCATCCGTGCCGAGATGTTCCTCGGCCAGACCAAGAATTTCGGCAAGCAGGTCGCCTATGCCGACAAGCGCAATGCGCCGGCAGTGATCATCGAGGGCTCCGACGAGCGGGCCCGCGGCGTGGTGCAGATCAAGGACCTCGTCGCCGGAAAACAGGCCGCCGCCGAGATCACCGACAACGCCGAGTGGAAAGCCGCGCGTCCGGGGCAGTTCGAGGTGGACCGCTCAGAATTGCTGTCGGCGATCCAGAAGCTGCTGAGTGAGCAGTGATGCCTTGGCGCCTCAGTAGACCTCATGGTGAGCCTGTCGAACCACGAGGTCGTGCGCTGGATGGTGCCACGACCTCGTCCTTCGACAAGCTCAGGATGAGGTCTCGGAGCGCACGGTTCGCGGAGAGCGTGGCATGACCAACGCCGCCATGCGCCGCTCGCAGCTCGAGTCCCTTGTCGAAGCGCAGGGTGGCTGTCGCGCTACGCCGCCGCTGTTGTTGCCGGCCGGGCCTTATTTCGATCTTGCCGGCGAGGAGTTCGGCCGCCGGCTGCTGCTGACCACCGATGCTTCGGGCGAGGAGTATTGCCTCCGCCCCGACTTTACCCTGCCGATCGCCACCGATTACATCGCCAATGGCGACCGCCGGCCGGCGGCGTTCAGCTATCTCGGTCCGATCTTCCGCCAGCGCGCCGGCAAGCCGGCCGAGTTCGATCAGGCCGGGATCGAACTCCTCGCGCAGCCGGACGGGGAAGTGGCGCTCGACCAGGTGTTCACCTTCGCCCGCGCGGCGCTGTCGATCTATGGCATCGTTCCGCAGGTGCTGCTGGGCGGCGTCGGCCTGTTCGAGGCGCTGTTGGCGCAGGCCGACATGCCCGAGGCCTGGCGCTCGCGCATCCGCCACCGCTTCGGCCACCCCGAAGCCATGGACCGGCTGCTCACGCGGCTGGAACAGGCGCCGGACGCGCCCCGCCGTGAGCAGCCCTCGCGGGAGGAACTGGTGGAGGACGTCACCGCCCGCATGGTGTCGGCCGGCCTCAGCCTCTCCGACGGGCGGACCCCCGAAGAGATCGCCGACCGCTTCCTCGAGCAACAGGCGCTCGATGCTGCACAGGTTCCGGCCGCGACCCTGAAGCTGCTGCGTCAGTATCTCGCCATCCGCGGCGACGCCATGGCGGCGCTGCGCGAGATCGAAGCCCTCGGCGAACGCCATCGGCTGTTTCTCGGCGCCCCCATCCGGGCGCTGCGGCGCCACCTCGACAGCCTGGGCGAGGCGCGTATCTCCTTCGACGCCAGCTTCTCCCCGCGCCTCGACTATTACACCGGCATCGTCTTCGAGATGCGCGGGCAGGGGGATACCATCCTCGTTTCCGGCGGCCAGTATGACCGGCTGCTGGAGCGGCTGGGCGCTACCGCCCCGATCGCCGCTGCCGGCTGTGCCCTGTGGGTCGACCGGCTGGAAGCGGAGTGGCCGAAATGACCCTCACCCTTGCCTTGCCCTCCAAGGGCCGCCTCGAAGAACAGGCGCGCGACTGGTTCGCCGCCCGCGGCCTCACCATCGAGCGGCCCGGCGGCGCCCGTTCCTATCTCGGCAGCATCGCCGGGGTGCCCGATGTCACCGTGCGCTTCTATCCGGCGAGCGAGATTGCCCGCGAACTGATCCGCGGCACCATCGACCTCGGTATCACCGGGCGCGACCTGATCCACGAGACCAGCGAAGCCGGGCCTGACGCGGTGCGCTTCGCGGCCGAACTCGGCTTCGGCCATGCCGATGTGGTCGTCGCCGTCCCTGAGGCCTGGATCGACGTCACGCATATGCACGACCTCGCCGACGTCGCCTCCGACTTCCGCTCGCGCCACGGCCGCTGGCTGCGGGTGGCGACCAAATACATCACCATCACCCGCCAGTTCTTCGCCCGCGCCGGGATCGCGGAATACCGGATCGTGGAAAGCCTCGGCGCCACCGAGGCGGCGCCGGCCGCAGGTGTCGCGGACGTCGTGGTGGACATCACCTCAACCGGCTCCACCCTGACCGCAAACGGGCTGCGTGTGCTTGAGGACGGGGTGATGCTGAAGAGCCAGGCCTGTCTCGTCGTTTCCCGCACGGCCAACTGGGCCCCGGAGAGCACGGCGCAGCTCGAAACGCTGCTGGCGCGCCTCGAGACCTGAGCCCCGCATTGCACCCGCCGCTCCCCTGGGGCACAAGATCAGCGATTCTGTCGCGGGAGAGCGTGGGTGGCCCCTGAGCTCGAACTCACCATCCTGATGCCCTGCCTCAACGAGGCCGAAACCCTCGCCACCTGCATCGGCAAGGCGCAAGGCTTCCTTGCCCGCACCGGCATAGCGGGCGAGATCCTGATCGCCGACAACGGCTCGACCGATGGCTCGCAGGACATCGCCCGTGCCGCCGGCGCCCGCGTGGTAAGCGTCACCGAGCGCGGCTATGGCGCTGCCCTTGCCGGGGGCATCGCCGCCGCCCGCGGCCGCTACGTCATCATGGGCGATGCCGACGACAGCTACGATTTCGCCCATCTGGACGCTTTTGTCGCCGCTCTGCGCGATGGCGCCGACCTCGTGATGGGCAACCGATTCCGCGGCGGCATCGCACCGGGCGCCATGCCCTGGCATCACCGTTATCTCGGCAATCCGGTGCTGAGCTCGGTCGGCCGACTGTTCTTCCGCACCCCGATCGGCGATTTCCATTGCGGGTTGCGTGGCTTCTCGCGCGCCGCGGTGCTCGGGCTCAACCTGCGCACCAGCGGCATGGAATACGCCTCCGAAATGGTGGTGAAGGCGACGCTGGCGCAGCTCGACCTGCGCGAAGTGCCGACCACGCTTTCGCCAGACGGGCGTTCGCGGGCGCCGCATCTGCGCTCCTTCCGCGATGGCTGGCGGCACCTGCGCTTCCTGCTGCTGTTCTCGCCGCGCTGGCTGTTCCTCTACCCCGGCATTGCCCTCCTGTGGCTCGGGCTGGTGGTCGGGGCCGTGCTGCTGCCGGGTCCGGTGCGCTATGGCTCGGTTACCTTCGACATCCACACCCTGCTCATTGCCAGCCTGTTCGTGATCATGGGCGTTCAATCCATCGCCTTCGCCATCATCGGCCGGCGCTTCGCCTCCCGCTATGGCTTCATTCCCCCATCCGGCACATATGGGCGCCTGCTCGAATCGCTGACCCTGGAGCGGGTGCTGCTTGCGGCGCTGGTGCTGATGGGCGCGGGCGTCGCCGGGCTCGTCTGGGGCGTGGCCGAATGGGCCGATCGCGGCTTCGGCCATCTCAACCCCTCCACCACGCTGCGGCCGCTGATCGTTGCCACCACGGCGCTGGTCTGCGGCTTTCAACTGATGATGAGCGGCTTCATGTCGTCGATGATCAACATCCCGATCTATGAGCGCCGCGTCACCGATCCCCTGCCACCGGACAACCCCACGGCCTAGCCCATCATGCTCGATCCTCTGGTTCTTCTTGCCCTTGCCGGCGTCGGCATGCTGGCAGGCTTCGTCGATGCCATTGCCGGCGGCGGCGGCATGATCGCGCTGCCGGCGCTGCTTTCGGCCGGCCTGCCGCCGGTGGCCGCGCTTGCCACCAACAAGATGCAGTCGGTGGTGGGCACCGGCATGGCGGCGCTGACCTATTGGCGGCGCGGCTTCGTCGATCTCAAGGCGCTGATCCCGGCGATCCTGTTCACCTATGCCGGCAGCCTCATCGGGGCACTGGTGGTGCGCCAGGCCGATACCAGCCTCCTGGAGATCGCGGTGCCGGTGGCGCTGATCGCCATCGCGCTCTATTTCCTGTTCGCGCCCAATCTCAGCGATGCCGATCGGGCGGCGCGGCTGACGTTCCGGCTGTTCGTCCCAGTGATGGGGCTGCTGATCGGCTTTTACGACGGCATTTTCGGCCCCGGCACCGGCTCGTTCTTCACCATCGGCTTCGTGGTGCTGTTCGGGCTGGGGCTGACCAAGGCGTCGGGCAGCACCAAGGCGCTGAACCTCACTTCGAACCTAGCCGCGCTCACCATCTTCATTCCGGCGGGGGACGTGGTCTGGCCGGCTGCGGTGGCCATGGCCACCGGGCAGTTGATCGGCGGTTATCTGGGGGCGCGTACCGGTATCCGCTATGGCGCGCGGGTCATCCGGCCGCTGGTGGTGGTGGTGTCGATCGCCCTGGCGATCCGGCTGCTGCTGTTCCCGTAGGCGATGAAAAAGGCGCGGTGTTTCCACCGCGCCTTTCCACGAAGTCCGCAACTGGGAAGAAACGAGCTTCGAAGTCCTTGTTGGGCTGGGGCGCGCAGCAACCATGGCGGCAAGGCCGGCCGGCCGTTGGCCGCCCCCGCGGAGGGCCAGCGGTCGGAAGTCCTCCGACCGCGACCCGGTCCGTGAGCGCAGGAAACTCTGATCCGCTAGCGGATCAGAAATCCATGCCGCCCATACCGCCCATGCCGCCGCCCGGAGCTGCCGGAGCCGCTTCCTTGGGGGCCTCGACGACGGTGGCTTCGGTGGTGACCAGCAGCGAGGCGACGGAAGCCGCATCCTCGAGAGCGGTACGGACCACCTTCACCGGGTCGATCACGCCGAGGGCGACCAGGTCGCCATACTCGCCGGTCGCGGCGTTGTAGCCGAACGAAGCAGCCGAGTTCTCGAGGATCTTGCCGACCACGACCGAGCCTTCGGCACCGGCATTGTTGGCGATGCAGCGCACCGGCTCCTGCAGGGCGCGGCGGACGATGGAGATGCCGGCTTCCTGGTCGGCGTTCGCACCCTTGACGGTGAGAGCTGAGGAGGCGCGCAGCAAGGCCACGCCACCACCGGGCACGATGCCTTCTTCAACGGCGGCGCGGGTGGCGTTCAGGGCGTCATCGACGCGGTCCTTGCGCTCCTTCACCTCGACTTCGGTCGAGCCGCCGACGCGGATGACGGCAACGCCACCGGCGAGCTTGGCCAGGCGTTCCTGCAGCTTCTCGCGGTCGTAGTCCGAGGTGGTTTCCTCGATCTGCGCCTTGATCTGACCAACGCGGCCCTGGATGTCTTCCTGGGTGCCGGCGCCGTCGACGATGGTGGTGTTCTCCTTGGTGATCTCGACGCGCTTGGCGGTGCCCAGCATGTCGATGGTCACGTTCTCGAGCTTGATGCCGAGTTCTTCGGAGATGACCTGGCCACCGGTCAGGATGGCGATGTCTTCGAGCATTGCCTTGCGGCGGTCACCGAAGCCCGGAGCCTTGACGGCAGCGACCTTGAGGCCGCCACGCAGACGGTTCACCACGAGGGTGGCCAGGGCTTCGCCCTCGATGTCCTCGGCGATGATCAGCAGCGGGCGCTGCGACTGCACGACGGATTCGAGGATCGGCAGGATGGCCTGCAGGTTCGAGAGCTTCTTTTCGTGCAGCAGGATGACGGGGTCCTCGAGGACGGCCGTCATCTTCTCGGCATTGGTGACGAAGTAGGGCGACAGGTACCCGCGGTCGAACTGCATGCCTTCAACGACGTCGAGCTCGGTCTCGGCGGTCTTGGCTTCCTCGACGGTGATCACACCCTCGTTGCCGACCTTCTGCATGGCCTCGGCGATCATGTCGCCGATTTCCTTCTCGCCATTGGCGGAGATGGTGCCGACCTGGGCGACTTCGGCCGAAGAGGTGATCTTCTTGGACGAGGCCTTGAGGTTGGAAACGACTTCGCCGACGGCGAGGTCGATACCGCGCTTCAGGTCCATCGGGTTGAAGCCGGCGGCGACGGCCTTGATGCCTTCGACGACGATGGCCTGGCCGAGAACGGTGGCGGTGGTGGTGCCGTCACCGGCGATGTCGTTGGTCTTGGAGGCGACCGAACGCAGCAGCTGGGCGCCGAGGTTCTCGAACTTGTCTTCCAGTTCGATTTCCTTGGCGACGGAGACGCCGTCCTTGGTGATGCGCGGAGCGCCGAACGACTTCTCGATGACGACGTTGCGGCCCTTCGGACCGAGCGTGACCTTCACCGCATTGGCGAGGACGTTCACGCCGCGCAGCATCTTCTCGCGGGCGTCGGTAGAGAACTTGACTTCTTTGGCGGCCATGACTGGCTCCCTAGATGTTCTGGGTTGATACGGAAAAGGGCGCGAGAGAGCCGGTTAGCCCTCGATCACGCCCATGATGTCGGATTCCTTCATGATCAGCAGGTCTTCGCCGTTCAGCTTGACCTCGGTGCCGCTCCACTTGCCGAACAGCACGCGGTCACCGGCCTTGACGTCCGGGGTGATGATCTTGCCGGAGTCGTCGCGGGCACCGGGGCCCACGGAGACGATCACGCCCTCGGAGGGCTTTTCCTTGGCGGTATCGGGGATGATGATCCCGCCCTTGGTCTTTTCTTCGCTGTCGACGCGGCGGACGACCACGCGGTCGTGGAGAGGACGGAAGCCCATGATTGCTCCTTGTGGCATCAATACTGGCAATTTCACGGCTGTTAGCACTCGCATGAAGTGAGTGCTAACAACGACCTCGGCGATATAGGAGCGCCCCCGGAGCGAGTCAAGGACCCGTGAACTCGCTCCCGCATTCGCGCGTTGAGCACCGAATGCAATCAGCAACTTGGCAGGTCCACATGACGGATAGCGACGTCTTCATCCGCCCGGTTTCGGGCCGCGCTCATGTCTCCTTCGATGGCGCCGAAATCGGCAGTTCCCTCAACGCCCTGGAACTGCACCAGCCTGGCGCCCCGGTGCGCATCTACTTCCCGCGTGACGACATCCAGCCCGGCATCCTCGAACTCTCCGAAACCCGCGGCACCGACCCGGTGCTGGGCGAGATCCACTACAGCACCATCAAGACCCTGACCGCCACCGGACCCGACCAGGCCTGGTTCCATCCCGAGCCGCCGGCCGAGTTCGCCGATCTGACGGACCTCATCGCCTTCTCGGGTGATCGCATCGAACACCGCTTTTCCGAGGTCTGATCCGCCGGCACCCTCTTCCCCCGGCACGACCCCTGCGGCATAAGGGCCTCCATGACAGACTCCCCGAACTACCAGATCAAGCTCCGCCGCACCGGCGGCATGGGTGCCAACGCCAACTGGCACTGGGAAATCCACGACGCCGACGGCAAGGTGATCAAGACCGGCAGCGCCGTCGGCCCCGAACACAAGGCCTTCGCGACCGCCCGTATCGCCAAGGAAAAGCTGGAACAATCCGGCCGCTGAGGCGGGATGCTCCCAACGAGCTAGCGGTGGCTGTGGATGGGCCGGCACCCCCACCCTTGATCCCTTCCCACAAGGGGGAGGGAGACGATGAACACCGGCACCGTGGCTCCTGCGCCTCCCTCCCCTCGATGGGGAGGGAATGAGGGTGGGGTGGGGCCTCGCGCACCAGCCTTGCAGGTGCGGCTCCTAGCCGACGGAAGACCACGAAGCCGTGACCCCCACCAGAACCCAGCCTCTGCGCGGCATCGCCCTCAAGATACTCTCCGTCTGCGCCTTCGTGGTGATGGCGACGCTGCTCAAGGCGACGGCCACCATTCCGGCAGGGGAGATGGTGTTCTTCCGCTCCTTCTTCGCGCTGCTGCCGGTCTTTGCCATGCTGATCTGGCAGCGACGGATCGCCGATGCGTTCCGCACCAGGCGGCCGATGCGCCACTTCGTGCGCGGGCTGATCGGCGTCATGTCGATGGGCTCCGGCTTCTTTGCCCTGACCCGCCTGCCGCTGCCCGAGGCCACTGCCATCGGCTATGCCTCGCCGCTCTTGATCGTTGCCATCGGCGCCCTGCTCCTGCGCGAGCGGGTGCATGCCTTCCGCTGGACCGCGGTGCTGGTGGGGCTCGCCGGAGTGCTGATCATCCTCGTGCCGCGCTTTTCGGTGCTGACATCGGGCGCCGCGCTCGATGGCGAGGCCGTGGGTGCGATCGCCGCGCTTTCGGGCGCGGTCCTCTCCGCCTTTGCCATGCTGCAGGTGCGCAATCTGGTCCAGACCGAGCGCACCGAAGCCATCGTCACCTACTTCTTCATCAGCGCCAGCCTCCTGTCGCTTCTGACCATCCCCTTCGGCTGGGTCTGGCCCACGCCGGAACAGGCCGCACTGCTGATCGGCGCCGGCATCGCCGGTGGCGTCGGCCAGCTATTGATGACCGCCTGCTACCGCTATGCCGACATGTCGGTGATCGCGCCGTTCGAATATGTCTCGCTGCTGCTCACCATCATCATCGGCTTCTTCGTCTTCGGCGATGTACCCACCGCAACCATGCTCGTGGGCGCGCTGGTGATCGTCGGATCCGGCATCGCCGTGATCCTGCGCGAGCACTATCTCGGTCTTGATCGCCGCAACGCCCGCAGCGCCACGCCGCCCCAATAGCTCAGCCGAAGCGGTAGTGCAGGCGCACGCAGCCCTTGCTCATCTCTTTGGCCGAGATCAACGTCGGCGAGGCCCGGAAGCCGGTGGCCGGGAACAGCGGCGCGCCGCCGCCGATGATCTCGGGGATCACGTAGATCTCCAGTTCATCGAGCGCCCCGCGCTCCATGAAGGCCATCTGCAGCCGCCCGCCGCCGAGCATCCACACATCGCCATCGTCGAGCGCCCGCAACTCGGCAATCAGCGCATCGATGTCGGATCGGATTTCGAGCGGCCCCTTCGGATCTTCGATCGGAGAGTGCGTCACCACGATGGTGCGCTGGTCCTGGTAGGCCCATGGACCCGGCTCGGCGGCGACCCAGTCATAGGTCGCGCGTCCCATCACCACCGTGCGGATGCGCTTGATGAAGGTGCGGTAGTCGTGCTCGCCGAGGTCCATGTCGTCATACTTGAACAGCCAGTCGAGGCTGCCGTTCTGGTCGACGATGAAGCCATCGAGGCTGGCGGCGATGTATCCGAGAATTCGGGCCATGGGCGTGCTCCTTGCTGGAGCCGTCGTCTAGGCCCGGCCGCTGTCAGCCGCTGTCAGCAGGCGACGCCTAGCCCGCCATCGCCATTTCCGCCCAGCTCTGGCGCTTGCGATAAATGGTGGAGGGGCTGATCTCGAGCGCTGCCGCGGCCAGAGAGATGTTGCCGCCAAAGGCCGCAATCGCCTCCTCGATGATCCGCTGCTCCTGCTGCCACATCGGCTGCACCGCGCGCCGGGACACGGTCGGCGCCGGCTCCCCGCCACTGGCGGGCCGGCGCGATTCGATATCGGCGATGTCGAGCATGTCGTGTCCGATCTCGCCGCCATCGAACATCACCACCAGCCGCCGCACCAGGTTCTGCAATTGCCGCACATTGCCGGGCCATTCGGCCGCGCTCAGCCGTGCCTCGGCCTCGCGCGAGAAGCCGGTGAAGCTCTTGTGTTCCTCGCGCGCATAATGGGCGAGGAAATACCGCGCCAGCGGCAGCACGTCGCTCGGCCGCTGCCGCAGCGGCGGCAGGTGGATCGGCAGCACGTGGAGCCGGTAGAACAGGTCCTCGCGGAACTTGCGCTCCTGGATCAGTTGCATGGGGTTGCGGTTGGTGGCGCAGATCACCCGCACGTCCACCTTGCGCGTCCCCGATTCCCCGAGCCGGCTCAGTGTCCCGGTCTGCAGAAATCGCAGCAGTTTCGATTGCAGCGACAGGTCCAGTTCGCCGATCTCGTCCAGAAACAGCGTGCCGCCGTCGGCCAGCTCCGCCGCGCCCTTGCGGTCCTCGTGCGCTCCGGTGAAGGCACCCCGGGCTACGCCGAACAATTCGCTTTCCATCAGGTCGCGCGGGATCGCCGCGCAGTTGACGGCCACCAGCCGCTTGCCGGCGCGTGGCCCATGGGCATGCAGCGCCTCGGCACACACGTCCTTGCCGGTGCCGCTTTCCCCGGTAATGAACACTGGGGCCGAAGACCCCGCGACACGGCCGATCTGTTCGTAAACCACCTGCATGGCGCTCGAGCGGCCGACAAAGCCGCCGAAATCGGGACCCGCGGGAGCCGGGCTCGCCGGCGCTGCGGTCGGCCGCGGTCCACGGCCGTGCCGCTGCCACAGGTCCCACAGCCGGGTCCGCAGCAATTCGCCATTCACCGGCTTGGCCAGGTAATCGTGCGCTCCGGCGCGCATCGCGCCCACCGCAGCCGAAACCGAATCGCCTTCCGCCAGGGCGATCACCAGGGCGCCATCGGCCACCCTGACCAGTCGCGCCACCGCATCCTCGCCAGAGGAGGCGATGTCGGACAGGCTGGCAAGGTCCGCGAGCACGATCTCGCAGCCGTTGCGGCGCAGGATTTCCAATGCCTCGCGGCCATTGCCGGCGGTGGCAATGCTTGGATAGATCGACAGCGCCTGCAGGGCCTCGGCGAGCGCACGCGCATGCGCAGCGTCGGCATCGACCACCAGCAGGCCGGCTCCGACAGTTGCTTCACCGATACCCGTCTGCCTTGCCATGCGGTCCATGCCCTCTTTGGTGCCCCGGCTGGCGCCGCCCATGCGGCCGTCCGGTGTTGTGTCCGCCGCAATTGTCATTCCGTTAGGGTAAATAATCCGTTCCGCTCGCCGGCTCGCTTTGGCACGCCCGCCCCACAATGGTATGAACAGGAGCCGATTCCACACGACGCGAAAGGCAGCGACACACCTCGTGCAGGCACTGGTTTACACCCTTATCGGCCTTGCCGCGCTCGCTGTTGGCGCCACTAGCTATTTCGGCCTCGCCTTCACGCCCACCGAAGCGATCCTTGCCGCCATCGTGTTCGGCTGTGCCGCCGTGGTGCTGATGGAGCGCCGCCTGCGCGTGCGCGCCGAGAACCGGCTGGAGCGCGCCATCGAGGATCTGTCGCGTCTCTTGGCCACCGATGCCCAGGCCGGGGCGGTGCTCGGCCAGCGCATCAACGCCCTGACCGACCTCAATGCCGGCCAGCGCCTCGAGGGCATGGAAGCGGACATTTCGGTGCTTGGCACCGTCATTCGCCAGGTGGCGGAAGCCGTAGCCGAGATCGAGGACCGGGTGCCCACCAGGCCCGCACCGGCCGGCGAGCGCTATATCGCCCCGGCGGCACCGGTTAACTCCGGCCTGGAGCCGGAGCCGCGCATCTCTTCCGACGGCTTGCGCCAGGCCATGGCGGAGAACCGCCTGCTGTTCCATGTCCAGCCGGTGGTGACGCTGCCGCAGCGCCGCACCCACGGCTTCGATCTCGTTCCGCGCCTGATGCTCGGCAATGGCGAACTGGTCGACAGCGTAGACTTCATGCCGCGAAGGGGCAGCGAGGAACTGGTGCGCCGCACCGAGGGCATGGCCATGGTCGAGGCGATCACCATCGCGCGGCGCGCCCGCAGCAACGGCCAGCCGCTGGCCCTCTATATCCCGCTCTCCCGCGCGACCCTCGCCGACCACGTCGCTGCCGAACAACTGGCCGCCAGCGTCGAGGCCAATCGCGCCGTCGCCCCCAGCTTCACCTTCCTTGTGCCCCACACCCAGTGGGTCGAACTCACAACCGGCGAGCGGGCGCTGACCGATTCCATGGTGAAGAAGGGCGCCAGCTTCTCCCTGTCCGGCGTCACCGGCCTGCGCATGGATGTGGCCGAGCTCGCCGCCCAGGGCGTGCGTTCGCTCCGGATCGATGCCAGCCGCTTCATCGACGCCCCCGAAACCTTCACCGACTTCCACGCTACCGACATCGCCAGCTATGTTGCCCGTTCCGGCGTGGTGCTGCTCGCCAGCGGCATCACCAGCGAGCGCCAGATCGTCGAACTGCTCGACGCCGGGATCACCCTGGCGCAGGGTCCATATATCGGGGTCCCCGGGCCCATCCGCCCGGATCTCGCCTCCGAGGTGCCGGGAGCGCCCCTCACGCAGCAACTGCGACGGGTGGAGGGCTGAGTCGCGAGCCCACGGTTTGGGCTTGATCGGTAGCGGCAAGCTGCCACATACAGGGCCACCTTCCCCTGGACCCGACCCATGACCGCACCTCTTCCAGAAATCGACGGACTTTCCGATCTTGCCGGCCGTTACGATGCCGTGTTGAGCGATGTCTGGGGCGTGGTGCACAACGGTGTTTCGGCCTTCCCGAGCGCCGTCGCGGCGCTGGTCGAGTACCGCAAGGCGGGCGGCAAGGTGGTGTTCATCACCAATGCGCCGCGGCCCTCCGGTCCTATCGTTGCCATGCTCGATCGCCTCGGCGTCGGCCGCGATGCCTATGATGCGATCGTGTCCTCCGGTGATGCGACCCGGGCGATGATCGCCAAGTATCGGGGCAGGGCCATCCACCATGTCGGCCCGCCGACCGAGGACGACTCGCTCTATGAGGGCCTCGACGTGCGCCGCACCGGCGCGGAAGAAGCCGAGGCGGTGGTGGTGACCGATCTCGACACCGACGAGGATCACCCCGAAATGTACCGCGAGCGCGCCAAGTTCTGGCTGTCGCGGCGGCTACCGATGATCTGCGCCAATCCCGATCGGGTGGTCGAGCATGGCGACAAGATCATCTATTGCGGCGGCTCGCTCGGCGATCTTTATGCCGCCATGGGCGGCATGGTGCTGATGGCCGGCAAGCCTTACCAGCCGATCTACGAGGAAGCCTTCCGCCTCGCCGAGGAGGCCGCCGGCCGGCCGCTCGACAAGGCGCGGGTGCTGGCGATCGGCGACAGCGTACGCACCGACGCGACGGGCGCCGCCCAGTTCGGCGTCGACCTGCTGTTCGTCACCGGCTCCATCCATGCGGCCGAACTCGACGCTTTCGGCCAGCCCGACCCCCAAGCCATTGCCGACCTCGTGGCGCCGAGCCGCGCCCGCGTCGCCGGCTTCCTGCCGCGGCTGGCGTGGTAAAAGATGGCCTTTCAGCGGCTTGATTCACTCGACAGCGTGCCCGCTTCGCTGCGCGGCGCTTATGTGGCCATCGGCAATTTCGACGGGGTGCATCGCGGCCACCAGACGGTGCTCGCGACCCTCCTGGAGCGGGCGCGTGCCGCCGGCGTGCCGGCGCTGATGCTGACCTTCGAGCCGCATCCGCGCGACGTGTTCGCGCCGGCCCCGTTCATGTTCCGGCTGACCGACGGCACCGCCAAGGCGCGTCTGGCCGAGGCCTTCGGGCTCGACGCCGCCGCCATTCTCCATTTCGACCGCGCCTTTTCGCAGATCGAGGCGGAGGATTTCGTCCAGCGCTTCCTGGTCGAGGCGCTGGGCGTCACCGGGGTGATCGTCGGCGCTGACTTCCATTTCGGCCGCCAGCGCCGCGGCACGCCGAATTTCCTCAAGGCTGCTGGCGAGGCGCAGGGTTTCGCCGTCGAAACCCTCGACCTGATGGATGAGGGCGACGAGCCGATCAGTTCCTCGCGCATCCGCGCTGCCCTGTCGGAGGGCGCCGTCACCGCCGCCAATCGCCTGCTCGGCTACCACTGGTTCTTCACCGGCTGCGTGATCAAGGGCGACCAGCGGGGCAGGGAGCTCGGCTACCCCACCGCGAACACCATGACGCCCACCGGCTTCCATCTGGCCCAGGGCGTCTATGCCGTCCGCGCCCGCCTCGGCGAGCGGCTGTTCGATGGCGTCGCCGCCTATGGCAAGCCGATGTTCGACAACCAGCGCCCGCCTTTCGAGACGCACCTGTTCGACTTCGACGAGGACATCTACGGCCACACCATCGAGGTCGCCCTCGTCGCCCACATCCGTGGCCAGGAAGTGTTCTCCGGCCTCGACGCCCTCATCGCCGCCATGGATCGCGACAGCCGCAAGGCCCGCGAAGCCCTCGCCGCCGCCCGCCCGCTGACGGAGCTGGATGCCCAGCTGGGGTTCTTCGGCTAGCCAAGGGTACCCAAACCCTTTGCCCCATCCGCCCTGCCTTGCTAAAAGGCCGCCAACCTCCCCCATCCCGATTGCCGTGTGATGACCGATACCGCCGTGAGCGCCGAGACCGACTATTCCTCGACGCTGTTCCTGCCCGAGACGAACTTCCCCATGCGTGCCGGCCTGCCGCAGCGCGAGCCCGACTGGCTGAAGCGCTGGGAAGAGATGGACCTTTATGGCCTCCAGCGCGAGCAGGCCAGGGACCGTCCGCTGTTCACCCTGCATGACGGCCCGCCCTACGCCAACGGCAACATCCATATCGGCCACGCGCTCAACAAGACGCTGAAGGACCTCGTCAGCCGCTCGATGCAGATGCTGGGCTACAACTCGGCCTATGTGCCGGGCTGGGACTGCCACGGCCTGCCGATCGAGTGGAAGATCGAAGAGCAGTACCGCGCCAAGGGCAAGGACAAGAACGAGGTTCCGGTCGTCGAATTCCGCCAGGAATGCCGCGCCTTCGCCTCGCAATGGGTCGACATCCAGCGCGAGGAGTTCAAGCGCCTCGGCGTGCTCGGCGAGTGGGACAACCCCTACCTCACCATGAGCTTCGACGCCGAAGCCCAGATCGCTCGCGAACTGATGAAGGTCGCCACCTCCGGCCAGCTCTATCGCGGCTCCAAGCCGGTGATGTGGTCGGTCGTCGAACGCACGGCGCTGGCCGAAGCCGAGATCGAGTACCAAGACTACGAGTCCGACGCGATCTGGGTGAAGTTCCCGGTGACTTCCGGCGAGCTTGCTGGTGCCTCTGTGGTGATCTGGACCACGACGCCGTGGACCATTCCTGCCAACCGCGCCATCTCCTTTTCCAGCAAGATCGAGTACGGGCTTTACGAGGTCACGGCTGCGCCGGAAGGCAACTGGGCCGCGGTGGGCGACAAGTACATCATCGCCGACCAGCTCGCCGCCGAGGTCTTCAGCAAGGCCAAGGTCGAAGCCTTCGAGAAGCGCGCGACTGTCTCCGCCGCTGATCTGGCCGGCCTGACCTGCGCCCACCCGCTCCGCGGCTTCGCCAACGGCTACGCCTTCGACGTGCCCCTGCTCGACGGCGAACACGTCACCGACGATGCCGGTACCGGCTTCGTCCACACCGCGCCGAGCCACGGCCTCGACGACTTCGACGTCTGGATGTCCAACGGCCGCCAGCTCACCGAGCGCGGCATCGACACCCGCATCCCCTTCACCGTCGACGATGCCGGCTTCTACACCAAGGATGCGCCCGGCTTCGAAGGCGCCCGCGTCATCGACGACAGCGGCAAGAAGGGCGACGCCAACCAGCGCGTCATCACCGCCCTAGCCGAGCGCGGCGCCATGGTCGCGCGCGGCCGCATCAAGCACCAGTACCCGCATTCCTGGCGCTCCAAGAAGCCGGTGATCTACCGCAACACCCCGCAGTGGTTCGTGTACATGGACCGCCCGATCGGCGGCGCCGCAGGCGACACCCTGCGCACCCGCGCCCTCCGCGCCATCGACGCCACCAAATTCTACCCCGCTGCCGGACAGAACCGCCTGCGCTCGATGATCGCCGAGCGCCCCGACTGGGTGCTGTCGCGCCAGCGCGCCTGGGGCGTGCCGATCACCGTGTTCGTGCACAAGGAAAGCGGCGAGATCCTCAAGGACGAGCAGGTCAACCACCGCATCGCCCAGAGCTTTGAGGAAGAAGGCGCCGACGCCTGGTACAAGCCCGGCGCGGCCGAGCGCTATCTCGGGGACGGCTACAACGCCGCCGACTACGAGATGGTCACCGACATCCTCGATGTGTGGTTCGACTCCGGCTCCACCCACGCCTTCGTTCTGCGCAACAAGCAGAAGTGGCCGCACCTCAAGTTTCCGGCCTCGATGTATCTGGAAGGCTCGGACCAGCACCGCGGCTGGTTCCATTCCTCGCTGCTCGAATCCGCCGCCACCAACGGCCACGCGCCCTATGACAGCGTGCTCACCCATGGCTTCACCATGGACGGCGAAGGCCGCAAGATGTCGAAGTCGCTGGGCAACGTCGTCGCCCCGCAGGAGATCATCAAGCAGTACGGCGCCGACATCCTGCGCCTCTGGGTCGCCTCGTCCGACTATGCGGAAGACCTGCGCCTCGGCAAGGAGATCATCCAGACCACGGTCGACAGCTACCGCAAGCTGCGCAACACCCTGCGCTGGCTGCTCGGCAACCTCGCTCACTACCGGGCCGAGGACGAAGTCGCCTTCGCCGAAATGCCCGAGCTCGAGCGGCTGATGCTGCATCGCCTCGCCGAGCTCGACCAGGGCGTCCGCGCCGCCTACGAGGAGTTCGACTACCGCCGCGTGGTCACGCTCCTCACCAACTTCATGAACATCGAGCTTTCGGCGTTCTACTTCGACATCCGCAAGGATGCGCTCTACTGCGATCCGATCTCCTCGGTTCGCCGCCGCGCCGCGCTGACGGTGCTCAACCACCTGTTCGACTGCCTCACCGCCTGGCTCGCGCCCATCCTGGTGTTCACCATGGAAGAGTGCTGGCTCGAGCGTCACCCCGAGGCCGGCTCGTCCGTCCACCTGCGCCTCTTCCCCGATGTTCCGGCGGACTGGCTCGATCCGGAACTGGAAGAGCGCTGGGATCGCATCAAGGCCGTCCGCCGCGTCATCACCGGCGCCCTCGAGATCGAGCGCCGCGAAAAGCGCATCGGCTCCTCGCTGGAAGCGGCCCCGCGCGTCACCATCACCGATGAGCGGCTCGCCGCCGCCATCGAGGGGGTCGACATGGCCGAAGTGGCGATCACCTCCGCCATCAGCGTGGAAAAGGCTGGCGAACTGCCCATGGGCGCCTTCACCCTGGCGGAAGTGCCCGGCGTCGCCGTGGTGCCGGCGCTGGCCGAAGGCAAGCGCTGCGCCCGCTCCTGGAAGGTCCTGCCCGAAGTCGGCACCGACCCCGACTTCCCCGACGTCACCCTCCGCGACGCCCAGGCCCTGCGCGAACGGGCCGAAGCGGGGTTGTAGCCGAAGAGCTGGTGCAACCCTCACCCTGGCCCTCTCCCCCTAGGGGGGAGGGGACGCAGGAGGCGAGGATTCGGTGTCTGTGGGGAGCGCCGCACCGGCAACATCGTCCCCTCGCCCCTAGGGGGAGAGGGCCAGGGTGAGGGGGTGCCTTCGCGCACTGGGTGTCCGCCTCACCTTCTCACTTGCCACCCGGCGCCATGCTCCCTAGTCCTGATGCAAGGAGGGGCTACCACATGACCACACCATCGCTGCGCGACCCATCCGTGCTGGTGTCGCTCATGGCGGGCATTTTCGCCTTCGGCATCGACCGGGCGCAGAAGCACTTCCACATCGCCGCCGACTGCATCGGCATCGGCCAGGATCGCTGCGTCGAAGTCTTTGCCACCTTCGTCCCCGTCAGCCTCACCGGCTGGCGCGGCGGCGAGTTCATTCGCGTGACCGATTTCTTCGACTATGTGCTCGTCTGGAACACCGGCATTTCGTATGGGCTGCTCGGCGGCCTTCCCGTCTGGGCTCTGGGGCTGATCATGGCCGTGGCCATCATCGCCCTGTCTGTCTGGTGGACACGCACCGACGTGCTGCTGGTGCGGCTCGGCCTTGCCCTCGCCGTGGGCGGCGCGCTGTCCAACGCCCTCGACCGCTTGCTTTATGGCGCGGTGGCGGACTTCTTCCACTTCCATTGGGGCCAATGGTCGTTCTACATCTTCAACCTGGCCGATGTCGCCATCACATTCGGCGTCATCCTGCTGCTGCTCGATGCGCTGGGCCTCGGCAAGGCTCGCCCCAAGCAGGCGTGAAGCGCCACAACATGGTGCTGCCGCAATCTGGTTTTAGCGGGCAGAATGGTCTATAAGCGCCGCGATATCGCGAAGGACGTTACATGCTGAGTGGTTTGATCGGGCAGCGTGCCCGCGCCGGCCTTGCCCGTGTGGGTCTAGCCTCGTTGGGCATCGTGCTGGCCCTTGGCCTGGGTGCTTGCACCACGGTGGAAGGCACCAACGCCATGACCGATATCGGCACTTTCGAGCGCGAAGTGCTGAAGCCGACCGCCGCCGGCGTCGGCCTCATTCCCGGCGCTGCCGAGAAGGAAGAGCCTGCGACCGCCCGCGCGCCCCTGGTGCTGCCGGCCAGCGGTCAAGCTCTGCCGCAGCCGGCGACGCAGGTTGCCGCCGCCCAGCTGCCGGCCAACAGCGATACCGTGCGGATCGATACCAGCGGTTTGACCGAGGCCGATCTGCAGCGCCTGCGCAACGCCAAGGTGGTGGATCTGCGCTCGCTCTCCGGTCGCCCGCTGACCGAAGCGGAGGCCAAGATGCTGACCGCCCGCATGCAGGCGGCCAACATGACGGTTACCGCCAACACCAACCGGCCACTCTATTTGCCGCCCGACGAGTACTTCACGCGCGTCGGCGATGCCGAACTCGTCTGCCGCGCCGCCAATGGCGAACTCGTCTCGGTGAACGATCAGCGCTGCCCCGAGGATGTCCGCAAGGCGCTGCAGTCGCAGCGCAACTGGATCGGCGGCGCCAGCTCTGCCTCGCGGCCAATCGAGAGCGGCTCCCTGGGCAAGGAACTCGGCCTGGACAACAACCCCAACTAGGCCGGGACTCAACACGTTTTCTGATGCGGTCGGCTTGTCCGGCCGCATCGTCATTTCCGCGCCGCCCGTCCGGGTCCCGCATGTCGAAAGATCATCCAGCGATGTCCACCTCTCCTGCCAAGCCCGACACCGGCGATCGCCTCGCCAAGGTCATCGCCCGCTCCGGCCTCTGCTCTCGTCGTGACGCCGAAGCCTGGATCACCGCCGGCCGCGTGGTGGTCAACGGCAAGAAGGTGATCACGCCCGCCTTCAACGTTACCGACCGTGACACCATCCTCGTCGACGGCGCTCCGCTCGCCGCCCGTCAGGGCACCCGCGTCTGGCTCTACCACAAGCCTGCCGGGCTCGTGGTCACCGAGAAGGATCCCGAAGGCCGCCCCACCATTTTCGAGGCGCTGGCCGAGCACGGCCTGCCGCGGGTGGTCACCGTCGGCCGGCTCGACATCAACACCGAAGGGCTGCTGCTGCTCACCAATGACGGCGGCCTCAAGCGCGTGCTCGAACTGCCGGCGACGGGCTGGCTCCGCCGCTACCGCGTGCGGGCCCATGGCAGCATCACCCAGGCGCGGCTGGATACGCTCAAGGATGGTATCGAGGTCGAAGGCGTTCGCTACGGGCCGATCGAAGCGACCCTCGAGCGCGAGCAGGGCAGCAATGTCTGGCTGGTGGTGGCGCTGCGCGAAGGCAAGAACCGCGAGGTCAAGAACGTGCTCGGCGCGCTCGGCCTCGAGGTCAACCGCCTGATCCGCGTCAGCTACGGTCCGTTCCAGCTCAACGACATTCCGGTCGGTGGCATCGAGACGGTGCGCGCCAAGGTGCTGCGCGATCAGCTCGGCAAGAAGCTGGCCGACGCTGCCGATGTCGATTTCGACAGCGAGATGCCCGAGCTCGATCCCGCCAAGGCGCTGGTGGGCAAGCCGACGCGCGACCGCAAGACCGGCCGCGGCACCAACACCGTCGAGATCAACCGCCAGCGCTTCCGCTTCACCGATCACGCCGAACTGTCGCCCGAGGAATGGGAAGCGCAGCGCGAGCAGCGCCCGGTCCGCAGCCCGCGCGACCGTGTGGCGCCGCGCGCCGCTCCGCCCCGTGGCGGCGCCCGTGACGATCGTCCGGCCGGCCCGACCCGCCGCATTCATTTCGACGAGGACGGTCGCGCGCCGGAGGAATACCAGGGCAGGGCGCCTGCCCGCGGCCGCGGCGACCGCGACGGCGGTCCCAACCGCAGCTTCGGTAAGCCGCGCTTCGAGGGTGCTGGCAAGCCCCGCCGCGACGGCGACGAGGCTCCGCGTGGCGCCTTCAAACCGCGCCGTGGGGGTGACGATGCGCCCCGCGGATCCTTCAAGCCGCGCCGCGACGCCGAAGGCGCCGACGCTCGTCCTGCCCGTGGTCCGCGCCCGCCCCGGCGTGACGGCGATGCCCCTGCTCGTGGGCCGCGTCCGCCGCGCACGCGCGACGAGGCGCAGCGCAGCGACAAGCCGTTCCGCCCCCGTGGTGACAAGCCGTTCCGCCCGCGCGAGGACGCTGGTGCAGGCGAGGGGCGTCCGTCCCGGCCTGCTCGCCCGCGGCCCGAGGGGGATCGCGGTGGCAAGCCCGCCCGCTTCGGCGGCAAGCCGGGCGGCAGCCCTGGTGGTCGCCCGCCGCGCGATGGGGGACCGGCAAAGCCGCGCGGCCCGCGTCCCGGTGGTCCGCGTCCCACCGGCTCCCGTCCCGCTGGCGGCAAGCCGGCAGGCGGTCCGCGCCGTCCGCGGGGTTAAGGCATGCGCATCGTCGCCGGTCGCTTCCGCGGCAAGCAGTTGCGTTCACCCAGTGATGAATCGATCCGCCCCACAGCGGATCGGGTGCGCGAGAACGTCTTCAACATTCTCGCCTCGCGTCTCGGCCCGGTGCTCGAAGGAAAGCGCGTGCTCGACCTGTTCGCCGGCACTGGCGCCCTTGGGCTCGAGGCGCTGTCGCGCGGTGCTGCCCATGTCACCTTCGTCGAGAACGGCGCCGAGGGCCGCGGCCTGATCCGCGACCATATCGAGGATTTCGGCATCGCCGGCATCACCAAGCTCCTGCGCCGCGACGCCACCAATCTTGGCGTCCCGGGCACCTTCGGCCGCTTCGACCTGGTGTTCCTCGATCCGCCCTACAGCAAGCAACTCGGCGAACAGGCAGTCGACCAACTGCTGACCCACCGCTGGCTCGCCGACGGCGCCACCCTGGTCTGGGAAGAGGCGGTGGACACCCCCATCACCATTCCCGCCGGTCTGACCCTCGAAGACCGCCGCGAATACGGCGCCGCCGCAGTGCACTTTCTGACGGCCACCACAGCTTCATAGACCTCATCCTCAGCCTGTCGAAGGACGAGGTCGCGGCCACGGTGCTATCGATCCGGTCTTCGGCGCTGCGGCAGCGCACCGAAACTGCCCGGTCCCCGATCTGCCCTCGGGCTCGACTCGAGGGCCATTGTCAGCGCCCGCTGACGCGATAAGAGGCCCTCGGATCACGTCCAGGGGCAGGCTGGTGGGTGTGGGTAGGTCGCGGCCTCGCACCCCCGCAACCTGGCGCCCCTATGCCGCCTTCGCGCACTCCGAGCAGCGCCCGCGGATCTCCATCGTCGTGCGCTCCACGGTAAACCCTTCGGTCTCCGCCCAGCCGCCGAGTCGCTCCTCGATCACGGCGTCGGCGAACTCGTCGACCTTGCCGCAGCGCTCGCAGATCGCGAAGGCGATCAGGCCCTTGCGGTGACAGTGCACATCGGCGCAGGCAACGAACGCATTGAGCGACTCCAGGCGATGCGCGAGGCCGCGCTCCACCAGCTTGTCGAGCGCCCGATAGACCTGCAGCGGTGCCCGCAGGCCTTCGCCGCGCAGCCGGTCGAGAATGTCATAGGCGCTGAGCGGCCCCGCCGAATGGTTCAGCGTACCCAGCACCAGCTCCTGGTTGCGGGTCAGGTCCGCCGGGATGGGATGATCATGCGCCATGCTGAACCTTTCGCCCAAACAAGCGGGCGGTGGGCACCGCCAGCGAGACCAGGAAGATCACGAGGGCCGCGACCACGATCGAGGGTCCCGACGCCGTGTCCCAGGTGCGCGAGCCGAACAGCCCGCCGATCACCGCCAATGCGCCGAGCACGGCGGCAATCGCCGCCATCGCCTCCGGTGTCGCACTGAGGCGCCGCGCCGTGGCGGCCGGGATGATCAGCAGCGAGGTGATCAGCAAGACGCCGACGAGCTTCATGGCGATGGCGATCACCGATGCCATCAAGAGCATCAGGATCACCCGGCTGACCCCCGGCCGCAGGCCCTCGGCCTCGGCGAGTTCCGGGCTCACCGTGGCCGCCAGCAGTGGCCGCCAGCCGAGCAGCAGCACGCCGAGGATGGCGGCGCCGCCACCATAGATCAGCGCGATGTCCCCCAACGAGACCGCGAGAAGATCGCCGAACAGGAAGCCCATCAGGTCGATCCGCACCGTGGTGAGGAACCCCACCAGCACCAGCCCGACCGCCAGGGTCGAATGGCTGAGAATGCCGAGCAGCGCGTCGGTCGACAGCGAATTCTGCCGCTCCAGCAGCAACAGCGCCCCGGCAACCATTGCGGCCACGACGAACACGCCGAGCGCCATGTTGAGCGACAGGAGGATCGACAGCGCCACGCCGAGCAGCGCGGAATGCGCCATCGTATCCCCGAAATACGCCATCCGCCGCCACACCACGAAACAGCCGAGCGGCCCGGTCACGGCTGCGAGGCCGATTCCGGCAATGAGGGCGCGCGAGAAGAAATCACCGAGCATGACGTTGGCTCCCGGAGTTCGACACCCCCACCCTAGCCCTCCCCTCAAGGGGGAGGGGACCGCCTCGCGTCTGTGGCAGCGTATTGCCCCAACCACCGCACCAAAGCCCCTCCCCCCTGAGGGGAGGGGTTGGGGTGGGGGTGTCGTGGCTGGCCAAGCCCTCAATGCCCATGATGATGCCCCTCGTGCCCATGCTCATGCACCGCCCCCGCCGGCACCACGCAGCCATCGTCATGGTGCTCGTGGTCGTGATGGTGCTCGTAGATCGCCAGTGTCTCGGCCGCCCGCGGGCCGAACAGGCGTAGATATTCCGGGCTCTTTTTCACCACCGCCGGCGTGCCGGTGCAGCAGACATGGCCGTTGAGGCAGATCACCGTGTCGGTCTCGGCCATCACCACATGCAGGTCATGGCTGATCATCAAAATGCCGGCGCGGGTGGTGTCGCGGATCTCGCGCACCAGCTCGTAGAGCGCCACCTCGCCCGAAAAGTCGACGCCCTGCACCGGCTCGTCCAGCACCATCAGGTCGGGCTTGCGGATCATCGCCCGCGCGAACAGCACCCGCTGGAACTCGCCGCCCGACAATTCCTGCACCGCCGCGCGCTTGAGATGCGCCGCACCCACCGCTGCCAGCGCCCGCTCGATTTCGGCCGCACCGAAGCGTCCGGTCAGCGTCATCAGCCGCTCCACCGTCAGCGGCATGGTCCAGTCGATGCCGAGCTTCTGCGGCACATAACCGATGGTCAGCCCCGGCTGCCGCGTCACCGTGCCCGCCGTGGGCTTCAGCACGCCGGTGACCATCTTCGCCGTGGTCGACTTGCCCGATCCGTTGGGTCCGATCAGCGTCACGATCTCGCCGCGCCTGAGGTCGAGGTCGACCCCCTCGACCAGCGTCCGCCCGCCGCGGCGCACGCCGGCACCGGCCAGCGTCACCAGGATCTCGTGTCGCGCATCAAGCATTTCGGCTCCAGCAGGTGTGGCGGGGCAGGGGCGACTCCATCGGCGCATCACCCCTTGACGCCTCCAAATACGTTATAGCATAACACCGCCGCAAGCGTAATAACATAACATTACACGGAGCCATGATGCAGCGCGCCCTCCCCATCCTCGCCGGCCTGCTCCTCTTGACCACCAGCGCGACTGCGGCCCCTGCGGTGGTCGCCACCACCAAGCCGATCCATTCGCTCGTCTCGTCTGTGATGGCCGGTGTCGGCGAGCCGGACCTGCTGGTCGACGGCGCCGCCTCACCCCACACCTATTCGCTGAAACCCTCCGACGCCGCCGCGCTCGAATCGGCCGATGTGGTGTTCTGGACCGGGCACGGCATGGAACTGTTCCTCGGCGACGCGCTCGGCACCCTCTCGGACAATGCCACCCTGGTCGAACTCGCCGAAACGCCCGGCCTCGAACTCCTCCCCATGCGCGAGGGCGGCGCCTTCGAGGCGCATGAGCACGAGGGTCACGACCATGACCACGATCACGACCACGAGGGGCATGATCATGCCGGTCACGACCACGCCCAAGGCGACGCCGACATGCACTTCTGGCTCGACCCCGACAACGCCGCCCTGATGGTCACCCACATCGGCGAGGTGCTGGCTGAAGCCGATCCGGCCAACGCCGCCACCTACGCCGCCAACGCCGCCGCCACCGTCGAAACCATAGACGCGCTGGAAGCCGAGCTCGAAACGACCCTGGCGCCGGTCGCCGACCGCCCGTTCATCGTCTTCCACGACGCCTACCAGTATTTCGAGCACCGCTTCGGCCTTGCCGCCGCCGGCTCCATCACCGTCTCCCCGGAAGTGCTGCCCGGCGCCGCCCGCATCGACGAACTCCGCCACATCATCACCGACCGCAACGCCGTCTGCGTCTTCGCCGAACCCAATTTCGAGCCCGCCCTCGTCGCCACCGTCACCGAAGCCACCCCCGCCCGCGCCGGCACCCTCGACCCCGAGGGCAGTGCGCTCGAAGCCGGTCCGGAGCTCTACGCCGAGCTGATGCGCGGCCTCGCCGCCGGCATGGTGGAGTGCCTGGGCGAATAATCGTCCGCCGGGCTCTTGGACTTACCATAACGTCTACGAGGCGCTGCGTTCTCATCGACTTCGTCCTGAGCCTATCGAAAGGCAAGGCCGGGGCCCCTAGACGTCCTGCCCACTCCAGAACATCCCCACTCTACTCCTGTACGTAATGTGCTAACATATCGGAGGTAACATGCACATCCGCTTTCCCCTCGCGCTCCTCGCCGCCACCGCGCTGGTCGGTCCCGGCGCAGCACAAGAAACGACTGCCTGGCGCCTGTTCGTGGGCGATCACGCCGAAGGACGAGTGACAGTGATCGATCCAGTTGCCGCCGATACGATCGCCAGCTTCGACCTCGCCGGACCACCGAGCCTCTACACGGAAGGCTCCAACATCTTTGCCGTGCAGGGAGCCGCCAACCAGGTGTCGGCGATCCGCTCCGGGATCGCCATCGACGATCACGGCGACCACGGCGACATCGACATCACCGATCCGGTGCTGGTGGACGCAACCGTCACTGGAGAGCGCCCGGTGCATTTCGTCGGGCATGATGGCGACGTCGCCATCTTCTTCGACGGTTCGGGCCTAGCCAGCATCCTCGACGCTGACGCCTGGATCGCCGGAGAAGCCGTTGAACCGCGTGAGATCGACAGCGGCGCGCCACATCACGGCGTTGCCATTCCCTGGGGTGACTACACCATCGTCTCCGTGCCCCATCCCGAGAATCCCTCCAACCTGCCGATCGGCGTCAATGTGCTGGACGCCGGAGGCTACGTCGTCGGCGACACCCATGGCTGCGCCGATCTCCATGGCGAAGCCAGTTCGGGCAACATCCTGGCGATCGCCTGCGCGGAAGGATTGCTCCTCCTCTCAGGCTCCGGCGAACCTGAGGTCGAAAGGATCGGCTATGACGGGCTGCCCGAGGGCAAGTCCACCACCCTTATCGGCGGCCGGGGCATGCAGTACTTCGTCGGCAACTACGGGTCGGACAAGGCGGTGATCATCGAACCCGGTGCCGAACCAATCTTCCGCCTGGTTGAACTCCCCACCCGTCGCGTGCATTTCGTCGCCGATCCGGTTCGCCCCCGCTTCGCCTACATCTTCACCGAGGACGGCGATCTCCATCAGCTCGACGTCGTCAGCGGCAAGATCGCCCAGACCGTCAGGGTCACCGAACCCTACTCCATGGACGGCGAATGGAGCCTGCCTCGTCCGCGTCTCGCCGTAGCCGGCGACCACGTCGCGGTGACCGATCCGCTCGCCGGCGTGGTGCACATGATCGAGGTCGACACCTTCACCGTGGCCGAGGCGATCGCCGTCGACGGCCTGCCCTATACGGTCGTCGCCGTCGGCGGTTCGGGCACGCAGCACTG
Organism: Devosia albogilva; assembly: GCF_042685625.1. Lineage (NCBI taxonomy): Bacteria > Pseudomonadati > Pseudomonadota > Alphaproteobacteria > Hyphomicrobiales > Devosiaceae > Devosia > Devosia albogilva. The sequence goes on from NZ_JBHUNP010000001.1 coordinate 2,479,872, forward strand.
ACCCAACTGCCGGTCGGCAGGAGACATCACGCGGGTGCCGGGGCGCAGCAAGCTCCGGCGCCCCTACTTCAGCGGCCCCTTGAAGATGAAGAACGCCCCGAGCGCGATCAGCGCGAAGCCCACCCCGTGGTTCCAGGTCATCTTCTCGCCAAGGTAGAACACCGCGAACAGGACGAAGACGCTGAGCGAGATCACCTCCTGGATGGTCTTGAGCTCCGCCCCCGAATAGACGCCGTAGCCGATCCGGTTGGCCGGCACTGCCAGCCAGTATTCGAAGAAGGCGATGCCCCAGCTCGCCAGCACCACCACCCACAGGGCCGCGCCGGGAAACTTCAGGTGCCCGTACCAGGCGAAGGTCATGAACAGGTTGGACGCGATCAGTAGCGCGATCGGCGCCAGCGTCGGCAGGTTGAAGCCCAAGGCTTGCTCCCAAATCAGGTGAGGCTGAGACGATCCTCTATCGCAGGTGCCTGGTCGGCTGCTCCAGCGCGAAGATGTCGTCGCTGAGCGAGTCGATCTGCTTGCGGACCAGCGCTTGCGCGTCATAGAGCCCGCGATTGTAGAAATAGGCGCCCATCCGCTCGCTGAAGAACTGCATCAGCATCTCCGCCGGCAGCGCGCCGATCTGCTGGTCGAGCTCCTCGCGGAAATAATCCTGGATCTCGCCGACCAGCGCCTTGGTCTCTTCGCGGCTGAACGTAATGGGCTTCATGGAACGGGATACCTCTGCTTCGGCTGCCGTTCATATCGCGAGTCGTTTATGATCAGCCAATGCGGCCGAGGCCGCATGGGAGGAAAATCACCATGAATGCCCGCCTGTCGCTCGCCCTTGCTTGCTGCGTCCTCGCTGCCGCTGCGCCCGCCGCCGCCAAGGACAAGGGTGCACCTGCCGCCTCGGGCGAAGAGGTCGCCTGCCTGGGCGTCTTCGGCCCCGGCAGTTCCGAGGCCATGCTGATCGAGACCTTCGGCGCCGACAACGTCGTCACCGGCACCGTGCCGGGGCCCGAGGGCACCGAACTCATCGCCACCACCGTCTTCCCGGACGATCCGGAGCGCATCATGGAGTTCGGCTGGTTCGACGAGGAGAACTTCACCCGTCTCAGCTATGTCGAACTGTCCCCCTCACAGACCGCGCCCGGCGGCGTCCGCATCGGCCAGACCGTCGCCGAGGTCGAGGCGCTCAACAGCGAGCCGTTCCAGGTCGGCGGTTTCTGGTGGGATTATGGCGGTTACGCCAACATCGAATCCGGCAACCTCGCCCAGCTCGAAGGCGGCTGCCACCTCTCCATCCGCTTCTCGCCCAGTGACGACTATCCCGAAGACATCGACGTCACCTCCGTCTCCGGCGAAGTGCAGGTGTCGTCCGACGATCCGCTGCTGGCCGAGATCGACACCCGCGTTCAGGTTCTGACTCTCGGCTACCCCTGGCCGGACGACCTGCCGATGCCCCAATATTGACCCGGCGCTATCCGAGGGCGTATTGCTGATCGGGACGGTTCTCCCGCGCCCGTTGCGGCCGGGGGATCAAAAGGGAACACGGTGCGGATTACCCATCAGGGGCCAAGACCGTGGCTGCCCCCGCAACTGTGAGCGGTGGGTGCCCTCGAATGCCACTGGATGCCTAGGCATCGACCCAAAAAGTGCGACGCGGTTTTTGGATAAGTCGATGCCCCGAGGAAGTCCGGGAAGGCGAGGGCGCTGCAATCACCGCAAGCCAGGAGACCTGCCGTCGCGAGCCGGACCATCACGGTCCAATTCTATTCCGCGCACGGAGGGTGCCGCATGAATACCACTGCCGTTTCTACCTCGATTCCATCCCTGACCCTGTCGCAGCGGCTGATCGCCGGCGCACTCGCCCTCATGCTGGGCCTGGTGCTGCTGGTCGGCACCGGTTTTGCCGGTGACTACCGCCTGCACAACGGCGCCCACGATACGCGCCATGCCATGGGCTTTCCCTGCCACTGAGGCAGCGGGAACAAGGAATCTCGACATGTTTCGCAATCTGTTTGTTGCTGCGGTTCTCGCAGCCCTTTGTGCTGGCCTCGTCACGTCCGCCTTCCAGGCCTGGCGCGTCACCCCGCTGATCTTTGCCGCTGAATCCTTCGAAGGCGGCGAAGCGCACAGCCACGGCGATGACGCCGCCCATAGCCATGAAGCCGGCACTCCGGTTCATAGCCACGGCGACGACGAGTGGATGCCGCAGGACGGCTTCGAGCGCACCGCCTACACCGTCCTTGCCAATTTGCTGATGGCCGCCGGCTATGCCCTGGTGCTCGGCGCTGTGTCGGTCCTGTTCAACCTGCCGATCACCTTCAATAACGGCCTGCTCTGGGGCCTCGGCGCCTTTGCCGCCTTCAGCCTGGCGCCTGCTCTCGGCCTGCCGCCTGGCATGCCCGGCATGCCGGTGGCTGATACGCTCGCGCGCCAGCTCTGGTGGGCCGGTGCCGCCGTGTCGACCGGTGCTGCCCTGGTGATCGCGGCAAAATTCCGCGCCGGCTGGGCCCTGGCCGTCGCTGCGGCGCTGATCATCCTGCCGCACCTGATCGCGGCGCCCGTCGCGCCCGACGAGCCCACCGGCGTGCCGCCGCGCATGACCGCCGAATTCGTCTCGGCCGTGCTGTTCAACGGCGCGCTGTTCTTCACCGTGCTCGGCCTTGCCTTCGGCTGGGTCAATGATCGTCTCGCGGCCCGCTCGGTGGCCATCCCCGAGGGAGCTCCGGCATGAGCACCAAAATCCCGACCACCGTCATCACCGGCTTCCTTGGTGCCGGCAAGACCACCCTCGTGCGCCACCTCTTGGCGCACGCTCCCAAGGGCAAGCGCATCGCCCTGATCATCAACGAGTTCGGCTCGCTCGGCGTCGACAAGGACATCCTCGCCGGCTGCGGTGACGAAACCTGCCGCGAAGAGGACATGGTCGAACTATCCAACGGCTGCATCTGCTGCACCGTGGCGGAAGACTTCATCCCCACCATGCAGGCGCTGCTGGCCCGGCCCGAGAAGTTCGACCACATCGTCATCGAGACCTCCGGCCTTGCTTTGCCGCAGCCGCTGATCCGCGCCTTCAACTGGCCCGAGATCAAGGCACAGGTGACCGTCGATGGCGTCGTCACCGTCGCCGATGCCGCGGCTCTCGCTGAAGGCCGCTTCGCCGCCGACGAGGCCGCCGTGGACGCGCAGCGCCGCGCCGACGAGATGCTCGATCATGAAACCCCGCTGGGCGAACTGTTCGAGGACCAGCTTTCCGCCGCTGATCTCGTCATTCTCAACAAGACCGACCTCGTCGATCCCGAGACGCTCAAGACCGTGGAAGCCAATATCCGCGCCGAGCTGCGCCCGGGCGTCGGCGTCATCCACGCCCGCAACGGCCATGTCGATATCGGTGCGCTGCTCGGCATGGGCATCGGTTCCGAGGACGACATTGCCAACCGTCCCAGCCACCACGAGCTGGAGCATGGCGGCGAAGAGCACGAGCACGACGATTTCGACAGCTTCGCCCTGACCCTGCCGGCCGTGGAGGGCAAGGATCAGCTCCTTGCCACCATCGAGGACACCATCCGCCGGCACGACATCCTCCGCCTCAAGGGCTTCGCCGCCATCCCCGGTGCCGCCGCCCGCCTCGCCATTCAGGCGGTAGGCCCGCGCGTCACCGCCTATTTCGACCGGCCCTGGCGTGCCGACGAGAAGCGTGAGACCAGCCTGGTTGTCATCGGCGAGTCCCCGCTCGACCACGCCGCCGTCACCGCAAGCCTGCGCCGGGCAGAGTCGGTCGCGGCTTAGGTGATGATCACCGGGACCCCCTCCCTCGGTCCCTCCCCTCAAGGGGGAGGGAAGCAAAGGAGCCTCCGCCTCGGTGCTAACGGCTCCTGCTCTCCCTCCCCCTTGAGGGGAGGGCCGGGGAGGGGGTCGGTCGGCTCCTTCTCCAGAGAGGGCTGACATGCACCTCCTCTCCGCCCAGGCCGGTGCAATCCAGCAGGAGGGCGAGGCCATCGACCTCGGCCAATCTCCTGGCGCCTTTATCTTCGCCTCCTCCGCCGACAGCGAGTTGTCGATGCTCGCGGCTGCCGCGGACCGCTCCGGCGAAACCGAACTGCGCCTCGCCAACACCCTGCGCCTCGCCAACAACCTCTCGGTCGATCTCTGGCTCGAGAACACCGTCCGGCACGCGCGCCTGGTGGTGCTCCGGTTGATCGGCGGCATCGCCTACTTCCAGTATGGCGTCGACGAACTCACCGCCCTCTGCGCCAACAAGCGCATCCCGCTCATCCTGCTCCCCGGCGACGCCAACCCCGACCCGATTCTGCGGGACCGCTCCACGGTCCACCCCGACGACTGGCACAAGCTTCACGGCCTCTTTGTCGCCGGCGGCCCCGGAAATGCCGATGCCATTCTGGACGCCTTCACGGCTCTTGCTGCGCCGGCGTCAGCCGCAGAACCCCGCGTCGCCGATCTGGCTCCCCAGCCCTTCCCCCGCTTCGGCCTGTGGCACCCCTACATCGGCATCACCGACGAGGCCGGGCTGCGGACGTTGCATGGCGCGGATCGCCCGCACATCCCCATCCTCTTCTACCGTGCTGCCCTCGAAGGCGCCGGCACCGACGTGGTGGAAGCCCTGATCAGCGAACTGGAGCAGCAGGGGCTCGCCCCCGTGCCGCTGCTCGTCTCCTCGCTCAAGGAAGGCGCCTGCGTCCGGTTCGTGCAGAATGCCCTCGCCGCCTTCCGGCCCTCGGCTATCCTCAATCTCACTGCCTTTGCGATCGGGCTCGACGGGCTCGACGACAAGCACAACCCCTTCAGTAGCACCGACGCCCCGGTCATTCAGCTCATCCAGTCCGGCCGCTCCGCCGCCGAATGGAGCAGCGACCCGCAAGGCCTCTCCGCCAAGGACCTGGCGATGACGGTGGTCATGCCCGAACTCGATGGCCGCATCGGCGGCATCATCGTCGGCCACAAGGCCGATGCCGTCTGGCACGAGCGCACCCAGTGCCCGCTCACCGCCTACGCGCCCGAACCTTCCGGCATTCGCCGCACCGTCACCCTCGCCCGCAACTGGACCCGCCTGCGCCACACGCCCCGCCCCGAGCGCCGGATCGCCGTCATCCTTTCCAACTACCCCCTCCGCGACGGCCGCCTCGCCAACGGCGTCGGCTACGACGCCCCCGAGTCCACCGTGCGCATGCTGCGGGAGTTGAAGCGGGAGGGGTATGCTGCGGCCGACATTCCCACCACCGCCGCCGACCTGATGGCGCGCCTCCAGTCCGGTCCGACCAACGCCAATCCGCAGCGCGGGCAGTCCGACGCCGTGCTCCCGCTCGCCCGTTATCGCGAACTCCTGGCCCCGCTGCCGGAGCAACTCCGCCAGTCGTTTGTCGAGACCTGGGGCGATGCCGCCACCGACCCCTTCGTGCGCGAGGGCAGCTTCCACCTGCCGGTGCACCGCTTCGGCAACGTCGTCGTCCTGCTCCAGCCCGGCCGCACGCATGGCGAGGACGATGCCACGAGCTACCATGACCCCAACCGCCCGCCGCCCCACGCCTATGTCGCCGCCTATCTCTGGCTCCGCCACGAGTTCGGCGCCCATGCGCTGATCCACAACGGCAAGCACGGCACGCTCGAATGGCTGCCGGGCAAAGCCGTGGCGCTGGACGATCTCAGCTGGCCCGACGCCCTGTGGGCGCAACTGCCACACCTCTACCCCTTCATCGTCAACGACCCCGGCGAGGGCACCCAGGCCAAGCGCCGCACCGGCGCCGTCATCATCGACCACCTCGTGCCGCCGCTCACGCGCGCCGAGACCTACGGGCCGCTCAAGGACCTCGAGGCGCTGCTCGACGAATACTACGCCGCCTCCGGCATGGACCGCCGCCGCCTCGACGGCCTTCGCCGCCGCATCCTCGACTTCACCCGCGATGCCCGGCTCGACCAGGACATCGGCCTGCCCGAGGACGAAACGGAAGCGCTGATCCGGATCGACAACTTCCTCTGCGACCTCAAGGAGGCGCAAATCCGCGATGGACTCCACGTCTTCGGCCAGTCGCCCGCGGGAGCTCTCGAGCGCGATCTCACCGTCGCCTTGACGCGCGTACCTCGAGGGGAGAGCCCGGAGGAGGCCTCGCTGATCCGCGCTCTCGCCGACGACCTCAAACTCGGCTTCGATCCACTGACGGCGGAACTGGGGCAGCCCTGGCGGGGCCCCTTCATCTCGGGCGCGGACTCCATTCATCAACAGGCAGATGCGGTTCATCACCGTCCGGCTGAAGGCGTTCATCAGCCGTCAGACTCCGTTCATCTGCCTTCAGAATCCTCCGTGCGCCGCGTCGGGGACGTTGTTTCTGCGCTGGAAGATCTCGCTGCGCGCCTCGTCAGCGGCGAGACCGACCCCGCCCCGGACTGGAGCGCCACCCGGGCCGTGATGAAGACCGTGCAGGAGGTCGTCCAACCCCGTCTCCGCCTATCCGGCCCGGCGGAAACATCGGCGCTCCTCAACGGGTTGGACGGGAAGCTCGTGGGCCCCGGGCCGTCTGGCGCCCCTTCCCGCGGCCGCCTCGACGTATTGCCGACCGGCCGCAACTTCTATTCCGTCGACCCGCGCGCCGTGCCCACTCCCACCGCTTGGGAACTCGGCCGCAAATCCGCAGAAAACCTGGTGCTTCGGCACCTCCAGGACCACGGCCAGCACCTCCGCGCCGTCGCCATTTCCGTCTGGGGCACCGCCAATATGCGCACCGGCGGCGACGACATCGCCCAGGCGCTGGCTCTGATCGGCGCCCGCCCGACCTGGGACCCGGGTTCGCTCCGCCTTTCCGGCTACGAGATCATCCCGCTCGCCAGGCTAGGTCGCCCCCGGGTAGACGTAACCCTCAGAATCTCGGGCTTTTTCCGCGATGCGTTCCCGACGCAGATCGCCCTCTTCGACCGCGCCGCGCGGGCCATCGGCGCCCTGGACGAGCCCGAGGAGGAGAACCCCATCGCCGCCCGCATGCGCAGCGAGGCGTTAGGCTTGATGGCCGCCGGAAAGTCCAAGGATGAGGCCGCCCTCGAGGCGGGCCACCGCATCTTCGGCTCCCGCCCCGGCAGCTATGGCGCCGGGCTTAACGCCTTGATTGATAGTGGTAATTGGTCGAGCAAGGCCGACCTGGCCGGTCGCGCGCTCGACTGGGGCCAGTACGCCTATGGCGCCAAGGCCGACGGGCTGCCGCAGCGGGATCGCTTCGCTCTCAGGCTCTCCGGCATCGATGCGGTGGTCCACAACCAGGACAATCGCGAGCACGACCTGCTCGACAGCGACAACTATTACCAGTTCCAGGGCGGCCTCGCCGCGGCGGCGGAGACGCTGACCGGTCGGGCTCCGGCGGCCTATCATAACGACCATTCCCGGCCGGAAAGGCCCAGAATCCGGACACTTTCCGAAGAGATCGCGCATGTGATGCGCTCGCGGGTGGTGAACCCCAAATGGATCGCCGGAATGATGCGCCATGGCTATCGCGGCGCCTTCGAGATCATTGCGACGGTCGACTTCATGTTCGCCTTTGCCGCGACGACGGGGGCGGTGAAAAGCCACCACTTCGACCTCGCCTTCGATGCCTTCGTGGAGGACGATCGGGTGCGGGAATTTATCAGCAATTCCAACCGCTTCGGCTATGATGAGCTGATCGCGAAATTCAACGAGGCGCGCGAGCGCGGGCTGTGGTCGCCCCGCTCCAACGCCGCCTATGCCTATCTCGAGGAGACCGCCCTATGAGCGAGCAGCCGGTGAAGAAGACCGACCTGATGACCGAGGCCGAACGCGACGCGTATCATGCCGAGAAGATGCGGAAGAAAAAGGCTGCCCGCGACAAGATACTCGCCAGCAAAACCGAGGAAAAAGGGTTGCTTATCGTTCACACCGGCAAGGGCAAAGGCAAATCCACGGCAGCTTTCGGCATGGTTTTTCGTGCCATCGGCAACGGCATGCGGGTGGGGGTCGTGCAGTTCGTCAAGGGCGTGTGGAACACCGGCGAACGCGACGTGCTCGACAAGTTCCCCGAGCAGGTGACCATCAACGCCATGGGCGAGGGATTCACCTGGGACGTCGCCGATCGGCAGCGCGACCTCGCCGCTGCGCGCAAGGCGTGGGAGCAGGCCAAGGCGCTGATCGCCGACCCGTCATACGATATGGTGCTGCTCGACGAACTCAATATCTGCCTGCGCTACGACTACCTGCCGATCGCCGAGGTGGTGGAGGTGCTCAAGGCCAAGCCTGCCGACAAGCACGTCATCGTCACCGGCCGCAACGCCAAGGACGAACTGATCGAGATCGCCGACCTGGTGACCGAAATGACCGAGATCAAGCACCACTTCCGCGCCGGGGTGAAGGCGCAGAAGGGCATCGAGTTCTAGCAATTGGTCGGCGGCAGGAAGGTGGGGGTCAGGCCTTCGATGATCTCGCCGATCCTGGACGTGTCGGTGACGAGGTAGTCGATCCGGAAAGCGGCATAGGCGGTGCCGTTGCAGCCGGCGATCAGCCGTTGGTGGAGTGCGCGCATCCCCTTGATGGCGGTGAACTCCGCCCAATCGGGGGTCACCGTTTCGCCGGTGATGTTCCACGCGTCGTCCTCGGCGGAAGCGATCGAGGATCGTGCCTCGGCCTCGAAGTCCTCGAGCACGTATCCGCCCCACACCGTCAGCATCTGCGTGGTCGCCGGATCGAAGAAGGTCCGCCCGTCCCCATTGTCGCTCTCGCCCTGAGCCTCGTATCCGGGGGGAATGTCGAGCGAATAGCCGAAGCGGGCATTGGCGTATTGGGTCCAGAACTGCGCGGCGGCAGGAGCGGCGGCGAGGAGCAGTGCGGTGACGACGAGGGCAGTGCGCATGCCGTGAATCCTGCCCGCAAAGGCGGGGGTCTGCAAGCTCACACCACCACGATGCCGGAGTGCTTGGCCTTGTTCTCGGGCTCCACATGGATGGTGATCTGGACGTCCGGCACGGCTTCACGCAGGCGGGCCTCGATGCCATCGCAGATGGTGTGGGCATCGTCGACGCTCATGGCGCCGGGCACCACCAGGTGGAAGTCGATGAAGGTCATGCGCCCGGCCTGGCGGGTGCGGATGTCATGCGCCTCGATCGCCCCTTCGGCGCTGGTGGCGATGACCTCGCGAATGGTCTGCTGGACGTCGGCTGGCACTGCCACATCCATGAGCCCACCAACGCTGTCGCGGACCACGGCCCAACCCGACCAGAGGATGTTGAGGGCGACCAGTGCCGCGAGGATAGGGTCGAGCACCGCCCAGCCGGTGAGGACTACCAATCCGAGGCCGACAAGGACGCCCACGGTGGACACCACATCGGTCATCAGGTGCCGGCCATCGGCTTCGATCGCCGGCGAACGGGCCTTGCGGCCGTGCCGGATCAGCACGCGTGCCCAGACGATGTTCACGACGGTCGCAGCGGCGCCGATGCCGAGGCCGAGCGCCGGCGCGTCCGGGATCTCTGGCGCCAGCAGCCCCAGCCAGGCTTCTCGGAAGATCAGGATGGCGGCGATGATGATCATCACGCCGACCAGCACGGCCGAGAAATACTCCGCCTTGTGGTACCCATAGGGCAGGGCAGCGTCGGCCGGTCGTTGCGCCAGGCTCACGGCGATCAGGGCCGCGACCGAGGTGACCACGTTGACGATGGATTCGAGCGCATCCGAGTAGAGCGCGATCGATCCCGTCACCCACCAGGCGAGGAATTTCAGGGCCAACACCAGCACGGCAATGCCGAGACTCGCCGCCGCGATGGTCTGGGTACGCTGAGCGGTGGTCATCGTGGCTCCTGAAGCTGCTGAAATCCGGCCATAGGCCGCCACGGCTGCAGGTGCAAGCCCTTGAATTTGCCCATGATTCTGAGAAGCATTCGCAACAGCGGGTCTGGGTCGCTAAGCCCTTGATTGACCACGGCTGCCCCTGCGCCTAGAACCGGACCAGCGCAGCGTTCCCCCTGACGGAACTGAAACAGAGTCCGGTGCGGTCGACCCAAGCGGGGACCAACTCCGGAGCTGCAACGGGTCTGGTGCGAACCCTGCCTCTTCGGGAAACGAGAGGCATTGATGACGAAGAGTGCTGACATCGGCCGGCGACTGGTTGCCGGCATTGGCTGCACCAGCAGCGCCGCAAGCGGCGAAGTGATCGATCTCATCTGTCAGGCCCTGGCGCAGGGTTCTGGCGAGCTGGTCGCCCTTGCGACCGTTCCCCGGCGCGCCAATCACCCGGCACTTCGTTCTGCTGCTGCCCATCTGGGCGTGCCGTTGCGCGTGGTCGACCTGCCCGGGCCGGGGGTGGCGGAGCCGGTGGCGGCGAGTGCCGGGCCACTGGTCCTCGGCAAGCTGAAGTCCGCCCGCGGCACCTGTGCGCTGGCCGCCGTGCCAGCGGATTTCGATCCGCTGCTATGGGGTCAGCCGAGCTCCAGCGCGGCGATGGCCGCCTCCACCGAATCAACCTCCATGGCCGGACCATAGAACGGCCGCTGGATCATGATGACCTTTACGCCCAATTCCGCCGCCGCCTCGAGCTTTGCCGCCGTCTGCCCGCCACCCGAATTCTTGGTGACGAGATGAGTGAAGCCGTGCCGCTGCATCAGCGCCAATTCGTCGGCCAGCGCATAGGGCGGGCGCGTCCGCAGCAGTTCCGCATGCTGCGGGATCGGCAGCGCCGGAGTCTCGATCAGCCGAATGACGAAATGGCAGTCGTCGCGCTCGAGAAAGGTCTCGAGTCCGGTGTGGCCGGTGGTCAGCAGTACGTCGGCGCCCGGCGGCAGCGCCGCAGCCGCTTCGGCGACGGTTTCCACCAGGGTCCATTCCTGGCCGACGCGGGGTTCCCAGCCGGGGCGCATCAGCCGGACCAGTCTGACGCCGGTTTGCTGCGCAGCGGCGACGGCATTCTTCGAGATCATGCCGGCATAGGGGTGGGTCGCATCCACCAGACGCTCGATGCCGGCGACGCGCAGATAAGCGCTGAGCCCGGGGATGCCGCCGAACCGGCCCATCCTGAGTGCACCCGGGGGCAGGATCGGGTCGCTCGTGCGCCCGGCCAGCGAGGTGATGACCTCGTGGCCCTCGGCAACGAGCCGGCCGGCCAGTTCCCGCGCCTCCGCCGTGCCGCCCAGGATCAGGATTTTCATGCACTTACTCCCTGTCGGCACTCTGGCCCGGCAGGGCAGGGGCCGCAAGTCCGTGGGGCAGCGTCGTGACCCACTTCGCACAACTCGAGGCGGCCGATTTTCCCGAGCTTCAGCCCGGCTCCGTCTGGCTCGTCGGCGCCGGGCCGGGAGGCCCCGGCCTGCTGACGCTGCTCGCCTATCATGCGCTCGGGCAGGCGGACGTGATCGTCCATGATGCGCTGGTTTCCGATGCCATCCTGGCGCTCGCTCCGGTCAGTAGCGAACGCATTTTCGCCGGCAAGCGGGGCGGCAAGCCGTCGCCGAAGCAGGCCGACATTTCCCTGCGCCTGATCGAGCTGGCGCAGGCCGGACGGCGGGTGCTGCGCCTCAAGGGCGGCGATCCCTTCATGTTCGGCCGTGGCGGCGAGGAGGCCGAGGCTCTGGCACGCGCCGGCATTCCGTTCCGCATCGTGCCGGGCATTTCTTCGGGGCTGGGCGGGCTTGCCTATGCCGGCATTCCGGTAACGCACCGGGACACCAACCATGCGGTATTGTTCCTGACCGGGCATGACGAGACCGGGGACGTGCCGGGCGCCATCGACTGGCCTTCGGTGGCTCAGGCAGCACCGGTGCTGGTGATGTTCATGGCGGTCAAGCACCTGCCGGTGATCGCCGGGCGCCTGCTTGCGGCTGGCCGGCAGCCCGAGGAGCGCCTGACCATTGTCTCCAACGCGGCGACGCCGCAGCAACAGGTGCTGGAAACCACTCTTTTCGCTGCATCGAGCCTCGTCGAGGTGCCGACGCCGGCCATCGTGGTGCTGGGCGAAGTGGGTACCTACCGGCAGTCGCTCGACTGGTATGTGGAAGCGGTGCGGAGCCACCGCTTTGGCTAAGGGGCTGGTCATTGCCGCGCCGCGCTCGGGATCGGGCAAGACCGTGGTCACGCTCGGCCTCCTGGCGGCGCTGCGGCAGCGCGGCACGGTGGTGGCACCGGCCAAGACCGGGCCGGACTATATCGACCCGACCTATCTGAGCCGGGCGGCACTGCGGGATGCGGTGAATCTCGATCCCTGGGCCATGCCGGCGGAGCGGCTGCGGGAGTTGGCGAGCTTGCAGGCGACCGGGGCGGACCTGCTCGTCGTCGAGGGCGTGATGGGCCTGTTCGACGGGGCCGCCGACAACACCGGCTCCACCGCCGATCTGGCGGCCGGTCTCGGCCTGCCGGTGATCCTGGCCGTCGATGCCGAGCGGCAGAGCCAGTCGGTGGCGGCGCTGATCGCCGGCTTCGCGCGCTGGCGCAGCGATGTGCGGGTGGCGGGGGTGATCCTCAACCGCGTCGCCTCCACCCGGCACGAGCGCATGCTGGCGGAGGCGGTGGCGCAAACCGGACTGCCGCTGCTCGGCGCCTTGCCGCGCGATCCGGACATGGCGCTGCCGGAGCGGCATCTCGGGCTGGTGCTGCCGGGGGAGATCGACGGCTTCGACCTGTTCCTGTCGGCGGCAGCGCAGTCGGTGGGCGACTATGTCGACCTCGACGCCCTGCTGCGGCTTGCCTCGCCAACGCCGGAGGCGAGCGAGGCGGGCGAGCCGCTGCCGCCGCTGGGTCAGCACATCGCCATTGCCCGCGATGCCGCCTTTGCCTTCCTCTACCCGCACCTGCTCGATGGCTGGCGGGCGCAGGGTGCCACGCTGAGCTTCTTTTCGCCGCTGGCGGACGAGGCGCCGGACGCATCGGCAGATGCGATCTTCCTGCCGGGCGGCTATCCCGAACTGCACGGCCCGCAACTTGCCGCCGCCTCACGGTTCAAGAGCGGCCTCGCCGCGGCGCGGGACCGCGGTGCGCTGATCTATGGCGAGTGCGGGGGCTTCATGGTGCTGGGCGAGGCAATCGTCGACAAGACGGGAGCAGCCTACCCCATGGCGGGGCTGCTGCCGGTCACCACCCGCATCGACAGGCCCAAGCGCGTGCTGGGCTATCGCCGGCTGATCCAGTCGGGGGACCTGCCCTGGCCGGGACATTTGATGGGGCACGAATTTCACTACTCCTTCGCCCGGCAGACGCGCCTGCCGCCCTTGTTTGCCGCCACGGACGCTCGAGGCGAGGCGCTGCCGCCGATGGGCGCCGTGATCGGGCGCGTCATGGGCTCTTACGCCCATGTCATCGATCGGGCATAAGCAGACAATGGCCAAGGCATTGATGTTCATGGGCACGGGCTCCGATGTGGGCAAGTCGCTGCTGGTCGCGGGGCTGTGCCGCGCTCTGAGCAATCGCGGGTTGCGGGTCGCGCCGTTCAAGCCGCAGAACATGAGCAACAACGCCGCCGTCACCGCCGATGGCGGCGAGATCGGGCGGGCGCAGGCGCTGCAGGCACTCGCTGCCCGCCGCGAGCCGGTGACGGCGATGAACCCGGTGCTGCTGAAACCCGAGGGGGAGACCGGTTCGCAACTGGTGGTTCGGGGGCAGCGGCGGGGTTCGGTGGCGGCGCGGCAATACTGGAAGAACCGGCAGGAATTGCTGCCGGAGGTGCTCGGGGCCTTTCGCGAACTGGCGGCGGACGCGGACATCGTCCTGGTGGAAGGGGCGGGCAGCGCTTCCGAGGTGAACCTTCGGGAAGGGGACATCGCCAATTTCGGCTTTGCCGCGGCTGCCGCTGTGCCGGTGGTGCTGATCGGCGACATCCAGCGCGGCGGTGTGATCGCAGCGCTGGCGGGGACCTTCAGCGTCATCGATCCAGCCGACGCCGGGCGCATACGGGCGACGCTGATCAACAAGTTCCAGGGCGATCCTGTGCTGTTCGCAGCGGGCCGGGATTTCCTCGCCCGTCATACCGGTGTTCCGTGCCTCGGCCCCGTGCCTTGGTTCGACGCCGCCGACCGGCTGCCGGCGGAAGACGTTCTGGCGCTGGAGGCCTATGCCCGGGAGCGCCGCGGTGATTTCGTGGTCGCCGTGCCGCGGCTGCCGCGCATCAGCAATTTCGACGATCTCGATCCGCTGCGCGCCGAGCCCGGTGTGTCGCTGGTGCTGGTGCAGCCGGGTCAGGCGCTGCCGCGGGATGCCGACCTCGTCATCCTGCCCGGCTCGAAATCGACGCGCAGCGATCTCACGGCGTTGCGGGCCAATGGCTGGGACATCGACATCAAGGCGCATTGGCGCGCCGGCGGGCAGGTGCTCGGCATTTGTGGCGGCTACCAGATGCTCGGCCGCAGCGTTGCCGATCCCGATGGGGTGGAGGGGGAGCCGGGCACGAGCGAGGGACTGGGCCTGCTGAATGTCGACACGGTGCTGGCGCCGGTGAAAGAGCTCCGGCTGGAAGCGGCGCACCATGCGGCCTCGGGCGAGACGATCTCCGGCTACCAGATGCATATGGGCGTGACCTCCGGAGCCGATCGGGATCGGCCTTTCGCCCATGTCGGCGAGGCGCCGGAAGGGGCGGTGAGCGCGGACGGGAGGGTGGCCGGGACCTACCTGCACGGCCTTTTCGCCGCCGACGGGTTTCGCCGGGCGCTGCTCGGCGGGGCCGCCGCTGCCGACCTCGCCTATGAGGCCGGGGTGGACGCGACGCTCGATGCGCTTGCCGCCCATCTCGAGCGGCATCTCGACCTCGACATGCTGCTGACGCTTGCGGAGCCCGTCTGATGGACGCTTTCCTCGCCCCTCTGGCGCTCGCCGTCGAACGCTGGCTCGGCTATCCGCCGGCGCTGTTGAAGGTTGTGGGCCATCCGGTGATGTGGTTCGGGCGGCTGATCACCGCACTGGAGACCGCGTCGTTCCGGCGCCCGCGCACGGCGGATCAGAAGCGGCTGGCGGGCATTGTCTCGGTGGTGCTGCTGGTCGCCGCCGCCGTTTTGCCCTGCCTCGTCATCCAGTGGCTGCTGCGGTCCTTTCCGGGCGGCTGGCTGGTGGAGATGCTGCTCGCCACGAGCTTTCTGGCGCAGAAGGAGCTGGGGCGCGCCGTGGCTGCCGTGGCGGCCGGTCTGCGGCAGTCCCTGGATGCCGGACGCGCAGCGGTGAGCCACGTGGTGGGGCGGGATCCGCAGGTGCTGGACGAGGCGGGCGTGGTCAATGCGGGGGTCGAGACGCTGGCGGAGAGCACCTCCGACGGGGTGGTGGCGCCGTGGTTCTGGCTGGTGCTGTTCGGCCTGCCGGGCATTGCCGCCTACAAGGCCATCAACACCGCCGATTCGATGATCGGCCACCGCAACGAGCGCTACCGCGACTATGGCTGGGCAGCGGCCCGGCTCGACGATCTGGTCAATCTCGTGCCGGCGCGGTTCACCGCATTGCTGGTGGTGATCGCCTGCTTCTTCGTGCCGCAAGCGAGCCCCGGTGGTGCCTGGGCGGCGGCCTGGCGCGATGCGATGAAGCACAAGTCGCCCAATGCCGGCTGGCCGGAGGCGGCCTTCGCCGGCGCGCTCGGCATCAGCCTTGGCGGGCCGCGGGCCTATGATGGCGAGGTCGTGGACCTGCCCACCATGGGCGACGGTACCAAGGCACTCGGACCCAACCACATCGAGTGGGCACTGCAGCTCTACCGCGCCACGCTGAACGTGCTGCTCGGCTTCAGCGTGGTGCTCGCTCTGGCGCTGGCGATCGCGGGCTAGGCCTCGTGGATCTTGCTGGTGGGCGCGTCGGGCGGCTCGCCCTTGAGCACCACGGGCAGGCCGGCGACGACGAAATAGGCGTCGTCGCAGATTTCGGCGAGCCGCTGGTGGGCCGAGCCGGCGAGATCGCGGAAGGTGCGGGCCATGGCGTTGTCGGGCACGATGCCGAGGCCGACCTCGTTGCTGACCAGGATCACCTTTGCCGTCTTGATCTGCACCAGCGCCGCGACCAATTCGCTGACCGCCTGCGCCACGTCCTCATTGGCGATGAGCAGGTTGGTGATCCACAGGGTCAGGCAGTCTACCAGAATCACATCATGGTCGGCCGACGCGCGCAGGATCGCCGCGGAAAGGGCGATCGGCTCCTCGATGGTGGTGAAGCGCGCGGCGCGGCCGGCCTTGTGGCTTTCGACGCGGTCGCGCATCTCAGCATCGAGCGCCTCGGCGGTGGCGAGATAGGCCGGGCGATTTCCGGCATGGAGCGCCAGCCGCTCCGCGAACGCCGTCTTGCCCGATCGCGCTCCGCCCAGCACCAATACGTGTCGCGTCATCGCCGCACTCCGTTCCGCTACTCCATAAGGCAATTCCGGGCCCGCCGATGTGGTTGCCAATGCCCGTCCGGGTGCTCCGCGACCCTGCCCGTAAGGTCCCGGTTTTTTGTCCCTTATCCTACTTTCGTCTAGGCGCCTTTCGCATTATGGTCCGCGCCGAAACGATACCCTAGCATCCGTCGAGACAACGGAGTTTCCCCGCGTGCCCAGATATTATCTTGGCGTGGATGGCGGCGGCACCAATTGCCGCGTGCGCCTTGCCGACGAGAATCTCGTCACCCTCGCCGAAGTCAAGAACGGGCGCTCGAATCTGCAGATCGACGATGGCGATCCGGCCTACAAGGCCATCAGCGACGGTACCCGCGACGTCTTCGCTGCGGCCGGCCTCGACTATGCGCAAACCGCCAACACCTACGCCTGTTTCGGCATGGCCGGTGGCCGCATGGATTCGGCGCGGGCCGAGTTCGCGGCCCGGCCGTGGCCCTTTGCCGGGGTGAAGGTCTATGACGACATCGACATCGCCCACGCCGGGGCGCTGGGCGGCGACGAGGGCGGCGTGGTCATCATCGGCACCGGCTCGGCGGCCATGTCCATCGTCGGCGGCAAGCGCTACCAGGCCGGCGGGTGGGGCTTTCATATCGGCGACCAGATGTCGGGCGCCATCCTCGGCCGGGAACTCGCCCGCTATTCGGTCGAAGCAGCCGACGGACTGGTCGAGGCATCTCCCCTGACTGAAGCGGTGATAGCGGCCCTCGGCGGCGACAACCAGGCCGTCATGACCTGGTCCTTCGCCACCGAGATGGATCTGACCCTGCTGAGCCGCGACGGCTCGGAAGGATGCGACGACGCGCTGATCGGCCGTGCCCCGGCCGAATACGGCAAGCTGATGCCGCTGTTCATCGAGCATTTCGACAAGGGTGATCCCGTTGCCCGCCGGATGATGGACATTCAAATCGGCTACATCGACACCTATGTACGCTGGTTCAGGAACCACGGCGCCCAGGTCATGGCCATTGTCGGCGGGTTCGGGCAGCGCCTCTTCCCGATCCTGCAACAGCGGTATGGCGACTTCGTCGCCCTGCCCAGATTCGAACCTCTGCATGGCGCAGTCATCCTCGCCCGCCAGAACTTCTCCGCCTGAACGATTTCCAGGAACGCCCCGTGTCCAGCCGTATCATTCCCGTCCAGCCCTTCGACTATGTGGTGTTCGGCGCCACCGGCGACCTGACCAAGCGCAAGCTGATTCCGGCGCTGTACCACCGGTTCCTCGACGGGCAGTTCGACGAGAAATCCCAGATCATCGGCGCCTCGCGCTCGCAGCTCAGTGACGCCGACTTCCAGCAGGTCGCCCGCGACGCCGTCACCCAGTTCGTCGAGAAGGACTACCAGGACGCGGGCGTCATCGACCGCTTCGTCAAGATCTTCAGCTACGTCTCCATCGACGTATCCAAGCCGGAAGAGGCGGGTGATCTCGGCAAGAAGCTGCGTGAGGATCCCAAGATCGTGCGCGCCTTCTATCTGGCGGTGGCGCCCGACCTGTTCGAGCCGATCGCCGAGTTCCTGGCCAAGAAGAAGTACTACCGCCGCGACGCCCGCGTCGTGATCGAGAAGCCGCTCGGCCACGATCTCGCATCGTCCGTCGAGATCAATGACGGCATCGCCAAGATCTTCAACGAAGATCAGGTTTATCGCATCGATCACTATCTCGGTAAGGAGACGGTGCAGAACCTCCTGGCCCTGCGCTTTGCCAACGCCCTGTTCGAGCCGATCTGGAACAGTGCGCATATCGACCACGTGCAGTTGACCGTCTCTGAAAGCGTCGGCGCTGGCACCCGCGGCTACTACGACGAATCCGGCGCCCTGCGCGACATGATCCAGAACCACATGCTGCAGTTGCTCTGCCTTGTGGCCATGGAGCCGCCGGCCAGCGACGACGCCGATGCGCTGCGCGACGAGAAGCTCAAGGTGTTGCGTGCCCTCCGGCCGATCACCAATGGCGAGGTCTCCACCAAGACCGTGCGTGGCCAGTATCGCGGCGTGAAGTCCGAGACCGCCGCCGTTGCCGGCTATCAGGAAGAACTGCCCGACGACAAGAAGGGCAGCCGCACCGAGACCTTCGTTGCCCTCAAGGCCGAGATCGAGAACTGGCGCTGGTCGGGCGTGCCGTTCTACATGCGCACCGGCAAGCGCATGGCGAGCCGCGTTTCGGAGATCTGCATCCAGTTCAAGCCGATCCCGCACTCGATCTTCGATCATGCCGAAGGCGCGCCGCGCCCCAACAAGCTGATCATCCGCCTGCAGCCCGACGAGGGCGTCAAGCTGATGATGATGATCAAGGACCCGGGCCCGGGCGGCATGCGCCTGCGTGAAGTGCCGCTCAATCTGAGCTTCGCCCAGCAGTTCACCGAGCGTACGCCGGAAGCTTACGAGCGGCTGCTGCTGGACGTGATCCGCGGCAACCAGACCCTGTTCATGCGCCGCGACGAGCTGGAGGCCGCCTGGCGCTGGGTCGACCCGATCCGCGAGGCCTGGAATCACGCCAATGAGCCGCCGCAGCCCTATTCGGCCGGCACCTGGGGCCCGAGCGGCTCGATCGCCCTGATCGAGCGCGATGGCCGCACCTGGTACGAGGAGAACCTGTAGTGGACGTCGAACGCCGCAGCTTCGCCGACAAGGCCGCACTCGCCAAGGAACTCGCCGAGACGGTCGCTGCCCGCATCGAGGCGGCCATCGAACGTGATGGCGTTGCTGCCATCGCCGTCAGCGGCGGCTCGACGCCAGCCAAGTTCTTTTCGGTGCTCGGCAAGACCAAGACGCTCGACTGGACGAAGGTGATCGTCACCCTTGTCGACGAACGCTGGGTGGACGAACTCAACGACCGCTCCAACGCCAAGCTGGTCAACGAAAAACTGCTGCAGGGCCCCGCTGCCATCGCGCGCTTCCTGCCGCTCTATTCCGGCGGCAATGAACCCGACGCCGATGGCGTTGCCCGCACCAATGCTACGCTTGCCGATCTGCCGGAGCGCTTTGCTGCGGTGGTGCTCGGCATGGGCAATGACGGGCACACCGCCAGCTTCTTCCCGGGTGGCGATACGCTCGACCAGGTGCTGTCCGACGAAGGCCCGACCATGGCCCTGCGTGCGCCCGGCGCCGGCGAGCCCCGCATCACTCTCACCCTGCCGCGTCTCCTCCGCGCGGATGGGATCTATCTGCATGTCGAGGGGGAAGAAAAGGCTGCCACGCTGGATCAGGCGCTGGGGGATGGTCCCGTCGAGGACATGCCCGTGCGCGCCGTTCTGCGGTCGGGTCAGCCAGTAACCGTTTTCTGGTGCCCTTAGTCCCCTCGGCGGCCCCCAATCGGCTGCCTTGGCCACTACGCGGCTCCAGCAGGGTGTGCCCACGAGGCAGGTGATCCCCGCCTGCCTCGGTTGAGCGCTCCCACCATAGAGTAGGAGCTCGATATGTCCGTCCGTCAGGCGATCCAGGACGTCACTGACCGTATTGCCGCGCGCAGCCGCGACACCCGCGCCGATTATCTCCGCCGCATCGATGCCGCCCGCGAAGCCGGCGTGAACCGCGCCGTTCTCTCCTGCGGCAACCTCGCCCACGGTTTTGCCGCCTGCTCGCCGACGGAAAAGGCGATGCTGGCCGGCAACAAGGCGCTGAACCTCGGCATCGTCACCAGCTACAACGATATGCTGAGCGCGCATCAGCCTTATCAGTTCTATCCTGAGATCATCAAAGCCGCCGCTTCCGAGATCGGCGCCACGGCGCAGGTGGCCGGCGGCGTGCCGGCCATGTGCGATGGCGTTACCCAGGGACAGGCCGGCATGGACCTGTCGCTGTTCAGCCGCGACGTGATCGCCATGTCGACGGCCATTGCGCTCAGCCACAACATGTTCGATGCCGCCGTCTATCTCGGCATCTGCGACAAGATCGTGCCGGGCCTGTTGATCGGGGCGCTGACCTTCGGGCATCTGCCGGCGGTGTTCATCCCGGCCGGGCCCATGCCCTCCGGCATTCCCAATGACGAAAAGGCCAAGGTCCGCCAGCTCTATATGGAAGGCAAGGTCGGCCGCGCCGAACTGCTGGAAGCCGAGAGCAAGAGCTATCACTCGCCCGGCACCTGCACCTTCTACGGCACCGCCAATTCCAACCAGATGCTGATGGAGATCATGGGCCTGCATTTGCCTGGCGCCAGCTTCATCAATCCAGGCACGCCGCTGCGAGACGCCCTCACGCGCGAAGCCACCAAGCGGGCGCTGTCGCTGACCGCGCTCGGCAACAACTATACACCGGTCGGCCACGTCATCGACGAAAAGGCCATCGTCAATGGTCTCGTAGGCCTGCACGCCACGGGTGGGTCGACCAACCACACCTTGCACCTGATCGCCATCGCCGCCGCGGCCGGGCTGCAGGTGACCTGGGACGACATGAGCGATCTGTCGGACGCAACGCCGCTGCTGGCGCGGGTCTATCCCAACGGCGTCGCCGACGTGAACCACTTCCACGCGGCGGGCGGCATGGGCTTTTTGATCCGGGAACTGCTGGAAAGCGGGCACCTGCATGAAGACGTGAGGACCGTCTGGGGTACCGGCCTCTCCGGCTACACGGTGGAAGCCAAGCTAATCGAGGACGAACTGCGCTTCGAGCCCGCAGCCGCGAAATCGGCGCTGCCCAAGGTGCTGGCTTCAGCCAAGACACCGTTCCAGGAGTCCGGTGGTCTCAAGCTGCTGACCGGCAATCTCGGCCGCTCGGTCATCAAGGTCTCGGCGGTGAAGCCGGAGCATCGTGTGGTGGAAGCGCCGGCGCGCGTCTTCCACGGCCAGGAAGGTCTGCAGGCGGCCTTCAAGGCGGGCGAGCTCAATAGCGACGTGGTCGCCGTCGTTCGTTTCTCCGGGCCGCGCGCCATCGGCATGCCGGAGCTGCACAAGCTGACCCCGGCGCTCGGCGTGCTGCAGGATCGCGGCTTCAAGGTAGCGCTGCTCACCGACGGCCGCATGTCCGGCGCTTCGGGCAAGGTGCCGGCGGCGATCCACATGACGCCGGAAGCCATGGATGGCGGGCCGATCAGCAAGATCCGGGACGGCGACATCATCCGGCTCGACGCCAATGCAGGCACACTGCAGTTCATCGGTGACGAGAAGGAATTCCTCTCCCGCACGCCGGCGACCGAAGACCTGCGCCCGCAGCACTACGGCATGGGTCGCGAGCTGTTTGCGGGGATGCGGGCGCTGGTGGGCGTCGCAGACCGCGGCGCGAGCGTGTTCGGGTAGGCCAAGAGGCCCCACCTAACCTCCCCCGCGAGCGGGGGAGGGACGGGGTGGTGGGTACCCGGGCGGCGAGGCAGGCTCGATCTTCCCCTCCCCCGCGTGCGGGGGAGGATGGGTGGGGGCACTACCGCTTCCTTGAGGCTAGAACCTCCGCCAGCGTCCTCGGCTTGAGCCCTTGCGCATCGACGCCGACGTCGAACTGCCGCGGGATTGGCGTTAGCCTGCCGTGCGAGTGGCCGTGGAGGTTGACCGACTTCTTGCCCATCTGGTTCCAGGTGCGGAACGGGTAGTGGCAGAGGATGAACAACTGCGCGTCGATCCTGAGCTCGGCATAATGCTGAATGCTGGCCCAGCCATGGGCGGCGAGAGTCGCCGGGGGATCGTTGTTGCCGATGATCAGGTGCTTAGTGCCGTTGAGCTTTTCGAGCAGCGCCTCGACATCCTCGGTGCTGCCGCGGGCGAAATCGCCGAGATGCCAGACCTCGTCTTCGGGCGAGACGGTGCTGTTCCAGTTGCCGATCAGCGCCGCGTCGTGCTCGGGCATGTCGGCGAAGGGGCGGCGGTCGATGCGCAGCACGCGCGGGTCGGCGAAGTGGGTGTCGCTGGTAAAATACAGCAAAATCAACGGCTCCGGCCGAACAGGCGCTCGATATCCTTCTTCTTGAGCTCAACGTAGGTGGGCCGGCCGTGGATGCACTGGCCGGAATGGGGCGTGCGCTCCATGTCGCGCAGCAGGGCGTTCATCTCGTCCACCCGCAGTCGCCGGCCGGAGCGGACCGAGCCGTGGCAGGCCATGCGGGCGACGATGGCCTCCATGCGGTCGCTGACGGCGGCGGTGGAATCCCATTCGGCGAGGCCGTCGGCGAGGTCTTGGACCAGGCCTTCGACGTCGGAAGAGCCCAGAATTGCTGGGGTTTCGCGCACCGCGATGGCGCGGGGGCCGAAGCGTTCGAGGTGAAGGCCGTAGCTCTGTAGTTCGGAGGAGGCGTCCTCGAGACGTTCGCAGTCCTCCTCCGGCAGCTCGACCACGACCGGGATCAAATGGGCCTGGCTGGGGACGGTGCCGGTGGCCATCTGGGCCTTAAACCGTTCATACACAAGGCGTTCGTGGGCGGCGTGCTGGTCGACCAGCAGAAGGCCTTCGCCGTTCTGGGCGATGATGAAGTTGTCGAACATCTGCGCCCGGGCGGCGCCGAGGGGGAATTCGGTGAGGGCAGGGGCGGGGGTATCGGCCTCGATCCGGGCGCTCGGCTCGGAGAGCCCGGGCAGCACCTCGGCGGCGGAAAATGGGGAGAATGCCGTTGCGTTCCGTTCCCGCTGAACCGCGTTCTGCAGCGGAACGGGGGCGGAAACGGGAGCAATTGCAGCGGATTCATAGGCGGGAGTGGTGAAGGCGCCGAGCACGTCCTCGGCGACGCTGGTCGAGGCCTTGAAGCCCGCGGCGGTGAGCGCCTCGCCGATGGCACGGATGACGGCGCCGCGGACACCACCGGCATCGCGGAAGCGGAGTTCGGCCTTGGTGGGGTGGACGTTGACATCGACCTCGGCGGGGTCGACGGCGACATAGAGCGCCACCACCGGAAAGCGGTCGCGGAAGGTGTAGTCGGCATAGGCGGCGCGCACGGCGCCGACCAGCACCTTGTCGCGCACCGAGCGGCCATTGACGAAGTAGAACTGGGACAGCGAATTGGCGCGGGTATAGGTGGGCAGGCCCGCGAGCCCCGCCACCACCACGCCATGGCGGGACAGGGCGAGGGGAACGGCATTCTGGGCGAAGTCGTCGCCGACGAGCTGCGACAGGCGCGCCTCGAGGGCGCGGGCGCCCGTCACCGCCGGCCAGCTCTGCGCCGTGCGGTCGGAGCCGTTGAGGACGAAGTGGACGCCCGGATTGGCCATGGCGAGGCGCTTCACCACATCGGTGATGGCGGCGGCCTCGGCGCGGTCGGTCTTGAGGAATTTGAGGCGGGCAGGGGTGCGGGCGAAGAGGTTCTTCACCTCGACGATCGTGCCGCAGTTCATGGCGACCGGCACCGGGCCGGAGCGGGCGCCATAGCGGAGATCGAGGCGAAGGCCGCTCTCGGCCTCGGCGCAGCGCGAGGCGATGGAGAGCTCGGCCACCGAGCCGATCGAGGCCAGCGCCTCGCCGCGGAAACCGAGGGTGCGGATGTCGTCGAGTTCGTCCGCCCCGAGCTTGCTGGTGGCGTGGCGCTCGACCGACAGCAGCAGGTCGGTCTGGTCCATGCCGCAGCCATCGTCTTCGATGCGGATCAGCGTCTTGCCGCCACCGGCAGTGGTGACGACGATGCGGGTGGCACCGGCATCGATGCTGTTCTCCACCAACTCTTTGACGGCACTGGCGGGCCGCTCGACCACTTCGCCGGCGGCGATGCGGTTGATCAAGTCTTCGGGAAGCTGGCGGATGGACACGGGCGATTCTCCTGGGGCGACTATACGACGCCCCAGCGCCTCACCACACCCATTCGGCCAGGAGCGCCAGCGTCAGCGCGATGCCGACATAGTGGTTGTTCTTGAAGCGGAGCAGCGGATTGCCTGGCGCTTCGACATCGACGGTCTGCACCTGCCAGGCCAGCAGGCCCGCCGCGACCAGCGACAGCACGGCAAAGACGATGCCGGCCCCGGCCCATAGCGCCGCGAGCATCCACAGCACGAACGCGCCAGAATAGAAGCCGGCAACGATCGGCCGGGTGCGTGGGCCGAACAGCCGGGCGGTGGAGCGCACGCCGATCAGGGCGTCGTCCTCGATGTCCTGCAGGGCGTAGATGGTGTCGTAGCCGATAACCCACAGGATGCAGCCGAGATAGAGCAGCAGCGCCGGCTGGGCGATGCCCCCGGTCTGGCTGGTCCAGCCGACCAGCGCACCCCAGGAGAAGGCGAGGCCGAGGAAAAGCTGCGGCCACCAGGTGATCCGCTTCATGAACGGGTAGATGGCGACCAGCACCAGCGAGGCGATGCCGGCCCAGACGGTGAAGCGGTTGAACTGGAACAGGATCACCGAAGCAAGCAGCGCCTGGGCGACGAGGAAGGCCAGCGCGTCGCGGGCGGTGACCTGGCCGGAGGGGATGGGGCGCGAGCGGGTGCGGGCCACCTTCATGTCGATGTCGCGATCGACGATGTCGTTGAAGGTGCAACCGGCGCCGCGCATCAGGATGGCGCCCACCAGCATCAGCATCGCCGCCCACCAGTCGAAACCGCGGGCGGGATCGGCCACCGCGGCGAGGCCCAAGCTCCAGGCACAGGGCCAGAACAGGAGCCAGAAGCCGATCGGCCGGTCCCAGCGCGCAAGGCGCGCATAGGGCTTCAGCCAGTCGGGGGCATGGCGGTCGACCCAATTGCCGGCCTGGGCATCGGCAACGGAGCCGGTGGGGTTGGAATCGGTCATGGCGGCCTCGGCTTCTCGGCAGGCGACCTCGTCCTGCTACAGGCTCGGGATGAGGTCTCGATACGTCAGCCAGCTCTACAGCGTTCCGCCCCCGGCGTCATGCCCGGGATGGGGGAATGATGGTGCATGGGGATGCGCCTCACCATACGGAGGTGACCGGTGTCGACCCGAGGCTGTGTGAGAACTCGCTGCGGCGCTATGCCGAGTGGGTCGGCGATAAGGCAGCGGGATTCTCTTAGCTCCTTATTGCCTTGATGGTGGGGCCGACGCCGGCGACTGCAATAGCGCGCTTGATGTTGTAGGCCAGGATTGCCAAGCTGGCTTCGGTGGCGACGTTCTTTAGTCCTCGCGTCCGGAAGTGTGTGGCGCCCATCCAGCCCTTGATCGTGCCGAAGACGTGCTCGACCGTACATCGACGGACCGCCATGGCGTCCGGCATGGCTTCGAGGCGACGTTCCATCGCATCGAGCACGGCCTCGTGCTCCCATCGTCGGATGCGCTTCTCCTTGCCGGCTGTGCACAGAGGACGAGATGAGCAGGCACCACAAGCCTTCTGGTTGAAGTACACGCTGATGAGCTTGCCGCCTTCCACCCTTGCAAAGCGCTTCTGGAGCTGTTCGCCTGCAGGGCAGCGATAGGTGTCGGTCTCGGGCTCGTGCACGAACATGGCCTTGCCCCAAAAACCTCGCGCCTGGGCTGGTGACGTATTCGGCTTGGGTACCATCGGGATGATGCCGGCTGCGGCGCAGGAGCGGATCTGCCCACCCTCATAATATCCACGATCGGCAAGGGCGATCATATCAGCAGCGCCGAGCTCGGCCTGTGCCGCCTTGGCCATTTCCAGCAGATGCGAGCGGTCATGCCCTCGGTTCGTCACTGCGTTGGCGACGACGATGTGATGCTTGGTATCGACCGCCGCCTGGACGTTGTAGCCGACAACACCACGATGATTGCTTCCAGTCGCCATGGCGCGGGCGTCCGGATCGGTGAGCGATACTTGCTCGTCCGGTGCAGCTTGCAGCTGCTGGCCAATCTCCTCAAGCTCACCGAGCCGCCCACGCAGCGACGCCAGTCGCTCGGTCAGGTGCGCGATCCGCGGTGTCGCGGGGCCAGTCTCTGCACTGTCGGCTTGCTCAAGCTCGGCGATGTAGCGCGCGATGCTTTCCTCGACATGAGCCTTCCGTCGCGCCAGCTTGCCCTTGGTGTAGTTCTTCTCGTGCGTGTTCACCGCGCGTAAGCGTGAGCCGTCAATGGCGACCATTCCGCCGCCGACCAGGCCAAGGGCGCGGCAGATGGCAACGAAGCGCTGACACGCCATTTGGATCGCACTGGCATTGTCATGGCGGAAGTCGGCAATGGTCTTGAAGTCGGGCACCAGCTTGCCGATCAGCCACATCAACTCGATATTGCGACCCGCCTCGCGTTCCAGCTTTCGGCTCGAGGTCAGCTGATGGAGGTATCCATAAACATAGAGCTTGAGCATGGTGCCTGGCGCGTAGCCCGGTCTGCCAGTCGATGCCGGCTGGACACGCTCGAAGCCGAGCTCGGCGAGATCGAGTTCATCGACGAATGCATCGATGATGCGGACAGGATTGTCAGCATCGACATAGTCCTCAAGGCACGCTGGCAGAAAGCTCGCCTGTTACGGCAACTTCAACGAAACGCCCCATGCGGCACCCCCGAAGCAGTGCCAAATCATAGCACGGTCAGGGGTTTTCACACAGCCTCGACCCCATGTCGGTCATGGCAGTTTGCAGGGAGATGCTCCGAAAGCTGCCGTTGGCCTGCTGATATCTCGGACAGTGCGGTGAACTTTGTAGTCACCGGCTTGATCCTGTTCGCCACGCCAGGCCTTGTCGCCGGTTCAGCCCAACCATTAGGGTCAACGCCTGTTCCATGCTAAGGTCCGACTAGGCGGTGATTATGCCGTCCACTCCGAACTGATCGGAACATCATGAACACCCCCGAATGGATCAAACCCGCGGCCTATGGCGCGGTGGCCGGAGGTATTGCCGTGGCCATCGTAGGCTTCATGTGGGGAGGGTGGGTTACTGGCGGTTCAGCCGAGGCTCGTGCACAGGCCGCAGCAGATACGAGCCGGACTGATCTGGCCGCCGCGATATGCGTTCAGAACTTCCTCGCGGATGAGGGGGCGCGGGAGAACCTTGCAGAGATCAAGCAGTTCGCCAGTGCCTCCCAGCAGCGCACGTTCATCGAGAACGGTGGCTGGGCAGTTATGCCGGACAGCGAAGCGGTCGCGCGGCCAACCGCGACGCTTTGCGCGCGAATGCTTTCCGGGCTCGAGCCGATCGAACTACCCGTGGTGGAAGACGGCGAGGTGATCGAAGAGGGTGAAGTCACCGAAGGGGACGTCCCGGCGGTGGCGCCGCAGCCGGTGGTGGAACCCCCAGCCGCAGAGCCTGTGGGTGCCGATCCGGCGGCGCAATAGGTTTCGGGTGAGCGGCGCAGCTCTTGCCGACGTGCGACGCGCTGGTCGCCGCTCCTTTCCGTGATGCAACCATTCAGTGGGGGGCGACATGTGTCTATGGAGATCGATTGAGGCTTTGGCCGTGCTTCATGCACACGACGATCTAACGACCGCATCGGTCGCCCGCTCTCCCGAAAGAAAATCCTATGTTCGGTTATCGCACCGAGGAGCGCCTTTCCCTCAAGATCCGCAAACGGGCGGAGGCGCAGAGGGCGTGGCCCTTCCTGAGCGATCGTGACCTGCGCGCGGTCCGATCGCCGGCCGAGCTCAGCGTGCTCGTGGCATCGCGCAAGAGGGTGCCTTTGCCGGCGGCCCGCTCGCTGGTGGCCTCGTGGCTGAACGGGCAACGACTGCGACTGGCCGAGCATTCCGCCAACTCGGTCGACCCGGTACGGTCAACAGGGTACCCGCCGCGCCGGCCCCACTGGTGAGGCCGCTCACTGCGGAGGGCCGGCGTCGCGGCTTTCCCGTCATTCTGCTCGGACGGGTAGCGGGCATGCTGCCTCATAACGACAATCGCTTTGAAGAACCGCATCCCCGGAGGGGACCCGTGCATGACCCGACCGCCCATCTAGGCCCGGCCGCATCCGGGAGCTTGCCGCCAAGAGGACCCAATGAAACCTGAGCGCCTGAAGGCCTGCCTCGACACCATAAAGTGGGGGCCCGCCACGCTGGCACAGACCCTCGAAGTCAGGCCCGGCGTAGTCGAAGAGTGGCTAGGTGGCCAAACGCAGGTACCGACCGGCGTTGCCTCGTGGCTCGAGGCGCTATGCTTCACTCACGAGGCTGCCGACCTGATGCGGCCGGCCGTGCTCGACGACGGGTTCATGGCGGGCGGGAGCGCACCACGCCGGCCGGAGCACATTCCGGTCTATTCTTATGGGCTGCTCCGCCGCCTGAACCAGGGTCCCGTGCCCCTGCGGACGCTTTACGGCACCGACGACGAAGCAGCCGTGTTCTTCCTCGTGTCGCGCGGGCTGGCCGAGCGAGCCGAGGAAGACCTCACCATCACCACACAGGGTGCCGAACTCGGGCAGATCGTCTCCTGATGAGCACCTGCCTCGGAGAAGCTGATGTTCGGCAACAAGCAAGACGTCACCCCATTCGGCCGTCGGCAATTCGGCGAGCGACTGGAGGCACAGAAGAGGTGGCCGTTCCTCACCTCGCGCGATCTCGACCGGATCAGCACGGAACGGGACCTCTGCGCCGTTATCTGCCGGAACACCGGGAGCGAGGTGGTGGAAACCGCCGCTACCGTCCGGACCTGGATGACGGAACACTTCGTCCGGCTCGGTTCGCCGTCGACCAAGGAACCTGTGGAGCCTGCACCACTGCAGGAGGACCGACAGAAATGAGCGAGATCAGCACCAGCCGATGGGTAACGCTGCGCCATCCATTCCAGCTGAGCGGGATGTCCGGCCAGCACAAGCCCGGCACCTTCGAGTTGCGAGTCGAGAAGGTTCCGCTCGATGTGTCCTGGGAAGCTTACCGAACTGAGTACACGCTGCTGCTCACCTCCGGCGGTGAAACCAGCGCCTGGAGTGTGACCACCGCAGAACTTGAGGCGCTCCTCGCCAACGACGAGGCACATGCCCTCAACAGCGGGCACTCGTAGGAGTGGCAGTGCAGAATTACCGCCTGGCCGCCGTCACGGCTGGCCGCCACCCAAGGCAGACAATAACGCGAAACCCGGCTTGGGCCCACCCGTAGTGCACTGCGCCCAGAACAAGCAGGACTTGCCATGACACAGCGAACCATCGTTGCGATTGCTGAGGACGAATATCTCATCGCATCCGCTCTCGAATATGAACTGGTGGAAGCCGGCTTCGATGTGGTCACGTTTCCAACCGGTGATGCGGCAGTTCAGTGGCTTTCTGCCGGTGGGCAGCCCCATGTCCTGCTCACCGACATCCGCATGCCCGGGGCACATGATGGTTGGGCACTTGCGCACCGTGCGCGAGAGATCTGGCCCAACCTGCCGGTGATCTATGTGAGTGGCGACAGCGGTGCCTCCTGGACGGAGCGCGGCGTGCCAAACAGCAAGATGCTGCCCAAGCCCATCGACCTGGCGGACCTCTCGGCCGCACTCCGCGACCAATTGGCGCTCTGACCCCGAGTGTCCCTGTGGCGGTTACCATCTCGTTTTCCGACGCTTCGCGCTTTCCACCGCCTGGCGGCAGGGAGCCGGCACAGGAGTAGCCGCAACGCCGCTCCAGCCTGGTCGATGCCGCAAGGAAGAGGTGCTAAGGTCACCCTCCTGGAGTGAGCCGATGAACACGTCGCCGCAGCAAGAATATATCGTCGAATCCTACAATACCGATCCTGAGGGGCGGCCGCAGCAGTCGGACGTTCGCAAGGTGTACGCAGCTTCGCCGAAAGCGGCAGCAATGAAGGTGCTGAACGAGGACCTGCACACGATCGGCAATTCCCGGCGCCTGCGCGCCCGCGTCACAGAGACGAGCGGTTCGGGTGTGGAGACGGTGACGACGCTCTACAGCAAACTCTGATCAGCAAAAGGTCAAGCCAAATGGTTCATCCTACGCGCCGGCGCAACAGCGTAACCGAGAATGCCGAGGCTGCGTTCAAGAGCCTCACCACCAAGCCGAGCGAACCCCTGCCCAGGACGAACACCGTACCGACCGGCAAGGAACTGGTTTCCTTGCGCATCGACCGGGACACACTGGAGCACTTCCAGGCGGAAGGGCCCGGGTGGCAGGAGCGCATCAACGCAGCACTTCGGGCAGCCGCCGGCCTCCACTAGGTTGTGGACTCATAACTTCTAATCCAGAGCCTTGCGGCTGCCAGGTGGATTGCAGCGAGGAAGTTGGCTGCGGTTTTAAAGTATCGGGTTGCGATGCCTCGGAAGTGTTTGAGGCGGCTGAAGAAGCGCTCGATCATGTGCGCTTTCGGTAGAGTTCGGGATCGACGGAGCGGACGATGCGGACATTGCTCTGACTGGGGATGTGGGCCGTCGCACCGGATGCCTCTATGGCTTCGGTCACGTGGCGCCCGAAGTAGCCGCGGTCGGCAACCACATCGCCGCGCAGCCGGAGCGGCCCGACCAGTTCGGGCGTCGTAGTCTTGTCGGAGGCCTGCCCAGGAGTGAGTACGAAGCGGATGGGCAGCCCGCGTCGGTCAACAACGGCATGGATCTTGGTGGTCAGTCCCCCACGGGAGCGACCGATGGCGTGATCCGGGCCCCCCTTTTACCACCCGCCGCATGCTGGTGGGCACGAACGATCGAGGAGTCGAGAAGGTGCAGACTCTCCGGCGAGACCTCGCTCAGCCGCTCAAAGATGCGCAGCCAGATGCCCTGCTTGGCCCATCGGTTGTAGCGGTTGTAGACCGTGGTTGGGGGGCCGTAACGTTCCGGCAGATCGCGCCAGGGTGCCCCTGTGCGCAGTATGTAGAAGATACCGCTGATCACCCGCCGGTCATCTACCCGCGCAACCCCGCGCGGCTTATTGGGCAACAGGGGCGCGATCAGCGCCCATTCCTTCTCGCTGAGATCGTGACGTCCTACCATCAGGCCCTCCATCAAGAGCTTGAATCACGATCGCTCGCAAAACGGAACCTCGTTTATGGGTTCACGACCTAGCGGCCGAATTCCCCGATACCGCTAACGGGCTGGTCCTCAAACGTGCGATGATGCCATGCAGGAAAAACCGAAGACCAACGCATCAAACCCCTTCGTTGAAAGGCGCTGTCAGTCTCGGTGAGCAAAAGAAATCCTAGCACCCACAGGTCCCCATGAAGAGTTGACCGGATCGGCGTAAGCCCCTAACCGACTCGTGGCCAGTGGTTCCCTCCAGGCGCCGGAACGAAGAAGGCCGCCCTTCGGGCGGCCTTCTACATCTACGCGGCTGGTGCCGAAGACTACTTCTGCAGCATCAGGTTGATCGCAGACTCGCGACCATCGCGACCAGTCTCGATCTCGTAGGTCAGCTTGTCGTTCTCGTAGAGACCGTCGACACCAGAATTCTGGACAGCGGAAATGTGCACGAAGTGGTCCTTGCCGCCGTTTTCTGGAGTGATGAAGCCAAAGCCCTTGGTGGTGTTGAAGAACTTAACGGTGCCGTTGATGTTGGCCATGGTATTTTCCTTGTAGCTCGGAGCCGAAGCAAAGCGAGCGTTTCTCCCCTGCGACATGCAGAAGGAGCCTAGAACGTTCGCAAAGTGGATCAGTGAGCCAAGGACCGGAAATGTCCGGCAGAGGCAGCCGACTTGGGCTGAAAACGTGTGAGTGCCTTATGACAGCTGTTCACGTCGGAAACAAGGCGCGACAGGATCAGCGCCTACGGATGGCAATCTTGAAGACACTCGCGTGGGTTTCGGTAGCGGTTTTCACCGCATCGCTGGGCGAAAGGTCCACTTCATCCACAACCCTCTCGATGCTCTCGTTGCGGGATTTTACCCGGTAGAGCAGTGGTCCCTTGTCATGTGGCAGGCAGGAAATGACTTCGCACAGCCCTGCAGGTCTGTTGCTGTGGCGAGGTGCGGAGCGGAGCTCCAAAACCTGACCAGTTTCGAACCGGTGATTCATTGTGTCTCTTTCGCTGGGTGCGCCATCATAGGCGTACATTGAGTGCACTATAGGGCGGACCCGAGCACTCCTGTGCTTCCGCTCAAAACCGGCCAAAGTCAAGGCCGGGTGCTTGCCGACGCTCTCAGCGGCGGGGTGGTGCCCTTGGCCTGAACACAACGCAGGCGAGATCCTGGGAAGGCAGATCCGAAGCGCCGCCCTCCTGTTGTCCAGGTCAAGTCAACGGTTACCTTGCCTGCCAGAGAGCTAAGGGGCAGCCGCGCCGAACCTCGGCAGTGAGCACCTGGAGTTCGACCGGCTTGGAAACACGACACTGGGCGACACCCCTTCGTTCGCCCATCCTATTGTGGCCAATGCCGCGGCCATGGAAGACCAAGAGCTACGATCGAATCTAACGCGGTAAGGTCCCTTGACTCCCTCTGATATATCGATGACTTTGGATTTATGGAAACAAATGATGCACTCGTCGTGTTTGCAGCCCTCTCGCAGCCCACGCGACTGGAAACGTTCCGCCTGCTGATGAAGCACGAGCCGGAAGGCCTTCCTGCGGGTGAGGTGGCTCGCCGGCTCGGCGTTCCCCAGAACACCATGTCCTCGCACCTCGCCATACTGACCCGGGCGGGGCTGATCGACTCTGAACGGCAGAGCCGCTCGATAATCTACCGGGCCGTTGTAGATCGTGTCCGTGAGCTTGCCAGCTACCTGGTTCAGGACTGCTGCGGCGGGCGGCCCGAACTCTGCGGACCACTGGTCGCCGAATTCACCCCATGCTGCGCTTCGGGCACTGGCGTCCTGAAAGGCGCCAGTGGCGCGAGCGAGGGCACAGCATGATCACCGCTGTGCCGGTTTCCGGAACCGATACCAATCTCCAGGCTGCACTTTCAGCCGCAGGCCTGCCTATGGATGACGTAGAGGATACGGGACGCTCCTTCTTCCGCATCGAGCGGGATGGGCAGCGCATCGGCTTTGGCGGGTTTGAGCTTTATGGCGAGGATGCACTGCTTCGCTCCGTCGTCGTGCCGGAGGACAGGCGCGGAACTGGCGCCGGTCGGCTCGTCACCGAAACCCTCCTCGGCGAGATATCCTCAGCCGGAGGCAAGCGCGTCTATCTTCTGACAACGACTGCGGCCAGCTTCTTCAAGCACCTCGGTTTCGACCACATCGGCCGCACTGCTGCTCCGGCAGCGATCCTGGCTACCCGGCAGGCGTCATCCATCTGCACCAGTGCTGCTCTGCTATGGCGTGCCATCTAGAGTGCCTATGACCATCTTCGAACGCTACCTGACCCTGTGGGTCGCCATTTGCATCATCGTCGGGGTCGCCGCCGGCCACTTCCTGCCTTCGGTCTTCGAAGGTCTGGCTGCACTCGAATACGCACAGGTGAACCTGCCGATGGCGGTGCTGATCTGGCTGATGATTATCCCCATGCTGGTGCGCATCGACTTCAGGTCGCTCGGCCAGGTCGGCGCCTACTGGCGCGGCATCGGCGTCACCCTATTCATCAACTGGGCCATCAAGCCGTTCTCCATGGCACTTCTGGGCTGGCTCTTCATAGGCTGGCTGTTCCGTCCGCTGCTGCCTGAAACGCAGATCGACAGCTACATCGCCGGCCTCATCATCCTTGCCGCTGCGCCCTGCACCGCCATGGTGTTCGTGTGGTCCAATCTGACCAGGGGCGAGCCGCACTTCACCCTGTCGCAGGTGGCGCTCAACGACGCCATCATGATCATCGCCTTCGCCCCCATTGTCGGCCTTCTGCTTGGTCTCTCCGCCATCACCGTCCCCTGGGACACGCTGCTCCTGTCGGTCGGGCTCTATATCGTCGTGCCGGTGATCGCCGCGCAGCTCTACCGCCGCTGGCTGCTCGCCAATGGCGGGATCGACAGTATGAACCGGGCGCTTGCAGTCCTGCAGCCGATCTCCATCGCCTCGTTGCTGCTGACCCTTGTCATGCTCTTCGGCTTCCAGGGCGAACAGATCGTCGCCCAGCCTACGGTCATCCTGCTGCTGGCGGTGCCGATCCTGATCCAGGTCTACTTCAACTCCGGCCTCGCCTACCTGCTGAACCGGGTCTCAGGGGAGCAGCACTGCGTGGCCGGTCCTTCCGCCCTGATCGGAGCCTCGAACTTCTTCGAATTGGCCGTTGCCGCCGCCATCAGCCTGTTCGGCTTCAACTCCGGCGCAGCGCTCGCCACCGTTGTCGGCGTGCTGGTGGAAGTGCCGGTGATGCTCTCGGTGGTCTGGATCGTGAACCGCACCAAGGGCTGGTACGAACGCGGCGCCGCAGTCGGCCGCAACACCGAAGCGAAGGCAGCCGAATGAGCGTCACCATCTATCACAACCCCGACTGCGGCACGTCTCGCAACACCTTGGCGATGATCCGCCAGAGCGGCGTCGAGCCCACGGTGATCGAATACCTCAAGACCCCGCCCGACCGGGGCACCGTCACCCGGCTGATCCGCGACGCCGGGCTCACAGTGCGCGAGGCGCTTCGAAAGAAGGATACGCCGTTCGAAGAACTCGGCCTCGGAGACCCGGCCCGGAGCGACGACGAACTCCTCGAAGCTATCGCAGAGCACCCCATCCTCCTCAACCGCCCCTTCGTAGTCACGCCGAAGGGCACCCGCCTGTGCCGCCCGTCCGAGGTCGTGCTCGACATCCTCGAGAACCCCGATATAGGCCCGTTCACCAAGGAGGACGGCGAAGTCATCATCAACGCCGAAGGCAAGCGCCTTGTCTGATGCGGGACAGGAAGCGCCGCAAGACTCTCCCGGCTCCTCCAGCATGTTCAGGTTCCCAATGTCCGTGTAGGGGCGAGCTGCTCCGCAAAGCTGACGGTCTGCTTGCCACCCCTGTCCCGCCACTGAGCCTACTACCCCCTTGCTGTAGATCGGGTGGATGCCGGAAAAGGGCAGTACCAGTCCTCGTGACCGCGGAGTGCCGACCATGAGTGAAGCTGATATCATTGCACGCACCAAGGTACCGGCCACCCGCGAGAGCCTGCAACACGACTTGCCCAAGCTGGGCGTCAGAGCGGGCGACACTCTGCTCGTCCATTGCTCCATGCGTGCCATGGGCTGGGTCTGCGGCGGCCAGGTCGCCGTGCTCCAGGCGTTGTTTGATGCGGTGGGGGACGATGGGACACTGGTGATGCCATCCCATTCCACAGGCCTCACTGAGCCGGCCAACTGGAGCGCACCGCCTGTGCCCCTGGAGTGGATCGAGACGATTCGCTCGACCATGCCTGCATATGAAGCGGCCACCACACCGACTCGCAACATGGGAGCGGTTGCCGAAGCTTTCCGGACCTGGCCCGGTGTTCGCCGCAGCGCCCATCCTGCAAGCTCGATGGCGGCGTGGGGTCGTCACGCCCAGGAGATTGTAGCTCGCCATGAGTTGAGCGATCCATTGGGCCCGACTTCGCCTCTGGGGGAGTTGCACCGGTTGGATGCAAAGGTCCTGCTGATCGGGGTGGAGTTCAACCGTTGTACGGCTCTGCATCTTGCCGAGCATATCCGGTGGCCGGATCGGTCCACTACGAAGGAGGGCGCTCCCATCATCGTTGCCGGTGAACGCGAATGGGTAACTTTCGACGTTCCTCAGATCATGGACGATGATGAATTCCTGATGGTTGGTGAGGCCGCGCTAGCGTCTGGCGTCGCGGCACGCGGCAGCATCGCGCAGGCGCGATGCGTCATCACGAGAATGCAGCAGCTTGTTGGGTTCGCAGTTCAGCACTGGTCCGGCCGCGACCACCCGGCATCGGCCAGTCATCGACACAGGCAAACCTGACGCCAACTTTCCGGATCTAGCGGCTGTCGAACGAAATCACCGAAGCGGCTGGCCAGCGTCAACCCGCCCAGTTGCAGGAGCAGCGGCATTTCCTGCGGGTATATTTGGCGCATGTGGATCGTTGTGCGCCGGAACGTCGGATCAAGCTTCGTCGACCAATACCAATCCGCCTGGCTGACTTGGGAGACCGGATCATAGGTAATCGTCTCCTCCACCGTCACCTCTCCGAGGTGCTTGTGGGGAAAAACGCCCACGGGCCGACGCTGTGCCGAAGGCAGGCTGAGCAGGGATGGGCTCGGCACAAAGATATCGAAGGCGAAGATTCCTCCGGGCGCCAGATGCCGGCGGGCGGCAGACATGGCTCGCACCAAGTCTTCCGTCGTGTTCAGATGCATCAGTGAGTTGGCGGCGATCACTACGACATCGAACTTGGTACCGAGATCGAAATCCCGCATGTCCAGCTCAACGAAGCTGACGTCGACGGCACTCTCACGAGCGGCAGCTTCCGCCCTGTCGAGCATCGCCGAAATGTCCCCTGCCGTCACCAGCGCACCGCTCTTGGCGAGCGGCACCGTCAGGCGACCTGATCCGCAGGCCAGCTCCAGCACCTTTCGAGAGTGGCCCCCAGCGACCTCGACGTAGAATTGCTCCATCGCCTCGTCACGCGGCGCGACAAGGTCATAGAGCTCTGGATCATCGTATAGGTCGGGCACGGTGCTGGCCTCGAGGCTATGAAGTCCGCATTCCTGACCCTCTCGCCCGAAAGCCGACCGGCGGCAAACCACCCGACCGCTGTCGGCAGCGGACCCCACTGAGCCATGTGTATGCGGCGGGACAGTCGCCGCCCCGACCTAGAACTCGTCCCAGTCGGGCGCGACGGCGGCGTTGCCCTGGGTGCGCAAGCGGGGGGCGGGTGCGACGGTGGCTGGCGATGGAGCGAAGGTCGATCGCCTTGGGGCGGGCGGCGCCAGCGGTGACCGCGCGGCTCCGTCGAGGGCGAAGGGGCCAAGCAGCAAGCTGGCAGGTCAGTGTGTTGGAAGATATGCTGCCGCCATGCCCCGCACTCACGCCAGCCTGCCCCGTCTCTTCGTCGATCCTGATCTTGCCGCCGGTGCCGAGATCATCCTGAACAAGGAGCAGTCGCTGTATCTGGCTGCGGTGTTGCGTAAGTCGGTGGGTGACGAGGTCGTGGTGTTCAACGGCCGCGACGGGGCCTGGCTGGCGCGGCTGACCGCGGACAGCAAGAAGTCGGTGGCTCTCGAACCGGTCGAGCAGATTGCGCCGCAGACGCCGCGGCTCGACCTCTGGTACGGTTTTGCGCCGCTCAAGACCGAGCGGCTCGACTATGTGGTGCAGAAGGCGACGGAGATGGGCGTCGGCACCATGCAGCCGGTGCTGACCCGGTTCACCCAGGTCGGCCGGGTAAAGCACGACAAGCTGGTGGCGAACGCCATCGAGGCGGCCGAGCAATGCGAGGTGCTCAACGTGCCGGTGGTGGCGCCGGAGATTACCCTCGATCACCTGCTGGACCGCTGGCCGGAGGATCATGCCGGCCGCAGGCTCGTCTTCGCTGATGAAGGGGAGCCATCGTCGTCTGCGCTGGCAACGCTGCAATCGCTGGCCGGGGAGCGAGTCGGTTTGCTGGTTGGCCCGGAGGGTGGCTTCTCCGACGCCGAACGCGAGCGACTGCGCGGGCTGGACTTCGTGGTGCCGATCAGTCTCGGGCCGCGTATTCTCCGCGCGGACACCGCTGCCGTGGCAGCACTGGCGCTGATTCAGGCATCCATCGGTGACTGGCGATAAATCGCGATTGCTTTCGGTGAACGCAACGCTATGTTCGCGCCCGCATTTGCCCCGTAACCAGAGGACTTCATGGCCGGCGCCGACTCTCATTCTCCGCTGATCGAATCCCGCGCCGACCTGATCGAGGCCCTGGCGCGGGGCGCTAAACCCGCGGACGAGTGGCGGATCGGCACCGAACACGAAAAGCACGTCTTCCACACCGATCCGTTGCGGCCAGTGACCTATGAAGGCGAGCAGGGGATTCGTGCGCTGCTCGCCGGCATCGAGAAGGCAACGGGCTGGCACCCGTTTTATGACGGGGACAACCCGATCGGGCTCAGGAACAACGAGGTCGCCGGCGGCATCTCGCTCGAGCCGGGTGGCCAGTTCGAGCTCTCCGGGGCGCCGCAGGTGGATTTGCACGGCACCGCCGAGGAGATGGGCGAGCATCTGCGCGTTGCCCGCTCCGTGGCCGAGCCGCTCGACATCCATTTCCTCGGGCTCGGGGTGACGCCGCTGTGGTCGGTCAGGGACATTCCGGCGATGCCGAAATCCCGCTACGGCATCATGGCGCCGTACATGGACAAGAAGGGTAAGCTCGGAACCTCGATGATGTTCCGTTCAGCCACCGTTCAGACCAATCTGGACTTCTCGAGCGAAGCGGACATGGTCAAGAAGTTCCGGGTATCCCTGGCGCTGCAGCCGGTGGCGACGGCCCTGTTCGCCAATTCGCCCTTCTCAGAAGGCCGCGACACCGGCTATCTCAGCTACCGCAGTCAGATTTGGCTCGACACCGATCCCGACCGCACCGGCATGCTGCCCTTCGTGTTCGACGAGGGCTTCGGCTTCGAGCAGTATGTCGACTATGCGCTCGACGTGCCGATGTATTTCGTCATTCGGGACCACAAATACGTCAACGTCGCCGGCGAGAGCTTCCGGGCGTTCCTCAAGGGCGAACTGCCGCAACTGCCCGGCGAGCTGCCCACCGTCAAGGACTGGGAAGACCACCTCTCCACCATTTTCCCGGAAGTGCGGCTGAAGCAATATCTCGAGATGCGCGGCGCCGACATGGGCGACGAGGCTTCGGTCACGGCGCTGTCGGCGTTCTGGACCGGGCTGCTCTATGACGAGGTGTCGCTGGAAGCCGCCTACGAGCTGATTGAGCCGTGGACCCGCGAAGAGCGCGAACACCTGCGCCGCGAGGTGCCCCGCCTGGGGCTGATGACTCCGCATGACCGGTCCAACCTGTTCGACGTCGCGGCGCAGGCCGTTGGCATCGCCGAGGCCGGACTGGTTCGGCGCGGGCGGCGCAATGCGGCCGGCAAGGACGAGACCATCTATCTGGCGCCACTGGAAGAAGTGATCCGCACCTCGCAGTCCCCGGCCGAGCGCTGGCTGGAGCGGTTCCGTGGCGAGTGGGATGGGGATTTGACGCGGATTTTTGCTGAGGCGGAGCTGTAGGGCTCCACTCCGGTCGATCCCCTCCCCGGCCCTCCCCGCAAGGGGGAGGGTGTGGCTCCACTCTGCTGGAGCATACCGACCGAAACAATCTCGCCAGTCCCGCCCTTGCCACTCCCCGCCATCTCGTGCATCACGCGCCTGACATCGGAGGGCACAGATGCGGGTACTGGTGATCGGTTCGGGGGGGCGCGAGCATGCCCTGGCGTGGAAGCTGGCGCGGTCTCCGAAGGTCGACAAGCTGTTCATCGCGCCGGGCAATGGCGGTACCGAGGCGGTGGCGGAGAACCGCGAGGTGGATATCACCGACCACGCGGCGTTGATTGCCCTCTGCCGGTCCGAAAGCATCGACTTCGTCGTGGTGGGGCCCGACGCGCAGGTGGTGGCGGGGCTCGGCGACGACCTGCGGGCGGCAGGCATCGAGTGCTTCTGCCCGTCCAAGGCGGCGGGGCAGTTGGAAGGCTCCAAGGGCTTCACCAAGGCCCTGTGCGACGAGATGGGCATTCCCACCGCCCGTTACGCGCGCTTCGACAACGAGGCCGATGCCCTGGCCTATGTCTATGCCGAGGGCGCGCCGATCGTGATCAAGGCCGACGGTCTGGCGGCCGGCAAGGGCGTAACCGTCGCCATGACGCTGGAAGAGGCCGAGGCGGCGATCACGGACTGCTTCGCCGGTGCTTTCGGACAGTCAGGCGCCGAAGTGGTGGTGGAAGAGTTCATGGAAGGCGAGGAGGTCAGCCTGTTCGTGCTCAGCGACGGCACCGATATCCTGCCGCTGACCACGGCGCAGGACCACAAGCGCGCCTTTGACGGCGACCAGGGGCCGAATACCGGTGGCATGGGGGCCTATTCCCCGGCGCCGGTGCTGACCAAAGCGCTTTATGATCGCGCCATCAACGAAATCATCCTCCCGACCGTGAAAGGTCTGGCCGCCCGCGGCACTCCGTATCGCGGCGTGCTCTATGCGGGGCTGATGCTGACGGCCGAGGGCCCGAAGCTGGTGGAATACAATGCCCGCTTCGGTGACCCGGAATGCCAGGTGATGATGATGCGGCTCGACAGCGACCTGCTGGAGCTGCTGCAGGCCACCGCGAGCGGCAGTCTCAAGGGCATGGACGTACGCTGGAAGGATGCCTGGGCGCTGACCGTGATCCTCGCAACGCAGGGCTATCCCGGCAACTACGGCAAGGGCTCGGAGATCCGTGGGCTGGACCAGATCGATGATCCTGAGGTCCAGGTCTTCCACGCCGGAACGCGCCGCGATGGCGCGCGTTTAGTTGCTGCCGGCGGGCGCGTGCTCAACGTCACGGCGCTCGGAACCACGGTGAAAGACGCAAGAGACCGTGCTTACCGATGCGTGGACAAGATTGACTGGCCGGAAGGCTTTAGCCGCAGCGACATCGGTTGGCGCGAAATCAGCCGTTCCGGCGCCTGAACCCTTTTTCAATCTCAGCCGCCTAACCTACCTCCGATCCGTCTTCGACGAGGCGCCGTCGCCCCGGCCGCTGACGCCGCTGCAACTGCGCGGCAAGCGGCTGGTCGAGCGGCTGCGCTCCAAGGGCAAGGAGCGGGGCGGCATGAGCACGGTTTCGGGTCCGCGCATCGGCGTGGCGCTGGGTGGCGGCTCGGCGCGTGGGCTGACGCATATCCCCTATATCGAGGCGATGGATGAGCTGGGGCTCAAGCCGTCGGTGATCTCGGGCACCTCGATCGGGGCCCTGATCGGCGCTGGCTGGGCTGCGGGCATGACCGGCAAGGAACTGCGCGAGCACTCGTTCGAAGTGCTCGGCACCATGCGCATCATCGCCGGCCGGCTGTGGAGCCACCATGTCCGTGGGCTCAGCGGTCTGTTCAAGAGCGGGCTGTCGGTGCAACTCGATGCCACGAGCATCGTCGATGCGTTTACGCCGGAGCATTTTCCGCACGAGTTCAAGGATCTCAAGGTGCCGCTCTATGTGGTGGCGACCGAT
The DNA here is from genome assembly GCF_042685625.1 of Devosia albogilva. Taxonomy (NCBI): domain Bacteria; kingdom Pseudomonadati; phylum Pseudomonadota; class Alphaproteobacteria; order Hyphomicrobiales; family Devosiaceae; genus Devosia; species Devosia albogilva. The sequence goes on from NZ_JBHUNP010000001.1 coordinate 2,520,849, forward strand.
TTCCAGTCCTGGCACCAGACGGTGTTCAACTCCGGGCCGTTGCGGCCGGCGGTGGCGGCCTCGATCGCCATTCCGTCGCTGTTCAAGCCGGTAGTCCACGCCAATCACGTGCTGGTGGATGGCAGTGTGGTCAACCCGCTGCCGCTGGATCAGGCCGATATCGACACCGATTTCCTGATTGGCATTGACGTCAATGGCGACCCGTCCGAGGGGCTGTTCAAGACCGACCACCGTCCCCTCGACGTCTGGTTCGGTTCGGCGCAGATCATGATGCACTCGCTGATCGCCCACCAGATGGCGGCCTACCCGCCGGACGTCTATGTGCGCCCGCATGTGGCGCGGTTCGGGGCGCACGAGTTCTGGCGGGTGCGCGAGATCCTCAACCACGTCGATGCCGAGAAGGACCGCTTCAAGCGCATTCTCGAGCAGAAGATCGAGGACTATATCGCCGACCGCCAGCCGGTGATCGACAGCAATCCCAACAGCTAGTCGCGCAAGCCGCGGAAGAATTCGCGCAGCAGCGCTTCGGAGCGGCTGGCGCCGAGGCCGCCGATCACCTCTGGACGGTGGTGGCAGGTGGGTTGGGCGAAGAGGCGGATGCCGTTGTCGACGGCGCCGGCCTTGGGATCTTCGGCACCGTAGTAGACGCGGCGGAGACGCGTGTGGGCGATGGCGCCAGCGCACATGGCGCAAGGCTCGAGCGTCACATAGAGATCGCAGCCGTCGAGGCGGCCGGTGCCGCGGGTTTCGAGAGCAGCACGGATGGCGAGGAATTCGGCATGGGCGGTGGGGTCGCGCATGGCCTGCATGCGGTTGCGTTCGGCGGCAAGGACGCGTTCACCCTCGACGATCACGGCACCGACCGGCGCTTCGCCGACGGCGGCGGCTTCGGCGGCGAGCGCGAGGGCGAGGTCCATGGGTGCGGTCACGGGCGGCATGCTGTTCCGCTATCGCCTCGCGAGCGGAAGGGGAAGCCGAAAACGCCGAAAGGCCGACCGCACCACCGGCCGACCTCTCAACGTGCTTTGGAGGGCAGTAAACTCGTTCAGATCGCGTCCGGCTGGCCGGGCTTGCGCCGGTTGAGGAAGCGCGGGCGGCGGGAAGCGTCGGCGGCAAAGCGCCGGCGCGGGGCAGGGGGAGCAGCGGTGATGCCGCTGACCTGCTGGCTGTAGGGCAGGTAGGTGCCATCGCCTGCCTTGATGAACAGCGGCAGGCGGAGCTTCTTGCCCCAGTTCTGCCATTCGGCAACGACGGTGTGGTTGCCCTCTTCCTCGAACACCCGATAGTTGAGGTCCGGATCGGAATGCACCAGTTCGATGGCGCTGGAGAGCACGCCCTCCTCGGTCAGGCTCGTGGCCACGGCCACGCCGATGAACTCGGTGACCGGCACCTTGATCTTGATGGCAATTCCGCTCTGCTCGAGCACGCGCCGGACCGTTACGGTCTTGACCGGATCGCGCGGGCCGTTGTCGTTGGCAGCCACGAACCGGCGCTCCGCCAGGTCGCGGCGCGGGAACGCCAACACAACTGCTGCTCCTTCCATCGCAACGCCGTGATGCATTTGAAACTCGCCTTCCTGTCAACTTCGAGAGCTTTTGCGCCCTGCTTTATGGGCCTCACGATAGCGCCCCGCCTTACCCGTGGCCTTAATCGGTTCGGTTAAGTTTATCTTGTTTCCGCGAACGGTTAGCGGGTGCTGACTCGGTGTAGGAAGCGATTAACTGCGATGTCGCGCGACAGTGTCTCTCCGCGCGCTTGCTCGCAGGGGGAGCCGGGCCTAAAAGGGCCCGCCAATGCCAGATTTTCCGACCAGCCACGCCGAAGACCTCGAACTGCTCCGCTCCGCCGCGGTGGCAGCGGGGATCATCGCGGCCGGTTATTTCCGCCAGGACGTGAAGAGCTGGAAGAAGGAGAACGCCACGCCGGTCAGCGAGGCGGATATTCTCGTTGACCGTTATCTGGCGGCAAGCTTGCTCGGTGCGCGCCCCGACTATGGCTGGCTCAGTGAGGAGACGGTCGACAATCCGAGCCGGCTCGCCTGCCGGCGGGTATTCGTGGTCGATCCGATCGATGGCACAAGCGGGTTCCTCCGGGGAGAGGACAGTTGGACCATCTGCCTTGCCGTGGTTGAGGACGGGGTGCCGGTGGCGGGGGTGGTCTATGCTCCGGTGCGCGACGAACTCTATGACGCCATCGCCGGAGGCACCGCGCGGCTCAACGGCCAGCCCTTGCGCCGCAGTCGACGGGCCGGAGCGCTGCCGTTGATCCCGGCACCCGGCGCGGTGCACCAGCAGATGCAGAAGGCGGGGCTCAACTACACGCGCGGCCCCGTTTACTCCTCTTTGGCTTATCGGCTGGTGCAGGTCGCCACCGGCCGGCTCGACGGGCTGGCGGTGCGCCGCGGCAGCCAGGACTGGGACATCGCGGCGGCGGCGCTGATCCTCGATGCGGCGGGCGTCGACTTCGCCGACGTCTGCAGCGGGACCCCGCGATTCAACAAACGAGATGTGCGCCACGGGGCGCTTGCCGCGCTGAGTGACATGAGCCTAAAACCCGTCGTCCACGCGGCGCTGATCGATGTCTACGGGTGTCCCGAGACGAGCGACGCGGACTTGGCTATCTCGTAAGGAAGGATTCGGCCATGGCGGCTTCGACCGAAAACCAGAAGCAACTGCTCCATCTCGTGATCGGCGGCGAACTGTCGAGCCTCGACGGTGTCACCTTCGACGATCTCGACAAGGTCGACATCGTGGGCCTCTACCCGAACTATGCCTCGGCCTACGACGCCTGGAGGCGCAAGGCGCAGATGACTGTCGACAGTGCCGAGACCCGGTATTTCATCGTGCATCTGCACAGGCTGCTCGACCCCGAGACCGGCAAGTCTGACGCCTAGTTCAGAAGCGCGGCCAGGATCGCGTCGAGAGCCCCGGGGCCGCCAATGCGTTCCCGGCCGATTGTCGCCAGGCGGAAGCGCTCGGACGAGTCGGTGAGCAGCCTCTGAAGGGCGTCCCGCACCTTGGCGGCGTCCGCCTCCACTACGACCCGTGCGTCGCCGAACAGCCGCTGCTCGTCTTCGAAGCGGGAGCGGCGATCGCGCGGGTTGATGAAGGTGATGACGGGCCGACCGAGACCCAGCGCCTGCACCGTGGCGGTGCCGGCCTGACTCAACACCAGGTCAGATGCCTCAAGCAGGTTGCCCATCGCCGAACCGCGAGCCATGTGGATGGTGAGCCCGCCGTCGGTGAGTTGCCCGAGATCGCCGGATTCCGCCGTCAGCATGGACACCCGCGTGAGACCGCTGGCGCGAGCCAGTTCGTCCACGCTGACGCTGCCAGCGGCGGCGAGGAAAACGTTCGGGCGCAGGTCGTCCGGCAGGCCGCGGATTGCCTCGACTTGCAGGGCGAAGCTCTCGGAGGTGAGGGCGCGGCTGCCGGGCAGCAGCGTCACGGCGAAGGGGCGTCGGCGCCGGCTCACCGCGTCGTAGTCTCCGTGAGGAATGGTATCCATCATGACATTGCCGGCGGAACGCGCATCGACACCGCCGGCAGCGAGCAGTTGCGCCAGGTTGGAGGCGCGGCAGAATACCGTGCTGCAGGCCTTCCGGATCGCCCAGCGTTCCGGGCCCGAATAGAGGCGAGCAGCGCCGGTCTTGTAGACGTCTATATAGAAGAGGTTGCGGTGGCCGGCGGCCAGGCACGCCAAGACGCCCACCATGTCTCCGACTACGACGACCTTGTCGTATTTGCCCCGAACCTGGCGCAGGAAGCGCAGTGCGGGCGGAATGGTACCAAGGCCGCCGGCGGCAAGGTCCCTTCGCAGCGAGCCCTTGACGTTGCGCCAGCCTTCGGAGGCGAGCGTCGCCCGCGGGCCGACGATGGGGCACACGCTTGCATAGGCGTTGCCCGACCCGATCATTGGATAGGCTTCGACCATGACGTCACCGGCGAGGCGAGCCGCGATCTGGGCGGCTATCGCATCCTCACCATGACCGTTCGAGATAATCAGAAAACGCGGGCGGACTGACGCTTCCGCCACGCTCAGACTCCGCGGCCGTAACGCTCGAACGCGGTGTGGGCGGCCTCGGCATCGGCATAAGGCTCCTGCCGGTCGACGCTCCAGTAGAACAGTTCATCGAGCGCGATCGGCTTGCCGGTGATGGCGCAGCGCACGAAGGTGCCGGGCTTCAGCACCACATAGTCACCGTCCATGTAGCGGATCGTTGCCTCGGCCGGCGCGAAGCCCTTGTCGAAGATGTTCATGACGCCATTCCTTGTCGTGCCGTCGATATAGCGCTCGGCACTGCCGATCAAAAGAGGCTTTCCTGCGTCCCTTCATCCGCCCGGCTCTTTCGTCGCCGGACCACCGGGCTACCGGAGACAGTGACGCCGACCTCACCATCGTGGAATTCGACCGCCAGCGGCTCGCCGGGCGCCAGGCCCTCGCGGTGGTGGACGAGGTTGCCGTCCATGTCCTTGACCACGGCATAGCCGCGGGCGAGCACGCTGCGATAGCTCAGCGTGTCGAGCAGTTTGCCCGCCTGGGTGAGGGCCGCCTGCCGGTCTCCGATGGTGCGGTCGATGCCGGCCATGAGCCGCGCGGCCAACGGTGTGAGGACACTGCGCCCGTGGCGCAGGTCGGCGCGCAATGCGCTGGGGGTAAGCTTGACGGCGGTCGCGTGGAATTGAGCGCGGCGGCGCTCCACCAGACGGGTGACTTCAGGTGCGAGCCGGGTGGCGCACGGGTCGTATTTCAGCCGCGCCTGTTCCACCGTCTTGCGAACGCCGGCTTCCTTGCGCAGCGACAATGCCGCAAGCCGTTCGCCCAGTTCCGCGCGGCGTCGCTGCAGCAGTTGCGGGGCGAGGCGCGGTGCGACGCGAGAAAAGGCGACGTGCCGGTCCTGCACCGAGTGCCGCAGGCAGGCGAGCAGGGAGCTGGCAGCATGGTCGAGCCGCTGCCGCTGTGCCGTGACGAGGTCGTGCGGGCGCGGCAGCCCGGCGGCGGCAGCGCGCAGCCGGTCGCGGGCGGTTGCAGCTACACGTCGGGCGCCATTGCGCTGGCGGGCGCCGAGATCGTCCACATAGCCAACGAGTTCCGTCCGAACCGGGACGGCAGCTTCCGCTGCCGCGGTGGGCGTGGGCGCCCGCATGTCGGCGGCGTAGTCGCACAGGGTAGTGTCGGTCTCGTGCCCGACGGCCGAGATGACGGGAATGCCGCTGGCGGCAACCGCGCGTACCAGGGCCTCGTCATTGTAGCCCCACAGGTCTTCGATCGAGCCGCCGCCACGGGCGACGATCAGCAGGTCCGGCCGTGGCGTTGCGCCGTTCGGGGCCAGCGCGTTAAAGCCTTCGATGGCGGCAACCACTTCGGCGGCGGAGGTCTCGCCCTGGACGCGTACCGGCCAGACCAGCACGCGCGTGGGGAAGCGATCTTCGAGGCGGTGGAGGATGTCGCGGATCACTGCGCCGGTAGGCGAGGTGATGACGCCGATCACCCGCGGCAGATAGGGCAGGGGGCGCTTGCGCTCGCGGGCGAACAGTCCCTCCGCCGCCAGCTTCTTACGGCGCTCTTCGAGCAGCGCCATCAGCGCGCCGGCGCCTGCCGGCTGAATCTGCTCGATGACGATCTGGTATTTGGAGGAGCGCGGGAAGGTGGTGAGCCGGCCGGTGGCGATGACCTCCAGTCCCTCCTGGGGCTTGAAGGTCAGCTTGGCAAAAGCGGTCTTCCACACCACCGCGTCGATGGAGGCGTTCTCGTCCTTGAGGGTGAAATAGGCGTGGCCGGATGAGTGCTGGCCGCGATAGCCGGAGATTTCTCCGCGCACCCGGACATAGCCGAACTCTTCCTCCACCGTTCGCCGGACAGCTTGCGAAATCTCGCTGACGGTATACTCGGCGGCGTTGGTCAGAACCTGGGACATGCTGTTTTGGTGCGCCAACCGCGCGGCCGGGTCAAGCGGGTGGCGCTTACTCGGCGGCCTCGGCCTGCGAGCCGGTCGGGACGTCGAGATTGCCCATCGATTGCACGATATGGTTGGCGAGCGCGTCATAGATGCCGCCATAGGCGTGGCTCGCCCGCATCAGGGCGATCTGCGCATCGCCCAGCCGGGGCAGGCCCTGTTCGTCACCAATCACGCGCATGCCGGGCTGGAGGGCGCTTTCCGGCAGAAAGCCGACGGCAAGATCGGAGAGCACGGCACTCGAGATGGCAGTGGCGTTGGACGATGTATAGGCGACGCGATAGTCGCGCCCGGTGCGCTCCAGCGCCTCCATGGCGTCCTTGCGCCAGATGCAGCACTGCGGACCACAGGCGATCGCCAGCGGTTCACTGGCGAGGGCGCGTCCCCCATGGGAGGCGACCCAGAACATCCGCTCGGTGCGGAACAGTTCGCCGTAGTTCTGCTCCGTGCCCTGGGTGAAGACGATCAGGTCGTAGCGGCCCGCGCGCATGCCCGAGAGCAGTTGTTCGGACGCCATGCAGGACACATCGACGGCGATACGCGGATGGGTGCGCTGGAAGCTTGACAGGATCACCGGCAGCAGGCGCACGGCATAGTCATCGGGGACGCCGAAGCGAATGGAGCCCGAGAGGTCGTCATCGGAGAAATGGTCGAGAATCTCGGCGTTGACCCGCAGCATCTTGCGGGCGCGGGCATAGAGTGTCTCGCCATGAGCGGTGAGGGTGACACTGCGGCCGTCACGCGTGAACAGCGTGTGACCCAGCCGTTCCTCGAGCCGCTTGATCTGCATCGACACTGCCGACTGAGTCTTGTTCACCCGCCGCGCGGCCTCGGTGAAGCTGCCGCAATCGGCGATGGCGCAGAAGCTCTGCAACTGATCGAGGTCGAGCGGAGCGGTCATTCAGATCATCACGCGAATTGATCGAGACAATGAAATCTATTTGTTGGACGAATGGATGTCCAGAGCCTACCCCATGGATCACCGGCGCTGACCATCCGCGCTTCCCCACCGGTGCTTCCCTCGCCGGCCCATGCACGATCCGGAGACTACCATGGCTCTCTCGCTGTTCGGCGAGCGGTCAGTCGCGGCCGCAACGCCTCGGAATCCCCTCGCCCTGCTCGGGCGCTGGATTGCTGCCGTCAGGACGAGCCGCGCGCGTCGGCGAGCACTCACCTCCCTGCTGGAGCTGGACGAGGCCCGATTGCGTGATCTCGGCATCAGCCGCTCGGACATCATCGAGGCCCTGCAGCAGCCCCGCGGTTCCGGGCTGGTGCTCAGCAGTGCACGAGCCCGGAACTCGAGGCTCTAGGACCAGTTTGCGACTTCGGCCGACCTCCGCCGAAGACGCTTCGTCATGGCCCAGGCGCGATACGCGGCTGTGCCATCCCGGATCGGTTTTGCCGCCGGTCCCGTTTCCTGATGACTGGCCGGACCGTGGCTCTGCCGCGTGTCCGGCTTTTTTTCAGACGAAGGTGACGCCGAGCTCGGTCTCGGTCTTCCAGGCAACGCGGCAGGCGTGTCGCGTGCCGTCTTCCATCACCAGATCGAAGCTGTCCGGCAGTCCGACGATGCTCGCCACCTTGAGACGGGCACCCGTGTCGGACAGATTGCGTACGGTGCACTCGAAGGTCGAGAAGCCGTTGTTGATGACGATGCGGCCACCCTTAAGCGTGCGGCGGCGCGGGGCCTGTCGATGATCCTCGCTCATGGGCGCCTCACGGCAGTTGTGCGAAACCTTCGTCGAAGCCGTTGAGCGAGACCGGGATGCCGATGCCTTCCTCCGGGGTCTTGAAGACCACGAAGATGGCTTCCTCGCCGTTCGAAAGGGTCTCGATCAGGCTTTCGTCCAGGATCACCTCGGCGATGCAGCCATTGGGCAGGCAGCGCACGAAGGCGACGCGTCCCATGTCCTGGCCATCGACGTTGAGCCCGAGCCCATTGGGCAGCAGCACGCCAAGCGGGGCAAGCACGCGCAGGAGTTGGGCTTCGCGATCGGCGGTGCGCAGCACGATCACCGACAGCCCGACATTGGGCTCGTCCTCGGAAACGACGTTCTGGATGACCGCGCACTGCTCGAAGCTGGCGCCGGGCGGGGTGTCGCAGCTCATCTGCCAGTCCCCGTATTCACCACGCACGGTGCCCTGGGCGCCGGCGGTGATCACGAGGGAGGCCGCGAAGGCTGCGGCAAGGCCCAGACGGGCCACAAGGCGGTTGAGGCTGAACGTCACTCTCTCACATCTCCTGCCGAATCGGGCCGCGGCGGGCTTGCTTCTGTGTCGGGCAGCCTGCCCGACGAGTCAACCAAACCCCCGTTTACGCGCGCATTTGGGGTAAGAACTGCGGCGAGGGTGAGGCGAAGCCGGGGATCAATATGACGCATGTTGGGCCGCCATTGCCGCAATAGACTCGGCTGTGCCGATGTGGTTTAGGTGCCAAGAACGAGTTTTTCGCTCCGAGGTTGAGTCGGGGCGGCGTTAGCTATGCCGCTGGTTTTCCCCTCAATCCGGTGCGATCGCACCACTGTATTCGATAGGGGGTTTCGGTGACCGGGCAGTTCTTGAAGAGGATGGGAGCCGCAACGGCAGCCGCGCTGGCCTTCGTGCCGGGCCTGGCGTTTGCCCAGGAGGCGGGCCAGCAGACGCCAGGATATGCGCTCCCGGGGCAGTTCCACCTGCAGCCATCCGTGACGCCGATCATGGACTCGATCGTCACCTTCCACGACGGCATCCTGATGTGGACGATCAGCCTAATCGTGGTGCTGGTGCTGGCGCTACTGGTGTGGGTGCTGGTGCGCTACAACGCCAAGTCCAACCCGACGCCCAATCCCTTCACGCACAATACCCTGGTCGAGATCCTGTGGACGGTGCTGCCGATCGTGGTGCTGATCGTCATCGCCATCCCTTCCTTCGGTGTGCTGGCCGACCAGATGACCACCCCGGACGGGGAGCGGAAATATCTCGGGGCCAACATCTTCTCGTTCGGCGAAGTCGAAGTGCCGGCTGCCGAACTCACCATCAAGGCCACCGGCCAGCAGTGGTACTGGGACTATGAGTATGTCGACCAGGGCGTGACGCTGACCTCGATCATGCTCGGAGAGGACGATCGCCTGGCTTCCAAGCCGAACCAGCCGCGTCTGCTTGCCGTGGACAACGAACTCGTGGTTCCGGTCGACACCACCGTGCGCCTGCAGGTCACCGCTGATCCGCTGGGCGTGGTCCATGCCTTCGCCGTGCCGAGCTTCGGCGTGAAGATGGACGCGGTGCCGGGCCGCCTCAACGAGACCTGGTTCAACTCGCGCGAGACCGGCATTTTCTACGGCCAGTGCTCCGAGCTTTGCGGCAAGGATCATGCCTTCATGCCGATCGCGATCCGCGTGGTCAGCCAGGAACAATTCGCAGCCTTCATGGCGGCGGCAGAGGGCGCGGACTACGCGACCGCGGCTGCCACCCTGCCGGCTGTGCAGTAAGTTATAGGGTCAGGGGACGATTATGGCTGACACCACCACTCATCTCGAGGCGCATGCCACCGGGCACGATCACGCTGCGCATGCGCACGAGCCCACCGGCTGGCGCCGCTGGCTCTATTCCACCAACCACAAGGACATCGGGATCATGTACCTGGTGTTCTCCATCGTGGCTGGCGTCATCGGCGGCCTGCTTTCCGGCGTCATGCGCATGGAACTGCAGGAGCCGGGCATTCAGATTTTCCACGGCCTCGCGGCCATGGTGTATGGCGTCGGCGGTGCCGAGGCACTGGATGCCGGCAAGCACATGTACAATGTGTTCACCACCGCGCACGCGCTGATCATGGTGTTCTTCGTGGTCATGCCGGCCACGATGGGTGGTTTCGCCAACTACTTCGCTCCGCTGATGATCGGGGCGCCGGACACGGCCTTCCCCCGCATCAACAACGTGGCGTTCTGGCTGCTGCCGTCGGCGTTCATTCTGCTGCTGCTCAGCCTGTTCTTTGAAGGCGCTGGCGGCGTTGCCGGTTTCGGTGGCGGCTGGACCGTCTATCCGCCGCTGTCGACCAGTGGTCACCCCGGTCCGTCGTTGGACTTCGTGATCCTGTCGCTGCACATCGCCGGCGTCAGCTCCATTCTGGGTGCGATCAACCTGATCACCACGATCCTGAACATGCGTGCGCCGGGCATGACCCTGCACAAGATGCCGCTGTTCGCCTGGTCCGTGCTGGTCACCGGCTTCATGCTGCTCCTGGCACTGCCCGTGCTCGCCGGTGGCATCACCATGCTGCTGACCGACCGCAATTTCGGCACCACCTTCTTCTCGCCGCAGGGCGGGGGTGATCCGATCCTGTTCCAGCACCTGTTCTGGTTCTTCGGTCACCCCGAAGTGTACATCATGATCCTGCCCGGCTTCGGCATGATCAGCCACATCGTCGCAACCTTCTCGCGCAAGCCCGTCTTCGGCTATCTCGCCATGGCCTACGCCATGGTGGCCATCGCCTTCGTCGGCTTCGTGGTTTGGGCGCACCACATGTACACCACCGGCCTCAGCCTCGACGTGCAGCGCTACTTCGCGGCGGCGACCATGGTGATTGCGGTGCCGACCGGCGTGAAGATCTTCAGCTGGATTGCCACGATGTGGGGCGGCTCGATCACCCTGCGTACCCCCATGCTCTGGGCGATCGGCTTCATCTTCCTGTTCACCGTCGGCGGTGTGACGGGTGTGGTGCTCGCCAATGCCGGTGCAGACCGCTACCTGCACGACACCTATTACGTGGTGGCGCACTTCCACTACGTGCTGTCGCTCGGCGCCGTGTTCTCGATCTTTGCGGGTTGGTACTACTGGTACCCCAAGATCTTCGGGTACATGTACAACGAGTTCCTCGGGAAGCTGCACTTCTGGACCATGTTCATCGGCGTGAACCTGGTGTTCTTCCCGCAGCACTTCCTCGGCCTCGCCGGCATGCCACGTCGTTACATCGACTACCCGGATGCGTTTGCGCTGTTCAACCGCATCTCGTCGATCGGCTACTACGTGACCTTCGCCGCCATGCTGATCTTCTTCTACGCAACGTGGGAAGCCAGCCGGAAGAAGCGCCCTGCGGGCGACAATCCGTGGGGCGAGGGTGCGACGACGCTCGAGTGGACCCTTTCGAGCCCGCCGCCGTTCCACCAGTTCTCGACCCTGCCGAAGATCGAAGAGTCCAAGGCACACTAACCAGTACGGGCCGCGTGCGCGCGGCCCACGAACTTCCGAGGCAATCCCCAGTGGCCCTGATCGACGACAGTCAGAACCTTCCCGCGATGACGGGCGAAGCACGGGTGGAGGACTACCTCGCCCTGCTGAAGCCGAGCGTCATGCAGCTGGTGGTGTTCACGGCCGCAGTGGGGCTGCTGGTGGCGCCTGGCGACATCAATCCCGTCATTGGCATCATTGCCATCGTCTGCATCGCCATCGGCGCAGGTGCCTCCGGCGCGCTCAACATGTGGTACGATGCGGACATCGACGCGGTGATGAGCCGCACCCGCAACCGGCCGATCCCCGCCGGGCGAGTGACGCCCGGTGAGGCACTGGCTTTTGGCGTGGTGCTCGCCGTGTTTTCGGTGATGCTGCTGGGTCTGGCCACCAACTGGGTGGCGGGTGGACTGCTCGCCTTCACCATTTTCTTCTATGCCGTGATCTACACGATGTGGCTGAAGCGCTGGACGCCGCAGAACATCGTGATCGGCGGCGCCGCCGGCTCGTTTCCGCCCATGGTGGGCTGGGCTGCCGTAACCGGCACCATCACCTGGGAGAGCGTTGCCCTCTTCCTGATCATCTTCCTGTGGACCCCGCCGCACTTCTGGGCGCTGGCGCTCTACAAGCAGGCCGACTATGGCGCTGCGGGCGTGCCGATGATGCCGAACGTCGCCGGGGAAGCATCGACCAAGCGGCAGATCCTGGTCTACACCGCGCTCTTGGCCGTCTCCGCCCTGTTGCCAACCTGGCTCGGCATGGCCGGAACCGTTTACACGATCGTCGCCGTAGTCACCGGCGTATCGTTCCTGGTCCTGGCGGCGCGACTGGTCCGTACCGAGGAATCGGTGGCCATGCGCAAGTCGGCTCGCGTGCTGTTCAACTACTCGCTGAGCTACCTGTTCATTGTGTTCTTCGCCCTGCTGGCGGACAATCTGCTCACCCGTTTCGGAGGCGCATTCTGATGGCTGCATCCGAGAACAAGACTCATCCCCCGGCGGCGACGCCGGATGCTGACGAGGCGCGGGCACGCAACCGCCGCCGTCGGTCGTGGGCGTTGGCGGCGGCCCTGGTGCTGTTCGCCCTCACGTTCTACGCGCTGACCATCGTCAAGATGGGACCCGCTCTGTTCGAGCGGGCACTGTGATGACTGAAGTACTGCACAATTCTGGAGCCGGCCCTGATCCCCGTCGCAACAAGCGGGTGGGACTCGTGGCTCTTGGTTTCGTCGGCGCCATGGTGGGCCTCGCCTATGCATCGGTGCCGCTCTATCAGCTGTTCTGCCAGGTGACCGGGTATGGCGGCACCACCCAAGTGGCGACGGACAGCCCCAAGGGCGTCATCGACCGCATGATGACCGTACGGTTCGATTCCACCGTCGCGAACGACCTCGCCTGGACGGTGAAGCCGGCAGCGGCCATCACCGATCAGGTGGGGCAGGTGGATACGGTGAACTACATCGCCACCAATCTCAGCGACAAGCCGATCACGGGCCAGGCAATCTTCAACGTCACGCCCAACGCCGCAGGCGCCTATTTCAACAAGATCGAGTGCTTCTGTTTCACCGAGCAAACGCTGCAGCCGGGCGAAACGGTAGAGATGCCGATCGTGTTCTTCGTCGATCCTGAGCTCGATAAAGTCGCCGAGCTCGACACCATCCGAGAGATCACTCTCTCCTATACCTTCTACGCTTCAGACAACGGGGGAAGCTGACCATGGCTGGAGTAGCCAAGAACCACGACTATCACATGGTCGAACCGAGCCCCTGGCCGGTCGTGATGTCATTTACGCTGCTGGTGATGGCGATCGGCGCCATCGCCTGGATGCAGGACTGGACACCGTGGCTCTTCTTCATCGGCCTCGCCGGCGTGCTCTACACGTTCTATGCCTGGTGGAGCGATGTGGTGAAGGAAGCCAATGATGGCGTCAGCCACACCCCCGTGGTTCAGATCCATCACCGCTACGGCATGATGCTGTTCATCGCCTCCGAGGTGATGTTCTTCGTCGCCTGGTTCTGGGGCTATTTCGACGGGTTCTTCCGGTTCGATGACGTCGAGCAATACACCCGCGTCGAAGTCACCGGTGGGCACTGGCCTCCGACCGGCATCGAACTTTTCGACCCCTTCCACCTGCCGCTGTTCAACACCCTGATCCTGCTGACCTCGGGCACCACGGTCACCTGGGCACACCACGCTCTGCTTGAAGGCGACCGCAAGGGCCTGCGTTGGGGCCTGGTCCTGACGATCGCGCTTGGCGTGCTGTTCTCGTTCGTGCAGATCCTGGAATACACGCAGGCCGGTTTCTCGTTCTCGGGCAATTTCTACGGCGCCACCTTCTTCATGGCGACTGGCTTCCATGGCTTCCACGTGTTCGTGGGTACCGTGTTCCTGCTGGTCTGCCTGATCCGCGCCGAGCGTGGCGACTTCACGCCCCAGCGTCACCTGGGTTTCGAATTCGCCGCCTGGTACTGGCACTTCGTGGACGTGGTCTGGCTGTTCCTGTTCGCCTCGATCTATGTCTGGGGTTCGTGGGGCGTGGCGCTTACGGGCCACTAGGACCGGGGACTCGATCTATCCAGGGCGCAGCCGCAAGCTGCGCCCTTTCTTTTTGACCACTGAGGGCTGCCCGTGAACCACAGGGCCGGAACCATCGTCTTCGCCGCACTGATGCTCGCGCTCACGGCGCTCTGCCTCTGGTTGGGCACCTGGCAGATGCAGCGCCTTGCCGAGAAGGAGGCGCTGATCGCCGCGGTGGACTCCCGTCTCGACGCTGAGCCGGTGCCGGTCCCCGCCGTGAATGAGTGGGCTTCGTTCGACGCGGAGGCGATGAACTATCAACCGGTCGCACTCACCGGCACCTTCCGCTACAGCCAGACCGTCACCGTGTTCACCAGCCTCGCCGATGCACGCGGCGTCCATGGGGGCGTGGGATATTGGGTGGTGACCCCGTTCGTCCTGGCTGAGGGCGGCACGGTGTTCGTCAATCGCGGCTTCGTCCCCCAGGAATTCCAGGAGGCGGCTGTCACGGATGGCGGACCGGACGAGCCGCAGGTGACCATTACCGGTCTGCTTCGCCCCGCCGAGGGGACGAGCTTCCTGACTCCGGCGCCCAACACCTCGGATCGCATCGACTTCGTGCGCGATCCGGAGCGGCTGGCGGAGATGGTCGATCCGGCGCTGGCGCCGTTCGCGCCGTTCTACGTGGACATGCCGGCAGGCGCGCCGGGTGAACTGCCGCAGGGCGGCGAGACGGTGATCACTTTCCCCAACAACCATCTGGGCTATGCCATTACCTGGTACGGCTTCGCAGTCGTCGCCGTGGTGATGCTTGGGTTCTGGCTGTGGCGGCAGCGTCGCGATGGGGCAGCTTGACTGCCTAATCTTGCGATGAGGCCCGGCATTGACTAGGTTGCCCCGATCTCGAGACGGACTCTCCACAGGCATGCAATTCGTTTCCACACGCGGCCAGGCGCCGGTGCTCGGTTTTTCCGACGCAGTGCTGGCCGGTCTAGCCGCCGATGGCGGACTCTATTTGCCGCAGACTTGGCCGCAACTCACCGCGTCCGAGATCGCCGGGTTCGCAGGCAGGCCGTATGCCGACGTCGCCCTCGACATCATCGGGCGCTTCACGGAAGGGGAAATCCCCGAAGCGGCGCTCCGCGATATCGTTGAGTCTGCCTATGCCGAGTTCCGGCACCCGTCGGTCGCTCCGCTGGTCGAACTCGAGCCCAATCACTTCGTCCTCGAGCTCTTCCACGGTCCGACGCTGGCGTTCAAGGACGTGGCCATGCAGTTCTTGAGCCGGATGATGGATCACATCCTGGCGGAACGCGGCGCCCGGGCGACGATCGTGGGTGCCACCTCGGGGGACACCGGCTCCGCCGCGATCGAGGCGTTTCGCGGGCGGGACACCACAGACATCTTCATACTGCACCCTGAGGGCAGGACCTCGCCAGTGCAGCGGCGGCAGATGACCACGGTGCTCGACGGCAACGTCCACAACATCGCGGTGCAGGGCACGTTCGACGACTGCCAGGCCATCGTGAAGATGATGTTCGCGGATACCCAGTTCCGGGATCGGGTGCGGCTGAGCGGCGTCAACTCGATCAATTTCGGGCGCATCGTCGCGCAGATCGTCTACTACTTCACCGCCGCTGTTTCGCTCGGTGCACCGCACCGCCCGGTGAGCTTCACCGTTCCGACCGGCAATTTCGGCGACATCTTTGCCGGATGGTGCGCCAAGGCCATGGGCTTGCCGATCGAGAAGCTGGTGATCGCCACCAATAGCAACGACATCCTGCGGCGGACACTGGACACCGGTCGCTACGACATGGCGGGAGTCACCCCGACCATCAGCCCCTCGATGGATATCGAGATATCGTCCAACTTCGAACGGCTGCTGTTCGAAGCGTCCGCGCGTGACGCAGCGGCGGTCGGGCGGATGATGGAGGGGCTGAAGCAATCGCGGGGGTTCGCCGTGCCGGAGGCGGCGCTGGCAACCATCCGCAGCGGCTTTGCCGCAGGCACGACCGACGAGAGCGAGACTGCCCGCACCATTGGTGAAACCCGAGCCGCAAACGGATACCTGCTCGACCCGCACACCGCGGTCGGCGTGAACGTCGCGCGTTCGCACCTGTCGGCAACCCCGATGGTGACGCTCGCCACTGCGCATCCTGCCAAGTTCCCCGCTGCCGTGCTGGCCGCATCGGGCGTCGAGCCGCCGCTGCCAGCCTGGCTTGCCGACCTGCACGAGCGGCCGGAGCGCGTCAGCGTTCTTGCCAACGACGCCCGGGCTGTTGAAGATTTCATTCTGGCGCGGACGCGCGCCTGACGAGAAGGCCGGACGAAATCCGGCTCGGAGGTAACCGCGTGAGCGTACAATCAACGACCCTCGACAACGGCATGGTGGTCCTCACCGACGACATGCCGCACCTCGAAAGCGCCTCGATCGGGGTGTGGGTCAAGGCAGGCGCCCGCAGCGAGCGCAAAAGCGAGCATGGCATATCGCACCTGCTCGAGCACATGGCCTTCAAGGGCACCACCAGCCGCACGGCGCTCGAGATTGCCGAGGCGATCGAGAATGTGGGCGGCGATCTCAACGCTGCAACTTCCATCGAGCACACCGGCTATTTCGCCCGGGTGCTCAAGGACGATGTGGTGCTTGCGGCCGATATCCTTTCCGACATCCTGCAGAACTCGCTGTTCGAGGACGAGGAACTGACGCGGGAAAAGCAGGTGATCGTGCAGGAGATCGGCGCTGCTCGCGACAATCCTGACGACCACGTCTTCGACCTGTTCCAGCAGGCTGCCTATCCGAGCCAGCCGATCGGGCGCACCATTCTGGGTACGGTCGACTCCGTCCGCGACTTCAGGCCCGACATGATCCGCAAATACATGAAGCGCAACTATGTGGGCGACCACATGGTGATCGCGGCTGCGGGCAATGTGGACCACGAGGGCCTGGTGCAGGTGGCGCGCGACCGCTTCGCGGACCTGAAGCCGAATGGCGCCCCGGCGCCGCAACGTGCCGAATATCATGGTGGCGAGGAGCGGCTGCTGTCTGACCACGAGCAGGCCCATATCGTGCTCGGCTTCGAGGGACGCGCCTACAACTCCGACGGATTCTATGCCGCGCAGGTGCTCGCGTCGGTGCTGGGTGGCGGCATGAGCTCGCGGCTGTTCCAGGAAGTGCGCGAAAAGCGCGGGCTCTGCTACTCGGTCTATTCCTTCCACTGGGCATTCGAGGACAGCGGTGTCTTCGGCGTTGCCGCCGCCACCGGCGAGGAAGAGGTCGCCGAACTGGTGCCCGTGGTGCTCGATGAACTGAAGCGGGCCACAGAAACTATCTCCGACGAGGAAGTGGTGCGTGTGCGCAACCAGATTCGCGCCGGTCTGCTGATGTCGCTGGAGAGCCCGTCCGCCCGTGCCGGACAGCTGGCGAGGCAACAGGTGCTGTGGGGACGGCCGATCCCGATGCAGGAGACGGTGGAGCGGATCAATCGCATCACTGCTCAGCGGGTGCGGGACGTGGCGGAACAGATCTTCTCCGGCGCCGCGCCGACCCTGGCCGGTATCGGCCCGGTCAATTCGCTGACCGACGTCGGCAGCATCGGCGACCAGCTACGGCGCTGACGGCATGCTGTGGCCCTGGTCATCGCCGGCCTCGCTTGTGGTGCTTCGCGGCCCCCGCATGGTGCTGCGCCTGCCGCGACTGGCCGACTATGACGAGTGGTATGACCTGCGTCACCGCAGCCGCGATTTCCTGCGCCCGTTCGAGCCGCGCTGGACGGAAGCGGACCTCAGCCGGCGGGCCTACTCAAGCCGGGTGCGCCGGGCCCGTGAGGAGGCGGAGGAGGGGACGGACTTTTCGTTCTTTATCTATCTGACCGAAGGCCATGCCGAGACCCTGGTCGGCGGCGTGACACTGTCCAATATCCGGCGGCGCGCTGCCCAATTCGTGACGCTCGGCTACTGGATGGGCCAGAGCTATGCCGGCAAGGGAATCATGACCGAGGCGGTGGGCACGTGCCTACCGTTCGTTTTCGACACGCTGATACTGCACCGCGTGCATGCCGCCTTCCTGCCCGGCAACACGGCTTCACGCCGGGTGCTGGAAAAGAACGGCTTCGTCGAAGAAGGGTTTGCGGAAAAGTACCTGCAGATCAACGGCCGCTGGGAAGACCACGTCCTATTCGGTCTCACTCGTGAGCGCTGGGAAGCGGCGCGTTACACCAGGCGGGCTGTCTAGCCAGTTGCCATTTGGCAACACCCGCCGCTGCTTGTTCCCGCTGGCAATCCTCGCTACCAAGGACGCGCTCCCGCAAAGAGGACGCCGGCCTCCCCGCCGTATCGCCATGCGGCGTCATGGGCAGGGGGCTGCCACAATGCAGCCTACCGCAGGATATAATCGCCCCTAATGCGTCACCTCCGTGCACTCGCCACAGGTCTTGCGCTCGCCTTGGCGAGCCTGGTTGCGGCGTCCGGCTTTGAAGTCATCACCGTTCCTGTGGACGTCAACGCCGTCAATCTGTCGGAGGTGATCGAGGTGCAGCCCGGCACCGACGGGCGCATCCAACTGTCCACCGCCCCGGGCGAAGACGGCATCATTCGCCGCATCGAAGTGCTGGCGAGCCAGCAGGGGACAAACCCCTCTTTCGCGCTGTTCGCCTTGCGCAACGATAGCGACCAGCAGATCGAGCGGCTGCTGGTGGCGCCGTATTTCCGCCTTCCGGGTTCCGGGATTATCCAGCCGGATCTGGGTGGTGACCGGCTGACGGCCCTGACGCCCAGTGCAGGCATTCGCCCGGAGCTGCTCAGCGACAGCGAAGCAGATGTCTACGAGGTCACGCTCGACCCTGGTGCCACCGTCACCTTCGTCGCCGAACTGGCCGGTGAGGACCTGCCGGAACTCTACCTCTGGGAGCCGAGCGCCTACCGCGACTACGTCAATTCCTTCACCCTGTTCCGCGGTGTGGTGCTTGGCGTCGCCTCGTTGGCAGCGGTGTTCCTGACCATCATGTTCGTGGTGAAGGGGCGGGGTGTGTTCCCGGCTACGGCCGCTTTCGCCTGGGCGGCGTTGGCTTACCTCTTGATCGATTTCGGCGTGATGGGGCGTCTGCTCGGCTTTTCCGCAGGCGGCATGCAGCCCCTGAGGGCGGCGGCGGAGGCGGGAATCGCCACCACCTTGGCCGGATTCCTGTTCATCTACCTCAACCTCCACCGCTGGCATCTGCGCTTCATTCACTTGGCGCTTGGCCTGGCGGCATTGTTCCTGGCGCTCTTCGCCTTCGCCTTCTTCCAACCGGCCATCGCCGCAACTATCGCTCGGCTTGTGTTGGCGCTGCTGGGACTTTCCGGCATGTTCCTGATCCTGTTGCTGGCGCTGCGCGGCTATGACCGAGCCGTGCTGCTGGTGCCCACCTGGATCATCTTCATCGCCTGGCTGTTCTATTCCTGGCTGGTGGTGTCGGGTCAGGTCAGCAATGACATCGCCCAGCCGGCCGTGGGTGGCGGCCTGGTGCTGATCGTCATGTTGCTCGGCTTCACGGCAGTGCAGCACGCCTTCGCCGAAGGGCAGGTGTCGATCGGCGCCCTGAGCGAGGTGGAGCGTCGCGCCCTGGCGCTTACGGGTTCGGGCGACTTCGTCTTCGATTGGAACATCGACCGCGACCGCGTCACCGTCAGCGACGAACTGGCGACCCGTCTGGGGGAAAAGCGCGGTGCCCTGCGCGGGGCGATCAAGCGCTGGCTGGACCGGGTCCATCCCGATGATCGTGACCGGTTCCGCACCGCCTTCGACACGCTGGTGGAACTGCGCCGCGGCAAGGTCTCGGCGGATATGCGGATCGCCAGCAGCGACGGCACTTACCGAACCTTCCGCATGCGCGTAAAGCCCGTGCTGGGTGGCGGCGGACAGGTCAATCGCATCGTCGGCACGCTGCAGGACGTGACGGAAGACCGGGCTGCTCGCGAGCGGCTGCTGCACGACGCCGTGCACGACAGCCTCACCGGCTTGCCCAACCGGCAGCTCTTCCTGGATCGCCTCGAGCGCGCCCTGGTGCGGGCCCGCACGCCGGGCGGCATCAAGCCGGCAGTGTTCCTGATCGACATCGACCGTTTCATGGAACTGGAAGAGCGCATCGGTCACTCGGCTGCCGATTCGGTGCTGCTGGCGATCTCTCGACGCATCGCCCGCATCATGCGCCCGCTCGACACGGTGGCCCGCATCTCTGCCGACCAGTTCGCGGTGATCCTCGCCTCCGAACAGGCGGCAGGCAAGATCGCCGAGTCGGCCGAGCAGATCCGCAAGGCCCTCAAGGCGCCCTTCAACTTCGGCGATCGCGACCTGACCCTCACCGCCTCGATCGGCGTCACCATCTATGACAGCAATCCGGCCGGTGCGGACGACGTGCTGCGCGACGCCGAGCTGGCGATGTACTATGCCAAGCGCCTGGGCGGCGATCGCATCGAAGCCTATCGCGCTTCGGCCCGTTCCATTGCCACTTACAACCGCGCTGGGGAGGAGGATCTCGAGCGCGGCATGAAACAGGGTGAACTGCACGTGCAGTTCCAGCCGGTGGTGGATGTCGTTTCCGGGCAGATGGTGGGCGCGGAAGCCCTGATGCGCTGGACGCACCCGACCCGCGGCCTGGTCAATCCCGATGAGTTCGTGCCCTTGGCAGAACGTTCGGGAAAGATCGAGAAGCTCGGGCGGCTCGCCTTCGAGCAATCGGCCACGCAGGCGCGCGAGTGGATGACGACCCTTGGTTTGCCCGAGGAGTTCTTCATCTCGGTGAACCTGTCACCCTCGCAACTGGCGACCGAGACCCTGCTCAACGACATGCGGAGCCTGTTGAGCCAGGATCGCGAATTGGCGCGGCACCTCAAGCTCGAGATCACCGAATCCCAGGTGATGACCAATCCGGAACACTCCGCCTATATGCTGCAGGCGCTCAAGGATATCGGCCTCGGCCTTGCCCTGGACGACTTCGGGACGGGTCACTCGTCGCTGAGCTATCTGCACCGCTTCCCGTTCGACACCATCAAGATCCCAGGCGCTTTCGTGAAGATCAGCGACGCCACTGGCATCGCCCACACCCAGGCGCCGATCATCCGCTCCGTGGTGACGCTGGCAACGGACCTGGACCTTATGGTGATCGCCGAGGGGGTCGAGACGCTCGACGAGATCGAACGGCTCCGGCAACTGGGTTGTCGGCACGCGCAGGGATTTGCGTTCGGTGCAGCGATGACCGGGGCTGAGCTGGGCCGGAAGCTCGCGGCACAACTGGCCCGCTGAGGAGGCTCAGGCGTGGCCGGCCTCGGAGCTGAGCGTCGCGCGGGTGACACCGAGGCGCGCCAGAGCGGCCTCGTACCGCCCCTTTACCGGCACCTCGAACAGCAGTTCCTTGTCGAAGGGAACGGTGAGCCAGCCATTGCGGGCGATTTCATCTTCCAACTGACCGGCGCCCCAGCCGCAGCAGCCGAGCGCGAACAGCGAGGATTTTGGCGCCGGACCGAAGGCCATGGCCTTGAGCACATCCAGCGTGGCGGTGAGATAGACACCGCCCTGCACGGCATAGGTGTTGCCGCTGCGGTATTCGCCGGAGTGGAGAACGAAGCCGCGGCCCTTCTCGACCGGGCCCCCACGCAGGACCTCGCGGTTGCGAATGGAGTCCGGCAAGCGGATGATGGAGTCCGGGTCGCCGAGGTCGAGTTCGTCCAGGATGTCGGAGAACTTGAGAGTGCTGAGGGCGTGATTGACCACCAGCCCCATCGCCCCCTCGTCGCTGTGGCCAACGAGAAGAATGACGCTTTCAGCGAACCGCTCATCCTCCATGTCGGGCATGGCGACCAGAAATTGTCCTTCAAGCGTGCTCATGCTGTGAATAGTAGAGTGCGTATCCCGCAAAGCCAAGCCGCCGGGCCTGATGGGGCGGCGCCGGCGCCTTCACGATGGCCTGATGCGCTGTTTCTTCATTCCTGCCTGCGATAAGGGCGAGGTCATGCGTCTGATCCTCTTGCTGCTTCTATCGATGATCGCTGGCCCTACCCTGGCGGGCGAAACGCCCTGGGTGGAAGTGGCCCCCGGTGTGCAGATGCGCATGGTCTCGACCGGTGAGATCAAGAGCGACGGCCGCACGTTGGCGGCGATCGAGATCGACATGCCGGAGAGCACAAAGACCTATTGGCAGGTGCCCGGTGATACCGGCCTGCCGCTCGAGGTGGATCTCGGGGGCTCCCAGGGAGTCGTGAGCCATCAGGTGCTCTGGCCATTCCCGGCCGTGGAGCAGACTCCTGACTACCTCGACTATGTCTATCGTGGCCACACGGTGATCCCCGTGCTGCTGAACGTCGACGCCGACGCACCGCAGCTCGAGGCAAGCCTCGTGGTGGGGATCTGCTCGGAAATCTGCATTCCGGCCCAGGCGCAGTTTTCGATCCCGCTGCGTGATGCCGCCCCGGATCGCGCCAATGGCCTCCGCATTCGCCAGGCCGTGGCCGACGTACCGATGGCCTGGCCAGAGGCGGAGCCGGGGTTCGGCGAAGCGCAATTGGTACCGGAGCGGGGCGCAGTGTTGGTCGAGACCGCAGACATCGACATTCAGTCGCTGATCGCCACATTCGATGATGGCATGCCGCTGCTGGGTATGCCGCAAATTGGCCCCGAAGCGAACGTAGTGCAGATTCCGGTGCTCGACATGGGGGACATGAACGGGCTCGTCGGGCGTGAGGTTCGGCTGACGTTCATGACCAGCGAAGGGGCTTATGAGACGCGCCGCACCATCGGACCGCCCGGTTGAGGCGTCGGCACTGCTTGTGTCACGACCCAAAGCCGCCTATGCGCACGGGCAACTCCCTGAACAAGACCGCTAGACCGGCGGCAGCAATCCCAAGAGGCAGAGTTCATGATCGAACGCGGTGATCCCATCCCGTCGGTACCAGTCAAGCTCGTTACCGGCGACGGCATTGCCGATACCACCAGCGACACCGCGCTGGGGCAGGGCCTGACGGTGTTCTTCGCCGTGCCCGGCGCGTTCACCCCGACCTGCCACGTGAACCATCTGCCTGGTTTCGTCAGCAACGAAGCCAAGTTGCGGGCTGCGGGCGTGGACCGCATTGTCTGCGCGGCGGCGAACGACCACCACGTCATGAAGGCCTGGGCGGAAGCCTCAGGCGCGCTGGGCAAGATCGACTTCCTGGCCGATGGCAATGGCGACCTCGCCAAGGCCATGGGCTTGAACAAGGACCTGTCCGGCTCGGGAATGGGCACCCGTTTTACCCGCTCGGCAGCGCTGATCCGCAACGGGGTTGTGGAAGCCGTGTTCGTCGAGGATGCGCCCGGGGTGACGGCGACCGGCGCGCCTGCCATTCTGATGGCGCTCGAGGCTCAGGGCCGCTAGTGTCCGCGTCAGGAGGAGCATTGATGAACGACATGGTTTCCCCCGTCCTGCGTCTGGCGGGTGCCGGCCTGACGGCGCTTGCCCTTGCCGGCTGCTCCATGGGCGGCCTGATGGGGGGCGGCAATGCCGCCCAGCAGCAGCAATTGCAGAACGCGACGGCGACGCCGGCCGCGGTGGCAGCGGCGCAGACCAATGCCCTGCCGGCGATCGCGACCGAGTGCCCGCCGATCCGCGTGCGGACCGGCAGCGAGGCAATGTTCTACTATGGCAGCGGCCGCACGGGTGATCCGAGAGCGCTGCAATATCAGGGTGTTATCGACGAGACGTCGCGGAATTGCGTGGTCTCGAACGGCCTGATCACTGTCAATATGGGTGTGGTTGGGCGCGTGCTGCTGGGGCCGCAGGGCAACCAGAGTTCGGTCAACGCCCCGATCCGCTTCGCGGTGGAGCGCGACGGCCAGGCGGTGTTCTCGGAGAAGTACACCATCCCCGTGGCGCTGACGCCGCCGGCCCGTTCGGCCGAGTTCGTCAAGGTGGTCGAGAACGTCGCCATCCCCTATCTTGGTGGGGAAACCATCACCATCTGGGTCGGTTTCGACACCAAGGGCTGACGCCAAGCTGAACGCAGATGAACGAAAAATGAGGGCCCGGTGAACGATCACCGGGCCCTTTGTTCTATTCGGCTGCCTGCGGAACAACCATCGGCCGTTCCCACCTGAGGATCGGCTGTCGGGCGGCACGGGTTTCATCGAGCCGGCGACGGGGTGCCCGCTGCGGGGCGGCAGTGAAGCGCTCGCGATTGCCGTTCTTGGCGTCCTCGGCCAACTCGGCCATGACGTCGCAGAAGTGGTCGAGCGTCTGCTTGCTCTCGCTTTCGGTGGGCTCGACCAGCATGGCGCCATGCACGACCAGCGGGAAGTACATGGTCATGGGGTGGAAACCTTCGTCGATCAGCGCCTTGGCGAAATCGAGCGTGGTGACGCCCGTGCCCTCGAGGAAGCTGTCGTCGAACAGGGCCTCGTGCATGGTCGGGTAATCGGGGTAGGGGACCGAGAAGACTTCGCCGAGCCGCGCCTTGATGTAGTTGGCGTTGAGGACGGCGTCTTCCGCAGCCTGACGCAGCCCGTCGGCGCCGTGACTGAGCATGTAGGTGAGGGCGCGCACATACATCCCCATCTGGCCATGGAAGGCGGTGACGCGGCCGAGGGCCTGACCTTCCACATGCTCGACCAGCTCCAGCGCGTTGCCGTTGCGGCGCACGAACGGGACTGGCGCGAAGGGCGCGAGCGCTTCGGACAGGACCACCGGACCGGCACCCGGCCCGCCACCACCATGGGGGGTGGAGAAGGTCTTGTGCAGGTTGATGTGCATGGCGTCGATGCCGAGATCGCCCGGCCGTACCACGCCCATGATGGCGTTGAAGTTGGCGCCGTCGCAGTAGAAGAAGGCGCCGGCTTGATGGATCGCGGCGGCGATCTCGAGGACCTGTGGCTCGAACAGGCCGCAGGTGTTGGGATTGGTCAGCATGATGGCGGCGACATCAGGCGACAGGGCCGCCTTGACCGCCTCGACGTCGACGGTGCCGTCCGCCCGCGCCGGGACTGCCTTGACGCTGTAGCCGAGGAAGGCGGCCGTGGCCGGGTTGGTGCCGTGGGCGCTTTCGGGAACCAGCACGACCTTGCGGTGGCCTTGCCCGCGGGCTTCCTGGGCGGCCTTGATCGCCATCATGCCGAGCAGTTCGCCATGGGCGCCGGCCTTGGGGGACAGGGCGACGGCGGCGGTATTGGTGAGGGTCATCAGCCAGTGGCTGAGCTGGTTCATCAGCTCGAGCGCGCCCTGTACGGTCGAGACCGGCTGCAGCGGGTGGATGTCGGCAAAGCCCGGCAGACGGGCCATCTTCTCGTTGAGGCGCGGATTGTGCTTCATGGTGCACGAGCCGAGCGGGTACATGCCGCTGTCGATGGAGTGGTTCAGCCGGCTGAGGCGTACATAGTGGCGCATGGCCTCGGGCTCGGTGAGGCCGGCGAGGTCGAGCGGGGTCTTGCGCTCGAAGCCGCCGAGGAAGCTGCCGTCGACCTGCGCGTCCGGCAGGTCGACGCCGGAGTGCTCGGTGTCGCCGATCTCGAACAACAGCGGCTCGTTGGGGAGCAGGGCGGAGCCGGTGGAGGACATGCCGGTGGCGGCAGTGCCGATGCCGGTGGGGCGGCCCTGGGTGTTCATGCTCATTGCTCGTCCTCCTGGATGGCGGCGTGGAGGCACTCGGCCAGCATCTCGATGTCGCTGTCGGTGGTGAGTTCGGTTGCGGCGAGTACGATCAGGTTCTCGACCTCGGGGTTGCCGGGTTCGACCCGGCTGACCGGCACACCGGCGAGGACGCCAGCCTGGGCGAGCATCTCGACCACAGGTGCAGCAGGCACCGGCAGACGGATGGTCATTTCGTTGAAGAAGCTCTTGTTGAGAAGCTCGATGCCGGGGACCGTGCCAAGCATCCGCGCCAGCTTGACGGCATTGGCATGGTTGAGCCGGGCAAGGCGGGTGAAGCCCGCTTCGCCGAGCAGCGCCATGTGGATGGAGAAGGCGAGGGCGCAGAGGCCGGAATTGGTGCAGATGTTGCTGGTGGCCTTCTCGCGGCGGATGTGCTGCTCGCGGGTGGAGAGGGTCAGTACGAAGCCGCGTTGCCCGTCGGCATCGACGGTCTCGCCGCAGAGCCGGCCGGGCATCTGCCGGATGAACTCCTTGCGCGTGGCCATCAGGCCCAGATACGGGCCGCCGAAGTTGAGGGCGTTGCCGATCGACTGGCCCTCGCAGACGACGATATCGGCGCCGAGGGCGCCCGGCGCTTCGAGAAGGCCGAGGGAGACGACCTCAGTGACCACCACGATCAGCAACGCGCCGGCGGCATGAGCGGCATCGGCCGCACCCTTGAGATCGCGCAGGTGCCCATAGAAGTCGGGTGTCTGGATAACGATGGCGGCGGTGCTGCCGTCGATGTGGTCGAGGATATCGCCCTGGCCCTCGGGAGAGGGGGACAGGCAGACCAGGTTCGGATCGTCCTTGAGGTAGGCCTTGACCACGTCGCGGTAGTGCGGATGGAGGCCGCCGGAGAGCACGATCTTGCTGCGCCTGGTGAGGCGCTGGGCCATCAGCACGGCTTCGGCCGTGCCGGTCGAACCGTCATAGAGGGAGGCGTTGGCCACATCCATGCCGGTGATCTTGGCCACCTGGGTCTGGAACTCGAACAGCATCTGCAGGGTGCCCTGCGAAATCTCCGGCTGGTAGGGCGTGTAGGCGGTGAGCCATTCCGAACGCTGGATCAGGTGATCCACGGTCGCCGGAACGTGGTGGCGGTAGGCGCCGGCGCCAATGAAGAACGGACCGTCCGCGGCCGCGTGGTTCCGGTTGGCGAGGGCGCGCATATGCGCCTCCACCAGGAATTCGGGCTGGTGGGCGGGCAGGTCGAGCTCGAAGCTCTTGAGGGCAGATGCCGGAACGGCGCTGAACAGCGCCTCGACATTGGCAGCGCCAATGACGCCGAGCATGTCGGCGCGCTCATGGGCGGAATGGGGAAGATAGCGCATCTGGTCTCAGAGGGTCAGTTCGGCATAGCCGTCGGCATCAAGCAGGGAGTCGACCTCAGACGGGTCGCTGAGGGTGAGCTTGAACATCCAGCCGGCGTTCTCGGGGTCGGAGTTGACGAGACCGGGCTCGCCGGCGAGGGCGGAGTTGACCTCGGTGACGGTGCCGGAAACCGGCGCGTAGATCTCGGAGGCGGCCTTGACCGACTCGACCACCGCGGCCTCGTCGCCCTTCTTCAGCACCTTGCCGACTTCTGGCAGCTCGACAAAGACGATGTCGCCGAGCTGCTCCTGGGCATAGGGCGTGATGCCGACAGTGCCGGTGGAGCCGTCGACGCGGAGATATTCGTGATCCGGGGTGAACTTCGTGGTCATTGCGGAGCCTTGCGGAAGTAGCGGTGGGGGACGAAGGGAGTGGCGACGATTTCGGCGGGCTGCGCGCGGCCGCGAACCGAGACCTGGAGGCGGGTGCCAGCCGCTGTGTGCTCGGGGGGCACGAAGCCGAGGGCGATGGCCTTGCCGAGCGAGGGGGCGAAGCCGCCGCTGGTGATCCGGCCGATAATGGTGCCAGAGGCGTCGAGGATGTCCGAGCCCTCGCGGGCCGGCGCGCCTTCGACGATCAGGCCGACGCGCTTGCGGGTGAGAGCGCCCTCGCGCTCGGCGAGAATGCGCCCGACGCCAGGGAAGTCGGCGGCCTCGCGCCGGCGCTTGCTGACCGCGAAGCCGAGATCGGCTTCTATAGGGGAGACGGTCTCGTCGAGGTCATGGCCATAGAGCGGCAGGCCGGCCTCGAGCCGCAGCGAGTCGCGGGCGCCGAGGCCGATCGGCTTCACCCGCGGATCGGCCAGGAGCGTGTCCCACAGGGTTTCGGCGAAGCTGTTGGGGCAAAGAATTTCGAAGCCGTCCTCGCCCGTGTAGCCGGAGCGGGAGACGATCACCGTCTGGCCGGCGAATTCGTAGGGGCCGTACTGCATGAAACCAAGCTCGACCACGCCCGGCAGATGCTGGGCAAGGACGCCAACGGCCTCCGGGCCCTGGAGAGCGAGCAGCGCCTGGTTCTGGTCGGCACGGGTGAGGCGGGCGCGGCCCTCGGCAGCCGCGGCGATACGGGCGAAGTCGGCTTCCTTGGTGCCGGCGTTGACGACGATATAGAGGGCGCCGGACACCTTGGGCGAGCGGGCGACCATGAGGTCGTCGAGGATGCCGCCCTGGTCGTTGAGCAGCAGCGTGTAGCGGATCTGGCCCGGCTTGAGGCCGGCAATGTCGCCACACACCAGCGGCTCGAGCACGGCCGAGATGGCGGCGTGGTCGGCGTCGGGATCGCCGCTCGGATTGTCGAGCATCAGGAAGCAGGGGCCCATATGGCTGACATCGAACAGGCCGGCCTGTTCGCGGGTCCATTTGTGCTCGGCCATGATGCCGGTGGGGTACTGGACGGGCAGGGAATAGCCGCTGAACGGCACCATGCGGCCGCCGGCGGCGACGTGGCGGGCGTGGAGCGGTACGGTCTTGAGATCGGCGGAGCTGGCTTCGGCCATGGGCAACCCGGAACAATGAGCGACACGGAACGCGCCTCGCCTGAGAAGCGCACGTGCCCCCTCTGTCCTTGCCCTGAGAGATTTCCCGGCTGAGCGCCGGTTGCTCCTTCGGGGTGACCGGCGAGCCGGTCCACTTTCCAGAGTGCTTGACCCGACTGCGGTCCCTGATGCCTGAGAGTTTCCGGGGCGGTTGCTCCTTCGGCGCCGGCTCTGTGGCCGGTCTCTCCCGCAGTCGCCGGCACCATGGTGGAGATTCCGGCGGGCGTCAATGCACCCAGAGGTGCTTGTCACAAGCAGCTGGCCGCGACCTCGTCCTTCGACGGGCTCAGGATGAGCAACCATTAGCTATGGGGTCCAGGGTTGGCCTCGTTGCAGAACGGTGTTGGCGAAGATGACGAGTTTTCGAGCGCAGGCGACGAGGGCGAGCTTGTGGGGTTTGCCAGCGGCAGTAAGGCGGGCATAGAGCGCCATGAGTTGGCGGTTCCATCGATAGGCGGCAGGCAGGGCCGCGGCGTAGAGAGCCTGCCGGGGGCGGGCACGGCCGCCGGCGATGTGGCGCCGCCCGTGATGCTTGCCGCTGTCGTGGTCGAACGGTGCCAACCCGATCAGGGCAGCGGCCTGTTCACGGCTGATGCTGCCCAGTTCCGGCATGGCGATCAGCAAGGCCAAGGCGGTCGGTATGCCGATGCCGGGGACGGAGAGCAGCAGATCGAGCCGCCGCCCGAGAGCCTTGTCGGCCCGCACCGCCCGTTCCAGCCGGCGCCGTTCGTCGCGCAGGCGGGCCTTGAGTGCGGCAATGTCAGCGGCAACCAGGCTGGCAAGACGGGTATCGTGCAGATGCTCGAGCCGGGTCTTGAGCCGGGCGATGTCCTGGACCAGCTGGTCGATGAAGACCAGATGCTCGTTCAAGGCCGACAGGGCCGGATCAACTGCGGCCCGACTCGTCTGGAACAGGGCGGTGAAGGCGGCGATGACCCGGGCATCCAGCCGGTCGTTCTTGGCGCGCTGCAAACGCATGCGGGCAAACAGGCGTACCTGCAGCGGCTGGTGCAGGATCACCTTGAACCCGGCCTCCCGCAAAGCCGCGACCACGCCACGTTCGTAGCCGCCGCTGGCTTCGATGCCGACCCGATCGACTCCGGCCTTGAGCAACCACTCCGCCGCCGCCTGCCATCCGGCCGCGTCATTGTTCACCCGCAGCCATCCCTCGCCGGGCGTCACCGCCAGATCAAGAGCTGCCTTGCCGGTATCGATCCCGGCCACAAATGTGCTAGAATGGCTCATCTTCCTCGTCCCGTCCTTGGAATGCGAACCCTGGGTTCAATCAACCATGCGGGCCCGATGAAGACTGACGGCAACGATCCCGCTCATCCTCAGACAAAGGTGCACACCACCAGTCTGGGTCTACCTCGATCCGATGCCGCCGCCGCGGCCTGGTGTCGAACAGGCCGCGGCACCCCCACATTCGCACATCCCGCTAATACAAGGTCTATGAGAACTCGGCGCCCCCGTAGACCTCATGGTGAGCTTGTCGAACCACGAGGTCGCGGCCACGAAAACAAGAAAGGCGGGTCTTGCGACCCGCCTTTGGTTCTTGAGTGATGTACCGAGCCTTAGTTCAGCCGGCTGCCCACGTCGGCAATGGCCTTGTCGATGACCTGGCCGCCGCGGTTGCGCATCTCGTCGGTGAGGACGGTGCGTGCCGCCTCGATCGCGAGGTCGGCAGAGCGGGCGCGAACTTCGGCAACTGCCTGAGCTTCGGCCTGGGCGATCTTGTCTTCCACCGACCTGGTGCGGCGGGCGACGAGCTCGGCCAGCGAAGCCTGCGCCTCGGCGGTGAGGCGCTGGGCCTCTTCCTGTGCGGCGGTGACGATGCCCTGGGCCTCGGCTTCGGCGGCGACGCGCTTCTGCTCGTATTCGACCAGGAGAGCTGCGGCCTCTTCGCGCAGGCGCTTGGCTTCGGCGATGTCGTTCTCGATGTCAGCGATCTTGCCGTCGAGCATCTTGCCGATGATGCGGGGGACGCCGAAGAAGATCATCATGCCGACGAAGATGACCAACGCCAGCATGGCGAAGAAGCTGTTATCCAACCATTCTGGCATGGCGCTTACTCCTTGGCCTTGGCGACCGCAGCGCGGACGTTCTCGGCGGGTACATCGCCGATGAGCTGGGTGACTACGGTTTGCGCCGTTTCAGCGGCGATCTCGTCGACATGGGTCATCGCCTCGGCCTTGGTGGCAGCGATGCGGGCTTCCGCCTCGGTCACCTTGCTGGTGAGGTCGGCTTCCACGGCAGCGCGACGGCCCGCCAGGTCAGCCTGGATCTGCTCGCGAGTTTGCGTCGCGATGGCCTGGGCATTGCTGCGGGCCGCGGCCAGGGCCGACTCATAGGCGGCGATGGCTGCGTCGGTCTGCTGGCGGGAAGCATCGGCTGCGGCAAGGTCGGCATCGATCAGCGCCTTGCGCTTCTCGAGAATGCCGCCGATGCGGGGCAGGGCGATGCGGCTCATCAGCAGATAGAGCGCACCGAAGGTGATCGCGAGCCAGAGCAACTGGCTCGGGAAGGTCGCCGGATCGAAGGGCGGGAAGACGCCATGGGCTTCTTCGTGGTGCACTTCGGCCGTGGAATGAGTATCCGCCACCGGATCGTGTCCGGTTGCGCCGGGCACGGGTTCGCCGTGGCTGGCGTCGACGGCTTGGTCGAGGTTTTCCTCGGTCGGCGTTTCCGCCTCTTGCGCGAAGGCTTGCGTTACCATCTGTGCGGTCCCGTTCGTCCGGTGTCCTGGCGGGTCTGCCGGACATCAAACCGCAGCCGGGCGACCGGCTGCGGCAAGGCTCTGGTGGTTCGTCTTAGGCGACGAACAGCAGGATCAGGGCAACCAGGAACGAGAAGATGCCCAGAGCTTCGGTCACGGCGAAACCGAAGATCAGGTTACCGAACTGGCTGGGAGCGGCCGACGGGTTGCGCAGGGCGCCCGACAGGAAGTTGCCGAAGATGTTGGCCACACCGATGGCGGCGCCGGCCATACCGAAACAAGCAATGCCCGCACCGATGAACTTCGCGGCTTCAGCTTCCATTTTAATGTCCTTTCAAGCGACTAGGAGTTCGACGGGCATTTACCGCCGAGATTGGTGGTTAGTGGGAGGGGTGGATCGCGTCGTTGAGATACATGCAGGTCAGGACCGCGAAGACATAGGCCTGGACTGCACCGACGAGAAACTCGAGGCCCGTCAGGGCGATCGCCATCAGCATCGGCAGGATGGCAGCGCCCCAGCCGAGAGCGCCCAGGGCGCCGATCATCATCACGGCAAAGCCGGTGAAGACCTTGAGGGTGATGTGGCCGGCAAGGATGTTGCCGAACAGACGGACGGAGAGGCTGATCGGACGCGAGAGGAAGGAAATGATCTCGATCGGCGTCACGATCGGAAGGATGTAGCCCGGCACGCCGGCCGGCACGAACAGCTTGAGGAACTTCGGGCCGTTCTTGATGAAGCCGTAGACGATCACGGTGAGGAACACCAGCATCGACAGCGCGAAGGTGACGATGATGTGGCTGGTGACCGTGAAGAAGTAGGGCACCATGCCCCACATATTGGCGAAGAGGATGAAGGTGAACAGCGAGAACACCAGCGGGAAGAACTTCATGCCGGCGGTTCCGGCAGAACTTCGCACCATGCCGGCGACGAACTCGTAAAGCAGTTCGGCGGTGAGCTGCGCCCGCGTCGGCACCAGCTTGCGCCCGGAGGTCGACAGCAGCAGGAAGCCGGTGATCGCCACCACCGTCAGCACCATGAACAGCGACGAATTGGTGAAGGCGAAGGTGGTGCCGGTGCCTTCGGCTGCATCACCGCCAAGGGTGAAGAGCTCGAAGATGTCATAGATGACAAACTGGTGGATCGGGTCAGTACCGGCCATAGAGCCCTCTAGGTGCCATCATCTATCGTTCAGCTCTTCGTCTTCCCCGTCCGGACCGAGATCGGCACCGGCGGGAGGAGGCGAAGCGGCATTCATTTCCGCCACCGCACGGATGACGTTCAGGATTCCAGCGGCAAAGCCCAACCCGAACAGGATGAGCAAGCCCCAGGGGCTGGTTCCCAGGCCAAGATCGATGAGATAGCCGATGCCGGCCCCCACCATGATCGCGGCGACGAACTCGGTGCCGATGCGCAAGCCGCGCGCCAGTCCGCTCATCTCCGGGGAAGCGTCGCGGGAGGCTCTGTCGTCCTCCAGCATCCGTTCCCGCTTGGCCGAGGCGATGCGCGATGCCAGATCCCGCGTCACCCCGCGAGCGCTGTCCGGCAGCTTCGGGTCGTCTTGCGAATTCGTCATCCGCCCGCTCCCCTTGTTGCCAGCTTTCCCGGGATTCCGGGGCGCCCTTTTGGTCGCGCGCAACATAGTGGTGGCCCCAAATGGTGTCAAGGCGAGTAGCGCGGTGCTAAGTGATTGTGAAATCGTGGAAATTCGAGGCTCACAAGGGGTGCGGCATGCTGTCCACACAGGTGTGGTGGTGGAGTCGTGGCATGCCGGACGGATTCTGGGCGAGCGAAGCTGTCCGCCGGGGTCACCGTCGGTTCGATGGGAGCGGGCCCCGAGGCGGTGGCGCCTCTGAGTATTTATTTAGTGAGACGACATCGCCTCGGGGCGCCGGGATTTTAGAACGGGGCGCGACGACTCCATTCCGGACAGGGGGCACGGGACTTACCGCACCTCGCCGGACCTGAGCGGACCACCCACGAGCCCAGGGAAAGAGCGACCTCCCCCTGCCCGGCCGTCCTTCCGCCACTGGTCGCTGCAGGCCGCCCCGTGCGGAAGAGATGGGGGGAGTATGGGGCATGGGGAGGCGACGGGGATAAGGGGGATAGATTTGTGGGGCTGGTGGGTGTGGGAAGAGCCCCCACCTAACCTCCCCCGCGGGCGGGGGAGGGACGGGTCGGTGGGTGTTCGAGCAGCGCGGCAGGCTCGATGCAGCGCCTCCCCCGCCTGCGGGGGAGGCTGGGTGGGGGTGCGCCATGAACTCACAACACACTCGGTGCATTCCCGCGCACGCGGGAATCCAGCCTGAGGTGCTTGCACCACCATCTTGCGGCGGTGGGAAAATCTCGGCATGGGCCTCCGCTTTCGCGGGGGTGACATCGGGGGTGGGGAGGGGGTGGTGAAGGGGCGAGGGATCGCACACCCCCACCCAACCTCCCCCTGAAGGGGAGGGACGGACCGGTGGGTGCCCGGGCAGCGCAGCAACCTCGATGCAGCTCCTCGCCCGCCTGCGGGGGAGGCTGGGTGGGGGTGCGCCATGAACTCACAACACACTCGGCGTCATTCCCGCGAAGGCGGGAATCCACTTGGCTGAACGCCTGAGAAGAATGAATCCCCGCCTTCGCGGGGATGACGCGGTCGGGTGGGAGAGTTGCGGATGGATTGCCGGGACAAGCCCGGCAATGACGAAGGACCGATATGAGAGTGACTCTCCGTGTCGTCACCACCGGGCTTGTCCCGGTGGTCCAGACAGATTCTTGAGAGGCACAGCACCAGTAACAACCCGGCGTCATTCCCGCGCAGGCGGGAATCTACTCTTTGCCGAGCTCCTGGGAAGAATGGATCCCCGCCTTCGCGGGGATGACGCGTGGGTGGGAGAGTGGCGATGGATTGTCAGACAGGCCCGGCAATGACGACGGACCGCTATGAGAGTGACTCTCCGCGTCGTCACCACCGGAGGCTTGTCCCGGTGGTGCAGTCCCGCCGCAGCCGGGGTGCTAGCTCGCTTCGCGGAAGCTTTCGGCGGTGGTGAGGTCGACCGAGACGAGTTGGGAGACTCCGCGTTCGGCCATGGTGACGCCGAACAGGCGGTCGACGCGGCTCATGGTGATCGGGTTGTGGGTGATGACCATGAAACGGGTGTTGGTGCGCTGGCGCATGGAGTCGAGCAGGGTGCAGAAGCGCTCGACATTGGCGTCATCGAGGGGCGCGTCCACTTCGTCGAGCACGCAGATCGGGGCGGGGTTGGTGAGGAACACCGCAAAGATCAGCGACATGGCGGTGAGCGCCTGTTCGCCGCCGGAGAGCAGGGTCATGGTCTGCGGCTTCTTGCCAGGCGGCCGGGCGATGATCTCGAGGCCGGCCTCGAGCGGATCGTCGCTTTCAACGAAGCTGAGCTCGGCGGTGCCGCCGCCGAACAGGGTGGTGAACAGCTCCTGGAAGTGGGCGTTGACCTGGGTGAAGGCTTCGCTAAGGCGGGCGCGGCCCTCGCGGTTGAGCGACTGGATGCCGGTGCGCAGCTTGGCGATGGCCTCGATCAGGTCGTCGCGGTCGGCGACCATGGTGTCGAGCTTTTCCTGAACCTCGACGGCTTCCTTCTCGGCGGAGAGGTTGACCCCGCCCAGGCGCTCGCGCTCGGCCTTGAGCCGGTCGAGGCGCTGTTCGACCTGCGCCTCGGGCGGCAGCGCTTCGCTGGGCTTGATGCCGGAGGCTTCCAGCGTCTGCTTGGCGGCAATGCCAAGAGTTTCCTCGATGCTGCGCTCGATCTGCTGGCGCTGAGCGATGAGGCCGCGGACGCGCTCTTCGAGGCGGGTGAGTTCGACGCGGGCATTGGTGAGGGCCTCGCCGGCGGCCTTGACGGCGCGGTCGGCTTCGCGCCAGCGGGTGTCGGCGACGGCAAGGCTGTCGCCGGCGGCCTTGTGCTCGACCTTGGCGGTGTCGATCTGCTCGTCGAGCTGCGCCTTGCGGGCAGCGAAACCGTCCGGGGTTTCGGCAGAGGAGGCGAGTTGGGCTTCGACCTCGGCGCGGCGCTCGGCCAGAGTCGCGAGTTGACCGGCGGCACTGTCGCGGCGGCGGCCCCAGGCTTCGGCATCGCGGGCGAGTTGGGCGCGGCGGTTGTCGCGGAGGCGTGCCGCGGTTTCGAGGGTGGACAGGCGGAGGCGTGCCTGCTCGGCGGCATCGCGCAGCGAGGCGAGCCGGGTTTCGAGGGTGCGGGCAGCGTCAGCGGCTTCATCTTCGGTGCCGGCACCGGCAAGGGCGGTCTCGGCTTCCTTGAGGGCGAGCGTCGCCTCCTCAAGGCTGGCATCCAGCCGCTGGCGGGCCTCGGCCAGGGCAGACTGGCGAGCGGCAAGGTCGCCCATGCGGCGCTGGGCCTGATCGACGCCGGACTGGGCAGCGGTGATGGCATGCTGGGCGGCGCGCCAGGAGTCGCGACACTGGCGCTCCTCGGCGCGGGCAGCATCGACGGCGGCGGTGGCGGCTTCGACGTCGCGGCGGCGGGCATTGCGCTCCTGACGGATGCGCAGAATTTCCTCGTCGAGCTCGGCGAGACGGTTGCGTTGAGCCAGGCGCTGGGCGGCAGGCGAGGGGGCATCGGCCGCGGCCACGAAACCGTCCCAGCGCCAGAGGGCGCCATCGAGGGTGACCAGCTTCTGCCCTGGCTTCAGGGCGCGCATCATCGCCGGGCCGTCGACGGGTGACACGAGGCCGATCTGGTCGAGCCGGCGCTTCAGCAGCGGCGAGCCGGTGACGTAGCGGCTGAGCGGCTCGGCCGCCTGCGGCAGGGCCGGGTCGTCGGTGTGGTCGATGGCGACGGACCAGTGGATCGGAGCGCCGGCATCTGAGCTGGCTTCGAGGTCGTCGCCAAGGGCTGCGCCGAGCGCGGTCTCGTAGCCGGGGGCGACCTTGAGGTCGTCGACAATGGCGGGCCAGAGGCTGGCGTCGGCGACATTGAGCATCTTGGCCAGAGTCGCTGCCTCGGCTTCGAGGCGGGTGAGGCTGGAGTCGATTTCGACGAGCTTGGGGCGCAGTGCGTCGAGGCTCGCTTGGGCGGCGGCGGATGCTTCTTCGGCGGCGATGGCCGCAGCTTCGGCGGTGCCGGCCTCTGCCTGCGCGGCCTCGAGCGCGGCGCGGCGGGCAGCAAGGTCGGCGTCGGCGGAGAGGGCGGCGCTGACGGTCGCGGCTTCGGTTTCCACTTCGGCGGTCTGGCGGCGCACGCGCTCGATACGGGCGAGGGCGTCGGCGTGGCTGCGCTCGGCGGCGGCGCGGCGGGCGCGGAGCTGCGCCAAGGCGTCCAGCGCTTCGCGGGCGCGCGTCTCGGCGTCCGCGGCTGCGGCCTTGGCCGTGTCGGCGGCGGTGCGGGCTGCGGTCAGTTCCGTTGCCGCGGCTTCCGCCTCGCGCGCGAGCTCCTGATCTTCGGCGGTGAGGGCGGCGAGCGTGGTTTCCGCCTCGGTGACGAGGTCGTGCTCGCGGGTGCCGTCGGCGGCGAGCTGGGCGAGGCGGGTTTCGAGTTCGCGGCGGCGCTGGCTGGTGCGGCGGGCTTCTTCGGCCAGTTGCTCGGCGAGGATGGTGTAGCGCTGGAGCACAGCTCCGGCCACGGCCTCGCGCTCGCGCAGCGGCGCAAGTTCGGCGGACGCGGCTTCGGCGGTCTTCTGGGCGACCCGCTCGGCATGGGTGGCGTCGGCGAGCTGGCGGATCAGCACAGCCTGCTGGGCTTCGGCCTCCTTCTCGGCAAAGCGGGCGGCAACCCAGCGCAGATGCGCAAGGGTCGCTTCGGCGCGGCGGATGTCGCCCGAGAGGGCGCGATAGCGGGTGGCAAGGCGCGCCTGGCGCTTCAGCGTTTCGAGCTGCGCCTCGACCTGGGCGATGATGTCGTCGACGCGCTCGAGGTTCTGCTCGGCGGCACGCAGGCGCAACTCGGCCTCATGGCGGCGGGAGTGAAGACCGGAAATGCCGGCAGCCTCTTCAAGCAGGGCGCGGCGGGCGGTGGGCTTGGCGGCGATCAGTTCGCCGATCTGGCCCTGGCGGACGAGGGCGGGCGAGTGGGCGCCGGTGGAGGCGTCGGCGAACAGCAATTGCACGTCGCGGGCGCGCACCTCGCGGCCGTTGACCCGGTAGACCGAGCCGGCCTCGCGCTCGATGCGGCGGGTGACTTCGAGGATGTCGGCGTTGTTGAGGGCAGCCGGGGCGGTGCGGTCGGAATTGTCGAGGACGAGGGTGACTTCGGCGGTGTTGCGGGCCGGGCGGTTGCCGGAGCCCGAGAAGATCACGTCGTCCATGCCCGAGGCGCGCATGGCCTTGTAGGAGCTTTCGCCCATCACCCAGCGCATGGCTTCGACGAGGTTGGACTTGCCGCAGCCATTGGGGCCGACGATGCCGGTCAACCCCGGCTCCATCACCAGGACGGTCTCGTCGCAGAAGGACTTGAAGCCGTGGAGCTTGAGGCGGGTGAACTTCATGGGTTCACCCGGCCTGCTGTGGGCGCGGAGGGAAGCCCCTCATCCGCCCTTCGGGCACCTTCTCCCGCAAGGGGAGAAGGGGGGCATCGAGGTTGCCGAGACTACTGCGCAGGAGTTTCGGTCGCGGCGTCGGCTGCGGCGTCGGCGTCGGTCGGCTGGAAGTCGGCGGGCACGAGCGGGTCGATCTCGGCAGCGAGCTGTTCGAGCGTCTTGTCGCCGGTGAGCGTCTTGCCGTTGACATAGAAGGTGGGCGTACCCTGCAGGCCGAACTCGTTTAGCGCCTGTTCGCGCTGGGCTTCCATCCCGGTGTAGAGGGCCTGATTCGTCAATGCGGCGTTGAAGCTTTCCTCGTTGAAACCGAGCTGCTGGGCCACTTCGAAGATGGCGTCGCGCGGGGTCTGCGAAATGCCCCAGGTGGCCTGGGTGCGGAAATAGGTGCCGATGACGTTGTGGTAGTTGGTCTCGCCCGAGGCCTCGGCCAGCATGAAAATGGCGGCGTCGATCGGGTTGCGGATGAAGGGGCGCAGGATGAACCGCACCTTGCCGGTATCGACGTACTGCGCCTTGAACTCGGGATAGACCTCGTTGTGGAAGGTCGCGCAGTGCGGGCAGGTGGGGGAGGCGTATTCGATCACCGTCACCGGCGCGTCGGGATTTCCGAGCGGGCGGTCGGGCAGGTCGCCGGCCGGAGCCAACAGCTTCGCCTGATCGATCATGTCGCCTTCGGCGGCACTGGCAGCGGACACGCCGCACAGGCTCAGCACCGATGCGGCAGCGGCCAAGGCGAGGGTCTCACGACGGTTGAGGTTCACGGCTCACGCTCCTTCTTGTGGTTGTGCGGACACTACACGCGTCGACCGCGTCGGCAAGTGGGCACATAGGTCACTGCTGGGTGAACGCACTATTCGCTGTTGCGGTCCGATCTGCTGGCGAGCGCGTGGCCCAAGGCCCGCAACGCTTCCCGCAGATTGTCGTCGTCCACCCGGGCCACGAGGCCCCCGACCTTTGCGGCAACGCTCGGGTCCGGTTGTTGGGTGTTGTCGCGCCTGGTGCCTGAACCGGGGGTGAACGGGTCGGCAGACAGGCGCACCTCGCGTACCAGGAGGAAGCCGAAATAGCGGTTCACCGCTGTCGCAATCCGAGGTGCGTCGTGCTGGGCGGCGAGGGCATGGCCCGGGGCGCAGCGCAGGACCAGGGTCGCACCCTCCGCGCTCCGTTCGCCGCGCGGCCAGCTCAGCTTGTCGGGCATGGTGACCTGGTCATAGGGCGGCGGGGCGATGGCGGGCCAGTTGGCGATGATGTCGCGGCTGGCAAAGCCGCGCTTCTTCAGCATCGGACCGAGCGCGCCCGAGACGGCATCGGCGACGCTGAGCGTGCGATTGCGGCGCTTGGGTTCGGCTGGTTCGTCCTTGGCCATGACGTTGGAGTAGCGCCGGGGGCGGGCAGCGGCAAGTGCGATCACATCCGCGCCAAGCCGGTGCCGGCGCTTGTGAAGCGGCGGGCGGGTGAG
This sequence comes from Devosia albogilva, assembly GCF_042685625.1. Lineage (NCBI taxonomy): Bacteria > Pseudomonadati > Pseudomonadota > Alphaproteobacteria > Hyphomicrobiales > Devosiaceae > Devosia > Devosia albogilva. The sequence continues at coordinate 2,559,738 of NZ_JBHUNP010000001.1, forward strand.
TATCGGGAGGCGATGCCCACTCTCGACCCCCGACCGCTTGATGCCGAGGCCGTACTCGCCTGGTACGACCGGCATGCGCGCGACCTGCCATGGCGGGTGCCGCCGGCCTTGCGGGCGCAAGGCGTGCGGCCGGATCCGTATCGGGTGTGGCTCAGCGAAGTGATGCTGCAGCAGACCACCGTGGCAGCGGTGCGTCGCTATTTCCTCCGGTTCACCGAGCTGTGGCCGACGGTGTTCGCGCTGGCGGCGGCGCCGCTGGACTCGGTGCTGCGCGAATGGGCGGGGCTCGGCTACTATGCGCGGGCGCGGAACCTCCATGCCTGCGCGCAGGCGGTGGTCGAGCGGCATGGTGGGGTGTTCCCGGCGACGGCGGCTGGGCTCGCGACGCTTCCCGGCATTGGCGCCTATACCAGCGCGGCGATCGCCGCGATCTGCTTCGACGAACGCGTGGCGGTGCTGGACGGCAATCTCGAACGGGTGCTGGCGCGCTATCACCGGCTCGAAGTGCCGGTGCGAGAGGGGAAGGAAGAATTACGGGCGGTGCTGCAGCTTTCGGTGCCGCAGCGCGCGGGAGATTTCGCCCAGGCGATGATGGATCTCGGTGCCACCGTCTGTGCGCCGCGCAATGCCGCGTGTCTGCTTTGCCCGCTGGAGCCGGGCTGTGCGGCGGCGCGGACGGCGGACCCTACCGCCTATCCGGTGAAGGCGGCGAAGACCGACAAGCCCATCCGCAAGGGCCATGCTTATGTGATGCGTGATGCCGGCGGGGACGTTTATCTGCGCAGCCGGCCAAGCAAGGGGCTGCTCGCCGGGATGAGCGAGGTGCCAGGTTCCGACTGGGCGGCGGAACTGGGCGCGCCGACCTACCCGACTGCGGGCGACTGGCGGCACCATGGCCAGGTGGTGCACATGTTCACCCATTTCCGGCTGGAACTGGAGGTGTGGTCGGCGACGGTAGAGCCGGCCGGTGTCGACGACGGCTGGTGGGTGGAACCGCAGCGCCTTGGTGGCGAGGCGCTGCCGACCCTGTTCCGCAAGGTGCTCGCGGCGGCTGGGCACGGCTGAGCCGCTGGTAAGGGGCAGCAACCGGGTCTGATTGCGGCCGTTCTCCTGCGCAAAGCGGAGGTCGGCGTGGACGGGTTCTGGAAGGTAGCGGCCATCGTGATTGGCGCCGGGCTGTGCTCGCCCATCGGCGGGTTCGTCGCCACCCGCTTCTCGCCGTCGAGTCTGCTGCTCTCGATCACCGTGGGGTTCGCCGGCGGCATCCTGATCGGCACGGCGAGTTTTGAGATGATTCCGACGGCGCTGGAACGGATCGCCGTGTGGCTGGTGGTGCCGGCGGTGATCCTCGGCATGCTGCTGACCTATGGTCTCGACATGTTCGTCAACAAGGGACAGCTCGCCGGAGACGAGGCGGACCAGAAGCCGAAGGTGGAGAGCTTCCACCGTCGGCACCGGCCGCGCGGCACCATGGTGACGGTGCTGGCGATGGCCACCGCCACGGAGGAACTGATCGAGGGGCTCAGCATCGGTGTCGGAGGGTCGCTCGGCGGCGCCACCGCGCTGGTGGTGGGCATCGCCATCGCCATCGACAATCTCAGCGAGGCGATGAGCATCGGTGCGCTTGCCCGCAAGGAGGATGACAGGACCCATGTGCGGCGCACGCTGGTGTGGACCGGGCTGATCGGGCTGTCGCTGATGGTGGCGGGGCTTGGTGGCTGGGCGCTGCTGCGCAACGTGCCGGTGGAGGTTTTGTCGTTCCTGCTCTCGGCGGGGGCGGGAGCGATGCTCTATCTCACCACCACCGACCTGCTGCCGTCGGCCGAAGAGCACCAGTACCAGCAATCGGCAGCCATCGCGATCACCTGCGGGTTTCTGACGGCGCTGGTGCTGTCGCAGGTGAGTTGAACGCGGATCGATCGGCGGTTCCGGGCATTCGGCAGGTGACACTCACCAGCCGAAGGAGAACCAGCGTGAACAACGAACTCATCACCGAACATGTGCTGGTGGACGGCTGTCGGATTGCCGCAGGAGCGCATGGCGATGGTGAGCCGGTGGTGCTGGTGCATGGTACGCCGTCATCATCGTTGATCTGGCGGAACGTCGCGCCGCGTCTCGCGGCGGCGGGATTTCGGGTGCACCTGTTCGATCTTCTGGGCTTCGGGCTGTCCGAACGGCCGGCATCGCTCGAGGTGGACACGTCCATCTCCGCTCAGGTGGGCGTGCTCGAACAGATGCTGGCGCACTGGGGCATCGAGCGCTTTCACCTTGTCGCGCACGACATCGGCGGGGGCGTCGCGCAGCGGTTTGGCGTGTTTCACACTGAGCGGCTGCTGTCGCTGACCATGATCGATGTGGTGAGCTACGACAGCTACCCTTCAGGCCGGACGCGCCAGCAGATGGAGCAGGGCCTCGACGCATTGATCAAGGCGCCTGATGCGGTCCATCGAGAGCATTTCCGTGATTGGCTGCTGAGTGCTGTGCATCACAAGGAGCGGTTCGCCGCCGGGCCACTCGAGACCTATCTCGACTATATCTCCGGCCCGATCGGGCAGCCGAGCCTGTTCCAGCATCAGGTCCGGCACTACGACCCGGTGCATACGCTCGAGATCGCCGACCGAATTCCGGAGCTGGGCCGGGTGCCGGTGCAACTGATCTGGGGCGCGGAGGACAAGTGGCAGACGCCGGATTGGGCGCACAGGCTCAACCAGGCGATCCCGGGTTCGCGGCTTACCGTGCTCGAGGAGTGCGCGCATTTCGCGCCGGAGGATCAGCCGGAAAAGGTCGCGGAGCTGATTTCGCGGCTCGTTGGCGCCGCCGCCGAGGCCTAGAAACAAAGAGGCCGCCGGTGGTGCCGGCGGCCAGTTTAGAGCCTGAGACGATTGGAGGTCAGGATCAGGCAGAAAGCAAATCAAGTTTACGACGAACGCCGGCGCGCAAATCATCCAGAGGAGCTAGGCGGCCGCCGTCGTCGTGGTGCCAGAAGGTCCACCCGTTGCATGCTTCGGCCCCTTGCACGAGAGCACCCACCTTGTGGATGGAGCCCTGATGGGGACCGGAGACGAGTGAGCCGTCAGCACGAACCATGGCCGAGTAACGTCTCGTTAAGTCGAAGAGTTGCGTGCCAGGTTGAATAAGTCCCTGTTCGACCAGCGAGCCGAAAGGAATGCGGGCTTCCTTGCGCTTGGGCGTGACCGACTGCAGGGCCTCGAACACGGCCGGGCGGATGCTGGCGATGCGGGTGAGCGCGGCTGTAACATAGGTTTGCTCGCGCTCGATGCCGATGAAGTGCCGGCCGAGCTTGCGCGCCACCGCGCCAGTGGTGCCGGTGCCGAAGAACGGGTCGAGCACGATGTCGCCCGGCTTCGTCGTGGCATTGAGGATGCGATAGAGCAGGGCCTCCGGCTTCTGGGTCGGGTGGACCTTTTCGTCGTCTTCGTCCCTCAGCCGCTCGGCGCCGGTGCAGATCGGGAACAGCCAGTCCGACCGCATCTGCGTGTCGTCATTGGCGAGCTTCATCGCCTCGTAATTGAAGGTGACGCGGCTCTTCTGCGACTTCGAGGCCCAGATCAGGGTCTCATGGGCATTGGTGAAGCGGGTGCCGCGGAAGTTCGGCATCGGGTTCGCCTTGCGCCAGACGATGTCGTTGAGGATCCAGTAGTCGAGATCCTGCAGCGCCGTGCCGACGCGGAAGATGTTGTGGTAGCTGCCGATGACCCAGATGGCGCCATCGGGCTTGAGCAGCCGGCGGGCGGCGCGGAGCCACTCGCGGGTGAAGCCGTCGTAATGGGCAAAGCTCTCGAACTTGTCCCACTCGTCGTCGACGGCGTCGACGCGCGATTGGTCGGGGCGCGTGAGGCCCTGTTCCAGCTGCAGATTATACGGCGGGTCGGCGAAGATCAGGTCGATGCTGCCGGCCGGCAGGGCATTCATGTGATCGATGCAGTCGCCCACCAGGATCGTGTCGATCGGCAGGCTTCTGGCCTCTTCCGCATCGGCGATGTACGCCGTACGCGCGGTACGCAACATGCACTTAACCCTAACGCAGTACTAACGGGACCGTTATAGCCTGCGTAAGGTTAAGGGAGCGTTCGCAAGGGGTTAGCGGGAGGTTAAGCGCTGTCCCGGAGCGCGGATGATCGCCTAGGCGACGAGTTCGCCCCTGAGGCGGGCCCAGGCTTCAGCCACTGGCGCGAAGGCCTCGCGGTGGTGACGGCAGGGGCCGTGCTGGGTGAGGGCGGTCAGGTGCTGCGGCGTGGAATAGCCCTTGTGACCGGCGAAGCCGAAATGCGGGGCGTCGCAGTCCATGATGCGGCACATGCGGTCGCGCGTGACCTTGGCGACGATCGAGGCCGCGGCAATGGAGACGCTGAGCCCGTCGCCGCCGATCACGGCGACGCCGTCGCAGGGCAGACCCATGGGCACGTCACGGCCGTCGACCAGAACGCGATCCGGCACCACCGGCAGCGAGCAGGCGGCGCGGGCCATGGCCCACAGGGTGGCGCCGCGAATGTTGCGCTCGAGGATGACCGAGGGCGGGGCGACCACCACGGCGACGCCGAGGGCGGTGGCCATGACGCGCTCGAACAGCATCTCGCGGTTTTCCTCGTCAAGGCGCTTGGAGTCGTCGAGCCCGTCGGGGATGCTGGTGGGATCGAGCACCACGGCGGACACCACGACCGGACCAGCGAGGGGGCCGCGGCCGGCTTCGTCGACGCCGGCGACCAGCCGCGCCCCGCGAGCCATCAGCTCGCGCTCGCGGCTGAAATCCGGTTCGGTCTGGACGGGCGAATCGATCAGCATGGTGTCGAGCATCTGCAGTGGTGCGGCCAAGTCAATCGGGCCGGCGGTCACAGCCGCGCCAGCATCGCCTCCCGGTCGGGAACGAACAGATGGTGGCCCCGAAGGTTGGTCTCGTAGACGAAGTCGTGGAGCGACTTGCTGGCATTAACCTCCGCGGCGATGTCGCCAAGGATGACGAGGCGGCGCTGGTACTGCTCCATCTTCTGGAACACCTCGCCAGCGATCCCGCTTCTGAGTTCGAAGAAGGCGGGCTCGATGCGGCTCACCGGCACCACCACGATCTCGGCCTCGGCCCCGAAGGCATCGCCCAGGATGTCGTTGACGTGGAGGTCTGCACCAAGGCAGGCGCCCTCGAGCTCGAGCTCGAGCAGGGTCATGCCGTTGTGATTGGTAATGGCCATTCCCACCTCCTGTTCAGCGTCGGGGCGGCTGCTATAGTCGAAGCCGCGGGAGGGCGCCAGCCAGAGAGGTTTCAGATTGCCGAGGACTGCCGTCGCCCTTCTGCTCGCCGCAATTGCCGTTGCGCCCGCGAGCGCTGATCCGTTCGCTCATTCCTCAGGGGAATGGCGCGAGTATCACCGCGACTGGCTAGCCTCTTGCCCGGACAGGATCATCGAGGATGCGCCGGATTATTACGGCTATTCCTGCTTCGCCTCGACCGGCAGCGCCGAGCTGAACAGCGCCAATCTGCCGGCCTACAAGCTGACGCTGGTCCGCAACCGGCTCGATGGAGAACTCGACCTGGCGGTGACAGTGGCGGCCGATGACGTCAGCGTGGACGAGAGCCGCGATCTGGTCCTGAGCTTTGGGAGCGAGCCACCGCTGCGCCTCGCTTTCGACAGCGACCTCGAGACGCGGTTCAACACGGTGAACCAGTATTTCATCAGCGATGCGGCGACGCGTGACCGCCTGCTCGAGCTGATGAAGGCCGGGAATGCAGTGACGCTGAGCGTGCCGGTGAGCGGAGGCGGTGAGCACGAGGTGCGCCTGTCCCTGCGCGGTGTGATGGCCTCGCTCGACTTCATGTCGACCTATGCGCGGCGGGTGGCGCAATACTAAGCCGGTTGACGGCAACGGCCCCTCAGGGGTTTATCCGGCAACTTCCCTGACGGACCAGAATACATGCCCCTCAAGCCCGGCGCCGCGCTGCTGTTCGATATCGACGGCACGCTGGTGGATAGCGATCCGTTGCACCTCAAGGCCTTCAACGACGCCTTTGCGCCCTACGGGCACCGGTTCGACAAGGAACGGTTCGCGCGGGAACTGCAGGGCAAGGCGAATGTGCATATCGGGGCGCAGCTGTTTCCGGACGAGACGCCGGAGCGGCGGATGGAGATCCTCGATGGCAAGGAGGCTGCCTTTCGGGAACTCGCGGCGCAAGGGATCGAGCCGGTGCATGGGCTGTTCGCGCTGCTCGACTGGGCTGAGGCAAACGGGGTGCCCAAGGTGGCGGTGACCAATGCCCCACGGCCGAATGCCGACCTGCTGCTGGATGCCATCGGGGTGCGCCCGAGGTTCGAGCATGTGGTGATCGGGGCGGAACTGGAGCACGGCAAGCCGCATCCGCTGCCATATCTGGAGGGGCTGCGGCTGCTGGGCGCGGACCCAGCCAACAGTGTGGCGTTCGAGGATTCGCGGACGGGCATTGCCTCGGCAACGGCAGCGGGAATAGCGACGATCGGGATTGCGACGGGGCTGGACGAAGTGGCGCTGGTCGAGGCGGGGGCGATGATTGCAGCAGCCGGGTATGACGACGAGCGGGTGCTGCGGTTGGTGCGGGAACGGGTGATGGGGTAGGGGACGGTGCTCCTGCATCGCTGCTACTACGATCCCTCCCGCGGGGCCTACACCTCATGATGAGCTTGTCGAACCACGAGGGTGGAGACACCGTGGCCGCGACCTCGTCCTTCGACAAGCTCAGGATGAGGTCTATGAGAGGGCTGAGCTCGCCCTTCCCATACCCACGGTGTCATTCCCGCGCAGGCGGGAATCCACTCTTTCCTGGAGGTCGCGGGAAGAATGGATCCCCGCCTGCGCGGCGATGACGTTGGGGTTGTTGGTGATCCCTCAGAACAAGCTCATCTGCCGGTCTTCGAGCTTGGGCGGCACGAACAGGTCGGTGCGGAGGGGTGGCATGCGTTCGGTGAAGCCGTAGCGCTCGCGGGCTTTCTCGAAGCGCTGGCGGAGCAGGGTCGCGTAGGGGCCTTCGCCGGTCATGCGCACGCCCCAGCGGGCGTCATAGTCTTTGCCGTTGCGGGTGTCGCGCACCAGCGAAAGGACGTGACGGACGCGGTCGGGGAAGTGGCGCAGCAGCCATTCGCGGAACACGTCGCGCACCTCGCCGGGCAGGCGGAGGAGGATCATCGAGGCGCTGATGGCGCCCTGGGCGCGGGCGGCATCGAGGATGCGCTCGAGTTCCATGTCGTTGATGGCCGGGATCATCGGGGAGGCGAGGACGGCGGTGGGCACGCCGGCTTCGCTGAGGAGGCGCAGGGCTTCGAGCCGCCGGGCGGGTGAGGAGGCGCGCGGCTCCATCTTGCGGCTGAGCTTGTGGTCCATCGAGGTGATCGACAGCCCGACCTTCACGAGGCCGAGCTTGGCCAGTTCGGTGAGGATGTCGAGGTCGCGGATGACCAGCGCCGACTTGGTGGTGATCATCACCGGGTGGCGGGTTTCCAGCATGACTTCGAGGATGCCGCGGGTCAGCCGGTGCTTGCGCTCGGCGGGCTGGTAGGGATCGGTATTGGTGCCCATGGCGATGGCGCGCACCTTGTAGTTGCGCGCCGCCAGTTCGGCCCGCAGGGCTTCGATCGCATTTGTCTTCACATAGATGTCGCGCTCGAACTCTAGGCCGGCGGAGTGGCCGAGAAAGGCGTGGGTGGGACGCGCGAAGCAGTAGGAGCAGCCGTGTTCGCAGCCGCGATAGGCGTTGATCGAGCGCTCGAAATTGACGTCCGGGCTGTCATTGGCGGTGATGATGGTCTTGGCGCGCTCGGTGTGCTCGACCGTCTCGAACACCGGCAGCGGTTCGACCGTCGACCAGCCATCGTCGAAACTCTCGCGCGTCTGCTTCTCGAAGCGGCCGGAGCGGTTGGACTGCGCACCGCGGCCGCGGATGCGGTCGGGCGACAGGAGTTCGCGCCGGGCCAGGTCGGCGTCGCGGCTGCGGCTCAGCCGCTCGAGGGCTTCGAAGGAGGGTGCCTGGTAAAGCGCCATGGTGGTTCTCCGCGCGGGTCGACTCGACCCCCGTGTTCTCAAGATAGCATCTGATGAGAACAAAACAAGAACTGTGGCGCAGAAGTTCCCGCGATAGCGGCTTCAGCTGGCATCAACATGGGAGCACTGCGCCCGGGTTTGAAGGCCCGCGGCAGCGAAAATGCAGGCCAGAGTTGCAGTTTTTCGGGTGGACGCACTTGGGGCGCGGGCGTATTCGTCGCCCCCCTTCGGCCGGGGCTAGCCGAAGTCCAGTCAAAGAACGCTGCTGCCAAGGGATGTCATTCCCGCGCTGCAGAGCGCTGTCGAGATCGCCCCTGGCCGCTCGTCGCAACGGCAAACGCTGAAACAGAATCGAGGACACCATGAGTATCGACGCTACGATCGACTCCGTACCGCTCGAGCCCGCACGGGAGCCCGACGTCGCCAGCCGCAACCGGCTGGTGATCGCCCTGCTGCTCGTATCCACTTTCGTGGTGTTTCTCAACGAAACCATCATGAGCGTGGCCATCCCCAACCTAATGGACGACCTCAACGTGACGGCGGGGGCGGCCCAGTGGCTGACCACGGCATTCCTGTTGACCATGGCGGTGGTGATCCCGATCACCGGCTTCCTGCTGCAGCGCCTCAACACGCGGCCGATCTTTCTGATCGCGATGTCGACCTTCACCCTGGGCACGCTGCTCTGCGCCGTGGCGCCGGGGCTGGGGCTGCTGGTGCTCGGGCGCGTGGTGCAGGCGGTGGGCACGGCGATCATGATGCCACTGCTGATGACCACGGTGATGACCCTGGTCCCGCCCGAATCCCGCGGCAAGACCATGGGCAACATTTCGATCGTGATGTCCGTGGCTCCGGCCATTGGTCCCACCATCGGCGGCTTCATCCTGGCGCATCTGGAGTGGCGCTGGATGTTCATCCTGGTGCTGCCCATCGCGGTGGGCGCACTGCTGCTGGGCGCCCGCAAGATCCAGAACGTCAGTACCCCGCGCTATGCGCCGCTCGACGTCCTTTCGGTGATCCTGTCGGCACTGGCCTTCGGCGGGCTGATCTATGGCCTGTCGAGCTTCGGCGAGGGCATCGCCCATGCCGGTGAGCCGGGTCCGATCCCGCTGTGGGTGCCGATCGCCGTCGGCATCGTCGCGATGGCCGCGTTCGTCTGGCGGCAGCTCGGTCTGCAGAAGGACAACAAGGCGCTGCTCGACCTGAGGGTGTTTCAGTCGCGCAACTACACCGTCTCTGTCAGCATGATGCTGGTGGCGATGATGGCGCTGTTCGGCACGGTGATCCTGCTGCCGATCTACACCCAGAACGTGGTGGGCCTCGACACGCTGCAGACCGGTCTGTTGCTGCTGCCGGGTGGCCTCGTGATGGGCCTGATGGGGCCGATCGTCGGCCGCCTGTTCGACCGCGTGGGTCCGACCGTGCTGGCAGTGCCGGGTGCGATCATGGTCTCGGCCGTGCTGTGGGCGCTGACCACGGTCGGTCAGGACACTTCGGTCTGGGCGCTGCTGGCGGGGCACGTGGTGCTGAGCATTGGCCTGGCGCTGATCTTCACGCCGGTGTTCACCTCGTCCATGGGCTCGGTGCGCAAGGAGCTCTACTCCCACGCCTCGGCGGTGCTGGGTTCGGCCCAGCAACTGGCCGGTGCTGCGGGCATCGCCCTGTTCATTGCGGCGATGACGGTGCAGACGGCCGCGCTCGCGGCGTCGGGGCTGGACCAGGTGCCGGCGCTGGAAGGCGGCATCCGCCTCGCCTTCACCATCGGTGCGGTGATCTCGCTGTTCGCGGTGGTGGCGGCGTTCTTCATCCGCCGCCCCGAGGGCGGCGGCGCGCATGGCGGTCACGGCCACTGAGCCTTGCGACATTGCCGAAAGCAGAAAAGGCGCCGGGAAACCGGCGCCTTTTTCATGGGCACGACATGGAGGAGGTGCCGTCCCACTCACATATGTGGAGCACGACGGGCTTGCTTCAAGAGGCGGGTGCCGCAGTAGGTTCGCCGTCCATCCAACAGCCAGGAGCGACGCGATGACGGATCCGGTATTCTACCACGGCACCAAGGCGAAACTGCAACCGGGCGACCTGCTGGTGCCCGGCTATCGGGCGAATCTTGGCGGTCACCAGGCCGCGTGGATCTATTTCAGCGCTACGCTGGAGGCTGCGGTCTGGGGTGCCGAACTGGCGCAGGGCGAAGGGCGCGGCCACATCTATATCGTCGAGCCGACGGGCCCATGGATGGATGATCCAAACCTCACCGACAAGAAGTTCCCGGGCAACCCAACCAAGTCCTACCGCTCGCAGCAGCCGTTGCGGATCGTTTCCGAACTGATGGACTGGGAGGGGCATCCGCCCGAGCAACTGGCGGCCATGCGCGCCGGCATCGAGCGGCTGATGCGCGAGGGCGCCGAGATCATCAACTAGCGTTCAGAAAGCCGCGGCATCAGCTCGACGAAATTGCACGGCTTGTGCCGGTAGTCGAGCTGATGGCTGAGGATGCCTCCCCAGGCGTCGCGGCAGGCGCCGCGGGAGCCGGGGAGGCAGAACACGAAAGTGGTGCCGATCAGCCCGGCCGTGGCGCGCGACTGCAGCGAGGACGTGCCGACGGTGGTCGCCGAGTACTGGTGGAACAGCACCGAAAAGCCGTCCATGCGCTTGTCGAACAGGGGCTCAATTGCTTCGGGCGTCACGTCGCGGCCGGAAAAGCCGGTGCCGCCGGTGGTGAGAACGACGTCGACCGCCGGGTCGGCGACCAGGGTCTGGACAGCCTGGCGGATGAGCTGGATGTCGTCGCGGATCACCTGCCGGCTGTGGCAGGTGTGACCGTCCGCCTCGAGCAGCGACTTGAGCAGGGCGCCGCCGGTGTCGGTCTCGAGCGTGCGGGTGTCGGACACGGCGACGACGGCGATGGAAAGCGGCTTGAAGCTGCGGTCCTCAAACCGGTCGGTCTTGAACATCGCCCGCGTCCTTTGTGGCCAAGAGTTCTTCCGGAACCGGAGCTTCGTGCTCCACCGGAATGTCCTCGTCATCACTACCAGAGCGCGGATCGAGCACAACGCTTTCCTGCGTCGGCCGGTCGGTGGTCATCGGCTGGAACGGGGCGCGGGACTCGGGGCTCCGGCGGATCTGCATGCGGAGATATGCGGTAACGGCGAGGGCACCGTGGAAGGTGGCGGTGACCACGAACAGCCCGACGGGCGACCAGCCCATGAGGAGAGAGGCGACCGCAGGGCCGACGGCAAGGCCCACACCGAGCACCAGCAGCATGCCGCCGGCCACCTTGGCGAAGTCGCCCTTGGCGAAGTCGTTGGCGTGGGCGACGGCGATGGCATAGAGCGGGTTCGCGGCAAAGCCGTAGGCGGCGAACAGCACGTACATGAGCCAGCCGGGACCGGGATTGATCAGCACAGTCACGAGACCGACGACTGCCGCAAAGCTGGCAAGGCCGATCATGACGATCCGGCGGTCGATGCGGTCGGAGAGACGACCAGCCGGCACCTGCGCCAGGGCGCCGAGGATGGCGGCGACGGCGAACAACAGGGCAATGTCGCCGGCCTCGAGGCCCTGCGCGTAGCCATAGACCGGCGCCAGCGTGCCGAAGGCACCATTGGCCATGCCGCAGGAGAAGGCAGCGATCACCGCGATCGGGGAGGTGCGGTAGAGGAGGCCAAGGTCAAGCTTGGCCGAGGCGAGGGGGCGCGGCTGCGGCGTGGAGGTAAGCGCGGTGGGCAGCACCGCGCAGATGAAGCTGATGGCGCCGATCACGAAGGGGATGTAGCCGGCAGTGCCGGTGATCGACATGGCCAACTGCCCCAGCGTCGAGGAGGCCATGTTGATGGTGACATAGATCGAAAACACCGTGCCGCGGCTGCGGTTGTCGGCGACCTCGTTGAGCCAACTCTCGACGATCATCGCCGCGCCGGCAAAGCAGAAGCCGGACAGGGCGCGGAGCAGGATCCAGCCAATATCCTGGATCCACAAGAGGTTGAGCAGGATGGTGACGGTGCCGATGGCCGCCATCACCGAGAAGGCGCGGATATGGCCGACATTGCGCACGATCATCGGCACGGCGATGGAGCCGGCGACGAACCCCACCGACCAGCCGGTGCCGATCAGCCCGAGCGCTGTCAGCGAGAACCCTTCCTCGGCGCCACGGACGGAGAGGAGCAGGCCCTGTAGCCCGCCGCCGAACATGAGCAGGGCCGAGCCAAGGAACAGGGCATAGATCTTGATGACGGAGGCCATGACGCTATGGGTCCGGGGTAGACTGAAGGCAGAGGTGCAAATCACCCAACGGTGGCATTAGGGCGGCGTTCCCGCTCCAGGGCAAGGGAATATCGCCCCGGCACTGTCCGAAGGCCTCCGGCTTCAACCGATCCCGAGTTCGTCGAGTTTGAGCCTGAAGCTCAGCAGGTCGCGCCAGGCTTGTTGTTTGGCGGCGGGGTTGCGCAGGAGATAGGCGGGGTGGAGGGTCGGCATGGCGTCGGCCTGGTGCTGGCCGATGGTGACGGTGGACCAGCGGCCGCGCATCTTGATGATGCCGGCGGTGGTGGAGAACACCGTCTGCATGGCGGGGCCGCCAAGGGTCATGATCACCTTGGGCGCGACCAGTTCCACCTGCCGCTGCAGGAACGGCAGGCAGAGCGCTGCTTCCTCGGGGGTGGGCGCGCGGTTGCCGGGCGGGCGCCAGGGGACTGTGTTGGCGATATAAACCTTGGTGCGGTCTAGGCCGATGGCGGCGAGCATACGGTCGAGCAACTGGCCGGAGCGGCCGACGAAGGGCTTGCCCTGCCGGTCTTCCTCGGCGCCGGGGGCTTCGCCGATCAGCATGATCTCGGCTTCCGGATTGCCGTCGGCGAAGACCAGTTGGGTTGCTCGCAGCTTGAGCCCGCAGCCGTCATAAGCGCCGAGGATTTGCTGCAGCTCCGGCAGGGTCTGCGCGGAGGCGGCGAGGCGCCGGGCTTCCGCCGGGTCACTGCCGATGGAGAGAAGGTTGACCGGCGGCGCCGCGTTTTCCTGCGGTGGCGCGGCCGGTGTGGGCCGGGGACGCACGGCGAAGCGGTCGACCGGCTCGTCGCCGACGGCAATGTCGACGCCGGCGGCTCGATACCAGTCGAGCACGGCGAGCAGCTCGTCGTGATTTAGCGGTCGCGTCTCGGACATGAGTTCTGTTATGTCACACCCCGTTCGGCCCGGCCAGCGTTCGGGCGATGAGGACCGCACAAACCCATGGCAGAAGCCGGCTCGCGCGAGACAATCGAAACGGACGTCGTGATCGTCGGCGCCGGTCCCGCTGGCCTGTCGGCGGCCATCCGCCTGAAGCAGCACCATCCGCATCTGTCGGTGACGGTGGTGGAGAAATCGGCAGAACTCGGCGGCCATATCCTGTCGGGCGCGGTGATGGATCCGGTGGGACTCGACGCGCTGATCTCGGACTGGCGGCTGAAGGGCGCGCCCGTGGGGCCCGATGTCACCCGCGACACCTATCACTATCTCACGGCCAAACGCGATTTCTCGCTGCCGCACGCGCTGGTGCCGCCGCAGATGCGGACGCCGGGCGCAGTGATCGTCAGCCTGGGACGGCTGGTGCAGTGGCTTGGGGAACAGGCGACGGCGCTCGGCGTCGACATCTTCCCGATGACCGCAGCGGTCGACGTGCTCGGCACCGAGCGCGGACCGGTCCGGGGCATCATCACTGGCGATCTCGGCCGTGACCGCGCAGGAGAGCCAAAGCCCGGCTTTGCCGAGGGGATTGCCCTCAAGGCCAAGTACACGCTGATCGCCGAAGGCGCGCGTGGCTCACTGGCGAAGCGCGTGATCCGTTCGCATTCGCTGGAGCGCCAGCCGCAGAAATATGGCCTCGGCATCAAGGAAGTGTGGGAGATCCCCGCCGACCGGCACCGCCCGGGGCAGGTGGATCACTATCTCGGCTATCCCTTGGAAGACAGCACGGCCGGCGGCGGCTTCGTCTACCATGCCGAGGATCGGAAGCTCTATGTCGGGCTGGTCACCTATCTCGACTACGAGGATCCCACTCTTTCTCCGTTCGACGAGTTCCAGCGCTTCAAGCAGCACCCGGCGATGGCGCCACTGCTCGAGGGTGGCACGCGGGTGAGCTATGGCGCCCGGGTGGTGACCGCGGGCGGGTGGCAGTCGATCCCCACGCTGGCCTTCCCGGGCGGCGGGCTGATCGGATGCTCGGCGGGGTTCATGAACGCGCCGCGCCTCAAGGCCATTCACAACGCGATTCTGTCGGGGATCGGCGCCGCGGACGCCGTGGGTGAAGCCATCGCCAACGGGCGTGAGCACGATCTGATCGCCGATTTCGGCCACCGAGTCATGCAGACCGGTATTGCCGACGAGCTGATCGGCGTGCGCAACGTCAAGCCGCTGTGGAGCCGGTACGGCACGCTGCTGGGCGCGCTCGCCAGTGGGATCGACCTCTGGCGTTCGGCGATCTTCTCGCGCTCGCCCCATCGGGGCACGACGCTTGACCATAGCGGCCCGGATCACGCCAAGCTGCGGCCCAAGGGCAAGAAACCGGGACGGCAGTATGCAAGGCCGGACGGCAAGCTGACCTTCGACCGCAACAGTTCGGTGTTTCTCGCCAACATCGCCCACGACGAAGACCAGCCGGTGCATCTGGTGCTGGCCGATCCCACGGTGCCGATCCGTGAGAACCTGCCGCGCTACGGCGAGCCGGCACCGCTCTACTGCCCGGCAGGGGTCTATGAAGTAGCAGAGGAGGGCGGCGAGCCGGTGTTCCGTATCCACGCTGCCAATTGCGTGCACTGCAAGACTTGCGACATCAAGGATCCGGCGCAGAATATCACCTGGGTTCCGCCCGAAGGCGGGAGCGGTCCGAACTACTCGGGCATGTAGCCGATCACGCCATTTGGCGTGCGCTTGCGGCGCAGTCGCAAAACAGACAATGTCTGCCGTCAAATCGGGCCTTGCGGCCAAGGAGACCTCGACCCCGTGACATCGCTTCGCACTCGCCTCTCGCGCCTTTCCCTCACGGCTCTTCTGCTGGTTGGCCTGGCGCTGCCAACCGGGGCGCAGGAGGGGGCACTGGGGGTCAACGAGCAGCTCAAGCTGCTTGGTCTGCTGACCAATGCGCGGGTCTCGCCCACTGGCTCCTACATGGCGGGGCAGCAGGCGCTGAAAGACCTCAGGACCGACGAAGCCGCCCGGTACATGGCGGCCGCGGCGCAGGCCGACTGGGACAATCCCCTGCTGGTCGAACGCGCCTTCATCGCCCAGGCTGCCGATGGCCAGATCGCCGAGGCAGCCAAGACCGCCCGGCGCCTGCTGGAGCTCGAAACCGGCAACGAGCTGGCGCAGATGATCTCCGCCACAGAGGCGCTCAAGGAGCGCCGCTATACAGCTGCCGAGCAGCAGTTCGCCGAGATCAGCGTCGAGACATTCTCCGGCGTGACGGCAGCGATTCTGCGCGCCTGGGCCCTGATCGGGCTCGACCGCAAGGATGAGGCCGACGCCCTGCTCCAGGAGATCGGCGCCACCGGGCTCGACGACTTCCTGATCTTCCACCGGGCCCTGATGGCCGAGGCGGCGGGGGAAACCAAGAGTGCCATCCGGCTCGCTGGTCAGGCCTTCGAGAACGAGCCGAACGTGGCGCGCGTGACGCAGGTCTATGCCAGCATGCTGGCCAATGCCGGCCAGTTCGATGAAGCGGCGGACGTGATCGCCCAGTTCGAATCTCAGGGGCTGACCCATCCGCTGGTGACCGAAGTGAAGCAAGCGGTGGAAGAAGAACGCCGCCCCGGCATCTTCACCGCCAATGTCCAGATCGGTGCAGCGGAGATGTTCCATGGCCTCGGCGTTGCCCTGGCCCGCGATGGCAGCCCCGATATTGCCCTGGTGTTCCTGCGGCTCGGGCTCTACCTCGATCCCAAGGCCGACGTCATCGCGGTTGCTGTGGGCGAGGTGCTCGACCGGGTCGGGCAGGCGGAGGCGGCGAACCGCATCTACGAGTCCATCCCCAACGAGTCGCCGATGAAGCCGGCGGCAGTGGTGCGCTTTGCCCACAACCTGGACGTGCTGGGTGACGGGGAGGAGGCGCTGCGGCGGCTGGGCAACATCGTGGCGACGCGCCCCGACGATCTCGACGCCGTTTTCACCTATGCCGAACTGCTGCGCTTCGACGAGCAGTACGAGAAGGCCGCCGAAGCCTATACCAAGGCGCTCGAACTCACCGGCGGCAATCGCAACGGCGACTGGGCGATCTACTACACGCGCGGCATGTCCTATGAGCGCGCCAAGCAGTGGCCGAAGGCCGAGGCCGACTTCAAGCGGGCGCTGGAGCTCAATCCTGGCCAGCCGGAGGTGCTGAACTATCTCGGCTATAGCTGGATCGACATGGACATGAACCTCGAACCGGCGCTGGACATGATCGAGCAGGCAGTCGAGGCACGTCCGCAGGACGGATACATCATCGATTCGCTGGGCTGGGCCTTCTACAAGCTCGGTCGTATCGAGGATGCAGTGACGACGCTGGAACAGGCGGTGACGCTGCTGCCGAACGATCCCGAGCTCAACGACCATCTCGGCGACGCTTATTGGCAGGCGGGCCGGCGACTCGAGGCGAAGTTCCAGTGGACCATCGCCGCCGATGTCGACGAGGTCGGCAATGTGCGCGAGCGGGTGGCGGCCAAGCTCGCCAACGGGCTCAGCCAAGACGTCGCGAGCCAGTAAGCTCATATGGACGACGACGGGCTGTTTCAGGTCGCACCGGCCAAGGTGAACCTTGCGCTGCATGTCACCGGCCGCCGCGAGGACGGCTATCATGAGCTCGAGAGCCTCATCGCCTTTGCGGCCGTGGGCGATGAACTGCGGGCCGAACCAGCCGAGCGCGACAGCCTGACGATCGCGGGCCCCTTCGCCGACGGACTGAGCGGTGGCGAGACCAATCTGGTCAACCGCGCCGTTGCCGCCTTTCGGGCGCGCTGGCCCGATGCGGTGGAGCCGCTGGCGCTGACTCTGACCAAGAACCTGCCGGTTGCCTCCGGGATCGGCGGTGGTTCGGCCGACGCGGCCGCGGCGCTGCGGCTGATGGCAGCACGTGCGGGTTTGCCGCCGGCCTCTGCGGAATTGCAGCAACTGGCCCTCCGGCTCGGCGCCGATGTGCCGGCCTGCCTGCTGTCGCAACCTTTGGTGATGGGCGGGATCGGCGAGGAGCTGCAGGTGCTCCCGGCATTTCCGGACCTGCACATCGTGCTGGTCAATCCGCTGGTGGCGCTGGCGACGGCCGACGTGTTCCGGCGGCTGAGAGCGCATGACAACTACCCGCTGCCGGCGCTGCCCGAGCTGCTCACGCGCCCGGCGCAACTGGGGCTCTGGCTGACCGAGACCCGCAACGACCTGCAGCCGCCGGCGGTGAAGCTGGTGCCGGTCATTGGGGACATCGTCGAGGATCTTGCCGCAACGCCGGGCTGCATGCTGGCGCGGATGTCCGGCTCAGGGGCAACCGTGTTCGGTCTGTTCGGGTCGGAAGGGCAGGCGCATCAGGCGGCGCAATCGGTCCGCGAGCGCAACCCGGAGCACTGGGTGGCGGCCGCGCCGCTGCTGACGGCCGGAGCGGCTCAGTAGGCGCGCGACACGCTGTATTCGACAACGTCCGCCAGCAGCGTCTGCATGTCGGACGCCGGCAGCGCCTCGAGCGCGCGCTGGGCCGCGCGGGCATGGACGCGGGCCTGGTCGAGCGTGCGGCTGAGAGCGCGGTAGCGGTTCATGATCGCGACTACGGCGCTGACCTGATCGGCCGTGGCGTCGGGATCGCCAAGAGCGGTGGTGATGGTCTCTCGTTCTTCGGCGGTGCCTTCGGCCAGCGCCAGGATCACCGGCAGCGTCATCTTGCCTTCGCGCAGGTCGTCACCGGTGTTCTTGCCGAGCGTGCCGGCCTGGCCCCCATAGTCGAGAACGTCGTCGACAAGCTGGAAAGCGATGCCGAGTTCGAGCCCGTACTGGCTCAGCGCCTGGCGGCCGGCGGTGTCGGCGCCACCGGAGATGGCGCCCACCTGGCACGCGGCCTCGAACAGCACTGCGGTCTTGGCGCGGATCACTTCGGAATAGTCGGCCGGGCTGGTGCTGACGTCGCCGGTCTTGGCGAGCTGCAGCACTTCGCCTTCCGCCATCACGGCAGAGGCGGAGGACAGGACACCGAGCGAAACGATGTCGCCGGTCTCCACCATCATCATGAAGGCCTGGCCGAGCAGGAAGTCGCCGACGAGGATGGACGCCTTGTTGCCCCAGATCATGCGGGCGGCCGGCTTGCCGCGGCGCATGTCGCTCTCGTCGACCACGTCGTCGTGGAGCAGGGTGGCATTGTGCATGAACTCGACGGCGGCGGCGAAATTGATGGCGTTGCCGGTGCCCTTGCCGAACAGCATGGCCGAGGCGACGGTGAGCATCGGCCGAAGGCGCTTGCCACCGCTGTCGATCAGGTAGCGGGCGAGCTCAGGCACCATGTCCACATGCGATTGAGCACGGCTGAGGATCAGCTCGTTCACGCGGGCCATGTCCGGAGCCGTCGCCGCGACCAGCCGGTCGACGGGCGTCGCGACCGCGTCCTCTTTGATCTGGGTCAGAACTGACACCGTACCCTGCATCCTCGCTGCCGATGGGATAGCTGTTGAGCCGGCGGCCTCGGCACCTGTATGGTCGGCGCGAACCGGCCCCGCGCACGATGTCCCTAGACCAGCCCGAACCCGTTGTAAAATACCATTCCATAACGCGCGACGGCTTTTTGGGTGGCCGCCTCCAACTGTCGCAGCCGCGCCACGGCTTCCGGGCCGGGCTCGACAGCGTGCTGTTGGGCGCCGCGGTACGGGCCGGAACGGGGCGGCTGCTAGAACTCGGTGCCGGCGTGGGGACGGCGAGTCTGGTGGCGCTCGAGCTCGGCCGGGCCGGAAATGCGGTGCTGGCGGAGCGGGAGCCGCTGGCGCTCGAACTGGCGCGGGCCAATGTCGCGGAGAACGGGTTTTCGGAGCGGGCTGCGGTGGCCGCGGTGGATGTCGAGGCTTCGGCCGAGGTCCGGCGTAGCGCGGGGTTGACCGACAACGAATTCGACGCGGTGATCGCCAATCCGCCCTTCTTCGTGCTTGGCACGCTGGCGCCGGACGGAGGCAGGGCAGCGGCGCGGCACATGCCGGCGGACCGGCTGGCGCACTGGGCGCGGGTGGCGGCGGCAACGGCGCGGGCCGGGGGCGAGGTGATCTTCATCTATCCCGCCGAGCGGCTCGGGGCTTTGCTGGCCGCGCTGGAGCCGCGCTTCGGTGCGTTGGCGGTGCTGTCGCTGTCGCCGCGGCCGGGCGAGGCGGCCAGCCGGGTGCTGGTGCGCGGGAAGAAGGGGTCGCGGGCGCCGCTGACCCTGCTCGCGAGCCGCCCGTTGCACGGTGCCGATGGCCGTGCCTTTGCCCCCGAGTTCGATGACATCTTCCGTGGCAATGCCGCGCTCGACTGGTAAACCCGGGCGGGACCACCTAAATCTCGCCCACACAGGCTCAAGGGACAGGCGATGGCGGAACTGACCACCACACCAAGGCGCAACTGGCTGCAGCGGCTGACCGGCCGCGGTGGACCGATCATTCCGGTGGTGCGCCTGCATGGTGTGATCGCCGCCGAGCAGCGCCAGGGCCGGCTCAACATCGCCACGGTGGCGCCGCTGCTCAAGCGCGCCTTTGCCATCAAGTCGGCGCCGGCGGTGGCGATCGTCGTCAACTCGCCCGGTGGATCGCCGGTGCAGAGCCGGCTGATCAGCAAGCATATCCGCGACCTCGCCGACCAGAACGGCAAGCCGGTGCTGGTGTTCGTCGAGGATGCGGCGGCCTCCGGCGGCTATTTCATCGCTGTTGCCGGGGACGAGATCATCGTCGACCCAAGCTCCATCGTCGGCTCGATCGGGGTGATCATGGCCGGTTTCGGCTTTGTCGGAGCCATCGACAAGCTCGGCATCGAGCGGCGGGTGCATACGGCAGGCCGCAACAAGTCGACGCTGGACCCCTTCCTGCCGGAGAAACCCGAGGATGTGGAGCGCATCAAGCGCTTCGAACTCGACATCCACCAGGTGTTCATCGACCATGTGAAGGCCCGCCGCGGGGTGCGGCTCCGGGCTTCCGACGACGAACTATTCACCGGCGAGTGGTGGACCGGACTGCGCGGGGTGGAACTGGGGCTGGTCGACGCGATCGGCGACCTCCATGCGACGTTGCGCCAACGCTACGGAGACAAGGTGCAGCTCAAGGTGATCGAACCCAAGCGGAGCTGGTTCGGGCTGCCGCGGTTGAGCTTCGCCGCCGGTTGGTCGAATGAACTGGCCGCGACGGTCGAAGATCGCGCTGCCTGGGCACGGTTCGGGCTATGACCGCCATGCTGCTGCGCGTCATCATCCTCGCCATCATCGGACTGATCATCGTCTTCGGTGCCCGCCGCATCTGGCGCGACTGGCAGAAGAGCTTCAAGGCGGAGGACGAAGAGGTCCGCCGCCTCCGCCGCGAACGCGACCTGCGCGAACGCGAGCGCCCCGACGTCATCGACCTGGAGCAGGGGCCTGACGGCACCTATCGGCCGGGGCGAAAGGACGAGGACACGCGGCGGTGATCGGCAGTGTTGACCGGATGGGGCGCCGCCACTAGGGTCCGCCGCGTTTCCCTGCCCGGATTGTGTCGCCGATGTCGTCCCGCCCCGCTCACCTGGATCCGAAGAACTCGTTCCAGGGTCTGATCCTGACGCTGCAGAATTTCTGGGCGGCGCAGGGTTGCGTCATCCTGCAGCCCTACGACATGCAGATGGGCGCCGGTACTTTCCACACGGCGACGACGCTGCGGGCGCTCGGCCCGAAGCCGTGGAAGGCAGCCTATGTGCAGCCGAGCCGCCGGCCGACCGATGGCCGCTATGGGGAGAACCCGAACCGGCTGCAGCACTATTACCAGTTTCAGGTGATCCTGAAGCCGTCGCCGGACAACATCCAGGATCTCTACCTGCAGTCGCTGGCCGAGATCGGGCTCGATTCGCGCCTGCATGACATCCGCTTCGTCGAGGACGACTGGGAAAGCCCGACGCTGGGCGCCTGGGGTCTTGGCTGGGAGTGCTGGTGCGACGGCATGGAAGTGTCGCAGTTCACCTATTTCCAGCAGGTGGCGGGCTTCGAGTGTTCGCCGGTGCCGGGCGAGATCACCTATGGGCTCGAGCGGCTCGCCATGTATGTGCAGGGGGTCGAGAACGTCTACGACCTCAACTTCAACGGCCGCGAGGGCGCCGACAAGGTGACCTATGGCGAGGTGTTCCTGCAGAACGAGCGCGAAAGCTCGAAGTACAATTTCGAGGCCGCCGACACCGACATGCTGTTCCGCCACTTCGAGGATGCCGAGCGCGAATGCCGCGCCATCCTGGCGAAAGGCGCGGAAGCCAATCGCCAGACCATGGCGATTCCTGCCTATGAGCAGGTGATCAAGGCTTCGCACAACTTCAACATGCTCGATGCGCGCGGCGTCATTTCGGTGACCGAGCGGCAGAGCTATATCCTCAGAATTCGCGAGCTGGCAAAAGCTTGCGGCGAGGCGTGGCTGCAGACCGAAGGCGGCGGCGCCGAGTAGAAGCCGCCGGACTTTTCACTAAAAGTTGCAACGGCCCCGTGGCGGTGCGAGTGTCCGCTGCGGCGTCAATGCGGGCGAGGGAGCGCGCAACATGTTCGGCTGGATCATCCTAGGTGTCGTCGTTCTCGCGGCGCTCTATGCAGTCGTGCTTTACAACGGGCTGGTGAAGTCCCGGCAGATGGTCGAGGAGGGCTGGTCGGGGATCGACGTGCAGCTCAAGCGCCGTACCGACCTGATTCCCAATCTGCTCGAGACGGTGAAGGGCTATATGGGCCATGAGCGCGAGACGCTCGAGGCGGTGACCAATGCCCGGGCGGCAGCGACGAGCGCCGCTGCGGGCACGCCGGCGCAGCGCGCGCAGGCCGAAGGCCAGCTCTCGCAGGCGCTGGGTCGGCTGATCGCCACCGCCGAGGCCTATCCCGACCTCAAGGCCAGCACCAATTTCCTCGAGTTCCAGGCGGCGCTGCAGACCATAGAGGACGAAATCCAGATGGCGCGGCGCTACTACAATGGTGCGGTGCGCAACCTCAACGTGATGGTGGAGTCGGTGCCGTCGAACTTCATCGCCGGGCCGTTCGGTTTCCAGAAGGCCGAGTATTTCGAGCTCGAGAACCCCGCCGACCGGGCCGTTCCCAGCGTCAAGTTCTGAGCCGTGTTGCGGTTGCTGCGACTGGTTGTTGTCGCCCTGGCCGTCTTGGCGGCACCGGTGCTGGCACGCGAGGAGATCCGTTCTCTCGCCGCCGAGGTGACGCTGCGGCCTGACGGTTCGGTGCGGGTGGTCGAAACGGTCGACGTCAATGCCGAGCTGGTGGAGATCCGCCGCGGCATCTTTCGCGACATCTTCACCACTCAGCTCGACGACCACGGCAACAAGCTGCGCTCGGACATCGACGTCATCTCGGTGACCCGGGCAGGGCGGCCGGAGACGTTCCGCGTCGAGCGCATGGGCAATTTCCACCGGGTGTGGATCGGCGACCCGGAGCGGATGCTGAGCCCGGGCGAGCACCGCTACGTCATCACCTACACCATGACCGGCATGGCGCGGGAGTTCGAGGACCACGACGAACTCTACTGGAACGCCACCGGTCACTATTGGAATTTCCCGGTGCTCGAGTCGGTCGCCCGGGCAGTGCTGCCGAATGGCGCGGTGATCGAAGATCTCGTGGCCTATACGGGACCGGTCGGCTCGACCGAGCAGGCGGTGACGATCACCCGCGTTTCCGACACCGAGGCGATCTTCCGCACCGGGCGGGCACTGGGGCCGGGCGAGGGCATGACCTTCGCCGTCGCCTTCAACAAGGGCGTGCTGGTGGCGCCGACCGGGGTCGATGCGCTCCTGGCCTGGCTGTCGAGGCTGCGCGATGTGTGGCTGCCGGTGCTGGGGGTGGTGGCGGTGCTCGCCTATAACCTCACGGCCTGGAGCCGAGTGGGCCGCGACCCGCCCAAGGGCACGATCATCCCGCTGTTCCACCCGCCCAAGGGCTTCTCGCCGGCGCTGACCCACTATGTCCATCACTGGGGCTTTTCCAACAGCGGCTGGACGGCACTGACCGCGGCAATCTTCGACCTGGGGGTCAAGGGCCTGGTGCGGATCGACAACCCCGGCAAGACGCTGAAGGTGACCGCCACCGGGACGGCGCCGAACGAAAAGCTGCCGACGCCGGAGCAGGTCATCTACGATTTCGTCGAGAGCCGCGGCAGCTTCACCATAGACAAGGCCAATGGCGCCGACATCGCCAAGAAACGCCGCGATTTCGTCGCGGCCATCGAGGGCGAGAACCGGCAGGTCTGGTTCCGCAACAATACCGGTTTTGCCGTGCTGGGGTTCGTCATCGCCATCCTGGTGCTCGGCGCCATGGTGGTCTTCGACGTGCTGGAGCCGGAATGGCTGATAGCGGCTGCGGTGATCGGCATCATCCTTGGTGTCGGTGCAGGCGTGCTGCACAGCTTCTGGAACGGGCGAGGATTTGGCCGGGTGGTGCCGCTGATCTGGCTGGCCATCGTCGGCTTCAACTTCATCGGCATCGGGCTCGAAAGCTTCACCAGCATCACCATCAACACTGCGGCGGTCGCGGCGGCTTCGATCGTCCTGATCACCGTCGGCTTCGCGGTGCTGATGCGGGCGCCAACTATCCAGGGCCGCAAGGTCATGGACGAGATCGAGGGCTTCAAGCTCTATCTCGAGACGGCGGAGAAGGAGCGGCTCAACATCCTCGGCGAGCCGCCGCTGACCGTGGAGCGGTTCGAGCGCATCCTGCCCTATGCCATTGCGCTCGGGGTCGAGAAGCCGTGGTCGGACCATTTCGAGGCGGAACTGGGGCGCAATGCCGTGCCCGATGCCGAAGGCGGATACCGACCCAACTGGTATCGTGGCTCCTCCTTCTCGTCGGGGCGGCTCTCCAGCGCCATCACCTCGGCAACGACGGGCATGGCGGCGGCGATGGTCGCGGCACAACCGGTGCAGGCGAGTTCGTCCGGCTTTTCGGGCGGGGGTGGCGGTGGCGGCGGCTTCTCCGGCGGAGGAGGCGGTGGTGGTGGCGGCGGCGGCTGGTAGCCGCCATGGACATGCCCACCGCACCACGCTAACTAGTCGCCCACTCCTCTAGCCGGTTTCCCGCCCATGCCCGAACTGCTGCTCGAACTCTTCTCCGAGGAAATCCCCGCCCGCTTTCAGCGCCGTGCGGCCGAGGACCTCAAGAAGGCCGTCACCAACGCCATGGTCGATGCCGGGCTGCTGTACGAGGGTGCGCGCGCCTATGCGACGCCCCGCCGGCTGGCGCTGAGCGTGACGGGCGTGCCGGGCCGTTCGCCGGACACTCATGAGGAAAAGAAGGGCCCCAAGGTCGGCGCGCCACAGCAGGCGATCGACGGCTTTATGCGGTCGGCCGGGCTGACCTCGATCGATGAGGCCAAGGTCGAGAGCGACCCCAAGAAGGGCGACTTCTATGTCGCCCACATCCACCGGCCGGGTGCCGAAGCGCTGGACCTGCTGTCGGGCATCCTGCCCAAGGTGCTGGCGGAATTCCCCTGGGCCAAGTCGATGCGCTGGGGCTCGGGCAGCTTCAACTGGGTGCGGCCGCTGCGCGCCATCACCGCCACCTTCGGCAACGACAATGATGAGCCGGTGGTGGTGCCGTTCGCAACCAGCGAGATCGCGGCGGGGCAGACCACCTATGGCCACCGTTTCCTCGCGCCCGACGCCATTCGCGTGAAGCGCTTCGACGATTATGTCACGGCGCTGGAGCGCGCCAAGGTCGTGCTCGACCTCGACCGCCGCAAGGACATGATCCGCTCGGACGCCGAGCACCTGGCCTTCGCGCAGGGGCTGACCCTGATCGGGGACGAGGGGCTGCTCGAGGAAGTCGCCGGGCTGGTCGAGTGGCCGGTGGTGATGATGGGCTCGTTCGATCCCGACTTCCTCAAGCTGCCGGAGGAAGTGATCATTGCCACCATCCGCGCCAACCAGAAGTGCTTCTGCCTGCGCGACTCTTCCGGCAAGCTGGCGCCGAACTTCATCATCACCGCCAATACTGAGGCGGCCGATGGCGGTGCGGCCATCATCGCCGGCAATGAGCGGGTGATCCGCGCCCGCCTGTCGGACGCGGTGTTTTTCTACCAGGGCGACCTGGCGACGCCGCTCGAGCATGGCGTGCCCAAGCTCGAGGACACCGTGTTCCATGCCAAACTCGGCACCCAGTTCCAGCGCGTCGAGCGACTGGTGAAGCTGGCCGGCGAGATCGCCCCACTGGTAGGCGCCGATGTCGAGCGCGCCAAGCGCGCCGCCATGCTGGCCAAGGCCGACCTCGTCACCGGAATGGTCGGCGAGTTCCCCGAACTGCAGGGCCTGATGGGCCGCTATTATGCCACCGCGCAGGGCGAGCCGGCCGACATCGCCAATGCCGTGGAACAGCACTACAAACCACTCGGCCCGACGGATCGCGTTCCGACCGAGCCCGTCGCCATTGCCGTGGCACTGGCCGACAAGCTCGATCTGCTCACCGGCTTCTGGAGCATCGACGAGAAGCCGACCGGCTCGCGCGATCCGTTCGCGCTGCGCCGGGCTGCGCTGGGTGTGATCCGCATCATCACCGAGAACGGGCTGCGCTTCCCGCTCGAGGTCGACCCGGACCTTCTCGCCTTCTTCCACGACCGCTTGAAGGTGTCGCTACGCGACGCTGGCGCGCGACATGACCTCGTCGATGCGGTGCTGTCGTCGGACAGCAACGACATCCTGCAGATCACCCAGCGGGCCGAGGCACTGTCGACGCTGCTCTCGTCGCCGGACGGGCAGAACCTGCTCGCCGGCTATCGCCGCGCGGCCAACATCCTCGCTGCCGAGGAGAAGAAGGACGGCACCAGCTATCGTGGCGAAGTGGACCAGTCGCTGCTGGGTCTGGCCGAAGAGAAGTCGCTGACCTTCGCCGTGGACGCCGTGCATGCCGCGGTGACGAGCCATGTCGACCGCGACGACTACAAGGGCGCCATGACAGAACTTGCAACCCTGCGTGCGCCGGTCGATGCCTTCTTCGAGGCGGTGCTGGTCAACGATGCCGATCCGGCGGTGCGGGCGAACCGGCTGAACCTGCTGGCGCGGCTGCGCGACACCATGCATCTCGTTGCCGACTTCTCCAAGGTTGCCGGCTAGGAGGGAACCGGCGACCGGCCTCCGGCTTTCCGCGATGGACCTGTTGGAAGGATTTCGCTGATGGCTGTGGGCCTCTTGGCGCTGCTCGATGATGTTGCGGGGCTGGTGAAGGTGGCGGCGGCGTCGCTGGACGATGTTGCCGGGCAGGCGGCCAAGGCCGGCGTCAAGGCCGCGGGCGCGGTGATCGACGATGCTGCGGTCACGCCGAACTATGTGCAAGGGTTCGCTGCCGATCGCGAACTGCCGATCGTGGCGAAGATCGCCTGGGGCTCGGTCAAGAACAAGCTGCTGTTCCTGCTACCGGCGGCGTTGCTGATGAGCCTCTTTGCGCCCTGGCTGATCACGCCGCTGCTGGTGATCGGCGGCGCCTATCTCTGCTACGAGGGCGCCGAGAAGGTGTTCCATGCTTTGCTGCCGCATGAGGCAGAGGTGCACGAGGCCTCGCTCGAGCCGGTCGCCCTCGAACCGACGTCGCTGGAAGACGCCAAGGTGGCCGGCGCCATCAAGACCGACTTCATCCTGTCGGCCGAGATCATGACCATCATCCTTGCGGCCATCGAGGTGGACAGCCTCTGGTTCCGCACCGCGGTGCTCGCGGTTGCCGCGATCGGTATCACGGTGGCGGTCTATGGTGCGGTGGCGCTGATCGTGAAGGCGGACGACGCCGGCGTCTGGCTTGCCAAGCACGGCCGCACCCGCACCGGGCGCACCTTCGGGCGCGGTTTGGTCAAGGCCATGCCGGGATTCATGCGGGTGCTCGGCATTGTGGGTACGGCGGCCATGACCTGGGTCGGCGGCAGCATCGTCGCCCATGGGCTCTACGAATTCGGCTTCGACTGGCCCGAGCACGTCATCGAGGCGGCGGCGCACTGGGCCGAAGCAGCCTTCCCGGCGATCGCGGCGGTGGCCGGGTGGCTGGCAACGGCCGGTGTGGATTTCGTCTTCGGGCTGGCGCTGGGGGCGTTGCTGATCCCGGTGGCCGGCTATGTCATCGCGCCCCTGTGGCGGGCGGTCAAGGGCGTGCTGCCGAAGCGGAAGACTGCCTGAGCTGTGGAGCAGCGGCCAGCGCCGCTTGCGTCGGCGTTCCCATTATGTTCCGATAGGGCGATTCTGCGGAGGATCGCACCATCGACGCCCTGACCGAAATGCTCGCTGCGGCGGAAGCCGTGCCCTTGTCCAATCTTGTGCTGATCGCCATCGCCTTGAGTGCGCTGGCGCTGGTGTTTGCCGTGGTCGGTGCCTTCAGGCGCAGCGGCGGCAGCGACGCGACCCTGCGGCAGGCGCTGGATGCGCTGGTGGCAGGGCAGGAGCGGTTCGAGCGCTCGGTGGCCGACGCAATGCAGCGCAGCCGCCAGGAACAGGCGGAGGGTGCGCGGCACCTGCGCGAGGAGGTCAACGCCTCGATCCGCGTCCTGGCCGAAGGGCTGGCGCGGCAATCAGCCGAGCAGGCGCGCCAGCAGGGCGAAGCCAGCAAGGCGTTGGGCGAGACGGTGAAGACGTCGCTGGAAACATTCGGCGAGCGCGCACACCAGCAATCCCGCCAGCTCTTCGATATCCAGAAGCAGCAGCACGACAGCTTCGAGGCGCGGGTGCAGGCGCTGTCGGAGGCGCAGCGGCTCGGCAGCGAGGCCCTGCGAGGGGCGCTGGAGGCTCAGCTCAAGACCCTGCGCGACGAGAACACCGCCAAGCTCGAAGCCATGCGCATGACCGTCGACGAAAAGCTGCAGGGAACGCTGGAGCAGCGGCTGGGCGAGAGCTTCAAGCTGGTCAGCGAGCGGCTCGATGCGGTGCACAAGGGCTTGGGCGAGATGCAGACGCTCGCGACTGGCGTTGGTGACCTCAAGCGCGTGCTGACCAACGTCAAGGCGCGCGGCTCCTGGGGCGAGGTGCAATTGGGAAATCTGCTCGAGCAGATGCTGACCAAGGACCAGTATGTGGTCAACGCCGCCATGGCCGAGGGGAGCTCGGAGCGGGTCGAGTTTGCCATCAAGTTGCCGGGCGACGAGCAGCCGGTGTTCCTGCCGATCGATGCAAAGTTCCCGGTGGAGGATTATGAGCGGCTGCAGGCCGCCGCCGACGCCGGCGACGTCGACCAGGTCGAGATCGCCGCCAAGGCGCTCGAACGGCGGCTCAAGGATTCGGCGGCGACGATTGCCTCCAAGTACATCGTGCCGCCGCGCACCACCGACTTCGCCATCATGTTCCTGCCCACCGAGGGCCTCTATGCCGAGGCCCTGCGCCGGCCGGGCCTGGTGGACGAGTTGCAGAAGAAGCACCGCATCATCGTGGCTGGTCCGACGACGCTGACGGCGATCCTGTCGAGCCTGCAGATGGGCTTCAAGACCCTCGCCATCCAGCAGCGGTCGGGCGAAGTGTGGCAGGTGCTCGGGGCGGTCAAGGCCGAGTTCGGCAAGTTCGGCGATGTGCTGAGCAGCGTGAAGAAGAAGCTCAACGAGGCCTCCAATCACATCGAGAAGGCCGAAGTGCGCAGCCGGGCAATTACCCGCAAGCTGCGCGGGGTCGAGGAGTTGCCGGGAACCGAGGCGGTGGATCTGCTGGGCCAGTTCGAGGAAGACCTGGGCGATGCGGGTGAGGACGGCGACGGCAATGTGGTGAGCTCGGCCTTCCTGCACCGGGTGGGGTAGGGGTTCGGCAGGCGCTGTGCTGGTCCCCTCTCCCCTGAGGGGAGAGGGTTAGGGTGAGGGGTTCACCCTCACGGCAGGAACTCAGGCGCTTAACCCCTCACCCGCCGCTGCGCGGCGACCTCTCCCCTCAGGGGAGAGGTGAGGCAGGAGCTGGGATTCTCTGTGCGTAGGTGGTGCCCGCGACCTCGTGGTTCGACAAGCTAACCATGAGGTCTATGAGGGATTGAGCGCCTGCCTGGAGTGTCTCCGGCCCGCTGCACCGTCCTGGACCTCATCCTGAGCCTATCGAAGGACGAGGTCGCGGGCACCGCCTAAACCGGCGGCATCAGTTCGGCGCGTTTTTTCGGCTTGAACGGGGCCATGCCTTCGCGGGCGAGTTCGTCAGCGCGTTCGTTGAGGTCGTGGCCGGCGTGGCCCTTGACCCAGTGCCAGTTGATCTCGTGGCGCTGGGTGGCGGCGTCGAGCGCCTGCCAGAGCTCGACGTTCTTGACCGGCTTCTTGTCGGCGGTGCGCCAACCGTTGCGCTTCCAGCCGTGAATCCAGCCCTGCACGCCATTCTTGACGTACTGGCTGTCGGTGTGGAGTTCGACCTTGCACGGTCGGGTGAGCGCGTTCAGCGCCTCGATGGCGGCGGTGAGCTCCATGCGGTTGTTGGTGGTCAGCGCCTCGCCGCCCTTGAGCTCCTTGGTGTGCGGACCGAACTGGAGGATGGCGCCCCAGCCGCCAGGGCCGGGATTGCCCGAGCAGGCCCCATCGGTGTGGATGATGACCGCTTCAGACATCGGCCGCGGGCCGCTGATAGACGTGGAACTGGCACAGGAGCCCGCCGGGTTCCGTGTCGACATGGGTCGGGACCATGCCGATCTTGCGGAGGACGGCAAGCGAGGGCGCGTTGCGGGTGTCGGCGAAGCCGATGAAGTGAGTGGCGTCGGTTTCCCGGAAGATCCAGTCGCGGAGCGCCGCCGCCGCCTCGGTCGCATAGCCTTGCCCGTGATGTTCCTCGAACAGGGCGTAGCCTATCTCCGGCTCACCGGTGGGGGGATAGATTCCGTATCCGGCACGGCCGATGAAGGCGCCGTCGGACTTGCGGATGAGCCGCAGTTTGCCGAGACGACGGGTCTCGAACAGCTCGATCCAGCCGGCGAGCGCGGTTCGCGCCTTGTCATGGCTCCAAGGCTGGCCGTCGGCGCTGAGATAGCGGGCGACGGCCTCGGTGCCGTGCAGGCGGACGAGGTCGTCGAGCTGGTCCATGCGCCAGCCGGACATGACCAGCCGCTCGGTTTCGAGCAAAGTCAGGTCGGTCATCGAGCCACGGCGGTTTCGAGCGTGCGCAGTTCGCGCGGAATGTTGAAGGCGATGTTCTCGCGAGCGGTGACACGGGTCTCCACCTTGATGTCGTAGCGCTCGGCGAAGGCTTCGATCACCTCGTCAACCAGCGTCTCGGGCGCCGAGGCACCGGCGGAGACGCCGAGCGAGCGGATGCCTACGAGGCGGCTCCAATCGATCTCGGAGGCGCGGTCGACGAGCATGGCAACCTTGCAGCCCGAACGCTCCGCTACTTCCACCAGTCGCAGCGAATTGGAAGAGTTGGGCGAACCGACGACGATCATCGCGTCCACTTCCGGGGCAACGGCCTTGATGGCCTCCTGCCGGTTGGTGGTGGCGTAGCAGATGTCTTCCTTGTGAGGGCCGCTGACTGCGGGGAAGCGGGACTTCAGTGCGGCGACGATCTCGCGAGTGTCGTCGACTGAAAGGGTGGTCTGCGTGACGAAGGCGAGGGTTTCGGGGTTCTTCGGCGTGAAGACCATGGCATCGGCCACGGTTTCGATCAGCGTGATCGCGCCCTCCGGCAACTGACCCATGGTGCCGAGCACTTCCGGGTGGCCCGCATGGCCGATCAGGACGATCTCGCGGCCTTCGGCGAAATGGCGCTGCGCTTCCACATGCACCTTGCTGACCAGCGGGCAGGTGGCGTCGAGAAAGAACATGTTGCGCGTCTTGGCATCGGCGGGGACCGACTTCGGTACGCCATGGGCGGAGAACACCACCGGTGCCTCGGTGTCGGGGATCTCGCTCAGTTCCTCGACGAAAATGGCGCCTTTGGCCCTGAGTCCGTCGACCACGTACTTGTTGTGCACGATGGCATGGCGGACATAGACCGGCGCACCGTATTTCTCGAGGGCGAGCTCCACGATCTGGATGGCTCGATCCACGCCAGCGCAAAAACCGCGCGGGGCGCAGAGCAGAATGTCAAGGTGCGGCCGCTTTTCCATAGCAGTTCAGATGCTTTCCGCGCCCGGGCAAGTCAAGCCTTGTTGCAGGCGATGGGGCGCATGGGCAATATGCCCGCGAATTACGGCAAGGACCCGGCAGTGAGTTTGGCGCAGGAAATGTTCGCGATCGTCCCGGCAACGGGCAAGGCGAACCTGTCGGCAAGCCAGCTCAAATTGCTGAGCGGCAAGGCGCGCTGGATCTTCCGGGTCGGCGAAACCGGTTTCCCGACCGTTCCAACCATCGCCATCACCCGCGCCGCCTGGGAAGGGCTGCAGGCTGAGCGGCAGCGGCGCGACACCAAGCTGCGCACGCACTGGATCGCCTGTCTGTTCAAGCTGGTCGCCGACCCGTCCAAGCCGCCGCAACTGACGGTGCGCACCTCCGCCGGGGCGCACAATGGCGGCCTCATGCCGGCGCGGATCGGCATTCCGGCGCCGACGACCTCCGATGAATCCGTCGATCCGGGCAGCGCTCTCGGCAAAGCCATCCGCGAGGCGTTCGAGAGCTATGGCTTCGAGCGGAGCTGGGGCGGATCGCGTTCGTCGGAAGAGGAGCGCGCGCGACAGATCGTCCTGGTGCAGACCACGGCAGAAGGCGAACTCGAGCAGTTTTTGACGCGCCATGCCGTGACCGGCAAGCTGGGGCCGGCGCCGGCCGGTGGTGCACCGCTGCCGCGGCTGCCGGATTCGGTCGAAGCGCTGGTGCAACTGCTCGACGCCAAGTCGGGGCGGCACATGACCTGCCTCGTTGCGGTCGATGGCGGCAAGGTCACCTTCCTGTCAGCGCGGCCGATCCAGGCCTCGGCGGCGGCCGAACTCGAGGCGGCGGTGGATCGCGTGCAGCGCAAGGTCTGGACCGCCCACAATGCAGTGACGCGCGTCGACCCCACCCGCATCGCGCAATTGCTGCACCCCGGCATCCGCTCCACCGAGGGGATTTTGCCGATCGCGACGGGCCTCGGGGTTTCGCCCGGCGCGGCCAGCGGTGTGGTGGTGTTCACCGCCGAGGATGCGGCGCGCATGCGAGCCCGGTCCCGTCACTGCATCCTGGTGGTCAACGAGACCGGCCCGGCCGACATCGAAGGCATGAAGGCAGCCACCGGCATTCTCACCGCCCGTGGTGGCATGACCAGCCATGCCGGGGTGGTGGCACGCATTACCGGCAAGCCCTGCGTCGCCGGGGTGCGGACGCTGTCGGTGAATGCCGGCGAGATGGTGTGCCGCATCGGGGATCGCGAGTTCCGCACCGGCGACCGGCTGACCATCGATGGCAGCGACGGCTCCGTTTATGCGGGGGCGCTGCCGCTGGCGCAGCCGCATATCGGCGGTGCCATCGGCACGCTGCTCGGCTGGTCCGACGCCACGCGGCAGATCTCGGTGCGCACCAATGCGGAGACGGTGGAATCGGCGCTCACGGCCCTGAGTTTCGGGGCCGAAGGCATCGGGCTCGCGCGCAGCGAGCACATGTTCTTTTCGCCCGAGCGCATGGTGGCGCTGCGCCGCGTCATCCTCAGCGAAGACGAGGACGACCGTAGCCGCGCCATCAACGGCCTCGTCGACTACCAGACCGGTGACTATTCGGCGCTGTTTGCCACCATGCACGGCCGGCCGGTGACCGTGCGCCTGTTCGATCCGCCGCTGCATGAATTTCTGCCGCGCAGCGACGAGGACATCGAGGAGACGGCAGCGCAGCTCGGGCTTGCCGTCCGGGCGCTGCGGCTGAGGCTTGAGCGCATCGCCGAGGTCAACCCGATGCTCGGCCACCGCGGCGTGCGCCTAGCCATCACCTACCCCGAACTGCTGCAGATGCAGGTGCAGGCGCTGATGGCCGGGGTGCGCGAGGCGTCGGAACGCCAGAGCGAGCCGGTGGCCGTGGAGATCATGGTCCCGTTCGTCTCGACGGCCAGCGAGGTGGCCTGGGTGCGGGAGCGGGTGAATGCCATAGCCGCCAATTCGGGCCTCCTGCGCACTGATCGGGTGAAGCTCAGCTTCGGCACCATGATCGAGCTGCCGCGGGCGTGCCTGCGCGCCGGCGACATCGCCCACATGGTGGATTTCATCAGCTTCGGCACCAATGACCTGACGCAATCGACCTTCGGCATTTCCCGTGACGATGCTCCGACCTTCCTCGCCGCCTATCAGCGCAAGGGCATCTACGAGCGCGACCCCTTCGTCACCATCGACGAGAAGGGGGTGGGCGAAATGATCGGCATCGCCATCAGCCGCGGCCGGGCCGCCAACCCGACGCTCAAGATCGGCATCTGCGGCGAACATGCCGGCGACCCGACCTCGTTGCGCTACTTCTCGGGGCTCGGTGTCGACTATGTCAGTTGCTCACCCTATCGTGTCCCGGTCGCAAGGCTGACGCTGGCGCAGGCGTCTGCTTAACTGCGGGCAAGATGAGCCCTATATGAAGGGGACGAGGCCGCTGTTCCTGCGGCCGGGGGAAGGAGACGATCCGAGGTGAGAGTTCTGCCGGTTCTGCTGCTGGCGCCGATGCTTGCGGCACCCAGCCTGCCTGCCAGTGCCCAGACGGGTGTGTCGGCCTGCACGGCCATCGAAGACGATGCTGGCAGACTTGCCTGCTACGACGGATTGTTCCGCGACGCGCAGGCGGCGGCCGAAGGACTGAGCGCTGTACTGGAATCCGAGCAGTTGATCCCGGCCCGCCCCACCGGACGGGGACCGGCGACAATGACGGTGGCGTGCATCGAAGATGAGCTGACCGTCAGCTTCGCCTTTGCCGGCAATACCATGTCGGCTCTGGGACGGGACGCCGGCATTACGCTGCAATACGATCTGCAGGCGGCGCGCAGCCGTACCCTGCCGGTGAACGAGGACAACACCGCGCTGGTGATCGACAATACGCGCGATGCGGCGCAGTTCCTGGACGGGTTGGCCGGTGCCACCAACCTCACGGCACGGGTGACGCCTGTGAACTCGCGTTCGCTGTCGGTGCGCTTCCGGGTGGATGCCTTTGCGCCGGAGGCGGCGCATGTGCGGGCCGCCTGCGGCAGCTGAGTGCGACATATTCGCCGCTCCTCACGCTTGCCCCACCCCGGCCACGGTTCGCCCATCTACTGGTCAAAGTCGCCGTTTACGCGCTGCTAACCCTAATCAGACAACATTCTGATCGTCGGCATTTTAGCGTCACTTTGGCCGGCCAGTAGTGTTGTGTAGCGTTGAGTAGCGTTTATGGCCCATTCCACCCGGCCCGTGGTGCAGTCGCGCCCGGTCAGAGCGGTTCGCCGGCGGAGTCCCTTGTTCCGGTTGCTGGCGGCTGGGCTGGTCTCCGGCCTTGCCTATTCCGGACTGATGGCAGGTGGGATCGGATCGGGCACTGACCTGGTCGAAAACCTGCCGCGAACGGTGGAAGTGGCGTCGGCCAGCCTTGGCCCGGCAGAGCCCGCTCCCGTCTCGACCAACGCCTTCGATCACCTGTTCAGCGCTGCGGCCTTCAGCGGCCCCAACCGCGCCGCCAAGACCGACCGCTACCGGCCGCCGGTGGATGTGCTGGCCTTCGCCCAGAGCTTCGAGGAAACCCGGCTGCAACTGGCGGCGCTGCGGAAACCCGCTGATCCGACCGATCTTGCGCAGTCGCGGCTTGCTGCGGCCGAAGAGGCTGAGCCCGTTCAAGAGGGGCCGCGCATGTCGGTCGCTTCGATCAATCCGGCCGCGGCAGCCGCACTCGACGCCATTGCGGGCATTGCCCCGCCGATGGTCAGCGCCACCAATCCGGTGCCGCTGACGCCGTCCGAGCAATTGGCCTATGCCCGCGCCAACACCCCTGCGACTGGCGACTATGCCAGCGGCGAGGCGGTCGAAGTCTCGGATAAGGAACTCTGGTGCCTGTCCACGGCCATCTACTTCGAGGCGCGCGGCGAGAGCTATCGCGGCCAGGTCGCGGTGGCGCAGGTGGTGCTGAACCGCGTGAAGGATCATCGCTATCCCGACACCATCTGCGGGGTGGTCTACCAGAACCAGCATCGTCGCAATTCGTGCCAGTTCTCCTTCGCCTGCGACGGCATCCCCGAGAGCATCAACGACAACAAGTCATGGGCGCAGGCGCAGGATATCGCACGCCGCTATACGGCCGGCGAGCTCTACCTGACCGAGGTCGGCGACGCGACGCACTACCACGCCACCTATGTGCGGCCGGCCTGGGCCCCGCGCATGAACAAGGTCACCCAGATCGGGCTGCACGTGTTCTACAAGTTCAAGCGGGGCTGGCTCTTCGGTTAGCGGTTGACCGCCGCTCTCGAGATGTAGCGGAAGGAATCTCCGACCGTCACGGCGAAGGCGTTCCAGTGGCCGTCGCTCCAGTAGGCGAAGCGATTGGCGGGCTCGGCCGGTTCAACGCCGATGCCGGGATACTGGACGTGCCGGGAGGTCAAGCCGTCGCTGGAGTAGACGCCGGTTGCCGTGGTGGTGATGGTCACGTAGCTGACCCGACCGGCCTCGATCTTCTTGACCGAAGCGGTCGACAGCGGATCGGTTGAGACCCAATCCTCGTAGTCGACGAAGAACTCCCGATCGCCGAACCGCACCAGATTGTCGGTGTCGATCGCCGGTCCCGGCAATTCGTCGGCCGTCACCGACAGCACCCATCCCGGCCCGGTCGCCGCCAGGGCGGTGGCGCAGACGGCGCCCAAGGCCATTCCGAGCAACATGTGGCGATCCGGCGTGTTCATGGCATCCGTCCCGTTTTGAGCCGCTTGCGGCAATCACGTTAACGGATCAGTAACCAGATTTATCCCTCGCGCAAAGTTCATCGCGCAGCAGGGTTAATCCGCACAGGGTTCAGGCAGTGCCGGAGATCGCCTCGAAAGCGGCAACGAAGCGGTCATGTGCCTCGCGGGTAGGCCAGGGCCGGATCAGCCGTTCGAAGAAGTCGAGTTCGAAGGCGGCGACGCCGGGAGCCCCGAAATACTTGCGGGCCTCGGATTCGGTGAAGCCGGCAAGTTCCACCGCCTCGTAGTAGGCGGCCTCGCGGTCGGCTTTCTTGACCTGCTTCACCAGCGCAGCGGGCATGGCAGCGGGCAGGGAAAAGCGCAGGTAGATCGCCGACAGGAGGCGCTGTTCGACCAGCTTGTAGTTGCCGCCCATCGCCGCCTTGAAGGGGGAGATGAGGTCGCCCATCACATATTCCGGTGCGTCGTGCAGCAGCGCCTGCAACTGTGCTGTGGCGCCGGCCTCCGGCTGCTGGGCACGGAAAAGTTCCAGCACCAGCACCGAATGTTGCGCGACGGAGAAGGGGTAGTCACCGACGGTCTGGCCGTTCCAGCGGGCCACGCGGGCGAGACCGTGGGCAATGTCAGAGAGTTCGACGTCGAGGGGCGAGGGGTCGAGAATATCGAGCCGCCGGCCGGACAGCATGCGCTGCCACGCCCTTTCACCTGCCTGTGCCATATGTCCCCGTCGCGATTGCCTGCGCGCGCGAGCCTAGCGGAAGGTCGGACGATTCGGGAGTTCGGCGCGGCGACTAGTCCTCGGGAACGCTGTCGCCGAAGTGGTAGGAAGCCCAGGGCGGCAGGGTCAGGCCGACGGGCTTGTCGTTGACGGTGACGGCGGACGGATCGGTGATACGGTCGAGCCGGAGAATGGCGACGGCCTTGCCGTCGTCCACCTGGCCGATTGTGCCGGCCTCGCGGCCCCCCGCCACGACCGCCGTTCCAGGCTCCGCTTCCACACCCGAGACGATCACCGGCCGACGTCGGGCGGTGCCGCGATGCTTCATGCGGCTGACCACTTCCTGGCCGACATAGCAGCCCTTGTCGAAGTCGATGGCATCGAGCAGGTCGAGGCCGATGTCGTGGGCGAAGATGTCGTTGGCGGGGAAGTCGTTGCCCTGGTGAGCAATGCCGCCCGCGATGCGCCTCTGCTGGTAGGCTCGATCGTCCTGCGCCCAATGGGCGGCCTCTTCGGCGGAGGCGATTACGCGGGATCCAAGAGACACCGGCCCCACCCTGTCGCGATGAACGATCCCGGTTAGGTCGGCCCCGTCGGAAAACCCGACGCGGTGCGTTGCGCGCAGGTCGTCAATGTCGACCTTGGCGCGCAGGCGGTACATGCGCATGCGCTTGAAGAAATCGTCGGCGACCGACTCATGCACGTCGAGCCACAGCGCCTCATCATTCCAGCCGGCGAGACCTTCTGCCAGAATCTTGCCCTGCGGCGACAGCAGCGCCCACGGCGCGGCAACGCCTTCATCGGCAGCAGGGATGTGGCCGGTGACGACGTCGTTCAGGAGCTTGTGGGCCTCGGGGCCGCCGAAGCGGAACACGGCGCGGTCGGCGCGCAGATGGATGGTCATGGTGACTTGCCTCGCGGAGCGCCCCTCCGCTACATCGGCCGGAACACGGCAAGCGGCGGGACCGAAGACATGGCGCAGTACGACACGATTTTCAAGAACGCCACCGTGGTGAACCATGACGGGCAGGGGCAGCGCGATATTGCCGTCAAGGACGGTCGCATCGCGGCCGTGGGCTCCATCAGCGGCGACGCGGCGGAGGTCGTCGACTGCACGGGGCTCCATATCCTGCCGGGCGTGATTGACACCCAAGTGCACTTCCGCGAGCCCGGGCTGACCCACAAGGAAGACCTCGAATCGGGATCACTGTCGGCGGTGATGGGTGGCGTGACGGGCGTGTTCGAAATGCCGAACACCAATCCGCTGACCACCAACCGCGAGCGGTTCGAGGAGAAGATCCGGCTCGGCACCAATCGCATGCACTGCGACTTCGCCTTTTATGTCGGCGGCACCCACGACAACGTCGCCGACCTGCCGGAGCTGGAGCGGCTGCCGGGCTGCGCCGGCATCAAGGTGTTCATGGGCTCCTCCACCGGCTCGCTGCTGGTGCAGGACGATGCCGGGGTGGAGGCGATCCTCAACGCCATCTCCCGCCGTGCCGCGTTTCATTCCGAAGACGAATACATGCTCGAGGAGCGCGAGCACCTGCGGGTGCCGGGTGACCCCTCGAGCCACCCGGTGTGGCGCTCGCCGGAAGTGGCGCTCAACTGCACCGAGCGCCTGGTGGCGCTGGCGCGCAAGACCGGCAAGCGCATCCATGTGCTGCACATCTCGACCGCCGAAGAGATGGTGTTCCTCGCCGATCACAAGGACGTCGCCAGCGTCGAGGTGACACCGCACCACCTGACTCTGGACGAGACCGCCTACGATCGGCTCGGCACCTATGCGCAGATGAACCCGCCGGTGCGCGACAAGGCGCATCGCGATGGCATCTGGGCTGGCGTCCACAACGGGGTCGCCGATATCCTGGGGTCCGACCACGCGCCGCACACGCGCGAGGAGAAGGACCATCCTTATCCCGAGAGCCATTCCGGCATGACCGGCGTGCAGACGCTGGTGCCGATCATGCTCGACCATGTGAACGCTGGCCGAATGAGCCTCGAGCGCTTCGTCGACATGACCAGCCACGGGCCGAACCGGCTGTTCGGCATCGCCAACAAGGGGCGTATTGCCGTCGGCTACGATGCCGACCTGACGGTGATCGATCTGAAGCGCCGCGAGACCATCTCAAATGAGTGGGTGAAGAGTCGCGCCGGCTGGACGCCCTATGACGGCGTGACCGTCACCGGCTGGCCGGTCGGCACGGTGGTGCGGGGCAGGCGGGTGATGTGGAACGGGGAACTGGTCACCCCATCCACCGGGCAGCCGATGCGCTTCAGCGAAGCGCTGTCGCGTCCCTAGTCGCCAGCGACGATCGCGGTCCAGCGGCCATTGGCCTCGATGATGGTGCGGGTCGCCAGCCAGCCGCCATATTCGGCGAAGTCGTCGAGCGCGTCGGCATCGACGAGCTGGTAGGCCTCGAGCCGTTGTTCGAGGGGCAGGTCACTGAGGTCTTCGAGCCCGGCCAGGAACGGCCACATGTAGAACATGGTGCCGTCGCCGGCATCTACCCGGGCATAGGGCGATTCGAGGATCTCGATGAGCCCGGCCATCGCGTCGACGCCGTCGCCGCTTAGGGAATTGGCAGTGAGAAAGTCGGTGATCGTCTCGGCACCACCGAAGCCGATCTGCAGGTCGTCGCCCCTCTCAGTCCGGACCTGTTCGAGCCCGTCGAAATCGCCGGCACGGGCAGCGTCCAGCAGCGCCTCGTAGGTCTCGAAGACCGGTGCGGGCAGGGCGGAGAGGTCGCTGCTGACCGATGTCTCCTGCGCGGCTACCGGCACGGTGAGGGCAAGAAGGGCGAAGGCGAAGGGGATGGTGCGCATGCGGGAACTCCTTGCGCCGATCATGACCGGTGGAGAGCTGCAGGCAAGCCCCTACTGCAGATTGCGGTCGAGATTGTATTCGCCGGTACGGATGCGGTCGGGCAGGTTGGCGATGAGTTCGGCGGTCGCATCGTCGCCATGCAGTTTTACCAAGGTCGCAAGCGCGGCAAATAGCGACGCATGGGCAAGCGCAGCCGACTCCAC
This sequence comes from Devosia albogilva, assembly GCF_042685625.1. Taxonomy (NCBI): domain Bacteria; kingdom Pseudomonadati; phylum Pseudomonadota; class Alphaproteobacteria; order Hyphomicrobiales; family Devosiaceae; genus Devosia; species Devosia albogilva. The sequence continues at coordinate 2,599,363 of NZ_JBHUNP010000001.1, forward strand.
GCCGTCATCTTCGGCGCTGTTCCAGGCTTCGGCCAGGTATTCCAGCGCGATCTGGCGCTCGTCCTGATCGCGGCCTGCGGCGTCCTGGCCCCAGCCGGGGGCAAAGATGGATCTCGTGGTCATGGGCAATGCGTTAACACGCCGATGCGGCGACAGCGCGGCGGAAGTAACCCGAAGGTTAACATCTGCTATGCAGTTCTACCGAGCCCTACTCCGCGAAGCGGGCGTGAATGTCGCGTACGATCCGCTGTGCCTCTTCGAGCAGGCGGTGGTAGGCGGTACTGGCTGCAGGGGTGCAGGCGCGGTGAAAGCGCGCATAGGCGGTGTAGCCGGTGTTGAACGCACCCGCGAGCCGCTGCCGGCGATCATCGTCCGGCTCGTCGAGTTCGATCAGTTCGCCCATCTCTTGCCGCCAGTCGGTATCGGCATTGCCGCAGAGCGGCTCGAGGAAATAGAGGCTGCCCATGATCTCCGAGAGCCGCTCCATCTGCCGCTGGTAGGGCGGATCGATGGCGGCGGCGGGACCGACGAGGACCAGAGCGAACAGCAGGGCGAAGAGGGTGCGCATGAGCGCGCTCATATCAGCTTTGTTGCAGCACGGCGAATGCCTTCGCCAGAACGTCATCCAGGCGGCTGGTGGTTCGCAACGCCACGAGAGCCGACGGATCGATCCACTTGTGGTCGGCCACTTCGTCCGACGGGCGGATCAGGCCGCTGAAGTCCTGGGTGGCGAACACCGCCAGGCGGAACTCGCCATTGCGCCCGAGCGCCTGCACCAGCACCGGCCGGAGATTGCGCACGGCGAGGCCGAGCTCCTCCTGCACCTCGCGCGCAGCACATTGCTCGATGGTCTCGCCCGGCTCGGTGCGGCCGCCCGGCAGGGTCCACAGGTGCTGGTAGGGCTGACGGGCACGCTTGATCAGCAGCACCTTGCCGGTGCGGATGATGGCGACGCTGGCGGCGTTGGGGATCTCGGTCACGTTTCTGGTTCGACAAATTGCGATTCGGGTCCACAGAGACTACCTGTTGCGGCGGCACGAAAGGAGAAAGAGCCGATGTGCGGACGTTATGCCTCGACCCTGCCTCCCGAAATGATGGCGGAACTGTTCAAGCTCCTGAACAGCGTCGAAATCGTGCCCCGCTACAACATCGCGCCAACTCAGCCGGTGGTGGCGATCTGGGAGCAGGAGGCACGGCGCGAGGCTCACTTTGCGCGCTGGGGCCTGGTGCCGAACTGGGTGAAGGACCCGCGCGAGTTTCCGCTGCTGGTCAATGCGCGGGTCGAGTCGATGCTGGACAAACCGGCCTTTCGCGACCCGATGAAACACGGTCGCTGCATCCTGCCTGCGAGCGGCTACTACGAGTGGCACACCAACCCCGACAAGTCGAAGCAGCCCTACTACGTGACGATGGCCGACGGCAGCCCGATGGCGCTGGCAGGACTCTGGGCTACCTGGGAGGGGCCGAACGGCGAGCTGGTGGACAGCGTCGCAACCATCACCGTGCCCGCCAACCGGCAGTTGTCGGAGGTGCATGACCGCATGCCGGCCGTGTTGCGGGGCGAGGCCATGGACCAGTGGCTCGACGTGCGCCACGTGCGGGCGCGCCATGCCGCGCAACTGGCGCTGCCGCTCGAGGATGGCGCGCTGAAGTTCCACCCGGTCTCGACGCGAGTGAACTCCGCCCGCGACGATGACCCTGGCCTGATCGAGCCGGCCGAGATCGTGCGACCCCAGCCGAAGCCGAAAAAGGCCGCGAGCGGGCAGATGAGCCTGTTCTAGCCTGCAGCTTGTGCCGGCGGCGAGCGAGGCCTACATTAGCCAGGCTTAGCCAAGGAGGCCGAGAATGAGCACCGTGAACATGCTTCAGGCCAAGACCAATCTGTCCAAGCTCGTCGAGGCGGTGGAAAGCGGCGCCGAGGAGGAGATCATCATCGCCCGCAACGGCAAGCCCGCGGCACGGCTGGTGCCGATCGCGGCGAAGCCGCTGGGCAAGCGGAAGCTGGGGATGTTCAAGGGCATGTATCCTTCTATGTCCCTCGAGGAGTTCAACGCCGACGACGAAGAGATCCGCCGGATGTTTGAGGATAGTTCGATCTTCCCGGGCGAAGATGAACCTGCTTCTTGATACCCACGTCGCCATTTGGGCGGTCATGGAACCCGAGCGCATACCCCGCAAAGTGCAGCGGCTGCTGGAGGATCAGCGCAATACCCTCTTCGTGTCCGCTGTCTCGATCATGGAAGTGGCTATCAAGCGCCGCAAGGGCGGCAAGTCGGCACCGAAGTTCTCGAGCGCGCAGATGATCGTCATGTTCGAAGGGTTCGGACTGCTCATGTTGAATCTCACGGCCGCGCATGCCGCAGCGCTGGAAGAGATAGCGCTGGCGCACGCTGATCCATTCGACGGGTTGATCCTGGCGCAGGCACTGGCCGAGCCGATGCGTCTCGTCACTGCCGACAGCAAGCTGGCTGCCTACAGCGACACTATTATCACCTGGTGATCATCCCAGCATCTTGCCCGGGTTGAGGATGCCTTTGGGATCGAGCGCCGCCTTGATGGCGCGCATCATCTCGAGTGCCACCGGGTCCTTGACGCGCTTGAGCAGGTCGACCTTGAGCTGCCCGATACCGTGCTCGGCGGAAACCGAGCCGCCGAGGCGCAGCACCACGTCGTAGATCGCTTCGTGCAGCGCCTCGTCGAACTGCGCCATGAAGGTCTTGCCGTCGGCCCCCACAGGCTGGCTGAAGTTGAAGTGGATGTTGCCGTCGCCGACATGGCCGAACGGCACCGGGCGGATGCCGGGGGCGAGCGCTTCGGCGGCGGCCGAGCCCTGTTCGATTAGCGCCGGGATGGCGGCAACGGGCACAGAGACGTCGTGCTTGACCGAGGCGCCCTCCTTGGACTGGACCTCGCTCATCTGCTCACGGAAGGCCCACATGCGGGTGCGGTCGGCGAGGGATTCTGCGAGGACCGCGTTGTCGATGAGCGCGGCGGTGAACGCCGCCTCGATGGCGCTGGCAAGCGTACCGGGATCACCGCCGCTCATGCGCGAGAACTCGACCAGCGCGTACCAGGGCGAGGGGCCGGCGGTGGGATCACGATCCAGCATGCCATGGCGGAGTTGCATGTCGAGCCCGAGGGCGGGCACCAGCTCGAAGGCGGTCAGGCGGCCACCGAGCCGCTCGCGCAGCAGTTGGAAGAGTTCGACCGCGCGGGCGGGGCTCGCGACATTGACCAGCGCCGTTTCGTGGTCTTCCGGCTGCGGGAACAGCTTCAGCGTTGCCGCGGTGATGATGCCGAGCGTGCCTTCGGCGCCGACCAGCAGGTCCTTGAGGTCGTAGCCGGTATTATCCTTCTTCAGCGCGTTGAGGCCCTGGTAGAGCCGCCCGTCGGCGAGCACGGCTTCCACCCCCATGGTGAGCTCGCGGGCATTGCCATAGGCCAGCACATTGACGCCGCCGGCATTGGAGGAGAGCAGACCGCCGATCCGGGCCGAGCCCTGTGAGGCAAGCCAGAGCGGGAACATCATGCCCTCAGCTTCGGCGGCAGCGTGGACGTGCTCCAGAATCGCGCCGGCTTCGACAGTAATCGTGCCTGCCGCCGGATCGACGCTGCGGACACGGTCGAGCCGCGGGAGGCTGACGATGACCTCGTCGCCTCGGAGCGGGACCTGCGCCCCGACAAGCCCGGTATTGCCGCCCTGGGGTATGAGGCCGATGCCATGCTCGTTGGCCCAGCGCGCGATCGCCTGCACCTCCGCGACCGTGCCGGGCCGGACGACGGCTGCGGCAGTCTGGTGGAAGCGGCGGCGCGGCTCGCTGATATAGGTCGCCATGCCCGGGCCCGGGGCGATGACGTGGTCGGTGCCGACGATGGCGGCGAGCGTGGCGATGATGTCGATGGTCATGGTGAAAGCTTGAGCTGGCGGGGCGGCGAACTTGCCCCCTACAGGGCCCTGTGTCACAACCGACCTAACGACTCCAGCAAGGGAAAACAACAATGACCACTGGATTGATGGCCGGCAAGCGCGGCCTCATCATGGGTCTCGCCAACAACCGGTCCATCGCCTGGGGCATCGCCAAGCAGTTGCATGCCCAGGGCGCCGAAATGGCGTTTTCGTATCAGGGCGAGGCGCTGAAGCGCCGCGTCGAGCCGCTGGCAGCCGAGGTCGGCTCCGACTTCCTGGTCGAGTGCGATGTCAGCGACGAAGCGGCCATGGACGAGACCTTCCGCCAGATCAAGGAACGCTGGGGCAAGCTCGATTTCCTCGTCCACGCCATCGGCTTCTCCAACAAGGAAGAGCTCGAGGGCCGCTATATCGAGACCAGCCGCGACAACTTCGCGCTGACCATGGACATCTCGGTCTATTCCTTCACGGCCGTCGCCAAGCGCGCCGAGCCGCTGATGTCGGCCGGCGGATCGCTGCTGACGCTGACCTATTATGGTGCGGCCAAATACGTGCCGAACTACAACGTCATGGGCGTGGCCAAGGCCGCGCTCGAGGCCTCGGTGCGCTATCTCGCCGTTGATCTCGGCAAGTCCGGCATCCGCGTCAACGCCATCTCGGCCGGTGCGATCAAGACGCTGGCTGCATCCGGCATTTCCGGCCTGCGCGACATGCTGCACTGGCAGGAGGCGAACTCCGCTCTCCGCAAGAACGTCTCGATCGACGATGTCGGTGGTGCCGCAACATACCTGCTGTCCGATCTGGCCGGTGGCGTCACCGGTGAAATCCACTACGTGGACGCCGGCTTCAACGTCGTTGGTATGAAGCTGCTCGACGATGCAACTCCCGAGGCGAGCGAATAGGCGCTCGCCACTAGCTTGAAGGACGCGCCTGCCCACGGCGCGGAAAGAACATGACTGCGCCCGCCTGGCCGGAAATCTACTTCATCCGGCACGGAGAGACGCCGTGGAATGCCGAGCGCCGCTACCAGGGGCGCAAGGACATCCCACTCAACGAGAAGGGCAAGGGCCAGGCGAGCCGCAACGGCAAGCTGCTGGCCCAGCTGTTCAAGGAGCGGGGGCTCGACCCCCGCGCCTTCGAATGGCACGCCTCGCCTCTTGGCCGCACCCGCGAGACTATGGACCGGGTTCGTGCCGGCTTTTCCATCCATCTGCCCGAGGTGAAGTACGACGTGCGGCTGATGGAGATCTCCTTCGGGGTGCTCGAGGGGAGCCTCCACGAGGAACTGCCGGCCAACATGGCGGTGGCTCCGGGGCATCGCGACGAAACCTATTGGGACTTCCGGCCCGAGAACGGCGAGAGCTACCGGGACGTTGAGGCGCGGCTGATCGAATTCGCCGCAGTGCTGACCGGTCCGTCGGTCGTGGTGGCACATGGCGGCATTGCCCGGACCCTGCGCGTGCTGATCGAGCGGGCGCCGGTGATCGAGGTGATCAACTGGGCCCCGCCGCAGGATGCGGTGATGCACTTCACGCCAGGCAGGATGGAACTGCTGCGGCCCGACGAGGCCTAATGGCCCTCACGCAGGTGTTCGGGCGGCGCGATCTGCTCGAACTCGCTGGCGAGTTGGCGTAGCGCCCGGCGCATCTCTTCGCCCGCCGCCGCTCGACCGTGGCCGGTGATGACGAGGTTCGGCTCAAGGGCCGCCAGGCGCCGCACCGATTCCGCCGAAGCGATCCAGTCCGGGGTGAAGTAGCGCGGTGGGCCGTGCATCTCCGGCTTTTGGGTCATGACCTCGTAGGCAGATTCCTGGCCGGTGGTGATGAAGGCATCGGCCGAGATGAGGCTGCGGTCGGCTTCCCGCCAGAGCGCGATCTGCCCTGGGGTGTGGCCGGGCACATGCACCCAGCGCCAGCCGGGCAGATGCGGTACGGACCCGTCCTCCGGCAACAGGCGCAGGCGCTCGGACACGTCGACCGGCGTGCGCGGAAACATCGGCGCGAGCTTGGGCATCACCCCGCCATCGGCCTTGGTGTCGGGCGTGGGATAGCTCGCCTGGCCGGTGAGGTAGGGCGCTTCGAGCGGGTGGGCATAGACGGGCACATCCCATTCACGGCTGAGGCTTTCGAGCCCGCCGACATGGTCGAAATGACCGTGCGTCTGGATGATCGCCGCGGGAGGATTATCCCGGCCGAAGCGCGCGTGGGCGGCATCGCGGATGGCGCCGGCAGAGCCGATGATGCCGGTATCGACCAGCACCCAGCCAGGCTGGTTTGGCCGGCCGACATAGATGACGTTCACCAGCACCGTCCGCAGATAGGCGATATCGGGCGCGATTTCGTGCGTGCCGCCGCCACCGTCGCGATCAGCCGCGAGGGCTGCATCGGAAAGAGGAATCTGAACCGTCATGCGTACTCTCCTTGCGCGGGGAGAAGTCGACAGGCCGGTCAGGGTTCGCAGGCATGCGGCGTGTTAAGCCGGCTCGATTGACCCGGGCGCCGCCGCTGCCCTAAACAGGCGACCAACAGGGGCCGCGCCATGTCGTTCAATACCTTCGGGCATCTTTTCCGCTTCACCACCTGGGGCGAGAGCCACGGGCCGGCGCTAGGCGTCGTGGTCGATGGTTGCCCACCGGGCCTGCTGCTGACCCCCGAGATGATCCAGCGCGATCTTGATCGCCGCAAACCCGGGCAGTCGAAGTTCACGACGCAGCGGCGCGAGGCCGACGAGGTGCGCATCCTCTCGGGCGTGTTCGAGGACGAGCGCACCGACGGACCGCGCACCACCGGCACCCCGATCTCGCTGATGATCGAGAACACCGATCAGCGGTCCAAGGACTATTCCGAGATACGCGACAAGTACCGGCCCGGCCACGCCGACTACACCTATGACCAGAAATACGGCATCCGCGACTATCGCGGCGGCGGCCGCACCTCGGCGCGCGAGACGGCCGCGCGCGTGGCGGCCGGCGCGGTGGCCCGGCAGGTGCTCAAGGGCGTCACCGTTCGGGCGAGCCTCGTGCAGGTCGGTCCGCACAAGATCGACTACAGTCGCTTCGACTGGAGCGAAGTCGACAACAACCCCTTCTTCTGCGCCGATCCGGTGGCGGCCGGAGAGTGGGCCGACTATCTCGATGGCATCCGCCGGGACGGCAACTCGGTGGGCGCCGTGATCGAAGTTGTGGCCGAAGGCGTGCCGGCTGGTTGGGGCGCACCGGTCTACGGCAAGCTCAGTGCCGACCTGGCATCGGCGATGATGAGCATCAATGCGGTGAAGGCCGTCGAGATCGGTGCTGGCTTCGAGGCCGCGAGCTTGACCGGCGTCGAGAACGCCGACCAGATGCGCGCCGGGCCGGAGCAGCCCTATTTCCTCTCCAACAAGGCCGGCGGCATTCTCGGTGGAATCAGCAATGGCGACCCGATCGTCTGCCGCTTTGCGGTGAAGCCGACCTCCTCGATCATCACCCCGCGCCAGACCGTGACCACCAGCAACGAGGACACCGACATCGTCACCAAGGGCCGCCACGACCCATGCGTCGGCATTCGTGCCGTGCCGGTCGGCGAGGCGATGATGGCCTGCGTGCTGGCGGATCACTATTTGCGCCACCGCGGTCAGACGGGCCGTGAAGGCGCGGTGGGCTTCGAGCGGAACTGAACGATTTGGGTGCGAGGGGCGGCAACCCCACTCCACCCGCACAGAGCGATGGGTTCCTGCGTCCCCTCGCCCCTCCGGGGAGAGGGTCAGGGTGAGGGGTTGCGCAGAGCCTCAGGTGCCAGCGCGTCTGAACACCAGCACCGTTTCCCGATTGCCGTCGCCACCGGCGATGGGGGAGGGGACGGACAGAATGTGCCGGAAACCCGCCGCCCCCACAAACGCAATCACCTCCGTCATGGCGCGGGCCGTCTCCGCCTCATCCGTGACGATGCCACCCTTGCCGACATGCTCGCGGCCGACCTCGAATTGCGGCTTGAACAGGATGACGGCACCGGCGGCAGGGGCACAAAGGGCCAGTGGCGCAGCAAGCACCTTGGTCACCGAGACGAAGCTGATGTCGGAGACGACAAGGTCCACCGGCTCGGGGATGACCTCGGCGGTGAGATCCCGCGCATTGGTGCCTTCGAGGCTGATCACCCGACTGTCGCCGCGCAGGCTCGGATGCAACTGGTCGTGCCCGACGTCGACGGCATAGACCTTGGCCGCGCTCCGCTCCAGCAGCACCTGGGTGAAGCCACCGGTGGACGAACCGACATCGAGGCAGATGCGCCCCTCGACGGGAACATCAGCAGCGTCCAGGCCGGCGATCAACTTAAGGGCAGCGCGGGAAACATAGTTCGAGGCAGGATCGGCAATGGCGATCGCGTCATCGGGCCCGACCTGCTGGTTGGGCTTGCCGGCAGTAACGCCGTTGACCGTAACGGTGCCGCGCAGGATGGCATCGCGGGCTCGGGAGCGGCTGGGAGTGAGCCCCCGCTGCTCCAGCGCCTGGTCGAGCCGGATGCGCTCGCTCACCCCTCGACCAGCCGCTTCACCTTGGCGACGGCGGTGTCCTGGGCTTCCTGGTAGGCGATGGTGCCCTCGAACTGCCCGTTCTCGTCGATCAGGAAGGTCAGCGCCGAATGGTTGACGAGGTAGTACGGATCATCCGGCTCGCCCACCTTCTCGGAGAACACGCCGAAGGCCTTCTTGGCGTTCTCGGTCTCCTCGAGCGAGCCGACGAGGCCGATAATCGACGGATCGAAGGCTTCCACATAGTCCTTGACCATCTCCGGCGTGTCGCGCTCGGGATCGACGGTGACGAAGATGATGCGCAGGTCCTCCGGCGCGAGGTCCAGCGCCGCCCGCCAGGCCGTAGTCTCGGCGAGGGTGGTGGGGCACACGTCCGGACAGAAGGTGTAGCCGAAGAAGACCAGACTCGGCGTGCCGCGCAGGTCGTTCTGCGTGAAGGTGCCGCCCTGGGTGGAGGCAAGAGCGAATTCCTGTCCGGTTACCCCCAGAGGCCGCTGCGGCGGGCGCAGGAAATAGAGCGCCGTTGCGCCGATGGCGGCAACCGCAACCAGCACCCACAGGACAATACGGAAGGTGCGCAGGGACTTGGTGGTAGCCATGATCTCAGGGGTCCAGCGGCTCGAGCCCGGTGGCGCGGCCATCCCGCGACAGCGTGATCTTTTCGATCCGCGCTTCGGCCGTCTGCAGCAGCGTCTCGCAATGCTTCTTGAGGGCTTCGCCGCGCTCGTAGATGGAGATCGACTCGGCGAGCGGCGCCCGGCCGGTCTCGAGCTTCTGCACGATCTCTTCGAGCTGATGGAGCGCTGCCTCGAAGCTGAGGGCGCTGATGTCGTCGGTCTCCGCCATGACTGCTCCTAATCGTCGAGGCGGCCGACCGCCCCATCCATCAGCATGGCCACATGGTGCGAGACACCCTGGGCCAGGCCCTTGAGGTCATAGCCACCTTCCAGCAGCGAAACAATGCGGTTGCCGCAGGCGCGATCGGCCACATCCATCAACTTGCCGGTAAGCCAGCTGAAATCGCTCCCCTCCCACTGGAGCTGCGCCAATGGGTCGCGCTGGTGGGCATCGAAACCTGCCGAGATCAGCAGCAGGTCCGGGGCGAAATCGACCAGTGCCGGCAGGATTGTGCCGAGATAAGCCTCGCGCATCGCCTCCCCACCGGAGCCCGGCGCCAGGGGAACGTTGCAGATATTGCCCACGCCCCGTTCGCGCGGGCTGCCGGTGCCGGGGTAAAGCGGCATCTGGTGGCTCGAGGCATAGAACACCGTCGGGTCCGCCTTGAAGATGTCCTCGGTGCCATTGCCGTGGTGGACGTCAAAATCGACGATCGCGATGCGCTCGGCCCCGTATTTGCGCTGCGCCTCGCGAGCGACGATGGCCACCGTGTTGATCAGGCAAAACCCCATCGGCCGAGCGATTTCGGCGTGGTGACCGGGCGGGCGGATGGCGCAGAAGGCGTTGTCGGCCTCGCCCAACAGCACCGCATCGAGTGCCGCAAGCGCGCCGCCTAGGCCGGTACCGGCGACGTCGAGGGACTCGGCGGAGATGAAGGTGTCCTCGTCGAGCTGACCAATGCCTTCGGCCGGACGCGCATCGCGCAGTCGGGCCAGGTAGCCGCTGTCATGGACGAGTTCCGCCAGTGCGAGATCGCTCGAGGGGGCAGGGCGGCGGACCAGGCGATCAAAGCGCGGGCGCGACAGCGCGTCCTCGACGGCCCGGATGCGGTCGGCGCGCTCCGGGTGGCCGTCCGGCGTGCGGTGATCGGCGAAGTTCTGCTGGGACACGAGCAGCGTGGTCAAGATGGGTGCTTCCGCGCTGGTTTGCTGGCCTTCGTCTTGACGCGGCGGGGCGCGGTTGTCAAACAGCCGCCACCATGATGAACGGCGCCCAAACGGTTCCTGAACGGCCAAACCTGGCACAAGCCGCGGCGCTGATCCGTGCCGGGCAGCTCTGCGCCTTTCCCACCGAGACGGTGTACGGGCTCGGCGCCGATGCCACCAACCCTGATGCGGTGCTGTCGATCTACGAAACCAAGGGCCGGCCGCGCTTTAACCCGCTGATCATCCATTGCGCCGATCTGGCCATGGCCGAGACGCTGGTGACGTTCACGCCACTGGCGCGCGACCTGGCGGCGCGGTTCTGGCCGGGTTCGTTGTCGCTGGTGCTGCCGGCAAAACCCGGCAACGGGCTGGCCGATGTGGCGACGGCCGGGCTCGACACGGTGGCGGTGCGGGTGCCCGACCATCCGCTGGCGCGCGAACTGATCTCGGCGGTCGGGAGGCCGGTGGCGGCACCATCCGCCAACCCGTCCGGGCGGCTGTCGCCCACGACAGCCGAACAGGTGCGCCGCGGCTTCGGCGGCCGCGTGCCGGTGCTTGACGGCGGGCCCTGCCAGGCGGGCGTGGAGTCGACCATCGTGCGGGTCGAGGGCGAGCGGCTGGTGCAATTGCGCGCCGGTGCCGTGGCGCGCGAGGAAATCGCCGCGGCCATGGGCCGTCCGGTGGAGGTGGTGGGCGAAGACGCCGGGATTGCGGCGCCGGGCATGATGCTCAGCCACTATGCCCCCAATGCGGGAATACGCCTGTCGGCGGAGCCGCGGCCAGATGAGGCTTACCTGGCCTTCGGGCCGGCGGCGGAGTTCGACGGCCCCACCCGCAACCTGTCGCCCGCAGGTGACCTGCGGGAGGCGGCACGTAACCTGTTCTCGATGCTGCACGAACTCGATGCCAGCGGTGCAGCGGTGATTGCAGTGGCGCCGATACCGGAAACGGGGCTCGGCGAGGCAATCAATGATCGCCTGCGCCGGGCCGCGGCACCGCGCGGGTAAGTAGGCGGCCCCTTCGCCCCCTCTCCCCTGAGGGGAGAGGGTTGGGGTGAGGGGTTCACCCTCGCGGCAGAACACCGGCGCTGAACCCCTCACCCGCCGCTTCGCGGCGACCTCTCCCCTCAGGGGAGAGGTGAGGCAGACGTGCTCGGCGAAAGCTAAAGCCCGAAGCTGAAGGCGAACATGATGGCGACAGTGGACAGGTACATCGTCGCCAGGATCAGCAGCAGCACGCCCCACCAGGCCATCCCCGGCCGCAGCCGCCGCTGAACAAACACCGTCAGCGGAATAACCGGGGGTACCGCGAGGGTGAGCAGGATCGCCATCGGCCAGGCCCGGTCGCCGGTGAGCACCGGCTCCGGGAGCCCGCGGAGCGCGGTGACCACCGGATCGGCCAGCGTGCCGTAGACGGCGCCGGGCAGCCCCATCAAGGCAATGCCGCCGACCATCAGGACGGCGGCACTCACCAGGGCAATGATCAGCGCTCGGCTCAATCGCGAACCGAATAGGGCTTCTGGTCGCGCAGGAACCGCGCCAGCGCCTCGAGGTCCGGATCGCCCCCGGGTGGCATCACCACCCGCAGGTTCACATAGAGATCGCCGTCATTGTAGAGGCCCTTGCCCTTGAGGCGCAGCGCCTTGGCGGTATCGACGCCCGGCGGCAGGTTAAGCTCCACCGGGCCGTCCAGGGTGGGCACCCGCACCTTGGCGCCGAGCACGGCCTCGTAGAGCGTGATCGGCACGTCGGTGCGGATGTCGTGGCCGTCCTTGCGGAACTGCCTCGACTTCTCGAACTTGACGGTCACCAGCGCATCGCCCGGCTCGCCGAAGGGGCTGGTGCCGCCTTGACCCTTGAGCCGGATTTGCTGGTTTTCTTCGACCTTCTCGGGAAGCTTCACCGACAGCACCTTGCCCGAAGGCATGCGCACCGGGATAGAGGCGGCCTTGTGGGCATCCTCGAGCGACACGGCGACGGTGACGACGATGTCCTCGCCCTTGGTCGTGCGGGTGCCGGGACCGGCGCCGGCGGCGCCGGCGAAGCCGCTGGCCGTGCCGGTGAACGGGTCCCACTGGGCGCCGCCACCAGGGCGGGCTCCGCCGCGCGGCTGGCCGCCGAAGCCGCTCATGAACTCCTTGAGAATGTCCTCGGCGGTGAAGCCGCCAGCACCGCCGGCGGAGCGGGCGCCGCTGCGGGCACCGCCGAAGCCGCCACCACCAAAGCCGGCAAAGCGCGGATTGCCGTCGGCGTCGATCTCGCCACGGTCATACTGCGCCCGCTTCTCGGTGTTGTTCAGCAGGTCGTAGGCATTGGTTGCCTCGGCGAACTTGGCGTGGGCCGAGGCGTCGTCTGGGTTCTGATCGGGGTGGTACTGCTTGGCGAGCTTGCGATAGGCAGACTTGATCTCCTTCTCGCTCGCCGAACGGGGCACCCCGAGCACGGTATAAGGATCGCGCATCTGGTCCATTTCAATGGCTGGGGGCGTTGTCGCGCCCCGGATTTGAGTCCTATATGGCGACGCCCCCTGGGCTTGTCCAGTTTTCGGGGCAGCGGAGATGCCGATGCTCGAGACCTTGACCGACCGCCTGTTCGACGACAGCGACCGCAGCGGGCTCGACCCGATCGCGGTGTTCGAGGAGTGGTTTGCGCTCGCCAAGGACTCCGAGCCCAACGACCCCCACGCCATGGCGCTGGCGACCGTCGACGCCGAGGGCATGCCGGACGTGCGCATGGTGCTGCTGAATGCCCGCGATGCCCGGGGCTTCTGCTTTTTCACCAATTTCGACAGCGACAAGGGCCGCCAACTCCTGGCCAACCCCAGGGCCGCTTTCGTCATGCACTGGAAATCGCTGCGCCGGCAGGTGCGGGTGCGCGGCCCGGTGGAAGTGGTGAGCGTTGAGGAGGCCGACGCCTATTTCGGCTCGCGTCCGCGCGGCTCCCAGATCGCCTCCTCCGCATCGCTGCAGTCCCGGCCGTTGCCCAGCAAGGCGGAACTGACGGCGCGCGTTGAAGAACTCACGGCCGCCGCCGGCGAGGGCACCGTGATCCGCCCGCCGCATTGGTCCGGCTTCCGCATCGTGCCGACCCAGATCGAGTTCTGGAAAGACGGCCAGTTCCGCCTCCACGACCGCGTCCGCTTCGTGCGCGACGGTGCCGGCTGGACCAGTACGCGGCTCTATCCCTGAGCCAAGTAGACCTCATGGTGAGCTTGTCGAACTACGAGGTCGCGGCCGCTGACCCTAAGGTGCGCACGACCTCGTCCTTCGACAGGCTCAGGATGAGGTCTACTGAAGCCGCGGTGAACGCGCCTTCCCAACCTCATGGCGCTCTCGTAAAAACGCGGCAGGATCGGGGGCGCTGATGGCCTGGGGCGTGGAGACGGAGCCGGTGCGGTTTACCGGGGGGCGGGGGGAACTCGGCTGGACCCTGTTGCGCGGTTATGCGCTGATGCTGCCCACCATCGGGCTCTATCGGTTCTGGCTGACCACGGCCAAGCGGCGCTTCTACTGGTCCAACACCGAAATCGGCGGCGATGCGCTGGAATATACCGGCTCGGCCGTGCAGTTGCTGCTCGGCTTCCTGATGGCGCTGGCGGTGTTCGTGCCGCTCTATGGGCTGTTCTTCTATCTCTCCACGCAATCCTCGGAAGCGGTGGTGGTCGGCTATGGCGCCGTCGGCGTCATCCTGTGGTTCCTGATGGGCTACGCGATCTATCGCGCCCGCGATTTCCGTCTGTCGCGCACGCTGTGGCGCGGCATCCGCTTCGACCAGCAGGGCAGCGCCTGGCGCTACGCCGTGCGGCGGTTTCTGTGGTCGCTGCTGGTGATCGTGACGGCCGGCCTCGCCTATCCCTTCATGGCTTTGAGCCTGTGGCGCTATCGCTACCGCAATTCTTGGTTCGGTGACCGGCAGTTCGGCTTCACCGGCGGGCTGAAGCAATTGGTGGCACCCTACTACCTGGCCTGGCTGGTGGCCGCGGTGGTCGCGGTCATCGCCGTGGTCGCAGCCGTCGAAGGTGGCGCGTTCCCCGACGAGGGAACGGCCAACCCGGCGGGCTATGTGCCACTGGTCTTGGGCGCGCTGGTGATCGGGGTGATCGTCACCGTCTACCGGGCGACCGAAATGACGCGGATGTTCTCCTCGATCCAACTCGGCGAGGCAACCCTGACGGTGACGGTGTCCCCCTGGCGGCTGCTGGGGCAGTACCTGCTGTTTGGCATGGCGCTGATCGGCATCTACATCCTGCTCGCTGTCGGCGGCTTCGTGGTGCTGCAGATCGTGGCCGGTGACGCCTTCAGCGATGGCGGCTTCGATCTGACCGTGTTCATGCAGCACATGCAGTCGAGCCTGTTGACCCTGAGCGCCATCATCGTCGGTTACCTGCTGATCCTGGGCGGCTTCACCTGGGCCAATGAGCTGTTCCTCGGCTACGGCTTCTGGCGGCTGGTGGCACGGGACGCGCGCATCAGCGGGCTCGAGACGCTCGCTTCGGTGCGGGCGCGCGGCGAGGATCGTGCGCTCGGCGGGGAAGGTCTGGCGGACGCCCTCAATGTGGGGGCGTATTGATGGCCATTCCCGCACGCTTCTGGGATGGACAGGTCGCGACGGCGCATCATGCCGGGCTCGACTACGAGGCGGTCGGCAGCGCCGGCACCCTCGTCATCCGCCAGCCGCACTCGCGCACCGAGATCGGCCGCTGGCCGGCGGACTCGCTGTTCATGGTCCCCACCCGCCGGCACGAATTGCGGCTGGGCTCGACCGGTCAGCCGGACGGCGCTCGCGTGGTGATCGCAGGGCGGGACAACATCGCGCGCGTGCTCGCCACCCTGCCGCAACTGCACCAGAAGCACCGGGCGGAGGCGGGCCGGCAGATGCGGCTTGCGGTGACCGCTACTCTGGCCCTCGCCGCTGTGATCTCGGCCTATGTCTATGGCGTGCCGGTGCTGGCGAGCCGGCTGGTGCACCTGGTGCCGCCCGCCTGGGAGGCGAGCTTGGGCGACACCGTCGCGCAACAGATGGAAACGAGCCTTGGAGGGTTGGATATTTGCGACCCCGATCCGCAGAGCCTGGCCAATCGCGCGCTCCGCCGCTTCGGGGACGCGGCCATTGCCGGAACCGGAACACCCTTCGACCTCGACATCCAGGTGGTGCGCTCGGAAGTGCCGAACGCCTTCGCGCTGCCGGGCGGCAAGGTCTATTTCTTCTCCAACCTTCTGCACCTGGCGCGCACGCCCGACGAATTCGCCGGGGTGCTGGCGCACGAGATCGGCCATGTGGTCAACCGCCACGGCATGGAGCAACTGATCTCCACCGCTGGCACCGGTGCGCTGATCGGCTTCATCCTCGGCGACATGACCGGCATCTCGCTGGCAGCAGGTCTCGGCACCATGGTGATCGACACCCGCTTCTCGCGGCTATCGGAACTGCAGGCCGATGCCTTCGCTGCCGAGGTGGCCCAGCGGATGGACTTCCATCCTGCCGGGCTCGCCGACCTCGTCGGGCGGGCCGGCGCCGACGATGATTTCGCCCGGGCCCTGGCGCTGCTGAGCACACATCCGCTCACCGACGACCGCAAGGCGGCGCTGGAGCTCATGGCGGCAGAGCGCCCGACCGGGCTCGAGCCACCCTTCACCGACGCGGAGTGGCGCGCCATCAAGGGCATGTGCGATCTGCCCGCCGCCGGCAAGCGCAAGGGCGGATAGGGCATTCAGGCTCAGGCAACATGTTGCTGCTAAAGCCGTTCTGGTGACGAGGGCGGAGCCGGTCGGCGAGCTCCATAGGCGGGAAACACTTGCGGATACTGATCCGAACATCACGATGGGCGATCTGGGCGCGCCGACTGGGCAATCTCGCCATCCCTATGGTGGTGCTGCCGATCGTGCTCATGTGGATGCGGCTGATCTCCGGGGACGTCTTCCTGGTCGCCGAAATCGCTGCTGCGGCAGTGGCGGCGATGGCCGTGCTGGCGGCGTTGGTGGCGCTGGTGCGGCTCTGGCAGAGCGGTGACCTGGGCTGGGACCGGGCGCTGCTCGGGCTGTTGTTCGGCACGCTGGCCCTCCTGCCCTTTGCCTGGCATCTGAGCCTGGCGCTGCGCTATCCGCAGGTCACCGATATCGCGACGGTGGAGCGGGGCGAACTGCCGCTGATCTTCGACCCGGTCAGCCGCAGCATGCCGACGCCGCACGTGCTTTCGACCGCCGAAGCCGCCGCGGTGTTCCCCAACGTCCACACCCGCACCTACCCGCTGGGGCAGGTGCCTGCCTACAGTCTGATCCGCCAGATGGTCATGGCCAATGGCTGGGAGATCATCGCCGAGCGCGAGCCGGGCGCAGATTTCAGCCCCGGCCGCATCAACGCCCGTGTTGCTGCCATCCCCGGCTGGCGCGAGGAGGTGGTGATCCGCGTCACCGGCGGCATGGAGGAGTCCACCGTCGATATGCGCTCGGCCTCGCTCGATCTGGTCCATGATTTCGGCGGCAATGGCCGTCGCATCGAGAGCTTCCTGGTGGCACTCGATGATGCCGTGACCACGCTGCTTCGCGACAACCCCAACGCCAACCAGCCGCTCGAGGCCGAACCCGAGCTGCCGGAAGAACCTGAGGCAGAGTAGCCGTCAGGCCGGTGAAACCTTGAGCCCGAACAACGTCCGCGTGGTCCGCAGTTCACCCCTGTCGGCAAGATATTCGACATGCGCTGCTATCGTCATCCGCGCCGCCAGCCGCACGGGCAGGGGCTGACTCGGATAGATCGCATCGACGATGCGCCTGACGCTGCGCGCGCCCGCCGCAACCGCGGCCAGCACCTGCCGGTTGCGCCCCTCCCGATGCGCCTTGAGCGCCGCAGCATGCCCCGGCCCATCGGCGATTTCCCCGCCATGCGCGGGCAGATAGCTCCGGTAGGGCAGGGCGATGACCTTGTCGAGCGAGGCCAGGTAATCCGCCATAGAGCCATCCGGCACCGCCACCAGCGTCGAGTTCCAGCCCATCACATGGTCGCCCGACAGCAGCGTATCGCCCATGCCGAAGGCGAGGTGGTTGGCGCAATGGCCGGGCGTTGCATGCACCGTCACCTCCACGTCCCCCGCCACGATGCGCTCGCCGTCCAGCAATGTCTGATCCGGCATCAGATCCCAGTCGGAGGACCGCCGCAGCCGATTGCGCTCGAATCGCCGCAGCGGCTGCGACAGCCGGTGTGGACCGCCGAACCACAGCGGTGCGCCCAGATCGTCCGCAAGGCGCCGGGCGCCGGCGGAGTGATCGCGATGGGTATGCGTCAGCAGGATCGCCGCCACCCCCCGCCCGCCGATCGCATCGAGCAGCGCCGAACGGTGCCGCGGATCATCCGGCCCCGGATCCACCAGCGCCAGCCGCTGGTGCCCGAGCAGGAAGCTGTTGGTGCCGGTGAAGGTATAGGCGCTGCGGTTCGGCGCCGTCACCCGCACGATGCCATCCCCGACGGCGACGGCACGCCCCGTCTCGGGATCGAAACTGGTGTCGAAGACGGGAGCGGGCGGCATTGCGAACCTGTGGGGGAGCGACTAAGACTTGCCTCGACCGAAGCAAAGACGCCGGGGAGGCGCGCCGCTTCGGATGTGCAAGCACGGAAGGTATGAAATGGCGCTGACTTTGACCACGCCCAACACGCTTCTCGGCCGCTTCCAGCCGCAAGGCGCTGCAGCCAAACTCGCGTCCAATCTCGCGACGGTCGTGCTCGGCACGCTGTTCATCGCGGCGTGCGCCAAGATCAACGTGCCGACCTGGCCGGTGCCGGTGACGCTGCAGAGCTTCGCCATTGCCGCCGTTGCCGCGGCCTTCGGCCTGCGCATCGGCGTGGCCACGGTTTCGCTCTACCTGCTCGAAGGGTTCGCCGGCCTGCCGGTGTTCGCCGGCGCGTTCAGCGGCCCGGCCTATCTGCTCGGCCCCACCGGCGGCTTCCTGATCGGCTTCCTCGTTCTTGCCGCCGTCACCGGCTATGCCGCCGATCGCGGCGCTTCCGGCAAGCCGCTGGCGCTGTTCGGCGCCATGCTCATCGGCAATGCCGTGATGATGGCGCTGGGCTTTGCCTGGCTGCTCGCCATGTCCGGCCAGGCCGGCTGGATCGACCAGTCCAACGTCGTTGCGTCCGCCTGGGCCCGCGGCGTGCAGCCCTTCGTGGTGTGGGACATCCTCAAGATGGCGCTGGCGGCCCTGACGGTTACCGGCATCTGGGGCATCGTCTCCCGCCGCTGACGGCAACTGCAGAGTTTGTGGAAAGGGCCGGCTCCGCGCCGGCCCTTTTCGTTTGTTCAGCCGGCGCTGCGCATCACCACGAAGGCGATGATGCCGATCACCACCACCGCCAGCACGGCGAGCAAGCCGAAAATGGGCAGCGGTCCGGCCGCCGCGCCGGTAGAGGGCGGCGGGTTCAGCTTGGGATCGGCCGGTTCCTTGAAGGCTTCCTGCTCCGCCATGGTGTCACTCGCTGTCGCGGCCCGGCTGCGAGCCGGTGCCATCATTGGCCGTCGAGCCGCCGCCGGTGCCGATGCTGCCGGCCACGCGTGCCCCGCCGGCGGGCAGGGTGCCGCCCGGATGATGTGATGTGGCCGAGCCCACTTCGACGCCACCCGAGGCAAGGTGATCCTCGCCCATCAGTTCGCCCACGGCTTCGTGCCAGTGGTCGTCGGGGTTGCCCTCCGGCCGCCCTTTGCGCTCCCAGATCTGGTAGGCCCGCTGGCGGATGCGGTCTTCGTCGATGTCAGGCATGGCGCTCTCCCGTGCTTGCCGTTGTTATTGGCAGGAACGGGGCCGGGCCGCTGTCGTTGCGGCAATTGGTGGCAATTCTTCAAGGCTGCAGGCCCGGTCCGACGCGAAGGCGCTCGGGAACGAAGCCGGCACCGCCAGCTTTGAAGCAGCAGCGGCTCAGCAGGACCAACGCCTATGAACGACATGACTCCCCCGCTCTTCCGGACTGTGCAGCGGGACCAGGAGATGAAATTCGGCACCCAGATCATCCCCCATGGGGTGCGCTTCCGCCTCTGGGCGCCGTTCTGCCAGGCCGTTTCCCTCAAGATCTACGACCTCAACATGGTCGTCGCCATGGAGAGCCAGCCGCGCGGCTGGTACGAGGTGGAGGTGGCCGAGGCGCGGCCGGGCATGCGCTACCGCTTCGTGCTCGAAAACGGACATGAAGTGCCCGATCCGGCCTCCCGCTTCCAGCCCGAGGACATTGACGGGCCGAGCGAGATCATCGACCCGCGCGCCTTCGGCTGGACCGACGAGGGCTGGCGGGGACGGCCCTGGGAAGAAATGATCATCTACGAGTTGCATGTCGGCACCTTCACGCCGGAGGGCACCTTCCGGGCGATCATCGACAAGCTCGACTACCTGATGGAACTCGGCATCACCGCCATCGAGCTGATGCCGATCGGCGATTTCCCCGGTGATCGCAACTGGGGCTATGACGGCGGGCACCTGTTCTCGCCCGACCATTCCTACGGGCGCCCCGAGGACCTGAAGGCGCTGATCGATGCGGCTCATGCCAAGGGGCTGAGCGTGTTCCTCGACGTGGTCTACAACCACTTCGGGCCCAAGGGGAACTACATGGGCGTCTACACGCCCCTGATGACCGACAAGCACGACACCCCCTGGGGGGCGGCGGTGAACTACGACGCCGAAGGCTCCACTGCCGTGCGCGATTTCGTCTTCGCCAATGCCCGCTACTGGCTCAACGAGTACCATTTCGACGGCCTGCGCTTCGATGCCGTGCACGAAATCCGTGACTATGGTCCGCGCCACATGCTGCAGGATCTGGCCGAGCAGGTCCGCGCCTCGACCGATGGCCGCCACATCCACCTCGTGGCCGAAAACGCCGACAATCAGTCCGGATGGCTGAAGCGCCGCGAGGATGGTTCGCCCTGGCTCTACAATGCCCAGTGGAACGACGACGTCCACCACGCCCTGCACAACGCCATCACCGGCGAGGCACAGTGGTATTATGCCGACTTCGATGGTCGGATGGACCTGGTTGGGCGCGCTCTGTCCGAGGGACTCGCCTGGCAGGGCGAATACATGGAACATCTGGCCAAGGAAAAAGGCGAACCGAGCGCCTTCCTGCCACCCACCGCCTTCGTCGCCTATGCGCAGAACCACGACCAGGCGGGCAACCGCCCCTTCGGTGAGCGCCTTGCCCAATTGGTGCCGCCCAACAAGGCGCGGCTGTGGGCGGCGCTCTATCTGCTGGCGCCGCAAATCCCGATGCTGTTCATGGGCGAGGAGTGGGGTGCCAAGACCCCGTTCCTGTTCTTCTCCGATGTCGGCGAGGACCTGGCCGATGCCATCCGCAAGGGTCGCGCCGAGGAGATGAAGGACTTCCCACGCAAGGAAGGGCAGGGCGATCCGCCAGACCCGATGGCGGTGGAGACGTTCGAGGCCTCCAGGCTCAAATGGCATGAGCGCGGCGAGGAGGAGAGTGTCCGCTTCCTCAGCCTCTACCGGCGGCTGATCGAGCTTCGCAGGAAGCACATCGTGCCGCGCCTGATCGGGATGGAGGGGTTCTCCGGCAGCCATGAACTGCTGGCGCCACGCGTGCTGAAGGTGAGCTGGAAACTCGGCGACGGCTCGCGCCTGACCCTGGTCGCCAATCTCTCCGACGAGCCATATTCCGGCGTCAGCATCTGGGGTCCCGACCAGCTCTGGCTCGAAGGCTTCGCCGAAGGCGATACCCTGTCGGCCTGGAGCCTCGTCTACACCCTGAGCCAAGGGACGGATGCGTGAAGGAATGGTGGCGGTCCTCCGTCGCCTATTCCATCTTCCCGATGTCCTTTCAGGACGGCAATGGCGACGGGATCGGGGACATCAACGGCATCACCAGCCGGCTCGACTATCTCGGGTGGCTGGGGGTCGATCTCATCTGGCTGGGGCCGCTCTACAAATCGCCCATGGTCGATGCCGGCTACGACATCGCCGACTTCACCGCCATCGAGCCGGTGTTCGGAACGATGGAGGATTTTGATCGGCTGTTGGCCGAGATGCACCGGCGCGGCATGAAGCTCGTCATGGACTTCGTGCCGAACCACACTTCGGACCAGCACGAATGGTTCAAGCAGAGCCGCGCGTCGCGCGACAACCCCAGGCGCGATTGGTACGTCTGGCGCGACGGCAAGCCCGGTGGCGGCCCGCCCAACAACTGGATCGACAACACCGACAAACCTGCCTGGGAGTGGGATGAGGCGACCGGGCAGTGGTACTACCACCTGTTCCTGTCCTCCCAGCCCGACCTCAACCTGCGCAATCCCGATGTGGTCGAGGCCATCGAGCGCGGCATGCGCTTCTGGCTCGATCGCGGCATCGACGGTTTCCGGCTGGATTCAGCCATGAACCTGGTGGAAGACATCCACTTTCGCGACGAACCCACCGACGACGACCTCGACGAGGGCCCGCCGGCCTGGATGGACCATGTGTTCAGTTCCGACCGGCCGGAGACGCACGAGCTGATCGCCCGCTGGCGCAAGATCCTGGACGAGTACAATGCCGTGTTCATCGGCGAGGTGCAGGCGCCGATCACCCGCATGATGCGCTATTATGGCCGCAAGGCGCCGATGCTGCACATGCCCTTCAACAACCAGGTGATGAAGACCGAGCCCTGGAAGGCGCGCAAGGTCGACGCGTCCATCGAGCAGTTCATGCTGCTGTTACCGGAAAACGGCTGGCCCAACTGGGTCATCGGCAGCCATGACGTGCCACGCCTCGCGACACGGCTCGGTCCGGCACAGGCCCGCGTGGCGTCACTCTTGCTGCTCACCCTGCCGGGCACCCCGTTCATCTACTATGGCGACGAACTCGGAATGGAGGCGAGCGAGTTCGACCCCAAGGATGCCGTCGACCCCTACGAGAAGTTCGGACAAGGCCGCGATGCCGAACGCGGACCGATGCCTTGGTCCGCCGAGCCGCATGGCGGCTTCACCACCGGCACGCCATGGATGACGCTGCCGCCCAACGCCGACACATGCAATGTCGAGGCGCAGAAGGCCGACCCACGTTCGATAGTGCACCTGCATCGCCGGCTGATCGAATTGCGCCGGCAATACCTCGACCTGCAAGGCCCGGCCTACGAGACCGCCTACGGCAACAAGCAGGTGCTGGCCTATTATCGCGGCAAGACCGACCGCTTCTACGTCGCCGCCAACTTCTCCGACACTCCGCAACCGGCAGAGTTCGAGGGAAGCGGCCGCATCCTCGTCTCCACCCTGATGGACCGGGAAGAAGCCGTCACCGGCCCCTTCGGCCTGCGCCCCAACGAAGCCGTGCTGGTGAAACTGGACTGAGGGCACACACCGCGCTCTCATAGACCTCATGGTGAGCCCGTCGAACCACGAGGTCGGTGCCACCGGACCTCGTCCTTCGACAAGCTCAGGATCAGGTCCTGGCGCGGCAGCGGTTAGTGTCCCCATGCGCTCACCACAAACCACCCCCGCATCCGGCGCGGTGGACAAACCGCGTCCACTCGGCGAACCCTTGGGTACACGCTGCGGGAGACCATGGCCGACACCCTTTCCATCCTGGTGATCGACGACAACGCCATCCGCGCCTCGATCATCGAGGCGGGATTGCGCGAGGCCGGGCATGAGGCGGTGCAGGTCATTACCGACATCGACGGCGTGGCGCGGCGCATAGGCGAGATCGCGCCGGACGTGGTGATCGTCGATCTCGAAAATCCCAATCGCGACGTGCTCGAGCACTTCTTCGCCATCAGCCGCTCGCTGAAGCGTCCCATCGCCATGTTCGTCGACAAGTCCGATCCGTCCGAGATCGAAGCGGCTGTCGAGGCGGGGGTGTCGGCCTATGTGGTCGACGGCCTGCGCAAGGACCGCATCAAGCCGATCCTCGATATGGCGATCGTCCGCTTCCGCGCCTTCTCGCGTCTGCAGGACGAACTGGAGGCAGCCCGCTCCGAACTCGAAGGCCGCAAGATCATCGACAAGGCCAAGGGCATCCTGATGTCGACCCGCGGCCTCACCGAGGAGCAGGCCTATGGCCTGTTGCGCTCGACGGCGATGAACCAGAACCGGCGCATCGTCGAGATCGCGCAGGCGCTGATCACCGCCTCGGAACTACTGGGACCATGAAGGAGGTGATGTCGTGGGGCTGACGCAGATCGTCGCCGGATATGTTCCGCTGCTCGACAGCGCCGTGCTGCTGGCGACCGAGGAGTTCGGCTTCGCCGAGGCGGAAGGACTGGAACTCAAACTGGTGCGGGAAACCTCCTGGGCCAATATCCGCGACCGCGTTGCCATCGGCCATCTCGACGTTGCCCATATGCTTGGGCCAATGCCGCTCAGCGCCAATCTTGGCCTGACCCCGCTCGACGTGCCGGTGATCGCGCCGATGGCGCTGGGGCTCGGTGCCGCCGCCGTCACCGTATCCAACGCCGTCTGGGCGGCGATGGCCGAGGCTGGCGCGCCGGAGGACGGTTCCCCCGGTCCCGTGGGGGCAGCCCTGCGCACCGTGGTGCAACAGCGGGCTGCCAAGGGCCTGCCGCGCCTGCGCTTCGCCGTGGTCCACCCGGAAAGCGCCCACAACTACGCCTTGCGCTACTGGTTCGCCGCCTCCGGCATCGATCCGGATCATGACGTCGACATCGTCATCGTGCCGCCGCCCTTCCAGGCCGATGCCCTCGAGGCGCGACGCACCGACGGCTACTGCGTCGGCGAGCCGTTCGGCTCGGTTGCCGTGCAGCGCGGGGTAGGGCGCATCGTCACCACCAAGGGCCAGATCTGGAACAACAGTCCCGACAAGGTCCTGGGCACCCGCCTCGCCTGGGCCGAGCGCTACCCCGAACGGCTCGCCGCCCTGCTGCGCGCCGCCACCCGCGCCGCGCGCTGGTGCGAGGACCCGGCCAATCACGAGGCGCTGGCCGCCATGCTGGCGCGCGAGGATCGCCTCGGCGTCGACGCCGGCCTGCTGCTGCGCGCCATCACCGGCAGGCTGCAATTCGTCGAAGGCACCGAGCGGAGCCTGCCCCAGTTCTTCGTGCCCTATTCCCGCGCGGCGAACTTTCCCTGGGTCAGCCACGCGCTCTGGTTCTACTCGCAGATGGTGCGCTGGGGGCAGGTGGCCCACACGCCCGAACACGCGGCCAGGGCTGCCGCAAGTTACCGCCCCGATCTCTATCGCGCCGCACTCGCCGGCATGGGCTTTGCCGTGCCCGGTGCCAGCAGCAAGGTCGAGGGCGAGCTGTCGACGGCGATGGTGGTGGGGGCTCTCGGCGGCAAGCTGACGCTCGGCCCCGATGCCTTCTTCGACGGCGCCAAATTCGATCCCGATCAGCTCGATAGCTATATCGCCAGCCAGCAGCGTTGATGCTCACGCCTTGAGCAAATTGCGCCTCTGCTGTGCAATTGGGCAGGGCTGTGACGTGCTTTTGCAGATTCACTGCAGAACTAAGCCGTTGAAAGCCTTGGCGGTAACGTTCTGCAACGCGTTTGGCACGGAATCTGCAAAGAACTTCCCGAGCGTCCAAGGACGGGCGCGATAGCTTTGGCAACGCCGCCAACCTCAGCTCCGCGTCCCCGACGTGGTCCTGCTGGTTGGCGGCGTTTTCGTTTGAGTGGAGCGAATGCGGGAAAAACTCGTCGTCATCGGTGCCGGCATGGCCTCGGGCCGGATGCTGGAACACCTGTTCGAAGCCGATCCCCAGCGGTTCGACGTTACCCTGTTCGGGGCCGAACCGCGCGGAAACTACAACAGAATCATGCTCTCACCCGTCTTGGCGGGCGAGAAGACCTACGAGCAGATCGTCACCCACGATGCCGACTGGTATGCCGCCAACGGCGTGCGCACCCGCTTCGGCCAGACGGTCACCAAGATCGATCGCGCCGCCAAAACCGTCTTCGCCGACGGCGTCGAAACCCCCTACGACCGGCTGGTGATCGCCACCGGTTCTGCCCCCTTCATCCTCCCCATCGCCGGCCGCGATCTCCCCGGCGTCCGGGCTTTCCGCGACCTCGACGACGTCGAGGCCATGGTCGCCGTGGCCGCGAATCCCGGCGCCAAGGCGGTGGTGATCGGCGGGGGGCTCCTCGGCCTCGAAGCCGCCGCGGCCCTGCGCGGGCGTGGCATGGACGTGGTGGTGCTGCACCTTGCCGGCCATCTGATGGAGCGCCAGCTCGATGCCGCCGCCGGCTACCTGCTGCGCCGCGAACTCGAAGGTCGTGGCATCAAGGTGCACTGCAAGGCGCAGACCAAAGCCATCCTGGGTCACGGCCACGTGGAAGCGGTGGCGCTCGAGGATGGTACCGTCTACCCCGCCGATCTGGTGGTCATGGCCGCCGGCATCCGCCCGGAGACGCGCCTCGCTACCGATGCGGGGATCGAGGTCGGGCGCGGCATCGTCGTCGATGACACCATGCAGACCTCCGATCCGGCGATCCTCGCCATCGGCGAGTGCGTCGAGCACCGCCAGACCGTCTATGGCCTCGTTGCGCCGCTCTACGACATGGCCAAGGTGGCCGCGAAGACGCTGGTCGGCGAGGCGGCGGCGTTTGCACCGGTGAAGACGGCGACCCAGCTCAAGGTCACCGGTGTCAGCCTCTATTCGGCCGGTGACTTCGCCGAGGGCGACGACCGCGAGGAGATCGTGCTGCGCGATGCCGCGGCAGGCGTCTACAAGCGGGTGATCCTCAAGGACAATCGCGTGCTCGGCGCCGTGCTTTACGGCGATACGGCCGACGGATCCTGGTTCTTCGACCTCCTGAAGCGCGGCGTCGACGTGGCGCCGATGCGCGAAACGCTGATCTATGGCCAGAGCTATTCGGGTGGCGCAACGGCCGATCCGGTTGCCGCGGTGGCGGCTTTGCCGCCCGAGGCCGAAATCTGCGGCTGCAATGGCGTGTGCAAGGGCGCGATCACCAGCGCCATCACCGGCAAGGGCCTGACCTCGCTCGATGACGTGCGGGCGCACACCAAGGCGTCCGCCTCATGCGGCTCCTGCACCGGGCTGGTCGAGAAGCTGCTGATGGCGACGCTCGGCGACAGCTACAATCCCGCCGCCATCCAGCCCATGTGTCCCTGCACCGAACTCGGCCACGACGAAGTGCGCCGGCTGATCGTTGCCAGCGAACTCAAGTCGATCCCGGCCGTGATGCAGGAGCTCGGCTGGAAGACCAGTTGCGGCTGCGCCAAGTGCCGGCCGGCCCTCAACTACTATCTCGTGGCCACCTGGCCGGGCGAGTACGGGGACGATGGGCAGTCCCGCTTCATCAACGAGCGCGTCCACGCCAACATCCAGAAGGACGGCACCTATTCGGTGGTGCCGCGCATGTTCGGCGGCATCACCAATGTCGCCGAGCTGCGCGCCATCGCCGACGTTGCCGAGAAGTTCGAAATCCCCACCATCAAGGTAACCGGCGGCCAGCGCATCGACCTGCTCGGCGTCAAGAAGGAGGACCTGCCGGCGGTCTGGGCCGACCTCAACAAGGCCGGCATGGTCTCGGGCGCGGCTTATGCCAAGGGCCTGAGGACCGTAAAGACCTGCGTCGGCTCGGACTGGTGCCGCTTCGGCACCCAGGATTCGACCGGGCTCGGGGTCAGGATCGAGAAGTTCATGTGGGGCAGTTGGACCCCGGCCAAGCTGAAGCTGGCGGTCTCCGGATGCCCGCGCAACTGCGCCGAGGCCACCTGCAAGGACATCGGCGTGATCTGCGTCGACAGCGGCTACGAGATCCATTTCGGCGGCGCCGCCGGTCTCGACATCAAGGGCACCGAGGTCCTCTGCCATGCCAAGACCGAGGACGAGGCCGTCGAGATCATCGCGGCCCTGACCCAGCTCTACCGCGAGCAAGGCCGCTATCTCGAGCGCATCTACAAATGGGCCAAGCGGGTCGGCTCGGACTCGATCAAGGCCCATGTGGTCGCGGATCAAGGCAAGCGCCGTCAGCTCTTCGAGCGGTTCGTCTATTCGCAGAAGTTCGCCCAGGTGGACCCGTGGGAGGAGCGCGTCAACGGCAAGGATGCGCATGAATTCGCCGCTATGGCCGACTTCCAGATGATGCAGGCAGCGGAGTGATCGCCATGACCGACTGGATCGACATCGGCCACCTGACCGACGTGCCGCGGCGCGGCGCCCGTTGCATCAACACCCCACTGGGCAAGATCGCGGTGTTCCGCACCGCCGATGACCAGGTTTTCGCCATCGACGACAAGTGCCCGCACAAGGGCGGCCCGTTGAGCAACGGCATCGTCCACGGCGCGCAGGTGACCTGTCCGCTGCACAACTGGGTGTTCTCGCTCGAAACCGGCCTCGCCCAGGGCGCCGATGAAGGGGCAGTGCGGACCTATCCGCTCCGCCTCCACCAGGATCGCATCCTCATCGATGCCGAAAGTTTCCGCGCGGCAACCGCCGCGTGACCCCCAACTGCCTTCCTCAGGAGACACGAAAATGGACTACGTAGCGCCCAAGGACTTCATCAAGAAAATGATCGATGCCGGCGAGGCAAAGGTCTTCATGTCGACACGCGACACCCTGATCCGCGCCTATATGGCCGGTGCCATTCTGGCGCTTGCGGCCGCCTTCGCCATCACCATCACCGTGCAGACCGGCCAGCCATTGGCCGGGGCGATCCTGTTTCCCGTGGGCTTCTGCCTGCTTTATCTCATGGGCTTCGACCTGCTCACCGGCGTGTTCACGCTGGTGCCGCTGGCACTGATTGACAAGCGGCCGGGCGTCACCCTTGCCGGCGTGCTGCGCAACTGGGGCTTGGTGTTCGTCGGCAATTTTGCCGGCGCGATCACCGTGGCGCTGATGATGGCGGTGGTCGTCACCTTCGGCTTCACCCAGGCTCCCGACGCCGTCGGCGAGCGGATCGGCCATATCGGTGAAGGCCGCACGCTCGGCTACGCCGAACACGGCGCGGCCGGCATGCTGACCCTGTTCATCCGCGGCGTGCTCTGCAACTGGATGGTGTCTACCGGCGTGGTCGCGGCGATGATGTCGAACTCGGTGACGGGCAAGGTGCTCGGCATGTGGATGCCGATCATGCTGTTCTTCTACATGGGTTTCGAGCATTCGATCGTGAACATGTTCCTGTTCCCGTCCGGCATCCTGCTCGGCGGCCAGTTCTCCTTCTGGGATTACATGGTCTGGAACGAGATCCCGACGGTGATCGGCAACCTCGTCGGCGGCCTGACCTTCGTCGGCCTCACCCTCTACGCCACCCACAGCCGCACCGCGCCCAGCCGCCCCCAGCCGGCAACCGCCGCGCGGGCCCTCGACGCCAACACCGTTGCGGCCGAGTAGCGTGAAAGAAGGAGACCGGCAGATGAGAATAGTGTCCCGCATGCCCGCCGTTGCCCCGCGGCCCCGGATGGCGGCGCTGTCGACGCTGCCGGTCTTCTACACCATCGCCGGCAAGCGCGTGCTGGTGGCTGGCGGCTCCGAAGCCGCCGCGTGGAAGGCCGAACTGCTTGCTGCGACGGGTGCGACGGTGGACGTCGCCGCACTCTCAGACGAGTTGTCAGACGAGATGTCGGCGCTGGCCGAAGCAGGGTTGGTTGTTCACCACGACCGGCACTGGACCACACTCGGTTGGGACGACTATGCGCTTGCGGTCGGCGACTGCGAAGAAGAGGAGGCCACCCATTTCGTTGCAGCGGCGCGGCGCGCTGGCGTGCCGGTCAATGTGATCGACAAACCCGCCTTCTGCGACTTTCAGTTCGGCTCGGTGGTGAACCGCTCGCCGGTGGTGGTGGGGATTTCCACCACGGGAGCAGCGCCCATCCTCGGCCAGGCAGTGCGGCAGCGGATCGAAACGGTGTTGCCTGCAGCACTGGCAGAGTGGGCCGCATTGGCTCGGCAGGTGCGGGGCAAGGTGACGGACCTGCTGAAGCCTGGCGCCGAGCGACGGGCCTTCTGGGAACGACTGGCGGCCGCAGCGTTCCGCAAGGGCGAGGCCGATATCGACGTCGCCACATGGCTTGGCGAAGCTGCGGGAGCCAAGGCGGGCAGGGTAACCCTGGTGGGTGCCGGGCCAGGCGAGGCTGACTACCTGACGATCAAGGCACTTCGCGCGCTGCAAGCGGCGGATGTGATCCTGTTCGATGATCTGGTGTCTGACGAGGTGCTGGAGCTGGCCCGGCGCGAGGCCAAGCGCATTCTGGTCGGCAAGCGTGGCGGGCGCGAAAGCTGCCGGCAGGAGGACATCAACCGCACCATGATCAGCCTCGCCAAGGCCGGACGCCATGTGGTGCGGCTCAAGTCGGGCGATCCGATGATTTTCGGCCGGGCAGGAGAGGAACTCGCCGAACTCGAGCGCGAGGGTATCCCCGTTGAGGTCGTGCCGGGCATCACCACGGCGCTGGCCCTAGCGGCTGAACTGAAGCTGTCGCTGACCCATCGCGACTGCGCTCAGTCGGTGCGGTTCGTCACCGGTCACGCCCGCGACGGTCGCCTGCCAGACAATCTCGACTGGCGGTCACTCGCCGATCCGGCGACCACGCATATCTACTATATGGCTGGCCGCACCGCACCGATGCTGGCCGCCAGATTGCTCGAGGCGGGGCTGGATGCCGGCACGCCGGTGGTCGTTGCGACGGATGTGAGCCGGCCGCAGCAGCAGGTGCAGCACCTGACCCTGGCGGCGCTCGGCAGCAGTGACGTCGACGTCTTGCGGCCCGTCGTCATCGGGATCGGGGAAGCGCTGCGGATGCGTGTGCCGGAACAGCTAACGCAGGTATCGACCGGTACCTCAGCGCGGTAGTTGCCGTTCGGTGGAACAGGGAACCCAAACCGGCGCTGCCGCTTCATCCTCCCGACAGGAGTATGAGGCGCATGTCCAGGATTTTGACCTCCCCCGAAGAGATCCGCCAGTGGGCGACCGCCCGCGGCGGCAACCCCATGTTGATGGATACCCCCGACGTCCACGAGGAGCGGCGGCTGCTGCAGATCACCTTCGGCCAGCACGCTCTCAATGCCGAACGCAACGAAGGGCCCGACGTAAACCCCTATGGCGGCTGGTATCTGACCGACTGGGACGAATGGTTCGCCGAGTTCGACAAGCAGGGCCTCGCTATCAAGGTCAACGAGGATCAGCCCGGCACCCTCAGCAACGACTTCCGCTTCGTGCCCCGCAACGAGAGCAAGGAGGACCAGACCACCGATGCCGCGCGGCAGCCGCCGAACATCAGCATCAAGAATCCAGACCCGGCAGACCGCTCTTCCTGAGCCTAGATGTTCTTTCTGTTCTCGAACCGGCTCGGTTGCGTGGGGTCACTGCTGATCTCGGCTGTCGCGACCTTAGTGCTGCTGGCGCTGTTTGGCTGGATCAGCCTGCCACTTTAGCCCGCCAGCCAACAGAAAGCCCGGCCTCGCGGGAGGCCGGGCTTGGTTGGTCGGAGTAGCGTGACTCGAACACGCGACTCCCTACTCCCGAAGCAGCTTCTCGATCAGAAACCCCAAGAACCGGGCAATTCACAGGGCGAAATCCTGCCCGAAATCCTGTGTTGTTCCGCTAGCCCTGTCGGTGTCCTGTCGGTGGGGTTCTAGTCATCAACCCCTTCGCCGGCGCATTTGTCTGGCTGGCCACCTAGCGTACATAGGTATCCCGGTCCCGAGCCTCCACTGGTATGTCGCGCCCAAGGTTGTAGCAGAGGGTGCGGATGTTCGTGGCGAGCAGATCAGCGAAGTTCTTGTTGGTCCGGCCCAGCGTATCGATCTGAGCTGCTAACGAGCCCATAACCTGATCCAGAGCTTTGCTCAGGATCCGCTTGCGGCCAGCAGCGGACGAGAAGCCCAGGTCGGCCAGGAAAGTATCGAGCGCAGCTCCATCAAGCTCATCGAGCGAACTGGCAGGACCAAGCCTGTAGGCGAACTCATCTGTCGTGCCGCGGTCGAGCATGGTCGGTATCACGTCATATCGAGGAGTGGTCATGACCCTCCCCCCGGCAAGGTGAAAAAGGGCGAAATTCTTGGCATGCCCATCGACGTTGCCGATCAGGATGTCGAACAGCGTGACCCTGAGGAATCTTGAGCGCTCTGCCGCCGGCTCTACCGTTCGGTCGAGGATGCCGCGTATTGCCTGGGCGCTGTAGCCATTATCGCCCCGGTCCGGCCGCTGATATTTCTGACGGGCATGCAGGCCAAGTGCCTGACAGAAATCTTCCTGGTGAAGCCGCGTAACTCGAGTGGCTTCAAGCCGCCTGTCGAAACGCTCTACGCGCAGGACGGGAACACCAGCTATCTTCATGAGCTCCGTGGTGGCGGTGTCAAAGCCCAAATTGGCGGACAGCGCCATAGCATCATGTTCGTGCGCGGCTTCGCGCTCGGACCGCTCCCGAGGAACCTTCAGTATATGTGTCGTGGGAGCTCCATTTATCGGCTCGGCGATGCGTCCGTCAGGCAGCACAGCGACGGCGATCTTGCTCTGCACACCTGCGAGCGGGGAGGGATCTGCAAGCTCACTTGGTAACGGTTCGCGGCGGTGAAGGGCTAGAACGATAGCTTCGAGCTCGACGTCGCTGTAGGGGCGGTAATCCTGCGCCAGATCGCCGGGGACCTTTGTCGGCGGTGCACCCTGTGGCAATACGGAGATCGCGCCCGCGCAATCCTTCCCTAGATAGTAGAGGATGCCGACAATATCATCATTGGCCAATCGGTATTTCGCGATGATGTCGGCACGAGCGGTGTCGCGCTCCTGTAGCAAGTTGTCGAAATAGGCGCGCGTCGAGTAGTCATCGAACGGCTCCTCCTGCAGCGGCAGAGATAGCGATATGCCAAGCGCGTCCGGCCGACGGAGGTATTCTCCGTCATATGCGAATGACACTGCTCCGCGTTGATTTGAGACGAGGCGGCCAATTGGTTCATCGAAGCCGTCGAGACGCACATCAAGATCCATCAGCGTTCTCTGAGCTCGACATCGATGCCGAGGGCTGTGAGCACCTGGAGCACTTTGCCAATTTCCGCTGTTGGCTTGCCGCCTTCTAGCTCGGACAAGAATCGGCGCCCCACTCCGGCGAGATCGGCAAGCTCTCCCTGGGAATAGCTTCTTGCTTTGCGGACCTTCACGACCAGCAGACCTATGTCCACAGGCTGGCGCACCAACTGGTGGAGCTTGGCAGTGACACCTGATCTAGGCCCGTCAGCATTGTTTTGGGTCATCGGTCTGCTCGTGTTACCGGACGGGAACAATATACACGTAAGCTTGCCTACTCAAGCTTATTGCTCCCGTTCGGGAACAGTTCCGTCAGCTTTGGAAGCTTGTTCCCGATCGGGAACAGAGGTGGCGCATTCTCCCATCCCCCCAGTACTCTCCCATGCACCTCAAGCAGGGTCAGACACTTACGAGAATGGCCGTGCCTCTACGCCGAAATCCCTCTCATCTTGTTCCTGAGAGGCGCAACTTGAACTCCGTCCTACGAAGTCCTCTACACCGCTGCCTGTGGGCCCCTTGGCGCACCTACGGCGCTGGCGCCGACTAGGTCAAACATTCGCCGTCGAGTTCACGGGCGACCGATACAGAGCATCGACGAGGCATTCCGCGCCCTCGTCGCAGAGTGCGGGCGGGGAAAGGATGTGATTCCACACGCGCTTCGTCATACTGGGGCGACATGACGGATGCAGGCCGGGATGGAGCTCTGAAGCATCAGGCTATTTCGGGATGAGCGTCGAAACGCTGCTCAACGTCTATGGCCATCATCACCCTGATCACCTGCGGGACGCAGCGGAGAAGATGGGGCGCCGGCGCTGACGCGGGAAACAGCTGCGGTGCCGTTCCGAGTAACAACCTGTCGGTAACTCTGCCGGTGCAAAAAACCCCGGCCTCGGAAAGGCCGGGGTTGGTTGGTCGGAGTAGCGTGATTCGAACACGCGACCCCCTGCTCCCGAAGCAGGTGCGCTACCAGGCTGCGCTATACTCCGCCAGGACGCGACACACGGGTTGGAACGTCGTCGTTCCCGTCGCGATGCGGGGCGTTATAGCTGCGCTTGTGTTACCGTTCAAGCGCTTCCGGCAGCGATTTCAGCATACATTGCTTGTCTTGCGGCACCCTGCCGAAGCGTGTAGGAACCGCCTCCGGATGGGGCGTCGCCAAGTGGTAAGGCAGCGGTTTTTGGTACCGCCATTCCCAGGTTCGAATCCTGGCGCCCCAGCCAGTTTCTTCTTTGCTCGCTTAGCCGATCGGAACCGTCGTGCGCTCGCATGATGCGATCAGCGCCGCGTCCTTTCCGCGGGCTTTGACCTGATAGAGAGCCTTGTCGGCCTGGATCTTCATGTCGCGCAGGGTTTCAGCCTGGCGCCGCAGATGGATGCCGATGCTGGCGGTGACCGCATGGCTGCTCGGGAGCGACGGGATACGCATCGACCTCAGACCGATGCGAATGTCGTCGGCGATCTCTGCGAGCTCGCTTCGGTTGGCCTGAGGGTAGAACAGGGCGTATTCCTCACCCCCGGAGCGGGCGACGAGATCGGTGCGACCGTGCCGTTGCAGCACGCCACCCACTGCGGTGATGACCTCGTCGCCGACGGCATGGCCGAAGCTGTCGTTGATGCGCTTGAAGTCGTCGATGTCGAGCACCAGCAGGGCCGCGGCGGTCTCGTACGCCGTCTCAGCATCGAGGACAGCCAGGACGCGCTTGTCGAATCCGCCCCTGTTCAACAGCCCCGTGAGATAGTCCCGGTCGGCCTGCATGCGGAGTTCTCCGATCAGGCGGGCGGCGAGCGCGACCATGAAGATGATGGCGACGGCAATGGCCACCGCCGGGGTGATCGCCTGCACGGTGGCCCAGTAGGGCGAGACCCGGGCGGTGGCATCGGGGCTAGTATCGAGGCCCCTCACCAGCACAGCGACGCTGCGGACTGCCGCCAGCACGACACTGAATGCCCCGAGCGCCACGAAGAACCGGTCGAGCAGTGAGGTGGGGCGGGCAATCAGCAATTGCCGCACGGTGAGCGCGGCGAGCGACGCCAGGCCCAGGTGCATGGTATGGACCCGCGCTTCGACCGACGGCTGCACAAAAAGGAACCAGCAGAAGACGAGGGCAGCGAAGGCGCAGATTGCTGCGTAACCCAAGCCGGGAACGGGCGCCCGGACCCGATCGAGGGCGCTGATGCAGACACCGAGAACGGCAGCGAAGAAGGCGCCGTTCACCACCAGGCGCAGCGCCGGCCCTTCGAGGAACAGCAGGAAGTCGTTGGCAGCAAAGCCGAAGCCACACAACAGGAACGAGCCGGCGAGAAGCGCGAGGTAGCCCTCGCCCGGCTTGAATAGCCACAGCGCCGCGAAGGCAGCGCTGAGCACCCCGGCAATGGCCGGGTTGATCAAGGAATAGAAGAACTGCGCGGTCAAGTTGTTGATGACTTGCGTTTTTGGCCCCGCGACACGCTCGCACCTTCGCGCGAAAGAACCGTTAAGGCCGGCTGCGAGGTCGCTGCCGACAGTGGACAGGCGCCGTTGCTGACGTCACCTTCGTCGCCAAACCAGCGGGGGAGCGGGGGGATGTCCAGTGACGGTGGGGCGGGGGGCCTTCAGACGATTGCCGAGAATTTGTGGGTTGCGGACGGCACGATACGGATGCCTCCGGGGCCGCTGCCGCGTCGCATGTCGATCGCGCGTCTGGCCAATGGGGAACTCGTCGTCTTCAGCGCCATCGCTCTCGACGAAGCCGGTTTCGCCGAGGTGGAACAGGTCGGGCGCCCCTCTTTCCTGGTGGTGCCGAACGGCTTCCATCGCCAGGATGCTCCGGTCTGGAAGGCAAGATATCCCGGCATGCGCGTGGTGGCTCCAGGCGGCGCCCGGTCTGCGGTGGAAGAGGTCGTGCCCGTTGACGATACCATGGGCGATTTTGGCGATCCGAGCGTCCGCTTCGTCGCCGTGGCGGGCACCAAAGGGGAGTCCGCCCTGGTGGTGCAACACAGAACTGGTGCGACCGTGGTGGTCAATGACCTGATCGGCAACGTCCAGCATGCGCGCGGGCTGATGCGATTGATCCTGACGCTGATGGGGTTTTCGGGGCGACGGCCACAGGTGCCGCGCGCCTACAAGGCACGCGCGATCGACGATGCCGGTCGCGTGGCGCAGCAGTTCCGCCAATGGGCGGACCTGCCGCAACTCCAAAGGATCATCATGTCGCACGGCACGATCATCGACACCGCTCCGGCCGAGGTGCTGCGGCGTTTGGCCGACACGCTGTCGCCGCGCTAGGTCCACCATTGCAACAGAGGCAGTTCTCCCGCACCTTCGTCTCCTGAAGACACGATGGTCCCGGGGGAGGGGTCCGGCGTGAGAGGATCGATCCGACGACAGCACGTCCTGCTGACCATTGTGGCGACCGTGCTTGTGTGCGCGGTTGCGCTCGGCGCCGGCTGGCTCGCCTATCTGCGGCAGCTTGGTGAACTGGAGCGGCAGGTCGGCGACCGGCTGACGCTCAACCTCAGGGCGGTCGAAAGCGAGATCGAACGTTTCCGCTACCTGCCTGACGTTGTCGGGCAGGACCGGCGCATTGCGGACATGCTGCTCGAGCCGCAATCCCGTGACGCCATCGCCGCGGCCAATCTCTATCTCGAGGCCGTGCGCGATGTCTCGGGCGCGGACGAACTCTATGTGCTCGATCTTTCCGGCGAGACCCTGGCGGCGAGCAACTGGCAGGAGCCGGGCAGCTTTGTCGGGCACAATTATGCGTTCCGGCCCTATTTCACCGATGCCATGGCGCGTGGAAACGGACGCTTCTATGCGGTGGGCGTTACCACCGGAAAGCCGGGCTATTTCCTGACCAGCCGGCTGGATCACGGCGGACGTCCTTTGGGCGTGGTGGTGGCGAAAGTGGATATGTCGCCCCTGAGTGTCACCTGGGCCGCGGCGGGGGAGATGAGCGCCATCGCCGACGGGGAGGGCGTGGTGTTCCTCTCCGGCGATCCGCGCTGGCTTTACCGGCCGATGCACAACCTCGATACCGATACCGTTGCGCTGCTGCAGGCGCAGCGGCGGTATGATGGTGTCGACATCGCCGCGGCAGCGCCCCTGACGGGCGGATCGGCGGACGATCGCGAGGGACTGACGGTCGACGTGTCCGGGGAGTCCTACCGGCTGCGGCTGCGGGGCATCGAACCGGACGGCTGGCAGCTTCTGTCGGCCCTGCCGCTCGAGCCGGTGCGGCGCGAAGCCATGCAGATCGGCGGTCTTGCCGGTCTTGTGTCGATCCTCGCCATCGGCGCGCTGCTTCTGGCGCGCCAGCGGCGACAATATGTGCGGCTGAAGCTCGACCAGCATGCCACTCTCGAGCGTCGAGTGGCGGAGCGGACCGAGGCTCTGGCACGGGAAGTGGAGGAGCGACGGCGCGCCGAGGCCGAGTTGCGCGCGACCCAGGAAAACCTGATCCATGCCGCCAAGCTGGCGGCGCTCGGCCGGATGTCCGCGGCCATCGTCCACGAGGTCAGCCAGCCCCTTTCGGCACTCGACAACACCCTGGCTGCGGCAGGCCTTCACGCGGAACGCAGCGCCACCGGCGAGGTGCAGCGCAACCTCTCCAATGCCAGGCGGCTGTTGCGACGCATGCAGCGGACGGTGAAGCACCTGCGGACCTTTTCCTCCCGGCGGGAGCCGGGCCCACCGGAAGTGGTGGATATTGGCGGGGTCATAGAAGCCGCCCTCGATATCGTCGCGCCGCAGGCTCGGGACGGCGGGGTGGTGGTCGAAGCGGCTGTTCCTGCAGGTATGCCGGCGGTATCGGGCAATGCCGTGCGGCTCGAGCAGGTCTTCATCAACCTGCTGTTGAACGCCATCGAGGCGACCGCCAGTGCAGGTAACAATGGCGTGCGGATTGCGGCCACCGCGGATGACTCGGGGCTGGCGGTGGAGATCGCCGATCAGGGCAGGGGCATTCCGGAAGCGGTGATGGAGCGTCTGTTCGAACCGTTCTTCACCACCAAGCAGACCGGGGAGAGCCTGGGACTGGGGCTGTCGATCTCGCGCACCCTGCTCGAAGAGTTCGGGGGTGCGTTGCGCTTTGCGCCGCGCGAGGGCGGCGGCACCATCGCCATCGTGTCGCTGCCTCTGCACCCGATGCGCACGATGGCGAAACAGACGGAGAGTGCATGAGCAGGGGCAACATCGTTTTCATCGACGACGAAGCCGAACTCTGCGAAGCCGCCGAAGAGTGGCTGGGGGTGAACGGTTTTTCCGTCACCACCTTTACCAATCCGCGGACGGCACTGCAGCGGGTCGACCCGCATGATGTGGACTGCGTCGTCACCGATGTGCGGATGCCGGAGCTCTCCGGGGTGGAGGTGCTGCAGCACTTCCAGCAGGCGGCGCCGGACCTGCCGGTGGTGCTGTTGACCGGCCATGGCGACGTTCCGCTGGCGGTCGAGGCCATGCGTGGCGGGGCTTATGATTTCATCGAGAAGCCATATGAAGCCGATCATCTGGTGGCGGTGCTCAACCGCGCCACCGAGCGCCGACGGCTGGGCCAGGAAATCCTCCGGCTGCGGCAGGCGGTCGGCGGAGCGGAGCTGGAGAGCAGGCTGGTCGGGATCACGCCGGTGATGGATACCCTGCGCCGCTCGATCCTGCATCTGGCGGACGTCGATGTGGACGTGCTCATCACCGGCGAGACGGGCACCGGCAAGGAGGTGATCGCGCGGGCACTGCATGATTTCGGCAGCCGCTCAAAAGGGCAGTTCGTGGCCATCAACTGCGCTGCAGTGCCGGAAAGCGTGTTCGAAAGCGAGATGTTCGGCCACGCCCGCGGAGCCTTCACCGGCGCGATCGGCGAGCGCGTCGGCAAGCTCGAATTCGCCCGCGGTGGCACGGTGTTTCTCGACGAGATCGAATCCATGCCGCTGGCACTGCAGGCCAAGGTGCTGCGCGCGATCCAGGAACGGGTGGTGGAGTCGCTCGGGACCAACAAGCCGCGGCACATCGATGTGCGGTTCGTTGCCGCGACCAAGGTCGACCTCAAGGTCGAGAGCGACGCTGGACGGTTCCGCGCCGATCTCTACTTCCGCTTGGCGACGGTGGAGCTCGCCGTTCCGCCGCTGCGGGAGCGTCGCGAGGACATTCCGCTGCTGTTCAACCTTTTTGCCGCGGCGGCAGCGCGGCGGTTCGGACTGCCGGAACGGCAGGCGTGGCCGGTTCCTGCAACGGTCGATAGCTCCGACTTTCCCGGCAATGTTCGCGAGTTGAAGGCGGTGGCGGAGCGCGCCGTGCTGGGTCTCGGGCGCGGTGCCGTCAAAGATGCAGCGGCGGCCAGTCTGCCGGATCGGGTGGCGCGGTTCGAGGCTGCTGCCATCGAACAGGCGCTGCGCGAGGCCGACGGATCCACCGCGGTCGCGGCCGACCGCCTTGGACTGCCGCGCCGGACCCTGAACGAGAAGATTGCCCGCTATGGACTGAGGGTGCCCGCCTGAGTTTGTGGCAAGGCTCCGCCCGAACTGCCGCTGCCCTGGCGGAAATCCGCCAGCCGTCGCGCCGAAGGCTCAAGAATGCTGGGCTTTCTGGCTTGGCACGATGGTTGCAACACAGCAATCGTCCTGTCGCGAGGAGGCGCGGGACCACGAAACATGCAAGGGAGGATACCGCATGTCGTTTGCGTTGAACCGTCGTCTTGCCGGCCTGATGGCTGGTACCGTGCTGGCCGTCAGCGGCACTGCTGCCGTGCAGGCACAGGAGTTCATCAACATCCTGACGGGCGGCACCTCGGGGGTCTACTACCCGCTGGGCGTAGCCCTGTCGGAGATCTACGCCGAGAACATCGAGGGCAGCCGCACCCAGGTGCAGGCCACCAAGGCCTCGGTCGAGAACCTGAACCTGCTGCAGCAGGGCAAGGGCGAACTTGCCTTCGCCCTCGGCGACTCGGTCCAGTCCGGCTGGGAAGGGCTCGAAGAAGCCGGCTTCCCGCAGCCGCTCACCGAATTGCGCGCCATCGCCGCGATCTATCCGAACTATGTGCAGATCGTTGCCAGCGCCGAGTCCGGCATCGAAACGCTGGAAGACATCCGCGGCAAGTCGATGTCGGTGGGCGCTCCGGCCTCCGGGACCGAGCTCAATGCCCGCGCGATCTTCGAAGCGGCCGGGATGAGCTATGACGACCTCGGCAAGCTCGAATACCTGCCCTATGCGGAATCCGCGGAGTTGATCAAGAACCGCCAACTCGATTCCACCCTGCAGTCCTCCGGTCTCGGCGTTGCCTTCATCAAGGACCTGACCGCCACGATGGACATCAACATCGTTGCGATCCCCGCCGAGGTGGTGGAGAGCATCGGCGCGCCCTATGTGCCGAGCGTCATCCCCGCCGGTACCTATGACGGCCAGGACGAGGACGTGCCGACCGCTGCGATCGGCAATATCCTCGTCAGCCATGCCGGGGTGAGCGACGAGGTCGCCTACCAGATGACCAAGCTCCTGTTCGAGAACCTCGACCGGCTTCAGGCCTCGCACGCCGCCGCTGCTGCGATCGATCCAGCCAAGGCCACGGAAGGCCTGTCGATCCCGCTGCATCCGGGTGCCGAGCGCTACTATCGCGAAGCCGGCCTGCTCTGAGCGGTCGCATCGGCCCGGGGCGGAGGAGCTCCGGGCCGTCTGCGAGCCTGTTGAAGACGAGTTCTGGGAGGAAACTCGATGACCGTTTCACCGACGGCGCTGGAAAGCGCGCCCGGCGCCGAAGAACATGTCGAGGGCCTGCCGCCGGGCTTCGGCACCGGCATCATGGGCACCGTCGCCTTCGCGATCGCCATCGCCTTTGCGCTGTTCCAGCTGTGGACTGCGGCCTATGGCACGCTGCCGAGCCAGGTGGTGCGCGCCATGCACGTGGCTTTCCTGCTGCTGTTGGGCTTCGGACTGATCGGCAATCTGGTGGCCAGGAGCACCGTCACCCGGGTCCTGTTCTGGACGCTTGGCGTGCTCGGTTTCCTCACCGGGGTCTATAACTGGGTGTTCTATGCCGACCTGCTGCGGCGCAGCAGTTTCCTCACTCCGCTCGATCTGGTCGTGGGTGCGGTCACCATTGCGCTGGTGTTCGAGGCGGCGCGCCGCCTGATGGGCTGGCCGCTGGCCATCATTTCCGGGATCTTCCTCGCCTACTGCTTCTTCGGTCAGTACATGCCGGGGCCGTTCGTCCATCGCGGCTATGACCTCGCCCAGATCATCGAGCATTTCGGCTTCGGCACCGAGGGCATCTATGGCACGCCGGTCTATGTGTCGGCGGCCTACATCTTCATCTTCGTGGTATTTGCCGCCTTCCTCGAGCGCGCCGGCATGATCCGGCTGTTCAACGATTTCGCGCTCGGGCTTGTCGGCGGCTGGAGGGGCGGGCCGGCGCAGGTCTGCACCCTGTCCTCGGCGCTGATGGGCACGATTTCGGGCTCAGGTGTGGCCAACGTGGTTGCCAGCGGCCAGTTCACCATCCCGCTGATGAAGCGGTTTGGCTTCCGCTCCGCCTTCGCCGGTGGCGTCGAGGCGACCTCGTCCATGGGCGGCCAGATCATGCCGCCGATCATGGGCGCCGTGGCCTTCATCATGGCGGAGACGCTGGATGTGCCCTATGCCAGCATCGTCACCGCGGCGATCATTCCGGCCATCCTCTATTTTGGCACCTGCTTCTGGGTGGTGCATCTCGAGGCTGGCAAGGGCGGGCTGAGCGGCATGAGCCGGGCCGAACTGCCCAATCCCTGGCACGCCGTACGCGACCACTGGCCGCTGGTGCTGCCGCTGGCGGCCCTCGTTTATCTGCTGTTTGCCGGCTACACGCCGATCTTCGCCGGCACCATGGGCCTGGCGCTGGTCGTGGTGCTGATCCTCGGCACGCCGCTCGCGGCTGCCATTGGGCCGCGTGTGTTCCGCTACGTCTTCTGGATCGCGCTCGGCCTGGCGGCGGCGGCGTTCCTGCGTTTCGGGGTGAACCTGCTGGTGATCGTCATTGGGGCGCTGGTCGCAGCTTGCCTCGTGGTGCGTGGCGGCCGCGAAACTCTGCTGATCGTGCGCGATTCTCTGGCCGAGGGCGCCCGCAACGCGCTGCCGGTCGGCATTGCCTGTGCCATCGTCGGCATCGTCATCGGCACCCTGACGCTCACCGGCATTGCGTCGACCTTTATCGGCGCGATCATCCAGATCGGCGAGAGCAATCTGTTCCTGTCGCTGGTGCTGACCATGCTCACCTGCCTGGTGCTCGGCATGGGCATTCCGACGATCCCCAACTACATCATCACCTCCTCACTGGCGGGACCGGCGCTGCTGGAGCTCGGCGTGCCGCTGCTCGTCAGCCACATGTTCGTGTTCTATTTCGGCATCATGGCCGACCTCACGCCGCCGGTGGCACTGGCCTGCTTTGCCGCGGCGCCGATGGCGAAGACCTCGGGGCTCAAGATCTCGCTGCAGGCGACAAAGCTGGCGGCGGCGGGGTTCATCGTGCCCTTCATGGCCGTCTACACCCCGTCGCTGATGCTGCAGGACGGCGGCGCCATTGCCGCGCAGTTCGGCTATCCGGTCGAGGTCATTTACATCGTGGCCAAGACCGTGCTGGCCATCGGGCTGTGGGGCGTGGCGGTGGTCGGCTATCTGTTCATGCCGGCCAATTTGCTCGAGCGGGCAGCTGCGTTTGCGATCGGCGTCCTGCTGATGCTGGCCCTGCCCCTCACCGACGAACTCGGCTTCGCCGCTGCGGTTCTGTTCATTGGCCAGCACTGGTGGCGCTCGAGGCGCCGCAGCGCGGCGGCAGTGCCGTGATGCTCTGCATCGCCTCGGCGGGGATGGTGACGGCACTGGCCGTCTCCAGCTTCACGCTGGACTGGACCCATTCGGTGGAGCGGACGCAATGGTCCGAGAACTGGCTGGTCACCGAAGCAGGGCTGCAACTGGTCGAGGCCAGCGTGGAAGGGGCCGGGGCAGGGATCGACCTGCCCGATGATGCCGTGCTGGCCAACGGCCGCTGGAGCTACCGGCCCAACCTGCCGCCCCTTGAAACTCTCACACTCGCCGCATCTGGGATGACCGCCACTCCCTGGACCCTGTGCAGCGAGGGGCAGGAGTGCCTGAGTCTGGGTGAGGCGGCGGGGGAGACCGTGAGGCTGTGGGTGGGGGAGGAGCGGTGTCGGGGATAGAGTCGGGGGAGCGCAGCGCGGCAAATGCCGAGTTCATCCAGTTGGGGCGCGATAGTGCCCGTTATCGCCCACCCCCAGCAAAACCGGGCGTCTCCGCCGCCACATCTGCCCGCGTCTGACGGCGCCACCCGTACAATGCGACGAAGCGCGGCAGCCCCGCGTTAACCATTCCGAAGCAGATCAGCCGGGGCGTGTTGAAGTTTCTGTGACCCCGTACCACCTTCGTTCCCGTCGGCCCGATTCCCGGGACCGATCCTGCGGTCCGGCACCGGCGGCTGACAGGGTGTTACGAGCACCCCGCCAGCCTGACCACAGGTCTCACTGCGTACACAGGAGACTACTATGGCTGACGCCATTGTGGGCGAGGACGCTTGCGTCCGCAACGTCCATCCCAAAACCTTCCCCAATCCCGTTCTGCCCGAGCACTGGGCAGACCTCCCCGGCCTCGTCAATGACCCGCTGGTCGACGAGGACGCCCAGGTGACGATCCTTTCCCGCGTCGACGAGACCGGCTCGGCGGCGCTCGGCGATCTAGCCGCGCTCCTCGTCGACTACCCCAAACCGGTCAAGGCCGTGCTGCAGCTGGTTCGCCACGGCCTGCTGACCGCTGACCCCGGGGTGGTCGACGCCAACACCATCATCCGCCGTCGCGACCTGCCCGCTGCTGCCAGCGGCGGCAATGGGGATGGCGGTGGTGATGGCGGCGACGGGCCGTTCAACCCCTCGCGCAAGGGGCGGCTCCACCGGCTGCGGATCGCCAAGCCGCAGGCGGAGATCTTC
The DNA here is from genome assembly GCF_042685625.1 of Devosia albogilva. NCBI lineage: Bacteria > Pseudomonadati > Pseudomonadota > Alphaproteobacteria > Hyphomicrobiales > Devosiaceae > Devosia > Devosia albogilva. The sequence goes on from NZ_JBHUNP010000001.1 coordinate 2,642,437, forward strand.
TGTGCCCAATGGAGCGACCGGGCGGTGTTCCGCACCGAAGCCATGCTCGAACGTCCCGGCATCTATCTGGCCATGTTTGCGGACGCGGTCTATGTCGGCCGTTCCGGTAGTCTCAGCGGCCGGTTGGTCGCCAGCAATCACCTGCTCGAGCATGGCTGGCCGGACATGGTAATCGCTGCGGTCGACCGCAACGATGTGCTGACCGAAGCGCAGTTCCGGGTGGCCGAGCGGATGATGGCCCAGGAGGTCGAGCGTCACGGTGTGCTCCGGCTGGCGAACCGGCAATTGCCGGTGGGCGACGACGTCGACATGCTGGCATTCGGCCAGGTCGACCGCTTCGTCCGCGAGGTGATCGGGGCTGTGGCCAAGGCGGGCCTCGCTTTCCTGCCGCCCACCGAAGCGGCGGCAGAGACGCCCACACCCCACCCCGCAGCGGTTGCCGTCCGGGATCCGCTGCTGCCGGCGGCAACCGCCACGACCAGCAAGGCGGAGGGACAGTTGTTCAATCTCGCCGCCTGCGGCGTTCATGCGACGGCGCGCATCGAGAATGGCCGTTTCGTGGTCAAGAGCGGCAGCCTGGTCCGGACCGAAGTCCTGCGCTCGGCCGGCAACGGTCCGCTGCGTCAGCGCCAGGAACTTCTGCATGATGGTGGCCTTGCCCAAGCCGGACGATGCCTGGTGCTGACCCGCGATGTCGCCTTCGACGGCCCCAGCAGCGCTGCGCGCTTTGTGGTCGGCGTCGGGCACAAGGGGCGCGTCTGGCGCCCGGTGCCTCAGATTCCGCTGGACGGTTCGCCGGCCCACTAGGCCGTTCCCTCCTGGGGCGGCTCCGGCCGCTCCAAAGCTCTCCCATTCCTTCCCAAATCAGCGTGGTGTCTGCACCACGCCAGGAGCAGTCATGTCTTCATTCGACTTCCATCCCGACGACGCTACCGAGCACGAGTCCCTCACGGCCCCGGATGCGCAGCGCGCCCTGATCCGGGCTGCCCTGGTTGGCACCAACACCCGCCAGGTGCGCCAGGCGCTCGCACGCACCTCCCCGCAGGTGATCGTCATCACCACCCCCTCCGCCGCCTGGTCGACCGCACTCGTCAGCGAGATCGCCCAGGTCTATGAGCGCAGCTGGGCGGCCGCCGTCACCGAGCAGAAGAAGGACCACAACAAGTGGGTCGGTGACAGCATGCTGAGCCGCATCGAAGCGGGTCATCACGTGGTGCTCTGCGTTCACGACACCAGCCTGCTGCCGCCGTCGGTTTTGTCCGCTGCCGATGTCCGCCTCGAACTGCCGCCTGTGGATGCGTCGCTTGTCCGCCGTGCCATCAAGAGCGTCACGGGTGGGCGGGTCCAGAAACTCGTCGACAGCGATTTCGCAGGTCTCGACTTCCCGGCTCTGCTGTTGGCGCTGCGCTCCGGTAGCACGGCGCGCGAATGTCGTGACCGTTTGCGCCGCGCCTCCAGCCTGGCGACCCAGCGGGCCGAGAGCAATAGCAAGCATCCGACGATCGAAGAGCTGCCGCTCAGCGGTGAGGTCCACGACTGGGCGCACGACCTGGTCGCCCAGCTGGAAGCAGTGGCCGCCGGGGAGATGCCGGCGGGTGAGTTGCGCCACGCGGTGCTGTGCGGACCGCCTGGCACCGGCAAGACCCTGATCGCTGGCGCAGTCGCCCGCTCCGCCGGGTGGACGTTCCACCCGGCTACGATCGGGGAGTGGTTCACTACCAGCGACGGTCATTTGGGTGGCGTGTCGAAGGCCTGCACCAGCTTCTTCGACGGCCTTTTGTCTCAGGATTGCGCGGTGGGTTTCCTCGACGAGCTCGACGCCCTGCCGAACCGGGCTGCCCTCAAACAAGAGGATCTGCAGTGGTGGAGTACCGTCATCAACCTGATGCTGACCCAGGTAGATCGCCTGCGTGCCTCGGGCAAAAAAGTGCTGCTTTTGGCCGCGACGAACTACTATGACCGTTTGGACACGGCGCTGGTCCGCCCCGGCCGTATCGAGCAGCGCGTCGAGCTTACGCCGCCTCGGACTGAAACCGAGATCCAGGCGATCTTCGAACACTATGTTGGCAGTGAAATCGGCAACGCTGATCTTGCGACCATCACCCCCTTCGCCATGGGATCCACTCCAGCTGCAATCGCCGGATGGGTGCGTGCGGCCCGAGCAGTGGCCCGGCGTGAGGGCAGGGCACTCGAGTTCCGTGACCTTGTGGGTGCCGTGGTGCCGCCGGACACCAGAACTCTGGAGGAGATCAACGCCGTGGCCGTGCATGAGGCCGGCCACACGCTGGTGGCGCGTCTTCTCGATATCGATGTGGATAGCGTGAGCATCGTCTCGCAGGGTGTTAAGGGCGGGGTCACCCGCGCAGCTGCTCCCTCCAGTTTTCCGAACCGTCAGGAGGTGGAAGACTATGTGACGATGCTGCTTGCCGGTCGCGCTGCCGACACGGTGCTCGGCAACAAGGGCGCTCATGCCGGTGCCGCCCTAGATCTTTCGGTCGCGGTGCAGCTTCTCACCCGCGCCCATTCGGAGTGGGGTCTCTTTGGAACCCTGGCGCCCGCTTCGACCAACGCCGGCGAACTGCTCGGCCAGGTCGAAACGCACCTGCAGAGACTGCTGGGCCGGTCGCACCGCCTCGTCAAGGCAAACCGCGTGGCCATCCAGTCGCTGGCGAAAGCGCTGGCAGACCAGCGGCTGCTCACGGGCGAGCAGCTGGATGCAGTCATCGCGCCGCATCTGGTTCGGGGAAGCGGCGCGACCACTGACGTGGCGGCGAAGGTCGACTTGCCAGCTGATACGGATCTCGTGGGCGATGGGGGCGGTGATGCCAAGTTGGCCTGACGCTCTCCAGCGCCTCGAAGGCGCCTATTCCGACCACACGCTCCGGGCTTACCGGAGCGGATTCGTCGCTTTCTCCAGCTGGTGCCGCCGTCGGCGCCGGCCGGCTTTGCCCGCCAGCCCTGAGACTGTCGCCGCCTATCTCGACGAGGAGAGTGCCCGGCTGAAACCGGCCACTCTCAAGCAGCGGCTGTGTGCCATCCGCAAGATCCACCAGTTGTCTGACCTCAAGGATCCTACAGCTCATCCGGATGTGGAGCTCGCCATGCGTCGCGCCCGCCGGGCGCAGCCGACGCGGCCAAAACAGGCCTTGGGCATTACCGCCACCTTGCGCGACCAGCTGCTGGCCGCCTGCGCGGACGACCTGATGGGCCTGCGCGACAAGGTGCTGGTCAGTGTCGGCTTCGACACTCTCTGCCGCCGCGGTGAACTGGTCTCGATCTCCATCGAGGATCTGACACGGACTGGACAGGGGCGCTACACGGTCCTTGTCCGCCGCGCAAAGAATGATCCCGAAGGCACCGGTCGCATTGCCCATCTGTCAACCCAATCTACGGCGCTGATCGACTCGTGGCTTGACAAGCTGGGAACCGAACGGGGCCCACTCCTCCGCCCCGTGTATCGCCGCCGGGTGCCTGCTCTTCACCTTACGCCGGCGACGGTGTCCCGCATTCTCAAACGCATCACCGCCAGGGCAGTGGAGGTCAATGTCAGCAAGAAAGTGTCGGGGCACTCGTTGCGAGTTGGCGCCGCACAACAGCTCACCCTCGATGGAAAAGGCATTCTTCAAATTATGCGGGCCGGCGGTTGGCGGTCGATGAACGTTGTGGCGCGGTATGTGGAGAATATCGACGCCGACGTTTGGAACTAGTATTAAGATGGTCTGTTCTCCGCTACCTATGCGACGACGTGCACACAATTTCAGCAGCGGAAACCTAAAATAAATATTAGAAAAAACTACGGCTCCTCAGCCGCCGTGTCATGTCTGATCCCCTGTCGGTGCTGTGACGCTCTCGGGTCCTTTGTTGGTAAGGGGGGCGCGAGTGACCGGGCTGGGTTGCGAAAGCGCGTTAGATGCCTAGGCATGGAGCCCCAACGGTTGTCCCGATCGATGTCGAGGGGCTGGTTGTCTGCGGGGATTCTAGACTGCCGTGCAAGCGACGCCTGTTATGAGCCGAATCCGCAGCCTCGCGGGCGCTGTGATCTGAGCTCAAGTATGCCTGAGCGTAAGTCCATCGCGCGGCGGTATCTGGGATGAAGCCGCCGCCTTCTGTTGGTTCAATAGACAAGGGCCGAGTGCGGATGTGCTTGGGGCCCCGATCGTGGCAGGCATTCCGGTTAGCGTGTGTTGGGCCGATTCGTTGTCAGTCATCACCCGAGTAACACGCAAAAGCAGCTTGACTGGGCGTGGTCGCCCGGAATGCTTAGTATCTTCAGTATGTTGAACGCCCCTGTCTCCGCGGGAGGAGATGTTCAATCCTGTTGCAGCCAGGCACGATTTTCCTAGGTAGACCGTTGCCCCGATTTGACTGCGAAGCTAAACGCGGAGGGGAAGCACTCGTGGCGCCGTCAGCGCCGCCGAATACAACAGAACGGATCGCCAGGGGTTATGAAGGCTAACGAACTGGAAACAGGTTGAGTTACCTTATCGCCGCGGCGTCCTCACCACTGTTGCGTGAGTGGATGTCAATTCCGCAAGGTGACTCTGCCCGCGTCAGCTCATCGGCTTTATCGACCGACACACATCGCCGGGTTCTGCCCCCCAACTCTCAGGGGCTGGATTGTTGTTCAGGTCTTGCAAGCTCACCGAACGGAGACCAACCCTGAATGAAAGCAGCAGAGAACGGTACTGCCGCGTCCCCGGCGCTGAGAGACTCGCATGTGGGTGGGCCAGGTGCGGAGCCGCTTCGCGTGTTGTTGTTCTCGCAGTATTACTGGCCGGAAAACTTCATCATCAACGATGTCGTGTCTGACCTCCGCGCCAATGGCTGCGAGGTTACTGTTCTTACCGGTCAGCCAAACTATCCCGATGGAGACACATTTCAAGGCTACCGCGCTTGGCGCTTCGGCCGACAGAGACATCCTCAAGGCTACGAAATCGTAAGGGTTCCAGTCGTCCCAAGGAAGAAGGGAGGGCTGCGACGCGTCTTGAACTATGCGTCGTTCATTCTGGGGGCGGCTTTGTTGGGACCGTTGCTTCTGCGCAGGCAAAACTTCGATGTAGTGTTCGTCTACGCGGTCTCTCCCATCCTTCAGGCTCTACCCGCGATTTTGGTCAGTCGCATCAAGGGTGCGGCACTCGTAATCTGGGTTCAAGACCTGTGGCCGGACACACTTCGCTCCACAGGTGCGGTTAAGTCCGAGGGCGTGATCAATGCCGTGGCCCGAGTCGCACGCTTCATCTATCGCAGAAGCGACCTGTTACTAGCGCAGTCAAAGGGGTTCGTGAACCCAATCCAAAAGGTTGCCGGGCCCGGGGTGCCAGTTCTCGTCCACCCCAATCCCGGCCGCGAATTAGGAGAAATCGACAAAGAGCCGCCGTTGCAGCTTGATGCCGGCTTCAACATAGTTTTTGCAGGCAATCTAGGAGAGGCCCAATCCCTGCAGACTATCCTGGAGGCCGCGGAACGTGTAAACGAGCCGCAATGTCGCTTTGTGATTGTGGGTTCGGGCAGTCGTACTGCCTGGCTTCAGAGCGAGATTGTAAGCCGTGGGCTGGAGAGTCGTGTGCGTTTGGTAGGCCGCTATCCCGCCAGTGCGATGCCGGCCATTCTTCACCAGGCGTCGGCCCTATTGGTTACTCTTGCTCGGTCTGAAAACCTGGCTTTGACCGTACCAAGCAAGGTCCCGGTGTATCTTGCAGCTGGCAGGCCGATTTTGGCCAGTCTGGATGGCGAGGCTGGCGAGATCATTGCGGAGGCTGGGGCAGGCTTCACAGTTCCGGCAGAGGATGCGGCAGCGCTTGCAAAAGCGGTGGACAAACTCATAAGGATGACACCATTGGAACGCACAGAAATGGGCAACGCCGGTCGCGCGTACTTTGAGGCCAGGCTTGCTCCCAAGAAGCTCGCCTTGCAACTTGAGCGCCATCTCAAACAAGCGGTTGCCACGAGACGATCAGCAGCCGCAGCCGTCAAGAACTATTCGGAATAGTACACAGTGACCGATGCATTTCCCAGAACGATCCTTGTGCTAGGTGCAACCGGCATGCTTGGTAATGCCGTCCTACGTTTCCTTTCGGGCGATCCTCGTTTCGAAGTCTATGGGACGGCACGTTCAGCGGGAACGGTTTCCCTTCTTCCCAAGGAACTGCACGAGCGCGTTCTGACAGGAGTTGATGGCGAACAGCCGGACTCGTTAGCCCGAGCGCTTGCCCGTACGCAGCCGGACGTCGTAATCAATTGTATAGGCCTGATTAAGCAGCTCTCGGAATCCGAAGACCCGCTCTCGGCTTTGCCGATCAACTCCATTCTGCCGCACCGTTTGCAGCGCCTTTGTGCCGTTCGGGGCGCAAGGCTCGTCCATGTCAGTACTGACTGCGTCTTCAGCGGCCTAGAGGGCGGGTACCGTGAGGCCGATGTTCCGGATGCGAAAGACCTCTATGGGCGTAGTAAATTGCTTGGCGAGGTTGATTATCCCAACGCAGTTACCCTACGAACCTCGATCATCGGCCATGAGCTCGGCCGCTCGCAGGCCCTAATCGGATGGTTTCTTGCGCAGGAAGCTCGAGTCAAGGGCTTCCGCAAGGCAATCTTCTCGGGTCTTCCGACAGTAGAACTTGCACGTGTGATCCGCGACCACGTGCTCCCCAACTCCGACCTGCGCGGCCTTTATCATGTCTCGGCCGAGCCGATTGCTAAATACGACCTCCTAAAGCTAGTCGCGGACGTCTATGGCAAGATGATAGAGATCGTCCCCGATGACAGTGTTTCGATTGATCGGTCGCTGAATTCGGACCGCTTCAGGCTGGCCACCGCCTACTCACCACCCGCTTGGCCCACCCTCATTACCCAGATGCACGAATTCGGCTGAAGAGAACATTGATGTTTGAAGACAAGACTCTCTTAATCACCGGTGGCACCGGTTCCTTCGGGAACGCGGTTCTCACCCGCTTCCTCCATTCAGCGTTCCGAGAAATTCGTATCTTCAGCCGTGACGAGAAGAAGCAGGAGGACATGCGTCTTTCGCTGGGCAGTGATAAGGTGAAGTTCTACATCGGCGACGTCCGTGACTATGACAGTGTTGAGGACGCAGTTCGCGGAGTAGACTATATATTCCACGCGGCCGCCCTGAAGCAGGTACCGTCCTGCGAGTTTTATCCTATGGAAGCGATCAAGACCAACGTGCTCGGCGCGGAGAACGTACTTCGTGCCGCTATCCAGCACGACGTATCCCGGTGCGTAGTACTTTCGACCGACAAAGCTGTTTATCCCGTCAACGCCATGGGTCTTTCTAAAGCGTTGATGGAAAAAGTGATGATTGCCAAGTCACGGCTGAGCCATGTGAGTCAGACTGTTGTTTGCGCCACACGCTACGGCAATGTCATGGCTTCTCGCGGCTCGGTTATTCCGCTGTTTCTCGAGCAAATTCGACAGGGCAAGCCGCTGACGATCACCGATCCGGCAATGACGCGCTTTTTGATGTCGCTCGAGGAATCGGTCGATCTAGTTCTATACGCTTTCGAGCATGCACGCCCCGGCGACATCTTCGTGCAAAAGGCTCCCGCTTCAACCGTTGGCGATCTTGCCACTGCGCTTCGGGAACTGACAGCCAGCAGTAGTGAGACAAGGATCATCGGCACGCGTCATGGCGAAAAGCTCTATGAATCCCTTGTTTCTCGCGAGGAGATGGTGAGAGCAGAGGATCTGGGGGGGTACTACCGCATTCGCGCAGATGCGCGCGACCTCAACTATGACAAGTATTTCGTAGACGGCGAGCAGGAAATTGCGCAGATGGAAGACTACACCTCTCACAATACACACAGGCTGGATGTTGCCGGCGTCAAGGACGTGCTGATGAAACTTGACGTTGTACGGGCCGCACTCGGTGAGTGAGGTTCGAGCTGCACAGGTTCGGGATCTGCACTATCGCCATCCCTGATGCTGCTACGTCATACACTCTTCAACCTGCTTGGCCTGGGACTGCCGCTCCTCGTGGCAGTCTTTACAATCCCTGTCCTAATCGAGGAGCTGGGGACAGCGCGGTTTGGCCTTCTAACTCTTATCTGGGCAGTGGTCAGCTATTTCGGGCTCTTCGACCTCGGTCTGGGCCGGACGCTCACCTTGCAGATGTCGGTCGCGGAAAGCCGCGGAGAGCGAGAGCGCATAAAGCCCGCGGCCGCGACGGCATTGTCATTCATGGCCCTTCTTGGTGTTCTCGTCGGTGCAATGTTGGTCGCTGGAGCCGAGAATATAGTGGATCTGCTCGTTGCGATACCCGAGCGCGGCGATGCCATTTCTGCCATGATGGCAATGGGCGTTGCCATACCCGCTATAACGCTTACCTCAGGGTTTCGTGGCATGCTGGAGGCGCGACAAGCTTTCGGCATCGTAAACTTGATCCGGATGCCGATGGGAATTTATACGTTTGTCGGCCCACTTCTCGCGGTGTGGTTCGCCGAACCACGTCTTGAGATTATCGCCTGGATTCTTGTTGCTGGCCGCTATGCGGGTCTTATTGCACATGCTTGGTCAGCAATGCGGCTCCTGCCCACTGATGGGGGGGAGTTCCGTTTCCGCGTTGACTATGTCGTACCTTTGTTCGCGATAGGTGGCTGGCTGACAGTATCAAACACAATCAGTCCGCTGATGAGCTATGCGGACCGCTTCATCATCGGAGCTCTTGTTTCGGCAACAGCGGTTGCCTACTACGCTACGCCCTATGAGATAGTAACGAAACTCTGGATCGTTCCGGGCGCCTTGACGGCCGTATTGTTCCCGACTTTCGCAGCGCAGATGGCGCGGGACTTGGCGGCCGGAACAACGCTGTTTCGCCAGAGCGTCACCGCACTGGCATTGTGCCTTCTACCAGTGTGCGCAGCGCTCGCGATCTTTGCGCAGGAGATCCTCAGTTTCTGGATCGATCCTGAGTTCGCAGCAAACAGCTATCTGCTGCTACAGATCTTTGCGTTGGGTGTTGTGATCAACGCACTTGCCACCATCCCCTTCACTCTCATTCAGAGCGCAGAACAGCCGAAATGGACTGCGATGATACATCTCGCGGAGGTGGTGCCGTTCCTGGCTATTCTGTGGTGGGCGACGAGCATGTTTGGGCCGGTCGGCGCCGCGCTGTCCTGGCTCACGCGCGTACTCATCGATACCTTAGCCATGTTTGCTGCCAGCCGATTCGTCCTAAAGGTCGGGTGGGCCGGTGTCGCCCCAGCCCGATTCCGGAGTCTAGCAGTCCTCACCCTTTCAGCAATCGCTCTAAGCTTTGTTGACAGTATGATGATCCGTGCAGTTGGCCTCGGCGGCCTGTCGTTTGCCACTGCGGCCCTTTTTGTGAGCGAACCGGCGCTGCGCGGCCGTCTCTCAAGACTGAGGGAGCCGGGGTGAACATCATCTTCAGCTGAGGAAGAGTTTCCGGTTCGCCTCGATGGCTGCTGGGTCTGTTAGGATAGTCCGCGCGTACTCGCGGCACGATGCCCGCATACGAGCCATTGCCGTAGCGTCGGCGGCCGCGAGGCGGTCGAGCTCAGCGGCAAAGGAGCCTTCGTCAAGCGGCCCATCGTATCCTACCCCTTTCGCTGCAAGCCCCCGCCAAGGTGTGCGATCGCTTATAATAACCGGTAGGCCAACGGAAAGCGCCTCTGGGATTACATGGCCGTAATTTTCGCCCAAGGTAGGGAGAAAAAAAACGTCGTGCTGTGCGAGTGTACCGTAAATCTGGTCACGTGTTAGAACCCCTCCGTCTTTGAACGTGATATGCGAAGGTAGGGCGCGTATCGCACTTTGACATTCCGCCCAATACGCCGCGTCTTCTTTGGGACCGTATAGTGTGAAGATCGCGGGCATTTTCATTCTTGCGAGCGCGCGAACTGCACCAGCAAGGTTCTTCATGGGGGAAATGCGTGACAGGAAGCACACGCGCAATGGCTTGCCAGCATCGCGTGGCCGCCACTCTGCGAACGCACTCGTGTCGGGCATCGTGCCGAGATCTGGGGCGATGTGGATGAGCCTACCCGGCGAGGGACCCAGCGCACCTTCGATCTCCGCCGCCTCAAGCGCGGTGGACGCATGCCACTCGACGCCTTGCAAGAACCCTCCGGCCTTCAGCGTGGAGATATAGGCTCGCTTGCGTCCGGCCTTAAGGTTGAGTGCTCCGGCGGAGAACTCGCCACGCGGCGCCAAGAGGAGACGCGCGGCAGGCAGGTGCCCAAGCCGCCGTGCCAGAAGGACGCGGGCGCTGAACCGTGTGTCAAAGAAGCTGTTGAGGTAAATAGTATTCGGCGCGACGTCGTGGATTGCCTGGGTTATACGCTCCAGCGATCGCTCGTGTGACCCAAGGTAATACACCGATGCGCCATTAACGGTTGGCGGTTCGTGAGAGCTTAGGAAAGAGAAAGGACGAGAGTCGCCTAGATCGCGGTCCGTGGTTACTACATGAAAGTCAGCTTGTTGACCGAGTATCTTGAAGAGGTTCGCCAGGGACACAATAGGCCCCCCGGCTTTATACGCAGGTAGGAAGTAACGGGTAGTTACGAAGATCTTCATGGATCAAGTGTGAACCAGGTGGCCTGTGGGTGTGTAATCTTTTGTAAATGTCTCAAGCGCGGTTATCTCGTGCCGGTTGATCGGTCATGGCAGTTAACTTGAATAGAGCAGGTAAAGCCGGAATATTCCAAGGAAAACAAAATGCGCGACAATTATGCGGTTTCGATAGTAGTGCCTACTCACAACCGGTCACGATACGCGATTAGTTGCCTTCAAAGCCTGTTGTCCATTCGTGGCGACATTGAGATTCTCTTTCATGATACCTCAAACGACGAGTGTGAACTACGCCAGTTTGTATCCGCTGTAACTGATCCGAGACTCACCTATATCCACCATCCAGACCGCCTTTCAATGACTGCAAACCACGAAGCAGCGCTTGAACACGCGAAGGGTGAATATGTATGCCTGATCGGGGACGACGATTCGGTGTTGGAATCGGTGTTAGACGCTGTCGAGTTGGCTCGAAGGAACAACTCGGACGTTGTCGTTCCCGTGATGTCGGCAAATTATTCATGGCCCGATTTTCGCACGCAATTCTACGGAGCTGCGCATGGTGGGAAATTGTATCTGGATCGCTACAGTGGCAGGAGTTATTCCGTTGATGCGGCTATAGCATTGGAGCGAGGTTTGGAAGGCGCTTTCCAAGGTACTGATGGTCTTCCTAAGCTCTACCATGGTTTAGTTCGCCGGGTTGTCTTGGATCGCATCCGAAAGAAGTTGGGTAGGGTGTTTTTCGGAACTAGTCCTGATATGTCAGCGTCTGTGTCAGTGTGCACTGAAATCGAGCGCTTTTTGGTTTGGGACTATCCCGTAACCATCCCAGGTGCATCGGGCGGAAGTAACACAGGTCGCAGCGCTCTGAACAGGCACAGAGGAGACTTCAAGACAGACCCTCATATGGCACCTTTTCAGGATGTTGAATGGGACGAGATTGTTCCAAAGTTTTTCAGCGTCGAAACCGTTTGGGCCAATGCCGCCATGGAGACACTTCGGCGAGCGAAGCCTGACTCTTTGGCACACTTTAACCTCAACAGGCTCTATGCACTCTGCATAATTAGACATCGTGACTATCGCACCCATGTATTCACGGCCATGAAACGTGCGATGATGCGGCCCGAACTCTCTGTGAGCGGGTCTCGCATAGGCCGAGAGGTCGCACGCGCTCTTGGCTCGAACGGCTTAGCTAAGGCGAAGCGTCTGATACGGCCCACGCCGAGTGGAGGGAAGACTGTTGTTGGCACTTTCGAGAACGTCCATCTCGCGCAGGTTGCCATGACCGAACTGCTATCTCGTCCGACGAGTTGATAGTCTGGAGCGCGTCCGTTGCGACGCCAATAAGGAGATGATAGCTGCCGCAGGCGATCAAGGACGAGAAGACGTTTGCGGAGATCTGGCCCGACGAACCGCCCTCGTCGGCCCAGAAGGATACCGATGCACGCTGCACGCTCAAGGTGTGCGGCAAGTGACGTTGCCCCCAACTTCTATCCAGCGTGATGTAGACTCGGGCGAGTGTTGTGGCCGATCTGGCCGGCGAGGGCTGCCGCGGAGCCTTCACTGGAGCGTAGCGGCAGATCACGGCGCGGGTGGAAGGTGTTGGCGTATTCGGTCGGTGTCATCCAGCCGAGCCGGGAGTGGGGTCGGTTGAGGTTGTAGTCCGAGCGCCAGCCTGCGACCGCAGCTCTGGCGTAGGAGAGCGAGGGAAAGAGCGTTTCGTTCAGCAGCTCGTCTCTGAGCCGGCCATTGAAGCTCTCAATGAAGGCGTTCTGCATCGGCTTGCCCGGTGCGATGTAGTGCCAGTCGATACGATGGCGATCCGCAAAGCCCAGGATCGCGTTCGAGGTAAACTCCGTCCCATAGCACATTGGGAAGCGGCGCAGCGGAGCTGGCCAGGGTTGCGGAGCAGCGCCGCTTCGCGTGGCCATGGCCGACCAGCAGGTCTCTAAACTGGAGGTGTTCAATGCCTCGTTTGGAGACTGACCGACCATGACCAATAAGCAGACTACGCCAGCCGACGCCGTACTGGTAGCGATCGATGTTGCCAAGGCTCGCAACGAAGTCCTGATCGAGATCCCGGGCCGGCAACGCCGGCGCAAGCTCACGATCCGCAATGCCCGCGAGGATCATGACCGGCTGATCGCCCTGCTGCTCGACACCGGCAAGACGGTGATCTGCGGTTTCGAGGCGACCGGCAACTACCACCGGCCCATCGCCTGGCGATTGATCCAGGCCGGCTTCGAAGTTCGGCTGGTCTCCTCAATGGCTGCGGCGCGCACCCGAGAGGCACTGCACAACAGCTGGGACAAGAACGATCCCAAGGACGCACAGGTCATCCTGCATATGCTGCGGATTGGCGCCACTCAGCATTATCATGACCCGCTGCTGGCCGGGATCAATGACGTGCAGGAACTATCCAAAACCCATGAGGCGATCTCCCGATCCAAGACCGAGATCCTGCACCGGATCCAGAGCCACTACCTGCCGCTCTATTTCCCAGAGGCCGAGCGCTTCCGGCAGAGCAGCCGCAGCGACTGGTTCTTTGCCTTCCTGGAAGTGTTCCCCACGCCGGCCAGCATCACCGTCATGGATGAAGCAGCCTTTATTGAGGCAGCCTGGCACGTCGTTGGCCGCAAGGTATCCAAGGCGAGGCTGCTGGCCGATATTTATCAGACCGCAAGAACATCCATAGGTCTTCCCATCCCGCTCAACGCTCCTGCCATCACCATGTTCAGGATGGTGCTGGCCGAGGCACGCAGCCTGATCCGGCAGCGCGATACCATCGAGAAGATGGCCGATACCATGCTGGCGCACAGTCCTGATTACCAGCAGCTGCGCAAGATCCCGGGCATCGGCCCGATCAACGCCTTGTCGATCATCGCCGAAGCTGGCGACATCAGCCGCTTCGGTCATCACCGCCAGTTCCTCAAGTTCTGCGGTTTGGACCTGTCCACGCACCAGTCCGGTGTGTTTCGCGGCCGAACCAAGTTGTCCAAGTATGGCAATGCACGCTTGCGGCGGACCCTGTGGTTAGCCGCGCAGGTGGCCATTCGCCAGAAGGAGAATAGCTTTCGCGACAAGTTCGAGCGCTACATAGCTCGTGACCGGGACAACCCCGATCTGCGGCGCAAGGCGCTCACCGCTATAACCGCCAAGATGGCGCGTGTTGTCCACGCCGTCATCAAAAGCGGTGCCGACTACCGCCCCTTTTTCGAGGGGACGGTGCCAGGTGGGAGAACCCCTCTCTGTGGAGCCATTAGGGCGCAAAGCGCGACCCTGTAGATAATGCTTGGGTCTTCCACCTGGATCTGCATCTCGTTTTAAGGACGGTCAGGGCCAAGGCTAGAACGCCTATGGACCCTGTGTTTGCTATGGCAGAGAGCTCTTCCTGACCGGTGGAAGCCGCCTGGATTGACGATGATCACTCCGCGGGTGCAAACTCCCGCATCGAGACCTGCTTGCCCCGATATCGCGTCTCTTTGTGACCTAGGACGTTGTCGCTGACGATCATCTTCGGCCGACCGCGGCTGGTGATGAGCGTCTCGAGTTCGCGAGCAACCCTTAGCCCCGATAGCGACGTGTCCACCACCAAGGCGAGGCACTCGCGGGTGCAATCATCAACTACGGTCAGCACCCGGAAACGCCGGCCATCGGTAAGCTGATCGGAGACGAAGTCGAGGGACCATCGTTCATTGGGCGATACCGGCACCAGTATGGGTGATCTGGTCCCCATGGCCCGTTTGCGGCCGCCTCGACGACGCACGGTCAGCTTCTCCTCTCGGTAGATGCGAAAGAGCCGCTTGTGGTTGACCTCGTAACCCTCCCGGCGGAGCAACACGTGAAGCCTTCGATATCCGAACCTGCGGCGTTCATGAGCGATAGTCTTCATCCGCTCGCGCAACGCCACATCACATGCTCGACAACGCCGCCTTGAAGGATCTTCTGGGAAAAAAATGGTAACGCCCGCCGTAGAGCGGGAGGCTGTTGCTCATCTACAGACCAAGTATGGGATGAGCGAGCGGCGGGCGTGCCGAGTTCTGGGGTGTTGCCGGATGACCGATGCGCTACCAGGCGCTTCGCACCGATGCTGTCAGCCAGCAGCTTCTTGAGGCGGGTGTTCTCCTCCTCGAGCGCCTTCAGCCTCTTGGCCTCGCTGACGTCCATCCCGCCATACTTGGCCTTCCACTTGTAGATGCTGGCGCTGCTCACGCCATGCTTGCGGCACAGCTCGGCGATCGGGATGCCGGCCTCGTGCTCTTTCAAAACACCGATGATCTGTTCTTCGGTGAACCTGGTTCGTTTCATCTCTGGTCCTCATTGGGCCAGAGCCTACTTCAAACTGGATTAGCTGCAGGGGGCAACGTCAGCTCCAGTGAAGGCTCCGCGGCAGCCCTCGCCGGCCAGATCGGCCACAACACTCGCCCGAGTCTACATCACGCTGGATAGAAGTTGGGGGCAACGTCAACTCCACCATTCCAGCGGTGTGGGACCTGATGTGCGGAAGCGGCGTTTGACGGCAGCGATCATCAGATCACACACCATCTCACCAGAGATGCCGGCATCGGCGACGGCCGACCAGGCGATGACCTCGCGATCGCAGGCATCAATGACGGAGAAGATGGGAACCACCTCGCCATCGCGGGCGTGGATCTCCAGAATATCCGAGCACCAGCGGATTTTGAATAGCGAGCCTGAGTTCCACCGAGCCGATGCGTGAAGCGCAAGTGCAGAAATATCTCGGCACTCGGAAAGTCGGACTATGCCGCATTTTCTACGACTTCGGAGCGGCTCCTGCGAAGGGCTACACCGAGGAGTAGTGCCATCAAGATCTCGAATGCAGGAGAGACGGCGATCGATTCAACCATGCTCATCGAGATAAGGAGGCTTAGCCCCACAAGAACTCCGGCCCAGACTTCCGACTGCAGCGACAAGCGCGCTGCTAGGCGACAAACGGTTACTAAATATGCTCCGTAGACAATTAGCCCTGCCGCTCCGAACAGCGTGCCAATCCACAGCGCCGCATTGTGAGGGTTCCAAAAGACGGTCGCCCGAACTGCCTCCATTATGTAGGAGCGGGGCATGCCTATAAACGGAGAATTTGACCACGCCACGAGAGCGTCTCGCCAATAATCTACCCTTACTTGGAGTGAAGCCGCGTCTGGTATCCACCGAAGTGAAGGGGCGAACGCTATAAGCGTTACTACGCCAGCGAACGTGGCTGCAACGACAGAGCAGGGCACAACCCAACTCCTCAACCCTCGCCTATACAGGAGCCAGCAGATGAAGCCCACGACGAGAAAAGCAATCCCGAACCGCGATCCTGTCGCAGCGACGCTACATCCCAGGAATATTGCTGCTGCATAGCTGCGAGAGAACAGAGCGATCATGCAGGAGAACATTAGAAAGGCTGATAGGTAGTTCGAGAAGCCGAGTGGCGTTATTAAACGCCGCTTCCACTCGTAGAAAGGAGCACCCGCTACAGAATGCTCGAGACCACCATCTATGGCGTCAATATCAGGCCCAGTTTCTAGTGATATCTCTGTATTACTTGGAATATACTGACTAGGTAAGAAATAGAAGTCTTGAGGCGCAAAGAAGGCAGTCCCGAACATAACGACCGCCGTTGACACCCCTCCATATATCAGAGCGTTGCGAACTGCAGCGTCTTCAAGATCCACAGCGCTCGCGGCCCATAGCGCTAAGACTGCGTAGACAATGGGAAGATAGACCAACAAATCAGAGCGTCCAGCAGGAGGGGCACCCGACAGCACCTGTATTCCTACGATCACACCCAAAGAAGAGAGGAGCAGCAGAGAAGGGGTGGCGTTGATCGGTGGCAGCCTCAGGCGATTAGCTAACAAGCATGCCAAGACAGGGAAGATGGCGAGAGGTAGCGTAATTCCCATCCAGATGTCCCCAACAAGGGACAGCAAGAGCGCCACAAAAATTAGCCTATTCCTTGATGGTACCTCGTTCTGAATCTGCAAAACCGTCATTACGCCCCTCCCAGCGTGCCTCAAGCTAGTAGGCAAGTGGGCGCTGAATGTACAGTGTCTCTGACGACGTTGCCCCAAACTCAAGCGCCCAATGACGTTTGAGCTGCTGCCGGTTCGATGGACACGAGGTTAGGCTGGCTTAGCTTGCTCTTCGTATCCACGGGGCTCAGATAGCCAGTGTCGAGTGTCGGCGCCTCCGGTTGTAGAAGCGCTCGATATAGTCGAACACATCGGCCTTGGCATCGTCCCTGGTGCGATAGACCTTGCGGGCGGTGCGTTCGGTCTTGAGCGATGAGAAGAAGCTCTCCATCGCCGCGTTGTCCCAGACATTGCCAGACCGGCTCATCGAGCAGGTGATGCCATGATCAGCCATCAGCCGCTGGAACTGCGCGCTGGTATATTGGCTGCCCTGGTCGGAGTGGTGCAGCAGGCTATCGGGCTTGCTACGACGCCAGATCGCCATGATCAGCGCATCGGTCACCAGTTGAGCGGCCATCGATGAACTCATCGACCAGCCCACCACCCGACGGGAGTAGAGGTCGACCACTGCCGCCACATAGAGCCACCCCTGTGCCGTCCAGATGTAGGTGAAGTCGGCGATCCACTTCTGGTTCGGCGCCGATGCCATGAACGCCCGATCCAAGATGTTGGGTGAGACCGCATGGCGCTTTCCCGCATCCTTGGGCAGCCCACGCCGGCGCGACCGAGCCCGGTGACCTTCCTGGCGCATCAGCCGCTCGATGCGATGCAGGCCGGCGTCGAGACCTTCGGCCAGCACGTCGTGCCACACCCGCCGGGCGCCATAGGTTCGATGCTGCCGGCAAAGCTTGAACGGATTCCGGCGACCAGCACCTCGCCGTACTGGTTGAGCCAGGCATGAAAGCCCGAGCGAGACACACCGAGCGCCTCACAAATCCACGAGACCGGCCAGATCCTTCGGTGCTTCGCCACAAACGAGAACCTCTATCGAGTCCCTGGCGAAGTAGGCCGCGGCTTTTTTCAGGATATCGCGCTCCGCCTTGAGCTTGGCGACCTCGCGGCGCAGCTTCTCGATCTCGAGTTGCTCGGGCTTCATCTGGCCATGGCCGGAGAAGGCGTGCTGCGGATCAGCGGACAACTCCCTGATCCACTTACGCAGCACGTTCTCGTGCAGGTCAAGATCGCGGGCCGCCTGCGCAACAGCTACGGCACGTCCCTGACCAACCTCACAGCCTCGAGCTTAAACTCCCGGCTGAACTTCCTTCGTTGCATAACCAACTCTCCAGTTCCGTCAAACACCTTATCTCGGTGTCCACGAAACCGGCAGCAGCTCATACCGCTCACCACGCGAGTTCCTGCACCTCAGTGCCTAAACCCAACCGCCGCCTGTCCGGTGAAACGGGGTCCACTTCAGTAACTTTGAGCGTGACTTTGCGGTCTGCCTCAACTAGGCAGCATGTTCTAGGCACAGATCAGTATGTTGAACATGCAAGACTACCCAGAAGCTCATCCGCCGAACCGGCGGTTAGCAGCCCTAGCGGTGTCATACCTCCCCATCGCGATATCCTTCGGAAGCTTGCCTGTTTGGGTGGGGGGCAGTTCCCTGTCTGTACCTTTTGCGCTGGCGCTAACGCTGCCGCTGGCGGGGCATACCATTGTGCGTCAGCGTGCGACCATGCCACCAGTTTTGCTCTGGCTTTTTGCCGTTCTGCTGCTCGGAGTTGCGATTTCAGCAGGGCGAGCAGTAACGGCAGACGAGGTCAAGTGGTCGCGAGCAGCGGCCTACTCCCTCCCTTATGCTTGCGGTTTCACCGTGCTGTTTGCGATGTGGGGCGCTCCGCGACCGACACTCAATCTCCCCATTGCTATCGCGGGGGCCGTTGTCGCGGCGAGCGTTCTGGCTTTCACATTGCACTATTATGCCACCCTGGAGGGGCAGTCTTTCCTCTACGACTTCAAAGAGGCTCTTGTTACCCCATTGGGAGGTTCTAACCTCCTCGCGTTGTTCATGGTCTTCTGTGTTCCATTCGCATGGAAACAGACGCGGAAATGGCTAGGGGTTGTTCTGTGGTGCGCCCTCGCTGCGGCAGTGTGGGCGACTAAATCTCGCTATGGCCTTGGCTTTTTCTCTTTGGCGACTGTGGCCTCGGCTTGGCACTACTGGCGCCCACGAGACGCGAGGCTGGTAATTTCAGCGGTGGCCTTGATCTCAGTCGCCGTTCTGGCAGGCACCGCGCTTATGGCCGATCAGCATTTGGCAGCGACCGCTATGCACTATGGGGTGCCTCTTTCGGTGGTGCGCCGTGCTGACCTGATGGTCTTTGCGGCTGACTTGATCCAGGCACAGCCGCTTCTTGGGATAGGCCCAGGCGGCTTTATGACGGCAATCGAGCGGAGCTGGACTGGCATCGAAGTTGCGGTTCACAACTCCATCTTGGTGATGTGGCTAGATGGAGGGATGATCAGCCTTTTGGCTCTGATCCTTATTGTTGTCCTGTTCTATCTTCGCGCTTCCGATCCAAGTCTGAAAATGGCGGTGACACTCCTCCTAGGTTTTTCGCTGGTAGAACCGGCGCTAGAGGTTGCGCCGATTATCATGCTCTTTTGCTTCGCCGTGGGAACGACACTGACCAATCCAGCTAGGACTAGCAGGGTGTTGAAGAAGTCAGTCGGGTTCGCAGACGAAACCTGAGTGATCGGCCTTGTGGATGAAGAAATGGCCGACGAGGCGACCGGCAGTGCCGATCATGACCCATCCGCGGCCGCAGGCTGGATCGTTGTCGTCGTAGCCTTGCCATGAGAACTCGGCGCAGGCGGCCCCGTCTCGGGAACCATAGCGAACGTCGAGGAAGCCCTTAAGCGCGCCGAAAGCGATTTCGCCATCGGCCGGGCCCTCAAGGTGAGGTGTGCTGGTTCGACGAGATCGAGGACATCGTTGTCCCAGACATCCATTTCGGCGATGCGCCAGCGGCCGGCGAAGGCCTTCGCGTATGCGGGCACCTTTGCCATCAGCCAGTCTCCGCAATCAGCTTTGGCAACCGCACAAGATTGTAGGCAGCGGCAGCGAAGGTGAAGGCCGAGCCAACCCGTTCGAGCCCCTTGAACCTGGTCTTGCGCTGCCCGGCCACGGTCTTGATCCAGCCGAACGCCTCTTCAATCCGTTTTCTGATGCGCAGGCTCACGGTGTAGCCGGAATGGCGCGCTGTGCGTCCATCAATTGCAGAGCGGCGGCCGCTGAGGTTGCGAGCCACATGCGGCGTTACCCGCATGGAGCGCAGCTCATTGATGAAATCCTCGGCATCATAGCCTTTGTCGGCGCCCAGTGTGATGGCCCGCGGCCGGTCGGCATGAGGCTCGATCATATGAAGCGCCGCCACCCGCTCGGCATGGCCATCCGCCTGCGTCAGGCAGGCATCGACCAGAAGCCCGTTGTGGTTCTCCATCAGCCCGTGCCCCATGAAGCAGAGTTTGGCCTCTTTGCCCGCACCCTTCTTGTAGAGCCGGGCTTGCGGATCGGTGCTCGAGGCATGGGTGGCATTCGACCGCTTCTGGCCGTGAAAGCTGGCATCCGGGTTGCGCCCACCACCACTGCTTGGCGGCTCATCCGTGTTGTCCTCCGGGCTGTTGGGCCGGATACTCTTCATCGACGCCCACGCCTCGATCAGCGTGCCGTCCACCGAGAAGTGTTCCGTGGTTAGCAGCCTCTTGACCGGCGGCTGCGCCAGGACCGCCGCCAGGAACTTGGCGGCGATATCGCCCTCGAGCAGCCTGTCACGGTTCTTCGAGAAGCTCGAATGGTCCCAGACCGCATCGTCGATCCCCAGGCCCACGAACCAGCGAAACAGCAGGTCAAACTCCAGCCGCTCCATCAACTGGCGCTCCGAACGGATCGAGTAGAATGCCTGCAGCAGCATCGCCCGCAGCAGCTTCTCGGGCGCGATCGAAGGCCTACCCAAACCCGAGTAGAGCGAAGAAAACTCACCTTCCAGCGCCAACAGCGCCTCGTTCACCAGCCGCCGGATCCTGCGCAGCGGGTGGTCCTTCCGCACCCGTGACTCCAGATCCACATAGCTGAACAAGGCACCAGTCCTCTCGTCCGATCCCCGCATCCCGCCTCCGCAAATCAGCGGAGTCCATTGAATCACGCAACAACCGATCCGACGAGCGACTTCTTCAACACCCTGCTAGACCTTAAACATACGTTGGCGTTGTTCGGCCAAACCGTACCATAGCGGCACCGCGCCTCCGACTAAGACGTGCACTTGAGCTGCTGCCGTAATGCGGCGAAGGGAGTCCACCCGGGAGTTCCAGCTGCTGGCTCTCAGGTTGGTTAGGATCGGAAGGTAGCGTCGCGCAGTCGGCCCGCGATCTGGACCTTCACGAGAACATGCTGCGCTGGATGAGGGAGTCGTCCGCTGATCCCCAACACGCCTTCTCCGCCATGGGGAGATGAAGCCGGGGCAGTTAGAGATTGATCGGTTACGCAAGGAAACGGGCAAGCTGAAGGCAGAGCGCGACATCCCCAAAAATGGCCGCAGCTTCCTTCGCGAGGGAAGCGATATGAGGTTCGCTTTCATCGCAGAGCACCGGGCATCTGGCCGGTGGCATGGCATACGCAGCGCCGGGTGTCTCCGGATCTCCGGGTCGGGCTTTCATGCCTTAACCGTAGCGCCAGTGCCCACTCGCGGCAGGACGAAGTGCTGGTGAGGATAACCCGTAGCGTCAAGAGCAGCTAGCGCACCTACGGTGCCCGGCATGTCCGGCGCGATGTGCTGGCGAGAGGCCTGAGCTGCGGCCTGCATCATATCGAGCGGCTGATGCTTGAGAACGGGCTACGGGCCCAACCGCAACGACGTGGGCTGCCCAAGGACATCGGTGAGCGCGCCACGATCTCCTAAAACCTCCTCGACCGTGCCTTCGAGGCCGCGGCGCCGAACCAAAGTGAATTTGCCTATTTTACCTACATCTGGATCGCTGAAGGCTTCTGCGTTGCCGCCGTCGTCGATCTGTTCTCACGGCAGTTCGTCGGCTGGTCGATGAAGGCGGAGATGACCTTGCAACTCGTCACCGACGCCCTCCTCATGGCGATCTGGCGCCGTGGTAAGCCCGACAGCCTGCTGCACCACAGCGACCAGGCAACCAATACCCATCCGAGCAGTTCCAGCGCCTCAGGCCCGATCGGCATCACGTGCTGGATGAGCCGGTCCGGGAACGTCTGGGACAATGCCGCGATGGAGAGCTACTTCTCGTCTCTCGGGACAGAGCGGACGCCCGCAAGACATCGAGCGCCTCTACAGCCGCGGCGAAGACACTCGACGCTCTCAGTCCTGTCGACCTCGAGGAGCGAGCTATGCTAGCTCAACTGAGTGCGGGAGGAGCTCAGGCAGTTCAATCAGACTGGTTTGGCTCGAGGCTCCATCATACTGTTGCCTGCGGCAGTGACGGTCTCACCATCAAGATGTGGGGACGTCATAGAGGTGGAGGAGGCATGCTCATCATGCCATACTTGACCTTAAGGATGTTTCGTGAAACGGCAGTTGCATCGCTCCCCTGCCATATCCAGGCTCTTCGTAATGTTCTCTACCCTACGCAAGCGCGTCCTGTCTCTGCCGCGCAGTAGCAAACGTGCGATTCTTGTAGGGTTCGACGTCATTGCACTAGCCTTCGTGTTGTGGGCGAGCTTCTCACTTCGTTATGATCGCTGGGAACTGCCCAGCAATCTTGACGAGTGGCTAATCGTCACCTCTGCACCCGTGATCGGCATTCCCATTTTCGTTCGCATGGGGCTGTACCGTGCAGTGGTCCGATACCTGCCGGAGCGTGCGATCTGGACCATCGTGCAGGCTATGGCATTGGCAGCAATCCTATGGGTTCTGTTGGCATTTCTGTCCGAGATGACGGGGCGCGGTATTGTACCTCGATCAGTGCCCGTAATCTATTGGGCGCTAGGCACTTTGGCTCTCACCGGTAGCCGACTCATAGCGAAATGGATTTTCTGGCCAACAAGCCGTTCGGCTCTGCTCAAGCTTCCAGCTGTTGTTATTTATGGTGCAGGTGAAGCCGGGACACAGCTCGCAACGTCACTGCGTAAGAGCCACTTCATCGCTGGGTTCCTAGACGACGACGCGACCCTACACCGGAGGGAGGTCGTTGGCATCAAGGTCTTCGCCCCTTCCTACCTCCCGTCCCTTGTGCGGGATTTCGGCGTCAAGCAGGTTATCCTATCCATGCCCTCCCTTTCTGCTACCCGTCGAAAGGAAATTGTGCGGGACATAAGTCAGCATGGGGTGAAGGTGCAATCGCTGCCTGGCATCGCCGACCTTGTCACCGGTAAGTATCTAGTCAGCCAAATTCACGAAATCGAAGTCGACGAGCTGCTCGGTCGATCCTCCGTCCCTCCCGACGCTAATTTGATTCGTGAGATGATCGTCGGACGCACGATCATGGTTACCGGAGCGGGAGGTTCGATTGGTTCAGAGCTCTGCCGCAAAATTGCGCAGTGGCGACCGCAGCGTCTCGTTCTCTTTGAATCCAACGAGTTCGCCCTCTACAAGATCGAGATGGAGTTGCATACGCAAAAGGACGTTGCAGTAGTTCCAGTGCTAGGGTCAGTAACTAACGCGCAGCGAGTCATTAGTGCTATAAAGGAGAATAGCGTTGAGGTTGTGTTTCACGCTGCGGCACATAAGCATGTTCCTTTAGTCGAGGCCAATGCCTTCGAAGGAATTTACAACAATGTATTTGGGACCAAAGTTATAGCTGACGCGGCATTCGAGTTTGGGGTGAAGAACTTTGTCCTAATTTCGACTGACAAGGCGGTTCGCCCTACCAATGTTATGGGGGCCACCAAGCGATGGGCGGAACTGATCGTCCGGGAGAAAGCCGCCCAGGCACTGGAGCAGCACACAGGTCAGCGGTTTTGCGCTGTCCGGTTCGGCAACGTTCTTGGATCCAACGGGTCAGTGGTTCCCCTGTTTAAGGAACAGATCGCTAGAGGGGGGCCAGTTACGCTGACTGATCGCGCAATGACGCGCTACTTCATGTCTATCCAGGAGGCCGCCGAACTGATTGTCCAAGCAGGTGCACTGTCAGAGGGCGGCGATGTCTTCCTGCTAGACATGGGAGAACCGATCTTGATATCCGACTTGGCAGAAAACATGGTGCGCTTAGCAGGCCTAACTGTGCGATCCGATGACAACCCTGAAGGAGACATCGAGATTGTGGCTATAGGAAAACGGCCAGGAGAGAAGATGTTCGAGGAACTATTCTATGATTCCAGTAGCGCCACGCCCACTCGCCACCCAAAGATTCTCCGCGGCCGAGGCCAACTTGCGCAGTCTGTCAGCATCGCGCCTCGCCTTGATGAACTCCGCAACGCCTTATCGGTCGGCGACGAGAAGGCTGCGAGAGCGGTCCTATTCAGCCTCATAGCTGAACGCGACTCGGCCCACGTCGACACCACGAAATTGGCACAAGGGTGAGAGTGCGAATGGCACAGTCACTTGGATCGACGTACCCGTTAGTCGTTGTGACCGGTGCGACCGGCAGATTGGGCAAACAACTTGTTCCTGAGCTTGAATCCCGGGGGGCACGGGTCATTGTCTCGGGTCGCGACACGCGGAAGTTAGAAATCGCTTTCCCAGGTAGGGAGGCATGTACTTACGAGGATTTGCATTCGACAGCGAAGGGAGCCGATCTCGTTATCCACCTTGCCGTTCTCAATAACGATGTTCTCGCGCCGCGATCTGCATTTGAAGAAGTCAATGTTAAGCTGACAATGCGAGTGGCCGAAGCTAGCCGGAAAGCTGGCGTCAGGCGCATGATAAACTTCTCCAGTACGCACGCTCTGGATGAGACGAACCTAGGCCATTACGCTGCAACCAAACGCAAGGCCGTTGAGGAACTCGCTTGCCGGCCCGATCTTCCCGTAACTACCTTTTATCTACCTGCAGTCGTTGGAGACGAGCTGAGCGGCAAACTCTCAGCCCTCAATAAGCTGCCACGTCATGTGCGTTCACAGGTCATTCATGCGCTTTCTGCTCTGAAGCCAACGGTTCGCGTCTGCACAGTAGCCGACGAGGTGTTTGCAGAATTAAAGGACAGAACTGCGGAAGGGCGTATTGTAAGTGAAGGGCAAGTGGACAACCTATATTTCGGCGTTGTCAAGCGATTCATCGATCTGTCGTTTGCCGTTGCAGTTCTTGTGTGTTTTTGGTGGCTACTCATCACTCTGAGCATCCTAATCCGCCTCCAGTCAAAAGGACCCGCGATATTTTGTCAGGAACGCGTCGGGCGTGCAGGCAAGACGTTCACCTGCTTCAAATTTCGCACGATGCATTTGGGCACCCCAAACGTCGGTACTCACGAGGCGCCGGAAAATGCTGTCACACCGATAGGACGCTTTCTCAGATCATCTAAGCTTGATGAACTACCGCAGGTTTTCAATATTCTGTTGAACCAAGTTAGCTTGGTCGGGCCTCGACCCTGCCTGCCGAGTCAATCGGAGCTAATCCAAGCCCGTGCGCGCCGAGGTGTTTTGGACGTAAAACCTGGCATCACCGGATACGCGCAAGTTCATGGCGTGGATATGAGCGAGCCGGAAGTACTCAGCAGATGGGACGAAACATATGTTCGACTGCAGTCTCTCCTTCTGGACATACGCATAGCGTTAGCCACAGCACGTGGACGAGGCTTGGGCGACAGGGCGACCGCCAGAGCTTCATCCACCTAAAGTCACTCCGAGGAAAGACTAGGGAGATTGTGAGCGCGGGCGTAGGACCGAACAAGCCAGCGCAACTGGCAGCGCCTAGCTACTGGCACACTGTAACAGAATAGAGTGACTTCCACTAACATGCACGATCACGCGGAGAATTTATGAGAGTCATGACTATTGTGGGCACTAGACCCGAGATCATCCGCCTATCGCGTGTTATCAATAAATTTGATACATTCTTTGATCACATCCTGATTCACACTGGCCAGAACTACGACTACGAGCTGAACGAAATCTTCTTCAAACAACTCCGAATTAGGCGACCGGATAAATTCCTTGAGGCGGCGGGAGTTAGTAGCATGGATACGGTCGGAAAAGTTATTATCGCCGCAGACAAGGAGCTCCAAACGTATTGCCCTGACGCAGTCTTGCTCTTGGGAGACACAAATAGCTGTCTTGCCGCCATTTCAGCAAAGCGCCGCAAGATACCAGTCTTTCACATGGAAGCGGGAAATCGCTGCTTCGATTTTCGCGTCCCTGAAGAGATCAACCGACGTATCGTTGATAGTGTTGCGGATATCAACCTCACGTACAGCCAGATTGCGCGCGAGTATCTTCTTCGCGAAGGCTTCCCTCCCGAACAGGTGATCGTAACGGGGAGCCCTATGCGAGAAGTGATTGAGTACTATGCGCCTGATATTCAGCAGTCTAGGATCGTGGAGGATCTAGGTCTCGCCGAGAACCAGTTCTTTGTCCTCAGTGCTCATCGCGAGGAGAATGTAGATTCGCCTGACAGGATGGACAAGCTGCTCGAGATCCTCAATGAGCTGGCTCACCGCTACGCGCTTCCTGTGATCGTCTCCACTCATCCCCGGACGCGGGCGCGGCTGGATGCACTTGGCAGGAAGATCCACGAGCTCGTGCGTTTCGAGAAACCTTTCGGGTTCATAGACTACGTTAAACTCCAGCAGAACGCACGTGCGGTGCTTTCCGATAGTGGGACCATCACGGAAGAAAGCGCGATCCTAAATTTTCCTGCACTGAACCTGCGGGAGGTGCATGAGCGGCCGGAGGGCTTCGAGGAAGCATCGGTGATGATGGTAGGTTTGGAAGTTACTCGCGTCGTAGAAGCTTTGGCGATCCTAGAGCATCAACCGCGGGGCAATGCGCGCATGTTGCGCCTTCCCGCTGACTATGCTCCTGACAACGTCTCTGACAAGGTAGTGCGGATCGTGCAAAGCTACACCGATTTTGTCAACCGCCGTGTCTGGCGGCGCCCTTCTCCGGCGGGTAGCTCCCCCGCCTAGGTTGAAAGCAGCCAAGAGGGGCGGCGGGTTCCGAAAATAAGGATTGGCAACTGGGCCTGCGGACAGCCCCAGCTTTGACGTCACCATTCGACTTATAGTAGGGACCTGCCAATTGAGAACCGTTACGGTGATGATGTCCGTTTACAACGGTCAGCGCTTCCTACAAGAGCAGATCGACAGCATTCTAGCTCAGGACGGTGTTGATGTTCGCCTTATTATCCGTGATGACGGGTCGATGGATGCCACCCGCAGGATCATCGAGGGTTACGGTGACCTAGTCGAGGCGAGATGCGGAGACAATCTCGGTGTCTGCGAGAGCTTCCTACAGGTCGCGTTTGACGCACCTTTAGATTCTGACTTTTATGCGTTTAGTGATGCTGACGATGTTTGGGAGACCGATAAGCTGCTGCGGGGCGTGACGGCGATTGAACAGTGCAACGGCCCAGCCCTATACGCCTCAAGGATGAAGTTAGTTGACGAAAGACTGAACTTCATCGGCTGGAGCCCCGATATCTCGGGAAAACTAGGGTTCGGTCATGCACTTGTGCAAGGCGGCCTTGGCGGCGCTACAGCGGTTATGAATAGAAGCTTGTTTGAATTGTTCCGTTCACACAGGCCGCGCCGCGCAACTCTGCACGATCATTGGCTTTATCTACTGTCCTCCGGCCTGGGCGAAGTTAGATTCGACAGGGACAGCAGGATCCTTTATCGCCAGCATGGCTCCAATACAATCGGCGGCCGTCCATCAGGGGCCAAGTTATGGGCGCGGCGGTTAACTGAGGTCTTGCAAAAGGACAAGGCAAAGAGGCAAGCCGAAGAGTTTCACGAGATTTTCGGCCATGCACTATCCACGGAGAAGAGAGCGGTTATTCAGAAGTATATTTGGCACGGGAGTACATTGTATAGACGACTGAGTTTCGCGATCAGTAATCCATTGATCTTTAACAACAAGAAAAGCAAGTTATTCTATGCTGTACGGGTGCTTGGGGGGAGGACATGAATTTTGGTTTCATTCGAGAGCTCCAGTATTTCTGACGGCAGGAATTGCCCCAGCGGCTAATTCAGTTGAACTCTGGTTCAGTGACGACCAGAGAGGAAAACTGACGTTGCCCCCAACTTTGACGTTGCCCCCAACTTCTATCCAGCGTGATGTAGACTCGGGCGAGTGTTGTGGCCGATCTGGCCGGCGAGGGCTGCCGCGGAGCCTTCACTGGAGCGTAGCGGCAGATCACGGCGCGGGTGGAAGGTGTTGGCGTATTCGGTCGGTGTCATCCAGCCGAGCCGGGAGTGGGGTCGGTTGAGGTTGTAGTCCGAGCGCCAGCCTGCGACCGCAGCTCTGGCGTAGGAGAGCGAGGGAAAGAGCGTTTCGTTCAGCAGCTCGTCTCTGAGCCGGCCATTGAAGCTCTCAATGAAGGCGTTCTGCATCGGCTTGCCCGGTGCGATGTAGTGCCAGTCGATACGATGGCGATCCGCAAAGCCCAGGATCGCGTTCGAGGTAAACTCCGTCCCATAGCACATTGGGAAGCGGCGCAGCGGAACTGGCCAGGGTTGCGGAGCAGCGCCGCTTCGCGTGGCCATGGCCGACCAGCAGGTCTCTAAACTGGAGGTGTTCAATGCCTCGTTTGGAGACTGACCGACCATGACCAATAAGCAGACTACGCCAGCCGACGCCGTACTGGTAGCGATCGATGTTGCCAAGGCTCGCAACGAAGTCCTGATCGAGATCCCGGGCCGGCAACGCCGGCGCAAGCTCACGATCCGCAATGCCCGCGAGGATCATGACCGGCTGATCGCCCTGCTGCTCGACACCGGCAAGACGGTGATCTGCGGTTTCGAGGCGACCGGCAACTACCACCGGCCCATCGCCTGGCGATTGATCCAGGCCGGCTTCGAAGTTCGGCTGGTCTCCTCAATGGCTGCGGCGCGCACCCGAGAGGCACTGCACAACAGCTGGGACAAGAACGATCCCAAGGACGCACAGGTCATCCTGCATATGCTGCGGATTGGCGCCACTCAGCATTATCATGACCCGCTGCTGGCCGGGATCAATGACGTGCAGGAACTATCCAAAACCCATGAGGCGATCTCCCGATCCAAGACCGAGATCCTGCACCGGATCCAGAGCCACTACCTGCCGCTCTATTTCCCAGAGGCCGAGCGCTTCCGGCAGAGCAGCCGCAGCGACTGGTTCTTTGCCTTCCTGGAAGTGTTCCCCACGCCGGCCAGCATCACCGTCATGGATGAAGCAGCCTTTATTGAGGCAGCCTGGCACGTCGTTGGCCGCAAGGTATCCAAGGCGAGGCTGCTGGCCGATATTTATCAGACCGCAAGAACATCCATAGGTCTTCCCATCCCGCTCAACGCTCCTGCCATCACCATGTTCAGGATGGTGCTGGCCGAGGCACGCAGCCTGATCCGGCAGCGCGATACCATCGAGAAGATGGCCGATACCATGCTGGCGCACAGTCCTGATTACCAGCAGCTGCGCAAGATCCCGGGCATCGGCCCGATCAACGCCTTGTCGATCATCGCCGAAGCTGGCGACATCAGCCGCTTCGGTCATCACCGCCAGTTCCTCAAGTTCTGCGGTTTGGACCTGTCCACGCACCAGTCCGGTGTGTTTCGCGGCCGAACCAAGTTGTCCAAGTATGGCAATGCACGCTTGCGGCGGACCCTGTGGTTAGCCGCGCAGGTGGCCATTCGCCAGAAGGAGAATAGCTTTCGCGACAAGTTCGAGCGCTACATAGCTCGTGACCGGGACAACCCCGATCTGCGGCGCAAGGCGCTCACCGCTATAACCGCCAAGATGGCGCGTGTTGTCCACGCCGTCATCAAAAGCGGTGCCGACTACCGCCCCTTTTTCGAGGGGACGGTGCCAGGTGGGAGAACCCCTCTCTGTGGAGCCATTAGGGCGCAAAGCGCGACCCTGTAGATAATGCTTGGGTCTTCCACCTGGATCTGCATCTCGTTTTAAGGACGGTCAGGGCCAAGGCTAGAACGCCTATGGACCCTGTGTTTGCTATGGCAGAGAGCTCTTCCTGACCGGTGGAAGCCGCCTGGATTGACGATGATCACTCCGCGGGTGCAAACTCCCGCATCGAGACCTGCTTGCCCCGATATCGCGTCTCTTTGTGACCTAGGACATTGTCGCTGACGATCATCTTCGGCCGACCGCGGCTGGTGATGAGCGTCTCGAGTTCGCGAGCAACCCTTAGCCCCGATAGCGACGTGTCCACCACCAAGGCGAGGCACTCGCGGGTGCAATCATCAACTACGGTCAGCACCCGGAAACGCCGGCCATCGGTAAGCTGATCGGAGACGAAGTCGAGGGACCATCGTTCATTGGGCGATACCGGCACCAGTATGGGTGATCTGGTCCCCATGGCCCGTTTGCGGCCGCCTCGACGACGCACGGTCAGCTTCTCCTCTCGGTAGATGCGAAAGAGCCGCTTGTGGTTGACCTCGTAACCCTCCCGGCGGAGCAACACGTGAAGCCTTCGATATCCGAACCTGCGGCGTTCATGAGCGATAGTCTTCATCCGCTCGCGCAACGCCACATCACATGCTCGACAACGCCGCCTTGAAGGATCTTCTGGGAAAAAAATGGTAACGCCCGCCGTAGAGCGGGAGGCTGTTGCTCATCTACAGACCAAGTATGGGATGAGCGAGCGGCGGGCGTGCCGAGTTCTGGGGTGTTGCCGGATGACCGATGCGCTACCAGGCGCTTCGCACCGATGCTGTCAGCCAGCAGCTTCTTGAGGCGGGTGTTCTCCTCCTCGAGCGCCTTCAGCCTCTTGGCCTCGCTGACGTCCATCCCGCCATACTTGGCCTTCCACTTGTAGATGCTGGCGCTGCTCACGCCATGCTTGCGGCACAGCTCGGCGATCGGGATGCCGGCCTCGTGCTCTTTCAAAACACCGATGATCTGTTCTTCGGTGAACCTGGTTCGTTTCATCTCTGGTCCTCATTGGGCCAGAGCCTACTTCAAACTGGATTAGCTGCAGGGGGCAACGTCAGCGTCTCTGAGGATGACGGTTGAGGCGTAGTTCCTCTTCAGGGTTTTACGAAAGCCTCGGACATGCCATTGCTCTGCGGGCTTCGAACCGGGTTGAAGAGCAGGTCAATGCCGGGGCCGCGGCCACCTGTGCTGTCTGCCTGGCGACATAGGCGCTGCCGTTGTCGGAGAGCCATTCGAGCCGGTGTGTGACCTTGAGTGTGCGGAAGCGGCGCTCGACAGCCGCGATCATCAGGTCACACACCATCTCGCCACAGATCCCGGCATTGGCAACGGCCGACCAGGCGATGATCTCGCGATCGCAGGCATCGATGACGAAGACGATGCGAACCACCTCGCCATTGCGGGCATGGATCTCCAGATGATCGGAGCACCACCGGATATTGGAGCGCAGGGCAACAACAACACCATCGTGGGTGCGGGCAGGCCGCAGAGCCGTATGCTTTTGAAGGGTGAGGCCGTTCTGCTGCAGGATCCTGAGAACACGCTTGGCGTTGACCACGGGCTTGCCGTCTTTGCGCCGCTGCCGGTTGAGCAATGCTGTCACCCGTCAATAGCCATGGGTGGGGCGCTGGTCAATGATCGGCCGCAGTTCGGCAAGAAGGACCACATCATCGGCCTTGCGGTAAGCCCCGCGCGGCTTGGCAGGCTTGCTGGCACGCTCGACCAGGTTGGACCTGGAGACGCCCAGCGTACGGGCAATGGCGCTCACTGGGTATCGTCCTCGGGATTGCTCCACGACAGCAAGGGCGAGGTCCGTTTTTTTGGGCGCGCGAGATCAAGGGCTTCCTTGAGGATCTCGGCTTCCATCGTCTTCTTGCCCAGCATGCGCTCGAGATCGCGCACACGCTTCTCCAACTCGCGGACCTGGGAGGCGCCAACAACATCCTCGTCGGCCTGAACCGCCGCGTGGCCGCCTTCGAGCATGCGGCGCTTCCAGGCGAAGAGCTGGGACGGGGAAATGCCGGCGCGTCGTGCCACATAGGACACGCTCATGCCCGGCTGCATGGCCTCCTCCACCAGCCGCACCTTCTCGGCGACGGACCAGCGCCGCCGGCGCTGCACGGAGGTGATGGCTTCGACGCGTCGAAACGGCTCGTCGGGACTCTTGGACATAGTCGTACTCATAGGCGCATGCCTATGCCTTATCGGCTATGCCGCCTGTCCGGTCAAAATGGGGTGCGCTCCAAATGGCTCTCGGACAACGGCGGCGCCTATATCGCCAGGCAGACCGCACAAGTGGCGGCGACACTGGGCATTGACCTGCACTTCACCCCGGTTCGAAGCCCGCAGAGCAATGGCATGTCCGAGGCTTTCGTTAAAACCCCTGAAGAGGGACTACGCCTCAACCGTCATCCTCCCAGACGCCGACACATCCTGGTGACGTTGCCCGAATGGATCGACGACTACTGTGAGGTCCACCCGCACT
Organism: Devosia albogilva; assembly: GCF_042685625.1. Classification (NCBI taxonomy): domain Bacteria; kingdom Pseudomonadati; phylum Pseudomonadota; class Alphaproteobacteria; order Hyphomicrobiales; family Devosiaceae; genus Devosia; species Devosia albogilva. The sequence goes on from NZ_JBHUNP010000001.1 coordinate 2,674,418, forward strand.
CCGGCCTCAAGTACCGCTCACCTTGCGAGTTCCTGCGCCTGAGTGCCTAAACCCAACCGCCGCCTGTCCGGTGAAACGGGGTCCACTTCAGTGACCGCGCCCCGAGGCTAGCGTACCAGCTTGCCAGCTAGTACTAGGCAAACCAGTCATTAGATGCTGCGACATAGACGCCCGAATCCCCGAACCCGACGATATCTGCACTTCCGTCGCCATTCACATCAGCGAGGTGACGGGGGAAGCGGTCATTGCTGACCCAGCCGTCAGTAGTCGTCGCAAAGCCCTCCAGGACCATGGTAGGGCTGTTGAAGCCTCCTTGTCCGTTGGCTACGGCGACGTAGACGCCTGAATTCCCAAACCCGACGATGTCTGCACTTCCGTCGCCATTCACATCAGCGAGGTGCCGAGGGAAACGGTCATTGCTGACCCAGCCGTCGATGGCCGGCGCAAAACTCTCCAGAACCATGGAAGGGCTGTTGAAGCCTCCTTGTCCGTTGGCTACGGCGACGTAGACGCCTGAATCTCCAAACCCGACGATGTCTGCACTTCCGTCGCCATTCACATCAGCCAGGTGTCGGGGAAAACGGTCATTGCTGACCCAGCCGTCGATGGCCGGCGCAAAACCCTCCAGGACCATGGAAGGGCTGTTGAAGCCTCCTTGCCCGTTGGCTACGGCGACGAAGACGCCTGAATCCCCAAACCCGACGATGTCTGCACTTCCGTCGCCATTCACATCAGCGAGATGCCGGGGGAAGCGGTCATTGCTGACCCAGCCGTCAGTAATCGTCGCAAAGCCCTCCAGGACCATGGAAGGGCTGTTGAAGCCTCCTTGTCCGTTGGCTACGGCGACGTAGACGCCTGAATCCCCAAACCCGACGATGTCTGCACTTCCGTCGCCATTCACATCAGCGAGGTGCCGAGGGAAACGGTCATTGCTGACCCAGCCGTCGATGGCCGGCGCAAAACCCTCCAGGACCATGGAAGGGCTGTTGAAGCCTCCTTGTCCGTTGGCTACGGCGACGTAGACGCCTGAATCTCCAAACCCGACGATGTCTGCACTTCCGTCGCCATTCACATCAGCCAGGTGTCGGGGGTAGCGGTCGTTGCTATTCCACCCCTCAGCGCTTGGCGTGAAAGAGCGAAGTACCAGTGAAACGGCATCTTCGGGCACATCTCCTATCGCGAGCCTTACGCTCTTGCTGATGGTGTCGTCTCCTGAACCTGTTGAAAGCACTAACTCAACGGCCGAACTTGTCTCGAAGTCAACGGTTTGTCCCGCCTTTAAGTACAGCGCATCATCAGCGATCTCGAACCGACTGTCGTTCACCGCCACTGCGTTGTTGCGGAAGGCAGCGCTCGTGTCTGGATCAAGAACGGATAGATCGGCGACTTTGGTCCGAATGGTAGTGTTCTCGGCCAAAGCGATCTGATTGGAGACGACGATGCTAGTCGGCGCTTCGTTCACGTCCGTGACCGACAGCTGCACGGCTTTGGTAATCGCGCTGGCTCCCGATCCGGTCGAGAGCAACAGATCGATGAAGGACTGAGCCTCGAAATCTACGCTCTTGCCGGACTGTAGGTAGAGACCACCATCAGTTTCATCGAACACGAACCGGTCATCGGAAACTGTGACAGCATTGTCACGGAGACGCGGATCAAGGTCCGGGTCAGAAACAGCAATCGTCGCCACCTTGGTGCGTGAACTCGTGTTCTCGAGCAACGTGATCTGGTCACTCACCAAAATCCCTGTGGGTGCGGCGTCCACAAGCGCGACACCTACGTTGTGGGTGCCGAGTGTTGGCAGCTTCAGTGTGAGAACATCGCCGACCTGGCTCACGAGAGTGGCGCCGGTCACCGCAAACGGCGTGCCTTGGTAGTCCTTCAGCGCGACCTTGACGATCCCCTCGCCTTCGGCGGTGAAGGTCAGGTTGGTGCCGTCGCCGTAGAGCGAGACGAGCTTCATGCGCTGGTCGAGACTGGTGATGTGGGTCACGTCCTCGGTGGTGGTGCCGAGCTCGATCTGGAACTCGCCACCATCTGCATCGAGGAACACGCTGTCCTCGTCATAGGCATACCAGTTCGCCACAGACCTGATCGTCTGCCCACCGAGATCATCGAGGTTGAGCGCGAACGTTCCTACCTGTCCGCTGGTCGGAGTCGCCATGGCGGTGATCGTGTTCCCGGCTACCGAAAAGCTGAAGTCAGACTTCTCGAATGCCTGCATCCGGGCGGCGAGATCGGCAAGGGTGACGAATTCCGCGCCCGATCCATGTGCCATCTGGATGAAGTGGGTGAACATCTCCTCCCTGTACTCGGACGGCAGCGGCGGATCGATCACCCATTCGGTGGGGCCGTAATCGTGCCAGGGCCACACCACGACCGGCAGGTCCGAGTTCTCGTTGAGCTTGTTCCACTCTGCTGTCCAGGCCGCGATCGCCTGTTCGACTGTCAGGTTCTGCCAGCCCATCAGCGTGAAGTCGAAGCTGACGTTTGGCGCCAGATAGATCTTGTTGTTCTCGTCCGCCGACAGGTAGCCGAAGGCGCTCGGATAGCCGGCGCCCACCAGGGAGGCGCCACCAGAGAGGTACTCATAGTACTGGATGATCTCGCGCGCTGTGGCGAGGCTCTCCGGCATGCCTGGGACCGCCGCTCCGCCGATGTTGATGCCCAGCTCCTCCTCCAGAACCTGGCGGGCCTTCTCGAACTGGAACTGAAAGGTGGTTGTAAGAACCGCCTTGTCGAGGGCGTCCAGCGCGGCGGGATCCGCGGCGGCGATGCCGCGGCCAAGCGCGGCCTGGTACTCCGCCAGGGTCATGCTGGCGAGCTGCGCCGCGATCGCAGGATCACCATCGACATTGCCCGGCTGCGCATAGAGGGCGGCAAAGGCGTCAAGCTCCTCCTGCGTGTCGATGACGCCGGCAAGGAAGTTCGTATCGGACGGGTGAGTATAGGAGTGCGAGCCGATCTCGTTACCCATGGCCAGCAGCTGGTCGTAGTAGAACTTGGAGATCAGCCAATTGGTTTCCTGATCGGGCGGGTTGGCGCCGACGTTCACATAATACGACCCTACGAAGTTGTACTGCTCTTTCCAGCTCTGCAGTATCGGCAGGAGCACGTCATAGATGCCGATGCCCCCATTGCCTTCACCATCAACGTCGTAGCTTTCTTGCGACTGGTCCATATCGTTGCGAGACGCAACGATCGAGCTGTTCCGGCTCATATGCAGGGACACCGTAGGACCTGATCCCGTGCTGGTGACCCAATCGAGGGCCTTACCGAGCAGATTGCTGTCGCCAAGCAGACTCTCGGTGGCAAAATGCACATTCTTGCCGCCAGTGACAGTGCCGACCACCGCGTCATGGGTGGCACTGTCGACCACCTGCGAAGCGATGGTCGTCGTCGGCGTATATGCCTCGTTGACCGCGCCAAAATACGAAGTGCCGATCGATGCGTAGTTGTGGATCGTGGCTCCAGGGGCATACCCCTCGGTGACCGGGTGCCCATCGGGCCCGGCGACGACCTTGACCTCGACATTGCCATTGCTGCCTCCTACGCGTTCGAGGCCGAGCAACAGGTGCATGCGAGCATAGGCGTCCGGCAGGGCGGCGCCAGTCGCGTCATTGGTCATGAAGTCGCCGGCGGTGATCAGGGACACATCGTAGTCATAAACGAGCCGGGTGAGGGTCTCCTGGATAGCCGCGTGGTTGGCCGGAACATTGCGGAAGGACGGAAACACCAGCGCGTCATATTGGCTGAGCTTGGCCAGATCGGTCAGGTCATCCTCATCGATCACGTCGAAGGGAATACCGGCGGCCATAGCCTGGTTCTGTGCCGACATGAACAGCTGCGAATAGGCCATGGGACTGAAGAACTGGGCGGCAGTGGTCGCCGAATAGACGATGGCGATCTTGCGCTCACCGGTCTCGGGTACTTGGGCGCCAGGGTCGTCCACCAGCGTGAGACCGGGCCCGAAGTAACTGCCAGGGATAAAGCCGTCGTTGTTGTTGTTGACATCGATGAAGATGTCGAGCCGCGAGGTGTTGCCGACCAGGGCCTTCGGTACGGACAGCTCCAGCGTGGTTTCGTCCGACCCGAGCATCGAGTTGAGGGTCGCAAGTGGCGTTGTACCGGATCCGGTATAGAGCCGGGCAATACCTCCGGCATCGACTTCGATGCGGTACTCGGCGCCGCCGACTCCCGCAATGTCGAAGATGGGGGTGCCAGTCGCGGTATTGTTGTCGGTATTGAGCCAGAATGTTGTGCCGTTGCCGATAGGGCCAGGTGCCTTGAGCGCCAGCTGGAAGATGCCGTCGGCTGCCGCACCAAAAACTTCGTAGCCTTGCCGGGCTGTGAGGGGGGTATCGATGCGATCGGACCGGGTCCACTCGTCCAGGCTACCATCAAGCGGGTTGGCGGCCGGGTCGACGACCGTATAGCCGCCGACGAAATAGCTTTCGGGAAGATGCGGTCCATCATTGATGTCGAGGGCGAAGGTGACCGCTCCGGCGTTGCCGATCTGGGCAGGGTCGAGTTCGAACTCGAGGATCCTGCCGTCTTCGCTGCGGGCGAATGTCAGCGGGAGGGTTGCGCCGCCGAGGATGGCATTAATGAGCATCGGTGTGCCGTCGGCATCGAACTCGATCCGAAAGTCGGCACCGGTTGCGGCGCCGAACACCTGCTCGCCCGTTTGCGAGTTCCTGTCGGTATTGAGCCAAAGGGTGGTGTTGTGCCCGACAGGGGCTGCCGAGTTGAGGGCGAAGTAGAACTTGCCGTCCTCGAAGCGACCAAAGACCTCGTGGTTGGCCACGGTGGTGCCGGACTTTTCCAGCCGGTCCGCCGCGGTCCAGTCGCTCAAGCTGCCATTGAGAACGATCGCCATTGCCCTGTCTCCCTGTGCCTGCGGGAAGGGACCCGGCGCTCATGCTTGATGCGCCCTTATTGCCCATGCCGGCCGGCTTTGCTCCGAACCATCACTGCGAATGCCGCATTGGTATTCACTGGCCGGCAGTGTTGGCGTGGGGCGCAGGCAGTCACATTGACAACCATCAACGGACCATCGGGAGCGAGCCGTGGTCGCCGTGATCACTGGTATGGTCGAGGCGGATGCGGCGGTCCACCGGAAGCGGAGCACGAGCCCGCCAGGTTCGGGGTGAGCACCGGCACAGGACATAGGGGGGGGCAGGGGAGTGGAGTTCGGCGACGCTTCGCAGGACACTGGCAAAATGCCGTCGTCAGCCGCCACGCCTGGATGGCCCGATCACCACGAGCAGGCGGCACATGCTCATCCTGTGGTCTCGCCGGCGAGGGCAGGGGGAAGGTGGCGGGCATGCTCGCTGCCTGCGGTTCCGGCGCAACAGCAGCAACGGTTCCGCAAGTCCCCGGCAGGATCGCGGTGATCCCGTCAGCGCTCCAACGGTCCGACGCAGAATTCCGCGCCAGGTGGCGCCGCAAGGGCCGACGGCGGCTGAAAAGGCGCGATAACGTCAGGTATCGCCGGTCTAACTGGCACCATGCGCTGGCTGTTCCGAGTGGGCAGCATCCCGTTGCTTACCGCTGGCGGAACAGCGGTGCTTCTGCTGGGCGACCGACCTGCAGCTCGTCCAGCATCCCACTCCCTGGATGCACCCCATGCTCTTGGCCGAAAACCGCCGCCGTCAGTCTGACCAGTACAAAGTCGTGGTTCTGTTCAGCCGGGCGGCAACTAGTAGGTTACAATGTTCAGCACGGCGTAGCCGTGGGCGCCAAGCTCCGCCTCGATGACTGGTGATGCCGGTGCAAGAAGGCGATCGCCAAGCGTTGTCTCCGCCACCTTGCGCCACTCCAAATGCTGTAATGACGGTGGCAGGTCAGTGCTGCTGTCGGCAGGCAGGACCAATACTTGCCGCTGCGCATGGGCAAAAAAGACGTGAACCCAAAGGCTCTGGGCATCCTCAGGTCGCATCGCTAGGCCGGCCCTCGGCTGTGTTCGTAAGGTCGGCCAGATTGCCGCTCGGCATTCGACGCGAGTTCCATCGAAGTGCAATCCACTGTGGTTGTCCCACTCCGTTGCGCGTGTGGCCGCGGTACCGCGATGCAAGGGAAACTCAAACTAGGACCCGAGGGGAGAACAAGCATTTCGGTTCGGCCCGCTCATCTACCACCGAGCTAGTTACCTTCATTGACGTGGTGCCACTAACAGGTAGCCGTCCCGCGCGAGGGCGACCTCAACCTCACCTTTGGTCAAGCCGATGATCCTGTCGTCCGCTTCGCACGTTGCGAAATAGCGCCACGAAAAGTGGTGCAAGTGAGGTGGGATTGAGACCGTCGGGCCAAACGGTAGCACAAGCAGCTGCGGTACCGCGCCGTCCTGGGGATTCTCTGAAACAAGGACGTTGACCTGCACGTATTAAACCACCGGCGGGTCAACGTTGATCGGATGATATTCGAGGTTCCTGCAGAGCGGCGAGTCATATCCTGTCCTTATCGAGGGCCTGCCCGTTCTGTCGGAGAAGAACAGGACAACGTGGTAGACGCCAGCTAGGCTTCGCTGGCCTAGCCGTTCCTCTGCAAGCTCCAGGGCTTTCGGCTGGGGCGGCTTACCGCTAGGTGGCAGTCCCCGGATACAGACGTACCACCGCTTGGGCGAGAATGGGCCAGCACCAACGGTCGCCCATGGCTGTGAGACCCTGGAGGATCCAGGATCGCCGCCACGCTGCTGAATTACTCGCGCGGCCTCCATCTCATAGTTCTCGGGGTACGGCACCGTGGCGCCTGAGAACTGCATGGTGCTCAGGCTCATGTTCTGGTTGGAACAACCGGACAGGAACACTGCCAAAGCGCAATACAAAACAAACCTGAACACAGCTGCCCCCGTCAGAATCCCCTGCAGTATAGGGCATGATCGGTAGCCTGCCGCAACCTCACATGAGCCACATACGCCCGCCCTCAGGTTCACCCGTGAAAATTCGGCCGAGATGCAGACGGCCCAAAGCGGGGGAGCGAGGGGGATTAGCGGGGGCGGTGGCGTCTGCACATCTTTGAGTTCAAGCATGTGCGTACTCTCCAGGACGGCGATCACGTCTCCAGCGGCCGAGAGCAGAGCTGACGCGTAGCATCACCTGGCCCAAGGTGAAATCCGTTCAGATCAGGTGCGTAGGGCCCGTCCTTTCGAGTGTGTCCCGCTTGACGTGGCGAGGCTGGATGCCACCGTGTCCGGATCGGCCGGAGAGCCGGTGCAAATCAGATTTCTGTTGCTGTCAATTCGGCGGCTGTCGACACGCGGTCTACAGGCGAATGCGCGATAACCGCTGTTATCGGCATGGCGCCGCACCTCGCCATCCGGCCTGTCGTGAACTTGTTTGGAAAGAAGCGTTGGGAAGCGGCCGTTCTGATCAAGGCTCAGCAGGGGCGCCGAATACCAACGATGTACCAATGTCTCGTGTGCTGTCCACGAGAACGGCTACGGATCAGAACAGGGCAGACGCGATCAAGCGGCTCCCCCATTGCGAGCTAGAAGCGAGCTCGCAACCCAGCGGTCAGATCCACCTGCGTGAAGGAGGCTGCTGCACTGTCGATGCTTCTTTGTTTTGTGCCCAGGTTCGTGTCCACAGACGTGGCGTCGCCACGCTGCTCGAACATGTGCTTCAAACGGCCCCCAAGGGTTATCTCAGCATTGCTCCCCACCGCGTAGCCGACATCCAGTCCCAATTCCACGGCAGGCTGCACATAGATCTCGTCAGTGAACCGCAGATCTCGCATCCAATGGTCGTCGGTGGCCAGGCCCCCCACGACCAGACCTGCCCGCATCAGACCGCCCACGCGCAGGTCACCGTAATATTCGTCGCCGTCTATGCCCACGAACACCTCTGGCATCTGCTGGCGGTAGGAGATGGCGGGCTCACCAGTGCCGAAACTCCCTTGAAGGTCGCGGAACCCCGCGCCAGAGCTGTATACATACGAGCCGCCAAAGGCATCCCACTTCACATCGGTGAACTGCAGCCCCCCGTGCAGACGCACCACGGCGTTGTCGACATTGGCCAACTCGTAGCCGATGGTCGCTGCTCCGCTCCAGAAATGCGCCAGGTCAGTCTCGGGGTGCTCAGAGCGATGCGTCCAGTTCTCGAACGTATCGTCTCCATAGAGCCAGTCGTAATCGACCATATGGGAATCGCCCTTGATGGCCACGGCGCCTTCAGCGCCCAGGCTCACTCCATACCCCAGATCAACTGAAACGCTGCCCCGCAACAGTGGAGCCTTGGTTTCCCAGATCAATCTGCTCACCCGATACTCCCCGGAGTACACCAGTTCGTTGGCTTGCAGGTAGGTGGCTCCAAGGCTTGCCCGTAAACGCAGAGTGCCGTCCACCGAACTTGCGGTGAAATCACCCATCACCGGCGTAGAAACTGCGGGGGCGAGTCCAGGGGGGTAGCTGTATCGCAGGTCCATGGCGGGGGCAGACGCCGGAGCCAATATAATGAGCAGCAATCCCGCGGGAACTCTGGTGTCCATCAAATTGCCCCTCCGCAGTTTGGCTCAGACTGGCGCCGGACCGGTTAAGGGTTGGTTTACCATGACTAAGGGGCTGGCGTGTTGGGGGCTCTGTGTGGCGCAGTTCTTGAGCTTTGTCCGCCCGGCAGCGGAAGGCGATGATATCGCAGTCATGTATTCACGCTCGAGGTTCTCACCGGTCTTGCAATATCGAGCGGCAGCTCCATGGCGCGGATGCTTCGAGCCCCGTATTCCGGACAGTACTCTGGGTGCGGACCGGCAAAACGTTCCGGCTTCGCGCTCGGCGGCTGCCCGGCCGCGACAAGCAGGAACACTCCGGTGGACTCTCCAAACGAGCGATGCGAGCCATTGCAGCCTAGCCCAGCCGCCACCATCAGGTCAGTGCCGGATGGAGCGTAAACACTGACCCGCGTTGACGATCGACAGCGGGAGCGGAGCTCCGCTGGAGCCATGTTCTGCAGGAAGATGGGGACGCCATAAGCCTCGATTATGCAATAAGCGGTCTCCAAACGTCGTCCATCCACCTCTCGATCAGATCTCTGGATCTTCATTCAAGCCCAGATCTGCATCGTCGGTAGGTTCATTTTCCTCATCGTCTGGCTCCAGATACTCGTCGTCTTGTTCGTCTGGTCTGGGGTCATCGTCATTTTCGATTGATGCAGAATCGGCGTCGTACTCAGAAAGGTTGTCCTCAGAATCTTGCGGGGCAGCCTCAAGTGTATCCACAAGGTCGATGTCGTCTTCGATTTGCTCTGCGGCCATCGACTGCTCCGCGTCGGTCGCATCAAACAGTTCTTCCGTTCCGAGCGAGCTCGGCATTGGGGACACCGAAGCCGGATCGATATCAAGATCGGGACCAGGTTCAGGATCAATATGGGGAGCGAAGTCTGCGAGGCGGTGCACGAACCCCGCGGCGTGTTCACTCGGCACAGGGAGGAGGTCACCGACGCCTCCCTCCCTCTCCAGAATTGTGTGCGCTATCGCGGCACCGAGCCCGACGGCGCGGCAACTCGATAGTGCCTCTGCCAGCCCTCGGGCGCTTGTGGCCACGGCCGGATTGATGACGACCGGCAGTCCGCCTTCTGTCGCTGCGAACCGCATCAGTCTCTCTGCAGAGGCTAAGCGCGTGACGTAAACCAACCTGGAGTGGGGTTCCCATACTCGGCTCATGGAGTCCGCGCCTCCGAATGCCCTATTGATCCCCAGACGCAGCGACAAGACACAGGCGTGAACAATCGGATCGTCAGAGTTGGCCTCGACCTGAGCGCGAGAGCCGGCCCACTGGACCGACCAGCGTTTCTCTCGGCCCCCTTTGAAATCTACCCGACCCAAGGTTCCGGCCGGAAGGTCATACCGATCTTTAGTCAAGCAAACGATATCGCCGTGTAGTAGGTCCAGTCCACCAGCCAGCGTCAGCTTATGTTCCTGAGCTAACCTTTCGGCTCGGTGCTGATCTCGGCTTAGCAATGCCTCGCGGAACGTCTGCGCGGTTCGAGCATCCGGCACAATAATCTGATCTCCTGAACCGGCGTCAGCGAGAACATCGACAACGCTACCAAACGATAGCATGCCCGATCTCTCGAACATTCCCGTGATCGTCAAAGGGTGATGGTGCTGGAACTCACTACCGAGTTTAGCCCATGAAAATCTGCTCGGTGGAACATTTGGCCTCGGCACAGGCACAAACACGGGCTCCGCGAACCGGTCCATGACCGACATCGCTAGGAAATGGGTGGGGTGTTGTTCCACCTTTGATTGGTCAAAGGTCAGTATCAGCCTGTCGAACCGCGTGGCGGCGTTCTCGAGCAGGTTAGCGAAGGAGGAATCAGGAACTGCTTGGGTGTCGAAAACCAGCAGTACATCCCCCGCCGGCTTTTCACCCGCGGCCTTCTTCCAAGTCAGGAGACCTGCAACCGTAACACAGCGCAGCTTGAATTTATCGATGAGGTGTCTGACCTGGTATCGGCTTCGAAGGTCAGGGACGGCGAGTGTCAGAGAAATTTCTTGATCTTGGAAGTACTCGATCAGGTTGGCGAGTGGAGTACTATCATCCACGAATGGCCCGGAACCCACCAATGCGGTCGCTGCACTACCAACAAGAACGGTAAGGCGTTTCCCGCAATACGACAGCGGTTCCGCGGAAATGTCGTGAGCTTGCTCAACGGGCCGAACCCCGATTGTATCATACGTGCAAAGGGTATTCGCGAGCCGATTTGCATCGGAAGATGCCTTTGCCCATTTGCCGATGCTCGCTGTCGTTCCATAAAGATTGCCCACGGGCGTGCGCACCGATGTGGCCTTGCCAATCAGGCGTTCCGTTCGCGCTTTCAATTCACGTGGTGAAATAGTGGGAAAGATGGAGCGCACTGAGCTGTGGATGTCTCCATATTCAAGCAGGAGCGAGTGGGACGCCAATGTTGTGAGGAACACCATGTCATCGCTGAAACGTTCTCGGTGGTTCGCGCGATGATTGGCTAGCTCGAGGCGTGCTGAAGCGTCCGTCCTCAGTCGCCGTGGTCCGAGCCGCACTTCTGGCAGACCAACGTCGGCAGGAACACGAAGCAGGTTTAGGCCTTGGCTTCGAAAGAAGGTAGACTGAACTTCTCCCCAATATCCTCGCCAGTTCGTCAAATTCTCGCTGTGGTAACCACCGGGGGAGGCGCGGAATATCGGCGTCCATTGGGTCTCCAGACGCCTCATCCTCTTCAGCTCGTCTAGGCCGAAGAGGCTGATGAGTACATGAGCATGTCTGTAGTCCCCCAGAGGGGCGGGGCGGGGCAAAGCATGCAGATCAAATTGCACAGCATGACCGTCCGCCACTATAGGATCGGCGAATTCATGAACGAGACGCACCGCCTCTGAAAGCTCGAGCTCGTCTTGGGTCGGCAGGCCCAAAATGAGATCCAGCCCGATCGGCCCCGTACTGTTCACTGCCATGTCGAGCGCGTTCCAGAACGTGTCGACCTGAGCGCCCAACTCGCTGCTTGCCTTTGGTATCAGGAGGTCGCCGGCAAGACGGTCGTCTGCAGAGCGAGGACGGTATCTCTTTGAGTTTCTCGCTACGGTGACCGGCCGACGGGCGTTGTATGCCGCGCGTCGCACGATTCGTCCGGTCCCCGCCATGACAGTTTCAACACTTACGAAGCCGGTCGGCACACTTGTTCCCCTAGAGTCAGATTTCGAGGTGGTAAGCTGAGTCAGATTTGCCCCATTTCTCGTCTGGCGCAGATGCGGAGCAATTTAGCGAAATTGCAATCCCGGTTGATCGGCGAAATCTCAGATGGGGTGTTTACGCACGCCGCTTCGTGGGTTTGATCGCAAAAATCTGCAACCATGGGCTACACCAAATGGCTTCCTTTCTTTCTGAAACACTGAACCTCGATCTTGCGGCGCGGGAAAAGCGAGAGCGCCTGCTTCAAATGCAGCGCGAACTGGACGCGGAACGTGCTGCGCTTGATCGCCGGTGCGATGCGATCGTGGTTTCGGCCTTTCGCGCGGTGGAACTTGATCTGACTAGCTGCGGTTACGAGGTCCTTCTCGGCCACCTCGTCCAGTTGCGAGCCAAGATCAACGATGCAGCTTTCAAGAAAGCGGCGATCGATCGTGCAGTTACTTTCCGCGATAAGTTCAACGCCCAACTCACCAGTCAGGGCCCGTCCGTGGCCCACTCGATCGATCCGGCGATCGATATGCGCTCGGTGGAACCCATTCCGGTCATTGCGCGGCTGCTGCGGAATGCTACCAAAGAGGAGGCCGACAAGATTGAAGCAGCCGGCCTCGTCGTCAAGATTAAGTTCAGCAGCCGTTCACCCGCCCTTATCGCAGAGGGAGAACTGAAGCCGGAAGCCATCACGGCCCTCGCGGCGAGCATGGATATCCGCTTCGACCGCCGTCCCGATTTAACGGTGTTGCCAGCTGATGACTCTGCTGATCCTGATGCCGAACCGCTCTGAGCTGCTGATAGTCGCCGCTGAACCAGCATGGAATTGCAGGTCCACCGCCAGCATAGGGTGGACCAGCGCCACGTTACAGCATGGAAGCGGGTGCCACTTGGCCCGAACCAAAAGGGGAAGATCATGCTTGAGAGGTCGTCAAGAAGCGGTGATGGGCTGACCTTGAGGCAACGGGTGCGGTTGCGCCTTGACGCGCTCGAACTAAGTCCGACCCAAGTCAGCAAACGAATTGGAAAGCGAGACTTTGTCGGGCAACTGCTGCGCCAAGAGAAAAATAGCGTAACCGACAAGAACCTTCAGGCACTGGCGAAGGCGCTTGAGACTACAGTCAGATATTTAGCCACCGGAGAGGAGGATCCGGAACCGCCAGCATCTGGCTCCACTAAATTTTCGTTCTTTCGGCCCGGCGTTCCACCTGGATATCGGCAGATGAGGGATCAGGGCTCGACTGCGGCAGAGCAGCCCCTCGCCATCACCTCCCAGGCGCTGGTCGCAGACAGTGTTGACCAAGCGTGCGATGCCGCGTCCCAATCGCTAAGCGAGGGTCGGCCGCTGCCTTCAAACTTCTGGAAAGCCAGGCTCAGACCGCTGCCGAAGATCACGGCATTGGTGCGCGAGAGGGCGAGAGGTGATGCGCCCATTCCCTCCCGGCCGATGCGCACCGCCCTGCCAGTATTTCAACTGCAGCCGGGCAGCGTCGGCGATATCCTCAACATCAAGATGCTCGATTGGACGCCAAGGCCCCACGATCTGATCGGTGTACCGGATGCTTACGCAGTACGGCTAAACAGAGATCTCGCGGTTGGCTGGCGCTCTGGTTCGGTCGTGGTGCTTACGCCGTTGGCACATGTCAATGCAAACGATGTCGTGTTGGCCATCCACTCGGCCGGGCAGACCGGCAATCATCTAGTCGAACTACGATCGTTCGTTGATGTAGACCTCAAACAGGGCATCCGGCTGCAACACCTGCCGGGGGTTGACGACCGCCGTGTCCACAATCGGAAGGCGATCTTGATCCATAGGGTTCATTCGGTAATCTTTCCGCGCGCACCCGAAACCCTGCGAGGGTAGCGTCCTTCGAACGGAGAGTATCAATCCTCCTCAGCGAGTCGGTGCAGTGGCAGAGGGTGTTGTGCCAGCCCTGCGCGATCTACAGCTGAAGGGTCGGCTACGGGTCCGCCGCAAGCGTGAGGGGCGCCTGGGACTCGGCATGACCACTTATCAAATAGGTCCCATCCGGTGTTCCACTGTCCCTCTCTTTTTTAATCCCCGGTCGGACCATGCTCTCGAGCCCACCCCCAATATGGCGCAGATCAGTCAGCAGCCATTCCGGGCAGAAAGCGAGCGATTGAATTTGCCCATCCAGATCGGCAGGTAGCCGCGTTCTGGGACATCCACACCGCGGTGCTGCCCAAGCTCGACCTCGCTCTGCCCTCCGACCTCCGTCAAACGGCCAAGGCGCATGGCGACCTCTACCGCTCCGCCCAGCAGGGCGACGCCGAAGCCTATCGGCGTGCGGTGATCGACCATTACGAACCTCTGTTGCGCATGCTTCGCGTCAAGTCCGCGCCATAGGTCCGCCGCGCCCTTCCCACGCCTTCAAGGATGATTTCCGTGACCCTTCCACTGACCGAGCTGCTCGTGGCCCAGCGAGCCCGCGGAGTTCAGATCGACAGCCTGCCGCCCGAACTGGTGCCGGCCGACGCTGCAACCGCCTACCGCGTCCAGACCGAAACGGTACTAACACTGGGTCCGGTGGGCGCCTGGAAGGTCCAGCCTTATCCGGAAACCGGCGAACCTTTCGCCGCCCCCATACCGCGCAGCACCGTGTTCGGCGGCAAGGCGGAACTCGCGGCGTCGACTTTCCCCGCTCCTGCCATCGAGGCAGAAGTCGCCGTCACGCTCAACCGCGACCTGCCACAGCGTGCGGAAAGCTACAGCGCGGAGGAACTCGCCGAAGCCATCGGCAGCCTCCACCTGGCCATCGAGGTGCTGTCCTCGCGCTTTGCCGCGCCGTCGGCACTGCCATTCCTGGTGAGCCTCGCCGATCTGCAGAACAATGCCGCGGTGATCGTGGGCCCGGCCCGTTCCGCCGCCGCTCTGCCGAAGCTTGGCGAACAGCCCATGATCATGGCCGTCGATGGCACGGAGATCGGCCGGGTGGCGGGAGGGGCGACGACCCGGACGGTGCTGCGCTCACTGGCCTGGCTCGCCGATCATGCGGCGGCGCGGGGGCTGCCCCTCAAGCAAGGCGACGTGATCATCACCGGTGCCCGGATCGGGGCCCTGCCGCTCGAAGGCAGGACTGTCGTGGTCGAAGCCGAGGGTTTCGAGCCGGTGTCCGCCACTTTCGAATAGTTCACAGCGACGTAATCAAGTTGTGCTTGCACCATCGGCTCCGCATTGGGGCACATGCAGGCCCCCAGTTTGCAGTGACTTGCGGAACGGCAGGTTTCAGGTGGTGCCTCGTTATTGACCCGGCCTTCGTGATGTCGGTTTGTGCGGTGCGGATTTCCGGCTGGTGCTGCTCCTCAGAGGGCGTTGTTTCCCCTAGCGGCGCGGACTTGATGGTTGATTAGGCCTGCTGGGCAAGGTCTCGTGAAGCGCATCGCCGAGCTGAGAAAGCGTCACCGATTACGCCATTGCGATCGATGTGACCGCGATCGTCTAGCGGATCCCTGGGCCGACACCGCTCGGCGGCCGGCGAGGTCATCGGGCATCTGATCGGAGTCACTCGGAGGATCGCGCCAAGAACGTGTGGCGATCGACTCGCACGCTCTGACCCATGGCCGAAGCGTCGATGACCGCTGACTATCAGATAACACGCACGACCTCTCAGCCTCTCAGGGGCCGCACGTCGCAGCGGCACCCAAGAGCAGCAGCATATCCTCATTCAGGAGTTGGGACACCGGATCAAGAACATGATCGCGGCAGTGCAGGGATCCTCCGCCAGTCCCAGGCTCCCACACCCGTGTCGGTTCTGGCCCGCTGGTGAAGGGCCGCATAACAGGTGCCAAGTTCTCGATTGAGATGGATTTCGCCTAACCGGGGAGTCCAGTACCGATCAGGGCCAATCTGGCTGATGTGCAGGGGGAATGAACCTAAAGCCTACGCCGCCGCCTCATTATGACGTGCCTGATCTGATCAACCACCGCTAACCCATGACGACCATTGGGTCTTCCTGCACCCTAAGCGCTGAGATCCGAGTTGAGGTCACGCATGAGCAGGAGATCCCGATGAAACGCAGGACAATAATCGTGCTCGCCGCCGTAGCGGCGGTGGTGTTGCTGGCGGTGTACCTGCTGGAGAACTTCAACCCTGACGCCCCTGCCAGCAACCCGTCCGTCCAAGGGACGGGTGCATCGACCCCGGCGCCGCCAGCTACCCCGCAGTAACGGGGATACCATGCACGGCGTGAAAGGAGCAGGCCAAGGTTGGATTACATTGGGTCGACGATTCCCCGGCGAAGACGATCTTCCTCGGCTCGTTGCTGCATGCACTTGTCGATCGCTCTGAACCAGTAATGCTTCTCTTGCCCTTCTGGCCGGCCATCGCGTTCCCAAAGCGCGTAGGCGACCTCACGGACGAGCAGTTCGAAGTCCTGGTCACCCCAGGGATCACTGCTGCTCTGGGCCATTTTCGCCGCTGCCGGCAGCTGTGTACGGAACCCTTGCTACAACGACCCTTCCTTCATCCTCGATCTCGAACTCGCCTGAGATCGGTTCGTCAGCTAGCGCAAGCGCAGCCTGTGCGGCGAACGATGCTTCCTCCAAGGCGGCATTGAGGGAGTCGAGTTTCATGCCTTCGACATCGACTTCCTGGTCGCCACTCTCGGCTCGGTGATTGAAGAAGAACCTGGGCATATTAGCGGTCCAGTTTGCTGCACGACGCCAACGAAAGGTGTTGGTGGCGAGTTCCTGCTTGCCTGGTGAATGCTGCAATTGTGATCGAAGGCGTAGCTGGAACTGAAGTTTGGCGCCGGCCCACACCGAAGCGGGGCCCCTCGAGCAACGGATGGTCGTCTGTCCGCTGGACCAGTGTGGCAATATAGGCTCGTGTGCCATCGCACCAAGCAGGGGCGGAACGTCAAGCAATAGATCGAGGCCTCGATCACCCAGCTATACGGAGATTAGGTGACGTGAGCTGCGTGAGAAGGCCAGCCACGCCAGGGTGAGGGTGGACTTCCTCTTGGGGGCCTGGGTAGGCTTCCAGCATGGCCCACGCGAACCACACCTATCCGCCCCTGAATACCCTTAAGCCGGTGTGCGAGAACATCTGGATCGTCGATGGACCGGTGATCGAGTTTGGTCCCGCACTAGCCAAGATGAAGTTCCCGACCCGGATGACCATCATCAGATTGCCCGGTGAGAAGCTGTTCATCCATTCCCCAACGCCTCTGGCTCCTGACTTGAAAGCGGAAGTCGAGGGCATTGGCACGCCGACATGGATCATCGGGCCGAACAAGATCCACTATTGGTGGATACCAGAATGGCGAGACGCCTTTCCCTCGGCTCAGGTCTATCTGGCGCGGGGTATCCCGGAGCGAGCAGGTGACCGCATCGATTTCGACCACCTGCCTCTGGATGAGAGACTAGGATATCCTTGGGACGACAGCATCGACACTCTGCCAGTTGAGGGTGGCTTCATGACGGAGGTCGTGTTCTTCCATCGGCCAAGCCGTATCCTCGCCCTGACCGATCTGATAGAGAACTTCGAGCCGCAAAAGCTCGGATTGCTGGGCCGGCTTCTCACTAAGCTTGGTGGAGTTTCCGATCCTGACGGGCAGATGCCCCGCGACATGCGATTGACGTTCAGGAACCAACAAGCCGATCTCAGGAAAGCGGTCGAGCAGATGATCATGTGGGCACCAGAGCGGGTGATCTTGGCGCACGGTCGCTGGTACCAGCACGACGGTACTGCTGAGCTACGACGGGCCTTCAGGTGGTTGCTTCGGCCCTGACCACCGCGCGGTGATGTCGTCGGTACAGATCGACAGGACCGAATCCTGAACCAACATCATCGGCCAGCACCAACCAGTGCACCAGCCGCTGATCCTACGGCCGACGACCGAGATGGCGCAGAGCTGTTTGAAAGGACCTGCTGGCACAATATCACGGGGCAAGACGGTCGCGGCTCACTTCCAAGCGCGCAACCGCCTGGACCAAGAAAAAGCCCCAGCCTTCAAAGGCCGGGGTTGAGGTCTTTGGAGTTCCCGGTAGGGATTGCCATACGCGGACAACGACCGCTTGTCACAACAACGGAGTGAGCCACCAAGCGCAGCCTCGCCCCCGCAGCCTCAACGTTCTTCCGGTTCGCAGCCGATGCCGTTGCCGTTCCTGTCCAGCCCGAACCTATCGGGTCCCGAGATGGTGACAGGGCCGCTGAAGTTGCTGCAGTCCACATCGATCTTGGTCGTAAGGTGCGGGGGCGCCACTGGTTGCGAGACCGTGTAGACCACTTGTGTGGCGACCCGTGGCGGCACCCGGCATCAACAGGAAGGAAGGCAGGCCAGCGACGGGGACGAACGCCTGTGGCGAGGTGGCAAAGACGTATACGACCGTAGCGTCACCCGCAGCAATGACGGGCGGAGGCTCGTGTGCCAGACCCGGCACAGACGAGAATGCTGCAAGAACAATAGCGGCGACGTGTGAGCGTTTCATATTGGCCTCGTTGGATTTCCCGCCCGTGTTTTGTGAACGCCCTGGATCGAGGAGGTGTCCTTCGCAATTTGAGGCAATGTGTAGATCCCCAGGTAGGATGCCGCGGCTAGCTACATCGGTCTTTTTGGTGCCTCCGCGGGGCGACTTGCCGGTGGCAGGTTCGCGCGGGGTTGTTGCCAGCAAGTCGCTGTAAGGCAGCGTTAACCATAATAGCCGAAGGTGCCCGACGTAACGTTGGGGGATCGCCGTAGATGAATCGTTCTAGAGTTTGTGGGCTTGCAAGTCTCGCCCTGGTTGTTCTTGCATCGGGCGCGCAAGCTGCCGACCTGATCGTGGAGGATTACCCGGGGCTGATAGAGATTCCCGGCTCGGCGACAAATCACTGGGATGGTGCCTTCGTCGGCGTCTTCGGCGGACATGTCTGGGGCGCTGCCAGTTCGCCTGTGAGTTTCGATCTCACCGGTCAGCTGCTCGGTGTGAATGCAGGCGTCAACTTCACCCTGTCGAACGGCATTGTAGCTGGCGTTGTAGGCGACCTCGCCTGGTCCAATCTGACCGACGCCGAAGTCTTCGCACCCCCGAGCGCTTTCGACGTGAACTGGACAGGGAGCATCAGGGGGCGCGTGGGCTACGACGCGGGTGCAGTCATGCCATACCTGACCGCCGGTCTGGCGGTTGCCAGAGGCACCCTGACCGCGACCACTGGTGCGACCGTCGCCAGCAACACCCACTTCGGGTGGACCGCCGGCGCCGGCGTTGAGGTAAAGGCGAGCGACAGCATCTCGCTTGATCTATCTTACCGGTACTCCGACTATGCTGCAGCCGCGTATGGCGTGACCGACTGGGAGTTCGGCACTCACCAGATCACGGCTGGGCTTAACTGGCACTTCTGATCGACCCGCGAACGCTCAAGCACCTGCCAGCACGCTGTGCAGGTGCTCGTTTCCAGCCTCCTAATGCAAACGGATAGCGCCGGCACCCGCTTTTCTTTAGGGAAGCTGTAGAGCCTGATCATGTTGCGATTGCCTGGTGTACTCCAGTAGACCCGCGCCACGAGATCGTAGCGCCGTCCCGACGGGAAGGCCTGAACGCCTAGTGCAAGGCTCACCGCCTCCTCTGGCGAGGTTGCATCTACGGTGACCAGCGGGTTGATCTGGTCAGTCCGAGTGTTGATCACATGGTATTCGCCGCAAACAGATTCGGCATGCTGGTGACAGCCGGTGCTGCGGAACAGCTCTCCTGGTTCGCGGGAGTTGGCTGGATGGTGGTGCCGCGGCGCCAACCACTCCCTGTCCTGGATCGGTCGGGAGTGGCCCTTGCCCTCGTGAGTGCGTGCCTGTCCTGGCCTAGCGGGCCAGCTGCGTTTTCTGGGGATAGATCCAGAGCCAGTTGATTCAGCTCGCGTTCACCGACCACCCGCCATTCCAGATCTTGCAGGTGCAGCGGATGGCTGCAAACCGCTCGGCGGGCAGCCGGCGCCAGAACTCATCGTCGTACTCGTGCCGCGGCTCGGATATGTAGACCTCGACCAGCATTCGCGCACGTGGCTAGTTGGCATCTGACCGCTTCGGGGCGTCCGTACCAAGTGACAGAGTGCGGATGTGCGGCGGCCATAGTGCCGGAAGTGCTGCACTGTCGCGAAAATCACTCGCGACGCATTTGCCCTCGCAACTCCGGGAGACGGCTCCGACTGCCGGCGATTGGAAGGTGTCGTCGAGCCTATGCAGCTCGTCAGCGAGCTTTCAGAACCAACCGATTAAGCTACGCAATTATGCGACGACTCCGCGTACCGCTTTCCGTGCTGATCCTGATGTGTGGATCGCCCGACGCCCTTGCGCAAGGCCGAGGAGGCGAGGCACGATCCGAGAATGCCCCACCCTCCCATGCGAACGAAGGGAACAGTGGATCGTCTGGTGGTGGGGAGGGTATCGGCGCGGAAGTAAGCGGCAGCGGACCCGGGAACGATGGTGCACTTGGACAAGGGAGTTCATCATCACCTGCCCAGTCTGGCGGCGTTCCGTCAATCCAAACCGGTTCAGCCCCGATGTCGCAAGGCTCAGCGATGGAGGCGGTACACGCTGGCGAAGCTGTGCCGCTTAAGCAAATCAAGAGCGATGTTGAACGGTCGACAGGCGGTGAGTTGATCGACGCGCAGCTGGTGCGGTGGCAGGGACATCTCGTCTACCTCGCCAAGGTGCTCACGCTGGATGGCCGCGTCGAAGTGTACCGCTTCCTTGCAAAAACGGGTTTGCCCATCCCGTGATCCTGGAGCCCGGCGCTTGCCGGCCTGCTGTCGTCGGTCGGTTCTGGTCGAGCAGGCCAGGCGTCTCCGCGTTGGCCCCCGCAATGCGCCAGTGCCTCATAGGTCGATGAAGTACAGGACGTATTGCTTCCCCAGACTTCTCCTGCAAACCAACTCCACGATCTCCGCTGTCGCCCGAACGCCCTGTCGGACCATGACCAGTTTGCTGACAGCGAGCACAGGCACCACGGGATGTCCATCTGGTCCGCCGGAAACCGCGTCTGCGATCGCATCGCCCACGGCCCGAATTAGCTCTAGCGATACCACCGACGATCTGACCCTTCTCGCAGCTTGAGATGGCAGCAGGGTAATGGAGCGTCACAAGGACGGTTCAATGACATCGCCGTTTGTCTGCTAACGTACGGACCGCAGCCACTGCCGCCTGTTCTGCCCACGACAGTGTCGAGTAAGCAGGCGGTCAGGAAATTGTCAGCAAGATCAACTCATTGCCGGGGCGGCAACATTGTCGGAGGGACATCGTTGTCTGCTGGCGCGGGGGCGCACACTGACAGGATGTCTTCTATGAACACGGTAACGAAGCTCACCGCTATTGCTGCTATCCTTGCCTCCACCTCCTCCTGGGCCATGGCGCAGGCCAATGTTGGGGCGGGCGCAGGTGCCAATGTCGGTGTCGACGCCGGTGGTGCATCTGTGGGAACAGGTGTTGACGCGAACGCGAACGCGGGCGGCAACAACGGCAATAGCAACGCCGGCACCAACGCGAACGCCAATGCCCAGGCCGGAGCTAACAACAGCGCCAATTCCAATGTCGGGGCGAACGCCGCCGGCAATGCGGAAGTGAACTATGGTTCGATCATATCGAGCCTGCGCACGTCCAACGTGACCGGCGCCGACATCGAGGCCCTCGGAGCCGACGCTCAGATCGAGATCGTGACCTTGGCCGAACTGCAGGGCAACGCTGCCGAGAACAGCGCGGCACTCGGCGAGGCGGTCAGTGCTCAGGCGACATCCCTCACCGAACTCACTGCTGCCATTGAAGCCAATGCCGACGTGCAGGCGGCACTTTCGGCACAGGGGTTCACTTCCGACCAGATCGTTGCAGTGACCTCGAGTGGTGAGGGGAACCTCACCATCGTAGTCGACGACACGAAGTAGCGGCAATTTCCACTTAACCCGGAGCGGCTCCTCTCGCGAGGGGCCGCTTGAGGGATGATCAGCTTCTCCGTTGGCCACCTTGGGTATACGGCATGCACTCGCTGCGGAGAACGAATGGCTTCGATGATCTACAAGCCACGGTAGTCTTGGGCGGTGCAGATCCTGCTCGGCCACCGCAAGATCAAGAACAAAGTTCGCTACGTCCGGTTGATGTACAAGATCTGCAGCCACAGAAGCTTTGAGTCCGCTTGGGCGCCGTCTGGGTGGGTCTCCTTTTCAAGATCCGGGTAGCAGACGTGCATAGAAGAGGCTGCCCTCGTCATCTCGGACGAGATCAGAGTGAGTGTGTCAACGCCGATGCGCTATGCGGTAACTATAGAAGGCGGTGCCCACGAGGGGCAAAAGCAGGGCAATCAACAACGCCGCGAACATGTACATCGGCTCTCCCAAGAACGCAGCGCAGGCAAGAAGCACGAGCCCGCCGACCATAAACAAGAGCCCTCCCAGCCGCTGCGTCTTCTGCCAGACGAGAGCATCCCCAAGCCATGGCAACCGGATTCCTGCCAATCCGTTAGGCTGCATCTTGGGCATGATATTGCCGAGCACTACCAGCATGACTCCGATTGCAAAGCAGATCATGCGGACCATCAGGTCTGGATATCCGAGCCCAACAAGTACGACCCCAGTTTGAATAGTTAGGAAGAGTCCCGAGAGTGCGGGGACAACGGTCCGCCATGCGTGCCGGCTGGCTTCTAGTTGCGCTGGCGGAGCAAAGCGGCCCACGGCCCAGAACACCAGGGTAACCGCCAAGCCGATCAAAGGTGGCATGAGCAGGGCCATGTCGCGTGGCCAGAACGCGTCAGGCTCACCTGAGGGCCCCCAGTGCACCGGCAGCCAAGTTTCCGAAGGGATCAACAGGTAGCCCCCGAGTGTCACCGCCACCAGTGCGACCCACAACCCGAGATTGATACGAGACAGGATGGCTCGGTTCATTCGTCGTGTTCCTTGAGACTGAGGAGGTTTGCAAGAGCCCCCTCCAGAATTGAAGTGTTGAGATGATAGATGATGCTGGTGCCGCGTCGTTCGACAACCACGAGTTCGGCTTCCTTGAGCTTGTTGAAGTGTACCGACAGGGTCGGCTTGCTGAACTCGAAATGCTCCGCCAACTCGCCGGCCGTCATAGGCCCTCGCTTGAGCAGTGCGAGCACCTTCCGGCGAGCCGGATGGGAGAGCGCTTCGAAAACGGCGTTGATACCCATGGCCGGTCCTAGTTGGTTCCCAAGCCATGATAGAAGATTTTCTAATTAGAGGAAACGCTAAATAACGACGGGAAGCACGGGGGCATTCCGAGGAACCGCCAGTGGGCATTTCATGGCGGTCCGCACTCCCAGTGGGCAGTTGCGCCACACTTGAGTAGGGGCATCTGTAAGGTTAGCTTCTTCTACAAAGGTGGGGGATATCACCGGTGTCGAGCGGTCCAGCTGGTAAGGCCTTGTTCTGGGAGGGGGGTAGTATCTGGATAGGGCTCACAAATGTGCGCAGCGACTATCATTCCCATCACGCCATTCAACTCGGATTGGCCCTAACCGGAACCGCTCAGTTCAAGACCAAGGGCGACCCGGACTGGGTCCACTATTCGGGTGTACTCATTCCGCCCAACCTTGTGCACACGTTCCAGGCTCCCGGGGATTTGGTGGCCAACCTCTTCTGCGACCCGGAATCTGCGGTAGGTCGCGGGATCGCAGAACGCTTAAATCCGAGGGCCCTGACGCCACTGGATGCTGCCACCGCGGGTGAACTCGCCAGCGAGCTGAAGCAAGCCTTCTTCACGCGAGCCGACCCTGACCGCCTTATCGTCGCTGCACAACGTTGTTTCACGAACCTTGTTGATGGCGCGAACTTCGCGACCCCTACCGATCCGCGCATCGCGCAGGCCGTCGCCGAAATCCACCGAAGGGTCGATGAGCCGCTGACATTGGGCGAGGTCGCAAACGCGGTGCGGCTGTCGGAAAGCCGCTTCCGGCACCTGTTCGTTAGCGAAACTGGCCTGCATTTTCGGGGATATTTGTTGTGGGCACGGCTGAACCGCGCCCTGCAACTCGGGTTCTCGGGCTGTACCTGGACCGAGGCGGCCCACGCCGCCAACTTCTCGGATGCAGCGCACCTAACCCGCACGTGCCAGAGGATGTTTGGCTTTGCACCGACGCATGCGCAACGTGGACAGATCGAGGTTCAATATCGTCCCTGACCCAGGCCCCTTGGCATCGAAGGGGCGATATTGCTGCCGATGACGCGGGGCATAGGGCGCCCTCTCAAGTTACTTCTGGAGGTGCCTGCGCGTGAGCAGCTCGGTGACCTTGCGTTCCTCCCACTCGGCACCGAAAAGGGCTCCGCCACTCAGCGTTGTGAGGGCATGGAGAGCTACGCCTACGCCCCATCCCAGAGCTGGCCATTGAATCCACCAGTTGCCGTTCATGGCGTCACCTGTGCTGACATTGATGAACACCAGCAGAACCATCACGCCCAGGTAGGCAATGAGATGAGTGTAGAAGGCGCGAAGGACCCGCGCCTGCCGGCGCGCCTGGATCAACGCATTGGCGTAGTCTGAATCATTCTGGAGCAGCAATTGGGTATTCCTTTCTGAGTTGAGCGAGGATGGAGGGCAACAGCCACTGGCGAGCGGAGCCGAGCTAGTCCTCAACTTGTTGGTGCCGATCGCTGTCAAGAGCCTGCAGGAACGCGATCAATGCATCCTGTTCTTCTGACGTGAGGTTCAGGGGGACGAGTTCGCTGTGTCCGGCTGGGGCGGGGGGAGCGCTGTTGTAGTGGGCGACCACCTCAGCCAGGGAAACCATTTGGCCGGCGTGCATAAACGGCGCCCGCTGAGCCACGTCACGGAGAGACGGTGTCTTGAAAGCTCGCAGCAGCTCTTCGCCAGAGCCCTTCATGAACGTCAACTCCATGCAGTCCGCCGGCTCGGCGTCGCTGTACTCGCCAAGGCAGTTGAACGGATCCTTCTGAACCAGTCGAGCGCCTTCAGCTCTTCCGAGGTCGGGCGGAAGTGAAGTCAGCTCGGGCACTCCGGTGTTGTGGAAGTCGTTATCAGTGAACAGTGGCCCGTTGTGGCAGTTGAGGCACTCGGCCTTACCGATAAATAGCCTTAGCCCTTCGACTTCCTGCTCGGTTAAGGCATCGGAACGGCCCCCCACCGCAACCGCATCCGCATAGGCGTCAAATCGAGAGCGCTCGGGTAAGATGGTGCGCTCGAAGGCGGCAATGGCTTTGCCGACGCTGGCGAAGGCCAGGTCGAGCGGCATCTCATCTGGGGCTTGCCCGAACACCTGCGTGAACTCGTCTCGATAGTTGCCAGAAACCACCTCAACCACGTCTTTCCGATTGCTGCCATGCTCCACCGGGTTCTCCAGGGGGCCAAGAGCCTGCGCCCATTGACTGTCGGCGCGACCATCCCAGAAGAGCCACGGGCTGTATGCCGTGCCCGCGATGGGCATGGTCCTGCGAGTGGTCTCTCCAACACCGTGTCCTAACGGGGTGCCGTCCTGAAACTGTCGATCCGGCAGGTGGCAACTTGCACATGCGACTTCGCCGTTGGCGCTGAGACGGATATCGAAAAACAAGTCACGGCCGAGCGCTGCCGCTGCCGGATCGTCTGCCACGGCATTCGACGGATCAGGTGGCAGCGAAGGCAGGCTAGAGAGTGACAGCGAGGCGATCCGCTGTCGTTCCTGCTCGGTCCAGCCATCGGTGCCGCCACGCGAGGTAAGAATGCCTCCCGTCGCCAACAGCAGGATGGCCGCGGTGCTGACGAGTGCCAGGGTCCGGCTCATGGTTATAGGGCCAGGTTGAACGTGGCTGTGTCCGCGCCAGCGCTGCCGTCGATGTCGACGTTCAGCACCCACCATCCAGGCATATTGAAGCGCATGCCGCCGACGATGTGCCGACCGTGGTGGTCCTTGCCGGTGACTTGGGGGACGGTGGGCAGGCCATGGCCATGTTGGGGCATGCCGCCGTCCATGACGATTTCGGCCTCGACCGGCTGTCCATTGGAGTCGGCCACTTCAACGAGCCAGGCGTGCATCTTTCCGACTGGCACCGGATCGATGCTGGGGACCAGGGTCACCTGATAGAGGCCTCCATCGGAACGATGCGAAAGGCTGTAGTCCAGGTCGGCAGGAGGAGTGGATCGGGTGGCGGCGAACGCGATGCCACCGGCGATTAGCAGGGCAGCGGGTATGAGCCAGAGTTTGTTGATCTGCATGGAACTTGTCCTATAGAGCGATTGGTCTGCTCGTTTAGACAAGGTTCTCGACGCAGCGCTTGAACGTAGCGGCTGTTATACTGTTGCGAGGGGACGCTCGGCAGCTGCATCGATGCGTATCGAAGTAGGCACCAGTCCATACATGCGCCGGCAGGTGCGTGTCAGGTGCGCCGAGTCGGCGAAATTGGTTACGTGTGCTGCCTCTGTCCAGGAACTGCCGCCGAAACCCATCTCAAGTGCCCGGTTGAGGCGCGTCCAAAGTACATAGGGGCGGAACCCTACGCCGGCCTCCTGGACGAACAGATGCCGAAAGCGACCTTCGCTGAGTCCCGCCACCGCGGCGGCATCGGTGAGCGATAGCGGCCGATCGATGTGATCTGAGATCCAGTTGATGGTCTTGAGGATTCTCCGGTCGGTTGTTTTCTGTGGTTGCCTCTTTCCGGCCAGTCGAGCGATCAGCGAAACGCTCAGCTGGGCCAGATCCTCATCATCTGCGCCACGGTGGAAGGCTGCCGAGAGGTCGCTGACCTCCTCATCAAGTGGAACTATGGGCGCCCCGCCGTGGCGCTCCAGCAATGCGCGTCCAAGCGGCGTCTCGGGCTCGAACAGTATGTTGACGATGCGCTGACCGGGCGCACGGAACTCGTGCAGTGCGCCGGGGCGTACAAGGGCCCCCTTGTGGTACTGAGTCCAGTCCACACCTGAGTTCGGCCTGAACTGGACGGGGCCGTCGAAGCCGATGGCGATCTGGATGGCATGGTGGGCGTGCAGCTCGATCGCATCGACCGCGAGCCCTATCCAGAGATTGCCGCCACCCCAGAATATCACACGACCGATACCGCTCACTTTCATGAGCAGGATGATCTCTCTCCGCTCGGTAAAAATCCAGCGGCAAGTCGCGTGTTCGAGCGGATTAGCGGCGGCGCGAGGCCTCAAGGATGTCCTGGCGAGATATCCCGAGTTCTTGGAGCTGGCGATCCGAGAGCGCGCTCAGTTGAATGGTGGTTCGGCGCCTTTGCTGCAGGTTGGCCAACCGATTGAACAGTGTGGAAAAGAGCATGGCAGGTCTCCGTTTCGGGTGACCGGCGGACTAGCAACTGCCGTGCTCAATCCGATTGAACAAAGGGGCTGTGCGCGTAGCCTCTTTGTTCAAGCGAGGGCGCAGGTCTTGGCCTAGGGGATGCGGAGCTTCACACTCATTCGCACAGGACGAACAAACATGGCGCTGGATCGCCGCACGCTTCTTCTTTCCGCCTTGGCACTCCCCCTCGTCTCCGCCGCATCTCGTGCGGCTACTCCCGTTTCACATGAGGCCGGGTTGGACCACATTGGCATGCTGGTTTACCCTGGTTTCACTGCTCTGGACTTCGTCGGCCCTCACCATTTCCTGGGAAATCTGCCTGGAGCCCAGGTGCATGTCGTGACAACCCAACCTGAGCTGAGCCCGGTTGCCTCGGACCTGGGCCTGATTGTCCAGCCGACCACCACTATGGCCGACTGCCCAGCGGAGCTGACGGTGCTCTTTGTGCCAGGAGGCACAGCAGGAACCATTGCAGCGGCACGGGACGAGCAGGTTCTCGAATTCATTGCTGACCGTGCCTCCAGGGCCCGGTACGTTACCAGCGTGTGCACCGGCTCTCTTGTCCTCGGCGCAGCAGGTGTGTTGGAGGGCAAGCGGGCTACCTCCCACTGGGCAACCGTGCCAACACTGGAGCGGTTTGGAGCCATCCCGGTCAGGGAGCGGGTTGTCCGGGACGGCAATGTGATCACTGGAGCGGGGGTGTCCGCGGGGATCGACTTCGGCATCACCCTTGCAGAAGAACTTCGAGGGCGCCTGTTTGCCGAAGCTGGCGTCCTGATCTCCGAATATGCTCCAGAACCGCCGATCGTTGGTGGCACGCTTGAGACGGCACGCCCCGAGGTTGCCGCCTTGCTGGAACGGAACCTGGCTCCCTTCGTGGCGGACGCAAATGAGCTGAAGGTGCTGCAATGACCTCCTACAAGATGGTCATCTGCGACTTCGACGGCACATTAGCCGACAGTGCTCCGTGGTTCATGCAGACGCTCAACCAGCTTGCGGATCGACATGGGTTCAGGAAGGTCAGCGACCAGGAGATCGAAATGCTTCGCGGCAAGTCGAACCGCGAGATCATCCGTTACCTGGGCGTACGCTTCTGGCAGATGCCGGCCATTGCCCGTGAGATGCGGAAGCGAAGCGCAGAGGCCGCCAACAGCATCCGCCTGTTCGATGGAGTCCCGGAACTGCTCAATAGCCTCAAGGCGAACGGGCTTCGAACGGCGATCGTAAGCTCGAACGGAGAGGACACGGTACGACGGGTCCTGGGGAACACAGCCTCACTCGTGGATCACTATGCCTGCGGAGCGTCCCTGTTCGGCAAGGCGGCCAAGTTCCGGAGCGTGGGGAGGCAACTGAGGCTCAAGCCCGGCGCGATTCTCGCGGTGGGCGACGAAGGCCGAGATGTGGAGGCGGCGCATCAGGCAGGTTTCGCCTCGGCTGCCGTCACCTGGGGCTATGCAACGGAGGACGCACTTAGGCAATGCTCGCCTACATTCGTGGTGAACACTGTCGCAGAACTGGCTGCCCTGCTTCATGCACCGATGACGGTCCCATCTTGATCGACTCCATAGAATGACTCGGAGTCGCCGCGGCCGTTTCCGGCCGGAAGCCTCATTGCCAATGTAACTCCAAGGCTCAGCAATGCCAAAGATCCGCCCGTACACTCCAGAAGACCGAGACCGGCTGGTCGAGATCTGGCACCAGGCTTCGCGTGTCGGTCACCCGTTCCTCAGCGCGCAAGATCTGTCCGAGCAGAAGGTCCTTGTGCGCGACATCTATCTACCCAAGGCCGAAAATTGGGTAGCGACCGACGCCGGGGAGGCCGTGGGCTTCATAGGGCTACTCGACTGCTTTGTCGGCGGGCTCTTTGTTCACCCTTCAGCACATGGAAGGGGTGTCGGTCGCGCCCTCATCGAGCACGCCGCCGAGGTGAAGGGGCAACTCGAAGTGGAGGTCTATGCACTAAACGTTGGAGCTCTCGAGTTCTACCAGCGTCTTGGTTTCATCCAGACTGGGATACGCAATAGCGACGACCAAGGACGTCCACTGCAGCTAGTTCGGTTGACGAGACCTCACCGCGAATAGGGGTAAATCCCGTGCGAGACCTCGTGCGGCAGCAGCTGTTTAGGGAAATGAGCATGATGGCAACAGAGACGCGGGTACATCACCTGGCACTCACCACCAGTGATCTTGAGACGGCGGTCAGGTTCTATGACCCTTTGTTGTCGTGTCTAGGCTACCGAAAGGTGTCGACTTCCGCGTCTCTTGCAGCCTGGGAACTCATAGGACAGCCGGAGATATTGCTCTACCAAGCCAAGGGCGAAGCAGCATCAAGGAGCCACAGTCTCTACCAACCCGGCTTCCATCATCTGGCGTTCCGTGTCCGGAACAGTGTCGCGGTTGACCAGATCCACTCCTGGATGTGCGAAGGTGGGCATCCTGTTCTCGAGCCGCCTCGGCCCTACCCTGAGTACCCCGGGGACTACTACGCCGTCTTTTTCCTGGATCCGGATGGTCTCAAGCTGGAAGTCATGACCGACTGACCTGCTCAGATTTTCGTCACCGTGGTGTTCTCCGCGCCGGGGAAAGCACTGCCGTGGCTAACCACGAACCCGCCCTTAAGCATGTGCTCGAAGAATGGCAGGCTGGGCGCGTAAAGAAACTGCCCGCCCGGTCGTAAAGCACGCAGGATCCGTTTGTAGAGCATGGCGTACTCACTGGCTCTCAACTCGGACTGGTAGTGTGCGCTCCGAAAATGCAGCGAGATCGACTGGTGGGCTATGATCGTGCCCCATTGTTCGATCCCGAGGGGTGCCTCAAACCACTCGCCTCGCAACAGACCATCTGGGGCATTGCGATCAATTCCAGTCGCGGCGTGACCAAGCGCGCGGAGGTGCTGGACCAACCTGCCGTCGCCGCATCCAAGGTCAAGGATCGGACTCGCCAACTTCTCAGCTCTAGCACCCAGAACCTGTAGTTGTAGCTCTGGTGAGTATTGCGAGCAGACGGGCTGAAACCCTGTTTCTCGCACAAGATCAAGAGCACCCACAGCAGTAAGTTGCGTCTCTACCCAATCAAGAAGGCGGGTGTGGTGCTGCTCAATTGCTTTGGCAGGCTCGCCATGGGCCAGGTGGGCGAGGAAGGTTCGATATATCTGCTCAAGCGGTGAGATCTGGCCCCTCAAATCTACGTACTGAAACTGCTCAGTCAGGTAACGGACCATTCCGGATGAGATTAAACGCACCCACCAGTCCTGTCGGGAAAGCGCCTCCCGCGCGGCCCCCATGGCAAGCATGCGGTCCAGTCGCGGAGAGATCGAACGGAGCCTGGGATCGGCAGCCAGCATGTGACCAAGCGAGACGTCAGCAACGTCAAACAGTCTCTGACGAAGTGCGGCGTGAGCAAGATCATGCGACGGCAACCACGCTCTCCATGTCCCTTTTGGCCGAAGTCCATAATTACCGTGGCAGGACTTCGCTTGAACGAAGGGGCTGGTGCTGTGACAGGTGCGTCAACTCCCCGCGATGTGGCTCTCGCGCAAACATCGATTGAAACGAGTTCTAGGTCCAGGCGCGTTCAGGTCCGGCCTGCACCAGACTTGAAGAGCACCGTTGGCCCGGGCCTGACGCTCAGGCGTGGAGTGCATACACACCTCGCTCCGAGGAACGACCAAGCCTTCGCCGCGTCGGCTCCTTCTTCGTGATCACCGGCGCTGAGTTCGAGGTCGCGGAGGGCGAGGTACTGCACAAGCACTCCAACAAGGCCGATGAGGGCTACAATGCCTGCTGGCCATCAAGTGGAAGAGGGACGGAGCTACACAGCGATACAGCGATACAGCAGCATGGGGGCGCAGGTCAGCACCGTCCTTGAGCCTGATGTCCTGTCCTGGTTGGCATGCCGGTGGAGCACATGAGCATGGCCTTGAGAGCCGGACGTGACCGGTTGGCCCCCGGACTCCAATGCGCCCCATACCGGTACGTGCTGGCTTGGGAACAGCGAGCTCGGCAGCTAGTGGCGTTGATAGGTATCCACCACGCGTGGTGCTAGTCGGAGACATCCTTAGGCGAAGGGTTGCTTCATGGAACCCTGCCTGACAGAACGCACCAGCCGTTCGGCATCCACGGCAACGATCTGAGCAGGATAAACATGACGTCCGAAACGCTGAGGCCATCGATCCTCTTCGCAGCCCTGATCGCCGCGCTCGCCATGGCTCCGGTTGCCCCAGAGGCAGGCAATATCCTTTTTCTTGCCGCCGGAGGATTGGCGCTGCTCTTGGTGCGCCCGGCCGATCTGGAACTAGTTGGCCGTCCCGCTGTCTGGATGCCGTTGACGGGCCTGCTCATCCTCGCTGTGGCCTATTCTATTGCAGCCGGTGGGCCGAATGGCCTCGTCGGCCTGATGTTCGTGGCGCCGCTGGTGGCCATGCTCCCCCTGATCGTCGCCGCAGGGACGGGAAGGGACGCGCCGTCACCGCGCCTGATCCCCGTGCTCGCACTGTGCGGTAGCGCTGGCGCGGCAGCGGTTGCCATTGCAGAGTTCTCAAGCACTGGCTCGAGCCGAGTCGGTGAAACTGTTGCGAACCCGATCCACTTCGCCGATCTCGCCCTCTCGGTGGGATTCCTCGCTCTGCTGGGCACGGCTCTGGGCCGCGGCCATGGCCGGTGGTTCTTCCTGCTCGCCCCTCTGCTGGCGACCGTCGCGGTGTTGCTATCCGGAACCAGGGGGGCCGTGGTCGCGCTGGTGGCGATGAGCGGCACCGCAGTCCTGGCTGGGGTTATGGTGCGCCTGATCTCGCTTCGCCAGTTTGCCATCGGGGCGCTGGTACTGGCCGTTGTTGCGATCGGCGCCTGGGCTGCCGGCGCGGGGCAGACCTCCGGTGTGCAGCGCGTCATGACCGACATAGCCGACGTGCTTCGCACCGGGCTGCCGACTGATGAATCGACCACACTGCGCCTGCAGATGTACGAAGGCGGGCTGAATGCTTTCCTGGCATCACCCATCGTAGGCCACGGGCCAATAAACTTTGTCGAGGCCGCAGCAAGCCGCGCCAGCGTGCGCTTCGAAGGCGCCCCACACCTTCACAATGACCTTGCTGACTTCGCAGCGAGTGGCGGCATCATGGGGCTGATTGCCTATTTCCTGTTTCTCTTCGCGCCGCTGGCCGAAGCGATGCGCACGCCCCATCCGGAAACCCGCAAAGGTCTGGTTGTTGTCAGTGCTGCCCTGGTCTTGGGCTATTTCGTGATGGGGCTCACTAACGCCATGTTCGGCATTCTCAACCTTACAGTGTTCTACGCGGCTGCGACCCTGGTAGTCTTCGTTGTGGGCAATGCCGGTGGGAACCACAGCAGGAGGGAGCCGTCACTGGAACAGTGGGCGGCCCAGCCGAGCGATAACGCAGCGAGCGGCAGCCATCCGCGAGAGTGAAGCTGGCTTCAAGTGTAGTTTAATGCCGGCCTGTACTGACAGGGAGGCTGTGATCTTCATCTTACCGCTGTCCCGCGAGAGCCTGTTGCAAGCTGCGGATTTCGATCTTACATAATGCTGATCGATGGACAAAAGGTAGTAGAGATGGCTGACACAGCAACGCTGTCCTCCAAATTCCAGATTTCAATACCCAAGGCTGTCCGATCCGCGCAGCAGTGGAAAGCGGGCACCACGTTTGCGTTCATCCCCAAAGGAACCGGCGTGCTTCTTGTTCCGGTGCCACAGCGTGAGGCGCTGGCGGGAATTGCGCGAAACGCGGCAACCACTGAATACCGCGACCGCGCGGACAGGACCTGATGCGACTGATCGACACCTCGGCCTGGATCGAATGGCTGGTCGGCTCGCCGACCGGGGACCTTGTGGCAGTGCATCTTCCTGAACAGGAAGAGTGGTTGGTGCCCACAATGGTACAGCTCGAACTCGCCAAATGGAGTTTGCGAGAGGTGGGTGAAGAAAAGTCCGATCAGATCATAGCCTTCACACAGCTTTGCCGGATCGCTGAACTCGACACGGAAACCGCGCTTCTTGCGGCCGACTGCTGCCGAAAGCACAAGCTGGCGACGGCCGATGCTGTCGTCTTTGCCAGCGCCAGAACTCATGGTGCTACACTGATTACCTGTGATGCCCATTTCGAGGGACTACCTGGCGTGACCGTTATCGCAAAAGTCATCCCATGACCTCAAAGCTCGCCTGTCCCCGCAGGAAATCCCGCGCCTTTCAGGGCACCCGCTTCCTTCGGGGCGTGAAGTCCTGCGCCGCCTATACGAGCTGATACGGGATCGGCAGAGCTTCAACTTTGAAACTACCCTGAGCGGCAGCCAGCCGGTCGAGCTCATGGCGAGCGCCGGTGCGGAAGGCTATCGGATCAACATGGCGTTCGTCGTGTTGGGCTCGCCGGAAATGCATCTCGCTCGCGTCCGGACCAGGGTGGCATCCGCGGGCGACGATATCCCCGCAGAGACGATACTGCGGCGCTATGACCGCGCGCTCAACAACCTTCCGGCAGCAATACGGTTGGCCGACCAGGTCATCATCTTCGACAATACCGATAAGGCCGCAGACGCTCTGTGCCCCATCGACGGGCGAAGGATTGCTTTCAGCGGACTGGACGACGACGATGAACTCCAGGTTCGTCTGGCAGATCTGGTTGGCGCAGGGCTGGACCTGCCGCGGAGTTCCAGGCTGAGCGCGGTTAGGCAGGGCAGTTGAATCGTGAGGCGCTCCCAGCCAATCCTCTCGGTGACCCTTGTGCTCACTGCTATTCCTGCTTTCGGTTCCGTTGCTGATCGACCCTGGCTCGGGCGCGTACCCCCGGCAAACGCGCGATAACGCGGTCAATCGCCGCTCCTCGCCCCAACGCACCGATTGCGCAAGCGAGGTCTGCTTTGCCTTTCGATGACAATGCGGCGCACAACAGGATGAATACGTGGCGGCCATGCATGGGCTGGCAGCAGGCAGCGGGCAGGATGACGGTGTTGATGCCAGGACTACTTCTGGCATTGGCAGGAACAACATTGTTGCCCCGCCAGTCTGAATGGATTAGCAGAGCGCTGTTTTTCCGCTGGACCGCTTCAGACCCGAAGAGACAATGTTGGCGAGCATCGCCCGGGAATGTGTATTTGCACGCGGACACGGAGCGCTCGGAGGCGATCATGACCGAACTGTTGTCGATTATTCTTGCGGCGGGCGAGGGCACGCGCATGAAATCGGCAACACCCAAGGTGCTGCACCCGGTTGGTGGATTGCCGGTCGTCAGCCATGTGCTGCGAACGGCGCAGGCTGCGGGCTCCCGGTTAGCGGTCGTCGTGGGACCGAAGCATGAGGCGGTCGAGGCCGCAGTGTCCCGCTGGGCACCAGATGTCCACATCTCCAGGCAGGTGGAGCGGCTTGGAACTGCGCATGCCGTACAGCAGGCGCGGACCGCGTTCGAGACTGCGGCCGGACACGTACTGGTGCTCTACGCCGATACGCCGCTCGTCACGACCGCCACTGTCGCAGGCATCGTGTCCAGGCTCGATGAGGGTGCCGACATGGTGGTGGTCGGCTTCCGGCCGGCTGATCCCACCGGCTATGGCCGCCTGATCACCCGAGACGGCCAAGTTCGCGCCATTCGCGAGCATCGCGATGCAAGCGAGGACGAGCGCCGTATCGGCCTCTGCAACTCCGGCATCATCGGCTTTCGTGGCGACACCCTGCGCGCAGTGATCGACCGGATCGGCAACAGCAACGCCAAGGGCGAATACTATCTCACTGATGCGGTGGAACTCGCGTCCGCCGACGGCCGGCGCATCGACTATGTCGAAGCCGATGCCGACGAGCTGATCGGCGTCGATGACCGCACCAAGCTGGCGCAGGCCGAAGCGACGTTCCAGCGGTTTCGGCGCGCCGAGTTCATGCAGAACGGCGTTTCCCTCAAGGACCCGAACAGCGTCTGGTTCTCCTGGGACACCGAGATCGGCCGGGACGTCACCATCTTTCCCAACGTCGTCTTCGGCCCCGGCGTGAAGGTCGCCGACAATGTCGAAATCCGCGCCTTCTGCGACATCGAGGATGTGGTGATCGGGGAGGGCGCGAGCATCGGCCCATTCGCCCGCATTCGGGGTGGGGCCGAGCTTGGGCCCAACGTCCATCTCGGCAATTTCGTCGAGGTCAAGAAGTCGAAGATCGGCGCCGGCACAAAGGCGGGCCACCTCAGCTATCTGGGCGATGCGGAGATCGGCGAGAAGACCAATATCGGGGCCGGCACCATTACCTGCAATTATGACGGCGTGAACAAGGACAAGACGGTGATCGGCAGCAACGTCTTCATTGGCTCCAACGCCTCGCTGGTGGCACCGGTAACGATCGGCGATGGCGCCTATACGGCGTCCGGCAGCGTCATCACCGACGACGTGCCGGCCGATGCGGTGGCATTCGGTCGTGCCCGCCAGGAGAACAAGCCAGGCTATGCGCCGAAACTGCGCGAGAAGGCACTCGCCAAGAAAGCGGCGAAGGGGAAATAACAGATGTGCGGCATTGTCGGTATCGTCGGCTCCGAGCCGGTGGCGGGTCGCCTGGTGGACGCGCTGAAGCGGCTCGAATATCGCGGCTATGACAGCGCCGGTGTCGCCACGCTGGAGCATGGCGCCATCAGCCGCCGCCGCGCCGAGGGCAAGCTCGGCAATCTGGCGCAGAAGCTGGCCTTCGAGCCGCTCGAGGGCCGGATCGGCATCGGCCACACCCGCTGGGCCACCCACGGCGCCCCCACCGAGCGCAATGCCCATCCGCACGCCACCGACCGCGTTGCCATCGTCCACAACGGCATCATCGAGAACTTTCGCGACCTGCTCGCCGATCTCGCCAAGGACGGCTACCTGCCGCAGACCCAGACCGACACCGAATCCGTCGCCCTGTGGGTGACGCGCGAACTCGCCCGCGGCGCCGATCCGGAACTCGCCGTCGCCCGCACCCTGAAGCAACTCAAGGGCGCCTTCGCTCTGGCCTTCCTGTTCCGTGATCATGACGGTCTGCTGATTGCGGCCCGGCACGGCGCGCCACTCGCCATCGGCTACGGCACGACCGAGATGTATCTCGGCTCCGACGCCATGGCGCTGGCGCCGTTCACGTCGCGGCTGACCTATCTCGAGGACGGCGACTGGGCCGTGATCACCCGGGATGGTGTCACCATCCGCGACGGGCGCGACGCCATCGTCCAGCGCGAGCAGCAGGTCTCGCAGGCCTCGGCGCTGCTGGTCGACAAGGGCAACCACCGCCACTTCATGGCCAAGGAGATCTACGAGCAGCCCGAGACCATCTCGCACACGCTCAGCCATTATGTGGATATGGGCGCCGAGCGCGTCGCCATCCGTGAGGCGCTGCCGTTCGACTTCGCCGAGCTGACCCGCCTCACCATGAGCGCCTGCGGCACGGCCTACTATGCCGGCGCCGTCGCAAAATACTGGTTCGAGCGTTACGCGCGGCTACCCGTCGATATCGACGTTGCCTCCGAGTTCCGCTACCGCGAACCGCCGCTGGCGCCCGGTGGGCTGTCGCTGTTCATCTCGCAGTCGGGCGAGACCGCCGACACGCTGGCGGCCCTGCGCTACTGCGCGGGGCAGGGCCAGCATGTCGCGAGCCTCGTTAATACGCTGGAATCAACGATCGCCCGCGAGTCGGGCGTGGTGTTCCCGATCCTGTGCGGACCGGAAATCGGCGTCGCCTCCACCAAGGCGCTGACGGCGCAACTGACGGCGCTCGCCAGCCTCGCCATCGCCGCCGGCCGCGCCCGCGGCGCCCTGTCGGAAGAACAGGAAGCCGAACTGGTCCGCGAGCTGGTGCGCCTGCCGACTGCCGTCTCCCAGGCGCTCGGCACCGAAGCGCAGATCATGGACATCGCCAAGCGCCTGTCCAAGGCCAAGGACGTGCTCTATCTCGGCCGCGGCCCGATGTATCCGATCGCCCTCGAAGGCGCGCTGAAGCTCAAGGAAATCAGCTACATCCACGCCGAGGGCTACGCGGCAGGGGAACTGAAGCACGGTCCCATCGCGCTCGTCGACGAGGACATGCCGGTGATCGTCATCGCCCCGTCGGACGAACTGGTCGACAAGACCCTCAGCAACATGCAGGAGGTGGCAGCCCGTGGCGGCAACATCATCCTGATCACGGACAAGAAGGGCGCCGAAACCGTCGGCCAGGACGTCGCCGACATCATCCTCATCCCGGAGGTGTCGAGCTTCGTCGCCCCGATTCTCGCCACCATCCCGGTGCAGCTCCTCGCCTACCACACGGCCGTGTTCATGGGCACGGACGTCGACCAGCCGCGCAACCTCGCGAAATCAGTGACGGTGGAATGAAGGAGTACCCCGTTGCGCCCGCTTACGGCCGCCGTAGCAAGAACCAGTTTTGATGTGGATTTCCAGCTCGGGTGCGATTGGCGGAGGTGTGTGTCCCGGATGCGCTTGACCTTATCCTCGCAAATCTGAAACAACGCCGCACGCCTCGGCCCTCGTACGTCCCCGATGCGGTGCGTCCACCATTCCCCTGCTGTGAATGGCCGGCAGAGAGCAGGACACTGGCTAAAACCGATTGCGAGTTTGAATGACCAGGCTAGACCCAAATGCACACACCGATGACAGCGGTGACGCCCCTGAGGCTGTAACCAGCTTCGATCCTTGGGAGCTCAAGTTCCGGCAGCATTTCGCGCCGCCGCGCCTTGATCGCAAGCCACAAGCCGAAATTCCCGCGCCGTCCCCTTGGGCCGAGCGACGCCTCAGGGGTAACAAGGTGGCTTGAGTTGGCGCGCCGATCTATCCGGCGCACGGGGCAAGATGCGCAACGATTGAGTGCCCAGCATTAAGCCCAATCGAGTTGCCACAGGCAGACGAAACCGGCCACCTTGAGTTTCTGACAAGTACCGCCTCGACACCTGACTGGCGAAGCCTCCGCCGACGTGAAAGGCCCTACCGAGCCGTGGTCTACGCCTCAATATACAGCACCCCCGCCGCGCTCCCGTTGCCTGCACTTTACATGCTAACGCTGGTGTCGAACTTGTCGATCTGCCTAGACATCAAGATGGCATAATCGGGCGTCAGTGGCCCCATCGAACAGACGCTCGTGTCCGTGCTGCTCTCGCGGCATGCGGCATTCAGCGCGCCGATGGTACTGCGCGTCAGCCTGCCATCGAGCGGCCCCCCATAGCGCTCCGCCTTCTTCAACTGCTGTTGCAGCACGTAGACATAGGCATTCTTGTTGCTCCAGAAGAGCGTCTGCACCGCCTGGCTGACATCCCCCGCCCTGAGCTTGTCGAAATGCTCGCCCACCGCCCGCATCGCATCGAGTGTGGTCGGCCCCGCCGCGTAGAGCGCCATGCTTTCAAACGCCAACGCCTCGGGCGTCAGCATACCGCCATACCGATCGAGCGATGCCCGAACCTTGGCGGTCGAGGCAGGCAGTCCTCCCCCACCAGTACGATAAAGCTGCAACAGTAGTCTCAACGCGTCCGGGTTGTCGCGCTCCACTTCGTCAAGCAGCCGTGCTTCCGCCGCCTTGCCCCCATCGGGCCCGGCCACCCCCATCATCTCGAGCCGCGCCAATTCCACGGCTGCCCCGAGCACATCCTCATCGACCGCCCTGCGCACCAGCGTCAGCCCTTCGTCGCGATATTCCGCGGCCAATGGCCCGGAAGCCAGCACCCCTCCGAGCCGGAAGCTGGCGCTGGCGTCGCCCAGACTGGCTGCCCGATCGAAATAGTCGCGAGCCTTCTGGTAGTCAGGTTGGCCGTAGCGGCCATCCGCATAGTAGGTCCCCAGAATGCCATTGGCCCATGCGCTTTCCTGTGCCGCATTGCCCAGTAGTTCCAGCGAGCGGCCCAGATCTCTGGCCACGCCGTTCCCGTCCAAATGCATCAGCGCCAGTTGAATTCGGGCGAGGTCGTCCCCGGCCGCCGCCGCCATCTCGAAGAACCCGGCAGCCCTGACCGGGTCCGCCTGCAACGTCCCCGCTCCGTGGAGGTAGAGCATTCCGAGCTTTATCGCGCCCGCCCAAATCCCTTGGTCGAGCGCTTCCTGGTAATAATCCCGGGCCGCCATGGCATCGACCGCGATCGCCCCGCCCCGCGTCAGCGCATCGCCAAGCTGGATTTTTGCCCAGCCGTCGCCCGTCTCCGCAACCTCGCGCAGCAGTTCGACTCCTCGCTCAGGCTCTGCGGGCCCGCCACTGCCGGCAAGCAGCATCAATCCCAGCTTGTTCTTGGCCCCGACCTCGTCCAGCGCCGCCGCGCGCTCATAATAGCTCCGCGCCAGCCGTGGGTCAGCTGCAACAGGATCAGCCCCCTTCACATAGAGATCCCCGAGCAGCGCAAGCGCAGCCGCGTTGTCCTTCTGCACTAGCGGCTCCAGCAACAACTCGACCTTCGCGCCATCGCCCGGCAAGACGACTCCACCGAGATAGAGTGCAGCCAAGCTGGTGGCCCCCCATACGTCGCCGTCCCGTGCAGCGGCCTCGAGCAGGAGAATGCCTTCGTCCACGTCCGCCTGCACGTCGGAGTCGAGCAGCATCTGCGCCAGCATCACACGCGAAGCGTTGTCCCCCATCACCGCCGCGCGCCCGAGATAAAACCGTGCTGCCGCACGGTCCGGCTTCACCGCGCCCACGCCGTCTCGATAGCTGACCCCCAGCCGGAACAGACCCGCGGCGCTCCCGAGATCAGCCGCCTTCTTGAACATGGCGATCGCTTTGTTCCCGTCAACCGGGCGCGCCTCGCCATTGGCCAACAGCATCCCCACATCAATCGCGAGCCACGGATCGGTGGTGTCCGACACCGCATTCTCAAGAAGTTGCATACCACGCGGGACATCCTGCTCGCAGCCCAGCCCGCGCACCAGCATGAAGCCGAGCCGGCTAACGGCCTGCGCCTCCCCCTGC
This sequence comes from Devosia albogilva, assembly GCF_042685625.1. Lineage (NCBI taxonomy): Bacteria > Pseudomonadati > Pseudomonadota > Alphaproteobacteria > Hyphomicrobiales > Devosiaceae > Devosia > Devosia albogilva. Next base: position 2,714,175 of record NZ_JBHUNP010000001.1, read on the forward strand.
TGGTAGGCAGCATCGATCAGTGCAAAGGCACGCACGGGGTCCGCGGCAACATCACCCGCCCCTTGGGCATAGATGTCGCTCAACGCCACCTGCGCCGCCGGATTGCCTTGTTCGGCCAACGGCATCAGCAAAGCCACCGCCCGCTGCGCATCCTGCGGGATCACATCCCCCCTGACCAGCAGGTCCGCCAGGATCGTGGCAGGCCAAGCTTCGCCGCGCGAGGCGCTGTCACCCAGCAGCGCCACGGCTCGCTCGACCGAAGCCTCGTCGCCATCCTCCAATAGCTGCAGCGCCAGATTGACACCGGCAAAGCTGTCGCCCTTTTTCACTGCCGTTTCCCAAAACTCCCGCGACTTGCCAGGATCGGCCACCTCTGTACCAAGCCCGGTCTGATACACTTGGGCGAGCCGGGTCAGCGCCGCGGCGTGGCCGGACGCTGCCGCCTGCTCGAAGTAGGGGATCGCCTTTTCCGCCGGCTTCGCCAGGCCCCCGGCATAGAGATCGCCCAAGGTAATGAGCACCCAAGGGTCACCCTTCTGGCCGACGACTTCAAGCAGCGCGACGGCGCGATCGATGTCGCGATCGACGCCCTCTCCGTTGATCAGCAGCAAGGCCAACTGGAACATGGCCCAGTGATCGCCCATGTCCGCGGCGCGCTGAAAATACTTGGCAGCCAAGGACACATCCTGTGGAGTATTTCGGGCTCCCGCCAGATAAAGCTCCCCCAGTCGTGTCAGCGCGCCCGCATCGTTCACCTCGGCCAACGGTGCCAACAGCGCCAACACCTTGGCACCATCCTGCTCTACCACCTTGCCCTCTCGGTACAGGTTGGCAAGCAGTATCGTCGCCCATGCATTTCCGCGCGCAGCCACGCCGGACAACAGGCGCACCGCGCGATCCGCACTTTCTGGCGTACCTGCCTTCAGCAACTCCCGTGCCAGCTCCACCTTCGCCGCGGGATCCCCCTGCGCCGAGGCGGTCTCCAACGTCTGTAGGACGCAGTCGGGCGAGGTCACCTCGCAGACCGCCCCTCCCGTGGCCGCCATTGCTGGGTTGATGACACACAGGGCAAAGAGAAACTGCAGGTGACGCATAGCTATCTCCGGGCAGAGCAGACCAGCAGAGTGAATTGCCCGGCGCGTACGGCATTGATGATCGTCAATCTCGCCGATCGAAAACCGTCCAAGTCGCGCTATTCCGGAAGTGCTGCCGGGGCTCGCGCCGCAAGCCCGCTGTCACATCGTCAAGCGGCTTGCACAGCAGGATAGCCGCTCTCCGATAACCATCGCTCCACCCAATGTGCAGCCGCCAGCGTCGCCTTCGGCCGCGGCCATTACAGCGGGTGCGGCAAGCGCACTGGCCGCCAGCAGCATGCGATGTGCTATCTCGATCTCGATCTCGATCATACGGAGGTGGTCAACGAACGCGCCGACCATGCCAACGGAGATGAGGTGCTGGTGCGGGCCGCTGAACTCGTGCGCGGCTCCTGCGGGTCCTCGGGACATGGCCGCATCGGCGCCGCGTTCATCCTGCTGTTCGGCGACTGCCGGCTCGAGCAGGCCAGGGGATCTGACCGCGCCTGATCGAGCGGAACGCAAGGGAGCGCTTCGTATCGGCGGCAAGACCTACCGAGTTGGCGGCAGCACGGCACAAGCGCCATCGCCTACCATCAGCCTTCCGCGGCCGACCTTACCACGAGACCGATGCAGTGCTATGTGGCCAGGGCCGAAGGGAGGGGTCGTGTGGCGGTGTTCCCGCGCGCCGTGTAACTTCGTTTGCCTGCCGCCGGTGGTGGCGCCGGCACCCGCAACAGCCCCTCCCACTTCGGCTTGCGCCTCAATCGGCCCGCTGCCACACCAGCAGGGCCACCAAATGGAAAAGCGCCGCCGCGCCAACACCGGGAAGGCAATCCCTGGCTCGAGCCGGCCATCGGCAGCGGGAAGAATGACCGTCCCGGAGATCGCCGCCAGTGCCACACCATTGAGCAGCTGGCTCACCAGCCGCATTTTCTCGGTTCGCTTCGACATCGCTCGACCTCCTTGTTGCCACCAGTTTAGGGGTGTGCGAGGCGACGGGGATAAGCGGGATAGATTAAGCAGCAGCGGTGGCATCAGATTACGCCACGTCAGAGCGCTCGAAGCGCCATGCCGATCGGCCAGGCTTGTCTTTGGTCACCCCCAAGGCTTTCCACGATGCCATGCATTAAGAAACGGGCACATGGCTCCGAGCGGCGCCTCCCATGTATGTCCGGTGACCGGTGCCAGGCCCAAGTCCCTTGGCTTCGTGAAGCTGCGCTCCAGCAATCCCCGCCGACATGCCGATCGTGTCTCCGCATCTGCTCAAACATCCGGCGGACATGGCGAGCATGATCGCTGGCCAGCGCTTCTTACTGTCCAGGAGGGCCGCTCGGCCAGCACGTCGACAGGAACCTGCGTCTGACACTGCCGTTCTGAGCGATGAAGCGCTCGCCACGCACTGCAAGCGAATGGTCAAGACAAACTACCATCCGGCGGGCACCTGCCGCATGGGAGCAGACGGAGACCCGTTGGCGGTGCTGGATGCGAGATGAAGGTGCGCGCGCGGCATCAACCATCGGCGGGTCGCCAACATACGTCAGCTTCGTCCTGCGCGAGGCCGCCGGCGTTGGGGCGCTTGGTGCAGGCCAAGGCATCGGCCACCGCTAATTCGTTGTCGGCGAAGGCGCCGACGCGGAGTGTGGCTCTTGGTTCGGTGGCTCTTGGTTCGATCGATCTGCAGTGATTGATGCACCAGCCAAGGATTCCTAGCTGCTAACCGAGTAGATTGCAGCCACCCGAACTCGCCAGACGTTTCCTTGCGATGAGCATGCCCGTAGACCCTGCAGTTTCAGAGGAGCTTTTCGAACTCTACTCGGAGTTGCACCTTGCCTGCGGCCGCGCCGCCGCGGCCTTGAGGCTCAGTGGTAACTGGGATGCGCCCCAAGACGAGATGCTGGAGCGCTTCCGTAAGGAGGAAGCGGCAGCGGAGGCCATCTGGCGGCGGATCAAACAGCTCCGTCCTGACGGATAGTCGCCCCGCCTCGGTGAATCTTGTATGCCGCACAATATCCACGCGGCAGGTTCGGCGCCGGAGCCGATTACAGTTCTTCAACAGTTCAGCGGCACCTTGCCGACAGGGGACTCGCTTGGGGAACAAATAATGGGGCCAGTGGATCTGACGCCTTTGGGCATCAGAAGGCAGCTTGTCGAGTTGATGTTTTCGGCCTTGCCGTCGATTGTACTGATCGTTCTCGGACATGGCCTTGCTGGCTTTACGGCCTGGACACTGTCCGATGAGCCGACGATCCTTGCTGCCACCCTCGTCGGGCTTGGCATCGGTGCATACCGGGTGCTGCTCTGTGTGCTCTTCAATCGGCGTTCCACCGACTCCGACAGCATCGGTGAACTGAACCGGTGGACCCGTCTCTATGGGGTAGGTGGCGTAGCCTATTCTCTATCCCTCGCCTGGCTGACCGGAATTTCCCTGTACATAGCGCAGGTGGAGATGGCGTTGCTGTGCATCACCGTCTCCATGTCCTACACAGTCGGAATGATCATCCGGGTTGCCGTAGTCCCGCACGTGGCTCGCCTCCAGCTCCTTGCATTGTTCCTGCCAATTGCCGGGATTGCATTTTGGCACGGTGGAACCGCCTATGTGGTACTTGGTCTGCTGACGTCCATGTTCTGCGTCGGCGGGCTGCAGCTGATCCAGCACATGCATGCAACCATAATCAGCCGACTGGAGGCAGAGCGGTCCTATGCAAAGCTGGCCCTCTACGACCATCTTACAGGGCTGCCGAACCGGGCACACTTTCACGATGTCGCCGATGCACGCTGTGCAGCTGGCAATGGTCGGGGGCTGGTCGTCCTGGCTGCTATTGATCTCGACGGCTTCAAGCAGGTCAACGACTTGTTCGGACATGAGGCCGGCGACCTGTTGCTGCAGGAATGTGCCGGGAGGATGCGTGCTGCCCTGGGAGAGCATCACCTGCTGGCGCGGCTCGGAGGTGACGAGTTCTCCCTCCTGTTCGATCAAGGCACGACCCTCGATCAGGCGGAGGCATGCGCGAGGGCCATTCTTTCAGCGATCGAAGTTCCATTCCACATCAGCGGCAAGGCGTTGCGGGTAACGGCCAGCATAGGCGTTGCAACCCACCATGACGGGCGTGCTGGTCTGACAATCCTTGCCGGCGACGCCGACAGGCAACTCTACAGGGCCAAAGCGCGCGGAAGGAACCGGGTGGAAATTCAGCTCAATGATACTTTCCCGATACCACCTCTTGGGCGCGCGCAGCATCCAGCCGAGAGCGGAAATTCGGCTACTCGGCTGACCGCGAAGGTCGCCGAGGCGTGACGGCCTAGGGCGACCACATCCCTTGGAGAGGAGAAGGGCGCCTGCTCATCCCCGGAACACAGCGCCTCGCTTGCTCAGCCAGCCTTCAAGCTCATCGCGAATCTGGATGATCCTCGACGTCTCGGATGGGGAAGCTTCTTCGGCGTAGACCTCGAGCCACCGATGGCACCCGAACAGCATGGTCGAGACCGTCGCGATCTGATCGACGCTGTCCACGCCGCCGTTTGCCTCCACCTGCTCCCACCAGCGCAGGATTGCAGCGGCATGGTTGATCGTCGGCATGTTAGCTCACGCGAAATGGGACCGCCCGCCACCATACACCCATCAGTATTCACCGGGCCTGAGAAATGTGACGGCGGTGACACGCTGCACCCGCCGGTCTGCACGGCGGGAAACAACCTTCAAGCTACAGCCTGCCGAACTCGTCCTCGATCCGGATGATGTCGTCTTCGCCGAGATAGGAGCCAGTCTGAACCTCGATCAATTCGAGCTCGATCTTGCCCGGATTGGCGAGGCGATGAGTGCAGCCAAGGGGCAGGTAGATGGATTGGTTCTCTGAGAGGACAGTAACCTCGCCGTCGACGGTGACCTCGGCCGTCCCGCGCACAACGACCCAGTGCTCGGACCGATGATGGTGCTTTTGCAGGCTTAGTTTCTTGCCCGGCCTGACAAAGAGCTTCTTCACCTGAAAGCGGTCGCCGATCAGAACCGAGGAATAGCCCCCCCAAGGGCGATAGGAGGTCTTGTGCAACTCGGTCAACGGCCGGGTCGCCGGGTCAGCCTTGAGCCCATTGGCAATCGCCCCTACATTCTGGGCCTGGCTCAGGCGCCCCACGAACACCGCGTCATCCGTTGCGATGACCGCAACATCGTCAAGCCCATTGACGACGACATGCGCCGCATCGCTGGTCACGAGCGAATTGGTGGTATTCGACAGCGATACCGGTCCTGAGACGGCGTTGCCAGCTGTGTCACGCGGCTGGCTCTTCCAGACTGCATCCCAGGCGCCGAGATCGGACCAGCTGAACGAAACCGGCAGAACCGCCGCCTTGGCCGTGCGCTCAAAAATCGCGTAGTCGACAGAAATGTTCGGTGCTGCCGAGAACGCGGTTTCATCGAGCCGCATGAAATCGAGATCATGCTGCGCACGGCTGGCGGCGCCGGTAGCCGCTGCGTAGACCTCCGGGGCAAGCGTCTTGCACTCGCTGAGGAACGTCCTGGCGCCCAGCATGAACATGCCCGAGTTCCAGACAAAGCCGCCCTGCGCTAGCATGGCCTCAGCCTTGTCCGGCGTCGGCTTTTCAACAAAGGCCGCAACCTTGTGCGCACCGTTGCATAGCGCCTCGCCAATAGCGATATAGCCATACCCTGTTTCCGGGCGGTCGGGCGTAATGCCGAAGGTAACGAGATGTCCGTCCTGCGCTGCCTCGACCGCCCTTCCGGTTGCATCAAGATACTCGGAATCCACGGGGATCAGGTGATCGGAAGGCAATACATGCAGGATGGCGTCGTCGTCCTGACCAACGGCCACTTGGGCGGCGGCAGTGATGGCCGCCGCAGTGTTCCGTGCCACCGGTTCAAGCAGGATGGCGCCAAGAACAATGCCGCTTTCCTGCGCCTGTTCGGCAACAAGAAACCGATACTCGCTATTGGTGACAACGATCGGTGGCGCGTAGCGCGATCCATCGCTCACCCGCTCCAGGGTCTGCTGGAAGAGGCTGGTCTCGCCGATGAGGCTGATGAACTGCTTGGGCCGCGCCGACCGCGACTTCGGCCACAGGCGGGTTCCCTGGCCACCAGCCAGGATCACAGGAACTATCAGGCTCACGAGAGCACCTCACAACTGTCTGGCTCTCTTGCGCCAGAAAGAAGCCGGCTTTGCAAGTGGGATGGCAACGTTCGGTTAAGGTGCGCCCGAGCCGGGATCTGAGTGTCGACGGCGACGCAACAGGTCACCAATACTGCTCCGACTGCTCCGACTGCTCCGACCTGCGGCCCGCTTGGAGCCCGATCCGGTGGGCAACGGCGCGCTTCGCCGGAGGCCATCGGCGTTGGAAAGGCGCGATAACGTGGCTTATCGCACCTTAACGACGCCGGGTGGCATCGCTCCGGGAGAGACCGCGTTCACTCGCGTCTGCGATGGAGCAGTCAGCGCGGGCGACTTGGTATCGCCCGCGCTGACTAGGGCATTACTAGGTCAGGTTTGCCGTATTGCCCGTTCCGCCCTGCGGTAGCATTCCCAAGTGCTGCCGCCGCTGTGCTCGCTACCGTCCACGCTGTTGCCGCCGCTTTGCCACGCTGACTGCCTAGGCTGTCGTTGTTGCGCCGCCAAGGAACGTTGCGCCGACCAGCGGCCATAGCTCTCATGACAGGGACCATGGCCCACGAGCCCTGCCTCCCTGACTTACTCCACCGGTGTTTGGAGAAACGGCGCAAGCCGCAAGGAACAGCGGCTTCTGGTGTTAGGAAAGGTTGGGCGCTGCTTAGCGCCCAACCCTCGTATGTTACTGCGTCACGCCGATATTGTTAAAGCTGCCGGTCTGAGACGAGAAGGAGTAATTGCCATTGCCCGACTGGGAGACGGCCACCTGGTTGAAACTGCCGTTTACAGCACCCGTGATCGAGTTTGTATTGCCGCTCTGCAGCGTCGCAAGCTGATTGCTGTTGCCGACGACGGCAACGTTGAAGAGGTTGCCGGCCCCATTCTGAGTGAACAGACCCACTGTCAGTCCGCTTACCGAGGCTGCATCACTGCCGGAGGTGAACGAAGCTGCGCTGTTATTGTCATCGCCGTTGATGTGGAGCTGGAGCGAATTGCCTGCCCCGCCCAATTGTACGACGTTGCCGACGTTGCGGCTGCCGTCCACATAGACGTGTGCGCCGTTGGACCCGCCGTTCTGCGAGATATCGACCAGGTTGTTGTCACTTGCCAGGCTGGTTCCACCGCTGTTGCCCCACCCGATGCTGATCGAGGCCTGGTTGGACCCGCCGAGCTAGGTAAGGATCGTGGCGTCAACGACGCCATGACCCTGGCCGGGTGCTGGGCACACGCACGGCGCAAGTTCTTCGACCTGCATGCCAGTGACGGCTCCCCCTTCGCCAGCGCCGTAGTCAAAACCATGGCGCCGCTCTGGGCCATCGAGGATGACATCCGCGGCCATGGAGCCGAACTGCGCGCCAGCATCCGTGCGGAACGCTCCAGGCCCATCGTCGCCGAGCTGTTCGCCATGCTCGATCGGGAGCCGCGCCTGTCGGGCAAATCCAAACTGGCTGAGGCTATTCGATATACCCTGAGCCGCCGCGCCGCCCTCGAGCGCTTCCTTGCCGATGGCCGCATCGAGATCGACTCCAATATCGTCGAACGCGCAATCAGGCCGCAGACCATCACCCGCAAGAATGCGCTTTTTGCCGGATCCGATGGCGGTGGCCGCGCTTGGGCAACGATAGCCACGCTGCTCACCACAGCGAAGATGAACGGCGTCGATCCTCATGCATGGCTCACCCTGACCCTGCAGCGCATCGCCGGCGGCTGGCTAAACACCCGGATCGCCGACCTCATGCCGTGGAACTTCAGCCAGTAACGGCCTCGTCTACGCGCTTACCGTCTACGCGCTTACTGAAGAGACGTTCCGCTCGCCAAAGCTGTTTGCGGGGACCAATGGATGGCAAAGGTCCCCGCCTACGCGAAGGCCTTCGCCATGCGCGGGCGCATCGTCGGAATGGAAGTTTGGAACAACGATGTCCTCGATCTCCTCGAACCAGCACACCTCACCATCGAGGGCCCGGCTGATCGCGAAATCGCTTTTTTGGCGCGCTCAGGGTTTCTTTCCCGTTCGCTATAGTACCCGTGAAAGCGCCGCCGCCCTGCGCCGAGTTCTCATAGCAGGGCTACGACGACAACCATCAGCCTGTGGCCGCAAATGGGTCATGATCCGGTACGCCGTCGCCTCGTCGGCCATGGCGGATCACCAAGGCTACGCTTGTGATCCCGACTGACTACTTCAACACCCTGCTCGACCTACTCGGACGCGGTCGTACACTGGTTGACGAAGGTAATCACGGGCCAAGTTTGTTGGCGTAAAGCAACCTTCTTTAGCCAGCCCTGCTGGTCGCCAAAGCTGGCGCGGCACCATGCTCCATCTGCTGCGTCCATGCAGATATCCGTGACAATGCAACTGCCTGCGGGCACCACACCGAGCACATCTGCATCGTCCCGCGCTTCTACGCGTGCATTAAGGTTGACTAGGACACTGATGTTGGCCGGAGATCCGTCGTTGCTGATCTTGGGTTTGGATAGCTGCGCGTCATCAGCGCAGACCGACGTGAAACCCAGATAGTAGCAGCCGCTACTCTCGAGAGCAGCAGTCACTTCGCTGGCGAGCTGGTTGTCGCCTGCTCTGTCGAGGATAATCGGCGCCCCGATAGCACTGTTGCCACTCATGCGCCCTTGATTGCCGCCAAGAGCGGCGACCTCCTGCTCGCCCGCGAGCAGCACCATCTGCCCTTCGGTGATGCGCCAACCTGTCAACCCAGAGAGCTCCAAATTGCAGTTGCTCGAGGTGAGGCCGTAGACCCCATCGGTACCTTCGTCGGACAAGGTGATGGAGCAAGTCTTGCCGTCGACTCCGTAAAGGTCATCGACCACCTGCCAGTCGCCTGCAAAGGCTGCAACGAAATCGGCCTCGGCTTGCGCCAATGCGCCCCCGTTTAACGTCAGTGACAACACCGCAGCGGTCGCCCAAACCACCTTCTTCATGATCCCCCCTTACTGGTCTGGCTACGGATAGGTAGCCGTGACCTCTTGCAACAACCTGCCATCGCTTCGGAGCGTAGCAGAAACTTCGATGGTGTGACCTGCGGGGAGATTGGTCGAGAACCGCGCCAGCACCTGCTTATGGTGAGGGCTGAGTGAGACCTCGACGGTCTGCCTAGAGGTCGTCGACCCAGTGGAGCCGCTCCTTTGGATCAGCACCTCTGCGGTGACATCGATCGCCTTCGCGGCCTCGGCTTCTGCCACTACGGTGACGCCGTCCGTGGTGGGCTGAAAGGCAACCAGCAGCTCGGCTGCAACGGCGGCAACAGCAGTGCCCGTGAGCATGACCAATGGCAGCGTCGCTGCTAGAAGGCTACCAAGCCGTTTGGGTGATGGATATGGCACCGGGATTGGACGCGCTGATGACCTGGACTTCCGTTGAGCTAGCGGGGGCGATGTTGTTGCCAATCTGCGTGTAGTTAACGGCAGCTCCAGGCTCCACTAGCAGGGTGGGTGTGCGGCTGTTGTTGCCGATTTGGGTGATAACCGCAGTGCCCCCATCGCCCACTTCCAAGCTGGTGGAGAGGCGGCTGCCCAACTGCGTCACGAAGCCAGTTGCGCTATCACCAAGCGACATTTCGGCAGTATTGCCAGAACCCACCTGCGCTACTGTCCCGTTGGCGAAGTCACGGGCTACAACGGTGGCTGTGTTGTCACCGGCGCTGATGCCTAAACCGAGGGGACGAAGAGGATTGGATGTCTGCAACAACTGCAGTTTCCCGCCGTCGCCTGTAAGGGTGAGCGTCGCCTGGTTGTTTTCGCCGCGTTGCAGGGCGTATTCCCCCTCAAGACCCAATGCCGACATTGCGCCCCGCAGTAATCGGTTGCGGCTTCCTACGCCGGTGACAGTGCTGTTGCTCGCCTGCGATTGATCAACCATGAGCGTGTTGCCCTGGCTGCTTCCAAACGGACTCTGCTGGATAAGCATGATCGTGTTGTTGTCGCCGGCATGGCTGGCGACTGTGCCGCAGAGGGCGACAGCGAGTGCGATCGGTATCAACCTGTTCATGCGAACCTCGTCTGGTGAGGCGCGCAGATTACCAGGTGGTCTGCTGCACGCTGATGCTGTTGCCGACGCCACTTTGCGCTATCGAAGTAAAATTGCCAACTCCGGTTTGCATCACCGCCGCTTGATTGTGCGATCCAGTGATCGCCGCGCGTACAGTATTGCTGTTGCCCAGTTGCGCAACCGCAAAAAGGTTGCGTTCGCCGGTCACTGTAACCTCGATGGCGTTGCCAAACCCGATCTGGGTCAGGTTGCCGGGCGTGAGCCCTAGTTCTGCCGGCTGTCCCGAGAAGTTCCTTCCCTCCGGGCCACCATTGCCGTCGCCGACTATCGAGACGTTGATCCTGTTGCCTGCTTCCGCCGCCGCACTCTGCTGAACAATGACGAGTAGGTTGGCGTTGCCGGTAGTTTCGATCACCGCCAGTTGGTTCAGGTCGCTCTGGTTGAGCAGGAGCATGGGGTTGCTGGCGTGCGCTGCATGCAGCGGCACGGCTGTGAGGATAAGCGCTATAGCCAGGCACTTGAGTTTCATGACGGTCACCTTCCCTTTGGGAGGAAGATGCGCCGCGCGCGCTAAGGCAGGATTGGACAGAAAGATACAATTTTATCGATCCGCGTCCTGGTTTGGTCCTAAGCCCTGCCATGGTGAACAAGTCACTCAAAATTGGCTGATCCCGAGCGCGTTGCCACTACCCGTTTGCACCGATATGGACTGGTTCGACGAAGACTGTTGAACTACTGCAACGGCATTGCCGCTGCCGATCATGGTTGCGCTTATCAGGTGGCTCGTGCCGCTCTGGCTTGTCGTAAAGCCGTTCGAGGAACCGCCGATGACTAGCGCTGCAGCATTGTCGGCGCCGGTCTGGGACAAAGTTCCAGGCTGAAGGCCCACTACCAGTCCCGCGATGTCGAGGGCCGCCCCGAACAACGACTGATCATGGTTGTTGTCGTCGCCGTTGACATCGGCGCTTGCGATATTGCCGTCCCCAGTCTGCTTCAGCACCACCACATTACGTTTGCCACTCTCAAGGATTGCACCGGCATTACTATCGCCAAGCATGTCGTGTCGCGCGTAGTTGAGCGATCCTGTCTGAAAGACAGCGCTCTCGTTGCCAAACGCTTGCTGCTGTGGGACCGAGTGCGCGATAGTTATAAAGGCCTGGTGTGCGTCGCCAGTTTGCGAGAGCCCGAACTTGCTTTCGACGCCTGCGGTGATGGTAAGCCGTACATTGTTGGCGCCGCCGTACTGACGGAGGCTGCCCTGTAACACCCCAGTCTGCCCGAGCGCGGCTAGAGTGAGGAACTCGCCTACCTGGCCAGATCCAGAGCTGCCGTTAGCGGTGCCTGAAATTGCCACTTCCAGCTTGTTGCCGTCAGCGCCATAGCCTTCGCTGTTCTGGTCTACATGTGCGATTGCGTTGCCGTCGCCCGACAGGCGTAGCCGGGCCGCGTTGTTGTCACCCCTTTGCTCAATATATTCCAGGCGATGGAACTCACCATCCTGAACAACGGATGCGGCATTGCCGGAGCCATACTGCCAAGCACCTCCGCGATCCGAAGCCTCGCCGAAAAGGTTGGACTGCCCGATTTGCTCTAGCGAAAACTGGTTTTCTCCACCTTGCTGATAGAGCCCCGCAAGGGTATTGCCTCGCCCGGTACCGCCCTTCGTTTGGATGATGACCGCCCGGTTGTTTCCACCGGTACCGATGGTGTTCCACTGCACTATCCGACCGATAAAGTGCCCAGCCGTTCCATCCAAGCCATCGGCTTCTGTTTGGGTGACGTCTAGCTCATTAGCGCTCCCCTCGAGGATGTTGGCCACGCTCAGCTGCTGAACCGCCCCAACGATATTGGAGCCGCCATCTTGGGTATTGTGCTGGTTAATCGACAGGCGGTTGATGTCGCCTTGCTGCCAGATTCCGCGGGCGTACGCAGCCTCGTCAGCAAATAGCGTTCCCACCTTATTGGCGTATCCGTACTGCGACAGTGTCAGCACGTTTCCAACGCCCCACTGGCCCAACAAGAGATAAACGTTGTCAGCGCCGGCGGAGTTCGCGCGACCCTCCTGCACCACATCAAGCGTGTTGCCGCTGCCGAGCTGCCCGATCCAAACTTCGTTGCCGACGTTTTGCGCTAGGGCAGGGGCCGCAATTGAGATGGCAAACAGGCCTGAGACGATACGGCGGAAGGATCTGATCATCGCACCCTCCGCTATTGCATCACTGCGATGACATTACCCGCGCCAACCTGGCTGAAGTAGGCGGAATTGTAGTTGCCAGTCTGCGCCACTACTGCTTCGTTGTTGTGGCCGCTCACCAGTCCGGTAACAGTGTTGCCACTTCCGGACTGCGCCACGGCAAGCTTGTTGCCACTGTTGTTCTGCTGGCCGAGCGTACCAATGGTCAGGCTAACCACATTGCCAACACCCGACTGCAACACCGTCCCAGGACCTACCGACCCGGAGCTGGCAAGCGCTGAAGAAGCTGTGCCTGCGAAACTCCCCCGATTGTTGCCGTTGCCCCAGATATCTACGCTTAACTGATTGCGGCCGCCAGATTGGTGGGCAAGGAGGTAGTTATTGCTGCCGGCGATGCCGATCTCCGCCAGATTACCGAGCAGCAGGCTCGCCTGGGAGAGGTCAACTTCATTTTGGCCGCCGCCGACTGTAATAAACGCTGAATTGTTGGAGCCGCCTTGCGCCGCTGCGATGATGTTTTCGTCGCCTCCTCCGATCACCACTTTCGCGTAGCTATCGACGTTCAGCGATGCTCCGAATATCGACTGGTCAATCAGCAAAACATTCCTGTGACTTGTGACGTTTAAGTCCGCTTCATTCGCGCCGCCGTCCTGCACCACCCCCACTTCGTTGTCGTTCCCATCGGCGATGAGGCCGCGCACGTCGTTGCCGGTACCGCGCTGCCAGAAGCCGAAGCCGTTGCGATCACCGTCGACTGTAAAGGAGAGGGTGTTGGCTGGGAGGAAGGACGCTCCGAAGAAGTCGTTGTCCTGTAGCATCTGGCCCTGGACCAGTCGCGCTGCGCTCGCTAGCAGACTAGAGGTAAAGACTCCGGCACCGTTGCCCCCGCCATTGAAGCTGATAGTGACTTTGTTGCCGGAGCCCGTCTGCTCAACTCGGTTGATGACATTGTTCAGGCCAGTCTGGGTGAGAGCTGCTGCGTTAGCGTAGCCCGTCTGCACCAGCACCGCCATATGGTTGCCGCCACCCGACTGACTCAGGGCGGCTGAATTGGCGGCAGAAGAGCGCCACTCGTTGGTGCGCGTCTGCAGCACCGAACCGATGCTATTGCCGACGCTCTGGGCGGCTGAACTGTCCTGGGTCACCGTCAGAATGTTCCGTCGCAGCGCCGTCCCGCCGACTGTGCTGGAAATGCCGGTCTGCGTCACCTGCTCCACGGAATGCCCGTTGCCGGTCTGGGTGATCGTGGCGGAGTTGCGACTGGAGGTCTGTTCGAAACCGGTGCCGAGTGTACCGATACGGTTGTTGTCGCCAGTCTGAGTAAAGATGAGGACGTTGAGATCGCCACTTTGAAGGGCTGGGTCTGCCTGGGATCCCACCTTACTGACGTTGCCCGACTGTGTGACCACACCGCTGTTCGCGTCGCCGGACTGCTCGAGGTTGGAAAAATTCGCTGCCCCGAATGCGGGGCTGAGGAGCGAGAGAACCGCAGTGGCAGCCAGTGGCGTAAGTAGGCGCAGTGACATCGAAGACCCCGGAGCGATCTGGGAAAGAAGGGAAGGGGCGAATCGACGCCCCTTCCTGATTCTTTACTGGCTGACTGACAGGTTGTTGTTGCTGCCGTTCTGAATGAAAGGCGCATTGTTGTTGTTGCCAGTCTGCAGGACGGCAACCTGGTTGCTGTCGCCAGTTACTGTGCCCGTGGCCTTGTTGCCGTCGCCCGTTTGGGAAAATGCGAACAGATTGCTGTCGCCAGCTACGCTGTAAGTTACCAGATTGCTGTCGCCGAGTTGATTAACGGTGGCGAGGCCCAGATTCAGGATGGCCGCATTTCCGGTGAAGGTGCCTACGCCATTGTAGTCGCCGCTAAAGCTCAACGTAGCGCTGTTACCAGCGATACCACCCGCCGCATTGTTCTGCACCAGCGAAGCCACAGCATTGCCAGTGCCGGTCTGTGTCACAGAAGCACTGTTCTTGGTGCCATCCTGAGAGGCATCACCCACCCAGTTGGACGATCCACCAGTCTGCAGAACCGTCAACCCATTGTCTGTGCCGATCTGGGTAGCGTAGGTGACAACGTTCCTCAGCCCGTTCTGAGTCAGATCGACGTTGTTACCAGTGCCGTCCTGGGTCAGAACGTAGACCTTGCTACCGGCCTGGTTTGCACCGCCCGTCTGGGTAATCGATGCAATGTTAGCCGCTCCACCCGTGTTGTTCTGGAAGACGTCGGCTACACCCTGATGGCTTGTTCCTGCAACACCGGCCTGGGTGATCGTCAGACGATTGGTCAGAGCTGTTGCATTGTTGGAGGACCTCTGGTTCACGGCGCCAATGCCGTTCCGGTCCCCAGACTGGGTGATGATCAGTTCATTGAAGTTTCCAGCCTGATCAATGCCGTTGTTGCGAGTCCAAACCGGACCGGCTGGTCGTTGTGCGGCCGGAACCCCGTTGTAGCTGTTGGTGGTTCCCACGCCACCCATGTTGTTGGTGGTGCCGATATTGTTGTTGTTCCCATCCTGCAGAACAACAAGCTTGTTCGAGTCGCCAACCTGATTCATCCACCAACCGGCGCTGGACAGACTACCCGCCTGATTGCTGCTGCCGGTCTGGGTGACGATTGCCTCGTTGAGGTCACCGTCCTGATTGATGGGAGCCTGGTTGCTTTGCGCGAAAGCGCCGGTGGTCATTGCTAGCGCGATGGCCGTGGCGGTTGCAAACTTCAACTTCATTCGTCTTCTCCAAGGTGTGGGGAGGTCTCCGCCTCTCCCGTTGATATTGACGTGCGTGTGCCGTCATCGCGACACGCACAGACGCACCGGTTCACCCGCGCCGCCGGCGCTGGCGATAAAGCTCTGGGATTTTGCGGTTCCCCCCCCCGGCCTGTCCCGCAACAGGCTGTCAGCTAATTCTCGGCGCCTAAGCGCTGAGTGGCCCCTCGCTGACAGTCAGACCGTAGCAAACAATATTTTTTAGACAAAGCAGTTTTTAACACATCGTTAAGATGTCTGTTCCTGATGGCGGTTTCGATATACTGCTCGGCCATAGTCGGGCGGCAAGCTGAACTGAAAACGTCGCCATCCACACCTTGTTTACGTGTGCCGAACTGACCCGTGATGGCACGGAAAATGTGGCGTCTGCGCCACATTTCGTCGACATCAGGACGATGCAGTCTTCCTCTCCTTCACACCCGAGCCTGTATTGGACCGCACGGGAGGGCGGGGTAGGACTTTGTTTTTGCAAGGAGAAGCGTGGGTCGCGGTGGCATTCAACAATGCTGTCGTGTCGGGGCTGCACCAAGGCGCCGTGTTATTTCCGCATTGACTTGGAAACACCAACAGTGTCATCCGGAAGATGGGCAACTCGGGTGGGGGAATTCGTGAGACCTTGGATTGTAACGGTGCTTGGAGTGACTGTCTTAGCGGCGGGCTCCGTAATGTGCGCGAGTGCTGCACCATTAATCTACACTCCAGTGAACCCCTCCTTTGGCGGTAACCCGCTCAACTCTTCGCACCTTCTCGGTACCGCTAGCGCACAGCGCACTGCCACTGCCGGTAATCCAGATACTGGGGGACTAGGTGGCGGTGGAGGCGGATTGGGGCAAACGCCTGGCAGTACTGATGCCGACCTGTTCGTCCGGCAGTTGCAAGGCAGACTTCTCTCTGCGCTCGCCAGCCAAGTGACCGAGGCCATCTTTGGCGAGAACCCGCAGGACAACGGCACTGTGCAGTTCGGAGACACCACCGTTACATTCGTACGAACGCTGGATTCAATACGGCTAACAATCGTGGATGCGACGGGAACCACCGAGATTGTCGTTCCCCAGCTGGTTGTGAACTGATGGTGCGGGTGGGCGGAAAAGTGAATTCTATGTCCAGGCTTGCACGCACTTCCACAATCCGTGCAGCTTTGATGGCGGGCGCTGCCCTCCTGCTGAGCGGGTGTGCCACCACCATTCCCAAGGCCTTGGTAGCGGCCCCTATCGTTGCGCCCATCACTGCCCAGAATGCAGACCTCCGCGCTATGCCGGCGCCGACGGCACGGGTCTCGGTAGCTGTCTACGATTTTCCCGATCTTACGGGTCAGTACGGAGAGAGTTCGACCGGCGGCCAGACGCTGTCTCATGCGGTTACGCAAGGCGGTGTATCGCTACTGATCAAGGCGCTCCAGGACGCCGGCGAACGCCGTTGGTTCACCGTGCTGGATCGCTCGCGGCTCGACGACACGCTCAAGGAGCGCCAGATCGTCACTGAGATGCGCCGGATTTACCGGGATGAGGCGGAGGTGCCGGCTAGCGTACTACCGCCGTTGCAGCACGCCAGCATTATCATTCAGGGCGGCATCACGGGCTATGATACTTATACCAAGACCGGCGGTCTGGGTGCGCGCTACCTCGGCATCGGTGCCGATACCAAGTGGCAGCAGGACACGGTGACTATCAGCCTGCGAGCGGTCTCCACCAATACCAGTGAAGTGCTCGCCAGCGTCACCATCCACAAGTCGGTCGCCTCCATCGCCATGCAGGGCGGCATCTTCCAGTATGTGGCCCTCGACCGCATTCTCGAAGTTGAAGCTGGCATGACGCAGAACGAGCCGCGGCAGGTTGCGGTGCAGCAGGCGATCGAGAAGGCTGTATATTCGCTCATCGTTGAAGGCGCCGAGCTTGGAGTTTGGACTTTCAAGGATCGCAGTGCTGGGCAGCGGATGATCGATGCCTATCGCAGCGAGAAGTATGGCGACGTAATTCCGGTCGAAGCCGTGCAGGTGGTGCCGCCAGCGACCCCGAACGCAGCCGCAGTGACGCCCACACGGCCGTATGAGCGTCCGCTTATCCCGGCGTCTGTTCCCGCGCCGGCACCGGCTCCTGCGCCAGCAGCGGCACCGGCACCCGCCGCCGCGCCTCCTTCTGCGCCGCCTCCGCCGGCGGGCGATGAGGTCCTTGGCTAGAAATTGCTGGTCGTCTCCCGGCCTAGCGCGAGCAACGCTTGCGCTGGGTCCCTGGTCGCTGGGTCAGGAGGGGCGGCAGGTCGCAGTTGATCGCGGATGATCGATAAGAGACGTTATCGCACATCTTCAACGAGGCGGGGCGGCTTGGAGGCTGGCTTGGGCCAGCAGTGAATCTGAATCGGGGCTGCTGGAGCACTCCCGCTGGAGATCCTCGATGGCTGGCATATCCCTGCGGTGCCTGCAGCAGGCCAACTTCATCGTGTCAGCGCGAGTATCGCCCGCCCATAGGGCTGCAAGACGTTAGTTCAGGCAGGCTACAAACTCCACGGACGCCGTTTGAGACGGGCTGCGATGAGCTGGCGCGTGAAGGTCACAGGATCCACGAGCCCCGTGCCAGGTGACAACGCAGCCTTGGCCTGACGCGAGGTTCGGGGGGTGGAACAGTGACGTGCGAGAACTGCCCCCACCAGCAGGAGCAAGCCGGCGGGTACAAGCAACGCGAATATGAGTGCTTGCCAGACCATAGAGCAGAGCTAAGCGGCAGCAGCGAGCCAATCAAACGCAACTCTCTATTAACCCTACCTGCTTGGCTTCGCGTTTTAGGGGCCAGCCACCAGCGCACCTGTGTGGTGTTTCTGACGGGGTGACGTTGCACGCACCCGCAAAGACCGATCGGCTCGGAACAGGGCGCCGCCACGTTGGCTAGCGTGGTCCCACCGACAGGAAGCGCGGCTCCTCTCCGGCGACAAGCCGCAGCGCCGTCAGCACGCCGGTGGCGAAGCACCCGGTGTCCACCGCGATCCGTCCCGGCAGCACCAGCGGCTCCGGCACCAAGGTATGACCATGCACCAGGGTAGGACCCTCTCCGCTCCAAACCGCTGCGGGGTCATGGCGCATCCATAACAGGTCCTCTTCTTCTTGCCGCTCAACCGGCACGCCCGGTTGGATGCCGGCATGGGCGAACACATAGCCCGGCATGGTGATGATCACCGGCAGGGTGGCAAGGAAGTCGATATGGGCTGACGGGATATGGCTCGCCAGGATCTGACCCCTAAGCCTCATCGAGGCTGCGACGTAGCGATCGGGCGAAATGCCGTAGCTCGTCAGGGTCTCATCGCCGCCATTGACGAGCCAGTCGCTGGGCAGGGACGGTTTTTCGGCATGCGCTAGCATCATCACTTCATGATTGCCGGCAAGGCAAAGACGCCGGAATCTCCCGGGCGGGGGTTGGAGCAGGTGATCGAGCACGGCGGCGGAGGAGGGGCCCCGGTCGACATAGTCCCCGAGCATGATGATGACCTTGCCATTCGGTATGCCCGCTGCATCCTCTACGATGCGCTTCTCGAGCCGTACCAACTGATCGAGGCAGCCATGAACGTCGCCGATGACATAAAGCGCGGACGGCATGGCCCCGAGATCGACCCTGGGGCGTCGGGGGGCCTTCCTGTCTTTGCCGAACAGCAACCGGGTGAGGCGCGTGATCACGAGTGGTACTCTGACAGAAGAAGCTGCTTCCCTCTAGGCCATTTGCCCTTCGGCAGGCTCCGTGGAAGACTGGTCTCAGCTGTAGTTGCCTTCAGACTCCCCTCTGCCTCGCGATGAGCCTTGCGATGAGCCAACCCCGCGCTAGTCCGAGAGTGGCGCCCGCGGCCTTGCCCGAAGCGTCGTCGAGGCGGTCGTGACGGTCGGTACTGACCTGCTGGAGAATCTCAAGCTCGCAGGCCGAGGAGCAGAACGGCGGCCGCCCACCAGATCCGGCGACGGGTAGGCGAGCGCAAAGAGGAGGCGGGCGGCAGCAAAGGCGCCGGCTCGCTCGATGCCCACTGGCAGGGCCGAGCGTGGGCGACAGCGTTGCAGCGACAATCGCGAGCTGATGCGGAGGATCCTTTGCGTCATCCGCTCGTCATAGCAGCCGGATTGGCAGGTGCGCGATGGCGATACATTTCTTCTGCTTGCACACAGCTGTGGATCCACGGTCGCGAGGACGTTGACGACCTTACGTGATTAGCCCACAACCAGCGGAAAACCGCTGGGGGGCGTCATCGGATGGGAACTGGAAACGAGGTGGAGCTGGCAGCACTGGTGGAGAAGCTCTCCACTGACGAGCTGCCCTCCGCTGCAGCAAGGCTGTTCCGGAAGTGGTGCGAGAGCAGGGGGGATGCGACGCATGATGCGGTCCGCGACTTTCTCGGCGCGGTCACCGCGGAGCAGGACGGCGAAGTGCGCCTCCATCTCGATCACCTCCTGGCTCGCTGACCACGCATTTGCCCCTGTCACTTCCCCGAACGAAGGTGGGCGATTCGGCCGATCAACCCCGCATCACCGCAATTGCGATAAGGGCAGCAAGTGCCCAGCTGGAAACGGCACGGCCAAGCACGAGCTATGTTGGTCGCGGAGCTGGCACACCCCTGTCTTGGTGTTAGCCCTCATCGATCAATTGGCCGGAGCGCGCGCTCTTGCATTCAGCCGCGGGACAAGAAAAACCCGGTCAAACAGGTTGGCCGGGCGAAGGCTTTGGAGCGTCACAGACTGGGTCGTGGTCTGCCTCGCCACCATGGGCTCCTCGAGGCTTGCCGGCAATGGACCTAGGTCTGATGATCTCGATTAATCCTTATGGCATCAGCCGGCTGCTGCGGGGAGACAGAATGGGCCCGATAGAGCCTGACCATGTTGGTGTTTCCCGGCGTGTGCCAGTAGACACGCGCCACCAGATCCCGACGCGTGCCGTTTCGCTTCACCTCGACACCCAGAGCCCTCAGCACCGCCTCTTCCGGCGTTACTGCCTCGACATTTATCCCGGGGACAATGCCGTCGCTCAGCAGGTCGATTACCTCGAACACCATCCTTGAACCCTTGCCAGCTTCGAAGGCGAGGCGGCTGAACTACTGACACCCCTGAACGATCTGCCCTGACCCTTCTTGCCTGGCGCATCCGGCAGGAACCGAGTGAACAAGCCGGCAGCAGCTCGTCAAAGTCGAACGACCGAAAGCTTGCCGCCGGTCAAACCTGGTCGGCGGGTTCGATGCTCGCCACCGCCCGCTCGAGGACGGAATAGTCTGTGGTCTCTTCGGAATAGGCGGCGGCGCGCCGGCGCACGACCACAAAGCCGTCGCTGCACAGGTCAGCTGACAGCCGGCGCAACTCGCGGGCGTCCTCGACAATGATTGCCTGCCCCGAATGGAGCGTGATCCTGTATGCGGCCATGTTTCTTCCTATCCGCTGCAGGATATAGACGGTTCTGTTTGAGCAAACCCTAACGTTCAGCCAAAACTCCGCTACACCCGCCGGCCGCGCATCCAGTCACCAGCGTGACCGGTAACTGCGCCCGGGACATTGATGGGGGTCAATGAACTCGACCCAGCGCCGGCGCCTGATGCCGGGTATTGTCTGCCGGAGACCCGATCATGTCGGAACACGTGATGGCTAGCCCTTTGGACCCGATATCCGGCCGCTTCCGCCTCGACGAACTGCCCCGGATCGCGCCATGGGTTTATGAGGAGATCACCGAACTCGGCTCCGTGGCCGTGAGGACCCAGATCGTCGAGCTTGGCTACAGCCAGGATGAGCCGCTTGCCATGGCCACATGGGTCAAGGTCATCGGCCGGTGCCACTCCGAGCTGTGGCACAACTTCGGCGAGCCCTGAGGCGCCTGCACCAAACACACCAGGGCTGTTGCCGCAGCCAGCGCCCGGATGCCCCCGATTTCCCGTTCATTGCCCACCGTCAATGCCGCCAGACGCGGCAGCTGGCAGCCTCGCAGGATAATGAACGGCGAGGATTTGAAATGACCAAACTATCCGCCCAGGACAGCCAAGGCCCCGAGACGCTTCGGCAGGTTCCCAGCTTCGACCCATGGGAGCTCAAGTTTCAGGAGCATTTCGCTCCACCGCGCCTCGACCAGAAGCCGCAGGCGGCGAGCCCCGGGCCCTCCGCCTGGGCGGAACGGCACCTCATCACTCAACGGTAACCGACTTAGCAAGATTGCGCGGCTGGTCGACATCAGCGCCCAGCTGCGTCGCCGTGTGATAGGCAAGGAGCTGCACCGCCACCGCGCTGATGATGGGGCTCAGCGCCGGATCGGTTGTGGGCAGCGTCAGGATGTGGGCCCCGAGCGCGGTACCGGCACTCCTGCCCGCCTCGTCGGTCACGAGGATGACCGGAGCGCCCCGCGCGGCGACCTCCTGCATGTTCGAGAAGGTCTTCTCGCTCAGCTCGTCCGACGGCGCGAGGACCACTACCGGGACAGCCTCCTCAACCAGTGCTATGGGGCCGTGCTTGAGCTCGCCTGCCGCATAGCCCTCAGCGTGGATGTAGGAGATCTCCTTGAGCTTCAGCGCGCCCTCGAGCGCGATGGGATAATGGAGGCCACGACCAAGGAACAGCACGTTGCGGGCTCTGGCGAGCACCCGCGATACACCCTTGAGCTCGTCGTCGAGCTCAAGGGTTGCCGATATCGCCGCGGGCAACCGGCAAAGGGCCTCGAGCAAGCTGTCCAACCGCTCTTGCTCGATCGTTCCTCGGTCACGGGCCGCCTGCAGCGCGAGGCCCAGAAGAACAGTAAGCTGGGCGGTGAACGCCTTGGTCGATGCAACACCGATCTCGGGTCCGCACATCAGCGGCAGGGCAACGTCGGCCTCGCGGGCTATGCTTGATTGGGGGACATTCACGACAGCGATGACGTGCTGGTCCGCTGCGCGGCAATATCGCAATGCCGCCAGCGTGTCTGCCGTCTCACCCGACTGGGAAATGAACAAGGCGAGCTCGCCAGGATCAAGGGGCGGCTCCCGGTAGCGCATTTCAGACGCGATCTCGACCTGCACCGGTAGTCTGGCAAACCGTTCAAACCAGTATTTGGCGGTCGCTCCCGCAAGATAAGCCGTGCCGCAGCCGACAATGGACACCTGCTTGAGATCGCTGAACCGGAAGGGCAGGGCTGGGGGCGGGAGCAGGGACATGCTCGGGCGGTCCAGGATGGTGCCGATAACCCGCGACAGCCCCTCGGGCTGCTCATGAATCTCCTTGAGCATGAAGTGCCGGAACGGCCCCTTGTCCGCCGTAGTCTGGGTGGAGACGATCTGGTGCAAGGGTCTTGTCACTGGACCGCTCTTGGCATGAAGCCTTGCCCCTTCCGGCCCCAGCACTGCCCAGTCGCCATCCTCGAGATAGGTGACCCGCTCAGTGAAGGGTGACAGAGCCAAAGCATCGGAGCCAACAAACATCTCACCATCGCCGTGACCAATCGCCAGGGGTGAGCCATGCCGTGCGGCAATCAGGAGTTTGTCCTGAGCCTCGAACAGAAACACCAGTGCATAGGCGCCCTTCAGCTTGCCCAGCGTGGATTCGACCGCCTCTTCCGCCGACAGGCCGAGGTCCATTGCGCGGGTAACCAGCAGCGCCACGACCTCGCTGTCGGTCTGACTTGCCGGCAAGTAGCCGTCGCCCGCAAGGTCCGCCAGCAGCGTACGGTAGTTCTCGATGATTCCGTTGTGTACGACTGCCACGCGTTCGGTCGCGTGTGGATGGGCGTTGAGTTCCGTCGGCGCCCCATGGGTGGCCCAGCGCGTGTGCCCTATGCCAGTCGTTCCCGAAAGAGGAGTCTCGGCCACGCGCGCCGCGAGGGCCGACAGCTTGCCTGATGCGCGACGCCGGTCGATGCGGCCTTCAGCGAGCGTTGCAACACCGGCACTGTCATAGCCACGATATTCGAGCCGCTTCAGTCCGGTTAGCAGGCGCTCTGCAACAGGGTGTGCGCCCGCGATCCCTACGATTCCACACATCTGCCTTCTCCCAGCAATGCTCGGATCAGCAGAGCGCGACCGTCAGCAGGCTACATTGACGAACGTCAAGCTGTGCGGCCTTGTCAGGCAACAGTGGGTCAGTCTGGAGGGCGAGGAGGCGGGGTGAGCAGCTGGCCGGAGCGATAGGTCGTGCTCATATATTCGAGCTGTTCGCGCAGTTCACCGGAATGGTACTGCGTGATGCGACGGTAGAATTCGTAAACGCTTGAAGCCGACTCACCCTGCGACTGCCACCAGGCCTCGAGCAACATGGCGGCCACCTCGGGCAACTCCTCTGGTGCAAGCTTTTCCATGAGCGCGCGCAGTTCGACTTCCCTTGCGGTATCCACTCTACCTTCCCCGCCATTGCGAAGCGCAGTGAGGGCTGCAAGTGTGGCAGGAAACAGGCGAAGTCGTCGGTTGTGTTGCAACTGTGCTCAGGGCAGGTTGATACTGGGAAAGGTGAACCAGGGAGCATGCCAGGTCGCTGCGGCGGCCATCACATCCGGCTTGACGTTTCGCAGGTGCTGCCAGCGCAGGATATCATCGGAGCTCGCATGCCCCGCCTTGATGGCGCGATCGAGCAAGCTGAGCTCCCCCTGCCACTCCCCCATGAGCCGGTAAAGCAGGCGAAGCTCGTCATAGAGCGCCTGGGTCGGGCGCAGGTCATAAAGCCGCCGCGCCGCTTCCAGCTGACGCCGCTGGTCATGGACCTGCCCGTAGAGGGCCGTCAGTCGCGGCAGAGCTGATCCGGCATGCACGGGGTCATTTGCGAGATGTTCAAGCAGGGCGGCGGCGTGAGCAAGTTCGCCCCTGTCCAGGTACAGCTCGGCAAGGAGCGAACGTTCGTGGCTGGTGAATTCGCCGTCGGCCCGGCTCGCTTCCAGCAGCTTCAGCGCCTCGTTCGTCCGCCCTTCCGAGATCATTGCGACAGCCTTCTCCTCAGTACCTGGCAACATGGCGAAGGCACCGGCGATGGTGAGTACCCCAAGTGCGATTGCCAGCAGCAAGGAGTAGTCCCGGCTGGAGTTGCGGTCCGGCAAGCTATCTGGAAAGGGCATAGACATCGTCGAGCTCTCTTTGTGCGAAATAGATCGGCACGCCCAATTGCTTCGCGTAACCGGTGGCAGTCGCCATGGCCGTCGGATCCCGGAGATACTCAACCAGGAAGACGGGCTTGCCCTCATTCAGCAGCGTCATGATGTGCCGCAGGCTGGCGCGGATTTCCGACTTGCTGTTCGGCACGCCGTCCCCATCGACGCCGTAGAACAGGTCCTCCTTGGCGAAACCATCGAGAACACGGCGGTACTCCGGGTCCGCGAGAAGCTCTTCCCCGTTCTGTGCCACGACCAGAAAGGCGGGGTTCCGCATGCGAGCGTAGGCTGAAAGGCGGCCGACGAGTTCGCGCATGCGGTCTTTGCCACTTTCCTGCGCGCCCCCCTCAGCGAAAGCGTCCACCCTGTCGAGATAGACACCGTCAAAGCCGGCGGACTGGATCTGGTCCAGGTAGGAATTGGGACCGCCGAACAGGATGGCCTGCCATTGTGGGTGCCAGAAATCCACGTGGTAGTTGCCCGGCCATTCGGGGTTTTCCTCCCCAAGCCAATCAGGCGGGGCGTAGCGCCAGTCGCGATGCCAGTAGAAGCGGTAATCCTCTGCTTCCCCGATGCTGAGATAGGCCAGCACGATTCGGCGTGTTCCGTCAGGCTTGAGGCGCATTCTGGCAACGTCGTTCCGGTCCAGAGGCAGCGTGGACCCATTCTGGGCGAAGTCTACAACGGCGACGTCTGCGGCGCTGCGAGCGATCCGCGACGGCACAAGATCCTGCAACTGGTAAATCCAGGACGTGGCGGCTGAAAGCTCCCGAACTCGCATCGGTTCTTCGGCGATCGCTTCCGTCGGACTGAACACGGCCAGCATCATGGCGAACACCCGCACCAAACCAGGCAGAACAGGACGGTGGGACGGCATCATCATCTGTCGTTAGGACCGTTGGCATGCCTTCTCAGCGCCATGCCATGCTGGTGCGACATCACTGAAACGGCATTGATGGTCGTCAATGTCGCCGCAGCCTGCTGGTCCTAGCAGTTCCAGCACCATGGACCCAGCCGTCGGGCTCCTGGCTCATCTGCTCCGGGAGGTGCTCAAGATGACTCTTGCTTCCGATCTCGGCCGACCCCCTGCGGGTCAGTTGTCCACGCTCCACGCCGTCAAGGCCGCAGTGTTGTGCTGCAGCATCGTTTTGGTTGCACTGACCCTTGCCGGGTCGGACTGGCGCTATCTGGTGCTGGGGCATCTCACGCTGGTGTCGCTGCTCGCCGCCCTCATTTGGCTGCTGGAGCTCTTCCACCGCTCCTCCGCAGAACTGCAGACTTTCACGCTGCTGTTTGCGGTCTTTGGCCCCATGGGCGGCATTGCCGGGCTCCTGGCAGACCAGAAGGAGCTGAGAGCGGATCGAAGAGAGCTGGAGCAATGGTACGACGTGATCGCCCCGCGCAGCGCTGCGGCAGTAACGCTGGTGGACCGGATACGCGATGGCCGTCTGGTCCGGGGGGAAGCCGCCTTGCCCCGTCCATACCAGGCGCTGCTAACCAACGGCTCGATGGAAGAAAAGCAGGCCCTGCTCGCCTACCTGGCAGCCAGTGAAGAACCGGCGGTTGTGCACGCCGCTCTCTCGCAGGCGCTGAAGAGCCCTGACCATCGACTGCGGGTGCAGGCTGCCGCCGTCGCGGCACATACCCGCCAGCGCCAGCGCCAGAACGCCCGGACGTCCCGCAATGCCAGTGGGAGGTCGTAGTGTTGGGTCTTGTTCCGCGTCACCTGGGCAGGGCACAGCCTGTCGCTGATGTGTGCCTGATTGCGGAGGGATGTTACCCTTACGTCGCGGGCGGCGTGTCGACCTGGACGGACTGGCTCATCCGCTCTCAACCGCAACTGAACTTTCGCGTGCTGGCAGTGCTGCCGGCCCCACCGGCTGGGGGAGCGCTGTACCCGGCGCCTCCCAACCTCGTCGGAATAGATCACGTCCTTCTTGATACCGACCGGCTGGGACGGGAGCGGCAATGGCCGGATGCCTCCCCCGGACATCTCGCTCTCCTGCTCGATCGGTTGCTGTCGGAGGGAGACGAGAGCGCCTTTGCCGAAGTGCTGCGTCTCACCGGACCGATCAACCGGAAAGTGGCCCTAGAGGTGCTGCTCAATTCGGAGAACGCCTGGCAAACCATCTGTGCACACTATGTGACCATGCCACATGCCGATTTTCTGGGCTTCTTCTGGGCCTGGCGAGCCCTGGTCGGTGGCCTCTATCGGATGATGACCTGCAGCCTCCCCGCTGCAAAGGTCTATCACGCACTCTCGACCGGTTACGCTGGGCTGCTTGGTGCAAGGGCCACGATCGAAACAGCGCGCCCGTTGCTGATCACCGAGCATGGGATCTATTCCAACGAGCGGCGTATCGAGATCCTGATGGCCGACTGGATCGCCAACAGTGTCGACCGCGGACTTGACCTCTCGGACGACCGGCGCGACATCCGCGACTTCTGGGCTCGGGGGTTCGAGAGTTTCGCACGCGTGGCCTACGCGCAGGCGACTAGGATTGTCTCTCTTTACGAGGCCAATCAGGCCTTTCAGTACGGGCTTGGCGCCCCGCCGCAGAAGCTGGCGATTATTCCCAACGGCGTGGACATCGACCGGTTCGGCAGCATCGCCCGGCGCGCTCATGATCGACCGACCATTGCCTTCATCGGTCGTGTTGCTCCCATCAAGGACGTTCAGACTTTCATCGACGTCGCTGAACTGCTGTATGAGGAGATCCCCTTTCTGCGCGCCCTGGTCATGGGGCCCATGGACGAGGACCCCGACTATGCCGAAGGGTGCCGCCGGGAAGTTCAACGACGCGGGCTTGAGGATACGGTTGAGTTCACCGGACCAGTGAACGTCCGGGACCATCTGGGCGAAGTGGATCTGCTTGTGCTCACCAGCATCAGCGAGGCACTGCCCCTTGTTGTCCTCGAGGCCGGTGCTGCCGGAATCCCTACGGTTGCAACCGATGTGGGTGCTTGCCGGGAAATGATCGAGGGGCAAGCTGGCCCGCTTGCCGGGATCGGCGCAGGGGGGATGATTGCGGCGGTAGGGGCGGCTGACGAAGTCGCATCTGCGGTTGCGACCCTGCTGTGCAACAGATCACTGCTTGCCCGTTGCGGCGAGAACATGCGTCTCAGGGTGCATGCCGCTTACCGGGACACCGCAGTCGCTGCCGCTTACCAGACACTCTACAGCGACTGCCTCAACCAAAACGATCGCGCGGTGGCTTGAAATGGCTGGCATTGGCTTTGCGCTCCAAAAACTCAGCAGTCGAAACAGCCTGGCCTCGAGGTCGATGGCCGGCGCCCACGCGGTCCTGATCGCGTCCGGCCCCTGGATTGTCATCATGAGCGGTCTCGCCATCCTGTACTTTCTTAGCAGGCCGGTTCTCGAAGGCTCCGAACTCACGACTTTCAGCATCCTGGTAATCTATAGTTTTGCCCTTTCACTGGTGATTACGGCACCGATTTCCATGGAGGCCACCCTCAGGGTCTCGGCCTTGCTGTACAGGCGCAGGTTCGAAAGGGTGCAGGATGTGTATCTCGGCGCCCTTGTTGTGGCGACACTTGCCGCGCTCGCGATTGGAATGTTCTTTGTCTTCGTCTTGCTGGACCTTGAACCTGGCATCACGGCCGCTGCCATCGTCTGCATCGTACAGGTGAGCCACCTGTGGCTCGCAATGGCGTTCGTCGCCGCGATCAAGCAATACGCCGCCGTCACCTCGGCCTTTGCAATCGGTCTGAGCTGTTCAGTTGTTTTCGGCGTGGCTGCGGCACGACTAGGCTATGGGCCGGCAGGCATGCTGGTCGGCTTCAGCATCGGGCTTGCGGTGGCCTTCTGCGTCCTGAATTTCCTGATCCTTCGCACCTTTCCCGCAGAACGGCGTCCCTTGCGCGATACGGCGGCATCCCTGCTCTCGCAGCGGCCACTATCAGCCACTTTCTTCGCTGCCAGCCTTGCGGGGGCGCTGGCAGTCTGGATCGACAAGATCGTCGTCTGGCACTCCGCCGAGGCTGCTTCGGTGCAGCAGGGACTGCTCTATGCGCCTCGCTACGACAGCCCGATGTTCATCGCCTATCTGTCGATTGTTCCGGTCATGTCTGTCTACGTGGTCTGGCTTGAAACCACCTTTTTCGACAGTTACCGGCACTACAGGGACATCGTGCAGTCGGGAGGGACGTTGCGCCAGCTCGAGGAGCAGCGTCGCATACTGGCCCGGGACACCGTTGATGCGCTGTTCACCGCCTTTCTTGTTCAACTGGCCATCAGTGCAGCCCTGGCGATCCTGGCGCCGGTAATTGCCTCCTGGATAGGACTGCCACATGACGCGGCGACGGTGCTTCGTCTTGCCTTCCTCGGCGCCTCCTTCCACCTGCTCTTCCAGGCCAGCTGCAGCGTCATTCTGTTTGTTCAGTATGGGCGCGTGTTCCTGATCCTACAGGTGCTGTTTCTGGGGTTGAACGGAGCCATAACTGCGCTGATGTTGGCCAGCCCTGACCATCTCGGGATGGGTTATCTGCTCGCGTCCGTGGCCGGCGGAATCGCCGCTTACGCAGCCATGCGGAGAACACTGAGCGGCCTGCACCGGCTGACCTTCATCACCAACAACCCATCAGTGGCAAGATGACCATCACCTCAACGCCCCTGTCTTCAGCGCATGTGGCGCCAGCTACCAGGGATGATCACTCCCGCCTGCTGCTGCTCGCAGAAGCGATGATCCTCCTGGGCGCGCCGGCTCTCTTGGAGTGGCTGAATCTAGTGGATTTCGGTCAGTGGCCCCTGCACCCATTTCTCTACGTCACCATCCTGCTGGCAGCACAATACGGGATAGAAGGCGCCGTTCTGGCAGTGCTGGGCGGCACCCTTCTGAGCTGGCTTTCCGGTTGGCCAGAGCGCCCGCTGGGCGTCGGGTATCAGGACTTTTTCATGACACTGTGGCTGCAGCCACTCACCTGGCTCTCCGCAGGGCTGCTCGTGGGGATCGTGACCTCAAGCCGCACGCGCCTGCTGCGGGAAAAAACGGATCAGCTGGCGCGGTCGCGAGCAGCCGAAGGTCTTATCGCCAGCCAGTTCGAGTTCCTCGCTGAACGCAACAGAAAGCTCGAGCGCACACTCGCGGGGCTCGGGACAGATGATGCCGATGAGGCGAGCTCGGGGGACGATGAAATACGGCTGTCCGAAGTGGGCACACGGCGGCGGCCGGCGCTGCCGAAGCCCGCCAACTGAGCGCAGAAGCTCAGTCGGCAGTGCGGGGAGGCGAATCCGGCCGCAATGTTATGGGCGCAACCATGGTCTGCCGCTGCCCAGAGGGATCTAGCCTGCGCAGGTTGAGCCACATCTGCATCCGGGCAAGCCCATGCTCCTGGATGAAGGTGAACTTGCCGCCGATGCTCTGGACGCGGGCCCGGAGGCCGTGCAGACCGAGCCCATGTGATTCACTGGCATGGGTTGACCGTTCGCCCTCCACATAACGGTTCTCTACCGAGAGTGTTAGTGTGCTCCCCCTGCATGCGGCTGTGACGGCTATGCCTTCAGCCAAGCCGTGGTGAAAGCCGTTGTTCAGGCCTTCCTGTACAAACCGGAAGACGCAGACACTCACTGTCTGGGAAGCATGGATGTTCGGGATGTCGATGGTTGTGGTGACGACGCATCCGGTGTGGCGAATGTGAAGGTCCACGGCATTCTGGATGACCTTGTGAAGGTCAAGATGCTCCAGTTCCGGCAGCACCAGCCCCGCCGCGATATCCCGCATGTCCCGCAGCGCTTCACCGAGGGCCGCCTCCATTTGATCGAGGACCTGTGCTCGCTCCTTCTTGTTCGCAGCCCGCCGTACCTGTTCGATATTGAGGACTGCCAGGGCGATGTTCTGCGCCGGGCCGTCATGCAGGTCGGTGCCGATGGTGCGAAGATGCTCATCGGTGAACCGGGTGACGTTGCGTGAGAGGACTTGCGCTTCCTCCTTGAGCTGTCGATAGCGCTTGGCAAGATACTGGCTCTGACTAAGTCTTCTTTGCAGGGCCCTGTGCTGGCGCTGGATGGTTCGACTCCCGCTTCTTACGATGCCGTACAGACCCGTGATGACAATGGCGGAACTCGATCCGATCGCAGCCCACGTGGTGAGTGTGACCCACATCAGCACCCGTTCCAGCGGGGCAGTGGATTCGCGCAGTTGCATCGCCGCCACGACGGCCCCCGTCACGGGGTCGGTAATGGGCACGTAGATTTCGAGATAGTCTGCTGTCAGTCCACTATGACGAAACTCGGCGGAATTCATGTCGGTGAAGTCAGCAAGCGCGCTGCCTGCCAGCGCCTGGGCTACATCGATGGGGAGGTCGTACGGGACCGGGCCAACCTCGTGCAGGTTGGAAAACTCCACATCTCCATCTAGTCCCCAGATCGTCACGTAGGGAAATTGCGCCAGAAAATCGGGCTCAGCCGTCAAATGTTGGAAGATGGCGAGGTAATCCGATCTATCTCCCTCGCGACCACCGAAGCCCGTCAGGGCATTCGATATCACTGCAGCTATGGCGCCGGCGTGCCGCTCCACCATTGCATTGGTGACTATTGTTGTCGTGAGCACGCCGCACAGCAGTAGGGCCGGCAAGGTATAGAGGGCGCCAGAGACAGCAAACTTCTGCGCCAGAGTGAGATTTGCCCAACGCTTTCGGAACGTATGGAGGCGTTCGAACAAGTTATTTGGCTCTCTATTGGGGCATGAGCCTAGCACATCCGGCGAAGCGGTCAAATAAAGGAGCCAGAGTCGCTTCATGGCGCTTCAAGGTTTCCGAATATTAGGTTTGTTCGGCGTGCCCAGTGTCGCAGCCTGGGAGCTGCCCCCGCGGCAGCCAGGAAGTGCTGAAAGCCTCACTGGCGTCGGCCTG
Organism: Devosia albogilva; assembly: GCF_042685625.1. NCBI lineage: Bacteria > Pseudomonadati > Pseudomonadota > Alphaproteobacteria > Hyphomicrobiales > Devosiaceae > Devosia > Devosia albogilva. Next base: position 2,745,247 of record NZ_JBHUNP010000001.1, read on the forward strand.
GCGTTGATCTCCTCCGTGAGCACAAGCGTCAGACCTAGGTCTGATCCGATGTAGACCAAAGTCCCCCCTCCTGCCCCCGACCTTCGGGCAATCAATCGCCAGACCATCGCACCTGACGATCCCCGCAGACTTGATCGACACTGCGTCATCGAAGTTTCCCGCCAGGGCGGGGTAAGCGGGCACCAGAACGGCTCGCATGTGGAGGGACAAATGGCCGTTAAGTTGAACCAGCACGATCTCGAATTCATCCTCAAGCAGATCAAGATCGCCGAGGCGCATGCGAGCGGCATCCCCCTCAACGAGATCCGCGTCAACGCGGCCGGCGAGTACGGCACCGAGGGCATGCTCGCGATCAGCCAGCCGCACCTCCCTTACGGCTTGCGCACCGTTGACGGCAGTTACAACAACATCATCCCGGGGCGCGAGCTCTGGGGCGCCGCCGATCAGACCATGCCGCGCATGTTCGAGCCAAGCTGGCGCAAGGAAACCGATGGCGACCAGTTCGATCCGGATGGTCCTACCGGCCAGTCGCCGACTCAGATTGACGGAAACTACAGCAGCGGCGGCGAAACTGTGGGCACCGGCGGCAACGTTGTCGACGCAGACCCACGTCTTATTTCCAATCTTATCGCCGATCAGTCGCCCAACAACCCGGCGGCGCTGACCGCCGCTCTCCGTTATGCGGGCCACGAGGGTGACCTGACTGCCAAGATCGCGCAAATCCAGGAGCCATTTGCCGTTCTGCACGCTGTCAAGATCGCGAACGCGAGAGTGGAAAGTTGGCAGAAGATGCAGCTCGACCTGCAGGCAGCCCTGGACGCCGATCCTCCGCCCGCCGCCGAAGTGGCAGACCAGATTTCAGACCTGTTGAATCTGATTGCGAATTTCCGTTTGCCAGCGGCGATTGGCCTGGCGTCCGAAGCGACGGCCGCCGCCAATGCCTATCAAGTGACCGTTCCGGACGGCGACGACGCAGGTACCGAGCCCGATGTCGTCATTGGCGCGCAGAACGTTCTGAACCATGTGGCTGCCGAACTCGGTATCGAGTTTGAATTGGACGGCACATCGCTCAAAATCCCGAATGTCGCGCCGGACGAAGGGCTGTCAGCCCCGTTCAACGGGTGGATGACCTTCTTCGGTCAGTTCTTCGACCATGGCCTGGACCTGATCTCGAAAGGCGGTGAGGGCACCATCTACGTCCCGCTCCAGCCCGACGATCCGCTCTACGTCCCCGGTGGTTTCACCAATTTCATGGTGCTGACACGCGCGACCCAGTTCAACGTAGGGCCGGGCGCGGATGGCATCCTCGGCGATGACCCTGGCACTCCAGACGTCAACGAGGCGGCGGACGATGTCCGTGAAAGTATCAACGTCACGACCCCCTTCGTCGATCAGAACCAGACCTACACGTCCCATCCCTCGCACCAGGTCTTTCTGCGCGAGTACAAGCTGAATGCAAATGGCGAGCCGGTGGCTACTGGCCATATGCTTGACGGCGCCAATGGTGGGCTCCCGACTTGGAAGGATGTGAAGGATCAGGCGAGGGAGATGCTCGGGATTGAACTCACGGACCGTGACGTCTTCAATATCCCGCTGATCCGGACTGATCTCTACGGCAAGTTCATCCCGGGAGAGAATGGCTTCCCGCAGGTGATCCTCGACATCGGCTATGACGGCATTCCGAACACGGAAGATGATATCACCGTCAGCGGAACGCCGGGCGCTCCGGTGAAGCTAAACCCGGCCGAGGGCGGCACCGAGCCGGTACGCACCTCGCATTCCTTCCTTGACGACATTGCGCACAATGCCGTGCCGGTGCTGGACACTCAGGGCTTCTTGCGGCCGGACGGGGTTAACACTCCGGCCGATCCCGCCGGCAATGCGGTCCAGTTCAACCCTCTGACTGGAAAGAACACCGAGTACGACAACGAGCTGCTCGATCGCCATTTCGTCACCGGTGACGGCCGCGGCAACGAAAATATCGGCCTGACCGCCGTCCACCACGTCTTCCACTCCGAGCACAACCGCCAAGTGGACGTGCAGAAGCTGGAGATTCTGAAATCAAAGGACGTCGAGTTCATCAATGAATGGCTGACCGAGGGCCTTGAGACGCTCACGCCGGCGCAGTTGGCAGCTATCAACGCCGGTGGCGTCGCCCTGGCGGTGCTGGCTGGCGTCATCAAGGCCGCCGACCTGACCAGCGCACAGCAGGCCGCCCTGACAGCTGCAGGGGTGAATCCCGCAGATCTTGGTCCTGCTCTTTCGTGGAACGGTGAGCGTCTGTTCCAGACGGCGCGCTTTGCGACCGAGATGCAGTACCAGCACCTCGTCTTCGAAGAGTTCGGCCGCAAGGTTCAGCCGATGATCGACCTCTTCGTATTCAACACGCAGACCGACATCGACCCGGCGATCTTCGCGGAGTTCGCTCACGTCGTGTACCGCTTCGGGCACTCGATGCTGACCGAGGACATCTCGCGGCTCTTCCTCGAAGACGGGGTGCCAGTCCACTACGTGCCGCGTACCGACACCAACGGCGATCCGGTACTCGATCCTGACGGAAACCAGTACATCGATGCCGTTCCAGTCGATGTGCAGAACTGGAACCAGGACATCGGCCTCATCGAGGCGTTCCTCAACCCGGTCGAGTTTGACCAGAATGGCACGATCTCACATGACCAGGCCGCGGGCGCGATTTTCCGCGGCATGTCCCAGGTCCGTGGCAATGAGATCGACGAATTCGTCGTCGATGCGCTGCGCACCAATCTGCTTGGTCTGCCCCTCGACCTGGCGGCGGTCAACATTGCACGCGGTCGTGACACCGGCATGCCCACCCTGAACGAGGCTCGCCAGCAACTCTACGCCGCGACCACCTCGACTTTCGTCAAGCCGTATCAAAGCTGGTCGGAACTGGCGGCCAATCTGAAGAATCCGGCATCCGTGATCAACTTCATTGCCGCTTACGGCAGGCATGCCTCTCTTGTTCTGCTTGAACATGCGACCCTGGAAGAGAAACGGGCTGCTGCTACGCTGCTCGTTCTCGGAGACGGCGACCCCGCTGGGGATGTGACCATCAACGGGGAGACGTACACCGATCGCCTGGACTTCCTCAACAGCCTGGGCAACTGGAGTGCTGAAAACAGCGGATTGAATGACATTGACCTATGGATCGGCGGCCTCGCTGAAAAGCAGATGCCATTCGGCGGCATGCTTGGCTCGACCTTCAATGCCGTATTCGAAGCACAGATGGAGATGCTGCAGGATCTCGACCGGTTCTACTACCTGACCCGTACGCAGGGCCTGAACCTGCTCAATGAGCTGGAGAACAACGCCTTCTCCAAACTGGTGGCTATCAACTCCGACATGGTCGATCCGGGTCTCGACGGTATCCGTGGCACCGACGACGACATCGAGAGCGGTATCCGCACCGGTGTAGATCCCTTCGCAAAGCACGACCATGTGCTCAATATCGATCCGGCCAAGCAGATCGAAGCAGACCCCGAGCATGATGATGCTGCCCTGAATGCCATGGGCATGACCAAGGTTCAGCGCGATAACCTGCTAACGGCAGAAGACGAGACGGGGCTCAAGAACTACATCCGCTTCATTGGTGGTGAGCACGTCGTCATCGGCGGCTCCGAGGGCAACGACACCATCATTGCTGACTACGGCGATGACGCGATCTGGGGCGGTGGCGGCGACGATCGGATCGAGGGCGGGGCGGGCGTCGACCTGATCATCGGCGGTGCGGGTGATGACATCATCACGGACAGCGGCGACACCGGCGACTTCATCAAGGGTGAAGATGGCGACGACATCATTGCCAATTCCAACGGCCTCGACGTGCTGATGGGTGGAGATGGCAAGGACGTGTTCTTCGTCGGTGTGGACGGCACCGAGGTGTTTGCCGGCGAAGGCGATGATTTTGTGCTCGGCGGCGCCGATCATGACTTTCTGCTCGGCAACGAAGGAAGCGACTGGATGGAGGGTGGCGACGGCTTCGACGTTCTCAACGGCGACAACTCCGAGCTCTTCTTTAACTCCACCATTCTCGGTCACGACGTGCTGTTCGCCGGCGAAAACGAGAACGATTTCGACGCAGAATCCGGCGACGACATCATGGTGCAGGGCGAAAGCGTCATGCGCAATGAAGGAATGTACGGGTTTGACTGGGCCATCCACAAGGGCAACCGTATCGCCGCGGACTCCGATATGCGGATCCCAATCTTCACCACGGTTGCCGACGACATCCTGCGGGATCGCTTCGACCAGACCGAGGCGCTCTCGGGTTGGATCCACAACGATGTGCTGAGGGGTGACGATCGAGGCAGCAAGGAGGAAATCGAGACCGAACTCGATATGACCAACCACGAGCTGAGCTGGGCCGGCGTGGATCGTATCGATGGGCTGGAAGAACTCCTCGGCGAGCTGCTTCACCCCCGTCCCACCGAAGCAGGGGTCGATCTCGAAAAGGCGGTTGCCTTCAAGGCTGGCAACATTCTGATCGGCGGTGACGGCAATGACACCTTCGAAGGTCGTGGCGGCGACGACTTCATCCATGGGGATGCCTGGCTGAACGTTCGTATTCGCATCACCGGCCAGGAAACCGTGAACGGCCGGGTTGTCGGCCAGTCCAACAGTGCCGAGAACGAGATCGCGACGGTCGATACACTGAAGCACGTCTTCACAGAAGCGGATGCGGCTGACCCAAGCTGGGTCGGTAAGTCGCTCTACGACCTGATGATGGCGCGGATCATCGTGCCGAGCCAGATGCATATCCAGCGCGAGATCCTTTATGACAAGGATCCCTCGGACAACGTGGACACCGCGGTCTTTGCCGGTAACCGGGACTGGTACGAGATTACCGAGTTCGAAGACGGCAAGGTTCGCGTGGCGCGCCGCGAGATGGAAGAGGTGGACCCGCAGATCGACGAGGGGGTGGATACGCTCGTCGGTATTGAGCGGATTCAGTTCTCCGATCAGACTGTGGTCCTCCAGCAGTCCGGCAATCATGAGCCCATCGGGCGCTTGGTCATCGATGGCCTGCCCGCCACAGAAGGGCGGGAACTCTCAGTTCACGCCGACAATGTTTACGACGCGAACAACCCGGGACCGGTCGGCAGCGGCAACGTACCCAACATGACCTACCGCTGGCAGATCGAACGCAACGATGGCACCGGTGACTATATCAACATCCCGGGCGCCTTCGGGACCACCTTCACGCCCAGCGATGAGCACACCGGGCTCCGTATCCGTGTGGTGGGCACCTATCTGGATGCCGGCGGGGTGACCGAGACCGTGATGTCGCTGACCACAGACGTGGTCGTCGGGACCAATGACGAACCGGTTGGCCCCCTCCTGATCAGCGACATGTCGCCGACGGAGGGCCAGACGCTCACCATGACCGTGGCTTTCACGGACGCGGACGGCATTACCGACGCATTTGAGGAAGGGCTGATTGCCTATCAGTGGCAGTGGGCTGACTCGCCTACCGGCCCCTGGAACGACGTTGTTGGAGCAACCGGCTTGTCCTGGACCATTCCTAGCGACAATGGAAGCACCAGCAACGGCACCGACTTCGCCGGACGCTATATCCGAGCGGAGGTGACCTATACCGACGATCTCGGAAACGAAAAGATCGTCCACTCGGAAGTGACCGGCGTTGTCGGCGAGCGCTTCGACGCTAATCTTACGACTGGCGAACCGACCACCTTGATCGGGACGGTGGGGGACGACCGCTTTATCGGCGACAACAGCCCCGAAACTCTAAACGGTGGAGCCGGCAATGACATCCTCATTGGCGGCAGTGGCAATGACAGTCTCAACGGTGAGGACGGCAACGACACGCTGGATGGCGGTGAAGGCAATGACACCTACAATGGTGGCAACGGGGACGACACTTTCATCTATCGCAATGGCGAGGGCGATGAGTCCTTCCAGGGGGGCGCCGGCAACGACACGCTGAGCTTTATCGGCGACAATGACGACGATACGCTGGACGTCACCTTCAACGGTACCACCATCACAAGGCTCGAAAGCTCAACTGCAATTGACAGCGTCGAGCACTTCGAGGCCGACATGCTGGATCATGCCAGCGAGGTGGGCGGCGACACCCTCAATTACCAGTCGGCGACAAGTGTCGGTGTCCAGGTCAACCTGCTGACTGGTGAAGCTTCAGGCTTCTCCTGGATCCGCAACATCGAAAACGTCGAAGGTGCCAACCACGACGACACCCTGATCGGCAACAATGAAGCCAACCGGCTGTTCGGGGACGGCGGCGCCGACGTCCTCCGAGGTGGCTTCGGCAATGATGACCTCGAAGGTGGCGACGGCAATGACCTTCTCTATGGTGAGAAGGGTGACGACCTGCTGGATGGCGGTGCCGGCAACGACCGCATCGATGGCGGGGATGACAACGACACCGTGACCTATGCCTCTGCTGCTGCAGGGGTCACCGTGACACTCGCCAGCACTGCCACGACGCTGGCCGCGGCCATGGCCGAAGGCGCCGAGGATCTGCTCGTAAGCATCGAGAATCTCACTGGCAGCGCGTTCAACGACACTTTGACCGGAAACGCGGGCAACAACGTCATCGATGGTGGCAGCGGTGCTGACACGATGAGCGGTGGAGCCGGCGATGACACCTACATCGTCAACAATGTGTCGGGCAGCGGCGAGCCTGGAACAGACACCGTTATTGAGAACTTCGACGAGGGCATCGATACCGTCATCGTCACTTCCGCCGTTCCAAACTACACGCTCGGCGCGAACGTCGAGAACCTGACAGCGCTCGGCGACGCGTCCGGCACGACCACCCTTAATGGCAATGAGCTTGGAAACGTCATCACTGGAGGCGAGGGCGACGATAATATTTCGGGGTTGGGCGGCGACGACATTTTGGTCAAGTCCGCAGGAACGGACAGGCTGGATGGGGGCGTCGGCTCTGATACGCTGGTCCTGACTGGTGCCCTTTCGAGCTATGGCTTTGCTCACAACGGCACCAATCCGACGGTTGGCGATTTCAACAATGGGTCGATCACCAATGCCAGTTCACTGATTAGCATCGAGAGAGTGCGTATAGGCGGGCTCGACTACAATCTGGCCCTGGGCACGAACGCAGCCAATGGCACGGCTGGGTCCCGATTTACCGGCGGATCCGGAGCGGACTTTGTTGTGGGTTTCGGCGGCAACGACTTCCTTGGTGCCGGCAGCAGCAACGACATCCTGATCGGCGGTGATGGCAACGACAACATCGCTGCGGGCGATGGCGACGACATCCTCATCGGTGGAGCAGGAAGCGACACGCTTGATGGTCAGGGCGGCACCGACACTGCCGACTACAGCCAGTCCAACGCCGGCGTGATCGTGAACCGGGCCAGCGACACCGCATCGGGAGGGCATGCCCAGGGTGATACTCTCAATGGTATCGAGAACGTCATCGGTTCGGGTTTCAACGACACGCTGACCGGCAATAACGCTGCCAACGTGCTGACTGGTGGCGCCGGCAACGACGCGCTTTCCGGCAATGGTGGCGCCGACACTCTGGTCGGCGGCAGCGGAGACGATAGCCTGGACGGCGGCAGCGGAGACGACGTCCTGACCGGCGGCAGCGGGAACGATACCCTGACAGGCGGTAGCGGCACGGACACGGCAGTCTATTCCGGAGCATCCAGCAACTTCGTCATCAGCTCCTCCGGCAACAGCATCTCGCTCACCTCCATCGCAGGGAACGAGGGTGATGACACACTGACCGGCATCGAGCGGATTCAGTTCGCTGATCGTACCGTCGTGGTAAACACCGGTACGGCGGGTGCCGATACCATCACCGCGCCTGGTGCCATCGGCCAGATTATCTTTGGTCTGGGCGGAAATGATGAGCTCAGGGGTAGCGAAGGCGACGACATCATCATCGGCGGCGCCGGGGACGATGTGCTGTTCGGCAGCGACCTGCCCGAGGGCGATAATGCCACGACGGGCGCAACCGACAACGACACCTTCATCTGGAATGTCGGCGACGGCAGCGACGTGATCAATGGTGGGTTCGAAGGCGCTGGTGGCGACACCCTTGTCGTCAACGGCAACGACCAATCCGAGATCTTCCGCATCTACACGGTGGACGAGGCGATCGCCCGCATCGCCTATGAAGATGGCGACATCGGCGGTGATTTCGAAGCCGAGATCGTGATCACCCGTCAGGTTGGTGCCGGCGATGAGACAGTCATTACAGCAATGACTGACATCGAAGAGATCATCATCAACGCAGGCGACGGCATCAACAGCGTACAGATGTTCGGCGACTTCAGCCTGACCAGCCTGCGGCCCAACACGATCACCGTCATCGGCAGTGCCGGAGACGATACGGTCGATATCTCGTCCCTGCTGTCGGCGCACCGCGTCGTCTTCAAGACGGGTGGCGGCAATGACGTGATCATCGGCACCCTGCGCCCCCAGGACGTGGTGGAACTTCCCGCCGGCAAGACCTTCGCTGACTACCAGATCGTCACGAACGCCGACGGCTCGACCTCCGTGACCAGTGGCGGCCACTCTGTGACCTTCTTCAGCCAGGGCGGTCTGCCGCAGTTCGAGCCGGGTGAAGGTTCCTCGGACGAGGATGATGACGACGAAGCGCCTGTTACGCCTTCGCCTGTCGATCCCACCGACGATGACGAGGATGATCACGGTCATCCTGATGATGATGATGATGATGATGATGATGACGAGGAGGACGACGAGGAGGAGGACGACGAGGAGCACGGCCATTCCGGTGCGGATGACTGCGACAGCGAGGAGCATGACGATGACGACGCCGAGGCTCCCGTGCCGTCGTCCGGCCAGGGCCGCTCCGTAGGCACCGCTGCTGACGACGTGCTGCTCGGCACCTCGGCTGGCGACCTGGTGTTTGGCATGGCCGGAACCGATTACATCGTCAGCGGCGGCGGTGCCGATGTGGTGCGGGCTGGCTCGGGCAACGACTTCGTCGATGCCGAGGGTGGTCGCGACATTGTCTTCGGCGAGGACGGGGATGACGACCTCTTCGGCGGTGCCGGCGACGACATGGTCTATGGCGATGCCGGAGCCGACCGGGTGTTCGGCCAGGCCGGAAATGATCTGCTGACGGGCGGTGCCGGCAATGACTCGGTGTTCGGCGGGGCAGGCAATGACCTCTTCGCCGGCAGCCTCAACGATGGCGACGACCTCTACTATGGCGGCGACATCTCTGGCGACGAAGGTGTCGACACACTCGACCTTGGCTTCCTGACCGAGGATGCCGTGGTTGACCTGGGCACTGGCGTCGGTGGCCGCGGCAGCGCTGTGTCGAGCCAGAGCGGGATCGACGCCCTGTGGGGTGTCGAGAACGTGGTGACGGGCTCGGGTGACGACCGGATCACAGCCAGCAATGCGGTCAACGTGATGGATGGCGGGCAGGGTGAGGACGTGTTTGTCTTCGGCTCGAGCGCCGCGGCCCATGGTGACACCATAAGGGGCTTCCAGCCGGGCGACAGGATCGACCTGTCCGGGATCGACGCTGACGCTGGCACGGACGGCAACCAGGCCTTCGAACTGGTAAGCGGCTCCAGTGCGACCGCGCCCGGCCAGATCGTGGTCACCCACGAGACGCGGGAGGATGGGGAATACACCATCGTCTCGGGCAATACGGCTGGGGACGGGGCGCCCGAATTCCGCATCAGCATCGCTGGCAACCAGCAGCTGACCAGCACCGACTTCAATCTCTGACGATTGCGGGCCCGGCCGGTGAAATCACCGGCCGGGCTTTTCACTCACCACAATCTTGAGGGGCTTGAAGATGGCTTTCACCAGCAAGGCACTGGCCGAGCATCGCGGCGACGAGATGCTCAAACGCGAATTCAAAGGCGTCGGAGTGTTCCTGTTCTGGATCTCCGGCATCATCAACGTGCTGGCCCTGACCGGCTCGTTTTACATGCTGCAGATCTACGATCGGGCCCTGACCTCGGGGAGCGTTCCGACGCTGGCGGCGCTGTCGGTGCTGGCAATAGGGCTTTATCTGTTCCAGGGCCTGTTCGACATCATCCGCAGCCAGCTTCTGGTGCGCATTGGCGGCCGGTTCGACCGCATGCTGGCCCCGATCGCGCATCGGGTCAGCGTCGACATGCCCCGGTTCGGGTTCTCGACCGGTGAGGCGCTCGAGCGCGGGCGCGACGTCGATACGGTGCGCTCCTTTATGGGCAGCCAGGGGCCGATGGCATTGTTCGACCTGCCCTGGGTGCCGCTCTACATCCTGTTTGTCTATTTCCTTCACCCGGTGCTGGGCGCTCTGACCCTTGGTGGCGCGGTGGTGCTCACTTTGCTCACCGTGGTGACGGAGCTACGCTCCCGCAAGCTGTCGACCGCCAGCCAGCAGGCCTTTCTCGCGCGCAATGCGGTGGCGGATTCCAATGCCCGCAATGCCGACATCCTCAAGGCCATGGGGTTTGCCCATCGGGCTGTGGAGCGGTTCAACCAGGCTAACCAGGATCACCTGAACCTGCAGACCCGCGCCAGCGATGTGGTGGGCACGTTTGGCGCCATCTCGCGGGTACTCCGGATGCTGCTGCAGTCAGCACTCCTGGGGACGGGGGCATACCTAGCGATCAACGGACAGATGTCGGCGGGGGCGATCATTGCGGTCTCTGTGGCTTCCTCGCGCGCGCTGGCCCCGATCGATCTGGCGATTGCCAACTGGAAGGGCGTGGTTGCGGCGCGTCAGGCGCTCAAGCGCCTGCGCGACACCATGGTGGCGCTGTCGGGAATGGAAAAGCCGGTTGAACTGCCCGCGCCCACCCGCTCGCTCAAGGTCGACAAGATCACCGTGGCAGCCCCCGGCAATGGCCGCATCCTCCTGACCGAGGTGGCCTTCGAGCTCAAGGCCGGCCAGGCGCTGGCGGTGATCGGGCCCAGTGGTGGTGGCAAGACCACGCTGGTGCGGGCGCTGACCGGAATCTGGCCGGCACTGCGCGGCTCGGTGCGGCTGGACGAGGCCGACCTCGCCCAATGGGACGAGGACAAGCTCGGCGACTATGTCGGCTACCTGCCGCAGGATGTGGCGCTGCTTGATGGCACCATTCTCGAGAACATCTCGCGGCTGGCCCCGCAACGGGATGGCCGCAAGGTGGTGGCGGCGACCCAGGCCGCGGGCGTCCACGAGATGATCGTCAGGCTGCCCGATGGCTATGACACCCAGCTTGGGCCAATGGGCACGGCTCTGTCGGCCGGCCAGCGCCAGCGCATTGGTCTGGCGCGGGCGCTCTATGGCGAGCCGTTCGTGGTGATCATGGATGAGCCGAACGCGTTTCTGGATGCCGAAGGCGAGCAGGCTCTGAACCTGGCCATCCGCTCGATCCGGGCCCGTGGCGGCATCGCCATCGTGGTTGCCCACCGGCCCAGCATCCTTGCCGAGGTCGACATGGTGGCGGTGATCCAGAACGGCAGACTGAGCGCCTTCGGTCCCAAGGAAGAGATCGTGGCCGGCCAGCGTCAGGCCAATGCCAACACCAGGGTGGTCCCGCTGCGCGAAGGAGAGCTGGCATGATCATCGAAGCCAAGGCGACCCGGCAGGGAAACGCGCCTGCCGACCCCAAAGAGAAGCTCAACTTCAACAAGCCCGAGAAGCGCTCGGCTGTCCCCTACGCGGTGGCGCTGCTGCTGGTGAGTGTCGCGGCCTATCTCAAGAGCATCGTCGGCGCCGGGGCACAGGACAATGAAGCCCCAAGGGGATCCGGCGAGGCAGCCAAGACCGCTCCTGACGATGGCAGGTTGGAGGTCGCTGCGATCGACGAGACCACCACAGGCAGCATTGGTGAGGAGGCGCCGGAGCCGCCCCGCAGTCCGATCACCGGGCTCGGCCTTCCCTGGCCGAGCGACTTCAACCTGCCCGACCCCGTCAATTTCGTCTACACGCGGCCGTTCGCCCCGTTCAATCCCGACATTGCCCCCTTCTTCCCGGTGGCGTTCACCTATACGCCGCTCAATGACAATGGTCGCAGCCCGGCGGTTGACCTGCCGGGAGGTGGCGGCAGCTCTCCTGCGCCCCATCCAGGGCCGGGCGATGGGGAAACCGACCCGGGCGAAACCGACCAGGATGACACCGACGACGATGACGTCGGTGACACCGGTGGTGGGGCCTCCAATCCGCCTCCCGGTGACAATGACAACCAGCCCGACCTCGGCGGCGGTGACAACGACAACGAAGACGAGGACGAAGACGAAGACGAAGACGAGGGTGGCCCGGGCTCGACCAATCGCGCTCCCGTGGTGTTGGGGCCGGTGCGGCTCCATGATGTGTTTGCCGGCCAGGCGGTGCTGATCGGGCTGTCGCAACTGCTGCATGGAGCGTCCGATCCCGATGGCGACGCGCTGACGATCAGCGGGCTGACGGTGTCGGGCGGCACGCTGGTGAGCCTGGGCAGTGCCTGGTCCTTTGCGACCATCCCGGGGATGTTGGGCACCATCACCTTCACCTACCAGATCAGCGACGGGCTGCACGACATCGTCCAGACCGCCATTCTGGAGATCGTGCGCAATGTGCAGCGGCTCACCCCGCATGACGATGTGTTCGTGGGCACCCCCTATGACGACGACATCGATGGGCTTGCCGGCGACGACCTGATCGATGCCCGCGGGGGCAATGATGTGGTGGTGGGCGGGCTGGGGCATGACCACATCGTCGGCGGCGACGGCGACGACCAGCTGTTTGGCGGCCGGGGCAACGACATCCTCTTTGGTGGCAACGGCAATGATCTGCTCGGCGGCGGCGCCGGACATGACCGGCTGTTCGGCGAAGCCGGCGACGACATTCTCCAGGGGGACGACGGCGACGATCTGCTGATGGGGGGCGACGGCAACGACATCCTCGATGGTGGCAATGGCGACGACATTCTTGAAGGCGAGGCCGGCAATGACACGCTGAACGGCGGTGACGGTGACGACAGCCTCGATGGCGGCGAAGGCGATGATGTCCTGATCGGCGCTCTTGGCAATGACGTGCTCGCCGGCGGCGCCGGGGCAGACCTGCTCGAGGGCGGGGAGGGCTGCGATGAACTTGCCGGTGGCACCGGCAACGACACTCTCGATGCTGGCGCCGGCGACGACGCGCTCGATGGGGGCGAGGGCAACGATGTCCTCATCGCTGGCCTCGGTGACGATGAGCTTGCCGGCGGCACCGGTGACGATATCCTGGACGGTGGCTCCGGTGATGACCGCCTTGATGGGGGCGCCGACAACGACACGCTCCACGGAGGTGCCGGTGATGACGAGCTCGACGGCGGCTCAGGGGACGACGTTCTCAGCGGCGAATGCGGCGACGACGTCCTCCTGGGTGGCCTGGGCAGTGACCTGCTGGAAGGTGACGAGGGCAGTGATGTTCTTGATGGCGGCGCCGGCGAGGACACGCTGCGCGGCGGGGATGGCGAGGACAGCCTGATCGGCGGCGCCGGCGACGATCAGCTGCTGGGTGAAGGCGACGACGATACGCTCTGGGGCGATGCTGGCGATGACCTGCTGGAAGGCGGCAGCGGTGACGACGAACTCTGGGGCGGTGCTGGCGATGACGACCTCGCCGGTGGCACCGGTCACGACGAGATCCACGGCGAGGGTGGCGACGACACGGTCCATGGCGATGCCGGCTGGGATCTTATCGATGGTGGCGCCGGCTTTGACACGCTCGACTATTCGGCAAGCGCCGACGCCCTGATCATCGACATGGCGACAGGCACCGCAACCGGCGGCAGCATAGACACTGACCGTTTTGACAACATCGAGGCGGTGATCGGCGGCACCGGCAACGACACCTTCATCGTGGGAGCCAATGGGGTGGTGCTCACCGGAGGGCAGGGGGATGACCTGTTCATCTTCAAGGCCACCGAACGTCCCACGACGGAGTCGGTGCTGAGCCAGAGGCTGGTGCACGAAATTCTCGATTTCATGGTCGGCGACCGTATCCAGGTCGCAAACTACGAGTTCTCACGCCGCACCGACCGCAGCGCCGAGGAGCGCTTCGAAGATCTGTACGAGGATCTGGAGGAAGCGCTTTCGGACAGCATCATCCGCATCCGGCACGAGCGCTATGACGACATCGATCACTCGATCATCGAAGCCGACCTTGACCGCGACAGCACCTATGAACTCGCAATCGTCGTGGAAGGCGCCAACCTGCCCTTCCACATCCAGTCACACATCGCCTAGGGCGCATGCCTTTCGGAGTTCTTGCGTAAATGACCACTTTGGATCTTTCCTCGCCCTACGGCACAAGCACAACCCTGGCCCAGCGGGGTCGCACCAAGGCCGGATCCTCGGCCTTCTCGCTGCGCGGCCGCGTCGTTGCCGGGTCGATACTGGCCCTCCTGCTGGTCGGTGGCATCGGCGGCTGGTCGGCGACGGCAAAGCTGTCCGGCGCCGTGATTTCCACCGGCTCGGTGCTGGTCGACCAGAATGTCAAGGTGGTTCAGCACCTCGACGGCGGCGTGGTTCGCTCCATTGCGGTCCGCAAGGGCGACCGGGTGGCACAGGGACAGATCCTGTTCACGCTTGACGATATTGGTATCCGAACAGAGCAGTCCATCCTCATGGGACAGCTGGCCGAGCTCAGTGCCCGCCAGGCCCGCCTGCTGGCCGAGCGCGACGGTGCCAAGGCCATTGCCTTTCCAGCCGTCTATCTCGCCAACAATCCGGGCGCCGGCGTGATCATGGACGGTGAACGCACGCTCTTTGAGAGCACGCTGCAGAACCGGCAATCGCAACGGAGCCAGCTCGAGCTGCAGATCACCCAGTCGCGCGAGGAGATCGCCGGGCTCGAGCTCCAGCACACCGCCATGGCCGAGGAGCTGGCGCTGATGCGCGAGGAGCGCGAGCGCATGGGCCTCCTGGCCGAAAAGGGGCTGATCGAAACCAACAAGATCAATGCCAGCGATCGTGAACTGGCACGCATGGTCGGCAGCCAGGGCGAGCTCGCGGCCAGCATCGCCCGCGCCCGGGCCCGCATCAGCGAGATCGAACTGCAGATCCTCTCGATCGACGAACTCGCCCGTACCGAAGCCCAGCGCGAACTCAGAACCATCGAAGCGCGCATGGCCGAACTGGCCGACCGCCTCAACGAGGTCAACAGCCGGCTCGAACGAACTGTGATCCGGGCCCCGGTGGCTGGCAGTGTGAACGAATTGTCGGTGACCACGCTGGGCGGTGTCATCACCCCCGCCGAGAAGCTCTTGACCATCGTGCCCGAGGACGCCGATCTCACCATCGAGTTCCGTGTCGCCACCAGCGACATCGACCAGATCGAGCCCGGTCAGCCGGCCAAGCTTCGCTTCTCCGCCTTCAACCAGCGCGTCACCCCTGAGATCGACGCAACCGTCTCCCACGTCGCGGCCGCCGCGATCAACGATGCGCAGTCTGGCCAGAGTTACTATCTCGCCACCGCCGAGGTGACGGGTGATCTTTCGGCCCTCGGCGAGCGCGGTCTCGTCCCCGGAATGCCGGTTGAAGTGTTCGTTCAGACCGACGAACAAATCGCCATTGCTTACCTGCTCAAACCCTTCACCGACCAGATCAGCCGCGCTTTCAAGGAAGAGTAGTTGCGCGTTTGTGACGGATATTAACGATAAGCCGATTCGGAGCAAAAGTGAGTTTACACACCGTTAACTGCGCCATAGACTTCTAATAACAGGGAGATTGGGGGCAGCACATTCTAGCTGACAGGAAGATGAAAAACGTCGTCACCATCGCTATAGCCGACGATCATCCAGTCTTGCTCGCCGGTATAACTGCCCTGCTGAAGACCAATGACAGGTTCCGGATTCTGGGCGAAGCCGACAGCGCCGAGGCCAGCCTCGAACTGGCGCGGCTGACGCGGCCCGACGTGATGATCATGGATCTGTCCATGCCGGGAGATGTCTTCCGCACCATCGGCCAGATCGCTGCCAGCCACCCCGACACCCATATCCTGGTGTTCACCGCCTTCTGCAGTGTCGAATCCGCGCTCAAGGCGTTGGACGCCGGTGCCACCGGCTTCGTGCTGAAGGGCAGCCCCAGCGCGGAGCTGATCGAAGCGGTCGACACGGTCGCTTCCGGGCAGATGTTCGTGACAAGGCAATATGCCAGTCAGGTCATGAACGGGCTCAGGGATCGCAATCGTCGCCAGGCCCTCCAGGAAGCGATCAAGCTCAACGTGCGTGAAAAGCAGATCATCGGACATCTGCTGCAGGCCCGCACCAACAAGGAAATCGCCGCCGAACTTCATATCAGCGAAAAGACGGTCAAGCACTACATGACCGGGCTGATGATGAAGCTCAAGGCGAGGAACCGCGTCGAAGTCGTTATTGCTGCCCGTCTCAATCAGGAAGCGCAACTGCAGCTCCAGTAGCAGCTCTGCGCCGAAGTTCAGGCAACCCGTTCGTGAGCACCGCCTCGGTTCTGGCGCTCAGACGGGAACCGGCATCGATCCGATGTCGTAGGCTGCTGCAAGGATCATTCCGGCAACCAGCAGCGTAGTGCCGGCCAGCACCAGTTCCGCCCAGCGCGCCGGCATGCCCTCTGGCCCGGGACGGAGCCAGGAGAAGGTCAGCAGTGGCGCTCCGAGGGCCGTGAGCAACACAGACAGCAAAAGCAGAAACGCATCCACGCCATCCTCCTGCTGCACCCGACCCAAAGGCAGTACTCAACTGCCTGGTCTCGGTTTTCCTGCGGTAATCACAGTATATCAACTTTCCAGCAAAACAACAGAGCGGGTCCGAAAGTCTTGCTTGGCGATTCTGCTTTGTCGTTCGTAGCAAAGGCAAGTTGATCTGGCATCATGTTCCGGCTGGGGCGGAAAAATGCGACCAGCTTCGGACGCAGTGTCGTGACCAGTGACCACCCATTCGGACCTTGGTCCGATGCCCTGTCCGACAAAGGTAGAAAAAGGCTGGTGCCATGGTCCAATCAATCGTCGGACCATTGCAAGTGGCGACCGTTGCTTTGTTTTTCGTAGGCTCATGGACATCGCTGTTGTGCTGTGTCCCCGGGCCGGGCGGGCTCAGAACCCCAAGAATGAGAGCTCTGGATGACGTATCCGCTTCTCGTCGATAATGTGCAGCCACCAAGATCTGTGAGCCTCTCGCAGGCGCTTGGCACCGCCTCGCCGCTGCGCCGCTATGAGCAGGGCCAGACCATCAGGGAGATCGGCCGCTCCGACTATGTCGGCTATGTGGTGACCGGATCGGTCAAGCTCGTGAAGCTCCTGCCCGACGGGCACACCAGCATTATCGGGCTCGTCGATGCGCCGGGGTTTTTTGGGTCCATGTTCGGCATTTCCGGCGACTATGGCGTCGAGGCTGCGACCGACGCCAGCGTGCGGCTGTTCCGGCGCGACAGCTTCGAGGCGCAGTTGCTGGTCGATCCCGGGCTCGAACACCTTGTTCATGTCCATGCCCTCCGGCAGCTCGAAAGCGCCTATGCCCGGGCCCTGGTGCTGGCCTGCTCCGGCACCATGCAGCGCACGGCGGCCTATCTGGTCCTGCAACTGCTCGCCGGTGAAGCCGATGACGCAAGGTCACCGGGCGAGCCCGATATCTGCCTCGCGCTCACCCGGCGCGACCTTGCCGCCTGGCTCGGCACCACGGTTGAAACGGTGAGCCGCAACCTGCAGGCGCTTGGCCGCCGCGGCACCATCGAGATCGTTGACCCCGCAAGGTTCAATGTCCTGAGGCGCGCCGACCTCTTTCAGATCTCGGGTTATGACGAGGATGACCTGACCGACATGGTGCCGAGGCGCGGCCGCCCGGGCGCCGCCCTTGCGCCCTAGCATGGTCCGCCCCCGGCGGGGCCCGGTGCCAGGGCAGGGGTTGAGGTGAGCTGACGGCTGCCTGATCGCACAACCCATGCGCGCAAAGCGGCGGCCAGGAGGCGCAGATTCTGGGCGGATGCGCGATAACGCCAATTATTGTTGCTGGCGGTGAGGCAACCTTGTCAGGGTCATGAACCAGTGCCGCATTGCCTGTGTGATACACGGAAGGCCGCCCCAGCGCGCTGGACTCTAGTAGCGCAGCAGCGTGCCGGGCAGACCGCCGGCGGTGCCATGGCGGTGCACGATGGCGGCGATGGCCTGAATGGAACTACCTGGAGGTCCCCGGCAACCGCAGCGCTCTGGCCAAGATCGTTCTGGATGGCACCCACGGACAGCCCGAACACGGACGGAAGCAGGACAGGACGAGGGTTTCGACGTTGACGACGAGGCCAGCGGGGCGAGCAAGAGCGACCGCGAGGGGATTATCCTAGCATCTCACAGGAGGGTGGCCGCGAAACCCGGACACGAACCGCCTGTTCGCACCACCCTTGTGGACACGTTCAGTCCAGCCTTCGCGGGCAGCCTGGCACTTGCGTGCAATCAGGGCCATGAGATACTGCCTTGGGCACGCGAAAATGGACGGCTGTGACGGTGACTATTCCAGTAATTCTCGCCGGTGGGCAGGGAACGCGACTGTCGCCCATGTTGCGCAGCGCCCGCCCAAAGCAGTTGAAATATCTGATTGGCGCCGGTTCGGGCTTGTTTCAGCAGACGTGGTCGCGCGTGAGTGACACGTTCCGCTACAAAATCCCGATCGTTGTGACCAACCCCCTAATATCTTTTCCTCGTCGCCGACCAGACGCAGGAGCGGGGCGTCGCGGTAGAAACGATCCTGCTCGAACCGTCTGCACGCAAGACGATATCATCCGCATAGAAGACGAGTTCGGCCGCCAATGAGTCTCGCCAGCGCAACTCCTCTGCCGCTCAAGTGGGTCGCAAGGGCATGACTAGCCTCAAGTTCGGAACCAGCGGCCTGCGTGGCCTGGTCAGTGATCTCCAGGGACAGCCGGCCCGCCGCTATATGGCGGCGTTCCTGCGACACCTGCGCGAGACCGGGCAACTGGAACAGGGCAAGGTCCTGGTCGGCCGCGACCTGAGGCCATCGAGCCCGGCTATAGCGGAGGACTGCATCGCCGCCATCGCTGCGGAAGGTTTCGAGCCGGTGGATTGCGGTGCCGTGCCCACTCCGGCGTTGGCGCTGGAGGCGCTTGCGCCAGGTGCCGCGGCCGTCATGGTGACCGGCAGCCACATCCCGGCTGACCGCAATGGGCTCAAGTTCTACACGCCGGCGGGCGAGATCACCAAGCAAGACGAAACCGGCATCGCGGCCGCACTCGACATTGCCGCGGTGTCGGATCATCACGGGTCTGTGGCGAACGCCAACGCTGCAGCGCTGGACCGCTACCGTCAGCGGTGCATATCGCTGTTGAAGCCGGGCAGCCTCGCGGGCATGCGCATCGGGGTCTTTGAGCACTCCACCGTGTCCCGCGATCTGATGGGCGAGGTGTTGAGTGGTCTGGGGGCGGAGATCGTCCGCCTCGGCCGGACACAAGAATTCGTACCTGTCGACACCGAAGCCTTCGGGGATGCCGTCTTCGCGCCGATGGCCCCCTGGCTGAAGGAACACGGGCTCGACGTGATCGTATCGGCCGACGGCGACGGCGACCGGCCGCTCATGATGGACGACACTGGAGCTTTCGTGCGCGGTGACGTGCTTGGGCTCCTCACCGCACGCTTCCTGGATGCGCAGGCGGTAGTGACGCCGGTGACGTCGAACTCGGGTATCGAGCGCACGGGCTATTTCAGGCAAGTCGTCCGCACACGGGTAGGCTCCCCTTATGTCGTCGCGGGCATGGCCGGACTTGCAGGCGCGGTAGGTTTCGAAGCGAACGGAGGCACCTTTGTCGGCGATGGCGTCGCTGGCCTTTCACCGCTGCCGACACGCGACGCACTGACGCCGCTGATTGCCGTCCTGGGCCTGGCGCGGCAACAGGGAACGACCGTCGGCCGTCTGGTCGCGGCGTTGCCGTTGCAGCATGCGCTCGCCGACCGGCTGACGGATGTGCCCTCCGATCGCAGCGGGGAGTTCCTGCGGCGGCTGGAAGACGAGCCCGACTATGCCGCGGCCGTTTTTCAGCCCCACGGGATATCCGGGCTGAGCACCATAGACGGCCTGCAGTTCCGCACTCGCTCGGGCCACATGGTGCACTTCCGAGCCTCGGGGAATGCTCCGGAGCTCCGCTGCTACGTTGAGGGCAGCACGCCCGAGATCGCCTCCGAACTGCTGGATTGGGCGATGCGGACAGCGGCTGAGGCGGTGCGCTAGGGTATTTCGGAAGGATGTGGTTGGCCGCTGGTGAGTGTCGGCGGCACATCCGTTCGGACGGGCGGCTGGCACCAGCCATAGACGACCAGGACACCCATGACGCTTGAAAAAACCAGCCCCTTGATCCTCCTCGCAGCGCTGGTTGCTGCCCTTGCCATGGCTCCGGTAGCGCCGGAGGCAGGCAATATCCTGTTTCTGGCGGCCGGCGGCGTGGCGCTCCTTCTGTTGCGCCCGGCGGCACTGGACCTGATCGGTCGACCCGCCATCTGGATGCCTTTGGCAGGGCTGTTCCTCCTTGCTGTGGCCTATTCCGTTGCGGCCCGCGGGCCGGGCGGGCTGGCCGGTCTGCTCTTCGTTGTACCACTGGTGGCCATGATACCCCTGATTGGAGCCGGGGCAGGACACACCGCCCCGTCACCCGCCATGATCGCGGTGCTGGCGCTGTGCGGCAGCGCGGGGGCAGCCGCGATAGCCATTGTAGAATTCGCGAGCACTGGGTCGACAAGGGCCGGTGGAACTGTCGCCAATCCGATCCATTTCGCCGATCTGGCGCTCGCCGTGGGATTTCTTGCACTGCTGGGAACTGCCTTGGGTCGCGGTCGGGGGCGCTGGCTCTTCCTGCTGGCCCCTCTGCTTGCGACCGTCGCGGTGTTGCTGTCCGGAACAAGGGGCGCAGTTGTGGCGCTGGTCGCGATGAGCGGCGCCGCTGTTCTGGCCGGGGTTGTTGTGCGCCTGATCTCGCTACGGCATCTGGCCATAGGTGCGCTGCTGCTGGTCGTTGTTCTGATCGGAGCGTGGCTCGCAGGGGCGGGGCAGACCTCTGGTGTGCAGCGCGTCATGACCGATATCGGCGACGTTCTCCGCACCGGTCTGCCAACGGACGAATCCACGTCGGAGCGCCTGCAGATGTACGAGGGGGGGCTGAAGGCTTTCCTGGCCTCACCTGTCGTGGGTCATGGACCCTTTGAATTTGTCGAGGCAGCAGCCAGCCGCGCCACAGTGCGTTTCGAGGGCGCCCCGCACCTGCACAGCGATCTCGCCGACTTCGCCGCAAGTGGCGGCGTTCTTGGCTTGATTGCCTATTTCTTGTTTCTCCTCGCGCCGCTGGCTGAGGCGCTGCGCACCCCCGACCCTGAGACCCGCAAAGGCCTGGTTGTCGTCAGTGCTGCCCTGGTAGCGGGCTATTTCGTTATGGGGCTGACGAATGCCATGTTCGGCATTCTCAACCTGACCGTGTTCTACGCCGCCGCGACGCTGACTGTGTTCATCGTCAGCAACAGCGGAGCGGATCACCGAACAGCGTAGCGGTTTGTTGCATCGGCAAACCGTGGCGCAAGAAGATGTGGGCGCAAGCTGGCCGCCCGATTTGTTCGGGGCCGCCTCAGCGGCGACCCCCGGTAACGAACCAAGGCGAGGAGTGCCCCGCCCTCCAGATCCCGGTTTTTACTGACCGCGGATGGCAGCCAGTTCGGCATTCACCCGTTCGATGACGTCCGCACCGATCGATTCCGCGGCCCGGTCGTAGACGCCGGCGACGGCCTCACGGATCTTGGCCATGTTCTCTTCCGAGATGTCGTTCACCTCGAGCCCTGCATCCTTGATGCGCTGCAGCGACTCGTCGGAGAGCGCACGGCTGGCTTCACGCTGCACGTCGCGGCCAACGATCGAGCACTCCTGCAGGATCTGCTGCTCTTCGGCCGAGAAGGTGTCGAATATCGGCTTGGAGATCAGCACCATGAACGGGGTGTAGGCGTGACGGGTGTTGGACACATAGTCCTGCACTTCGAAGAAGCGTGAGGTGTCGATCGTCACATAGGGGTTTTCCTGTGCGTCGATAGCGCCGGTCTCGAGCGCCGTGAACACCTCGCCGAAGGCCATCGGCTGGGCATTGGCGCCCAGGGTCTGGAAGGTGTCGAGGAAGATGTTGTTCTGCATGACGCGAACGCGCATGCCCTCGAAGTCTTCGAGCTCGTCCACCGGACGCAAGGAGTTCGACAGGTTACGGAAGCCGTTCTCCCAGAAGGCCAGATTGACCAGGTTGTGCTGCGGCATCATGTCGGAAATGTACTGGCCGAACTCGCCATCGAGCAGCGCGTCGGCTTCTTCCTCGTTGGAGATGAGGAAGGGCAGGTCGAACACGCCGAGCGCGGGCTCGATCGCGACCAGTGGTGAGCTCGAGGAGATCACCATTTCGAGGGTGCCCGAGCGCAGGGCCTGAGCCGACTGCAGGTCATCGCCGAGTGCCGAGCTCCAGAAAGCGTTGATGGTCCAGGCGCCGTTGGTGCGCTCATCGACGCACTGGGTCATGGCATCGACACCGTCGCCGACCGGATGGTCCTCGGCAATGCCGTTGGCGATCCGGAGCGTACGCTCGGAGATCTGCGCATGCGCGGGGCTGGCGACGGTCGCCAGCAAAGCTGCGGTAAGGCCGGCGGTAACGAGTGACTTCTTCATGTTAGTCCTCCTCCTTGGACGATATTTGTTGTTCAGGCACAGGACGCCTTCAGTGACGCATCCAGCTCAACGGCGTCATGACGAGCTGGGGGAACAGCAGCAGCAGCAACAGCACGAACAGGTGTGCGAGCAGGAACGGTGTCACCCCGGTGATGACCCGCCCCAACGGCACCCGCGCCACGCCGCTGACCACGTTGAGCACCACGCCGACCGGCGGCGTCAGAAGCCCGATGCAGTTGTTCATGATGAACAGCACCCCGAAATAGACCGGATCGATGCCCGCCTGGCGGACTAGGGGCATCAGCACGGGGGTCAGGATCAGGATCGTCGGCGTCAGGTCCAGTGCTGTGCCGACCACGAAAACCAGCACCATGATCAGAACCATCAGCAGCAACTGGTTGTCGAGCACCGGCTCGAGGATGCGCGCGATCTCGGCGGGGATGTTCGCGCTGGTGATCAGCCAGGCCGAGACCAGGGCTGCTGCGACCAGAAACAGCACGACGGACGTGGTCTTGGCGGCGCGCAGGAAAACGCCGTAGAGCTCGGAGAACTTGAGTTCGCGATAGACGAAGAGACCAACGAACATCGCGTAAACTGCGGCGACCACACCAGCCTCTGTCGGCGTGAAGACGCCGAAGCGGATACCGCCAAGGATGATCACCGGCATCATCAAGGCCCAGCCGGCCCGCAAGGTTGCACGGCCGCGTTCGGCCCAGCTCACTCGCGGCAGGATCTCGACGCCGTCCCGGCGCGAAACGAACGCCCACGTGGCGAGCAGCGCTACGGCCATCATCAATCCCGGCACGATGCCGGCGAGGAACAGTTGGGTTATGGAGACGTTCGCGGCAACGCCAAAGATGATGAAGGCGATGGAGGGCGGAATAACAGGCGCGATGATGCCACCGGCGGCGATAAGGCCTGCCGAGCGCGGCACGTTGTAGCCCGCTTTGCTCATCATCGGGATCAGGATCGCGGCCAGTGCCGCGGTGTCCGCCGCCGCTGAACCCGACAGCGCCGCCATGATCAGCGCGGCGATGATGGCGACAAAGCCAAGGCCGCCCCGCAGGTGACCGACAAAGGTGATGGCGAAATCGATGATACGCTTGGAGAGGCCCCCGGCATTCATCAGCTCGCCGGCGAGGATGAAGAACGGGATGGCCAGAAGCACGAAGCTGTTGGCGCCGTCGACCATGTTCTGGGCCACGATCTGCGGCATGAACATGCCCATATAGGCCATCAGTACGATGCCGCAGAACATCAGGGCAAAGGCGATCGGTGCGCCGATCGCCATGGAGCCAAGAAGCGACGAGAGAAAGACGACCAGGGTCACTCGCCACGCTCCACTAGGGCATCGATGGTGTCGTAATCACCCACGAACTGAGCGATCTCGGCTTCGGTGGTGCGGCCGGTGACGATTTTGAACAGCCGCCAGATCGCGATGACGCCCACCCCCACGGCGGTGAAGAAGGTGACGCCATAGACATAGGCGAGCGGCATGCCCGCGACCGGCGAGCGCATGGTCGCGTTGATCGGCCACTGTTGCCAATTGCCCCAGAACAGCACGGCCACGCAGAACAGGATCAGGATATTGGTCAGCGCCATGCAGATGATGCGTCCCCGCCGCCCGAACATCCGCACCAGCGTCTCGACCCCGAGATGGCCGTTCTCGGCAAAGGCCAGGACCGCGCCGATGAAGGTCAGCCAGACGAAGAAAAACCGGCTCATCTCTTCCGAGATCACCAGGCCGGAATTGAAACCGTAGCGCAGCACGACATTGACGAAGACCATGCCCGTCATGCCCACCAGCAGCAGGACGATGGACACTTCGATGATCTTGCCGATCGCTGACGTAAATACCTTCACGACCTGACCATCCAGGCCGCGACCGGCAAGGCTACGGTTGACACGTCTGATTCCTCCACCGCGGCGTCGCCAGTTCCCGCCCGATCCTGCCGCATCCTCCACATTCGGGAGACTTTTAAGTTCCCGAACTGGACGAATTTCTAGATGGTAGCGTATGTCATTGTCAATCGCACCGGCCGTGGTATTCGGCGGGTGAGGAGGAGGGCATGGACAAAAAAGTCAGTCCCTACAAGGCTGTAACACTCAAGGACGTGGCCAGGGCGGCAGACATCAGCCTGATCACGGCCTCCCGAGCGCTGCGCACGCCGGAGATCGTTTCGGAAAAGGTCCGCGCCCGTGTAGCAGAAGCGGTGGAGGCACTCGGCTACGCACCCAATCAGGCGGCGCGGGCACTGGCCTCCGCAAGAAGTTCGATCATCGGAATTATCGTCCCCTCCGTCACCAATCTGGTCTTCACCGATGTTCTTCGCGGCGTCTACGACGCGATCGAAGGCACCGATCTCCAGGTGCAACTGGGCAACTCGCGCTATACGGCGCAAAAGGAAGAACGATTGCTGCGCGTGTTCGCCGCGCAGCGCCCGGCTGGTCTGATTGTTGCGGGAGCGGACCAGTCGCCAGCCTCCCGCGCGATCCTGCAGCACCTCGGCTGCCCGGTGGTGCAGATCATGGATGTCGCTTCAGACCCCGTCGACATGATGATCGGCTTCGACCATCGTCGGGCAGGGCAAGCGGCAACGCGGCACCTTCTGGATAGCGGCTACAGGCGCATCGGCTTCATGGGCGCCCGTATGGATCCTCGGGCGCAGCGCCGGCTCGAAGGCTATGCCGACGTGCTGCGAGGCGCCGGCCTCGACGACGGTCGCCTGGTGATGACCACGCAGCAACCATCATCGGTGGCGCTTGGCGGGCGCATGCTGGCAGAGTTCCTCGACAAGATCTCCGACGCCGATGCGGTGTTCTGCAATAATGACGACATCGCGATGGGGGCGATGTTCGAGTGCCTGCGGCGCGGCATTCGAGTGCCGGACCAGTTCGGCATCATGGGGTTCAACGATCTCGAATATGCCGGCTCGATTGCGCCCGCTCTGTCCACGGTCCGAACTCACCGCTACGCGATGGGCCTTCAGGCGGTGCAGCGGATCATCGCGGCGAATGCGGGCCAACGAACGGAGCCCCCGGTGACCGACATCGGCTTCGAACTGGTGCCTCGCCAAAGCACACGGGGCCGATGACCCTACTACGCGCAGTTTTTGCGAGTCGTGCCCGACCTATTTGGTTTGCTTGAGCAAGAGGTCGCGCGCCTGGTTGATCCTGGCGGCCAGGTAGCTCGACCCGCCCTGATCCGGATGCACCGCCTTCATCAGGTCACGATGCGCCGTTCGGATCTGTTCTTCGGTCGCCCCGGGTTCGAGCCCGAGAACCGCATACGCCTCCTCGAGTGGATCGCGAGATCCGGTGGCCTGACCTGGGCTCTCCCCGGCATCCTGCTCCGCAAAGTACTCGCGCCAGCCGCTCCGGTTGGCGTCGAGCCAGCTTTCCAGCAGGCTGAGACTGTCGGGATCACCCTCGACTTCGGCAAGAAGGATGCGTGTCTCGGCCTCGCCGAGATCGAGCAGGTCCATGCCCGCAAACTGCCCGTTGAGGACGCGGCCGGAAACGGCGCCGGTGTCGTGGTCCAGCTCCATCGCGAAGCGGTAACTGCGCACTTTGGAAATGTTGCCGGCCTCACCGAGTGGCCCATCGAGCGAAATCGGCCCGAGCCGGCCGGTGCGTAGCACCGCAACACCAGCGGCGCCGGCAAACAGAGCGAGATCGAAGCGGCGGGCGAGCAGCAGCAGCGCTGCAATCGCGAGGCCGAGGCCGCCGACCAGCCAGCGCAAGCCGCGTCTCACCAGGCGCGGGTCGAGCTTGCGGGCTTGATTGTAGATGGCGAGAGCGAACAGCAGCGCCAGGGCGCCCAGGAGCACATAGGTCATGACTGCAACTGGGACAGCAGCGCCTGCGCCTGGGGACCGCTCTGGAGCCTCAACATATCCCGTCCACCGGTGGCGAACGCCGCCACCGCCTTCAGCAAGGCCGCGAGTTCCTGCGGTGCTGATGCATCGAAGCGGGCATAAGCCCCCTTGCTGAGCCGGGCGAACTCCTTGAAGGCTGCCTCCACCTGTGGATCATGCCCCTCCTGGAAGATGAACAGGGGCAGGCCGAGCAGGCCGAGTTGGCCGGCCTTCTCGGCCAGCAGGTCCGGGTTCTCCTCGATGGCGTCGCCAACGTAGATTACGGCATTGATGCGCCGCCTGGCGTGTTCGGATCGAGCGTGAGCGAAGACCTTGGAAATCTGCGTGCGGCCACCCTGACACTGGATGCCGCTCATGAGCTTGGCCAGGCTGTCGCCGCTGAGCACCCACTTGCTGGCCCTGCACTCGCCGAAGCCGCGGAAATAAAGCAGTTGCACCTGCAGGGCGCTGGACTTCGGGATTGCCTTGAACATCTCGGCCTGCAGCGAGCAGGCGAGATCCCATGTGGGCTGACGGCTCATGGTGGCATCAAGCGCGAACAGCAGGCGCCCGTCCTGCGCTGCATTAGGCCGCGCCACTTCGCCCACCTTCTTGACGAACGCGGCAACTTCACCGCTGACCCCGGCCTGAACGGAGGTGCCGGGGGCGTGGCGCGTCATTGGATCTCTTGCAGCCATGTTCCGAATATGTGGGTACCCGACAAGTGTCGCAAGTGCCGGTCCGTCCGGTCACGCAGTTGAGACCACCTGACTAGTCGGCATGGACCGCATTCGCGGGGAACAACGTCGTTGCCAGGGGATTGCTCCGTCAAGGAGTGGCCTATGGCGCATGTGGTTCTGATCGGAGACTCGATCCTCGACAACGGCGCCTATGTGGCCGAGGGCGGCGACGTCACTTCCCGGCTGAGAGCGCGGCTGGTGGGTGACCGCGTGACGCTGCTGGCGCGTGACGGGGCGGTGATCGAAGGTGCGCGGCACCAGTTGAGTGCCATCCCGAACGACGCGACCTTTCTTGTGATCAGCGCCGGTGGCAACGACGCGCTGAGGTCGGTGAGCGTTCTGAGCGAGCGGGTCGGCACGGTAGCCGACGCGCTTGGCAAGGTGCTGGTGATCCGGGATCGGTTCGCCGAGCAGTACCGCACCCTCCTCGACGAGGCCGACCGCTTCGACCCGCCCGCTGCGATATGCACCATCTACGACGTCCTGCTGCCGGACCCGGTGCAACGCAAGCTGGCGAACCTGGCGCTTGGCGTCCTCAACGATGTGATCACCCGCGAGGCCGCGAGGCGGGGACTGCCGCTAATCGATCTGAGGGTGATCTTCACCCGCCAGGACCAGTTCGCCAACGCTATCGAGCCGTCCGAATCGGGCAGCGAGGCGATCGCGGCTGCGATTGTAGAGGCAAACCGGGGCATGGTTGCCGGCCGGGCAACGATGCACACGGGCATGCAGCTCTAGCAGGGCAACCCTACTGGGCTTCGTCGTCGAGCAGGGTCTCGAGAAGAACGCGGATCTGCTCGGGGGTGAAGATCGCGCCTGACGTCGAAATCCACGGATGATCGCTGCGACTCGCCGCGTCGGTTCGAGCGGCGATCAACGCGTCCTTCAGGGATGGGCATGTCATGGCGCTCGCCACCTCGAATGACGGCGCATGCGGCACTTCTCCCGCCGGTAGCCAGATCAGGATTGCGGATTCGTTCGACATGGCAACACCTCCGGCAAACCAACGCCCGCGCGCGCCTATAGATGCACGGCCGGGTTCGGCGCCGTTCAGGCGGAAAGAGCCGAGTACATCTTGGCGCTCACCGTTCGCTGAGAGCTTTCCAGGCACTTCCTGCGGCAAGGCCGAGCGCGAGCCCGACCCCAATCCAGATACCACCGCCATCCATGATACCGTTGAGGGCCACTCCGACAGAGAGGCCTACGGCAATGCCGATGGCGATCTTGGTCTTGCCTCGCATGGCTACGTCTCCTGCTGTTGGATCAGCGCCCCAGCATGGCAGGCCAATGTGATGACTTGGCGGCGCGGCCTGTGGCGGCAATTGTGGATGGGTCTCGCCCGCGGGCATTCCCGTCACATCACTTTCATATGCAGCACCTATGCAGCAGCCGATCGCGCTGGGGGCTTCCATGGCGCGCTCACCTCAACGCCGTCCGCTCGCTCGCCTGTTCACTTGAACATTTTAGCTTTGCGTTCGAACAAAGCATTGCTACCACTGAGACGAGCGGGGGCACCAAGATCCCTGCCACACCCGGAGGAATGAAATGAACAAGCTAGCCCTGCTGCTGTCGACTGCCGCCACGCTCGGCCTGTCGACTGCGGCCCATGCCCAGACCGAAATCGCCTGGTGGCACGCCATGTCGGGGGAACTTGGCGCCAAGCTCGAAGCGGTTGCCCAGGGCTTCAACGATACCCAGGACGAGTACCGGATCACTCCGGTCTACAAAGGCAACTATGGCGAGACGCTGACCGCTGCCATCGCTGCCTTCCGCGCCAACGAGCAGCCCGCCATCGTGCAGGTCTATGAAGTCGGCACCGGCACCATGATGGCCGCCCAGGGCGCCGTCTATCCGGTCCACCAGTTGATGACCGACCAGGGCAAGACCTGGGATCCGTCGATCTTCATCGCGCCGGTTGTGGGTTACTACTCGGACCCCCAGGGCAACATCCTGTCGCTGCCCTTCAACTCCTCGACCCCGATCATGTACTACAACAAGGACATCTTCGAGGAAGCCGGGCTTGATCCGGAAGACCCGCCGGCCACCTGGGAGGAGATGGAAGCGGCCTTCAACCAGATCAAGGAATCGGGCGCTTCGGACTGCGCCTTCACCACGGCCTGGATCTCCTGGATTCACACCGAGAACTTCTCGGCTCTGCACGACCTGCAGTACGCCACGCTCGAGAACGGCTTCGGCGGTCTCGGCACCGAGTTCACAATGAACAACGAGCATCTGGCTCGTCACTGGGACAATCTGAAGCGCTGGCAGGACGAAGGCCTGTTCCGTTACGGCGGTCCGGAGGGTGGCCCCGATGCGCAGCCGGCATTCCTGTCGGGTGAATGCGCGATCTTCATGAACTCCTCGGCCGGCCGTGCCGCGGTGGTCGCCAATGCCGATTTCGACGTCGGCTTCGCACCGCTCCCCTACTACAGCGACGTGATCGACCCGCCGATGAACTCCATCATCGGTGGCGCAACTCTCTGGGTGCTCCAGGGCCGTCCCGATGCTGAATACCCGGGCGTCGCCGCGTTCTTCGAGTATCTGAGCCAGCCCGAGGTCCAGGCCGACTGGCACCAGGACACCGGCTACCTGCCGATCACCAACGCGGCCTATGAACTTGGCCAGGAGCAGGGCTACTACGCCGAGAACCCCGGTTCTGACGTCTCGATCGAGCAGCTGACTCGCGTCGAGCCGAACGAGAACTCCAAGGGCATCCGCTTCGGCAACTACACCCAGATCCGCGCCATCATCGACGAAGAGTTCGAGCAGGTGCTGTCGGGTGCCAAGACTGGCCAGGAAGCGCTCGACTCCCTGGTGCAGCGTGGCAACGACCTGCTGCGTGAGTTCGAAGCCGCCAACGGCTGATTGACCTTCATCGGGGGCGCTTCGGTGCCCCCGTTCCTGCCTGCCGGGGCTCTTCATGCAATCCAAGCGAACGACTTTTCCCAACAAGGTACTGCCGTACCTGCTGGTCGCGCCGCAGCTCATCATCACCTTCGTGTTCTTCCTGTGGCCCGCGGCCCAGGCGATCAAGTCGAGCTTCGAGCGGGAAGACCCGTTCGGCATGCGCACCAGTTTCGTGTGGTTCCAGAACTACCAGCGGCTGTTTGCCGATCCGAACTACCTCAACTCCTTCCAGGTCACCCTGATCTTCGCCGTCAGCGTTACGGCCCTGTCCATGGGGCTGTCGCTTCTGATGGCAGTGGCGGTCAACCGGCTGATCCGCTCGGGAAGGGTCTACACCACGCTGCTGGTCTGGCCCTATGCCGTGGCGCCGGTCGTCGCCGGTATCCTGTGGTGGTTCATCTTCAACCCCTCCATCGGCATCCTGGCCTACGCGCTGCGTCAGATGGGCATCGACTGGAACCACCGGGTCGACGGCACCGATGCCATGATCCTCGTAGTCATCGCCGCTGCCTGGAAGCAGATTTCCTACAACTTCCTGTTCTTCGTCGCCGGTCTGCAGTCCATTCCACAATCGCTCAACGAAGCCGCCGCCATCGACGGCGCCGGTCCGTTCAAGCGCTTCTGGACCATCGTGTTCCCACTACTGTCCCCGACGACCTTTTTCCTGCTCATCATCAACATCAACTACGCCATGTTCGATACCTTCGGCATTATCGATGCCACCACCCAGGGCGGCCCGAGCCAGGCGACCAACATCCTGGTCTACAAGGTCTACGCCGACGGCTTCCTGGGTCTCAACATCGGCTCCTCCTCGGCGCAGTCGGTGATCCTGATGGTGATCGTGCTGGCGCTGGTCTTCGTGCAGTTCCGGTTCGTCGAGCGGCGGGTGGCCTACTGACATGGTTGAAAACCGTCCCTGGCTGAACGTCCTCACCCATCTGGTGCTGATCATCGGCGTCGCGATCGTGGCCTTCCCGGTCTACGTCGCCTTCATCGCTTCCACTCAGGCACCCAACACCTTCCTGCGCGGCGTGATGCCGTTGCTGCCCGGCGACAACATGGTCGCCAACTACACCGAGATGCTGACCACCGGCATGTCGACCTCCGGCGCCCCGCCGCTGGGGCTGATGCTCGCCAACTCGACGCTGATGGCGATCATCATCACCGTCGGCAAGATCGTCATCTCGATCACCTCCGCCTTCGCCATCGTCTACTTCCGCTTTCCGCTGCGGACGCTGGCCTTCTGGCTGATCTTCGTGACGCTGATGCTGCCGGTCGAGGTGCGCATCATCCCCACCTTCGCGGTGGTCGCCAATCTGGGCCTGCTCAACTCCTATGCCGGTCTCACCCTGCCGCTGATCGCCTCGGCGACGGCGACCTTCCTGTTCCGCCAATTCTTCCTGACCATCCCGGATGAGCTGATGGAAGCGGCAAGAGTCGACGGGGCAGGGGCGATGAAGTTCTTCCGCGACATCCTGCTCCCGCTCAGCCGCACCAATATCGCGGCCCTGTCGGTGATCCTCTTCATCTATGGCTGGGTGCAGTACCTCTGGCCGCTGCTCGTCACCACCGACAGCCGCTACTACACCATCGTCATGGGTATCAAACGCATGGCCGCCCGAGCCGATAGCGAGCCGCAATGGCAGCTGGTGATGGCCGCCGTGATCCTCGCCATGCTGCCACCCGTGCTGGTGGTCATCCTGATGCAGCGCCTGTTCGTCAAAGGCCTGGTCGAAACCGAGAAGTAAGAAATGGCAACGATCCAGCTTTCGAGCGTCAAGAAGGTCTATGCGGGCAACGTCACCGCCATCCACAACCTCGATCTCGACATCAAGGATGGCGAACTCGTCGTCCTCGTCGGCCCCTCCGGCTGCGGCAAGTCCACCTTGCTTCGTATGATTGCCGGCCTCGAGACCATCACCGATGGCACCATCGCCATCGACGGCCAGGTGGTGAACCAGAAGGAGCCGGCCGAACGGGACATCGCCATGGTGTTCCAGAATTATGCGCTCTATCCGCACATGACGGTGCGGGGCAACCTCGAATACGGCCTCAAGAACCGCGGCACCCCGCGCGACGAGATCAACCGCCGCGTCGCCGATGCCGCCCGCATCCTTGAGATCGAGCAGTTCCTGGACCGCAAGCCGCGGCAACTCTCCGGTGGCCAGCGGCAGCGTGTCGCCATGGGCCGGGCCATCGTGCGTCAGCCCAAGGCGTTCCTGTTCGACGAGCCGTTGTCGAACCTCGATGCCAAGCTGCGCGGGCAGATGCGCATCGAGATCAAGCGCCTGCAGCGCAATCTCGGCACCACCAGCGTCTATGTGACCCACGACCAGCTCGAGGCGATGACCCTCGCCGATCGACTGGTGGTGATGAATGCCGGCCGCATCGAACAGGTCGGTGCACCCATGGAGCTGTACGACCGGCCGGAGTCCCTGTTCGTTGCCGGCTTCATCGGCTCGCCGCCGATGAATCTGATCGACGTCGCCTATTTCGGCGGCACGGGGCAGTTGCCCGCGCTGCCGAGCGGAACCGACCTTGTCGGCATTCGCCCGGACACGCTGCACCTCACCGCCCCCGATGGGCCGTACGTCACGCTCAATGCTGCGGTGGAACTCTATGAGCCGGTGGGCGGCGAAACCCACCTGCATCTCCGCCTCGACGGCAGCGGCCAGCTCATCGTCGCGGCCGTGCCGGCGCGCACCGCCGCACCCGAAGGCTCCACCATAGCGCTGCACGTCGCTGCAGCCGACCTCCACCCCTTCAACAGCCAGACCGGAAGGCGCACGGACTGATCATGGCCGCCCCTGTTTCGATTACCCCGGACACCATTCAGGCCCATCGCGGCGCCTCGGCCGTGGCCCCGGAAAACACCGTAGCAGCGTTCCGGGCGGCTCGGGACCAGGGCGCCCGCTGGGTGGAACTGGACGTTGCGCTTCTGGGAGACGGCACTCCGGTCGTGATCCATGACGTGACGCTGGACCGCACCACCAACCGCACCGGTTCGCTGGCAGCGCTCAGCAAGGCGGATCTCGCGGGGATCGACGCGGGCACGTGGTTCGGCGCCGGTTTCGCCGGCGAGCCGCTGCCGACCCTGCCGGAGGCGATCACCGCCCTCGGTGAGCTCGGGCTCAACCTCAACGTCGAAATCAAGCAGCACGAGCATCACCGCTCGCTCGAGCAGCTGACCGAAACCGTCCACGCCTGCCTCGGCGAGCGGGCACCGCACACCCAGGTGATGATC
This sequence comes from Devosia albogilva, assembly GCF_042685625.1. Taxonomy (NCBI): domain Bacteria; kingdom Pseudomonadati; phylum Pseudomonadota; class Alphaproteobacteria; order Hyphomicrobiales; family Devosiaceae; genus Devosia; species Devosia albogilva. The sequence goes on from NZ_JBHUNP010000001.1 coordinate 2,778,605, forward strand.
TCGAGCTTCGATCCGGAATGCCTCAAGGCCATGCATCGCCTCGACTCCAGCTATGAGCTGGCGATGCTGTGGGGTGAGTTGCCGCCGGATTGGCTCGACCAGGTGGCTGCGATCCCCGCGACGGCCATTCACCTTCACTACCGTGCGCTCTGCTTCGGCGTCCTCGATCGGGCAGGGGAGCGCGGCATCGCCGTACGTACCTGGACCTGTAACGATCCGAGCCAGATGGCCCCGTTCTGGAAGGAAGGGCTCGCGGGAGTGATCACCGACAATCCAAGCCTGTTCCTGTCGTGAGATGCCCCACCACAAGCTCTCCGCACGGCAGCAGGACATTCTCGCCAGGATCGGCGCGCGCGGTGCCCAGCAGATCGACCAGCTGGCTCGCGACTATGGCCTGACCACGCAGAGCATCAGGCGGGACATAAATGCCCTCTGCGCCATGGGCCTGGCTCGCCGGCTCCACGGTGGCGTGGACCTGCCGGTCGTGCCCCGGAACACTCCGGTGCATGCCCGGGCTGGTCTCAACAGTGCGGCCAAGCGGCTCATCGCCGACTGGATCGCCCGGGACATACCGCATGGGGCCACGGTCTTTCTTGGCATCGGCACCACCGTGCGCTACGCCGCCGAGGCTCTTCGCCGGCACCGCAACCTGACGGTCGTGACCAACAGCGTCGACGTGGCGCTGATCCTCGGCGAGGCAGAAGGGGTCGAGTTGCACCTGACTGGCGGTATCTGGCGCAGCAATGATCGCGATCTCGCCGGCATGGAAACCGCGCGCTATTTCGAACGCTTTCACGCGACCCATGCCGTTGTTGGCGCGGGCGGCCTGGACCCGGTCAGCGGTGCGCTTGACTTCAGCCATGGCGATGCCCAGGTGACGAATGCGATCCTTGCAAATGCGAGGACCTGCTACCTTGCTGCGGACAAAAGCAAGTGGACCCGGGATGCCGCGGTTCGCGTTGCTCCGCTGTCGTCCTTCACGACCTTCGTCACCGATCAGCTCCCGGCCGCACGCGAAGCGCGGGAAAGCCTCGACCGAAGCGGCGTGAGGGTCGTCGCCTGTAACGATCTGGTCGAGAGCTCATAGAACCTGCTGGCGGCAGCAGCCCCGGCAGACCAACCCTGGAAAGAACCTTGGACACAACCCTTCAGCTGCTCAGTCTTGCCGGCGCCGTCGCGCTGCTGCTGTGGGGTATGCACATGGTCCAGACCGGGGTGCAGCGTGCCTTCGGGCCGAAGCTGCGCGCCGTGTTGGCGCAGACGTTGCGGCGACGCCTGTCCGCTCTCGTGTCCGGTGCCGGCATCACCCTGCTGCTGCAGTCGAGCACCGCCACGGGCCTGTTGGTGACCAACCTGGCGGCCAACGGGCTCATCGAGTTCGTGCCGGCCATGGCCATCATGCTCGGCGCCAATATCGGTACCGCCCTCATCGTCGCCATTCTGTCTTTCAATGTCTCGGTGCTTTCCGCGCCCCTGATCCTGCTCGGCGTGATCCTGTTCCGGTCCGACCGGAATCCCACCGCACATGACCTCGGTCGGGTATTCATCGGCCTGGGCCTGATGCTGTTGGCCTTGCACCAGATGCTGGCGGTGCTGGAGCCGCTCGAGCACTCCGCCGACATGCGCACCATTCTTGGTGTGCTCGAGCACCTTCCGGCCGTTGCCATTCTGCTGGGCGCAATTGCCGCCTGGGCCGTTCACGCCAGCGTTGCCGTGGTGCTGCTCGTCGCCTCTTTCGCGACCTTCGGCACCATCTCGCTCGAAACCGCGGGTATGCTGGTCCTCGGTGCCAACCTCGGCACCGCACTGAATCCGTTGTTCGAGGCTTCGGCCGACAACCCGATGAGCCGCCGGGTGCCACTGGCCAATCTTGGCAATCGCGTGGTGGGTATCGCCATCGCGTGGCCGCTGATGCCGTGGATCGTCGAGGGGCTGCTGTGGGCGGGGTTCGGCCGCGGCACCGCCACGGCCGTCATGCATCTCGGCTTCAACGTCATTCTGGCCGTAGCCACGTTGCCGCTGCTCGGACCCATCGCGCGCCTGCTCAACCGGTTGGTGCCCGACCGGACCGACGAGGACGATCCTACCAAGCCGCGGCACCTCGACACCTCGGTGCTGGAATTCCCGGTCGTGGCACTTGGCAACGCCGCCCGTGAAGCGCTCCGGCTCGCCGATGCGCTCGAAGCCATGCTGCAGGAGGCGCGCGAAGCCGTCTCCAGCGGCAACCGCTACCGCATCTCTGCCACCCGCCAGCGCGATGACATCCTCGATGCGCTCAACTCTGCGATCAAGGCGTATCTCGCCAAGCTCGATCCGGACCTTCTGAGCGAGACCGACCGCAGCCGGTTGAATCAGATCCTGGTATTCGCCGCCAACATGGAGCAGGCGGGCGACTTCGTCAGCGGCAACCTGCTTCCGCACGCCAGCAAGCGCTTCAAGCGCGGACTGCCGGTGGAGGAACGGCAGGAGCAGACGCTCGAGTCACTGATCGACCGGTTGATCGCGAACATCCGCCTCGCCGCGTCGCTGTTCATGACCGAGGATACGCCTGCCGCGCGGGCGCTCGCCGCCGAGAAGCTCGCCTTCCGCAAGGCCGAGGAGGAGGCGACCGCCGACCATTTCCGCCGCATGCACGGGCTCAGCCGCGCTGAGGTGCAGGGCGACGCGCTCCATGTCGACCTGGTGCGCGACCTGAAGCTGATCAACAGCCACATCGTCGCTGCTGCGGCTTACCCCGTGCTGGAGCGGTCCGGCGAACTTCTGAAGTCGCGCATCGCTCCGCACGAGCCGTGAGACGCTGCTAGGTCCCAGTCGAATACCGGACGCTGGCGTGGTCGAGCGCGGTCATGATGCCGCGCAACTCGGCCAGACCCTTCATGCGGCCGATGGTCGGATAGCCCGGCTGGGCCTTGCGCCCGAGATCGTCGAGGATGTCCTGGCCGTGGTCCGGACGCATCGGGATCTGCCAGTCGGCGCGGCCGGCGGCTTTGCGGCGGCGTTCCTCCTCGAAGATTGCGGCGATCAGCGCCACCATGTCGGTGTCGCCCCCAAGGTGCTCGGCCTCGTAGAATGAGGCCATCACCGCTTCCCCCTCGCGACGCGTATTGCGCAGATGGAGGAAATGCACCCGGTCGCCCAATGCACGCATGATCGCCGGCAGGTCGTTGTCAGGACGGGCACCGAGGGAGCCCGAACACAGGGTCATGCCGTTCGAGGGGCTATCCACCGCTTGGAGGATCTGCCGGAGATCGTCGCCGGTCGACATGATGCGCGGCAGCCCCAGCAGCGGAAAGGGCGGGTCGTCCGGGTGGCAGCAGAGGCGCAGCCCCAGCTTTTCGGCCACCGGCACCACCTGTTCCAGGAACGCGATGAAATGGCTGCGCAACTGGTCCGGCGATATGGCGCCATACTGCGCCAGATGCGTGCGCACATCTTCGAGCGACATGGATTCTGTCGAGCCCGGCAGGCCCATGGTGACGTTGCCGGCGATCCTCTTCTGAGCGGCATCATCCATGCGGGCAAAGCGGCGCGCCGCCTCTTCCACCACCGTGGCTGGGTAGTCATCGGCGGCGCCTGGTCGCGCCAGGATGTGGATGTCGTAGGCGGCGAAGTCGTTCAGGTCAAAGCGCATGCAGGTGCCGCCATGTGGCAGCCGCCAGTGGAGGTCGGTGCGTGTCCAGTCCAGCACCGGCATGAAGTTGTAGCAGATGACCTCGATGCCGGCCTCGGCGAGATGGCGCAGGCTGGTCTGGTAGTTGGCGATGTGCGTGCGCCAGTCCCCGGTCTGCTTCTTGATGTCTTCGCTGACCGGCAGGCTCTCGACCACCTCCCAGGCGAGACCTGAGGGCGATCCGTCCCTGCGCGTGCCAACCTCGCGGTGGCGCCGGGCGATCTCCTCGGGCGTCCACACGGCGCCATAGGGAATGTGATGGAGTGCGGAAACCACCCCTTCGGCGCCGCTCTGCAGGATGTCGTCAATGCTGGTGAGATCGTGTGGCCCGAACCAGCGCCAGGTCTGTCTCATCGCAAACTCCGAAAGGGAAGGGGGTGCGCGTCCGTCGCGCACCCGAAGGGCGTCAGCCGAAGGCCACGCGCGGCAGCCAGAGCACCAGGTCCGGCACGAACAGCAGCACCGCGATCAGCCCGACAATGGCGGCGATGAAGGGGATCGACTCGATGGAATATTCCTCGATCGACACGTTCATCAGCGAGCACACTGCAAACATCGCGGACCCGCTTGGCCACGTCATGCCGCCCAGGGTCACGATCGACATCATCAGGATGCCGAAGTGGATCGGATCCATGCCGATCTGGGTGATGATCGGCACGAAGATCGGCGTCAGCAGCAGCACCATCACAGTGCTTTCGAGCGCCAGACCCGCGAGCAGCAGGAACAGCAGGATCACGAGCACGATGATATTCGGGTCGGTGATGCCGGCCAACATCCAGCTCGCCAACTGCTGCGGCGCCTGCAGGTAGATCACCGCATAGCCGACCATGCCGCTCATCAGAATGATTAGCATGATGAGGCCGACGTCCGAAGTTGCCTGGCCGAAGCAACGCCAGACCTTTTCGATGGTCAACTCGCGATGGGCTAGGAAACCGATCACCAGCGCATAAACCACTGCGGCGGAGCCAACCTCGGAGGGCGTGAACAGGCCGCCACGAATGGCAAGGACCAGTGCCACCGGAAACAGCAGCGCCCACTTGGCGTCCCAGCAGGCCAGCGCCAGTGCCTTGAATGTTGGCCGCTCGACATCCGCGACCACATATTTGCGCTTCTTGGCGATGAGGTAGGCGGTGACCATCAAAACCACCATCATCAGGATGCCGGGAATGATGCCCGCCAGAAAGAGCCGGCCGATCGAGACGTTGCCGACAAAGCCATAGAGGATGAGGCCGATGGAGGGCGGGATGGTTGCGGTGATCAGCGAGCCGACGGCGATCGCCGCCGCCGAATAGCCCTTGCCATAACCCTTGGCGACCATGGTCGGCCCGAGGATGCGCGCTTCCATGGCGGCGTCCGCAACGGCCGAGCCGGACACGCCGCCCATCAGCGTCGACAGGACGATGGCGACCTGCGCGAGGCCACCGGACATCCAGCCCACGGAGATCATCGCCACCTTGAGCAGGCGCGCGGTAATACCGCTTTCGTTCATAAGGTGCCCGGCGAGCACGAAGAAGGGGACAGCAAGGAGCGGGAAGCTCTGGCTCATCGAGGCGACCTTCTGCACCCCGATCGACATCGGCATGCCGGAGGTCGTCATGAAGAAGATGAAACCCGCGATCCCGGTCGCAAAGGCGACCGGCATGCCGAGGATCATCAGGACGGCAAAGACCAGGGTGATCAGCAGCATGGTCAGAGATCCACGGTCGGCGCCGCTGCGTCCATCTCGGCGCGCGTGCGGTTGTAGATGAGCAGCTCCCGATCGCGGCCCCGGAAGGCGTTGACCATGTTGTAGATCAGCGTCGACGCGAGCAGCAGACAGCCGACCGGCACCGACACCGTCACCCAGGCATAGCTGAGCGTGCTGTCCCCGAAGGTGCGTTCGCGATTGAGCATGGTCAGCTTCCAGCCCTCGACCACCAGCACCATCAGGAAGGCGAAAATCAGCACCGTGCAGGCGACCTCGAGCCAGAACCGGCGCTGGTAGCCCAGCCGAGACACCAGCACTTCCATGCCGAGATGCCCCTTTTCGCGCATGGCCTTGTTGGCGCCGAAGAAGCAGAGCCACACGAACAAGAGCTGCGCCATGTCCACGGACCAGATCAGCGGATGGCCGAAGAAGCGCATGATGGAGGCGGTGAAAACCAGCCCGGTAATGCCGGCGAGCAGCGCAAAGCAGATCGCCAGCTCGAGTTGAGCCAAACGCTTGAGCATGATCGTTTCCAGAAAGGGGAGTTCGGCGGGCCCAGTGGGGCCCGCCAGTAGCCGCTATTCGGCGGCGATGGCCTGCAGCGTGTCGCGCAGCTCGCCATAGCCCAGCTTCTCGTAGACGCCGGCGGTGGCTTCCTGGAAAGGCGTGACGTCGATCTCGTTGACCGTCATCCCGGCCTCAACCAATGTCGCCTCGATCTCGGCCAGCGCATCCTGCGTGCCATAGGAAGCGATATCGCCGGCCTTGAGCGCTTCGTCGCGCAGCACCTGCTGCAGCTCCTCCGGCAGGCTGTCGAACCACGGACCGGAGGTCACGAGGCCGGTGATCAGGTTGATGTGCCCGGTCTTGGTCAGCACCGAGGTCACTTCATAGAGCTTGGCGCCTTCGCCGGCGGGGAGCTGGGCTTCCACCGAGTCGATCACGTTCTGCTCGAGCGCGGCATAGACTTCCGCGAACGGCAACGGCGTCGGCACCGCACCCATGGCGGTCACCGTCTCCACCCACACCGGAGCACCCGGCGTGCGCATGCGGTTGCCGGCGAGATCGGCCGGCGTGTTGACCTCGTTCTTGGTCCACAGGTGCCGTTCGCCCTGCCACCAGTTGAACGAGAGCACCTGATGGCCCGAGGCATCGTGCAGCTTCTGGATCCATTCCTCGAACTGGTCCGACACCACCACCTTGCGGATGCCCTCATATCCGGAGGCGAGATAAGGTGCCCCGAGCACGCCGAACTCGTTGACGAAGGCAGCGAGGCGCCCGCCGTCGACGACCACGGCCACCGGTGCGCCGGCACGCGCTTGCTCCAGCACGTCCTCGTCCGAGCCCAATTGCGAGTTGGGGAACAGCTTGACCTCGATGGCGCCGTCGGAAGCGGTCGCGACATTGTCGCGGAAGGCTTCGAGGCCCTTGTAGAGCGGGTCGGACGTGGCCAGCGCCGTGTTCACGCTGAGCGTGTAATCGGCCGCAAGCCCGGGTACAGACAAAGAGACAACGATGCCGGCAGCGAGCGCTGCGGCAAGCGGATGCATTTTCATGGTTCCTCCCTGCGGCATGTGCCGCTGTGGACGAAGCTTCTAGGCAACGTCTGCAAAAATGGTAGTATGGTAGTATACTGGAGTCAACAATGACCTCGACCGGACCTTTGCTGGCCAAGCCATCGCTGATCGAAAAGCCCGCCACCGTGGGCAACCGCGTCTTCGGCATTATCCGCCAAGCGATCGTGCAACTGCAGCTCAAGCCGGGTGATCCGCTGTCGGAAGCCGAGATGGCGCGCCAGTTGGGTGTCTCTCGCCAGCCGGTTCGCGAAGCCTTCATCAAGCTGGCTGAGGTTGGGCTCGTCGAAATCCGCCCGCAGCGCGGCACTTCGGTGGTCATGATCTCGCTCCGCGACGTCGAGAATGCCCGCTTCATCCGCGAAGCACTCGAAGTGGCGGTGGTGCACCGGGCAAGTGAGGTGATCACCGACGAGCACAGGAAGCGCATCGAGGCCATTCTCGATGCGCAAAGGGCCGCGAACACCCGCGGCGATCTCGCCGAGTTCCTGCGCCAGGACGAGGCCTTCCACCAGGCCATTGCCCAGGCGGCCGATTGCGAGAAGGCCTGGCGCCTGCTCGAGAACCTCAAGGCCCAGATGGACCGGGTGCGTTACCTGTCGCTCGACGAGGCAACCCCGGTGGACGTGCTGATCGAGCAGCATGCCAGCATCGCCGACGGCATCTTTGCCGGCGACGCCGAGGCCGCCGAAGACGCCATGAAGGCGCACCTGCGAGAGATTCTCACCTCATTGCCGCTGCTCGCGGAGAAGCATCCCGACCTGTTCACCGCCTGAGAATCGGCAGAGCTCAGTTCGCCGCCGCAATCTCGGTGGCGGCGACGCTCTGGAGGTAGGCGGGAACTGCTGCAGCCGGCATGGGCCGCCCAAAAAGAAATCCCTGGCCATACTCGCATCCCAACGAAGCCAGCATCAGCGCCTCCCGGGAATCCTCGATCCCTTCGGCCACCGTGGTCATCCCCATCGCTTCGGCCAGCCCGATCATGGCGCGTACGATCTCGCCGCCATTGCTGGGGGTGCCGAGTCCGGACACGAAGGAGCGGTCTATCTTGATTTCGTCGACCGGCATGGTCTGCAGGTGCACCAGCGACGCATAGCCGGTGCCGAAATCGTCGAGGGAGATGCTGATCCCGCGCTGCTGCAGCCGCGTCAGCGTGGTGCGAACTCTGGCTTCCTGATCGTCGAGCAGCACGCGCTCGGTGATCTCGAGCTTGATCAACTCGGGCGGAATGTTCCGTTCGTCGATCCGGAAGGCGAGCGTGTCGAAGAAGGCGTGCCCCACCAGGTTTTCGGTCGCAAGATTGATGGAGACCTGGCCGTGCTGGATCCCGTCCGCTTCCCAACGCGCCATGTCCTTGAGCACCAGTTGCGCCATGCGTATGCCGACCGCGTCGGACAGTCGGGGATCATCGAGAGCCGCGAGCACTGCATGAGGCGACAGCACGCCCTGTTCTGGGTGGCGAATGCGCAGCAGGGCCTCGAAACCGCGCGGCATCCGTGTCTTCAGCGACACCACCGGCTGGTAATAGGCCTCGATCCAGCCCTCCTTGAGCGCGGTTCTGGCCAAATCCATCTCGGCGGACCGACGCGAGGCGGCGCTTTGGATGGTGTTGTCGAACAGTCGCACCGTTCCCTTGCCGGAGGTTTTCGCGGCGTAAAGGGCCAGGTCCGCACGCTTGAACACTTCGTCCGGCTCCTCGCCAGCCCGGCCGATAGTGCAGCCGATGCTCGGCCGGCAGGAGCGGGATTTCAGGTTGGCCTTCATGCCCGCGTCGAGCACCGCCTCCATGGCTCGGGCGCGGTCCATGAGCGCCTGCTCGTCGGACACTTGGCTGCAGATGATCGCGAATTCGTCTCCGGCGAGGCGGGCGACGAACTCGCCCGGCGCCATCTGCCGTTGCAACTGCCGGCCGAACAACCGCAGCACCGCGTCTCCGGTCAAATGGCCGAAGCGGTCGTTCACCGTCTTGAAGTCGTCGATGTCGATGACCATCAGGCCAATGGGCTGCTCCGCCACATCGAGGCTGCGGCGCAGTTCCTCGATGAAGTGGCGCCGGTTCGGCAGGCTGGTGAGTTCGTCCTGATAAGCCTGTCTGCGCAGGCGCTCATTGGCCAGATGATGCTCGTGCACATCCTCGACCGTGCCGTACCACCGCAGGATCTCTCCGTTCTGGTTGCGGCGGGGCGAGGCGCGGCCGCGCGACCAGCGATACTGGCCGTCTTTCATGCGCAGGCGGTAAGAGGTGTCGAGCGGCACACCGGTCGCCACGGCGAGCTGCCACGCTTCGTTGGTACTGGCGACGTCCTCTGGATGGATGGCCTTCAACCAGCCTGCTCCGAGTGCATCGGCTTTACTGATGCCGGTGGCTTCCATCCACCGGCTGGACACGCTGAGGATCTTGCCGTCAGGATCGGCCGTCCACGGGATCAGGGGGTTCTGCTCGACCGTGTGGCGGTAATGCTCCTCGCTTTCCCGAAGTGCTTCGAGAATGCGGGCCCGTTCAATGGCCAGGGAGGCAAGCCCCCTCAGCCGGCCCAACTCCTGGTCCTCGTCCTGAGTGGGGGAGCGCGGTTCGGCGAAGTAGAAGCCGAAACAGGCCATCACGCCGCCATCGCTGGCGAAGACGGGAATGGACCAGCAGGCCCGGAAGCCGTGCGGCATGAAGAGGCCGCGCCAGTCATCCCAGAGCGGATCAACGGCGATATCCCTGCTGATGACGTTGCGCCTGTAGTAGGCCGCGGTGCCACAGGAGCCCACTCCGGGCCCGACCTTCAACTGGTGGAGTGCTGCCAACACATCCTGTGGCATCCCCGGGCCAATCCCCGGCAGGAAACACTCGCTTTTGAGATCAACCGGCAGAATGGTGCAGGTCGCGCCCGGTATCTGCTGTTCTGCGGCAAGGCACAGATGGCGCAGGACCTCGTTCAGCTCGGCTCCGGCTGAGACCAACTCGAGTACGCTGGCCTGGGTGTTGTCGCGCAATTCGGCGCTCAGCCATCCATGGGCGTCGATGGCGCAACCGACCCATTTGCCCTCGCCCACGTGCCGCACATTGAGCAGGTGGCGGTGATAGACGCCATCGTGCCGCCGCACCCGGATCTCGGCCTGAACCGTCTCGTGCATCGGGGAAAGCGGCAGATGAGCCCTGAAGGCAGCGGCATCGGCCGGGTGGATGGCACCGAGCCAGCCATGGCCGCGGCTGTCCTCCAGAGACATGCCGGTGAACTGCCGCCATTGCGCGTTGTTGAATTCGGTGCGCCCGTATGCGTCACTGACCCAGACGATGCCGGGTATGGTGCGGGCCAGGGTCTCGAATAGATCGCTTTCGGTCATCGCCAAAGCCAAGCGTCAAAGCTGCACCTTGGTTCAATCGGGTTAATGCGTCGGTGATTTTTTGCTTAGCATCGCCGGTCAATTTCCAAGTATCCACGCCGTGCCGCTGAGACGGACGGCGCAGGATGCCCCCGCGGCAGGCAGGTCGTACTGTCCGCTCGGGAATTGCAGCGCGGCTTGACGATCCGGATGGGTGAGGCTGACATGGGCCATGCCCCCGATCCAGTTGACGGTGTCCACCCGCCACGAAGTTGGTTCGGTGGCGGCAGCTTCCAGGTGAATCTGCTCCGGCCGGAGCAGGATGCGGCACGGGCCACGTGACCCGCCGCCAGCCACCGGCAGGCTCCCCAGATCACAGTGCGCCCGGCCGTCGCTTACAGTCGCCGCGAGGATGATCGAAGGCCCGAGAAACTCGGCGACAAGCGCATCCACCGGCGCGAGATAAAGGTCCCGCGGCTCGCCCGCCTGGGCAAGCCGGCCCTCGCGCAACACCACCAGCTGATCGGCAAAACCCATGGCTTCCTCGCGGTCATGGGTGACCAGCATGGTTGCGACACCGGTGCTGGCCAGGATCGCTGCCGTTGCCGCCCGTAACTGGTCGCGAAGCCCGGTGTCCAACGCCGAAAAGGGCTCGTCGAGAAGCATCAGCCGAGGCTGGCGGGCGAGGGCACGGGCAAGGGCGACACGCTGCTGTTGCCCGCCGGAAAGCTGATGCGGCTGCCGGTCCGCCATGCCACGGTCGAGTTCCACCAGATCGAGAAGCTCGAGAACTCGCCTCGCGCCATCACGCTGGTCTCGGATGCCGAAGCGGATGTTCTCGGCCACGCTCAGGTGGGGGAACAGAGCACCCTCCTGCATCACCAGACCAATATTGCGCCGGTGCGCAGGCACGCCTGCGTCAGCATTGGCGATCGGCTGGCCGTCCAGATTGATCTCCCCGCTGTCCGGGGCTTCGAAGCCGGCGATCAGACGCAACAACGTGGTCTTGCCGGAGCCGGATGGACCTACCACTGCGGTGCGTGAGCCTTGCGCGACATCGAGGTCGAGGTCGCGCAGGGCCCATGTAGTGCCGAAGCGCTTGCCGAGGCCGCGGATGGAAAGAACGCTCATCGGGCTCCCGTCGCCTGCCGGTGCAGAATGATGCAGAGCGGGATCGATAGCACAACCATGGCGAGTGCGAAGGGGGCGGCGCCCATATGATCGAACTCGCCGGTGCGAGCCCAGAACTGTGTGGCAAGCGTTTCGGTGCCGATGGGCGACAGCATCAGGGTGGCCGTCAGTTCGGTGACGATGCCCATCGCAACCAGCGCCATTCCGGCGGCGATGCCGGGCATGGCAAGCCGCAGGGTCACGCCTAATGCCGCGGCGAACGGGCTGCGCCCGAGCGCGATGGCGCCGTTCTGCAGTTCGACCGGCACCTGGGCCAGGCTGGCGCGAACCGCTACGATCGCTCGCGGCAGGAATAGCAGCACATAGGCAAGCAGCACCGTCGCCGCAGTTTGGTAGAGCGGCAGCGCCACGCGCACGGTGATGGCGACCAGCGCCAGGGCAACGATGACGCCGGGCAGGGCGCCGACCTGCAGGTGCACGCTTTCGAGCGCTCGTTGCACGGGGCCGGGTGCGCGGGCCGACAACCAGGCGATGGGCAAGGCGGCAAGCGTCACCAGTACCGCGCCGGCGACGGCATAGAAGCTCGACTGCCCGAGGGCGGCGGTGAGTTCCGCGACATGCCAGGCGTCGGTTCCGCCGATCAGCATCCAGCGCAGGAGCGTCACCAAGGGCAATCCGATGGCGAGCAGTGCGGTCGTGATCGGAACCAGCATCCACAGCACCTTGCTGCGGCCGAGGCCGGCAACCGGAGCCTGCCGTGCCGCGCCACCCCCGACCCGGGCGTAGCGTCGGTTTCCGCGCAGCGCCGACTCCAGCCCGAGCAGGCCAAGAGCACAGGCGACGAGAACGATGCCCATCAGGTTCGCGGCGGGGCCATCATAGACCGCCTGGAACTGGTTCACGATGGCGACCGTCAGCGTGTCGTAGCGGATAAGAACATAGAGCCCGTATTCGGCAAGGAGGTGCAGGCCGATCAGCAGGCTGCCGCCCAGGATCGCCAGTCGAAGCTGCGGCAGCACCACCAGCACGAACACCTTGGCTGGGGAATATCCGAGCGTCGCTGCCACGTCTTCGACCGCCGGGTCGAGGCGGCGCAGCTGTGCGATGATCGGCAGGTAAACCAGGGGAAAATACGCCAGCACCGAGATACCGACGGCCGGCCAGAGTCCACGCAACATCGGGAAGGTGCTGTCCCAGGCATAGGCCATGACGAAGGCCGGAATCGCGAGGGGTGCGACCGCGAGCCAACGCCACAGCGCCCGGGCTGGCAGGTCACTGCGCTCGGTAAGCCAGGCCAGGACCAGGGCGAGCCCTACGCTCAGTGGAACGGCGAGGGCCTGAAGCAGCAGGGTTGCCAGCAGGATCTCGCCGACCCTCGGCCGGAACAGCAGCGAGGCCGCCGTCTCCCAGCCGGACTGGACCAGTACCCAGACGACAAATCCGGCCGGAACCAGGGCCAGGGCTGCGACGACGAGCGCGGCTGCCAACACGGCCGGGTGGCCGCCGGAGCGGCGGTGCCGTTCCAGCGGGAGAGGAACGGAGGTCTCAGCGGTACCCGGCAGCGCTAGCGTCACTTACATCACGCCGGCTGCAGTCATCAGTTGCACGACTTCCTGCGCGTTCAGCAGCGAGGGGTCGACTTGGGGGTAGTCGAGCGTCGACAGCGGGGGCAGGGCAGGATTGGCTTCGATGTCACTGGCGATCGCGTACTCGTAGCTGTTTCCGTCCCTGAGGATCGCCTGTCCCTCGGGGCCGGTTACAAAGGCAAGAAACGCCTGCGCCGCTTCGGGATTATCCGAGGCCTTCAGCACGCCGCCGCCCGAGATGGAGACGAACGCGCCAGGGTCCTCATTGCCGAAGAAGTGGAGTCCGAGCTTGTCCGAGCTCTCCCCGGTCGCCCCTTGGTCGCCGTAGTAGTAGTAGTTGTAGATCAGCGCGCCGGCGACTTCGCCCACATTGGCGCCGCGCATGGCTTCGAAATTTCCCCGGTAGAACACCGCGTTCCGCTTGAGGCCCGCCAGCCAGTTGCCGGTCTTCTCGCTGCCGCGCAGTTCCAGCAATGCCGACACGATCGCCTGGAAGTCCGCCCCAGCCGGCGCCGCGCCCCAGCGCCCCTGCCACTCCGGTGCCGCCAGATCGAGCATGGACTCGGGCAGGTCGTCCTCGCTGAGCATCTCCTTGTTGTAGACGAACAGCGTTGTGCGCGCCGCAATCCCGGTCCACATGCCGCTCGACGGCCGGAACTCTTCGGGCACCGCCGCCAGGGTCTGCTCGGCCACGGGCGAGAACAGCCCGGCTTGTTCGACCATGACCATGGCCGGAGAGTTCTCGGTCAGGAACACATCGGCCGGCGAGTTCAACCCCTCCTGCACGATCTGATTGGCCATGAGAATGTCGGTACCCTTGCGGATGGCGACGGGGATGCCGGTCTCCTCAGTGAAGGCGTCAGCCCACTCCTGGGTCAGTGCCTGATGCTGCGATGTGTAGACGGTGATGCCTGCCTCCTGTCCCGTTGCCGGAAAGCAGACGGAACCGATGCAGATGGCGGCGAACAGGGAACGGAAGGCAATCATTTTGTCCTCAATCCACCCACATGCGGCGCAGGTTGGAGCTTGATTTGTTGATCAGGTCGTAGTGCTCGGACTTGCCCTCGCGCTCGAAAATCGCGCGCGCAGTCCGCTCGAGATCGAACAGGATTTCCCGGTGATCCGGCCGCCGGAACAGGCTCTGCACCCAGGTCACCGCCACCTCCCGCACGCCTCGCGTCACTGGCTCCACCCGGTGCAGCATGGTGGTCGGATAGGTCACTGCCGAACCGGCCGGCAGCTTGTAAACTGCTTCGCCACCAGTGGTTTCCATCACCAGCTCGCCGCCGTCATAGCTGTCCGGATCGGACAGGAAGATCGTCACCGACACGTCCGCCCGCATGTGGTCTGGACCCATCAGCGGGTTATCCATGTGCGAGCCGAACGCCATGCCCGGCTGGTAGCGCGCAAAGAGCGGCGGCGCGAAATGGCGCGGCATCACCGCGGCAGCGAACACCGGATTCCCCCGAAGCGCACCGATCACCTGCTGCTGTGCCCCTTCCAGCGCCGGACCCGCCCCGAGTTGCTCGTTGTTCTTGACCAGCCGCGAGGCCCAGCCCGAGCTGAGCACGCCGTCGATGAAAACCCCGGATGCAATCGTTTCCCGCAGCTGCGCCACCCCGCTGCTGTCGAGCACATCCCCGATGCAGATGATCATCCGTCACGCCCCTGCCGGCCATCGAAATCGATAGTTGACTTTCAAGATCAGCTTTCATTAAAGCTTACCGCCGTGGCTGGCAAGCGCCTTGGCGCAAGGGGGATCGGGTGCAACGACAGACGCGTATCTGGCTCGGGCTCGGCACCGCTCTGCTGGTTGGAACTGCCGGTGTGGAGCGCGTTGCGATCGCTAAGGAACACCCCGCAGGCCAGCGGGACAAGGCTGCCGACGCCACCTCTACCCCCGTGTCACCGCGGGTCCACGTGGCTCAAGCCGGAGCGGCGGGGGAGGGTGGCCCCAACGAAGGCGGCGGCCCGGTTCTTGGCACAATCACCGAGTTCCGGCTGTCGAGCAGCGATCCGAACGCGTTCACCTTCGACGGCTCAGCCCAGGTGAGCGGTTACGCCGAGCTGGTTTCGGCTACTTACGCGGCGGCTCTCGAACAGGCCACGACCTTGCGGACCGCAATAGCGGCGCTGGGAAACTCTCCTTCCGAACAGTCGCTAGCCGATGCGCGCGCCGCCTGGAGCGAGGCTCGTTCGGCCTATCTGAAGACCGAAGCATTTCTGTTTTATGCCGGACCGGTGGACGGCCCCGGTGGTCCTTTCCCGCGGCTCAATCTCTGGCCCATCGATCCGGCTGTCATCGACTCGCTGATCGCCGATGAGGAGCAGTCCCTGAACTTCCGTGTGTTGGCCAGACTCAACACCGTCGAACCGTCCCCGAAGATCACGACCGGGCTGCACGTGATCGAGTATCTGCTCTGGGGCAGCGACGGTGCGCTTACGCACGACACGTTTGCGAGTGCCGCGCGACGCGGTGAGTTTGCCAACGCCCTGGCACAGCTGCTCGTCTACGACCTTACGGTTCTGGCTGCAGCCTGGGCGCCCGGCAGCAACAACTACCGTGCAGCGGTGGAGGCGATGGACCAGCGCAACGCGCTTGGTCGCGCCTTCAACGGCATGGCCGTGCTGATCGGCTATGAACTGCCGCTGCGCCGCATCGGGGCAGGGCTGTTCCCGGCCAACGAGAATTTCCAGCCTTCGCCTTTCAGTGACAGCTCCGAAGAAGATCTGGCAGCCAGCTTTGCCGGGGCCCGGGCGGTCTATTTCGATACCGGTATCGCCGAACTGGTCCGGGATACCGACACCGAATTGGCGAGCCAGATCGAAGCTGGTTTCGCCACCGCGGAAGAGGCGATCGGACAGATGACGGCGCCCTATGACCGCTTCCTCGCACCGCCGAGTGGCAGTCCGGAACGCCGGACCGCCGAGGGGGCGGTCAAGGCGCTCACCAACCTCGCGCGCGATCTTCGCCAGGCCGGCAATCGGCTCGGCATTCTCGTCGTCGTACCCGGCATGTAGCCGGCAGGCGACGAACTTCTGCCGCGCGGGCATCCGGTCCGGCGGCAACATCAGCATCAGTCCCGGTACGCGAGAGGGATCGCGGCCCCGGATCTCAAGGAGGCAATCATGCTGACCCGTAGTCTCGTCACTCTGGGTGCAGTGCTGTTGACCAGCACCGCACTGGCGCAGGACATCACGTCCGTCGCCGACACCGTTTTCGACCAGGCCAACGACCTGCGCGGTCTGGCCTATGGCACTGACGGAAAGATCTATGTCTCCGGTCACCGCGGCGATCCGCCCGCCGAGACGAACCCGGAAAGCGTGGTCGTGGTCGGTCGCCTGAATGCGGACGGCACCCCCGACACCAGCTTCAGCGAAGACGGCTTCGCCGAACTCGATCTTGGGGAGGGTCTGGTGGAGCAGGCCCTCGCCGTCGCACCTCTTGCCAATGGCGATGTCGTGGCCGTGGTCAACGCCAATGAAGAGGACGGGGGCACGTCTGTCTATCTCGTGCGCTTTGACTCGAATGGCCAGCAGGTCACCGGCACTTGGGGCGGCGACACCGGTGCGGTCGAGGTCGTGTTTGGTTGGGCCAATGCCGATAACGACTCCTTCCCCGGCGTGGAGAACCCACCGCAGGATACCGCCTGGGACCTGAAGGTCGATAATTCCAGTGGCGTGGAGAAGCTTGTCGTCGCCGGCCACGGCTCCGCCGCCAATGGCTCGGGTCGCACCGACAACGACCGCTATGTGGTGCGGTTGCTTGCCGAGGACGGCAGCGTCGATCCGGACTTCAACGGCGGGCAGCCCTTCACCTACCATTCGGCTCAGGCGCTGAGCGATGGTGGCCGCCGGGTTACCGTCGAGCCGGACGGAGCAATCCTGAGCGCCGGCTATACCAATCTGGGTGACGCGCTGCGTAACCACGTCATTCTGATCCGGCTCAACCCTGATGGTACCCTGGACGAAGGCTTTGGTGGTTTCGTCACCCCCGAGTCTTCGGCCGAAGCGATCGGCCTCGCCGTCACGCCGGGCGTGGCCGTCTTCAATCCCTTCGTGACCGACCAGGGCTTCGCCGAGTGCTATGCGGCGGTCCGCCTGTCGGACGGCAGCTATGTGACCACCGGCTATGGTGGAGCAACGGGTGAGGGGGTGGCCTCTTCCCTCGGCTTCAAGACTACCGAAGCGCCCGATATCGTCTCCTTCAAGGTCACGGCAGACGGGCTCGACACCAGCTATGGCAGCGACGGACAGGTCGCGGTGCAGTCGGAAGGCCTGGGGCTGACCAGCGCCGAGGATCGCGGCCGCTTGCTGGTTGCCCTGCCGGACGACCGCACGCTCCATGTCGGATATGTGGGCGGCATCCCCTCCGCGGTGGTACTCGATGCCGACGGCCAGTTGGACACCTCGGTGAGCGAGGACGGCATCATCGAACTGCCGAATGACACCGTCGGTGCGCAGTTCTTCGGTGCGGCCGTGTCCCCTGATGGCTCGCAGATCGCTCTGTCTACCAACAACAACAAGGCCGGCGCGCGCGTCGTGATCCTGGAAGTGCAGAGCTGATCCTGTTTTCAGATCAAGCATCTGGGCGGCTCTTCGGAGCCGCCCTTTTCTTTTTCAGAGCCTCGGCTCTCCACAGTTCCATGGGAGCGGGGTTGACATTCTCCCTATACGACCATTGTCTATGTGGGATCGGTCCCACATAGAGGGCTGACGGAGAGGAGACGATGGCATGGTGACCATCGGAGGTCGCGCCAGCGACTTCGATCCTCACCAATCCGCGCCACCCCTATACGCGAGCGCTCGGCAGCAGTTTTCCGCCACTGACAGGGCCGCGCATGCGACTCGAAGGGATCGCGGGCTCGCCGCCGGATTTGCGCTCACTGCCGGAGGGATGCCGGTTCGCGCCGCGCTGCGCGCATGCAACCGACATCTGCCGCACAACGGCGCCGCTTAAGCGCTACTCACCTGAACACAGCAGCGAGGCCGCATGTCACTTGCTGAACTAGACATGAACACGATCGCCGACACCGCCGAGCCGGTGATCGAGATGGACGGCGTGGACAAGGAGTTCGTCCTGGGCGGCGCCTTCCTCAACCAGACGGTGCTCAAGGCCCTGTCGGGTGTGTCGCTGAAGCTGACGCGGGGACGGGCGCTGGCGCTGGTGGGAGAGTCCGGCTCCGGCAAGTCGACCTGTGCCCGCATGCTGGCGCGGGTGTATGAACCCACGCGCGGCAGCATCCGCTTTCGGGGCGAGGACATCGCCGGCTTCCGAGGCTCGCGCCTGCAGCAATACCGGTCGGATGTGCAGATGGTGTTCCAGGACCCTTTCGGGTCGCTGAACCCCACGCAGAGCATCCGCTATCATCTGGAGCGGCCGCTGCGGCTGCATCGCCCTGAGCTCCGGGGCAAGGCAGTCGAGGCCGAGATGCTCGGCCTGCTCGAAAGCGTTGGCCTGCGCCCGGCTGGCGACTACCTGAACAGGCGCCCGCATGAACTGTCAGGCGGGCAGCGCCAGCGCGTGGCCATCGCCCGCGCGCTGGCAGTGCAGCCCGAAGTGCTGCTGGCGGACGAGCCGACCTCGATGCTGGATGTGTCGGTGCGGCTGGGCATCCTGAACCTGCTCGAAGACCTCAAGCAGCAGCGGCAGCTTGCGGCGCTCTACATCACCCACGACATCGCGACGGCCCGCTACTTCGCCGAGGATACGGCCGTGCTCTATGCCGGGCACCTCGTGGAGCAGGGGCCGAGCGAAGCCATCACCGGCAACCCGCGCCACCCCTATACGCAACTGCTGATCGAAGCGGTGCCGAATCCCAACCGCAAGATCGCGGCGGTGCGTACCCGGCGGGCGACCGATATACCCATGTGGACGCCGCAAAGCCGCGGCTGTCCATTCGTATCGCGCTGCCCGCGGGCGACTTCCATCTGCCGCGAGACCATGCCCGAGCCGACGGCAGTCGGACCGGGTCATACCGTCAGGTGTCATCACCTCGCGGCCTAGGTTTCGACCAGGAGCGTGACGATCTCGAAGGGGCGGAGCTGCAGCCGGACGCCGTTGCCGATGAGTTCGAGCGGCGGGCTCTCGCCCTCTTCCATCAGGTTGACGGTGCGCACTGATTTGACCGGCAGGCCGAAGGTGACGGTGGCATCGGCGCGGATATTGGCGTGCTCGAAGATGCGCACGACGATGCCGTCCGACTTCTCGGCCTTCTTCACCGTCTCGATGGTGACGTTGGGCTGGTCGACCTGGGCGAAGCTGAAGCTGCCGAGATCGGTCGCGGCCTCCCGCGCCGGCGCAAACGAGCCGACCACGGCAACCGGATTGTTGAAGCGTTCGGCGGCGCGGTGGACGTCGGCGAGATCGGCAATGCCGTCGTGGACGAAGAGGGCATAGCGGATGCGGTGCTCGCCCAAGTCCGCATCGGGACTGGGGAAATTGGTGCCGCGCACCAGCGTCAGCCGTACCGTCTGCTCCAGCGCATCATAGGCGTATTTGCAGTCGTTGAGCAGGGCGACGCCGAAATCGGCTTCGCTCATGTCGACCCAGCGGTGCATCGACGCCTCGAAGCGGGCCTTGTCCCAGCTGGTGTTGCGGTGGGTCGGGCGCCGGACATGACCGAACTGGATCTCGGAGCGAACCTCCGAAGTGTTGAGGTCGAAGGGGAACAGCGCCTTGATGACGGTGGAGCGCTCCTGCCAGTCGATGAAGGTGTCGAACTCGACCTGCCGCTGCCCGGCGGCGAGGGAAATCACCTGCACAAACAAGGAGTTCTGGTAGCGGCGCTCGATGCGGATGGCGGCGCGGTGGGGGCCGGTCTCGACCACGGAGATCTCCGGCTGTTCATCCGCGAGCGGCCAGAACTGCTCCTCGAAATAGCGGTCGATGTCCCAGGCGTCCCACTCCATTGGCTTGTCTTCATAGGCGACGAGACGGTTGGCGGTCTGGCCGGCGTCAAGGATTTCGCGGTTGCGGATCTTGTCGACAACGGAGGTGATTTCTCCGTTGCTGTCGAGGGTTATGCGGAGCAGCTCGTTCTCGAGATGGGTCTGCGAGACCGACAGTGGCGAGGTGGAGTTGGCAGCGCCGCCGGTGACGATCTGGCCCGCGGTCCAGCCCAGGGGAACGATGTCGGAGACGGGGGTGACGAGCTCGGTCGAGCCGTCGGCACGGGTGATGCGCTGCAGCGGGTGGATGGCCCCGCCTACCGCCAATGAAGCGCCTTCCTGAACGGAGATGAACGGAAAATGGACGAGATCCGAACGGGTCTGCGAGGTGAAGTTGATGAGCCGCAACTGATCCCCGCCTGGACCGGCGAATGCCTGAACGGCGGCGTGCCATGGACCGTTGCCGGAAGCGAGCGTGGAGAAGATACGCGCATAGTCCGCGTCGCTGTCGACATAGACTTCGGGAATGGAGGTGCCGGGCAGGATGTCGTGGAACTGGTTGATCAGTACCAGCTCCCAGAACTCGGCGAGCGTCTCGGCCGGGTAGGGAGCTCCGGCCTCTTGCATCGCCATGACGCCGAGGAACTCAAGTTCGCGCAGCAGGCGCTCGGCGCGGCGGTTGTTGGCCTTGTTCTTGGCCACTGAGGTCAGGGTGCCGCGGTGGTATTGGAGGTAGAGTTCGCCGTTCCACACCGGGAAGCGGGACGGGTTGGCGTCCATCTTCCGGCCGAGCCGGTCGAGGAAGGGGACGATGCCCTCGAGCTTCACCCGCGGGGCGCCGGGAATGCCGCGCTCGAGGCGAATGCCGCGCTCGATCATGGCGCGGGTGGGGCCGCCGCCGCCATCGCCGTAGCCATAGGACATGACGACTTCGTTGTGGGCGGCCTTCGGCTCGTAGCGCTTCCAGGCGCCCATCGTCTCGCTGACCGACAGATCGCCATTATAGGTGGTGTAGATCGCCTCGCTCTCGTAGCGCTGGGCGGTGATGAGCTGCGCCTTGGTGACGGTGCCGTCGATGCCGCGCCAGAAGAAGGTGTCGTAGGGATGCCGATCGGTGTCGTTCCAGCTCAGCTTGCTGGTGACGAAGTATCTGAGGCCGGATTTCTCCATGATTTGCGGCAGGTTGGCCGAGTAGCCGAAGGTGTCGGGGAGCCAGACGGTCTTGGGATCGACGCCGAAATGTTCGAGATGGAAGCGGCGGCCGCGCATGATCTGACGGACGAGGGACTCGCCGGAGACGATGTTGACGTCCGGCTCCACCCACATGGCGCCCTCGATCTCGAACTGACCGAACTTTACCCGCTGGACCAGCCGGTCCCAGAGCTCGGGATAGTCCTGCTTCAGGAAGTCGAAGAGCACCGACTGGTTATACATGAAGACGAACTCGGGATACTCCTCCATCAGGTTGAGCACCGTGGCGAAGGAGCGGCCGGTCTTGTCGCGGGTGTGCAGGACCCGCCAGAGCCAGCCGACATCGAGATGGGTCGAGCCGACAGCGGTGATCTGCGGCTGCACCTCGGTGTCGACGAGGTCGTAGATTTCGCGGGCGATCTTCTCGGCGCCCCCGAGGCTCGCCTCGAAGGCCTCGGTGTAACCGCCGCGGCGGTCGAGGGCGCGCAGCGCCCGGTCGACGATGTTGAGGATGGCGTGGCGGCGCGGGTCCGATTGGTGCAAGCGCATCGCAACATCCAGCGGCGTCTGCAGGTCGTAATAGAGCTTCTCGGCGCGCTCGCTGCGAATGAACGGCTCGACGGTGAAGCCGACCAGCGGTCGGTCGAAGAAGGTGAAGGCGTTGACGAGCAGGGTGTGGCGGTTGCCGGGCCTGGCATCGCGTTCGATCACCAGTTCGGTGTGGTTGCCGTCGAGCGCCTGTGCGATTTTACCGTCGAGATAAGCAAGGCATTGCGGGTCGGTGGTGCCGGGCCGGTCCTGCCATTGCGAGACGAAGCGCAAGACGAACGTCTTGCCGCGTGCCGCTTCCGGCACCTCGACCTCCGCGGCGAACCAGGTGTGGCCCTGCTTCCTGGCCCAGACGGAATGCGGGCCGAACTCCTCCCACTGGCGCCAGTCAGCAGCAAGGGCGTCGGCAGCCGAGATGTCGGCGCGCTGAACAAACCACTGCCAGGGCATGCCGGCGATCGGCGTCAGGATTTTGGCGTGGAGGTCCGCGCACAGGCGCAGCAGCTTGCCCTCCATCTTGAGGTCGTCATCGCCAAGGGCGAGCTTGGATGTGAGGGGATTGGAATAGGTCATCCAACGGCTCCAAAACCGGTATTTCCTATGTCCATACAACGCTCCTCCTCGCTTCGCCGGCCCACCACCGGCGGGTCACAGGTAAGCACGGCCAATGCAACGTTGCAAAGCGGTGAATGGAGACGGAGCAGTGGGCTGCCCCTGTTCGCAGCCCGCAACCCCGGCGCGTCGTCCGGTCCATTGGCGAGCATTTTGCGTTCAGCTTCGGTGTCCCGGTGTGTAGGATCGACCAGGACCCATATTCGCGCCCATGACCGACAAGACCAAAACAGACCCAACCAGCCCTGCCTTGCCCGGTCAGCGCGTGACGCTTCGCACCATTGCGGAGATGACCGGGCTGAGTCTGTCCACAGTTTCGCTCTCGCTGCGCGGCGGCACGACGCTGAAGCAGGAAACGCGCGACAAGGTGAACGAGGCAGCGCGGGCGCTCGGCTATGTGCCGGACCGCGCGGGGGTGCGCCTCAGGACCGGCAAGACCAATGTGGTGGCGCTGGTGCTGGACGGGTCGGAGGATTCGATCGACTTCGCCCGTCAGATGATCCAGGGCATCGGCAGCGCCATCAAGGGCAGCCGCTACCATCTGACGGTGATGCCCGAATTCGAACGCATGCTGTCGGCCGACACAGTGCGCTATATCCTTCAGAACCGGACCGCCGACGGCGTCATCATCACCCACACCGGGCCTCGTGATCACCGGGTACAGATGCTGATCGACGCGGGCTTTCCGTTCGTCAGCCATGGGCGGACGGAGTTCCCGACGCCGCACCCCTACCACGACTTTCACTCCGAGCGTTTCGCCAGCCTCGCCGTCGAACGGTTGGCGGCGAAAGGCTGCCGCAGGCTGCTGCTGGTGATCGGCGACGACAGCACCACGAACTACCACAACATCGTCACGGCCTTTCACCAGGCGGCGAAGCGAGCGGGGCTGGACAGCGCGGTGCTGGAGGGCGCGCGGTCGAGGACACCGGCGACGATGCGCCAGTTCGGGGTGGAACTTGCCGGGCAGAGCGACCGGCCCGACGGTATCATCTGCGACAGCGAGATGCGCACCATTGCCATGGTCGGCGGGCTGGAAGAGGGCGGCATCAAGCCGGGCCAGGGGATCGAGCTGATCTACAAGCAGACCTCCGATATCCTGCCGACGCTGTTCCCGCACGTGGACAGCGTGCGCGAGGATGTGTTTGCGGCGGGCGTGGAACTGACCCGGTTGCTGTTGCGGCGGATCGAGGGGGAGCCGGCTGAAGACCTGCAGACGCTCGCCGAGCCGGTGCCGCATTGGCGCAGCGGCGCCTGACGACGGTCTTTGCCGCTGCCAGCCGGAATCCGGCTTCACCTTTTTCGCAGGATCGGCGAAAGCATCGCTCCAGGCCGGCAGGGCCACGGAGGGTGCGCAATGGGCAGGATTTCGGTGGTCGCAGTGGCCGCGTTTCTGGCGGCGAGTATCGCCACGGGGGCCGCGGCGCAGGACAACGTGACCTTTGCCACCAATTGGCTGGCGCAGGCCGAGCATGGCGGCTTCTATCAGGCGGTCGCTGATGGCACCTATGCGGAGTACGGGCTCGACGTCACCATTCTGCAGGGTGGGCCGCAGACGCAGGGGCGGGCGCTGCTCGCCGCCGGACAGGTCGAGTTCTACATGGGTGTCGCCACCGGGGCCATCAATGCGCTCGAACAGGGCATTCCCACCGTTACGTTGGCTTCGCTGTTCCAGAAGGACCCGCAGGTGCTGATGGCGCATCCCGGCCGGTTCGACAGCTTCGAGGAGCTGGCGGGGGCGTCGAAATACATCCTCAGCGCCACCGGGCTGGCGTCGTACTTCGCCTGGATGCAGTCGGAGTGGCCCGAATTCTCGGAAGAAAAGTACGAGCCCTACCAGTTCAATCCAGCCGCGTTCCTCGCCGACGAGAACGCCATCCAGCAGGGCTACGTGACCTCCGAGCCGCTGGCGATCGAGCGGGCGGCGGGGTTCACGCCGGATGTGTGGCTGCTGGCGGACCAGGGCTATCGGCCGTACTCGACCACCATCGAGGTGATGAAGCCCTGGCTGGAGGAGAATAGGGATGTTGCGCGCCGCTTCGTCGAGGCCTCGATCATCGGCTGGTACAACTACCTCTATGGCGACAACCAGGCCGCCAACGCACTGATCAGGGCCGACAATCCCGAGATGACGGAGGAGCAGATCGCCCACAGCATCGAGAAGATGAAGGAATATGGGATCGTCGTGTCGGGCGATGCCGAGACCCACGGCATCGGCTGCATGACGGATGAGGGCTGGACCTCGTTCTACGAGGCGATGGTGGCGGCCGGCGTGTACGAAGCAGGGCTGGATGTGAGCCAAGCCTACACCACGGAATTTGTCTGCCACGGCCTCGGCGTGGAGCTCATGCGGTGAGACGAGGCTAGAGGCAGGTCGAGGTGAACAGCACCGGGGCGAAGGTGAAGGCCCCGGCGACCACGGCGACAATGGCCGCATAGGTGCTGGTGCGGTTGACGAAGCCAACCGGCGACCGATCCGCCGGTCTGAGGCGGGCGAGGATAATCGCGGTGAGAGCCAAGGCCGCCATGCCGACGACGAGCCCGATGATCAGCAGCACGCGGAGCAGGCTCACCGGGCCGACCGAGATCAGGTGCCAGCCCGCTGCACAGCCCACGGACAGGCCGGCATAAAGGCCGACGAAGACGCCGCTCCAAACGACGAAGCCGATGGTAAGCAGCAGCAGGATACCGGGCCGGGTGGTCATTGCCGCATCCCCGCAAGTTCCGGCAGCAGAGCGATCAGCAGCAGGCCGACGACGCCGGCGCCGGCGCTGAAGTCGTTCCAGAGCACGCCGATGCGGAGATCGGCGCTGCGGCGGGCGGAAACGTAGCCCGCGAGGTCTCGGTAGAGCCCGTAAAGGCTCATCAAGGCGCCCACACCGGTATGGATCAGAAGGTAGAGCACCAGCGCGAAGCTGGTGGCCGCATAAGCGTGGCCCCGCGGATCGGGCAGACTGAAAGCCAGCCACACCAGGCCGGCGATGCCGACCAGATGAAGCGCGGCGACGGCGGCGAGGGCGATGCGGCGGCCCTGCGGCTCGGCGGCACGGCTGCGGGCGAGGTGGCCGGCTATCGCCGCGCCGAGCAAGCCCAGGCTCGGCAGCAGGATGAGCAGCCAGCCATTCTGCAGCACCTGGGCGGGCGGCCAGTCGGGCGCCACGGTGACGAGGAACAGGCCACCGAAGCCGAGCGACAGAAATAGCGTTGCGTCCCCACCCAGCCAGATCAGCATGCCCCACCAGGCGAGCGAGCCGGGGACCTCATCCTCCGGTGGCAGCGACAGGCCGCGACCGACATCGCGCGCCACGGCATCCTCCCGCCGGCCGAGGCCTCGCGGCCAGAGGGTGAAGGCGCCGATCGTGACCGCAGCGGCAATGGCGGCGAACCAGTAGAGCTTGAACAGGAGCCCGAGCACCACCAGCCCGGTCAGAGCGGCGGTGATGATGGGCAGGTAGCTCGGGCGCGGCAGGACAATGAGCTCGGTCGGCCGGCCAGTGACCGGATCGACGCCCAGGAGCTCCATGTCCATGTTGCGGGCAAAGCCGAGATAGCCTTGGCCACGCGCCAGCACCGGGCCGAGCACTGCGGGATCATAGTCGTCGCCCCGATGATCGATCTCTGGCAGGGAGGCAAAGTTGTAGAGCGGGGACGGGGTGGGGGTGGCCCAGTCCAGCGTGCCGGCCTTCCACGGATTGCGCCGGAAGCGGGGACCGAAGCGGAACTGCAGCACCACGTCGACGAGGACCAGCGCGAAGCCGGCCGCGGTGATGAAGCCGCCGATTGAGGACAGCAGGTTCAGCCAATCCCAGCCGAGGCCGGCGGGATAGGTGTAGACGCGCCGCGGCATGCCCATCAGGCCGGTGAGGTGCATGAGGAAAAAGGTCAGGTTGAAGCCGACCAGGATCAGCCAGAAGGCCGGGACCGACAGGCGGAACTCGGGCATGCGCCCGGTCACGTGCGGCAGCCAGTAGTAGAGCGCCGCCAGCATCGGGAACACGAAGCCGCCGACCAGCACGTAATGGAGGTGCGCCACGACGAAGTGGGAGTCGTGCGCCTGAGTGTCGAACGGCACCATGGCGAGCATGACGCCGGTCAGGCCGCCGATGACGAAGACGATGAAGAAGCCGGCGACATAGAGCATGGGAACGTCGAAGCGCGGCTTGCCGTGGGCGAGGGTGGCGATCCAGGTGAAGATCTGCACCGCGGTGGGAATGGCGACGAGGCCGCTGGCGGCGGAGAAGAAGGCGAGCGCCATGTGCGGGATGCCGACGGTGAACATGTGGTGGACCCACAGCCCGAAGCTGAGGAAGGCCATGGCGATGATGGCGACGACGATAGCGCGATAGCCCAGCAGTGGTCGCCCGGCAAAGACGGGGATGATGGTCGACAGCACACCGGCCGCGGGCAGGAAGATGATGTAGACCTCGGGGTGGCCGAACAGCCAGAACAGGTGCTGCCACAGGAGCGGATCGCCGCCGCGCTCGGGATCGAAGAAGGGCAGGTCGAAGGCGCGCTCGAGTTCGAGCAGGATAGAGCCGAGGATCAGCGGCGGGAAGCCGATCAGCATCATCCCGGCGGTGATCAGAACGTACCAGCCGAAGATAGGCATGCGGTCGAGCGACATGCCGGGGGCGCGGATCTTGAGGATCGAGACGATGAACTCGACGGCGGCGAGCATCGCCGAGATTTCGACAAAGGTGACGCCGAGCAGCCAGACATCGGAGTTGATGCCGGGGGAGTAGGGCTGGGAGGAGAGCGGGGTATACATGAACCAGCCGCTCGCTGGCGCTGCTCCGACCAGCAGGGCGATGATCAGGATGGTGCCGCCGAACAGGTAGCACCACAGGCCGTAGGCGGCGAGGCGCGGATAGGCCATGTCGCGGGTGCCCAGCAGCTTGGGCAGGAAGTAGATTGCCACCCCCTCGAACATCGGAATGGCGAACAGGAACATCATCACCGTGCCGTGCATGGTGAAGACCTGGTTGTAGATGTCCGGCCCGAGGAAGGCGCTGTCGGGGGTGGCGAGCTGGGCTCGGATTACCATCGACAAGGCACCGCCGATGGCGAAGAACACGAAGGCGGCGAGCATGAAGCGCTTGCCGAGGATGTTGTGGTTGAGCGCGGTGAGCCGCTCGATGCCCGGGCCGTTGCCCCAGATGCGCATCAGCTGCTTGTGGAGCCGGATGGCGGAGATGGGCTCGTTCATGGCGCGGCTCCGACTGCTGCCATGAAGTCGGCTGCGGGGTGGGCAAGGACCTGGAAGTGCATGCCGGCGTGGTCGCGGCCGCAGAACTCGGCACAGACGCCGCCGAAGCGGCCGGGCTCGTCGGCCTGGAGGCGGATGACGTTCTGGTGGCCCGGAATGGCGTCCATCTTGCCGCCGAGGCGGGGCACCCAGAAGCTGTGGATCACGTCGAGCGAGGTAATGACTACGTCGACCGGCTCGCCCGCGGGCAGGTGTAGCTCGTTGGTGGTGGAGGGCGCACCGGCAATGTCGGGATAGTCGAAGGTCCACTGCCATTGCTGGGCCGTGGCGGTGATGCGCATGGGCTGCGGCTCGGTGGGCCGCGGCAGCAGCATCTCGCCTTGGATCAGGACGCCATAGACCAGCAGCGTCAGCAGGATGCCGGGCATCACCAGCCCGAGGCCGATGATCCAGTGGCGCGGCCGGAAGCGGGTGATCACAGAGGGGCGCCAATAGGCGAGGGCCAGCAGGGTCAACACCAGTGCGAACAAGCCGACCGAGGCCCAGAACATGATCCACCACAGCGTGGCGATGGAGCCGGCGGCGGGACCCGCCGGCTCGAGCGCGCTCAGGTGACCGGCGCAACCGGCGAGCGGCAGGACCATTGTTCCGGTCAACAGCAGGGAGCGCCAATGTCGGACGAAAGCTCGAGCCCGGAAGTCGAAGCCGCCCAGGATCATCGCGAGGCCTTTCCCAGCCATCCCAACCCGGTGATCCAGAAGGTTGCGGAAAAGGATGCCAGTTCCGCCATAGCCCTGGCCGGGCATCCGCTCCACGCCATGACCGTGCACTTCCCGATCGCGCTGGTGTTCGTGACCCTGGGCATCGATATCTTCTACTGGTGGACGGGCGATCCGTTCTTCCCGCGGGCAGGGGTGTGGTCCGCCGGTGCCGCCTTTGGCTTCGGGGTGGCTGCAGCGCTGGTCGGCACCGCCGAGTTGCTGGCCGCTGCCGGTATCCGCGGCCGGGTTGCGAGCTGGAACCATGCCGTTGCCGCCATGACCCTGCTGGCGGTGGCCGGCGCCAATTGGGGGCTGCGCGTCACCGTGCCCGATGCCGTGCTGCCGCATGGCCTGATGTTGAGCATCCTGGCTTCGGCGATCACTGGCTTTGCGGGCTGGCACGGCGGCAAACTGATTTTCGATCACGGCGTGGGCATCGTCATCTCAGAACGGGACTAGCGGCTGAAGCATCTCGCCCAACGCGCCGGGGGTGAACAGGTCGTCGAAGGCACTGCCGATACGTGGCTCGCCGAGCACCAGGAACAGGATGCCGGTGGCGAGGGTGAGCGACAGCGTGGTGGAGATCACGGCCCGGTGCGGCCGGTACCGGCCGTTCACTTCGAAGAGCCTGAGGATCACGAGCCCCGAGCCGATGTGCACGGCGACGAGGCCGGCCACCAGCAACAGCTTGAGCGAGAACCAGGCTTCGAAGGTGGCTTCGATGAAGATCAGTGCCGTGCCGCTGGCCACCGCCACGAAGGCGGCGGGCGAGAGCAGGCGAACATAAAGGGCGCGGACGAAGGCGTGGAGGCGGTAGAGGTCATTGCCCTCGCGTCCCTTGCGCTGCAGGTAGAGCGTGGGCAAGGCGACAAGGCCGGCAATCCAGATGGAGATGCCGGTCACATGGATCATCTTGAAGATGACGCTCAGCATCGCGCCGAGCGGA
Organism: Devosia albogilva; assembly: GCF_042685625.1. NCBI lineage: Bacteria > Pseudomonadati > Pseudomonadota > Alphaproteobacteria > Hyphomicrobiales > Devosiaceae > Devosia > Devosia albogilva. Next base: position 2,807,718 of record NZ_JBHUNP010000001.1, read on the forward strand.
TTCCCCCGCCTGCCATCTACCCTCCCGATAATGATCCGCAACGGGAGCGTGCCCGTGATCGTTCCATGCGGTTCCGCGCTGGACACTCAGCGAAGATCAGCACAGCCCGGCAGGATGGCCACGGCCAGGGCGAAATAGACCATTGCCAGCGTCGAGAGGGCACCGAGCAGCCGCATGACGGCGAACAGGAAGCGGCTTTGGTCCTCGGGGGGCCTGGTCCCAGTCAGCAGGCGGAACACCGCTCCCGGCCAGAGCAGGGTGAGGGCGCTGGCGATGATCACCAAAACCGAGATGCCTAGCACGACGCCGCCAATCACGTGCTGCGGCAGGGCGGCGAAGGCGCAGAGGGACGACTGCGCGCCATAAATGGCGGTGAGTTGCGCGGCCCACAGAATGGGGCCGGTCAGCAGGAAGAGGAAGGTGCCCATCATCTGGCGAACGGAGTGCCGGTCATCCATGGCGATCACCCCAACAGCCGCGGAAAGCCGTGGACCAGCAGCAGGCCGAACAGGCCCTGCGCGGTGGCGTAGTAGTAAAGCAGCGCGGCATTGTCGAACATGACGCGACGGTGGCGATCGAGCTTGCGGGCAAGCAGGCGAACGGCGGCGAACAGCGCCATCATCACCACGGCAAAGCCGATCTGCCCCTGCAGCACGGCGTTCATGTAGACCACCGCGCCGTAGCCGTTGACGGTGGGATCGAGCCCGGTGTCCCAGTGTCCCCAGATCTCGAGCGCGATGGCGGCGACCATGGCGGCGGGCGCCATCACCAGCAGGGCAGGGGCGATCCAGTTGGTGCGCCGCGGTTCTGGCAGTATGCGGCCGGCGATGAACATGGCGGCAGAGCCCCCGATCATCAGCAGGGCAGAGACAAGCGGGTAGAGCGGCATGGGCGGCGCGGGCGAGCCTTCCGGGGCCCAGATCTCGGGCGAGACCGTCCAGAGGTAAAGATAGGAGAAGGCGTAGGAGACGTAGAGCGAGGCCGACACCAGCATCAGCACCACCATGGCCCACCAACTGTGGGAGAGGGGGCCGGTGATGTAGCTGGGCAGGTAGAGGCCCTTGGCGACCTTCACCTCGCCTTGGTCCGGCTTGTCGAGCTGCCAGCACCACCACAGGCATCCGCCGATCGCGATCAGGGCGCAGGCAATGGCGAGCGGCACCTGCTTGACGGTCAGCAGGAGGAAGAAGCCGGCCGTTCCCGCCGCGGCGAACAGGTGCGTCCAGCTATTGCCGGGCATCTGCAGCACGTATTGCGGCTTGGCTTCCACGGCGGAGGTCACCAGGGTCTCGCGTCCGCCGGTGGGGGCGTTAGGGAGGTAGTGGTGCCCCGCCTCGACTTCCGCGGGCAGGCTCGGGCGGTCCCAGAGCGGGTCGCGGCTGGTGACGTGGGGGATCGAGCGGGTCGAATAGTCGTCGTTGGGCAGGAATTCGAGAGTGCCGGCATTCCAGGGATTGCCGGCACCACTGCCGGGGCGGAAGTTGCGGAACAGATCGATCAGGAACACCAACACGCCCGCGGCCATGATGAAGGCCCCAACGGTGGAGACGAAGTTGAGCGTGTCCCAGCCGAGATTTGACGGGTAGGTCCAGACGCGGCGGGGCATGCCGGCGAGGCCGGTGATGTGCATGGGGAAGAAGGCGGTGTTGAAGCCGATGAACATCAGCCAGAAGGCCCAGCGGCCGAGGCGCTCGGAGAGCAAGTTTCGGCTCACCATCGGCACCCAGTAGTAGAAGGTGGCAAACAGCGGGAACACCATGCCGCCGATCAGCACGTAATGCAGGTGCGCCACGACGAAGTAGCTGTCATGGGCCTGGAAATCGAAGGGCACCACAGCGACCATCACCCCGGTCAGCCCGCCCAGCGTGAAGATGAACAGGAAGCCGAGAATGAACAGCGACGGCACGGTGATGCGGAAGCGCTGTTTTCCCGAGGCAATGGTGGCGATCCAGGAGAACACCTGGATGCCCGAGGGAATGGCGACCGCCATGCTGGCCGCCGAGAAGAAGGCCAGGCTCAGTCCCGGAATGCCGGTGGTGAACATGTGGTGCACCCACAGCCCGAAGCTGAAGAAGCCGGTGGCGATCAGGGCGACGACAATCAGCCGGTAGCCGACCAGCGGCGTCTGCGCCATGGTCGGGATCATCATCGACACCAAGCCCGCGGCGGGCAGGAAGATGATGTAGACCTCTGGGTGGCCGAAGAACCAGAACAGGTGCTGCCACAAGAGCGGGTCGCCGCCGAACTCGGTGTTAAAGAAATGCCAGCCGAAGGCGCGCTCCATCTCGAGCAGCATGGTGGCAAGGATCACGGCGGGGAAGGCGAAGACGATCATGCCGGCAAACAAGAGCATGGCCCAGGCGAAGATCGGCATCTTGGCAAGGGTCATGCCGGGCGGGCGGGTGCGCAGCACGCCGACGATGATCTCGATGGCCCCGGCGATGGCGGAAATCTCGATGAAGCCGATGCCGAGGAGCCAGAAATCGGCATTGTCGCCGGGGGAGAATTCCTTGAGTGTCAGCGGCGGGTACATGAACCAGCCGCCCTTGGGCGCCAGGTCGTAAAAGATGGTGGAGAAGAACACCAACCCGCCGATGATATAGGCCCAGATGGCGAAGGCCGACAGGCGCGGGAACGGCAGGTCGCGCGCCGCTAACATCTGCGGCAGCAGCATGACGCCGAGCGCCTCCACCGCCGGCACGGCGAACAGGAACATCATTGTCGTGCCGTGGGTGGTGAAGAGCTGGTTGTAGAGATCCTGGCTGACGATCTCGTTGCCGCCGACTGCCAGTTGCGTGCGCATGATCAGCGCCAGGATGCCGGCAAGGACGAAGAACAGCAGCGCGGCGCCGAGATAGAGGATGCCGACCACGGTGTTGTTGACCGCGGTGACGATGCCGATGCCCTTGGGGTTGGACCAGATGCGCTTGAGCTCTTCCACCTCGCCCGGCGGGCGCGGTTCCGGATTGGGCAGCTCGAACCCGGTGGTGCTCATCAGACGAGGCTCTCGAGATAGGCGGCAAGGTCGGCGAGTTCGGCCTCGCTGAAGATGCCATAGGCGGGCATCCGGTTCTCCGGCTTGATGTGCTGGTTGTTGACGATGAACTGGGCGAAGGCTTCCGCCGTGTTGGGCAGTGTCGCTGCGGCGAGCGAGTGGCGGGCGCCGACATGGGTGAGGTCGGGACCGATCACGCCATCGGCTTCGGTGCCACGGACCGCGTGGCAGCCACCACAGCCATTGGCGAGGAACAGTTGCTGACCCCGGGCGAGGTTCTCGCCGGTCGGTTCGACAGCGGGACCTGCTTCGGCAGCCAGCCAGGCGTCGAACTCTTCCGGGGGGTGCGCAACGACGTGGAAGCTCATGAAGGCATGGGCGCCGCCGCAGAACTCAGCGCACTGGCCGCGGGTGATGCCCGGCTCGTTGGCGATCACGGTCATGGTGTTGGTGCGGCCGGGGATCATGTCGAGCTTGCCGGCCAGGTTCGGTGCCCAGAAGCTGTGGACCACGTCGGCGCTGCGCAGTTCCAGCGTCACCGGCACGCCGACCGGCAGGTGGAACTCGTTGGCGCTTTCGACCGCATTCCCCTCGGCATCGGTGTAGCTGACACGCCACCACCACATCTCGCCGGTGATTGCGACGCGTAGTCCACCTTCCTCTTCCTCTGGAGCCGCGCCGGCTCGCAGCACGAGGAAACCGTAGAGCAGCAGCACCGAGAGGACGATCACCGGAAAGACGATGCCGAGGCCCTTGACGATGGTCTCGCCGGCGAGCCGCTGCCTGAGGGCCGGGGAGCCAAGCAGGGCGATGGCGGTGAGCACGCAGACCAGCAGCAGGATCACGCCGCCGCCGATCGTCATCACCCAGAACAGGGTGTTGATGCGCTCGGCCTCGGCACCGGTGGGGTGCAGTGCCGATTGTACCGGCGAGCATGCGGCAAGGGCGGGGACCAGCAGCGGCAATGCCAGGCGGAGCAGAGGCCTCATGGCGCCGCCTCCGGTACCGGCTGGCTGGCATAGTACCGGCTGACGGCGAGAGCCTGGCTTTCATTCAAGCCGCGCACCGCCTGCGCCATCAGCGAGCCTTGTGCGGAAACGTCGCGGTAGCCTTCGTGACGCCAGAGATCGAGCTGGGTCGCCATGTAGCGGGTCGACTGTGCTTCCAGCCGCGGCGTCTGCGGATTGGCGCCGCTGTGGCAACTGTCGCAGGCGGGCACGCGCTGCTCAGGCACGCCTTCGGTCGCAATCCGCCGGCCGAGCTCGATGTCTTCGGCAGGGAAGCCGGTTTGCGGCTGTGGCGGGGGCAGGGCGGCATAGTAGCCGGCGAGGCGCTGCAGTTCCTCATCGCTCATCTGGTGCGCCAATGGCTCCATGATGCCGCTGGCGCGCAGCTCGGAGCGGTACTCGTCGAGAGCGCGGGCGAGATAGGGTTCGGAAAGCCCGTCGAGATCGGGCACCAGATTGCTGATCGGGCCGGTCTGCTCGTCGCCATGGCAGCGGGCGCAGTTGGTGAGGGCGGTTGCTTCGCCGCCCTGGGCGTAGCTGCCCGGGCCTTCGATGTGGAGGCGCTGGAGGAAGGCCACCACGGACCAGACCTCGTCGGTGCGCCCGTCCGCCGGCCAGGCCGGCATGCCGGTGTATTTTAGGCCGTTGTAAACGATCCAGAAGATCTCGTTGGCGCTGTAGTCGTGGAAGGCGCCGGTGAGGTCCGGCGGTTGCGGCAGCATGTTCTGGTAGACGGGATTGATCTGCCCGCCGGGCAGGCCGTGGCAGCCGGTGCAGGCGCCGCGGAAGTGTTCCTGCCCGAGCAGGTAGAGGTCCGGATCATCGAGATCGGGGACCGGGATGCTGCCGGCGGCAAAGGAGATCGACCGGTCGCGTAGGATGGTGATCAGGAAGTTGGTGACCGACCAGTGGTCGCGCGAAGCGCCGATATTGTAGATGCCCGAGAGGATGAAGGCGCCGCCGCTGATGGCCATGGCGCCCAGCACGAACAGGGCAGCGATGCCAAGTCGCTGTGCCCGGCTCAGCGGATGGTCGACACCCAGCTTGGGCTCAGGCATGGCGCTCCGTTTCGGCCTCTATGCCGAGGAACCAGCGCGAAGCCAGGGCGACGCCCGCCAGCACATAGCTTGCCGGACAGGCGATCAGCATCATCAGGCCGGCAAGATGCTGGTCGGCCAGCGCCGAGCCGTGCATGGCGTGGTGCATGCCGGTGAAGTCGTAGACCGTGTCCGGCGCGAAGACGAGCAGCGCGCCCAGGAGGCAAAACAGCTTGCCGGTGATCAGCAGCGCAAAGATCGCTCGCCAGCTTGCATCGCGCGGCATGGTGGCGATCGACAGCCAGAACCAGGCGGCGCTGGCGACGAGGCTGAGGTGCATCAACGCCATCAGCAGCGGGCTGGACATGGCGCCGGGCAGCACGCCGGGGCTGTGCCAGCCCCAAAGGAGGATGATCTGCACCGCGGTTGCGGCCGGCCAGCTCCGCCAGAGGCCGGCGGGGGTCAGCCGGGCGGTGCTGCGGAAATTCGGCAGGACGAAGAAGACCAGAATGGGCACGGCCACGTTCATCAGCACGATGTGCTGCAGCATATGGCTGCTGAGATGTCCCCAACTCTCCGGCAAAGCCCCACCTCCGGCCTATTGTTGCCGAAAGCGCGACAGGGCGCGTTTCGTTCCGCGCCCTGTTCAGAAATCTTGCGGTCAGTTCACCGGCTGCTCGGGTCCGGGGCGCTCGTAAAGGCCGACCACCTCGCCTTTTGCGAGGACGTGACCTTCCATGGCGGCGAGCGCGTCCTCGCGCTTGGCACCCGGCTCCACCGGCAGTTCGGCGATGTCCAGGGCGAAGACCTGGAAGTGGTAGTGGTGGGCCGGATCGCCGAGCGGCGGGCGCGGGCCCATATAGCCGATCTGGCCGCGGCTGTTGACGCCCTGCTTGGCGCCTTCCGGCTCCTGCAGCACCGGATCGGTGCCGAGGCCCTCGCGAATACCGGTGGCGGTGCCGGGCACGTCGAACAGCACCCAATGGACGAACGGCTTGGGCTCGGCAGCATCCGGATCATCGACGATGACGACAAAGGACTGGGTGCCTTCCGGCGCGTCGCCCCATTCGAGCGGCGGCGAAGCGTTGTGGCCTTCGGCGGCATGCTCGAGGGGGATCATGCCGTCCTGCTCGAAGCTGGCGGAGCTGACGTCGAGGCTGCCCTCGGCTTCCACCAGCTCGATGGCGATGTCGGAGGGTGCGGGCGTCTCGGTCACGTCGGGCGGCGAGGCTGGCATGCTCGCTTCGTCGCCGGCGGCCTGCTCATGGCTGATGCGATAGAGGATGCCGTTGAAGTCGTCGGCAACGAGCAGGGCACCGTCGTCGGTCTGGGTAATGCCGGCGAGACGGGCGAGGAAGCCGTAGCCGCCGCCTTCGTTCTCGATCAGGAAGCCCTCGGCGAAGTGGTCCCAGCTCACCGCCTCGCCATCCTCGAAATCGACGCGGGTCACCTCATAGCCGCTCGGCGGCCGGCGGTTCCAGGAGCCGCGCATGGCGATGAAGGCGTCGCCGCGATATTCCTCGGGAAAGGCGGTGCCGGTGTAGAAAGTCATCTGCATGGGCGCGGCGTGGGCGGTGTAGCCGAGGACCGGCTCCTCGCTCTGCTCCGCCCATTGCTCCAGCGTCATGCCCTCGGGCGGGTTGTCCTGCGGGTTGAAGTTGGAGAAGTCGTAGACATAGGGCCAGCCATACTTCTTGCCCTGCTCGACGAGATTGAACTCTTCCTGCTGCTCCTCGTCGCCGAGCCAGTCGGTGCCATGGTCCGCACCATAGAGGCGGCCGCTGGTCGGCTCCCAGCCGAAGCCGATGGTGTTGCGCAACCCGCTCGCAAAGATGGTGCGGCCGGTGCCGTCGAGATTGGCGCGCACGATGGTGGCGTTCTCGGGGTTGGTCTCGGCGCAGGCGTTGCAGGTGGAACCGACGGTTATGTAGAGCTTGCCGTCCGGCCCGATGGCGAGGGTGCGGTTGGGATGCTGGCCGCCATCGGGCAGGTCGTCGATAATCATGGTCAGATCGCCGAAGCTGCCGTCCTCGGCGACCGGGGCCGTATAGACCTCGTTGACGGTGACGAGATAGGCGCTGTCCTCGTGGAAGGCGATGCCGTGCATGCCGGGGCGCGCCGCGACCACGGTAAAGCCGTCATACTTGCCGTCGCCATCGTCGTCATCGAGCCGGATCACGTCGGCCTCGGTGCGGCGGGTGGCGTAGACGTGTCCGCCATGGGTTGCGAGCATCCGGGTATTGCCGAGATCGCGCCCGACCACCTCCACGGTGAAGCCTTCGGGGACGCTGATCAGCCCGGCGAGTTCGGCGTCATCGGAAACGGTGATCGGTTCCGGCTCGAGGATGGTCCCCTCGATTGTGACATCGGAATACTGGCCCACGGTTCCTTGCGGCTGGCCCAGGGCAGGGGCAGCAGCAACGAGGGCGGCGAGGGAGAGCAGTGCGTAGGCGGGGGAGCGCAGCATCGAAGTCCTCGTGGCAGTGGTGGTGACCGCCAAACTCGGGTGTTGCCGTGGCGTTCCGCGCCTAGTCGACGTTAACCGCCAGCAGCCGTGCCGCCTTGTTGGCATAGCGGTCGAGTAGCGCGGCGATGCGCTGGGGGTCTTCGCCGTCGGCGCGCGTCAAGGCATCGGTCCACAGGCCGATCTGGAAGGCGAGGTAGCAGGGGAGCAGGAGATCGACGAGGTGCGGGTCGACCTTGCGGTCGGCGGTGGCGCTGACGACGCGCAGCAACCGGGGAAGCTCGTCCGCCGTCAGGTCGAACTCGGCAACGAAGCCCGCTACGTCCCAGGCGATATCCTGTGGTCCGATGAGATCGTGGCCGGTGGCGTGGTCGAGGGCGTCGGTCTTGACGAAGCTGCCGTCACGGCGGACCAGCCATTCCCAGAGCTGCAGGCGGTTGTCCGTGAAGACCGGGCTAACCTTGTGGTCGGCAGCGGAGTTCATGTGGGTGCGGACGGCCTGCTCCGCTGGCGTGCCCAGGCGCTCGCCGAGATTGATGGCGGCCATATCAGCGAGTTGCGCGAGCGAAGCGCCGGCAGTGGTTGCCGGCAGCAGGCGCGCGCGGGTGCCGAGATAGGCGCCGGCGTGATCGAGGAAGCGGCCGCGGTCGAATTCGGCGGTCCACAAGGTCCGTCCGTCGATCCAGCGTTCGACCAGAAATCCGTGCGCCAGACCGATCGGCTCCGGAACATGGCCGTCTTCAAAGAGGGCCTGCGCCTGCTCCAGCTTGCGGCTGCCGCTCGGGCCCACGCCGGCAAATTTCACCAGGTAAAGCTGCCCGCCGGCGTCGGCGCGGAATTTCAGTTTCTCCATCTGCCGGTCGGCCGGCGGGGCACCACCCGAACTCTGTCGCCAGCCGCCGCCCGAAATCTCCTGAAGCGGGGTGTCGAGCGGGCCGATCAGGTCCGGCAGCCAGCGCGACAGGTGTTCCGCCAAGTGTTGGCTCGAAAGGCCCGAGACATGCCGCGAGGCGCTGCGCCAGCGCGTCAGTTGTTCGGCACTGGCCTGGTCGCCAGGCTCCCCGCCGTGGCTGGGGAAGAAGTGGATGCGGTCGCGCGCGACGCCGTTTGCCTCCAGCCAATCGGCAACGCCGCCAAAGGAACTGCCGGATTTGCCCGGCCCCTCATCGACGATGGCGTATGGGCCAGCCGCGGCGAGGATGTCTCGGGCCAGCGGTTCCGCCGGCGCAATGCGGCGATCGAATGGATGGCCGACGGGCCGCAGGGTGAAGAAATTGTCGGCACCCAGACCAGCCGCCACCAGTGCGGCAAGACCGGTGCCGATGCTCCTGAGCCCGATGACGCAGGTGTCCGGCCCCAGTCCCGAGCGAAGGGCGGCATCGACATAGCCCTCCGGGTAGAGCGCATAGTGGAGATAGCCCTCGCCTTGGCGGAGCCGCATCGGCGTGTCGATGGCGAGCCGGGCGAGCAAATCCTGCCAGGCTGGGGGCAGCCGGTGCTCGGGTTGGAAATGGTTGCGCCACGATGCTGCGATCTGGCCTGCCAGCATCATCAGCAGGTGCTTGCCCGCATTCTGTCCGAAGCCGGCGATGTCGATGCCGCCGGCCGCCGCCATCTCGTCGTCCGCTATGGCCTGCACCAGTTCAGCGGTGGCGATGAACGCGCCGACAAGGCCTGAATGGGCCGGTAATCCATCGGGATGGGCAAGGTAGGTTTCGAGCTCATGCCGGATTTTCGCTACGACCTCAACCGGCCGCGCGACACGTTCGCTGTCCCCATAGACGATCATCCGGCCTCCAAGAGCAACCTTTGTTAGGAACAAAGCTGGGAGGGGGTCGTTGCTTTACCGATGTTAATCGGAGGGAGCAGGACGTATGGGCGCCAAGAAGGTCAGGGTCGGCATCGTCGGGGTGGGAAATTGCGCGTCTTCCTTGGTCCAGGGCATCACCTATTATCGGGATGCCGACGGCAATGAACCGGTGCCGGGATTAATGCATGTTAATCTCGGCGGCTACCACGTCGGCGATATCGAGATCGCCAGCGCCTTCGACGTCGCCGACACCAAGGTGGGCCGGGACGTCGCCGAAGCGATCTATGCCGCCCCCAACAACACCCATCGCTTCGCCGACGTTGCACCGACCGGCGTGACGGTGAAGCGTGGGCGCACCCTGGACGGAGTTGGCCGCTATCTGCGGGCGGTGGTCGACGAGTCCGACGAGCCGGAAGTGGATGTGGCCGAAGAGCTGCGCCGCAGCGGCACCGACGTGCTGGTGTCTTACCTGCCGGTGGGCTCGGAAGAGGCGACCCAGTTCTATGCCGAGCAGGCACTGAAGGCCGGTGTCGGCTTCGTCAACTGCATTCCGTCCTTCATCGCCTCCAAGCCCGAATGGGAGAAACGCTTCGCCGATGCCGGCGTGCCGATCGTCGGCGACGATATCAAGAGCCAGGTCGGCGCCACGATCGTCCACCGCATGCTGGCCAACCTGTTCCGCGACCGCGGCGTCAAGATCGACCGCACCTACCAGCTGAACTTCGGTGGCAACACCGACTTCCTCAACATGCTGGAGCGCGAGCGGCTCGAGTCCAAGAAGATCTCCAAGACCCAGGCCGTAACCAGCCAGTTCGACGTGCCGCTGGCGGCCGACGACGTCCATGTCGGGCCGAGCGACCATGTGCCGTGGCTGACCGACAGAAAGTGGGCCTATATCCGCGTCGAGGGCACCACCTTCGGGGGCGTGCCGCTCAATGCCGAACTGAAGCTCGAAGTGTGGGACTCGCCGAACTCGGCGGGCGTTGTGATCGATGCGGTGCGCTGCGCCAAGCTGGCGCTGGATCGCGGCATCGGTGGCGCCCTGACCGGCCCGTCCAGCTATTTCATGAAGTCGCCGCCGCAGCAGTTCACCGATGACGTGGCGCGCCGCCGCACCGAGGACTTCATTGCCGGCGTCGACGAGGCGGTGCTCGGAGCCGCGGCCGAGTGACGACCACGTTCTACCTCGTGCGCCATGCCGCGCACGACAATGTCGGCGGGTTTCTGGCCGGGCGTACGCCCGGGATACGGCTGGGCGTGGATGGGCGCGCGCAGGCGGAGCGCCTCGGACAGCGCATGCGGCGCGAGCAGTTCGACGCCATCCACGCCAGCCCGCGCGAGCGGACGCAGGAAACCGCTCAGGCCATCGTTGCCGCGCGCGAACCGATGCCGGTCCACACCGCCCCCGAACTCGACGAGGTCGACTTCGGCGAATGGTCCGGCGGCACCTGGGAGGTGCTGAACCAGGACCAGCGCTGGCGCAACTGGAACAGCGTGCGTTCGTTGGCCCGGACACCGGGCGGTGAATCCATGCTCGACGTGCAGTGGCGGGTGCTCGGGCTGATGGAGCGGCTGCTGGCCGAGCACCCGGAGGGCCGGGTGGTGCTGGTCAGCCACGCCGACATCATCAAGTCGGCAGTGAGCTACGTGCTGGGGCTGCCGATCGATGCCTGGCCGAGGCTCGAAGTCAGTCCCGCCTCGATCACTACCGTCGTGCTCGGCGACTGGGGCGGCAAGCTCATCACCCTCAACGAGGTCATCGATTAGGAGAACGCAAATGGGTCTATCGACTGCCGAGATACAGAGCCGCATCGAGGCGCTCGGCCCCTGGTTCCACAACATCGAGATCGGCGGGGTGCGCACTGCGCCCAACCACTTCCTCGGCGACTATCCGCACCAGAAATTCCGCAAGTTCGCCGACGCCATTCCGGCCGACCTCTCCGGCAAGTCAGTGCTCGATATCGGCTGCAATGCCGGCTTCTACTCGATCGAGATGAAGCGGCGCGGCGCGGAACGGGTGCTCGGCATCGACTTCGATGACAAATACCTCAACCAGGCCCGCTTTGCCGCCGAAGTGGCCGAGGCCGACATCGAGTTCGCCAAGCTCAGCGTCTATGACGTGGGCGCGCTCGGCGAAAAGTTCGACCTCGTGATCTTCATGGGCGTGCTCTACCACCTGCGCCATCCGCTCCTGGCGCTGGACCTGATCCGCGAGCACGTTGCCGGCGACCTGATGCTGTTCCAGTCGATGCAGCGCGGCAGCACCGAGATCCTGCCGCTCGAAGGCAACTACCCGTTCACCGACACGCACATGTTCGACGAGCCGGGCTATCCCAAGCTCCACTTCATCGAACATCGCTACGCCGATGACCCCACCAATTGGTGGGCGCCGAATTCGGCAGCGGCGGAGGCCATGCTGCGCTCGAGCGGCTTTGCCATCGTCAGCCACCCCGAGGCGGAGGTCTATCTCTGCCGGGTGGCCGAGCGCCCCTATGGCGCCGAACCCGTCTATCCACACAAGGGAGCCCGTCAATGATCGAAGCAGCGATGCTCTGGAACGAGCCCAACAACAAGTCGCACTGGGACCCTGAGATCGACCCCGATTGGGTCCGCTTCGGCGAGATGGTGAAGCTGGCGGCCGACGCCATTGCCGGGGCGAACCCGGGGCTGACCAAGGTGCTCGGCGGCATCTCGCCCATCGATCCAGGCTTCATGCAGCGCATGAAGGATTATGGCGTGCTCGACAAGCTCGATGCGGTCGCCGTGCATGGTTTCCCGCTCGACTGGAATTTGTGGCAGATCCACGAATGGCCCAACAAGATCGACGAGATCCGCGGCGTCACCGACCTGCCGATCTGGGTCAGCGAGGTCGGGGTGTCGTCCTTCGGCGCCGAGGAAGTGGCGGCCTGGGGGCTGAAGCGTTCGGCGGAACTGCTCAAGGGCAAGGTCGAGCGCATTCAGTGGTATAGCCTCTACGACCTGCCGCGCTCCTGGGAGGCGACGACGCGTCACCGCGAGGCGGAGGGGTCGTCCTACTACCGGCACTTCTACATGGGCCTGCTGCGCGAGGACGGCACGCCCAAGCCATCGCTCGAGGAATTCGCCAAGCACACTCCGGAAATGGGGGTGGTGCAGTGGTTCCACTACGAGGATCACCGGCTCGATGACGCAGTGGAGTGGATGAAGCGGCTGGGCGTCACCTATCTGCGCACCGGCCTCTCTTGGGCCGACAGCTTCCGCCCGAACGCGCTCGACTGGTTCGACCGGCAGATGAAGGCGCTGGAGGATTTCGACGTCACCGTCACCTTCTGCTTCACGCCCGAACACCGCGGCATCGCTCCGCACCACACCAGCGCCCCGCTGGTGCCGGAGGAATATGCGCAATTCTGCGCCGACATGATCGCCCGGTATGCGCCGGCGCAGCAGACCTCGAACGTGGTGTCGCTGGACCAGGCCCGGGCGGCGCTGGCGGTGTAGCCGCACCACACTCCGCGTCATCCCCGCGCAGGCGGGGATCCATTCTTTGCAAAGTTCAGCGGAAGAGTGGATTCCCGCCTGCGCGGGAATGACCCTGTCTGGGCGACAGCAGCCTCAGTTCGACCCAAGCCCCACCCGCGCCAGCATCGCCCCGAGCCGGCCACGGCCATAGGTGACGGCGCCGTAGAGGCCCAGCATGGCGCGTGCCCAGCGCACATAGATCGCGGGTCGGCCGGTGCGGTGGGCGAGCCAGGCCATGCGGTGGCTGCCGGCGGAGATGTGGTGGCGGAGGCGATAGATCAGCTTGCGCTTGAGGGGCAGGTCCGTGGTGGCGGCGACCCGCTTGGGCGGAGCATGCCGGTAACGGCGCCAGCTCAGGCGATAGGCGAGGCCTTCGCGGCGTTGCCGCAGGCCCGCGGCCTGGGTGTTGGCGATGAAGTCGGCATCGACGGGCGACAGCTCGAGGCGACTCTGCCCGATAGCGGCGCGGACGATCTCATGCAGCTCGGGCGCGCGCACGACCACCACATTGGTGCCGCGGCCATCGGAGGAATAGGGCTCGACCCAGGCATCGCCGAAAGCGATGTCGGCGGTCTCCGCCATCACGTCGTCGCAGAGATTGCACGGCGCGTTCATGAAAAAGCCGGCGCCCCAGTCGCCGTCGCAGAGGTGCCACCAGTCCTGTTGACGGGTGGTGCCGTCCTTTAGGGTGAGGTGCGCCGTGTACCAGCTCGCGGGCCGGTCCGGGTTCTTCAGCCGATATTCTGGCCGGGCGACGTCCTCGAGCGGAGCACCGAGCTGCCAGGCGAAGCTCTCCACCAGCCGCGCGCTCTTCATGTGGCCGCAGAACAGGCCGAGCGTGTAGCCGATGCGCTCGCGGAGGACGGGGTCGTTGCGGCGCAGGAGGTTCACCGCCTTGATGAAGCAGGGCACCCCAACCACTGCATAGCGGCCCGGCGTAGCGGCGATCTCCGCCAGCACCTCGGACATCTCGACCGGGTAGTAGCGGGACTTGGCGCCTTCGCTGACCTGCTCGACGGTGCGCGAGATGCGGTAGCGGAAGAACCGCCCATCCGCGCCCGGCGCGACATGGGCAACACCGTCGACGAGGCCACGCCGCAGCAGCTCCGCCGCAACCCAGGACACCAGCCCGCCCGAACTGCCATTGGCACGATATTCGCCCTCGGCCACGGCGCCGACATAGGCAGCCTGGAAACGGCCGATGCGGGCGTCGGCGGCTTCCGGCACTGGAAACAGGTCAGCGGCGATCTGGTCCTCGTTGGGGATGCTGGCCGAGAACGGGCAGGTGCGCGCCAGCAGCGGATTCGGGCGTTCGGCCCACTCGCCCTGCGGCTTAAGTTGGGCGAACCGGTCGAACCCCATCGTGCCGCCGCTCTGCGCCGCGCAGGCGCCGCAGCCGATGCAGAGGCCGGCGCGGACGACCTCGGCGGGGCGCGTGAACTCAGCCGAGGACATGGTCGAGATAGGCATCGGAGTGTTGACGCAACTGCGCGATCCGTTGCGAGACTGCGGTGTCAGGCGCCCTGCCGAGGGCATCGTGGAAGAGGTCCAGCGGCGTGTCCTCACTGACCAGATGCCGTTCGGCACCCAGAGCCGCGGTGAGGTCGCGCACCTTGTTGAAGCGGTAGTCGGAAGGAGTAGTGGCGAGCGGCTTGCCGTTCACCAGCGCGAATACGCAGCCATGGAAGAAATTCGTCACCACCGCATCGGAGGCAGCGATGAAGGCCGCGAACTCCTCCGGACCGGCCTCGATCCAGTGTTCGTCCGCCCACCAGTTGCGATAGCCGATGCTGATGACGCGGCGCCCGGTGTCGGCCGCCCACACGCGCACGCGCTGCTGGAACCATTCCGGGAAGTCGTGGCCATAGACGGCGATGTAGGGGGCGCCGTCATCGACCGGCTGGTAATCGATCGCGTCGGCGAACTGCAGCACCGGATCGAGCACCAGCGCGGGGTTGAATTCGAGCGCATCGGCAACGATCCGGCGCGAATTGGCGTCGCGCACGGAGATGTGGTGGAAGGCCTTGAGCTTCTCGATCCAGGCGGCCTCGAGTCCGCTGGTCGCGGAATGGTTGCCGAAGCTCGCCGCATAGGAGGCGCGGCTGCCGGCCTTGAGCCCGTCGCCATAGAAGATCGGCTGCCCGCCATACCAGGGATGACGCAGGTTCCACACTTCGTCGCTGCCCACCAGCACCAGATCGACAGCGTCCGCGGATTCCGGCGTGTCGAGGCCGAACGGGCGCGACAGCGGCAGTTGCTCGAAGGCGGCAAAGAACTTGCGGGCCTTGCGGGCATAGAGTTTGCGATCCTCCCGCTCGCCCCACGCGCCGGGGACCGGGCGCAGGGCGCAGCGCCACTCCTGCCAGTTGATGGCGTCGGACTGGTGGTCGAGCAGTACGGCATCGAAGCCGCGCCGCCGCAATCCTTCGGTGAGGCAGCGCGCCTGCCAGTAGGAGCCGTAGTTGATGCAGCGGTGAAAGGTGAGGATGCCGATCTCTGCCATGAACGCGGTTACCGGGCGTAGATGCGGTCGAGGACGTTCGCCACCGTGACGAACTCCTCCGCTGCCGGATCAAAGCCCTGACCGGCCACCAGTTGCTCGGCCCATTGCGTGATAGCTCCGCGCATCCAGTCCTCCGGCGGCTCTGCGATCTGCCGGGTGCCGGTGCCGGTATGGTGGTCGGCCCGGAAGTCTAGGAACGAGCCGCCAACATTGCTGAAGCTGGCGCCGCCATCGGTGCCGTAGAATTCGGCGCCGATCACCGCATCGCGTCCCGCATGCAGGTGCCAGGAGCAGGCGATACGCACCTGGGTGCCGCTGTCCAGCATGAAGGTGGCCGAAGCGTAGTCCTCCACGTCGTCGCTGTCGTTGCGGATGGGCTGGCCATTGCGCACCAGCCGCCCGGAGACGTCGGTGACCTCGGGACAGCCCAGGGTCCAGAGCGCCAGATCCACCAGATGGCAGCCGAGGTCCATGGCCGCGCCGCCTCCGGAGAGCGCCTTGTCGAAGAACCACGGCTTGTCCGGTCCATAGGCGTTGTGGAACACCAGATCGGCGGCGAAGACATGCCCGAGCGTGCCGGCGGTGACCAGTTCGCGGATACGCTGCATGCCGGCGGTGTGGCGATAGGAAAAGTCGACCCCGAGCAGGCGGTCGGCCTTGCGGGCAGCGTCGACCACCGCCCGCACTTCCGCCTCGGTGCGCCCCAGCGGCTTCTGGCAGAAGACGGCAAGGCCCGCCTCGAAGGCGGCAATCGACTGCTCGGCATGAAGGGCGCTCGGCGTCGCGATGACGATGGCGTCGAGCCCGGCCGACAGCAGGTCGTCGAGCGAACTGGCGACCTCCGCCTCCGGCGCGATCTTCAGCGCCGCCTCCCGCATCTCCGGCGATGGATCGGCAACCATGGCGGCCTCGACGAGGCCGCTATCGGCCAGCGACTGCATGCGGAACAGGCCGATGCGCCCGGTTCCAAGAAAACCGATCCGCGGCCGGGATACGGCCGCAGGCCTCTGCTGTGCTGCTCCGTTCATGCGTAGGTAACCAGTGCCTTCATGAAGCCCTCGGGCCGGTCGCGCGTGGCGTTCAGAGCCTCGTCGAGCTGTTCGAGTGGATAGGTGTGGGTGTAGAGCCGCGACGGATCGAGGCGGCCGTCCTTCACCGCTTCCACCGCATCGCGGATACCCTGGACATAGACGGCCTGCTCGCGCTCATGGGCGTTGATGACGTCGAGGCCGCGCCAGTTCCACATCTGCATGTTGACCTGGCGGGGACCGTCCTGATGGTAGCCGGCGATCACCAGCCGCCCGCGCTCCCTGGTGAGTTCGGCGGCGAGGTCCAGCGGCCACTGCTTGCCGACGGCCTCGATGACCACGTCGCAGAACACTCCGCCGGTCCTCTGCTTGACCTCCTCGATGATCCGCCAATGGTCGTCCATGGCGATGGTCTCGGCGCCGAGTTCGGCAGCCAGGTCGAGCGCCGTCTGGCGGCGGGCGATGGCGATGACCCGCGCACCGGCGCCGCGCGCGAGCTGGATCAGCAGCGCGCCGAGAAAGCCGATCCCGACAATCGCGACGGTGTCGCCGGCCTTGATGGCGGAGCGCTTGAAAATGTTCATGGCGCAGCCGAGCGGTTCACCGGGGAAGGGGACGCCATCGAGCTCCGGCGGCAGCTTCACCACAGCGGCGCCATCCGCCACGTCATGGGTGGCGTAGCTGTGGTAGGAGAGGGCGGCGACGCGATCGCCCACGGCCAGGTCGGTCACCCCTTCGCCGACCGCATCGACGACACCCCAGCCTTCATGGCCGAGGCCGCCGGGTTCGGTCGGGAACTTCATCCACTCGGGGCCGGCCCAAGGTGTCAGGTTCGAGGCGCAGACGCCGCAGCCTTCGAGCTTCACCCGCACCTGACCCGGACCGGGTTCCGGCACCGGGTGCGACTCCACCACCATCTCGCCGGGTCCGGTGACCACAGCCGCGGACATTACGCCGGTCGGCGCCACAACATAGTTCATGACCGCCCCCGATCAGCGTTCGACGAACTTGTTGAAGCGGCTCTTGCCGCCATCCTTGGTCTTGTCCTGATAAAGGAAGGCCAGCTTGTTCTTGTCGAAGATCTCGAAGAACTCCTCCCAGGAAATCTGCTTCAGGGAGTCCTCAGGTTCACCGAAATCGATGCGCAGGATGCCGCCCTGGCCCTTGGTGTCCACCATGGCCGGGTGGCCGTCACGACCCTCTGCCCACTTGCGGATTTCGTCGTGATCCGTGGTGGTCTTGGATTCGCTCATCGTTTGCTCCTTTGCCCGCTTCCGCGTGTCTCCGCGGCACGATGCAGCAACAAGCAGGTGAGGGCCGGGGTTCCTGCCGGGGCTGGAGCGCAGTCCATCTCGGCACGGCGCTTGGCAAAACGATCGATCTGGCCAGTGTCTCGCTTAACCTATGATAAAAACCCGGATCGGTTGCAGCCATCTCGCCAGGTTGCTGCAACAGACGAATTCCGCGGTTTTCTGCCTGTTGCTCCTGGCGATGTACCTCAGGAGGACGAGCCCTCCGGGAGCCGTCCGGAACTGCCGCGATGCTGGGGTCTTCCTGTGAAGGTACTTACCTCAGGGGTCGGCATACATGAAACAGGTACTCGTCACGGGTGGATGCGGCTTTATCGGGCGATATGTCGTCGATGAGCTGCTGGCGCAGAACTACCAGGTGCGCGTGCTCGACAGCTTCGTCGAACAGGTTCATGGCGGCAACGTGCCGGCCATGCCGGCGGAGGTCGAAGTGCTCCGCGGCGATGTGAGGGACGCGGCTCTGGTGAAACAGGCGCTCGAGGGCGTCGAGGGCGTCATCCATCTCGCTGCCGAAGTCGGTGTCGGCCAGTCCATGTACGAGATCTCCCGCTACGTCGGCGGCAATGATCTCGCCACCGCCGTGCTGCTCGAGAACATGATCGACACTCCAATCAAGCGCATCGTGGTTGCGTCGTCGATGAGCGTTTATGGCGAGGGCCTCTATCTCTCCGAAGACGGCACGCGACAGGCCTCGATCCGCCGCCGCCCCGCCGCGATCAAGGCCGGCCAGTGGAACCCGACCGACCCGAATGGCGGTGCGCTGCGCCCGGTCGCCACCGATGAGCAGAAGCCGGTCGATCTCGCCTCCATCTATGCGCTGACCAAGTACGCGCAGGAAAAGGAAGTGCTGATCTTCGGCGAGGCCTACAACGTCGATGCGGTGGCGCTGCGCCTGTTCAACGTCTTCGGCCCCGGCCAGGCGCTGTCCAATCCCTATACCGGCGTGCTGGCCAACTTCGCCTCGCGCCTCGCCAACCGCCAGGCCCCGATGATCTTCGAGGATGGCGAGCAGCAGCGCGATTTCGTGCATGTGCGCGACATTGCCCGGGCCTTCCGGCTGGCGCTGGAACAGCGTCCTGCAGCCGGGCACGTCATCAATATTGGCAGCGGCAACGCCTATTCGATCAAGCAGGTCGCAACGCTTCTCGCCTCGGCGATGGGCGTGCCGGAGATCGAGCCCGAGATCATGAACAAGGCGCGCTCGGGCGACATCCGCAACTGCTTCGCCGACATTTCCAAGGCGCGGGAGTTGCTGGGCTTCGAGCCGCAGTACCGGCTCGAGGATTCCCTGGAAGAACTGGCCGACTGGGTCCGCGAAGCGGGCGCCGTGGTCGACCGCGGTTCCGAGATGCGCCGCCAGTTGGAAGAGCGGGGTCTTGTTTCATGACCAAACGCCCGATCGCCATAACGGGAGGAGCCGGATTCATCGGCTCCAACCTTGCGGACACCTTGCTTGCCGCAGGCGAGCGGGTGATCGCAATCGATAATCTGAGCCGAGCCGGGGTGGAGCAGAACGCCGCCTGGCTCAAGGAGCGCCATGGCGGGCGCGTGGAAGTGGTGGTGGCCGACGTCCGCGACCGTGACGCCATTGCCCCGGCCATTGCCCGCGCTGGCGCCGTGTTCCATTTCGCTGCCCAGACGGCCGTGACGACCAGTCTCGTCGATCCCGTCGACGATTTCGAGGTCAATGCCCGAGGCACGCTCAACGTGCTCGAGGCGGTGCGCGCCGCTGGGCACAAGGCGCCGGTGATCTTCGCCAGCACCAACAAGGTCTATGGTAGCCTCGAGGACATCACGCTGAAGCAGGAAGCGGCCGGCTACACCCCCGCCGATGAGTTGCTGCGCGCACGCGGCGTGGGTGAGGATCGCAAGCTCGCCTTCTGCACCCCCTATGGCTGCTCCAAGGGCGTCGCCGACCAATATGTGCTGGACTACGCCGGCTCGTTCGGCATCCCGACGGCCGTGCTGCGCATGAGCTGCATCTATGGCCCGCGCCAGTTCGGCACCGAGGATCAGGGCTGGGTCGCCCATTTCCTGATCCGTGCTCTCCAGGGCAAGCCGATCACCATCTATGGCGACGGCCAGCAGGTGCGCGACGTGCTCCATGTCAGCGACGCCGTCGCCGCCTATCGTGCCGTTCTTGCCTCCATAGACAAGGTGAGCGGCCATGCCTTCAATCTCGGCGGCGGGCCGCGGAATGCCGTCAGTCTCAACGCCGTGCTCGAAGAGATCGGGCGGGTGATGGGGACGGAGGTCGACATCACCCACGATGAGTGGCGCGAGGGTGACCAGCGCTATTTCGTTGCCGACACGTCGCGGCTGACGACGGAACTGGGCTGGAAGGCGCAGATGGGGTGGCGCGCCGGGCTGCGCGACCTCGCCGATTGGCTGCGCAGCGGCACTGCGACCGCCAACCGCGAACGGGTCAGCGCATGATTGCCTCGCCGGAGCCTGTCTTCAGTGCCCATCACGGCTCCGCCGTCTCGCTGCACCGTCCGCGCCATGTGCTGATGACCGTCGACGCCGTCGGCGGCGTTTGGCGCTACGCCATGGATCTGGCGGCAACGCTGAAGGCCGCCGGCTTCACCTTCACCTTCGCCGGCTTCGGTCCGCCGCCCAACGAGCGTCAGCGCGCCGAAGCGGAGGCGCATGGTGAGGTGGTCTGGCTCGATGCACCGCTCGACTGGACAGCGCCGGACGAAGACAGCCTGCGGGACGTTCCGGTGCTGATTGGGCAACTGGTCGACGACCGCGAGATCGACCTCGTGCACCTCAACCTGCCGTCGCAGGCAGCGGGACTGGAACTTGGGGTGCCGGTGCTGACCGTGTCGCACTCCTGCACGGTGACCTGGTTCGCCGCGGTGCGTGGCACCAGCGTGCCGCCGGATTGGCTCTGGCAGGAGCGGCTGAACCGCCTCGGCTTCGAGGCTGCCGACATGGTGGTGGCCCCGAGCCAGGCGCACGCCTCCATGCTGCGCCAGAGCTATGGGTCTCTTGGGTGCCCACGCGTGGTCTATAATGGCTCGGACGCGGTCACCGTCGACACAGGGCGAGACGATTACGTCTTCGCCGCCGGCCGCTGGTGGGACGATGGCAAGAATGGCGGCGTGCTCGATGCCGCCGCAGCCATGACCGAGTGGCCGGTGGTGATGGCCGGATCCAATCACGGACCCAACGGGGCCTATCGCGAGATTGCCCACGCCCAGTGGCTCGGGGAACTCGGCCATGCGGACGTGATGGCGCGAATGCGCCGGGCCGGCATCTTTGTGTCGCCTTCGGTTTACGAGCCCTTCGGACTGGCGCCGCTCGAGGCTGCCGGCAGCGGCGCGGCGATGGTGCTTTCCGACATACCGACCTACCGCGAACTCTGGGATGGCGTCGCGCTGTTCGCCGACAAGCATGATGCCAAGGCTTTCGCCGAAGCGATCAACAGCCTGGCGCGTGATCCAGAGCGGCGCCGCCAGCTCGGCGCTGCCGCACGCGAGCGCGCCGGACGCTTCACCCTGGCCGCCCAGGGCCGCGCCATGCAGCAGGCCTACGAGAGCCTGCTGATGCCCAGTTTGAGCCGCACTGCCTGAGGGCCTCGATGCACTTCGTATTCTATACCCACTCCCTGGTGTCCGACTGGAACCACGGCAATGCCCACTTTCTCCGCGGGGTGATGCGCGATCTCAGGAGCCGCGGCCACTCGGTGCTGGCGCTGGAGCCGGCCGACTCCTGGAGCCGGCAGAACTTGCTGAAGACGCAAGGGCCGGCCGCCATCGAACGGTTCCGGCGGGATTTCCCCGGCCTGGCGGCGCGCCAGTACGACGCCGAGTTCGACCATGAGGCTGCCATCGACGACGCCGATGTGGTGGTGGTGCACGAATGGACCGATCCGGAGCTGGTGGCCCGCATCGGCCGCGCCCGCCGCGATGGCGGCCGGTTCACGCTGCTGTTCCACGACACGCATCACCGCGCCGTCTCGGCCGAACAGGACATCGCGGCCCTCACCCTGCAGGACTACGACGTCATCCTCGCCTTCGGCGAAACCCTGCGCCAGCGCTACCTGAAGGCTGGGTGGGGCAGGCAGGTGGTCACCTGGCACGAGGCAGCCGACCATGCACTGTTCCATCCCATGCCGGAGGTCGATCGCGAGCGCGACCTGATCTGGATCGGCAATTGGGGCGACGACGAGCGCTCGGCCGAAATCCGCGAGTTCCTGATCGAGCCGGCCCGCGACCTGCAACTGACCGGCACCGTACGCGGCGTACGCTACCCCGATGAAGCCATCGCTGCGGTACGCGCTGCAGGGCTGGAACATGGCGGCTGGATCGCCAATGCCGATGCGCCGCGGGCTTTCGCTCGCCATCGCGTCACCATGCACATCCCGCGCCGGCCTTACATCGAGGCGCTGCCGGGTATTCCGACAATCCGTATGTTCGAGGCGCTCGCCTGCGGCATTCCGCTGATTTCGGCGCCGTGGGATGACGCCGAAGGCCTGTTCCGCCCCGGCACCGACTTCCTCTTCGCCAAGGACGGGGAGGAGATGCGGCACCTGCTGACCGACGTGCTGACCGACCGCAGCATGGCCAAGGACCTGGAGCGGCACGGGCTCGAGACCATCCTCGCACGCCACACCTGCACCCACCGCGTCGATGAACTGCTGGCGGTGCTTGCCACCCATGGCAGCGAGCGCGTGCTCGAGAACCTGGCGGCAAAGGAGGCTGCACAATGAAGATCGCATTCTACGGCTCGAGCCTGCTCTCCGCCTACTGGAACGGCGCCGCCACCTATTACCGCGGCATCATCCGCGCCCTGGCCGGGCTCGGCTACGAGGTCACCTTCTACGAGCCCGACGTCTATGACCGGCAGAAGAACCGCGACATCGATCCGCCCGACTGGTGCCGGGTCGTGGTCTATGACGGCACCGTCGAGGCCCTGCAGCGCGTGGCGGCCGAGGCTGCCGATGCCGATATCGTCGTCAAGGCCAGCGGCGTCGGCTTCGAGGACGACCGCATCCTCGAGGCGGTGCTTGCCGCTGCTGCGCCCGGCGCCCTGCGCATCTTCTGGGACGTGGACGCGCCGGCAACCCTCGCCGAACTGCAGGCCGCCCCGGATCATCCGCTGCGTCGCGCCCTCGCCAGCATCGACCTCGTGCTGACCTATGGCGGCGGTGACCCTGTGGTGGACGCCTACCGCCAGCTCGGCGCGCATGAGTGCATCCCCATCTACAACGCGCTCGATCCCTCGACCCACCATCCGGCGCCGCCACAGGCCCGCTTCGAAGGCGACCTCGGCTTTCTCGGCAACCGCCTGCCGGATCGCGAGCGGCGGGTGGAGGAGTTCTTCCTTGCGCCCGCGGCACGGCTGCCGCTGCAGCGCTTCGTCCTCGGCGGTTCCGGCTGGGGCGACAAGTCGATGAGCCCCAACGTCCACTATATCGGCCATGTCGGCACTGCCGACCACAACAGCTTCAACGTCACCCCCAAGGCGGTGCTCAACATCTCGCGCGAGAGCATGGCCCGCAACGGCTTCTCGCCGGCGACGCGCGTCTTCGAAGCCGCCGGGGCAGGGGCGTGCCTCATCACCGACTATTGGGAGGGCATCGAGATGTTCCTCGCCCCCGATCGCGAGGTGCTGGTCGCCCGCGATGGCAACGACGTGGTCGACATCCTCGCCGCGCTGACGCCGGAGAAGGCCGACGCAATCGGCGAAGCCGCCCTGCGTCGGGTCTTGTCCGAGCACACCTATGCCGACCGGGCGGAACTGGCCGACGCCATCTTCCGCCGCCATGTCGAGATGCGCCGGACGGAGGCTGCGGAATGAGCGAGCGCTACGATCTCGTCGTTCTCGGCCTGTCGCTGTCGTCGTCCTGGGGCAATGGCCACGCCACCACCTTCCGTGCCCTGCTGCGCGGCGTCGCCGCTGAGGGCAAGCGCGTGCTGTTCCTCGAGCGCGACGTGCCCTGGTACGCCAGCAACCGCGACCTCCCGGAGCCGGATTTCTGCACGCTGGAATACTACAGCGGCGTCCCGGACCTGATCGACAGGTTCGCGCCCGAACTGCGTTCGGCCGGCGCGGTCATGATCGGCTCCTATGTGCCCGAGGGGCCGGCGGTCATAGACGCGGTCGCCGAATTGCAGCCGGCGCATCTGAGCTTTTACGACATCGATACGCCGGTGACGCTGGCCAAGCTCGCCCGCGGCCACGAGGAATATCTCGAACGTCCGCAAATCCCGCTCTTCGATATCTACTTCTCTTTCTCCGGCGGGCCGACTCTGACCCGGCTCGAGCAGGAGTTCGGCGCCCAGAACGCCGTCGCGCTCTACTGCTCGGTGGACGACGCGCGCTACCGGCCAATGGGCGAGAGCCCCCAATGGGATCTCGGCTATCTCGGCACCTACAGCCCCGACCGCCAGCCCACGCTCGAGCGCCTCTTGCTGGAGCCGGCCCGGCGCCTGCCGCACAAGCGCTTCGTCGTGGCGGGCCCGCAATACCCGGCCGACATCGACTGGCCGGCCAATGTGGAGCGGATCGAGCACCTGCCACCGGCGGAACACCCAAGCTTCTACAGCCGCCAACGTTTCACCCTGAACGTCACGCGTGCCGACATGATCGTCGCCGGCTGGTCGCCCAGCGTGCGGCTGTTCGAGGCCGGCGCCTGTGCGACCCCGGTGATCAGCGACTATTGGGATGGATTGGGAGAACTGTTCCCGCTCGGCGAGGCGCTGATGGTGGCGCGGGATGCCGATGAGGTCGTCCAGATTCTGGAGGGGACGTCCGACGCGGAGCGCCGCACCATTGCTGCGGCGGCACAGAAGCTGGTGCTGGCGGACCATACCGGGCTCGCCCGTGCCCGCGAACTGCTCGTGGCGCTTGGCTTGACCGAGGCCGACCCCTCCACGGCACCGCAGAGAGAAGCGGCGGCCGTCTGAACGGCCGCCGCAAATCGTCTTAATAACCGCGTTCTGCGGAGACTTCGCCGCGCGACAGCGAGCGGAAGAACGGCACCAGCTGGTACAGCGCCGACAGACCAACAAGAATATAGACGATGCGGGCAAGAGCCGCGTCCTGGCCGCCGAACAGGGCAGCAACCAGATCGAACTGGGCAACCCCGACGAGCAGCCAGTTGATGCCGCCGATGATGATCAGCAACAGGGTAATGATGTTCAATACACGCATTGTTTTACCTCCAGGATGCGATGTGGAAGTAACGTCCCCTTGAGCGATAAAGTTTCGCAGCTCTCAACTTAGCTGCCGACCTGCTGGCTTTCGTTGAGGTCCTCAGGCGCCATGTCGCGCTGCACGCCCGAGCCCTGCATGAAGCTCACCCCGGCAGCGATAGCGCCGATCACGACAATGATGATGACCGCGATGATGATCGTTCTCACGACTTGTTCCCATAGAAGAAGGCCGCCCTCGTGGGGGCGGCCTGTTGCTTGCCTTAGTGGTTGCCGCTGAGTCCGTGCACGTGCTCCTGGTGCTGCTCCAGCACCGGCAGGGTCGCCGTGGCGAACTCCTTGAGTGCGCCCTCCGGCCCCTCGGAAGAGTAGGACTGGAACAGCGCCACGGCTTCGTCGTGAGCCTGGACCTGAGCTGCGATATAGGCGGCGTCGAATTCCTCGCCTTCCAAGCCCTCGAGTTCGTCAACCATCTGCTGGTGGCGATCCTCCATATCGGTGGGCGGGGTAATGCCCTCCTCCTCTGCGGCCGGCATCATCTGCTGGGCGGCATTGGTGTGGTCGGCGATCATCTGCTCGGCGAAGGCGACGACATCCTGGTTGGTGGAGCGCTCGACGGCGAGGGTGCTCGAGGCGATCTCGAACTGGTTGCTGCTGGCAGCCATGGCCGCGAACTGGGCTGGGTCCGTCACCTGCATGGGAGCGGTGGCTGCGGGAGCCGAAGTGGCCGCCGGGGCGGTTTCGGTCTGGGCCTGCACCATGGCGACGGGGGCCGCAAGCAGGGCGGTGGTGATCAATAAGGCACGAAGCTTCATTCGATGTCTCCTCGTTGGATATCGGTAAGTGCCTCCGGTACGCGCCCGTTCCGGCGCCAATCTGGGTTAAGCCAGGAGGCGCCGCAGGGCGGGGCGATGGTCAGATCCGGTCGGTTGTCTGCCGCGGAAGCTCGCCGAGATTTTCGGAGCGAACCACCTGCAGCTCGTTGGTGACTGGTCCCACGCCTTCAACTGCGCCGGCCAGCATCTCGGCCCTTTGTCTTGCCTCCGGGCTGTCCACGCCGCCGGTGAGCAGGATGCCGTCCCCATTCGCTTCCACGCTGATGGCGGTGGCATCGAGGCTGTCGTCCTCGGCGAGCCGGCGCAGGACGGCGTTGGCGAGCGGGGCCCGATCCGAGCCGCCATGTGCGCTGTTTTCGGTGGAGACGGCCGCGTCCGAGAAGCGCTGGTTCTCGCCCCTCAGTTCCTCGGTGGGCTCGTGCTCGCTGCGGCCGCTCCAGTTCTCGGCTTCATAGGCACCAAGATGCCCGCCGCCCCCGTCGCGCGAAGGTGGGACCCGCGGCGGGGCTTCATCGCTGCCTTCGAGGCTGGGGCCGGTCTGGTTGCCGCCGGCCTGCCCATAGTGGCGGTCGCGGTAGTCGGGCTTGTCGGATTCCGGTTGCTTGCTGCTCATCTCGTGTCTCCGGCTGTTGGTTCAGAAGTCGGCGTGAGCCGCTTCTGGGCCAATGACCGGAATGAGCGTGAGTTCCGCTGTTCGCGCGGGACACTCAGGCGTCGAAGGCGATCGTCTCGCGCGGCGGCGTAGTCTCAAGATAGGAGGGGTCGAAGCCGGCCACTTCGCGCAATTCGTCCAGCTTCAGGATCTGTATGCGTCCCGCGGAGCTGCGGATCAGTTCGCGGTGGCGCAGCACCTGCAGCGTCCGGTTCACATGCACGGTGGAAAGGCCGAGATATTCGCCCACCTCCGCCTGAGTGAGCGGAAACTCGAACTGGCCGTTGCGGGCAAGCCCCAGCCGGTCGAGCCGGACATGCAGCTCGCATAGGAGGTGCGCGACTCTTTCCAGCGCCGTCCGCCGCCCGAGCGACACCAGCAATTCCTCGGCGATGGCGCCCTCGATGGCGATGTTGGCGAGGATGCTGGCGAGGATTCGGGGGTGGGTCTCCGACAGGCCGGCAAGCCCATCGGGGTCGATCTGAATGATGGTGGTCCGGGACACTGCGGCAAACCGCGCCCGCTGACGCGAGCCGGTCAGGAAACCGAAATCGCAGATATCGCCGGGCAGGACCAGGCTGACCAACTGGCGCTGGCTTTGCTGCTTGCGATAGCGGCAGGCCCAGCCGGAGCCCACAAGGCACAAATGACCGGAGGGGTCGAATTCCTCGCGTGGGTCTAGAATGCGGCGGCGCCACTTGGCTGAGGCGAGCGCTGCAATGTCTTCAGCCGGTAACCGCCCCAGGCTCTGCAATCGACCGAACACGATCGGACCGCCAAGCTGCTGCTGCGGCGCTCCGTTGGTTGCAGGGTTCGCGATATCAAAAGCGGCCATAACGCTCCCTCGGGCGGCACGCCACCGCGCATCCAGGTCTTCGCCCAACAACCTCGTAGGGCGCGGAGTTCCGCCGCCGGTGCTGAGCAAGACCTACTTAGCCTCTGTTAAGTGATGGCGGTGACCCATGGGAGCGTTCGGCGGGGACACAGCGCCCTTCGTTGTCATTTGTTAATTCGCCCGCCCACCGGGGTGGCTAAGGTGCGCGAACCTTCCAGATTGACGTGGATTCGCGAGTGCATGTGATTGCCGCGGACTGGACGACCCCGGTCGCCTACCTTGCAGACGAGGTCTTCGGTCCTTGCCAAGTCGTGGCAGAGGACCATTCATGACCATCTTCACCGACGCCCTGGTTCCGCACGAGGTCTTCACCCGTCGGTTGGCCGATCTGTGCCTGCTCTCACCGGCGGCCCTAGCCGCCGCCCGGACGCTGATCTCGCGCACGCGCGACGTCCGTCCCAGGGGCGAGATCATCTCGGTGAACGGAGCCGTACCTGGGGCACGGGTGCTGCTGAGTGGCTTTGCCTGCCGCTACCGCGATGACGTCGAGGGCAGGCGGCAGATCACCGGCTTCGTGCTGCCGGGGGAATTGTGCGATTTCGGCTTTCTCTCCGCAACGCCGGCGGTGCAGGCGGTGACGGCTACCGCGCCATGCACTCTGGGTGAGATCGCCTCCGCTGACCTTGCGGGCGTGACGGAGCAGTATCCCGACGTCATGGTGGCGCTGTTGCGTGCCGCAGCGGTGGACCAGAATGTGTCACGCGAGCTGGTGGCCAGTCTCGGGTCCCGCAGCGCCGTTCAGCGCATCGGCCACCTTTTGTGCGAGCTGCATTTCCGCCTCGGCGTGGTCGGCGGCCTGAGGGCCGAAAACGAGTTCGAGCTGCCGCTGACCCAGTCGGAACTGGGGGAAGCGCTGGGCCTATCCACAGTCCACGTCAATCGCACGCTGCAGGTTCTGCGGCGCGAACGACTGGTGGAAACGCGGGGGCGCCTCGTGCTGCTGCCCGATCCGGAAGCGCTGGCTAAATTCTGCGGGTTCGATCCGGCCTATCTGAGGCCTGCGTCCAGGGCCGGCGCTACAGAGCAGCGTTCCGCTCAAGGCTGACGGCGACGCACCGGGCCAGCCGGTGCAAGGGGCTTTGCTGGTTCTCGGTGCGGGGTGACGGTTCCGTATGGACCAACCGCAGGGCTTCGCTGCCGCGTGTCTGGCTCAGGTAGGAGTCCACCTCGGCCAGCACGGTCGCCGCATCGAGCGGCTTCGACAGCAGGGGCAACTGCGCCAGCACGCCGGCGGGCCGAGACGTTTCCGGCTCGCTCATGAACATCACCGGGATGGCGCGGGCCCGAAGTTCCATCGCGAACTCGTCCGAACCCTTGCCGTAGAGACGTGTGTCAAGCAGCGCCAGATCCACGCGGCGGCGCCCCAGCAGGCAATCGGCATGAAAAGTAGTGAGCGCCGGGCCGAAGGCGACTGCCCCCGCCTCTCTCAACGCTTCAACCAGTGACTTGCCAAAGGCGATGTCGTCGTCGACGACCAGGACGCGCTTGCCGTTGAGTTCGGTCACTTTGTTCTCCCCGCAGGCCCACATAACGCACGGAAGCTGCTGTTGTTTCCCCGCGGGGAAGAACTAACCTGCGTTAAGCTGCGGCTGGGCCTGGCTAAACCTGAGTGAAGCCAGCAACGATGCCGCGACAGTTCCGGTTTGCTGCGAGACCTCTGCCCAAGGAGCGCTCGCAATGGCTAGCGACAAACAACTATCTTTTTCGGTGGTGACCGGCGCCTCGTCCGGCATCGGGCTGGAGCTCGCCAGAATGGCGGCCCAGCATGGATCGGACCTCGTGATTGTCGCTGATGGCGACGATATCTTTTCAACGGCGACCGAGCTTGCCGCGCTGGGCGTGAGCGTGGAGCCCGTGCAGGCCGACCTTGCCACCCGTGAGGGGGTGAACACGCTGGTGGAGCGGGTCCGGGCTACTGGCCGGCCCATCGACGCGCTCTTTGCCAATGCCGGCAGGGGGCTGGGCAACGGTTTCCTCGACCAGGATTTCGAGGACATTCAGCGGGTCATCGACACGAACGTCTTCGGCACCACCTACCTGCTGCACCAGCTGGTCAATGACATGCGCCGGCAGGGCTTTGGCCGCGTGCTGCTGACCGGTTCCATCGCCGGCCTGATGCCGGGCAGCTTCCAGGCCGTTTACAACGCCACCAAGGCCTATGTGGACTCCTTCGCCTACGCGCTGCGCAACGAACTCGAGGACAGTGGGATCACCGTGACGGTGCTGATGCCCGGCCCCACCGACACCGACTTCTTCGAGGAGGCCGATATGGAGGACACCCGCGTCGGCCGCGGCAAGAAGGATGATCCGGTCGCCGTCGCCAAGGCGGGCTTCGAGGCGATGCTGCGCGGCGATGGCCACGAAGTCAGCGGCTTCCCCAACAAGCTGCAGGCCCTGATGTCGCGCTTCCTCTCCGACAAGCGGCTGGCCGGCATGCACCGCAAGCTCGCCGAGCCGCTCGACGACGGCAAACGCCACTGAGAAGGGCCCCTACATGCAAGAACACGACGACGCACCCCACCGCGCCCGCCGCGACGACAAGGATGGCGATCTCGCCATCGTCGGCCGCACCGTGCTGATCAGCAAGCCGCGACAGGAGGTCTATGCCTTCTGGCGCGACTTCTCGAACCTGCCGCGCTTCATGCGTTCGGTAGATACGATCGAGGTCAACGGCCAACAGACCCGCTGGACGGTCAAGGCGCCGCTCGGCCAGACCGTGACCTTGGTGACCGAGATCACCGAGGACGTGCCCGGCAGCGTCATCGCCTGGCGCTCGACCGAGGAGTCCCAGATCAAGACCGAGGGCCGCGTCAGCTTCACTGACGCCATCGGGGACCGCGGCACCGCCGTCACCGCCGACATCCGCTACGAGCCCCCCGGCGGCAATATTGGCCGCCTTGCCGCCAAGCTGTTCGGCGCCGAACCGAATATCCAGGCCCGCCACGAACTCAAGCGCTTCAAGATGCTGCTCGAGACCGGCGAGATCGCCACCGCCATCAACCACCACGACCAGGAGAACAACGACTGATGCGCGCCCTGACCTGGCATGGAACCAACGATGTGCGGGTGGATACCCACCCCGACCCCGAAATCATCAACCCGCGCGACGCCATCATCCGCGTCACCTCCACCGCCATCTGCGGCTCGGACTTGCATCTCTATGACGGCGTGATCCCCGGCATGAAGTCGGGCGACATTCTCGGTCATGAGTTCATGGGCGAAGTCGTCGAGGTCGGCGCCCGTAGCACCCTCAAGAAGGGCCAGCGCGTGGTGGTGCCCTTCACTATCTCCTGCGGGCAGTGCTTCTTCTGCCAGCAGCAGCAATTCTCGGCCTGCGACAACACCAACCCGGCCGAGAAGCAGGACGTATCGGAAAAGCTCTATGGCCACGCAATGAGCGGCATTTTCGGCTACTCGCACATGACCGGCGGCTATGCCGGCGGCCAGGCCGAATATGTCCGCGTCCCCTTCTCCGATGTCGGCCCCATCGTCATCCCCGACGGCATGGACGACGAGACGGTGCTGTTCCTGTCCGACATCCTGCCTACCGGCTGGATGGCGGCGGAGAATGCCGAGATCCAGCCGGGCGACACCGTCGCCGTGTGGGGCGCCGGCCCGGTCGGGCTGTTCACGGTGCAATCGGCCGTGCTGATGGGCGCCGCCCAGGTGATCGCCATCGACCACCACCCCAATCGCCTCAAGCTCGCTGAGAAGTTCGGCGCCAGGATCATCAACTTCGAGGAAACCCACGTCCGCGAGGCGCTGATGGAAATGACCGCCGGCATCGGCCCCGACGCCGTGATCGATGCGGTCGGCATGGAGGCGCACGGCTTCTCGCCCGACAACGTCGTCGACGTGGTGAAGCAGAAGATCGCCCCCGGTGCTGACCGCGCCCATGCGCTCCGCCAGGCCCTGCTCGCCTGCCGCAAGGGCGGCCGCGTCTCCGTCCCTGGGGTCTATGGCGGCATCATCGACAAATGGCCGCTCGGCGCCATGATGGAGAAGGGCCTGACCATCAAGACCGGCCAGACCCACATGCAGCGTTACACCCACGACCTGCTCCGCCGCATTCAGGAAGGCGAGATCGACACCACCTTCCTGATCAGCCACCGCATCCCTCTGGAGCAGGCGCCGGAGGGCTATAAGCAGTTCCACGACAACCAGAACGAGTGGATCAAGGTCGTCATGACGCCTTAACCCAGGTTAAGCCGGGCAGCGCCGTGGCGCTGCGTCTCATTCGCTCAATGATTGCGAGAGGACATTTCAATGGAATCGATTACCGACCTTTACGTCACCGGCCTCAAGAACGCCCACGCCATGGAGAACCAGGCGCTGTCGATCATGCGCCCACAGGTTGCCCGCATCGAGAGCTATCCCGATGTGCTGGCCCGGCTGGAGCAGCATATTCGTGAGACCGAGATTCAGCTCGAGCGTCTCGACGCGCTGCTCGACGCTGCCGGCGCCGATCGCTCGGCCCTCAAGGATGCCGCGCTCAGCTTCAGCGGCATGATGGCTGCCATGGGCCACACCTTTGCGCCTGACGAGATCGTCAAGAACAGCTTCGCCAACTTCGCCTTCGAGAACTTCGAGATCGCCGCCTACAAGTCGCTGATCACCCTGGCGACCGAAGCCGGCAACAGCAATGCCAGCTCGGTGCTGCGCCAGAACCTCGATGAGGAACTCGCCATGGCGAGCTGGCTCGACAGCAATATCGAGGCGGTGACCCTCAAATACGCTGCCCTGCGCCAGAGCGGCGAACAGGCGAAGAAATAGCCATGGACCGGCCGGGCCGGAACCAGCAGCAACACGGACGCCGGCAGGATTCTGCCGGCGCCACCCAGGGCGAGAAGCAGCAGAGCCTCGCCGAAAACGGGGTGAACGCGCCCAAGCCACATGGCGCCACGCCCGAAAAATCCGACAACGACAAGAAAGCCTGAGGTCCACTCATGCCGGCTGCCCACAGCGTCACCACTTACCTTCTCACCCGCGACATCGCCGCCAGCATCGACTTCTACGGCGCGCTCTGTGGCTATCTGCCCGTCTATCGCGGCGACTGGTTCACCCTGATCGCTCCGTCCTCGGATGCGGCACTGCAGATCGGGCTGGTGGATTGGGTCAGCGAGTTCGTGCCCCGCGCCGCCCGCGGCGACGCCCAGGCGCACTATCTCGAGGTGGTGGTGGACGATGTGCATGCCGCAATCGCCGCGGTCGAGCGCTTCGCTGTCGAGATCATCGAGCACCCCATCGAGCACGGTCCCAATGCGCGCGCCGTCCTGCGCGACCTCGACGGCCACGTCATTACTGTGGCGACGCCGACCAACCGCTTCCTCGAGCCGCCGCGCCGGCACGTGGGGTAACCGTCATGGCTCACGAGGAACCGGAAACCCGCTCCGAAACCGACAAGGTGCTCTCGGACCGCGCCCGCGGTCCGGCGGAGCGGGCGGCGCTCGGCAAGAGCCCGACCGGATCGATGATCCGGGTCGTGGCTCTTGTGGTGCTGTTCATCGTCGCCGCCGGGACGGTGTTCTACTTCCTCAACAGCTAGCGGTCGCGGGGCTTGCGGTCCTCGCGCAGGACCGGCTTCTGCATGTGGCTGTCGGATTGGCCCAGCCATTCGTGGTCGGGATCCTCCGGCACGGGCAGGTCCTCGAGCGCATCGCTCTCGTGCTCGCGCTCCAGTTGCTCGGTGGCGAGCTTCTCCGCCTTCTCCGAGTCTTCAGTTACGAGGTCGGCGGCCTTCTCGGGCGGCACGCCGAACTCCTCGGACAGAAATTCCACGTTCTTGCTGTCGGTGTCGTTGGCCTTGCCAGCCATCGTCATGTCTCCTGTTGGGTTCAGGCCAGCGCCAGGCCAGCCACGATCACCAGGGCCGCGCCAAGCACGGCGGCTATCGCGCCATACATCAACGGGGCAGGGGCCTTCGGCCGGCGCGATTCTGCCTGTGCGCTGGTGCGGTCCGCGTCGGGCGGCATTTGGGGCGTGGTGCCCGCCGCTTCTTCGTCGGTGCCGAGCAGGGCCGTCGCGGGGTCCGGGAAAGCGACCTTGTCCCCGGTCTCGCCGGCATCGATACGGTCGCGATAAGCGTCTTTGGTCGTTGCTGTCATGGTGCACCTCACCAGGGTAACCACGCCGGCGCCGCAAGAGTTGCGGCGGTTCACGGCATGTTATCCCCTGCGGCGACCCATCCGCTTGCATCGGGGGGGCATGGCCACTATGTGAGGGCATCGTTTGTTTCCGGCGCTTGGCGCCGATGTGAGGTGGGTTGCCGGATTGACGATCGAAACGCCCTATTACCTTGTCGACAAGGCGGCGTTGCTCGCCAATCTGGAAAAGATCGACCACCTGCGCCGCCGTTCCGGCGCCAAGTGCCTGCTCGCGCTCAAGTGCTTCGCCACCTGGTCGGTGTTCGATCTCATGTCGCAATACATGGACGGCACCACTTCGTCCTCGCTCTACGAGGTCAAGCTCGGCCGCGAGAAGTTCGGCGGCGAGACGCACGCCTATTCGGTCGCCTATTCCGATCGCGAGATCGACGAGGTGATCAGCAACGCCGACAAGGTGATCTTCAACACCATCGGCCAGCTCAAGCGCTTCGCCCATCGCACCGGTGACCTGCCGGTCGGGCTGCGGCTCAACCCGCAGGTCAGCCATTCGGGCTTTGCGCTTGCGGATCCGGCGCGCCCGTTCAGCCGCCTCGGCGAGTGGGACCTCGAGCGTATCCTGCCGGTCGTCGATCGCATCAGCGGCGTAATGATTCACTGCCACTGCGAGAACGACAGCTTCGACAGCTTCAACACCATCCTCGGCAAGATCGAGGATCGATTCGGGGCCGTGCTGGAGCGCCTCGACTGGGTCAGCCTCGGCGGTGGCATCCATTTCACCGGCGAAGGCTATCCGCTCGACGCGCTGGCCGATCGCCTCAAGACTTTCGCCGAGCGCTACCGCATCCAGGTGTACCTGGAGCCCGGCGAGGCGGCGGTGACACAATCCACGACCCTCGAGGTCAGCGTCCTCGATACCCTCAACAACGGCAAGGACATCGCCGTGGTTGACGCATCCATCGAGGCCCATATGCTGGACCTCTTGATCTACCGGCTGGAGGCGAAGGTGAAGCCTGATGCCGGTGACCACGTCTATATGGTGGCCGGCAAGTCATGTCTTGCCGGAGACATCTTCGGAGAGTTCCGGTTCGAAGGACCACTCACCGTAGGCGATCGCATCTCCATTCAGGATGCGGGCGGCTACACCATGGTCAAGAAGAACTGGTTCAACGGCGTCCAGATGCCCGCGATCGCTGTGCGGGAACTGGACGGTCGGGTGCGGCTCGTCAGGAGCTTCACCTACATGGACTATGCACAAAGCCTCTCTTGAGGCCGCATCGTCCAGCGTAGCCACTGCCGGAGGCCGCTCAGGCGCCGGTGCCGATTGGGGCGTGATCAGAGGGCCGGTCAGGAGCCGAGCCGATCACGCAGTACAAAGGTGTTTCGTGACAATTGAAAAAGAACATCCTCATCATCGGGGCGGGAGGTGTGGCGCAGGTCGTCGCGCATAAGGCCGCCCAAGCCAACGACGTGCTCGGCGACATCCATATCGCTTCCCGCACCGTTTCCAAGTGCCACGCCATCGTGCAGAGCGTGCTCGAAAAACGCTCGCTCAAGATGCCCGGCGTGCTCCAGGCGCATCAGCTCGATGCCCTTGACGTGGAAGCGACCAAGGCGCTCATCGAGAAGACGCGCGCCAGGATCGTGATCAATGTCGGCTCTGCTTTCCTCAACATGTCGGTGCTGCGCGCCTGCATGGAGACGGGGGCGGCCTATATCGACACGGCCATCCACGAAGATCCCGCCAAGATCTGCGAAACGCCACCCTGGTACGGCAACTACGAGTGGACGCACCGGGCGGAATGCGAGCGCCGGGGCATCACCGCCATTCTCGGTGCCGGGTTCGACCCGGGGGTCGTCAACGCCTATGCGGCGCTGGCGGCGGAGAGCTACTTCGACCGCATCGATTCCATCGACATCATCGATGTGAATGCGGGCTCCCACGGCCGCTACTTTGCCACGAACTTCGATCCGGAGATCAACTTCCGCGAGTTCACCGGCAAGGTCTGGAGCTGGCAGGACAGCCAGTGGACCGAGAACAAGATGTTCGAGGTCAAGCGCACCGACGACCTGCCGGTCGTGGGGTCGCAGACCACCTACCTCACCGGCCACGACGAGATCCACTCGCTCTCGGCCAATCTCGACGTGCCCGACATCCGCTTCTGGATGGGGTTCGGCGAGCACTACATCAACGTCTTCACCGTGCTGAACAATCTCGGCCTTCTCTCCGAGAAGCCCGTGATGACGGCCGAAGGCGTGGAAGTGGTGCCGCTCAAGGTGGTCAAGGCCGTGTTGCCCGATCCAGCATCGCTGGCCCCGACCTATACCGGCAAGACCTGCATCGGCGACCTGGTGAAGGGCACCAAGGACGGGGTGGAGCGAGAGGTGTTCATCTACAACATCTGCGACCACGCCGAGAACTATGCCGAGGTCGGCAGCCAGGCCATCTCCTACACCGCCGGCGTTCCGCCGGTGGCCGCCGCGATCCTGATCGCGACCGGCGAGTGGGATGCCAAGCGCATGGTCAACGTGGAAGAACTGCCGCCGCAGCCCTTCCTGTCGCTGCTCGACACCATGGGCCTGCCCAGCCGCATCCGCGACGCCGATGGCGACCGCGAACTGACCTTCGACCCGCTGCCCCAGGGCAACGCGATCAAGGTCGCTGCCGGCCGCTAACCCAAACCAGCGCCCGGGGTTCGCCCCGGGCGCTCAGCTCTAGAGCTTCAACAAACACTTAAGCCTGTGGCCCTAGTGTGAGCCTCCCATTGGAGGCCGCAGTGTCGGTTCTGTTCGACTTCTTCACGTCCGGGCACGACGTTCGTCTCGTCGCTCTCGCTGCCGGCGTTTGCCTTGTATCCGCCTATGCCTGCATGAGCCTGCTGCACCATGCGCGGCGGGCAACCGGTCGCATGCGGCTAGTGTGGAATGGCGTCGCGGCCCTGGCGGTGGGATTTGGCATCTGGGTCACGCATTTCATCGCTGTGGTGGCCTATCGGCCTGGCTTCGTCTGGGGCTATGACCTGGGGCTGACCGCCGCCTCCCTCGGCATCGCCGTGCTGGTGTGCGGCCTTGGCCTGGCGCTCGCCATCCGTGCCGAGCATCGGTGGGACCACCTGCTGGGTGGGGCCGTTGTGGGCGTCGGCATCTCCGCCATGCACTACACCGGCATTGCAGCCCTGGTGATGGGCGGCACCATTGGCTGGAATGGGGCGCTGGTCGGCACCTCCATCCTCGCCGGCATTGTCCTGGGTGCAGCATCCGTGCTTGCTGCATCGGCAGCCGGCAAGTGGGCCCGCCTCGGCGGGGCCGGGTTGCTGACGCTGGCAATTTGCGCAATGCACTTCACCGCCATGGGCGCTGCGGACTTCGCTCGCTGCTTCCCGCTCAGCGCCGGCAGCCAGATCAACACCACCTGGCTGGCCGCCGCCCTGGCCGGTATCTCATTGCTGATCCTCGGCGCCGCTTTCGGCAGTGTCGTGCTCGACGAGGCTGACCGGCGCCGCACCGAGCGCGAGACGCAGCGGCAGTTGCTGGATGCCCAGCGCATCAACGAAGTCTCCGGCCGCCTGGAGCTGGCCATGGCGCACATGGCCCAGGGGCTCGCCATGTTCGATGCCGATGGCGTGCTGCGCCTGCACAACCGGCGCTTCGCGCTGTTGCTCGGTCTGGAGCAGGACATCGATCTGGTCGGCACCTCCTTCCGTGAGGCCTTTCGGCAGGTTCTGCTCGGTGCCACGGCGGATGCTGAGGAGCTCGAGGAAATGGTCTCCCGGCTGCACGCCCAGCACCTGCCGCTGGTCCGCTCCGGCGGCGAGATCGTGCACGAACTGGTCGACCAAAGGACGCTGCGCATCGATCATAGTCCGATAAGCGACGGCGGTTGGCTCACCACCATCGACGACATCACCGAGCGGCAGCGCTCCCAGGCGGCCATCCAGCACCTGGCCATGCATGACAGCCTGACCGGGCTGCCCAATCGGGCCAATTTCAACGAACGCTTCGACGGCATTCTCGCCGAGCTGGAGCATACCGACAGCAATCTGGCGGTTGTCGCCATCGATCTCGACCGCTTCAAGGAAATCAATGACACCTATGGCCACGCAGTCGGCGACCTGGCGCTTCGCACTGTCGCCGGACGCCTGATGGAATGCCTGCGCGATGGCGAACTGGTGGCGCGCCTGGGCGGTGACGAGTTCGGGGCGCTGAAGCGTTTCACCTCCATGGAGGCCCTGCGCGACTTCCTGCAGCGCCTTGAGGCGGCGATGTTCACTCGCATCGAAACGGGCACGACCGTGGTGGAAACTGCCGGCAGTCTGGGCGTCGCCATCTACCCCGACGACGGCGACGACCGCTCGAAGCTCCTCAACAATGCCGATATGGCCATGTACCGGGCCAAGGCCGAGTTCGACCGGCACATCGCCTATTATGAAAGCGAGATGGACGAGCATGCCCGCCAACGTCGGGCGATGGCGCGGGACATCTGGGCCGCCGTGGAGCAGGGGGCCTTCCGCCTCGCCTATCAGGTGCAGAAGGCCGTCGCGACCGGCGAGGTCACCGGCTACGAAGTGTTGCTGCGCTGGGACCGTCCGCTCCACGGCCCGGTCTCACCGGCCGATTTCATTCCGGTGGCCGAAGAGTGTGGCGCCATCACCAGCATCGGCGACTGGGTGTTGCGCACCGCGTGCCGGGAGGCCGCGCGCTGGCCGGAGCCGTACAAGATCGCGGTGAACATCTCGGCGCTCCAGCTCGGTCAGGTGGAGCTGGTCGACACCGTCCGCAGCGCGCTGCTGGAATCGGGCCTCAGCCCCAAGCGGCTGGAACTGGAAGTCACTGAGACCTCGATCATCACCGACAAGAACCGCGCCCTGCACATCCTGCGCCAGATCAAGGCCATGGGCGTCTCCATCGCCATCGACGATTTCGGCACCGGCTATTCCTCGCTCGACACCCTGCGCAGCTTCCCCTTCGACAAGATCAAGCTCGACCGCTCCTTCATGCAGGAGGTGGAGCAGAATGAGCAATCCAAGGCGATCGTGCGGGCCATTCTGGCGCTCGGCCGCAGCCTCAGCGTGCCGGTGCTGGCCGAAGGCGTCGAGACCATGGCGCAACTGGAAGTGCTGCGGGCCGAGGGCTGCAACGAGGCGCAGGGGTTCCTCCTTGGGCGACCCGGCGCCATCGACTGGGATGACCTCCTGGAGCTGCCGGTCGCCGCCAACGGTTAGTCGCGGCCGCGGAAGCGACGCTGGTA
This sequence comes from Devosia albogilva, assembly GCF_042685625.1. Taxonomy (NCBI): domain Bacteria; kingdom Pseudomonadati; phylum Pseudomonadota; class Alphaproteobacteria; order Hyphomicrobiales; family Devosiaceae; genus Devosia; species Devosia albogilva. Next base: position 2,846,265 of record NZ_JBHUNP010000001.1, read on the forward strand.
ATCGGGGTCGTAGAGGGCGCTTTCGCGGAAGTCTTCTGCACCGAGCGAGCGGCCGACGAAGACGATTGCCGTTCTTTCCACGGGGTCGGCTTTCAACGTTAACGAAACGCAACCCAATGTGCTGCGAATGATGCGCTGCTGTTGCCAGGAAGCATGCGCAACCACTGCAACCGGGCAGTCTTCGCCATAAAGCGGGGTCAGCTCCGCGACGATTTGGTCGATGCTGTGGATGGCGAGATGAATCGCCAGAGTGGCGCCCGTCGCCCCGAAAGCCTTGAGGTTTTCCCCCGCCGGCATCGGCGAAGCGCGACCGGAAACCCGCGTCAGAACAAGGCTTTGCGCCACCCCCGGAACAGTCAGCTCCCGGCCAAGCGCCGCCGCCGCCGCCGCAAAGGCCGGCACGCCCGGCGTCAGCGTGTAGGGAATCCCCAGCCGATCCAGCCGCCGCATCTGCTCGGCCACCGCACTCCAGATCGACAGATCCCCCGAATGCAGCCGTGCTACATCCTGTCTAAGTTCTTGAGCCTGCACATATTCTTGCGCGATTTCGTCGAGCGACATCGGCGCCGTATCGACGATCCGCGCCCCCGGCGGGCAGTATTGCAGCAGCTCCGCCGGGATGATCGAGCCGGCATAGAGGCAGACCGGGCAACGGGCGATAAGGTCCCGTCCGCGCACGGTAATCAGGTCCGCAGCACCCGGTCCGGCGCCGATGAAATGCACCGTCATGGCTTGCTCCAGCTCCACTGCGTCACCGGCATCGCGGGTCGCCAGCCGGTCATGCTGCCAATGCTGTCGGCATGCGACACGGCGATGCGGGTCAGCCGCCCGCCCAATTCTGCGTGTCGTGCCAACAACATAGCTTCGAGTTCGAGCGTAACGGCGTTGGCCACCAGCCGCCCACCCGGACGCAATGCGGTCATGGCTGCGTCCAGAACACCCTCATCCGAACCCCCACCGCCAATGAAAATGACATGGGGCGGCTCAAGTCCGGCAAGCGCTTCGGGCGCCGTTCCCCTGACCACCTGCAGCGGCGAAACACCCAGACTCCGGGCGTTTCGGCCTATACGCGCGGCCCTCTCAGGATCGGATTCGATTGCGATGGCCCGGCAGCTCGGGTCGGCCAGCATCCACTCGATGGCGATGGAGCCTGCGCCGGCACCGATGTCCCAAAGCAGCTCGCCGCGGCGGGGGGCGAGGGCGGCGACGGTGACGGCGCGGATGTCGCGCTTGGTGATCTGGCCGTCGTGCTCGAACAGGTCGTCGGCGAGGCCCGGGGTGAGCGGCAGGATGCGGGCGCCGGGCAGGGCGACGACGCTGATGGCGCAGAGGTTGAGCGGATCGATGTCGGCGAGATCGAACTGCATCGCTAGCTGGTTGCGGAGTTTTTCGCGTGATCCGCCAAGGGCTTCGAGGACGCTGACGATGGAAATGCCGAAACCGGCTTCGGTCAGCAGGCGGGCAATGGCGGCCGGGCCGTGCTCGTCCGAGGTCAGCGCGAGGATGCGGGCGCCGGGGTGCAGATGAGGCTGGATGAGCTCGATCGGGCGGCCGTGGAGCGACAAGGCGACCACGTCCTGCAAGGGCCAGCCGAGCTTTGCTGCTGCCAGGCTGAACGAAGATGAATGGGGAATGACCCGCATCTGAGCGGGATCGACATGCTTCGCCAGGGTTGCCCCAACGCCGAAATAGAATGGATCACCGGATCCTAACACGCAGACCCGGCGATCGCGAGCCGCGAGAATGTCGTCGATCGAGTCCGAGAAGGGCGTGCGCCATGGCCGGGGCTCGCCGGTGATAGCGGCGGCGGCGAGATCGAGGTGGCGGGTGCCGCCGAACACCAGCTCGGCTTCGGCGATGGCGGCGCGGGCATTGGCGCCAATGCCTCCGAGGCCATCTTCGCCGATGCCGACCACGGTGAGCCAGCTCATGACTTCGCCTCGGCTGAGCGGGGGGAGTAGACCAGCGGCGGCAGGCCGGGACGCTCGATGATGCGGGTTTCGGGCGAGCCGATGATGACGCAGGTGGCCATGTCGGCATGGAGCGGATCGGCCTCGGCGAGGGTGACGACCTTGATCGCCTCGTCGGGGCGGCCGGCAGCGCGGCCGAAGATCACCGGTGTGGTCCAGGGCAGCACTTCGCGCAGGATGGCGAAGGCCGTGCCGAGCTGCCAGGGGCGGGCCCGACTGATGGGGTTGTAGAGGGCGATGACCAGTCCGGCCGCTGCGACGGCGTGGAGGCGCTGCTCGATCAGCGGCCAGGGTTTGAGGTTGTCGGACAGCGAGATGGCGCAGAAGTCATGGCCGAGCGGAGCACCGGCGCGGGCGGCGACGGCGAGCATGGCGGTGACGCCGGGGATGATCTCGAGGTCGAGTTCGCGCCAGGCGGGTGCGCCGTGCTCGATGGCTTCGCAGACGGCGGCCGCCATGGCGAAGACACCGGGATCGCCGCCCGAGACGATGCAGACATTCTCGCCGGCATGGGCCGCACTGAGAGCGGCGCGGGCGCGGGCGAGTTCCTCGCGATTGTCGGAGGCGACGCGGCGCTGGTCGGGGCGGAGAGACAGCCGGTCGAGATAGGGCCCATAGCCGAAAAACACGGTGGCGGCGGCGATTGCCGCTGTTGCCTCTGGCGTGGTTTGCGCCGGGTTGCCGGGGCCGGTGCCGAGGACGACGAGGCGCCCGCTCATGGCCTTGTGCTCCAGCCGGGAACGAGGATCAGGGCGAAGTAGGGCGCTTCATCATCCGGCTTGTCTGAGAGGCGGAGCGAACGGCCGGACGCCATGGTGCCGCGCTCGACATAGACGGCGTCGGCCAGCTTGCCGGCCCGTGCGAGGGCGCTGCGGATCTTGGGGAGGTTCCGGCCAACCTTCATGATTACGGCGCCATCGGTGCCAGCGAGCCGGGTCGCGAGTTCGGCCTCCTCGAGCGTGCCCGGCAGCACCGAAAGGACATCGTCCCCCTGCACCAGCGGCAGGCCGGCCATCGACCAGCAGCCCGACATGGCGGTGATGCCGGGGATGACTTCGGTGGGATAGCGCGGAGCGAGGCGGACATGCAGGTGCATGTAGCTGCCATAGAACAGCGGGTCGCCTTCGCTCAACACGGCGACGGTGCGGCCGGAGTCGAGGTGGCGGGCCAGGCGTGCCGCGCCCTCGTCGTAAAAGGCACTGGTCTGCGACTGGTAGTCAGGGTGGTGGCGGTCGATCTCGGTGGTGACCGGGTAGTCCAGCGCCTCTTCCACCTGATCGGGGCGAAGCAGGTGCGCGATCGTGGTGCGGGCGTTACTGACCCGGCCGCGCTTGGCAAAGGCGGCGACAACGTCGGCGCTCTCGATGGCGCGCACCGCCTTGACGGTAAGCAGGTCCGGATCACCCGGCCCGGTGCCGACGCCGACGAGACGGCCGCTCATATGCCCGGCCTCGCCAGAGCGTTGAGGGCGGCTGCGGTCATGGCGGAGCCGCCGAGACGGCCGCGCACGATAGCCCAGGGGATGCCGTGGTCACCGGATGCAAGGGCGTCCTTGGACTCGGCTGCGCCCACAAAGCCGACCGGCATGCCCAGGATGGCGGCCGGGCGCGGGGCGCCGTCACGCAGCAGCTCGAGCAGGTGGAACAGGGCGGTGGGTGCATTGCCGATGGCGACCACGGCGCCTTCCAGCCGCGGCAGCCAGAGCTGGAGCGCGGCGGCGGAGCGCGTGTTGCCGATTTCGGCGGCCAGGGCAGGGGTGGCCGGGTCGCGCAGGGTGCAGACGACCTCGTTGTTGGCCGGCAGGCGCGCAGCAGTGACGCCGCGAGCGACCATCTCTGCATCGCAGAAGATCGGGGCGCCGGCGGCGAGCGCCGCACGAGCGGCGGTGACGAAATCGGGCGAGAAGGCGAAGTGCGCTGCCGCTTCTACCATGCCGGCGGCGTGGATCATGCGGATGGCGATCTCGGCCTCGTCGGGGGTGAAACGCGACAGGTCCGCCTCGGCCCGGATGATGGCAAAGGACTGCCGGTAGATGGCTTCGCCATCCTTGATGTAGTCGTACTCCGCCATGCTCACCCCAGCGACGGGGCAGCGGCGATGGCGGACTCGATCTGGTCGTCGCTCAACTGCATGCGTGGCGTATCGCCCGCCCGCCCGTCGAACACAAGGCCATAGCCGGTGGCGTTGCCGACAAGCGTCAGACCGGCTGGACGCGGATGGGCGCAGCCCTTGCTGCAGCCGGACACGTGAAGGTGCTGGCCGGGCGGCAGATGCGGCGCAAGGCGGGCGGCAATGGCACGGGCGGGGATGTAGCCGGAGGCGCAGCCGGCACTGCCGGCGCAGGCGGAAATGCGCAGGCGCGGGTCGCTCGGGTCGGTGATGAAACCAAGGGCTGCGGCGACGGCAGAGAAGGATGGTGGGGCGTCGAGCGCGAGCAGGGCGTGATGCGGTGCGAGGCGGAATTCGGGGACGCTCAAGGCCTCGGCTTCGCGGGCCAGGTCCGAAAGTGCGGCCGCGTCGCTGCTGCCGAAGGGGAGGGCGATGCCGGTGGCGGTGCCGCCGAGGCGGCGATGGCTGCCGATTGGCGGCGCGGATGGAGCAGGGGCCCGAGGTGCGCCGGGCTGGAGGTCGCTGGCGCGAGCCTCGGGGCCGAGGGCGGCGAGACGGCCGAGCAGCGTCGCTACCCGGACAGGGGCCTCGGCCGTGGTGACTGCCTGGGCGGAACCGTCGCCGAAGATGAGGTGCCAGCGATCCGAGGTGACCGCCGTGAGGCGAATGTCGGCCTTGAGCGCGCCCAGCGAGATCTGCCCACGCCCGTCGACGATGACGGTGACTTTGGGACCGAGGCGCGGCTCGAAAGGTCCGGAGAGGTGCCGGATGGCGCTTGCGAGGGGGCGTGGGTCGGCGACTTCGGCGGGATCCTCGCCGGCGAGGGGTGGCGTCTCGACGACAAGCCCGCGCTCAACCGGCACCAGGGCCTCGATGGCACGCGCAAAAGGGGCGGCCGACACCGCGGTGAGGCCGCGGACCTGTAGATTGCCGCGCGCGGTGATCTCCACGAGGCCGTTGCCATGGGTGGCGGCGAGATCGGCGATGGCGGCCAGTTGCGCTGGCGTGAGGCGCGCCTCCTGCACCCGGATGCGCGCCAGCAGGCCGTCGCCGGTCGGCATCGGCGTGTCCAGCGTGGGGCAGGCGCCGCGGCGGCGAGGCTCGGCAATGGGCAGGGCGATGGCCATGAGGTGAGGTTTAGCCGATTGCGGGGGTGGGGGCGAGTGATGCGTTGCAATTGCGCTCGTAGCTAACGCAAACGCGGGCCCCGCCCTCGGGCTCGACCCGAGGGCCTCGCGTAACTCCAGCAGAGGTGGAGAATGGCCCTCGGGTCAAGCCCGAGGGCACACCGAGATGGTTGGAGGATCTTCGGCCTAGTCCCGCTTCCGCAGCAGGTACGTGTCCATGATCCAGCCGTGCTGCTCGCGGGCGGCTTTGCGGGTCTCGATGATCTGCTGGGCGACGTCGCCCAGGCGGCCGGCGATGGTGATCTGGTCGGGGGTGCCGAGATAGGCGCCCCAGAAGATGTGGAGGTCGGGGTCCGCATCGGTGAAGGCGGTGCGGCCGTCGAGCATGACCACTGTGTCCTCGGTTACCGGACCGAGACGGCGGCCGGTGGTGACGTGGACTGGCTCGCCGATGCGGTTGAGCGGGATGGCATGGGCGGCGGTGAGCGCCTGGATGGCGGTGATGCCGGGAACGACGCGGACGGTGAGTTCTTCGCGCTGCGGCAGGCGCTCCAGGATGCGCAGGGTCGAGTCGTAGAGGCCGGGATCGCCCCAGACCAGGAAGGCGCCGGTGCCGCCCTCGGGAATATCGGCGATCAGCGCGCCGAAGCGCTCGGCGATGGCATCGTGCCAGGCGTCGACGCCCGCGGCGTAGTCCGGATTGGCTGCGTCGCGCACCGGCATGGCGTAGGTGACCTGCCGGACCGAGGGGTTGGTGACGTAGCGCGCGATGATCTCGCGGCGGAGGTCAGCCAGGTCTGCCTTGCCGGCGCCCTTGTCGGGGATGAACAGCCGGTCGGCCTGATTAAGAGCGTTGATGGCCTCGACCGTGAGGTGTTCGGGATTGCCGGTGCCGATGCCGACCAGGAGCAGGGTTCGCATGATAGCGGCATGCCACCGACCGCGGGCGTTGACAAGAATCACGAAGGTGTTGCGGATCAAGCTCTTGGGCTCGACGGCTAGGTAGGTGCCGAAGAACACGATCCTGGCAGCGGGACGGCAAGACCTTCTACCGCTCGGTGTCGAACTTTCCGGACTTCGACATGCGGAATGCCACGGTGGATACCGGCATGGAATGGGGCGCCAATGTTTCCATGGCCAAGTTCGACGAGGTGCTGGAGCGGCTGAAGAACGGCGGCTAACCGCCGGAGCCGATCCGGGCAACCGAGTTGCGCAGGATGAGTTCGCTGCGGAGCAGCACCTCCTGCTTCGGTGCGGGCTTGCCCTCGAGCAAGGCCAGGAGCAGGTCCATCGCCTCCTCGCCGATCTTGAGGCGCGGCTGCTTCATGGTGGTGAGCGACGGCGACACGAAACTGGCGAAGGAAATGTCGTCGAAGCCCATGACCGAGAACTGCCGCGGCAGGTCGTAGCGGCGGGCGTTGAGGGCGATGATGACGCCGAGGGCGGTGGCGTCGTTGACGCAGAGGAAAGCGGTGGGCAGCACGTCGCGGACGAACATGTGCTCGGCGGCCTGCCGGCCGCTTTCGGTGGTGCCGTCGCCCGGCAGGATCAGCCGCGGGTCGATGGGGATGCCCGCGCCGGTGAGGGCGGCGCGATAGCCCTGCTCGCGCAACTGGTTCACGGCCCTGCCGATCGACTGCCCGATAAAGGCGATGCGGCGGTGACCCTGGGAAATCAGGTGCTCGGCCGCGATACGGGCGCCCTCAAAATTGTCGACGCCGACAAAGGGCACGTTGGCACCGGTGACGGGCTCGTTGACCGCCACCATCGGCGGCAGCCGCGTTTCGGTGCCCTCCTGGCCGTAGCCGAAGGGCAGGTGGCCGGTGAACAGGATCAGCCCATCGGCCTGGTTGGAACTGATGAAGCGCAGGTAATCGGTTTCGCGGGTGGGGTCGTTCTGGGTGTTGCCGATCAAGACGCCATAACCGCGCTTGCTGGCTTCGGTCTCGAGCCCCACGAGGATGTTGGAGAAGTTCGGATCGCCCACATCGGGGGCGAGGATCAGGATCATGTTGGACCGGCGCATCCTGAGCGACCGGGCCATGGCGTTGGTGGTATAGCCGGTGCGGGCGATGGCCTCGTTGACGCGGCGGCGAGTCTCGTCGGCGACCTTGGTCGGCTCGTTGATGGCGCGGCTCACCGTGGCGATGGATACGCCGGCGATCGCCGCAACGTCCTCGATGGTAGCCAGCTTTTGCTGCTGCACTTGGCGCTCCGCCCCGCGCGACCCTGCTGGAATCCGCACGCCGTCTGCGGTGTAGCAGACCCGCCGGAGAGCGCCAGCCTCGCCGACAGGATTGTACCTTTTCGCCTCCGTGTAAACCTTTACACTGAACGTGAAAACCTTTACACAGTTCAGCAGACGAACGGCAAAGCCGCGTCTCTCGGGGAGGCACATCGACATGGTGGATGCGGCAAGCGCATCGGGATCGCCCATCCTGTCGGCGAGCAGGATCTCGAAGTCGTTCGGCGAGATTCCGGTGCTGTTCAGCATCGATTTCGACGTGAAGCCCGGCGAGGTTCACGCCATCATCGGCGAGAACGGGGCCGGCAAATCCACCCTGATCAAGATTCTGTCCGGCTTCGAACAGCCGACCTCCGGCACCATCCATTATGACGGCCGCCAGGTGACGCTGCCGCCCAATGGCGAAGCCGAGGCAATGGGCATCGTGCTCATCCACCAGGAACTGAACCTCGCTGAACACCTGACCGTGGCCGATTCGATCTTTCTCGGTCGCGAGATCACGGGCTGGGGCGGGTTTCTCGATCTCAAGCAGATGCGCGAGAAGTCGCGCGCCATTCTCGACACGCTGCATGTGCGCATCGATCCCGATGCCCGCATCAACACGCTGTCGGTCGCCGACAAGCAGATGGTCGAGATCGCCAAGGCCATCAGCCGCGACGCGCGCGTGCTGATCATGGACGAGCCGACGGCGGTGCTGTCGGTGGGCGAGACCGAGACGCTGTTCGAGCAGATCCGCCGGCTGCAGGCGCGCGGCGTCGCCATCGTGTTCATCTCGCACAAGCTCGATGAGATCATGCAACTGGCCCAGCGGGTCACCGTGCTGCGCGACGGCCAGCTGATCGCCACCGTCGGCACCGAGGCACTGACGCCGGACTCCATCGCGCAGATGATGGTGGGCCGCGAACTCTCCAACCTTTATCCGCCCAAGCACGAGCCGGACGTCGATGCGCCGGTGGTTCTGAGCGTGCGCGGTCTGCGCGCGCCGGGGGTGAAGGACGTCTCGTTCGACCTTCGGCGGGGCGAGATCCTCGGCTTTGCCGGGCTGATCGGCTCCGGCCGGACCGCTGTGGCCGAAGCGATCGTCGGGCTGACCCGCCGGACAGCCGGGGAGATCGAGGTCCACGGCAAGCCGGTCAACTTCACCGATGTGGGAAAGTCGGTCGCGGCGGGGCTGGCCTACATGACCAAGGACCGCAAGGGCCGGGGGCTGCTGCTCAATGTCGGGCTGCAGCCGAACCTGACGCTGCTGACGCTGAAAAAGCACATCAAGGGCGCGTTCGTCGACGGGCGCAGCGAAGAGCAGGCGCTGGAAAAGGCGGTGCGCCGCTTCGACATCCGCGCCCGCGACGCCTCGGTGCCGGCTGGCAAGCTCTCGGGCGGCAACCAGCAGAAGCTGCTCCTGGGCAAGACCATGGAAAGCGAGCCGGACATCATCATCATGGATGAGCCGACGCGCGGCATCGATGTCGGCACCAAGCAGCAGATCTATCACATCATCGCGGCACTCGCGGCCGAGGGGAAGTCGATCATCGTCATCTCCTCGGAACTGCAGGAAGTGATCGGGCTCAGCCACCGGGTGGTGGTGATGCGCGAGGGTCGCCTCGCTGGTCGCCTCGAGGGCGCCGAGATCACGGAAGCGGAAATCATGCGGTACGCCGCCGGCATCAAGCAGGATGGGGATAATGAGCGCATCAGCGCCTGAGGCAACAGCATCGCCGGGCAAGGGCTTCCGGCTCGACCTCAAGACCGCAGGGCCGCTGCTGGCGCTGATCCTGCTGGTGATCCTGGGCTATTCGCTGAACCCGCTGTTCCTGGCGGAAGGCAATGTCTCCAACCTGCTCACCCGCTCGGCGTTCATCGGCATCATCGCGGTGGGCGCGACGTTCGTGATCACCGCCGGCGGCATCGACCTGTCGGTCGGCTCCATGGCGGCCTTCATCGCCGGGGTGATGATCATCGTCATGAACTGGGCCGTGGACGCGATGGGGGTGTCGGTCTGGACGGTGGTGCTCGGCATCGGTTGTTCGCTGATCCTCGGCATCGGCGCCGGCTTCATCAACGGCTTCCTTACCACCAAGGCCAAGATCGAGGCGTTCATCGTCACGCTCGGCACCATGGGCATCTACCGCTCGCTGGTGACCTATTTCGCCAATGGCGGCACGCTGTCGCTCGACTCCGATGCGCGCAATATCTACCGGCCGATCTACTACGACTCGATCCTCGGCGTGCCGATCCCGGTGTGGGTGTTCATCCTCGTCGCCATTGTCGGCTGGGTGCTGATGAACCGCACCGCCTTCGGACGCTACTGCATGGCGATCGGTTCCAACGAGCACGTGGCGCAGTATTCGGCAATCAAGGTCGATCGCGTGAAGACCTGGACCTACATCATCCAGGGCCTCTGCGTGTCGCTCGCCACCATCATCTACGTGCCGCGCCTCGGCTCGGCCTCGGCGGCCACCGGCGTGCTGTGGGAACTGGAGGCGATCGCCGCGGTGATCATCGGCGGCACCATGCTGAAGGGCGGCTTCGGCCGCGTCGGCGGCACCGTCATCGGCGCGCTGATCCTGACGGCCATCGGCAATATCCTGAACCTCACCGAGATCATCTCCAACTACCTCAACGGGGCAGTGCAGGGCGTGATCATCGTGGCGGCGGTCTATCTGCAGCGCGGCTCGCTCGGCCGGCGCAAGAAGGCAGCCGAATAAGCATCTTCGCCCGCTAGGGCGGGGTAAAACCGGCGCCGTGCAAGGCGCCAACTATGGGAGGACTGAAATGTCTCTGAAGACAATCGCGCTGGGCCTGCTGGCCACCAGCGCCCTGGTCGGCGGCGCCATGGCGCAGGACGAGCAGATCAAGATCGGCGTCTCCATTCCAGCCGCGACGCACGGCTTCATGGGCGGCCTCAACTGGCACGCCCAGGAAGCCGAGAAGCGCCTCGAGGCCCTGCATCCCAATATCGACCTGGTGATCGTCACCGCCGATGGTCCGGAAGATCAGGCCTCGGACCTCGAGGACCTGGTGTCGGTGCAGCAGATCGATGCCCTCGTGGTGCTGCCGTTCGAATCCGAGCCCCTGACCGAGCCCGTGCGCGCCGTGAAGGACGCCGGCGTGTTCATCACGGTGGTGGACCGCGGGCTAACCGACCCGTCGATCCAGGACGTCTATGTCTCGGGCAACAACACCGAGATGGGCGTCAACTCCGCCGAGTACATGATGAGCCGGCTCGGCGAGGGCGACAACATCGTCATCCTGCGCGGCATCCCGACCGTGCTCGACACCGAGCGCTTCGACGCCTTCATGTCGACCATCGAAGGCTCGGGCATCAACGTGCTCGACGACGAGTTCGCCAACTGGAACCGCGATGACGGCTTCGAAGTGATGCAGGACTTCCTGTCGCGCTTCCCCGACATCGATGGCGTGTGGGCCCAGGACGACGACATCACCCTGGGCGTGGTGGAAGCCATCCGCCAGGCCGGTCGTGAAGACGAGATGTTCGTGGTCGGCGGCGCCGGCATGAAGGAAATCGTCAAGGGCGTGATGGATGGCGACCCGCTGGTCCCCGTCGACGTGCTCTATCCGCCGGCCCAGATCGCGACCGCCATGGACGTGACCGTCGCCCACTTCACCTCGAACGGCCCGGTTCTCGGCGAATACATCCTCGGCTCGCCGCTGATCACCCAGGAAAACGCCGAGCAGTTCTACTTCCCCGACTCGCCGTTCTGATCCCAACGCAGGACGGAAAAGCAAAGGGCGCCGAGAGGCGCCCTTTGTGCTTTGTGGGTGGAGGTCTCAACGAGGTCGGGGCGCGAACCTGCTGCTGTTTCGGTGTTCAGGCATTACCCGCCACCTCACGGTGCTGCCCTCGAACTTGATCCGAGGGTTTTTCTGCAGTTCGGCGGGCGTTGTGAGCGGCCCTCGGGTCTAGCCCGAGGGCAGATCGGGGGGGGGCGGAGTAGAGAAGGAGACGCGTGTCCGCGCCTCCGCTCACGCCGCTTCGGGCGTGTAGCCGGCTTCGCGGATGGCCTCTTCGCCCTTGGCGCGGTCGCCGGTGAAGCTCACCTTGTGGGTTTCGAGGTCGACGTTGATCTCGGCGCCGGGCAGGGCTTCTTCCAGCGCCTTGCGGACGGTGCCGACGCAGTGATTGCAGGTCATGTCGTTGACGGTGAGAACTGTCTTTTCGTTCATGGCTCAGTGTCCTTTCGTGGTCTGGGTCTCGCCGGCGAGGTCGTCGAGAATGGGGCAGTCGGGGCGGTTGTCGCCGCTGCAGCAGTGAACGAGGTGCTGCAGGGTGCGGCGCATGCCTTCGAGTTCGGCAATGCGGGTTTCGAGTTCGGCGATATGGGCCTGGGCGATGTCGCGAACCTCGGCGCTGGCGCGGCTCTTGTCGCGCCAAAGGCCGAGCAGGGTGCCGGTCTCCTCGATGGAGAAGCCGAGAGTGCGGGCCCGCTTGACGAAGCGGAGGATGTGAACCTCGTCCTCGCCATAGACCCGGTAGTTGCTGTCGGTGCGCGCCGGCTTCGGCACGAGTCCGATACCCTCGTAGTAACGGATCATCTTGGCGGAGACGCCGGAAGCGCTGGCCGCTTGTCCGATATTCATGTGCGGGCTCCTTTCACCAGGCGGAGGCGCTGGGCGTTGCCGACGACCAGCACGCTCGACGCCGCCATGGCCCCGGCTGCCAGCATGGGCGACAGCAGCAGGCCGAAGGCGGGGTAAAGCAGGCCGGCCGCCACCGGGATCAGCAGGACGTTGTAGCCGAACGCCCAGAACAGGTTTTCTTGGATGTTGCGCATTGTGGCGCGGCTGACGGTGATGGCGTCGAGCACGCCGCGCGGATCGCCGCCGACCAGCACCACGTCGGCACTCTCGATGGCCACGTCCGTGCCGTTGCCGACGGCGATGCCGACATCGGCTTCGGCGAGAGCCGGGGCGTCGTTGATGCCGTCACCCACATAGGCGACCGTGCGGCCATTGTTGCGGAGGCCACGAACGACTTCGGCCTTGTCCGCCGGCAGCACTTCGGCGCGGACCTCGTCGATGCCGAGTTCGCGGGCGATGGCGGCAGCGGTGCGGCGGTCGTCACCGGAGATCATGGCCGTCTTCACGCCCAGCCGGTGCAGCGCGGCGATGGCCTCGGCGCTGCGTGGCTTGACCACGTCGGCGACGACGATGGCGGCGGCGGGCTTGCCGTCGATAGCGACGAACACGGCAGTGCGGCCGGCCTGGGTGACCTGTTCGGCCGTGCTGCGGAAGTCACCGAGATCGAGGCCGTCGAGCAGGCGCGTGGAACCAACCTGGACGAGCCGGCCGGCGATGGTCGCGGCAATGCCGCGGCCGGGCAGGGACTCGAACCGTTCGACGGGCGGGATGGCAAGCCCAGCCTGTTCGGCTGCCGTGACGATGGCGGTGGCGATCGGGTGCTCCGAGCGGGACTCGGCGGCGGCAACCAGCGCCAGCACCTCGTCGTGCTCGAAATCACCATCGAGGATGATGTCGGTGAGGACGGGCTTGCCGACGGTCAGCGTGCCGGTCTTGTCGAAAGCGACCATGTCGGCCTGCTGCAACTGCTGCAGGGCTTCGCCGCGGCGGAAGAGGACGCCCAGTTCGGCCGCCCGGCCGGTGCCGACCATGATGGCGGTCGGGGTAGCCAGACCCATGGCACAGGGACAGGCGATGATCAGCACCGCCACCGCGTTGACGAGGCCATAGCTCAGCGAGCCGCCCCAGATAGTCCAGGCTGCGAAGGTGACCAGCGCCACGAGGATGACGGCCGGCACGAACCAGAAGGTGACGCGGTCGACCACCTGCTGGATCGGCAGCTTGCCCGCCTGGGCGTCTTCCACCATGCGGATGATCTGGGCCAGCACCGTGTCGCTACCGACGCGGGTGGCGCGGAAGCGGATGCTGCCACTGGTGTTGATGGTGCCGCCCGTGACGCTGGCGCCTGCGGCCTTGGTGACCGGAAGCGGCTCGCCCGAGAGCATCGACTCGTCGATATGCGCCTCACCATCGATGACGGTGCCGTCGACGGCAATCTTCTCGCCGGGGCGGACGACGATGATGTCGCCGACGCGAACGTCCGAAACATCGATGTCGGCGGTGGCGCCGTTGCGCTCGACACGCGCGGTGCGCGGCTGCTGGCGCACCAGCCGCTGGATGGCTTCGCCGGTACGCCCCTTGGCGAGGGTCTCGAGCAGACGGCCGACCAGGATCAGCGTGACGATCACCGCGGCCGATTCGAAATAGACGTTGCGTGTGCCCGGTGGCAGCAGCTGCGGCGCAAAGGTGACCACTGTCGAATAGAGCCAGGCGGCGCCGGCGCCGAGCGCCACCAGCGAGTTCATTTCCGGAGCGCCGCGCAAGAGGGCAGGGACGCCGATGCGGAAGAAGCGCCAGCCCGGCACGAACAGCACGAAGGTCGCGAGCGCGAAGTAGATGACATAGAGAGCGTCCATGCCGACCAGATCCATCAGCCACATGTGAAAGGGCATGTAGAAGTGGCCGAGCATCTCGGCGGCAAAGAGCGGAACGGTGGGGATTGCGGCGATCAGGACGTCGCGCCGCAGCACGGCGGCATCCTCGTCGTGATGGTGATGGCCGGCATGGTCGTGCCGGTGTTCCGGAGCGGGCGCGACGGTGGCCGTGTAGCCGACCTTGCCGACAGCGGCGAGCAGGGGCGCCGCATCGGTGGTGCCGGCGAGCTCGACGGTAGCGCGCTCCGTCGCCAGGTTGACCGAAGCCGACTTGACCTCCGGAACCTTGAGCAGGGCTCGCTCCACCCGCGCCACGCAGGAGGCGCAGGTCATGCCGGAAATGTCGATGGAAACAGTGTTGTTGTGGACGTGCTGGTTCATGGCTCTTACCTCGTCCCCAAGCATATAGAGCTTCCCATGATGGGAAGGTCAAGGGCCAACACGCATTGCCCAAATCGTACGCATCGGTACCCTCATCCGCGCATGGCAGGCTGGAGTTGCCGCATCACTCTCGCCACCAACCCATTCAGGTGAGGCGCGCAGAAACTTTCATGTTTTCAGCAACATGCCGAGTGAGACGACCGGGTCTGGCCGCGGGACGGGCTTAACACCGGATACAAACATGCCTCTTCGCTGTGCACGGACTGCATAACGGATGTGCAGTTGAGCCAACTACTAATCACGACCGGCCGACTCTACATAGGGGTCATCAAGCGAAGGGGAATTGAGAAATGAACATCCGTCAGCGTATCGCCAAGTTTGCCCAGTACCAGCGCACCATGCGCGAGCTCAGCGCGCTCGATCAGCGTCAGCTGCAGGACCTGGGTATCACCCGCGGCGACATCAAGGCCATTGCCAGCGGCACCTACGTCGGCAACTAAGCCTCGGCCCTAAAGGCTGAACTGAAAAGGCGTCCATCCGGGCGCCTTTTGCTTTTTCGGGATTCAGCGGACGAGGTCGGCGGTCCTGGCGCCGAGGAAGCGGACGAGGTCGTCCGGCTTCATACGGATCTGCAGGCCGCGCTGGCCGCCGTTGAGGTAGATCTCGTCATAGAGGGTGGCGAGTTCGTCGATTGCGGTGGGCACCACCTTGCGCTGCCCGAGCGGGCTGATGCCGCCCACCTTGTAGCCCGTCAGACGTTCGGCGTCGGCGGGCTTCATCATATGCGCCGACTTGCCGCCCAGCGCCGCTGCGAGCTTTTTCATGTTCACCTCCTCGTCGGAGGGGACGATGGCGCAGACCGGCTTGCCGTCGAGCTCGGCCATCAGCGTCTTGAACACGACGCCCGGCGAGACGCCCATGGCCTCGGCCGCCTGCAGCCCGACGCGCTCGGCATTGGGGTCGTAGTCGTAGCTGGCGAGTTCGAACGAAATGCCGGCTTTGGCCAGAGCCTGGGTGGCGGGTGTCGTCTTGGACATGCCACCCTTCTAGGACAAAGCCGGCGGAGCGCAAGCGTCAGCGCTCGAGATGCGGTTTCAGCGCCCAGCGGGGATCATCGGCGGGGCTTTGGTATTCGTCCATGCCGATGTCGCGCAGCACGTGCGGCGACAGGCTGAGGGACTGGATGGCGCGCCGGCGGCGTGCCGCTTCAGGGGGCGTGCCCACGGCCGCGGCAGGCAGGGTCAGCACAAACCCCAGGAGGCTCGGAAAGGTCATCATGTTCGCATCCGCCAGGCTTATGACCTGGCGTCCTCGCGTCGTTGACATGCTCTGCAGAATGCGCCTGTTTGTCGAGGCACTCCAACCAAGCGTCGATAAGCACGCATAAGGAGATTTGATGTGAGCAGTCTGCCGCCGCTGACCGCCGTGCGGGCATTCGAGGCCGTGGCGCGGCATCTGAGCTTCACCCGCGCCGCCGACGAACTGGGCATGACGCAGGCGGCAGTGAGCTACCAGATCAAGCTGCTGGAGGAGCGGCTGGGCGCGCCGTTGTTCCTGCGCCGGCCGCGGCAGGTTGCGCTGACCGAGCTCGGCGCCCGACTGGCACCGGAGGTGTCGCGCGCCTTCGACACGCTGCGCGAGGCCTTCGCCGAGTCGCGCGACCGTGCGGAGGGGACGCTGTCGCTGACGGTGGTGCCGACCTTCGCCAGCCGATGGCTCGCGGCGCACATCGGCTTGTTCCAGCTACAGCGTCCGGACCTGGCGGTGCGCATCGACACCGCCGCACATATCGTCGATTTCACCCGCGAGGAGTTCGACGCCGGAATTCGCGCCACTCACAAACTGGCAGCCGGCCTGATGGGCGAGAAGCTGCTCAAGGTCGAGTTCACGCCCATGCTGCACCCCCGCCTCGTCGAGGAGTACGAGGTGCGCGAGCCGGCCGACCTGCTGCGGGTGCCGCAGATCTCGCTCGATGATCCGTGGCTGCCGGCGTGGCTGCACCTGGCGGGAGTTCCCGATGTGGAACTGCGGCAGAAGGCCTTCGTCCGCCTCGGCACGCAGCAGTTGGAGGCGGCGGCAGCGATGGCCGGCCGCGGCGTCGCCATGCTGACCCCGCCCTTCTATCAGGACGAGATCGCCGCCGGGCGGCTGGTGCAGCCTTTCGCGACCGTCGGCTGGGAAGGGCACTACTATTACTTCGCCTACCCGGAGAGCCGGCGGAACTGGCCCAAGATCAAAGCTTTCCGCGAGTGGATCGTTGCGGCGACGGCGCCGCTCAGGGCGCTGGAGCAGACCTGAGGGCGCCTGCACAAACACGAAGGCCCGGCAGTGCTGCCGGGCCTTCGGTCTCGTCGTCTCGGGAGGAGCGAGGAGAACTCAGACGATGCCGCTCGAGCCGGCTTCGACGGCCGGGCGGATCTCCGCGACCTTCTGCCGATAACCGGCAGCGCGGTAGGTGGCGAGCAGGTCGATGGCGCCGCCGTTTTCGAGGCGCGCCATGGCCAGGATCGGCTCAACATCGGTGCGGTAGGCAAGGCGCAGCGCCTGGGTGGCGCCGAGCGCGTCATTGCCTTCCTGCGCCGCCTTGAGTCCGGCACGGTCGACCAGCAGCGCCTGCGCGTAGGCGCGCTGCACGTCGGCAGCCGACAGCATCAGCGATTCGATCGGGTCGGTGACGTTGTGCGACTGGTCGAGCATGTGGGCCGGGTGGAAGTCGCTGTAGCGCTCCTCGGCATCGACCAGTTCGTTGAAGACGAGGAACAGCCGGTAGGGGTCGATTGAGCCGGCGTCGAGATCGTCGTCGCCGTACTTGGAATCATTGAAATGGAAGCCGCCGAGCTTGCCGAACTGGGCAAGGCGGGAGACGATCATCTCGATGTTGACGTTGGGAGCATGGTGGCCGAGATCGACGAGGCAGAAGGCCTTCTCGCCCAGTTCCTTGGCGATGATGTAGTTGGTGCCCCAGTCCTGCACGACGGTCGAATAGAAGGCCGGCTCGTACATCTTGTGTTCGGTATAGATGCGCCAGTCGTCGGGGAGTTCGGCGTAGATCGCCTTCATCGCGTCGAGATAGTGCTCGAACTGGGTGGCGAAATTGGTCTGGCCCGGGAAGTTCGAGCCGTCGCCGATCCACACGGTCAGCGCCTTGGAGCCGACCGTCTTGCCGATCTCGATACATTCGAGATTGTGCTCTATTGCCTGCTGGCGCGTGGCCGCGTCGGAGGCGGAGAGCGAGCCGAACTTGTAGCTCTGGAGCTGCCCCTTGGCGTCGGCGAAGGTGTTGGAGTTCATAGCATCGAAGCCGAGGTTGAAGCGGCTGGCGGCCTGCTTCAACCGGTTCGGATCGGCCTTGTCCCACGGGATGTGGAGCGAGACGGTGTGCGTCGCCTGCGTGAGCTGGCTGATGACGGCGCAATCTTCGATCTTGTCGAAGATGTCGCGCGGCTCGCCGGCGCCGGGGAAACGGGCGAAGCGGGTGCCGCCGGTGCCGACGCCCCAGGAAGGGACGGCGACGTTGAAGTCGGCGACCTTGGCCTTGATCGCGTCGATGCTGACCCCGCGGCGGTCGAGCCGCTCGCCGAGCGACTCGTAATCGCGGCGGAGGTCGGCCTCGCGCTTGCTGTTTTCGGCTTCGACGATGGTGGGGTCGATGATGTGTTCGGTCATGGGTTTGTGCCTCCCTCGGCGACCCCCTCCCTCGATCCCTCCCCTCAAGGGGGAGGGAAGAAAAGGAGCCGCAAACTCTGTGCTTGTGTAGGCCCACCCTCTCCCCTGAGGGGAGGGCCGGGGAGGGGGTCCTTAGACCCCTTCGTAGAACTTACCGCGGGAACGACTGGGCGTTGCCGGCGTCGACGTTGAGGATGTTGCCGGTGGACTTGGCCGAGGCTTCCGAGGCGAAGAAGTAGATGGCCTCGGCGATGTCCTCGGGGAACACGCTCCGCTTCAGCATCGAGCGCTGGCGATACATTTCCTCAAGGCCGTCCTTGTCAGTCTTGTAGGTCGAGGCACGCTGCTCGAGCCACTCGCCGGCCCAGATCTTGGAGCCGCGCAGGACGGCGTCGGGGTTGACGACGTTGACGCGGATCTGCGCTTCGGCGCCTTCAAGCGCCAGGCAGCGGGCGAGGTGGATCTCGGCGGCCTTGGCGGTGCAGTAGGCGGCAGCGTTGGGGGAAGCGGCAAGGCCGTTCTTGGAGGCAACGAAGACGACATTGCCGCCGATCTTCTGCTGCCGGAACAGCTTGAAGGCTTCACGCGAGACCAGGAAGTAGCCCGTGGACAGGATGTCCATGTTCTTGTTCCATAGCTCAAGCGAGGTCTCTTCGATCGGCGCCGAGGAGGCAAGGCCGGCGTTGGAGACGAGGATGTCGAGCCCGCCGAATTCCACCACCGCATGGGCAAAGCCGGCGATGACCTGCTCTTCCCTTGTGACGTTGATGTTCACCGGACGAACGAAGTCCTTGCCGAAGACGCCGGCGAGTTCCTCGGTGGCGCTGTCGAGCGCGGCCTGGTCGATGTCGGCGAGGACGACGCAGGCGCCTTCGCGCAGGAGGCGAGCGGCAGTAGCCTTGCCGATGCCGCCGGCACCGCCGGTAACCAGGGCAATCTTGCCGGCGAGAGACTTCGGCTTCGGCATGCGCTGGAGCTTGGCTTCCTCGAGCAGCCAATACTCGATGTCGAAAGCTTCCTGCTCGGGCAGACCCTGGTATTCGCTGACGGTCGAGGCTCCGCGCATCACATTGATGGCGTTGACGTAGAACTCGCCGGAGATGCGGGCGGTCGCCTTGTCCTTGGCGAAGGTGATCATGCCGACGCCCGGGATCAGGTAGACGACGGCGTTCGGGTCACGGATCGCCGGGGAATTGTCGTGCTTCGACCGCTCGTAATAGGCGGTGTAGTCGGCGCGATAGGCGGCGATCTGGTCGGCAAGGCCGGCGATCACGGCATCGACGTCCGGATTGGCCGGATCGAAGTCGATCACCAGCGGCCGGATCTTGGTGCGCAGGAAGTGGTCGGGGCAGGAGGTGCCGAGCGCTGCGAGCGGACGCAGGTTCTTCGAGTTGACGAATTCGAGCACGGCATCGCTGTCGTCGAAGTGGCCGAGCTTGTGGCTGTCCTCGGAGATGAAGCCACGGATCTTCGGCATCAGGCGTGCGGCGATGGTGCGGCGCTGATCGGCAGGCAGGGAGGTGACGGCAGCGCCACCAAAGATGGTCTTGCCTTCAGTCTGCTGCTCGAACCACTCGATCGCCTGGTTGATGATGGCGATGGTGGTTTCGTAGCACTCCTTGGGTGTGTCGCCCCAGGTGAACAGGCCATGAGACTCAAGGATCACGCCCTTGGCCTCGGGGTTCTCGAGGCAGAACTTTTCGAGCCAGAGGCCGAGCTCAAAGCCCGGCTTCTTCCACGGCAGCCAGCCGATGGTGTCGCCGAAGATCTGCTGCGTCAGTTCGCGCGAATTCTTCGAGGCGGCGATGGCGATGATCGCATCCGGGTGCATGTGATCGACATAGGGCCGGTTCACATAGGCATGGAGCGGGGTGTCGATGGAGGCGGCGCGTGGGTTGAGGTTGAAGGTGGCGTGGGGGAGATAACCCACCATCTCGTCTTCGAACTCGACACCGCGGTAGAGACCCTTCAGGGCGCGCAGCTTGTCCATATAAAGGGTGGCGAAGCCGTCGAGCTTGATGGAGGCGTTGTCGCCACCCGAGCCCTTGACCCACAGCACTTCCACATCCTGACCGGTCAGCGGGTCCTTCTGCCAGATCTTGGAGGAGGTGTTGCCGCCACCATAATTGGTGACGCGCTTGTCGGAGCCGAGCAGATTGGAACGATAGACGAGGCGCTCGGGCTCGCTCATGGCGGCAGCCTTCGCATCGTCCCACAGATTTGCAAGGCGCTTCGGCGCAGCAGTGGACATGAATTCCTCCGGACAGGCTATTGGGCGTGGCGGGACATGGCCACGATCTTCAAACACTGTCAATCACAAACAATCATGTTCGCGCACGACGTGCGTGAAACGGCCAGAAGCAATCAGTTCATGATTGACAATGATCGGAGCAGCCTCGTAGGAATGCGTCAGGGAGATAGCAGCCTTGCACGAAACGGAACGCCACCGCGTGATCCTTGCCGCCGTTCAGGCGCGGTCATTCGTGACCGTTGCCGAGCTGTGCGACGTCACGGGTTCGTCCGAGGCGACCATTCGCCGCGACATCGCAGCTCTCCACATGAAGGGCCTGCTTCGGCGAGTCCGGGGTGGGGCGGAGGCGGTGAACCCGCCGGAACAGTCGGCCCTGGTCGGGCGGCCCTTCGCGGTGAGCGAAACCATCAACATCGCGCAGAAGCGGGCAATCGCGCGCGCGGCGGCCGATATGTGCCGCGACGGTGAGCCCATCATCATCAATGGCGGCACCACCACCTACCAGATGGTGCATCACCTGACCGGCAAGCGGCTCAGCGTGTTCACCAACAGCTTCGCCATTGCCGAGTTCCTGATCCACAACTCGCGCAACAGCGTCGTTATCCCAGGTGGCACGATCTACCGCGAGCAGAACGTCATTCTGTCGCCCTTCGGCGGGGTGGTAGCGTCGCACTTCTACGCCAAGCGCATGTTCATCGGCTGCCAGGGGATCGGGGCGCATGGCCTGATGGAGGCCGACCCGATGGTGGTACAGTCCGAACTCGCCCTGATCGGGCAGGCGGACGAGCTCATCGTGCTTGCCGACTCTTCCAAGTTTTCCGGACGCTCGAGCCTCATCCTGTGCGGGCTCGACCGCATCGCCGCCGTCATCAGCGACGCCGGCATCCGCGACGAAGACCGCCAGATGCTGGAAACGGCTGGGGTGCGGCTCATCGTGGCGGATACAACAGCCCAGGCCAACCGGGAAGCAACGGTTGCCTGAGCATCATGAAGACCACCTCATCCCAGGGAGGGAGAAACCTATGAAGCTTCTGAAACTGCTGGCCGCCACTTCGGCCGCCGCCGTGCTGCTCGCCAGCCCGGTTCTTGCCCAGGACCAGACCCGCATCGCGCTGGTCGTGAAGTCGCTCGGCAACGGCTTCTTCGACGCCGCTGCCAAGGGCGCCGAGGAAGCTGCCGCCGAACTCGGCAATGTCGAGCTGATCTATACCGGCCCGACCGCCGCGACGGCCGAAGCGCAGATCGAAGTCGTCAACTCGCTGATCGCTCAGCAGGTCGACGCCATCGCCATCTCCGCCAACGATCCGGATGCCCTGGTGCCGGTGCTCCAGCGCGCCATGCAGCGCGGCATCAAGGTGCTGAGCTGGGACTCCGCCGTTGCGCCGGAAGGTCGTCAGCTGCACCTCAACCCGTCGGACACCAACCTGATCGGTGAGACCATCATCAAGCTGGCTGCCGACCACCTGCCCGAGGGCGGCGATGTCGCCATTCTGTCGGCCGCCTCCACCGCGACCAACCAGAACGCCTGGATCGAGGCTGCCAAGGCCGCCATTCCTGAGAAGTTCCCGAACATCAACCTCGTGGCGGTTGTGTATGGGGACGATGACTCGGTGAAGTCGACCGAGGAAACCCGCGGTCTGATCTCGGCCTACCCGGATCTCGACGCCATCATCGCTCCGACCACGGTTGGCGTGGTTTCGGCTGCCCAGGTGATCACCGACCAGGACCTGATCGGCCAGATCAACGTGACCGGCCTGGCTCTGCCGAGCGAGTTCAAGCAGTTCATCGATAACGGCGCCTCCAAGGGCGTTGCGCTGTGGAACCCGATCGACCTCGGCTACTCCGCTGTCGTGCTGGCGCACGCGCTGGTGCAGGGCGCCGAGCCCGGTCCGGGCGTGACCATGTCGCTCGGCCGCATGGGCCAGGTGACGCTGGACGAAACCAGCGCCGGCCCGATGGCCGTGCCGTTCACTTTCGACAGCAGCAACATTGCCGAGTTCGCCACGTACTTCTAAGCGACTTGGTGCAGCGGCTCGGCGCCCAGGCGCCGGGCCAGCATTCCGACTGACTGCCATCCGCTTCGGCGGATGGTCCCTTTTTTGATCCTGGCACGACCCGGATCGCCCGGTTTACGGGCATTGACGGTGTTCACAGATCGCGCGGCCCATGACAGACCCCATTCTTACCCTCGCGGGCATCTCGAAGAGCTTTCCTGGCGTCAGGGCGCTCCATGATGTGTCGCTGGAGCTTTATCCCGGGCAAGTGACCGCGCTGATCGGGGAGAACGGCGCCGGCAAGTCGACGCTGGTGAAGATTCTGACCGGCATCTACCAGCCCGATGAAGGCAAGATCACGCTCGGGGGTGGCGAGATTACCCTGCCGACGGCGCATTCAGCCTCGGAACTCGGGATCACCGCGATCCACCAGGAGACGGTGCTGTTCGATGAACTGACCGTGGCCGAGAACATCTATCTGGGACACACACCCACCAACCGCTTCGGCCTGATCGACTGGCGCCGGATGCGCGCCGAGGCGCAGAAGACCCTCGACTCCATGGGCGCCGGCATCGACGGGGGTATCCTGCTCAAGGAGCTCGGCATTGCCAAGAAGCACCTGGTCGCGGTGGCGCGGGCGCTCTCGGTGGACGCGCAGGTGGTGATCATGGACGAGCCCACTGCGGCGCTCTCGCAGAAGGAGATCGAGGATCTCTATGTGCTGATCGAACTGCTGAAACAGGACGGCAAAGCGATCCTGTTCATCTCGCACAAGTTCGACGAAATCTATCGCATCGCCGACCGCTACACCGTCTTCCGCGACGGCGAGATGGTGGGCAAGGGCCTGATCAAGGACACGCCGCAGGGCGAGATCGTCCGCATGATGGTGGGCCGGTCGGTGGATCAGATATTCCCGGAGCGCAGCGCCGTGATCGGCGATGTGGTGCTGGAAGTGAGCGGGCTGAGCCATCCTACCGAATTCGAGAACATCAGCTTCTCGGTGAGACAAGGCGAGATTCTCGGTTTTTACGGCCTGGTCGGGGCAGGGCGCTCCGAGGTGATGCAGGCTGTGTTCGGTATGACCCGCCCCTCGAGCGGCACCATGGTGCTGGAGGGCCGTCCCGTCGCGCCGCGTTCCCCCGCCGACGCCGTGGAAGCCGGCATCGTCTATGTGCCGGAAGAGCGCGGCAAGCAGGGCGTGATCACCGGCGAGCCGATCGTCAAGAACGTGTCGCTGCCCTCGCTCGGCAAGACCAGCCGTGCCGGCTTCCTGCGCATGGCCGAGGAGTTCGCATTGGCCCGCACCTATACCGAGCGGCTCGACCTGCGCGCCTCTTCCCTGTCGCAGAACGTCTCGACGCTGTCGGGTGGCAACCAGCAGAAGGTGGTGATCGCCAAATGGCTGGCAACGCTCCCCAAGGTCATCATTCTCGACGAGCCGACCAAGGGCATCGACATCGGCTCCAAGGCAGCCGTGCACGACTTCATGGCGGAACTCGTCGCGCAGGGGCTGAGCGTGATCATGGTCTCCTCCGAACTCCCCGAAGTCATGGGCATGAGCGACCGCATCGTCGTCATGCGCGAGGGCCACATCATCGATACGCTCGAGAACAAGGGGCTGATGCCCGAAACGCTGGTGCGGCTCGCCGCCGGCATTGCTGACGAGGTGGCGGCATGAACCGGCTGCTGAAACACCGCGAGATCCTCCTGTTTCTCGCTATCCTGCTGGTGCTGGTGCTGGTGACGATGCGCTTCCCGCGCTTCGCCCAGCCGGGCAACCTGCTGACCATCTTCAACGATACCTCGATCCTGATGATGCTGGCGCTCGGCCAGATGGCGGTGATCCTGACCCGCTCGATCGACCTGTCCATGGCCTCCAACCTGGCGCTGAGCGGCATGCTGGTGGCGATGACCAATGCCGCCTTCCCGATGGTCCCGGTGCCGCTGCTGATCGCCATGGCGGTGGTGATCGGGGCCGGGCTCGGCGCCTTCAACGGCATCCTGGTGTGGAAGCTCGACATTCCGCCCATCGTGGTGACGCTCGGTACGCTGACGATCTTTCGCGGCCTGGTGTTTGTCGCCTCGGGCGGTGCCTGGGTGAACGCCGCGCAGATGAGCCCTGAGTTCATCGGCCTGCAGCGCACGGTGATCCTGGGGCTGCCGATGCTGAGCTGGATCGGCATCCTGGTGGCGGTGCTATTCTTCATTCTGATGACGCGCACCCCGCTCGGCCGCGCCATCTACGCCATCGGCGTCAATCCCACGGCCTCGGTCTATACCGGCATCAATGTCGGGCGGACCAAGTTCTTCGCCTTCGTCATCGCCGGGGCGGTGTCGGGTCTTGCCGGTTTCCTGTGGGTGTCGCGCTACGTGATCGCCTCGGTGGAAGTGGCGAGCGGCTATGAGATGTCGATCATCGCCGCCTGCGTGATCGGAGGCGTCTCGATCGCTGGCGGAATCGGCACCGTGCCGGGTGTGCTGCTGGGGGCGATCTTCCTCGGCGTCGTCAACAACGCCCTGCCGGTGATCGGCGTCTCCCCGTTCTGGCAGATGGCCATTTCGGGCGCCGCGATCCTTCTCGCGGTGGTGCTGAACGCCCGGGGCGAGCGCCGCAAGGGCCGTATCATTCTCAGGAAGGCTGCAGCCGCATGACCGATATTCCCGCGACCGGCCGACAGCTGCCGGACCGTCTCGACCACCCGCTGAAGTCCGCCCTGGTGAGCTGGGAGGGCCTGCTGGTCCTCGTCGCCGTGGCCATCTTCATCATGAACAGCTTCGCTTCACCGTACTTCCTGAACGAGTGGAGCCTCTCGGACATGACCTTCAACTTCACCGAGAAGGCGCTGATTGCCCTCGCGATGGCGTTGCTGATCATCTCGGGCGAGATCGACATCTCGGTGGCGGCGATCATTGCGCTCGCCTCGACGCTGATGGGCTTTGCCCTGCAGTTCGGCGCCCCCACACCGGTTCTGGTACTGGTGGGGCTGTTGACCGGCGTCGCCTGCGGCGCCTTCAACGGCTTCCTCGTCACCGGGCTGAAGCTGCCGTCGATCGTCGTCACCATCGGCACGATGAGCCTGTTCCGCGGCATCAGCTACATCATCCTCGGCGACCAGAGCTATGGCGGCTATCCGCGCGATTTCGCCTGGCTGGGCCAAGGCTATGTGTTCTGGGTGATCTCGTTCGAGCTAGCGCTGTTCCTTGTCTGCGCCGTGATCTACTGGGTGGTGCTGCACCGCACCAATTTCGGCCGGCGCGTTTTCGCCATCGGCAACAACGATGTCGCGGCCCAGTTCTCCGGGGTGCGTGTCGACCGCATCAAGTTCGTGCTGTTCTGCCTGACCGGGCTGATGAGCGGCGTCGCCGCAGTGCTGCTGACCGCCCGGCTGGGCTCCACCCGTCCCTCCATTGCCGAGGGTTTCGAACTCGAGGCCATCACCATGGTGGTGCTCGGTGGCGTGTCGATTCTCGGCGGCTCCGGCTCGATCGTCGGCGTGGTACTGGCGGCGCTGATCATGGGCCTCGTCACCTTCGGCCTCGGTCTCCTCAACGTGCCGGGCATCGTCATGTCGATCTTCATCGGTGCGCTGCTGATCTTCGTCATCGGCCTGCCGAGACTGTTCCAGCTCTTGAGGCCCCGCGCATGATCACCGACGACGGCTACGAAAAGCACGCCTTCAAGATGCACCTCAATCCCGGCATGGCCGCCGAGTACAAGAAGCGCCATGACGAGATATTCCCCGAACTCGTGGACCTGCTGCACGCAGCGGGGGTGAAGGACTACTCGATCCATCTCGACGAAGAGACCAACACCCTGTTCGGCGTGCTGTGGCGCCGGGTGGACCACACCATGGACGACCTGCCGAACACGGCAGTGATGCAGCGCTGGTGGGCGCACATGGCCGACATCATGGCAACCAACAGCAAGAACGAGCCGGTTTCGGTCGATCTCAAGCCGATGTTCTGGATGAAGTAGCGCGCGGGAACTCCGACGCTGCGGATCGGTCAGACGATCGGCCGAGCAAAATTACTCTCCACGGAGCGGCACTCGGAAGCTCCTGACGCGTTCTGACGCAAGGCGTCTTCACGGTCGAGCCCGACGGTTCCGATCGACGGCGCTCATTTCCGGCTTGATTCAACTGGCGCGGTCTTTGAAGCTGTCGATCAGGGGCAAGCGCCCTATCGTTCATCCTGCAAAGACCGTCCTGCCCGGTCGCCCCAGCTCAGGTCGTGCAAGGCCGGTCCGCCGTAACTCGGAGAACCCAATGCGTCTTTCTACCCTCCTCGCGAGCGCCGCGGCGTTTGCTCTGCTCGCCAGCACCGCCAATGCTCAGGTCGTCGTCTCCTCCAAGATCGATACCGAGGGCGGCGTGCTCGGCAACATCATCAAGCAGGTGCTGGAAGCCAACGACATTCCGGTCGAGAGCCGCATCCAGCTTGGTGGCACGCCGATCGTGCGCGAGGCGATCATCGCGGGCGAGATCGACATCTATCCCGAATATACCGGCAATGCCGCCTTCTTCTTCGAGCGCGCCGACGAGCCGATCTGGAACGATGCAGCCAGCGCCTATGCCGAAGCCGCCGAACTCGACTACGACGCCAACAAGATCGTCTGGCTGACCCCGTCGCCGGCCAACAACACCTGGGCGATCGCCCTGCGCAACGACGTGGCCGAGTCCAATGATCTGTCGACCCTCACCGAGTTCGGCGAGTGGGTATCCAGTGGTGGCGAGGTCAAGCTCGCCGCTTCCGCCGAATTCGTGAACTCGCCGGCGGCGCTGCCGAAATTTCAGGAGGTGTACGGCTTTACTCTCCAGCCGGACCAGTTGGTGACGCTGTCGGGTGGCGACACTGCTGCCACGATTGCCGCTGCCGCCCAGCAGACCGATGGCGTCAACGCAGCCATGGTCTATGGCACCGATGGCGGTATCGCGCCCTCGGGCCTGACGGTACTCGAAGACGACAAGGGCGTGCAGCCGGTCTATCAGCCCGCCCCGATCATCCGCGAGGAAGTGCTCACCGAGTTTCCCCAGATCGAGGAACTGCTGAAGCCGGTGTTCGAAGGCCTCACCCTGGAAGTGCTGCAGGAGCTCAACGGCCGCGTGCAGGTCGGCGGCGAAGCTGCTGCCGCCGTCGCCACCGACTTCCTGACACAGAACGGGTTCCTGGACTGACGTCTGCGGTCGCCGTCGACCTCACCTCTCCTTTCGCGAGGAGAAGCCGCAAGGACCGTGAACTTCCCCCGCGCGTCACCCTCGGGCTTGACCCGAGGGTGCGGCACTTGTCTGATGCCGTGAAGGGAAGGGTTCTCGGGTCACCCGAGAGTGACGGCTGGTGCGGGAACGGCCGTTGGTCGGTCTCTGCTGGTTGGCGCGGAGAGTATGAAGCCAGCATGAGTATCTCCAGCATCGCAGCCACTTCGAACCGCACACGTCGCTTCGCCCTCGATAAGCTCGGCGTTCTCGTAGCCGTGCTGGCGCTGGCCGGCGCTTTTCTGCCCTTTGCCATGTTCCGACCGACGCGGATTGCGGCTGGGGAGGCCAGAAATCTCTTTGAGGCGCTGCCGGGGCTGGCCGGTTGGATGCTTGCTGGCGCCCTGCTGGCGGCCACCATCGTCGCGCTGCTGCGGCTGACGGCGCTCTTGCGCCTGGTGGTGGGTCTCACTGTGCTCGCGCTGCTGCTGGTCGCGATCGGCTGGTCAGCAAGCTGGCTAACGCCGCCGGACAACACCTTCGCTCGGGTGGGGCCTGGCGGGGGCTTCTGGACCTGGCTCTTCGCCTTTGCGCTGCTGGTCACCGATGCCCTGGCGCGCATGAAGCTCAGGCCCTGGCTGCGGATCGGCATGCTGGTGCTGGTTGGCGCCGGCTTGGGGCTGCTGCTGGTCAGCGGCGTGTGGCAGGATCTCTCGATCCTGAAGGAATACGGCAACCGTGCGCAGGCCTTCTGGCAGGAGGGGCGGACGCATCTTTGGCTCGCCTTCGGGTCGGTGATGGCAGCGGCGGTTGCCGGCATTCCCCTGGGCATCCTCTGCTACAGGGTCGCGCCGCTACGCGCTGTGGTGCTGAACCTGCTCAACATCATCCAGACCATTCCCTCCATTGCCCTGTTCGGCCTCCTGATCGCGCCGCTGGCCTGGGTGGCTGCCACTGTGCCGGGGGCGAGCGCGATCGGCATCTCCGGCATCGGCGCTGCGCCCGCTTTCGTCGCGCTGTTTGCCTATTCGCTGCTGCCGGTGGTTTCCAACACTGTGGTCGGATTGCTTGGCGTCTCACCACCGGCCGTGGAGGCTGCCAAGGGCATGGGCATGACGGGCTGGCAGCGGCTCACCGGCGTCGAGCTGCCGCTCGCCTTTCCGGTGATCCTGACCGGCATCCGCATCGTCCTCGTGCAGAATATCGGCCTCGCCACCATTGCTGCGCTGATCGGCGGCGGCGGCTTCGGGGTCTTCGTGTTCCAGGGGATCGGCCAGACCGCCATGGACCTCGTGCTGCTCGGCGCGGTTCCTACGGTGGTGCTGGCCTTCGCTGCCGCGGTGGTGCTCGATGCGATCGTGGACATGAGTTCGCGCGGGGAGCGCGCCGCATGATAGAAATCGACGGTATCACCAAGGCCTATGACGGCACCGTCGTGGTGGACGAGGTGACCCTGACCGTTCCCGCTCACAGCATCTGCGCCGTGGTCGGCACGTCCGGCTCCGGCAAGACCACACTAATGCGGATGATCAATCGGCTGGTGGAGCCGAGTGCGGGGCAGATCCGCATCGACGGCGAGGACGTCTCCTCTGTCCCCGCCTACCAACTCAGGCGGCGCATCGGCTATGTGATCCAGGGCCACGGCTTGTTTCCGCATCGCACCGTGGCCCAGAATATCGCCACCGTGCCGAAGCTGCTCGGCTGGGACCGGCGGAGGACTGCGGCGCGCGTCGACGAACTGCTGACGCTGTTCCAGCTCAATCCGGCGGAATATCGCGACCGGCTGCCGCATCGGCTCTCCGGTGGGCAGCAGCAGCGCGTCGGCGTGGCACGGGCGCTGGCGGCAGAGCCCAACATCCTCCTGATGGACGAACCCTTCGGCGCCCTCGATCCGGTGATCCGCGCCAAGGCGCAGGAGGATCTTCTCGCCATCCACAAGCGCTTCGGCACCACCATCGTGCTGGTCACCCACGACATGGAGGAGGCCATTCATCTCGGCGACATCATCGCTGTGATGGACAAGGGCAGGCTGCTGCAGGCCGCCACGCCGGCCGAGATCATTGCCCGGCCGGCGACACCCTTCGTCGAGGAACTGATTGGCAGCGGCGACCGGCCGTTCCGTTTGTTGGGACTCGCGCGTGTCGCCGATCACCTCGAGCCCGGCACCGCTGATGGCCAGCCGGTGGAGGCGACCGCCTCGCTGCGGGATGCCTACTCCGAACTCTTGTGGTCGGGACGGACGGCCGCACCGGTGCGGCGGGATGGCGAGATAGTCGGCAAGATCTCGCTGGAGCAGTTGGCGCGGCTGGCGGCGCGGCCGCAATGACGGTGGGCAATCTTGTCCGCCTGCTGGCGCTGCTTGTGCTGCTTGCGCTGCTGCTGCAGCCGGACTGGTTCGAGCCCTTCTTCGCTCAGTTCGCCCGGCCCAACCAGCCGGCGATCTACAACCAGGGCAACCTGCTCGATATCACCTTGAGCCACCTCTGGATCGTCGCTGTGGCCATGGCCGGCGCGACGCTTGTGGCGGTCGGCCTGGCCATCCTTGTGACCCGCTCGGCGGGGGCGGAATTCCTCCCGGTCTCGCGCGCCATCGCCAATGTCGGACAGACGTTTCCACCGGTCGCAGTGCTGGCGCTGGCGGTGCCGGCGATGAACAGCTTCGGCACTGCGCCGACATTGCTGGCGCTGTTTCTCTATGGCCTCTTGCCCATCTTCGAGAATGCCTTGACCGGCCTCACCGGCCTGCCGCCAGCCGTGACGGAGGCCGCACGAGGAGCCGGCATGACCGGCACGCAGCGGCTCCTCCAGGTTGAACTGCCGCTCGCGCTACCGGTGATCCTGGCTGGGGTGCGGCTGGCTACGGTGATCTCGCTCTCCACCGCCACGATTGGTTCGACGGTCGCAGCGCGAACCTTGGGCGAGGTGATCATCGCCGGGCTCCTGTCCAGCAATACCGCCTTCGTGTTGCAGGGTGGCCTGATCGTGGGGATGCTCGCAGTGCTGATCTATGACGCGCTGGCGGCCCTAGAACGCTGGCTGATGCGGCGCACCGGGCAGTTGACCAGGACGGGTTGAGGTCAGTTGCCGCCGCTGATCTCGTTGCGCCAGCTATACTGCGGCTCGTAGCCGAGCATGCGGCGCGCCTTGTCGATAGACAGCAGTGTGTCGTGTTCGCCGAGCACGCCGCGATGCGGCACGTCGGGGAACACTTCGGAAAGCAGGGAGGCGTTGGGGCGGCTCATCACCGTGTCGGCATTGGCGATGATGAAGGCTTCAAAGCCCTTGAACTCGGCTTCAATGGCACGGCGGACGGCCTGGGCGCCGTCGCGGGCGTCGATATAGCCCCAGAGGTTCCATTTGCGGCTCTTCGCGTCGGCGTCGAAGCCGGGGAACTGCCGGTAGTCTTCGGGGTACATGACGTTGGAGAAGCGCAGACCGACCATGCGCAGCTCCGGATTCCAGCGGCAGAACTGGGCAGCCATGGTCTCGTCCAGCAGCTTGCCGAGCGAATAGGCGGACTCCGGACGCGGATAGTATTCTTCATCCACCGGCGCATAGGGCGGCGGGTTGTTGAAGGGCAGGCCGAGCACGGTTTCGCTGGAAGCGAAGACGACGTTCTTGATGCCCGCAAGGCGGCACGCCTCGAAGACGTTGTAGCTGGTCGGCACGTTGTTGGCGAAGGTCGCTGCATTCGCGATCATGCCCGGAGCCGGGATGGCGGCGAGATGCACCACGGCGTCGAACCGGCCGCCCTTTTCGTCGATGCCGCCCAGAATGGCCGCGGCCACCTGGCCGAAATCGGTGAGGTCGATACGCACGCTCGGGCAGATTGGATCGTCCAGCGGCTGCTGATCGACATTGAGCACGTCGTAGCCGTGGGCGACGAGGTCGCGAAGCACGGCACGACCGAGTTTGCCACTGCCGCCGGTCACCAGAACACGGGCCATTTCTGCTCTCCTTGTTGAGTCGGGGCACCGTGCCACGCGGCACGCAGACCTGCCAAGCGCACCGCCGGCCCACCCGTACGAGCGGGGGCGGGCGCCGGATGCTTGGGTAAACGGCACATGAATATCGCTCTCAGGGCCGGTTCAATCGCAGCCGGTCATAAGGCGGGCCAAGGAGCAACGACGCTCCGAGCCAACCTCAGGAGATTATCATGAACCGTTCCACCATCGCCTTCATCGCCGCCGGCCTCGTGACCGCCTTCACCACCATCGGGGCCAACGCCCAGGCTGCTGTGCCGGGCAGCAACTATCCGTCCCGTTCGCCGATGGTCAGCAGCGAGTGTGCCTTCAACGCCCATATGGAGCCGCATCTGGTGGCGCGCGACATCAATGCCATCCGCCGCGACGAGCATGTGTGGGTGACTCCCGTGTGCGAGGACACCCTGGCCCGCAACGACTACGGCACTCTGTTCCGCGACGGAAATGTCGAGACGCTGCGCAATGTTATCGCCCGCCACCCGGCGCTGATGAGCGCGCTCGCTGCCCGCGGCTACGACCATTTCGATGTGGTCGCCCTGCGCTTCGGCCGCGACGAGACCGTCAACCTGTTCGTCCACCAGCGCGATATCCGCTGAACCGATGAACCAACATGAACGCCGGCTGAACAGCGCCCTCAGGGCGAGTTCAAGCCGGCGGAGCCAACCTGCGTTCCAGCATCGGAAAGGGGTACGCGAAATGAACAAGCAACAGGAAAAACTGCTGGTCGCCACCCTGTGCGGCCTCGTCATCACCGCCGCCGGCGCCTTCGCCGTGCAGCCGGCCATGGCTGCGGGCTACAATGTCGACCGGCTGGCCCAGGTCACCGGTGTTCATCCGTCCGACGAGCTCAACGTCCGCAAGTGGCCGGCGCACTATTCGCAGAAGGTCGGCGGCTACACCGTCGGCTCGCATGTGTGGGTTGATCGCTGCATCGAGGCCGAGCGCGGCTCGGACTGGTGCCTGGTCGACGGTCAGGGCCTCAGCGGCTGGGTCAACTCGCGCTACCTCACCCTGCGCCACGACTGGGACATCTGACCCGGTCGTCGGCGACGGCGGAGGCCCGGCAGCTGCGGCACACAACCGCCGCACCGCATGTGTCCGCCACCGGACCTCCACCGGCGCCGACGACCCCGGAGCCACTTCCCGACGATGTTGACTTTTCCGGTCCGGCGCGGTTCGTCCAGCGAACCAACCGGACCGGAGTTTTTCCATGGACGCCAATCCCGTGCTTGCCGAGGCCATGCGCGGCAACTGGGTCGAGAACCGCCACCGTGGCGCCTTCGCGATCCTGGATGCCGAGGGCCGGATTGTGGCTGCGGCCGGCGACATCGAGCGGGCGATCTTCCCCCGCTCGGCCATCAAGTCCATGCAGGCGCTGGCCATCTTCGACCACCACGCGGATGACCGCTTCCACCACACGCCCGAGGAACTGGCGCTGGCCTGCGCCTCCCATCATGGCGAGGACGTCCACGTGACCCGCGTCAGCGCCTTGCTCGAGCGGTTGGGCCTGAGCGAAGCCGATCTCGAATGCGGCGCCCATCCCCCCACCAACCCGGCCGCCCGCGACGCCCTGCGCGCCACGGGCCGGCAGCCGAGCCCGCTCCACAACAACTGCTCGGGCAAGCATTCGGGCATGCTCAGCGTCGCCCTCGCCATGGGCGTGCCGACCGCCGGCTATGTGAGTCGCCAGCACGCGGTGCAGCGCGCAGTGCGCCGGGCCGTGGAAGCGGTGATCGGCGAGCCGCTGACCGAAGACCGCTGCGGCACCGATGGCTGCTCCATCCCCACCTGGGCGGCCCCGATCCGCGCCTTCGCGCTCGGCTTTGCCCGCATGGCGACGGGGCAGGGGCTGTCCGCCGGACACGCCACCGCCGCCCGAACCCTGTTCGACGTCGCCACCGCCCACCCGCACCTCGTCGCCGGCACCGGTCACTTCGACACGCTGGTGATGGAGGCCTTCGGCGGCCGCGTCATGCACAAGGGCGGGGCCGAAGGGGTGCAGTGCGGCGCCATCCGCGACAAGGGCTGGGGCTATGCGCTCAAATGCGACGACGGCAACATGGCGGCTTCCCAAGCCATGGCGGCGGCGCTGCTGCTGGAGTTCGCCGGGCCGGACGCCCAGCAGCGGCAGGTGCTCGAGGCTTTCGCCCGCCAGACGCTGAAGAATGTGCGCAGCACCGCGGTTGGTGAACTTCACGCGGTGCTGCACGAGTTTGACGCAAAACGTTAAGCAACATGGTTAACCACGTGTAAACGCCGCGTGGTGCCCTGCGATGAGCGCCGCTCCCGCTCGGACCCCCGCTCGCGGGTTGTTCCCCCGCCCTCGCGCTGGCTATAAGGTCAGCGCAACAGAGGGCCGCCGATGCTCGTCGACGACAAGATCTATCTGGGCACCAGCGACCGCCCCGAATATCTCTGGCTGAAACTGGCTAACCGCCACGGCCTCATCACCGGCGCCACCGGCACCGGCAAGACGGTGACGCTGCAGGTGCTGGCGGAAGGCTTCTCCGCGGCCGGCGTGCCCGTGTTCTGCGCCGACATCAAGGGCGACCTGTCGGGCATTGCGGCGGCGGGGGAGCCCAAGGAGGCGCTGGTCAAGCGCGCCAACGACATCGGGCTCGGTGACGAATACCGCTTCACCAGTTCCCCGACCGTGTTCTGGGACCTGTTCGGCACGCAGGGCCACCCGATCCGCACCACCATTTCCGAGATGGGCCCGCTGCTCCTGAGCCGCATGCTCGAGCTCAACGATACTCAGGAAGGCGTGCTCAACATCGCCTTCCGCCTGGCCGACGAGGAAGGCCTGCTGCTGCTCGACCTCAAGGACCTGCGGGCGCTGCTGACCGATATCGGCCAGCGCAGCAAGGAGGTGTCGCTGCGCTACGGCAATGTCGCGACGGCCACGATCGGCGCCATCCAGCGGGCGCTGCTGGTGCTGGAAGAGCAGGGCGGCGAGCATTTCTTCGGTGAACGCGCGCTCGAAGTGGAAGACCTGATGCGCCGCGACCGGGACGGGCGCGGCTTCGTCTCGGTGCTGGCCGCCGACGAGTTGATGCGGGCGCCGCGGCTCTACTCCACTTTTCTCCTCTGGCTCCTGTCTGAACTGTTCGAGGCGCTGCCCGAGGCGGGCGATCTCGACCGCCCGAAGCTGGTGTTCTTCTTCGACGAGGCGCACCTGTTGTTCGACGATGCCCCCAAGGCGCTGGTCGACAAGGTGGAGCAGGTGGTCAAGCTGGTTCGCTCCAAGGGTGTCGGCGTCTATTTCGTCACCCAGAACCCGGCCGACATACCCGAGCCCGTGCTGGCCCAGCTCGGCAACCGCGTCCAGCATGCGCTCCGCGCCTATACCCCGCGGGAACAGAAGGCGGTGAAGGCCGCGGCCGAGAGCTTCCGGCCCAACCCGGCTTTCGATACCGAGCAGGCGATCACCGCGCTCGGCACCGGCGAGGCGCTGGTGTCGGTGCTGGAAGACAAGGGCATCCCCTCGGTGGTCGGTCGTACCATGATCCGTCCGCCCTCCGGCCAGCTCGGGCCGCTGTCGCCGGAGCAGCGGCGCGAAATCATGGGACGCTCGCCCGTCGTCGGGCTCTACGACGCCGTGCTGGACCGCGAATCGGCCTTCGAGGTTCTGGCCCGCCGCGCCGAGGAGCGGCAACTGGACGAGCAACGGATGAAGGCGGACGCGCCGGTGCGGCGCTCCACCCGGCAGACACCGGCCGAGGCGGCGATCAATTCCTTCGCCCGCAGCGTTGCCAACCAGCTGGGCCGGTCGCTGGTGCGCGGCTTGCTCGGCAGCCTGTCGCGGAGGCGCTGAGATGATCGAGCCCGCTACCAACCAGATCACCGTTGCGGTGTTCGCCTCCGACCGCGGCCCCGGCGATGCCGAGCGGGCCTCGCTGATGACCCAGACCGGCAATTATTTCGCCCGCCGCGGCGCCCGCATCCTGACCCTCGCAGAGGATGGGGCGCCGCCGGTGGCGCTGATCACCGCTGCTCGTACAGCCGGCGGTGCTGTCGAGGTGGTGGCGGATGCGAGCATCCACTTGCCGCCGGTGCTGGCCGATGTGCCTGTCCATGTTGCGGGCGAGGGCGCAGAGCGGCAAGCGCTCATCGCCTCACGCACACAGGCGCTGGTGGGGCTGCCGGGTTCGCTGGCCTCGGCCACCGCGCTGTTTGCCACCTGGTCGGCTGCCCGCCAGCAGGGTCGTGTGTTGCCGGTGGTGCTGCTGAACCGTCACCGCGCCTTCGAAGTCGTGCGCGGCTTCAGCGCCGACGTGCTGTCGCATTCGCTGAAGGGCCATGAGCGGGCGGTGCAGTTTGCCGACACGGTTGAGGATCTGTGGAGCCGGACGCAGCGGCTGGTACAGGGGCGGTAGGGGCTTGTCTTGGGCGCCAACGGTGTGGAGAGAAAGAAACCCCTCACCCGTCCCCTGCCGATCCACCCTCTCCCGCAAGGGAGAGGGGAGGCTCCGAGCTAGACACAAACCAAACAGTGAAACTCCCGTTGCCAAGGCCCTGCGCCTCCTCCCTTTATGGGCAGGGTGAGGTGACGGCGCACACCGCAGTCGCGTAGACCTCATGGTGAGCCTGTCGAACCACGCGGTCGCGGGCGGGTGACCTGTTGCGCTCCCCGCCGTCATTGCCGGGCTTGTCCCGGCAATCCAGTGCGCGGCGGCATGGACCACCGGGACGAGCCCGGTGGTGACGAAGGGGGGATTCTCCGCCTCAGGTCGAAGTCTACGCCTCGGCCGTGGCTTGTTGGCAACAGCGGCATCCGCGTTGTCGGTGAAGCGGGGGCGGGCTGCTACGCGCTTCCGGCCCGTCGTCATTGCCGGGCTTGTCCCGGCAATCCAGTGCGCGGCGGCATGGACCACCGGGACGAGCCCGGTGGTGACGAAGGAGGGTATTCTTCACCTCAGCCCGAAGCCTACGCCTCCGGCCGGAGCTTGTTGGGGAAGAGCGGCACCACGTTGTCGGTGAAGCGCCGGGCGGGGGCGGGTTGCGGAGCGGGGAAGGGGACGCGGTTGCGGCGGTCGGGGCCGCGATAGCCGCCCAAGGCGCCGACGACGCTGCGGTTGCGCAGGCGGGCCTGGATGCGCTGCAACAGGTGACGGGGCGACATCGGCTTGATGATGACTTCGTCGATGCCGGCGCTGATGGCCTGATGGCGCATGGGTGGGGTGATGGTGCGGGTGAGCGCGATCACCGGCACGTCCTGGGAGACGAGGCCAGAATCGAGGCGGATGGCTTCCACCATCTCGTGCGCAGGGCGGCCTTCGCGGTCGAAGTCGACGACCAGCGCGTGCACCGGCGCGATGCGCATATAGGCGAACAGCTCGGCTTCGCTGTGGAACTGACGGACCTTGAGGCGCGTGTCGCCGGCCACCACCATGCCGAGCAGGGCGGTGAGTGCGGGAGTGGCAGCGATGATGGCGACGACTTTGGCCGTTTCGGGCACGAAAAATGCAGCTCCCGCAAATAGTAAACGGTTCGTTACCATGCTCGAACGAATGCGAGAAGAGGCGGGTTCCCGGCAATGTTAATTCGCTGGGGAAAGCACAGTCGCCGGCGCTACCGTGTCGAATGCGGCCGCACTCGTCCGTCCTGCTGCTGATGACGAACCTCGAGGAGATAAAGATGTCGTTCCAGGCCTATCTCGACGCCGTGGAGGCAAAGACCGGCAAGACGCCCCGCGAGATCGTGGACCTCGCCAAGACGAAGGGGTTCGACGATCCGAAGGTGAAGGCCGGGCCGATCCTGGACTGGCTCAAGGCCGATTTCGGCCTGGGGCGCGGGCACGGCATGGCGCTTGTCCACGTCATCCAGAAGGGACCCGAGATCGACATGAAGCATGTCGGCACCACCGGCGTCCATCGCGACGACAGCAACATGCTCTGGCTCGATGGCATCGCCACCAAGCCCAAGACCTGACGGCCGGGGCGGGGCCCCGGTCTGCGATCAGGCCGCGGCGCCCGGGGCTCCGACGCAGTCGAGCGCAAAGGCATAGACCTCGGCGGTCTCCTTGATGCGGTCGAAGCGGCCGGAGGCGCCGCCATGTCCGGCGTCCATGTTGGTCTTGAGAAAGAACCGCTTGTCACCGGTGGCGGTGGCGCGGAGCTTGGCGACCCACTTGGCCGGCTCCCAATAGGTGACGCGCGGGTCGGTCAGCCCGGCCTGGACGAAGATCGGGGGATAGGGCTGGGCGCTGACCTGCTCATAGGGGGCATAGGCAGCGATGCGCCGGTAGTCCTCGGCACTGGCAAGCGGGTTGCCCCATTCCGGCCATTCCGGCGGGGTGAGCGGCAGGGTGGCGTCCAGCATGGTGTTGAGAACGTCGACGAACGGCACCTGGGCGATGATGCCGGCCCACAGCTCCGGCCGCAGATTGGCGATAGCGCCCATCAGCATGCCGCCGGCGGAGCCGCCCTGGGCGACGATGCGGCCCGAACGGGTGTAGCCGTGCTCGACCAGCATTTCGGCGGCGGCGATGAAGTCGGTGAACGTGTTAGGCTTGTGCTCGCGGCGGCCGAGTTTGTACCAGCGGTAGCCCTTCTCCATGCCGCCGCGGATATGCGCCGTGGCATAAACGAAGCCTCGGTCGACCAGCGACAGCGCCGAGATCGAGAAGCCCGAGGGCATGGCCATGCCATAGGCGCCATAGCCATAGAGCAGCACCGGATTGCTGCCGTCGAGGGCGATACCCTTGCGGTAGAGCAGCGTCACCGGCACCGTCTCTCCGTCCGGCGCTGTAGCGAAGAGCCGGCGGGTTTCGTAGGCGGCGGGATCGTGCCCGGAGGGGATCTCCTGCTCCTTGCGCAGCACCCGTTCGCCGGTCGAGAGATCGAGGTCATAGACCCGCGAAGGCGTGGTGGGGGAGGAATAGCTGAAGCGGAAGGTGGTTGTGTCGAACTCGTAGCCGACCGAGAGCCCGAGCGCATACGCCTCTTCCTCGAAGCGGACCGTTTCCTCGACGCCCGTCCTCAGGTCGCGGACGACGATGCGCGGCAGGCCATCGGCCCGCTCGAGGCGCAGGAGATGGTTGCGGATCACGGCTGTGTCGAGGATCAGCACGCCGGGCCGGTGCGGCACGAGGTCCACCCAGTTCTCGGCACCGGGCGCATCGGCGGGGGCGGTGACGATCTTGAAGTCCTCGGCGCCATCGACATTGGTGCGGATATAGAGCAGGCCCTCGCGCTCATCGACCTCGTATTCGCGTTCCGGCTCGCGGGCCGAGACGAGGCGCGGCTCGCCGCCCCTTTCGGCGTCGATCAGGCGGACTTCCGATGTCTGGTGGTCATGGGCGTCGATGATGATGAAGCGGTTGCTGAGCGTCTTGCCGACGCCGACGAAGAAGCCGGGGTCGGCTTCCTCGTAGATGATCGGGTCGTCGGCTTGGTCGGTGCCGAGCACGTGGAGGCGCACCCGGAACGGACGGTGATTGTCGTCATACTCGGTGTAGTAGATGGCCGAGGAATCGTTGCTCCAGACATGAGCGCCGGCGGTGTCGCGGATGACGTCGGGGCTGTCGGTGCCGGTCTCGAGGTCGCGGATGACGATGTCGTAATATTCCGAGCCGGCGCGATCGGCGGCCCAGGTGAGCAGGCGGTGGGACGGATCGTGCTGGGCGCCGGCGAAGCCGAAATAGCCGTCCCCGGCTTCGGCGTTGCAGTCGAGCAGCACGGTCTCGGCGCCGCCATCGCGCGGGGTGCGCACGATCAGCGGGTACTGCTTGCCCTCGAGCATGCGCGAATTGTAGGCCCAGGGGCCGTCGGGGGAGGGGACGCCGGAATCATCCTCCTTCATGCGCCCGCGGATCTCCTTGTAGATCTGCTCCTGCAGGGCCTTGGTGGGTTCGCCGAAAGCGGCAGTGGCGTAGGCGTTCTCGGCCTCGAGATAGGCCCGGATTTCGGGCTCAAGCGTCTCCGGTTTCTGCATCACCTCCTGCCAATTGGCGGCGCGCAGCCAGGCCCACGGATCGTCGCGGACGATGCCGTGCTGTTCGAGGCGAAGCGGCTTCTGCGCGGCGACGGGCGGGGTGGGCTGGTTCATGGAGGCTCCTCGATTGCGTGCTTCCTGACATAGGCCTCGCTCCCGCCCTTGGGAAGGGCAGGCGCGAGGTGTGGATTCGTGCGCGACAACCTGTCCCCACGGTCCGATTTGGCTTGTGACGGGCGACTCAATCGCTAAGGTCGCAGCCGCATTTGTTGGAGTCGGAAGCGGGAGGCAGCGTGGAGCTGGATCAGGGGGCAAGTCTGGCGCTGATGGCGATCGGCCCCTTCGTGGTCGCGGCCTTGGCGCCGTTGCTTCACCGCCTGCTACGCGGCTTCAGTCACTGGCTGCTGGCGCTGGTGCCGGCGGCGATCTTTGCGTTTCTGTGCGGCTATGTCGGGCCGGTCGCCAGCGGCGAGGTGGTGGTCGCGGGCATCGACTGGGTGCCGGCGCTGGGGCTGCGCCTGACCTTTCTGCTCGACGGGCTGAGCCTGGCCTTTGCGCTGACCATTTCCGGAATCGGCGCGCTGATCGTGCTCTATGCCGGCGCCTACCTGCACGGCCATCGGCATCTCGGGCGCTTCCTGATGTTCCTCCTCGCCTTCATGGGCGCGATGCTGGGGCTGGTGCTGTCCGACAATCTCCTGGCGCTGTTCCTGTTCTGGGAGCTGACCTCGATCAGCTCGTTCCTGCTGATCGGCTTCGATGCCGACCGGCAGGCGGCGCGGCGTGGTGCGATCCAGGCGCTGGTGATCACCAATATCGGTGGCATGGGGCTGCTCGTTGGCGTGATCCTGATCAACTCGATCACCGGCAGCTGGACCTTCGCCGAACTTCTCGGCAGTGGCGATATTCTCCGCAACAGCGGGCTCTACGGTAACGTTTTGCTGGCGATCCTTCTCGCTGCCTTCACCAAATCCGCGCAGTTGCCGTTTCATTTCTGGCTGCCCAACGCCATGGAGGCACCGACCCCGGTCTCGGCCTTCCTCCACTCCGCGACCATGGTGCAGGCCGGCGTCTACCTCCTAGCGCGCATGACGCCGGTGCTCGGCGGAACCGCCGTCTGGACCACGGTTTTGGTGGTTTTCGGCTGCGCCACGCTGATCTGGGGTGCGCTCGGAGCGCTGCGGCAGACCGATCTCAAGCAGATGCTGGCGCAGACCACCATCGCCTCGCTGGGCCTCTTGGTGGCGCTGATCGGGCTTGGGACACCGGTCGCGCTCAGTGCCTTCGTGCTCTATTTCGCCGCCCACGCGCTCTACAAGGCAGCGCTGTTCATGGTGGCCGGCGCGGTGGACCACGAGGCGGGGACGCGCGACCTGACGGCGCTCGGAGGGCTCGCCGACCGCATGCCGGTGACCTTTATCGGCGCGGCGCTGGCGGGATTGTCGATGTTCAGCGTGCCGGCGACGCTGGGGTTCTTTGCCAAAGAAGAGATGTATCTCGACCTCGTGGTGATGGAGCCAACCGCCATCGCGGTGCTGCTGGCGCTGGTGCTGGGCAATGCCCTGCTCGGGGGTGTGGGCTTGATCGTGATGATCCGGCCGTTCCTGGGCCCGGCCGTCGCGACGCCCAAGGCAGCGCACGAGGCGCCGGTGGCGATGCTGGTGGGGCCGATCCTGCTCGGCGCTGCGGGCGTGGTGACGGCGTTGCTGATCGACTGGTTCGGACACGATCTGATGGCGCCGGCGGCAACGGCGGTGTCGGGGCAGGGGGTGGAAAGCCACCTCAGCTGGAACATCAACTTCGCCAGCCCGGCGCTGTGGGCTTCGGTCGTGACCTGGCTCTTGGCGGTCCTGATCTACCGGCAGGCGGATTCGCTGCGTACCCTGTTGCGCCGCTGGCCGGCGAACTGGAATGCGGACCGGGCGTTCGATGCGGTGTTCTTTGGGCTGGTGCGCTTCTCGGGCGCGGTGACGCGGACCCTGCATCATGGGCGGCTCGAGCTTTATCTGGTGGTGGTGTTCATCGGCTTTGCCCTCGCCGTGCTGGTGCCGCTGCTGACCATGGGTGGGCTCGACGCGCTGATGCCGACGGCGGAGCTCGGCAACTGGGGCGCTGTGCTGCGCTGGCCCGACCTGATGCCCTATGAATGGGGCGTGGTGGCCATGGCGGTTGCGGGGCTGGTGGCGGTGCTGACCGCACACAACCGGCTGGTGGCCATTGCCGCGCTCGGGGTGCAGGGGACATCCCTCGCGCTGATCTTCCTGCTGTTCGGCGCGCCGGACCTCGCCTTTACCCAGTTCATGGTAGAAATCCTGAGCGTGGTGATCCTGACGCTGGTGATGACCCGGCTGCGGCTGGATGAGCTCGACAAGCGCCCGTTCGAGGACTGGGTGCGGGATGGTGCCATCGCGCTCGCTTGCGGCATCGGCGTGAGCCTGACGCTGATGGTCATCCTGACCGGGCCGCTCGACACGCGCCTGTCGGACTTCTTCACCGCGACCAGCGTGCCGGTGGCGCATGGCGCCAACATCGTCAACGTCATCCTCGTGGACTATCGCGGCTTTGACACCCTGGGCGAGATCTCGGTGGTCATGGCAGCCGGAATCGCCATCATGGTGCTGCTCAAGAGCCGCAAGGCGCCACCGATGCCGGCTCCTACACCGGACCCGGAACCAAAGCCGGCCAAGGCACCGCGCCGCCGGCGAAAGGTGGCAGACGCATGAACACGATCATCTTTCGCACCGCGGCGCCGCTGCTGGTGGCCACCATGCTGGTCTTTTCGGTCTATGTCTGCCTGAGGGGGCACAATGAGCCTGGCGGCGGCTTCATTGGCGGGCTGATCGCCGCGTCTTCGATCGCCATCCTGGGCATGGCCTCGGGCGCCCAGAAGGCTCGTGAGGCGCTCAAGTTCGACCCGCTGTCGATCGCCGGATTCGGGGTGTTCATTGCCGCGCTGTCGGGCGTGGCCTCCCTGTTCATCGAGGCGCCGTTCATGACCAGTATCTGGCTCTATCTCGAACTCGGCGACACCACCGTGCCACTGTCGACGCCGATGATCTTCGACATCGGTGTCTACCTCGTGGTGTTCGGCACGCTGTCGGCTGTGGCGCTGGCGCTCGAGGGAGACGAGGGAGGGGCCGACTGATGGACTTCGTGCTCGCGGCCCTTGTCGGCCTTTTCATCGCCCTTGGCGTTTATCTGCTCCTGTCGCGATCGGTCATCCGCATGCTCCTGGGCATGGTGATCCTCGGCAACGGCATCAATCTGCTCATCTTCACCGCCGGGCGGCTGACGCGAGAGCTGGCGCCGATCGTGCCGGCCGGACTGGACCAGCCGGCGGGGCCGATCGCCAATCCCCTGCCGCAGGCGCTGATCCTCACCGCCATCGTCATCGGCTTTGCCATGTTCAGCTTCCTGCTGGTGCTGGCCTTCCGCGCCTACCAGACGCTGGATGCCGATAACACCGACACCATGCGGGTGGCCGAGCCGGAACAGGCGCCACAGCCGCCATTGGGTTATTGAGATGGCCGGAACCGTTTCCCAGCCGATGATCGATTTCGTGACGTCGCCCGCCGACTGGGTGATCGTGCTGCCGCTGGTGCTGAACCTGCTCGGGGCGGCACTGGCGCTGATGCTGGCCAACCGGCAGCGCTGGACCTTCGTGCTCAGCGTCGCGGTGGTGCTGGCGGTGATCACCTGCGAGGTCGCGCTTCTGGCTCGCATTGCCGAAGTGGGGCCGGTCAGCATGACCATGGGCAAGTGGTTGCCGCCGTTTGGCATCAGCTTCGCCGCCGATGCCTTCGGGGCAGGCTTTGCCCTCGCGGCGGCCGTGGTGACGCTGCTGGTGCTGGTCTATGCCGAGAACGAGCGTGACGGCGATGCATCCAAGGGGTTCCATCCGCTGACGCTGTTGCTGCTGGCGGGCGTCACCGGCTCGTTCCTGACCGGCGACCTGTTCAACCTCTACGTCTGGTTCGAGGTGATGCTGATCTCCTCGTTCGGGTTGATCGTGATCGGCGGCAAGCCGGTCCAGCTCGACGGTGCGGTGAAGTACGGCTTCCTCAACTTCCTCGCAACGGCGTTCTTCCTCCTCTCGCTGGGGCTGCTCTACGGACTGCTCGGCACGCTGAACATGGCGGACATCCGGCAGGCTGCGCCCGAGGCGAACCCGGCAGCAATGACCGCGGTGGCCGGGCTGCTGTTGCTGGCGTTCGGCATGAAGGCAGCGGCGTTTCCCGTCAACGCCTGGCTCCCCGCGTCCTACCACACGCCGCCGGCGGCAATTTCGGCGCTGTTTGCGGGCCTGCTGACCAAGGTCGGCGTGTTCGTGCTGCTGCGGGTGATGATCGTCTTGCTGCCGGCGAGCCGGGACGTGCTGGAACCGGTGCTCGCCGTGGTGGCGGCGGCAACGCTGGTGATCGCGCCGCTCGGGGCTATTGCCGAGACCAATCTGCGCCGGGCCATCGGCTTCGTCGTCATCGGCGGTATCGGCGTGGTGCTCGTCG
Organism: Devosia albogilva; assembly: GCF_042685625.1. Classification (NCBI taxonomy): domain Bacteria; kingdom Pseudomonadati; phylum Pseudomonadota; class Alphaproteobacteria; order Hyphomicrobiales; family Devosiaceae; genus Devosia; species Devosia albogilva. The sequence goes on from NZ_JBHUNP010000001.1 coordinate 2,890,096, forward strand.
GGCTGGTGGTGCCTACCGAACAGGGCGTCGGCGGGGCCGGCTTCTACGTGTTCCATGCCATCCTGACCATGACCGCGCTCTATCTCGTCGCCGGCCTGATCGAACGGGCCACCGGCACCACCGACACGCGCCGGATGGGCGGGCTCTATGCTGCCGATGCACCGCTTTCCATCCTGTTCTTCGTGCTGGTGCTGGCCGCAGCCGGGGTGCCGCCCTTCCTCGGCTTCTGGCCGAAGCTGATGTTGCTGCAGGCCAGCATCGGCGCGGGAGACTGGGCAGGCTTTGCCATGACGGCGGCTCTGCTGGTCAATGCGGTGCTGACTCTGATCGCCGGCGCCCGCCTCTGGGCTTTCATGTTCTGGCGGTCGCCACCGGACCTGGTGCCGCAATCGGCCGAGAAGCGCGCTGGTACCGGGCGCGTGGCGGCCAGCGGCATCCTGGTGGCGGTGGTGGTGGCCGCGGGTCTATGGCCCAATCCGGTGGTCGAGGCGGTGCGTATCGGCGCCGCTGATTTCCTCGATCCGTCACGCTATGTCACCGCGGTGGGCCTTGCCGGGGGTGCGCCATGAACCTTGCGCTGCTGATCCTGCTGCTGGCGCTGCTGTGGGCGGGCATGACGGGCGCCTTTTCGGGCGCGAACCTGCTGCTCGGGGTGGTTTTCGCCATGATTGCAGTGGCGCTCTTGCGGCTGCAGTTGACCCGCCCGCTGGAGTTCCGGCGGTTCGGGCGCATCCTCGCCCTGCTGGTGCTGTTCGTGCGAGAGCTGATGATCAGCGCCGTGAAGGTCGCAATGGTGGTGATGTCACCGCGCCTCGACGAGGTGGTCCGGCCGGCGATCGTGGCTTTTCCGCTGACCGTGAAATCGGATGCCGAGATCACGCTGCTGGCCAATCTCATCACGCTGACGCCAGGTACCCTGAGTGTCGACGTCAGCAAGAACCGCAAGCTGCTCTATATCCACGTGCTGAGCCTCGATAGCCGCGAGGCGCTGATTGCCGATATCGCGGGTGGATTCGAGCGGCGTATCCTTGAGGTGTTCGCATGACGGCCGCACTTGCGCTCGACTGGGCGACGTTGATCGCCCTGGTCCTGCTGGGGCTGGCGCTGCTGGTCTCGCTGGTGCGCATCGTCATCGGCCCCACGCTGTCGGACCGGGTGCTCGCGCTGGACCTGATGACGGTGATTGCCATGGGCTTTGTGGGCGCCATAGCCGTGAGAACCGGGCTGACGCTCTATCTCGACATCGCCATAGCTCTGGCGCTGCTCGGTTTCCTCGCTACCCTGGCCTTTGCTCGATACATCCTCAGCCGCGGCCGCATGACGCAGGAGGACCGCCAATGATTGCAGACCTGGTGATCTATACTGGTTGTGTACTGCTGCTGCTTGGTGCGGCGTTCTCGCTTCTGGCAGCAGTGGGTGTGGTGCGCCTGCCGGATCTGCTGACCCGCATGCATGCCGCATCGAAGGCCGGGGCTGTGGGCGGCGGCCTGATCCTCCTGGCGGTGGCGCTGGTGAGTTTCGATGGCGCCGTGGCTCTGCGCGCGGTTATCGGTGTGATCTTCGTGCTGTTGACCACGCCGATCTCGGCCCATCTGCTGGCACGCGTAGCCTACAACTCCGGGCGGCAGCCAACTACGACGATGGTAGTAGACGAATTAAGTTCAAAACGCCGATAAGTTCTGAACCGGAACACTTAAATCGTTACATGTAAATAAGGCCGATATGGGTTGCTTTGACCAGTTATCGGCACTACGTATATCCACGTCGCGGAAGCCCTTACCGTCGACTCAATAACAATCAAGAAAGGTTGAGCAATGAACGAAACCGCCGTTTCGTCGAATGGTCACGACACCGAACTTGTCGAACTGTGCACGGAAATCGTCGCGGCTTATGTCAGTCACAACTCGGTGAATCCCGCCGACCTGCCGCGGTTGATCGCGGACGTCCACGGTGCCCTGCGTGGACTGAAGGCCGGTGAAGTCCCTGCCCCCGTGGAAGAATTGAAGCCCGCCGTGCCGGTCCGCAAGTCGGTGGCTCCGGACTACATCATCTGCCTCGAGGACGGAAAGAAGTTCAAGTCGCTCAAGCGGCACCTGCGTACGCACTACAACCTCTCGCCGGAAGAATACCGCGAGAAGTGGGGCCTGCCCGCCGACTATCCGATGGTTGCCCCGAACTACTCGGCCACGCGCAGCAAGCTGGCCAAGGACAACGGGCTCGGCCGCAAGGCCGCCTGAAGCCCGCTTCGGCACTCCGCCTGATCAATCCTGACTCTTCAATCGGCCGCCCTTCGGGGCGGCCGATTGCGTTGTGAAATCAAAGCTGGAGAGGAACTTATCCCCCGCTCGCCTTGCCGGGTGCAGAGTATAGGAATATAGTCCTATATCTGCAGGGGCAGGAGATGAATGCCGACTCTTATCACCGATCCGTGCCGCGGACCATTCGCGGCACTGCGCAGGCCGACAGCGGTGGCTGCGCCGCGGTCATTCGCCTGGTCGCGCAGGAAAAACGGGTGTCGCACCGCATGCTCACTCACCCGGCACGCTGCCGCGCCGGCACGGCGCGGGCGCGGCAACTGGCGATGTATCTGTCGCATGTGGTGCTCGGACGAACCCTCAAGGAGGTGGGGGAGGCGTTCGGGCGCGACAGGACCACCGTCTCGCATGCGTGCGCGTTGATCGAGGACATGCGTGATGACCCGGCCTTCGATGCCGAACTGGAGCGGCTGGAGCAGTTGCTGCTGACGGAGACCGGCCATGAGCGCTGAGCATCACGATCCGGTGCTGGCGCGCCTGGCGGCGGGCGCAGATCCTTTTCTTGGTCCGCATCATCTTGAGGCAGCCCGCCGGTTCGAGGCGCTGGCCCGGCGGGCCGCCATGGGGCAGCGGGTGACGATGTCCTACGATCCCGCGCGCGTGGGCGGCCGGGGCGCGGGCGGTGGCGCGCCGAGCGACCTGCCGGATGGTGCCATGGCTGGCCGGCGGAGCCTGCGGCGGCTCGCCGAGGCCATGCCCCGCGACTGCTGGGGCGTGCTGCTGGATGTGCTGGTGTTCGGCAAGGGATTCGGCGAGATCGAGACGGAACGGCAGTGGCCGCGGCGTGCGGCCAAGCTGGTGTTGCGCATCGGACTCGACCAACTGGCGGCGCAATACGGCCTTGAGGCTGCCGGAGAGGGGCGCGAGCGGGCTCTGGTGAGCGGCTGGCTCGGCGAACGCCTGCCGCTGACCGTACCGGAGACGCAGGACTAGCCGCTTGCGGCCCTGGCCTCGCTGCGGATCCGGTTCACCATGGCGACAAGGCCGTTGGAGCGCTGCATCCCCAGATGCTCGCTGAGGCCGACCTTCCTGAACCACTCGACCGCATCGGTGTCCGCAATCTCGGACGCCGGCCGCCCCGAATAAAGGGCGATGAGGACCGCCACCAGGCCCTTGGTGATGATGGCATCGGACTGGCCGCGGAAGGTCATCACCGGCTGGCCGCCCAATTGGTCGCGGCTGGACACCAGCCACACATTGGACACGCAGCCCTTGACCCGGTTCTGGTCGGTTTTTTCGGCGTCGGGCATCGGCGGCAGGGCCTGTCCGAGCTCGATGACGTAGTTCAGCCGCTCCTCCCAGTCGTCGAGAAAGGAGAGGTTGTCGGCGATTTCCTGAAATGCAGCGGGCTGGCTCATTCCAACTATCTAGGCGAGCCGGGGGCGCATTGCCAACACCGCGGGAAAAGAAAGGCCGCAGACACGATGTGCCTGCGGCAAGGGCCAGGAACTGCGGGAAGTGCGTCCGAGGTCGAGACGCCGTTCCTGGGTAGAAAGCCGAACCACCCGGGGCGGGTGTTCCGGCTAACTCGCGCGATCCGGTCGTGGCCTGGGATAAGGCACCGGAACGTTGGCCGGATCGGCATGCATGGCCGTGCCGGCCGGCGGGAGAGGGGGCAGCACCGCGGCGATGGCAGCCTTGCCACCGAAACACTGGAGGGAATCGCACTCGATCTGCTGAACCTGAGTGGCAACGATTCGGCTACCGGCGGTCACGGCCTGCGCGGACAGTGCGCCGGCATCGGGCAGTTGCACGTCGGGGCGGATCACCAGATAGGCGGCGGTAAGCCAGAAGGCTGAGCGCAGGATCATCATCATCGCGCTGCGTCTCCTCGAAATCACGTGGACCAGAAATGGCCGTGATCCCGACGCTAGCGGCGCCCGCTTAAACGACGCTGGCAGGTTTATCTAAAATTTGAAGCAAATGCGGGCTTTGCGATCTGCGACGCCGGCAAGGGGTTGTTTACGGTAAGCGCAAAAGAGCGGCGCCGAGCGACCGTCGCGGACCGGATTTAAGCGGGCCTTCAGGTCTTCCGCGCAGGGTGGCCGCAACAAAGACCCGGCACGCAGCCGGGCGGGCGTCTTGAGTGTGAGTAGAGCGTATGCGCAGCCTGTTTACCATGGGCATTGGCGACAAGTGGACCGAGGCCGTCACCGGCATCGGCCATCGCTCCGAAGTTCTGCGCCGCAAGACCCTCGCCAACAATGCCCGGATGCTGGTGGCGTTCGCCGCCATCTGTCTGCCGTTCGCCATCGCTGCCGCCATGATGGGCACCGGCCTGCCCTTTGCCGCCGCCGTGGTGGTGCTGGCCACCGGCATGGTGGCGATGTCGTTCCACAATCGCCGCGACTATGAACACGCCGCCGCCGCCGAGGTGTATGGTCTGATGCTGTGCGGGGTGGTGATGACCTTCGCCGATCCGCGCCTGGGCGATGCCGGCATGGCGGTGATGCTGATGGGGCCAGTCCTCGCCTCGCTGGCGGGCTCGGCGCAACTGCGCCGTCAGAGCTGGCGGGCGATTCTGGTGGGCTTTGCTGCTGCGGCCCTCGCGGCGGTGCCGGGAATGCCCACCCCGCTGATGCCGCAGAGCGTGCTGTTCGGGCTGAACCTCACCGGCTTCGTCGTGGCCGTCGCGGTGGTCGCCCATACCGCCAACCGGATCGGGTCGGCCTACGAGGTCTACGACAAGGCGCAGGTCACTGCCTACCGGCACCTGATCGAGCATGTCGAGGATGCCGTGATCCGCTTCTCGAGTGATGGCGAGGTGTTGATGGCCTCGCGCAGCTCCGAGCGGCTGTTCGGCTGCCCGCGCTACCAGCTCGACGGCGCGGCGCTGGGCGAACGGCTGCATGTGCTGGACCGGCCCACCTATCTGACCGCGTTTGCAGACGCCAATCTCGATGGGCGGCCGCGCCGCATCGAGGTGCGGATGCGCCAGGACGACCCGCATGCCGCTGGCGCCGTGCCGCGCTTCATCTGGGTCGAAATCAACCTGTCGCCTGTCGCCGACCCCGAGGCGCCGGGTCTCCGGCGCGAGGTGATCGCGGTGATGCGCGATGTCACCGAGCGCAAGGATGCCGAAGCCGCCATGGCGGCGGCGCGCCGGGAAGCCGAGGCTGCATCGGACGCGAAATCGCGGTTTCTTGCCACCATCGGGCACGAACTGCGCACGCCGCTCAACGCGGTGGTCGGCTTTTCGGAGATGATGACCAGCGGCATCGGCGGTGAACTGTCCGAGACGCACCGGGAGTATGCCGGGCTGATCCACCAGAGCGGCAAGCACCTGCTCGAGGTGGTGCGGATGCTGCTCGATATGTCGCGGATCGAGGCGGGCAAGTTCGAACTGCACACCGAAGCGTTCCAGATGGACGAGATCGTCGAGCCCTGCTTCGGCATGGTCGAGGCCGCGGCGCGCGAGCGTTCGGTCCGGCTGGTGGCCGACATTGCGCCCGACCTGCCGCTGCTGAACGGCGACGAGCGCGCCTGCCGGCAGATCCTGCTCAACCTTCTGTCCAACGCGGTGAAATTCAGCCACGAAGGTGGGCGCGTCACGGTGTCGCTCAAGCGGCAGGGGCAGTCGCTGAACCTGTCGGTCACCGACACCGGCATCGGCATGGCGCCGGAATCGCTCAAGCGAATCGGCGAGCCGTTCTTTCAGGCCGACAGCGGCCTCAACCGCAAGCATGAGGGTACCGGGCTGGGGCTCTCCATCGTCAAGGGCCTGGCCGAGCTGCATGGTGGTACCTTGCGGGCGCTGTCCGAGATCGGGGCGGGGACAACCGTGACCGTGTTGCTGCCCATAAACGGTCCGGCAATAAAGACCGAGGACACTGCCGTGGTGACTCCCTTTCGCCGGGAGACGGTTCCTTCCGGTCATCAATGGCAAGACGAAAACGAAAAAAGACAAGCGCAATGACGGCTTCGACGCTTTCCCGCCTGCCCCTCGCGGCAGGCAGCGCCGTTGCGGCTTCCCTTGGCCGCGCCGGCCTGTGGACCTGGTCGCAATACATGCGGGCGCCCCTGGCCTCCACTGCCTTGCTCGGGCTGGTGGGGCTGACCGCGCTTGCCTCCAGCAACGCTCTGTATTGGCAGACGGCGCGCCATCCCTCACCGTTCTTCCAGCCGCAAACCAGCGTGGCGCTGACCCAGGAGGTCGCGCCGGTGCCGCTGGCGGCACCGGAGCGTCCGGTCGCAGCGGTTGAGCCGGTCCAGCCGGTAGCGATGCCGGCATTGGAAGCTGCCCCGCAGACCACCGGCAGCGTACCGGCACCCGTTGCGCCTGCAATTCCCGATCAGCCGGTGGGCAATGCCGACGCATTCGCGGTGCAGAAGAAGCTTGCCGAACTCGGCTTGTTCGAAGGCAAGGTCGACGGGTTCTATGGTCCCATGACCGCCCGCGCGATCCGCACCTTCGAAGAACGGAACGGCCTGGAGCCGACCGGAGCGCTGACGCCCGACATCATCGACGCGATCAAGCGCGCCGACTCGGCGGGGCGGGTGCCGACAGCGCAGCCAGTGTCACAGCCGCAGGCGCAGGTGACGCAGCCGGCTCCCGCGCCGCAACCCGCACCGGTCGTGCAGCCGGCGCCCGTGCAGCAGGCGGCGGTTGCCCCGCAGCCGGCTCCGGTGCAGCAGGACCGCGTGGTCCAGCGCCTGCCGAGCCTGTCGCCGGTTGATGCCGCGGTGGATACGGTGGGCAGTGCCGCTGCCCAGACCATCGATACCATCGTTGCCGCAGTGGCCGGTGCGCCGACTCCGGCGGCGGCAGTGACGCCGGTCCCCGCGGTTCCGGTGGGTAACGTCGCCGCCGCGCAACCGGCGGCGCAGCCCGCTGCCCAGCCACAGCCGCAGCAGCAAGTGGCGCTTGCAACCAGCGCCGCTCCGGCCGCAGCGCCGAAGCCGCCGGCTGCCGTGGCTCCCGCCAACGACACTCACCTGGTGAGCGAGATTCAGCGTGGCCTTGCCAGCCTCGGCTTCTACCGTGGCTCCATCGATGGGCATCCGGGTGAGGCGACTGCCCGGGCGATCCGCGAGTTCGAGAACTTCCACCGCTATCGGGTGACCGGCGAGATCAAGCCCGACCTGATCGAGCTGCTGCGCCAGGCCGGCGCCCCGGTCTGACATGGCCGCGGGCGGGGTACGGACCGACCTGTGGTGCGCCGCCTTCGTGCGGCGCCACAATGATCTCGGCAATATGTGCGTCGTGGCCCGGCGCGGGGACCCCATCGCCGGCCAGGTGTTCATCGAGATCGACCACCTCGATGGGACGGCCTCGCTGTTCACGCCTGCCCCGACGATCAGCCGCGGCGACTCGGTGGACATGATCTTTCAGCGCCGGTTCAGCCATGTGGAGCCGGGTTTGGTGCGCGACCGTATCGCCCGTGAAGCCGATTTCGATCCCGATCTGTGGGTCTTGAGCCTCGACCTGCGGGGGGACGATCCCGGTATCGAGTTGGCCCGGGATCCCCTGTAGTTCGGCTGTTTAGCTGGCGCGCCGGACGCCGATGCGGGCGAGTGCCTCGATCGCCTGATCGACGACGGGGTTGTGAGCCGGGGCGAGCGTGCGCGCTGGGCGGCGAACGGGCTGCTCGCTGAAGGGCTTGTGCTGGGGTTTGGCCAGTTCGAGCAGGTTCACTTCGCCGCGCCAGGCACTCATCAAATAGGCCATCGCGTCCGGCGAAACATTGCCGAACAGAGTCGCGAAATCTGCGAGTGCCTTGGAGCGCTCGCTGTCGTGACTGGTGGCGTGGATGAGCACCTTGAGCCCGTCATAGGCCGAACAGCCGAAGGCCCGCAGGATCACGAACAACGATGCGCCGGTCACGTCGTGGGCGATCTGACCGCAGCGGACCTCGTCGAGGCCGGTGATCTGGCTCAGCAGCCGGGTGACTTCGGGCCGCCGGTTCTCGGAGAACAGCTTCATCAGCGCCTTGGTCAGCTCGGCATTGGCGACGGTGAGCTGTTCGATGGTCTTCTTGATCGGTGCGGCCGGAGTCTCGCGGTTGGCGAAGGCCTGGATGACCTTGATCCGGTGATCGTCCGACAGATCGAAGAAGGCTGGGGCGAGCAGGGCGGTGTCGAAATCGTCGCGCCTGGCCAGCGCTTCGGCCACGAGGTGGTCCATCTGCGCGGAGCGGGCGAGGGCGCTGAGATAGGCACCCCGCGGCGCGATGGCAGTGTTGGCGGCCAGCGCGCGATAGACCTTGCGCGAATTCATCTGGAAGAGCTTGGCGAGCACCACATTGCTGAGGTCGGGCCGGGCGGCGATCAGGGCCGCGGAGGAAACCTCGTAGCGGGCGATGATGTCGATCAGGGTGGTCTCAGACAGCTCACGGGCGCCGGACAGGAAGGTATTGAGGTCTTCCCCGATATTGTCGACGACCAGTCGCTCGAGGGCAGGCGAGAGCACTTCGGCGCGGCCGAGGATGGCAGCGCCTTTTGCCCGGGCATTGGCGGAGGCGATGGGGAACAGTCGACCGGCCAGAGCCTCGAACTGTTCCATTTCGGGAGCGGTCGGCTTGCCCCGCCGCGCATAAGCGTCACAGGCGGCGATCAGCAGAGTATTCGTCCGATCAACGCCACCGGTTTCGATGAGCAACTGGAACGTCTCGTAAGGCTGAAAACCAAGCATTCTGCGGCAACCGTGACTTCGGAATCGCATCCCATCGATGCGTTGCTGCACTGTTGTCTGCAATTCGTTAGCGGACTGTTAACCTTGACGATCTCTTAATGGCGACAACGGGCGTGGGGGCGTCGCGCGCCGGTGACATTGCCTTTCAACCCGCGGCCCTGGTGGGACAGGGAGCGAGCCTAGATGGAGGACAGCTTGGGAAAGCTCGTCACATTCCTGCAGCGGCCCAGAACCGCTCCCGTCGAGGAGAGACCGGCGGGTGCCGCCAAGATCCTGATTTTCACCGGGGTGCGTTATGAACGCGGGACGCCGCCGCAGCCGCCGACCACGAATGCCGATCCGTCCCGCGGCAAGCGCAAGCGCGTCTAGTCGCGCCTTGCCATTGCGCCTTGGTGTCATCGCCCTGCTGACCCTCAACCTGGCCGCCTGCACGGCGCGGCCGGTGGGTGATTTCGGTCGCGCCGCGCCGAGTTGGACCCACGACGTTGCCATGCCGGCGAACGGCCGGGTGCGTGCCGCCGAGCGGGGCGAACCGGTGTCGCGCTTCAACCAGACCGACCAGGAACGGCTGATGCATGATCGCGTCTGGCGCTTTCTGGTCGCCGCGCGCGCCAAGGACTGGGTGTACGACTCGCAAGCCGAACTGCAGCGCACCCGCATCGCTGCGCCCGGTCGCGACCTGCAGTTCAGGACGGACCGCTATTATGCGTGGCTGACGCGGACGCCCTACAATTCGTCCCCGACACGCTATTCCACCGTCGGCCGACATATTGTTGCCGATCTCGACACCTTGCCCGCGACCTTTGCCGCGATCTGCGCGGTGCAGGAGATCGACCGGCAGCGTGCCGTTGCGCTGAGCGGGTTGGGCAATCTGGCCCCGGACGCGGCCGCCAATGTTGCCGCGCGCAAATACGAGAACGACGCCTTTATCGCGTGGTTCGTGCGGGCGCTGACCTACCGGTACGACAGCTACGACCACGCGCTGGACAATCTCTTGGTGGAAACGCCGCACGAGCAGTCTATCGCCGTGGACGACGCGCTCCGGCGGTTGCGGGTGGATGTGGTCCGCGCCCAGCGTGGCGAGTTCTGCGTGCAGGGTGGCGGGCACCGCCCCGGCATAGGCGGTGTCGTGATACCGTCACGCTATCAGCATAGCGGCGACACCGAAGTGGTGCTGCCCAAGTAGCAGCCGCAGGGGAACCGCGATGCGTGAGGACGGCCGCACCGGCACAAAGGGCAGCGCCGGTGAGGTGTTCTGGGCCTTCCTGAAGCTGGGGCTGACCTCCTTCGGTGGCCCCATTGCTCATCTCGGCTACTTTCGCGATGAACTGGTGACGCGTCGCCGCTGGCTCGACGATCAGGCCTATGCCGATCTCGTGGCGCTGTGCCAGTTCCTGCCAGGCCCGGCGTCCAGCCAGACCGGGTTCGCGTTGGGTCTGATGCGCGCTGGCGCCCTGGGCGGGCTCGCGGCATGGGCGGCATTTACCCTGCCATCGGCCCTGTTGATGGTGCTGTTCGCGGCCGGAGCGGCAAGCCTGGACGGGCCGGCCGCCACGGGAGCGTTGCACGGTCTGAAGCTGGTGGCGGTGGCCGTGGTGGCGCAGGCGGTGTGGGGCATGGCGCGGACCCTGACCCCGGACCGCCCAAGGGTAGCAATTGGCCTGCTGGCGCTGTTCGCCGTGGTGGTGTTGCCCACCTGGGCAGGGCAGGTGGGCGCGATTGGAGCCGGTGGGCTGTTGGGTTTGTGGTTGTGCCGCGGAGTGGTTGGAACCTCTGGGGCGGCGATGCCGGTGCGGATCGGGCGGCGCCTCGGCGCTATCGCTTTCGCTGCGTGTATCGGGCTCTTGCTCGGCTTGCCGCTTTCGGCGGCGGCGAGCGGCAGTCATGCTGTGGCCCTGGCCGACAGCTTCTACCGGGCCGGCGCACTGGTGTTCGGGGGCGGCCATGTGGTGCTGCCGCTACTGGAAGCGGAGACGGTGGCGCGCGGCTGGCTGAGTGCCGACACTTTCCTTGCCGGCTATGGCGCGGCACAGGCGGTGCCGGGGCCATTATTCACCTTTGGCGCCTATCTGGGCGCGGTGAGCGGGTTCGAGCCGAACGGTGTGGTCGGGGCGGCGATCGCGCTGGTTGCCGTGTTCCTGCCGGGATTGCTGCTGGTGCTCGCCGCGCTGCCGTTCTGGGCGACGCTGCGCTCGCAGCCGATGGCTCGGGCGGGGATGGCCGGAGCCAATGCTGCCGTCGTCGGCGTGCTTGGCGCGGCTCTTTACGACCCGGTTTGGACCAGCGCGGTGATGTCCCCGCTGGATGCGGCGCTTGCCGCCAGCGGATTTGTGGCCCTTACGGTGTTTCGTGCGGCTCCGGGCGTGGTGGTGGTGGCGCTTGCCGCCATCGGAGCGCTGCTTGGCGCTTTGGCCTAGGTCTCGTTCTCGCAGCGTACATTCGCCAGCGCTTGCTCGAAGCGACTGCGGACGGCCTCGTATGGCGGCGCCAGGCGCAGCACGGCGTACAGGTCATCGGAGGCGGATTCGACCACGAGCACGCCCTCGGCAACGTCGAGCTGCTGCTGGGCCAGTTGGCGGGTCTGGGCGGCGTTGAAGATGCCGAGGTCGAGCGTGCGGCCGATGCCGTCGCGGTTGGTGGTCGAATAGGTGACGATGCCGGCCTGATTGATCAACGCCACGGACCAGAAGGCGTCGGGCAGCAGGCCGCGCAGATAGGCCGGGCCAGCGCGCAGGTCGATGCGGCAGACGCCATAGCTCAGTTCCGGATCGAGCCCGAGCGGATTGGGCTGACCTGCCTCTATGGGCGAAAGGATGGCGATGCCACGCGAGGTGTCGATGGTTTCGAGCCGCGTCCACAAGGTTTCCTCGGCGAGGCTCGGCAGGGTGAGGATGACCACGATGTGGATGATGCCGCCGAGGACGAACCCAGCGATCAGCCAGAGCAGCACGCGGATCATCGGCAGCGCTCCGTGGTGATCTCCGGCATGTCGGCCGGGCTGGAGAAACCGGCGAAGGCGGGCATGTCGTAGAGGGTCAGTACCAGCTGGAAGGGCCCCTCGCCAGTGATCTCCAGCCAGTTGAGCGGCATCAGCGTGGTGCCGACGGTGACGGCGATGGCGCCATCGCCGCTGCGGGCGAGGCGATTGGAGCGCAAGGCCGCGTCGGCATCGAGCGCCGCGACGTTGATGCCGTCGGCATCGACGGCCGCCAGGGTCCAGAAGCTCGCGACGGGCGTGCGGCCGGAGATGCGGTAGGTGCAGGCGCGGGTCAGTGGCTCACCGGCGCTGTCGGTGGTGGCGGTGAACTGCAGCCCCTCGGACTGGCCGAGGGGGAGGGCGGCGGCCCTGGCAATATGAGCGCGCGTATAGGGGTTGGGCGAGTTCGAGCCGACATCTGTCCAGGCAACCCAGGGTCCCACCTGTGTGGCGCCGAACAGGCGGCCCTCGTTCAGCGCCACCCAGCTCAGCCCGAAGCCGACACCGAGGGCAACCACGCACATCATGACGAGGTAGAGCACGTAGCGCACGGGTCAGCGTCTCGCGGAGGGGAACGGCATCAGGCGAAGCGACCTGCGGGGAACGACATGAAGCCTATAGCAAGCTCACGGGGCCGGGGGGAAGGCAGCCGGCCGAATTGATGCGGTGCTGCACACTGTTGCGAGGAGGACGGCAGGTCAGGTGCCGCCACTCGACCATGCGCCGACACTGGCCGTGTCGCTGATGGGCGTTGCGGCCTTGAGGGTCTGGTCGAACAGCTCGGACAGGCTGACCAGCTTCTCCGCTGCTTCCGGGGTCAGGCTCGGCGGGCGCTGCGCCAGTTCCAGTTCCTCGACGGTGGGGTCCGTTTCGGCGACAATCGGAGCCGGCGGGGTGAAGTCGACGCCGAAGACGGGCAGGACGTCCACATTGGTGTGGGCATAGGCCATGAACTTCTGCCAGGCGATGGCGGGCAAGGTGCCGCCGGTCAGGTCGTTGGTGGGGTGATAGTCGTCATTCCCGAACCAGACGGCGGCGACGTAGTTGCCGGTGAAGCCGCAGAACCAGGCATCGCGGTAGGACGAGGTGGTGCCCGATTTTCCCACCGCGGGAACCCCGGGCACGCCGGCCCGACGACCGGTGCCGCCGGTGATGACGCCACGCAGCATCGAGTTCATGTAGGCGACGGTCTGCTCGCTGAGGACGCGCTCGCGTTCGGCATCGGGGTCCATCTCGTAGAGCACCTCGCCGCTGAGGGTGCTCATGCGGGTGATGCCATAGGCGGGCGTCTTCAGGCCGCGATTGGCGAGCACGGCATAGGAGGAGGTCATGTCGAGCACCGACACCGAAGCCACGCCGAGCGCCAGCGAGCGCGTGACCGGATAGTCGGCGGTGAGGCCCATGCGATGGCTGAGCGCCGCGATGCTGTCGCGGCCAGTCTTGATCGAGAGAGTCACCGGCACGGTGTTCAGCGACTGCGCAAAGGCGCTGGCGAGCGTCACATTGCCCTTGTAGTTACGGCCATAGTTCTGCGGGCACCAGCCGGCGATACAAACGGGCTGGTCGGTGATGGTGTCGGAAGGGGTCAGGCCGAGCTGCTCCAGCGCCTCGGCATAGACGAAGATCTTGTAGGCCGAGCCGGGCTGGCGGGTGGAGACGATGGCGCGGTTGAACTGGGACTTGCCGTAGTCCATGCCGCCGACCATGGCGCGGATGGCGCCCTGGGTGTCGGTGACCACCATGGCAGCCTGCTCGACATCATACTGCTCGCCGGACTCGCGGACGGTCGAGATCACCGCCTCTTCGGCATATTTCTGCAGGGTGGTGTCGATGGTGGTGCGGACGATGAAGTTGTTGCCGGGGAAGCCGTTCTCAGCGATCAGCTCCTTCGCCTGCTCGAAGGCCCAGTCGAGGAAGTAGTTGGGCGAGTTGGCGTCTTCGGCACGGTCGATCGGGGTCGCCGGGTGACGGCGGGCGGCGGTGACCTGGCCTTCGGTCAGGAAGCCCGAGGCCACCATGTTGGAGAGGACGAGGTTGGCGCGGCCGCGGGCCGCGGCGAGGTCGACATGCGGGGCATAGCGGGTGGGGGCCTTGAACAGGCCCGACAGCATTGCGGCCTCGGCGAGATTGATGTCCTGCACCTTCTTGCCGAAGTAGTACTCGGCCGCCGCCACCACGCCGAAATTGCCGCCGCCCATATAGGCGCGGTCGAAATAGAGCTTGAGGATGTCGTCTTTCGAGTAGTGCCACTCGAGCCAGACGGCGAGGAAGGCCTCGATGATCTTGCGCTCGAGCGTGCGCTCGGAGCTGAGGAAGAGGTTCTTGGCCAGCTGCTGGGTGATCGAGGAGCCGCCCTGCATGCCGGAATCGCCCTGGGCGTTGCTGGCGAGGGCGCGCAGCGTGCCGACGATGTCGATACCGAAATGCTCGTAGAAACGCCGGTCCTCGGTGGCGAGGGTGGCCTTGATCAGGTAGTCCGGCATGTCCTCGAGGGCGACGGAGTCGTCGGAGCGGATGCCGCGGCGGCCGATTTCGGCGCCGAAGCGGTCGATGAAAATGATGGAATAGTCCTCGGCCTTGTTGATGTGGCCGGAGGCGGTGAGGTCGAAGGCGGGCATAGCCAAAGCGACCATCAGCACGCAGCCGATAGCGAGAAAGCTGAAGCCGTCGGAGAGGATTTCCACGAAGAACCGGCGGATACCGGCGACGTGGAACTTGCTCATAAAGTCCTGAAAACGCGTGTATCCTCGGCCCAGGGCATGCCAGAATTCGTAGAGGGACGAGTCGAGCCAGGCGTCGGCGGCCAGCATGCCGGACGCGCGCTTGCGCTTTTCCCTGGTATAGAACGGATCCTGCACCGGCTGCCCTCGATATCGGTCACGCAATGGTGTCCCCGCGCGACCCGACCCGCAACACAATCGCTGGAATATGATTGCGTTCCGTTACCGGCAAGAGCAAACCGGCAACAACAAACCGGAAGACCATGGCTTTTTGGGAAGAAAAGACGCTCGAACAGATGACGCCGGCGGAGTGGGAGGCGCTCTGCGACGGCTGCGGGCGCTGCTGCCTGATCAAGCTCGAGGACGAGGACACCGGTGAACTGATCACCTCGGACGTGCGCTGCCAACTGCTCGACGGCGACACCTGCGCCTGCACCGACTATCCGCGCCGG
This sequence comes from Devosia albogilva, assembly GCF_042685625.1. Lineage (NCBI taxonomy): Bacteria > Pseudomonadati > Pseudomonadota > Alphaproteobacteria > Hyphomicrobiales > Devosiaceae > Devosia > Devosia albogilva. Next base: position 2,905,191 of record NZ_JBHUNP010000001.1, read on the forward strand.
CAGGCCAAGGTGCCGGACTGCATCAAGCTGACGCTCGAGAATGTGCGCGAGATCCCCTGGATTCCGACCACCTGTGCCTATCGCCGGATGGCGGAAGGCAAGGGCCTCGCCTGGTGGCACCCGCTGGTTTCGGGCGATCCGCAGACCGTGGTGGATGTCGGCGTGTCGGTAAAGGGGCGCACCTTCGCCGAGAACGAGGTCGACCCGGAACGCTGGGAAGAGCACGCGGTCGACTGGCCCGAATACGAGCCGCCCGAGCATGTGTGATCGGCCGGTTTACGGCGCGTTAACCCTGATGTGGCCTGATTTCAGGCGTGCGGGGGGAGCACTTGCCAGCCCAGGACAGGCAGCGGAATGACCAACGCCACGAGCAACACACTTAGCAAAGACGGCTTCTGGACCCGCGTGCGCCTGGCGCTGCGTGGTCGCACGGCCGCACCGGTGGCCCCCCTGCCACACAGCGGCGGTTTCGAGGCTGCACTCAGCCGCGGCTGGTACAGGGCGGCGAAGGCGAGCGCGCCCTTGACGCTGATGCTGATCGAGATCGACGAACTTGCCGACTATTTCACCGCCTATGGCGCCGAGGCGGCGGACGCGTGCTTTGCCGAGGTGCAGGAGACGCTGGCGACGGTGCTGCCGCGTACCGACGACGCCTGCGTGGCGGTAAGCCCCGGCCGGTTCGGCGTGGTGCTGCCGGAACTGCCGCCGCACGTGGCGCAGCCGGTGGCAGCGGCGATGGCGCAAGCAGTGCGTCGGCTCGGGCGTCCGCACAAGGCCAGCCATGCCGGTACGGTGACCGTGAGCATGGGACTGGCTGTCGTGATGCCGGAAGGCACTCTGGATGGGCGGCTGGTGGATTCGGCGCAGCAAGCACTGCGGCGGGCGCAGCGGCGCGGCATCGGCCGGCTCGAAGTGGTGGACCTCAGGCCGCGGCAGGAACGGCAGGCCGCCTAGCTGAACCGAAGATGAACAGCGGATTCGCCGCGAGTTCAGGCTGACCAGGGCAGAAGCGGGATCAACACGGACGCCTCGCGGCGCCTACCCCAGATCCCGAGGACACCATGACCCTGACCAAGATCTTCGCCGGCTGTGCGCTGGCCCTTTCTCTCGCCCTTCCTGCCGTTGCCCAGGACCCCACCCCTGTTGGCACCTGGCAGACCGTTTCCGGTGAGTCGCGCTTTTCGGTGAGCTATTGCGGCGACGGCGAACAGCTCTGCGCCAAGCTGACCTGGCTGCGCGAGGATGCGCGGACCCCCGAGAATGTCGCCCTGCTCAACACCTTGGTGGTCAAGGGCGCTCAGCCCACCGCCGAGAACAAGTGGCGCGGTACGGTGACCTATGACGGCCACACCGTCTCCGGCTCGGTGACGCTGAAGGCCCCGGACCGGCTGCAGGTGACGGGTTGCCAGTTCATTGCCTGCAAGAAGCTCGAATTCGTGCGCGTCTAGGGCTTTCCGCCCGGTCGCAATCAAGGTCCTGCCGGTTCCGGCGGGGCCTTTTGCATGCGGACTTATCCCGCTTATCCCGCTTGTGCCGCTTATCCCTGCGTGACGGTGATGTGGTAGGGTTCAGGCATGGTCGACAAATCGGGTCGACGGCGCCGATGGCGCAGAAATCAACAGGACATCGCCGTGGACGACACCACTCCCGCAACAGCAGGGCGCCAGCCCGACTGGGCGACGATCCGGGACGAATACGAGAACCGGCTGTTCCACCCGGCAACCATCTGCAAGCGGCACGGCGTCAGCGAGAACCAGTTGCGCTACCGGCGGCAGAAGGAAGGCTGGTTCAACAGCCGGGCCCGGGCGCCGACCACGGCCGAACTGGTCACCCGCATGATGAAGGTGCTCGAACGGCAGGTCTGGCAACTGGAAAAGAGCATGGATGAACCCGTCGACAAACAGGTGAATGCCCTGGCCGTGAGCGTGAAGTCGCTCGACAAGCTGATCGAGTTCGGCGCCGCCAAGCCGAACGTGGCCCCGGCCTCGCTCACGGACATGGCGGAAATGCGAGCCAAGCTGGTGGAGCGTGAGCGACAATTCAACGCCCGATTCGAACCGCGCTGATGACGAGGGGCTCAGCCCGGAGCAGATCAGCGCCCTGACCGACGAAGAGGTGGAGCGCCGCCTCTATGACTGGAGCCACTACGCCTACCCCAAGCAGAGGCCACCGGCGGGCGACTGGACCACCTGGCTGCTGCTGGGTGGACGCGGATCGGGAAAAACCCGCGCCGGCGCCGAATGGGTGCGCCAACTGGCGAAAGCCAGGGTCTCACCCATTGCCTTGGTGGGGGAGACGATCACCGAGGCCATCGACATCATGGTGCGCGGCGAAAGCGGCATCCTGAATGTTCATCCGGACGTGGAGCGGCCGCGGCTCAAAGGACATTTTCTGCACTGGCCGAATGGCGTCGAGGCGATGATCCTGCCGGCGTCCGACCCCGAACGGTTTCGTGGCCCGCAATTTGCCGCGGCCTGGTGCGACGAGGTGGGCAAGTGGCCGAATGCCGAGGAGGCATGGGACCAACTGCAGTTCGGACTGCGCGTGGGCATGCGGCCGCGCCAGTTGGCGACGACCACGCCGCGGCCGACGAAACTGCTGAAGCGTCTGCTCGGCGAGGCGCACACGGTGGTGACGCACATGCGCACCGACGAGAACCACGCGCATCTGTCGCCGCGCTTTCTCGATGCAGTGGTCGCCCGCTATGCGGGCTCGGTGCTGGGCCGGCAGGAGCTCGAGGGCGAACTGATCGAGGATTTGCCGGGTGCCCTGTGGCAGCGCTCCATGTTCCGCGCTGGAGTGGCTGAAGGCTGCGGCCGCATCGTGGTGGCGGTGGATCCGCCGGTGACCGGCACCGACCGCTCGGACGCCTGCGGCATCGTCGTTGCCGGCGGGCAGGGCGAGGGTGCGGTGGTGCTGGAGGATGCAACGCTGAAGCCGGCGCCGCCCCTGGCTGGGCGCGGCGGGCAGTGGCGGCGTTCCGGGCGCATGATGCCGACTGCATCATTGCCGAGGTGAACCAGGGTGGCGACCTCGTCCAGCAGGTGATCGCCCAGGTGGACCCGACGGTGCCGGTGCGCGGCGTGCGCGCCAATCGCGGCAAGTGGCTGCGGGCGGAGCCGGTGGCGGCACTCTATGGCCGCGGGCTGGTGCGCCATTTGGGAGGGCTGACGGCTTTGGAGGATGAACTCTGCGCCTTTGGGCCGGACGGGCGGGCCGATGGGCATTCCCCGGACCGGGTGGATGCGCTGGTGTGGGCGGTGACGGAGTTGATTTTGAACGAGGTGCGGCCGCGGGTGCGGCGGCTGTAAGGGCTGCGGTACCCCCACCCTTACCCTCCCCGCAAGGGGGAGGGTGGAGGAGAGATCGGGTCCGGCAACCGGCAGCGAGCGGGTGAAGAGAACAAGCATCCAGGGCGATGAGGCTCCCTTCGGGGGGTGACGGGTGGCCGATTACCAAATCGGTGCAGGTCGCGCTTGCGGTACCCCCACCTTACCTCCCCCTGAAGGGGGAGGGGGAGGAGAGATCGGGGTAATGCGGCGTCATTCCCGCGCAGGCGGGAATCCATTCTTTTTGCTGAGCTCCGGGGAAGAATGGATCCCCGCCTTCGCGGGGATGACGTGGTGCGGGGGCGACGTGGTGTCAGGTGGGGATGACGTGGTGTCAGGTGGGGATGACGTGGTGTTAGGCGGGGATGACCTGGTGTCACGTGGGGATGACGTGGTGTCAGGCAACGAGGCCGAACGGGCGGCGCCCTTTCGGGAAGAGTGGCAAGAGCTCAGTCGCCCTTGTCGCCCTGGTTGCGTGGTTTCTTGCTGCTGGCGTGCTTGCGAACGTCCTGGCTGAGGGAGCGCGAGACGTCGTCGCTTTCCGTGAAGCGGCCGTTCTCGTCGCGGCGGACATAGCGTTTGTCGCCCTTGTGAGGTTCGATCAGTTCGCGCTGGCTCATGGCCTGTGCCTCCGGCTTATGTTGGCAGGGAAACGGAGCAGATTCACTCTTCGTTCCCGGTGTGCTAAGGAGGGCGGACCCGGATGGACCGGATATGAGCCTGATCGAGAACGAACGGACCAAACTGCTGGCCAATGCGCTCGACAGGGCGTCGACGGCCTGCCTCACCGTGGGACTGCTCGCGCCGGTTGCGGCAGTGTTCTATGGCGCCGGGGGAACGGCGCTGGAGACCTGGACGTTTGCCCTAGGCGGTGGGATTTGGCTTTTCGCCGCAGTCGCACTACATTTGGTAGCGCGAAGGGTCCTTGGAGGACTGCGATCATGAGTTTCATCGAGGTCTTTGCCTTTATCGTTATGCCGGCGGCCGTGGTGGCCGTGGGTTGGGCGGGAGCATGGCTGCACCTGCGTGACCTGAGGCGGCACCGCCAGCATCCGGCGGAATAGCCGACCCGAATATCGTCGAGTTTTCGAGCCCCGAGCGCCATGCGCCGGGGCTTTTGCTTTTCCTGCCCCTGGAGGCTCCATGCCTGAGTGGATCAATCGCCTGTTCGGCGGCGGTGCCGGCCCGGCCGGTGAACAGAAGAGCTTCGGCGGGCACACGCTGCTGACGCTCAGTCAGTTGGGGGCGCCGAACTGGAGCGGGCGCGGCTTTGCCAGCCTCGCAACCAGGGCTTTGCCCGCAATCCGGTGGTCTATCGCTGCGTGCGGCTGATTGCCGAGGCAGCGAACCGGGTGCCGCTGAGGGTGACCGAGAACGGCCGTCGGGTGGACGAGCATCCGCTGGCGGTGCTGCTCGCAAGGCCGAATGGCCGCCAGGGCGGCGGCGAACTGCTGGAGGCGGTCTATGCCTTTCTGCAGACGGCGGGGAATGCCTATCTGCAGGCCGGCATCGTCGACGGCGCAGTGCGCGGGCTGTTCGTGCTACGGCCGGACCGGATGAAGGTGGTGGCCGGCAGCGATGGCTGGCCCGTGGCCTATGACTATACCGCCGGCGGGCGGACGCTGCACATAAGGCAGGATGGGGAGCCGGTGCCGGGCGTGCTGCATCTGTCGCTGTTTCATCCGATGGACGACCACTACGGCATGGCGCCGCTCGAGGCGGCGCAGGTGAGCCTCGACATTCACAATGCCTCGGCGGGCTGGAACAAGGCGCTGCTTGACAATGCGGCGCGGCCGATCGGGGCGCTGGTCTACCAGGCCGGCGCCGGGCAGTTGACGCAGGACCAGTTCCAGCGGCTGAAGGAGGAACTGGAAACGGAGTTTTCGGGCGCCGCCAATGCCGGCCGGCCGATGCTGCTGGAAGGCGGGCTCGACTGGAAGCCACTGGCGATGAGCCCGCGCGACATGGACTTCATCGAGGCGCGCAACGCCGCAGCGAGGGACATCGCGCTCGCCTTCGGCGTGCCGCCGATGCTGCTCGGCATCCCCGGCGACAACACCTATGCCAACTACCAGGAGGGCAACCGGGCGCTATGGCGGCACACGCTGGTGCCGCTCGTGCGCCGTGTGGCCGACGATCTCGGCGCCTGGCTGAGGCCCGCGTTCGGCGGGGCTGGGATCGAGCCCGATTTCGACGGGGTCGAGGCACTGGCCGAGGACCGCGCGGCACTGTGGGCGCGCGTCGGGGCGGCCGAGTTTTTGAGCGACGCGGAGAAGCGCGAGATGCTTGGGGTTCAGGCGGCGCGGGAATGACGTCGATTGCCGGCGAGCAGGCCGAGCACCGAGATATCTTCGTCGATGTCCGGCCAGTGAATGCCCTCGCCAATGCCGATCAGGCGCCACTTGCTGCGAGCGGCGGCAGGGGCATCGCGCAGACGTGGAAACCACGCCGTGGGCGCACCGATCTCGCGGCCATCGTCGAGCGTCACGCGCAGCGTTTCGTCGCTGACGGTTACGTCTACGGCCAGCGGTTCGGTCTCAAACGTCAAAGTGCTCATGCCAGGCCCTGAGGAATTCGTCTCGATGCTCTGCCACCATCTGCCGAAGCGGTCCAAGCTCATGAGAGCGGAACCGTTAGGATGATGCCAGTTCAACCGGCTCAAGCCGATACTTGGCCAGGCGGTCTCCGAATTCAACATGCACATGCGGCGGCTCGTTGCCTTCGCCGCTGTAGAAGAAGAACCGATAGCCGTCGAGGCGAAGGATGGTGGGCATTGGGCTGCTCCCTCCGGGCAATCTGCATCTGCCCAACCTTTAGCGCCAGACAGTTGTCGGCACTTACACGCGGAGATCGAGGATGGACGACCTGACACGCACCGTCGTCGAGCGCGGCGACCTGGCGCATCTGGCGCTGTTTCTGTGGGCGAGCGGGGCGAGTGCGCTCCTGGTGTGGAGCCTCAAGGAGATGGCGCGGGTGAATCGATACTTCAACGACTTCGTGCGGGAGATCGCCTCGTTGAATCGGCTGTTCAGGGACAAGGACTAAATGCATGGGGCACAAGGGAAAACGTGAGGGCGTGCAGCAGACCTTCCGGCAATTCGCCTGGAACCTGGCGGGGGTGATCGCCAGCACCAAGGGCGCGTTGAAGCCGCCGCCGAAGCCAGCCGGGAGCCGCTGATGGCGCGGATTCCGATCGACGCCGAAGGGCGGTTCGCGGGCTATGCCAGCGTGTTCAGACGGGTGGATGCCGGCGGCGGCATGGTGATGCCGGGGGCGTTCCGGGCGAGCCTCGCCCAAAGGGGCGAGCGCATCCGCATGCTGTTCCAGCATGACCTGAAGGAGCCGGTCGGCACCTGGGACGAGCTGCGCAAGGACGGGCACGGCCTCTTCGTCAGCGGCCGACTGGTGCCGGGGGTGCCGCGGGCGGACGCGCTGAAGCGCCTGATCGAGCGCGGGGCGCTCGACGGGCTGTCGATCGGCTTTCGTACCGTGCGGGCGACCCGTGAGGGCGGGCACCGCAAGCTATGGCAGATCGAGCTCTACGAGATCTCGATCGTGCGATCGAGGAGCGAGCGCGGCGTGGCGGGTTGCGGCTGCTGATCGAGGTCTATTGCGACCGGCGGCTCGCCTTCCTCCAGGCGTTGGCGACTTTCGCAGTGTTCGGGCGCGGCTGGACCCGCCGGGTTGCCACCATGCGCGCCGCGGCTCTGAACGCCATCCAACCCATCACAAAACCGACAGGGAGAACGCTCATGGATATTCTCAACGGCTACCGCACCTATATCGTGGCGGCATGATGCTGGTCGCCGGCATTGCCCAGATGCTCGGCATCGACATGCCGAGTCTCGATTCCGGCTCGGCCGGGCAGTTGATCCTCGAGGCATTGGCAGTCATTTTCCTGCGCAAGGGCCTCAAGGGCGATGTCGCAAAGGTGTAGCGGCGGCGCTTGACGGGAATGGGTGCGGCGGTCATTGCCGCATTCATGTCCCATTCAGCAACGTCCCCGTAGGGTCGAGGCATGAACAGAATTCTCAAAACCATCGCGATCGGCCTGTCGGTGCTGGGGTTCGGCTTTACCTGCACGGTGCCCGCAGCCCTGGCGCAGGCCTGCCTCGATCGCTACCAGATTCAGGAGGCGGTCACCTCGGGCCAAATTCGCTCGCTTGATGCGGTGCTCGCTTCCGCCGGCGTCGACGGCAGCACCACGGTGCTCAATGTCGAGGTATGTGACGAAGGCGGGCGGCTGGTCTATATTGTGGGTGTGCTGAACCCGGATGGATCGGCACTGAACCTGGTATTGGACGCACAGTAAGCCATCAGTGGGGGCGTGGGGCCATGCGTATTCTGGTTGTCGAAGACGATGTGAATCTCAACCGGCAGCTCAAAGAAGCGCTGACCGAAGCTGGCTATGTGGTGGACGTGGCCTTTGACGGCGAAGAGGGGCACTTCCTCGGCGATACCGAGCCCTACGACGCCATCGTGCTCGACATCGGCCTGCCGCAGATGGACGGGCTGTCGGTGCTGGAAGAGTGGCGCCGCGCCGGCAAGACGACGCCGGTGCTGCTGCTGACGGCGCGCGACCGCTGGAGCGACAAGGTGCAGGGCATCGATGCCGGCGCCGACGACTATGTCGCCAAGCCCTTTCACATGGAAGAAGTACTGGCCCGGCTCAGGGCTCTCGTGCGGCGGGCCGCAGGCCTTGCGAGCAACGAGATCGTCGCCGGATCGGTGCGGCTCGATGCCCGCTCGGGCAAGGTGACGGTGGACGGGCAGTCGGTGAAGCTGACGAGCCACGAACTGCGCCTGCTGAGCTACCTGATGCACCACAAGGGCAAAGTGGTGTCGCGGACCGAACTGACCGAGCACCTCTACGACCAGGACTTCGACCGCGACAGCAACACCATCGAAGTGTTCGTCGGTCGGTTGCGCAAGAAGCTGCCGGAGGACTGCATCCAGACGGTGCGCGGACTGGGCTACCAGATCGCTGAAGACTGAGCCGGCTGGTGAGCGACAGCGCTGTCCAGCAGGAGCCGGCCCCCGGTAGCGGCAAGGCCGAGCCGACGACATCGGCACTGGAAGCGCCGGCGAAGCGCAGTGGCTCGATTGCGGCCAGGCTGTTCTGGCTTTCCGCCACCTGGCTGGTGTTGGCGCTGGTTGCGACCGGCTTTCTGCTGACCGATCTCTACTCCCGGGCGCTCGACTCATCGCTGTCGCAGACCCTGGATTTTCACGTCGAGACCCTGACGGGGCAACTGCTCGAGACCGGCAATCCGCTCGATGAGGCGGTGGTGCTTGCCGACCCGCGTTTCGAACGGCCGCGCTCCGGCTGGTACTGGGCCATCCGCGGCAATGACGGCCGGCTGTTCAACTTCTCAACCTCTATGGTGGGCATCGACCTGCCGGTGATGATGGGACCGGTCGACAGCGCCGGGCGGCGTACGGCGATCGTTGATGACGCGTTCGGCACACGCATCCGCGTCGTCGAGCGCACCGTGACCATAGGTCCGGACCTCACCTATCGGATCGTGGTCAGCGGCAATCTCAGCGAAATCCTGAACCTGGTCGAGAACTTCCGCGGCCAAGCCTTCATCGTGCTCGGTGCGGTAGGGGTGATGCTGGCGGTCATGAGCGCTATCGTCGCTCGCTTCGCCATGCGACCGGTGGACCGGCTGAGTCGCGCTATCGAGCGCGTGCGCGAAGGCGAGAGCACCGCGGTCACCGGCACCTATCCACGCGAGATCGCGCCCCTGGCCGAGGAGGTGAACGAGCTGCTGCGCTCCAACACCCAGATCATTGAACGCGCCCGGAACCAGGTGGGCAACCTGGCGCATGGCCTGAAGACACCGATCGCGGTGCTGCGCAACGAGGCGCGCAACAGCAAGGGCGCCCTTGCCAACGTGGTACAGGCCGAGACCGAGAAAATGAGCACCATGGTCTCGACCTATCTCGAGCGGGCGCGGCTCGCCGCCCGCACCTCGGTGGTCGGCAAGAAGGCCGACGCCACCATGATCATGCTGCGGCTGACGCGGGTGATGCGGAAGATCCACCCGGACGTCACCATCGCCTTTCAGCGGCCGGACGCTTCGCTGCCCTGGTTCCGCGGTGATGAGGCCGATCTCGAGGAGATGGCGGGCAATCTGCTCGACAACGCCTGCAAGTGGTCGAAGGGGCAGGTGGGGGTGCGCCTTTCGGCGGAACGCAGCGACACCGGGACGATGCTGCTGATCCGCATCGACGACAACGGTCCGGGGCTGACCGAGGAGGACGCGCAGAAAGTGTTGCGCCGCGGCGTCAGGCTGGACGAGAAAACGCCCGGGACGGGACTAGGGCTCGATATCGTCAAGGAATTGGTGGATGTTTACGGCGGCAGTCTGGCCTTGAAACGCTCGGCTCTGGGCGGTCTGCTGGTGGAATTGCGGCTTCCTACGGCGCGGCTCGGCGGCCTCTCCCGTCCTGCCGCAGCCTGACGCACTTTCGCCGTAAATCGCACCGATCACGATTTGACCGAACACGAGACGCTTTTCATGAATCGCATTGCCTTGTTTGCTACTCCGTTGTTTGCCCTTGCACTCTCCGCCTGTGCGAGCACGGCGCCGACCCAGGTCGCCACGGCGCCGGTGGTCACCGCACCGGTCGTGACCGCCCCGGTGGTGCCGACCCCGGCGCAGACCACCCAGCAGGCACTGCTGACCACCAGCGTGTCGCAGGGCTTCGTCGACACCGCTGCGCTGAACCTGATGACGGCGAAGGACTCGAGCGAAGCCAACACGGCACAGTTCTATGCGTTGCAGTTCGGCCGTCCCGGCGCCCCGCGGCAGTGGACGGGCGATCGCGGCACCACCGGCTCGGTCGCTGTCGGACCCTATGTCCGCGTCAACAACCTCGATTGCCGCGACTTCACCCACACGGTGAAGATCAACGGCCAGGACTATGTGAAAAAGGGCACCGCCTGCCGCGAGCAGAACGGCAACTGGGCAGTGGTGCCCGGCACCGCCTGATCAGGTCCGCGCGCGGGAGATAAGGATTGTTTACCAGCCACCTATAGGGTTGCTGGACAGTCTGCCTCACCCCGCGCGTGTTGATGCCTTCCGCAGCCAAACCACAGCCTGCCACTGCTGCTGCACCACAGCCTGCTCCCCTGCACAGGGTCGCGCCGGTGGCGCGGCCATTCGCCGGCCTGCTCGAGCCGGTGATCGTCGAAGAACTGCCCGCGAGCCCGCTGCCGGGTGCCCTGGCGCGCCAGCATGTCGAGGCGGCCTGGACCTGGGTGCTGCGCGACCTTGCGCCGGACCTGCTTTCGGCCGAGCGCGCCGCCAATGGCAGCCTGACTGCGGCAGAACTCGAAGACGTGGCAACCGAACTGCTGGCCCGCATGAAGGATCAGTTGGCCCGCGCCGAGGCTGATTTCGACACCGGTCGCCGGCTGCGCGCCATGCTCGGCAGCGACGAGGCTCGGGCGGCGCTTCCGGCCGTGGTGGCAGCACTCCGCCACCGCGCCCTGCTCACGAAGGCGCAGGGCTTCGGACGGGCAGTCAACGCCATATCCGAAGAGGCCGGATTGGTGGCAGCGCTGCAGTCCATGCCCGTACAGGATCCAGCCCTCGCCGGCTTGCTGTTCCTGGCGGCTGCCGGGCAGGTCGCCAACCCCAGTCGTCTGGTGCTCGCCGTGATCAAGATCTGCGGCAATCCAAGCGAGGCAACCATTATTCGCTCGGGATTCGCGCCCCTGATCGACGGGCTTTTGACTCAGGCGCAGAACCAGTTGCACCTGATGAAACCGATGGGGCCGTTTGCCGACATCGATCTCACCTGCCGGGGCCTCGACCGCTTTCACCGGCTGGTGCGCGCGGTGACCGGCTATGTGGAACTGACGCGGGGCGGCCGCTGGACGGCTGCGCTCTCGGCAATGACCCGCCAGGTGTCGGAGCGGATCGAGCCGCGGCTCAAGACCGTGGTGACTGACCTCAATATGGCCATGCGGCGCGGTCGCGATGGCAGCGACCGGCTCGACAACAGCGCTGTCCTCGCAGCAATCGGCGGCGTGTACCTGCTGGCGGCGGTGCGCGAATGCCGCGATTCCCTGGCCGTGAACGCAACCTTCGACCAAGCCTGGAGCCAGACCGGCCAGGCGCTCGAAACCCATCTCGAGCGCAATCTCGACCTGCTGCGCCGCCAGCCGGGAGATCCGGTGGTCGGTGGCAGGCTGGATGCGGCCATCAAGATGGCCGAGGTCCGGTTCAACGCGGATTACGCCGACACGCTAAGGCGTGCCCGCGCCTCGGCTGAGCGCCGCAGCTAGATCCATCCCCTCGGCATAGGGTGCCACCAGCGTCAGCGGGACCACGCGCGTGCTTTCGCGCAGCATCACCTTGCTTCCGGCACTGCCGATGGCGGCGCCATCCAGCAGCGCCAAAGCCCCATCCTGCACCGGCCGAACCACCACGCCGATCGCGGCGAGCGGGTCGGCCGTGTCGGCGTCGGGCTGTATCAGCCCGCCGGGATCGAGGGTGCGCCCCTCGGTCGGTCGGATCAGCCAGAGCTGACCACGGCCACCGAAGCGACCCACCAGATAATCCGGCAGCAGCGTCGGTGCGCGCGGGGGCGGTGCTTCCGCGGGGCGGGTGTGCGCAAGGGCAAGGCCCGTCCGCTCCTGCGCGACGGCCCCGGCGCTGGCCGCCGGAACCAAGCCGAGTTGGACGCTGGCCGCGACAATGCCGACATCCAGCGGCTGCGGCGTATCCGCGATCGACTCCGTGGCAGGCTGCCGCTGCCATGGCCAGGAGCCCGGCGCTGCTGCGGGGCGCCTGAACAGGTGGCGGCCTGCAGCAAGAAAGCTCGCTTCGCCCGCGACGCTTGCGATGGAGGTCGGATCGTCCGGCGTGTCGTAGACCGGATCGATGCTGAGTTCCTGGACGCCCTGGCGAGGGCGCCCCAACAGCGCGGCAACCGCGTCGGGGCCACTGGCGGCGCAGGCCGTGCGGCTGAGCCAACCGGCAGCGCTGCCGGCAAGCGCGATGCCGTCCAGGGTGCCGGTGGCTTCAAGGCGGTGGCGTGAAGACTGCCAGCGGCTGAAGCCGCCGGCGCCGTTCCACAGCGTCAGGTCCGGCTGCCAGCCGCCGCAGGCGACGAGGCTGTCGGTGGTCAGATCAGCGCCACCTGTTGCGGCTCCGCCCATGGCAGACTCGGTGCGGAGCTGCAGGCGGCCCCGGGATTGCACTGCCGCAGCAAGGCGTGACCCCGGTGCTTGGGTGATCCCATAGGCGCGCGAAAAAGCGATGAACCGGGACTCCGGCCCCGCCCGGGTGTCGATGACCCGATTGATCCGCACCCTGGCATCGGCGGCGAGCATGGCAAGGCGATAGGCGACGCTGCTGACGGTCGCGATGACAGCATCGCGGCCCGGCCAGATGCCATAGTGCCAGCCGAGTTCGAAGGCTTCCAGCGCACCGCGGGCGCGGGGGAGGCGGTTTCCGGCGAAGATCGGCAGGCGCTCGAGGCTGCCAGTGGCGAGGATGATGCGTGGGCTCTCGATCTCAAGCAGCTGCGCCTGCGGCTTGCCGCCGACGAGGTGGACGACATGGGCCTGCACGAGGCCGGAGCGGGCGGAGACAACTTCGGCGCTGGTGACAAGGGTGATCGCGTCATTGGCGGCAACGGCCGCCAGCAGCGTGGCGATGGCGGTCTCGGGCTGGTCTTCGCCCTCCTGGCGCCCGAACAGCACCGAATAGCCGCCGGGCTGGAGCCGAGCTTCGAGAACCATCACCGACAGGCCGGACCTGGCAGCGGCGAGCGCTGCGGTCAGACCAGCAATGCCTGCGCCCACAACGACCAGGTCCGCCCGGCCATACTGGCGCTGCAGGTGTTCGCCGCTGACGGTGGCGCTGGACGGATGCTGATCGAGATGGAGGCTGTTGCCGCCCAACAGGCGGTGCAGCAGCGAGTTGCGGGCGCCGGTGAAGTACTCGGCTCCGTCGGTCGCCGGCGTGCGCTCCATGGGCAGCGGGATGGTGGAGCCGGCCAGTTGCACGGCCGGAGCGACGGCGTAACTCAGAGCCAGAGGTGCGCCGTGGATGGTGCCGAGCGTGTCGATGCCGGCCGCGAGGGCGGCGCTGAGCACCGTGTCACCAGTGAAGCCCTCGATGCTGCGGCCATCCAGCCGGAAGCGGATCGGCTTGCTGCGATCGATGGCGGCGCCGAGGAACGGCCCGGCAGTCTCGGCGGGGAGGCGGAAAGGCTGGCGCTTCACGCTGCGCCCCGGAATTCGGCGGCAGGGGAGGCCGAGATGCTGCGTCCGACCAGGCGCGCCTCGAACCAGGACCTTTCGGCCCCCGAGGCGCGGTCGCAGAGCCAGCGGGCGATGGCCGGCGCGAAGAAGGCGCCGGTGAACCCGAAGCCCGCCAGGATGTCGGGGCCGACATCCCCGACCCGTCCGACTGCAGGGGCGCCATCGGCGGTGGTGATCGACACATATTGCGAGCGGCCGGCGAGGCGAGGCGCCCGCTCGCGGCCCAGCAGGGCCACAAGCCGGGCCGCAAAGTCGTCCGCCGCTCCGGGGCCGAGGGCCACGAGGCCACCATGCGGCTGCCGGTGCAGCGTCAGGCCGAAGTCCAGCTGATGCATGACGGCCCCAGCCATGGGTGCGGTCGGCTCGAGGAGCAAAGTATTGCCGACCTCGCGCACCAGCAGGGAAGGCCAGCTATCGGTGGGTAGGTGACGCAGCAGGGCGGTGTCGTCGGCGAGGACCACCCGGGCAATGCGGCAATAGGCGTCTCCGCTGGGCGCGGAGCCGCTGCCATCCGCATGGATGTTGACGGCACCGGTGAGGCGCACCACGCCGAGGCGGTCCAGCCAGGCATCAAGGGCGGCTTCGAGCGTGGCTCGGTGGAACACGACGCAGTCGCGCAGGTAGATGGCGTTCCGCCCCGGGCCGATCAGATCCGGCGGCACCCGCTCGGCGGCGATGCCGAAGGCGCTGGCCATGTGCCGGATGTGCGATATCGCTTCGGCCGGGGCGGCGAGGTCGGCAAACAGGATCGGGTCTATCCGGGCCCAGGCCGAGCGGCCGCCGATGCGGGACAGGAGTTTCACCGTTTCGGGCACGAGAGTGGTGAGCAGCGACCAGCTCTCGGGCCTGGTGATGGCGCCGGCAGACAGATCGAGCCCTCGCGGCAGCCGGTAGGCAGCATCCGTTTCGGCGGCGATCGCCACCCGTTTGCCATGCTCGGAGGCCAGCAGTCCCGCGAGAAGTCGAGCCTGGGGCGTTGAACCCAGGATGGCGAAGTGGGCCTCGATGTCGCTCATGCCCCGGCTCTGCCCTGTGGCAATGCGTCCGCCTCAAGAGTCCGTAATGGTGTGGTTTTTTGCCGTGGCCGGCTTATAGATGGCGCCAGTCGCCCGTCCGTCCGCGCCCAGCGTTCGAGGCCCATGCTGTTCTGGTTCGTCGCCATTGCTGTTACCGCCATCGCCTGCGCTGCGTTGTTTTACGCAGCCGGTCCCCGCGCGGTCAACGCAAGCGCCGGCGTAACGGCCGATCCCAACAGTCATTTTCGTCTGGTCCTTGCCGGCATCGAGGCGGATGTCGCCTCTGGCCGGCTGGGGCAGCGCGAGGCCGAGGCGGCGCGCGGTGAACTGGCCCGCGAGATGCTCAGGAGCCGCACGGAGCGGGGCGAGGTCACCGGTGGCCCTCCCTTCGGTCGCCTACAGCTTGTGGTGGGGCTTGCCCTCATCGCCGCTGTGAGCTTTGCCGTCTATGGCTGGCTCGGCTCACCCCAGCAGCCGGCCCAGCCCCTGGCGGAGCGGCCGGAACTGACGGCTCAAACCCTTGATCTCGCCGAGGCGGTGGCCCGGATCGAGGCGGCGCTGGCGGCCAATCCCGACGACCTGCGCGGCTGGACGGTGATCGCGCCCGCCTACACCCAGATGGGCCGCTATGCCGACGCGGTGAACGCCTGGCGGCGTGTGCTGGCGCTCGGCGGCACCAATCCGGACGCTCAGACGCGCCTCGCCGAAGCGCTGCTGCTCGAGAGCAACGGCACCGGCTCCGCCGAGGCTATGGACCTCCTGCGCGCCGCCGCGACCGATCCGCAGCACGTGCCGTCCCGGCTCTACCTCGCCGCGGAACTGACCCGCACCGGCGCCTTTGAAGAGGCAGAGGCCCTCTGGCGCGAAGTTCTGGCGCTGGCCGAGGGCACCGAGCCGTGGATCGCCGGCGCCCGGCAGGGGCTGGCTGTGGCCGAAAACCGCGGCGCGCCGGCCGAAGGGGCGCCGGATATCGGCGCCATGGTGTCCGGCCTGGCGGAGCGCCTCGCTCGCGATGGCGGCACGGTGGAGGAGTGGACGCAACTGGTGCAGTCCTACATCGTGCTCGGTGACACCGCGGCCGCGCAGGCTGCCTATGACGACGCGGTTGCCGCGTATCCGCAGGCCTTCGACCGCGGCGAACTCGACACGCTGGCCCTTGGTGCCGGCCTTGAACTGAGGGAAAATGGCCAATGACCGCACCCGCCACACCCCGATCCCGCGGCTGGAGCCGCAAGCAGAAGCGGCTGGCGGTGATCGCCGGCCTGCTGCTGGTGGTGGCGCTGGCGGCAGCGCTGGTGCTGACTGCCCTGCGCGACCAGATCGTGTTCTTCTATTCGCCCAGTGAAGTCGCCGCCCGCGCGGTAGAACCCGGCACCCCGATCCGGCTCGGTGGGCTCGTCAAGGACGGGAGCTGGACCCGCTCCGGCGAGAGCAATTTCTTCGTCATCACCGATGGTGGCGCCGAAGTCGCGGCGCACTATTCCGGCATCCTGCCGGACCTGTTCCGCGAGGGGCAGGGCGTGGTTGCGGAAGGGCGGCTCGGCAGCGACGGCAGCTTCGAGGCCACGAACGTGCTGGCCAAGCACGACGAGAACTACGTGCCCAAGGAAGTCGTGGACGCGCTGAAGGCGCAGGGGGAATGGCGGCCGGAGGCAGCGCAGTGAAAGCGGTTGTCCGTCTGCTGACCCCCACCCTTGATCCCTCCCCACAAGGAGGTTGGAGACGATGAACTCCGATATCTCGGCTCTGCGTCTCCCTCCCCATGATAGGGAGGGATTGAGGGTGGGGTGGAGCGACACCCTTCAACGCCTGCGGCAAGCCGAAAGCGTCGCCGCATGAGCATTGAACTCGGCCACTTTGCGCTCGTCCTCGCCTTTGCCATTGCGACTATCTCGGCGGTGGGGGGCTACCTCTATCATCGCTCCGGCACGCGGCTGGCGATGGTCCTGCGGCAGGGCGCGGTGCTGCAGTTCGTGCTGGTGGCGGTAGCGTTCGGCGCTCTGATCCAGGCGTTCGTCGTGTCCGACTTCAGCCTGCTGCTGGCGGTGGAGCACTCTCATTCGCTCAAGCCATTGATCTTCAAGATCAGCGGCGTCTGGGGCAATCACGAAGGATCGATGGTCCTCTGGATCGTGATCCTCGTGCTGTTCGGCGCCCTGGTGGCCGTGTTCGGGCGCAATCTTCCACACGATCTGCTGAGCCTGGTGCTCGCGACGCAGTCGCTGCTGACGGCGGCGTTCACCGGCTTCACCCTGTTCACGTCAAACCCGTTTACGCGCCTGCTTCCCGCGCCACTCGAGGGCAACGACCTCAATCCGGTGCTGCAGGATATCGGCCTCGCCATCCATCCGCCGCTGCTCTATGCCGGCTATGTCGGCTTCTCCATCTGCTTCAGCTTCGCTGTGGCGGCGCTGATTTCCCGGCGGATCGACCAGGCCTGGGCGCGCTGGGTGCGCCCATGGACCTTGCTGAGCTGGACCTTTCTGACCCTCGGCATCGCCATGGGCTCGTACTGGGCATATTACGAGCTCGGCTGGGGCGGCTGGTGGTTCTGGGATCCGGTCGAGAACGCCAGCTTTATGCCCTGGCTCGCGGGTACGGCGCTGCTGCATTCGGCGCTGGTCATGGAGAAACGCAACGCCCTGAAGATCTGGACGGTGCTGCTCGCCATCATCACCTTCTCCCTTTCGCTGCTCGGCACCTTCCTGGTTCGCTCCGGCATCCTGACCTCAGTCCACACCTTTGCCAGTGATCCCACCCGTGGGCTGGTGATCCTGTCGATGCTGGCCGTGCTGATCGGCGGCGCCTTCGCGCTGTTTGCCTTCCGCGCGGCCACTTTGCGGCAGGGCGGGTTGTTCGCGCCGGTCAGCCGCGAGGGGGCGCTGATCCTCAACAACCTCTTCCTCGCAACAGCCGTCGGCGCCATCCTGGTGGGCACGCTTTATCCGCTGCTGCTCGATGCCCTGACCGGAACCACGATTTCGGTCGGCGCCCCGTTCTTCGACCTCACCTTCACGGCCTTGATGGCGCCGCTGCTGCTGGTGCTGCCGTTCGGGCCGTTCCTGGCGTGGAAGCGGGCCGACGTGCTCGCAGCAGCGCAGAGGTTGATCGGTGCGGCGGCCCTGGCGCTGTTCGTCACCATCCTGGTCTCGGCCCTTGGTGGCGTATCGATCTCGCTGGCGCCGATCGGCCTGCTGCTCGGCTTCTGGGTCGCCTTCGGGGCTATCGCGGAACTCGTCGAGCGCAGCCGCCTCGGCCGTATTCCTTTCGGCGAGAGCTGGCGCCGGCTCAAGGGCCTGCCGCGACCCGCCTGGTCGACCGCCATCGCTCATTTCGGCCTGGGCGTGACGGTGCTGGGCATCGTCTCGGTGACGGCCTGGGAAACCGAGCTGGTGACCCGGCTCAACCCCGGCGAAACGGCCGAGCTTTCCGGCTATGCGGTCTCCTTCGAGGATTTCGACACTGTCCGTGGGCCGAACTACACGGCAGAGCAGGGGCACTTCAATATTACTGCGCCGAATGGCGGCACCCGCACCGCAATTGCCGAACGCCGCATCTATGCCGCGAGCGGGATGCCGACCACCGAAGCGGCCATCCAGACCTATGGCCTCTCTCAGCTTTACCTGCAATTGGGTGAACCGCTGGCCGACACCCATGTCGTGCGCATCTGGTACAAGCCCTACATCACCCTGATCTGGATCGGCGCCCTGTTGATGGCGGGGGCAGGGGCTCTGTCGCTGACGGATCGGCGCCTCAGAATCGGGGTGCCGAACCGGACGGCGCGGCCCCTTGCGGAGCCCGCCCAATGACCTGGCTCCGCTCGCTCGTCCTCGCCTGCGCGCTGCTGCTGTCCGGCGTCGCGGTTGCAGTGAGCCCCGACGAGATGCTGGCCGACCCGGTGCTGGAACAGCGGGCCCGCAACATCTCGGCGGAACTGCGCTGCCTCGTCTGCCAGAACCAGTCCATCGACGACAGCGACGCCGACCTCGCGCGGGACCTGCGGCTGCTGGTGCGCGAGCGGCTGGTCGCCGGCGACAGCGACGAGGATGTCCGCCAGTTCGTGGTGGACCGTTATGGCGAATACGTGCTGCTTAACCCAAGAGTGTCGGCCCAGACCCTGCTGCTCTGGGGCGCGGCACCGGCATTGCTGGTTGTGGGCCTGGTGGCGCTGTGGCTGGCGGGACGGCGCCGCAGTGCTGCGGAGGTCGGTTCCGACGGGCTGACCGCGGAAGAGCGCGCGGCGCTGGACGAGCTGAAATAGCCACCCTGCGCTGTCATAGACCTCATCCTGAGCTTGTCGAAGGACGAGGTCGCGGGCACGGTGCTACCGACCTCGTGGTTCGACAGGCTCACCATGAGGTCTGCGAGAATTGAGACGCTCGCTCGAGCCCTCCGCCCTAATCCCGCCCGCTACATTGCCAAGGTTTAATCTTGGGGCAACTTCTCTGAAAGCCCGGACATTCCATATCTACGGCACAAGCTGTTGAGGGCTTGCCGAAGGAGAAGAGTTTCATGGGATCGTCCATTCTCAAGCGGACCAGCCGTTGGCTCGGGGCTTCGGCCCTGGCGCTGATGGTCGGCGTCGGGGGTGTCAGCACCGCCTATGTCATGACCGGTACCGCCGCCAACGCGCAATTCCAGCCCGCCGCCCAGATCAGCGTGCCGGAAGTCAATGCCCACCCGGGCTTCGCGGACCTGGTCGAGGCGGTAAAGCCCGCCGTGGTGTCCATTCTCGTCGAAGCCGAGGAGAGCGGGCGCTCCGTTCGCCGCGGTGGCGACCAGTTCGAGTTCAACTTCCCCGATCTGCCGGAAGGTCATCCGTTCCAGGATTTCTTCGACCAGTTCGGTGATCAGTTCGGTCCGCGCGGTGGTGGTACGCCCGAGCGCGCGCCGCGCCGGTTCATGGCAGCCGGCTCCGGCTTCATCGTTTCCGCTGACGGGTATGTGGTGACCAACAACCACGTCGTCTCCGACGCCACCAAGGTCACGGTTGTGTTCGAGGATGGCAGCGAGCAGCAGGCCGAAGTCGTCGGCACCGACGAGCGCACCGACCTTGCCGTCATCAAGATCGAAGGCGATGACCTGCCGTTCGTCACCTTCGAATCCGAACCCAGCCGTGTCGGCGATTGGGTGGTGGCGGTCGGCAACCCGTTCGGCCTCGGCGGTTCGGTGACCGTCGGCGTGATCTCGGCTTCCGGCCGTGACATCGGCGGCAACAACTATGGCGACTTCCTGCAGATCGACGCGGCGGTCAACACGGGTAACTCCGGCGGGCCGACCTTCAACACCCGCGGTGAAGTGGTTGGCGTCAATACCGCCATCTATTCGCCCAACGGCGGCAATGTCGGCATCGCCTTCGCCATTCCAGCTTCCACCGTGCAGTCGGTCGTGGATCAGCTGATCAACAACGGTGAAGTCACCCGCGGCTATCTCGGCGTCGGCATCCAGGATGTCACCCGTGACATCGCCGACGGCGTGGGTCTCGAAGATGCCCGTGGTGCCATCGTCAGCAACGTCGCCGAGGACGGCCCTGCCGGTCCGGCTGGCGTCCAGTCCGGTGACATCATCACCGCCGTCGACGGTGATGAGATCGATGATGCACTCGACCTCAGCCGCACCATCGCCAGCAAGGCCCCGGACTCGACCGTCGAGCTGACCATCTGGCGCGATGGCGCCGAGACCACCGTCTCGGTGACGCTGGGCACGCTCAACGAAGAGCAGGCAGCACAGGCCGAAGAGCCCGAATCGCTGACCCCGCCGGCTCCGCTGCCGTCCGAGTCGAGTGTCGGCCTTAGCCTGGTGCCGAATGCGGATGGTAACGGGGGCCTGCTGATCCAGGACGTCGATCCGGAATCGGCTGCTGCCGAGAAGGGCCTCACTGTCGGTGATGCCATCGTGCAGGTCGACAACAAGCCGGTGAACAGCCTCGACGAGTTCGAGGCCGCCCTCGACGGCGTCCGTGACCGCGGCCTCAACACCGCCCTGGTCATGGTCGAACGCGACGGCAATGCTCGCTTCATCGGCCTGCCGCTCGGCGAGGAATAAGCCTACAAACATGGCCCCGGGACTCACCTCCCGGGGCTAACTGTAGCTGCCGACCACTGGAGAGCGTCCCGGTGAAAATCCTCCTGATCGAAGACGACCGCGAGGCGGCAAGCTATTTGATCCAGGCTCTCGACGAGGCCGGACACGTCACGCACCACGCCAGCGACGGTGAGACCGGCTACGCCATGGCGTCGGGCATGGACTACGACGTGCTGATCGTTGATCGCATGCTGCCGCGACGCGATGGTCTCTCCATCGTCGAGTCGCTGCGCGCCGAGGGTGACAACACCCCGGTGCTGATCCTGTCGGCGCTGGGCGAAGTGGACGATCGCGTGACCGGGCTCAGGGCAGGGGGCGACGACTACCTCACCAAGCCCTACGCTTTCACCGAACTCCTGGCCCGCATCGAGGTGCTGGCGCGGCGTTCCAGCCCCTCCGAGGCGGCGACCAGCTACAGCGTCGGCGGGCTGACGCTCGACCGGCTGTCGCGCAAGGTCGAGCGGGATGGCGAAACCATCCTGCTGCAGCCGCGCGAGTTCCGCCTGCTCGAATATCTGATGAAGCACGCCGGCAAGGTGGTGACCCGCACCATGCTGCTCGAGAATGTCTGGGACTACCACTTCGACCCCCAGACCAATGTCATCGACGTGCACATGTCGCGCCTCAGGAGCAAGATCGACAAGGGCTACGCCAGCCCGTTGCTCCACACCGTGCGCGGCGCCGGCTACATGATCCGCGAGTGAGCGCGTGAACCGCTTCGTTCAGCTCTGGCGCACGTCGACGGTCCGCCTGACCGCGACCTTCATCCTGATCTTTTCGATCTTCGCCATCCTGCTGCTGGCCTTCATCGGCTGGCAATCGAGCCTGCAGCTGCAGCGGCAGCAGGCCAACGACATCGACGGCGAGGTGCGTGTGCTGCAGCGGATCGTTGCCAACCAGGGCATCCGCGCCATGGCGTTCGCGCTCGACCGCATCTCGCGCTCGCCGGGGCCAGGCGTCTACTATCTCGGCGACGCGACGGGGCAGTACCTGATCGGCAACGTCACCGACGTGCCGCCCGAAGTGCTGATCGAGCCGGGCATCTACAGTTTCGACTATGAACGCGCCAACGGGCTGCCGATGGGCACGGACGGCAGGCCGCCCCGCAGTGGCTATGCGGTGGTGCGATCCGTGGAACTGCCCAACGGCATGCGGCTGGTGGTGGGCCGGGACGTGGTGGAGCGGCGGGGATTCAGCGCCATCATTGTCCAGAGCTTTTTCGTTGGGGCGATCGGCATCATCCTGTTCTCGCTGGTGGCCGGGGGCGTCACCGCCCGGCGGGTGCTGAAGCGGATCGACACCATTCGCGATACTTCCACCAAGATCATGTCGGGCAATCTCTCCGAGCGCGTGCCCGTCACCCGTCGCAACGACGAGTTCGATGGTCTCGCCACCAACCTCAACGCCATGCTCGACCGCATCGAGCAATTGCTCCAGGGACTGAAGGAGGTCACCGACAATGTCGCCCACGACCTCAAGACGCCACTGACGCGCCTGCGCAACCAGGCGGAATCGGCGCTGCGGGACGGCGCCAGCGACGAGGCACGGCGGGAGGCGCTGGAAACCACCATCGCCGAAAGCGATCGCCTGATCCGCACCTTCAATGCCCTGCTGATGATTGCCCGCGCCGAGGCCGGTGCGCCGTCCGGCGCCCTTACCGATGTCGACATCAGTGCCGTGGTGGCGGACATGGCCGAGCTCTATGGCCCCGTTGCCGAGGATGAAGGCATCACGCTCGAAACGCATGTGGAGCCGGGCGTCCATCTGCGTGCCAATCGCGAACTGATCGGGCAGGCGATGGTGAACCTCCTCGAGAACGCGGTGAAATACGCCAGCCCTCCCGACGGCAGCGGCGGCCGCATCACGGTGGGCCTGCGCCGCATCGATGGTCGGGTGTTGGTCGAGGTGGGCGACAACGGTCCCGGCATTCCCGAGCCGGATCGCAAGCGTGTGCTCGACCGGTTCGTTCGCCTCGAGGCCAGCCGTTCCGAACCGGGCTCGGGCCTGGGCCTGTCGCTGGTCGATGCCGTAACGCGCCTCCATGGCGGCAGCTTCCGCATCGAGGACAATGCCCCCGGTGTGCGGGCGGTGATCGATCTGCCGGTCTGAGGGGTTCTCTCCACCCACGCCGCTTGCTAAGCCATTCGCATGCACCTCGCGCCCCTGCCGCCCGTCGACACACCGGCCGTTCAGGCCTGGCTCACCGCGCTCCCGCCAGAGCAGCGCGAACCCATAGCGGCAGCCGGTCCCTGCATTGGGCCCTTGCTGGAGCAGGCGCCGTATCTTCTCGAACTCGCGCAGGCCAATGCGGAGTGGCTGGCGGGAGCGCTTGCCCAGGATGCCGACGGCACTCTCGCCGACATTCTCGATGCCGTTCAGGTGGCGGGTCGCGATGCCGGCGACGAAGATGCTCTCGGTCCGGCGCTGCGCATCGCCAAAGGGCGGACCGCATTGCTGGCCGCCATTGCAGAGGCGGGCGGAGCCTGGACCACCGCACAGTCGACCGCGGCACTGTCCGACCTCGCCGATGCGGCACTGGACGCCTGCCTCAACCTGCTGATGCGCGAGGCAGCCGACCGGGGCAAGCTGGCCATTCCCGCCGAAGAGGCGACCGCGGCCAATTCCGGTCTCGCCCTCTTTGCCCTCGGCAAGCATGGCGGGCAGGAGCTCAACTACTCCTCCGACATCGACATCGTCGCGTTCTACGACCCGCAGCGCGGCGTGCTTGCCGAACCGGCCGAGGCGACCAAGATCTATTCGCGCATGGTGCAGAAGCTGGTGGGCCTGATGGAGGACCGCCGCGCCCACGGCTACGTGTTCCGCACCGACCTCCGCCTGCGCCCCGATCCCGGCTCCACGCCGGTCGCGATTTCGGTGGATGCCGCGATGACCTATTACGAGGCTCGCGGGCAGAACTGGGAGCGCGCGGCGTGGATCAAGGCACGGCCCTGCGCCGGTGATCGCGGCGTCGGCGAAGCCTTCCTCAAGGAACTGGCGCCCTATGTCTGGCGCCGGCATCTGGACTTCGCCACCATCGCCGACATCCAGGCGATGAAGCGCCAGATCAACATCGCCAAGAATGTCGGCGACATCCGCGTCGAGGGCCACAACGTCAAGCTTGGCCGCGGCGGCATCCGCGAGATCGAGTTCTTCACCCAGACCCAGCAACTGATCGCCGGCGGACGTGACCGCAGCCTCCGCGTAAAGCCGACCGCTCATGCTCTGGCGGCTCTCGCGGACGCCAACTGGATCACGCCGAAGGCGGCAACTGAGCTGACGCAGACCTACTGGTATCTGCGCGCGGTCGAGAACCGGCTGCAGATGCTACGCGACGAGCAGACCCACGTGATGCCGTCCACCCCTGAAGGCGTGGCGGTGGTCGGCCGCTTGATGGGCGAGCCCGACCGCCTCGCCTTCGAGCGCAGTTACCGCGCCGCGCTGGAGCGGGTGGTGCGCTACTATGGCGAACTGTTCACCGAAGGTGAGAGCCTTGGCGTCGAAGGCGGCAACCTGGTCTTCACCGGCTCCGACGACGATCCAGGAACGGTCGAGACCCTGTCGAGCCTCGGCTTCGCCGATCCCTCCAAGGCCATCGAGACCGTGCGCCGCTGGCACTATGGCAGCTATGCCGCCACCCGCACCAGCGCTGCCCGCGCCCACCTGACCGAACTGCTGCCGCTGCTGCTGGCAACGCTCGGCCATGCCGGCAATGCTGATGAGGCGCTGCTGCGCTTCGACAATTTCCTCTCGCGCCTGCCCGCCGGCGTGCAGCTGTTCTCGCTGCTGCGCAACCACGCCAATCTGCGCACCCTTCTGGTGCAGCTCATGGCCTCGGCGCCGCGCATGGCCGAGCAGGTGATCCACCGCGCCCATGTGATGGACGGGCTGATCGATCCGGCCTTTGCCAACGACGTCACTCACCGCGAGGTGCTGATCGCCAAGGTCGACGCCTTCCTTGCCGAGGCCCGCTCCTATGAGGAGATCATCGATCGCGCCCGCATCATCGGTCAGGAGCAGAAGTTCCTGATCGCCGCGGGCCTTCTATCCGGCACCGTCGACGCCACCGGGGCAGGGGAGCAGTTCACGGCTCTTGCCGAGACCCTGGTCAACCGCCTGTTTGCGTCGGTCCGCCGGGAGTTCGAGCGTCGCCACGGCCGCATCGCCGGCGCGCGCGTGGCACTGCTGGCCTTCGGCAAGATGGCCAGCCGCGAGATGACGGCCACCTCCGACCTCGACTTCATCCTGCTCTATGACGGGCCTGATGCAGACTCCGATGGCGAGAAGTCGCTCAACATCAGCCACTATTACGCCCGGCTGACACAGCGGCTGGTGGCAGCGCTGTCGTCACCCACGGCGGAGGGCGTGCTTTACGAGACCGATCTGCGCCTCAGGCCCTCCGGCAATGCTGGGCCGCTGGCGACCAGCCTCAGCGGCTTCCGATCCTACCACCGGGACAACGCCTGGACCTGGGAGCACCTGGCGCTGAGCCGCGCCCGGGTCGTTGCCGCCGATGGCGCCTTCCGCCAGGAGGTCGAAGCTGCGGTCGCCGAAGTGATGGCTCAGCCCCGCGACATTACGAAGACCGTTGACGACGTTGTGTCCATGCGTGCCCTGATGGCGAAGGAGCGGCCACCACGCCACCCCTTCGACCTGAAGCTGGCGACCGGCGGCCTTGTCGATCTCGAATTCATCGCCCAGTCGGCGCAACTGGTCGCCGGCGCCACCATCGCCCGACCACAAGCACCCACTGCCGCAGTGCTGTCGCGGCTGGATCAGGTGGGACTGGTGCCGACCGGCCAGCGCCTGGCCGAGATCCACAGAACCTACTCCACCATTCTCCAGGTCATGAGCGCGGCGTTGGTCTCGCCCTTTAAGACCGAAGCCTGGACCGGCGCCTTCCGCGACCTGATCGCCGGGTTGACGCACTATCCCGATTACTCGCGGCTGGAGCTGGATATAGCCGCCATGCAGCACGAAGTGCAGGCTGCTGCGGAGGCCTGGTACGCCCGGGCGCGCACCCTCGGACAGCGTTAGCGTTTACGCTCCGGCGGCTCGATGCCGCGGCGTAGTGTGCCTTGTGCCACGCCGTGTCAGCATCAGGCGGCCATCCGCCCATCCATCGCTGCCAGCGGCAGCGAGATGGCCACGGTGGTGCCGAGCGCAG
Organism: Devosia albogilva; assembly: GCF_042685625.1. Taxonomy (NCBI): domain Bacteria; kingdom Pseudomonadati; phylum Pseudomonadota; class Alphaproteobacteria; order Hyphomicrobiales; family Devosiaceae; genus Devosia; species Devosia albogilva. The sequence continues at coordinate 2,931,069 of NZ_JBHUNP010000001.1, forward strand.
GGCTCGAGTCGATGGCGAGGTGCCCGCCGCTCAGTTCGGCGATGGCGCGGGCGATGGAGATGCCGAGCCCGGGTCCGCCGCCCTCGCGGGTGAACGTCGCGTCACCCAGCGCGAAGGGCTGGCTCAGGCTCTGGAGCCGTTCCTCGCTCATGCCGATGCCGGTATCGGTGATTTCCAGCACAACGCCATCCGGAGCCGCGAAGGCCGCCAGGGTGATGCGTCCGCCAGCGGGTGTGAAGCGGATGGCGTTCTCCACCAAATTGCCGAGCATGCGGGTGAGGCCGAGCTTGTCGCCTTCGACGATGGCCTGGGTGGGTGCACCGATCACGATGCCGACGCCCGCCCTCTGCGCCTGAGTGCGGAAGCGCTGCGCCACACCCTCGATCAGATCGTCGACCAGCAGCGGATCGCTGCGCAGCCCCTTCTGGCCGCTTTCCAACTCGGCGAGTTCGAGGATCGAGGCGAACGAGGCAAGCAGGTGCTCCCCCGAGGACTTAATCGACTGCACGTATTCGAGATATCGCTTGTCGCCCAGCGCACCATAGGTCTCGTGCCGCATCAGGTCGGCAAATCCGATGATGTGATTGAGCGGCGTACGAATATCGTGGCTGAGATGGGCGAGGAAGTTCGTCTTGGCCCGGCTGGCTGCCTCGGCCTTGAGCTTTTCCTCATGGTAGCGCCGGGCGAGGTGCCGCTGCTCCTCGCGAATGGCATGCAAGAGCGTATCGGTCTTCTTGGCCTCGGTGATGTCGCTGACCAGGGTCATGAAGCCGTCGCTGCCGAGCGGTCGCTCATCAATGAGCAGGCAGGAGCCGTCCTCGCGGTGCAGTTCGAGCAGGCGCCCATTGTCGCCTTCGCGCAAGAGCTTCATGTAGCCGCCGGCGATCAGCCGCTTTACCGCCTGATGATAGGTGACCTCGCGGTCTTCCATGTCGATGCTGTCGCGATATTGCTGGTTGCAGACGATGAGTTCGCCGGTGCGCGTCCAGCAGGCGACGCCCATGGGAATGGCGGCAGCGAGCGTGCGGTAGCTTTGCTTCAGTGCCGGATCAGGATCATCGTTCGGGCGTCGGCGCAAGGCGGCAAAGGACATCAGCGCTGCAATGGCGAAAGCGCCCGCGCCTCGCTGCATCACCCCGGCGGCGGCATCGTTTTGTGCCGGCTCGAGCTTGATCGCTCCGAGCCCGCCTACGGGCAACATCTGCCCGAAGGGAGAAGCAGCCGAAGTGCTATCCGAGACGAGACTGGCCTGAATGATCGGCGCGAACCTGCCGGCAGAGTGGTCCAGCCGCGTGAGCGCGGACTGCGGATCGAGTTCGATGATTTCCTGCGCCAGAGCGGAGCCGATCAGCTCCAGATGGCGCCGCTGGTCGTCGAAGGTGCGGTAGGCGTCATAGGCGGTGAACAGTGCCGCTGCCAGGAAGGCTGTCGCAGCCACGGCGGCAGCGATTGGTGGAACGTGGAACGGAGGTCGGGACGGCCCCCCTTCGGAGGTGTTGCCTGTGCTATCTTTGCCCGCGCCGAATCCGGTAGCGCCGGCGCCGGATTGCTCCGTCGACCGCATGAAACTCTCCACCATGATTGAGGTCTGGACCCCGCCGATTTGCCCTTAACGAACAATGAATCAGCCCGTGAATCGTGTCCAGACCCTCTCCGGCGGGGTGCTGGCCCCGATCCGGAAAAGGCGAGTCGGCGGAATCACTTACGGGCAGAGAAAAATTCTTCTCCACAGGTCGGCGTGGTTGCGCGTCGCGCGTGCTTTTCCCGGTCTCTCTGAGGCCTGGAGGAACCGCGCTCTTCTACGCCTCAGCCAGCCAGCATTCGCCCGAGGATGTCCGCCGTGTTGCGGCTCAATTCACCGCCGTTCTGCAGCGCCGTGAGCGCCGCCCGCGCCTCCTCGCGGCGGCCGGCCTCCAGTATCGGCCAGATACGGAAACCGGTGAGTACGCGCGCCGCCACCTGCGGATTGACCTTGTCCACTTCGGCCACGAACTCGGTCACGAAACGGAAGCCCGCGCCATCGGCACGCGCGAATTGGGTGGGGTTGTTGAGCGCGAACGTACCCATCAGCGCCCGCAGGCGGTTGGGGTTGGTGCGCGGGAATCCCGGGTCGGCGAGGATGCCGCGCAGGCGCTCCATCACCCCGGCTTCGGGCACCCCGGCATTGACGCTCAGCCACTTGTCAAACACCAGCGGATCGGTGGCGAAGCGGGTGCGGAAGTCGGCCAGCAGTGCCGGTGCGTCGGCAGTCCAGTGGCTTGCCGCAGTGGCCAGCGCCGCCAGTCGGTCCGTCATGTTGCGAGCCTCATGGTAGCATGCGGTCGCCATCGTGGCCGCGCCTTCGGCCCCGCTGCCCACCAGCAGTGCCAGTAAGCGGTTGCGGAGCGCGCGCCGCCCATTGCCGGCCGGATCCGGCGCGTAGGGCGCATCCGACTGCAGCCCTTCATGCGCGGTCCGCAGTTTGCCCGCGAGCGGCCCGAACACCGCGGCAATCAGTTCATTCCGCACGGTGTGAACACGGTCGGGGTCCACATCCTTGCCGATGGCACGGGCGATCTGCGCCTCCGCCGGCACGCTCAGGGCCAGCGCCTTGAAGGCGTCGTCGAGGTCGGGGCTGGCGAGCGTATCGCCCATGGCCTCGCTGAGAGCCGCCACATCGCCATCGCTCCACGCTTGCCCGCCCACGGCGGCGGTGGCGAGGGCGAGGCTCACATCCTGCAGCGCCTGCCAGCGGTTGAAGGGATCGCTGTCGTGCCGGGCCAGGAACAGCCGGTCCTCCTGCGAGAGCGGCAGGTCGAGGATCACGGGGGCGGAGAACTCGCGCAGGAGCGACGGCACCGGCTTGTTGGCCACGCCGGTGAAGGTCACCTCGGCTTCGGCACTCTCGAGCACGATCAGGTCGTCCTCCACCTTGGCGCCGCCGCTGACCCCGGTCCAGCTCATCGGGCTCCCATTGGGGCCGATCAGGCCGAAGCGGATCGGCATGGCCAGCGGCTCCTTGGTCGGCTGACCCGGCGTCGGCGGTATCTCCTGCCTGAGCTTCAGCGTATAGGTCTGCGCCGCAGCGTTGTAGCTTTCGCTGACGGAGAGGCGGGGCGTGCCGGCCTGCAGGTACCAGGTCTTGAACTGCTCGAGATCGACGCTGCAGGCATCCTCGAATACGTTGAGGAAGGCCTCGATGGTGGTCGCCTCCCCATCATGGCGCTCGAAATAGAGATCCATGCCCTTGCGGAAGCCGGCCTCACCGAGCAGCGTCGCCAGCATGCGCACGATCTCGGCGCCCTTCTCGTAGACCGTCGCCGTGTAGAAGTTGTTGATCTCCCGGTACTGATCCGGCCGGGCCGGGTGGGCGAGGGGCCCGCCATCTTCCGGGAACTGCGCCGAGCGCAGCGTTACCACGTCCGAGATCCGCTTCACCGCGCGCGAGCGCTCGTCGCTGGTGAACTCCTGGTCGCGATAGACCGTCAGCCCTTCCTTAAGGCACAGCTGGAACCAGTCGCGGCAGGTGATGCGATTGCCCGTCCAGTTGTGGAAGTACTCGTGGGCGATAACCCGCTCGATGTTCTCGTAGTCGGCATCGGTGGCGCTCTGCGGCTCGGCGAACACCAGCTTGTCGTTGAAGATGTTGAGGCCCTTGTTCTCCATCGCGCCGAAATTGAAGTCGTTCACGGCAACGATGTTGAACATGTCGAGGTCGTATTCGCGCCCGAAGCGGCGCTCGTCCCAGGCCATCGACCGCTTCAGCGAATCCATGGCCCAGCCGCACTGCTCCTCCTTGCCATGCGCGCAGTAGATGGCGAGCGCGATCTTGCGGCCGGAGCCAGTGGTGTAGCTGTCGGTGATGGAGCCGAGGTCGCCGGCGACCAGGGCGAACAGGTAGGCAGGCTTCGGGAACGGGTCTTCCCATACGGCATAGTGCAGCCCATCGCCGGCATCGCCGCGGTCGACCAGGTTGCCGTTGGCGAGCAGCACCGGCGCCGCGGCCAGGGGTGCGGTGATGCGAACACGGAATGTCGCCAGCACGTCCGGCCGGTCGAGATAGTAGGTGATGCGGCGGAATCCTTCGGGCTCGCACTGCGTGCACCAGGTGCCGCTCGAGCGGTAGAGTCCCATCAGCCTTGTGTTCTTCTCAGGCTCGATCACCACTTCCGTTTCGAGCACGAAGCGCCGTAGCGGCGGCTCGAACACGGTGAGTCCCTTCTCGTCCGCGAGATACGCCGACAGCATCAGCGGCAATCCGTCGATGGCGACCGAGGTCAGCTTCAGATCGTCACCGTCCAGCACCAGCGGTGTCCCGGCTGCAGTGTCCGGCGCGGGCTCCACCGTCAACTGGGCCCGCACCCGCGTGTTCTCCTCGAGAATGCGGAAGTCGAGCTCTACTGACACGATCCGGTATGGGCTCGGCGCATAGTCCTTGAGATAGATCGTCTGTTCGGTCTCGGTACGCATGAAAAGCTGGTCCGCTCTGGATCGGTTCTGGATGCGGGCTGTGGCCCGGCCGCTACAGCAGACTCGGCATGCTTGTGTATTCTGCCGGGCCCCGCTACAGCGGCCCCTCTTCTACGCCAAATGAGACGGCATTGGGGAGGGGCATTGCCGGCCCGGCGCGCGGAAGCCTTGTTGTCCGCTGCCTGCCGAGTTCGACGACGTTTTCCCGGCCAGCCGGCCTCCACCTCAACAATGTTGAGACCGTAGGCGCGCCGGCACTGTCCCTTCGCCCGTCCGGGCCAATGAGTGGTGATGATCATGTTCCGCTGGTTCGAGCAGCGCCTCAATCCCTATCCCCTGAGCGAGCCGGAGCAGCCGCCCAAGGGTCTGCTGGCCTTCTGCCTCCATTATTCCAAGGGCGCCAAGCGCTACCTCATCGCCATGTCGCTGCTGGGTGCGGCGATCTCGATCCTCGAGATCACTCTGTTCGGCTTCATGGGTTCGATCGTGGATTGGCTCAGCGCTGCCGATCCGCGCACCTTCCTCGCCGAGGAAGGATGGAAGCTTGCCGGTATGGCCTTCGTGCTGCTGATCGCCATTCCGGGCCTGCAGATCATCGACTCGCTGTTCATCCACCAGACGCTGCTGGGTAACTTCCCGCAGCGCATCCGCTGGATGGCGCACCGCTACCTGATCCGGCAGTCGATGAGCTACTTCCAGGACGAGTTCGCCGGCCGTATCGGTGCCAAGCTGATGCAGACCGCGCTCGCCGTGCGCGAAGTGGTGATGAAGGTTCTCGACGTCACCGTCTATGTCGTCATCTATTTCACCGGCGCCGTGGTGCTGGCGGCCATGAGCGACATCTGGCTCGCCGTGCCGTTCCTGGTCTGGCTCGGCTGCTACGTCGCGCTGCTGCGCTACTTCATCCCGCGGCTCGGCAAGATCTCCGAGGCGCAGGCCGACGCCCGGTCGCTGATGACCGGCCGCATCGTCGACAGTTACACCAACATCGCCACGGTCAAACTCTTCTCCCATTCGCGGCGGGAGGAGGGTTATGCCCATGAGGCGATGGAGGAGTTCCTCGGCACCGTGCACAAGCAGATGCGGATGGTGACCCTGCTGCAGTCGGCCATCACGCTGATGAACTGCACGCTGCTGTTCGCCGTCTTTGCCGTCGGCATCGGCCAATGGCTCAATGGCAACATGACGCCCGGTGCTGTCGCCGTGGCTGCCGCGCTGGTGCTGCGCTTCCAGGGCATGAGCCAGTGGGTGATGTGGGAAATGTCGGCCCTGTTCGAGAACATCGGCGTGGTCCGCGACGGTATCAATTCGCTGTCGCTGCCGTCGGTGGTCAAGGATGCGCCCGATGCCAAGCCGATCGGCACGGTGAAGGGCGACATCAAGTTCGACAACGTCTCCTTCCACTATGGCAAGACAGGCGGCGTCATCGACCACCTGAACCTCGAGATCAGGGCAGGGGAGAAGATCGGTCTCGTCGGCCGCTCCGGCGCCGGCAAGTCGACAATCGTCAACCTGCTCTTGCGCTTCTACGACCGCGCCGAGGGCCGCATCCTGGTCGACGGACAGGACATCTCCCAGGTCACGCAGGACTCGCTGCGCGCCAATATCGGCGTTGTCACCCAGGACACCTCGCTCCTCCACCGCTCCGTTCGCGACAACATCATCTATGGCCGCCCCGACGCGACTGAAGAGGACATGCTGCGCGCCGCCGAACTGGCGGAGGCTCACGAGTTCATCAGCGGCTTGAGCGATCTCAAAGGCCGCAAGGGCTATGATGCCCATGTCGGCGAACGTGGCGTGAAACTCTCCGGCGGCCAGCGCCAGCGGATCGCCATCGCCCGCGTGCTGCTCAAGAACGCCCCGATCCTGGTGCTCGACGAAGCCACGTCCGCGCTCGATTCCGAGGTCGAGGCGGCGATCCAGTCGCAGCTCCAGTTGCTGATGCAGGGCAAGACCGTGATCGCCATCGCCCACCGCCTGTCGACCATCGCCATGATGGACAGGCTGGTGGTGCTGGATAAGGGCCGCATCGTCGAGCAGGGCACCCATGCCGAACTGGTCGACACCGGCGGCATCTACTCCCAGCTCTGGCATCGCCAGTCCGGCGGCTTCATCGACGCCGACCAGACCGAGCAAGCGGCGCAGTAGACCAGCCTAGCCCGCCGCCCCCAGGCGGCGGGCATGTTCCGCCTGCAGGGATCTGATGGCGGCGTCCGGCGGCATCGGCCGTCCGAACAGATAGCCCTGCATCACCGACCCGCCGAGTCCGAGCAAGGTGTCGAGCTGCTGTTCGGTCTCGATGCCCTCGAAGACGCAGCCGATGCCGAGGTTGCGGCACAGGTCGAGCATGGTCTTGACGATCGCCCGGCTGGTCGGATCGTGCGGCGCATCGGAGACGAAGCTTCGGTCGATCTTGATGCGGTCGAGCGGCAGCTTCTGCACATGCGTCAGGCTCGAATGGCCCGTGCCGAAATCATCGAGCGAAATGCGCGAACCAAGTGCCAGCAGCGCCACCAGAGCCTCGTTGGCCTGGCCGATATCCCGCATTACGGCGGTCTCGGTGATCTCGAAATCGATCCGGCATGGCTTGCCGGCCTCGGTGACGATGGCGACGATGTCCTCGATCGCCTGCGCCGAGTTCAGGTCATGCGCGGAGAGGTTCACCGACAAGCGAATGGACTTTGGCATCTGCGCCGAAAGGGTCAGCGCCTTGCGCAAGACAGTGCGCGTGATGCGAGAGATCAGCCCGAGCCGCTCGGCCAAGGGGATGAACTCTGCTGGCGAGACTTCGCCCACTACGGGGCTTCGCCACCGCGCCAGCACCTCGAAGCCGATGGTGCGGTCCAGCAGCACGTCGAACTGCGGCTGCAGCAGCACATAGATTTCCCGGTCGAGCTCGGCGGTGTGGAGCGCATGCTCCAGCGCCCGCACCTTGCTGATCTCCTGCTCGTGCCGCTCGCCGAACACCACCGCGCCGCCGCGCGTCTCACGCTTGGCGACGCTGGTCACATAGTCGGCGCGGTCGAAGATCGTCTCGGCGCTGTCGCCCGGGCGCGACGCAGCGAGTCCCGCCGAAACGGTGACGTGGATGCTGGCGCCCGGCAGCTCGAACACCTCCCGCATGGCGTCGCACAGGCGATTGCCGAGATGCTGCAGGTCCGCCGGATCGGTGATCCCGTCGAGGATCAGGGCGAAAACATCCGCCTCCAGCCGCGCCACCGTCGTCACCGGCAGGCGCAACTGCGCGATACGGCGCGCAACCTCCACCAGCACCCGGTTGCCGGTGGTGTGGCCGAAGGTATCGTTGATGGCCTTGAAGCTGTCGATGTCGAGCCAGGCAACGGTGAGCCCGCGCGCGGTCATCGCTGCATCGGCCATGGCCTCGTCCAGCGTCTGCATGAACGAGCGACGGTTCGGCAGGCCGGTGACCGCATCCACATTGGCGAGTCGGAAGTTCTCGTCCGACAACCGCTGTGTCTCGGCCTGGCGCTGCACCATCTCGCTCCGCGAGGCCACGAGCGCCGCGAAGTCGCGATAGTTCCCCAGCAGGATCACAACCAACGCCGCGATCACCAGCACCATGTTGACGGAGATCGCCGCGAAGACCGGCACGCCCGAGGTGGCGAAAAACACCGAGAACGGGATCAGCACCACCGCACCGACGGAAAACGCCGCGGTGCGTACATGCATCAGGCAGAACATGCAGCCGATGGTGGTGATGCCCATGTAGAATGCGACGTGGGAGCGCTGGTAGGTGTCGCCATAGGGGAACAGCGAGATGGACCACCACGCGAACCCGACCCCGAGCACGATCGCGATCCAGATCATGCGCTGCAGCGTCTTCCGCGCGTCCGCGGCCGCCTTGGGCTGTCCGCCGCGCTGTCGCCACCAGTACACGATCCGCACCAGGCAAACCAGCGCCAGTGCTGCCGGAATATAGGCGGTGAGCCACGCCGGGGCGGCATGCAGATGCGTCGACGCCAGGATCAGCGTATTCGCCAGCAGCATGCCATACATCAGCGGCACCTGCCGGCTGAGCGCACGGGCCTGTGCCTGCACCAGGTCGGTATCGTCAGGCACGGCGAGCAGCCGCGAAAGTCTGTCAAGCACCATCTATGTCCGGCCGAGGGGTCAGTCTCGCAGTCTAGCGGGCCAAATCCTAATCCAGAGGTAAAGCGATGCCGCGATTTGCACCGTTGCAACGTTCCATCCGGGGCTCTGGTCAAGCGGCACAATCATGCTGATGGGCATGATTTTACCGTTGGAGCCACCAGGTGGTCTCGGCTACACGCTGCCGGTAACGATTTCGGCAGTGCCCGTCGCCTCGTCTCGGAGCCCTCATGACCATAGCCTCGACCTACAGCGCCCTGGACCTCACCGGCGCTTTCGACCTGACCTCACCCGCACGCCCCGAACTGGCGCTGCCGATCACCTTGCCGGGCGACGTTCATGCCGCTCTGCTCGCCGCAGGTGAGATTCCGGACCCCTATTGGGGCGAGAACGAGAAGACGGTGATGTGGGTCAACGAGACCCCCTGGTCGGTTGAGCGTCGGTTCTCAGCCACCGAGGCGGACCTCGGTGGCTACCTGACGCTGACCCTGTCGGAGGTGGACTGCATCGCCACCATCCGGCTCAACGGCGAAATCGTGGCCGAGACGGACAACAGCTTCGTCCGCCACGACATCGACGTGACCGGCAAGGTTCGTGCCGGCGAGAACACCCTCCGCATCGACTTTGCCGTCGCACCGGACGTTGCCAAGGCTCGTGCCGATGCGCATCCGTTCCCGATCCCGTTCACCAAGAACTACCAGACCAACGGGCTCAAGGGCATCCACATGAACTTCATCCGCAAGGCCGCGTGCCATGCGGGATGGGATTGGGGCATCTGCCTGATGCCGATCGGTGTCTACGGCACCATGAGCCTCAGGAAGTCGCGCCTGGCCAGGCAGGAGAGCGTGCAGGTCGACCAGGTCCACGACCAGAACTCGGTCGAACTCTCGATCAAAACCCGCCTGTTCGCCTTTGCCGCTGGTGAAGTGGAACTTCAGCACGCGATCGACGGCCAGGTGATCACCGACACGGTCGCGGTTCAGCAGGGCGAGAACCTCGTCGTCCACACCGTCACCATCCGCAATCCAAAGCTCTGGTGGCCGGCCGGGCAGGGCGAGCAGCCGCTCTACGAACTGACCACCAACCTCGAAGGGGAGGTGACCACCCGCAAGCTTGGGCTGCGCAATCTGGAGTGGGTCGTCGAGCCCGACGAGATCGACCACACCTTCAAGTGCCGCATCAACGGCCGCGACATCACCATGATGGGCGCCAACTGGATCCCGGCGGATGCCATCCCCTCGCGCATCACGCCGGCGGTCATCCGTGACCTGCTCGACAGCGCCAAGGCCGCCAACATGAACATGCTCCGCATCTGGGGCGGCGGCCAGTACGAGCCCGACTATTTCTACGAGCTCTGCGACGAACTCGGCATCCTCATCTGGCACGACTTCATGTTTGCCTGCATGAGTTACCCGTCCAACCGCGAGTTCCTCAAGAGCGTCGAACTGGAGGTTACCCAGCAGGTGCGCCGCCTGTCGCACCATGCCTCGATTGCGCTCTGGTGCGGCGACAACGAGGTCATCGGCTCGCTCGACTGGTACCCCGAGACGCGCGCCGACAAGGAGCGCTACATCGCCAATTATGACCGCCTGAACTCCATGCTGCACCGGATCGTCGAGGACGAAGACTCGGCCCGCCGCTTCTGGCCGTCATCGCCCTCCCTCGGCTACATGGACTTCTCCGACGGGTGGCACTCCGACACCCGCGGTGACCTCCACTACTGGGACGTCTGGCACTCGGCCAAGAGCTTCGAGGCCTACCGCACCGTCAATCCGCGCTTCGCCTCCGAGTTCGGCTTTCAGAGCTTCACCTCGATGAACGTGGCGAAGACCTTCGCCGACGAGGAAGACCTCAATCCGTCTTCGCCGGTGATGGAGAACCACCAGCGCAATGCCGGCGGCAATGCCCGCATCCTCGAGACGATGACGCGCTACTTCCGCTTCCCGCGCGACTTCGACCAGATGGTGTTCCTGTCCCAGATCCAGCAGGGGCTCGCCATCAAGACAGCGATCGAATACTGGCGCTCCACCAAGCCGCGCTGCATGGGCACGCTCTACTGGCAGATCAACGACATCTGGCCGGTGGCCTCGTGGTCGAGCCTCGACTATGGCGGGCAGTGGAAGCTGATGCACTACATGGCGCGCCGGTTCTATTATCCGGTCAACGTCGTCGCCGTGCCGCGCCAGAACGAGGTGCCCACCAACACCCGCGGCACGCCGGTGGAAGGCTCTCCGCCCGACTTCATCGAACTGCGCGCCATCAACGACACCGGTGCTCCCGTGTCGATTAAGCTGGAGGTCCGCGCGGTAGAGGTGGGCGGCGGCGAGCGGGTGGTCTTCACCGGCAACGCGGCGGTGAGCCCCGATGCGGCCATTGCCGTCACCTTGTTGCCCTATGCCGACATCGCTGCCGACGAGTTCCTCTACTTCGTCTGGTCCGATGCCAACGGCAAGGTTCTGGGCAGCAACGACTACTTCCCCAAGCCCTACAAGGCATACGAGTTGTCTCGCCCGGTGATCACAGGGTCGCTCGCAGACCGCAATGGGGAAGTGGTGCTGACGCTGGAGACCGACAAGCCGGCATTCTTCACCACCGCTACGGTGGATATGCCCGGCTACTTCTCGGACAACTCCATCACCCTGCTACCCGGGAAAGTCGCCGAACTCACCTTCGTGCCGCGCCACGGCGCTACGGTGACGGCTGCGGATCTGGCGCCGAGCCTGCGCATCCGCAATCTCGCCGAGACCTTCTAGCCTTTCCATACAAGATGCCGCCGCTGCGATTGACACCAGCGGCGGCATCCTCCAACCCTACGAGTGCCTGCCCTTTTCACCTCCGCCGGCATTCGGACTTGTCATGCCACCTGCCTTCGCGCCTCCCGAGGAGCGCCGTCTTCTCGGTATCGGGCTCGCGCTCGCCTCTTACCTCATGTTCACCGGCATCGACAGTTCGGCCAAATGGCTGGGGCTGGCCGGTATTCCCGCCGTGCAGGTGGTATTCCTCCGCTATGTCCTCCATCTCGGCATAACTGCGGGCATCAACCTGCCGGCCATGGGTACATCGCTGTTCCGCACCGCCAGCCTCAAGGTACAGGTGCTGCGCGCCGCCATGCTGCTCGGCGCTACCACCTGCAACTTCGTTGCGGTGCGCTACCTGCCGCTGACGGTCACCGGCGCCATTGCCTTCACCATGCCCCTGTTCATATGCGCGCTTTCGGTGCCGATGCTCGGCGAGACGGTGGGCTGGCGCCGCTGGGTCGCCATCGCTGTCGGCTTCGTCGGCGTGCTGATAATCGTGCGGCCCGGTACCGAGGCGTTTCACCCGGCGGCGCTGCTTTGCCTTGCGGCAGCGGTGTTCTCCGCCTTTTATTTCCTGCTTACCCGCCGCATGGCCGCCCGCGACTCCGCCGCGACGCAACAGTTCTATGTCGGCATCTGCGCCACGGTCGTGCTGGCGCCGCTGGCGCTGCCGGGTTGGACCTGGCCCTCCGACCCGGCCACCTGGGTCGCCTTCTTCACCGTCGGTCTATTCGGCTTCATCGGCCACCAGCTTTCGACCGTGGCGCTCGGCTACGCCCCAGCCTCGGTGCTGGCACCGTTTTCCTATGTTCAGATCCTGTTCATGGCAGCCTCGAGCTGGCTGGTCTTCGGCCAGCCACCCGACATCTGGCTCTATCTCGGCGCTCCCATTGTCATCGCCAGCGGCCTCTACATCTGGCTACGCGAACGCAAGCTGGCCAAGCCCGTGACGCCCGTGGCGGAGGTGCGCTAGACCCCGCGCAAGATGAGGTCCAGTGCGAGGCTGATCCGGTGATCCATATGCCTCAACGATCCGACCACGGGACCGAGTGATGCAAGGGGCGCGGCGGCCATGTACTGGGTGACCAACAGGTAGGTCTCACCATTCACCGGTATGATCGGGTTCAACTGACGCCCAGGCGCTGGCGCATCTTCAGGGCGCATCAGAGGGACCACTACCCTGGTGTTCAGTAGCGACAAGGCATCCGACTGGATGTCGACGTAGAGATAACCGTCGGACCCATCATGAACATCATACTGAGCCATTCAGAATGGCCGGTGCTTGGCCAACGGCAGCCCGTTCCGCTCCACCCACTCATTGGAACTACGGATCGCTTCGGCATTTTCCTCCTGCCACCGGCGGCTCTTCTCCTGGCGGACGGCCTCAGCAATACCAGCTTCGGCGGCGCGCGAAACATTGAGCTTCAATGCCCTGGCCTCCGTCAGCAGATTCTGGTCGATGGTGAGGTTTGCAGGCTTCCGAGCATTAACGGTCATGGTCGTTCCTACTGCCGAACTCGACCAGCTTACGCGCATAGTTATGCGCATTCAATCTACGCCCTCGGTGACTTCCTTGATCGGCTCCCGCTTGTCCGCATCGCCCTGGGTGATCAGGCGCGAACTGCGCTGGCCCGAGAGGTAGATCCACAGCCAGCTCATCGCCACATAGAGCCGGTTCTTGAGGTCGATCAGGAAGTAGATGTGGGCAATGCCCCACACCCACCAGGCGAGCCAGCCCGTGAGGCGGATCCACCCGAAGTCGATCACTGCCGCGCGTCGGCCTATTGTGGCGAGATCGCCCTTGTGCCCGTAGCGGAAGGGCAGGGGCTCGGTGTTGCCCGCGAGACGGGCGCGGATCACCTTGGCGGCGTGCTTGCCGGCCTGCTTGGCGGCGTCGCCGATGCCGGGAACGGGCTTGCCGTCCGGCCGGGTCATGGCGGCTGTGTCCCCGACCACGAAGATTTCGGGGTGTCCCGGCACCGTCAGGTCCGGATTGACCTTGACGCGGCCGGCCTTGTCCGCCTCGACGCCCAGCCACTGCGCCGCGGGTGAGGCCTGCACGCCCGCCGCCCAGATGATGGTCTCGGTATCGAGGCGCGTGTCGCCATAGGTCAGCCCGTCGGCGTCGATCCCGGTCACCGGCCGGCTCAGCACCACTTCCACGCCACGACGGCGCAGCGCTCCGAGGGCATACTCCGACAGCTCCTCGCGAAAATTGCCGAGCACCTTCGGACCAGCCTCGATCAGCACCACCCGCGCCCGGTCGGGATTGGCGCGGCGGAACTGGCCTTTCAGCGCTTCCTGCGCCAGTTCCATGATCGCGCCGGCCATTTCGACGCCGGTGGGACCGGCGCCGATAATCGCGAAAGTCAGCAGCGCCTGGCGCTTTTCGGGGTCGGGTTCGCGCTCGGCGGCTTCGAAGGCCAGCAGCAGCTTGCGGCGGATTGTGGTGGCGTCTTCGAGCGTCTTGAGGCCCGGTGCGTGGGCTTCCCAGGCATCCTGCCCGAAATAGGCGTGGCGGGCTCCGGTGGCGATGATCAGGTTGTCATACGTTACCGTTGAACCGTCTTCGAGCAACACTTCGCGACGTTTCGCGTCGATTCCGGTAACAGTTGCAAGAATGGTGGTGACATCGCGCCGCCGGCGCAGGATGTGGCGGATCGGCCAGGCGATTTCGGACGTCGCCAAGGCGGCGGTCGCCACCTGGTAGAGCAGCGGTTGAAACAGGTGATGGTTGCGGCGGTCGATCAGCGTGATCTCGACCGGAGCGCCCTCCAGCGCCTGGGCGGCCCTCAGGCCGCCGAAGCCGCCGCCGACGATTACCACCCGATGTGCCATCCGCGCCCCCGTCTTCGGTTGAAGCTGCCCGCTTCGCCGCCGGGGCGCAAGCTAGGGTCAGTGGACCCTGTCGCGCCAGCGGGCGGCATAGGACGCAAAGCCGTCCACCGCCAACGGTTCCACCGGCGCCCCCGGATGCGCGGCACCGGCCTTGGGGTCGAACAGCATGGCGGCGCCGAGGCTGGTCCCGGTGGCATCGCCCGAGGCGAAGACCGGCACCTCGAGCAACCGTGCCAGCGCCGAGGCATAGAGGCGATTGCGGGCGAGCGGCCCTTCGATGGTGACCGAGCGGCCCTTGCCGCAAAGCCCGATCGCCGCCTCGGTGACCAGGGCGAGATAGAGCGAGGTCGCCGCCGTGCGCTCGCCAGCGGACAGGGTTTCGATAGCAACCGTCCAGGCTCCGGCGCGGCTGGGGAAGGGGCCGACGCCGGGAACGAAGCCTGGGAGCACCTGCACATCGCCGGCGATGACCTTCGCGATCTCGTCCGCCGTGGGCTCCACCGCGCCGGGGGCCAGCAGGTCGAATTCGCGCCCGCCCATGAAGCGCGCCGTCGGCACCGGCCGGCCGAAGGCATCGACATTGGCGAGGCTGTCGCGCGCCGGGTCGAGCCGGTCGGTGGGACCGCCGACGGTCATGGTGATGGTCCAGGTGCCGCTCGACACGATGGTGAACGGCGTCTCGTGTGCCCCCAGATGCGGGATCAGCGAGGCGTTGGAATCGTGGATGCCGCAGGTGACGGGTGTTGCCGCCTCGAGGCCGAGCTCCGCCGCCAGTTCCGGCCGTAGCGTGCCCAGCACCGAGGCCGCAGGCACCACCGGCGGGAACAACCGGCTCCACCCCTGGCTCTCCACCAGGCTCGACAGCCGCCCCTCATTGGGCGCCCACAGGTCGGCATGGCAGCCGAGCGAGGTGACCTCGCTCGCCTTCACCCCCGTCAGGCGCCATGCCCAGTATTGCGGGTAGGGCAGGATGTCGGTCACCGTCGCGAAGGCGTCCGGGAAGCGGCGTGACTGCCAGTAGATCTGTGCCCCCAGATTGAGTCCGTTCGGCAACCGCGGCGACAAGGTCTCGGCAAAATCCGGACGCGCCGCACCATACTCCGCCGCCGTCTCCTCGGAACCGGCATGTTCATAATCGAGCACCGGCATCGCCAACGCGTCGCCGCTCAGCAGTGCCGCCGTGGCGCCATGGGTGGTGATGGAGATGCCGTCGATGCCGTGCTCGGCCCCGAGCGAAGCGAGGCTGTCGCGGATGAAGCCCCATAGCCGCTCGACATCGGCATGGGGGTAGAGCCCGTCGGTCCGCACCGTGTTCGGCGTCGAACGCACCGCCACCTGCTCACCGTCCTGGATCAGCACAACCTTGGCGTTGGTCTTGCCGATGTCGATAACGGCGATGCGGTGCGGGAGGGTCATGGTGGCTCCTGGACTTCTGCAAGCCGCTTAACCGATCCGCTGCCGCGGCGCCAGTGCTGACATGTCAGTTGGCAGCCGCTACGGCCCCCGCCGTCACGTCCATCTGTGGCCCGAGGCGCTCGGACGCCGGAAGATGTCGTGCAGGGCCAGCAACACCGCCATATGGAGGCGCTCCGGCGTGCTCGGATCCTTGAGGCACTTGACCTTTGACGAGACGGTGAAACGCGCGTCACCGCTGGTGCCGCTGGCTGTGAACCAAAGGAACTGCGTCACGCTGTCGTATCGCGCGGCGACGATCCGGAACTGCACGTCCTCACCTCGATGCGTCGGAGTCTGCCCCAGCCCAGGAAGAAGCATAACCTCCTGTGGTTCCCGAGTATGGTCAAAGCTCCGTGGCTGGCAATGGACTGACGCCGGTTGAACGACTATGTCCTGCCGGTACGCCCCTGGGCCGCACCTCCGACGCAGAAGCACCAGCCACCGTGACCAGCTCGATCGACATTCCCGCGACCATCAGCCTCGATCAGGCGCGCCGCTTCTCCGTTGCGCCCATGATGGACTGGACCGATCGTCACTGCCGCTACCTCCACCGGCTGCTGACCCGCAACGCGCTGCTGTTCACCGAGATGGTGACCAGTGCGGCCATCGTTCATGGCGACGTCGAGCGGCACCTGGCGTTCGACGCCTTCGAGCAGCCCGTCGCGCTGCAACTCGGCGGCTCCGATCCTGCCGAACTCGCTAAAGCCGTTCGCCTGGCCGAGCCCTATGGCTACGCCGAGATCAACCTCAATGTCGGCTGCCCGTCGGATCGTGTGCAGTCGGGCCGCTTCGGCGCCTGCCTGATGGCTGAGCCCGACCTCGTTGCCGAGTGTGTCCGCGCCATGCGCGATGCCACCGACCGGCCGGTGACGGTGAAGTGCCGCATCGGCATCGACGACCAGGACACCGAAGAGAGCCTCGACCGTTTCGCCGATGCCATGGTCGCCGCCGGGGTGGATGCACTCTATGTCCATGCCCGCAAAGCTTGGCTGAAGGGTTTGAGCCCCAAGGAAAACCGCACCATCCCGCCGCTCGACTACCCGCGTGTGCATCGTCTGCGCGCCCGGCTCACGCCGCTGCCGGTGATGATCAATGGCGGCATCGATACGCTGGAACTGGCCGAAGCCGAGATGGCGCACATGGATGGCGTGATGCTGGGCCGCGCCGCTTATCACAATCCGATGCTGCTGGCCGAGGTCGACACCCGCTTCTTCGGCGATACCCGCCCGGCGCCGACACTCGAGACGGTCATGGGCGAAATGTCGGACTACGCCGAGCGCCATCTGGCGGAAGGTGGCAGGCTCAACACCATCACCCGCCACATGCTCGGGCTCGCCAACGGCCTGCCCGGTGCCCGCCAGTTCCGCCAGATTCTCAGCGTCGACGCCGCCCGGCGTGGTGCCGGCGTGGAGGTGCTGGATCGGGCGATGGCTGCGGTTCGTCCGCTGCGTTCTGCCGGCTAGTGCCGGTTGGACTTGCCCGGTGTGCGGTTATGCCGGGTCAGAAAAAGCACCGCACCCACCGTCAACATCAGACCGACCGGACCCCAAAGCCACAGGATGATGTTTTCCATGTCATGCCTCCCTCGAGTGAGTTGTGACAAGGCTCATCGTCAGTCCGTCAGCTCCAGCGCGTTTTGCGTCACGCTATAGCGGCTGAGGGTTTCGAGGAAGGTCATGCCGAGCAGGCTCATGTCGAGGGCGCCCGCCTCGACGATGAAGGCCGGCACGTTCTCGCGGACGATGCCGCCGACTTCCATTCGGTCGAGCCGCACCCGCGCAGCGCGGCCGGTGCCGTTGGCGGTGGCGACCGGAATGCCATAGCGCAAGCCGCCGGTGTCGATCCCTGCGGCCTCGGCGTCGTCCACGGTCAGCACCACGGCGCTGGCGCCGGTGTCGAAGATCATCGGCGTCCGGTGTCCGTTGACTTCGGCAATCACTTCGAAATGGCCGCCGACCCCGCGCCGGAAGGTGGCGGTGCCGCGTTCGGCGTCGACCAGCGCTACGCCCGGTTGCAGTTCGCCCATGACGCGCCCGGCAACGCCGGACAGTTCGTCGCGATAGGCATAGCCGACCACCGCGACGGCGAACACGCCGACCCACAGCATGACGGCACTGAGAAGCTCCGACAGGCGCCGCCGGCGGGTGAACACCCCGCCGGCTATGACGATCAGGATCACCAGCAAGGGGATGAGCTGGGCCGTCTGCGCCTGCGTCAGCCCGATCATGCTGCCGGCATCAGCGCTGATCAGCAGCGCCAGGCCGGCAGCGACGAGAAGGGCGATGCCGATGAAGATCATGCCTGCCGCCCTTTCCGATACCGCGCCATAGACAGGATAAAGGCAGCGGCGTGCTTAGGTTCAACCCCGGTCACGCAAACGCCAGCATCACGGCGAGCACCGCCACCTCGACCAGAGCGCCCAGCCCGCCAATCAGATCGCCGGTCTGCCCGCCCACCTTGCTGCGGCAGAGTTGCATCCAACCCGCCACCACCAGTGCCGCGGCAATCACTGCGGCGACAACGCCGACCACGCCGGCCACCGGGCCTGCCAGCATGAACACCAGCACGCCGGCCATGGCAGCGCCGATCCAGAAGCCGGTGGGCTTGAGGCGCCCGGCGGCGGAAGAGGCGCCGGTCGAGCGGGCAGGGGGCAGCAGCATCGGCAGCGCCAGCGAGGCGGAGCGGCAGGCAACGCCCAGCGCCAGTAGCGCCAGCCCGCCCAGAATGGGGTGTGCTGCGACTAGCGCCGCAAGGCCGGTGACGCGGGCAATCAGCAGCAGTGCCAGTGCCGACACGCCATAGGTGCCGTGGCGGCTGTCCTTCATGATCTCGAGCCGGCGTTCGGCCGTGTTGCCGCCGAACAGGCCATCGGCACTGTCGGCCAGCGCGTCTTCGGTCATGCCGCCGCCGACGATCACCATCAGCGCTACCGCGAGGGTTGCGGCGAAGAGCGGCGGCCAGCCGATGGCAGCGCCGAGCGCCAGCAGCAGGGCCGGACCGGCCCCGATGATCAGGCTCGCCAGCGGCAGGGCCATGGCCATGCGGTTCATGTCCGGCACCTGGTGCGGCGAGTCGCCGGTCGGCAGCCGGGAGAAGAAGCGCAAGGCCATGACGAGGTCGGTGCCGAGTCCCAACTGGCCGGACACGGCAGTGTCGGCGCGCTCGTCCCGGTCCGGCGCTGTTGTGGTGTCGATGTCCGGCTTCGGTTGCATTCGCTCGGCTTCTGGGCCAACAAGTCGCGACCTTCCTAGCACACCGGTGACGACTCGCCATGCCCGCGCTCAACCCTGCCTATGCCGATATCGTCGAGTTGCTGCTGACCGTGCCCGATGGGGACGACAAGGCCGTGGAAGCGGTGCGTGGCCGCGACCGGCAGCTCACCAAGCCGGCCGGTTCGCTGGGCCGGATGGAAGAGCTGGTCGAATTTCTCGCCCGCTGGCAGGGTAGGGCGACGCCGCGGCTCGACAATCCCATGGTGACGGTGTTTGCCGCCAACCATGGCGTCACCGACCAGGGCGTCTCCGCCTTTCCGCGCGAAGTGACGGCGCAGATGGTCGCCAACTTCACCAATGGCGGCGCGGCGGTGTCGCAGATCTGCGCTCTGCACGAACTCAACCTGCGCGTGTTCGAGCTGGCGCTGGAACTGCCCACCGGCGACATCACGCTGGAGCCGGCGCTCGATGACAAGATGTGCGCTGCCACCATCGCCTACGGCATGGAAGCTGTCGCCGGCAAGCCGGACCTGGTCTGCCTCGGCGAGATGGGCATCGGCAACACCACCGTAGCGGCTGCCATCTATGCCGGTCTCTATGGCGGCACCGGCGCCGACTGGGTCGGCCGCGGCACCGGCGTCGACGATGCCGGTCTCGCCCGCAAGGCATCCGCCGTCGACCGGGCGCTGGCGCTGCATCGCGACAGAATCGATCACCCGCTCGATGTTCTCGCCCGCCTTGGCGGCCGCGAAATCGCCGCCATGCTGGGGGCCATCATCGCTGCCCGCCACCAGAAGGTGCCTGTGATCGTCGACGGCTTCGTCGCGACCGCCGCAGCGGCGGTCGCCCACGCCGTCAATCCCGCCGCCATCGAGCACTGCCTGTTCGCGCACGTCTCCGCCGAGACCGGGCACGCCAAGGCGCTCGAGGCCATGGGGCAGCCCGGCCTGCTCGATCTCGGCATGCGGCTGGGGGAGGGGAGCGGCGCGGCCTTGGCCGCGGTGCTCGCCAAGACGGCCCTGCACCTGCATCTCAACATGGCGACTTTCGAGAGCGCCGCGGTCAGCAACCGCTCCGACGGCTGAACTACTCCGCCGGCGACGCTTCCGGCTCCGGCTGGGCTTCAGGCTCGCTGGCGGGCGGCACGTTGCTGCGCGGGGCGAGGCCATCGGCTCCCGGCTCCAGCGCCAGCAGGTCCACGCCATATTGCCGTCTGAAGGTCACCACGGCCTCCCGAGCCAGGCCCTGCAGCGTGGCGACGTCCTGGTTGCGCAGGGCTGTGCTCATGGCCGCATGCAGCACCAGAAAGTCCAGCATCAGCCGCTCCGCCATGACCTGTCGCTGGTCGTCATTGAGAGCGCGGAACGAGCGGTCGACGGAGAGCGCCTGATGGAGCTGTCGCCGGACCGGGCCCGGCGGTACGTCCACGGTGAAGGCGGCGTTGGCCACCATCCAGTTCAGCATCCAATAGGCTGCCAGGGCATCGGCGACATTGCCGATCCTCATGCCATAGGGCTCGACCAGATCCTGCCAGATCAGCTCGTGCGACTTCTCGTCAAACCGCTCCCGGAAGGCGGCGCGGGCATCCGCACCGGCACTGCGATAAACGCCGTCCAGAAAGCTGCGTTTCACCCGGTAGGTGACCGCCGCCGAGGGCGTGTAGCTGGTGTCGAACTCAGTCTCAGCCTCGACTTCGGTTGGGGCTGGCGAAGCCTCCTGCGCCATGGCGGCGGGGGCGAGGGCAAGCAGCAGGGTGAGTAGGATCGCACGCATAGGCGCAGCGGAGCAGAACTGGCCCCGCGAGGCAAGGGCGCCGAACGCGATGCCTCAGCCGGCTTCGGAGTAGATTTCGAGCTTGTTGCGGCGGGCGGTGACCGGAGCCAGCGCATCCATCACCCGGGCGCGCGGGAAGGTGGCGATCACCTCGGTGCCGAAGCGGAGCTTGGAGAATAGGTCGAACCGGCCCTGATGGAGGTCCATGATCTTCTGCACGATCGGCAGGCCGAGCCCGGCGCCCTGTTCGGCCGTCTTCTGCGCCAGCGAGCCCTGCCCGAACGAGGAGAGCACGGTCTCGATCTCGCTGTCGGGAATGCCGGGGCCATTGTCCTTGACCGACACCAGTTGGCCGCCATCGGCGCTCCGGGTCACCACCAGCACCACCTTGCCGTGCTGCGGCGTGAACTTCACCGCATTGCTGAGCAGGTTGAGGATCACCTGGCGGATGGCGCGCTCGTCGCCCCAGATGCGGGGGAGGTTGTCGGAGGCATTGAACACCAGCTCGATGCCCTTCGACTTGGCGCGCAGATCCATCATCCGCTTGCAGTCGGCCGCGATGTCGACGAGCGACACGGCCTCTTCGTGCAGCTCGTACTTGCCGGCCTCGATACGGCTGAGATCGAGCAGCTCGTTGATCAGGGTGAGCAGGTGCTGGCCGCTGGCGTGGATGTCGCCGGCATATTCCTTGTACTGCGGCACTCCGTGCGGCCCCAGCAGTTCGGATTTCAGGACTTCCGAAAAGCCGATGATGGCGTTGAGCGGCGTGCGCAACTCGTGGCTCATGGTGGCGAGGAACTGCGATTTGGCGATATTGGCCTGCTCGGCGTGGCGGCGAGCCTCGTCCGACATCTGCCGGGCTTCCTCGAGCTCGGAGATCAACTGGTCCTTCTCGGCCTGGTGCGAGATGGTCTCGAGTTCGGAGCGGTGGAGCTGGCGGGCGAGGTAGACGAAGAAGATCTCGCCGAAAATGGCGACCGCGGCGAGCGTGTAGTTCAGCGTGCCGCCGAGCCGCAGCAGCGTCGCCGAGACGGTCAGGGTCACCGGCAGGGTGCTCATCAGCGTGGCGGCGGGGAGCGAATGGGTGGCGACGGCATTGGCCGCGACGCTCACCACCACCATGGCAAACATCACCGAGGCCAGCGTCTGCGCGTCGGCCACAAGGGTGAACAGCGCCAGCAGCGACCAGGCGAGGCCATGGACGACCTCGACCGCGACGAAGCTCGCGGTCCACTTCTCCGCGTTGAACCGCGACGGATCGCTGCGCTTGAAGCGCCGCGCCATCATCACCACGGCAAGCAGGCTGATCAGCACCGTGGTTGCCCACAGCGCCGAAATGCTGATCGGCACCCAGAAGCAGGCGACAGTGGCGAGAATGATGACGATCACCGCCATCGGCACGGCGGCGATCATGCGCGCGCCGGCATAGTCGTGCATGAGCTCGAAATCGAAGGAGGCGCGGGTGCCCGAGGTCGACGTCAGCCGCTGGCGCGCGTCCGACACCGTCTTCTGAGCGGCTCGCCTGCCGTCGCGGCCCATCTGGGCCCGCACATCGGCAATGGCTGTCATCTGCGGGGACGCCATGAAACTCGTACTCAACTACTCTTTGCGAACAGAAACGCGTTCGCTGCCGTGGCGTGCGCACGTTACGCATCGCGTGGTTAACTGCCGGTGAAAGATGTTGGTTAACAAAAGCTTGCGGCCGTCGCTCACGCATTGCGGCGCAACATTATTGCCAATCTGCGGGTCCTGTGGCAGTTAGTCAGCAAAATCTCGGCTGAAATGCCGGGTTCGGCAAAATCTGGTTTCGTCAGGGGGCAAAATGGCGTTGGACAAGATAGACCGGAAAATCCTCACCCTGCTGCAGAAGGATGCCACCATGCCGGTGGCGGAAATCGGCCGCAAGGTCGGGCTGTCGACCACCCCATGCTGGCGCCGCATCCAGAAGATGGAGGAGGACGGGGTCATCCAGCGCCGCGTCGCCGTGCTCGACCCCAACAAGGTCAATGTCGGGGTCACCGTCTTCGTCTCGGTGAAGACCAACGAGCACAACGAGGCGTGGATGCGCAAGTTCTCGGGCGTCATCGAGGACTTCCCCGAGGTCGTCGAGTTCTATCGCATGAGCGGCGATGTCGACTATCTGATGCGCGTGGTGGTGCCGGACATCGCGGCCTACGATGCCTTCTACAAGCGGCTGATCAGCAAGATAAATCTGACCGACGTCAGCTCCGCCTTTGCCATGGGGCAGATCAAGTACACCACGGCCCTGCCGCTCGATTTCGCCATCGTGGTCGACGACGACAAGTAGATGCTGGTCGGCTTCGAACATGCGGGCATGACCGCGGCCGACCTCGACCGCACCATCCACTTCTACTGCGACCTGCTCGGTCTCCGCCTGGCACTGCGCAAGCGCCAGGCCACCGGCGAACTGGCGTTTCTCGATGCCGGCGGAGGCATGCTCGAGATCTTCGCCCCCGACGAGCCGGTCACCACGGCCCGGGATGTCCCGCTGGGCGAAGCCGGTGTCCGCCACCTGACCTTCGCTGTCACCGACGTCGATGCCATGGTGAGCCGCCTCGAGGCCGCCGGCGTGCCTGTGGTGGAGTGCCCCCGCGACGCCCACAACCGCGAAATGGTCCGCCGCGTCGCCTTTGTCCGCGATCCCGACGGCATCCTCGTCGAACTGGTCGAGCGCACCCCCGGCCGGTGAGCCGTCGCTGACGACTGCTGTCAGCCAAATGTCAGCTCTATGTCATTGAAACAATAGAATTTTTTCTGGAACTGCGCGCGGGTCGCAGCCGTTGCTGGGGCATGTTTCAAGCACAAGGAAACAGACCCATGAACACCAGGCTCTCAACCGCTCTTGCCCTCGTCCTGGCCCTGGGCGCCGCCCCGGCTATCGCTCAGGATGCACCCGCATCCGGCGCTGGCAGCGAGACCACTGGGACCGACACCACCCAGACCGGCACCTCCGTCGAGACGACGGTTGACACCGGGACGGGGGCGGGTGCTTCGGCTGGTACTGACACCGAGGCCGGGGCGACGACTGACACCACGGCCACCACCGGCGCGACCACCTCGACCTCTACCAGCGCCGGGGTCGACCTGTCGGTCGAGCAGCAGGCCGAACTGCGCACCATCATCACCGAGGTCGAGGTGGAGCCGGTTGCCGAGGTCGATTTCGACATCTCCATCGGCACCGTGATCCCCGACACCGTGGTGCTGCAGCCGCTGCCCACGCGCATCGTCGAGATCGTGCCGGAGTATGAAGGCTACCTGTTCTTCCTGCTTGCCGATGGCCGCATCGTCATCGTCGAACCCGATACGCTCGAGATCGTTCTGGTCATCACAGCGTAACAGCCGCGGGTCCGGCGCGCTCCTCTCGCCGGACCCGCCCTTTCCAGAAGGAAGCGTGCCATGGTCACCGTCGTCGTCATTCTCGCCTGCATTGGTCTTGCCTGTGCCGCCACCGCCGGTCTCATCGCCAGCGCGCAGGCGCCGGCACCGCAGCAAAACGAGCCGGGCGCCCGCACCGCCTGAGCTCAACCCCGCGCGGCGAGCGGCAGGGTTAGCGTCACTTTGAGCCCGCCGCTCTCCGCGCGATCATAGGCGATGGCACCGCGGTTTATCTCCAGGATCTCGGCTGCCATCGCCAACCCTAGTCCCGAACCCGGCTTGCTCTCGTCGAGCCGTACGCCCCGCCGCCCCAGTTGCTCCAGCTGATCCTCTGCGATCCCCGGCCCATCGTCCTCGACGGACACCGACGCGTGCTCTCCGGCCCGCCAACCCCGGATCGTCACCCGGCCCTCGGCCCATTTGGCGGCATTCTCGAGCACGATGCCCACCAGCTCCAGCAAGTCCTGCCGGTGCATGTCGACCTGGCAGTCGTCGCCCAATTGCGCCACCCAGTGCAGCGTCTCGCCCCGGGCTGTCTTCTTCAGCACGGTCAGCGTTCGCAGCACCGCCGTGTTCAACGACGTACTGGCCGTGTGAGCGCTGGTGCGCTGGTGCAGCACCGCCAGCCGCAACTGATGGTCGACCCGCTCCGACATCTCAAAGGCGAGATCGTCGATCAGGTGTGCCTCGCGCTCTTCCCCCTGCGCCCGCAGCCGCTCCGCCACCCCATGCAGCGCCGCCAGCGGCGTCTTAAGGCCATGCGCCAGATCGGCCGCCCGTTCCCGCGCCTTGGTCACAGAGGTCTCGCGGCTTTCGAGCAAGGCGTTGACCTCCTCCACCAGCGGCGCCAGTTCGGTGGGGAACTTGCCCCTCAGCCGGTCGGCCGATCCCTGCCGCACCTCCTCAACGCCACGGCGCAGCGCCGTCACCGGCGACAGCCCCAGCACGATCTGCAGCCACGCCGCCAGGATCAGCAGCGAGCCGAGCAGGGCCAGCACCGCCGCGGCGTCGCTGTTGAAGCTGCTGATCGCCGCGTCAATCGGTGCGTGATCCTCGCCCACGGTGACGCGGAAAAGGCGCGTGCGCTCTGGTCCGGACATTTCCAGCATTTGCGTCAACAGCAGCAGGTGTCCACCGCTTGGCCCCTCGACGTGGCTCATGACCGCCTGTCCGCCCCCCGCGTCGGGCACGGCCAGCTCGAGATCCCAGAGCGAGCGCGAGCGGGTGGTTTCGCCGGTTTCGGCGTCCTCGATCTGCCAGTATTTGCCGCTCAACGGCACCGAATAGAGCGGGTCGGGCAGCGGAGCGCTGATTGCCGGCGTCTCCATCTCCGGCATGATCACGGCGGCAAGGCGCCCCAGCGTTGCCTCCATGTCCGAGCGCATGGTGCGTTCGATATTGATGGCAAACAGGTATTGCAGCACCACTGCCGCCGCTACCAGCGACAGCACCACCCAGACCAGCGCCAGCCCCATCAGCCTCAGGCGCAGCGAGGACAGGTTCATGCCTCCTCGCCCAGGGTGTAGCCGAAGCCGCGGCGGGTCTTGATCACGTCGGCCCCGAGACGCTTGCGCACGCGACCCACCAGCACTTCCACCGCGTTGGACTCCCGTTCGAAATCCTGCGCGTAGATGTGCTCGGTGATCTCGAGTTGGGACACCACTCGGCCCCGCTGGTGCACCAGATAGGCGATCAGCTTGTATTCCTGCGGCGTAAGGTCGATCGGCGCCCCATCCAGGAACACCTGCATCTTGGCGGTATCGAGCAGGTAGCGCCCAAACGGTATCCGGGCCGAGGCCAGTCCGCTTGCCCGCCGCACCAGCGAGCGGATCCGCGCCACGATCTCCATGACGTGGAAGGGCTTCACGACATAGTCGTCGGCGCCGGCTTCGATACCATCCACCCGCTCCTCCCACTGGCCGCGGGCGGTCAGGATCAGCACCGGCATGGTGCGGCCGGCATTGCGCCAGCGCTTCAGAATGGTCAGCCCATCCACCTGCGGCAGCCCCAGGTCGAGGATCACCGCGTCGAAGCTCTCCGTGTCCCCGCGAAACCAGATGGTGTCGCCTTCGCTTTCACGTTCCACCGCGAAGCCCGCACGCGTCAGCGCGGTCACCAGCGTTTCGGCGATCCGGTCATCGTCCTCGGCCACCAGCACCCGCATTATTGTCCCCGCACCGGCAGCCCGCTCCGGGCATAGTAATACCTCACTGCCACCCGGCCGCCGGGTGTCAGCACCTTGATTTCGTAGAGCAGGAAGCCCTGTATCGTCACCAGTTCAGCATCGATCATCTGCCCACCGGTGCTCGCTTCGAGGTCGGGCAGGATCGATTCGAGTGGGACCGCCTGACCGGACTGCACCGCTTCGAGGGCGGCCCGCTCCGAAGCCCCCACCGCTGCCGGGGCCGGGATATTCCCGCCAGGTCCGGCGCTCACCGGCGGGGGCAGGCCTGCCGGACCACCACCGGGATTCCCGCCGGAGGGCGTGCCGCCGTTGCCCGGGCCGCCGTTGCCATTCCCGCTGTTGCCGGGCCCGCCGTTGCCAGGGACGCTATTACCGGGGCCACCACCGTTTCCGTTTCCGTTGCCGCCGTTACCACTGTTCCCGGGGCCGCCACCGCCTGGGCCAGCGCCGCTCCCGTTGCCGCCATTCCCCTGACCGCCGTTGCCGCTATTGCCCGAATTGCCGCCCGGCTCCGATGGTCCGTTCCCGTTCCCGTTCCCGCTCCCGCTGCCGTTCCCGTTTCCGTTGCCACCGGCGTTGGAATGGCCCGGCGGGCCGCCGCCATTGCCGCCATTTCCATTCCCATTGCCGTTGCCCTGACCGTTGCCGTTACCCTGCGCGAACGCGGCCTGGGCGCTGGCGGCCAGGAACAGCAGGACCAGCAAGAGGCGGAACGCTTTCACCATGCTGCAAATCTACGGCTTTGAAGCTGACAGGACACTGACACTATCCCTCACCGGTCGCTCAGCACGGGGCTGCTAGTATGGCTCCGTTGACTTCCAAACGTCCCATGCTTCGCAAGTGCTTTGGAGCGTCGGCTGAAGAGGGCACCAGCGGCAACTCCGCCCCGCGCTGCTGGTGCCCTTATTCCTTCGCTATTTCCCCCGCGGCATTGAGCGGCGGCCGGTCGAACTGCCGGAAGCTGGGTAGCGCCAGCGGCATCAGCGTCACCACAAGATAGCAGCCACCGGCAATCAGTAGGGCAGCATCGAGGCCGAGTCCGGCGATCAGCGCGCCGCCCACAAGGCCACCGAACGGGATCAACCCCCAACTGATGGCTCCGATCAGCGCCATGACCCGCCCCACCAGCGCGGCCGGGGTGCGCTCAAAGCTGATGGCTGACAGGATCGGGTTGAGGAATCCCGAGGCGAAGCCGCCAATCACCAGCACCGTCGCGATGAGCGCCAGTGGTGCTTCGAAGGCGAAGACGGCGAAACGGGGAAACCCGACGATCAGGTAGGCGGCGGTATAGACCAGTAGCCGCGGCAGCCTTTCCCCGGTTGCGCCTGCCAGAAGCGAACCGGCGATGGATGCGCCGGACATAATCGCCAGCAGCAGCCCCAGCAGCGCGGCATCATGCCCATGCGTCTGCACCCACACCGGCAGCATCACAGCCGCATGCGCCTGATCGAACAGATTGGTGATCATCACCATGATGACGATGCCCATCAGCACTGGATCGTGCCGCAGGAAGTTCCAGCCTTCGCGCAACTGTTGGCGGTAGGGCAGGGCGGCAGCGCCCGCCGATGCAGCCCGTGGCAAGCCCCAGGCAACGACCAGGGCCGAGAGCGCCAGCGTCACCGCATTGACGATCAGCGCCGGCCCCGCCCCGATCAGCGCGATCAGCGCCCCGGCCGCTGCCGCCCCTACCGTGGAAGCCAACCGCTCGACGGCGCCCATCGTGCCCGTTACCCGTTCCAGCCGCAGGCCGGCACGGCGCGCCACTTCGGGCACCAGAGAGTACTTGGCCACATCCGAAGGGCCGCGCAGCATGCCCAGCACTGCCACCAGCGGCAGCAGCACCGGCAAGCTCAGCAAGTCGAAACCCTCCAGCACCGGAATAATCCCGATGGCTGCAAGTGAGACGAGGTCGCACCACAGCGAGATCGTGCGCGCGCCCAGCCGGTCGACCCAGGGGCCGCCCAGTGCCTTGGCGAGGACATAAGGGAGCATCTCGGCGAGGCCCACGAGCCCGGTCAGCACCGGATCACCGGTTGTGGTCAGTACCAGCCACGGAATGGCCACGGTGGACAGCCGCGTGCCGGTCAGCGACAGCGCCTGTGCCAGGATCAGCGCCAGCAGCGGGCGCTTCATCCCTCCGGCTCCTGGGGCAGGGGGAAGCTGTGAAACACAACTGTAAACGGGCGGGTGCCGTCCGGTGCTTCCCCGAGCGGTGGCGCGGTGGATTTCACCTCCCAAAGGATCGCCTGCACCCGTTCGGTCAACGCCTTCGCTTCTGCCGCAGTGAGGGGGATGGTCCAGTCGCTGACCGTCGAGGCCTCGCGCCACTCTTTGGGCTGTTGTGGGGTGAGCTCCAGCGCGCGTTGCATCTGGCTGACCTGCCAACTCAGTGCGGCCTGCAGAAACGCAAGCCCGGCCTCCGCCGCCTCATCTTCCGACCCGCGGATGTCAACATTGGTCGACTCATGCGCCGCCCGCCACCAGCGCTCCCGCCGGTTGCCGAGATCCTCTGCCTCCTCGATGAAGCCATGCTCCGCCAACTGCCGCAGATGGTAGCTGGTCGCCCCGCTGTTGAGCTTTAGCCGCGTTGCCAAACCGGTCGCGGTGGCGGGCCCCTCGATCCGCAGCAGCCCGAGCATTCTGACGCGCACCGGATGCGCCAGTGCTTTCAGGGCGGTGGTGTCGGGCACGATGCTGCGGATGTGTCTGGGCACGGCAGGCTCTCCTCATCGAGTACCAGCCTATATCCACAAACATTGCTTTGCAAATATGTCTTTGCAATCTACTGCAACGCCGCTATCGCTGCCTTCAGCGTCTCCAGCATGTCTAGTCGGCCACCATCCGGCAGCGCTAGCCTGAGCCGCTGGACGCTGTGGTCGTTGTAGAGGCTGACCATGAAGTCCTCGATGCCCAGCCGGTCATACTCGCCCAGCGGCACTTGCATCGTGTCGAGCACCAACTGCACGCCGCGCTGGCTGCACAGGTTCATGATCAGGGCGAGGGCAGGGGAGGAAGCCGCCCGCGCTGCGCGGTATTCGAGAATGTCGTCGGCGGCACCGTCGGCGTCGAACTGATGATCGACGAACGCATCGATCAGCGCCGCCACCAGCATCACCTTGCGCCTGGAGAGCGGTGCGGCCTGCGCCTGTCGCCACGCGTCCTCCAGATAGGCGCGGTGCCGGGCGAGGTCAGGCAAGGTGCTTGCGGAAGAACTCGAGGGTGCGCGCCGATGCCTTGGTGCAGGCCGCTTCGTCGAACTTGTCGGAGCGGTCGCTGTTGCAGAAGCCGTGACCCGCTGGATAGACGTGGATCGGCACATCGGGGTGCCGGGCCTTCAGCGCTTCGATCTGCTCGAGCGGAATGCCGGTGTCCTGCCCGCCAAAGTGCATTTCGAGCGGGATGCTGGGCTCGAGCTCCATGTAGTTCGGAACGCCGCCGCCATAGTAGCCCGAGGCCGCACTGAGGCCGAGACCATGGTGCGCCGCCCGCCAGCTCACCGCTCCGCCGAAGCAGTAGCCCGTGATTCCGACCTTGCCGCCCTCGGCCGCTGCAGCCACGGCCGCCTTGACGTCGAGCAGGGCGGTGTCGTGGCTGAAGCGCTTCAGCATCTCGCCGATGACCTTGAACTGCTCGGGTCCGTAGTCCTCGCTCTCGTAGCCGAACTCCACCCGGTCGAACATGGCCGGCGCCACCGCCAGGTAGCCGTGCCGTGCCCAGCGATCAACGACGCTGCGGATCCAGTTGTTGAGCCCCCACACCTCCTGGATCACCACCACGCCGCCCTTGGGCTGCCCTTCCGGTCGCGCCCGATAGGCATTGAGCGTGAAGCCATCCTCCGCCGTCAGCGTGATCCGCTCTCCCATGGTGCTCTCCTCTAGCCGCCCGTCACACTCATATGCCGCGCCACGGCCGGCGCGGGGCGGGTGCGGTCCAGTACGAAATCATGACCCTTTGGCTTGATCCGCATCGCGTGGTCCAGCGCCGCATCCAGCCCTTCCGGCCCACCCTCGCGCCAGGCATCGCGCAGGTTCACCTGGTCGTCCTGCCCAAGGCACAGATAGAGCTGCCCTGTGGCCGTCAGGCGCACGCGGTTGCAGCTCTCGCAGAAATTGTGGCTCATCGGGGTGATGAAGCCGAGCGTGCCGCCAGTTTCCGCCACATGCACATAGCGCGCCGGCCCGCCCGTCCGCTTGGTGGTGGGGGTCAGCGTGAAGCGGCGCGACAGGTTTTGGTGCAGCTCCCGCAACGGCAGGTAGCTGTCGACGCGGTCGATACCGACTTCGCCCAGCGGCATGCCCTCGATCAGCGTCAGCCCCATGCCGCGGCCATGGGCCCAGTGCAGCATCGGCTCGATCTCGTCGTCGTTGACGCCGCGCATCGCCACCATGTTGATCTTGACGGCGAGCCCGGCCGCCTGCGCCGCCTCGATCCCCGCCAGCACATCCGCCAACCGCCCGCGCCGGGTGATGGCCGTGAACCGGTCCGCATCCAGCGTATCGAGCGACACATTGATCCGCCGCACCCCAGCGGCAGCCAAGCCCGTGGCGTGCTTTGCCAACTGGCTGCCATTGGTGGTGAGCGTCAGTTCTTCCAGTCCGTTGCTAAGGCGCTGCCCGAGGGTCTCCACCAGCCGCATGATGTCACGCCGCACCAGCGGCTCGCCGCCGGTGAGCCGGATGCGGGTGGTGCCGCGGGCGATGAAGGCGCCGGCGATGGCTTCGATCTCCTCGAAGTCCAGCACCTCCTTCTTGGGCAGGAAGGTCATGTCTTCCGCCATGCAATAGACGCAGCGGAAGTCGCAGCGGTCGGTCACCGAGATGCGCAGATACGAGATGCGCCGGCCGAAGCCGTCGATCAGCGGGCGGTGCGGGGCAGGGGCGGTCATGGGCTCACTGTAGTGCCGGCAGATGGCATTGGCGAGGCACAACGAAAAAGCAACGGTGTTAGCGGTCAAGGACAGCTGGGTTGTTGTCTCGGAGTCTGGCGTTGAGGATGATGAGCATTTTTCGGATGACGGCGACG
Source organism: Devosia albogilva (assembly GCF_042685625.1). NCBI lineage: Bacteria > Pseudomonadati > Pseudomonadota > Alphaproteobacteria > Hyphomicrobiales > Devosiaceae > Devosia > Devosia albogilva. The sequence goes on from NZ_JBHUNP010000001.1 coordinate 2,962,307, forward strand.
AGAGCGACCTTTCCGGGTTTTCCTCTGCCCCGCAGGCTTGTGTAGAAGGCTTTGATTGCTGGATCGAAGCGGATTGCCGGCAGCGCGGCGAGATAGAGTGCGTCGCGCACTGGCCTTCTGCCGCCCGCGATCATGCGCTTTCCGCGCATTGCGCCGCTGTCGCGGTTGAGGGGGGCAACCCCGACCAGCTTGGCGATCTGAGCTTTGTTGAGCAGACCCAGTTCGGGCAGGCCTGCCAGCAGGAAGCATGCCGTGCGTAGGCCGATCCCTTTGAGGGACATGAGCACCTCGGCCTTCTTGCCGAGTTCGGGGTCCGCTCTGAGGCACTCTGCCATGTCGTCAACAACAGCCTGACGCTGCTTGACCAGAAAGCCCAGGGTCTGTTCGATCCACTCCTTCGTCCTGCCTTGGGTCCCGTGGTTCAGCTTCTCGCGCCGGTTCTTTTCTTGCACGATCATGTGAGACAACTGCCTGTAGCGCAGGACAAGCTCCTCCAGCGCAGCCTGCCGGCTGGAGCGCTGCGGCAGGATGCGCGTCTGCATGCGCCGGCCATAGTCAGCGAGGACGAAGGCGTCGATCGTATCGGTCTTGGAGAGCTGCCCGCAGGCTCTGGCGAACTGCCTGACCTGGCCGGCATTGACCTTGGCAACCGGCAACTGGGCCGCTTGAAGGGCCGCCACGGTCAGGCGCTCGTAACCGCCGGTCGGCTCCAAAATCAGCCGCGCGATCCCCTTCAGGGGCGCCAGAAAGGCGATGAGGGCAGCCACGCCTTCAGCCGTATTGGCAAAGCGAGCCTTCTCCTGATCGGGCAGCAGGCAGACATCCAGGAAGGATTTTGATATGTCGATGCCCACAAAACGGGTAGCATAAGGCATAGGCTTGGTCTCCCTTATACGCGAGCGCAAGGCTCTCTCAACGGTGCGACGAAGCCTCAAGGCACGCAGAGGGTGATGCTTTTTTACGAACGTAACGTTCAGGGCCGGATGCCCAACCGCTCTGCGTGCATCATCGTGGTGTTGCAACCACCACAATGAACTGAGGCCGGAACATCATAACGACGTTCCGGCCTCGATATGTATAAGGGCCGCCTGTCGGCAGCCCTTCGTCAGATCCGGTATCTCGGCGGCTTAGTGGTTCACCACCACCAGCGCCCCGACCTGCACGCGTTCGTAGAGGTCGATCACGTCGTCATTGGTGAGGCGGATGCAGCCGGAGGAAACGGCCTGCCCTATCGACCACGGCTCGGAGGTGCCATGCACGCGATAAAGGGTCGAGCCGATATAGAGCGCGCGCGCACCGAGCGGATTGTCGGGGCCGCCCGGCATATAGGCCGGCAGGTCGGGGACGCGCTTGCGCATGGCTGGCGGCGGCGTCCAGCCCGGCCACTCGGCCTTGCGGGTAATGCGGTGGCTGCCGGACCAGGTGAAGCCCTCGCGGCCGACGCCGATGCCGTAGCGCAGGGCCTTGCCGTCTTCCATCACCAGATAGAGGCGGCGCTCGCCGGTCTCGACCACGATGGTGCCGGGCTTGTAGTTGGTTTCATAGTCGACGATCTGCTTGCGGATGGGGCTGCCGCCGCGCGGCGTGTGAGCGGGGATCGACCCCTCTTCTACCCAGGCATTCAGCTCCGGGCTATAGACACGCGCCGCCGTCGCCGGCTGCGCGAGGCTTGCGGCAAGAAGAACGGACAGGACGATCGCGATCGCTGACTTCAACTTCATCATCTGACGACTTGGCCTCTGGCAGGGGAACACTGGCTCGATTCGCCGTCCCCGTAATGGCGGTTGCATATTCACTTAGCAGATGCGCGAATAGAGGCGGCTGCCTCCATGTCGCCACAGTTGCCGCAGGATGAACACACAGTGTTGCTAGACGGTTACAGTCCATCCTGTTCACCAATCCGTGAACACCCCCTGGCGGCGCGCTTGACTTGGCACCGATGGTGGCACTACGCCCCACCCATACGGAGGGGCGCAGCATGAGCGAGGAAATGAAGCGTGAGGCCGCCGCGATGGCGCTGAGCGACGTCCGCTCCGGCATGCGTCTCGGCCTCGGCACCGGCTCCACTGCCCGCCACTTCGTGGACCTGCTCGGCGAGCGCGTCCGTGACGGCCTCGATGTCCTCTGCGTCCCCACCTCCGAGGCCACCGACCGGCAGGCGCGTGACCTCGGCATCCCCCTTTCCGATCTCGACACCCTCGACCGCCTCGACCTCACCGTCGACGGCGCCGACGAGATCGACGCCCGCATGAACCTCATCAAGGGCGGCGGTGGCGCACTGCTGCGCGAAAAGATCGTCGCCGCCGCTTCCGACCGGATGATCGTCATCGCCGACGCGAGCAAGCTCGTCGATACGCTCGGCCGCTTTCCGCTGCCGGTGGAGGTCAACCGCTTCGGTCTCGGCGCCACCGAGCGCGCCGTGCAGGTCGTGCTCTCCGTTCACGGCGCCGAGGGCCAGCTCAAGCTGCGTCGCACTGCAGCCGGCGAACCCTTCGTCACCGACGGTGGACACCTCATTCTCGATGCTTTTTTTGGCCGCATTTCGCAGCCAGAAGCGCTTTCGACCGCACTTCTCGACATCCCCGGCGTAGTCCAGCACGGGCTGTTTCTGAATATGTGCAACAAGGCTTATGTGGCGGGACCAGATGGCGTAAGAACGCTGGTAGCCAACGAAACAAGGACGGGTTCGTGACGATGATGCAGGTGCTGGGGCGGGCAAAGGCCCTGATGGCAGTGATGGCGAGCGCCGCGGTGCTGGCGTTCTCGGCGCCGGTGATGGCGCAGGAAGTCTCCCCGGAGCAGCTCGCTCTGGCTCGCCAGTATGTCGACCTCACCGACAACGCCTCGGTCTTCGAGGTCACTATGGTCGAGACCGGCATCGAGACCATGCGCCAGCTCGTCACCCAGAACCCCGAGATCATGGATGCAGTCGACGGCGCCGTGGCCAAGGTCCTCGAGGACTACCGCGCCCGGAAGGACGAACTGATGAACCAGTTCGCCCGCGTCTATGCGCTGCGCTTCACCGTCGAGGAACTGCAGCAGATCGTCGCCTTCTACGAATCCGAGGTCGGCAAGAAGCTCTCCGCCTCCAACCTCGAGGTGAATTCGGACCTGCAGCGCGTGCTTCAGGTCTTCACCGAAAACGTCAAGCGCGAGTTCTTCGCCCAGGTCCGCGCCGAACTGCGCGCCCAGGGAGTCGAGGTCTAGGCGGCAGCCGGATCGGCAGACGACGCAGACCGGCCCCGCCTTGTGCGGGGCCTTTGTTTATGCCAAGCCCATACCGACATATCATCGTGAAACACCGATAGAGCAGGGGCATCATGAGCCACGACTACGACCTCATCGTCATCGGCGCCGGCTCCGGTGGCGTGCGCGCCGCCCGCATGGCCGCCACCTACGGCGCGCGCGTGGCTGTGGTCGAGGAGTTCCGCGTCGGCGGCACCTGCGTCATCCGCGGCTGCGTGCCCAAAAAGCTCTATGTCTACGCCGCCCGCTATCGCGACCTCTTCGATCTCGCCCCCAGCTTCGGCTGGCAGGTGGATTCGAGCTTCGACTGGCCGACCCTGGTCGCCAACAAGGAGAAGGAGATCACCCGGCTCGAAGCGGCCTATACCGCCAATCTCGAAAAGCCCGGCGTCGAGATCGTCAAGGATCGCGCCGTTGTCACAGGCCCCAACAGCATCGAGCTGGTCCAGGGCGGCCGCGCGCTGACCGCGAAATACCTGCTGGTTGCCACCGGCGCCCACCCCTACATCCCCGACATTCCGGGCAAGGAATTCGGCATCACCTCCAACGAGGCCTTCGACCTGCCGAAGCTGCCGCATTCGATTCTGATCGAGGGCGGCGGTTATGTCGCGGTCGAGTTCGCCACCGTCTTCGCCGGGCTCGGGGTCGACACCACCATAGTCTATCGCGGCGAATGTCTCCTCCGCGGATTCGATCTCGACATGCGCCGCGGCCTCGAAGCCGGGCTGATCGACCGCGGCATCCGCATCATCTACCAGACCAGCATCCGCTCGCTCGCCCGCCACGGCGATGATGTCGCCGCCACCTTCAGCGATGGCGTCACCGCCCCTTATGGCGCCGTGATGTTCGCCACCGGCCGCCGCGCCAATGTCCGCGGCCTCGGCCTCGACAAGGCCGGCGTCCACCTCAACGATCGCGGCGAGATCGCCGTCGACGCCTATTCTCGCACCAACGTGCCCTCGATCTACGCCGTCGGCGACGTCACCGGCCGCGCCCAGTTGACCCCGGTCGCGATCCGCGAAGGCTGGTACTTCGCCGAGACCGTGTTCAACGACAATCCGCTCGCCGTCGACCACTCGCAGATCCCGACCGCTGTGTTCTCCGAGCCGGAAATCGGCGTCTTGGGCCTCACCGAAGCCGAAGCCGCCACCCATGGCGACATCGACGTCTACGTCGCCCGCTTCCGGCCGATGATGACCACGCTGTCGACCCGTACCGAGCGGATGATCCTCAAGCTCATCACCGAAAAGGATGGCGGCCGCGTCCTCGGCTGCCACATCCTCGGGCCCGGCGCCGCCGAGATGATCCAGTTGGTCGCCATTGCCTACGGCATGGGCGCCACCAAGGCCGACTTCGACCGCACCATTGCCCTCCACCCCACCGCCGCCGAAGAACTGGTGACATTCAAGGCCCCTACCTACACCTACCGGAATGGCGACAAGGTCGGCGGCTGAACTCGGGAGCGACATCGGCTTCCTCGCGTTTAGCCTTCGCAAGGAGGTTTGCAATGAGCATGTCCCAGGGCGAGTACAGCGGCATTTGGCTCTACCCCGGCAGCGGCCGGGGCGAGCCGTTCAGTCACCACGAGGCCGATTACGATCACGCCGAGCCCGGCGGCACGACGCCCATGCGCCACCTGGTCCTCAATCAGCACGGCGAGCGAGTGGGCGTCTGGGTACCCGCCTCCTGGACCGACGATCAGGCTCGCGAAGCGCTCGAGACCAACTGGTAAACCGGGCGCCGGACGTCCTGATGTAGTCCCCGTCACGGCCTGCCGCCCGAATAGCTGGTGAGATTGGGATGTCGGAGTAGCGGTTCAACTCCGACGTCCAAGCGAGCCGCACCGCCGACACCCCCACCCTTGGTCCCTCCCCACAAGGGGAGGGAGACGATGAACACGCTCTCTGTCCCTTCCATCCCGATCTCTCCTCCTCCCTCACCCTTGAGGGGAGCGTGAGGGTGGGGGTGTCGTGCCCAAGGCGACCTCAATGTCCTGTTCCGCCCTCGCTAGAGGAAGTTGGGGTGTCGGGTTCACGGCAAGCTCCGGCATCGCGCCCCCACCCAACCTCCCCCGCCAGCGGGGGAGGGGCCGCATCAAGCTTGCCCCGCCCCCTCCACGCCCCGATCGGTCCCTCCCCCTTCAGCGGGAGGCTAGGTGGGGCTGGCAAACACCGCACCACCAACCGACGGTAGATATCCCCGACGGGGATTGTGCTTGTTCCAACCCCATCCCCTTTGCTATTCCGGCCGGGCATACGGAAGGACGCTCCCACCATGACCACGTGGACCCCCAGCAGCTGGCGCAGCAAGCCGATTTCGCAGGTGCCGGCCTATCCCGATCCGGTCGCGCTGGCCGAGGCGGAGCGGGTTCTGTCCACCTTCCCGCCCCTGGTGTTCGCCGGCGAAGCGCGTGACCTGAAGACCCGTCTCGCCGCCGTTGCGCGTGGTGACGCCTTTCTGCTGCAGGGCGGCGATTGCGCCGAAAGCTTTGCCGAGCACGGCGCCGATCACATCCGCGACTTCTTCCGCGTCTTCCTGCAGATGGCCGTGGTTCTCACCCATGGCGCGTCCAAGCCTGTGGTCAAGGTCGGCCGTGTGGCCGGCCAGTTCGCCAAGCCGCGCTCGGCCGATACCGAGACCATCGATGGGGTGGAACTGCCGAGCTATCGCGGCGACATCATCAATGCCATCGAGTTCAGCGAGGCTGCGCGCCAGCCCGATCCGGATCGGATGCTCCAGGCCTATCGCCAGTCGGCCGCGACCCTGAACCTGCTGCGTGCCTTCGCGGTGGGTGGCTATGCCGAGCTGACCCGCATCCATGAATGGACCATGGGCTTCATGAAGGGGTCCAACTGGAACGTTCGCTTCGAGGAAGTGGCGCGCAAGATCGACGACGCCATCACCTTCATGTCGGCCCTCGGCATCAACCCCGAAAACACCCCGGCACTTAAGCAGACCAGCTTCTTCACCAGCCACGAAGCCCTGCTGCTCGGCTACGAGGAAGCGCTAACCCGGCGCGACTCGATCACCAACGACTGGTACGCCACCTCCGGGCACATGCTGTGGATCGGTGACCGCACCCGCCAACCAGATGGCGCGCATGTCGAGTACTTTGCCGGCATCAACAATCCCATCGGCATCAAGTGCGGTCCCACGCTGAGCAACGACGATCTGCTCCGTCTGCTGGACCGGCTCAATCCCACCGACGAGGCCGGCCGCATCACCCTGATCAGCCGCTTCGGCTCCGACAAGATTCACGATCACCTGCCGCGGCTGATCGAGACCGTGCAGCGGGCGGGCCGCACTGTCGTGTGGTGCTCCGATCCGATGCACGGCAACACCATCAAGGCATCTACCGGGTTCAAGACCCGCCCCTTCGAGCGCGTCCTTTCTGAGGTGAAGTCCTTCTTCGACATCCACCGCGAGATGGGCACCTATGCCGGCGGCGTGCATATCGAGATGACCGGCGACGACGTGACCGAATGCGTCGGGGGGCTCTCTGCCGTGACCGAGGCAACGCTGTCGGACCGCTACAACACCTATTGCGATCCGCGCCTCAATGCCTCGCAGGCACTGGAACTGGCCTTCCTCGTGGCCGAGCAGGTGCACGCGCAGCGGCCATACCAGCGCGTGGCGGCAGCCGGAGAATAGTTGCTCCTTGATGGAACCAAGGGGGCGTTCGGCCGTTTGATGCGGCGGTTAGGGCGCACTCCGCCCAAGGCGTGCTCCTGAGAAAAGGCCTAGATGCCCACCTCCTTGTTTCCTTCTGCCACTCCCGAGCAGCGGCTACGGCTCGAAGCCGACCCAACAGTCAAGCTCCTCAACGATTATGATTGGCCCGGCAACCCGCTGGGCCCGATCCGCGACTGGCCGGAGAGCCTCAAGGGCGCGGTGCGCCTGATGATGGTCGCGTCCACGCCCATGGCGATGATGGTCGGCGCGCAGGGCGTTCTTGTCTACAACCATGCCTATGCCGTGTTTGCCGGTAACCGCCACCCCGCGATCTTCGGCAAGCCGGCAGCGGAAGCATGGCCCGAGATTGCCGATTTCAACCGCCACAAGATCGAGCTGGGCCTTGCCGGAGAGTCCCTGTTGCTGCGCAATCAGGAACTCGTCCTCGATCGGCACGGTCAGCTCGAGTCCGGCTGGATGGACCTCCACTATAGCCCCGTCCTCGATGAATCCGGCACCTCGCTCGGCACCCTGTGCATCGTCCACGAGATCACCGACCGCATTCTGACCGAGCAGGCGCTGGCCCGCAGCGAAGAGCGTCTTTCGCTGGCCCTGTCCGGTTCCGATCTGGTCGGCACCTGGGACTGGGACGTCCTCAACGATCTGGTGGCTGCGGACGACCGTACCGCCCGCATCTACAATGTCGACCCGCTACGCGCCGGCCTTGGCGTGCCGGTCGAGCAGTTCCTCAATGCCATTCACCCCGAAGATCTCGGTCGGGTGCAGGCGGAAATCCAGACTGTCCTGCAGAACGGCGGAGACTTCCGGTCCGAGTACCGGGTCACCGGCGCCGACGGCGTCCTGCGCTGGATCGTTGCCTCCGGCCGGCCCCGTCTCGGGCCCAGCGGGCAGGCCGAGCGCTTCCCCGGGCTCCTGGTTGACGTCACCGAGCAACGCCGCGCCGCCGAAGCCCTTGCCGAAAGCGAATTGCGCTTCCGCACCCTCACCAACGCCATGCCGCAGATGGTGTGGTCTACGCGCGCCGACGGCTATCACGACTATTACAACGCCCGCTGGTACGAGTTCACCGGTGCCTCGGAAGGCTCCACCGAGGGCGAGGGCTGGAGCAACATGTTCCATCCCGACGATCAGGAGCGCGCCTGGACAGCCTGGCGTCATTCCCTCGAGACCGGCGAGCCCTATCAGATTGAGTACCGGCTCCGGCATCACACCGGCATCTATCGCTGGACGCTCGGCCTCGCCATGCCGATCCGCGATCCGGACGGCCGCATCGTGCGTTGGTTCGGCACCTGCACCGATATTCACGACTCCAAGCTCATTGCCGAGGAGCGGGAACTGGTGGCCCAGGAACTGAGCCACCGGATCAAGAACATCTTCGCCGTGCTCGTCGGCATCATCAGCCTGTCGGCCCGCGGCCGCCCGGATGTGAAGCCGTTCGCCGACGAGTTGCGCGAGCGCATCTTTGCCCTGGGCGAGGCCCACGATTTCATCCGGCCGCGTCCGACCACGGACGGTCCGACACCCGAAGCGACCATGCGCGGGTTGATCGTCCGCTTGCTGCGCCCCTACGGCCACGACAACGGCTTGCCATTCGAGTTCCTGGGTGACGACCTGCCGATCGATGACGGCGTGGCGACGCCGCTGGCGCTGCTGTTCCACGAACTCGGCACCAACGCCGCCAAATACGGCCCTCTCGGAACAGCCAGCGAGGGCAGGGTGGTGGTGAGCGGTCACGTCGGCACCGAGCGCTATCACCTGTCGTGGAAAGAGATCGGCAGCCGTGCGGTTCAGGAGCCGCCGGAAACCGAAGGCTTCGGCACCCGCTTGGTCACGCTCAGTGTGGAAGGGCAGTTGCGCGGGCGGATCGAGCGCATCTGGGAGCCCGATGGTCTGCGGGTGGAAATCGACCTGCCGCTCGACATGCTGCGCCGGTCCGCTCGGCTGCGCAGCAGGCCGGGGGAGGCATAGGCGGAGGCGTTAGGCCAGCGAGCCCTCAAACCCGCCGAACAGCCGCATGCGCCGCGGCGGCTCGTGATGTTCGGTCCGATGGTGACGGGAGACGGCATAGTTCACGGCGGCTTGCAGGTCGGTTTCGGTCACCGGCTTCGGCAACACGCCAAGCGTGCCCGCAACACCTTCACCCAGCTGTGCCGGGTTGGCAGTCATGAACAGCACGGTGACGTTGAAATCCCGCGCCAGGGCCTCGCCGATCACCTTGCCGGTCGGGCCGTCCTGCAGGTTGAGATCGACCAGTGCGATGTCCGTGCGCGGCGCGAGCACCATGGCCGACGCCATGTCGGCGGCAATGCCCACCGGCTCGTGGCCCATTTCCTTGACCACGTGCTCGATCTCGGTCGCCACGAAGATCTCGTCTTCGACCACTAGTATCCGGCAGGCCATACTAAACTCATTCCCATGCCTTCTGGCTGTTCGGCCCCAACTCCTCACGCGAAGGCAGGTTGCCGATGAAAAGGCGTTTCTCGCCCTTGTGACCCGGAACACTGCGCGAGGCGCGTTACCAAATCCCCAATATCAGCCGGACGCAAGCGACTTAGCACAACATTAACCCTAATCAGCAATAACCCTATCACGGGACCATGCCGGAGGGATGCCATGAAGCGCCAAGTCACCTGTGCCTCAGCCCTGCTGGCGCTGCTCGCCGCGAGCCCGGCGCTTGCCGCCGACTACCTCCTGCGTCCGGCCTACCCGCAGGAGTTCGGCTTCACTGACGAAAGCCTGGTCCGGTTCGAGGTCGGCGCCCGCTACTGGTACGCTTGGGGTGGCCAGAACGCCGGGTTCAGCTCCCCGTACGGCCCGGTGGACCTCACGGTTCGCGACCAGACCCATCTGCTCGAACTCCACGGCCGCATCGACGACCTCTACACCGACACCTATCTGAAGGGCTGGGCCGGCTACGGTGTCGGCACCACCGGCACCTACTCCATTTCCCCCGCCAGCAGCGGTTCGATCGGCAATCAGTCGCACATCGGCTACGCCGGCATCGACTATGGCTGGATGCCGTTCGGCCAGATGGACGACGGTGTCGCAGGCGGCGCCTTCGTTGGCTACACCTACTGGAAAGACGCGCCCGACATCGGTACCGGCCAAGTGGCCGCCAGCTTCAACCCGATCACTGGGCTGCCGGCAACCTTCACCGAGGCGCGCGACAACTTCGATATCCACGCCCTGCGTTTGGGCGTTCGCGGCACGGCCGAGTTCGACATGTTTGACATCCAGGCCGAAGTCGCCGCCATTCCCTATGCTCACGTCTCCGGCCAGGTTGGCGGCAGTTCGCCCAGTGGTTTCGTGTTCCCCGCGCTCGGCGGTATTCCCGTGTTCGAAAACGCCCCGACGACCCTCACCGGTCGTGGCTACGGCGTGATGACCGAGGCCATGATCGGCTTTCATCCCACCGAGAACCTGACGATCCGCGCCGGTGGCCGCGCCTGGTATCTTCAGGGTGAACTGGATGCCGTGTTCAATGGAACGGTTGGCGGCACTGCCCAACCGGCGATGACCATCCCCTCCACCTATGCCTCGCTGTTCCGCTACGGCGCCATGCTGGAGCTTACCGGCAAGTTCTAGCGTTCTGCCCGTGGCCTTGCCGCTTGCCCATCACTGGGGGAGGGGGTAAGGCTCGCGCGCCCGGCGCTCCGCCGGTGCCGCCACGCCCCACCACAGCAACGGCAGGACACAAGTGACCGACCGCCTTCGCATTGCGCTCGCCCAGCTCAATCCCAAGGTGGGGGACCTCGTCGGCAATCTGGCATTGGCGAAGCAGGCGCTGGCTGATGCCGTCGCCGCCAAGGCCGATATCCTGATGCTGTCGGAACTGTTCCTGACCGGCTATTTCCCCGACGACCTGCTGTTCAAGCCGCGCTTTCTCAGCGACGCCTTCAATGCCGCCGAACAACTGGTGGCCGCCACCGACCGCACCGATGTGGTGCTCGTCCTGCCCACCATCTGGCAGGACAGCAATGGGCTCCACAACGCCGTCATCGTCGCCGAGAACGGCAAGATCTGCGCGGTTCAGCTCAAGCGCGAACTGCCCAACAACGACGTCTTCTTCGAAAAGCGCTACTTCACCCCCGGTCCTCTGGCCGAGCCGGTGACCATCAAGGGCGTGCCCGTCGGCATCCCCATCTGCGAGGACATCTGGCACCAGTCCGTCTGCGATCACCTGCGCCAGCAGGGCGCCGAGATCCTGCTCTGCCCCAATGGCTCGCCCTATTGGCGCAACAAGCAGCACGTCCGCAAGAACCTGGTCCGCGCCCGCACCAGCGAAGACCTGGTTCCGATGCTCTACCTCAACCAGGTCGGCGGTCAGGACGAGCTGGTCTACGACGGCGCGTCCTTCGGCATGGAGCCGGGCGACAAGCTCGTGTTCCAGGGCAAGTCCTTCGAGACAGACTTCATCGTCTCCGACTGGGAGCGCCGGGAGAACGGCTGGACCTGCGTCGAGGGTACCATCCACGACCTCCCTTCGGTGGAAGAGGCGCCGTGGCGCGCCTGCGTGCTCGGCCTTCGCGACTATGTGCACAAGAACGGCTTCAGCCATGTGGTGCTCGGCCTATCCGGCGGCATCGACAGCGCCGTCGTCGCCGCCATGGCAGTGGACGCCTTCGGGCCCGAAAAGGTCCACTGCATCATGCTGCCCTACCACTACACCTCCGAGGCCAGCCTCCACGACGCCCGGGACTGCGCCGAGCGCCTCGGCGTCCGCTATGATGTCGTGGCCATCGGCGATCCGGTCGATCATGCCCTGACCGAGCTCGCGCCGGTCCTCGGCAATCGCCCGCCGGACCTCACTGAAGAAAACATCCAGTCCCGCATGCGCGGCGTGGTGCTGATGGCCGTCAGCAACAAGCTTGGCGGCATGCTGCTGACCACCGGCAACAAGTCCGAAATGGCGGTGGGCTACGCCACCATCTATGGCGACATGAACGGCGGCTACAATCCGCTCAAGGACATGCTGAAGATGGATGTCTACCGCCTCGCCGCTTGGCGAAACACGCACGTCCCCGGCGATTGCCTCGGCCCTTCCGGCGAAGTCATTCCGCAGAACATCATCGACAAGGCGCCGAGCGCTGAACTGCGTCCGGATCAGACCGACCAGGATTCCCTGCCGCCCTATCCCGTGCTCGACGCCATCATCACCGCGATGGTCGAGCAGGAGCGCTCCATCGACGAGATCGTCGCTCAGGGTTTCGACCGGCCTCTGGTCGAACGTATCGAACGCCTGGTCAATATCGCCGAATACAAGCGCCGCCAGTCTGCACCCGGCCCGAAGATCACCGCCAAGGCGTTCGGCCTCGGCCGCCGCTACCCCATCACCAACGGCTACAGGGATCGCACGATCGGATGACTGTCACCGTCCGCTGGGCGCCGTCCCCAACCGGCCGCATCCATCCCGGCAATGCCCGGCCGGCCCTGCTCAACTGGTACTTCGCCCGCCGCCACGGCGGTCGCTACATCCTCAGGATGGACGACACCGACCAGGCCCGTTCCACCCGCGAGTTCGCCGACGGCATCGAGGAAGATCTTGCCTGGCTCGGCATCGAACCGGACCAATTGGTGCGCCAGTCCGAGCGCACCGCGCTCTATGATGCCGCCCGCGACCGGTTGATCGCCGATGGCCGGCTCTACCCCTGCTACGAGACCGAGGAAGAGCTCGACCGCAAGCGCGCCCGCGCGCGCCTTCTCGGCAAGCCGCCGATCTACGATCGCGCCGCCCTGAACCTGAGCGATGCCGACCGCGCGCGGCTCGAGTCCGAAGGCCGCCGCCCGCACTGGCGCTTCAAGCTCGATGGCCGCCCGGTCCAGTTCGACGACCTCATCAAAGGCCCGCAAACGGTCAACACCAGCTCGATGTCCGACCCGGTGCTGATCCGCGAGGACGGCACTTATCTCTACACACTGCCGTCCGTAGTGGACGACATCGACCTCGGCATCACTCACGTGATCCGCGGCGAGGACCACACCAGCAACACCGGCACGCAGATCGAGATCTTCGAGGCCCTGGGTGGCACGGTGCCGACCTTCGCTCACCACAACCTGCTGCTCGACGGCAATGGCGAGCCCTTCTCGAAGCGCGCCGGCTCGCAGTCGATCGCCGGCTTTCGCGACCTGGGCTACGAGCCCATGGCCGTGGCCATCATGTCCAGCCTCACCGGCACCAGCCTGCCGGTCGAGCCATACGAAACCCTGGACGAGATCGCCCTTAAGCTCGACTTCTCCGCCATCTCACACAGCTCGGCGCGCTTCGACACCGCCGAACTGGACTCGCTCAACGCCCGCATTCTTCACAGCCTGCCCTACGAGGCCGTTCGTGACCGGCTCTCCGCTCTCGGCCTCGAAGGCGAAGCGCTCTGGCTGCTGCTGCGCGAGAACCTCGCGCGGTTCGGGGACATCACCGAGTGGTCGAAGCTCGTTACTGGGCCCGTCACGCCCGTGATCGCCGACGAGGACCGCGACTTCCTATCCCTCGCCAAGGCCCTGCTTCCGCCGGAGCCCTGGGATGACACCACCTGGTCGCACTGGACCGAGGCTCTAAAGAGCTCGACGGGGCGCAAGGGCAGGGCGCTGTTCATGCCTCTGCGCCTCGCGATTACCGGCCGCCACGATGGCCCGGAGCTTAAGTCCCTGCTTCCACTGGTTGGGCGTAAGGCGTGTCTGGACCGACTACCCTGACCACCTTGTTGCCGAACTGCACCAACCGCAGTTCGTTGTCGGTCCGAACCCTCGGGATGGCTCGCGTCACCGGTGTTTCTCCCGGCCCGGCCGGACGTGGGCGTGGCAGCGGCACATCTACGCTGGCGACGGTCTCCAACGGCGCCTGGATCGGCGCCTGCACCGGCTGTTGGCCGCGGGGGTCGCGCATCGGCAGAGGGAAGCGCGCCTCGCCGACTTCCACCACCGCGCGGCTGCCGTCCTCAGCCATGGCGATCTTGCCCTGCACCTGCGGAGCCGCATCGCAGGTCGAGCTCATGTCGACCTCTTCGCGATAGCGAAAGGCATTCGGCAGCGACGTGTAGGGCTGGCCGTAGATGTTCCGCATCTGCTCCGGCTCCTGGCCGGGATTGTCGTAGAAATAGAGCTCCACCTGCGTGTTGGGGCACATCTGCTGGCAGGTCATGGCGTCGTTCTGCACATAGTCCGGTAGCGTCGCGTAGCTGATCGGCCAGAAATAGCCATCGCTGAGCCGCACGCAGACGGTGCGCACGGTGTTGAACCCCTGGGCACCCCAGTAGCCGCTGCCATCGATCATCTGGCCGCCGCTGAAATCGGTCTCCGAAGTGGTGCCGAAGATGCGGTCGAACACGCCCTGGCGCTCGGTGGTAAAGGTCGCGCTGGAGCCGCCCGCGCCGCAACCGAATCGCGCCATCTCCTGCAGGATCGCCTCGCGCTGACCGGCCACGGCGTTCGCCGTTTCCACCTGCTCGGCCACTTGCGAGTAGTCGTCACGCAGCCGCAGCACCTCTTGCGCCACCTGCTGGCAATGCGGCGTCAGCACCCGGCCGGCCCGCGCATCGTCGTTGCATCCGTCGCGGATGTAGCGGCTCTCGGCGGCCTGCACGGCCTGCTGCAACTGCCGTGCTGCCTGCGATCCACCGCCGAATTGCTGGAACTCGGAGTTGCGGTCGAACTGCTGCAGCATGGCCGAAAGGTTGGCGCACTGCGCGGCCTGGGCGTGCGCCATGTCGACGTCCATCACCAGGCACACCGCCGCCACGACGATGAGGAGAAGGGCCCGGACGCCCCGTTTGCAGTCGGTCACCAAATCGTCCTGTTCCAATCCGCCGGTGGTCGGCTTAAGGGATCGCTAGGGCACAAGGCAACATTATACTGCCCACCCCCGGCCCGGTAGCGCGCCGCGGTCACACCGCCGGAGATTGTGCCTACATGAGACTTGCGAGCTTGGACAATGGCCGCCCCGACGGGCAACTCGTGGTGGTATCGGCCGACGGCAGGCGCTGCGTTTCCGCCGGCCGCATTGCCCCGTCCCTGCAAGCCGCGCTCGACGACTGGGATCGTGCCGCTCCGGCCCTCGCCGAACTGGCCTCGCGCCTCGAAAGCTTCGACATCGCCGAACAGATCTTCGATCCAGCTCGGGCCATGGCGCCGCTCCCGCGCGCCTATCAGTGGATCGATGGCTCGGGCTATCTGAGCCACCTCGAGCGCGTCCGCAGCCTCAAGGGCAGCAAGGATGCCGAGCTGCAGTCCACCCGGCCGCTGCTCTACCAGGGCGGTTCCGATTCCTTCCTTGCCCCCACCGCGCCGATCCGCATCCCCGAAGCCGATCTCGCGCTCGATTTCGAAGCCGAGGTGGCCGTGATCACCGGACCGGTGCCGATGCGCGCCAGCCGCGACGAGGCGGCGTCCGCCATCCGTCTCGTCACCATCTGCAACGATGTGTCCCTGCGCCGCCTGGTGGTCGATGACCTTCAGAACGGCTTCGGCTTCTTCCACGCCAAGCCCTCCACGGTCTTCGCGCCGCTCGTGGTCACGCCATCCGCACTGGGCGACAAATGGCGCGACAATCGCCTTCATCTGCCGGTGCGGGTCGAGGTCAACGGCACGCTCTACGGTCAGCCCAACGCCGGCACCGACATGCACTTCGACTTCGCCGACCTGATCGTCGAAGCCACCCGCACGCGACCCTTGGCGGCCGGCACCATCATCGGCGGCGGCACCGTCTCCAACCGCCACGACGAGAGCCTGCCCATCAAGCCGGACGGCATCGGCTTCGGCTGCATCGCCGAGGCGCGCACCGTCGAGAAGCTGAAATTCGGTCGGGCCCGTACGCCCTTCCTCAAGCCCGGCGACGCCATCCGCATCGCCGCCATGGACGATGGCCGCTCCGTCTTCGGCGACATGCAGCAGACTGTGGAACTGTTCAGCCGCTAGAGCGGGTGGTTGCTGCAGGTAAATTTGCCTCCGCAACCTGTTGCAATCATTGATAACATTTCCGTGTCCCGCATAGGAGCTGTCATGCCGGCATGACACTCTCGCCGGCGTCGATCTCCCCCCCAAGACGTTGAGGATGACTCCCATGCCTATCCGCAATGCCAGCGCCGCCGCCCTTGCCGGGCTGCTTACCCTCGGCGCCCTGACTGCCTTTGCCCAGGAAGCCTTCACGCCGCCTGCGACCCCGGAGGAAGCCGTTGAGATGCGCCAGGCGCTGATGCGCGAGGATGGCGGCATCCTTCGCTCCGCCGGCAATCTCACCGGCGTCGATGCCGTCGCCGCCATGCAGACGCTCGAGACCAACTACTCGCACATCCCGGATCTCTTCCCGGAAAACTCCATCGTCGGCGACAGCAAGGCGTTGCCGGCCATCTGGGAGAACTGGGACGCGTTCGTCGCCATCGTCGACAAGGGCCGCGAAGCCGCCGCCCAGGGTCGCGCTGCCGCCGAGGCCGGCGACACCGCCACCTACACCGCCTCCCTCCGCACCATCGGCGGCACCTGCGGCGAGTGCCACCAGCAGTTCCGCACCGAGTAAGCGGCAAAGACACCGCCATCCGGCTCCTTCGCCTCCCTCCCCCATGATGGGGGAGGGACTGAGGGTGGGGTGGAGGCACACACGCCAAAGCCGCGGAGAGCCCTCTCCGCGAAATCTTCTTGACCGCGCGCCCCACTCCCGACCATCATGCCCGCATGAAGACCCGGCGCATCGCTATTACCGGCTGCATTATTACCTGCTAACCACTCGTTGGCGGCGCGGTCTTCTTCATCCCGATCCCTGAAAGCAGAAGAGCCTCCCGCCGGTGCCGCTGTGCCTTGGCCTTGAGGACGCTTTGATGACCACGGGAATTGCCCCGCTCCAGCTCTACAACACGCTCACCCGCCGCAAGCAGGCTTTCGAGCCCATCGATCCGGCCAATGTGCGCATGTATGTCTGCGGGCCCACGGTCTACGACTTCGCCCATATCGGCAACGCCCGCCCGGTGATCGTTTTCGACCTGCTGTTCCGGCTGCTGCGCCACGTCTACGGCGCCGAGCACGTCACCTATGTCCGCAACATCACCGACGTCGATGACAAGATCAACGCCCGCGCCCTGCGCGACTATCCCGATCTGCCGCTGAACGAGGCCATCCGCCGCGTCACCGAAAAGACCGAGACCCAGTTCCGCAACGACGTCCGCGCCCTCGGCACCCTGGAGCCCACCGTCCAGCCCCGCGCCACCGACAACATCGCCGAGATGCAGGCGCTGATCGCCGCGCTGCTGAAGCGCGGCCACGCCTACCAGGCCGGCGGCGAAGTGCTGTTCCGCACCCGCTCCATGCCGGATTACGGCCATCTCTCCGGCCGCAACCTCGAGAACAACCTCGCCGGCGCCCGCATCGCCGTCGACGCCCACAAGGAAGACCCGGCCGATTTCGTCCTCTGGAAGCTCTCCGCCGACCACGAGCCCGGCTGGGACAGCCCTTGGGGCCGCGGCCGCCCCGGCTGGCACATCGAGTGCTCGGCCATGAGCGAGCGCTATCTCGGCACCACCTTCGACATCCATGGCGGCGGCCTCGATCTGATCTTTCCGCACCACGAGAACGAGATCGCCCAGTCCCGCTGCGCCCACGGCACCCCGGTGATGGCGCAGGTCTGGATGCACAACGGCTTCCTCCAGGTCGAGGGGCAGAAGATGTCGAAGTCGCTCGGCAACTTCGTCACCATCCGCGACCTGCTCGAATCCGGCGCCATGGGGGGGCACGCCTGGCCCGGCGAGGTGCTGCGCCTTGCCATGCTGATGACCCACTATCGCGAGCCCATCGACTTCTCGGTCGCTCGCCTCGAGGAAGCCGAAGCCAAGCTCCGCGACTGGCAGCGCGCCGCCCGCGACGCTGACCCGGCGCCGGACACTGCCCCCGACGCCGCCGTCGTCGAAGCCCTGTTTGACGACCTCAACTTCCACCGCGCCAGCGTCGCCATCGACGCCCTGGTCCGCAGCGCCAATCGCGGCGGGCCAGGCGCAAGGGAGAATCTCGCCGCCACCCTCGGCTTCCTCGGCTTCAGCCCCGATTCCCTGCTCACCACAGACGACACCTGGGAGGAGCCGCCCCACATCGCCGCCGCCATCGCCGCCCGCCTCGCCGCCCTCGAATCCCGCAATTTCCCCGAAGCCGACCGCATCCGCGCCGACCTCGCCGAGCAGGGCATCGCCCTGATGGACTACAAGGACGAAGAAGGCCGCCGGCAAACCAAATGGGAGATCAAGCGGTGATCCTCCTGACCGATCCTGACACGGCGGCGGCCTCCATCTGGCACTCCCTCAAACAGGAGTACGCATCATGATCGACCACACCGGCGTCATCGTCACCGACTGGGCCAAGGCCCGCGCCTTCTACGACGCTGTCTTCGCCGCTCTCGGCGGCAGCTTCCTCATGGAAGTGCCCACCGAATATACCGGTGGCTTTCACGTCGGCGGTTATGGCCGTGACCAGCCCGTGTGGTGGCTCAGCGAAGGCCCCGATGCCGGCCCCGGCCGCCACACCGCCTTCGCCGCCCGCACTCGCGCCGAGGTCGACGCCTTCTATGCCGCCGCCATGGCCAATGGCGGCAAGGACAATGGCGGCCCGGGCCTGCGCACCGAATACAGCCCCAACTACTACGCCGCTTTCGTCTATGATCCGGACGGAAACAACATAGAGGCCGTGTGTCATGCCCCCGAGTGAGGCGCATACCGGTGGCTGCCAGTGTGGCGCGGTGCGATTCCGCGTCACACGGCTCGGCCGCCCCTCCATCTGCCACTGCCGCATGTGCCAGAAGGCCTTTGGCGGCTTCTTCGGCCCGCTGGTCACCGCCCACAACGCCACCTGGACCCGCGGTGAACCGAAGTGGTTCCAGAGCTCCAACGCCGCCCGCCGCGCCTTTTGCGGCGAGTGCGGCACCCCGCTCGCCTACGAGACCCGCTTCGGCCTCGAACTCGCCATCGGCGCCTTCGACGACCCCACCGTCGCCGCGCCCGAGATCCAGGTGAACCCCAACGACAAGCTGCCCTTCTTCGACGGGCTCACCACCCTGCCTCTGCGCGAGGTGGAAAGTGACGAGTGGCGCGATTTCCTCGCCGGCATCCACTCCAACCAGCATCCCGACCACGACACCGAGGATTGGCCACCCAGGGAGCCCAAGTCATGACCGAAACCTGGAGCGGCGGCTGCCAGTGCGGCGCCATTCGCTATCGCCTAAGCGAACAGCCGAGCCACGCCCACATCTGCCACTGCCGCATGTGCCAGAAGGCCTTCGGCGCCTTCTACGCCCCGCTGGTCGGCGTCCCGCTCAGCGCGTTCGAACTCACCCGCGGGACGCTGGGCACCTTCCGCTCCTCCGACAAGACCGAGCGCGGCTTCTGTCCGCAATGCGGCACGCCCCTGAGCTTCCGCTATCTCGACAGCGACTGGATCAGCGTGTCCATCGGCTCGCTCGACCATCCGGAAGAGTTTCCCCCGCTCGACCAGCACGGTACCGAAAGCCGCATCTCCTGGGTCAACGATCTCGGCCACCTGCCGGATCGCGGCCCCACCGAAGGCGAGAATCCCGAAGCGGCCGCCTTCATCCGCGCCACCAACCATCAGCATCCGGATCACGACACCGACCGCTGGCCCGCATAGTCCCGAGTAGCCCATGACCCGCGAACGCCTCTACATCTTCGACACCACTCTGCGCGACGGCGCCCAGACCGCCGGCATCGAGTTCTCGCTCGAGGACAAGATCGCCATTACCGCGCTGCTCGAAGAGTTGGGCGTCGACTACGTCGAAGGCGGCTATCCTGGCGCCAACCCAGTCGACACCGAGTTCTTCCGTGAGCCGCGCACCCGCCGCGCCACCTTCACCGCCTTCGGCATGACCAAGCGGGCAGGGCGCTCCGCCGGCAACGATCCGGGCGTGCAGGCGCTGCTCCAGTCGGCGGCGCCGGCCACCTGTTTCGTCGCCAAGACCTGGGACCGTCAGGTCGAACTCGCGCTCGGCATCACCCCCGAGGAGAACCTTGAGACCATCCGCGAGACCGTCGCCGCCGCCGTCGACGCCGACAAGGAAGCGATGGTCGATTGCGAGCACTTCTTTGATGGCTTCAAGAGCAATCCCGACTACGCGCTGTCTTGCGTCCGCACCGCCACCGAGGCTGGCGCCCGCTGGGTGGTGCTCTGCGACACCAATGGCGGCACCATGCCGGCGGAGATCTCCGAGATCGTCGGCAAGGTCCTGGCAGTCGCTCCCGGCTCCCGCCTCGGCATCCACGCCCATGACGATACCGGCCAGGCCGTCGCCAACACCCTTGCGGCCGTCGATGCCGGTGTGCGCCAGATCCAGGGGGCCCTCAATGGCCTCGGTGAACGCTGCGGCAACGCCAATTTGATCACCATCATCCCCACGCTGGTGCTGAAGCCCTGGTTCGCCGATCGTTTCGAGACCGGCATCGACAAGGCGCGCCTGGAGCGCCTGACCCGAATCTCGCGCGCCTTCGACGATCGCCTCAACCGCGCTCCCAGCCGCCAGGCGCCCTATGTCGGCGCCTCCGCCTTCGCCACCAAGGCCGGCATCCATGCCTCGGCCCTGCTCAAGGATTTCTCGTCCTACGAGCACGTCCCGCCCGAAAGCGTCGGCAACGAGCGCAACATCATGGTGAGCCAGCAGGCCGGCAAGTCCAACCTGCTGACCGCACTCGCCCGCCACGGCATTCACCTCGCCAAGGATGATCGCCGCCTCGAACGCCTGCTGGCGACGGTCAAGGAGCGCGAGGCCCGCGGCTACTCCTACGACGGTGCCGACGCTTCCTTCTGCGTCCTCGCCCATGAGGTGCTCGGCACCCTGCCGACCTGGTTCACCGTCGAGAACTACCGGGCCAGCGTCGAGCGCCGTCACAATGCCCTTGGCGAAGAGGTCACCGTCACCGAAGCGGTGGTCAAGATCCGGGTGGATGGCGAATTGCTGATGTCGGTTGCCGAAGGCAATGGTCCGGTGAACGCTCTGGACCTCGCCATGCGCAAGGACCTCGGCAAGTATTCCTCGCGCATTGAGGATCTCGAGCTGGTCGACTTCAAGGTGCGTATCCTCGACGGCGGCACGGGCGCGGTCACCCGTGTACTGGTCGAAAGCCGTGACGGAAGCGGCGAGCGTTGGTTCACCATCGGCGTCTCGCCCAACATCATTGATGCGTCTTTTGAAGCTCTGTATGAGTCGATTGCATACAAGCTGTTGAAAACTGAAGCGGCACAGCGGACAACAGAACGCGTAGCCTGATCTTGCGGCCGCCGCGCGGCCGACTATTTTCGTCCGGGAGGGACAACTGGCCGATACCGCTCCAAAACAGCCTCTCGCCCTGACCATCGGGGCAGCGGCGGCAACCCTTCTCGTGATCGTGGGTGTCCTGGTCGGCCCAACCGTCGTCACCTGCTTCAACAGCGATGAAAACCTCGGCGTCTGCCTGCGCGGCAAGATGGCCGACGCCGGCCTGTTCCCGCAGCCTGCGACGGCCGTGGTCGACCCCGCGGCGCCGGCCGAACCGCCTGCGACCGGCACCGACGCCGCGGCTGTTGCCGAGGCGGATGCCGAGTCCGAGCCGGAGACGGAAGTCGCCGTCGGCGAGCCTGCCCTCGACGTCGACCCTCCTGCTGACGATGCCGCGGAAACCGAGGAGCTGGTAGCCGCCACCTTCGGCCTGCTGCGCGCCGAACCGGATGGCTCCGTGGTCATCGCCGGTAGCGGCGAGCCGGGAACCGAGGTGGAAGTCTATGCCGACGACACCCTGCTTGGTCGCACCACCGTGGAAAGCAGCGGTGATTGGGTGCTTGTCCCCGACGAGCCGGTCCCCGCCGGCGGTGTGGAGATCACGCTGGCCGAAGCCGGCAAGGATGCCCGTGCTGCCGAATCCTTCGTCGTCGTCATCGACGAGGATCGCAGCAGCGAACCGCTGGTCGTTGCCAGCACGCCCGGCGAGGCCAGTGAAATCCTCCAGGGTCTCGAGCCTGCCGAGCGCATGGATGTCGCCGCCGCACAGCCCGCGGCTGCAACACCGGTCCCGGAAGCGGCCGCTCCATACGCTGACACTGCCGTGACCCCGTCCGCGCCCGCAGAGCCGAGCGCCGCAACCTCCTCGGCGCCTCCGGCCGAACCGGCCACCGACGAACAGACAGCGGAGCCCGCTACGCCGCCCGCTGCCGATCCGGCTCCTGTTGAGGAACCCGCTGAGACGCCAACGTCAGAGCCGGTCGATACTGCCGAGCCGGCAGCCTCGACCGAAGCGGCGTCCACGACCGACCAGCCCGCGCCGGCTGCCGATCCGGCCAGCACTGCGACGGACGATACCGCTCCTCAGGAACGGCCGTCCACGGCTCCGGAAGCTGCCGCCACAGACTCGCAAGAACCGCCGGCGGTCCCACTGGAGCCCGCCCCGGCGACCGAGGACGAGCCGGCCGCCACGTCGGAAGAACCGGCCGCCGTGCCGGAGGAACCCGCCGGCGAGCCGGCCGCCTCTCCCGCGGCTCCCGCGGCGGCTCCCGCCGTGCCGCCGACGATCGATGCCATCGAGGTGGAAGAGGGGCGCACCTTCTTCGCCGGCAGCGGTCCGGACGGCGCCACCGTGCGCCTCTATGTGGACGATACCTTCATCGCCGACGCCATCGTCGAAGGTGGCCGCTGGCTGGTCGAGGCCGGCAACGTCCTCACCCGGCCATCGCAGCGGGTCCGCGCCGATCTGCTCGAGGCCGGCAGTGCCGACGTCGCTGCCCGCGCCGAGGTCGATTTCGTGATCGATCTGCCGGAGGAGGGGACACCCACTGCCATCGCCGCAGCCGACGTGCCGCCGCCCCCGACTGCGGAGCCGGAACCAGTCGCGCCTACCGCGGATGCTTCCGAACAGCCGGCAGACGCTCCCGCCCAGCCCGCATCGGCGCCCACGCCGGCCGACACTGCCCCTCAGCCCGAGGCGGAACCGGCACCCGCCCCAGCGTCACCGGCGGAGCCCGAGACGGCAGCGACGGGAGGGCTCGCTGCGTCCACCCAGCCGGCCCCTCCGGCCGAGCCGGCCGCCACCGATGATGCCGCGGCACCGGCCGAGCCGCCAGCACCGGCGGAGCCGGCAGCACCCGCCGAGCCCACCGCCACGGCGGAAGCCGAAGCGCCAGAGGCCGAGGTGCCAACCCTGGTCGCGATCTCCGTGGGTGGTCCGGATGCCGAACGCTTCGCCGCCGGCAAGGCCATCATCCGCCGCGGCGACAATCTATGGACCATCGCTCGCCGCGTTTATGGCGAGGGCATCAAGTACACCACCATCTACGAGGCCAATACCGGCCAGATCCGCGATCCCGATCGCATCTATCCGGGCCAGGTCTTCGACCTGCCCACTGGTGAAAACTGACACCAAAATGGCCCGCCTTTCCGGCGGGCCATTGATTCCTCGGCCGATCCACCCCATGTTCCATCGCAATTCGCCGATTTAATTGGGCTAGCCATGCACGACGACGACATTGCCACCATCATGCGGGCCCTTGGCCATCCGGTGCGGCTCAGCATCCTGCGCATCCTCGCCGCGCAACAGGGCCGCGAATGCTGCTGCGCCGACGTCACCGAATCCCTGCCGCTGGCCCAGTCGACCGTATCGCAGCACATCAAGGTGCTGCTCGACGCCGGCCTGATCGAGCGTAAGCCGCGCGGCACCCGCAACTGCTACATCGTCCAGCACGCTCGCCTTGCCGAGCTCGGCTCCGCCTTCACCGGCATGATCTCGGGCCTGGCGCCCGCCGTGCGGGAAGCGGAACCGGCCTGATGACCACTGAAGCACCGGAAAAGAAGCCGTCCGTCAGCGCGGACGAAGGATCACTGCTTTCCACCGTCCGCAATCTGTGGGGCTATATGTGGCCCGCAGATCGCCCGGACCTGAAGGTGCGGGTCATGCTGGCCTTCGGCGCCCTGCTGTTGAGCAAGGTGGCGACCACGCTCGTCCCCTTCGCCTACAAGGGCATCATCGACAGCCTCGACGGCACCACTCCCGACAGCACCCTGATCCTCGGCCTTGCCGTGCCGATCGTGCTCGTCATCGCCTATGCGCTCGGCAACGTCATCGACGCCGGCTTCCAGCAATTGCGCGACGTCCTCTTCGCTCGCGTTGGCCAGCATGCGGTGCGCAAGCTCGCCCTCGAGACCTTCCACCACCTCCACCGCCTGTCGCTGCGCTTCCATCTGCAGCGGCGTACTGGCGGCCTCAGCCGCGTGATTGAGCGCGGCACCAAGGGCATCGAAACGGTGGTCCGTTTCGCCGTGCTCAACATCGCCCCCACCATCGTCGAGTTCGTGGTCGTCGCCATCATCTTCGTGTGGATGTTCGGCGTCAGCTATCTCGGCGTGCTGCTGGTGATGATCTGGGGCTATCTCTACTTCACCATCAAGGCTTCCAACTGGCGCATCTCCATCCGTCGCGCCATGAACGAGTCCGACACCGACGCCAACGGCAAGGCCGTCGACTCGCTGCTCAACTACGAGACGGTGAAGTACTTCGCCAACGAGCGCATGGAAGCCGAGCGCTTCGACCAGTCCATGGCCGGCTACGAGCGCTCCGCCATTCGCATCTGGTCCTCTCTCGGCGTGCTGAACTTCGGCCAGGCCGTCATCTTCTATGGCGGCTTCCTGATCATCAGCATCATGGCCGTGCTCGGCGTCATGAACCGCACCATCACCCTGGGTGATTTCGTGCTGCTCAACACCTTCCTGCTGCAGATCTACCGGCCCTTGAATATGATCGGCTTCGTCTACCGCGAGTTGCGCCAGGGCCTCACCGACATCGAGGAGATGTTCAAGCTCCTCGATCGCGATCCCGAGATCACCGACAAGCCAGGTGCCAGGCCGCTCGCCATCACCGGCCCGGTGATCCGCTTCGAGAACGTCAGCTTCCACTACGACCCCGACCGCGCCATCCTCAGGGATGTCAGCTTCGAGGTGCCCGCCGGCAAGACCGTCGCCATTGTCGGCCCCACCGGCGCCGGCAAGTCCACCATCTCGCGCCTGCTCTATCGCTTCTACGACGTCACCGGCGGCCGCATCACCATCGACGGGCAGGACCTGCGCGACGTCACACAGGAGTCCCTGCGCGCCACCATCGGCATGGTCCCGCAGGACACCGTGCTGTTCAACGACACCATCGGCTACAACATCCAGTATGGCCGCCCCGACGCCAGCATGGACGAAGTGCGCGACGCCGCCCGCATGGCCCAGGTCGCCGGCTTCATCGAATCCCTGCCCAAGGGCTACGACACCCCCGTCGGCGAGCGCGGCCTCAAGCTATCGGGCGGCGAGAAGCAGCGTGTCGCCATCGCCCGCACCATCCTCAAGGCGCCCTCGATCCTGATCCTCGACGAGGCCACCTCCGCCCTCGACACCAAGACCGAGCGCGACATCCAGTCGGCCCTCGACGACGTATCGCGCGACCGCACCACCGTCGTCATCGCCCACCGCCTGTCGACGGTGATCAACGCCGACGAAATCCTGGTTCTGCGCGAAGGCCGCATCGCCGAGCGCGGCAGCCATGCGGCGCTCCTCGCTCAGGACGGCCTCTATGCCCAGATGTGGAACCGCCAGCGCGAAGCCACCGAAGCCGAGGAAACCCTGCTGCGCACCCGCAACGACCCCGACGGCTTCGTCAAACGCCCCGACGCCGCGGAGTAGGGCAGGGCGTCAGCCCTGCTCGTCCACCGGGGCGGTATGTCCATGCAGCCATTCTTCGAGCACTTCCTTGCGGAAGGTGCCCGCCTCGAGGTGGGAGTAGATGAATTCTATCCACTCCTCCTCGGTCCCTGTCGGGATGGCTCGGTTGGCCTGAAGGAACAGGATCGTGCTGGCGAACGCCACGCGCTTATTGCCGTCGATGAAGCCGTGATTCATGGCAAGGCTTTCCCAAAGCGCTGCCGCTTCCTCGATTAGATCGGCATAGTATCCGGTCTGCGGCCTCAGCAATGCTGAGAGGATAAGCCCTTGGTCGCGCACACCCTGTGCGCCGCCATAGAGGCGCAACTGCTCGGAGTGAATCCAGAGCACATCATCGAGGCTCAGATATATGCGCTGCGGCATAGCTATTTCGCCAGGGCTTCATAGACCTTGCCCCAGCGGCCAACACTCTCCTGATGAAGTTTCACGATCAGCGGATTGACCCGCGGCGCATTGCCTTGGGTGACGAGTTGAGCATACTCCTCCGCCGACAGCACCACCGCCACATCACGCCCGCTCTTCTGGATATGAACCGGCCCAGCCTGCGCCATCTCCAGCACCTGCCCGAACCTGTTCTTGGCATCAGTTGCACTTACGACGGCCATGGCACTTCCTCTGGCTAAATTAGCTAAAGATCATATAGCTAAATCAGCTAACAAGCTCAAGGTTCCTGTGGCATCCTTGGCTGCACACGGAGACCTGCCGCATGCCCACCCCCGTCGAAGCCTCCTGCCACTGCGGCGCCGTCCGGCTCCAGCTCGCCGCTGCGCCCGAAACCGTGGTCGAGTGCAACTGCTCCCTCTGTCGCCGCTATGGCGTGCTCTGGGCCTATTACGAGTCCACGGACGTCACCCCGCTCACCGAGCCGCTCCTGACCGATACCTACGTCTGGAACGGCCGCCACGTCGATTTCCACCGCTGCCAGACCTGTGGCTGCGTGGTGCAGTGGACCCCGCGTGACAGCCGCACCCGCCGCGGCATCAACGCCCGTCTGCTCGAGCCCGAAATCCTCGCCGCCGCCCGCCTCCGCCACCGCGATGGCGCCAACACCGGCAAGTTCCTGGATTAGGTCCGGCGATGGAACAGATCGAGCTCCGTCCCGCGGCTCCCGACCAAAAACCCGTCATTGCCAATCTCATCCAGCTCTACCTCTACGACATGACGGAGTTCATGCCGTTCCCGGTGGGCGCGGATGGCCATTTTGAATATGGGTTCCTGGACCGCTTCTGGCGGTATCCCTACCTGATCATGTCCGGCGATGAGATCGCCGGCTTTGCCCTCGTGATCGACGAGTGCCCCCTCACAGGCACCAGCCCGTGCTGGTTCATGGCCGAGTTCTTCGTCATGCGGGCGTACCGACAACGGGGCGTCGGACGTGAGGCCGTGCGATTGGCAATCAGCCGCCATCCCGGGCAGTGGCATCTTGGCGTACCCCACGCCAACCGAGCAGCTCTGGCGTTCTGGAGCAACGCGCTGAAGGCCCAAGGTCCGACTGTGTCGGACCTACAGCATGACGGTGACCACTGGCGCCTTCACACCTTCCAGGTGCCATGAAAGCAACAAGGCCCGCATCACTGCGGGCCTTGCTCATTCTCTCACCGCGGTAGCAGATCCTACTCCGCCGCCTCCGGCCGTCCGCCGCGATCGTTCTCGCCTCCGGGCACATCCTTGCTGACGATGTAGCGCCGTGATCCATCCGCATCGGCGGGGATTGCCACCGCCATGCCGTCGAACCCGGCCGGCACCGCGGCAGCCGCCGGCTGGCGGCCCCGCCCGCTGACCCAGCGCCCGAGTCGGGCGAAGGCCGAGCCCACGCCCTGAAGCTGCCGCCACATCACGCTCGGGGCGGTGATCATCACCGGCACCATCACCAGCGTCAGCGCCGTCGAGAAGAACAGGCCCGACACCAGCGCCGCCGACAGGTGGATGAACCACGAGCCCGCGAGCCCGCCGACCACGATCTCGCGGCGGATGAAGTCGAACTCCACGTTCGCCCACATCGGGATCACGCCCAGCGCCGTCAGGAAAGCGGTGAGCAGCACCGGCCGCACGCGCTGCGCCGCGGTCAGCAGCATCGCCTTGATCGGCTCCACCCCCTGGTGGCGGTTGTAGTCGTTATAGGTGTCGATCAGCACGATGCCGTTCTTCACCACGATACCCGCCAGCGCCACGATGCCGAGGCCGGTCATGATCGCCGAGAAACTCATCCCCGTGATCAGCATGCCGAGCAGCACGCCCGCCACGCTCATGATCACCGTCGTGAGCGTCACCATCACCTGGTAGAAGCTGTTGTACTCCAGCAAGAGGATGAAGAAGATCAGGAACATGGCCATGCCGAAGGCCTGCATGATGAAGGCATTGGCATCGCCCATCTGCTCTTCCGCACCGGAGAACGCCACGTTGACGGTCTCGGGGAATGGCTGTTCCGCGATCCAGGCCTGCAGCTCGCGCACCTTGTCGGCGGCATAGACGCCTTCCGGCAGCCCGGTCAGCCCGGCAGCCACAGCCATCACATAGACCTGGTTGCGCCGCTCGATATTGGCCACCTTCGGAACCGGCGTGCGGTCGATGAAGTTCGCCACCGGGATCATGCCCTGCGCCGTGGCGATCCGCATGGAGTCGAGTGCGTCGAACGTGCGCTCTTCCTGCGGCAGCCGGACCTTGATGTCGAGCTCGTCGCCGGTCTCGGCATCGCGATAGGTGCCCAGGTTCACACCCGAGGTGATGAGCTGCACATAGGGCGCGAGCTCACGCACGCCGATCCCGTATTTGGCCGCTTCCACCCGGTCGATGGTGATCTGCCAGTCGATGCCGGGGGAGGGGCGTCCGTCCTCGAGGTCCACGGTCTCCGGCCAGCTTGCCAGATGATTGCGGATGGCGGTGACCGTCGGCACCAGATCCTCGTAGTTGCTGGATTCGACGCGGATATTGATGTCCTTGCCAGCCGGCGGGCCGTTCTCGGCCGCCAGCACCTGCACGTCGAGACCCGCGACGCCAGCCACCCGCTCCCGGATGTCGGCGAAGATCTGCTCCGCCGGCACGCGGTGGTTCCAGTTGACGAGCTGCAGCTGGAAGTTGCCGATCGTGTCGGGCGGCGTCGAACCGAAGGCACCGGTCGAGCCGAACTGCATGATCACGTCCTGGATACCCTGGACTTCGAGCAGTTCCTGCTCCACCTCGATCAGCATGTCGCGGATTTCTTCCGGCGAGTAGTTGCCGCGTCCGACCACGGCCACCGTCGCATATTCCGGCTCGGAGGCAGGGAAGGCCTCGGTGCCGGTCGGGTTGGTGGCATAGGTGAAGAAGATCGCCCCGATGATGCCGAAGCCCACCGCCAGCGTCGGCAGCGGCCAGCGCAGCAGGTGCTCCAGCGTCCGCACATAGATGCCCGTCAGTCCGCCCACCTTCTTGGAGTCGAACTTGTCGGGATACATCACGATGTCGGCCTTGGCCTTCGCCTTCTCGTCCACATGGGTCGAGGCGATGGCGGCACCGATCACCGGCATGAAGATCAGCGCCGAGATCAGCGAGGCCACCATGACGATGATCACGATGATCGGCAGGTAGCTCATGAACTTGCCGATGATGCCCGGCCAGAACAGCAGGGGTACGAAGGCGCCCAGCGTCGTTGCCGTAGCGCCCACCACCGGCACGAACATCTTGCGCACGGCGAGGATGAATGCCTCCTTCTTGGAGACGCCTTCCTGCAGCTTTCGCTCGGCGTATTCCACCACCACCACGGGGTCGTCCACCAGCACGCCGACGGCAATGACCAGCCCGAACATGACCATCATGTTGATGCTCATGCCTAGAATCTGCGCCACCAGGAACGCCATCATGAACGACAGCGGGATGGACAGCCCGATCATCAGCGCCGGGCGCACGCCGAGCGTCGCCACGCAGGTGATCAGCACCAGCGCCACCGCGGTCAACACCGCCGCTTCCA
The DNA here is from genome assembly GCF_042685625.1 of Devosia albogilva. Taxonomy (NCBI): domain Bacteria; kingdom Pseudomonadati; phylum Pseudomonadota; class Alphaproteobacteria; order Hyphomicrobiales; family Devosiaceae; genus Devosia; species Devosia albogilva. The sequence goes on from NZ_JBHUNP010000001.1 coordinate 2,991,886, forward strand.
GCGAGCGGAACAGGTGGGTGGTGGTGTCGGCCTGGTCGAGGAAATACGAGTAGGAAACGCCGTTCGGCCAGTCCTTGGCCGCTTCTTCCGTCGCGGCGCGGACCTTTTCCGACACGTCGATGATGTTGGTGCCGAGCTTCTTGGAAACGCCCAGGATCAGCGCTGGTGATCCGTTCACCTGCGTGTATTCGGTGGCGTCCGCCAGCGTACGGGTGATGGTCGCCACGTCGCCGAAGGTCACCACGGTGTTGCCATCGGTCTTCAGCGGCAGGCTGTAGACGTCCTCGGCCGTGGTGATCAGGCCCGGCACTTCGATGTTGAACGAGCCGTTGCCGGTGTTCAGCGTTCCGCCCGGCACCACCATGTTGTTGCGCGCCAGGGCGTCGAACAACTGGCCGGCGGTCAGCCCATAGGCTTCGAGCCGCAAGAGGTCGATGCGGACTTCGAGCTGCTCCTCACGGGCGCCCGACAGTACCGCTTCGCGCACTTCCGGAATGGCTTCCAGCCGGTCCTGCAACTGCTCGGCCCGGCGCACCAGTTCCTTTTCCGGCGCCGAACCATAGACCGCCACCGAGATGATCGGCATGCCGACGAGATCGACTTCGTGCACGCTCGGGTCGTCGGCATCGGTCGGGAGCTTCGCCTTGATCGCGTCCATACGGGCGCGCGTGTCCTGCAGGGCCTGGTCCTTGTCGGCATTGATGTCGAACTCGAGGAACACCGAGGCATGCCCGGTGGTCGAGGTCGAACTGATGTTGACCAGGTTCGGCAGGTTGGCGAGTTCCTCCTCAGCCGGCTTGGCCAGCAGGTTCTCGGCGTCCTTGGGCGACACGCCCGTCTGGGTGATCGAGACGTAGAGATACGGCACGTCGATCGCCGGGAAGCTTTCCTTCGGCAGCGACAGATAGGCCGCGGTGCCCGCGCCGAGCATGATGACCATGATCGTCAGGACGACCCTGGGCATCCGCAGGATCTTTTCGATGAAATCGAGCATGGCGCGTGTCCTAGCTGGCGGAGGTTTCGGTAGTCGTCTCGGACTCTGTTGCCTCCGCGGCGCTGGCCGCGATTGCATTCACGGCCTGTCCGGCCGTCACGTTTTCCTGGCCCACGGTGATCACCTGGGCGATCGCGGGCAGGCCGGTCACCCAGACGCCTTGGCGGGTGTCGCTGACGATGGTCACTTCATGGAAGGCGACCTTGCCGTCCTCGACCGTCCGCACCCCGAGCACGCCGTCGTCATCGAGCGTCAGCACCGACTGCGGCAACAGGTGGCCCGGCGCGCTGCCGATGTTGACCGTAGCTTCGGCGGTCACGCCGTCACGGATCGAGAAATCGCTGTTGGGGATCTCGATCTCGACCGGAAAAGCGCGGGTGGCGTTGTCCGCCTGCGAGGCGATGTACGTCACCTTGCCGCTGACCTGCTGACCGGTGACGGTCCGGATCGTGGCCTCGAGGCCGAGCTTGGCCAGCCCGATATGAACTTCCGGCACCATGCCGGTGAACACGATCGGGTCGAGCTGGATGATGGTGGCGCAGGGTGCCCCCGCGGCCAGCATCGAGCCGGCAACGGCCACCGGGTCCTGCACCAGCCCATTGACCTTTGCCTTGATCTCGGTGCGTTGGAGTTCGGCGCGGGCATTGTCGAGCCCTGCTTCCGCCGCACGAACCTGGGCCTGGGCACCGCTCAGCGCCACCTGCAGCTGCGAAGCAGTATTGGCAGGAGCCAGGCCCCGGTCCCGCAGGCTGGCATTGGTTTCCACGTCCGTCTGCGCCTGCTGCAGCGCCACCTGGGCCTGGGCAAGCCCGGCTTCCGCCTGAGCCACGGCCGCGGCGCGCGTACCCTGGTCGAGTGTGCACAGCAGGTCACCGGCTGCAACGCGCTCGCCCTTGCTCACATGCACCGTCTCGACGGTGCCGCCGGTCTCGGCCACCGCCGTCACCACCGACTTGGCCTGAGTGCGGCCACGCAACGGCACTTCGATCGGCATGGCCTGCGCCGTGTAGACTACCGTGCGCACGTCCTGCAGCGGCTCTTCCGCCTGTGCCGACTGATTGCGCTGAGCGATGGTCAGGTTGGGGTCGCTGGTAGGAGCCTCATGCTGCGCCAGCAGCCCGGCATTCTCTAGCTGCGTGGCCAGCGGACCATGCTCTTCGCCTTCGATCACCGAAATGATCGGCTTCTCGCCATTTCCCGGTCCCTGGCCGCCCTGGACCAGGGTTCCGGTTGCAAACCAGGCGGCCGCAAGCAGCAGGATGCCGAAGGCCAATCCATAAGAAAACAGTGCACGCATTTGTTGTTGTTCGCCCCTTATTCCGCTGCGGCCTTCTTCGGCTCTGCTCTCGCCATCGTGATGAGTTCGTGCATATGGGAACGCATGTATTGCTCCGCAACACCCAGCACGGTGCGTCCGTAATCCACCACCCACTTGTCAGCCGGTGTCAGTTGTCCCTGGTTTGCCGCGCTCTCGATCGTCTTGATGCTTTCGGCGATCTTGTCCGCCTGTTCGCGGATGCGGCTTTCCACGAGTTCCGACGGGAGGATATGGGCGAACCGCGCGAACAGCAGGAACGGGCTGCGGAACACGTCCTCGCCCAACGGCTCGCCCAGTTCGGCCACGAAAGCTTCCCGGCCGGTGTCGGTGATGGAATAAACTTTTTTCGCCGGCTTGCCGTCTTGCTGCTCGGTCCGGCTCGTCACCAGCCCCTCGGTTTCGAGCCGCGCCAGCGCCGGGTAGATCGAGCCGAAGCTGGCGTCGACGAAGTAGGCGCACTCGCCTTCGACGCACAGCCGCCGGATTTCATATCCGGTCGCTTCCCCGTCATAGAGGATGGATAGGCAGAGCGTACGGACGTTCATGGCGCGCCAGATCCCGAGCATATACTGGTCTGATATATGCTGGCGCTATATATGCACCGCCTGACCCCGGCAAGGGAATGCTGCTCACGCTCCTGTCAGAGCAGTTAAGCACTGGTTGCATGGCTGTCGGGATCAGCCCACCAGGCGCGCCATTTCCTTCGCCGCGCGCTGCGCCAGTTCCAGGCTCGATGCCGCCACGAAGTAGGGGTTGAGAAAGCCCGCCGCGTGCTTGCCATAGCGCATCGGCTGACCATCGAGCGTCACCACGGCCCCGCCGGCCGCCTCTAGCACGGCTTGCCCGGCAGCGGTGTCCCACTCGCAGGTCGGGGTAAAGCGTGGGTAAAGCTGCGCCCGCCCATCCGCCACCAGGCAGAACTTGACGGACGAGCCCACCGACACGTCGGCTTCGACGTTGAGGATGCGGCACAGTTCCGCCAGCGCCACGTGCCCATGTGAGCGGCTGGCGACGATGCGCAGCTTTTCGGCGTGAATAACCCCGATTTCGCTGCGCTTGCCGTCGAGATGGTAACGGAAAGCACCCGCTTTGCTGCCGATGAACGCCTCTCCGGTGACTGGCGCCAGCACTACGCCCAGGGTTGGAACGCCATGTTCCACCAGCGCGATGTTCACCGTGAACTCGCCGTTGCGCTTGATGAATTCCTTGGTCCCATCCAGCGGATCGACCACGAAATAGCGCTCGCCCAGCTCCGGCACGATCCCCGCGGCGACGCTTTCTTCCCCCAGCACCGGAATGCCGGTGCGGCTAAGATGCTGAAGAATAACGGCTTCCGCTGCGGCATCCGCCTCCGTCACCGGCGATCCGTCCGATTTCGCCACCGCAGTGATCGGCCGCCCATAGACTTCCATGATCACCGCTGAAGCCGCGACGGCAGCCTCCAGCGCCAGTTCGGTCAAATCCGCGGTCGGCTCGGAACGGGCAGGGGCGCTGGACATGGAGAGGGCTCTGGTGCGGTACGCCGCTCCTGTACCGCCCTCCACGCCTCAAAGCAACGTGACTGCCGCCCCTTAGCGCAGCAGGCTCTGCCCGCCATCGAGCCAGATGGGCGTGCCGGTGATGTGCCGCGACGCGTCCGATGCCAGAAACAGCACTGCATCCGCCACATCCTCGGCCTTGCCCGGCTTGCCACCGGTCAGCGGAATGTCGCCCTCGGGGAATTCCGCCGGCACCTCCGCTTCCTCGGTATTGCGCTGCTTGGTGTTGTCGGAGATCTCGGACTCGATGGCGCCGGGGCAGATCACGTTGATGCGGATGCGATGTTCGCCCAGTTCCACGGCAAGCTGCTGCGTCATCGCCACCTGGCCGGCCTTGGTCACCGAATAGGCCGTTGCGCCGGGATTGGTGAAGGTGCGGGTCCCGTTGATCGAGGCGATCACCACGATCGAGCCCCCGCCGCCACGCTTCAGATGCGGCACGGCATGATGGATCGTGAGGTAGGTGCCGCGCAGGTTCACCGCGATGGTCTTGTCCCACTCCTCGGGTTTTAGGTCGTCGATCGGGGCCCAGACGCCGTTGATGCCGGCGTTGGCGACCACGATGTCCAGTCGGCCGAAAGCTTGAATCGTCTCGTCCACCAGCGCCTTCATCTTGGCATCGTCGCTGGTGTCGGCTGTGATCGCCTTGGCCGTGCCGCCGGCCGCCTCGATCTCGCGAGCGGTAGCCTCGATTTCCTCGGCGGTGCGGCTCATCACCACCACCTTGGCGCCGGCTGCGGCCAGCTTCAGGGCCGCTGCCTTGCCGATACCCGATCCGGCACCCGTGACCAGAGCGACCTTGCCGTTGAGATCCTGCATGTTCTGCCTCCTGTTACGGGGGCAGAACGCATGTGGCGCCGTTCGGTTGTCGGCTCAGTGGCCGCGCTTGATCGTGTGGTCGGCCTCGATGATGGCCCGGGTCAGGCTGCCCGTGGCCGGATAAAGCGGGATCAGGCAGGCCTGCAGCGCGTGATAGATATCCGGCTTGCCCACGAACAGCCGCGACCCCGGACGCAGATCTTCGCTCAGCTCGCTCAGCCAGCCGCCGCGCGCATGGTCGATCACGTGGTTCTCGGCATAGTCCCACAGGCACCGGTACCAGGCCTGGAAATAATCCTCGGTGACATCATGCGCCGAAATGAACGCCGCAGCGCCAATGGCCTCCGCCACCGGCCACCACAGCTTCTCGCGCATCGCCGGCTTGTTGTCCCAGTCCAGCGTATAGAAAAAGCCGCCATGAGCCTTGTCCCAGCCGAGATCGACGGCGCTGCGGAACAGGTTGCGCGCCGCCTCCGGCATCCATGAATGCCGCTTCGCGCCGAGCACCCACAACTGGTATAGCAGCCGCGCCCATTCCAGCCAGTGGCCGGGCGTCGTGCCGGAGGGCCGGAACATTTCGCTCTCGTGCTTGTAGGTCTTGTCGAGCGACCAGTCCTCGTGGAAGTGCTCGGCCACCCGGTGCCCCAGCGGCACGGCATTGCGGGCGATGATCAGCTCGGCAATCCGCTCGGCCTTGTTGAGATAGCTCTTGTCCCCGGTCGCCTCGAACGCCGCCATCAGCGCCTCGGTGAGGTGCATGTTCGAGTTCTGGCCGCGATACCTGGTGATGTTCGACCAGTCGTTGGCGAACTCCTCGCGCACCGCCCCGGCCTTGTCGTCCCAGAACCGCGTGTTGATCACCTCGGTGGCGTCGGCCAACACCTGCGGCGCCAGTGGATGCCCCACCAGCGTGGCGCTCGACGCCGCCAGCAGCACGAAGGCATGGCCATAGGCCTGCTTGGTCGGATCGACATGCCCCTCGTCGTCCAGCGACCAGACATAGCCGCCATGGCGCTGGTCGCGGTGCCTGTTCCACAGATACTGCATGCCATGGTCGACGATCTCGTCCGATCCCGGCCGCCCGATCAGGCTGCCGATCGTGGCGCAGTGGATCATGCGCGTCGTCACATGGATCTGCCGGGTGGCATTATCCGGCGTAACCGGCCTTCCGTCGTCGCTCAGCTCGAAGAACCCGCCCTTGGGATTGATCGACGGCGCCTCGAAGAAGTCGAACAGGTTGTTGGCCTGCCGCATCAGGTACTGCCGGTGAAACGGCCGGCTCTGCCAGGGGCTGGAATTGGTCCGGGGCAGGGTGGTCTGGACGTCGCGCATGCTCTCTCCCGCGGCTGCTGCCGCCACTTCGCGCGTCTTCCTAGCGTGATCCCGGCAACGTTGCAATTTGCCACATGGCGCCGATTTCGGCCGCGGCGATTACCCCTTGGCGTACCACGCCTCCACCCGCCGCACCTCTTCGCTCGAGCCCAGGATCACCGGCACCCGCTGGTGAATCCCGCTCGGCACGATATCGAGTATGCGCTCGCGCCCGGTGATGGCCGCTGCGCCCGCCTGCTCCATCACCATCGCCATCGGGTTTGCCTCATACAGCAGCCGCAGCCGCCCGCCCTTGCTCGCCGTTTCGCTGTCGAGCGGATAAAGGAAAATCCCGCCCCGCATCAGGATGCGGTGCACATCCGCCACCATCGAGCCGATCCAGCGCATGTTGTAGCGCTTGCCCGCCGCCCCGCTCTCGCCGGCAACATTCTCGGCCACATAGCCCTTGGTGGCCGCGTCCCAGAACCGTTCCCGTGCCGTGTTGATGGCATATTCCGCCGAGGCTTCCGGCACCCGCACATTCTCATGCGTCATCTGGAAGGCGCCGTTCTTGTCGAGCGTGAACACCGCCACGCCGCTGCCCACCGTCACCACCAGCGTTGTCGCCGGGCCATAGGCGATGTAGCCCGCCGCCAGTTGCGCCGTCCCCGGCTGCGTCAGCCCACCATTGGCGCGCAGCACCGAGAAGATCGTGCCGACGGTGACGTTCACATCGAGGTTCGAGGAGCCGTCCAGGGGGTCGGTCGCCACCATGTAGGCGCCCTGATTCTCCATGTGAACCGCTTCATCCAGCTCTTCCGACACCAGAATCGAAACCGCGGGATTTTGGCGCAAGTGCTTGAGAACGATGTCGTTGCTGATGACGTCGAGCTGCTTCTGCTCTTCGCCCTGCACGTTGACCGAACCCACCAGCCCGACCAATCCTTCGATTGGCGCCTGCTCCAGCATGTCGACGATCTCCGCGCCCGCGGCAGCCATGCTGGCGATCACGGAGCCGAGTTCGCTGTCGACGGGTTGCTGGGAAAGCCACTGCGCAAGTTCGGTCATGCTTGTCTCCTTGTCCGGTCAGTCTCCCGAACCCGGCAACGCGCGCAACACGACTTTCGACGCAACCACCAGCATCCTGTTCATGGCCCCCCTCCCCATGTTGGGAGGGATCGAGGGTGGGGTGGAGCCAGGGGAGTACGCTCCCTCAGTGGAGCGTTCTCACCCCTCCTGTGCCAGGTCCGACAACAACCCCGCCGTTACCGACAACCGCGACACCGTCAGCGTCCCCTCGGCCAATGCGGCCATTGCGCCTGCGGTGCGTGACACGCCCCGCTCATGCCGCTGTCGCCATGCTTCGAGCCGATCCGGCACCGGGCCATCGCCGCTGCGCAGCACATCCCCCGCAAGGTCGCGCTGCGCCCGGAGCAGGTTGGCGAGCGCCCGGTCCAGCGCCATCCGGTCGTACCGGTCCGGCAATTGCAGCGCCCGCGCCTGCTCCAGCACCGGGCCAAGCCCGAAATCGCCGAACAGGCCGAAGAACGCCTCGGCAGCCTCCTCCACCGTGACGCCGGCGCGCTCCGCCACCAGCACCACGTCGCTGGCAAAGCCCATGACCGGCAGGCTGGCGAGCCGCTGCGCAAGCGGCGAGGGCACCCCTTGCTCTTCCATCCGTGCCGCGCGAGCGGTCACGGCATCGCGCAACGCCGATGGCAGGCCATGCGGCATCATGCGGGCCAGTGTCGCCGCACCGGCGCGGTGGATCTCCACCAGCTGCACCAGCCCGCCCGCCAGGTTGGCATGTCGGAGGAACCACAGCGTTTCCTGCCGCAACAGCGCCATCACCGCCGCCTGCAGCTCCAGTTGCACTGCCCCGGCGATGATGCCGTCCAGCGACTCGATCTGCGCATTGAGGGCCTCGAGTCCGAACACCTCTCGTGCTGCGACATAGGCCAGGGCGATCTCGCCGGGTCCGGCGCTGGTGGCCGAGGTCAGCTCGGTAACGAAGGCCGGCCCGCCCCGGTTGATCATGGCGTTGGCCAGCACCGTGGCGATCACCTCCCGCCGCAGCCGATGCCCCTCGATCGCTTCGGGAAATTCCCGATGCAGGGTCTCGGGGAAGTAGCGGAACAGTTCGCCGGCGAGCGCCCCATCCTCGACCAGCGGGCTTTCCAGCAGGTCCTCGTTGAGCGTCAGCTTGGCATAGGCCATCAGCACGGCCAGTTCCGACCGAGTCAGGCCTCGCCCCGTCGCTGCTCGCGTATCGAGCACGGAGTCGGTGGGCAGGAACTCGACCGCGCGGTCCAGTTCCCCGCGAGCGACCAGGGCCTCCATCAACTCGCGATGATCCGGCAATTCTGCCGCCCCGGTTCGCTCCGCCAGCGAAAGCGCGAGCGTCTGCAGGTAGTTGTTCTCGAGGCAGAGCGCCGCCACCTCGTCGGTCATCCGCACCAGCAGGTCGTTGCGTGCCTCGAGGCCCATCGTCCCCGATGCGACCAGCGGCTGCAGCGCGATCTTGATGTTGACCTCGAGGTCCGAGGAATTCACCCCGGCGGAATTGTCGATGGCATCGGTGTTGATCCGGCCACCTGCCAGTGCGAACTCGACGCGGGCGCGCTGCGTCACCCCCAGATTGGCGCCTTCACCGACCACCTTGGCGCGCAGAGTATCCGCCGAGACGCGGATCGCGTCATTGGCGCGGTCGCCGACATCCGCATCGGTCTCCTGGCTCGACCGCACATAGGTGCCGATACCGCCGAACCAGAGCAGGTCCACTTCGGCCTGAAGGATCGCGGAGATCACCGCCGCCGGTGCGGCGTGGTCGGTGCTGATCCCGAGGAGCGACTGCATCTGTGACGAAAGCGGAATGGACTTGGCGTTGCGTGGGAACACGCCGCCACCGGCCGAGATCAGGTTCCGGTCGTAGTCCTGCCAGCTCGATCGTGGCAGCCGGAACAGCCTCTCCCGCTCCGCGTAGCTGGTCTCCGCATCGGGATCGGGGTCGATGAAGATGTCGCGGTGGTCGAACGCTGCCACCAGCCGGATATGCCGGCTCAGCAGCATGCCGTTGCCGAACACGTCACCGCTCATGTCCCCGACGCCGGCGACGGTGAACGGCTCGCGCTGGATGTCGCGGTCCATCTCGCGGAAGTGCCGCTTCACCGCCTCCCAGGCACCCCGGGCAGTGATGCCCATCTTCTTGTGGTCGTATCCGGCCGATCCACCCGAGGCGAAGGCATCGCCGAGCCAGAAGCCGCGGCGCACCGCGATCGCATTGGCCGTGTCGGAGAAGCTCGCGGTGCCCTTGTCGGCGGCGACCACGAGGTAGGGATCATCCCCGTCCCGCCGCACCACCTGCCGTGGCGGCTCGACCGCACCGGCCACGAGGTTGTCGGTCACGTCCAGCATCGCCTCGACATAGGTCGAGTAGGCGGCGACGCCTTCGGCCTGCATTGCCTCGCGCGGCATCCCGGCCACGAGCCGCTTCGGCACGAATCCGCCCTTGGCCCCCACCGGCACGATCACCGAGTTCTTCACCTGCTGCGCCTTCACTAGCCCCAGCACCTCGGTGCGGAAATCCTCCGGCCGGTCCGACCAGCGGATGCCGCCGCGGGCAATGGCGCCGAACCGCAGATGGATGCCTTCCACGCGTGGCGAGTACACCGAGATCTCGCGATAAGGCCGCGGTTCCGGCATCCCGTCCACCTGCCGGCTGTCGAACTTGATCGCCAGCGCCGGGCGTGGCGCCCCATGCTCGTCGCGCTGAAAGGCATTGGTGCGCAGCGATGCCTCGATCAGGTTGAGAAACCTCCGGATGATGGTGTCCTCGTCGAGTGAGGTGGTGGCCTCGAGAGCAGCACGGATCTGTGCCCGTGCCGCCTCTGCGGCAGCTTCCCGATCCACGACAGCCGGATCGTGCAACCCCTTGATGAGACTCACCAATCCCGCCGCAGCTCCGGCATGCCGCACCAGCACGGCGGCGATATAGCGCTGCGAGAACGAGGTCCCGACCTGCCGCAGGTAGCGCGACAGGGCCCTGAGCCATGCCGCTTCCGTCCAGTCGAGACCTACGGTGGTCACCAGCGTGTTGATCTGGTCGCTTTCGGCTTCTCCGGACCACACGGCATGGAGGCCGGCCTCGATCCTGCCGGCACGCTCGCCGAAGTCCGGCAGACCCCCGGGCACTTCCAGCAGCATGTCATGGATGAAGCGCTCCACCCCGTCACGTGGGATCACCGTATAGGTGCGCTCCGCGATCACGGTGAACCCGAACGCTTCCAGCATCGGTACGCGCTGGCTGAGCGGCAGGGGCGTGCCGCGGTGGTAGAATTTCAGCGCCAGCGTGCCGTCACCCGCCTGCCGCTGACGCAGCCGCATCGCGACATCCCCCTCGTCGCCAAGACCCCGCAGGATGGCGATATCGGCCAGCGCCGTCGCGGCATCGTGGCGCGAGCGATACGCATCCGAGAACGCATCGCGATAGTCGCTGACGCTGCCGGCGTCGCCGGCTTCCGCCACGAGCAGGTCGCCGAAATTGCTGGTCAGCGCCGCCACCCGCGCTTCCAGTTCGCTCCGGCTCGGTCGCGGCGTTTCCCCACCCACGCGCCCGATGATCACGTGCAGCCGCACCAGTTCCCCCTCGGGGAAGTGCGGGTAATAGGCCGACACGCGCCCGTCATAGGCCTTGGCGAGATACTGCGTGATCCGCACCCGTGCCTGCACGTCGTAGCGGTCGCGCGGCACGAACACGAGGACCGAGACGAAATTGTCGAACCGGTCGATGCGCGGCAACACCCGCACCCGCGGCCGATCGTACAGCGAAGCGATAGTGGCGGCGTATTCCGCCAGTTCACTGGTGGAAACCTGGAACAGTTCGTCCCTTGGATAGCTGTCGAGCGCGCTCATCAGTGCCCGCCCGTCATGTGCACGCGGATCGAAGCCGGACCGTCGCATCACCTCGGCGATCTTTCGCCGTACCAGCGGTACGTCCGTATGCGGCGCCGCCAGCGCCTGCGCCGTGAACAGCCCGACAATGCGCAATTCGCCGGTCGCGCTGCCGTCCGGCCCCCGCAGCTTCACGCCGACATAGTCGAGATGCTGCCGCCGGTGCACGCGCGAGCGCACATTCGCCTTGGTCACCAGCACCGTCTCGCCGGACGCGACGAACTCCACCAGCTCCGGCGTTGACTCCACGAACTCCGCGCCGCTGCGCAGCACCCGCACGTCCGGGTCGCGCAGGATGCCGAGGCCGCTACCCGCCACCGGCTCCAGCCTGTCGCCGGTCAACTCGTAGCTGCGCATGCCGAGGAAGGTGAAATTGTGCTCCGTCAGCCAGTCGAGGAACCGCAGGGGCTCGTCGCCCTTGGGGGCAGGGGCCGTTTCGAGGTCACCCATCGCCTGCCGAACCCGCGTCAGCATCGGCTGCCAGTCGCCCACGGCCCAGGCCACGTCCCGCATGGTTCGCGCAATTTCCTCGCGCAGCGTTTCCGGATCGGCGACGGGGTCGCTGTGGATGTGCAGCATGCTGAGCTGCAGGCCGCCGTTCTGGCTGATGCGGCCTGCTTCCATCGACACCACCGGATGCACCACCAGCCGGATCGTTCCACCCGCCGCGCGCACGGCCGCCAGCGCGCTGTCGACGATGAACGGCATGTCGGGGGAGATGACGTCGATGACCAGCGGTGCCCCTGCTGTCGCCGGCGGCGTCAGGTGGATCTCGCTGCTTTCGCCGCGATGCGCCAGCAGGTGCTCCATCGCCTGCCGGATATGCGCTTCGAATTCCTCAAGCGGGATCTTGGAGAGATCCTCCGGATCGGCCGTCCGTTGCGCCTGCTCCAGCAGCAGGGCCAGCCCCGCCTCCTTGTCCGCAAGCTGCTCTACCCGGCTGGTTACCGCCGCCTGATCCGTCACTATGGCCTCCTTGTCACTCGCTCTCGGACCATAACGCACCTGTCCAAGATGAAAATGACAGCGTGGCTGCCCTACCTCTGCGGCCTATTGCGCCGCGAGCGCCTTGGCCTTGCGTCCCAGCGTGTCGAGCGCGCTGAGAAAGGCCGACCGGTCGGCCGGTCGGTAACCGGGATTATAGCCCTTGATCTCGCCGGTCTCGCGCAGATGCTGCTTCAGGTCGCGCATGGCCAGCGCCATGCCGATCGACGCGGTAGTGAACGGCTTGCCGGTAAAGCCCAGCACATGGCAGCCCTTGTCGATGGCGCGGCTCGCCAGCGGAATGTCGGCTGTCAGCACGATGTCGTTGGCCTGCGCGTGCTCGACGATCCAGTCATCGGCCGCATCGGCACCCGCCGCAACCACCACGACCTGCACCATCGGATCCCGCGATGGCCGCACGCCGCCATTGCTGACCAGCGTGATCACCAGCCCCAGCCGTTCGGCCACGCGCATGGCCTCGGCCTTCACCGGACAGGCGTCGGCATCGACATAGATGATCGGCTCAGCCATTGGCCCTCAGTGCAGCGTCGAAGGCGTCCACTCCTGCCCGCGCCGCGCTTTGCCAGGCGCCGCCCAGAACACCACATAGAGCAGGTCATGCCCCTTGGCATCGGTGATCTCGATCGAGCGGGGCAGGCGAGGGTCCTCGCCCCGGCTCAGCGCCCGGTCCACGATCGCTCGTCCGATTTCGGCGGCATTTTGCTCTGCCGCATCGAGGTCCTCGAACTCCTGGCCCTCCGGGTCGCGGATCAGTTCGTCATCGGTGCGGTAGTGGAAAAAATATCGGGGCATACGGTCTCTCCCTTGCGGGAAGAATGCCGGGGGTGACGCTGGGTTGCGCCGGCGCGCCCGACAAGCTTGGCACCTTGCGCCGGATCAGTCGAGCCCGCTTAGCCCGTGGTAGCGGTGGCGCTGCCACAACAGCGGCGAGCGGCTGGTGGTGGTTTCCGCCTCCACCACAGTGCCGGCGAACAGCACATGCGTGCCCGTCTCGATCGAGCCGGTGACCTCGCAATCGAGCGCCGCGGAAGCACCGATCAGCATCGGATGCCCCGAAGGCCATTCCGTCCACGAGCCGACGTCGAACCGCCCTTCCGGATCGATCCCGCCGGCAAACGCATCGGCGATCTCGCGCTGATCATCGGCCAGCAGTGCCAGCGAGAACCCGCCGCTCTTGGCGATCATGTCCGCCAGCCGGCTGACGATGTCGATGGACACGAGAATCGTCGGCGGGGCGATCGACAGCGACAGCATCGAGGTCACCGTCCGGCCCACCCGCTCGTCGCCGCGTCGCGCCGTGACCACGCTCACCGTCGACGCCATTGCGGACATCGCGGCCCGAAACTCGGCGCTGCCCACCGGCGGCCGCCGGGCTGGCGCAAGGCGCATGGTATCCGGCAGCTCGAAATCCGCCATGTCAGTCAAAGTCCTCTCCGTTCCACGGAGCTCGAGGGCGGCGGGCAAGCCGCCACCCCCGGGGCAACGTCCTCAGCCCAGATTGGCTTCAGCGAATTCGTAGTTCGCGAGCTTGTCGAGGAAGTTGGTCACATAGTCCGGGCGACGGTTGCGGAAGTCGACATAGTAGCTGTGCTCCCACACATCGAGGCCGAGCAGCACCTTGCCCTCGCCGGTGGCGATCGGGTTGGAGCCGTTGGGGGACTTGGTGGTCTTGAGCTTGCCGTCGGTGCCGAGCACCAGCCAGGCCCAGCCCGACCCGAACTGGGTGGTCGCAGCGGTCTTGAACTGCTCCTTGAAGGCGTCGACCGAACCGAAGTCCTCGACGATCTTCTGCTCGAGCTTGCCCGGGATACGGCCGCCATTCGGCGACAGGGCGTTCCAGAAGTGGATGTGGTTCCAGTGCTGGCCGGCATTGTTGAACACCGGCTGCATGTCGGCCTTGCCATTGGCGAAGGTGATGATTTCCTCGAGGCTCTTGCCCTGCAGCTCGGGGTTCTTTTCCACAAACCCGTTCAGGGCCGTCACATACGCCTGGTGGTGCTTGTCGTGGTGCAGTTCCAGCGTTTCCTGGCTCATGCCGCGCTCGGCAAGGGCGGAGTGGGCATAGGGGAGGGCGGGCAGTTCAAAGGCCATTTCTGTTCTCCTCGGATGGACTGGCGCTTGCATCCGGTGCATTCACCGGGTAATTTCCAAGCCATGCCTTTGAAAACCTCCGCCGTGGACAAGTCAAGCTCCAATCTGGCGACACCGGCCTGGTCGCCGCGCAGCGCATCGGAGCGGATCCTGATGGCGCTGAAGATGCACGGCTCGCTCACCGCCGCCGCGCTGGGCGAGCGCCTCGGCACCACAGGCGAAGCCGCCCGCCAGCAATTGCTGCGCCTTGCGGGGGAGGGGCTCGTCGCCGCCACCAGCACCCCCGGCACCGTCGGTCGCCCCACCCAGCGCTGGAGCCTCACCCCCGCGGCCCAAGCCCGCTTTCCCGACACCCACGCCGCGCTCACCGTTCAGCTTCTCGACATCGTCCGCTCGGCCCTCGGTGACGGCGCGCTCGACACCATCATCGCCACCCGCGAAACCGAAACCCGCGCCACCTATGCCGCGGCTCTCGATACTGCCCCGACCCTCCGCGACAAGGTCGCCGCCCTCGTCGCCTTGCGCAGCGCCGAAGGCTACATGGCGGGCTGGCACGAGGAAGAAGACGGCACCCTGGTGCTGATCGAAAACCACTGCCCCATCTGCGCCGCCGCCACCGCCTGCCAGAACTTCTGCCGCGCCGAACTCGACGTCTTCCGTGCCGTGCTCGGCCCCGGCGCCGAGGTCAACCGCGAGGAGCACATCGTCTCCGGTGGCCGCCGCTGCACCTATTCCATCCGTCCGGTATCCCCATGACCACGCCCGGCACTCGCCTCCACCGCATCGGCTGGGAAACCCCCGACGGCCTCACCGAAGAGCTGATCCGCAAGGTCGTCGACCAGTTCTACGCCGCGGCGCGCCGCGATCCCGTGATCGGCCCCGTGTTCAATCGCATCATCCCCGATGAGCAGTGGCCACGCCATCTCGCCCTCATCGCCGACTTCTGGAGCTCCATGCTGCTCGGCACCGGCCGCTACACCGGCCGCCCCATGCCCAAGCACCTGGCCATTCCCGAACTCGAGGACGCCCATTTCCAGCGCTGGCTCTCGCTCTTCCGCGTCACCGTGGAGCGGGTCTGCCCGCCCGAGATCGCCGCGGTGTTCATCGAGCGCTCCGAGCGCATCGGCAACAGCTTCCGCATGAACATCGCCATGCGCCGCGGCAAGGACATCACCGCCATGGGCCCGCTGGAGCGCGAGGCTCCGCCCGTTTGGACTCCGCCCGCGGAATAGTCCGGAGCCCCCTTGCGGGGCAGGGCAGGAGAGGCGTAGCTCTCAATACCCACCGGGACTCGTAGCCATGACCAATCCTCTTCTCGCCGCCCGCCTCGCCAACCTGCGCACCCGCATGGCCGAGACCGGCACCGATCTCGTCGCCCTCGGCCCCTCGAGCCACATGCTCTGGCTCGCCGACCTGTCGCCTCATGGCGACGAGCGGCCGGTGATGTTGTTGGTCAGCCAGGGTTTCGCGGGCTTCCTGATGCCGGCGCTCAACGTCGACAGCGCCCGCCAGCACACCGACCTGCCGTTCTTCCCCTGGACCGACGCCGACGGCCCGAACCAGGCTCTCTCCGATCTCCTTGCCGCCACCGGCATTCCCGACGCGCCCTCTGTCGTGCTCGATGAAACCATGCGCGCCGATTTCGCCCTGCTGTTGCTCGATGCCCTCCCGGGTGCGACGCGCCGCTTCACCGGCGACACCGTTGGCTGGCTCCGCGCCCGCAAGGACGACGGCGAGTACGCCCGCCTCAAGCAGTCGGCACTGCTCAACGACCGGGCCATGGAAGCGGGCTTCGCCGCCCTGCGCGAAGGCGTCACCGAGCTCGAGGTCGCCGCCGCCATCCGCGAATTCTACCGCGATAATGGCGCCACCACCGAGTTCTGCAGCGTCTGCTTCGGTCCCAACGGCGCCTTCCCCCACCACCACACCGGCAGCACCCGTCTTAAGCGCGGCGATGCGGTGCTGATCGACACCGGCGGCCGCATCGACGGCTATCCCTCGGACATGACCCGCGTCGGCTGGTTCGGTAGCGAGCCGGAAGGCCTCGCCGACATTCACGCCATCCTTGATCGTGCTGTCGAGGCTGCCATTGCTGCGGCGCGTCCCGGCGCCCTCGCACGCGATGTCGACCGTGCCGCCCGCGATGTGATCACCGCCGCCGGGTACGGCGACAACTTCCTCCACCGCACCGGCCATGGCCTCGGTCTCGATATCCACGAGCCGCCCTACATCACCGCCACCAGCGAGACCGTACTCGACGAGGGCATGGTGTTCTCGATCGAACCCGGCATCTATCTCGCCGGCCGTTTCGGGCTGCGCCTCGAGGAAATCGTCATCATCCGCGGCGGCCGCGCCGAGCTCTTTTCCGAGATGCCGCGCACCGCGGTCGCGGTGTCCTGATCGGCTAGGGCGCCATCGGCTTTCCCCAGTCGGTGACGCCGGCCCTCCGGCTTCTTGACACCCCGCACTGCGGGAGCCTGCGCGCCGACGAAAGCGGCGATATTGGTGCCGTTCACCGGCCTCTGTCAGGGTTATCCACGCCTGTGGACGATCGATAAACTTGTAGACGTTCGCGGCGTCGACTTCGGAGGTGGCCAGCACTATCTCGGTGCCATGAGCACCAGCAGTGCCGACCGCCGCCGCCATCCTCGCCAGCCCGTACACCTTCCCGCCACCCTCGTGGATGACGATGGGCTCACGCGCTATGAAGTGACCGTTCGCAACGTTTCTGCGGCGGGCGCCATGCTGGAATTCGCCGAACGGGCTCACGTCTCGCGCGAGTTCTACCTGCTGTTGCCGGGGCACAATATCCAGCCCTGCCGCCTCTGCTGGCAGAGTGGCACCCTGGCCGGCGTCGCTTACGTCGAGGCCTGAACCGGGCTCCGTAAACCCGCAGAACACTTGGACAAAACGGACGTGATCGGTCTCTGCGCGAACCAATCGCCTGTCATCTGCGTTTCACCCAGGTTAGTGCGGAGCGGAAAATGCAGTACCGAAATATCCTTGGGGGCAGGCGCGTCCTGATCCTCGAGGACGACTACCTGATTGTCGCCGAACTCGTTGAGTCGCTGCAAAGCATGGGTGCCGACGTCATCGGTCCCTGCGCCACCCTTGAGCAAGCCCGGCGGCATCTTCAGTCTGGTCGTCCCATCGATGTGGCAATCCTCGACGTGAACCTGTCGGGCAGGCCGGTCTTCCCCTTTGCCGACGAACTGCGCTCTCGTGGCATCCCATACGTGTTTGCCACCGCGTACGACGCAACGATGATCCCGAGCGCGCACAGAGACATCGAACGGTTCGGCAAGCCCTATGATGTCGGCCGCATTGCCAGAGCACTTCTCGAGCCCACCGCCGCCCTCGCTTGACCTGAACGGACGGGGATCGCAAGTGAGCCACTTCGATACAGCCGACAGTCTCCAGGGTAAGCGCATCCTCGTTGTAGGAGACGACTACTCCGTCGCCTCGGACATTTGCCGCCACCTGCGCGAACTCGGGGCCACCGTCCTCGGGCCAGCGCCAACGCCGTTTTACGCGCAAAGCCTGCTTGGCCGGCGTGGCGTCGACGTCGCCATCCTGGATGTCCTGTTATACGGCACCACCGTCTATTCGCTGGCAGACGAACTGGCGCGCCGAACCACGCCCATCATCTTTGCGACGGATCAGGACCAGAAGGACGCGCCCAGCCGCTTCCAGTCATCGCCATGGCTTCGCAAGCCCCTCGACCTTGGGCACCTGATCGCTCTGGTGCACGATGCAGCCCATGACCGGCCAGCGCAGCCGCTGTCCTGTCCCTCCGTCGTGCCACCGGCGGAAGTGGGCCCGCAAGGCGTTCAGGAACGTCTCGCCAAAGTCATCACCGGCCTGATGCGCTCCGGCCGCTAAACCTGCTCGGGCGCCCTCCGGCGCACCCCCAGTCGCCCCATCTTCTCGGTGAGTGTCCGACGCGGCACCTGTAGCACCTCGGCCGCCGCCGCCACCGAGCCATTGCTGCGTGCGAGCTCCGCCTCGATGATGTGGCGTTCATATGCCGCCACCCGGTCCGCCAAGCTCTGCCCCGACGAGGGGAGCGCCTGATCCTGCGGGTTCAGCATTCCCGCCAGTGACCGTCCCGCCGCCTCGATACCCAATGCGAACCGGTCCGCCGCCGCCCGCAACTCACGCACATTGCCGGGCCATCCATGCGTCATCAGAGCGTTCACGTCCGCCGGATGCAACTGTGGCACCGCGCGCCCGAAACGCTGTGCCGCCTGCTCGGCAAAGTGGTGGAACAGCAAGATGCAGTCTTCGCCACGCTCGCGCAAAGGCGGTAGCCGGAGCGTCGCCATGTTGAGCCGGTAGAACAGGTCGGCCCGGAACCGCCCCGCCTGTGCCTCCGCCCCAAGGTCCACCTTTGACGCTGCAATGATCCGCAGGTCGAGCGGGATCTGTCGGTTCGAGCCGAGCCGTTCCACCGTCCGCTCCTGGATCACGCGCAACACCTTGGCCTGCGCCAGAAGCGGCATCGACTCGATCTCGTCCAGCAACAGCGTGCCGCCATTGGCGAACTCGAACTTGCCCAGCCTCTGCCCCCGCGCGCCGGTGAATGCTCCGGCCTCGTGCCCGAACAGCTCCGACTCGATTAGCTCCGCCGGAATGGCCGCGCAGTTCACCGCCACGAACGGCCCCTTGGCGCGTGGGGAGAAGTCATGGAGGCACCGCGCCACCACCTCTTTTCCGGTCCCGGTCTCCCCGAGGACGATGACATCGGTGGGGATCGGCGCCAGCTCGCGAACAGCGTGCCGCAAGTCCTCCATCACCGGTGACGACCCGATCAGCCGCGCCGCCAGCTCGTTTTCGCCGCCATCGAGCCGCCGCCTCAGGTCGGCGACCTCCCGCTTCAGCGCCGCCTGGCTCGCCGCTCGGCGAATGCTCGCCACCAACTGGTCCGGCACATAGGGCTTCTGCAGGAAATCGAACGCGCCCGCCCGCATCGCCTCCACCGCCATTGGCACGTCGCCATGCCCCGTGATCAGGATCACCTCCGAGGGCAAGGCCCGGTCCCGCACTAGGCGCAAGAGGTCGAGGCCGGACATCCCCGGCATGCGCACATCCGTCAGCACCACGTCCGGCCGCACATCATCCAGCACCGCCAAGGCCTCGGCGCTGTTGCTCGCCGCCTCCGTCCGGAACCCCGACAACCGTAGCCATTGCGCCAATGCGGTGCGGACCATCTCCTCGTCATCAACGATCAGCACGACGGGTTCACTCATACGGTCAGACTCTCGCTTCTTGCGGTGGCCACCAGCGGCAGCCGCACGGTGAAGGCCGCCCCATGCCCGGGACGGCTCTCGACGGAAATCGATCCTCCGAGGTCCCGTACGAGACCGTAGGATATCGACAGCCCGAGCCCGAGCCCCCGCCCAGCCTCCTTGGTGGAATAGAATGGGTCGAACAGGTTCGGCAGGTCGCCCGCAGCCACACCCGCTCCGGTGTCGGTCACGGCGATCTCGACCTGCCCCTCGGCTTCTGCCGTGCCGATCGACAGCACCCGCACCGGCGAGTGCTCCATCGCATCCGCCGCGTTGGTGATCAGGTTGATCAGCACCTGCTCCAGATGCACCGGGTTGCCGCGCACCCGCAGGGCTCGGTTGGGCCGGCGATACTCCGTATCGACCCCGAAAGCCTTCAGCCTGTGGTCCACCAGTTCCAGCGCGTTGCTGATCACGCTCGCCAGCTCCGCCTCCATCGGTGCCTCGCTTTGCTTGCGGGCAAAGGTCTTGAGGTGTCCGGTCAGCGCCGCCAGCCGATCCACCACCTTGTCCATGGTGGCCAGGATCCCGCCGATCTCGGCATCCTGGCGCTGCGCCGCGAGCAGCTTGGCGCTGGCAAGGTGCGTCGTCAGCGCCGCCACCGGCTGGCTCACCTCATGCGCCACCCCGGCCAGCGCCTGCCCCAGGCTTGCGAGCTTCGCCGCCTGCACCAGGCTCGCCTGGGCCTCCGCCTATGCCTTCTCTGCGGCCACGCGCTCGGCGATTTCCGCCCGCAGTGCCTCGTTGGCGATATGCAGGTCCTCGGTGCGCTCGGCCACGCGCTGCTCCAGCCGCTCCCGTTCGGCCAGCCGCTGGGCGATCTGACGCCGCCGCAACACCAGCAACACGATCAGCAGCAACAGCGCGGCCGTTCCGAGTGCCGCTGCCCCCGCCGTGGTCAGCGCCGTGGCATGCAGCGGCGCCAGCGGCGTGAACGACACCAGCCGCCAGCCATGCTTGGGCAGCCGCAATTCGCGCAGCAGGAAATAGCCCGACGTCTCCGGATCGCTCCCGGCAATATGCGCGAACTCGGCGCCCCGTGACGGCCAGCGGTCGCTGATGATCCCGGCATTGTCGATGCCCGCCTCGCCATAGCGCTGCTGCGTCGCGACCGCCTCCACCCGATTATCCGGAATGGTCTTGAGCGGCCGGTAGCGCCAGTCGGGCCGTGTCGACAGAATGGCGACGTCGTTGACGTCCAGAATGGCAATCAGCTCTCCCGACCGCCACCACGTCGCTTCGATCTCGCCAAGGTTGATCTTGGTTACCGCCACCCCGAGCGGCCCATCCGGCCCATCCACCCGCTGCGACAGGAAATGGCCCGGCACATTGGTCGAGATGCCGAAGGCGTAGTATTCGGCGCTGCCATGCTCCATCGCCTCGGCAAAATACGGCCGGAACTCGTAATTGGTGCCGACGAGGCTGGTCAGCGTCCACCAGTTGCTGGCCGCCACCACCGCGCCGCTGCGGTCCATCAGGAACAGTTCGCTCGCCCCGGCAGTCTCGTTCAGCCGGCTCAGAAAGCCGTTCGCTGCCTCCGTCGCCGCCGCATCGCTCGGGTCCTCGAGTGCAGCGCGGGTTTCACGCGCCTGCGAGATCGCGACCGGCAGGTAGTGGAAGCGCTCGATGATCGCCTCCAGCGTACGATCGAACAGCGCCAGCCGCCGCTGCGCGCCATTGCCGGCCTCATCGATGGCGCTGGAGAGCGTCGCTTCATAAGTGCCCCAGCCGACCAGCAGCATGGCTGCGAGACCAATGCCGAATGGGAGCAGGTGGCGGCGCTCGAGGCGCAAACCCTGTACTCCCCTCCACCCCACCATGGCTCCTCCCGGCAGCTAGGCAAGAAGTTGCCCGCGCTGCCGTCGCACTTGAGCAACTTTCTGCCTGGGGTGCCAGCACAATTCGCACAAGTACGCATGGCTGCCTTGCAGCTGCCGCGTGGCACGTGCCTTGCTACGTCCACTGCAGGCCCGGGGAGGAATTCGGGCCGCCCAAATCACTCGGGAGGAAAAACAATGAAGACTGTCTCCACCATTCTTGCAGCCGCGCTGGTGGCCGGAACTGCCCTGGCGGCCCCGTCCGTCATGGCGCAGGACTATCCGACCCAGCCCATCACCATCGTCGTGCCCTTCTCGGCCGGTGGTCCCACCGACACCGTCACCCGTCTCGTTGCTGCAGCCATGAGCGAGGATCTCGGCCAGCAGGTGGTGGTGCAGAATGTCGGCGGCGCCGGCGGCACGCTGGGCGCCGGTCAGGTCGCCGCCGCCACCAATGACGGCTACACCCTGCTGCTGCACCACATCGGCATGTCGACGGCCCCGGCGCTCTACGCCAGCCTGCCTTACGACCCCATCACCGACTTCGAGCCGATCGGCCTCGTCACCGAAGTGCCGATGACCATCGTGGCGCGCAAGGATTTCGAGCCCGAAACGCTCGAGGACCTCATCGCCCACGTCAAGGAGAACGGCGAGAACGTCACCTACGCCAATGCCGGCATCGGCGCCGCCAGCCAGCTCTGCGGCCTGCTGTTCATGGACGCGCTCGACACCAGGATGACCGAAGTCCCCTACCAGGGCACCGGCCCGGCCATGACCGACCTGCTGGGCGGCCAGATCGACATGATGTGCGATCAGACCACCAACACCACCTCCCAGATCCAGGCCGGCGAGATCAAGGCCTACGCCGTGACCACGCCCGAGCGCATCGACGTCCTTCCCGACGTGCCGACCATGGCCGAGGGCGGCATCGAGGACTTTGAGCTGGCCATCTGGCACGGCCTCTATGCCCCCGCCGGCACCGATCCCGCTATCGTCGAGCGCCTGACCCAGTCGCTGCAGGTGGCCCTCGCCAACGAGACCGTCGCCACCAGCTTCGCCGATCTCGGCACCGCCCCGGTCACGGCCGAAGAGGCGACGCCCGATGCCCTGGCGCAGCGCCTCGAAGAGCAGATCGCCCTCTGGGGTGAGGTGATCGCCGCCGCCGGCGTCGCCGCGCAGTAAGCGTCCGAAACCGAACGAGGTCTCCGACCCTGCGGGGCCGGAGACCTGCTGCATCAGGGGGACAATGGTGCTCAACGCTTCCCGGAACGATCTGGCCTCGGCGGCCATGTTCATCGCCTTCGGCTCGTATTTTGCGCTCGAAGCGCTGCGCTACGACTTCGGCACGCCCTTCCGCATGGGCCCCGGCTTCATGCCTGTCGTTCTCGGCGGCATTCTGGTGCTGCTCGGCGTCGCCGTGGCCATCAAGGGGCTCAACAATCCCGACGAGGAAGCGGCTCCCCCCTGGCCATGGCGCGGTATGGCGCTGGTGCTCGGCACCATCATCTTCTTTGCCGCGACCATTCGCGGCCTCGGCTTCATTCCCGTGGTGCTGATCTCCGGCTTCGCCACCGCCCTGTCCAGCCGCCGCAACACCATTCTCTCGGCGCTCGTGATCAGCGTCGGCCTCTGCGTGCTGTGCGTGCTGATCTTCGTTGTCGGCCTCGGCCTGTTGGTGCCGTGGTTCGGCCCCTGGCTGCGGTTCTAGGAGACGCGTGATGGACCTTCTCTCTTCCCTCGCGCTGGGCTTCACCGTCGCGCTCGACCCGGTCAACATCCTCTACTGCTTCCTCGGCGTGCTGCTCGGCACACTGGTCGGCGTGCTGCCTGGCATCGGGCCCACCGCCACCATCGCCATGCTGCTGCCGATCACGTTCACCCTCAATGCCGAAACGGCGCTGATCATGCTGGCCGGTATCTACTACGGCGCCCAGTATGGTGGCTCCACCACCGCCATCCTGATCAACCTGCCCGGCGAGTCCTCCGCCGCCGTCACCGCCATCGACGGCTATCAGATGGCCCGGCAGGGCAGAGCGGGTCCGGCGCTCGCTTCCGCCGCCATCGGCTCCTTCTTCGCCGGCTCGGTGGCGACGCTCCTGCTCGCCTTCTTCGCGCCGCCGCTCGCCCGCGCCGCGCTCAATTTCGGCGCGCCGGAATACTTCTCCCTGATCGTCCTCGGTCTCCTGGTCTCCATCGCCCTGGCCCACGGCTCCATCCTCAAGGCGCTCGGCATGATCGTCCTCGGCCTCCTGCTCGGCATGGTCGGGCAGGACATCTATACCGGCCAGCCCCGCTTCACCTTCGGCGTGCGCGAACTGTTCGGCGGCCTCAACTTCGTCGCCGTTGCCGTGGGCGTCTTCGGTGTCGCCGAGATCCTGCGCAATCTCGAGCGCGAGACCGAGCGCGAAGTCGGGGTCAAGAAGGTCTCCAACCTCTGGCTCACCCGCGAGGACATCCGCCGCATCACCATGCCCATCCTGCGCGGCACCGGCCTCGGCTCCCTGCTGGGCGTGCTACCGGGCGGCGGACATATCCTCTCCTCCTTCGCCTCCTATTCCGCCGAAAAGCGCCTCAGCAAGACGCCGGGCGAATTCGGCAAGGGCGCCATCGAGGGCGTCGCCGGACCCGAATCCGCCAACAATGCCGCGGCGCAGACCTCCTTCATTCCGCTGATGACCCTCGGCATCCCGGCGCACCCGGTGATGGCGCTCATGGTCGGTGCCTTCATCCTCCAGGGCATCACCCCGGGCCCCAACGTCATCAACGACCAGCCGGCGCTGTTCTGGGGCATCATCGCCTCGATGTGGATCGGCAATCTGCTGCTCGTCATCCTCAACCTGCCGCTGGTGGGCCTGTGGGTGAAGATGCTGTCCATCCCCTATCGCGTGCTGTTCCCGGCGATCGTGCTCTTTGCCTGCATCGGCACCTTCTCGATCAACCAGAACATCTACGATATCTACGCCATCGCCTTCTTCGGCATCGTCGGCTACCTGCTGATCCGCTTCGGCTGCGAACCGGCGCCGCTCCTGCTCGGCTTCGTCCTCGGCCCGCTCCTCGAAGAACACCTGCGCCGCGCCATGATCATCTCGCGCGGCGACCCCTCCATCTTCATCACCCGCCCCATCTCCGCCGCCCTGCTGCTCCTCGCCGTCACCGCCGTAGTGATCGCCGTCCTCCCCAGCATCCGCAAGAAGCGTGAAGAGGTGTTCGTCGAGGAAGACTGAGGCCCTGAATACCCAGCGGCCTCTCCCACCCACTCGATGTCACCCCGGCCTTGAACCGGGGTCCATCCCGAGATCTCTCCACGGCCGCCAGATGGTGGTGAAGCCACCTCAGGCTGGACCCCCGCTTTCGCGGGAATGACACCGCGACATTTGTGGAGCCACCCCCACCCAACCTCCCCCTCAAGGGGGAGGGGCCGCATCGGCACCTGCCGCAGCCCCTCCACCCCCACAGGCCCGATCCCTCCCCCGCTCGCGGGGGAGGTTAGGTGGGGGCCGGCGCCCCGACCGCTTCACCACCCTATCCACACGCTCGGTGTCACCCCGGCCTTGAGCCGGGGCCCATCCCGAGATCTCTCCACCGCCGCCAGATAGTGGTGAAACCACCTCAGGCTGGATTCCCGCTTTCGCAGGAATGACACGGAGCTTTTGTGGAACTCACCCCCACCCAGCCTCCCCCGCAGGCGGGGGAGGGGCGCATCGGCGCCTGCCGCAGCCACTACGCACCCACCGGCCCGTCCCTCCCCCGCTCGCGGGGGCTTCGAGCCGGCCGAAGGCGAAATCGCTCCAGTGGAGCGATTTCAGGTGAGAAGGCCATGAGGGCTGTGCCCGAATGGCAAAGGTGGGGGCTGCTGCAATGAGCGGTGAACCAGCGCCACCCCCTCACACCGTCCTCAACCACCCGCCATCCACGAAATACGTCGACCCTGTCGAATAGCTCGCCTTGTTCGAGCACAGGAACACGAAGAAATGCGCCAGCTCCTCGGGGGTGGCGAAGCGCTGCATGCCGCCGGCCTCGTCGGCCACACCCTGCAGGTGCGCCTGGTACCCATCCTCCCCGGCTATCTGCTTGGCGGTCTTGACCCAGTCCGGCGTCAGCACCAGCCCGGGATTAATGGTGTTCACCCGGATATTGTCCTTCACCACCTCGTTGGCGAGGGTCTTGGAGAACATCATCAGCGCCGCCTTGGTGGTGTTGTAGATCGGCTCGTACCACAGCGGCTGCACCGCACAGATCGAGGCGTTGTGCAGCACCACCCCGCCGCCGCGTTCCCGCATCGTGGGCACCAGGTCGCGCCCCAGTCGCACCGCCGCCATCACGTGCAGGTCCCAGTAATACTGCCACTTGGCGTCGTCGGCGTCCTGGATCGTCTCGTTCGATCCGGTCCCGGCATTGTTGATCAGGATATCGGCGCCACCGAACTTCCGCTTCGTCGCGTCCACCACCGCCTCGCAACCGGCCGCCGTCGCGACATCCGCCGCCACCCCGATCGCCGTCACCCCATGCGCCTCGGCCACGCGCACCGCCTCGCGCTCGGCCCGGCCACCGTCCCGCCCCACCAGCACCAGATCGACGCCCTCGGCGGCCAATCCCTCCGCCACCGCGAGTCCGATACCCACGGTGCCGCCGGTGATGACGGCAACCTTGCCCCGCAAACCCAGATCCATCTTGTTCCTCTCAAGTCACCGGCGGCGGCATCGCCCCGGTCATGATCGCCACCGCGTCCGACATGGAAAAATCCTTCGGCCGGATCACCGCGATGCGCTTGCCCAGCCGGTGGATGTGGATGCGGTCCGCCACCTCGAACACGTGCGGCATGTTGTGCGAGATCAGCACGATCGGCAGGCCGCGCCGCTTTACGTCCTGCATCAGGTCGAGCACCTTGCGGCTCTCCTTGACGCCGAGCGCCGCCGTCGGCTCGTCCATGATCACCACCCGGCTGCCGAAGGCCGCCGCCCGCGCCACCGCCACGCCCTGGCGCTGTCCGCCCGACAGCGTCTCCACCGCCTGGTTGATGTTCTGGATGGTCATCAAGCCCAGGTCCGACAGCTTCTCGCGGGCGATCTTCTGCATGCGCGCGCGATCAAGACGCCGGAACAGCTTGCCGGAAAGCCCCGGCTTCCGCAGTTCCCGTCCGAGAAACATGTTGTCGGCGATCGACAGGGCAGGGGAGAGCGCCAGGTCCTGGTACACCGTCTCGATCCCCGCCATCCGCGCTTCCATGGGTGAGCGGAAATGCACCGGCTTGCCGCCGAGCCGGATCTCCCCGCCATCCGGGATCACCGCACCGCACAGCGCCTTGATCAGCGTCGACTTGCCGGCGCCGTTGTCGCCGATCACCCCGAGGATTTCGTTTTCCTGCAGGTCGAAGTCCGCCTCGTCGAGCGCCACCACCCGCCCATAGCGTTTGGTGAGCCCGCGGGCCTCCAGCACCGGCGTCGTCATGACGAAATCCTCCGGATCCACTGGTCGATGGCAACGGCCACGATAATCAGCGCACCCACGGTGAGCTGGCGCCACAGCGGATCGACGCCCGTCAGCGACAGCCCCGAGTCGAACACGCCCACGATCAACGCGCCGAACAGCGTGCCGAGGATCGATCCGCGCCCGCCGAACAGCGAGGTGCCGCCGATCACCACGGCGGTGATGGCATCGAGGTTGGCGGTCTGGTTGCCCAGCGGCGACACCGCCCCGACGCGTCCGATCAGCACCCAGCCGGCAACCCCGCAGATCAGCCCGGCCAGCGCATAGACCCCGATCAGCGTCTTGTTGACCTGAATGCCCGATAGCCGCGCTGCATTGGGGTCGTCGCCGATGGCGTAGACATGTCGCCCGAAGGCGGTGCGGCTCAGCATGTACCAGACCAATGCCGCCACCAGGATCATCAGGATCGAGCCATACATCAGGAATGCGCCGCCCCCGAGCGGGATGCGCGCGCCCATCGACTTGAGAAATGGCGCGAACTGGTCCAGCGCCTGCGAGCGGATGGTCGCCGCATTGGAAACCAGCGTGATCAGCGCCCCATAGATGCTCCAGGTGCCAAGCGTGACTATGAACGGGGGCAGCTTCAGCAGCGTGACCAGAAGGCCGTTGAAAAGTCCGCAAACCAGCCCGGTCAGCAGGCCCAGCGGGAACGCGATGACGACGGGGACCTGGTAGTCCACCGCCAGTTTGCCCATGATGATCGAGCTCAGCACCATGATGGCGCCGACCGACAGGTCGATGCCGGCGGTGATGATCACCAGCGTCTGCGCCGTCCCAAGCAGCGCGATCAGCGTCACCTGCGCCAGGATCAGCGACAGGTTGAGCGTTCCGAAGAACCGCCCCCCGGTGACGAAGGCGAACACCACCACTGCGATCAGCAGGATGATCGCCGGAATGGCCGTCGGGTTCTGGTGAAAGAAGTGCTGTACCCGCCGCAGCGGGCTCGGTGCCTCGTCCTCGAAGCTGGCGACGCCGTGATGCGCGCCCGCCAATCCTTGCTCCGCCGTCGCCGTGCCGGTGGCGTCGTCACTCATGCCATGCCCCTCCGCTTCGGCACGAAATCAGGTGAAGGCCCCTCCGGCGACCGGAAGGGCCGCTGCGATGTCAGCCCCAGCAGAGCTCCATGCCTTCATCGGTGTCGATGGACTCGACTCCTTCGGCCGGCTGGTCGGTCACCAAGCGCACGCCGGTGTCATAGAAGCCCAGCTCGGGGTCGACTTCCGGCTTTGTCCCGTCCTCGGCGAACTTGGCGATCGCCTCCATGGCGAGCGCCGCCATGTCGAGCGGATACTGCTGCGAGGTCGCGCCGATAATGCCGTCCTTGACGTTCTGCACGCCCGGGCAGCCGCCATCGACGGCAACGATCAGCACGTCATCCTTGCCCGCCGCCTGCAGGGCCTGGTAGCCGCCCGCCGCCGCCGGCTCGTTGATCGCGTAAACCACATTGATGTCCGGGCACCGCTGCAGCAGCGTTTCCATGGCGGTCACGCCGCCCTCTTCGGAGCCGGCCGTCACTTCATGGCCGCAGATGCGCGGATCGTCCTCGTCGCCATAGCGGTTCGGGTCCTTCACATCGATGCCGAAGCCTTCCATGAAGCCCTGGTCGCGCAGGTAGTCCACCGTCGGCTGGTTGGTAGCGAGATCGAGGAAGCCGATCTTGGCATTGGCCGCCTCGTCACCCAGCGTCGCCGCCGCCCATTGCCCGATCAGCAGGCCCGCCTTGCGGTTGTCGGTCGCAAACGTCGCGTCCGCCGCATCCATCGGCTCCAGCGGCGTATCGAGCACGATCACCAGTAGCCCCGCATCCCGCGCCTGCTGGATGGTGGGCACGATGGCCGAGGAGTCGGACGGCACGATGGCGAAACCCTTGGCTCCCGCCGCGATCAGGCTCTCGATCGCCGCGATCTGGCTCTCGTTGTCGCCGTCGAAATCGCCGGCATAGGTCCTGAGGTCCAGCCCCAGCTCCTGCGCCTTGGCCTGCGCACCCTCGCGCATCTTGACGAAGAAGGGGTTGCCTTCCGTCTTGGTGATGAGGCCCACGATCTCCTGGGCGTAGGCAGCTGATCCGGACGCAAGCCCGAGCAGCACGGCGGCACCCGCCGCAGCTTTCATAAACCCGTTCATGTACTCTCCTCCCGAGGGGACGGCGCCGGAGTTTACCGGTCGCGGTCGGTGCCGAACGGTCGCCAGTCTCCTCCTCGCGCCGTCCGATCGCCCCGATGATCACCACGGCCCCCCGAACGTGTCAATAAGTTAATCCGCATGATTTATTAATTGACAGGCAAGGATTGGCGGCGTCTTTCTGCCACGGCAGTGCTGCTGGCGATCCGCTGAAAGCTGCGATAGGCGGGTGCGGCAGCAAGCGGAGGCGCCATTGGCAGAAGCCGGCACGACGATACGGGGGCGGTCGAACGATCTCAGCCGCGGCACCAACCAGAGCGGGGTGCGGCTCTACAACGAACGCCTGGTGCTTTCGCTCGTCCGCCGCCACGGCAGCCTGCCCAAGGCCGACATCGCCCGCATGACCGGCCTGTCCCCGCAGACCATCTCCATCATCGCCAACCAGCTCGAAGCCGATGGCCTGCTCCGTCGCGAAGCCGTGGTGCGGGGCAGGGTAGGGCAGCCCTCCGTGCCCTATTCGCTGAACCCGCAGGGCGCCTACTCCGTCGGGCTCAAGATCGGCCGCCGCAGCGCCGACCTGTCGCTGATCAACTTCACCGGCGAAGTGCAGCACTTCCTGCACGAGACCTATGCCTATCCCACGCCTGCCGCCATCCGCGCCTTCACCGAGAGGGGCCTCGCCGAACTCCAGTCCGGCCTCGCCCCCGAAGCCCTCCGCCGCATCGCGGGTCTCGGCATCGCCTCGCCCTATGAGATGTGGACCTGGCCCGAGGAGATCGGCGCGCCGCGCGAGGACATCGACGCCTGGCGCGACATAGACATCCGCGCCGAACTCGCCGCCATCTGCCCCTGGCCGGTCTATTTCTACAACGACATCACCGCCGCCTGCGCCGCCGAACTGATGTTCGGCCGCGGCGCCGACCATGTCGACTATCTCTATGTCTTCATCGGCTCGTTCATCGGCGGCGGCCTCGTCTTCGGCGGCCACCTCTTCCCCGGCCGCACCAACAATGCCGGGGCGCTGGGCTCCATGCCCGCCAGTCCGGCCGCTCCCGGCATCCGCGTGCCGCAACTGATGAACGTCGCCTCCATCTACGTGCTCGAGCGCGAACTCATCCGCCAGGGGCGCCGCGCCGAAGTGCTCTGGCAATCCCCCGACGATTGGGGCGACGACCTCGGCCCAACTCTCGATCAGTGGATCGAGCAGGTGGCGATCCACCTCGCCCACGCCGTCACGGCCGCCGTCGCCGTGGTCGATGTGGAAACCGTGGTCATCGACGGCGCCTTCCCACCCTCCGTCCGCACCCGCATTCTCGAGGCAACCAACGCCGCCCTGTCCGAGGTCAACCGGCAGGGCCTCTCCCCCTTCACCCTGGTCGAAGGCTCACTCGGCACCAGCGCCCGCGCGCTCGGCGGCGCCGCCATCCCGCTGCTCGCCAACTTCACGCAGGACCGGGAAGTGTTGTTCAAGGACAATCCGTTCAGCGCCCGCCGCTAGATTCCGTTCATGCTGCGTAAGCCCGCGTTCATCTTCGTTCAGGAACATCACGGAAACCCTGATCTCACCGGTGCCCTACGTGAACGCTATCCTCGCCCTGCCGACCCCTTTGCTGATGCTGGCCATCTTCGGTTTTGTGCTGTTGTGCCTGATGGTTGGCCTCGCCACCCTGTTCATGCTGACCCGCCACGGTGCCCAGCCAGCCACGGCCATGCCGGTGCCGCCCTTCATTGGAGTGATCGCTGCAGCTTGGGCCCTGGCCCTCGGTTTCGCCGCCGCCGACATCTGGACGCTTGGCGGGCAGGCCGATCGCGCCGCGTCCGCCGAACGCTCCTCCATCGCCCGCCTTGCCGGCGCCTCCGCCCCGGAAGCCCTTGATCTGCCGGACATGAGCGAGGCCATCCGCCGCTACGCCGAAGCCGTCGCGCGCACCGAATGGGGCGAGAACCTCAACCACGCGCCGCACCCGGAGGTCGACGCCGCCTTGCAGGATATCCGCATCGACCTGATCGCCGCCGCCGCCTCGAACGTCCCCGACGCCATCGGCGGCAAGCTGGTGCAGGACTTCGATGAACTGCAGGACGCCCGCAACGCCCGCTTGGCCATCGGCCAAAGCCTCGTGGACGAATCCAAGTGGTACCTGGTCGCCGTGCTGACGCTGATGACGATGATCGCCATGGTCTTCGTGCATCTGGACCGCCCGCGCGGCGCCGCGCGAGCCCTGGTCATCTTCGCCGCGGTGGCCGTATCCAGCCTCTGGGTGCTGGCACTGCACGTTCACCCCTACTCGCAACGCGAGTTCGGTGTCGTCATCGCGTCTGTGAGCGAAGCCTAGGCTACTCGGCCGTCAGTTGCCGGAGGAACAGGGCAGGGCGGGGGCGCGTCGCCGGCAAGATCGTCGTTGCTCCCAGCACGCCGCTGAGCAGCAGCGCCACCAGGGCGAAGATCGCCAGCGACATGACCGGTAGCGCAAACTCCACCTGAAGCAGCAGCGCCGTCAGGAACCACGCGAGCCCGATCCCGAGCGGCACCGCCACAACGGCGGCGACCAGCGCCAGCAACACGTGCTCCAGCAGCGCCGTGCCGACCAGCGTCGGCACCCGCACGCCGATGACGCGCATCACCACCGCATCTGCCTGTCGCTGCTTGCGGCCCGTCAGCAGGCTGCCAATCAGCACCAGCAGGCCATTGGCAACGGCGACCCCTCCGACGATCGAGGCTGCGAGCGACAACTGCTGCAAGGCAAGCGTGATCTTCTGCAGCGTCTCCCCGATCGGGATGAACCGCACGTCTGGCAACTCATCGGCCAGCCGCAGTTCCACCGCGTCTTCGCGCCCGGATACCGCCGTCACCGCCCCAAGAAGCGTCAGCGGATAGTCCTCGATCACGCCTGGAGAGAAGGTCACCAGCACGTCGATGCCGCCCTGCCAGGAATAGTCGCGGAAGCTGGCAACCGTTGCCGTCACTTCGTCGCCGAAAATCGAGAATGTCACCTGGTCGCCCAGCGAGACGCCGAGTCCCGATCGGAGATCCTGATGCAGCGATACCAAGGCATCCCCGCTATAGTCCGCCGGCCACCAAGAGCCGGCAACGATACGCGAAGCTGAAGGCAGGTCCTGCCGATAGGCCAGTGGAATCTCGCCCGAGAGCAGGAACGAGGCCGCGGCTCCGCGCGGGCGCAGTGTTGCGGCTGCGTCGCCATTCACCGCCGCCACCGTGCCGCGCAGCATCGGCACGGCCGTCACTTCCTCGATCTCGGGGTCGCGATCGCCGAGTGCCTGCAGCAGTTCCACCTCGTCGTCGAACAGATCCGGCGCCACGAAGCTCGGCGCATCGAACGCCGAAGCGCCGAGATATTCGTTGCGCAGGTTGAGCTCGAACGACAGCACCATGGTGAGCATCGTCAGAGCCAGCCCCACCGACACCACCACCGCCGGCGCGCTCGAGCCCGGTGCATCGATCTGCTTCAGCGCCCGCCGCAGCACCGCCCAGCGAGCCTCCGGCAGCCGACGAACCAGCGCCCGCACACCGGCCAGCACCAGCCGCAGCAACACCACGGAAGCGGCACACGCAATACCGAAGCCGGCGACCAGCACCGGATCATTGGTCATGATCGAGGCGAGCCAGAAAAACAGCGCCAGTGCCACCACCAGCGGCCCAAGGCGGCTCACCGAAAGCCATTCCCGCCACGGCACCGGGTCGGCGCCCACGCCCTTCGAGCGGAACAGCGTGGCCGGGCTGATCATCTGCCCCTGGGTCAGCGGCAGGTAGGAGAAGGCGAACGCCACCACCAGCCCCGCGGCGCCCGCAACCAGCAGCGGCACCGGTTCGAGCGCCCCCGACAGCGGCACACCGGCTGCAGAACCCACGATCGGCATGGCGACGAGCGCCCCGATGGCCCCGATCATGAGCCCGATGCCGACCCCGATCAGCGCCAGCGTGCCCACCTGCGCCAGGAAATGCCCCATCACACGGCGGCGGCTCGCCCCAAGGCTGCGCATGGTGGCGATGGTGATCGTGCGTTCCCCGATATAGGTCGAGATCACCGTCCAGACACTGACGCCACCAACGAACAGCGACACCAGCCCAACCACCACCAGGAAGCGCATGAACAGGTCATAGTAGCGCACCATGTCGCCGAGCCCGTCGCGGGCCGAACGCACCTGCCAGGCCGTATCGCCAAGGGCTGCTGCGATCTCGTCCTTCACCACCTCAGGGTCGCCATCGGCCAGCAACAGCTTGTAGCGAAACACGTTGCCGAGCCCCGGCAGCGGCGAGGTGCGATCGGCGAGTTCCGCCAACGCCGGCAGCGAGATCAGGGCAGGGGAGCCGAGCCGCAAGCCACGCACCGGCGCATCCGGAACGGCGCGCAAGATGCCGCGTACCTCGAAATCGGTGCCCCCAATGCTGATCGTGTCGCCGACTGCCGCCCCGAGGCTATCCAGCATAAGCGGGTCGACCAGGGCGCCGAACTGTCCATCCCGCTCTTCCAGGAACTTCAGCGGCTTGCTGTTCTCCGGCAGTTGCGGACTGTCGACCCGGCCCAGCAGCGGGTAGCCTTCACCCACCGCGATCAAGTCGACAAAGGCCGTGGCCTCGAAAGTCTCTGCACGAACATTGCTGTCGACGACCATGGCGACCTGGCCATAGCCGTTGATCAAGCTCAGTTCTTCGGGTGTCGCCAGCCGGTCGGACCGGGTCAGCTCCAGGCTGCCGCCCATCAGCAGCGCGGCATCGCGCTCGATTGCCTGGCGCAGGCTGGCGCCGACTAGGCTCACGCCGGCCACCAGCGCCGTCCCGATGGCCAGGCACACGATCAGCAGCGCAAAACGCCGCCAGTCCCCGCGCATATCGAGGAGCCCGACGCGGATCGTTGCGAGAAGTCGGTTCATTGGACGGCAGGTGCAGCCGGCGTTTCGCTCAGCACGCCCTTGCTCATGGTCACCATGCGGTCGGCGCGCTTGGCGAGCGCCGGATCATGGGTGATCAGCACTACGGCGGTGTCTTGCCGGCGCGCCAGCTCGAAAATCAGCTCGATCACCATCAGACCCGTGGTCTGGTCGAGGTTGCCGGTCGGCTCGTCTGCAAGCAGCAGGCGGGGTTTGGTCACCAGCGCCCGGGCGATGCCGACGCGCTGCTGTTCGCCGCCCGACATGGCGCTTGGCCGGTGCGTCAGCCGCTCCCCGAGCCCCACAGCCGCCAGGGCCGCAGCCGCTTCGTTGCGCACCTCGGCGAGCGGCAGTTGCGGCGAGGCGATCTCCAGCGCCAGCGCCACATTGTCGAGCGCCGTCAGCGACGGGATCAGGTGAAAGCTCTGGAAGATGATGCCGACATTGTCGCGGCGGAATTCTGCGAGCTGGTCCTCGCTCAACTTCGTCAGTTCGGTTCCGGCCACCGTCACCCTACCGCTGGTCGGCCGCTCGAGACCGGCCAGTTGCATCAGCAGTGAGGTCTTGCCGCTACCGGATGGCCCGACCACGGCGACGACTTCTGCCGGCTCCACCCGAAGCGATACGTTCCGAAGGATGTGGAGCGTCTCGCCGGAGAGTTCGAGCGAGTAGCAGAGGTCCTGCGCGGCGACCAGGGGCGCGCCAACGGCCGCAGAACCCGCGGGCGTGGCACTTGGCGATGCTTGCATATCCATCGAGATCAGACCGTCAGCCGCCTCACCTGCGTGAGAACGGCACCTCCGCCGTCATGAGTTCACCGGAGTCGTTGAACTCGACCTGGAAGTGCACTGTGATCGATTGGCCGATCAACTCGATCATCGCACCGATCTGAACGTCATTGCCGCGCTTGTCGGCCTGCCGCTCCTGGAGGTCGAACACGATGCGGTCTCCCCGCACCCGTCCGACCGCATCGCCGGTGAACCCGGCATTCGAGCTCATCACCGCCTCGTACTGGCCCGCCGCTGCGTTGTAGGCGATCGTGCCAGCCACGGACAGGTTCATGTTCACAAGGCTGCAGCGCCCGGAATAGTTGATCTTGGACATGCTGCCACGATCCACCATCAACCGGCAGCGAAACTCTTCGGGTTTATCGCCGCCTACCAGTTGTCCCGAGCCGCTCCAATTGCCGGCGAAATCGTAGAGGCGGTCTGTCTCGTTGGCTTGCACAGGCAGCGCCATGGCAGCAGTCATCAGGATAATGCCGGCCCATGAGGCGGTTCTTGACATCGGTGGCTCCCCTTCTCGGTATGTCGGCCACTGCGGCCGCACACCGACACACCCATTGTGGCTGAGATTCGATAAGTATGTGCTACGTCAAATGCAAATGTTTGCGGTAGCACCAGTTCCCGCAAATCTTCGTCAGCCGGTGGATTTCCACATGCCGCCGCCCGGGTCCCCACCCGAATGAGGGATGCCGGAGCAGTCCGGATGGTGCCGAGGGCGGAGTTCGCCCTGGGCCGCAAGTGCATTCTCACGCTTCGATCAGCGGCGGCAATCCGCCTCCACCCCGATCTCCTCCATCAGCGATGCGACAGCCGCTTCGAGCTGCGGATCGGTGTTGAGGCCCAGGGTGTTCGGATCGAAGGGCACATGTATTTCGGGATGGATGACGTGGTTCTCGTAGTACGAGCCGTCCAGGCGCCGGTTCGGCAGCACCGGAATGCCATAGACCAGACCCGGCACGATCCGGCTCTCCACATAGTTCACGGCGGTACCGGTGTTGAGCACCGTGTCCCCGACCAGCTTGCCGAGTTCGTTGTCCTGGTAGGCCTGCGGGAACACCGAGCCGTCCGAATAGCCGAAGCTGTCCACCACCACCGCGCTCGGCCACAGCCAGCGGTTGTTGGGCTCGTAGTCCAGGGCGCCGTCGTCGCGACCCAACGTGGAATAGGCCGTGCCGGACAACAGGGTAATCAGTTCGCGCGTGAGATTGCCGCCGCCATTTGAGCGAACATCGATGATGGCGGCCTTGGCCATGTTGCGCGCCGCGCTGAGCGTGCCGAGCAGATCGAGATAGGGGCCGGTCTCCATCGCCGGCAGATACTGGTAGGCGATGCAGGCTTTGGACAAGCGCTGCACCATTTCCGCCCGGGCATCCAGCAGGCGGCGCTTGGCGAGCATCTGCTCCTCCGCCAGGCTGATGGGCTTGACCTGCACGATCCGCTCGGTGCCGTCGCCGTCGAGATCGATGATCCCCACCAGCGCCTGCCGGCCGACATTGAGGTCGAGCAGCCGGTCGAGCCCACCTGCCTCGGGTACCGGCTGACCATTGATAGAGGAGATGATGTCCCCCGCTTCGATGCCCAGTGACTGCCGATCGAGCGGGCCGCCGGGCAGCACGGCTGCGATCCGCCGTCCTTCTCCGGTATAGCCATGATCCAGGTAAACACCGAGCGCGTCGTTGTGCGTCCCGATACCGTCGATCGCACCTTCCACCCCGTGGAATGAGACGAACAGGTGCGATGCCGAGAGTTCACCCAGCATTGCTGCAATCAGGCTCACCAATTCACGGTTGGTGGCCACGGAGGGAACGAAAGCGCGATATTTTTCGCCAATAGTGTCCCAGTTCCGCCCCTCCAGACCCCCATCGTAGAAGCGGTACTTGATGTCCGCCCAAGCCTGTCCGAACGCCGCATGGCGAGCAGCCTGCTCGTCGCGCGTGAAGAAGATGTCGGTCGCGATAGCCACCCTTTGGTCCGGCTGCGCCAGCGGTACCCTCAGGATTTGGCCCGGAATCTTGAGGTCCACCAGCCCCGCGCCGGGTACGAACGAGATATCCTGCAGGTTCGGCACTGACAGGCTGGCAAGGCTTTCCTGCTCACCTGTCGCCAGATCGACCACGTTGAGGTCCAGCGTTTCGCCATCGAAGGTCGGCGCTAGCAGATACTGAGGATCCTCCAGCGCCAGCAGGCCGACAGGGCCGGGCAAGTCGGACGTCAAGCGCCCTTCGAGCCGCCGCGAACGGAAGCTGTCCGCCGGATAGCTCCTGGCGCCGACGCCTTCGTCCTCCTGATCCGCGTCGGCGGTGGTGCCGTCGATCCGGTCAAGAAAGTCCTGCCGTGCCGCCTCGGAGACGAAGATGCGGTAAAGATCGCTGTCTTCGGCATGCAACTGCGCGTCACGCGCACCATAAAGCGTTGTCGAGCCGATGATCTGGGTGCCGTCCGCCGACCAGGTATAGCCCGACAGGTCGGTGACGGTGCCGATCGGACGGGGCGCTGCACTGCCGTCCGCCGGCACGATCGCGACGCGGCGGAGCTCGGACGCATCGATGGTGTTCCAGTCGACCGCCAGTTCCGTCGAGTTGGGCGACCAGGAGAAGTGCAGATTGCCGTCGAAATAGGTGGAGTTGTAGTCCCCCGCGCCGAACAGCACCGTCACCTCGCCGGTCTCGAGATCGAGCACCTGGACTTCGCGCCGGTCGGCGATAAAGGCGATCTTGCCGCCGTCCGGCGAGAACTCCGGCCCCATGAAGTTGCCGTTCTCCGGCACGAGCAGCGCCTGTTCCTCGTAATTGAGCGCCAGCCCGGCCGCCCCGTCCTCGGCGCTCAGGTCGACGGCATAGAGTCCCCACTGGTGGTCCCGCTGCGCCGCATAAACCAGCAGCGAGCCATCGGGCGAGAAGGTGATGTCCCGCTCTTCGCCGGGCGTGTCGGTGATGCGCCGATAGTCGCCCTCGGTGTCCGACAGGAACACATCCGTGTTGGCGATGTGCGCGAACAGCGTTCCATCGGGTGAACTCGCGAATCCCTGGGATCGCTGGGCGTAGTAGTTGGCCCGATTGTTGGTGCGCTGGTCGAGCGTCAGGATCTCGATCGCCGTCGCCTCTTCCGCCCCGGGCGCCATGGTGTAGATGCGGCCGCCATGGGTAAAGGCGATGGTGCCGTCGTTGGCCACCGAGAGATAACGCACCGCCTCGTCAGAGTAGCGGGTCAGTTGCGTCTCCTCCATGGTCGACAAGTCGACCCGCCAGACGTTCAGACGTCCGGACGCTTCCGAAAGGTAGAAGAGAGACTGTCCGTCAGCACTCCAGACCGGGTTGAGCCGATCCACCCCGTCGACCGGAAACAGCCGTTCGTGGTTGCCCGTGGCAGCCCGATAGATCCAGATCTGCCGGGCATTGGCCGCAACGCGATACTGCCGTTCCGGCGGATCGAACGAAGGGTTGTAGGTATAGACCAGTGCCGTCTGGTCCTGGTTCCAGCTCGCCTCGCCCGCAAGGTTCGGCAGCACCAGCCGGTCCCGCCCGGTACCCGTATCGACCGCATACAACTGCGGTAGGCCGCTGAGTGCGCCTTGCACGCTCTGCTCGGCGTCTCCGAGGCGCAACGCCTCGTACAGCACCGATTGGCCATCGGCCGAAAAGCTCGTCGGCACTTCGCTGGCCGAGGACCAGGTCATGCGCTGCAGCGTTCCGGAGAAGTCGCTGACATAAACGTCGTCGTCGCCGCCGATGTCGGAGGCGAAGGCTAGCCGCTCCGAGTCCGGCGACCACACGGCATGATGGCTGTAGGCCTGCTGGCTGCTGATCGGGATGGCGACGCCACCTTCCGCCGCCACCACGAAGACCTGCCCGCGATGGGTGAAGCTGATCGCCTCGCCGTCCGGCGAGATCCTGGCGAAGCGGAGCCACCGCGGCTCCTCACCCGTCGGTTGCGCCAGCGCCGGTCCTGCGGCGATCAACAGCGTACAGACGGAAACGGCGGCGATAGAGCGGAGCATGATCTTCTCGGACAGGCGTTGTGCACCCTCCGTCACTAGGCGGAAAAGCTTAAGGGCAGCTTCGGTCGATACCGAGAATTCCGCGCACCGGTCGCTTGCCGTGCGAGCCTGATCCCAAGCCTCGAGCGGGCAGGGCGGTTCACTGGCCCGACAGGTATCTCCGGTTTACCCAGCCCTCGTAGCCCGTCACACGAACCTTCTGCCAATTGCCGGTGGCGTAGGGCAGGAAGGCGATCTCGCATTGGTTGCGGGCCAGCGACGTCAGAATGCGCGAGTTCGCCGAAGGGAAGGCACGCAGGTTCAGCCGATCCCCCGCAGGCACGTTCGCCACGCAGTAGCGGGCCGGGGACACCATCGATATATAGCGGCTGTTCACCCAGCCCGAATGGTGCCCGTCCTCCACCGGACACCACGCGCCCTTGCACTCTCCGGTGACGATGATCCCGCACCGGCCATAGGGAAGCGCCGTCCAGATACGGCTCCGGGCACTGGGTCCCTCCCGCAGGTTCAGCGCGTCGGTGGCCGCAACATTGACCACGCAATGCTCCTCGCCTTCCACCACCTGCGCAAAGGCCGCCTCGGCCCCAGCCAACAACGACAGGGCCGCCGCACAAGCCAATAGGAGAGTTCTCAGCATCATCATCGCCTCCATGTTCGGCGGCGATACAACGACCTCACGTCTGAACCGCGGCTGAACGCCGGGCGGAACACATCGGTCCTACCCGCCGAATGCGAGTGGTACGTCGAAGGTCCAGCTTCCCCGTCCGGCGGCCGGCGGGATGGGCGGGAATGGCGCCGCCCGCTGCACCGTCGCTATGCCGGCGGCATCCACGGCGTTGTTGCCGGAGGAACTGGCAACGGCCACCCCCGCCAGTTGTCCGCTCGCGGATACCGTGAAGCGGACGACAACCTCGCCGCGGCTGGAGCCGGTGCGACGAAGGGCACGCCGGAGTTCGCCGATTACGATGCTCGGATAGCGTGCGACCTCCGCCTGTCCTCCGCTGCCCTGTCCCGACGCTGCTGCCGCTGCCCCGGCCGACGCTACGGCGTCGGCCTGGTTCCGGCCGCCATTGCCCGCCTGGCTCGGCGGAGCCTCACGTCGAGGTTGCGGCTGCTGACGCGGTGGGGCTTCGGGACGCGGTGTCGGCGCGCTCGGACGCTGAAAACTCAGCGTATGCGGCACTGGCGCGACCTTCATCTCTTCCACGCTAACCGGCTCGACCGACGCAGTCCGCAGCGCCTCCACCGGTTGAGACGTGCTCTCCAGCGCCTCGACGCTGTCAGCCGTCAGTTCCAATACCTCTGGCGCGTCGACAGGCTCCGTCACCTCGGCGACGGCCTGTTCGGGGGGCGGCGGTTCCGCCGCGTCCACCCTTTCCGGCTCCATCGGCTCCACCTCTTGTGGCGCTATCGGA
Source organism: Devosia albogilva (assembly GCF_042685625.1). Taxonomy (NCBI): domain Bacteria; kingdom Pseudomonadati; phylum Pseudomonadota; class Alphaproteobacteria; order Hyphomicrobiales; family Devosiaceae; genus Devosia; species Devosia albogilva. The sequence goes on from NZ_JBHUNP010000001.1 coordinate 3,031,709, forward strand.
TCGCTGGTGGCCTCGACTGGCTCGATGGACTCCGACGTCAACGGCTCCACTGTTTCGATCGCAGCGCCAGCCGACACCGCCGAGACGGTGGAGTCGCTCTCGACCACCTCGGTGCTGTTGCTGGCGACCGTGGACAGCGCCACGATGCTGACACTCACCGGCGCAGGTGCCGGCGCATCCTCCGCTTCGGGCCAGGCGAAGCCCACGAGAGCGACGCCCAGGATGCCCGCATGCACCAGGGCCGAGCCGGGCAGCGCATACCGCATCAGTCAGTCGCCTTGCGTTCCGTGATGAGCCCGATCTGGCCATACCCCGCGGCCGAGAGTTCGCCCATCACCTCCATGATGCGGCCATAGGCAACCGTCGCGTCGCCGCGCACATAGAGGCGCTCATCGGTGCCCTCCGCCGCGAGGGCATCCACGGTCGCGACCAGCGCTTCCATGGTCACCGGATCGCCGTCGATGGAGAGTTCTCCAGCATTGGTCACGGTCACGGTGATCGGCTTCTTCTCGAGCGGCATGGACGCGGCGGCCGTCTTGGGCAAGTCGACGGGCACCCCCATGGTCATCAGCGGGGCTGCGACCATGAACACGATCAGGAGCACCAGCATGACGTCGACGAGCGGCGTGACGTTGATGTCCCCGATCGGTGCCGCCGCGCCCCGGCTGCGCCGGCCCTTGCGTCCCTTGTTGCTACCCAGCGCGATGCCGATCAGCCGGCCCTGGCGGAGTCGAGCTGGCGCGAGAGCATCGCCGCCATGCGGTCGGCAAAGGCCTCGAGCCGCGCCACCAGCTTGCCGGCATCGGCCGAGAGCTTGTTGTAGGCGATCACCGCCGGAATGGCGGCGAGCAGCCCGAGCGCGGTGGCCAGCAAGGCCTCGGCAATGCCCGGCGCAACCACCGCCAGCGAGGTGTTTTCCGCCGAGGCAATGGCGGTGAAGGCGTTCATGATGCCCCAGACCGTACCGAACAGCCCGACGAACGGACCGGCGCTGCCGATGGTGGCCAGGAACCCCAGCCGCTTTTCGAGTTCGGCGCTTTGCTCGGTCACGGCGAGATCGAGCGCGATCTCCAGCCGGCTTTGCAGCCCTGCCGCATTGGCGGCATCGGCCGCATGGCTCTTGTCCCACTCGTCCATCGCAGCAAGGAACACGGCGGCAAGGCCGCTGGCCGTCCGCCCGCCATAAGCCTGGCGCAGGTCGGACAGAGAGGCGTTCTGCGCAAAGGCGCGATCGAACGCCGCCATGTCACGCCGCGCCCGCGCATAGGCGGAAACGCGGTTGGCGATGATGGCCCAGCACCACACCGAGGCCAGCAGCAGCCCCAGCATCACCGATTTCACCACCCAGTCCGCCTGCATGAACAGGGCGAACATGGAAAAGTCATGCGCCTCGGACGTCATGACGGTCAGACTCCGAAGGTGATGTCGGGGCGTGCGGTCGGCACCAGCCCGGCGAGGCAGCTCTCCGGAGCCAGCCCTTCGCCCTCGCAGGCGCCGATGTCGTTGACGAGCACGCGGCCGACGTCCTCGCAGTCGAGCCCTGCCAGTTCGAACTGCAGCACCTTGGTCTTGCCTTCGCTCAGGTTCTTGAAGTCGAGCGTGACGATGCGGTCGATGGCACCGCTGGTGCTGAACAGCGCCACCTCCACCGCGGCACGATCCAGCGATCCGCCGAGCTTATTGGTGGCGAGAAACGTAAGCCGGCATCCCGCATCGGCTGGCTGGAGCGCGTTGAGCTCGAGCGCGAACTCGGGGGCGGCGGCGTCCTGCGCCAGCGGTGCGGCGCAGAGCAAGAGAGTGGAGGCGAGAGCGAGAAGGCTACGGGACATCAGGCAACCCTGGAGTGAACTGGCGCATCGCGCCGGATGGATTGGGGCAGGACGAAGGGCGCGCCGCCGGACGGAGCGAGGCCGACCCGAAGCGGGCACTCGAACACTTCGGCGACGATCTGGTCGGTGATGACCTGCTCGGCAGGGCCGGCAGCGACGACTTCACCGCGACGCAGGGCGACGACCTGGTCGGCGTACATGGCCGCCAGGTTGAGGTCGTGGAGCACGGCGATCACGCCACCTCCGCTGTCGGCGAAACGGCGCGCAACGTCCATGATCATCAGCTGGTGGCGCACGTCGAGGCTCGACACCGGTTCGTCCAGCAACAGGTAGCGCGGCACACCCTCGAGCACCGGCTGCCAAACCTGGCAGAGCACGCGCGCCAGTTGCACGCGCTGCTGCTCACCGCCCGACAACTCGCCATAGTAGCGCCCGCCGAAGCCCGGCAGGTCGACTGCCGTCAGCGCCTGTTCGGGCAGGCGCAGCAAGGCTTCGCCGGTCGGCCCCGGGCGCCCGGCGGCAAGACCCATGGCGACCACTTCGCGCACGGTGAAAGGGAAGGGCAGGTTGCTGGACTGAGGCAACACGGCCCGCTGCGTAGCCGCTTCCGCCGGTGACAGCGCGGCCAGGTTGCGCCCGTTGATCAGCACGTCGCCGCTGTAGCGATGGTCGCGACAGAGCGCCTTGAGCAGGGTCGACTTGCCCGACCCGTTGGGCCCGATCACCGCCGTGAGCTGTCCGGCCGGCGCCGACAAGTCGACACCCTGCAGGATGGTTCTGCCGCCGATGTCGACGGAAAGGTCACGCACCTTGATCATCGGGCTACCACGCAAAGGCCGAGCGACGGCGCAACAGGATCCACAGGAAGAACGGCCCGCCGAAGGCGGCGGTGATGATGCCGATCGGCATCTCCGCCGGTGCGACGATCAGCCGGCTGATGGCATCGGCGAACAGCAGGAACGAGGCACCAAGCAACGCTGTGGCCGGCAGCAGATAGCGGTGGTCCGGACCGATGACGAGGCGGAGCAGGTGCGGCACCACGATGCCGACGAAGCCGATGCCACCGCTGACAGCCACCGATGCGCCGGTGGCGGCAGCCACCGCAACGATTGTCACCAGCTTGAAGCGCTGCACGGGAATGCCGAGATGCGCCGCCGTGGCTTCGCCCAGCGTCATGGCGTTGAGGCCCTTGGCAAGAAAAGGCGAAACTGCCAGCGCCGCAAGAATGATCGGGCCGGAGGCTGCAACCTTGACCCAGTTGGCGCCGGACAGCGAGCCGAGACCCCAGAAGGTGAGGTCGCGCAGCTGCACATCCGTCGCCACATAGACCAGCACACCCGTCACCGCCCCGGCGAGCGCACCGATAGCGATACCCGCTAGCAGCATGGTCGCGATGGCGGTTTGGCCGCTGCGCGTGGCGACGCGATAGAGAATGAAGGTGGTGACGAGCCCACCGAAGAACGAGGCGAGCTGCAGGGAGTAGATGCCGAGCAGCGCCGTCAGTGGCGCCAGCACGGTCGTGCCGAGCACGATGATGCCCACCGCGCCGAGGCTGGCGCCGGCCGACACGCCGACGAGGCCGGGGTCGGCCAGGGGATTGCGGAACAGGCCCTGCATCAGCAATCCCGACACCGCCAGCCCCGCGCCGATCAACACGCCCAGGATCATGCGGGGCAGGCGGATGTTGTAGATGACGGCGTAGTCGCGCACCGCGTCGAGTTCGCTTGCGGGTGCCATGCCCAGCCACCCCTTGAGGATGGTCCAGGCCGAAGCCCCCGAAGCGCCGGTGGTCATCGAAAGCACCATGGCCAGCACCAGCACCACGGCGAGCACCAGCACGGCAGCCCGGCCGAGATGGCTCCGGTCACCGGCTTCGCGGCGCTGCCGAATGACTCCCGCCATGGTCATGACGCTGCTCATGCCGCCTACTCCGCCTGCGCGTGCTCGCCATAGAGCAGACCCGCCAGCTCGGTAGCCGCGGCCGCCGTGCGCGGACCGAAACCGAGCAGGTACGAGCCGTCCAGGCGGTAGATGGCCTTGTTCTCAGCGACCGGGGTGAGCGCGATGGCCGGGTGAGCGAGCAGTTCGGCATCAGTGGCGGCATGGTCGCCGCCGCGGTCCATCATCACGATCGCGTCTGGCGCCGCCGAGATGATCGCCTCCTCGGTAAGCGCCTTGTACCCGGAGTAATCGGTGATGGCGTTCTCCGCCCCGGCCAGCGCGATCATGCCGTCAGCGGCAGTGTCGGTGCCCGATGCCTGGATCTTGCCGCCCTCGGCGGACAAGACGAACAGCACGCGCTTCGGTTCTTCGATGGAAGCCGTGCCCCCCGCGAGTGCAGCGAACTGCGCCTGCACCTCGGCCGCGTAAGCCTCTGCCTTCTCCTCGATCCCGAGCGCCTCACCGACGGCATTGATCTTGGCGATCACCCCTTCGGCCGAATAGCTCTCCGGCACCGTCTGGTACTCCACGCCGGCCTGCGACAGCACCTCTAGCGCTTCCGGGGGACCACTGCCCTCAAGAACCAGCAGCGCCGTCGGGCTCACTGACAGCACGCCTTCCGGCGCGAGTTGGCGCGCATAGCCAACGTCCGGGAGCGCTGCCGCGGCTTCCGGGTAGGTCGCCGTCTGGTCACGTCCGACCAGGCGGCCTTCTTCACCCAGGGCGTAGACGATCTCCGTGAGCGAACCGCCGATGGCGACGAGCCGGGAGGAGTCGGCAAATGCGTGCAACTCCTCGGCCGCAGCGTGCGGCGCTGCGGCAAGGGCGGCACCGACGAGGAGGGAAATCAGGGACGTGCGCATGAGGACCTCAGGCCGCATCGGTGCGGGTGAAAACGGGGAGCTGTTCGACCACGGTGCGCCAGGCGGCGCGTTCATCGGTGCCCTCCTGGCGCTTGCCGAAGAACTGGATGATGAGTTCGCGGCTGGCGTCATAGACTTCGACCGAGGTGACATGTCCGTCGCTGGTGGGCTTGCGGACCGCCCACACCGAAGCGATCTGATCGAGCCTGAGGTGCAGGTGGAAGGTCTCGTCCATCACGTTGAGCCAGGGGCCCATCAGCTTGACATTGGTGATCGGTCCCGAGTGAATCTGGATGCAGCCGGAATTGCCGACAAAGGCCATCACCGGCAGATCGGTGCCGGCCACGGCATCGAACAGACCCTTTACGGCGCTGTGGTCGAGCTGCCAGGCATAGTCCTCGCCCACCATCTCCAGCGCTTCGAGGCGCGGCAGGTTCAGTTTCTTCAGCATCGGGAAGAACTGATGGGTGTCCGTCATCGCCGACCACTGCTCGCGCAGCGCCGTCACGTCAGCCGGAGCACCGGTGGTGTCGGTTGCCGGAGCCGGTTCGAGCCCGATGCTGTCGCTCTGGTCCTCGTGGCGCAGGTTCTCCACCAGCAGCGCCCAGGCCTCGAGATTGGTCGCGGGACGGGCGTGCACTTTGAAGACGGCAACGCCCTCGCCATCGAAGAACTGTAGTGAGCGCCGCAAACCGCCCTCATCGGTCGGCTTTTCCACTGCGAAGCCGAACTTCCAGCGAGTGGGGAAGATTCGGAGGTCGATCTGTTCGCCGAGCGTCATCGAGGCCATGGGCCCCACGACGACCTTCTCCACCGGCCCGATCTTTTCGTGCACCGCCGACTCATTGCGCGTCAGCGTCATGATCTCGCCGCAGGCCACGAGGCCGTTAAGCAGGGTACCGACATTCGGCTCGAGCCGGATGACCGAACGGCCGGTTTCCGCCGCGACCAGTTCGGCCTCGGAGATGGAATGGATGCGGGCAAAGTCCCGCTCCCGCATCTGCGGATGAAGGGCGCGCAGGCGGCGGATTTCCTCGGGTGTTTTTGCGGCTGGTTGGGTCAACTTCTTGGCCTATTTAGTCAGAATGAGCTTGTCTTGGCGGGTGATCCGAAGCCGGTACGAGACCCCCTTGTGGACGATGACGATCTCGTGCGCTCCCTCGAACAGCTCGTCGCTATTCAGCACGTGAGTGATGGCGTCGTCGGCAATCGGGTTCGGCGGCGTAGGCATGGATAATCCGGTACTGTCAGGAGCTTAGGTCGGTGTTCGGCCGACCCCTGGCCCCTTCAAGAAAACTTGACTCCCATAACCAGCTTATCTACACAGCGCAATAGGTGATCGGCGGAGTCATAATTTTTCTTCGCCGAACCGAAGCCAGCCAGCCGCCGCCAGCCAGCACCCACACACAAGAATTCTGGAGTTATCGAATGGGGCTGGTTAAGGGCCGCGCCGCAGCGTTGCTGGGCGGCGTCGCGCTGGGGGCGATCGCGCTACAGGGAGCTGTTGCGCAATCCAATTTGAACGCATCGAACGTGACGCTGCTGGAGCGACTGGTCATTGGCCTGGGCGGTGCCCCCAAGGTGGCCATCGACACGCCTCAGGCGGTTACCGTCGTCAATCAGGAGGACATCGAACGGGCGCAGCCGACCACGACGGGCGACCTGTTCGCCACCGTGCCGGGGGTGACCGTCGTCGGTTCGCAGCGCCAGTTGGGCGAAGCCTTCAATATCCGCGGTATCGGCACCACCGAGAACGCCTCGGACGCAGCGCGCATCGTCGTCAACATCGATGGGCAGCCCAAATTCTTCGAACAATACCGCATGGGATCGTTCTTTGCCGATCCTGAGCTGTTCAAGCAGGTGGAAGTGTTGCGCGGCCCCGCCTCATCCACTCTTTACGGGGCAGGGGCCATCGGCGGCGTCATCAACTTCACCACCAAGGACGCCTCCGACTTCATCAATGAGGGCTATTCCGGCGCGCTCCGGCTCAAGCAGACCTTCAACAGCAATGGCTCGGGCACCCTCACCTCGGCGGTGCTCGCTCAGCAACTCAACGACACCTTCGAAGTGCTGGCCGCCGGTAACTGGCGCCGCTCGGACGAAATGGCTCAGGCAGACGGCACTCCGCTGGCCGGCTCGGCGTTCAACAGCCTGTCTGGGCTGATCAAGGGCACCGCGCACTTCGGCGACAATGACGAGCAGACCCTGGCCGCTTCCTACCAGCGCTTCGACAGCCAGACGGACCAGAGCCGCTACTCGCAGACCGGCGTCATGACGGGCGACCCCTTCGGCTATATCGACCGCGACGTCATCGACCACACCGCCGTGATCAAGTGGTCGAACCCGGCCGCCGACAATCCGTGGCTCGATGTCAATCTGGCGCTGAGCTATTCCGACACGGTGAACATGCAGCGCAATCACCGCCGGGTACCGGGTGGTCCGCTCACCAACGCCGCCCCGCCGAGCACCTTCGCCGACACCGACTACCAGTACCGCACCTGGCAACTGACGGGTGACAACACGGTGGAATGGATCGGCGACGGCTTCGAGAACTACGCTACGGTCGGCTTCCAGGCGAGCACGCAGGACCGCCTAGTGAACTTCCCGCCGGTCGGCCACATCCCCGTCACCACGCACCCGGAGGGGACCGAGAATAAACTCGGATTGTTCGTTCAGAACGAGTTCATCTGGGACGACCGGCTGACCCTGATCGCCGGCGTTCGCGGGGATTTCCATGACATCAATGCAAAAACCCCGGGTGTGCCCGGACGCTCGGATTCGGCCTTCTCGCCGAAGCTCGCCGCACTTTACGCCTTCAGCGACAATCTGAGCGTCTTCGGCTCCGTTGCTCATACCGAACGGCTTCCGACCATCGACGAGCTCTACTCCTCGAGCTCCGTCAAGACCACCAGCCTTGACCTCTTGAAGGAACGGGCGAACACGGTGGAAGGCGGCTTCGCCCTGTCTGGCACTGACCTGTTCAGCAGCGGCGACTCCGGTGCGCTCAAGACCACGGTGTTCTACAACCGCATCGAGGACATGATCGCCTCCAACCCCAGCGTCCGCGGTCTGCCTTACTACGGCAACATCGCCGAAGCCGAACTCTACGGCGTCGAGGTGGAAGCGGCCTATGACGCCGACTGGGTGTTCGCCAACCTGGCCTACTCCCTGACCGTGGGCAGGAATCTTGTCACCGACACCCCGCTCACCACCGTGCCGCAGTCGAAGCTGGTGGCGACGCTGGGCGGCCGACACCCGGAGTGGAACCTGGACTATGGCGCTCGCCTGACCGTCGCCGCCACCGGCGAGTACATCGTCAGCGCTGCGCAGGGCGCCGACGGCACGGCCGAGGGCTTCACCACCGTCGACCTCTTCGCCTCCTGGAAGCCGGACTATGGCGCGCTGGAGGGTACAGAGATCCAGCTCGGCATCGACAATCTGTTCAATGCTGACTACCGCGAGAACCTGTCCCTCGACCGCTCGCTCGGCCGCACCTTCAAGATCAGCCTGGCTCGCCAGTTCGACTACTGAAGGCAGCGCAACATAAGCTGATGTTGCGGTTCCTCGGCGGATCGCAGATACGCCTGGGCGGAAGAGGGGCAGCAGGTCCTCTCTTCTGCCTGAATGGATCAGCTCGCGCACACCTCTCCACCGGCCAACAACCGCGCCTCGGGAACCATCCGCCTCGAGTCACGCTAACGTCATGCGTGCATCGCCGAAGAGCAGGGAGCGCTGCGTCGGCCTTGAACAGGAGTCACTGGATGGGCCGGGGTCAACATCGGTCACCAATGGAGGTCTTCGAGGATCACCTGGGGCTTCGCCTCGAGGGCAATCTCGAGGAGGATCTGCGCCGGAACTATGCCGAAGACGTCGTCCTGCTCACGGTGAACTCGAACGCGACGGGTCACGAGGCCCTGCGCATGTCCGCGGAACGCCTGAGCAGGCAACTGCCGGGGGCAGAGTTCAGCATCGCCGCCAAGCAGGTCAGTGGCCCTTATGCGCTGCTCATCTGGTCCGCCACCTCACCGCGCTTTCAGGCGGTGGAAGGCGCAGATACCTTCGTGATCCGCGACGGCAAGATCGTCCTTCAGACCATTCACTACGGCTTGCGCCACGCATCCGAGTTCGGAAGCGCTGTGACTACGGCGGGGCAAGCCGGGGGTGGCGACGGACCACCCTAAGGACACTGCACCAAGGCTGACGCGGAGAAGGCGCCGCCCTCTGCGAGTGCTTCTGCATCGTCAAGGCCACGCCGACCCATATGCGGCATCCACATCTGAGCCGCCCCCACACATGGGAACTGCCGTCATCCACGGCGATTATCCCCGCGAATGGTCGTGTGTGAAGGTGCTCATGCCAAAGCTGGTGGTCGTCATCACAGGTGCCTCTAGCGGCAATGGCAGGGCAATAGCTCGCAGATTCGCCAGAGATGGCGCTGCCGTCGTGCTGGTGGCGCGGGACAGGGCCGCACTCGATGAAACGGCGCAGGAATGCGTTGAACTCGGCGGCACTGCGTTGCCAGTCGTCGCCGACATGGGCGACCATGCGGCCGTGGCTCGGGTCGGCAGCGAAGCAGTCGAGCGCTTCGGGCGCATCGACGTTTGGGTCAATTGTGCCGCCATCCTCCATTTCGGCCGCATAGACGATACTCCGCCCGAGATTATCGAGCAGGTGCTGCGGACCAACGTGCTCGGCTACTTCAACGGCGCCCAAGTCGCCATCGAGCACTTCAGGGAACGGCGCGCCGGCACCCTGATAAACATCTCATCCGTGCTGGCAGTGACCGCTCAGCCCTATGCCGCGGCCTATGTCGCCAGCAAGGCCGCCATACGTGCCATGAGCGAAGCGGTCCGGCAGGAGGTGGCCGACATGCCACGTATTCACGTCAGCACGGTGCTGCCCTATGCGATCGACACACCGATCTATCAACGCGCGGCCAACTATTCAGGCCGGCTGCCGCAGCCGGTAGTGCCCCGCTATTCGCCACAGACCGTTGCAGATGCCGTGGTTCGCCTCACCAGGCACCCGCGCCGCGAGGTTTACGTCGGAAAGGTTGGCGCGCTCGCCGCCTGGGCCAAGGGGCTGCTGCCGCGCTCGAGCGATGCCGTTGTTCGTGCCGCTATCCACACCATCGAATTGGCCAGGCCCGGCGGCGCGCCCACCCAGGGCAACGCCTTCCAACCGATCCACGACCAATGGAAGGTCAGCGGCGGCTGGCGAAGCCCGGCCAAGACGCCACTGCTCGCCCCGGCATTGGTGGCCTTCGGCGGCCTGGCGTTGCTGGCAGCGCTCCGGAGAGTTGGCAAAAACCGCCGGCGGTGAATCGCCCCCACTCGTCCGGCAACATCTGCCGCAGCGAGGGCGAGAGGTAACTCTCGTGTTAGTGCGGAGCCGGCTAGCTGAGCGAGTTCGTGCGGATTTCCGACGATTCATGCGCCGCTGAGCGGCCGACCACGACCGGTAGGCCATGGCGCGCCGCCACGACGTGGCGGCCACGCCAGGTGAGCCAGAGCCCCTTCGGCGTGATCTGCGCGAGTCCGTAAAAGCACAGCTTCCTGGCCGTGAGCCACTCGTATTCCCTCTTCGGGTGCACGGCGATGCTGAGCAAAAGCATCCGCTCGCCCAACGGGAGCTGTTGCCAACGGATTCCGTCCTCGCCTGGCATTTCGCCCATCTCACCGCTCCGGCTGGTGTTCGCGTCGACACGATCAACGTGCCGAGGCGAGCGGAGTTGCGGGGCTGACGAGCAGGAACCGGTTCTTCAGAGGGGCATGCTGAGCGGCAGCGCCTGTCCGCATAGACGACTTCGGACGAAATGCGCAGCCTTGAGATAGCGGTCAAGGCGCGAACAAGCGACCCTCAAAGTGACTCTGACCTCGCACGGGTCTTATCGTGGGCCATTGGCCAGCGCCGCCCCAGCGCTCTACCTCGGTGCCATGATCGCCCTCTACTGCCAAGGGCTAGGAAGTCGATTTATTGGAAGTATGACGGGGCTGTAAGAGTGCCCCGGCTAAGTCATTGATAGGCCTCGAACCTGCGATCTAAGATTGCAGCTGCTCCGGCTGTAAGAATGCAGCAATACTGAGGTTTCGGCTGTAAGAATGCAACGGTGCACATCGGTTGTAAACGAAAACGCCGTCGAGGTTGCCCTACGACGGCGTTGGCGACAGCACAGCAATGAACGTGAACAGCTCAGGCCCGGAGGATTCCGAGACAATCTGAGCGCAGATAAAAGCGACTTCTCTGGTCGGTAAACTCGAACGCGCTTGGCGGAAGATCCGGGCACGAAGCTGAGAGAGGTCCGCCCTTATCCCACCCCAATGCCCGCTTCAGTTCCGGCGTCGAGACGTACTTCTCGGCGAACTGTTCAATGTCCTTGCGCAAGAACATCAATGGCCTTGTTTTGGCACGGGGCACCAGAATTTCGTTCGTGACCAGCTGGGCAATGACGACAATGTCGGAGTCCAACATCTGTGCCGCCACTTGCGTCGTCACCTCGTCAGGAAGTTCAACAGCGGTCCGAACGGAAGGGTGTTCACGAAGAAGCGCCATAAAAGATGCTGGATCGGGAACATGAACTTCACGCAGCCAATCGACGGGATCAGGCCGACTGCATAGAACTCTGGCGGCTCCGGACCAGATCAGGTGCCAGGCCGCAGCACGGGGCAGCGGACGAATGCCACTGTTCCTGATCACGGTCGCGACGGAGGGGAAGCAATCGGCTTCGGTCATCATGCCGAGCCTGGACTGGAACTGATCCCTCAGCAGGCGGGCAGCCGACCCTGAATAGCAGGTGGTCGCCCTGAGTAGCAAAGATGCCGGTGATGGTATGGGTTGGAGAATACCAATCTCCTGGAGGCCGGCCACCACGTCCTTGCCCGTCCTGAGCATGGATGCTGCGTTTCCGACTGAAACCGCATCTTTCACCACGGGAATCAACGAGGCGAACTCCTCCTTCCCGGTCGGAATTCCCTCAGAAGCAGGATCTCCGCCGGCTCGGATCAGGGATTTCACGTGTTTAACGAAGGTGCGGGTCCGGGCGTGGTCAACCTGAAACTCACGCGTCAAGTCCCACGCCACCAGCCACGCAAAGGATCCGGCTCGGCGCTGGCCCGTAACCTTGCGGATGTCCAGCCTCATGCCCTGCAGCAAGGCTTTCGCGGATGGAGAAACGTGCGGGCATTTCACCAGACGATCGTAACCCGTGCTGGCGATAGGGCGATCGACAGTCCAGTGAGGAGCATCCTTCCTGGTCAGCGTGGTGTCCGACCAGGTGTGGAAGGCGTCCACGCCACCCGCCAATACCCGACCTGCTTCATAGATTGCTTCCGCACGGAGCGGCAGCGACGAGGGCAACAATGTTCCGGAAAGCCCCGAGGTCGCCAGCCCCATCTCAACAAGGATATGGAATATCTCGCTCGGCGCCAATTCGCGCCAAGGATCGGGAAAGAAGCGGACGGACCGCTCCCGCACCTCTGCCCTAGGATCCATCAGTCCGGCCACGGCACGAAGAACTTCATGCTGTTCCTCCGGCACCATCGGTTGCCGGTGGTCGCGAAGGTCGGTGCACGGCAGCCCCCGTTCGTCGCGACAGTGGTCACACTTCTCCGGGCCGAACAGGTTGCGCCAACGCAGATTGTTTCCGCACACCGGGCAGGTGTCCAGCAACAGTTCCATGGTAGAAGCATCGAAGGACAGAGGGCGCACGTCCCAAAGAGCACGATGATGGCGGCTCAGCTCCAACGCCATGGGCGAAACACGCCTCCGTTCGCGCTCCAGGAAGGTCAACCGCAGGAATTGCCCGTGGAAGTCGACGCCACGAACCCCGCTGGCTCCAATTCTTGCCGGGGGATGCAAGCGAAACCGGATCTCGTTCCTGCTGGTGCCGAGCCGGACGGCGAGACCCTCGACCTCCGCGTCGGTGAGCTCCGAGCTGGCCAAGAAATCGGGCCGGTTCCGGGCTACGCCGGCGCGAGCGGCGGCAGCGCTGAAGTTGGAAAACACCGTTCGCCCAAACGTACGGTTGAACAATCCGGCAAGACTTTCGTCAGGTTCCGGCCGCATGGTGATGAAGGCGGGAACGACCTTACCCGGCTCCACAAGCTTGTCCTTGCTGTACCGCCAGGTCATTCGGCGGCCTCCATACTCAGCCCCTCGACTGCCTCCAGCTTGGTCTCCGTCGCCTTGGACGCATTCTTGCTGGCAAAGGGATCCGGGCCGGGCTTCTCGAGAGCGCGGTTCCAGGCGCGGAATGCCTTGGCGATATGCGTCCAATCCAGCGGCTGGTCGTCCTCGAAGGATTGTTCCAAAGCGATGCGGAGGATACGGACGACCGTCCCCACCACGCCGCGGGCCATGTCGTAGACAATGGCACGCGTCGCCACGTCGCCGATCATGTTCAGGGGCTTGGAGATAACCTTTTTGCCGAGCATCTCCTTCTCGAAACGCCCCACGAACTGCATGAAGTACGCCACATCCTCGGGGTCATCCAGCGACGCCGGTCCGAAGTCGACGATGCGCTTCTGGCGAGAATGGTTCTCGCTGAACTGCAAGAGCCGCTTCACCTTGTCGGTGCCGACCAGGACCAGGCTGAAGAGCCCGTCGTTGACGAAGCTCTTCATTGCCGTTGCAAGGGAGTCGAGAAGGACCGGACCTGCGTTCTGGATCATGCTGTGGCATTCATCGAGGATGACGATGCGGGTTTTCTTGGCCCGGGCTTTCTCGAGCAGGTCCATGTTCACGCGGGCTTCCGAGTAGTCCCGCTGGCTGAGCACTTCCGTCGAGGCGGTCAAGTCGCCAAACGCAAGCAGGATTGCGGATTGCAGGTGGCGCGCCGATTTGACCGAACTGCGGACCGTCACCACCAGAACCGGGATCTCGTCGGGATCCAGATCAGGGTCGGCGAGGACACGGTCGACGTAGGTGCTCAGCGACTTGGTCTTGGTGGCGCCAGAGGGCCCGATCACCGGCAGGAGGTATAGTTCCTCGGCCTTCAACGGGCGCCCCCCGGCGGCAGCGGCACGCTCCTGGTAGCGACGGGACGCACGAGTGGTCTCGTGCATCAGGTTGCCAAGCGCCGAGTGCAACTGGGTCTTTCGCGGATGGTCGACCAGGATGGACTCGAAGGCGTCCATCTTGCGGTCTTGGGCTGGGGTCCACATCTTACTTCCACTCTCCATCCAGGTCGTAGGGATTACGCTTGGGAGCCTTGGCCGCCGGCGGCAGGAAGAATTCTTTCTCAGGCTTGGCGACCGGCTTTACCGGGGCGGTTTCCGTCTCCCCGGAGGCAGCGGCACGCGCTTGGGCAGCCTTGCGCATCTTGGCCTTGGTCTTCTCGCCTCCACGCAGGGTGCTGACCGGCTTCTCGGAGGAGTTGGCACGGGTGAGTGCCGGCAGGTCGATGGGCTGGGCGTTGCCATAGACCGAAGGCTCGGCCTGGGTGAACCTCACCACCCCTTCGATCACGGTGGGCGTTTCCTGGGCAATGCCGCGACGTGCATCGGCTCCGGTGCGACGCGGAGTGACCTGCGCCAACTCCTCCCAAGCCCGTCGCAGGCTATCACGCGCGAGGAGACGCTCTTCCTCGGAGGAATACTCGAGGTCCAGTTCCTTGGCATGTTCACGCACGCGATCGGCAGCCCAGAAGCTCAGGCCCCGCGTCATGGTCTGATCCACGTTGGGCAGCGTGACGTAGCGCTTCGGCTCGGCCCCTTCGTTCCAAACCTCGATCTTGCTACAATCCGCGGGGTTATACTTCACCTTGATCCGGGCACGGACCTGCCCGTAAGTCTTGGTTGTCAGCGACTTGATCGGCTGGAGGCGGACCATGTCGTTCAGGATCTCGGTGGTGAGGTCCGCGTCATGGAACCGCATGTTGCGGAACTTGACACCGGCACGGCTGATCGAGGCCTCATCGACCTTTCCGAGCAGCTGGTCGAGGGCATTGAAGTCATCGACGAACTCGCGCCCATGTCGTTGGATACCCTCGTCCCAGCGCCGGGCGGGCACGGCGCCAATGCCTTCATGCAGGCGGTAATGGTATTGGTCGATGATGAAGCGATGGAGGAAATACTCGAGGTCACGGTGGTAGACCGGTTTTTCGCTCCGGGGGTCCAGCCTAGCTTTCCTCATCGTCGTTACGTCGTATGGCACGGCGGCAGGCAGCTTGTGAAAGAAGTCGTTCAGCGTGTCGAAGATCTTCTCCCCGATGGCCTTATGCCCGGGAGAGTGGATCGGAGAGTAATGGACCTCAAAGCCGATATCGTCACCTGCGTCCCTGAGACTGGCCGACACGTGTTCGAACGCATTGTCGATGAGGATGGTGTTCGGCAGGATCCAGCAGTCGTATGGCCGCTCGATATCGGGGTATGCCGTCTTGACGTACGTCTTGGGCATCAGGACGTGCTTGATGACAGTGGCCATGGAATAGACCGAAGGCGGTTCCGCGCTGAGCAGAAAACCCAAGATGCACCGGCTGTAGACGTCGATCGCCACCGTCAGGGTCGGCCTGCCAAGAGGAATGCCGTTATCGTCCAGCAGTACCCATGCATCGACCACTGTATGGTCGATGATGACCAACTCGCCGGGTGCCGTGGCATCGAGATGGGTGGAGACACCCTGCCACGCCTGGTTCGCCTCATGCGGGGAGTACTTCCGCGCGTGGTTCTCCTTGCAGTTGGTGGCGTTGATGCGGCGGTAGAGCGTGCTTGCATCCTTCGGGGGATGAAGCTTCGACAGTCCAGCCGTCTTGCGTTCCGCATTGACCTTCTTGAGCTCGCTGATCAGGAAGGCCCACGCATCCTTTTTGTCACGTGAGCGCAGGCCCCAGTAGAAGTCCACTGCATCGGTCAGCATGTCCTCGATCGTCAGATCCAGGCGGACACGCCTCGTGCGCCCACGCCTGGAAATGAAGTCCTTCAGGTGTCGAGCCCCTGGCGCTCCCTTTTCCTTGATCGCCCGGCGGAGGGTATCGGGGGAGAACTCGAAGGTGAGGCCCTTGCGGTTAGCATCATCGCGTTTGCGTTTGATCAGCTTGCGCAGGCCAACATCACCCAGACCCACGGACGTGTCGGCATCGAATGCGCGGACGAAGAACAGCAGGGTCTTTGCACGCATCACCTCCTCGGGCTTTTCGTCCGGAGATACCTGGTCAGGATCGACGATCGGGCGACCCTTGCGGTCCCGACGGTCGCGCAGGCGAATGACTTCGCCGCGACCGAGCTGGTCGATCAGGTCGGACTCGGTGACCTGGATCTCCTTGCCGGTGCCCTGGCGCTGCAGGAGCAGGACGCTGTCGGCGAGCTCGCGAACGAAGCGATACATGCCGTCCGAGAATGCGAATACCTCCTCGGTCCTGATCTTGAGAGTGATACCCTTTCCCATCACGACAACTCCATCTCGAGCTCGTCGAACCCGATATCCGAGCCGAACAGTTCCGGCAGGCTGCGGAGCATGGAGGGAGGCCCGGGGTCGGTGATGAGCTTGACCGGCGAATCTATCTCGATACGGCGGGTCAGGTCGATGAAGGCGGTGCGACCGACGATCAGCCGGTGCAGCAGGGTCACGGCATCGCAAGGCTCGTACGAACCATCGGCAGCAAGGACCTCTGCGGCCTTACCGAAGGGCAACGTGCCCCCTTCACGATCGGCGGCCTCCTGGAAGCGCAGGCGATCGGCGGTCGTGGCACGGCGCTTGTTGCGGCGGCTGATCATGCGGGCATTGGGCCAGAGGGGCTGGACCTCGAGGTCCTTGTCCTGAGACAGACGAAGGAAACGCCAGCCGAGCGTGGCATACACCTGCTCGGCATAGTCGAGCTTGTCGACGTAGCGGGAAGAGCGTTCGAACTGATCTTGCGTCTGCTTGGTCTCGACCACCTCGATCGAGCCGTCGTCGCGCTGCCTGATCGCGTCCGGGAAATAGACGAGCGGCTTCGAGCGGTTGCTCAGCATGATCTCCAGCCGGTGGGGCTGGTGCTGATAGTCGACGATGCGGGGATCGGCTTCGCAGATGCGGACATGCATGCGTTCGTGCTGCGCTTCGCAGGGCATGCTGTACCCGGCCTTGACCGAGGGGAAGACACTGGTGGCGCGAATGGAGCCATGGCCGACGATGGTGCGGAAGGCGCCCCCCGAGGGTGCCATCACGATGCGGGCCGACGTTTGCGACAGGCGGATCGAGTGCTGGAAGGCGGATTCGGTGTCCAGGTACATGGGTGTTCTCCGCCGGTCGATCGGCGCCTCTGGTTGAGCGAAGGGCTGGTTGTGCCGGGGACCTAGTCGCGACTCTCGGCCTTAAAGGCAGCCGCCCGGACCTGACGCTCCGCCCAGCCGCGGGTACGAGGCCCGCCATGACCGATTACGACCCGGGTGTGCGGAGCGACATCGGCGAGGCCAGCATCCAGATCAGCGCGATCACAGAAGTCGCATGCGACCGGCAGGTCCCCCAGGGTTCCGGGATCTGTCGCGATCGCATCCTTGATGGTCTTGACGACAGAATCAGCCAGCGCGCTGTCGGTGGCGATGGCGGTGGACAGCACCAGCCGCGTCGCCGTGTCCATCACGACAATCATGAAGGGGCGCGGACCTTTTGCCGACTGGTCGATTCGGCAACAGTCAACGAGCAGGGTGCGTTCAGTATCCTCCGGGGTACCGCCCAAGGCCGGTGGCGTCGCCGAAGTAACCGCCTGTCCGCTCAACAAAAGTGCGTTCGGGATAAAGTCAGGCATGAGTTCTCCTACTCACGCCCGGAGAATGCTTGACGCGGCGAGGCGACCAGCAGATACTCCTGAACGTGATTTCGGGCCGTGAGGCCGATTTCGTGGCAGCGGGCCCTACGGTCCACTGTGATGCATGGGTCGGCTGTGAAGCCGGGGCTGTGTGCAACGGGCCTGATGGTCCTTTGCGATGCATGAGTCGGTTGCGAAACCGGTTTGTGTGGATCGGCTGTGAGGCCGGTCATTTGGCAACGGGCCGCGAGGTCCAATGCCTAGATTGAGACGTACCCCGGTGCTTGCAGGCTTTTGGGGGTCGTCGGTTATTCAAACGCCCTGGAGCAATCCGGGGCGTTTTTATTTTCTGGTATTCTCTTCGGACTAAGCTCCGTTCGAATTCGCCATCATCATCTGCGGAAAAGTCAGGGTTTGAAAAGCCCTCTCGTGATTCTTTTTTGGCGTTCACGATCGCAGATTGTGGAATCCTGACTCCACTTATCGCCATTTGTTAACGTAACACATTAACTCGCCGGAGGTGCTCGAGAAGGCATGCCGGGCAGAGAGACTCGACCGACCGGAACGGGCCGCAGGAGGTGTTCGACACCCGTTTTGACGCCGATGACATGATTCGGGTTTGCCAATGTTGACAGCGCGGAAAATGAAACACGGCGCGCCCGCCCGATCACGATTATGTTATCGAAGGACTGTACTCAAGGTGCGTTCGGAACGGGCCGAGTGCGACCTGTCGGGGCTATCGACGCCTCCGTTATCCAAGACGATCCCCAAGATCTCGTCCCGGTGGATGGTTCTTTGCCGAACCAGCGATTCGGAAAGTCGGTAGAGTGCTTCCCGGTGAGCAGTGAGCGTTTGCAGCGCCCGATCGGCGAGGGCGGAGAGCTTGGTCTCGATGGCATGGCAGGCGAACGGGTCACGCAGCATATTAGCCATCGCTTCATCGGGCGGGCACCGCCACCTCGGCGCCGCATCAAGCAACCCGAAAGTCAGATAGGAGGTTGCCAAGGTCCGGACAGCCAGCGCCAGGTCGCTCGAGGCCGAACCTCCTGCCCCTGTGCTGGGGGCGTCGAACATCAGAATTTCTGCCGCCCGCCCGCCGAGAAGCATCTCGACGCGGTGCTCGATTTCGACTGCCGTTTCCAGCTGGTAATCCGGCTTGAGCAATTGAGTGTGTCCGCCACTGTCGCTGTTTGCGGCACCGGGCTCGATGGTCACCTTCACCAGGCTGTCCGGCATGTGCAGGGCCGCAAGGATAGCGTGCCCGGACTCATGCACTGCAATCCGCCGCACGAGTTCGGGGGGCAGGTCCGATTCCGGAACCAGAACCGCCATGATGTCGTCGGGGGCAAGATCCCGGTTGGCGCGGCGAGCTCGCCGACGGGCGGTGCGGGCGACATCCATGATATCCGCCCCGGTCATCGACCGGCTGGCGCAGATCGCGGCCACTTCGCCAAGTTCGACGTTCTGCAGTGCTGTTCCGAGGTGATGCCGCAGAATGCGCAAGGCCCCGTCGGGCCCGGGGGGACCGAGGAACACCGATCTTTCCAATCGCCCGTTCCTGAGAATTGCCGGCGCGATGGCGTGCAGCCTGTTTGTGGCGCCGACCACGATCACGCCATTGCGCTCGGCCACTGCACCATCGAGCGCGACCAAAAAATCGGCCACCACCGGCGCCCAGTAATCCCGGTTCTTGCTGTCGGTTGCGTCCAGATTCGGCACCTGGTCCAGCTCGTCCAGGAACAGAAGACATGGCGCTGACGAGCGTGCCCGTTCGAACAGCTCGCGTTGCGCGCGGATCACCGTATCGAGATAGCCCGTAGTGCTGGCGAACAACTCCGCGATGCTGCCGATCACGACGGGAATGCCGAGATATTCACCGAGCGCACGGGCGTATGTGGTTTTTCCGGTGCCCGGCGGACCATGCAGGACAATACCGCGATCCACGTCGGCCCAGCTGATTTTTTGAGCTGCGACATCGGCCAGATCGATCTTGAGGTCCTGTGCCCACAAGCGCGCGGCCCCGAATTCGACCGCTTGGTCCATATCCGGCAAGACCTCGCCGACTCGTGCCATTCCGGTCTTGTTGGCAATGGCATGGCTCAACTTGTCGACCACGGCGGCGGCTTCGGCGCCGGCGGTGACGACGGAGCAGATCTCGTCAAAGTCGAGAATCCCGATGTTGAGCATGCTTAAGGCGCGGGGGATTGGACCGGTGCAGATGCTCCGCATCAGGGCCCGGATCAAGGCCCCGTCCGGCGTCGGCACCGTCACCGTCATCGAGGCCACGGTGCGCAGCAATGCCGGAAGCGAGGTCGGTGTGACCGCAACCCCAACGACCACATGACCGGCTTCGAGATGATACTTTACGGCCTTGCGGTCATCCTTCGCCGATTTGGCAGTGCCAGGATAGACCGGGTGGATGTCGCCTTCGAATTCCCCGAGAGCCTCGCCGATGGGCTCCTGCCACTCCGTGGACGGGACGATGACCACCATGTGGCCGCTGGTGCCCTTGTTCAACGCATTGCGAATAGATTTCGGCAAGGCCCGCTCGACCATCAGGTCGGCCAGCCGTTCCTGAACCGTACGCTCGTCCTTGGTGTTCCTGGCTTTCTTCATTTCATGCGGCTCCTCGAAGAAGAAAATATTCTCGAACTCACTCATCGCGCTTCCTCTCGGTGCTCCGAGGCGTGAGCCTGTAGTAGCGGCTCATGGTCCTGGCCCACCGTTCGTTGCTGTCGATGGCGAACAGTTCGGACGTCACCGCAGGGCGATGGTCGGTTATCCGGGGG
Organism: Devosia albogilva; assembly: GCF_042685625.1. Classification (NCBI taxonomy): domain Bacteria; kingdom Pseudomonadati; phylum Pseudomonadota; class Alphaproteobacteria; order Hyphomicrobiales; family Devosiaceae; genus Devosia; species Devosia albogilva. Next base: position 3,051,855 of record NZ_JBHUNP010000001.1, read on the forward strand.
TGCCCCTCGACCGGCCCGGCCAATGCCGTGCAGGGGCGCGACAGCGGTACCCACCCCAGCAGGATCGGTGCTTCCGCCAATTCCGACGTAGTGGGCAAGCAACCCTTCGCGAGTCGGCGCAGGTCCGCCGCCAGTTCTTCCAGGCGGTCGGCTGTGCCAAGAGGGTCGGCCCCCAGGAAATTCACGGGATTGCCGCGCCGGCTCATAACGGCTGCACCAGATGCACTTCGGTGCCGGGCAGGATCGGACTGTCGAGGTCGATGTAGAGGCCGCCTTCGACGACCAGCGCCATGACGGCTGATACCGGTTCCTCTCCCCGCACCATACCTGCCAGGTCGAGCAAGGGAGCGCTTCCACCGTTGTCGATCAGGTGGGTCAGTATCTTCATGCGGTCCGTCAACCCGATCTCGGCACCTGCGGCGCCGGCGATCATCGTCGCATTGGCGAGCCTTGGCTCGCGCCGGATAAATCCTTCCGGCACCAGCACGACGGTCCGCCCGCTGGTCGCTGCTACGGCCTTGAGCTCGAAGAAGGCGTGTCGCTCCTCGCTGCGCCAGGCGGCGTGACAGATGCAAACCAAGGTCACCTCGCGTCCCGACACGGCGACGTTGAACGTCGTGAAGTCGTCCGCGCCGATCATCAGGTCGTCGGCCATGTCCTCGACGGCACCATCATCGAGAAGGCGCTTTACGGAGGGGTGGACCAGAACCAGGGTTTCGGCGGCTTGGCGCAGGGAGCGGCGGCGGCGTTGTTCGGGGACCGGTTTGGTGGAAGCGGAACTAGGGCGAGCGGCATCGGCATCGAGCATGCGACTACTCCTGGGCAGGAAAACAGCGGGTTTGTGGGATCGAAGGGGAGTGCCTTCGCTATGTCTTGGGATCGGAGATGATCTCGTAGGGAAGCCCGTAGGCTTCGAGCATGTATCCCAGGTCCCTGACGCGGAAAGTCATTGGGTCGAGGCCTGAAGGCAGGCGGATGCTCCCGCCCCCGAAGTCGCCTTCCATGACCTCTAGCTCGTCACGGGCAAAACCGGCTCGATAGATCAACTGGGGCAGAAGAGTGTTGCCAACGGGACGAGGGTGTCTGGTGTTTCCGGGCATGGGTATCCTCCGGCTCGGGAGTTCCCGAGACCATCAACAGGGCGGTAATGCCGGGTGGATCAGGGCAAGCAGTCGTTGCCGGTCAGCAGCTGCATGGCGCGGCATCCGATGGGATCGCCCCTTTCTCGGGTGCAGCACGCCTGGCCGACGCCCATTCTCACTGGATCACGGATCAGCTCGATCAGGATATTGGCCCGTTCTTCTCGAGTGTCGCCACGTTCGAGCATGGCTATCGCCCGTTGTGGAAGGAGCACGCAGGGCCGACCGCATTTCTCCATGGACCCCTTCAGCGCCAGAAGGAGCTTCATGGCTTCAGGACGGAACCAGTGACGTGAGGGAACGCCGACCAAGGTCACCGGTCGCTCGTCGAGCATGGCCTGGCAGGTGGCCAACGAGGCAGCCTCCAACCCCAAGGACGCGGCGAAATGGGTGACGAGGGGATCCGAGCCGATCACGGCCACTTCGTCCAGCCGGGAGAGCGAGTCGAACAGGATGGAGGAAAGTTTCCGCCGGGTATCCCGGTGGCGCAGGGTACGGGATTTCGGTTTAAGGTCTTGGGGACGCACGAACAAAGACACAGGTTCTCTCCCTGCATGCAACGAACAGGCCGAACACGATGAATATTCAGGACGTCGTGCGGGCTATGCACGCGGGGGAAGGTCTTGTTGCGGTGCCTGACCGATGGGCACCTGCTGCTTCCAATGCTCTAGTCACTATAGCTGTTCGCGGCAGAAGTCAAGGCCCAATGTACATTTTGTGCAACGACTGCCAGTTCGGTTAAGTTTCGGTTGTCATCAGATCGATTCGGAACAGCGTCTTGAGCGAACATCAGCACCGGCCAACTCCCGCCCAGATCCGGGCGGGACGCGCCCTCCTCGACTGGAGCCAGCAGGAGCTTGCGGGACATTGCGGCATCGGTCGCCGGACCGTAGCGGCCTACGAGAACGGTGGCGACAGGGTGCTGCCGACCAGCGTCGTGGCCATGAAAGAGGCCTTGGAACGTGCCGGCGTCAGGTTCAGTGGCGAAGACGAACCCGAAGGCGTGCATCGGGTCCTTCCTAGCCGTGAGATTCCCGATCGTGACGTGAGGTGACGCCGGGAAAGGTATTATCCCTCGCCGATGAGGCGGCGAACCTTGGCCAGCCTGACGTCGAAGCCTTCCTCGGCAGCAAGGGTTCCGAAGAACCGTCCATCGGCGTCGACGAGTTGGATCGATGCCTGGTGCTCCATCTGGTAGTCGCCGCCTTCCATGGGCACTTTCTCGAAGAAGATGTAGCGGTCCTTGGCCATGGTGGCGACTTGCGCAAGGTCACCGGTAAGGCCGGTGATCCGGGGATCGAAGTAGTCGACATAACCCTTCATGATCTCCGGCGTGTCCCGCTCCGGATCGACGGAGACGAAGACGACCTGCAGCTTGTCGGCATCCTGACCAAGCGCCTCCAGGATGGCCGACATCTCGGCCAGGGCCGTGGGGCAGACGTCGGGGCAATGAGTGAAGCCATAGAACCATGCCGAAGGCGTGCCGAGGAAATCCACCTGCGTGACCGGAGCGCCGTCCTGGTTCACCAGTGAAAAGGGCTTGGCATAAATTGCTTCCCCAGCGTTCGCTGGTTCGAGCCGGGGACCAAAAGCGAGGAAGGCAGCGCCGGCAGCTGCGATCGCCACCAGAACCCAAAGGATGCCTCGAAGCCTGCGCCAGCCGGTCACTGGCCGTGACCTTCATGAGAAGCCCCGGATCCGGTGGACCGCTCCTCCACCTTGAACGTGACGTCGATGCGACCAGCCCTCTCGAACACCAGTGTAGCGGGCACCTCGTCGCCGGCGCGGTACCGCTCGGCAGGTTGGACGAACATGGCATGCATGCCGTTGTCCAACCACACGGTCTCACCGGCGGGGATGACGAGGCCCTCCTTCATGGGCTGCATGCGCGCGATGCCATCGGTCACGGTCGACCGATGAATCTCCACCTTCTCGGCAGCGCTGCTCTCGATGGCTACGAGGCGGTCATCGGTGTCGCCCATGTTCTGGATGGAGAGGTATCCGCCGAGTACCGGCGCGTTCGGCGGGGCCTCCTCGATCATCGGATGGTCGAGGTAGATCGAACCCTGCGTGAAGTCATGGGCGAACCCATTCCCGGTCGCAAGAATGCCGAACAAGGCGACGGTGATAAATATCTTCATGTGGTCCGATCCATTTTTCTGGAGCAATACCGCCTCGACGGGTCAGACGGAATGCGACCGGCTGCCCCGCCAGGCCAGGAGGCGCATGGCGTTCGCGGTCACCAGCACGGTTGCACCCGTGTCCGCAAGGATGGCAGGCCACAGGCCGGTCACGCCGATGACGGTCGTCACGAGGAACACGGCCTTGAGCCCGAGGGCCAAGGTGATGTTCTGACCGATGTTCGCCATCGTGGCCCTCGACAGGCCGATCATGTCGGCGATGTCGGTGACGCGGCCATGCAGCACTGCGGCATCGGCAGTCTCGAGCGCCACGTCGGTGCCGCCGCCCATAGCGATGCCGACATCGGCGGCAGCCAGTGCCGGTGCGTCGTTGATGCCATCGCCCACCTTGGCCACGACCTTGCCTTGCGATTGAAGCTCTCGAACGATGCGCTGCTTGTCCTCGGGAAGCAGGCCGGCCCGAACATCCATACCCAGCGAGGCGCCGATGGCGCTGGCGGTGCGCTGGTTGTCGCCAGTGAGCATCACTGCTCCGACGCCCGCATTTCGCAACGCCTGCAGACCGGCCCTGGCATCGGCCCGGGGCTCGTCGCGGATGGCGAAGATGCCGGCAAGCGTGCCGTTGGCAAGCAGCACCGAGACGGTCTTGCCCTCGTCGTTGAAGGCGACGATGCGTGCCCGCAGCTCATCGGGGATCGTGGCGCGTTCGGCGGCTGCCTCGACAGAGCCGAGAAATGCCTGGTCGGTGCCGATGCTGCCGGTGACGCCCTTACCGGGAACCGCGGCAAGATCAAAACCGGGAGGCACGGGTGCCTTGTCCGCCTTGGCCCTGGCGAGAATGGCGAGGGCGAGCGGATGGCTCGATCCCGTCTCGAGCGCCGCAGCCATCGAAAGCACCTGGGTCTCGCTGCGGCCGATGGCCAAGGTATCGGTGACCTTCGGCTTCCCTTCGGTCAGCGTACCGGTCTTGTCCATGGCGACCATGGTGATGGTGCGGAGCTGCTCGAGTACCGCCCCGCCCTTGAGCAGCAACCCGCGACGAGCACCGGCAGACAGGGCCGCAGCGATGGCGGCAGGGGTGGAGATCACCAGTGCGCAGGGGCAGCCGATCAGAAGGATGGCGAGGCCCTTGTAGACCCACTCGCCCCAGGATGCGCCCATCAGCAGCGGCGGCACGGTGGCGACCAAGGCGCCGACCAGCAGAACGCCGGGCGTGTAGATCTTGGAGAACCGATCGATGAAGCGCTCGGTCGGTGCCTTGGATTCCTGTGCCTCCTCCACCAGGGCGATGACCCTGGAAATGGTGTTGTCGGCAGCGGCAGCGGTGACGCGCACCCTGATGGCGGTGTCGGTGTTGATGGTACCGGCGAACACCATATCGCCAACACCCTTGCTCTTGGGGATGCTTTCACCGGTGACCGGAGCCTCGTCGATGGCACCGCGGCCCTCTACGATCTCTCCATCCGCCGGGATGCGGTCGCCGGGGCGCACCAGCACCACCTGCTTCAGGGCAAGACTGGATGCCTGGACTTCACGCACTGCGTCGCCATCGACCAGTAGTGCCGTTTTTGGCACCAGATCCGCCAGACCCTTGATGCTGGCACGGGCACGGCCAGCGGCGAAGCCTTCCAGCATTTCCCCGACGAGGAAGAGCAGGACAACCGTGGCCGCTTCTTCGGTGGCGCCGATGATCACGGCGCCTACGGCGGCGATCGACATCAGCGTTTCGATGGAGAACGGGCTGCCGGCCATGGCGCCGGCGACGGCACGGCGACCGATCGGGACCAAGCCCACCAGTAGCGCGACCAGGAATGCCCAGTGCCCGACATCCGGGACGACCCTGCCCACGAGGTAGGCCAGCAGCAGTGCGATGCCGCAGGACGCCGTCAAGACCGCCTTTCGGGTGCGCCACCACGGTACGCCCTCGTCGACACCATCGTCACCATGCAGATGAAGATGACCGCCACCTGCCTGATCGTCATGCTCGCCATGACCTTCGCCATGCTGGTCCACGGGCCGGGCATTGTATGCGCCCTGCAGGCGGCGGGTGGGGTAGCCCAGGTTTGAGACACGCTTGGCAAGGTCGGCGAGATCGGCGCCGTCCGAGTGCTTCACCGACATGGTGCCCGACACGACTGAGACGGATACGTCCTCGACTCCTTGGACGCGACGTGCCGCGGTGTCCACCTTCGAAGCACAGCTGGCGCAATCCATGCCTTCCACCTTGAAGCGGGTAGTTTCGATCCTTGCGTCCATCGGCAGCGACTCCTTGAATTCTCCATCATTGCCGTACATCCTCCAGTCACTATAGGAGCAAGCGGAAATGAGTCACGGCATCGCGATTGGAAAAGTCTCGCAAGCGAGCGGGGTCAAGGTCACCACTGTTCGCTTCTATGAGCAGATCGGGCTGCTGGCCGCGCCGCCGCGCACGGATGGCGGGCGCCGCACATATGATCGCAAGGACATCGAGCGGCTAACCTTTATCCGGCACTCGCGAGAGCTCGGCTTCGAAATCGACCAGATTCGAACGCTGCTCGAACTCCAAGACCGTCCCGACCAGTCTTGCGCAGATGCCGACACGATCGCCAAGGCTCGCCTGGTGGAGGTGAAAGCGAAGATCGCGAGCTTGACGGCGTTGCAGGCCGAACTCGAGCGGATGGTCGATGGCTGCAGCCATGGTCGGGTCGAGAGCTGTCGGGTGATCGAGATCCTCGCCGATCACGGCAAGTGCAAGCACCATCTGCACGACGCTTGATCCGAAGCCAGATGGATCGACCACTACCTTCGATGTGGATCACGTTCGGAAACCGGTCAGTCAGCGAGATTGGAACACCAATGACCTCTCAAGTCCAAATCATCGCCGAGCTCGGTGTCGCGCCATCGTTCGAAGCCTCCGTCGAGGTGGACCGGCGGGTCTCGTTCCTCAGGGACTACTTGGTGCGCTCCGGCCTGACGACCTATGTCTTGGGCATCAGCGGCGGCGTCGATTCGACCACAGCGGCCATGCTGGCACAGCGAGCCGTGAGGGACCTGCGGGCCGAGGGCCGCGAAGCGCGTTTCATCGCGGTACGGCTGCCCTATGGAGTTCAGGCCGACGAGAAGGACGCCCAGGCGGCATTGTCGGCGATCGAACCGGATCAGACCTTCACCGTAAACATCAAGCCTGCCGCTGACGCCATGTGGCGGCAGATCCGGGCAGCCGGCTTCGAGCCCGAGAATGAGGGACAGGAGGACTTCCTGCTCGGCAACGTCAAGGCGAGGCAGCGGATGATCGCCCAGTTCGCCCTGGCGGGAGGTCTAAAGGGCCTCGTCATCGGGACCGACCATGCCGCCGAGGCGGTCATGGGCTTCTTCACCAAGTTCGGCGACGGCGCCGCCGACATCCTGCCGCTCGCCGGCCTGACCAAGCGGAGGGTCCGCGCCATAGCAGCCCACCTCGGTGTACCGTCGGAGCTGGTGTTCAAGGTGCCTACGGCGGATCTCGAGGACGATGCCCCTTTGCGGCCAGACGAGGACGCCTATGGGGTGACCTACGACCAGATCGACGATTTCCTCGAAGGCAGGGCGGTTCCCGATTTCGCCCGCGATCGGATCGTGAACGCCTATCGCGCGACCGCCCACAAGCGAGCCCTTCCGGTCGCCGCCAACGCCGCGGCCTGACGGCTTCGTCTATGGTTGGAGCGGGTCCGAAGCGGACTTGGCGGCCTGCACGTCGCGCTGGCGTTCGGGCCAGGTGCTCTTGATGTAGTAGAGCACGGCTGCGATCTCGGCGTCGTCGAGCACCGCACCGAAGCCCGGCATGTCGGTCTCGTAGCCGGACATCATGGCCGCCGGCCCTTCCTTGACGATCCGGAACAGTTGCCGGTCGGAATGATGCCAGGTGTGGCCGGTCGCGTCGTGGGGCGGTGCCGGCAGGCGCCCGGTCGGCAGCCGCTGCTTCCAGTTCGGCTGACCTTCGAGGTTCGCGCCATGGCAGCTTGCGCAATGTTCGACATAGACCTGCCTGCCGGAAACGTCCTCGGCAAGGGCCGCCCCCGCCGCTCCCGCCAAGGCGACCGCGATCAGAACGGCGAGGTGTTGAGCGCTTCGATGACACGACATTCAGCGACGACCCCTTTCCGGCATTCGGCGACCATCCGCGACAATTCTGCTCGCAGGCTCTGCAACTGCGCCAGGCGACGTTCGACCTCGTCCAGTTGAGCCTGTGCGATTCGACTGGCATCGGTGCAGGAGGCCTCGGGCTGTTCCTGCAAGGCCAGCAAGGTGCGAATGGACTGCAGGTCGAAGCCCAGGTCCCGGGCGTGGCGAATGAAACCGAGGCGGCGGACGTCGGCTTCGCCATAGATGCGGCGCCCGTTGCCCTGTCTGGCCGGGACGGGCAGCACGCCCGCCCGTTCGTAGTAGCGGATGGTCTCGACATTGACCCCCGCGTTGCGGGACAAATCCCCTATCTGCATTTCCTGCTTGCTCCTGTAGTGACTACAGGTTGTAGCCTCTGCACCAAATCGTCTCAAGAAGGAGCAAGGGCATGAGCGCTGCTGCCGAAACCGTACGCTACCAAGTCACCGGCATGGACTGCTCGTCCTGCGCCGCCAAGATCGAAGGGGCCGCCCGCAAGGTGGACGGCATCCAGGACGTCAAGGTCTCCATCGCCTCCCAGATCATGACGCTCGAGGTGGACGATCCTGGTCGGCGCTTGCCAATCCTCGAGACCGCGGTGACGGACCTCGGTTACCAGCTCGACCGGATCGGCGGGCAGAAGGGGGCGAACTCCGAGCACGACCACGACGAGGAGGGCGACGACGACCACATTCCGGACCTCTCGCACGTCACGCCGGCCTACAAGCGGGCTCTCTGGATCGTCGTGCTGCTCAACGTCGGCTACGGCATCGTCGAGATCGCCGGCAGCTTCATCGCCGGCTCCCAGGCGCTGCAGGCCGACTCGCTCGACTTCCTCGGCGACGGGCTCATTTCGTTCCTGGGCCTGATCGCCGTTGGCTGGGGGCTTGCCGCCCGGGCGAAGGCGGCCTTGCTGCAGGGCATCTTTCTCGGCCTTCTGGGACTGGGCGTGGTCGCGTCCACCGTCTACCGAGTCTTCATCGAGCACCAGCCCGAGAGCCTGGTGATGGGCGTCTTCGCGCTGATTGCGTTCGTGGTCAACGTGCTGGCCGCAGTGGTGCTTATCCCGCACCGCAAGGGCGACGCCAACATGCGAGCGGTTTGGCTGTTCTCCCGCAACGACGCCATCGGCAACCTCGCCGTGGTCGCTGCCGCGGGTGCGGTCTGGTGGACCGGGTCGCAGTGGCCGGACCTGATCGTCGCCTTCGCGGTGGCCGGCCTGTTCCTGCAGTCCGCTTGGTCGATCATCCGTGATGCGAGGTCTGACCTACGGCAGGCTGGCCGATGAGCAATCGCGACTCCTCGCTCTTTCTCGTTCTTGGCGTCATCGGCGTGGACGCCTCCACCAAGGAGGCCGCCCTGATGTACCTCGACGGGGCTGGCGTGCCGGTGCTGCCGGTGTTGAACCTTACCCTGGGATTCAATACCGGCGTGAGCTTTGGCATGTTCGCCGCGGACGGGCCCGGGGGCTGGTGGGCCATCGTCCTCGTGACCCTCGTGGTGTCCGCGGTGGTCGCCTGGCTGTGGCACAGGAGCCGTGGACGACTCGAGCGCTTTGGCTACGCCGCCATCCTGGGCGGGGCACTGGGCAATCTCGTCGACCGCATTCCCGATGGCGCGGTCACCGACTTCATCGACCTGCACGCGGGCGGCTGGCACTTTCCCACCTTCAACCTGGCCGACGTCGGCATCACCGCCGGCGTCGTCATGCTTCTGATGGCGACCATTACCGGCGCCTTCGCGGGCCGTACCGCATCCGGTTCCGGGCGCCCTTAGCCCATCAAAGGGCGGCCATGGTCGAGAGCGGCGCGACGTGGCAGGTTCCGTTGGGATCGAGCAGAGCGGCGCCCGTGCGGTTGAACACGTAACGCTTCTCGCACACGTCAACCGCCGGCAACTGCAGCGTGCGGTCGAAGATGTCCGTGCCCTCCTTGAGGTTGCGCCAGAAGGGGGCATGGGGGCTGGCGGCGTGCCGTGCGAGGTTTGCCTCCGTCATGCGGAACGGCAGCAGCTGCAGCTGCACGGACTGGTTGCCGCCCCGGAAGCTCTCGCGAACCATGGCGTAGAGTTCCTTGATGCCGTCGTCGGTCATGGCGTAGCAACCCACCGACTTGCAGTCGCCGTGGATCATCAGGTAGCTGCCGGTGCGTCCCCAAGCCTGGTCGAACTTGTTCGGGAAGCCCACGTTGAACGACAGGAAGTAGCTGGATTTCGGATTCATCAAGGCCGGGGTGACGTCGTAGAAGCCTTCCGGAGATTGGTAGTCGCCCTCCTGGATCTTTGGACCGAGTGCTCCGGACCACTTGCAGATCGGATAGGTCTTAAGCAGTGCGTATTGGCCGCTGCTGGTCCGCTTCCAGACCTCGAGCTCCGAACTCTCCTTGAAGACCCGGATCATCATCGGTTCGGTCGGTGAGGAGCCGATCGCCGCCATCTGGTCCACCAATCCCTTCGGCAATGGGACGTTGTGACGATTGTCGCCGACGAATTGGCTGCAGCCGGTCAGCACGACAGCGGCGATGACGAGTGCGGCGGCTTGGATGAGGCGAGCGAGCATCTGGGTCCAGTTCAGTTCCTGGCAACCATATCCCCTGAGGGTTACCTCTTCGTGAGCCTCACCCTTCGGCCTTGGGAACGATGTCGCGATCGTGTTCGACCATGCCGGCCAACTCCATCTCGATCGTTGCGTGCTCGATCTCGAACTGGTCATGCAGGCTCTTCTTGAGCGCCTCCTTGAGGCTCGTGGCGGCGGCGAGGTCGTTGCGATCGGTCGCAAGATGCACCTCTATCGCCGTCCGGCCTTCGCTGATCTCCCAGACATGGAGATGGTGGACGTCGACGACGCCGTCCGCCGATCGGAGGTGCCGAAGCAGGCCGTCATGGTCGAAGCCTTTCGGCGCACTGTCCATCAGGACCGCTATCGATTCCCGGATCTCCGTCGAACCGTGGACCAAGACGTAGACGGCGATCAGGGCGGTTACGGCAGGATCGACCCAGGACGCCGATGGTCCCCAGATCATGATGGCGATGCCGCTGGCGATCACCGCGACGGTGCCCAGCGCATCGGCGATCATATGAAGGAAGGTGCTGCGAACGTTGAGGCTGCCGAGATCCTTGCGCAGCACCCACGCTGCGAGCAGGTCCTCGACCAAGGCGATGACGCCTACGATCAGGACCGTGGTGGGGACGACTTCAACCGGTTCCAGGAAACGGGTGCCGGCTTCCCACAGCAGATAGAGGCCGATCATGATCAACGTCGTGAGATTGATGAGCGCGCCAACGGTTTCTGCCCGGGCATAGCCGAAGGTTCGCCTCTCGTTTGCGGCCCGCTGGGCGATCCGCCAGGCAATATAGGACACCAGAACCGAGCCGGCGTCCGACAGGTTGTGCGCTGCGTCCGCGATCAGGGCGAGCGAGCCGGAGATGGCGCCGCCCACCACCTCGGCGACAGCAATGCCGAGGTTGAGCGCCAAGGCGATGAGCAGCCGGCGGCCTTGTCCTGGGCTACGGTTGGCAGCGGATCCGTGCGAATGGGACATGCAAACCTCCTTGCGTCGAGGTCAACCTAACTCCTCCAGTGACTAGAGGAGCAAGCGCATTGTCGCAGATGCGCGTTGAGCGTTGCTCCGGTCCCTTGCGAGTGTCAGGCTGCGGTCATGAAGAATATTATCGTTGCAGCTCTTGTAAGCGGATGGGCGTCCATTTCGGTCGCTGCCGAATTGCCCCTAGCCGTGATCGACGGCGTAGTGGTCGAGGAAGCCTGGGCAACCACGCAGCCGAACGGCGTCGAGATCTACCTCGTCATCAACAATCGCAACACCCGCGGCGTCTGGCCCATAGGCATCGAAGTGCCGGGGGCATCGATTACGAGCGTCGTCAGGTCGGACGGGGAGGCCTTCGAGCCAACCTTGCCACCGCATGCGGAACTGTACATGCAGCCCGGCGGCGTGCGCATCGAAGTCGTGGGACCCTTTGTGGATGCGTCCGTGCCCGTCACCGTTTCTATTGACGATTCTGAGGTGACGGTGGATGCCCGGGTCTTAGGAGCCGATGAGCTTCCACCTGATCACCACGATTACGATCACGGCTGATCGAGATGTTGAAGGAGATTGTCCACCACGACCTTTGAGTCCCTGTCAGCACCGAGGATCAGGGCGGATGCTCTATTCCGCTGCCATGGGCGGCCAAGGAAGTGCAGCCCCGATGTGCCCGCTGGCACTTCTAGCCAGCTGTCGTCGTTCCGATAACCGACCGCCCAGATAACCGACGCGACAACGGCATGGCTGCCGTCCACGAAGGTTGCGGTGCCACCGGATGCGTGCACCAGCCTCGATCGGATGCTCACGCCTTGACCGCGCAGCGCAGCCAAGCTGCGCCCGCGGTCCGGAAAGGGATCGGTGGCTTGCATTATCCTGCCGATGGGCGATCTAGGTGAGACAGAGAGCAGCCCCGCCCGATCCATCAGCGTCCAGGTGCTGATACCGAGCACACGCTGCGGGAACAGGCGACGGGGCTTGCCGGTAGCGAGGAGTACCTCATAGGTAGCCGCCAGTTCGACAGCGATGTCCCGGCCCGACGCGCCGTCGCCGACCACCAACACTGGGCCCGTTCCGATGCTCTGCGGCGATCGATAGGTGGATACTGTGAGCTGGGCGACGCTGGACCCGAACCGCGATGCAATTCCCGGTACGATCGCCTGCTGGAAACCGCCAGTGCACACCAGGACGGCTTGGCTGCGCACGGTGGCGCCGTTGTCCAGCTCGGCGACAAAGCAGCCGGTATCGTCACCCTGCAGTCGCACCACCCGGGTCCCGCTCATCACCGGCAGTCCGTTCGTCGCGCAGTAGCGCTCAAGGTAGTCGGCGAACTCGAGTCGTCCGGCATAGCCTTCGGGGTCGCCGTCGAGCGGCACGCCTGGGAGCGAGCTCAGGCGCCGCGGCGTGAACAGGGTTAGGCTGTGATAGCGGTGTCGCCAGCTGTCGCCGACTTTGGCAGATGCATCGACCACCAGGTGCGACACGCCAGCCTGTGCGAGACGGTAGGAAGCGGCCAAACCGGCTTGGCCGCCCCCGACGATCAGGACGTCAACATTCTTTTCCATCGGTCAGCAGATCACGGCCCGGCGGGCTCCCAATGGCTTCCGCCGAAGGCCTCTTCCTCGTACCCATCAGGCAGATCGTTGAAGACTCGCGCCCTCTTCGGCGGCTCGGGATTGGTCATGGCCTTGATGACATCGTCTGCGGAAGCGATGATGCCGTAACGCTCCAGCCCGCGGAGCATGGCCACCGTTGACAGCAGGTGGAGGTTGTCGGGCTTTCGAAGAAACCTGACATTGCGGAAATCGGCATCCTCGAAGAGCAGAAGAACAGGCGCTCCGTTCGTCGTGTACTTCTGCACGCCGTTGGCCATGAACTCGGCGACCGCTGCGTCACCTAGCCCTCGACCGCTCTCGAACGTGCCGGCCTCGCGCGCAGCTCTGGCAGCGTTGCCGACGAACGTTTCCTCGACAGTCAAGCCTTTGCCCTTAAGCCCGTCCAAGAAAGCCTTCACCTCCCGGTCCTTGGGGTAGGATAGGTCGCCCGTGACTTCGGCATAGATCTCATCGACCATGACAATGGGCATGTCCAGGGTGGTCAGGAGTTCGAGTCGACCTGCCGTCCACAAGCTGTTCAACGGCCCGGAGTCAGGAATAAGGAGCACGCAGCGAGTCTTCATCGATCCTCCTCCTGACGCGGCTGCTGCAGTATTCCCACGAACGTGTCGGTCATCGCTTCCAGCACATGGGCGGGCAACTTCGGCAAGGGCAGATCCCGGTCGCCCAGCGAAACCAGCAACTGAGCGTAGTCGCGCAAGCCCAGGGCCTTGATGGCAGTCTCCTTCGAAATACGCCCTTCGGAGAAATCAACCAGAGGATCGGACATGCGAACGTTCTCCCCCTTATAGCCAGTGACACGTTCAAGGTGCTCCCGGATGATCGCGGTCACGGTCGTGCCCTCACGGGCAGCATAGGCTTTGGCATGCTGCACCAGATCGTCGGGCAGATTGAACGTGGTGTTTCGTTTCATGGCTCACCTCGCTCACATATATATGTGATGTGAACTCCACCGACAAGGCGCAGGGTTCTCGCTAGAGAGCATTGGAGGCGGCGACCTCGCTCGCGACCAGATCGGCAAGGGCTTGCGGATCAGCGCTCGCTGGCGCCTTACCGTTGACGAAGAAGGTGGGCGTCTGCTGCACGCCGAGGCGCTCCACATCGGCCATGTCGGCGTTGAGAACGCCAGTCATGCCGGGCCGCAAAACGTCCTGCCCGGCCTGTTCCACATCGAGACCAGCCTCGCCTGCAATCTGCCATGCCAGATCGAGGTTGGGTGCACCATGCACCGCCCATTCCGGCTGGCGGGCAAGGAGCGCTTCGAGCACCGGGATGAAGAGGTCCTGGAGACGGGAAGCCTCGATGATCTTCACCGCGGTGTCTGAACCTTCGTGGAAAGCTGCATAGCGCAGCACCAGCTTCACCTGGTTGGGATGACGATCCATGATCTGCTTCACGATCGGGTAGAATGCCCGGCAGGCTTCGCAGCTGGGGTCGAAGAATTCGGTGATGGTGACTGGAGCGTCTGCAGGGCCGATCACCGGTGAGTGGGGCCGTGCGAATCCTGCGTCTTCGACGGTGGGGAGGACGGGCGATGCGCTTGGCGTCGGGATGGGCCGGTAGAACCAGGCTGCGAGGCCGAATGCGGCGACGGCGATGATTGCGACCGCCACGACGGCAAGGCGCTTGTTCATGATTGTTTCCTCGCGAGGGGCAAGAGCAGGAGGGTGATGCCGGCAAAGGCGGCGGTGGAGAGATAAGGGATGGGAATGCCCATGATCAGCATGCCGGCTCCGGAACAGGAAGGCCCCGTTGCCGAGCACGGGACAATCGGCGCAGGCAGGAGTCCGGCATACTGGAGGGAATGGTAAGCGGCGATGACGAGGCCGACCGAGGAAAGCGGCAGGGCATATCGCCAAGTGTCCATATCGCCGCGGAAGGCGCCGACACCTAGGATCACGACCAGCGGGAACATGGCGATGCGCTGATACCAGCACAGGGTGCATGGCATCTGCCCCATGACCTCACCGATGAACAGGGTGCCGAGCGTGGCGACCAACGCGATAAACCAGCCGGCGATGAGCAGGGTCCACTGATGCGTTTCGCGCGGCATGCAAACTCCTTGGTTGGGAAAGATCCTTACGATCTATAGCCGCTAGAGGAGCAAGGGCAATTTCGCCGCATCCCGACTGCTCGTCCGCAGGCGGCCCGGAGCTGCTTTTATAAATCGAGTTATAATAAACGAGATTATAGTGTGCAGCTTCGCTGCCCGGTCTAGTGCGGGGTCTTGCCCGAGTGTCGCTGCCATCGATGACGTAGTCTTGCCCGACTTAACCTTAGGCTAAGGATGATGGGCTGGATGATCCGGACGGTGTGGTGAGGAATGAACATCTCAATCCATCGTTGGCTATTGCCCGTTGTGTTCGCGCTGCTCGCACTGATGCTGTCCATGCATCAGGCAGGTGCTGCCGTTCATGTGGCCGAGCACGGGATCGATGCGGTCGCAGTTGGTTCCGATAGGGCACGATACGCCCGATGTGATTGTGCATCCTTGGAGGGATGCGACGTCAGGCCGATCCGCGGATAGCTCATGTCAAAGACTGCCATCTCGAGGTGCGGAGAGGTGGCATACTCAGGAGTGAAGGCCCTCTCGACCAGGAGCATCTTCGTCTCCTTGTCACAGCAGCTCGTGCCTTCGCTCGGTGGCATTTGTGTCGATCCCAGCCCATAGTCGCGGACACGCGACTGGCGATTGTCTCTTGACCTTCCAACAGTGGGAAGGCGCACGCTGGATAATGACGATTCTCGAGCACTTCCCGGACGAGGTACATGATGGCCAGAACGAGCAAAGACCAACACCAACTCTCCCCGGGTGCCTCGAAGGAGAATGGCTCAGGTAAGGGCGGCGGCGAGCATCACCGATCGGGACATCATCACGAACACGGCCCCGACCACTCGGGGCACCATCACGGACCGCAGCACCCAAACGGTACGGAGGCGGCCCCGTCCGACAGCGCCCATCGTGTCGAGGACCCAGTCTGCGGCATGATGGTCGATCCACATACGACGGAGCACAAGGTCGAGCACGCTGGCCGGCCATATTACTTCTGCTCGGCGGGATGCCGCTCGAAGTTCACGGCCGACCCGGAACGTTACCTCGACCCGGCCGTCGCTGCGCCCAAGGCGGAGCCCGTTCCCGAGGGGACGGTCTACACTTGCCCCATGCATCCGGAGATCCGGCAGATCGGCCCGGGTTCGTGCCCCATCTGCGGGATGGGGTTGGAGCCGGTGCTGGTCAGCCTTGAAGCTGAGCCCAATCTGGAACTGATCGACATGCGGCGGCGCTTCTGGATTGGGCTGGCGCTGACGATTCCAGTGTTCATGCTCGAGATGGGCGGCCACCTGATCGGCCTCGACCACCTCATCAGCCAACGCAACTCGAACTGGGTCCAGCTGCTCTTCGCCACGCCGGTCGTGCTCTGGGCAGGGTGGCCCTTCTTCCAGCGCGGCTGGCAATCGCTGGTTACGCGCAACCTCAACATGTTCACCCTGATTGCGATGGGGACGGGTGCGGCGTGGGTATACAGCATCGTAGCGACGCTGGCGCCGAGCATCTTCCCGGATGCCTTCCGACAGCCGGATGGCTCGGTCGCGGTCTACTTTGAAGCGGCTGCGGTTATTACGGTGCTGGTGCTCCTCGGGCAGGTACTGGAGCTGCGTGCCCGCGAGAGCACCAGTGGCGCGATCCGGGCGCTGCTCGACCTTGCGCCCAAGACCGCGCGGCTAATTGGTGATGATGGCACCGAGGAAGAGGTTCAACTCGACGGCGTTCATGTCGGCGACCGCCTACGGGTCCGGCCCGGCGAGAAGGTGCCGGTGGACGGCGAAGTCCTGGAAGGCCGCAGCGCCGTCGACGAGTCGATGGTGACCGGCGAGTCCATGCCGGTGACCAAGGAGGTGGGTTCGAGGGCGATTGGCGGCACCATGAACCAGTCCGGCGCGCTGGTGATCGAGGCACGCAAGGTGGGCCGGGACACCATGCTGTCGCAGATCGTCCAGCTCGTCGCAGAGGCGCAGCGCAGCCGTGCACCCATCCAGCGCCTCGCCGACCAGGTATCGGGCTGGTTCGTGCCTGCAGTGATCTTCGTCGCTGTCCTCGCCTTCATCGCCTGGTCGATCTGGGGCCCCGAGCCGAGCTTCTCCTTCGGCCTTATCGCAGCCGTTTCCGTCCTCATCATCGCTTGTCCTTGTGCGCTCGGCCTTGCAACGCCGATGTCCATCATGGTCGGCGTCGGGCGCGGCGCTCAGAATGGCGTTCTGATCAAGAACGCCGAGGCGCTAGAACATATGGAGAAGGTGAACACGATCATCGTCGACAAGACCGGCACACTCACCGAGGGCCGGCCGGCGGTGACTGCCATCATTCCGGCAGCCGGCTTCACCGAGGAGGAGGTGCTGCGCCTTGCCGCCAGCGTGGAGCGGGCGAGCGAGCATCCGCTGGCGCTCGCCATCGTGCGCGCAGCCGAAGAGAGAGGACTGGTGATCGCACCAGTTGCAGATTTCGACTCGCCCACTGGCAAGGGCGCGCTTGGCGTGGTCGAAGGCAAGACAATCCCGCTTGGCAATGCAAAATTCCTTGCCGAACAAGGGGTCGATGTCGCCCCGCTGGCCGAGCAGGCAGACAGGTTGCGCGAGGATGGGGCAACCGCGATCTTCATGGGCATCAATGGACAGGTGGCGGCGATCTTCGCCATCGCCGATCCGGTAAAGGCATCGACGCCGGAGGCGCTCGCGGCGCTGAAAGCACGAGGCATCCGGGTGGTCATGCTCACCGGAGACAACTGGACGACAGCGAAGGCCGTCGCGCGTCAGCTCGGCATCGACGAAGTGGAGGCCGAGGTCCTGCCCGATCAGAAGAGCGAGGTCGTGCAGCGGCACAAGGCGGCCGGCGAGGTGGTGGCGATGGCCGGCGACGGGGTCAATGATGCGCCGGCACTCGCAGCGGCGGATGTCGGCATTGCCATGGGCACCGGCACCGATGTGGCGATGGAGAGCGCGGGCGTCACCCTGCTGAAGGGCGATCTTGTTGGCATCGTGCGGGCGCGGCGGTTGTCGCAGGCGGTGATGGGCAACATCCGGCAGAACCTGTTCTTCGCCTTCATCTACAATGCCTTGGGCGTACCGGTGGCCGCTGGGGTCCTCTACCCGTTCTTCGGCATTCTTCTCTCGCCGATCATCGCCGCGGCAGCGATGGCGTTGTCATCGGTGAGCGTCATTGCCAACGCGTCGCGGCTACGCGCCACCAAATTGTAGGAGACCGAGTTGACCGATACGCTTCAGGAGGCTGGAACCTCGAGCAACGTATCTCTTCCTTGCGCTGCATCAAGTTCTGCGGCGGCGGCTGTGGTAGTATCTGCCAGTCGGTGCCAACAGGAAGCCCGCCATGCACGGCCCTGATCAGCTGCGCATTCTTCCGCTGAGATCGTCGGCCGTGGCTGTGAGGACAAAAGATGCGAAATGACCATGCCATCAGCCGGAGAGCCTTCGTGGCAGGTCTTGGCTCGATATCTGTTCTGCTTTCAGTGCCGGTGACAGGGTATGCCGCAAGTCTGCCGCTCGTCACCGTTACCAAGGATCCGAGCTGCGGCTGCTGCACGGGGTGGGCCGAGCATATCGAGGCCGCGGGCTTTCCGGTGCGGATCGTTGAATCGCAGAACATCGACGCCATCAAACAGCAGCTCCGCGTGCCCCCGGCCCTCTACTCGTGCCACACGGCCGAAGTGGACGGCTATGTCGTCGAAGGCCACGTTCCAGCCGCGGCAATCCAGCGTCTCCTGACCGAGCGTCCGGCGGCCACGGGCCTCGCGGTTCCTGGAATGCCAGCCGGGTCGCCCGGCATGGACTTCCCGGGCGTGACTGCCGAGCCCTACGAGGTATTTCTGTTCGCTCCCGCCGACCAGAAGGTCTTCGGGCGTTTCCGCAGCGCGCAGGAGATCTGAAGCTGTTCATGATTCACCCGTTTGACACCAGTTTGATCCGGAGCGGGGACTGCGGGGCAGAACCTGCCCCTGTCAGTAGCTCAGGCTGCCTGAGGCCGCCGGATGCTGGCGGGCACATGGATGTCATCGGGTGCGTGAAGAAAGCCACGCCATGAGCAGGAGCTCGACTGCAACGTTCTGGTCGAGAAATGACTGGCTGCGCCAGTTCATGACCGGACTGCTGCTGCTCGTCTTCAGCGCTTTCGCTGTCCTGGGAACGGCACATGCCAGCTCAAGCACGCATGCCACGCACCAGGATCAGGCCGTTGCCAGTGCGCAGCAGGACGCCTATTCGCATTCCGACGACCGCAGCGAGGTTGCGGACGAACCATGCTGTCACCCTGAAGCGGCGCCGGATCGCGATTGCGGACAGGTCTGCACCTTTCTTGCCCTGCTTCCCGATCCGCTGCCGGCATTGCCAACACTGGACGGGGAGCCGCTCCTTCGCATTCAGCCCAGCGACCTGGGCCGAAATCCTTCAGGCATCCTGAGGCCACCGCGTCTGACGTCGATTGCATAGTGAAGCACGGCCGGGAGCCGTTCGTTCCCGGCTGCTCCAGCAACCGACAATCAGACGAAGCCGGAAACCGCACGTCCGAGGATGTGACGTGGTTTCTCCGGCGCCAAAGGATGCACAATGATGTACCGAACAGTAATTGCCCTCTCCGCCACTCTCCTGATGGGCGTCTCCGGCGCGGCTCTGGCCCAGCAGGCAGAGCATGACGCCCACCGACCCGGACCGCTGCAGGCGCAGGAGGATCGGGCTCCTGCTCCCATGTCTCCTTCCGACCCCGACGCGACAAATTTCACCAAAGCCTATGTGGATGCGATGGACGAAATGCACGGGCCGATGATGGAGGGCGTCATGGCCGAAGACCCGGACGTCGCTTTCGTGCGGGGCATGATTCCGCACCATCAGGGTGCGATCGACATGGCGAAGATCGTGCAGCAATACGGCGATGACCCGCAAACGGGAGAGTGGGCGGCGCAGATCATCGAAGCACAGGAGCGTGAGATCGCCGAAATGCAGGCATGGCTGCAGGCGAATGCCAGCCCGGATCTTGCCGGTTTCCTCCAGACAGGCGGAACCGTCTACTCTGCCAACGAGGGCGGCAATTCGATCACCGCCATCGACCTCGGCACCGGTTCGGTGGAAACCGTTCAGATCGGGGTGTCGCCGCATAATGTCGATCTGACGCCGGGCGGGAACCTGCTGCTCGCGGTCGGGAGCCCTGCCTCCGATCACGCTCACGGATCGGCTGACGACGCACACGCCGAGGCCGAAGCTGGCCGAGGAGTTCTGGTGGTGCTCGATCCACAGCGACTATCGCAACCTGTCGCCACCGTAGAAGTCGGGGCGCATCCGGCGCATGTCGTCGCCGATCGCCAGGGGCGTGCCTATGTTTCCCTGTCCGGCGGGAACGAGATTGCGGTCGTTGATCTCGCAGCGGCTTCGGTGATCGAGCGCATAGCGACCGGAGCCTATCCGCACGGGCTGCGCCTTAGCCCGGATGAGAGCGAGCTCTATGTGGCCAATGTCGAGGACGGCTCAGTGTCCGTCATCGACACCCAGGACCTGACGGAGCTCGCCCGCATCAAGGTGGGCACAGCGCCCGTTCAGGTCGGGTTCACGCCCTCGGGCGATCAAGTCTACGTCTCTCTTCGAGACGAGAACCGGGTAGCCGTCATCGACACTGCATCGCACGAGGTGACGAACAGGATCGACGTCGGGCCGAACCCGATCCAGATGTTCGCCACCGCCGATGGAGCCTACGTCTATGTGGCCAACCAGGGCTCCGAGGCGGAGCCGAACGACACGGTTTCCGTAATCGAGACCGCAACTGGACAGGTGCTCAAGACGATCACCACGGGAGACGGGGCACACGGCGTCTCGGCATCGGCTGACGGGGCATTCGTGTTCGTGACCAACATTGCCGACGACACTGTGTCGATCATCGACGTGGCGAGCCAGGACGTCGTCAAGACTGTCCCGGTCGGTGATCGCCCGAACGGCATCGTCTACGGCGGATCAAACCAGTAAGCAATTTGGGCCGGAGCGGGCAGCTCCGGCCCAAAAACAATCTGGGGGGACACGCGAATGCCGGCTCCCCCTCGGCATTGAACAGGGCAGGACGCCGGCCCCATTCCTGGCCGAGTTGCCACCGAGTTTTCCAAACCTTGAGGCGGGGGACGGGTCCAACACTGGCCCCCTATTCCAGTCCCCACGTCTGGCAGGTCAACGAGGGTCGAACGGCGGTGAAGGGGCATCTAGCCACCGATCCTCAATGAGGGCACCGACTTGTTCGACCAGACACTACAGCTGCCGGCGGCCGACGTTTGCGAGAAGCGCTACGTCTTCAACCGCTATGGCACCGGGGGACCGCCTCTCGACCCCGAAGGCGCGTGCCCGGGGTGATCGACTCATCGAGGTTGCCCTGTAGCGTGACAGGGGAAGACCCGGCCTGTCCCATGCCCCATCCGGTCTTCGTGGTGTTGGGCTCCCTGGTCACCTACCGAAAACCGCTTCACTACAAGCGGCATGGCGAACTCGAAGCCGATGAGAAGGTCATCGCCGGCACCGCGCTCGACGAGGCGTTCTACAAGCACCTCGCCGGCCTCGGCGAGCTCGGCCAAATCTACGTCATCGAGAACAACGATCCACCATCGGTGATGCCATTGGGCGTCAAGATCGAGGGGTTCTCTGGTGAGACCGGCGACGGTCGGCAGGGTTAGTTTCCAGTCAGGCCTGCCTCACCTTCCTGGTCGCTCCGCTCGGCTGTGGATAGCGTTTTTCATAAGAATGTGGCGTAGGGTATTCAAATTCAGAAATGGATATCATTTTTCATGATTTCACCGAGCGGCGACGCAGTTCACGAGCTGGCATGACTTGGTGCTTGCACTTGCCGTGGTCGGCAAGGATGTCGATGACCTGGCAGCTCTCGACCCGCCCATGGGAGCAACCTTCGACAATACGCTCCAGTTCGGCCTCAAGCGCCTTGAGGCTGGCGATCTTCTCCTTGACCTCGACCAGCCTGGCCCTGGCGTTAACGTCGGCTTCGCCGCATGACTGGTCCCGGCGGTCCTGCAGCGAGAGCAAGGTTCGGATCTGATCTATTTCGAAGCCGAGTTCCCGGGAATGCCGGATGAACGTCAAACGGTGCGCGTCTTTGCGGTTATAAGTCCGCCGGTTACCCCCGGTCCGGGGCGGTGGCGGCAGCAAGCCGATCTGCTCGTAGTACCGGATAGTGGGCACCTTCACTCCGGTTGCTTCCGAAACTTTGCCAATCGCGATGCCGTGATCCATCAACGCTGCTCCTATAGTCGCTAGAGCATGTAGGTCTGGCGCAGAGATTGCAAGGATTCGGCGCCGCGGACGCAAGGATTGATACGACACGCTTTCGTGCCGAGGGCAGGATTGCGCTAGCTGTATCTCCACAATGACACGGCGGGTGCGCCGGTGGAGGACGTTTCGGTTCCGGTGGTATCCGGCACCATGCCGGTGAAGCATGGCCGGGGCGCCGACTTTCAGTACCTTGCCCAGCGGGTATGGATCTCGGTTATCCAATGCGGCTTATCCGGGCGTCGCGAGCCCTTCGGGTGAAACCAGGAGATGGCCGTGTATGACGGTTCTTGGCTCGGCGTTGGCGCTGCCGGACGGGCGCGAAGTGATGCTCTACCGCGCGACCGCGGCGGACACTGAGAAGTGCGCTGTGCGCCGCGATTCCTGGTCAAGCAATGGGGAACCAAGCTAGGTAAGGCCAGTTCAATCAGGATGCATCGGTATGTCGAAAGAAGGCGCGGATGGCGCCTGCCGCTGATGATTGTAATCATGCTCGCCGTGTTGGCGAGTTTGACGCTTCATCACGGCGCAATGGCAAGCCAACCTGCCGCTGGGCATCACGTGCAGCAGAACCACGTTCATTCCGGTGACGCATGTATCTCGCCCCTTTGCGGGCAGCAGCATCACACCTTGCCGGAGTGCTGCGGCCTGGGTCTGTGTTTGGCAGCCTTGCCGGTGCCCGCCGTCGCCGAAACTCCCGGGTGGAGCGGAGGGTCCCACCAATTGATGCCGCTGCACGTGGACGTGCGTTGGCCGATTCACCGTCTGGATCGTCCACCAAGGAATTCCTGAATTTCGGAACTTTTCTCGAAACCACAGGAATGATCAAGATGAACTTCTTACAAGCAACCACTGCCGCAAGCCTCCTGCTAGCCGTCTCGACGGGAGCCATTTTCGCCCAGGACCATCAAGGTCATGACATGTCCGGCATGACCTCGGGTCAAATCCAGCTTCCGGAAATCTGCATGACCGGCGGCGAGCATCCCATGGAGGAAATGTCCATGGAGCCTGGGCAGATGGACGAAGCTCACATGGCCCTCATGGCAGGGATGGACGAGATGAACCGACTGATGATGATGGGCATGATGGCAGATGACGTCGACGTGGCGTTCGTATGCGGCATGATTCCTCACCATCAGAGTGCGGTGAACATGGCCAAGGCCGAGCTTGAGCACGGCGACAACGAAGACGCCAAGGCGATGGCCCAAAAGATCATCGACTCCCAGGAGCAGGAGATCGCCGAAATGATTTCCTGGCTTGAGGAGCAAGCCGGAGCCGAGACACAAAACTAGAAACCGGGAAGGGGTGCCATCGGCGCCCCTTCTTCCGCCCACGACCAGAACGGTCCCTACAGCTGCTGCGCGCGGGAATCGCATGAACGCAGACTGCTGCCCGGATCCAATGCGATCACGTCATAGCTGTCGGAGGGGGGGGCATCGGTCACGCATCCGCGGATGCTCAAAGGGGCAGCGTCCAACAATACCCTTGTCGCCGCGGCAGCCACATGACCTTCAATCAGGTAGCCTGGCGATCTCTGCCGTGTGGCAGGAGCGGAGGTTTGCAGGAATACCTTCTGATCTTTCAGTGTTTCCATATCCTCAAGATCGGTGGCACAAACCGAGTTTAGCGACTGAGGTCCAGCCGGCGCAGCAACTGTGCGTTGATCGCGACGATTACGGTACTGACAGACATCAACACTGCACCAACCGCCGGCGCAAGCACGATACCGGCCCAAAAAAAAGCACCCCGCCGCGAGCGGAATAGCGATGATATTGTAGCCCGCCGCCCACCAGAGGTTCTGCTCCTCGGCGCCAATGTTGCTTTTTCTTCTTTGCGCTCGTTGGCTATTCTTGAGCCCGACACCAGGGTTCACGGAGTATGGTCGTAGGGGGATGGCGCGCCGGCTACGCTGGCACCAGACTCCGTCGCCCTGGAAGCGTTGGGGGAGGAGACGGCGTGCTCATGGGCGCCGTGACCGCGCAGCGCATCGAAGAGGATATGACCGACCCAGTTCGCCGCGAACAAAATAGGCACGACTGCGGCACCCAGAAGCAGTAGCAGTAGGATAGACTGGCGTGCATCATTCATGCTGCAGGACAATACCTTAAAGATACTTACAGGAAGCTGACCGCGGAATCGCTATGATGCCGCGCCATTCACTGGGGTCAAAATGGGCCAGGGCTCCGGATCGCGTCGAGCGTCTTCGCGGTCATGGTCGAAGTGGAGCACTCCAACGCGGCGGGATGGGGCTCTGCCTGTTTGACGGGAAACACGTTTGGAACCTGGTCGATGGCTGCAGTGCACTGGAATGTCAGCGACCAGGCGAGCAACGCCTTGTTGTGGACTGATGCCGGCGGAGGCCGTTGAACGAGGACCACGGTTGCCGCTGTGCCCAGAAAGGCCGCCACAGCTGCACCGAAGAAGGCTGTCTGGAAGCCAGGCAGCAGGTCCGCCGTTCCGGTGCCGCCATGAGGTGCGACCCAGGCCGCCAAGGCCACCATCACGGCCAGACCCGCCGCGGATCCGACCTGATAGGTGGTGTTGATCAAGCCGGAGGCGATGGTTTCGATCCACCCTATGGGCGATGGGGCGACGGCAGGGAGCTTTGCACGGTGATTGACGGTACGAGATATGACATCGGAGTACCGTATATTCACGAGGTGCGGCGGAGGACCACTCAATGCTCGCATTAGCCGAGAAAATGATAATGTCGCAGTGAAGAGGCCGTTGTGCGTATTGATCGGGCTCTTGATGAAGAGCAATCAAGCAGGAGAGATTGCCGAGATGCAAAGGCGCGGTTTCATCCGAGATAGTCTTGCTGTCGGTGTCGGTGTCGCGATGCCGATATCTCGGTCCTTCGCAGCAGTGCCCACCGCCTTGCAGGTGTGGAACCGGCGAAATGGCGGGGTACGTCCTGGAGGGGCACGATCCAGCCATGGCCGCACGACGGCTGCTGCATCTGCGCCCCACCGTGCGGGGCTTGGCTGTTCCCGGAATGCCCTTGGTCGCCGAGCGGCGCGGGTGACGAGGTCTTCATGCGGTTCAAGGGGCGTGAAGTCATGTGAAGGAAAGCCTCCTATGCAGTGCGCCGGAATGCGGCGCCGGTGCATCGATCTTCCCTTACTTGGGGCTTGACCTTCACGCCGTGGCAAGGCCCCCTTCAGTCGATCATTGGGAACCAGACCACATTCCCGTCCGCAGGACGGCTACTGAAAGAACACGATGCCGGCGAGAAGCACAGTGCTTCTTGTGCGTGCGCCCGAGCAAAGAAGTCGCCATAGCGGCCCTGACATGGAGGATTGAAGCATGACGGATCACGCGCATCACACGGCTCCCCACTCGGACCAAAGCTCCCATGGGGCTCACGGGCGTCCTTACCTGATGTTCTGGATCAACATGATCCTGGGGCTGATCGTCATGTACGTCGTCATGTTCTCCATGATCGACGGGTGGCGGGACTTCCGGAACAACCTCAACATGTTCTACATGGCCGTGACCATGTGGGCGCCCATGGGCATTTTCATGCTTGCGACCATGCCCGGCATGTTCCCGAAGCGCCGGACGAACATCGTCCTATACGCCGCCTTCGGTGTGCTGACGGTGTTGTCGTTCTTCGGTACCCGGGCGCAAGCCTTTATAGACGACCGGCAGTTCGTAGACAGCATGATCCCGCACCATTCCGGCGCTATCCTCATGTGCCGTGAGGCTGACCTGGAAGATGCCGAACTGATCGCTCTGTGCGGCGAGATCATTGAGGCGCAACGTCGCGAGATCGAGCAGATGGAAGCGATCGGCGCCCGTCTGTAGCAGACTACCAGGGGCTGGTCGTAGACGGACGACCGAGCATGGCGCGGGTTATCAACTTTTGAACAATTGCGTGGTTGAATCTACGCGACCCCTGAGGGCCGGCGATCTCATTGTCGCCGAACTGTGCGGTAGAATGGACGCCCTAACAGACTTGTCGCCGGATCCTTGGTTGGAATGGCTTGGTTCACTCGAAAACTATTGCCCATCCTGCTCTCGTTCTTCGCGCTGGTGGTGGTCGCACCACCGGTGAGCGCTGCCATCGAAGACGGCGTCTCGGCGGCAGTTCAGGTCCATGGGGATCAGCACGCTGATTGCACTGGCCAGCATGCGCCTCATGCAACGAGCTGCTGTTCTCTGGTGACGGTCGTGGAGCCCTGCGGCGCGTCGTGGGCGTTGGACCATCGCAGGAAAGCAGATTTCGTGCTGCAATCCAGTTTCGCTGGCGTGGCGACCTACCATCCTTCCAAGCACTTCCGTCCACCCCGCGCCTCCTGATCTCCAGCTTCGGCGCAATGCCAGCGCCACATTTTTGCATTTTCGAACTGGAATCGAGAGATGAAGAGACGAGACTTCATGCGGCTGCTCCCGCTCGGCATGGCCGCCACCCTTCCCATCATGCAACCCGCGCGCGCGCAGTCGCTCTGGGACATGATGAACCAAACCCGCACCTTGAGCGATGCCGAACAGCAGGCCAATAGCGCTGCAGCTATTCAGGCGATCGACACTGTGGAGCCCATTCTCAGCTACGACACTGCCAACAACTTGCAGATGGCCATCGCCCAGTATGAGCCCTTTGTGGCTCGAGGCGGCTGGGAACAGGTGCCGCAGGAGACATATGGCGTTACCATGGGCGTCAACCGTGATGGGGTGGTGCAGCTCAAGCGTCGCCTGATCTCGTCGGCAGACATGGCCATGGTGGAGCGGGTCGATGAGGCCATGGACGCTCAGACCGACGCCGCCCTGCGACGCTTCCAGGCCCGTCATGGCCTTCAGGTAAGCGGACAGGTCGACGAAGCTACCTGGTATGCCCTCAATGTACCGGCCGAGACCCGACTGCACCAGCTTCGTCTCAACCTGCTGCGGGTGCAGAACATGGCGTCGGCGTTGGCGGACCGCTACGTCGTGGTGAACATTCCCGCCGCCTTCATCGAGGTTGTCGAAGGCGGGATGGTGCAGCGCCGGCACACCGCCGTGGTCGGACGCATCGACCGGCAGACGCCCATCCTCAAGAGCCGCATTCACCAGATCAACTTCAACCCGTACTGGAACGTGCCGGTCTCGATCATCCGGCGTGACCTGATCAAGTACATGAACGAAAACCCGAACTACCTTACCGAGCAGAAAATCCGCATTCTCGACGGCAACGGCCAGGAGCTCCAACCCAGCCAGATCAACTGGCAGACCGAGGAAGCGGTGAACTACCGGTTCCGCCAGGATCCGGGACCGCAGAACTCGATGGGGAACGTCAAGATCAACTTCCACAATCCCCATGCCGTTTATCTGCACGACACGCCGACCAAGGGTCTGTTCGGGGAGAACGCCCGGTTCTATTCGTCAGGCTGCGTCCGCGTCGACCAAGTCCAGGATTTCGTCGGCTGGGTGCTGCGCGACAACGGGGACTGGGGCCCGGGCGAGGTCACCAATGTATTCGCCACCGGCGAGCGGAAGGACGTCGAGGTAACCAACCCTCCGGAGATCCACACGACCTACATCTCGGCGTGGGCGAACCGGAACGGGGTCGTCAGTTTCCGGGACGATGTCTACGAGTTCGACATGGCCGGCAAGGTCAGCTTCGATGCATGACGTCCTGGGGGTCGGGGAGAAGCTGACGATCGGGATCGCCGGGATGGCCTGCGACGGCTGCGTCCAGGTGCTGGAGAACGCGGTCAATCGGCTCCCGGGCATTGCCTATGTCGGAGTTTCGCTGAGCGGCGCAAGCATGACCGTCCGCAGTGGCCAGGGGTTCGACCTCGCCGACTTGTTTGGTTGCGTGAAAGCGCTCGGCTACGAAGTGTCGGAAGTCGGGAAAGAATTTCCCGGCATCCCGACGGAATGCTCCTGTCGAGCACGCGCCAGAGCCTAATGACGTGACCAGATCTATAGAGCGGTTGCGAGATAGGTAAATTGCAGAACGTGATCTTTGTGCACTAACGAGCTGGCATTACTGATCTTGACGGACAGCAGCGACGCCACACTTCAGCGAACACCGCGACGCAGCAGGTGCCGGCGCCAGCCAAGACCCAGAGCGATGGCTCCGGTCCGATAGTGCCGAGGGAGACCGACAAGGCGAATGGCGCCAATGCGGTGCCAGTCCATGGCTAGCAGCAGCCAGGTGGTTAGCGGCCAGAAGATCGTCGACGCAAAGCCTGCGATCAGCGTGAGGTGAGTAATGCTGCGCTGCGCGCGGAGCCCGTTGTCTGGGCGAGGAACCCGAACGCCGTGGAATAGTGCACGAAGGCCTACGCCAATTCGACAAGGATCACGCTAGTCAGGAAGGCCATGGCGTTCCCCGCCAGCCCGCCGCAAGCGCTGCGGCAGCACCAATCGAGCCTATCGACATAACCCTGCCTGCACCGACCCGATCTGCTAGCCCGCCTGCCCAGGGCGAGACGAGCCCGCCGGCGAGCAGTGCGAGGGAGATGCAGCCGAAGATCCACTCCACCGGTGCTTGCAGGTCGCCGGCGACGTTCGGGGCAAGGATGCTGAAGCTGTAATAGAGGGTGCCGTACCCGATGATCTGGGTGACGCCGAGCCAGATGGCGTCGGCATTGGAGTGGGTATCGGCCATCGTATCCTAGATCGACTTGAGGCCGACCCGCTCCTCGAGTTTGGCTGCCGCTTCCTTGCGCTCGCTGTAGCGGGAGGTCAGGTAGCCGGATACGCCGCGGTTGATCAGCGTGAACTTCACCAGCTCTTCCATTACGTCGACGACCCTATCGTAGTAGGATGACGGTTTCATGCGACCGTCTTCGTCAAACTCCTGGAAGGCCTTCGCCACCGAGGACTGGTTGGGGATGGTCACCATCCGCATCCAGCGTCCGAGAATGCGCATCTGGTTGACGGCGTTGAAGGACTGGGACCCACCCGACACCTGCATGACCGCCAGAGTCCGACCCTGCGTGGGCCGAATGGCGCCGCCAGGAAGCGGTATCCAGTCGATCTGCGACTTCAACACCGCGCTCATCGCACCATGGCGTTCCGGCGATGTCCACACTTGGCCTTCCGACCACAGCATGGCCTCGCGCAGCTCCTGAACCTTCGGGTGGGTGTCGGGGGCGTCGTTCGGCAACGGCAGCCCATTGGCATGGAAGATGCGGACCTCGGCGCCGAAGGCCTCAAGCAGCCGTTGCGCCTCGAAGGTCAGTAACCGGGAATAGGAGCGCTCTCGGAGCGAGCCGTAGAGCATCAGAATGCGTGGTTTGTGGTCGAGGGCAGGAGCGACGAGCTGGCCGAAATCGGGAACCTGGAAGGCTGCAGACAGGACGTTGGGCAAATCAGACAAGCCGCTTTCCTTCGGCATTGATGATGACTTCGCCGTCTTCCTTGATGAACGGCCCGATATCGGGGTTCTCCAGAATGTCGAGCACGACTTCGGATGGCCGGCAGAGCCGGGTGCCCACCGGGGTCTCCACGAGCGGACGGTTGAGCAGGATCGGGTGCGCTTCTATGGCATCGAGCAGGTCGTCGTCGGTCTTGGCCGGATCGGCAAGGCCGAGTTTGTCGAAAGGCGTATCCTTCTTGCGGATCGCATCGCGCAGGGAAATGCCGGCAGCGGAGACCAGCTCGACGATCCGTTCGCGGCTGGGCGGGGTCTTGAGGTATTCGATGACGGTGGGCTCGACACCAGACTGCCGGATCATCGCAAGCGTGTTGCGAGACGTGCCGCAGTCGGGATTGTGGTAGATAGTGATGCTCATTCGGCGGCCCTCGTTTCAGTGTTGTGACGGACGGCTGCGCTACGTTCGTACCAGCCCTTGCTGCGGTTCACGATCCAGACCACCGACAGCATGACCGGCACTTCGACCAGCACGCCGACGACGGTGGCCAACGCTGCTCCCGAGTTGAAGCCAAACAGGGCGATTGCGGCGGCAACGGCGAGCTCGAAGAAGTTCGAGGCGCCGATCAGGGCGGAGGGCCCGGCGACGCAGTGTTGCTCCCCGGAGACCCTGTTCAGGAAGTAGGCCAGTCCGGAGTTCAGGTAAACTTGGATCAGGATCGGCACAGCCAGAAGGAGAATTACTGTGGGCTGAGCGATGATCTGCTCGCCCTGGAAGCCGAAGAGCATGACAAGTGTTAACAGCAGCGCCGCGATCGAAATCGGCTGCAGGACGGCCAGCACCCGGTTAATGGCGTCGATGCCGCCATTGGCAAGCAGCCAACGACGATAGAGCTGGGCGGCGATGACGGGCACGACGATATAGAGGCCGACCGACAGCAGCAGCGTGTCCCAGGGAACGGTTATCGCCGATAGCCCTAGCAGTAGGCCGACGATTGGGGCAAAGGCGACGACCATGATGGCGTCGTTCAGGGCGACTTGAGAAAGGGTGAAGTGCGGTTCGCCCCTGACCAGGTTCGACCAGACAAACACCATGGCGGTGCACGGTGCCGCGGCCAGGATGATCAGGCCGGCGATGTAGCTGTCGATCTGCATCTCCGGCAGCATCGGGCGAAACAGCCAACCGATGAAGAGCCACCCCAGCAGCGCCATCGAGAAGGGCTTGATCGCCCAGTTGATGAAGACGGTGACGCCGATGCCGCGCCAGTAGGAACCGACCTGCCGCAGGCTCATGAAGTCGATGCGGACCAGCATGGGCACGACCATCAGCCAGATGAGCACTGCCATAGGGATGTTGACCTGAGCGTACTCAAAGGATCCCAGACCCTGGAAGACGGCAGGGAAGAAGTGGCCGGCGGCGATGCCAACGACGATGCAGATGGCGACCCAAATGGTCAGGTAGCGTTCGAAGATGGACATGGGAAACCTAGATGGCGCGGAACAGCATCAACGCGGATGAGCAGATGGAAGAGGCCTGACGTGTCCTGAGGATCGCGGAAGGTGCGTCCTCACGGTCGATGACCTCGAAGCCAAGATGCTTGAAGAAGTCGGCTGCCGTGGTGGTCAGCAGGTACGCTCGCGTGCCGCCGGCATTGGAGATCTCACGAAGCATGCCCTCGGCTACTGTACGCACGGCGCCAGTGCCCCGGCTTTCCTGCGGCACGACAACGGATCGAAGAAGGGCGTCCTCGCGGTAGAGCTCGAAGCCGCCGAAACCGAGGAGTCGACCGTCCTGCTCGAATCTGAAGAACGACCGGTCAGGTTCACCAACATCGTCGGTAGGAAGCTTTGCTTCGGTGAGAGCGGCGAGGAACTTCGGATCGTTCCCCGGTATGGGAGTCGGGCTGATCATGCGACCTTGGACGACTTGGTGGTCGTTCCGTCCATGGCGCCAATGCCTTCAAGCTTCGAGTTCAGCGCCATGCGGTCGATGCTGGCGATCGGCAGGTTGATGAAGGCGCCGATCCGGTTGCGCAGATAGCGCATGGCATCATCGAAGGCGGCACGTTGCTTGAACTCCGGTCCGTCAACCGCGGCGGGGTCTTCGATGCCCCAGTGGGCGGTCATCGGCTGACCGGGCCAGATCGGACAAACTTCGCCGGCAGCGTTGTCGCAGACCGTGAAGATGAAATCCATCTTGGGTGCATTTGGGGCGGCGAACTCATCCCAAGCCTTCGAGCGAAGGCCATGAGTGGGAATGCCGACCTTGGTCAACGTCTCCAGCGTCATTGGATGAACCGACCCCCTGGGCGTCGAGCCCGCGGAGTATGCCTGAAAACGGCCTTGGCCGACATGGTTGAGGATCGCCTCGCCTAAGATCGAGCGGGCGGAATTGCCGGTGCAGAGGAACAGGACATTGTAGACGCGGTCAGGCATGGCTCGACTCCTTCGGTGGGCAACAAGGGGTGAACTCGGCGACGAGCGGCTCGCACAGCTCCGGTCGACCACCGCAGCAGTCTTGCACCAGAAAGCTCGCAATCTCCCGAACACGATCAACGACGGCACGATAAACGATCGAACGACTGTGACGCTCGGACTCGATCAGGCCGGCACGGGTTAGTACGCCCAGGTGCGACGACATCGTGTTCTGTGGCACCTCTAGGCGGCGCGCGATTTCCCCTGCCGGCAGTCCTTCAGGCTCGTGTTCCATGAGCAAGCGGAAGGTATACAGACGGGTCGACTGCGACAGTGCAGCGAAGACTTCGATCGCATGTGTTGATTCCATATATCGAAGATTATGGATTTATCATTCGCTGTCAAGATGAGGTTTTCGCAGCGTCTTGTGCAGGGCGTGGAAGCGTCAGCACTGCCACAACTAACAGCCGGTGTGATGAGACATGACCCCGCGCAGGATCAAACCTGTTAGCATGCCAAGTAGGCGTTGGCTCGACCCGGTATTGCCTAAGGGTCACTCGCGCGATCATACGCGGGACCGACGCGCGGAGGAGTAGCAGCGGTGTTTCGTCCCGAACTGTCAAAGGAACAGCTCCTCGAGATCATCGGCGCCATGTCAGAGGACGACGTGGCTCGATTTCTTTATTGCCAGGAGATGGCCGGTACTTATTTGGCAGTCGGCAAGTTCGAGGACATGCTGATCAGCGCCATGCAGATGTGCGACCGACTCAAGGTGCAGCACAGGCTCGGTGAAGACGCCGACCGGTGGGACCGGTTCGTGGCAAAACGGGCCACGCTTCAAGGTTCTACACTGGGATCACTCATCAAGGTTCTGGAAAAACACGGCATCGCGGCGGAGGACATCAGGTACCTGAAGTGGATCAAGGACAAGCGTGACTACTTCGTACACCGCCTGTTCCATGAAGGGGTGTGGCCCGGCGACTTGGACGGGGAAGACTGCCGATTCATGAGCAGGCGTTTGCTGTCCATACAGCTTCGGCTCGCCCGGGCGGAACGCCGGATCTGGATCATCTTCGAACGGGCTGGGCTCCTGACCCTCGATCGCCTGGACGACGGCGGGTTCCTCGCGATGAACTCCGGCCTTGAAGACCTGCCCCGGGTGAAGAAGAGGGAACCCGGTGACCGCTACCAATCCACGCACAACAGCCTTGGTCGATAACGGACCACGAGTGACGTTCGTTTCCTGCGTTCTCGGAGGCGCCTTCGGTCGAAAGCCATCCCAGCATTTCGGCGATCTCGGCCTCCTGCGCGTCGATGATCTTCTGTGCCATCTCTCTGGCCCAAGCATTGTCGCCATGTTCAAGCTCGGCCTCGGCCATGTTGATGGGGCTCTGGTGGTGCGGGATCATGGCGAAGACGAAAGCGACATCGATGTCCCCGACCATGCCTGTCTGCATCATCAGCGGTTGTTCTCGTCCATTCCCGCCATCAGGTCGGAATGTGGCTGGTCCACCTCGTGATCCATACCTGCTCCTGCTGCTCGCCGCGGTCGAGCCCAATGCCGGGACGATACTCGGCTACGGATGGTACGCCATCGTCATCGCTGCGGCGGCGCTTTGCCTGAACCTTGCGGGTTATCTGGTCGGTTGGACCGCGAGGTTGTTTACCAACGACCGGGAAGAGCTGATCGCCTTCCTGTTCACCGTCAGCAAGAAGGAATTCAGCATCGCGGCAGCATTCGTTGTCGCCTCGGGGCTGCCGAGCGAGGTGGCTGTGCCGGCGGCGTTTTTTGCGGTGATATAGATGATCACGTCTCCCATCGCGGCTAAGCTATTGGCTCAGGGCGCCACCCAGACACTGGTTCGGCCCGGCGAACCCTCGGCCTAGGGTGCCCTGGTAAGTTCCCAGCCCTTCCAGGGCTTGATGCACTTGCCGGAAGTGCTTTGAGGACTGTCGGATATGGCCGAAGCACAGGTGCTGCAGGCCGGCGAGCTTCGCCGTGACACCACAACCAGATGCGGGGTTGCCGCCATCATCCATCAGGCATTGCTGGCGCAAAGTCACCTCCAATGGATCGATGATGGCATGTCGACGTCATTTGCCACGTCACTGCAGTCACGGGTGTCTAAGCTGGAAAACCTTTTAGTCGCCACCAAATGAGGAATGAAGATGGTGTGCTGACGCTACCAAAACGGCAAAGAGGGCAAGTCGACAGTCATCTCATGGCGGTTCGCCATCTCTTGCGGTCGAGTGTTGGCGACCTGAGGCTAACGGTTTCGAAATACGGGCAAGGCCACAATGCGCTTCAGCCTTGGAGTTCTGCCATGCCCCGTCGACCAGCGTTCGAGCCCGATGTCACCTTGGGAGATCTCTTGGTGCTGGCGCGCCTCGGGGCACTGGCCCACGGCAACGAGAGGGTCTTCGCGACGGCTGAGCTCAAGCAGCAGACCGGAGCCAGTAACACCCGGATCAGAAACGCCATGCTTCGTATCGCCGAAGCGCTCGGCCCCGTTGAGGTCGAAGGCAAGAAGCGCCGGACCCAACGCCCCAACGCCAAGGGTCGGAACATTGGCGGTGCAGCCGTTCTTGCGAACCTCTTGATTGAAATCGCCCGTGATGATGCCACCGATCAGGATCGCCTTCATCATGAGATCCGGCAGCTTCTCGACCACGTCGATTACCAGTACAAGCACGGCACATTCAGGAAATCGTCCGCGCCTCCGAGGTTCTAAAGATGGTGTTTTGCTTCGGCCTCTGTGGACGATCACCACCGGCATGGAACCGGTCAGATTGGCTGCAGAGGTAGGGCAGCTTTGCCTCTCCTACGATCAGGAAGGCGGTTTAGAAACCGGATGGGGCAATGATGGGATCTCAGCACGCGGCGCACATGCCGCTGAGTGTTCACCCATTTCTCAAAAAGGCGGAATCGGACATCAGGTAATCGGAGCGTTCGGAGGCTTAAGTAAAGCTAACGGGATACGCTCGTTCACCGCGACTGCTTCGGCTCAGATAGATAATCGGCTGATACGGCTAATAAACCGTGAACTTCGCTGCTCGAGCATTGTGCAACCCTGGAGTAGATGTTTCTGCTTGGACAGGTGCATCGAGTTCACGTGGGAAAGCCATGCCTAGGAAAGTCTTCTTCAGTTTCCATTACAAGCGCGATGTCCACCGGGTGATGCAGGTGAGGAACTCTTGGGTGTTGCGGCCCGGAGGAGAAGCCTCACCGTTCTATGACAAGGCGGAGTTCGAAGAGGTAAAGCGAAGAGCCGGTGGTATCGAGCGTTGGATCGAGCAACAGCTGGCCGGCACCTCCGTCACCGTCGTCCTCTTCGGCAGGGAAACCTCATCCCGCCCATGGGTACGCCACGAGATCAAGCGCAGCTTCGAACTCGGGAAGGGGTTACTTGCCATCGACATCCACAACGTGAGGCACCCTCAGAGAGGCGCCGATCTTCCCGGAGTGAACCCGCTTTCTACATTCACGGTCGGTCGAGAGGCGACACCAATGAACCGGCTGTACAGCGAGTACGACTGGGTATTGGACGACGGCTACAACAACATCGGTTTTTGGATCGAGGCAGCCGCTCGGGCCGCGAACCGCTAAAGGTAGCTCTGGAGAGGAAGCATGGTCCAGTTCGTCACCTCGGCAGAGCTCCGGTCGTTCGCAGCGTCTCGCCCTGTTAATGAACAGGCATCGATAAGGAAGAATGCGGAAAGCCGGTCCCCGGAGGGGGCGACCTTTCTCTCCCACTCGAGCAAGGACGATGATCTTGTTGTCGGCGCGACCATTGTGCTCGAGAACCACGGTGCGCGTGTGTACGTGGACGAGGTGGACCCGCAAATGCCTCCCTATACCAGCGCCGAGACCGCCCGCATCCTCAAGACGCGCATCCGGCAATCGAAGAAGTTCGTTCTCCTCACGAGCAAGAACAGCAAGGACAGCAGGTGGGTGCCATGGGAACTCGGCGTAGCCGATGGATACAAGACCATGGATCACATTGCATTGTTCCCGTCATCGGAGACTGCCCACGACATGACCTGGGCGGAATGGGAGTACCTGGGGCTATACCGCCGCATCGTATGGGGCGAAACCAAGCAACGTTCAGGAAACCGATGGTTGGTTCTGGACCATGTCCGGAACACCGCCTCCGAACTTGCGGACTGGCTAAGAGAGTAGTTTTCGGAGCTGGTTTGACGGAGGGCAGCGATGACTACAGCACCAACAAGCAGTGAGGAAGCCAGGATCGCCCATTTGGGGATGGTCCAAGGGGTCATCTCCCGGGTCGCCTCCGATGCTCAGAACAGCAGGACCTTGGCCATAACCTTGGCTGCGGCGATGATAGCTATCGCGCAGACTGGTAGTAACGCGACTCCTTGGCTGGCCGGCTTGGGCATCGCACCGACCCTTCTGTTCTGGTGGCAAAACGCCTTCGCGTTGCATGTTGAGCGATCCTACCGCAACCTCTACGACGAAGTCCGCCACGGACGAATTATCGAGCCGTTCACGATGGACTGGCGTTCGTGCCTACACTCTGCCCCACCGTGGCGGACCGCCCTGGAGTTCGTGGTCGCGTTGCCGTTTGCCACGGTGGTCGTCATCCTTGCGGTGATAGCGAAGGTCACGGCCTGAACGGCGTCTACCTTAGATGTAAGCCTTAAACGGCAGGGGAGGGCGGTCGCCTACCGGGGCCGCTGTGAGTATCTCCCCTACCAGGTCGGCGAACCTCAGGGTGACGGGCAGGCCATCCGCGAAGCCAGCGCTGTTGAAGTTCAGCTTTGTCAGCGACATCAAATCGCCGAGCACGGTTTCGATATCCCCGGTGCCCCGCACGATCTCCACCGTGACAGGGTTGGGCACCTCTCGTCCGGGATAAGTGTTTAGCCGGGGGACGAACCCTACAGTCCATAAGTAGGCGCTCCGCTCGCCAGTGATGATAGCTGTTCCGCGGAGAACCGTGTTCTTCCCGTATCGGAACAGCTTCACCTCGGCTTGCCGGCGGATGCGTATGCCCGTGAGCTTGGTCGTCTCTGGTACCGACTCCATGAACCCGGCCCATTCCTCGTCGCCGAAAAACGTCTGCCCGTGGATGAAGAGTTCGGCGGGCGGGGCTCCATGCATGTTCGTATAGGCCTTGACGATTAGCCCCATGAGTTCCGCCGCCTTGGCGCGCCCGAGGTGGAACGTGCCGTCGGCCTCCGAGAACCAGGGGCCCACCGCACCCTTGAAGACGACACCCTCACCGGACGACAAGAACATCTGGGCACCGCAGCAGGCATTATCGGTGCCGGTGGTGCTTTCTACTCGCTTGAAGATGAGCCCGACATAGCACACCCCCGGGCGGACGTCGGCGATGCGCCATGGCGTGCCGCCTGCCTTGTAGAACGACGTCGTGCACAGGTTCCAGGCGACGGAAGCGGGATCCTGCAGTGCCCTCCGGCGGTTCTCGTCTATATATCCTGCGAGCAGCGTGGTTTCCCGCACCACCTGCAGGATCTCACCTGTATCGAGGAGCCGTGCCTTCAGCTGGTTGTGGAAATTCTCCTCGTACCTGTACATCTCTAGGCCATCCACGTCCTCCTGGAACAGCCAACCGTCACGTAGCATCTTGTTTGCGTTGCGCCTGCCTACGGCCTTGGACGGAACCTGTTCGGCCTTTGGCACTCGGGAGTTCGGACGTCCGTACTTGTAAACTTCTTCCGGCACGACGACGAACCAGAGCAGCGGTTTGCTCCCCTCGTCGGTCCGGTGCGTGCGCAAGGCTTCGTCGTAGATGTCAACCGCAGTGTAGATAGCGTCGCTGCGGTCGCTGGACCGAATACGGCTGCTGAGTTCCGTTCCATCGATGACGCATTTAGCCATCGGGGTCGTAGGCCATTCTATGTTGAACACCGACTGAAAGCCCGGCCAGATCATGCGGTTCTCGGCCTTGCCCGTTTCTGGAGCGGCGATGACGCCACGGATAGAGGAGACCCACGCTTCGAAATGTTGTATCCCCTGGGGGGTGCCGATCACTCCGACATCCATGCGGGCCGGGTTGAGGTTCGATTCGGGCGGTCCGTATAGGAACAGGCCGTCCTTCGGGTGCTCGCATCTTTGGCCGAAACCGAAGCTCAGTTGCGGCTCGTCGACGTGGATCACGCGCCAGCCCTTCATGCCTCTTCCTCCAGCTCGTCGCCATCCTGGAAATCGTCGTCCAGTTGATCGGGCTCGTCCGGATCCTCGGCCTGGTCTTGCAGGAGAAGATCGGCGGGCATGCTGCGGGCGAGCTGAACACCGGACAACCGGGCGGCGAGCGCCATGCTGTTGGCGCCTCCGAGATCAATGACGATCTCCTCATCGCCTCCAGCCAAAAAGGCGATAAATGCCTCCTGCAGCGTCCGCCATTGTGGATTCCACCAATTGCGGCAGAAGCGCTTTCTCAACGACGATGTCCGCTTTGTGTCGGTGATGGCCTTTTGCCCGTCCTCGGACCAGCACAGGTATGGCTTGAAGCGCACCATGGGCTGTTCACCCAAGGATACATTCACCTTCATGGCGAGGTGCCAATAGACACCCAGCTTCTCGCTCCTCCCGACCACGTTCTTCCACGTCGTCGTGTTCCAGGCGGTTCTGTAGTTCACCTTGTCATTTTGCATCAGCCCTTTGGGGAAGTAGAATGCCTGTTGGCCGGCGGCGTCGTAGCTGACAAGGCCCCGTAACCGCAGATGGCGTTCAACATGCTCCCTGAGAAGGGCGGTGAGCTTGTTCTTGGCATCTGACCTGAGGGGGCGAGTCTCGCCAGCCTTCGGACCGTCCATGAAATCGATAAAGCCGAAAACGCCCTCTGTCTTGAGAAGGTGGCTCTCACCCATGAGTTCCTGGATGTGGTCCTTGTCGGCGAAAGCAATGCACAACCGGTGGAAATGGGCATGTGGCACCCCGGTTTTCTTGATGGCCTTCGGGAAAGTCTCCCTGCTGCCTTCATAGGAATAGAGAGATACGCGTTCCGGAAGCTTGGATATTTCTAAGAGGTTCGTGACTGCCGCTTCCGGCGCCGCGGCGACCAGTGAACTGGCCGCGGCGTGGTGGGCCCGCCATTGGTCGAACGTTGTTGACCCCGCGCCCCGAGGGATCTTCGACCGCTCGAGAGTCGCCAGGAGCTCAAGGTAACCTTCGCCCCAACTTCGGGAGAAGTCCAAAGCGTGCAGTTGGTTCAACTGTGCAGGAAGGCGGGCGTTGGGCGTGTCGTCGAGCCTGACAGGGATAATGAACTTGTCGTCTTCCAGCTGTCGGCCGACTCCGTCAGCGATCGACAACTCGCTGCGAAAGCCGCGCCGGTCCGTTGAAACGCTATGACGGGAAACCACGCTGACGAAGCGCACGGTGTCAGCGTGGAGGATGCGTTCGATGTTGGCCCAGAAAGGGGAGCCGCCCTCGAGATCGGTTAGTTCCGCCCAAGGCCGGTAACCCTCTCCTACTAGACGGCTTCCGAGCCACCGGACGAAGTCGTTGTCCTCCGGCTTGGCGTGGCTGATGAAGATTGTTTCTCTCGGCATGCTGTCCCGCGAATCCCCGGCTTGTATTCATTGTAGTCATTTTGCGCAGGCACTACAGGTCATTGTCCGCGTGGAAACTTGCGGACGCCGCGGATATTGTGGCCTCGTAAGTGAGGCTATCGGAGAGGGTTTGCAGTGAGCGTATACGAACTCGCTATACTTGGGTCGATGCCCGAGGCGCAGCGTCTGGCCCTGGAGGCCGCGCTCGCGGACCACGTCGGCGATTTCGGGCTCGGCTTAGGCGATGATGTGGTCGTCCACGACGGGCGAACAGTGGATGCACGTAACCCACGTGCGGCCTTCGCCGCTGTTTACTTCGGCGGAGCGCAAAATACGACGACGAGATGCACGCCAGGCGGATCGTGGCTGCAAGTCAGCCGGTAATACCCGTCATTGCAAGCAACGGTGACTTCGTCCGCGACATCCCCGAGTTCCTGCAAGCCGCGAACGGCGTCCGCCTCGATGACGGTGACCCCCGACTGCACGTGCTCGCATCGGCCATGCTCGAGTGTGTCGGACTGCTCCGGCGTCAGCGGAGGGTGTTCGTAAGCTATCGACGCCCGGAAGCACGGGCAGCCGCGCTGCAGTTGCATGATCTCCTGAGCAGCAAGGGCTTCGACGTATTCCTCGACACGCACGACATCCGGCCAGGCGATCCCTTCCAGGATGTCCTGTGGCATCGGCTATGCGACTCCGACGTGATGGTGATGCTGGACACCCCTTCATACTTCGACAGCAAATGGACGAGGCAGGAACTCGGGAGGGCTCTGGCGAAGGAGATCCATGTGCTTAGGGTGATCTGGCCCGAGCACAAACCGACCAAGATGATGGACCTCGCCGAGACCATCTACCTCGACTCCGCGGAACTCCAGGGGGCGGACGG
The DNA here is from genome assembly GCF_042685625.1 of Devosia albogilva. Lineage (NCBI taxonomy): Bacteria > Pseudomonadati > Pseudomonadota > Alphaproteobacteria > Hyphomicrobiales > Devosiaceae > Devosia > Devosia albogilva. Next base: position 3,091,864 of record NZ_JBHUNP010000001.1, read on the forward strand.
TCCATTGGTCGAGGGAGCGGCGCAACAGATCGCTTTGGCCGTCGAGGACATACGCAGTCGGAGCATAGCGTCCCGGTACATGTCCTTCACCGGGAGGCTGAGGGCCGATGCGGAGAGGGTGGGGGCACGGGTGGAGGGTGTCGGGGCACACCGGGCGATCTCCATCACCCTCATGAATGAAAACAGGGTCTGGGCATATCCAGTCGTCGGAGTGCCAACTGCGGAAACGTTGAACGAGGTCGCCGAGAAAGCAAGGCAAGCCAACCAGCGCTGCACCCCAATCCTAGTCTACGACAGCATCGGCATTCGCGACACTTGGGGTGCTCACCTCAAGTGGCTCGACGATAATATCAAGGTGGTGCGATCCATGAAGCTCTCCGAAGCTGCTTGGACCCTTAGCGGGATGGAGGAGTGACCATGATGGAGGCTATATTTCTCTCAGCAGGCATTCCCGACCCTAAGCGAGGGCCGGAATACGCAGCCACAGCGGATACGGTGGCGATCGCCGCGGCGGTGTCCTCGCTGGTACACGTGGTTCTCGGTCGTCGGCGCTTGGTGTGGGGCGGACACCCGGCGATCACGCCAATCGTGTGGGCCATGGCGGAGGAGCTTGGCGTGGAGTACGGGCAGTGGGTCAATCTCTACCAGTCTAACCTTTGGGAGGATGAGTTCCCGGAGGACAACAAGCGATTTCGGAACGTGACCTACGTGGAGGCGGTCGGTGTCGACGTTGACAAGAGCGTAGAGGCGATGAGGCAAAGGATGCTCACCGAGCACGAGTTCTCGGCGGCGGTGTTCATCGGCGGCATGAAAGGCATCGTCGACGAGTACGAGCTTTTCAACAAGCTCCACCCCGATGCCGCGGTCGTACCGGTCGTATCGACGGGAGGTGCGGCGATCGAAGTGGGCAGGATCAGTGCGATCAAGGACCCGGATCTGGAAAAAGACCTCGACTACGTCTCCCTTTTCCACCGCCATCTGGACATTTCCGTGCGGGAGCAGCGTTACGCTGACCCCGCCTTGCAACCTGACGCGGTGGAAGAGCGGTACTGGAAACGCCACGCCCTTTCCGCACACAACGAAGTGTGACTGGCGAAGTTGAGAGGATCGGCGACAGCCAAGACTGTGCTTAGGCCCTCATCGAGATCCTACAGACGCTGCATTCTTACAGCCGGATCGCTGCATTCTTACAGCGGAATCGTGGCACTCTTTCAGCCCCGTCATAGGAAGGAAGAAGCTGGCTGGGGAACCTGGATTCGAACCAAGATCGACGGAGTCAGAGTCCGCTGTTCTACCATTGAACTATTCCCCAGCAGGGGTGCCCGGGCGAAGCGGGCGGGCGCGGCGTGGCCGGCGCGGGTTTCACTTAGACAAAGCGAAATCAGATTGCAAGCGCCCTCGACACGCTTTGACACCTTGTTCGGGAACATTGCGCCGCAGCCCCCCATGCTCTACCGTCAGCGGCGACAACGAACGACTGTGCGTCGGGCGCGCCCTCTGGGTCCGGCGACCGCGCACGCTAGGAGACCATCGTGGCCGACTTGGATCGGTCCGCGGCCGCGCTGCCCCTCGAGGTCGGTGCGGCCAATATGCCGCAGGGGCCTGTCCCTTCGGCAAGGGACGGGCAGGGACGGCCCGGACCGGCGGGCAAGCGGACGCCGCCACCCCCAGCCAATTCGCGCCGTGCGCGCGGGCCGCTCTATGCCGCGCTCGACCTTGGCACCAACAACTGTCGCCTCTTGATCGCCCGCCCGCATGATCACGGCTTCCGCGTCATGGACGGCTTCACCCGCATCGTGCGGCTGGGGGAGGGCGTGTCCGTCACCGGGCGGCTCTCCGACGCGGCGATGGAGCGCACCATGGAAGCACTCCGCCAGTGCCGCAACAAGCTGGTGGAGCACCAGCCCGCCCGCATGCGCCTGATCGCCACCGAAGCCTGCCGGAGCGCCGAGAACGGCGTCGCCTTCCTGGCCCGGGTGCGCGAGGAACTCGGGCTCGAGCTCGAGATCGTCGACCGCCGCACCGAGGCCGAACTCGCCGTCACCGGCTGCGCCGACCTGATCGAAGGTACTGCACAGGGCGCGCTGATGTTCGATATCGGCGGCGGTTCCTCCGAACTCGCCTGGCTCGATTTCCGCGGCGGGCGCCCGCGGGCGCAGGGCCGCATGTCGGCCTCGATTCGCTCTTGGCAGTCGCTGCCGGTCGGCGTCGTCTCGATCGCCGAGCGTTTCGGTGGCGTCGATGTCACTCCGGAGGTGTTCGAGGCAATGGTGGCCTACGTCGCCGAGCACCTCAAGCAGTTCCGCGGCCGCGACAAGCTGCGCCAGATGATCGCCGACCACCCGGTCCACCTGATCGGCACCTCCGGCACCGTGACCACCCTGGCGGGCCTCCATCTCGGCCTCGAGCGCTATGAGCGCCAGAAGGTCGACGGGCTGTGGATGCACCGCCGCGAGGTCGACGAGACCATGCGCGTGCTGCTCAACATGCCCTATGAGCGCCGCGTCGCCCACGCCTGCATTGGCCGCGACCGCGCCGATCTGGTGCTGCCCGGCTGCGCCATCTTCGAAGCCATCCGCCGCGAATGGCCCACCGAGCGGGTGCGCGTCGCCGACCGTGGCCTGCGCGAGGGCATCCTGATCTCGCTGATCGATGCCGATCGCGGCCGCGGCAGGAACGCAACTGCGCGGAGGTATGGCCATGGTCGATAAGGCACTGGGGCAGGGCGGTCGCAAATCCGACAAGGATCTCAAGATCCGGGTGAAGACGGCCAAGAAGCGCACCGTCTCCTCCACCAAATGGCTCGAGCGGCAGCTCAACGACCCTTACGTGGCGCGCGCCCGCGCCGAGGGCTATCGCTCGCGCGCTGCCTTCAAGATCAAGGAGATGGACGAAAAGCATAAGCTCTTTCACAAGGGCACGCGCGTCGTCGATCTCGGGGCGGCGCCCGGCGGCTGGTCGCAGGTTGCGGCCAAGGCGGTGGGCTCCACCGATGCCAATCCCCTGGTGGTCGGCATCGACTATCTCGACATGGACCCGATTCCCGGCGTCATCCTGCTCAAGAAGGATTTCACCGAAGACGACGCGCCACAGATGCTGATCGATGCCATGGGCGGCAAGAAGGCCGACCTGGTGATGAGCGACATGGCCTGGCCCACCACCGGCCACCGGCCAACCGACCACCTGCGCATCGTCCAACTGGTGGAGATCGCCGCCGATTTTGCGCTCGACGTGCTGGCGCCGGGCGGCGCCTTCGTTGCCAAGGTGTTCCAGGGTGGCACCGAGCATGAGCTGCTGCACATGCTCAAGCGCCACTTCCGGAGCACCTTCCACGCCAAGCCGCCGTCCAGCCGCTCCGATTCCGCCGAGGCCTATCTGATCGCCAAGGGCTTCAAGGGACGCCCCGAGGACAGCGAAGACGACTCAGACTAGCGGATTGCCGATCCGGTAGAGCACGTGCCGCCGCAGCGCGTGCCCCTCCGGCACCCGCGGGTGGTCGAAATCGCGCGCTTCGTCGCGCACCATTCCGAGCTTCTCCATCACCCGCTGGCTCGGCCGGTTGGGCACCGCAGTGATCGCCACCACTTCGCGGAGGCCAAGCTCACGCCAGCCATAGTCGAGCCAGGCCTGCGCCCCCTCCGGCGCCACGCCTTGCCCCCAGAAGGCCGGATCGAGCTGCCAGCCGATCTCGACCTCGGCTCCGGTCGCCGCCCGCAACGGCTCGTCGAACCGGGCCATGCCGATGATCCCGGCCAGCCGCCCGTTGGCTTTCCACTCCGCCGCGCCGAAACAGAAGCCGTAGTCCGCCTCCTCCTGCCAGACGCGGTTCAGGAACCGGTCGACGTCTTCGGAACTGGCGCGGGTCGGGAAGAACCGCCGCACCTGCTCGTCGCCCATGATCCGTTCGAGGTCAGCGCGGTCGCGTTGCTCCAGGGGCCGCAGGGTCAGTCGCTCGGTCTCGGCTCTCATCTCGGCTCCTAGTGCGCTTCGCCGCTGCCCGTTAGCTGGTGCCCGGCATTGTTGGGGAGCCGCAGGAACAGGATTGTTGCCAAAAATCCGACCGCCGCGACCATAAGGAAGGCGATGTGGAAGTCCACGAGCGCCAGCATCTCCCCGCCGCGCAGTGTATGAGCGAGTTCGAGCAAACCGCCACCCAGCGCCACGCCCATGGCAAACATCAACTGCCCCCACACCTGGCTGATTGTGTTGGCCTGGCCGGCGTCCTTGTCCTCGATGTCGGCGAAGGTGAAGGCGTTGGAGCCGGTCCAGTACATCGACTGCCAGAAGCCGGTGAACACCAGCACGCCGAGGATCAGCACCAGCGGTGTCTCGGGCACATAAGTCCCCATGGCGACGATGCCCAAGGCTGCGACGAGCGTCGAGATCACCAGCGGGTACTTGAACCCGAAGCGGCGGAACATCCAGTTGGCCATGAACTTGGCCACCAGCGCCCCGATAGCGCTGGCAAAGGTGACCATGCCGGATTCGAACGGCGTCATGCCGAACCTGATCTGCAGCATCAGCGGAAACAGGAACGGCGTGGCGCCCTGGCCGAGCCGGAAGAAGGTCCCGGCCACCACCGAGGTGCGAAAGATCGGAAACCGCAGAAGCCTCAGGTCGAGCAGCGGATTGCTCGTCCCCAGCGCGTGGCGCACATAGATCAGGCCGATCCCCACCCCCGCCGCTGCCGAGACCGCGCCCACCGCCGGCGGCAGTGCCGGCAGGCTCATCACCGAGCAGCCGAAGGCGAACAGGGCGAAGGCACTGCCCGCGAGCACGAAGCCCTTGCGGTCGATCGCCCGCGGCGCGTTGCGCGTCTCGTTCGGCAGCACGAAGCCGACCAGCACCATGCCCAGAATGCCGATCGGCACATTGATAATGAAGATCCAGTGCCAGGAAAAGAATGTGGTGAGAAAACCCCCGAAAGGCGGTCCCACGATGGGCCCGATCAGCGCCGGAATGGTCAGCCACGCCATCGCGTTCACCAATTGGTGCCGCGGTGTCGACCGCACCAGCACGAGGCGCGCCACCGGCCCCATCATGGCGCCGCCCATGCCCTGCACGAACCGCGCGCCGACGAACTGCGCCAGCGAGGAGGAGAGGGCACAGGCTACCGAGCCGCACATGAACACCAGCATCGCCACCCGAAACACCCGCCGGGCCCCGAACCGGTCCGCCATCCACGACGAGATTGGGATGAAGATCGCCAGCGCCACCAGATAGGCGGTCAGCGCCAGCTTCAGCGAGATCGGGTCCGTGCCGATGTCGCTGGCGATGGCAACCAGCGAGGTGGCGATCACCGTCGCGTCCATGTTTTCCATGAACAGCGCCGTGGCGAGGATGAGCGGGATGGTACGGGACACTGCTTCCGGCTCCGCCGGCTACTCCTTGGCGACGGGCCTGTGGCCGGAAACATTGCTGCCCGCATCCGCCGGCAGGCGCAGATAGACCAGCGCGCTGAGCATGCTCAGTCCGCCCACGACAAAGAACGCGATCTGGAAGTCGAACACCGCGAGTTCGCTCCCGCTGATGCGGGTGCTGACCTCGAGGATCGCCCCGGCCACCGCCACGCCGAAGGCGATGCTCAACTGCTGCGCCACGGCGACGATCGCAGTGGCCTGGCTCGCTTCCTCGTCGCTCACATCGGCGTAGCCGATGGCATTGGTGCCGGTGAAGAAGATCGAGCGCAAGACGCCGCTCGCCACCAGAACCGCCATCATCACCGGCACCGGCGTCGCCTCGGTGAACAGCCCGTGCACCGCCACCAAAAGCCCGCCCATCGCCGCCGCGAACCCCAGCATCCGCGGGAAGCCGAAGCGCGCGAACACCCGCTCGGCGGCGAACTTGCTGAGCAGTGCCCCGAAGGCGGACACGAAGGTGACCGCCCCCGACTCGAACGGCGTCAGCCCAAAGCCCAGTTGCAGCATCAGCGGCAAAAGGAACGGCGTGGCCCCGATGCCGATGCGAAACAGCGACCCACCGGTGATGGCACTGCGGAACAACGGATGCCTGAACAGTTGCGGGTCGAGCAGCGGGAATTTGGCGCGCCTGGCATGCAGCAGGTAGAGCAGGGCCGCCGTGACGCCGACCGCGAGCGTCAGGTAGCCATAGATCAGCGGCAGCGCCGGCAGGCTGACCACCGAGAGCCCGAACACCAGCCCGGCAAAGGCAATCCCCGCCAGCACGAACCCGACCGTATCGATCGGGCGCGGATTGCGCTCATCCGGCACCTTGAGGAAGATGCTGGACAGGATGATACCCGCGATCCCGATCGGGATGTTGATCCAGAAGATCCAGTGCCAACTGAGATAGGTGGTGAGAAACCCGCCTACCAGCGGCCCGGTGATCGGACCGATCAGCGCTGGAATCGTCAGCCACGCCATCGCCGAGACCAGTTCGCTGCGCGGCGTCGAGCGCACCAGCAGCAGGCGCCCCACCGGCGTCATCATCGAGCTGCCGATGCCCTGGAAGAACCGCGACGCCACGAAGCTCTCGAGCGAGTACGAAAACGAGCAGGCGAGCGAGCCCAGCATGAACACGAAGATCGCCAGCCGGAAGATGTTCTTGGCCCCGTAGCGATCCGCCATCCAGCCACTGATCGGGATGAAGATGGCGAGCGCCACGAAATACGCGGTGAGCGCCAGCTTCAGCGCAATCGGCTCGCTGCCGATATCTGTCGCGATCGCCGGCAGGGACGTAGCGATGACGGTCGAGTCCATCTGTTCCATGAACAGGGCGACCGCCAGGATGAGGGGTGTAATGCGGACCACGTCGAGCCGGGAGAATCGGGATACCAGAACAGGTAACCGGCTCAACTATCGAGGGACACCACCGGATGCGCAAGCCGACATAGGTGGCACGCGTTCTGCGCACCTATGCAAGTTTCTTCGCCGATGCTATTGACCCTCGCCAACCTGAACCCGCCGAGTCTCCCCCGCGGGTTCTTTTCCATTATCCCTGGTTCACACCGGAAGGCAGGAAAGGTCTGGCCTTGGCGAAGATCATTACCACCATCACTGGCGATGCGGCTCTCACCTTCGACGACGTGCTGCTGCAGCCGGCGCGCTCCGACATCCTGCCCACCGAGACAGACATTTCCACCTATGTCACCAAGGACATAGCGCTCAATCTTCCCATCCTGTCTTCGGCCATGGATACCGTCACCGAGAGCGCCATGGCCATCGCCATGGCTCAGGCTGGCGGCATGGGCGTGATCCACAAGAACCTGACCGCCGCCGAACAGGCCGAGCAGGTCCGGATCGTGAAGAGCTTCGAGTCCGGCATGGTGGTGAACCCCATCACCATCGGCCCCGAGGCGACGCTGTCGGATGCGCTGACCCTGATGCAGCAGAGCCGCATTTCCGGCATTCCGGTGGTCGAGAACGGCGGCCGTGGCGGCCGCGTCACCGGCAAGCTGGTCGGCATCCTCACTAATCGCGACGTTCGCTTCGCCTCCAATCCCCATCAGCCGGTCTCCGAGCTGATGACCCACACCAACCTGATCACCGTGCGGGAAGGTGTGTCCAAGGACGAAGCCAAGGTGCTCCTGCACCGCCACCGCATCGAGAAGCTGCTCGTCGTCGACGAGGACTATCGCTGCATCGGCCTGATCACCGTCAAGGATATCGAGAAGGCCCAGCTCCACCCCAACGCCGTCAAGGATGCGCAGGGGCGCCTCCGCGTCGCTGCCGCCTCCACCGTCGGCGATAACGGCTTCGAGCGCTCGCTGGCCCTGATCGACGCCGGCGTCGACCTGCTCGTGATCGACACCGCCCACGGCCACTCCGTCCGCGTCGCCGAGGCCGTCGAGCGGGTCAAGCGCGAGTCCAACTCCACCCGCATCGTTGCCGGCAACGTCGCCACCGCCGAAGCCACCAAGGCGCTGATCGATGCCGGTGCCGACTGCGTCAAGGTCGGCATCGGCCCCGGCTCGATCTGCACCACCCGCATCGTCGCAGGCGTCGGCGTGCCTCAGCTCGCCGCCGTCATGTCCTGCGCCGAAGAGGCCGACCGCCAGGGCATTCCCGTCATCGCCGATGGCGGCATCAAGTTCTCGGGCGATCTGGCCAAGGCTCTGGCCGGCGGCGCCAGTTGCGTCATGGTCGGCTCGCTCCTGGCCGGCACCGACGAAGCGCCCGGCGAGGTCTTCCTCTACCAGGGCCGCTCCTACAAGTCCTACCGCGGCATGGGCTCGGTCGGTGCCATGGGCGCCGGCTCCGCCGACCGCTACTTCCAGCAGGATGTGCGCGACCAGATGAAGCTGGTGCCGGAAGGCATCGAAGGGCAGGTGGCCTACAAGGGTCCGGTGAACGCCGTGATCCACCAGCTCGCCGGCGGCCTGCGCGCCGCCATGGGCTATACCGGCGCCCACACACTCAAGGATTTCCGCGAGAATTCCACCTTCGTGAAGATCTCCGGCGCCGCCCTCAACGAAAGCCACGTCCACGACGTGACCATCACCCGCGAGGCTCCGAACTACCGCAGCGGGCGCTGAGTTACTTCGCCGCTTCCGGGGCGAGCGACGCGGTCGCCCCGGGCTGCTCCACGGGGCGGTAGGGGAAGCGCAGGGTGAAGGTCGAGCCTTCGCCCTCGACGCTGCGCACCTCCACCTGGCCTCCATGCAGCTTCATGATCTGCGCCACGAAGTTGAGGCCAATCCCGGTGCCCGGGACGCCCTCGGCCGTCCGTGCCCGGTAGAACCGCTCGCTGATGAACTCCATCTCGTCGGCGGGGATGCCCACCCCCGAGTCGTCGACGCTGATCACCACGTCGCTGCCCTGCCGCTCGCCGCGGACCACCACCAGCGTACTGGCCGGCGAGTACTTCAGGGCATTGGAAATCAGGTTCTGGATCGCCTGCTCCAACAAGGTACTGTCCGCCAGCGCCACTTGCGGCAACCGCTCCAGCGCCCGCTCGATGCGGTTCTGGTCCTCTTCGGGCTGATACTCGCACACCAACGCGATCAACTGGTGAAGGTCGCAGGGGCGCGGATTGAAGCTGATCTCGCCCTGCTCGAGCCGCGCGGCGTTGAGCGTGCTCTCCATCAGCCGCGTCAGCCGCTGGCACGCGTTACGGATCTTGGTGACGCGGCTGACCACCTCGTCTGCCGACATTGCACCGGCGCGCCGCAGCATGCGCTGGGCGCTCGCGTCGATGATCGACAGCGGCGTGCGGAACTGGTGCGACACCACTGAGGTGAACGCACGATGCAGGCGTGACACCTCCCGCTCGTGTTGAAGTGCTGCTTCCGCGCGCACCGCCGTTCGCAGCCCCCGCACCAGAACGATCGCGACCAGCACGCCCGCCGCGATCGTGGCCAGCAGGTAGCCGATCACTTCGAACAGGATCTGCCGCCGGCTCTCGCGCACGGCCGCCTGCCGCTCACGGCCGTCCAGCATGCCGGCATTGGCAAAATCGCGCATGCTCAGCGCCAGTGTCTGGGCCGTGTCGTGCAGTGCCACTGTTGCAGCCGTATCCGTCGGCTCAAGCCTAGGCAGTGCGGCGCGGTGCTCCTCCAGCATCGCCCGCATGGCGGCGACGTCGTCGTCATAGCCCATGGCGGCGACCCGGGCCGTCATCGGTCCCTCCTCGAACAGCCTTATGCGGCTGTCGAGCAGGTCATAGCGCAGCACCACTTCCTCGAGCGGCACCCGTTCCGCTTCGAACTGCAGCACGGTGTCGGCCAGGCGCATCGCCTCGTACTGCCCCTGGCTCGAAAACCAGATCACCCCTTCGGCCGGTTCACCGCTCAGCCGGTTCTCGTTGACCGCCAGTCGTGTCACCGCCGTCAGCAGCAACACGAATAGCACGGTCACGGCCAGGGCCGCGGCAAGAAAGGGCCGCGAGATCCACGGCCGCCCGGTCATTGCACCCGCAGGGCCTTGAGTTGCCACACCCAACGGTCATGCAGCCGCCGGTCCTGCAGTTCAGGGTGGTTGTCGCGGGGGTAGACGATCCAGATCGGCCCCTTGTCGCTGACCTTCATCTCCTCGCCGCCCATGGTGGTGGCCAGCAGCACATCGAAGTTCTGGAAGTCCTCCATCGGCACTTCCACGGTGTAGTCATTCAGCGCCGACGCCATCACCGCGGCACCATCCGCCCCCACCCGCTCCAGCACGGTACGGGCCAGTACGCCGGAGAACACCTGGACGCCGTCGGTCCACGGTGTCGAGGTCTCTATCTCGGTGAGCCCCAGTCCATGCAGCATTTCGCGGTCGAAGGCGGCTCCTCCATCGGTGTTGGTGACTTCGATATTGCCGCTCACCACCAGGATCACCGGCCCTTCCGGTGCCGGCAACGGCTCCGCCGCCGCCACTATCGTCGGCAACAGCAACACCGCCGCCGCCGCAAAAAATCCGCGCGCTCTCTTCAGTTCAGACGTCCACATCAACAATGACACCGCCACGCCTCCTGAATATCCCCCAAGCAATCGCGACTACTTACTCCTCCGCCGCCCCCAACGCACCAAAAAAACGCTGAGAGCGGGGGGCGTCCCGCGATGCCTCAACGGCCGGCAGATGGTGGTGCAGGCACCTCGAGATGGATTCCCGCCTACGCGGGAATGAAACCGCGTTCGTCGCGACCTCGCCCCCCACCCAACCTCCCCCGCAACGCGGGGGAGGGGCGCATCGAGTTTGCTTCGCTGCTCCGGCACCCACCGGCCCGTCCCTCCCCCGCTCGCGGGGGAGGCTAGGTGGGGGCTCGCTCCCTCTCCCCCACGGCCATCGCCGCTTGCCCGCCAAAATTGATTCTGCCGGAACCACTTGTGACCACTTCCGGACTCTCCTCCGGAGCTTGGACACTGCCCCTTCGGCCTTGCAGTGCTGCGCTGGCTCTGGCTAATGGTCCTCAGCCATTCCCCCATGCCGAGTTGCCATGCGCCTCCCCGGTCGCCTCTCCGCCGCCATCGACGTTCTGACCGAAGTGGAAACCCGCCGCCGCCCCGTGTCGGAAGCCTTGAAGTCTTGGGGTCAGGCCAATCGCTTCGCCGGGGCAGGGGACCGTGCGGCCATTGGCAATCTCGTCTACGACGCGCTTCGTCGCCGCGCCTCCCACGCTGCGCTCATGGGCGACGATAGCCCTCGCAGCCTCGTGCTGGCCGTTGCCGTTCGCGATTGGGGCGAGAACCCCAAGGCCTTGTCGCAGAGCTTCGCCGGGGACGCGCATGCCCCCGAGCCCCTCACCGAAGCCGAAATCGCCCGCCTCTCCGCCCCGGCACCCGAGATGCCCGCCCATGCCGCCGCCGACGTGCCGGAATGGCTCGCCCAATCGCTGGAGCGCGCCTTCGGCGATAGCTGGGTGGACGAGGGCCGCGGTTTCGCCGGCCGGCCTTCGCTCGATCTGCGCGTCAACACCCTGAAGTCGAGCCGCGAGCGGGTCCTGAAATCGCTTGCCCGCTTCAATCCCCAGCCCACAGCCGTCGCTCCCCTTGGCGTCACCATGCCCGCCGGAGCGCGCGACGCCCGCACGCCCAACGTCACCACCGACGAGGGCTATCTCAAGGGCTGGTTCGAGGTGCAGGACCAGGGCAGCCAGATCGTCGCGACCCTCGCCAACGCCCGACCGGGCGATCAGGTGCTCGATCTTTGCGCCGGGGCAGGGGGCAAGACCCTCGCCCTTGCCGCCGCCATGGACAACCGCGGCCAGATCTTCGCCTTTGATAGCGACCGCGCCCGCCTGGCTCCGATCTACGACCGGTTGAAGCGCAACGGCGCCCGCAACGTCCAGGTCCGCGCCCCCGAATCCGGCGCCCTTGATGATCTCGCCGGCAAGATGGACCGCGTCGTCGTCGACGCGCCCTGCACCGGCACCGGCACCTGGCGGCGTCGCCCCGACATCAAGTGGAAGCTCACCCCCGAACTTCTCGCCCAGCGCCTCGCCGATCAGTCCGCGGTGCTGAACCAGGCCACGGGTTTCCTCAAGCCCGGTGGTCACCTCGTCTACATCACCTGCTCGATCCTGCCGCAGGAGAACGACGATCAGGTGCAGGCGCTGCTTGCTACCCACACCAACCTGGCAGTCGTGCCTGCCGTCGAGGCCTGGCAGGCAGCTTTCGGCACCACCATCCCATCCGGTCTCGCCACCGAACTCGGCGGCGTCGCCCTGACGCCCCATCGCACCAATACGGATGGCTTCTACTGCATCGTCCTGCGCCGCTTGGCCTGAGAGTCGGTGCTATGAACTCGTCGCCGGCACCGCATCGTTCCGCGGCTCGCGCCTGAGCCGCGGTTCGAGCCCACGCGCCCACTCGACCACCGGCCGCTCGAGCAGCCTGAAACTCAGCGTCGCCACCACCAGCGTCACCCCAATGACGACGGCGCTGGTGATCAGCCAGTTGCTCCACCCCTGCGGCCCCGATGTGTCGAACGATCCCGGCACCACCCGCTCGATCAGCCACATGAGCAGGAAGTGCCAGATATAGATGCCGAACGAAATCTCGGCGATGAACCGCACTGGCCGCGCATCCAGCATCCGCCCAGCCACAACCGAGCTCGGCAGCGCCACCAGCGCCACGGCAACCAGCAGCGGCATCCACGGAAAGGCATAGGGCACGCCCAGCCAGCCGAAGCCTTCGGTCTGCCCGCCTACGCCCATCGCCATCAGCACCCCAAGCCCGAAGATGGCCAGCACACCGGCCGCATCGAAACCTCCGTGCCGCAGCCCCGCCAGCCGTACCTGCACCCCTGCCGCTAGCGCCCCTATGGCAAAGATTGCGAAGAACCCCACCGGATTGAACCGCGGCATCCACGCCTTGGCGCCGCCCACCAGCCCGAACTGCCAGCCGCGCTCGACCTCATCGATCGGCGCCCACTGCACCACCAGCACGTGCCCCACCAGAACGATGCCGATCACGCCCACCCAAAGCAGCCGCGCCGTGGCTCCCCTGGCGCCGAGTGCAAACAGCACCGTCAGCGCCATCGGCAGCAGCAGGTACGACGTGACCTCGAACCCGATGGACCAGAGTGGCCCATTGTTGTCGACCGGAAACAGCGTCACCCAGTGCCAGTCGCCGACCAGTAGCGCCCCGGCCACGAAGCGCGTCACCCGCTCCGCATCCAGCACCTTGCCGCCGAGCCACAGGTCGAGCAGCAGGCTCACCACCAGCGCGAGCCAGAATCCCGGCAGGATGCGCGCCATACGCCGCAGCGCATAGACCTTCAGCGACGGCATCGGCTGTCCCGCGTCGAGCGCCAGCCAGAACGGCCGCGCCAACAAGAACCCGCTCAGCACGAAGAACACCGACACCCCGAAGCTGCCCAGGGTCAGCCAGCGGATCAGCGGCTGGAACAGCTCCGGCACCGAGCCCAGATCCATGCGAAACGCCAGGTGATGCATCAGCACCGCAAGGCACGCCAGTGCCCGCAGGCAGTCGGCGCCGCTCAGTCGATTCCCTGTCACCCACATCCCCCACATCTTGCCGGCACGGCAACGCGCCAGCGCACTGCCCGTTTCGCCCGCACCGCGCAAGGCCGGCTTGCATCCGATGTGCTTGCGAAAAGGGCGCGTTGGCGATAAGGGCTCGCCATGCAAACCCCCGCCAGCGCCGCCCCCACCGAGTCCATCCTCATCATCGATTTCGGCTCGCAGGTCACTCAGTTGATCGCCCGCCGCATCCGCGAAACCGGGGTGTACTGCGAGATCCACCCCTTCCAGCACGCCGGTGCTGCCGTTGCCGCCTTGAAGCCGGCAGGCATCGTGCTCTCGGGCAGCCCCGCCTCCACGCTCGACGAGAACGCGCCCACTATCGATCCGGCAGTGTTCGCCGCCAAAGTGCCGATCCTCGGCATCTGCTACGGCCAACAGGCGCTGTGCATGGCGCTCGGTGGCCGCGTCGAGGCCGGTCACCACCGCGAGTTCGGCCGCGCCGAAGTCACCGCCCACAAGCCCTCTGCTCTTTACGACGGCGTCTGGGACACGGGCTCCGCCCATCAGGTCTGGATGAGCCATGGCGACCGCGTGGTGGATATCCCGGAAGGTTTCGAGGTCGTCGGCACCTCTCCGGGCGCCCCGTTCGCCATGATCGCCAACGAACAGCGCCGCATCTGGGGCGTCCAGTTCCATCCCGAAGTGGTCCACACCCCCGACGGGGCGAAGCTCTACGCCAACTTCGTCCACAAGATCTGCGGCATCCAGTCCAACTGGACCATGGCCGCCTACCGCTCGCGCATGATCGAGAAGATTCGCGAGCAGGTCGGCACCGGTCGGGTCATCTGCGGCCTCTCCGGCGGTGTCGATTCCTCCGTGGCCGCCGTCCTGATCCACGAAGCCATCGGCGACCAGCTCACCTGCATCTATGTCGATCACGGCCTGATGCGCCTCAACGAATCCGAGCAGGTCGTCGGCATGTTCCGCGACCAGTTCAACATCCCGCTCGTTCATGTCGACGCGTCCGACAAGTTCATCGGCGAACTCGAGGGTCAGTCCGACCCCGAGACCAAGCGCAAGATCATCGGCCGGCTGTTCATCGAGGTCTTCGAGGAAGAGGCCAGGAAGCTCGGCGGCGCCGAATTCCTCGCGCAAGGCACGCTTTATCCCGACGTGATCGAGTCCGTTTCCTTCACCGGCGGTCCATCGGTCACCATCAAGTCCCACCACAATGTCGGTGGCCTGCCCGAGCGCATGAACATGCAGCTCGTCGAACCTCTGCGCGAGCTGTTCAAGGACGAGGTCCGCGCCCTCGGCCGCGAGCTCGGCATTCCCGAGAGCTTCATCGGCCGCCATCCTTTCCCGGGCCCCGGCCTCGCCATTCGTTGCCCCGGCGGCATCACCCGCGAGAAGCTCGACATCCTCCGCCAGGCCGACGCCATCTATCTCGACGAGATTCGCAAGGCCGGCCTTTACGATCAGATCTGGCAGGCCTTCGCCGTGCTGCTGCCGGTGCAGACCGTCGGCGTCATGGGCGATGGGCGCACCTACGAGTTCGTCTGCGCCCTGCGTGCCGTGACCTCGGTCGACGGGATGACGGCGGACTTCTACCAGTTCGACATGAACTTCCTCGGCCGCGCCGCCACCCGCATCATCAACGAAGTCCGCGGCATCAACCGCGTCGTCTACGACGTGACCAGCAAGCCGCCGGGCACCATCGAGTGGGAATAGGCGTCACCAGGGGGTGACGCCATCCGGCTCCACGAACCTGCCGGTAACGGTGCTGTCCTCCATCAGCGCATACTGTACCGGCAGCCGCGCGCCCTCTGCCGGCGTCATGAAGCCGTTGTTCCCGGTCAGGTCCGTCTTCACATAACCGGGGCAGACCGAGTTCACGGCGATCCGAGTGTCCTTCAGTTCCGCTGCAAGCTGCACCGTCAGCATGTTTAGCGCCGCCTTCGAGGCATTGTAGCCAATCAGCCGTGCCGAGTAGTAGGGCGACGACGGATCGCCATTGATCGCCAGCGACCCCAGAGTCGTCGCCAGGTTGACGATCCGCCCGGCCTCCGATCGCCGCAGCAGCGGCAGCATGCTCTGCGTCACCGCCAGCGTGCCGATAAAGTTGGTCTCCATCAGCCGCCGCACCGCCGCCGTGGACGCGCCGCTCGGTGGTCCGTCTTCGGCGTCGACGATGCCGGCATTGTTCACGAGGATGTCCAGCCGCCCGTGCTCGGCCTCGATGTGTTTCGCTGCGGCGGCTATGCTCGCCTCATCATTGAGGTCGATAGCGACGCTGCTGACCGATAGCCCTTCTGCAGTCAGGTCTTCCGCTGCCTGTCGGCCGCGATCCGCGTCACGTGCGCCGAGCAACACGGTCGCGCCCGCTTCCGCCAGTTGCCGGGCGATCTCGAAACCGATGCCCTTGTTGGCGCCGGTCACGAGGGCGATGCGATTGGTGTGAGCCATTCTGGCTCTCCTTCAGTCTTCGTTTTTCATCCTCCGCCATTATATGAAGGATCCTTCGCATTGAGGATTCGCATATGGATGGCGCCTCTCCGCCGCACCTAAGTCCCCGGAAACGCCCGCGTCAGGCGCGCGCTGCGGTGACGCTGGAGGTGATTTTCGAAGCCACCATTCAGGTTTTGCTGGCCGAGGGATTGCACCGGCTGACCACCACCCGCGTCGCCGAACGGGCAGGCGTGTCCGTCGGCACCATGTATCAGTACTTCCCCAACAAGCTGGCGCTGATCTATGCCCTCAACGAGTACTACCTGGAGAGGGTGGCTGAGCAGGTCGAACAGGCGTGCCGCGGCAACCACGGCGCTCCGACCGCTCAGATGGTCAGAGCGTTGGTCGATGCCTATTGGGATGCCAAGACCGAGCGCAGCGACGTCACCCGCGCGCTTTACCGCTCCGTTGCCGAACTCGACAACGAGGCGCTGGTCACTGCCTTTGCCCGCCGGACCGATGCAGCGACCCTGGCCATGTTCACTTCGGCTCCCGATCGACGCTACGCCGACCTTCCGCTGGTGAACCTCACGATCCTCTCGGTGGTCTTCGGCACCGTCCGCAATGTGTTCGAGCGCAACCTGCCGCCCGAACGGCAGTTGGAGATCCGCAGCGAACTGACGCGGATGTGCCTCGCCTATCTTGACGCGTCCCGCCTCCCGGACGCTTGACCCATCGTGGGGCGAACCGCGCGTTTGCATCTGGTTGCCACCATGCTAGACGTGCCGGCAACTTCAGCAATCGAGCGCCGGACGGTCATGTCGCAGGACAACATCTTTCACGAAGTCGACGAGGAACTGCGCAGCGACCGCATGCGGGCGCTGTGGCGCCGCGTCATGCCCTATGTGATCGGTGCTGCGGTGGGCGTGGTGGCCATCGTCGCCATCAACGAAGGCTGGCAGTGGTATCACGCCAACAACGCCGCCCAATCCTCCGACGAATTCTACACCGCCCTTGATCTCGCTGATGGCGGCGATGTTGCTGCCGCTCAGGCGCAGCTCGATCAACTCGCCGCTGACGGCTCCGGCAGCTACCCGGTGTTGGCCCAGTTCGCCAAGGCAGGCCTCCTCGCCAGCGAGGGCAACGCCGCCGAGGCGGTCGCCCTCTACGATTCCCTCGCCAACACCCAGTCCGACGTTCGCCTGCGCGAACTGGCACTGGTTCTGGCGGGCAGTCTGCTGGTGGATACCGGCACCCTGGCCGATGTTGAGGCCCGTGTCGGCACCATTGCCGTCGAGGGCAACCCGCTGCGCAATGCCGCCCGCGAAACCCTCGGCCTCGCCCAGTACAAGGCCGCCAACTATGCTGCGGCCCAGGCAAGCTTCGAGGCAGTCCTCAATGATCCGCTGGCGCAGTCCACCGTGCGCAACCGCATGGGCTACTACCTGGCCCAGATGCTGGCCGCCGGTGTGATCACGGAATCTCCTGAGGCCGAAGCCGCTGCTGAAGCCATAGACGAAGCCCTCACTGGCGCTGAAGTCACACCCGCCGAACCTGCGGCCAACTAGCCGCTACGGCGCAGAACGGATTTGCTGCCATGACCGTCACCGTTGCCATTGTCGGTCGCCCAAATGTCGGCAAGTCGACGCTGTTCAACCGCCTTGTCGGGCGCAAGATCGCTCTGGTCGATGACACGCCGGGCGTCACCCGCGATCGCCGCGAGGCCGAGGGTCGCATTGCCGACCTCACCTTCAAGGTGCTCGATACCGCCGGTTACGAGGACGTCACCGGTGACAGCCTCGAGTCGCGCATGCGCCAGCAGACCGAGATCGCTATCCGCGATGCCGACGTCATCCTGTTCATGATCGACGCCCGTGCCGGCGTGACCCCACTCGACGAGCGCTTCGCGCGCGTCCTGCGCAAAGCCGGCAAGCAGGTCCACCTCGTCGGCAACAAGGCCGAGAGCGGCTCCGCTGAGGCAGGATTGGTAGAAGCCTTCAAGCTCGGTTTCGGTGAGGCCATTCCGCTCTCCGCCGAACACGGCCTCGGCCTGTCCGAGCTCTACTCCATCGTCTCCGCCGCCATCGACGAAGCGGCCGAAAAAGCCGGTGAGGGCGAAGGCAGCGAAGACGAGCAACTGCCGGAAGTCGATGTGACCATCACCGGCGACATGCTCGAAGGCGAGGGTGAAGAAGCCACCCTTCGCTGGAACCCGCGCCGCTATCTCAACATCGCCATCGTTGGCCGTCCCAATGCAGGCAAGTCGACGCTGATCAACCGCATGGTCGGAGAAGACCGGGTCCTCGTCGGCCCCGAGGCGGGCATCACCCGCGATTCCATCCTCGTTCCGTGGGAGTGGGAAGGCCGCACCATCAATCTGGTCGATACCGCCGGCATCCGCCGCCGCTCGCGCGTCACCGGCAAGCTCGAGAAGCTCGCCGTCGGCGATTCCCTGCGGTCCATCCAGTACGCCGAGATCGTGGTGCTCATGCTCGACGCCACCATCCCGTTCGAGAAGCAGGATCTCGCCCTGGCTGACCTCGTCGAGCGCGAAGGGCGCGCCATGGTCATCGCCCTCAACAAGTGGGATCTGATCGAGGACAAGAACAAGGCGCTGAGCGAACTGCGCGAGGCGTGCGAGCGCCTGCTGCCGCAGCTTCGGGGCATTCCGTTGGTGCCGATCTCCGGCCTTACCGGCCGCAATATCGACCGGTTGATGGAGGCCATCTTCGATATCGAGCGGTCGTGGAATTCCCATGTCTCCACGGCCCGCCTCAACCGCTGGCTTGCCGGCATGGTGCAGAGCCATCCGCCCCCTGCCGTCTCGGGCCGCCGCCTCAAGCTGCGCTACATGACCCAGGCCAAGACCCGGCCGCCGAGCTTCATTGTCTTCGCCTCCCGTCCCGAGGCGCTGCCCATGGCCTATCAGCGCTACCTGATCAACGGCATCCGCGAAGCCTTCGACATCAAGGGCACGCCGATCCGCCTCTGGGTGCGGGGCAATTCCGAGAACCCCTACGATCCGGACCGCAAGTAGCTACGCGCGGCATATTATCCACACCCATGGTGCAACCCACCGGCTTGCCCCTATATTGATCGCGCCATAAGCGACCCGATGCTGATTGCGGGGCCGCAAGACATGACACTCCATTGTTCGCTGAAATCCTGATCGTCGTCGTTCTGACCGTTATCAACGGCGCCCTGGCCATGTCCGAACTGGCCGTTGTTTCCGCCCGCCCCGCCCGCCTTCGTCCCTTGGCGGAGCAGGGCAACCGTGGCGCCGCCACCGCCATCGAACTCGCCGAGGATCCGGGCAAGTTCCTCTCCTCCGTCCAGATCGGCATCACCCTGGTCGGCATCCTTTCCGGCGCCTTCTCCGGTGCCACCCTGGGTGGACGCCTGGCATCCTGGCTGCAGAGCATTGGTGCCAGCGACGCGGTCGCCAACTTCGTCGGTGTCGGCGGCGTGGTGGTGCTCATCACCTATCTGTCGCTGATCGTTGGCGAACTTGTGCCCAAGCAGATCGCCCTGCGCGATGCCGAGGGCGTCGCCATCCGTGTCGCTATTCCGATGAAGATCCTGGCCACCGTCGGCTCCCCGATCGTGTGGGTCCTTGATGTGTCCGGCAAGCTGGTTCTGCGCCTGTTGGGGCAGGGCGGGGAGGCCGAGGAGAAGGTGACCGAGGAGGAGGTCAAGACCATCATCGCCGAGGCGACTACCGCCGGCGTGATCGAGACCGAAGAACACTCGATGATCGCTGGCGTCATGCGCCTTGCGGACCGCTCCGCCCGCGGCCTGATGACACCCCGACTTGAAGTGGAGGTCATCGACCTCAGCGACGATGTCGAGGAAATCCGCGAGACCATCCTCGGCAGCCATCGCTCGCGCCTCTTGGTGCAGGACGGCGATTCCGACTCCATCATCGGTGTGGTCGCCATCAAGGACATCATTGGCGTCTTCGCCGGCAACCAGCCGCTCGACCTGCGTAAGTTCGTCCAGCCCGTGCCGGTGGTGATGGATCACGCCGAAGCGCTCGACGTCGTCCGGGCCATCCGCAATTCCACCGTCCACATGGCATTGGTGGTCGACGAATACGGCCATTTCGAAGGGATCGTTACTTCGGGCGACATCCTCGAGGTCATCACCGGCGTCTTCCAGGAAGAGACAGGCGACGATCCCGCCCTGGTGGAGCGCGAGGATGGCTCCTGGCTCGTCGCCGGCTGGATGCCGGTGGACGAATTCAGCGACAAGCTCAACATCGCCATTCCGCGCGATGCCAAATACGAGACCGTTGCCGGCTACGTCCTGTCGATCCTCAACCACCTGCCTGCCGTCGGCGAGACGGTGGAACACAACGGCTGGAAGATCGAAGTCGTCGACCTCGACGGCCGCCGCATTGACAAGCTGCTCATGAGCCGCCTGGCCTAGAGCCAGGCGCTATCCAGCACGTCATCCCCGCGCGGGCGGGGATCCACTCTTCAGTAGCGCGCTTGACGCCTCGTAGACCTCATCCTGAGCCTGTCGAAGGACGAGGTCGCGGACACATGACCCGGAGACTAGATCTCTTCCGAGGAACCGTTGGCGTCGAACAGCCAACCCGTCTGCGTCACTGCGGGGCTGAGCAGATCTACCAGTTTCGGCGCAATGTCCTCCGGGGTCAGCAGCGTGTTGGGGTCTTCCCCCGGCATCGCCTTCGCCCGCATCGCGGTGCGCACCGGCCCCGGGTTGAACACGTTGACCTTCAGCGGCGAGTGCCCAACCTCGCCGGCATAGGACTTCACCATCGCGTCCAGCGCTGCCTTGCTGGCCGCGTAGAGGCCCCAGAACGGCTTCGCCGACCGTGAGGCGCCGGAGGTCACGAACACCGCCCGTCCCGCATCCGCCTGCCGCAGCAGCACGTCCAGCGACCGCAGCAGCCGGTAGTTTGCGGTGACGTTCACCGCGAACACCTTGTCGAAATCGTCCGGCTTCACATGGGGCAGGGGGCTCAGCACCCCGAGTTGCCCGGCATTGCCGATCAGCCCGTCGAGGTGGCCCCAGCGCTCGAAGATCGCCGCGCCCAACCGGTCGATGGCATCGCCATCCCGCAGGTCCAGCGGCACCAACGTCGACGAGCCACCCAAATCCTGGATGGCATCGTCGAGCTCTTCCAGCCCGCTGGTGGTCCGCGCCACGGCGATCACATGCGCTCCGCGCTTGGCCGCTTCGATGCTGGCCGCGTAGCCGATGCCCCGCGAGGCGCCGGTCACCAGCACCACCTTGCCGTCGAGTTCTTCCATTAGCCGGCTTCCTTCAGCAGCGAGATTTGTTTGGGCTCGTTCTTGGCGCGGCCCTTGAGGTCTGTCAGCTGCGTCGGATAGTCGCCGGTGAAATAATGGTCGGTAAACTGCGGCGCCGCCGGATCCCGCTTCTCCCCGCCAACGGCCGTATAGAGCCCGTCGATCGACAGGAAGGCCAGCGAGTCCGCGCCGATATACCGGCACATCGAGGCGAGGTCCGGGTGCTGGTTGGCCAGCAGTTTCTCCGGATCAGGCGTGTCGATGCCATAGTAGTCCGAGTGGAAGATCATCGGGCTCGCGACGCGAATATGCACCTCCGTCGCCCCCGCGTCGCGCATCATCTGCACGATCTTCACCGAGGTCGTGCCGCGCACGATCGAATCGTCGATCAGCACCACCCGCTTGCCCGCGATCTCGGCCCGGTTGGCGGAGTGTTTCAGCTTCACCCCGAAGGCGCGGATCGACTGCGTGGGCTCGATGAAGGTGCGGCCCACATAGTGGTTGCGGATGATGCCGAGCTCGAATGGAATGCCGCTCTGCTGCGCATAGCCGATCGCCGCCGGCGTGCCGCCATCGGGCACCGGCACCACCACGTCGGCTTCCACCGGCGCTTCCTTGGCGAGGTTCATGCCCATGCGCTTGCGTGCGGCATAGACGCTGCGGCCGGCCACCACCGAATCGGGGCGGGCGAAATACACATACTCGAACAGGCACACCCGCTCCCGCCGCGCCGGGAACGGCTTCAGCGATTCGATGGTGATCTCGCCGTCCGGCTGGATCTCGCAGACGATCACCTCGCCGTTCTCGACGTCGCGCACGAACTTGGCGCCGATGATGTCGAGGGCACAGGTCTCCGAAGCAAAGATCGGCTTGCCGTCCAGATCACCCAGCACCAGCGGCCGGATGCCGTTGGGATCGCGGGCGCCGATCAGCTTGGTGCGTGTCATCGCCACCATGGCGTAGGCGCCTTCAACGGCCCCGATCGCATCCACGAACCGGTCCGAGGAACTGGCCCGCTGCGACCGCGCGATCAGGTGGAGGATCACCTCGGTGTCCGAGGTCGACTGGCAGATCGCGCCCTGCGCGATCAGCCGCCGCCGCAGCGTCAGTCCGTTGGTGAGGTTGCCGTTATGGGCGATCGCAATGCCGCCCACTTCCAGTTCGGCGAAGAGCGGCTGCACGTTGCGCAGGATCGTTTCGCCGGTGGTGGAGTAGCGCACATGGCCCATGGCCATCTCGCCGGGCAGGCGCTTCAGCGTCGCCGGGTCGGTGAAGTGGTCGCCCACCAGGCCCAACTGCCGCTCGGAATGGAACTGCCGCCCATCGAAGCTGACGATGCCGGCTGCCTCCTGGCCCCGATGCTGTAGCGCGTGCAGGCCCAGGGCCGTAAGCGCTGCCGCATCCGGGTGCCCCAGAATGCCGAACACCCCGCACTCTTCATGCAGGGTGTCACCGTCGAGATCGAAGGGATCGTTGGTGGAAACGCTCACCGGGCTCTCCATGCCATGCCGCTCGGGCGGCGCGCTCCGTCAGCACGAAGCGAAAATCTGTGTGCCGCCGCAATAGCGCAGATCGCGGCGGAGCACCAATGCCGTCTCGGCGCGCCAGCTTTGTGGCGGCCGGGCTTCACCATCGGGTGATCAGGCCTGCGGTGCCGCGGGAGCCGCTGGAGCGGTGGTCACCGGCGCCGGATCGGTCGGATCGACCGTGCCGTCCTCGGTGCCGTCGGTGCCCTCGAGCGGGTTGGCGTCACCGGCGTCTTCGGTCAGCCCCGTGCCACCGCGCAGGATGTCGGTCACCTGTTCTTCGAGGCCTTCCGGAAGCATCGAGATCAGCGTGTTGCCCATGTTCTGCAAGTGCGGCAGCGACTGCGACCGCGCCGCCCAATCCGGAAGGTTGTTTCCAAGCAGCCACACGCCGAAAATCGTCACCACGATGGCGATCAGGATGCCGCGGAGCACGCCGAACACGAAGCCGAGGGTGCGGTCGATCGGCCCGATACGGCTGTCGACCACGAAGTCGGCGATACGCATGGTCAGCAGATGGAGGATGATCAGGGACACGATGAAGGTCACCACCACCGTGGCGATGTCGGCGACCAGTTCCTCGGCGATATAGCCGCGGGCAATTTCGGGGTGGTACTGCCACATATAGATGGCGATGGCGGCCGAGCCGGCCCAGGTGGCCAGCGACAGCACTTCCCGGGTCAGGCCCCGCGCTGTGGCGAGGATCGCCGAAATCAGCACCAGCACCCCAACCCCAACGTCGAACGCTGTCAGCATATTGTTCCGTCTGCTCCGCTGCCGCTTAGGTGGTTTCGTTTAACCACTTTGCCCCGCCAAGCCAAGCGCCGCCGCACCTTTGACCCCAAAAGCGTTAACCTGTCACGGCCCGTATCACCATTCGTCCCGTTCCGGCTGCCGCGCGGTGCCGTTGGCGGCGATCCGTCCCACCAGTTCCGCCAGCGTCGCGTATTCGCTGATGGCCAGCCCCTCGGTCCGGTCTGCAGCTCCGACTCGCCCCGTCGCCACGGCGCCGAAGCCGAGCTTCTGCGCCTCGCGCAACCGCAGCGAACTGTGCACCACCGGCCGCACCCCGCCCGCCAGCGAAATTTCGCCGAAATAGACCGAATCGGAGGGCAGCGGCGAGTTGGTCAGCGAACTGATCAGCGCCGCCGCCACTGCCAGGTCCGCCGCCGGCTCGTTGATCTTCAGCCCGCCCGCGACATTGAGATAGATGTCGTTGGCGCCAATCCGCACCCCGCAGCGCGTTTCCAGCACCGCCAGCACCATCGACAGGCGCGACGAATCCCAACCCACCACCGCCCGCCGCGGCGTGCCGAGCGGGGAGGGGGCCACCAGCGCCTGGATTTCGATCAGCAGCGGACGCGTGCCCTCCATGCCAGCGAACACCGCCGACCCTGCTGCTCCTTCGTCGCGCTGGTCGAGGAACAGCGCCGAGGGGTTCGCCACCTGCTCGAGCCCGCGCTCGGTCATGGCGAACACGCCGATTTCGTCGGTTGCGCCATAGCGGTTCTTCACGCCGCGGAGAATGCGGAAGGTGTGGCTCGAATCACCCTCGAAGTAGAGCACCGCGTCCACCATGTGCTCGACCACCCGCGGCCCCGCGATCTGCCCGTCCTTGGTCACATGGCCCACCAGCACCACTGCCGCGCCGCTCTTCTTGGCGAAACGCGTCAGCGCCTGCGCCGAGGTGCGCACCTGCGTCACCGTCCCCGGCGCGGAGTCGACGCGGTCCGTCCAAAGCGTCTGGATCGAATCGATGATGACGAGGTCCGGCGCCGGACCCGCCTCGAGCGTTGCGAGAATGATCTCGACATTGGTCTCGGCCGCCAGCAGCACTTCGGCGCCGCCGAGCCCCAGCCGCTGTGCCCGGAGCCGCACCTGGGCCACGGCCTCTTCGCCCGATACGTAAACGACGCGCTTGCCCCTGCCGGCGAGAGCCGCCGCCGACTGCAGCAACAGTGTCGACTTGCCGATGCCGGGATCGCCACCAACCAGCAGCGCCGAGCCGCGCACGAACCCGCCGCCGGTCACCCGGTCGAGTTCGCCGATGCCCGTCACCACCCGCGCCGCACTCTCGGTCTCCCCGGCGAGCGGCACCAGCGTGGTGGGACGGCCATTGGCTTTCGCCGCCTTGGGTCCCGCACCAACGCCGGAATCGACGATCTCCTCGACGATGCTGTTCCATTCCCCGCAGGAATCGCACCGTCCCTGCCAGCGCGACGACACCGCCCCGCAGGCTTGGCAGACATAGCTGGTGCGGACCTTGCTCATGCGGTGGCCTCTCGTTCGCGGGCCGTCGCCTTGTTGGCGAGCGCCGTCAGTGTGTTCCAGTTGCGGGCGGTAGCAGTGCCCGAACGCTTCTCGATGAGCCCCGGCAATCTCGAGCCCTGGGCCGTGGCGCCGGGATAGTCGACGATCAGGTGGTTGCCCTCGACGCGGATCTCTTCCGGTCCCTCATAGTCGCCGATCCAGCCGAAATCCGGCCGCGGCTTGACGAAGAAATAGACCCCCATCTGTGAGGCCCGCTCTGCCGCCGCCTCGGGCAGGGGATTGGCCCTCACCAGTGCCCGCAACTGCCGTGGTGTTCGCACCACGGCAACATTCGCCATCGTCAGCCCCAGGGACAGCACCACCTCGTTCATCCGTCTCGTTACCTCGGCCGCCGTACCCGCGCCCTCGACGATCATGTTGCCGGTGGCGATATAGGTCTCCGGCCGCGTGAACCCGGCCGCGGCGACGCCCTCGCGCCACTGCGCCATGGACATCACCCTGTGTGTCATCGGGCCGATCGCCCTGAGCAGCACCACGAAGACAGCCATGATCACTCCTGATTACGAGCAGTAGATCAGATCAGCGACCGTGACAAGAACAAAACAGGAACTCACTCCGGCGGGAGGTTGCCGTCGCCGACATAGTTGCGGTTCACCCGCGCCAGCCGCAGGCTCGTCAGGATCTCGTAGCCAATCGTGCCGGCAGCATCCGCCTGGTCATCGACGCCGATGGTCGCTCCCAGCACCTCTGCACCCTCGCCGGGGTTGGGGATATCCGCTCCAAGCTCGGTGATATCGACGATCGACAGGTCCATCGAAATGCGGCCGATCACCGGGCAGACCTTGCCGCGGATGGCAACCTTGCCGCCCGGGCGCATATTGGTCGAGGACAGCGACCGCATGAAGCCATCGGCGTAGCCGTGGCCGATGATCGCGAGCCGGCTGTTCCGCGATAGCGAGTACGCCGCGCCATAGCCAACCGACTCGCCTGTGCGCGCCTCCACCACCTGCAGGATCGGCACGTGCAACGTGACTACCGGCGCCATGGGGTTTTTTCGGCCGTTGACGGCCCGCCCGCCATAGAGCGCGATACCCGGCCGCACCATTTGGAAGTGGTAGTCCCGCCCGGTCATCAGCCCTGCCGAGTTGGCCAGCGAAGCGGGAATGCCGGGAAACTTGGCGAGCACTGAGCCGAACAAGGCCAATTGCGTCCGGTTCTTCTCGTGGTTGGGCTGGTCGGCGCAGGCGAGATGACTCATCACCATCTGCGGCGCGTAACCCAGTCCCTCGATCCGTTCCCGTACGGCGTTCACCTCGCCCAGGCGGAAGCCGAGCCGGTTCATGCCGGTGTCGAAATGGAAGGCGCTGGGATAGGCCTCGTTGCGCTCGATGCACTTGGCCAGCCACTCCTCCAGCATCGCCATCGAGGAGATCGCCGGCATCAGGTTCTGCCGGATGTAGAGATTGGCCGCCCCCGGGTAGAGCCCGTCCAGCACGAAGATGTGGACATCGGACAAGGCGGCGCGCACCGCCAGCCCCTCGTCGGGCGTCGCCACGAAAAAGAAGCGGGCGCCCGCTGCATGCAGCGCCTTGGCGGCCATGGTGATGCCCACGCCATAGGCGTCCGCCTTCACCACGGCGCCCGTCAGCGCTCCCGCGCTCACCTTGTCGAGTGCGCGCCAGTTGCGGGCCAGTGCCCCCAGATCGATGCTTAGCTGGCCGCCCAGCCCGGAAGTCAGCGCCATGTCATTCCATGCGCTCGGGGAGATAATCGGCACGGGCGAGATTGCCGAAGCGGGTGAACTGCGCCTCGAAGCTGAGCTGCACGGTGCCCGTGGGGCCGTGACGCTGCTTGGCGATGATCACTTCGGCCTTGCCGTGCACCTTTTCCATCTCCCCTTGCCAGCTCAGGTGTTCCGGCGTGCCCTCTTTGGGCTCCTTGTTCTTGAGATAGTACTCTTCGCGATACACGAACAGCACCACGTCGGCGTCCTGCTCGATAGAACCCGATTCGCGCAGGTCCGCCAGTTGCGGGTGCTTGTCGTCGCGCGCTTCCACCTGACGCGAAAGCTGGGATAGCGCAATGATCGGCACTTCCAGTTCCTTGGCCAAGGCCTTGAGCGTGGTGGTGATTTCGGTCAGCTCCTGCACGCGGTTCTGGCTCGAAGCCTTGCTCGAGCCCGACAGCAGTTGCAGGTAGTCGATGACCAGAAAGTCGAGACCCTTCTGCCGCTTCAGCCGGCGCGCACGAGCGGCAAGCTGCGCCACCGAGATACCGCCCGTATCATCGATATAGAGCGGCAGCTTGCTCATCATGTTGGACACGTCGACGAGCTTGGAAAACTGCGAATCGTGGATGCGGCCACGGCGGATGTCGGACGACGAGATCTCCGCCTGCTCCGCCAGGATACGCGTTGCCAGCTGCTCGGAGCTCATTTCCAGGCTGAAGAAGCCGACCACACCGCCGTTCACCGTCTTGTTGTGCCCGTCTGGCGTCACCTCGCCGCGCCAGGCTTTGGCGACGTTGAAGGCGATGTTGGTGGCAAGCGAGGTCTTGCCCATGGCGGGACGCCCCGCAAGGATGATCAAGTCACTCTTCTGCAGCCCGCCCATCTGGCGGTCGAGGTCGTCTAGTCCGGTGGCGACGCCGGAGAGCCCGCCGTCGCGCTGATAGGCTTCGCCCGCCATCTGGATCGAGGCGGAGAGCGCGTTCCCGAAGGCCTGGAAGCCACCGTCATAGCGGCCCTTCTCGGCCAGCGAGAACAGCTCGCCTTCCACCTTCTCGATCTGCCGTTCCGGCGTCATCTCGACATCGGCGTCATAGGCGGTCGAGACCATCTCCTCGCCTACGAGGATCAGGTTCCGCCGGATCGCCAGGTCGTAGATCATCTGCCCGTAGTCGGCAGCATTCAGCACCGTGGTCGCTTCGGCCGCGAGGCGCGCCAAGTACTGCGCCATGGTCACGTCCGGCAGCAACTGCTCGGGCAGGTGGGTCTTGATCGTGGTTGGATCGGCAGACTTGCCGGCCCGGATGATCTTGCTGATCACCTCGTAGATTTCCCGGTGCACCGGCTCATAGAAGTGCTCGGGCATCAGGAAGTCGGAGACCCGGTAAAAAGCCTCGTTGTTGATCAGGACGGCGCCCAGCAGGGCCTGCTCGGCTTCCACATTGTGGGGTGCGATGCGGAACGACTTCTCTTCAGCCGGGTGGAGCCGCGCAATCTCAGCCATCGGTGCCTCGGGGGAACAACGTTAACCTTCCTTAACCACGCCACTCTGGCGTGAGTCTTGGCCTACGTGGCCAAGGGTTAATGCTGTGCTGACCCGCCCTGTGAATTCCGTGCACAACGGGGATTGTCTATCCCGGTCCTTGCACGAGAACAAGACCAGAACGGCGCCGATTCTCCACCGAGGCACCCGCTGCCGGCCACAAAAAAGCAACGGTGTTAGCGGTCAAGGACAGCTGGGTTGTTGTCTCGGAGTCTGGCGTTGAGGATGATGAGCATTTTTCGGATGACGGCGACGAGAGCGACCTTTCCGGGTTTTCCTCTGCCCCGCAGGCTTGTGTAGAAGGCTTTGATTGCTGGATCGAAGCGGATTGCCGGCAGCGCGGCGAGATAGAGTGCGTCGCGCACTGGCCTTCTGCCGCCCGCGATCATGCGCTTTCCGCGCATTGCGCCGCTGTCGCGGTTGAGGGGGGCAACCCCGACCAGCTTGGCGATCTGAGCTTTGTTGAGCAGACCCAGTTCGGGCTGGCCTGCCAGCAGGAAGCATGCCGTGCGTAGGCCGATCCCTTTGAGGGACATGAGCACCTCGGCCTTCCTGCCGAGTTCGGGGTCCGCTCTGAGGCACTCTGCCATGTCGTCAACAACAGCCTGACGCTGCTTGACCAGAAAGCCCAGGGTCTGTTCGATCCACTCCTTCGTCCTGCCTTGGGTCCCGTGGTTCAGCTTCTCGCGCCGGTTCTTTTCTTGCACGATCATGTGAGACAACTGCCTGTAGCGCAGGACAAGCTCCTCCAGCGCAGCCTGCCGGCTGGAGCGCTGCGGCAGGATGCGCGTCTGCATGCGCCGGCCACAGTCAGCGAGGACGAAGGCGTCGATCGTATCGGTCTTGGAGAGCTGCCCGCAGGCTCTGGCGAACTGCCTGACCTGGCCGGCATTGACCTTGGCAACCGGCAACTGGGCCGCTTGAAGGGCCGCCACGGTCAGGCGCTCGTAACCGCCGGTCGGCTCCAAAATCAGCCGCGCGATCCCCTTCAGGGGCGCCAGAAAGGCGATGAGGGCAGCCACGCCTTCAGCCGTATTGGCAAAGCGAGCCTTCTCCTGATCGGGCAGCAGGCAGACATCCAGGAAGGATTTTGATATGTCGATGCCCACAAAACGGGTAGCATAAGGCATAGGCTTGGTCTCCCTTATACGCGAGCGCAAGGCTCTCTCAACGGTGCGACGAAGCCTCAAGGCACGCAGAGGGTGATGCTTTTTTACGAACGTAACGTTCAGGGCCGGATGCCCAACCGCTCTGCGTGCATCATCGTGGTGTTGCAACCACCACAATGAACTGAGGCCGGAACATCATAACGACGTTCCGGCCTCGATATGTATAAGGCCGGGCAGAGCCCGGCCTTCATGTTCGTATCTGACGCTTCGAGGACTACTCCTCGAAACGGTCCTCGGCAGCGGCATCGGCCTGACCGGCAGCGAAGTCGCCGTCTTCATCGATGTCGTACTGGGTGACGGTCACGTCCTCACCGGCAGCCTGGCGCTGGGCCTCGTCTTCCGAGCGGGCGACGTTGACGGTGATCGACACGGCCACTTCCGGGTGCAGGGCGAGCGACACGGTGTGCACGCCCACCGACTTGATCGGCTCGGCCAGTTCGACCTGATTGCGCTGGATGGTGAAGCCGTCGACGGCCAGGGCCTCGACGATGTCACGGGCGGCAACCGAACCGTAGAGCTGGCCGGTTTCGCCGGCCTGGCGGATGATGATCACCGCGCGGCCATCGAGGCCCTCGGCGATACCGGCAGCCGACTTGCGGCGCTCTTCGTTGCGCTTTTCGATGTTGGCGCGCTCGGCGGCGAACTTGGCGCGGTTGGCCTCGTTGGCGCGCAGCGCCTTGCCCTGCGGCAGCAGGTAGTTGCGGGCGAAGCCGTCCTTGACGGTGACTTCGTCGCCGATCGAGCCGGTGCGGCCGACGCGCTCGAGCAGAATGACTTTCATGGAGATGTTCCTTGTGGCTGTCCCGCCCTGTTCGGACGGTTAGGAGCCGCGGACCATTCCGCGACCCCAACGTTCAAAAGCTGTTCAGCTTCGTTCAGCTTACTGAACGGCGAACGGCATCAGGCCGATGAAACGGGCACGCTTGATCGCCTGGGCGAGTTCGCGCTGCTTCTTGGCCGACACGGCGGTGATGCGGCTCGGCACGATCTTGCCGCGCTCGGACACGTAGCGCGACAGCAGGCGCACGTCCTTGTAGTCGATCTTCGGCGCGTTCTCGCCGGAGAACGGGCAGGTCTTGCGGCGGCGCTGGAACGGGCGGCGCGCCTGCGAGGTGGTCAGGTCACGAATGGCCATGGTTCAAAATCCTTGTGTTAGGCGCGACGGGGCGGACGACGGTCGCCGAAGCCACCACGATCCGAGCGGCCATCGCGGTCGTCGCGATCGCGCTTCTGCATCATCGCCGACGGACCTTCTTCCAGCTCGTCCACGCGCACGGTCATGAAGCGCAGGATGTCTTCATTGATGCGCATCTGGCGCTCCATCTCGGCCACGGCCGGGGCAGGGGCGTCGAGGTTGAGCAGCGAATAGTGCGCCTTGCGGTTCTTGCGGATGCGGTAAGAGAGGCTCTTGAGCCCCCAGTATTCGGTCTTGGTGACCTTGCCGCCGCCCTGGGCGAGGATTTCGGTCAGCTGTGCAGTCAGGTCTTCGACCTGCTGCTGGGACACGTCCTGGCGCGCCAGGAAGATGTGTTCGTAAAGGGCCATTGATGCGCCTTCCTTGGTTTCACTACGCAATCGCTGGCGCGGAGCCCCTTTGAAGCCGGGAAGGCGTCAAAAGCAGTCTTGCAAAGAGCGGGAACACGGGAGGCCGGACCACTCACGGCCCTGTTCGGTGAAAACACCGAACCCTCCGTTCAGCCCCCGGCCAAACGAATTGCTGCGGCGGCTATAGGGGAAACCGCCCCTTCTGACAAGGCAAAACTGGACGAAACCGGCGCGGCGCCTTGACTCCGCCACAGCTTCCATCCAAAGCCCGGCAACTGCACCGCCGTTTACCGGATTGTAGACCCAAACCCACGCAGAGGGGCGTCCATGACCAAGACAGCGTTCACCTTTCCCGGCCAGGGCAGCCAGGCCGTCGGCATGGGCAAGGATCTTGCCGAGGCCTTTCCCGAGGCTCGCGCCGTCTTCGATGAGGTAGACGAGGCTCTCGGCCAGAAGCTCTCCACCGTCATGTTCGAGGGGCCGGAGGACGTTCTTCGTCTCACCGAGAACGCTCAGCCGGCCTTGATGGCTGTCAGTGTCGCCGTGGTTCGCGTCCTCGCCAGCCGTGGCATCAACCTCGCTGCGCGCGCTGCCTACGTGGCCGGCCACTCGCTCGGCGAATACTCCGCCCTTTGCGCCGCCGGTACCTTTACCCTCGCCGACACCGCCCGCCTGCTTCGCACCCGCGGCCAGGCCATGCAGAAGGCAGTCCCGGTGGGCCATGGTGCCATGGCAGCACTCCTGGGCCTCGATCTCGACACGGCCCGCGCCGTCGCCAGCGAAGCGGCCGGCTCCGATGTCTGCGAAGTCGCCAACGACAACGCCCCGGGCCAGGTCGTCGTCTCCGGCACCACCGCCGCCGTCGAGCGCGCCGTCGACATCGCCAAGGGCAAGGGCGCCAAGCGCGCTTTGCTGCTGCCCGTCAGCGCCCCGTTCCACTGCTCCCTGATGCAGCCGGCCGCCGAGGCCATGCAGGCGGCATTGTCCGAAGTCGCCATGCAGGCTCCGGTCGTGCCGTTGGTCAGCAATGTACTCGCTGCACCGATCAGCGATCCCGAAGAGATTCGCCGGCGCCTCGTGGAACAGGTGACGGGCGTCGTCCGCTGGACCGAGAGCATCACCTGGCTCACTGGCGAAGGCGGCGTCACCAATCTGGTTGAACTGGGCTCGGGCAAGGTCCTGACTGGACTCGCAAAACGCATCAACGGCGACGTCACTGCGACGGCAGTCGGCACGCCTGCCGACATCGACGCCTTCGTCGGCGCCTGAATCGAAATCTCAATTCCCTCGGCCGCGACCGCAACCGGAGAAGCCAAATGTTTGATCTGACTGGCAAACGCGCACTGGTCACCGGCGCCAGCGGCGGCATCGGCCGCGAGATTGCCAAGGCGCTTGCTGCTGCCGGTGCCACCGTCGCCCTGTCGGGCACCCGCGTCGGCGCCCTCGAGGACACGGCCAAGGAAATCGGTAAGGACTGCCCGATCCTGCCCGCCAACCTCTCGAAGCTCGGTGAGGTCGACAAGCTCGTCCCTGCCGCCGAACAGGCGATGGGCGGGCTCGACATTCTCGTCAACAATGCCGGTATGACCCGCGACAACCTCTTCATGCGCATGAAGGACGAGGAGTGGGACGAGGTCATCGCCGTCAACCTGACCGC
The DNA here is from genome assembly GCF_042685625.1 of Devosia albogilva. NCBI lineage: Bacteria > Pseudomonadati > Pseudomonadota > Alphaproteobacteria > Hyphomicrobiales > Devosiaceae > Devosia > Devosia albogilva. Next base: position 3,124,393 of record NZ_JBHUNP010000001.1, read on the forward strand.
CGCCTTCCACCTCAACCGCGCCGTGCTGCGCGGAATGATGAAGCAGCGCTGGGGCCGCATCATCGGCATCTCTTCGGTCGTCGGCGTCATGGGCAATCCGGGGCAGGGGAACTACGCCGCCTCCAAGGCCGGCCTCATCGGCATGAACAAGGCCCTGGCGCACGAGGTCGCGAGCCGCAACATCACCGTCAATTCCATCGCACCCGGCTTCATCGCCTCGGCCATGACCGACGAGTTGAACGACAAGCAGCGCGACTCGATCCTGTCCACCATTCCCGCCGGCCGCCTCGGCACCGCTACCGAGATCGCCGCCGCTGCGGTATTCCTGGCCAGCGACGCGGCGGGCTACATCACGGGCCACACCCTCAACATCAACGGCGGGATGGCCATGATCTAGGCTGGGAAAAGGGCAACCAGCCGTTGGCGCGGGAGTTTTCCTCGTGCTAGGTCCGCCCGTCGGAAGTCTTGCCGCAGGCGAGGCCGTCACCTACATGCCCGCTACGGCGGGCCCAACACCAAGCTTGAAGATTTGGCATCGCGCCAATAGAAGCGAACGAAACCTGCTTTCGGAAAAGGGAAGTCAACTATGAGCGATATCGCTGATCGGGTCCGCAAGATCGTTGTGGAACACCTCAATGTCGATGCGGAGAAGGTCACCGAGAAGGCCAGCTTCATCGACGATCTGGGCGCTGACTCCCTGGATCAGGTGGAACTCGTCATGGCGTTCGAAGAAGAATTTTCGGTCGAGATTCCGGACGACGCTGCCGAGTCGATCCAGACCTTCGGCGACGCCGTGAACTTCCTCACCAAGGCTGTCGGCTAAGGCCGGCCGAGGCAGTCGACCATGGAACTGCGTCGCGTCGTCGTCACCGGGATGGGCCTCGTCACGCCCCTCGGTTGCGGGGTTGAAACCACCTGGGCCAATATCCTGGCCGGCAAGAGCGGCGCGAAACGCATCGACGATTTCCAGGTCGACGACATCGCCTGCCAGATCGCTCAGCGCATCCCGCTCGGGGATTATGCCGATGGCATGTACAACCCCGACGAATGGATGGAGCCGAAGGAGCAGCGCAAGGTCGATCCCTTCATCGTCTACGCCATGGCCGCGGCAACGCAGGCCATCGAAGACGCAGGGGTCGAGCCCAAGACGCAGGAAGAACAGGAGCGCTCCGGCGTCCTGATCGGCTCCGGCATTGGCGGCATTGGCGGCATCTATGATGCCTCCATCACCCTGCACGAAAAGGGTCCGCGCCGCATCAGCCCGTTCTTCATTCCGGGCCGGCTGATCAACCTGGCGGGCGGGCACGTGTCTATCCGCTTCGGTCTCAAGGGCCCGAACCACTCCGTGGTTACTGCCTGCTCCACCGGTGCCCATGCCATTGGCGACGCTGCGCGTCTGATCGCCCTCGGCGATGCCGATGTGATGGTGGCCGGCGGCACCGAGAGCTGTGTCAACCGCCTCTCGTTGGCAGGCTTCGCCGCCTGCCGGGCCCTGTCGACCAACTTCAACGACAACCCCACCGCTGCCTCGCGTCCCTATGACAAGGATCGTGATGGCTTCGTCATGGGTGAAGGGGCCGGCGTGGTCGTGCTCGAGGACTACGAGCGGGCCAAGGCTCGTGGCGCCAAGATCTATGGCGAAATCATCGGCTACGGCCTGTCTGGCGACGCGTACCACATCACCGCTCCGGCGGAGGATGGCGATGGCGGCTTCCGCTGCATGAACGCCGCCATCAAGCGGGCCGGCATCTCGCCGTCGGAGATCGACTACATCAACGCCCACGGCACCTCCACGCCGCTCGGTGACGAAATCGAACTCGGCGCCGTCACCCGCATGCTGGGCGACGCTGCTCCGCGCGCGGCAATGAGCTCCACCAAGTCGGCCATCGGCCACCTCTTGGGTGCAGCCGGCGCGGTCGAGGCGATCTTCTCGCTCCTCGCCATCCGCGACAACATCGCGCCACCCACGATCAACCTCGACAATCCTTCCGTCGAGACGCCGATCAATCTCGTTCCCAAGCAGCCGCTGAAGAAAGAGATCAACGTGGCACTGTCCAACAGCTTCGGCTTCGGCGGCACCAACGCCAGCCTGGTCATGCGCCGCGTCGCCTGACTTTTCCACGATCAATCAAGGGGCACACCGCGCGTCGGCACGGTGTGCCCCTTGTTTTTGCGCTAAGCCGTTGCCAACAATGCGCCGCGGCCACGAGGCTGACGCAAATCGGTGACAATGGCCCGGGCACAACGGTGCAAACGGGCAGACGAGGGTCAGGCACACATGGGTGATCGGAAGGTCAGGCGGCGGCGCCGCTCCGGCGGCTTTATCGACGTGCTCAACGGCATTCTCACCCTCTTTGTCATTGGCCTCATCGCCGTCGGCGGCGTGCTGGTCTATGGCGCGGCGCAATTCTACGGCGATGGTCCGCTTCGGGAAGAAACCGTGTTCCGTGTCGAGTCCGGTAACTCCCTCACCACCGCTGCCCAGCGGCTGGAAGAACAGGGCCTGATCACCAACGCCTTCATCTTCACGCAGGTGGCTCGTCGCGTGGAGAACAACACCGCCATCAAGGCCGGCGATTTCCGCATACCTGCTGGCGCCAGCATGTCCGAGATCCTGACCGAACTCACCACCGGCAATCCGGTCCGCTATGCCGTGGTGGTGCCGGAGGGTTGGACCTCCTGGCAGGTCGTCCAGCGGCTGAGCGACGTCGGCGATCTCACTGGCGAGGTCCCCAATCTGCCTGCCGAGGGTTCCATCCTTCCCGGCAGCTACGACTATGTCCCCGGCGATACCCGTCAGTCGGTGCTCGACAAGATGCAGACCGCCATGACCGAGGCGCTGGCCGAAGTCTGGGAGAGCCGCCAGCCCGACCTGCCGCTCGAGTCCCCCGAGGAACTTCTGGTGCTTGCCTCCATCGTGGAGCGCGAGACCGGCGTGGCCAGCGAGCGTCCGCAGGTTGCCGCTGTCTTCGTCAATCGCCTGCGCGAGGGCATGCGCCTGCAGTCCGATCCGACGATCATCTATGGCATCACCCGCGGCCAGCAGACGCTGGATCGTGGCCTCCGCCGTTCGGAGATCGAGGAGCGGACCGAGTACAACACCTACCAGATCGACGGACTGCCCCCGACGCCCATTGCCAATCCGGGTATCGAGGCGCTGCAGGCGGTCGCCAATCCCGACAGCCACGACTATCTCTACTTCGTTGCCAAGGGCGCCACGCCGAGCGAGGGCCACGTCTTCGCCGAGACCTATCGCGAGCACCAGCAGAACGTCGCGCGTTACCGCGAGATCGAAGCGGAAGCCGCTGCCCAGGCTGAGGCCGAAGCCGAGGCGGCACGCCGGGCCCTCGAGGAAGCCGAAGCGTCGGAAGCAGGGGATACCGGCGGGAACTGATTGTGGCCCCGCTTGACCGATCGGTTGCGTTGGCTCAACTACCCGCATTCCGCAGATCGAACAGGCTGGACAGATGGAGTTTCAACGCCGCGGCGTCATGTTGGTGATCGCTTCACCCTCGGGCGCCGGTAAATCCTCCATCTCCCGTGCACTGTTCGCGCAGGATCCCAATATTCGGCTGTCGGTTTCGGTGACCACCCGCGCCCGGCGCACCGATGAAGTGGAAGGCACGCACTACTATTTCGTCGATGTGCCCACTTTCAACCGCATGCGCGCCGACGGCGAACTGCTGGAGTGGGCCCAGGTCCACGACAATTTCTACGGCACGCCCCGCGCCCGGGTCGAAGAGCAACTCGCCGCCGGCCACGACATCCTTTTCGACGTCGACTATCAAGGAACACTGCAGCTCTACGAGAAGAGCCGCTCCGACATGGTCACGGTGTTCATCCTGCCGCCGACAATCAAGGAACTCCGCGCCCGTCTCGAGCGGCGTGCGCAGGACAGTGTCGGCACCATCGAAAAGCGGCTGCGCAACGCCAAGATCGAAATGGCGCACTATTCCGAGTACGACTACATCATCATCAATGACGATCTGGAGGCATCGACGCAGAAGGTGCGCTCCATCCTCGCCGCCGCCCGGCTTGCCCGGCAGCGCCTCGGGCAATTGGATAATTTCGTCAAGGACTTGCAGAACCAGATCGACTCTCTTTGAGAACGACCTGAATCGCGGTGTGAGGTGACTGGTCATGGCAGAGCCGTCTCCTCGCATCGGTATCCGCCGCGGCACACCGGCCTATCGACGAGCCAATCTCGCCTTCTTCCTCTCTGCCTTCGTCACCTTCGCTTCGCTTTATTCGGTGCAGCCGCTGCTGCCGATCTTCGCGGCGGAGTTTCGCCTTGGTGCTGGTGAGAGTTCGCTTTCCCTGTCCGCCACCACTGCCGTTCTTGCTGCGGCTCTGATCCTCGCCAGCTGGGTGTCGGACCGCGTCGGCCGCCGCCGTCTCATGGTTTGGTCCATCGTCTCGACGGCAGCGCTTGGCCTCGCCCTGCCGTTCTCTCCCAACTGGGTGAGCCTGGTCGCCAACCGCGCGGCGATGGGGCTGACGCTCTCCGGATTGCCCGCGGTGGCGATGGTCTATCTGGCCGAGGAGATGGAGCCGGACGCCCTCGGCTTCTCCATGGGGCTCTACATCGGCGGTACTGCCATCGGCGGCATGGCCGGCCGGTTGCTCTCCGGCGTCATGGCGGACTGGATCGGCTGGCGCCCGGCGCTGCTGGTCCTCGGCATCGCCGTCGCCCTGGCTGCACTCGCGGTGGTACTGCTGCTGCCGCAGGCCCATAACTCCAGCCGCCAGCGCCTAGCCTTGACGCAGCTGGGCCGGCTCATTGCCGTCCAGTTCACCGATCGCGGTCTGCCCTGGCTGTTTGCCTCCGCCTTTCTGCTGATGGGCAGTTTCGTCACCCTTTACAACTATGCCGGTTTCCGCCTGGCGCTGCCGCCCTTTGAACTCAGCCACGCCGCCATCTCGTCGATCTTCATCGTCTATCTGCTCGGTAGCGTCAGCTCCGCCTGGGCCGGCGGCCTGTCGCAGCGCCTCGGCCGCCGGCGCGTGTATTGGGTTCTGGTTCTGGTGCTGGCAATCGGCATTGGCTTGACGGCCCTGCCGTCTACGATCGGCGTCATCGCCGGTCTGGCGATCGCCACCATCGGCTATTTCGCCGCTCATGGCATCGCCAGCGCCTGGGTCACACGACGCGCCCAGCAGGGCAGGGCGCAAGCCTCCGCGCTCTACATGTTCGCCTATTATCTGGGGGCGTCCGTGCTCGGCACGCTCGGCGGCTACGCATGGTCCGCCTGGGACTGGCCAGGCGTGCTGCTCGTCAGCGGCGGAGCCATTCTCGTCGCCTTGGCCATAGCAATCGGCCTGACACGCCTGCCGCCCTTGCCGATCCCCGAACAACCGCCGGAACCACCCGTCGGCGCGTGACTCCAAGAGACCTCATGGTGAGCGTGCCGAACCGGGCCGCGGTCGCTGCGCTATCCGCCGGCCCTCAGTCTCGGCAGCGCCGCTGCCATGGCCAGAAACGTCTCCACCGGCAGTTCTTCCGCCCGCTCGTCCCCCTTGAGTGCACCCGCCGCGAGCAGCGCCTCCACCGGCACTCCCGTCGCCTTGAGGCTCTGGCGCACCATCTTGCGCCTCTGTCCGAAGGCGGCGCGCGTCACCTGCTCCAGCGCATGCACCGTCACGCTCGGATCCACCGGTTTCGGCACCAGGTGAACCACGGCCGAGGTCACATTCGGCGGCGGCACGAAGGCCTGCCGGCCGACATTGAAGGCGATCCGCGCATCCGTCCGCCAGCCGGCGAACACCGCCAGCCGCCCATAGTGCTCCTCCCCGGGCCGAGCGCAGATGCGCTCCGCCACTTCGCGCTGGAACATCAGCGTCAGGCTCTCAAAGAACGGTGGCCACGGCTCCGTGCTGAGCCAGCCGGTCAAGAGCGGCGTGCCGATATTGTAGGGCAGGTTGGCGATGATCCGCGTCGGGCCGTCCGCCAGCAACCGGTAGTCCATCTCCATGGCGTCGCCCGCCACCACCGTCAGCCGCCCGGGATACGCATCGGCGATCTGCGCCAGCGCCGGCAGCGCTCGCGCATCACGCTCAATCGCGATCACCTCGCGTGCACCCTCCGCCAGCAGCGCCCGCGTCAACCCGCCTGGTCCCGGGCCCACCTCGATCACCCGCACCCCTTCGAGCGACCCGCCCACGCGGGCAATCCGGGCCGTCAGGTTCAGGTCAAGCAGGAAATTCTGCCCCAGTTCCTTCTTGGCGCGCAGCCCGTGCTCGGCGATCACCTCGCGCAGCGGCGGCAGGTCGTCGATCTGGCTCATCGCACCGCCGTCATGGCATCGGCCATGCGAATGGCTGCAAGAAAGCTCTTGGGCGAAGCCTTGCCGGTGCCGGCCAGGTCGAAGGCGGTGCCATGGTCCGGCGAGGTGCGCACGATCGGCAGCCCCAGCGTCACGTTCACCGCGTCCTCGAACGCCACCGTCTTGATGGGGATCAGCGCCTGGTCATGGTACATCGCCACCACGGCGTCGTACTTCGCCCAATGGGCGGGGTAGAACAGCGTATCGGCGGGCAGGGGGCCCTCCACCGAGAGTCCCTCATGCTGCAGATCCAGCACCGCTGGCATCACGATCTCCTGGTCCTCGCGCCCGATGGCGCCGCCCTCTCCGGCATGCGGGTTGAGGCCGGCGACGGCAATGCGCGGCTCCTCGATCCCGAACCGCTTCTTGAGATCATGGGCGACGATCCGCACCGTTTCCGCGACTAGCTCGCGCGTTAGCAGGTCCGGTACGTCACGGATGGGCACGTGGATGGTCACGGGGATTGCGCGCAACCCCCCATGCGCGAGCATCATCACCGGTAGCCGTGGCTTGCCGCCCTGCGCGCAGAGTTCGGCCAGGAACTCGGTATGCCCCGGATGGCGGAACCCGGCATTGTAGAGCGCCGCCTTGTGGATCGGCGCCGTCACCAGCCCGCGGCAGGCACCCGTCAGGGTCGCCGAGACCGCCGCGGTGATCGACTCGATCACCGCACGCGCCGAGACCGCAGAAATCTCCCCTGGGTGGTCGGGCACCAGCCCACCGACATCGACCACCGGCAGGGCCGTCTCGAACACGTCCTGAGCCTCTGCCGCCGTGCACGCCTTTACGGTCACTTCGAGCCCCAGCCGGGCCGCCCGAGTACGGAACAGCTCTGCATGTCCGAAGACGCAAAAGGCCGGAAGCTCAAGCTCCCGGCGCTGCTCGAACAGCTGCAGGATGAGTTCGGGACCCACTCCTGCGGGCTCTCCCATGCTGATGGCCAGCGGCTTGTGCATCTCCGCCCCCGGGGGAGAGTGAGGCGGGCCTCTGCGCCCGCCCGACGCTTAGTTGTAGATGATCTTCGCCTGCGACCGCAGGTTCGCCATGTATTCCTTGGCCCGGGTCTCGAGTGCGGAGTTACCGGCTTCGGCTTCCAGTTCACCCTTCACGAAGGTGAGGTCGTCCGCCTGGGTCTTCTCGCAGATCGCCAGCATGGACACGCCCTGCTCGACCACGCGCGGCTTGGTGATGCCGCCGACGTTGAGCCCGGCCAGTTCCTTCGCCAGTGCCTCCGGCAGCTGCGTTGCATGGCGACGGCCGATATCGATCACTGCGGCGTCGGTATAGTTCAGCGACAGGTTCACCGCGCCATCGCAACCGTTGAACTTGGAGCGGTAGTTGTTCGCCTGGCCACTGCGCGCGCCCGAGCCTGCACCCACGAAGATGATCTCCTTGAGGATGTAGTCGAAGCGCTCGAAATCGTTGATCTGGTTCGCGGCCTGCTGGTCCAGCGCCGCGCCGTCCAACTGCACCTGGGGCATGACTGCCACCTGGGTCACGGCGTTCCACGCCACTGCAGCACGCAGCCGGTCCTTGAGGGTTTCCATGTTGACGCCGGCCTGCTGCATGATCTGCACCAGCCGGTCCTGGCTCACGCGGAGATTACGGGCCACCTGCAGCAGCGCCTCATCCACCTGCGCGTTCGAAACCGTGATGCCGAGCCGCTTGGCTTCCGACATCTGAATGGCTTCGTCGATCAGTTGCTCGGTGGCGCCACGCGTGCCGCCCTGATTGCCCTCGAGCGCAAACAGCTTCACCCGCTGAGCGATCTGGACGTCGGTAATCGGGGTGCCGTTCACAGTCACCCGCACATTCTGCGCCAGAGCCGGGCTCAAGCTTGCTGCCATCAGCAGCACGCCTGCGATCAGGGCGCCGCCCACGCGCCTCCACATGCCGTTCGCCATATTGTCCTTCGCCTCTGCCAATCGAATGCGCCGCCGCCCTCCATGGGGCAGTCTTGGCCGCGCTGTCAATTGCGCGACGAATACGGCCAAAATCCGATGCAGCTCAGTTGAGAGTCGGCAACGCTACGGCACCCGAATAGCCCACGTTCAGCCCCGCCGGTGCCTTGATGCGGAAGCTTGCCGTTACCCGGGTATCGTTTGGGCTCGCATGGGTTGGGCCCGTGCGCGAAGCATAGACGCCCGCGGCCAGGTATCCGTCGTCGTAGTTGACGCCACCACCAACCAGAAGCGCGCTGCCGCCGGTAACGTCATAGGCGGCATTCGCCGTCACGCTCCAGTAATCCGCCAGCGGAATGGTCAGCGTCCCGCTGACTTCATGCTGGTTCTGGAGCACGCCGAGCGCGGGCACAGCGGCCACGTAATGATAGCCAAGTCCTGCGGTGAACAGTTCGGTGGTCAGCCTGCCGGTGGCCGCAGCGCGGGTGATCGTCGGCCCGGCAGGATCGACCTGCAGCTTGCCGCCGACACTCAGCCCATTGGTGAAGTGCCCATACGCTCCGAGCACGGCATAGGAGGCCGCACCTTCAAGGCCGCTGCCCAGCGTCACATTGGTCGGGTCAGCCTGCGTGAAGGCGTTTACGCCGGCGATCTGGAACGATTGCCCACCGACCAGCTCGAGATAGCTGCCGTCGATGAAATTCGCCTGGTACCGCCCGCCGATATTGGCGCGCAATCCAGTTTCCTGCCGGTCCCAGCCGGAGAACCGGTTGAAGCTGAACAGGTTGGTCTCGTCGAACACGAAGCTCTGCGCATCGTCGTTGGTGATGCCGACCAGGCTGGTGTTGCTGCCGCGGTAAACCAGCTGCGCGATGGGCTCGATCAGGTGCACCGTCGATCCGTCGCTGGCTGCCAACGGGAACCGCACGTCCATTGCCGCGATCGGCGTTGCGCTCCACAGCGTCGTCGGCGCCGGTCCGATTGCGCTGGTGCCGTCGTAATGGGCCACATCGGCACGGCCGCCGAGATACGGCGTCACCACGAACCCGCCGGGCGCAATCCACTGTGTCTGCCATGCCGCCTGAAAGGCCGCGTGTTGCTTGTTGCCGGCATAGCCGAACGTGTAGGGCACCCCATTGAGCGTCCCGACCGCATCGCCCCCGCGGCTCACCCCCAGCAGCTTGCCGGTGATCTCGATGCGCCCCATCTCGCCGCCGAGCTCGTGGATGTGGTCGAAGCGGACGGCCGGAACAGCCATCCCTTGCCGGCCCTGCTCGACTTCGGTGACCCTCTCGCCGAGCACGTTGAAGCGCTGCACCCGCGCGTCGATGAAGGTGCTGTCCGAGACATGCGTCGCATACACCTGGTCCACCGAGGACTTGGCGTTGGTCAGCTTGTAGTCGAGCAGATAAGCGGCATCTGTGAACGCCGTGTAGCTCCAGCCTGCCGTCCAGTTCTCGATGGGCCGGAACTCACCGGAGGTCTGGATCGCCCCGCGCCAGTCGCGATCGCCGACCTCGCCGGTAAATGCCGCGCGGTCCCACTGGTAGAGGCCTGACGCCTTGACCTGCAGCGAACCGTTGTCGAAACGCTGCACCCATTCGGCGCTCATCAGGAAGCCCTGACGGCTCATCAGCGTCGGCGTCAGGATGATGTCGGTCCAGCGCGTCGAATAGGCGTAGTACGGCACATCCACCCGATGCCCGTAGTCCTCCGTATAGTCGTAAGTCGGCATACGCAGGTTTGCCAGAACCGAGTCGCTCGTGTCGGGCAGCCACAGATACGGCAACCACGCGACCGGGATGCCGAGAACCGCCAGCGACGGCTGTTCCAGGTAAACCGAGCCGTCTTCGGAATTGTGCACCACCTTGGCGGCGCGCATCGACCATCCGATGCGCCGGCCTTCATCGTCGATGCAATCGCCGCAAGGGGCGTAGGTGGCATTGACCAGGATGGTCTGCAGCGCCTCGTCATAGTCGGCGCTGTCGGCCGTGATCCGCGATCCGTCATAGGAGGTGATCGTCAGGGCATCGATGAAGGCCTGCCGCATCCCCCCGGTTACTTCCAGGTCTTCGGTCTCGAGCAGATTGCCCGATGGATCACGAACCGTGACGCCGCCGATGAATCGCACCCTGCCGGAGCTGCGGTCATACACCAGGTCCTGCCCGCTGGCGGTGTAGCCGCCCTGACTCACCACCACGTCGCCGACGGCCGTGATGACATTGGTGTTGGCGTTGAAGGTGAGCTGGTTGGCTTCCACCGCCGCCGGGGCGTTCTGGTCGAGCGGGGCGTTGAAGAAATCTGCTGGCAGGATGCCCTGGGCCAGGGCCGGCGCGGCCACGAGCAGCATCCCGGCGGCGATGGCCGGGCCGAGCAGCGCTGCCCTCTTGATCCCCCGGGACTTCATCTCACGCCCGCCCGTCTTCCTTGTACAGCAGCACCGTCACGCCGATGACGATGGCTACGAATGCCGGGCCGATCGCCGCGAAAACGGGGTTCAGGACACCGGTCGACCCAGCTCGGTCGGCCATCTCGGTGATCACGAACACAACGAAGCCCAGCACGATCCCGTAAAGGACCGCTGGTCCATAGTTAGAGGCTCTTCGATAACCCGCAGTAAACGCAAAGGCAATGAACAGGGAGCCGGTTAGCACAAGCGGCAGTGCCAGCAGCTTGATCAGCCGCATGGTTGCGGCATTGCGTATGCCCGCATCAGCCACGCCCTGCTGCAACAGAGTCGCCAGTTCGAAGAAGGTCATGTCTTCAGTCGAAGCCAGCTTGAGGCCGATCTCGGCCGGAGTGGAGCTCGTTGGCAGGCGATAGTCCGTGACCAGAAGGGCAGGGCGATCGGGCGCCAGCACTGTCGCTTGCGGCAGCACCCACTCCCCGTTCTCCAGCCGTGCCTCGATCGCAAGCAAGCGCCGCTCGGGTTGGTTGGTGAGATGGAAAAGCGTCACGTCGTGCAGCACCTCGCCGGTAGGGCCCATGCCACGCGCCATGATCACGTAATGATGTCCGTCTGCCCGCTGCTCGAGCCAGATTTCGCCGGGCGGCGTGAGTTGTGCCGCCTGTCCTGGCGGGGTGGGGTAGAGGTCGCGACCGACCTGGGTGCTCACGGTTTCGGCGCCGATGCCGACCACCAGGCTGATCAGCAACAGGGCGACAGTCGGCGCGCGCACCGTGCGCCAGATCGAAATACCGCTGGCCTTGATCACCGTCAGTTCGTGCCGGGCTTTGAGGTCGATCAGTCCCAGTATGGCGCCCATCAGCACCGTCACCGGCATGGTCTTGATCGTCCACTTCACCGCGCTCATCGCCACCATCAGCAGCGCCGCGCCCAGGCCATGCTGCTCCGCCACATAGTTGAAGCGCCACGTGTCGAGCGATTCCACCAGCGCGATCAGCCCATAGAAGACGAACAAGGTAACGCCGATGCGGGCCCCCACCCGCCGCAGCACCAGCCAGTCGATCCGGCTCATGAGGGCACCGCCATCGGCACCCGCCGCGGCCGCGCTCGCCACAGAAGCACCGCGCCACCCACGACCAGCATCACCAGCGCGCCCGTCGCCGTGCCGGCCGGGCTGTAGGCGCTGAGACCCCGTTCACCGAAAGCGATCAGCAGCACGAGCGCCTCCATCGGCACCGGAATGCGTTGGCGCCGGCCACTGGGGAATGCCGATATGGCCAACACCACCAGAACCATGCCGGCCACGCGCAATCCTTCCGAGGCGCGGTTCGCAAGCAGCAGCACCCCGTCAGGCGTCCAACCGGTCGCCAGTGCTTCGCGCACCAACTCCAGGCTGTCGCGCTCCATCATCGGGTTCACCGCAGCGAGCGGCTGCGACAGGTTTTCGACATCGATGTCATAGCGAGCGAAGGCGATTTCGGAGAAACGGCCGTCGGCCTCGGTGTACTCCAGACGGCCGTTGCGCAGTTCGATCACGTAGCGCTCACCGTCACTCGCGACACGCGCTGATTCTGCGATGTAGGTGCGGCGGGTCTCCGGGGTGCGGCGATCGTCCGCGAAAAACTCCTGGATCTCGCCGTTGCCGGAACGCCCACCGATCAGCAGCACCACGCCCGGCGTCACCTGGGTGAACCTGTTCGGCTTCAGCGTTGAACTCACCAGGTCCGCTGCAACGGAAGCATTCAATATGTTCAGCCGGCGATTGGCGTACGGCTCGACGAAGTTAGCGAGCAGCAGAACAATCACGATTCCTGCAGCGCCGATCACCCCTGCTGCCCGCCATAACGACGGCAACCCGTGGCTCGTGTGCACGATATGAAGTTCATGACTCGCCTGCAGCGCCAGCAGGGCCCGCGAAAGGCCGATGCCGACGCACACATAGAAGAACGCGATGGCGAGCGGCGGCATGGTGAGCAGCGCCTGCACGGCGAGGGTTTGGACGCCTTGTCCTTTCACCGACACGACGTCGAAAGCCCTGAGGCAGTTCACCAGCCACAACAGGAAGCAGACGATCCCGAACAGGATGATCGCGTCCGCAGCGAACAGGCGTGCCAGATAAGAAGTCAGCCGCTTCATGCTGTCGGTTGCACACTCCGCAGGATTGGGCGGACCATGAGAGAGTTTTGTGGGGCAGGCAAGCACTGCCAGCATCACCGATTGGCTTTCAACGTGCCTGTTGCGGGATTGACGCGCGGCTTCGCAGGGCCAATCCTGCCGCCGTTTACGTCTTCAGGCCCTTCATGTCCCATACTCTTGTTATCGAGGTCGCCGCGCTTGGAAGCGCCGCGGCCGCTGCCACCGTCATCTATGCCGCCGAGGGCGCCGCTCCATCCGGTGCCGGTGCCGCCATCTGGCAGGCAACCGGGCTCGATTGGCAGACCACCGCCACAGCCGGCGCCTTCCGCGGCCGTCAGGGCCAGGTACTTGATCTCCTGGGGCAGGGCAGAGGGCGCCTGCTGGTGCTCGGCAGCGGCCGCGCCGGCGGTGATTCCCCCCTATCGGCCTGGACCGATCGGGGCGGTTCGCTCCTGTCCAAGCTGGTCGGCACGCGCGTTGAGTCGGTGGACGTCGTCATCGACGAACCTGGCGCCAGCCCTGCGGCCGTCGCCGAACTCGCCGCCGGCCTCCGCCTCCGGCACTACCGCTTCGACCGCTATCGCTCCGCCCGGCCGGATGATCCTCCGGCAACGCTGCAGGTCACTCTCCGCGTTGCCGATCCTGATGCCGTCCGCGCTGCCATCGCCGATCGCTTCGCGTCGGTTGACGGGACCCTGCTGGCTCGCGAACTCGTCCACGAGCCGCCCAACCATCTCGGCCCGGTGGAGTTCGCTGCCCGCGCCGCCGAACTGCGCCAGCTGGGCGTCGATGTGGAAATCCTTGAACCCGAAGCTCTCGCCGAGTTGGGCATGAACGCCCTGCTGGCCGTGGCCCAGGGCTCCGAGCGTCCCGCTCGCCTTGTGGTCATGCAGTGGCGCGGCGGTAACCCGGGCGCCGCGCCGCTCGCCTTTGTCGGCAAGGGCGTCGTCTTCGATACCGGCGGCATCTCCATCAAGCCGGCTGCCAACATGGAAGACATGAAGGGCGACATGGGTGGCGCCGCCGCTGTGACCGGCCTCATGCTGGCCCTCGCCACCCGCAAGGCCCCGGTCAACGCCGTCGGCGTCATCGGCATCGTCGAGAACATGCCCTCCGGCCGCGCCATGCGTCCCGGCGACATCCTCAAGGCAATGAGCGGCACCACCATCGAGGTGGTCAACACCGATGCCGAAGGCCGGCTCGTGCTGGCCGATGCCCTCTGGTACACGCAGGATCGCTTCAAGCCCCGCTTCATGATCAACCTGGCGACCCTCACCGGCGCCATCCTGGTGGCGCTCGGGCACGAGCACGCCGGCCTGTTCAGCAACAGCGACGAACTCGCCGGCCAGTTGCTCCAATCGGGTCTCGCCAGCAACGAGAAGCTGTGGCGGATGCCGCTCTCCCCCGGCTACGACAAGCTGATCGAGTCCCGTTTCGCCGACATCAAGAACTCCGGCGGTCGCCCCGGCGGCTCCATCACCGCCGCCCAGTTCCTGCAGCGTTTCGTCAACGGCGTGCCGTGGGCTCACCTTGATATCGCCGGCACCGCGTTTGGCGGCACCGCCACCGAAACCAACGCCACCTGGGCCTCGGGCTTCGGCGTCGCACTGCTCGACCGCCTCGTGCGCGATCACTACGAGCAGTAGCAGGGAGCAGCGATGAACAGCGCGCCAGTCGTCATCCGGCCGATCCAGCACGGCGACATGCCCGCCTACTGGACAGCGCTGGATGCCGTGGCGCGCGAACGCCGCTACTTCACCTGGGAGCAGGGGCCGCCGCTTCCTGGAACGGCAAGGTTCGTCGCTGAGAACATCGAATCGGGCAACCCGCACGTGGTCGCTCTCGATGGTGACCACCTCGTCGGCTGGTGCGACATCGTCCGGCAAAAGCGCGTCTTCGCTCATGTCGGCGTTCTGGGCATCGGCATCATTGCCTCCCATCGCGGGCGCGGCATCGGTCGCCAACTCATGGCGGGTGCCATCGAGGGCGCCTGGCAAGCGGGTTTCAAGCGGGTGGAACTCGAAGTCTACGCCACCAACCTCAACGCCATCCGCCTCTACGAGCAGCTCGGCTTTCGCCACGAAGGCACCAAGCGGCTCGGCGCCCGCCTCGAGGACGAGTTGGTGGACGTCCACTGCATGGCCCTGCTCGCTCCGGGGCTCAGCCCCGACGAGCCCCCTCGCGGCTCCGCTTGAATCCCGCTACGTTCCCGTCATGCCCGACGTCCTCTTCTACCACCTCGAAGCCAAGCCCCTCGAAGCGGTCATTCCGCAACTGCTGGAGAAGACGCTGGAACGCGGCTGGCGCGCCGTGGTGGAGGTCGGCTCCACCGAGCGAGCCGAGGCGCTCGATTCTCATCTCTGGACCTGGCGCGACGACAGCTTCCTGCCCCACGCTCTCGCCGGCGAGGAGACGGATCCGCACCAGCCCATCCTGCTCACCACCGGCGCCGAGAACCCCAACGGCGCCGCCGTCCGCTTCTTCGTCGACCGCGCCGTGCCGCAATCGGCCGAGGGCTATGAGCGCATCGTCTACATGTTCTCCGGCCATGATCCCGACGCCGTCGCCGAGGCGCGAGACGCCTGGCGCCGCCTGCGCGACGGCAATGCCGTCACCTATTGGCAGCAGGAGCCCGATGGCCGCTGGGTCAAGAAGGCATGACGCCGGACCTCTCCGCCCCCAGCCGCCACGAGCTCCACGAAGACCTCTTCGCCATGCTGATCGGCACGACGCTGGTGGCGCTCGGCATCGTCTTTTATGCCGAAGTGACGCTGACCACCGGCAGCTCCGCCGGCCTGGCGCTGCTGCTGCAATATGTCACCGGCATCCCGTTCGGCTGGCTGTTCTTCCTGATCAACCTGCCGTTCTACGTTCTGGCCATTCTGCGCATGGGCTGGCCCTTCGCGATCAAGACCTTCGCCTGCGTAGCGCTGGTATCGCTGTTTACCGAGCAGTTTCCGCTCTGGCTCGACATCTCCGGCATCGAACCGCTGTTCGCCGCCCTTGTCGGCGGCGGGCTGATGGGCCTCGGCATCCTGTCGCTGTTCCGGCACAAGGCCAGCGTAGGCGGCATCAACATCCTGGCGCTGTACCTGCAGGACAATTTCGGCATCCGCGCCGGCTGGTTCCAGCTCGGCGTCGACGCGGTAATCCTGGTCTTCGCCTTCTTCGTGTTGCCTGTCGACCGCGTGCTCTACTCGATCCTAGGCGCGGTGATGCTCAACCTGATCATCGGCCTAAACCATCGTCCCGGCCGCTATATCGGCTTCAGCTAGCCATCTCGGCCAGCTTGCGGACGCTGTTCATGTTGCGCGCCGTGCCGTTCCTGGCCGCCGGAATCGCCAGCTTCGACCGCCCCATGCCGGAGCCATACCACACATAGATCTCGCGGTTGCCGAGCACGACCTCCTCGTCAGCCGCCTTGTTCTTGACGGTCTCCAGCGCATCCTTCGCGGGCGCCTCGTCGAGAAAGATCGCCACCGCGAACTTGTCCTCCCGCTCCGGCCATGGGTTGCCCGCGAGCACCGCCGCCATCTCCGCGCCATCCCGCACCAGCACCGGGATCGCCCGTCCTGCGAACTCCGCCAGCCGCCGCTCCAGTTCCGCCTTCACCTCGTCCTCGCTCCGGTCGGTGGAGAACACGGCATTGCCGCTGTTGACGTAGGTCGCCACGTCCGCGAACCCGGCCTCGCTGCAGATGCGCTTGAGATCGGCCATGGGCACCTTGACGCCGCCCACATTCACCCCTCGCAGCAGCGCCACCAGCCGCCGCATCATTTCCGCTTCTTCCCGGATGAGCTTTCCGCAACGGCCGCCTGGTGATCCGTAAGCCACAGATCCATGTAGTCCTGCATCAGCTCGTAGCAGAAGATCACTTCCACATTGTCGCGGTCGTAGAAGGCATTGGCCTCCCCGCAATGCTTGGCATTGAACGCCACCGGCTTCGGCAGGCTGAAGCGCGTGCGCAGATCCTCGGCCACCCGCTCGAACACGCGGCTCGATCGGAACGCATCCGCGGCTGCCTTCAGGCGCCCGCTGACATTGTGGTAGCTCACGGTCACCTCGGTGCCGACATGCTTGGCCTTGCGGCCGACCCCGAGCAAGGCGCTGAAGCTGCGGTTCACCGTCTCCCAGTCGAAGTAGCAGCTGTCCTGCCGGTCCCGGTCGAGATGGTATTCGTTGGCGATCGGCCGGAATACGCCGACATCGCTGCCCACCATCAGACATACGATCTGGAACGAGCGCTGCCGATCAAGGCTGTGCGCGGCATAGAAGTCGGATTCATAACCGCCGCTGTTGTACGCCCGCCCCGAGAGCTGCCAGCCGCGCGCCGCATCGGTGAGGGCAGCCTCGGCCTGCGGCGTCTGCTGATTGAGCAGCATCCAACTGGCCATGTTGTCGGCCGCATCCTCCTCACGCCCCAGGATCGGCAGGTCCAACTGGTCGAAGATCAGGTGCGCGACTTCATGGTAGAGCACGAACAGGCTGTTGTTCTTGGCAAAGCGCTGCTGCTCCATGCGCTCGACTTTGCTCAGCGCCTGCGCCTGCGCTGCGCCCACCAGCGTCAGCATCACGGCTGCGGCAGCAAGAACCTTCAATGCAGTGGTGCGCATGGACACATCTGGCTGAGCGAAATACCGCCAGCAAACGTCAGCGTTGGGAGCCTGTCAACGCCGTTCAGCCGCCGGTAAACAAGGTTCAGGTCTCGAGTTTATCGCCCCGGTTCCCAGCCCGGCTCCACCAACTGGAACCCCGAGAAGCGGAACCCAGGCGCCACCGTGCAGCCCACCAGGGTCCAATCGCCGATGCTCTCGGCCGCCTGCCAGGCGTCGCGCGGCACCACCACCTGCGGCCGCTCGCCGGCATCGATATCGCCACCCAGCCGGTGCTCGTCGACGCTGCGCCCGTCAGAAATCTTCAGGCGCAATGGAGCTCCCGCATACCAGTGCCACACCTCGACCGAATCCACACGATGCCAGTGCGAGCGGTCTCCAGCTTCCAGCAGGTAGTAGATCGCGGTGGAGTGCGCCCGTCCGTCCGCGCCGGCCGTGTCTTCAAACGTTCGCGCATACCAGCCGCCTTCGGGATGACGCTGCATCCCGAGGGTGAATATCACATCCCTGGCGGCCAGCTTGCTCATGCGCGCTCCGCGTCTTCCAGCTCGGCGCTCAGCGCCAGCCACTGTTCTTCGGTCTGTTCGAGATCGGCGCCGTAGCGCGCCTTGTCCTTGCCCAGCGCAATCAGCCGCTCGGGAGCGCCGTTGTAGACCTTCGGGTCGGCAAGCTGGGCTTCGATCTTTTCGATTTCCACCTTCAAACGGCCGATCTTGGTTTCCGCATCCTTAATGGAAGCTTTGAGCGGCGCGAGTTCCTGCCGGCGGGCGGCCGCCTCCTGCTTGCTCAGCTTCCGTTCGCCCTTGCCGCCGCCGTTTCGTCCCTCCTTGGAGGAGGTGATGCTGCGCTGGTAGCTGTCGAGGTCCTCGTCGAGCTCGCGGATGGTGCCGCCCTCGGCGATCCACAGCGTGTCGCAGGTCGCCTCGATCAGGTGCCGATCGTGCGAGATGATCAGCACCGCCCCCTCATACTCGTTGAGCGCATGCACCAGGGCATCGCGCGAATCGATGTCGAGATGGTTGGTCGGTTCGTCGAGGATCATCATCCCCGGTCCATGGAAGGTGATCAGGCCCATGAGCAGGCGGGCCCGCTCGCCACCGGACAGGTTCTTGGCCTTGGTGTCCATGCGCGACGTGGTCAGTCCCATCTGATTGAGCCGGCTTCGCCGCTTGGTCTCGTTGTCGGTTGGCATCAACTCGGCAACATGCTCCAGGGGCGTCCATTCCGGCTTCAGCTTGTCCATCTGGTGCTGTGCGAAATGGGCGATCTCGAGCTTCTTGCCGATCCGCATCGTGCCGCCCATAGCGGGGATGTCGCCGGCGAGGAGCTTGGCGAAGGTCGACTTGCCGTTGCCATTGACGCCCACCAGCGCAATGCGATCCTCCGGATCGATGCGCATGGTGATGTTCCTCAGGATCACCTTGTCGGCGTAACCCGTTGAAACACCATCCAGCGTCACCATCGGCGTCGGCATCTCGGCCTTGGGCTGCTGAAACCGGAACGGTGCCGAGTGTTCGTCGAACATCGCCGCAGGTGGCTTCAACTTCTCGATCATCTTCACGCGCGCTTGTGCCTGCTTGGCCTTGGTGGCCTTGGCCTTGAAGCGATCGACGAACTTCTGCAGGTGCGCGATCTGGTCGAGCGTCTTTTCGCGCGTCTTGTTGTTCAGCTCCATCTGCATGCGACGCGTCGCTTCGAACGTGTCGTAATTGCCCTTGTAGAAGGTGAGCTTGCGGTGCTCGAGGTGCACGATCGACGTCACCGCCTTGTTCAGGAGGTCACGGTCGTGGCTGATCATGAATACGGTGTAGGGGTAGGTTGCCAGGTACTTCTCGAGCCACAGCGTGCCCTCGAGGTCGAGATAGTTGGTCGGCTCGTCGAGCAGCAGCAGGTCCGGCTGGCTGAACAGCACCGCCGCCAGCGCCACGCGCATGCGCCAGCCGCCCGAAAGTTCGCGCGTCGACCCCATCTGCCGGTCCTGCTCGAAGCCGAGCCCTTTGAGAATGGACGAGGCCCGCGCCTCCGCCGTGTGCGCGTCGATATCGGCCAGCCGGGTATGGATCTCCCCGATCCGGTCAGGGTCGGTCGCGGTCTCCGCCTCTGCCATGAGCGCAGTGCGCTCCTTGTCGGCAGCCATGACCACGTCGAGCACGCTCTCCTCGCCGGCCGGCGCTTCCTGCGCTACCGCTCCGATCCGTGCCTTCCTCACCAGCTCGATCTTGCCGGCGTCGGCGCCGAGATGACCCTGGATCAGGTGGAACAGCGTGGTCTTGCCGGTGCCGTTCTTGCCCACGAACCCGGTCTTGGATCCGGCCGGCAGCACCAGCGAAGCGTCTTCGAACAGTTCGCGACCCTGGATGCGATAGGTGAGGTTGGAAATCGTGAGCATGGCAAGGCGATCTGCGGAAGAGGGCAGGGTCCCGCGCACAACGGCAAACGCCGCGGCAGCATCCCTGCGGAAAGAAACTGGTCGGTGCTGGATAGAGTTAAGCGGCGGCTATGGCAACCGGCCCGCGGGAATGGCTGGTGTGCCCGCGGGTGCATCCCTTGGTCCGGCGTCGACGTTGTGGAGCGAGACCACTTTCGAGGAAACATTCATGTCCCGCATCTTCCTTGCCCTCGCCGCCGCGCTTGCCGTCACCTCGGCCACCGCTGCCCAGCAGCAGCCCGCCGTTCTCGACGACCTTGATGCCGAGCGGATCGACGCCCAGCAGGTCAGCATCGAGTTCGAGTATGACGGGAGCGCCTGCGAGACCGTGGGCACCGCCGAACTTGGCGACATCGCCGACGGCACCGCTGCCATCACGTTCCCCACCACCAGCACCGCCGAAGTCTGCACGCAGCAACTGGTCGAGATCGAAGTCGATCAGATCGTCGCCCTCGACGAAACCGCCACGGCTGTCGAGGTCACCGTTCTGAGCCCCGATGGCTCGGTCCTCGCCACCGGCACCGACGAGATCGAACGCGACTGATCCTGCATGTTAGCCATGCCTGAGCACTGCCCGGTTCACCGGGCGGTGCCGTCTTGCCTGCGGTCCCGTCTGCCGCTACAAGCGCGCCACCTTCCAGCCCGCAATCAAGGACAAAGACCGCCATGGCGATCGAACGCACCTTCTCCATCATCAAGCCCGATGCCGTCCGCCGTAACCTGATCGGCAAGATCATCGCCATCTTCGAAGAGAACGGCCTGCGCCCGATCGCCCTGAAGAAGATCCACATGACCCGCGCCCAGGCGGAAGGCTTCTACGCCGTCCACAAGGAGCGCCCCTTCTTCGGTGAACTGGTCGAGCAGATGATCGCCTCGCCGGTGGTCGTGCAGGTCCTCGAAGGTGAGAACGCCATCCTGAAGAACCGCGAGATCATGGGCGCGACCAACCCGGCCAACGCTGCCGAGGGCACCATCCGCAAGCTGTTCGCTCTCTCGGTCGGCGAGAACTCGGTCCACGGCTCCGACGCTCCGGAAACCGCCGCCGAGGAAATCCGCTTCTTCTTCAACGACGACGAACTCGTCGGCTGATGCCTTACGTCAACGTCCGCATCATCGAAGGCGCGACCACCGAGCAAAAGGCCGAGGTGATCGCCGGGATTACGGACGTAATGGTCAGGGTTCTCGGCAAGAACCCTGAGACCACGCACGTCGTCATCGACGAAGTGCCGTTGGAAAACTGGGGCCACAAGGGCAAGTCCGTCGCCGAACTGCGTCAGCAGCCCAAGGACTGACACCTTTCGCCTCTACAGGATCGAGGCCGCCCGCCGGGCGGCCTTTTGCTTTCTTCGGCGCCGGATGCGCCGTCCGGGCGCAACTCCGCCCTCTCTCATTCATTCCGCACACGACAACTCGTTCGCGGCTATGGCGCCAGTGATTGGCGGCGCCAGAAAGATCATTCATGTCCCTTCCGGAAACCATCCTTCCGCCCATCGCCCGCGCCCTTGCCGCCAAGGGCTACGAGACCCTCACGCCGGTTCAATCCGCAATCATCGAGGACGAAACCGCTGGTCGTGACCTGCTCGTCTCTGCCCAGACCGGTTCCGGCAAGACGGTCGCCTTCGGCATGGCCATTGCCCCGACCCTGCTCGGTGGCGCCGAAAGCTTCGATACCCCGTCCGCCCCATTGGCCCTGATCATCGCACCGACGCGTGAACTGGCGCTCCAGGTTCAGCGCGAGCTCGACTGGCTCTATGCCGAAGCCGGTGCCCGTACGGCCTCGGCCGTTGGCGGGATGGATGCCCGCACCGAGCGTCGCGCCCTCGAACGCGGCGCCCACATCGTCGTCGGCACGCCCGGCCGCCTGCGTGACCACATCACCCGTGGCGCCCTCGACATGTCCGCGCTCCGCGCCGTCGTGCTCGACGAAGCCGACGAGATGCTCGATCTCGGCTTCCGCGAGGATCTCGAGTTTATCCTGGCCGCCGCGCCGGAAGAGCGCCGCACGCTGCTGTTTTCGGCCACCGTCCCGCGCCCCATCGCTCAGCTGGCAAAGACCTTCCAGCGCAATGCGCTTCGGGTCGCCGCCACCAGCAGCGAGGAGCAGCACGCCGACATCGACTACAAGCTAATGCTCGTCCCCGCCGCCGAGCGCGAGAACGCCATTATCAACACCCTGCTGTGGTTCGAGGCGGTCAACACCATCGTCTTCGCCTCCACCCGCGAGGGCGTGAAGCATCTGTCCGCGCGGCTCCACAACCGCGGCTTCAACGTCGTCACCCTCTCCGGCGAACTGACCCAGTCCGAGCGCACCAACGCCTTGCAGGCTATGCGCGACGGCCGCGCCCGCATCTGCGTGGCCACCGACGTCGCCGCCCGCGGCATCGACCTGCCCAACCTGGATCTGGTCATCCACGCCGACCTGCCGACCAACCCCGATACGCTGCTCCATCGCTCCGGCCGCACCGGCCGGGCAGGGCGCAAGGGCACCTGCGTCATCCTCGCTCCGCTTCACCGCCGCCCTGTCGCCCAGCGCATCCTCAAGGCCGCCAAACTCGACGTCGAGCTGATGCAGCCGCCCACAGCCGGGGAGATCGAGGCCCGCTACCGCGAAGCCATTCTCTCCGCTGACACGCTCGTAGCGCCCACCGAGGACGAAGCCGAGCTCGTCACCCAACTGCTCAAGCGCCACAGCCCCGAGGCCATTGCTGCCGCCTATCTGCGCCAGCAGCTCGCCGCCCGTCCTGTGCCCGAGGACGTCACGCCCAATGCCGTCCTGCCGCCGCCCGGCGACCGCGATCCGCGTACCCGCGAACGCTTCGAAGGCGGCACCTGGTTCAAGGTGACGCTCGGCCGCAAGCAGCGTGCCGAACCGCGCTGGGTGCTGCCCATGCTGTGCAAGGCCGGCAACGTCACCAAGGGTTCCATCGGGTCCATCCGCATCTTCGACACCGAGACGCTGTTCGAGGTCGCTGCCGACAAGGCCGACAGCTTCCAGCGCGCCGTCGAGCGCAACGGCACCGGCGAGCGCGGCGTCAGCATCCTGCCCGTCGACGCCCCGGGCGAAGCCCAGCTCCGCCAGTCCCGCGAACGGCCCCCGGCCAAGCGCCGCGAAGAGGCCTACGACCCGGCAGCCGCCCCGTCACGAGAACGCCCCGCCCGCAAGCCTCGGGAGGGCGGCCACGACCCGGCGGCATCCATGATCGAGCGCCCGCCGCGCAAGCCGCGCTTCGGGTCGGGCGGCCTTGATGCCACCGACTTCGTTCCGTCCACGGATGACACCCCTCCGGCACCTAAGCCGCGCAAGCCCGCCAAGCCGGTGAACAAGGACAAGGGCAAGCCGAAATGGTCCAAGCCCGCAGGGGCGACTGAAAGCCGCGCGCCGAAAAAGGCCAAGCCCAAGGATCACAAGAAGCGCCGCGCCGCAGAGTGACCCTCAGGCCTGCGCCGGCTTCAGCCCACCCAGCCTGCCGAGATTGCCCGCCGCCATGATCGCTGCCCCGAGCACCGACACGGCGGCGGCAACGATCAGCGCAAACCGGTAGTCCCCGCCGCTCGCCAGCACCCCGAAGGCACCGGCCCCGAGCAGGTTGGCGGCGATCGCCACCACGTCCATCAGCGACGTCGATAGCCCCACCCGGCCTTTGATCGCATCCTGCACATAGGAGATGTTGACGCTCATCAGCGCCGCCGTCCCGAGCCCGTTAAGCGCCAGCAGCCAGAACAGCGCCGGGACACTCTCGAGCTGGCTGGTGAGCCCGATGAACACCGCCATGACGAGCCCCGCGCCCGCCAGCAGCGTTTCCTTGGTCACCCGCGTGGTGAGCCAGGCCAGCAGCAGCATCAACGGCGCCTCGGTCGCCGCCGTGATCCCGGCGTAAAGCCCCACATCGGTGACCGTCCCGCCGAGATCGCTGACGATGAACAGCGCCATGGTCAGCGTCATCAGCCGCATCGCTCCGGTCATCACGATCAATCCCGTGATCC
The DNA here is from genome assembly GCF_042685625.1 of Devosia albogilva. NCBI lineage: Bacteria > Pseudomonadati > Pseudomonadota > Alphaproteobacteria > Hyphomicrobiales > Devosiaceae > Devosia > Devosia albogilva. The sequence goes on from NZ_JBHUNP010000001.1 coordinate 3,148,185, forward strand.
CCGCCAGCGTGCCCGGCCGCAGCTCGAACGCGGACAGCAGCGATGCGCCCTTCACACGCACCGGTGCCGGCATCTGCACCGCAGCCTTGGGATCGGCCATCAATAGCGCAAACACCGCCGCGATCCCCGCATAGGCAATGGCCGACGCAAGGAACACGTCGAAAATGCTGAACTCCGCTGCCACCCATCCTGCCAGCGGCGGCACCACGATCCAGGCCAGCGTGAACACGGTGCGCAGTGCCTGCACCATGAAGTCCGCCCGCTCCGGCCGGTGCTTGAGATAGTAGACCCGCACATAGCCGAAGCTTTGCCCATAGGCGGCCCCCGAAAAGGGCATGATCAGCGCCATGGCGATGGTGAAGCTCGCCTGCGTCGGCCACAGATAGATCATCCCGTGCGCCAGGATGCCGGTGAGCGCCGTGAGCAGCACCAGCAGGCGCCGGTCCGGCAGCTTGTCCGACAGATAGCCGAGCCCCAGCGACACGAAGGTGCCGAAGATCGCCCCCGCGCTCATCACCGTTGCAAAGAAGCCCGGCGACATGCCGAGCGTGTCGACGCCCACGAGGGACGCATAGGGGATGGTCGCGGCGTAGCTGACGCCGGAAAAGAACATGTTGGCGCCCAGCAGCGCCGTCACCGGCAATCGAGACTCGCTTGCCATCGCATCCCTCCTCCAGGGGCGGCGAGACCTAGCCTGTGCGCTCGGTGCTGTCCATCTTCCGAGCCAGCGCCGCGATCTCTGCGGCAAACCGCTCCGAGCCGGTCTCCAGATGGTTCGACCAGGTCGCGAACCGCTCGAGCAGCGGCACGAACTGCGCCAGCTCGCCCTTCTGCCAACTGCCGAGGAAATCACCCATGATCAGGTATTTATAGGCTCGCACCGCCTCCACGACCGCCTTGCCGCGCTCCGTCAGCACCACGATGGCACGTCGCCCATCGGCCTGGCTCACCGCCCGCCTTGCATAGCCCTGGTCCACCATCTCGCTCACCAGCCGGCTCGCCCGCGACGGGTCGATGGCCAGCCGCTCGGCCACCGTGCCCACCATCGTTTCGCCAGCGGCTTCGCCGAACTCATTGGCCGGTCCGTCGATCGCCACCAGCACGTCGAACTGCGCGATGTCGAGCCCGATCTTCAGCTCCACGAGCGCCCGTTGCCCCAATTCCCGCTTCATCGCGCGCCGTCGCCAGTTCTGTAGCAGCGCATCGATCCGCATCACGGCGTCGGCCGTTGCTGCATCGATCCCCGCCCTCTGCAGCAGGGCGCTGGCTTCGCCATCCGAGAACTGCGGCATGCCTGCCTCCTAATTGTATGCTATTGACACATAAATGCCGTGAGCAGGTGTATGCTGCCTCACATCTTCAAGCAAGAGAGCGGCATGTCGCAGCCGCTCGGAAACACCTATGGCCACCCCCGCACAACCCGAAGCTGCCCCGACTTCCGTTCCGCTGATCATCGGCGCCGTTGCCGTCACCCTGCTGCTCGCCTCGCTGGGCCAGACCATCGTGTCCACGGCCCTGCCGGTCATTGTCGGCGAGCTCGGCGGTCTGGAGCACCTGACTTGGGTGGTGATCGCCTATCTGCTGAGCTCCACCGTCGTTGCTCCGATCTACGGCAAACTTGGCGACCTCTATGGCCGCAAGATCGTGCTGCAGGTGGCCATCGTCGTCTTCCTCGGCGGTGCGCTACTCTCCGCGCTCGCCAATTCCATGACCTTCCTGATCATTGCCAGGGCCATCCAGGGGCTCGGCGGCGGCGGGCTGATGGTCGTAGCCATGGCCGTCGTCGCCGACGTCATTCCGCCCCGTCAGCGCGGCAAGATCCAGGGCGTTTTCGGCGCGGTGTTCGGCGTGTCGACCGTAGCCGGACCGCTGCTGGGCGGGTTCATCGTCGAGCATAGCTCCTGGCAGTGGATATTCCTCATCAATCTGCCGCTCGGCATCCTGGCGCTGGTCGTGATCGGCCTCGTTCTCAAGCCCAATCCCAACCGCATCTCGCACAAGGTCGATTATCTCGGCTTTGCCCTGCTCACCGCGGACCTCTCCGCCTTCGTGCTCGCCACCTCGCTGGGCGGCATCACCTTTGCCTGGACCTCGCCGGAAATCATCAGCCTCGTCACTGCCGCCGTCCTGCTGCTTGCAGGCTTCGCTTTCGTCGAAGCCCGCGCCGCCGAGCCGGTGCTGCCGCTGCCGCTGTTCCGCAACAATACATTCCTCGTCACCAACGCCGTCGGCTTCCTTGTCGGCATGGCCATGTTTGGTTCCATCACCTTCCTGCCGATGTACCTGCAGCTGGCAAAGGGCGTGTCTCCCACCAACTCGGCGCTGCAACTCGTTCCCATGATGGTCGGTCTGATTGGCGCCTCCACCCTGTCGGGCTTCCTGATGAGCCGCACCGGCCGCTACCGTTTCCTGCCGATGATCTCCACGGCGGTGCTGGTGGTGGGGCTCGTGCTGCTCGCCAACATGCAGCTCGATACTCCCGACTGGCAGGTCGCGATCTACATGCTCCTGGTCGGTGCCGGCATCGGCCCGGTCAACAGCACCGGCGTCACCGCCACGCAAAATGCGGTGCCGCGGCCCCTGGTTGGCGTTGCCACGGCCGGCAACACGCTGTTCCGCCAGATCGGCGGCTCCATCGGGGTGTCGGTGTTCGGCGCCATCTTTGCCAGCGGGCTTGCCAGTCGCTTGGGGGGCCTCATGCCCGAAGGCAGCGGGGTAGGGGCCTTCAACGCCCAGATGCTCGCCGCTCTGCCGGAGGAAAGCCGCCAGACTGTGCTCGAAGCCTTCGCGCAGGCGCTCCACCCGGTGTTCTATACGGCCGCTGTCGCGGCGTTCCTGGCCTTCGTCCTCGTGTTCTTCCTGCGCGAGCTACCGCTGGCCACCACGCTGCGGCACGAGCCGGAGGCCGAGATCGAGGCCGAAGAAGCTGGTGCAGCCGCAGCGGCTGGATCTCCCGCGGGGCGCTGACGGTGTGGCAAATCCGCATCGGTTCCCCGGCCCGTGCGGATTCTCGGAAATGTTAGTGGCGCTCGGAGTCGAGCTTGCTACTGTTTGCAAATCGAGTTGCCGACTGCGTCACCGGCCCGCACCTTGGAGAACCGTTCGTGCCCTTGCGCTGGCAGGAAGTGGCTGTGCCACTGCTTATCATTCTCACCCTTCTCGGCCTCAAGCATGTCCCGCTGGCGGACGGTCTGCCGCTCGCCCGCGCGGCCGGCGTCGTCGCCTTTGGCTATGCCGCCTTCCTGGCCCTGCGCCTGATCCAGCCTGAAGACGCAGTCGCCATCGACGGCTGGTCCGAACTGCGGCCCTCGATCGTGGAATACTTCGCCTGCTACGGCGCCGCGGCCCTCGCCGTCGTTCTCATGTCGGCGGTGATCGTCATCCCGGGCACCCGCCACGTGGAAACCACGCAATTGGTAGCGACCTTCCTTGCAGCGCTGATGCTGGGTGGCGGTGCCTTCCTGATCGGCATCGGAGGACTCTTTACCAAGGTGCGCTGGAACAATTCCGTGCTCGAACACAAGAGTGCCTTCGGTCGCGAAACCCGCATCGAATGGTCGGATGTCCGCACCGTTCGTCCCAACTGGCGCGGCATCACCATCGCCACCGAAGACCAGCGCGCCGTGACCTTTTCCCAGTTTCACTCTGGCGCCGCTCAACTCGCCAAGCACGCCACCAACCGCGCCCGCCGCAACCTCGAAACCGCCACCAAGGCCTTCGCCACGCTCTAGGACCGAGGGTGTTCGGGAGAACACGACTTCATCCCCGGATCCATTCTTCCCCTGAGCTCAACTGAAGCGTGGATTGCCGCCTTGGCGGAAATGACGCCGTGGTTGTCGCTGGTGCCTCTCGAGAGCTCCTCTGGACCACCGGGACGAGCCCGGTGGTGACGACGCGGAGAGGCTCGACCCTGTCGATCCTTGGTCGAGACGCGGAGAGTCATTGCCCTACTACTCCTTCGTCATTGCCGGGCTTGTCCCGGCAATCCATCCGCAACTCTCCCACCCACCGCGTCATCCCGCGGGGATACATCCTTCCGAGGCGTTCAGCCAAAGAGTGGATTCCCGCCTTTGCGGGAATGACGCCGGGTTGTTGCTGCTGCTGTGCCTATCGAGAACTTGTCTGGACCACCGGGACAAGCCCGGTGGTAACGACGCGGAGAGTCACTCTTATATCGGTCCTTCGTCATTGCCGGGCTTGTCCCGGCAATCCATTGCTCGTCAGGCGTGATCACGCCTCCACCCATCCTCCCCCGCGGGGGAGGGGCTGCATCGAGCCTGCCGCGGCACCTCGGCACCCACCGGCCCGTCCCTCCCCCTTCAGGGGGAAGTTAGGTGGGGGCCGGCAAACACCAGCCCCTCCAATTTGTCCCCCTTATCTACCGTCTTGTCTTGTCAAGTTCGTGCGGGCTGTCCTGAGGCGACGATGGCGTTGAGGATGACGATGAGCTTGCGCATGACGGCGACGAGGACGAGCTTGCTTGGCTTTCCTCTTGCCTTGAGGCTGTCGGCGAAAGCCCGAATTGCAGGGTTGCGTTGGCGCGCGACGAGGGCGGCCATGTAGAGGCTGGATCTGAGGTCGGCGCGTCCTCCGCCGATGCGCCGCCTGCCGGTGAGTTGGCCGGAGTCGTTGGCGATAGGGGCTAGGCCGGCAATGGCCGCGGCGGTAGCTTTCGAAATGGAGCCGATCTCGGGGAGGTAAGCCAGGATAGCGGCCGTGGTGTGTGGCCCCACGCCCTTGAGTGATCGCATCAAGCCAGCTTTGCGCTGCAGTTCAGGGGTTTTCTTGATGAGGGCTTCGATCTCGGTCTCAATGGCCTGCAGTTCCCCTTTGAGCCAGGTCTGGTGGCGCTGGATCGAGGTTTGCAAGCGCTTGAGACTGGCGTGTTCGCTACGGTTGGCCTCCATTCGCAGCATCTGGGCGAGCTCGTCACGGCGCCGGCGGAGTTGACGCAGGGCGGCTTGCTCGGGACTGGGCGGTTGGTAAAGTTCCAGTCCGGGGGTCAGACCATAGCGGGCGATCAGGCGGGCATCGATCGCATCCGTCTTGGCTAGCTTGCCGTTGAAGCGAGCGAAGAGCCGAGTACGGCTGCCATGGGCCCGGTGAACGGCTAGACCCAGTGCGACCGCCTCGGACAGCACATGGCGCTCATATCCGCCGGTCGCCTCGCACACCACCAGCAAGGGGCCGGTGCCAAGCCTGGCGCTGACGCGCTGTTCTGCCCTGAGTAGGCGGCGCACCTGAATAGGGGTGTTCGGGATGATCTTCTGGCTGTCGGCCGGCAGGGTATGCACCACCAGATGGGCCTTGCTTACCTCGAAAGCGACGATGTGGTTGAAACGTGGATCGTTGGAGTTCATGCTCATGCTTGCTGTCCGTTCGTCCTGGATTATTTGCGGCCGTCAAAGGCCTCTCTACCGTTCGGATGGCCGGAAAGGTCTGCAGCGGGGGGCAAGATAAGCTACGGCCTTTATGGCCAATCCCCACCAGGCCCGCCCGCCGCCCGGCGCCGGAGCTGTGCGGCTCCGCGCCGGGCTATCCTCGCGCCAATAAGACCCAGCGCAAGGATGCGCCCACAGAAATAATTCCCACCCCCTCCACTTCATGCATACTCCCGCTCATCTCTTCCGCACGGGGCGGCCTGCAGCGACCAGTGGCGGAAGGACGGCCGGGCAGGGGGAGGTCGCTCTTTCCCTGGGCTCGCGGGTGGTCCGCTCAGGTCCGGCGAGGATGGAACGCTTCCATCCCATGTCCGGAATGGAGTCGTCGCGCCCCGTTCTAAAATCCCGGCGCCCCGAGGCGATGTCGTCTCACGAATAAAATCTCAGAGGCGCCATCGCCTCGGGGCTCCGCCTCCAATCGAACCGACGGTCACCCCGGCGGGTGCTGCCGCTCGGCCATTCCCCCTCGGAATACCCCCAATCACCACAACCAATTTGTCGCCATCAGCGGCGCCCGCTATTCTCACACCCATGAACAAGCCCGTCGCGCTCCGTACCGTCCGCTCAGTCTGCCCGCATGATTGCCCGTCGGCCTGCGCGCTCGACGTCGATCTAGTGGACGATTGCACCATTGGCCGCGTGCGTGGCGCCAAGGACGACCCCTACACGGCCGGGGTCATCTGCGAGAAAGTCGCCCGCTACGCCGAGCGCATCCACCACCCCAATCGCCTCCAATACCCTCTGAAGCGCACCGGGCCGAAGGGCTCCGGTCAGTTCGAGCGCATCTCCTGGGACGAGGCCATGGCCGAGATTGCCACGCGCTTTGCCGCTATCGAGGCCGAGCACGGGCCCGAAGCCATCTGGCCCTATTTCTATGCCGGCACCATGGGGCACGTGCAGCGCGACGGCATCCACCGCTTGCGCGCCGCCAAGGGCTATTCCCGCCAGTACGAAACCATCTGCATCGGCACCTCCTGGCCCGGCTACATCGCCGGCACCGGCTATCTTGCCGGCGTCAGCCCGGAGGAAATGGCCGAGAGCGACTGCGTCGTCATCTGGGGCACCAATGCGGTGCACACCCAGGTCAATGTGATGACTCATGCCATGCGCGCTCGCAAGGAACGGGGCGCCAAGATCGTCGTCATCGACATCTACGAAACCGCCACCATGGCGCAGGCGGATATGGGCCTGATCCTGCGCCCCGGCACCGACGGCGCCTTGGCCGTGGCCGTCATGCACATCCTGCTGCGCGACGGCCTCGCCGACCGCGACTACATGGCCCGCCACACCGACTTCTCGCCCGAGTTCGAGGCGCACCTTGAGACCCGCACACCCGAATGGGCGGCGGAAATCACGGGACTTACGGTGGAGGCCATCACCGCCTTTGCCCATCTCGTCGGCAACACGCCACGCAGCTACTTCCGGCTCGGCTATGGCTTTACCCGCCAGCGCAACGGCTCCACGGCCATGCACGCCGCCCTCTGCATCCCGGCGATGACCGGCGCCTGGCAGCATCGCGGCGGCGGGGCCCTGCACAGCAATTCCGGCACCTGGGGCCTCGACAAATCCGTCATCACCGGCGACCGCCTGCAGAAGGGCAATCCACGCTGGCTCGATATGTCGGCCATCGGCCCCATTCTCACCGGTGATCCGGCGGCGCTTGTCGGCGGCGGTCCCGTGCATGCCATGCTGGTACAGAACACCAACCCGGCCGCCGTCGCGCCCGACCAGACCCTGGTTCACCGCGGCCTTGCGCGCGAGGATCTGTTCCTTGTTGTGCATGAGCAGTTCATGACCGAGACGGCGGAGTTCGCCGATATCGTGCTGCCGGCCACCATGTTCCTCGAGCACAACGACTACTACACCCGCGGCGGCCACACCCGCGTGCTCTACGGCCCCGCGGTGGTCGAGCGTCCGGGCGAAACCCGGTCCAATCACGAGGTGATCAACGAACTCGCCGTCCGCCTCGGGCTCGACCCCACCGATTTCTCCGGCACCGACCGCGATTTCGTCGCCGAGACCTTCCGGCGCTCCGGCTACCCCGACCTCGACACCGTTGCCCAGACCGGATTCGTCGACCGCACCCGGGCCGAGGATGAGCAGCATTTTCGCCAGGGTTTCGGCTGGCCCGATCGCCGTTTCCGCTTCACCCCGGATTGGCAGGCGGTCGCCGACAAGAAGGGCTACATGTGGACCTGTGACCCGGCAGAGCTGCCACGCTTCGCCGACCATTGGGACATCATCGAGCGCACCGACGGCGAACACCCGTTCCGCCTCGCCACCAGCCCGGCCCGGGCCTTTCTCAACTCGACTTTCAACGAAACGCCGGGCAGTCAACGCCGCGAGGGTGTTCCCTCGGTGTTCATCCACCCCAACGACGCCCAGCGTCTCGGTATCGTCGATGGCGACCCGGTCACTGTCGGCAACCGCCGCGGCCAAGTCGAACTCACCGCTCGCGTCCGCACCGGCATGTCACTGGGCGTGCTGATCGCCGAAGGTCTTCACCCCAACAAGGCCCATCGCGGCGGCCAAGGCATCAACCGGCTCACCAACGCCACCCCCGCACCCCCCTTCGGCGGCGCACCTTTCCACGACATCGCGGTATGGGTTCGGCACTCGAACCTGCACTAGGGAAGGGCGCTAAGCGTAGGCCCGCACGAAGAAGTATCCCGTCATGCCGATCCCATAGATGATCACCCCCATGCGGATCCACTGCGTCGGGATGTGCTTGGCCATCCGTGCCGCCACGTAGCCGCCGATGGTGACCCCGACCAGCGCGATCGAGCCATGGTACCAGTCGATCGAGCCGCCGATGGCAAACCGCACCACCGCCACCAGCGCCACCAGCGTCGAGATGTAGAGCTTCAGCCCGTTCATCGCGTGGATATCGGTCAGCCCAGCCGTCGCAAGGAACGCCAGCAGCAGGATGCCAAGCCCGGCATTGAAGAACCCGCCATAGATGCAGACCGCCGCAAGGAAGCCGAACAGCAGCACGGCACCCAGCGCCTTCATGCCGCGCCCGCCAGTGTTGCGCGCCGCCACCCAGGCGTTGATCTGGTTGCCGAACACGAACAGCAGCACCGCAAACAGCATCAGCCACGGCACGACAAGGCCGAACTGCTCGTCCGACACCACCAGCAACAGCTCGGCCCCGACATAGCCGAACAGCAGCGAGACGATGCCATAGACCAGCAGCCGGTCCCGGTACTTCATCATCGACTGCCAGTACCCCGCCACGCCGCTCACATAGCCGGGCAGGGCGGCATAGGTGTTCGAGGCATTCGCCAGCACCGGCGGCACGCCGACAAACAGCAGCGCCGGGAAGACGATGAACGAGCCACCGCCCGCCAGTGAATTCACCGCGCCCCCCAGGAAGCCGGCAACAAGCAGGAACACAGTCTCGATCATGGTCAGTCCGTCGGGAAGATTCGCCGGCGAGGCGAGAAGGTGGGAGTCCCCATCTTGCATAAGCCGGATTCGGCCAGTGGGCTAACGGAAAAGCCTGACTTCCGGATCAGATCCCGTGATGATCATTGACACCGAAGCCCATCACGCCCATATCCCCACGCGGTCGCTGGCACCCGCCGCTCGCCGGACATATGTCCGATGGTGAAGTCCAGCCCCGAGCCAAGACAACGAACCTCGTTCATCTTCGCACCGGCGCATCGTGGCAAGGCGAGCCCCATGAACAAGACGCCCTCATCGCGAATGAGAGGACTTCGTCATGTCGTTTTCGCTCGACACCCCATCCGTCCAGACCCTCAAGGCCGAAGCCCGCGCCCTGCGCGAAGACCGCGCCCGCTCGGGCCATCCCCTATCGCATTCCGCCGCGCTCGAAGCCGTCGCCCACGCCCACGGCTACCGCGACTGGAATACTGCCCGCGCAGCTCTGCCGGAGCGCATCTCGCCGCCCTTCCAGGTCGGACAGCGCGTCCGTGGCACCTACCTGTCGCAGCCTTACAAGGGCATGCTTCTCGGCGTGCAAGTGATGAGCGACATGCAGCACTACCAGCTGACCATCCTGTTCGACGAGCCGGTCAACGTCACGCCGAACTTCATGTTCGCCGCCCACCGGCAGCGGGTTATCGGCACTGTCGATATCCGCGGCGTCTCTCCCGCGGTACGGGGCGACGGCACCCCGCAACTGGTGGTCGAACGCGCCTGATCGAAGGGCAGGGGGCACATGCCGCCTTGCCCTTCATCGTTAAGCGCCGATATAACTGGCGTATCGTCCACAACGGAACGGGCCCATGACCATCCAGACCAAGCCGATCGAAGCCTACTCGCTCGCAACTCCCAACGGGCAGAAGGTCCACATCATGCTCGAAGAGCTGGGCGTGCCGTGGACCTATCACCGCATCGACATCGGCAAGGGGGATCAGTTCAAGCCCGAGTTCCTGGCCATTTCGCCCAACAACAAGATTCCTGCGATCGTTGATCCGGAGGGGCCGGACGGCCAGCCGATCTCGATCTTCGAGTCGGGCGCCATTCTCAAATATCTCGGCCTCAAATTCGGCCGCCTCTACCCCACCGACCTGCGCCAGCAGGTCAAGGTCGACGAATGGCTGTTCTGGCAAGTCGGCGGCTTCGGCCCCATGCTCGGCCAGAACAACCACTTCAACGTCTACGCGCCGGAAAAGATTCCCTATGCCCAGAAGCGCTATACCGACGAGACCCACCGCCTGTTCCGCGTGCTGAACACCCAGCTCAAAGGCAAGGAATACATCACCGGCACCTATTCCATCGCCGACATCGCCTCGATCGGCTGGGCGCAATCCTGGGAGCGCTACGGCATCACCCGCGAGGAATACCCAAACGTCCTTGCATGGATCGAGCGCCTGAACGCCCGCCCCGCCGTCGAGCGCGGCCTGAACGTGGGCAAGGATGTGCCGGAAAAGAGCCTCGCCGACGACAAGGAGGCTCAGAAGGTGCTGTTCAACCAGCGCTAGGCTATTGTTGAGCGTCGAGCTCGGGTTCGGGGATCACCCGGACCCAGTCCTCGCCCTGGCAGATGACGTTGAAGAGCACGCAACCGCGCAGCCGCACCAGATCGGGCCCGAGCATCTCGATATACCCGGAATAGGTGTTGCCATCCTGCGGATTGTAGATCTCGCCGTCGAAGATGTGCGGTTCCTTGCCCGGCCAAAGGGTCAGCATCTGCAGCCCCAGCATCGGCCGACCGCGCAGAGCGGGGTCGGGGTTGCGCATGTCGGTGAAGGCTTCCACCGGCATCTGCTGCGCCGCCGCGAATTCTTCCGGCGTCAGCCCCTCTGACGGCACGATGATCTTGCTCAGCGTGCCGCACCAACCCTGTGGGCAGGGGGCGATGGTGACCTCGGATGCAAGCTGCGTCCGCCAGGTGCCCTCGATCGGTGACGGCGGATACGGGCCCACCGGCGCGACCGACACTAACTGCTCTTGGCCAGGGCTTGTCGCGATCATCATCAGCAGGGCCGAAACCGACAGCGCTGCCCTAAGCCGGCCACCACCCATCATTCTCGCCCTCCGCCGCAAAGCGCGATTCGCTCCGTGGCACTGGTTTACAGCCGATTTGCGACAACACGAAGCCAAATGCAGCGGGCCGCGCCGGAGCCGCCGGATCACGCCAGCGGGCAAAAACCGCTTGCCACAAACGGTCCTCCCGGCTACCACCACCCCTGCCGGAGAGGTGGCCGAGTGGTCGAAGGCACGCCCCTGCTAAGGGCGCAGGGCTCTAAAGGTCCTCGTGGGTTCGAATCCCATCCTCTCCGCCAGCCCCTCTCAAGAGGCCTTGAAATCTTGAGAATTCTGGCAGTTCAGTGACTTAGAGCCGTTCTGGTGGTACACAAAGGTGGTACACAGATGGTCCTGATGATGTCACGCCCCTGGAAACACCCGAAGACCGGCGTCTACTGGCTAAGACGGCGAGTGCCAGCTGATTTGCAGGCGCTGGTCGGGCGGACGGAAGAGAAGCATACCCTTGGAACCAAAGATCCCGCAGAGGCCAAGAAGCGCTTCGCAGTTGCGCTTGCCGATCTGGAAGTGCGCTGGAGCAACTTGCGATCTGCGTCACGCACGATTTCGGAGCGGGAAGGCAATGAGCTGGCTCAACCCTTTTATGAGAGCTATCTAGCGGCCTTCAGGAACAATCCCTCCAGCCAGACGGAATGGGATGTCCAGCGACATCAGTGAATGTCATCCAAGAACTCAGATCCAGGCGCCACACCAGAGAGCATAAGCCTATCGCGTGCGCGCGTCGCCGCCACATAGAGCAGGTGGCGCTCGGTATCTTGGATGGCGACAATGTCCGCAATATCGCCCAACGCTGTCAGCCGTTCCCGGTCAGGCAGCACATCCTCATCGAGCGCCATGACGGCGACTGCCCGAAACTCAAGTCCCTTGGCATCGTGCATTGTGATTACCGGTATCTCGGCGCCAGCGGCTTTTACAGCAGCACGGCCTCGTCCAAGTTGCGGCTGACCGCGAACGAGGACTGCGAGTTCACGCTCGCTCATCCCTTCTCCGAGTCTTTTACGCAGCCACTCCGATACCCCGGCGATTTCAGCATTGTCATCTTGGAAGAGCTGCACAGAAGGCTCAGGGCCGTCGAACACAGACACGGTGCCGCGCCTGCTCTCCTCTTCGCCATCAAGATCGACGATCTCTGGCTCGAGCAGGCGATCGGCCATGCTCCGTATCTGATGGGACGTGCGATAGCAGACTTTGAGAACTTGTGCCCGGCCACGGACGTCGAGGCCCAAACGGGCCCACGAGAATGGCAGGTGGAATATGCGTTGGCCGAGGTCGCCAGTAAAGAACAGCGCATCCGCCGCACCTGCGCTGCCGACCGCCGCGAGAAACTTGGCCTGTGCTACAGATAGGTCCTGCGCTTCGTCGACGACGACATGGGTGAATGGCACTTGGCCACCATCCTCGACCCAGCGGGACAGTCGGCCATAGACATCCGCCATAGTCACGACGCTTCGTGCTGCAAGCCGCTCGCGAACGAAGGCGAAGACTTCCCAGGTGCTTTCCCGCTGCTTCGGCCCGAGACGTGTTCGCCGTCCGATCCGGGGGACTCGTGTATAAGCCTCGAGGTCGTGAAGTCCCCAGGCATCGACCAGTTCATCCCACTCCTCGAGCAGGAATTCCGGTGTGTGCCCGGCGCCCAGCCCGGCTTTTACCGCCGCGTCGATGAGCGCACGGATTTGGGCGGTCGTTGCCAGATTGGGCTGTCCGAAAGCGCCCGTGTAAAGTTCATGCGCTGCCTGATCGATGGCACGGACCGAGAGGCGCTGTCGCGCGTCTGGCAGGGCTTCGGTCATCAGGTTGACCTTGCCGGCAAGGCTTTTGGCCAACGTCTTCGAGAAGGTAGTGAGGAGCACCCGTGCATCTGGACGTGATGCCAGATGCACGGCGCGGTGCAGCGCCACGATCGTCTTGCCGGTGCCGGCCGATCCGGAAACACGGGCGGGCCCGTTCCAGTCTCGGGTTATCGGTGCGCGTTGGGCAGGATGAAGGAAAACGGCCCATTGTGCGAATGGTGCGTCGAGTGCGGCCCTGAGCTCTTCCAGCCCCTCGACGGCCCGGAACCGGCGCTGTGCGTCGGGGTGGGCGAAGGGATCGGCGCCGGGCATAGCCTTCAAGGCGGCATGATCCGCCAGACGACCGCCGGTGGCAAAATCGAGCAGCGCTTCGGCCGCCTCGTCGGGCAGGGACGAGAAGAGGTCGTCCACGCGGGCCACATCTGTGTCACGCACGGCTTCGAGCCATTCGCGTGGCACGCCCACGTCCAGCAGCGCGTCATCAGGAAGTTCAGCGAACGGTCGTTTCAAGGCCACCGGCGGCGGCACTTCTTCGGCGAGCGCCTCGACATGCGCCGACCGCTCTTCAACCCGCTCGACGATTTCCACCAGCTGCATGGCACCCGTGCGCTCATGCGGGACGAGCTTGCGCCTCTCGGCCCAACGATAGGCATCGTCGTGATGGCCGACAAAGGCCAGCAGCGTGTGTTCGCCATTCTTGTGCAGAACGATTCGGATGTCCTGACTAACTCGGGCGGTCCAGAACCCGGGCGACGCCTCCACCCGATGCAACTGCATACCGTTGCCGCTCTCGTCCTGCGCGAGGTCGAAGGCGGTGATCTTCACCTGCTTCTGCTCGGGCGCCGACAGCCGGTCGAGCGCCCTTGTGAAAGTCGATGCGTAGAGGAGAGTCACAATGTGGTCCCTAGTGCGCCCTCGACGGCCTCGCGTGCCATCAACCCAAGCTTACCCCTGGGATGACTATCTCCTGAAAGCCAGTTCGGTAGCAGTGCCCCTTGAGACTTGAAGTGTTCAGTGTGAACCACTGCCAGCCGCCCGTCCCAATAGGCAACCTCATTGATCTGGCGCCATGTCGCTTGCGCCCTCGAAGCTATGAATGAGCGTCGGCATTCCTCGACGTAGTTTCCACCTGCTCCCATCCCGAGCATGATCACGAGCTTTGTCTTGGGAGACAACTCCGTCAGGTGCGCCCCTATGCAGTTGGACAGCACCCGCTGGCCGAAGGGCGTCTTGGTGAACTTGTCGAGCATGCCACCGCCCGTCCCCATCCACTCAGTCGACTTTTGATCGTACCTCTCAACCGTACAGCGAATGAGTGAGCCAAAGTGGAAGCGACCATTTCTGTCGGATATGGCGCGATCAACCACCCGCGCCTCAGGGCGGTCAACTAAGCCGAGATGGTGGAGGATCTTTGCGAGAGCCGTTCGCCCGCCCTTGAAGGCGATCTCGTCATGCTGGGATCTCGCAAGAGCACCCCGTTGTGTAGGACCCTTCGAAAAGCCGAGCACTGCTACCTCTGCCTGCGGATTTCCCCAAGCCAGCGGATTGTGGGTTATGCGCCAGTCGCCCTCTGAGGTGACAGTCTGATCAAACCCTTTGCAGTGACCGGCGTGACACATGCTGCAGGCAACGCGGCCATGAGGCGGTAGAGACGTCACACCCCCACTACCTTCATCACCTCGTCCCCAAGATGGTTGATGACCTTGACCGCCACCTTGCCGCCGGTGCGCAGGCTCACGGCGTAGCCGGAATGGCGCGCTGTGCGTCCATCAATTGCAGAGCGGCGGCCGCTGAGGTTGCGAGCCACATGCGGCGTTACCCGCATGGAGCGCAGTTCATTGATGAAATCCTCGGCATCATAGCCTTTGTCGGCGCCCAGTGTGATGGCCCGCGGCCGGTCGGCATGAGGCTCGATCATATGCAGCGCCGCCACCCGCTCGGCATGGCCATCCGCATGCGTCAGGCAGGCATCGACCAGAAGCCCGTGGCGGTTCTCCATCAGCCCGTGCCCCATGAAGCAGAGCTTGGCCTCCTTGCCCGCACCCTTCTTGTAGAGCCGGGCTTGCGGATCGGTGCTCGAAGCATGAGTGGCGTTCGACCGCTTCTGGCCGTGAAAGCTGGCATCCGGGTTGCGCCCACCACCACTGCTTGGCGGCTCATCCGTGTTGTCCTCCGGGCTGTTGGGCCGGATACTCTTCATCGACGCCCACGCCTCGATCAGCGTGCCGTCGACCGAGAAGTGTTCCGTGGATAGCAGCCTCTTGACCGGCGGCTGCGCCAAGACCGCCGCCAGGAACTTCGCGGCGATATCGCCCTCGAGCAGCCTGTCGCGGTTCTTCGAGAAGCTCGAATGGTCCCAAACCGCATCGTCGATCCCCAGACCCACGAACCAGCGAAACAGCAGGTCGAACTCCAGCCGCTCCATCAACTGGCGCTCCGAACGGATTGAGTAGAATGCCTGCAGCAGCATCGCCCGCAGCAGCTTCTCGGGCGCGATCGAGGGCCTACCCAAACCCGAGTAGAGCGAAGAAAACTCACCTTCCAGCGCCAACAGCGCCTCGTTCACCAGCCGCCGGATCGTGCGCAGCGGGTGGTCCTTCCGCACCCGTGACTCCAGATCCACATAGCTGAACAAGGCACCAGTCCTCTCGTCCGCTCCCCGCATCCCGCCTCCGCAAATCAGCGGAGTCCATTGAATCACGCAACAACCGATCCGACGAGCGACTTCTTCAACACCCTGCTAGGTAGATTCCTAACAGAGCGCAGTGCAGCAGTTCCGTCCAACCAAAGTGGTAGATTTTCCGCAGAAGGCCGTTAGGGTTCTGGTCAGCAGACTCAAAACGCTGCTGGGGCGCCTTTTTGGTTAGGACCAAGGTGCTGGGGAATGCGCTGGGGGGAAGATGAGCTCTTTGCAAGGGCTGCCGCTAGATTTGCTTGCTGAAATCTTCAGGCAGAGCAAAGACGATTTTGTTCGGCTCGCAGAGATCAATGAGGCACTGAAGTCCCGCAATTCAGACGCAGCGATTGACCTGCAAATGGATGTGGTGCGCAGGTTAGGTCAACTGCGGAAGCTGAACGGATTGGGAGCATTTCCGGGGACGGAGGGCGTCTCTCCAGAGGTCCGGCTTAGCACAAACAGAGCAAGAAGGCCGGATCTCCCGCCTGAGGTGCGCACAGGCAGCAAGCCTACCCCTGTGAGAGACTTCTTTGCCTCACTCTTTCAGCGACACAGCATCCCAGGTCCAGACGAAAGGCCGCTGTGCCTCTACCGCCTAACGGATGCGGAGTTCGACAGGGTTACAATGCTTCTCCGAGAGCTTTGTAGAGGTGGGCGGCTACATGACCCAGATCTACGATCGTCGGCGCTCTTTGTGTTGTATGGGGCAGAGTGGTTCCGACGCCGATCCATTGGGGGCATGCTGCGGTGGGTAGATCTGGCGCCTGACGTAGTGGGGCAGTTGAACCAAACGCAGCGCGCAGAGCTCACCGAACGGGGCCTGAGCTTTTGGAAACGGCCGCTTCGCCGCACCGATAGCGGACGAGAACTGCTCTTAAGCATCGCCTTGGAGGGAGGAATACCGCTCCACGCTGTCTTGCAAGGTGGGCATGGTTGGCTTCGGGAATTCCTCTCGAATCTCATGCGCCGAGCCTTGCTCGAGCAGGCCTATGAAGAACCCGAGATTGTCGCTTTGGCTGAGGATGAACAGCATCGCCTCGTAGACAGCTACCGGGATGAAGATTTCCTTGTCCTCTGCAGTCGGCTCGTTTGTTCGGTCCTGCATTGGAAGAGGATCGCCGAGGAGCGCACAAAAATGCTCACCGGCATTGCCGTCGACCCTGTCACTCTGCTCGATCACGCAGAGCCAAATTGGAGGAACGATATCCCGATCCATGTTCCCGCGGACGGCGCGGAAATCGTAACAAACCTCATCAATGGGCTGGTGCGGGATACGGGGGCAGGACAGTTCAAGGGTGAGATCGGGACAAGGCGGCTCTTGTTGGAGACGGCGGCCGGCGATTGGAAGCCTGCCCTTCAGCTTCGGAGCGATGGAACCATTCCCCTATCACGTCTCAAGGAGGTAAGTGCAGACCTCGGGCGGGGCAGGGTGGTTCCAGTTGGAGAGCTGGCGCGGCAAATATCGGGTGCCTTCGCGCTTCTGGAACCGCCATCGGAGGAAGACCGAACCTGGCGGGTTCGGCCGCTAGTACGTCTCGGCAGACCCATCGAGAACTTCCCGTTCACGAGTCCCGTTGCTGCCGAAGTGGTGCAGGATGGGACCCGCACCGGGATAATCTGGCCCGGGGGCGGTGCTGTGCGCTCTGAGCTCCTGGTGTTTGCTGAGGAAGAAGCCGGCGCAGATGGGCGCCGGCAGTTGAGGCTAGCCGGCACCGGGTCAGTGCAGTCGCACCAGAAGCAGCTCATCGCTGCCATGCCTCGGGGCTGGCTCGCCACAGATCTAGAGGGCCGGTCACTCGATCTAGCTGGTTCGGTGCCTGAGCTTGGCCTCGACCTGGTCCATATCGACCGCGCTGTACGGATAAGGGACGCGACGACCGGAGACGTCTATTTAGTCGAACCCGGTGCAAGTCCGGATGAACGGGCACTCGAACCCTCAGGAAAGTTCATCAGCACCTTCCGCCCCCAAGATCTTAAGACGCTTCTCTTTTGTGGTGCCCCCGCGTTCAACATCGCCGAAAGCCGTCGGCTCCGGCAGCCGAAAGCCGGAGAAGTATTCTGGCGGCGCCAGCCGGGGAGCAGTCTTCACGACGTCACCAAGGTTAGGATTCCAGAGGGGTTCGTCGATGTTCTTTGGCGTGACCCCGATTCAGGGATTCAACGGGACCGGTTCCAGGTCGGTGTCCTTCCCGCGGAGACAAGGATCACGGGACGGCTGGAGGGCTCGCGGGCAACTGTCCTACTCGAGGGGCTTGACGCTTGGCGGGCAAAGCCAGTCGAAGTGCCTGGCAATTCGTGGCGGTCGATCGAGAACACTTTTGAGATCGAATATCCCGGGGCGCCTCCATATTTTCAGAAGGTCCAACTCACGCCACCTAAAGGTTCCAGTTTCATTGTTGAGGTGCCGCTTGCTACGCGCAATGCATTGCTCGTGTTGGCAGATGGTTCGCTCGCTGAGCAGGGAACAAGGCTGGCCCTTCACGACCTCCGAGGCGCCTACTTTGTCGCTCCCCACCGGGTCCGGTTGGACGCCCAATTGCGGGGGCACAAGACTCCACCAAATACTGCACTAGATCTGGCGTTCGAAGGCGAACTAGCCCTCACCCAGCTCGGCCCATTGTTTCAGCAGTTGCTCTCCCTGGTTCCCGACCAAGATGCGGTGATTGAACTCACAATACGCGGGCAATCGGGGCGGCCTTGGATCGTTAATCACACGCGGCTCGAGCGACTGACTTTTGGCGAAGATGGTGTCTTTGCAGCCGTAGGTGACGACACTCAGGTATTGGCCCAGTCGATCATCAAGCCGGGCGAAGAGTTCCAGCTGCACCCGGGCTCTGACTCAATATGCCGGATCCCCGCGGATCTTCAGTTACCCGCCTTGGTGTATTTGAGAGAAGGGGGGCAGGTCATCAGCCGACCCGCCTTGCTGCCTAACAAAAGCGGCAGCTTGGTAGACGATGGAACGCTGGTCTCGGCCCTGTCCGAGACCAGCTACTCGCTCCGACAACAGAAAGTCTTCGCGGCGCTGAAAGCTTTCGGAGATGGAGGAGCCGGGGCAGACACGCCTTGGCTCCGCGCTGCGGTGACGGGACTCAATGGCCTAACCCCCAGCGCGTTTGATGCGCTTGCAGCACTACCGTTCATACCAAGAGCATTGACGCGCCTTCTCGTTGAAAGCCGTGACGAGCGTGAGCTGGAGGCCGTCTGGAATTTGGAACGAGAGCTTCCTTTTTCGTGGGCATGCTTACCAATTGCCGATTGGCAACACGCAATAGAGGGATACTTCAGAAGGCTGGAATCTGAGCTGTCCTCGGTATTTCCGGCAAACGAAGCAATGCAAGTGGCACTGGAGACCGTCCAGACCAAGGGGGAGAAACTCTGCGGATTGGATATGACTCTTCAGTGCATCCTCAAGCAATGCGGTATGCCACTGCCTGGGTACAACGCCGAAGGCCAGTTGCCTCTGGGTGAGTTGATGCAGGCGCACATGCGTCGAATGGCCGGCATCGACGGAGAGGGAAGATTCGACTTTGCCCAGTCAGGTGTCGAACGAGCGTTCCGCTTGTGCAGCCAGGCCGGAGTTGTTCCTCCGGTGGAGTTCGCTTCATCTCGCGTGCACGACTTCTTCCGCAGCACTTTGATCGCTCCATTCTTGATGGCTGTTGCTGCTCGCAAGACCCTGACTCTGGAACCGGAAGACCTGTGGTTGATCCGTAGGGCGACGCACCTTGACCCCGACTATGTAACCGCTGGCTACGCTCATTTCCTCCCCTTGATTGCATAGACCCTCATGAAGCCTTTTGCCGTTGTTGACGATATTCGCCGCAGGTCAGCCGAAGCCGCGATTGCTCAGTCGGGCCTGAACCATGAAGGGCTCATTCGGGAGATCCGACGCTTACTTGTGGAGGGGGAGCCTTCCGTGGAAGCGATCGTGCAAGAGCCGGTCTTGGAAGGCGCCTATCCCTTTCAAGCGGCGCCAGTGACCTTTGGGGAGCTGGCTGGGCGGCTCTTAAGTCCAGAACTTGTCGACGTGCTGGATGGGCGCACTGACGTACGCAAGCGGGACTATACCTTTCCGCGAGCAATTCACCCTTACAAACACCAGCTGGCATCCTGGGAGACGCTGTTGGCCGAGAAGCCGACCTCCCTGGTGGTCACCTCTGGCACCGGCTCAGGGAAGACGGAATGCTTCCTTGTTCCCATTCTTGAGACCCTGGCCAGGCGAGCGGGAAGGGGCGCGATCGAAGGGGTGGAAGCTATCATGCTCTATCCGCTCAACGCGCTGATTGAGAGCCAAAAGGACCGGCTCTCTGAATGGACAGCACCGTTCAACGGCAAGATTCGCTATTGCCTATACAACGGCAATTTGCCCGAGGACGATCGGGACGCCAAAGGACGAGCTGAGCCATGGGAGGTGCACGATCGCAAGACCTTACGCAGTTCACCGCCGCCGCTGTTGGTTACCAACGTGACGATGTTGGAGTACCTTCTTGTACGCCCGGCCGACCAGCCGATCCTCGCAAAGTCGCAAGGCAAGCTGAAGTGGGTAATTCTCGACGAAGCTCATACATTGGTGGGCGCTGCAGCCGCCGAGATCGCTCTGCTGTTACGGCGAGTCTTGATGGCTTTCGGTGTCAAGCCCGAGGACGTGCGGTTCGTTGCGACCTCCGCCACTATTGGTGAAGGCGAAAAGGTCAAGCTGGCGCTTCAAAAGTTCCTCGCCGACGTAGCGGGGCTAAGAAATAGCCAAGTGGTCGTTGTCGAGGGACATCGCCGTGCTCCAGAACTGACCGCTGCACGGCCTAAGCCAGGCCTCAAGCAGCTAGCAAGTCTCGATGACTACGAGCTGTTTGACGAACTTGCGGCGAACACTTCTGTTCGTGGCCTGGTTCAGGACCTTTTTCGAGGTCCTGTGACAGCGCACCGTTTCCGCGCTGTGGCTGATGACCTTTCCATTTCCCCGTCGGAACTAGTGGAATGCTTGTCGCGGGCGGCGGCCAGAGGGCCGAACGGAACAGCCGGCGATCGTTTGGCCCCACTGCGGGTGCATTCTTTCCAACGCGCGATGCCGGGGCTCTGGTCCTGCATCAACCCTCAGTGCTCCGGCTCACCAGGTGACTGGCCGTTTGGACGAGTTCTCACTGAGATGGTGGAGCAGTGCCCTTCTTGCCGATCGGTGGTGTTGGAGATTCAATCCTGCTCGTTGTGTGGCGAGGCGATCTTGCATGGGCTAGAGCGAGGCGATCGTCTTGGCCTACGCCATACGCTGCCTCCGGATGATGAGTTCAGGGAAGAACTTGATCGCGAACAAGGAAGTGAGCTTGACGAGTCCTCTGGCGAGCAAGAGGCAGGCGATGCGGCAGCGATCCCAAGGCCCTTGTTGAGTATAGACCGCTATTTCCCTGCAAACTCGGCCGCAGGGCGGCCCATGTTCGTTGAAGCCAAATCTGGGCAGATCCGGGCGCAGCAGACCGCTGATACGGTGCAGCTGGCATACCAAGACCCAGCACCGGGAGCGGATTGCCCATGCTGCGGGGGAAAGGCGCGGCAAGGCAGTGCCCTTCGGCCTCTACGCTTTGGCGCTCCCTTCTTTCTTAGTAACGCCACCCCCATACTGCTCGAGGCCGTGGCACCGGAGAGCAAGACTGATGAGCCGTTGCCCTCACAGGGCCGGCGTCTGCTGTCGTTCACCGATAGCCGGCAGGGCACCGCCCGCCTCTCGGCTAAACTACAGAGCGAAGCAGAACGGAATTTTATTCGCTCATTTGTCTATCACAGCGTTCAGTCGGAACGAGATACTGGCACCCAGCCGACCAATGAGGACGACGTTCTCAGACGGATTGCAGCTCTTGAGCAAGCTTTGTCAGCAGGCCCGAACGACGTGCTTGAAGCGCTCATAACCGAGCAGAAGGAGAAGCTAAAGGGCGCAAGAGGCGGTCACGAAAAGGGTATTGCGTGGGATCACTTGCGTAGCCGACTTGCTGAGCGGTTGGAGGTAACCAGTTGGATCAGAGAAGTCTGGGAGGAGCGCGACGAACGGTTTGCTGATCCCGCTAAGTTAGCGGAGTTCCTCTTGCTACGAGAGTTCGCCCGCCGGCCCACGCGAGCCAACTCAGTAGAAACGCTGGGACTGGCGGCCCTGCGTTGTGATCCCATCGAACAACTTGGCGAAACAGCGCTTCCCGAGCCGTTTAGGCGTCGATCCAAATCAATAGAGGACTGGAGGAGTTATCTCTACGCGGTCCTAACGCATATGGTTCGAGCCAACAGCGCCATTCACGTGCATGACTGGATGCAGAATTGGATCATGCCAAAGACTTTCCCCAGGTTCTATCGACCGGCGGGAAGTGACGTCAAAGGACTACCTCGAGCGCTCGCGTGGCCGTCTGCTGGGCCCTTTGCCCGCGGCCGAGCCGTCCTCCTTCTGAAGGAAGGATTGCAGCTGAACCTTGATGACCGCGGTGACCGGGATGACCTGGATGATTGCCTGAGGTCGGCCTGGGATAGACTTGGAACGCCTATGGTCTGGTCTGGGTCAGCCGAGCGCGCCTTTGACTTCGGTAAGTTCCGAGTCGCACCGCTTGTGAACGCCTTCTATTGCCCCGTTACTCAGCGCATTCTTGACGTTGCGCCGTTTGGTTTGACTGTCTACGGGCTTGGCCGCTCGCAACGTTCTCCCGATCAAGCGCAGCCGATAGTGCTCCCCAAGCTGCCGGTAAGTGTTCTGGATGCGGAGGAGCAGCCGGTAGCGAGGGCCTCAATCCAAGAGTGGCTTTCCACCGACGCCTCGGTGAGCGAGCTTCGGGGAAGGGGCATTTGGCGAGACATCAACGATCGCGTTGCTCTTTTCGCGAACTACGCTCGCTCTGCCGAGCATTCAGCGCAGCAGGACACCGCCAGGCTCAGAGCCTACGAAAAGGACTTCAAGGCCGGCAGGATCAATGTTCTCAATTGCTCCACTACTATGGAGATGGGCGTCGACATCGGGTCTGTCTCCACGGTGATGATGACAAATGTGCCGCCCTCGATTGCCAACTACAAACAGCGGGTCGGGCGAGCGGGACGACGAGGGCAGCCAGTTTCTCTTGCGTTTACGTTCGCCAAGGACCGCCCTCTTGACCGTGCTGCCTACAGAGATCCGGCCAAGTTCCTTCAGCGCAGTATCGCCGCCCCTCGGGTGACTTTGACCAGTCGCCCGATCGTGCAGCGGCATGCCAATGCATATCTATTGGCGGCGTTCCTGCGGATGACCGGAGGCAACTTGCTAGCTCTTGAAATCGGCTCTTTCCTGGGATGTCCGTCTGATCCAGAGGTTGAACGCCCGTCCAAGGACACTTGGCCTGTGGCGGGGTTTCTTGACTGGGTCCGCCGCGCAGGCACTTGGGATGAACATGGTCCATCACTGCTCACCTTAACGAGGGGATCGGCGCTGGCGAATGATCGAACTGTGGTCGATGCAAGTGCAGAAGCGATGGAAGCCCTCCTGCACGCATTTCAAACCGAGTGGGAACTGCTGCGGCAGCAGGCGACAGGGGAGGACAGAAGGCAGGGCGCTAGGACCGGTGCCCGGCTGCAGCTACATCGGCTGTGCAAAGAATTCCTACCCAGTGCGCTGGCCGACCGCGGCTTCTTACCCGGGCATGGTTTCCCAACGGATGTGGTGAGTTTCTTGCCACATCAGCAGCCAAAGACCACTGATGTTGGGACGCAGGGCGAGAATCCATATTCTCGTCGTGGTGGGCCGCAGCGTCAGCTGGAGATCGCCATCCGTGACTACGCTCCCGGCTGCGAGGTCGTTCTGGACGGCTTAGTCCATAAGTCTGCTGGGGTCACATTGAATTGGCAGCGGCCTGCCGGAGAGGAGGGCGTGAGGGCGGTACAGAGCCTGCGGCATCACTGGACCTGCACGAACTGCGGATCCGCAGGTAGCGCTGCAGGTGATCGGCCGGAGCGCTGCCCCGCCTGTGGGGAACCCATCTACCAGGCGACACGCTATTTGCGGCCGGCAGGGTTCAGCGTCGATACAAGCGAGAAGGCTCATGCCGAAGTCGAGGCGGTGACCTATGTTCCGCCCGAAGAAGCGCACGTGTCGACGGGACTGGCACGTTGGACACCCTTACCCCTTCCGGAAGCAGGACGTATGCGCTCTTCCCGCGAAGGGCATGTGTTCCACGCCAGCCAGGGAGCTTTGAAGAACGGATATGCCATCTGTCTTCAATGTGGGAAGGCAGCGGCAGAACACGCTGCGGCAGACGTCAATCCGCCGCTCCCCGGGGAGCTTCTCGGCCATAAAACGCTTAGGCCGGTGAGAGGAGGTAAGTCGACTTGCGCTGGCAATACTCAGCCATTCTCGATCCAGAGACATTTGGCCCTGGGCTACGAGTTCACGACCGACGTCTTTGAGCTGCAGCCAAGCCAAGATCCTGGTAAAGCTGCGGCGAACGCGCTGGCGATTGCCATGCGGGAGGGACTGGCACTGGTACTGGGTGTCGAACCGTCCGACATTGGCTTCAGCGTCCGAGTTACATCGAACGCCTTCGAGGGCAAGACCCGCTCGCTGTTTCTCTTTGACAAGGCCTCGGGCGGCGCGGGGTTTGCTGCAAGTGCCGAGCACCATTTCTCGGAGATGATGCAGCGCGCCTGGAGTATCCTGAATTGCGCGACTCCTGGGTGCGAAACCGGGTGCCCTGCATGCGTATTGGTCTCAGATGCTCCCGATGAACCTGATAGTCTCGACCGAACCGCTGCGAAGGCTTTTCTCCAAGCGCACCTGCTGTTGAATGAGACGGTTCCTGAGTACGATCAAATCGGCCCAGACACGAAGTTGTCGGCCGCGCCTATCGAGGATCTAGACCGGTTGTTGACCGCGGATGGCACGGCCAGTCTGACCCTCTTCACGAGCGAAATTCCAGATCCTGTGGGTCTGAGCCAACTCAAGCTCGGGCCAGCACTAGAGAATTGGGCCTTCCGAGGGCGCACACTTCGGCTAGTTCTGCCCGCGAGCGTGCGTCGCGGGATTGCTCCCGCGGCGGTGCTTGCATTGCGGGATGTCGCCGCCAGGTACAAACTTGAGCTCTTCACCGGCCAGGCCCCCGGTTTCCCCAACGGTGGGTTGGCCTTAGCCATTGTCGAAGGCGCCCAATCACACGTGCTGGCCTCCCGCGACGAAAAGGCGGCAGTCCTGGATGAGAATTGGGGACGTTCTGATAAGCATCCAATCGTACGCGCCCCTCTGAACATCACCTTGGAGACCACCAGTCTCCCCAGGGAGATGTTGGAACCACCCCCCGGAGCCCAATACAGAGAAATTACGCGGGATCTCGACGGCTCTGCCCATGACTTCGGTATGAGGGCTGCGAGAACAATCGAGGCATCTCTCAAGAAGGCCGGGTCTTGGCACGATAGCCCTATCGTTGGGCTAACTTATCAGGACGGTTACGTTCGGTCCCCCCTTACCGCATGGCTTTTGGTGTCTACTGCTGCTGCTCTCGCTAAGCGTTCTGGTGGTGAGGCGGCGAAGCTTCTGATCAAGACGCCGCCGCTCTCTCGCAGAAATGACCTGCCTCCTCGCTTTGCAAACCACGATTGGGAGGAGGAGCGTACGCGTGCGGCAGTGCTACAGCAGCTCGGAACGCAGCTGAACATCGACGTGACGCTGACACTGGCTGAAGTGCCCCACGGACGTTACCTGACAGTAAGCTTCGCAGACGGGAAAAAGGCGCAAGTGGTGCTGGACCAGGGCTTTGGTGCTTGGAACTTTAGCAGCCGCGTAGAGCATCAGTTTCGGGATACTCCAGAGCGGCAGGTGAGCTCTCTTCTGCGGTGGCGTCAGCCTGTTGTCAGGCGGGGAGTTGGTTCGACCTACATAGTGGTGACGCAGCAGTGAACTTCGCCCCTCCGGCCTAAGAACGGGAACCAGGTGGAAACTCGATCTATCTTCTTAATTCCCGCCGACGGGGGGCAAGCCACCGAGCTCAGTCCGACAGAGTACGACTCTGAAGAGCTTTTCCAGCGGCTTCTGGCGACGCATCCTGGCTTGCTCTCGATCGTAGCCGGTTCATCGGGAAGGTTGTTTTTGCTCCAGCGCGAAGCGCCGGTCCCGGACCAGGAGCAGGGCGGAGGGCGCTGGTCTCTAGACCATCTGTTTGTAGACGGCGATGGCGTTCCAGTTCTGGTGGAGGTGAAAAGGGCAACAGACACTAGGGCGCGCCGCGAAGTCGTGGCCCAGATGCTCGACTACGCAGCCAATGGGGTTTCGTACTGGCCGGTCGAAGCTCTCGTGACATCATTGCAGGACCGCGATGAAACCTTCACCGGCCGCCTCGCCGCCTTCCTCGCTGACCTCGAACAAGAGCAGTTTTGGCGTCAGGTGGATTCGAACTTGCGTTCTGGGCGCATTCGGATGGTTTTCGTCGCTGACAAAATTCCTCGCGAGTTGGCGCCGGCATTTCCCCGTCCCAGCTGTTCGCCTGGAAGCGCCGCATGCTCGAAGGCGGCCACGCGGCGGTTCAGGCCGACGAGGATGTTGTTGGCGCCTCCCAGGTCCGCGAGTTGGAGAAGCGTGTGCGCGATCTCGAGCGCATGCTGGGCAAGAAGACGATGGAAGCCGAGATCCTCAAGGAAGCCCTTGATCTCGCGCGCCCAAAAAAACGGACCTCGCCCTTGCTGTCGTGGAGCAATCCAGAGGACGATACCCAGTGAGTGCCATTGCCCGTACGCTGGGCGTCTGCAGGTCCAACCTGGTCGAGCGTGCCAGCAAGCCTGCCAAGCCACGAGGACCTTACCGCAAGGCCGATGATGTGGTCGTTCTTGCTGAACTGAGGCGTATCATCGACCAGCGCCCCACCTATGGCTATCGCCGCGTGACAGCATTGCTCAACCGGCAGCGGCGCAAAGACGGCAAGCCCGTGGTCAACGCCAAGCGCGTTCTCAGGATCATGCAGCAGAACGGCCTCACCCTTCAAAAGCATACGGCTCTGCGGCCTGCCCGCACCCACGATGGTGTTGTTGTTGCCCTGCGCTCCAATATCCGGTGGTGCTCCGATCATCTGGAGATCCATGCCCGCAATGGCGAGGTGGTTCGCATCGTCTTCGTCATCGATGCCTGCGATCGCGAGATCATCGCCTGGTCGGCCGTTGCCAATGCCGGCATCTCTGGCGAGATGGTGTGTGACCTGATGATCGCGGCTGTCGAGCGCCGCTTCCGCACACTCAAGGTCCCACACCGGCTCGAATGGCTCTCCGACAACGGCAGCGCCTATGTCGCCAGGCAGACAGCACAAGTGGCCGCGGCACTGGGCGTTGACCTGCTCTTCACCCCGGTTCGAAGCCCACAGAGCAATGGCATGTCCGAGGCTTTTGTCAAAACCCTGAAGAGGGACTACGCCTCAACCGTCATCCTCCCAGACGCCGACACCATCCTGGCCTTGCTGCCTGAATGGATCGACGACTACTGTGAGGTCCACCCGCACTCCGGCCTCAAGTACCGCTCACCACGCGAGTTCCTGCGCCTCAGTGCCTAAACCCAACCGCCGCCTGTCCGGTGAAACGGGGTCCACTCCATATGGTTCGGGGCTCGCAGCCCAGTTCCTCGCTTTCGTTGGTGCAGTCGCAAGGCAACTGGCAAATGCTCACCTTACCCCTCTCGCTTGGGCATTGGGGCCGTGGAAACTGTGGTGGCCTTTGGTATGCAGATGCGAACTGCTACTAAATCGGAAGGTTAGTTTGGAATGATCCCGCCAGCTCCATTGGCCCCCTGACGAGGCGAAACGTGCGTGCGCTATCCAAGTCCAAGCTTCTCTCTTACCGTCAGTGCGCCAAAAGACTTTGGCTCGAAGTGCATCAGCCTCATCTGGCTGAGGTGAACAACGGCACAGCGCAGCGCCAAGTGAATGGCACTTCCGTGGGAACAATCGCACGCCGGGTCTACGACCCCGGTGCCGATGGCATTCTGGTAGACATCGCAGAGGGGGGCATCGACGTGGCGCTCTCCCAAAGCAAGTCACTCCTAGACAGCGAGGTGCCGCTGTTTGAAGCTGGAGTGGCCGCTGGCGGGGCGATGTTCTTTGCGGATGTGATGATCCGGGACTCGGGGGAGGGTGCGTCTGGCTGGCGGATTGTCGAGGTCAAGTCGGCGACGAGCGTCAAACCCTACCATGAGGATGATGCGGCTATTCAGGCTTATGTCGCGGACTCCGCTCGTCTTCCACTAACCTCGATCTCCATTGCCACTATTGATTCCAGCTGGACATATGAAAGGGAGGGCGACTATCGCGGGCTCTTTCGGGAGACCGATGTCACCTCCACAGCAAAGAGCCGAAAGGTTGAGGTCGCTGATTGGATAAAGCAAGCTGAGGAAATCCTTTCACAAGAGGAGGCCCCAGCGCAAACCACCGGCCGACACTGTAGTGATCCTTTTGATTGTGGCTTCGCCGCGCACTGCAGAGCGGGCGAGCCCAAGCTCGAGAGGCCTGCAGATTGGCTGCCAAGCGTCAGAAACAAGGACCTGAAGGCGGCTATAGACTCTGGCGAGGCGCCTGAGCTGGCCGACGTTCCCGACGAGTTGCTGAACGAAATACAGGCGCGCGTGAAACGCTGCACGATTGAGGGGCTCGAGTATTTCGATGCTGCAGGCGCGCGCGCTGACCTCGCGGCGTATGGCTTTCCTGCATACTTCCTCGACTTTGAGACCATCGCCTTTCCGGTACCCATCTGGTTGGGAACGCGGCCTTACCAGAAGATCCCGTTTCAGTTCAGCCTGCACGTGGTGAGTGCCAGTGGTGAATTGCGCCGCACCGGCTTCCTCTGTGTGTCAGGTGCCAATCCCTCTCGAAGGCTAGCGGAAGCACTGCTCGAGACATGTGGAACTAGCGGTCCTGTTTTTGCCTACAACGCTGGGTTCGAGCGCAGCGTCATCGTGGATCTGGCCCGTACATTCCCTGATCTGAGCTCACGGCTCTTAGCCTTGGCCGGACGGCTTGCAGATCTGCTGCCGATTGCTCGCGCCCGCTGCTACCACCCAAGCCAGCAGGGGAGCTGGAGCATCAAGAAGGTGCTCACTGCTGTTGCCCCTACGCTGCGCTATGACGATCTTGAGGGTGTCAAAGACGGTGGAATGGCGATGGATGCGTACCTGGAAGCTATCGACCCGGATACAGGGGATCAGCGGAAAAAGCAGATCGAGGCACAACTGGATCGGTACTGTGAGCTCGACACCTTTGCCATGGTGCGACTATGGCAGTTTTTCCGGGGTGACGGGCCCGAGATGTCGCTCAACCACATGGACCTCTCCGAGACCTCGCACCTGTGAGTGGGGCGGTAATGGAGGACCAACCATCGCTTCGCTTGCTGAACTGGAACTTGCAATGGAAGAGGGTGGGCTCCGACGCCGGCAGGCAACTTCGCGAGAAGATCCTCACCTACCAGCCTGATATCGTTTGTCTTACGGAAGCGCATACCGACTTCGCGCTTGATGGAGGCTATTGGATTTCATCGGAACCCGACTATGGATACCCTCTCAAGGAGGGGAGGAGAAAGGTTCTGCTTTGGAGTCGGCAACCCTGGACCGATGTAGACACCGCCTCCGCAAGTTCGCTTCCGCCTGGCCGGTTCGTCTCAGGGAAGACGAATACTCCACTCGGCGCTCTGGCAATCTTTGGTGTTTGTGTGCCCTGGAGCGCCGCACACGTTAGCACTGGTCGAAAAGACCGCAGGGTATGGGAGGACCACTCGCTCTATCTCAACGAGCTTAGCGTGTTGCTCCAAACTACCTGTGGTCCGAGGGTCGTGGTTGGCGACTTCAATCAGACAATGCCCCGGTCCCGTGCACCACGCGCGGTTCACGAGCTCCTGCTGAAATCCGCCGGCTCCAAGCTTTCTTTCGCCAGCAGCGGGCCAATCGCTCCGCTGAACAAGCTGGTCATCGATCATGTGCTTCATAGCGCTGAACTGATGCATGCTGCCGTGGAAGCCTTGTCTCCTGAGAACGCCGCCGGAGATCGTCTCACGGATCATGTCGGAGTACTGGTTGAGCTCAGGAGCGCATAACGAGCGTGAACGGATGAAAAGTTCAGCGGCTATAAGTGCTCCGCGGCGAATGCTCAGGAAGCTATGGGGGTGAAGCCATGGGACAGTTGAAGATGGTTTCCCAAGAGGCAGTTCGCGCCATCCTCACGGAAGACTGGGATCCGCTGAACGTGCGGCGTTTCGGAGTCACAGACGAATATGACAGCTACATCGCCGAAGTGTCCGCACTCCTTGTTCAGGACAGCTCGACTGCCGCGATAACCGCGCTGCTCCAAGAGATCGCGACCGTCAGGATGTTGGTGGACTTGCCGCTGCGCAGACATCAGGACGCCGCCGAGAAGTTGCGCCGGCTGGCTGAGAACCAAGCAAAGGAACAGTGACGCTATGCCTAGCCTGATCAGAGCGCCGCTCCTGGCCCTGGCTGTTCAAGATGAGCATTGATACCCAATCTTTCTGGAGCCCGGGGGGCAGTACGACGGAGCCTCTTGAAGCTCTTCTGCAGCGCTGCCTTTCAGTCGATCTTGAAGTGGATCCTGCCACTGCCACGGTATTTGCGTTTGCAGCGGTGCATGCCGATGGCCGTCCGCCGATAGTTGCAAGAAAGGGTGACCTCGCCTCGGCTCTGGATCGATTGGAGACAGAGCTGGTAGGAGCTCGGTTTCTGCTCGGCCATAACATCCTTCGGCATGACTTGCCTCACCTGACCGCGTTGCGGCCACAGATGCGGGGAATCTCACGTTTCGCCATCGACACTTTGTGGCTCAATCCCCTCGCATTCCCTCGCAATCCATACCACCACCTGGTCAAGCACTATCACGACGGCCGTCTCCAAGCGGGCCACGTCAACGATCCGGAGATGGATGCACGCCTGGTGATACAGGTGCTGCGCAATCAATTGATCGCGCTGCGACAGCAGTACATCGACCAGCCCGACGCCGTCACAGCCTTCCATTTTCTCACGACAAGAGCAGAAAACTCAGGCGGCTTCGATGCGGTGTTTCGATCGGTCCGGGGGAGCGCTGTACCCGATGCGTTTACAGCCAGAGCATCGCTACGCAGACTGCTACAGGATCGCGCCTGCGGGAACATGCTGCATGAGCTCCTGGAACAGGTGGAGAGCCCGCGCTTTGGCTGGCCGATGTCCTATGCACTCGCTTGGATCCTAGTTGCCGGCGGTGACTCGGTTATGCCGCCATGGGTGCGTGCGCAGTTCCGTGAGGCAGCCCAAATTGTCCGGAAATTGCGCGACACTAATTGCCGGCGCCCCGATTGTAGCTGGTGCGTCGAGAAAAATGACCCGGTCCGGGCGCTGACTCGCTGGTTCGGGTTCGATGCCTTTCGGGCGCACCCCGCGGACGATATGGGGCGACCACTGCAAGAACGGATCGTTGATGAGGCGATGCGTGGAGCCAGCGTCCTCGGGATTCTGCCGACCGGAACTGGCAAGTCGGTGTGCTACCAAATTCCCGCGCTGTCTAAGTATGACAAGACAGGCTCGCTTACGGTGGTGATTTCGCCGCTTGTAGCTTTGATGTCCGATCAGGTCCAAGGCTTGGCGCGCGCTGGTATATCGTCCGCTGTAACGATCAATGGAATGCTCGCTCTGCCGGAGCGTCAGGACGCGCTGGACCGGGTGCGAATGGGCGAAGCGGCGATGCTGCTGATATCTCCCGAGCAACTGCGTAGCACCTCGGTCCGATCGGTCCTGGCACAGCGAGAAATCGGACTTTGGGTCCTGGACGAGGCGCATTGCGTGTCCAAGTGGGGCCACGACTTCCGCCCGGACTACCGCTACATCAGTCGCTTCATCAAGGAGTCCTCTGGGGATGAGGCGCCGCCCCCAGTGCTCTGCCTGACGGCTACCGCCAAGCCCGAGGTCGTTCGTGACATTCGCGACCATTTTCAGTCACGCTTGGGGAGCGAACTGCTGCTGCTGAATGGCGGTGCGGCACGAACCAATCTTAGTTTTGAAGTTCGGCCTACCCAGCGAAGCACCAAGCTCGCCGACATACTCGAGGCCATAAACGCTAAGCTTCCAAGTGACGACGCTTCGGGTGCGGTGGTCTATTGTTCCACTCGCAGCGAAACGGAACGCGTCGCCGATTTCCTGAAGCAACATGGGCTCTCGGCAGAACGATTCCATGCTGGGTTAACACCGGAGGAAAAGCGGGACATCCAGGAGCGTTTCCGGATTGGCGAGCTGCGGATCATCGCGGCGACCAATGCTTTCGGCATGGGGATCGACAAGCCCGATATTCGGCTCGTGGTGCATAGCGATATCCCCGGATCTTTGGAGAACTACCTGCAGGAGGCGGGCCGCGCGGGCCGCGATCGGGCAGATGCGAGCTGCGTCTTGCTCTTCTCTGCGGAGGACGTTGAAAGGCAGTTCTCACTGACTGCTCGCTCGCGCCTAGCGCGCCACGAGATTGGCGCTGTTCTGAAGGCCTTGCGGCGTCTCGATGACCGCCTGAAGAAGGCTGGCAGTGTGGTGGCCACGCCAGGCGAGATCATTCGAGCTGAGCGGGACCATGAATTCGAGCGAGATAGCGCCACGGACGACACAAGAGTAAAAACGGCAGTGTCGTGGCTGGAGGAGGCCACGCTACTGAGCCGCGAAGAAAACCGCGTTCAGGTCTTCCCCTCATCGCTGAGAATTCGAACCACACAAGAAGCCGAGTTGATCCTGGCTAAAGCCGAGGTCACCAGCACCAGTCGCAAGGAGCTTCTCAGCATTGTTCGGCACTTGATGAACGCGCCTGTGGATCAGGGCGTCTCGACTGATGAGTTGGCCGGTGTTAGCGGACTGACTGGCGGCAAGCTGGTCAAAGCGCTGGCGGATCTTGAGGCACTCGGCATCGCCCGGAACGACGTTGCCGTCACGGCTTTTGTCCACGTTGGCGTCGAAGGACACTCCCAGCAGCGGCTCACCCAAGCTGCACAGCTGGAGACTGCACTGATTACGGTCATGCGAGAGGCCGCCCCCGACGCCGAGGGAGCCGGCGGCATTCCGCTGCATCTGGCCGAAGTCTGTCAGTCCCTCCGGAACAAAGGACACACCACGGTTCGGCCAGACATAGTCGAGAAGCTGCTGCGCAGTATGGGGCGAGACGGGCGCGACCAAGATGGTGGCAAGGGCAATCTGCGGCTGCGCAAAGCATCCCGCAACACCTTGATCGTAACGCTGCAGCGATCCTGGAATGCGCTGGAGCAAACGGCGAATCTGCGGCGGCAGGGCGCCGAGCTCCTGTTGCTACATCTTCTTGATCGGGCGCCCAAAGGCGTTCGCGGCAAGGATGTTCAGGTGGACACCACGATGGGCGATCTGCTCTCCAGTTTGACGGGAGACGCCTTGCTCCGGGCTAGCGGCATTCAGGACATGACTAAGCTGATGGATCGGGCGCTTCTCTGGCTGCACGAGCAGGAGGTGCTTACGCTGGGTAAAGGGCTGACGGTCTTCCGGCAGGCGATGACGGTTCACCTGAATCCTTCGGGTGGTCAGTTCACCGTCAAGGATTTCGGGCCCTTGGAGGAGCATTACCGAGAACAGACGCTGCAGACCCATGTGATGGCAGAGTATGCTGAGAAGGGCATCGCCAAGTTGGAGGACGCGCTGCGGCTTTCGGAAGATTACTTCGTGTTGGAACGCGACGCTTTCCTGCGCCGTTGGATGCCAGGCAGAAGCGATGAGATTGGACGCCAAACGACGGGTGCGTCCTGGAAAGCCATCGTAGAGGCGCTAGATAATCCCGTTCAGCAAAGAATAGTCGCTGACGACCGGGAGAGAACGAATGTTCTTGTGTTGGCAGGACCCGGTTCCGGCAAAACGCGGGTTCTGGTTCATCGCATTGCCTATCTGATCCGTGTCCGACGCGAGGATCCGCGCGGTATCCTTGTTCTGACCTACAACCGTCACGCCGCCGCAGAGATCCGAATTCGGCTGCGACACCTCATTGGCGATGATGCAAATTTCGTCACCGTATCGACGTGCCACGCCTTGGCGATGCGACTGGTCGGCGCCAGCTTCGCAGGAGCCGAAAGCGAGGCGCACGACTTTGACGGCATCGTCATGGAGGCCGTACGCCAACTGAACGGCGAAGGCCTCAGCAGACACGAGGCGGAAGCGCAGCGGGACACTCTCACCCAAGGGTATCGGTGGATTTTGGTTGATGAGTATCAGGACATAGGTCCTGAGGAATATGCATTGATTTCGGCCGTCGCAGGGCGTTCCCTGGACGATCCAGAGCTGCGGTTGAGCCTCTTCGCGGTCGGCGACGACGACCAGAATATCTACGCCTTCGCGGGGGCGTCGGTCAGCTTTATCCGACGGTTCGAGGCCGATTACCGCGCACGTCCCGAATTCCTGATCGAAAACTACCGCTCAACCGGTCATATCATCGCTGCGGCCAATGCGGTGATTGCACCGGCCGCTGCTCGCATGAAGGCGGGTCACGACATTGCCATCGATCGCAAGCGCCGCAAGACATTGGCTGGTGGCGAGATGGTGGCGCTCGACGCAATCGCCCAAGGACGTGTTCAAGTGCTGGACTGCCGAGGCGACGACGTGGCGCAGGCGAAGGCGGCGGTGGATGAACTCGTCCGGCTGTCGCACATAGTTCCAGAGTGGAGTTGGTCACGCGCCGCGATCATTGCGCGAGATTGGCGGCGCCTGACTTCCGTGCGCGCGTATGCTGAAGAGCTTGGCATCCCGGTTGAGATGGCCAATGAGAGCCTCCCCAACATATGGCGCCTCCGCGAGATGCAGCAGTTCATCGAAGGCATCCGTCGTGATCCAGCGCGGCTACTTGGCGTCCGTGAACTGGTGGATGTCCTCAATGCCATACCGACCAACCGCTGGACGGATCTGGTCGCCGAAGGCATCGCGGCGCTGGCGAAAGAGCTTGCAAGTAAGACCATGCCCGTGCCGGACCTCGTTGAGTGGTTCGCCGAATGGGCTCTTGATGCAAGAAGCGAGCAGCGCGCACTGCTCTTGTTGACGGCGCATCGGGCGAAGGGACTGGAGTTTGATGATGTTGTCATCTTGAGTGGCGGCTGGGACAAACCTTCTAAGGGTGAGGACGCAGACGCACCGAGGCGGCTTTTCTATGTCGCCATGACGCGAGCGAGACGCAGCCTGGCAATCATCTCCGATGGGCAGCGCCGCTTTCTCCAGCCTGACGACGAGCATGTGCTGTGCCGAACTGCGCCTGTTGTTGCCGGCAACGAGGTCGCTTTTCCGACCGCGCTTTATCAAGTTCCGGATCTTAAGGCCGTTGATCTTTCTTGGGCGGGGCGGCTAACCGCGGGTCATCCCTCACTTGCAGCGATCGCTGAGGCAAGGGTGGGGGATGCAGCTTACGTCCTACGGGAGGGGTCCGCGTGGATGCTGCGAAATCAGCAGGGGCAAACGATCGGGCGCATGGCTAAAAGTTGGTCCCCTCCGGAAGGCCGCAGCTTTCTTCGCGGCGAAATCGGCGCCATCGTGCGGTGGCGCAGGTCCGATAACAAGGAAGAGTACCGGGCTCACCTTCATCATGAATCCTGGGAAACGATCGTACCGGAACTGATTTTTGCATGATTTAGCGATGGAGGCGCTTTTCTGAACAACCCAAACTGCTGTAGCACAAAGATCATTTGCGAAGTTGTGCTGGACTAGAGAATGGATGCCCCAACGCCGAACACTACTAGATTTGCCCGTCGAACGCAGGGTCTGGGCCGCGTCGTCTTTGGCTTGTGCCTTGGACCCCGAATACATTGCGTTGCCAGCGAGCTTCTGCTTCCGACCGAACGAGCTTTTGGCAGCAGCGGAGAGCAGCCGCGATCGACTGCAGGCACGACTAGCGAGACTGACGATTGCCGAACAGGTGGGATTGTGGAGGGATCATGTCCTGCAAGCTCCCGCCTAAGCCCTAATTCGGGGCGAAGTGCGACGCGATGTAGGTCGCCAGTACGGGTCCAACATTGGAGCGTTCGGTGTCCCAGGAAAAAGAGAAGCCGACACTCGCTGTCTGTGTCTTGTAAAACAGCAGGTAGAAGCTCTTCTCCGCGTCCCGGCCCGCCAGAACAAACCTGTCAGCCCTGAGGGTCTGATAAGTAATCCGTCGGTCAGAAGAGGCCCCCTTCAGGGCTTGAAACAGGTCTTCGAAGGACTGCTCTGCGACAGGCTTGGCTACTGTCTCGAGTACCATCGATCGATCGCCCGCTGCGTAAGCGTGACCGCGCAGCGTCTCTGTTGAATGGGGCAGGAGCTTCAGTGGGACCATAAGGTCGCTGCGTCCTCGATCATCTGAGACCAGTTCAAACCCAAATTCTTCGAACCGGGTAGCCGCAGAGACGCCGAGTTGTTCAAGTTCCCCTTGGGTTGGAATAGCTCCCGCGCCCTGATCCTGTTGATAGCGCTCGAGCGCCCGTCGCGTACCATCGCCAAAGCGCCCATCAACGAAACCGTCATAGTAGCCCAGCAGCAGCAGGTCGGTTTGCACTTGTACACGCAGATCTTCGGGTAGGCCGTCAAACCAGTCCTGCACATTTGCGCTGGCAGGTTCCATGGGAGCATCGCTGGGCGTGATGGAGATGAGGCGCCACGCCTCCAGGCGAGCGCGGTCGAGATACTGCATGCTCTCTGCCGGCGTCTGCGACATTACGTGGAAGAGCTCGCTGTCGATGCCCATCCGCTCAAGATACATCAGAATACTGGACGCGGTTTCCTGGGCCACCGCGAGAGCGGTCTGGCTCGACATCGCGCCGTCCGATGAGAACCGATGCACACCAATCTGGGCTGCTGGAAGACTGTCACGCACTGCTCCTCCGGCGAGAACGAAGACGCAGGCAGATAGGCACTCTCCCTCCGCAACTACCGTCTTGCCTTCGCGACGGAGCCAGTAGCCGGCAGCTAGCGCTGCGGGAACGGAGCCACCGATGCTGTCGACGTACAGGGTATCGAACTGATGGTTCTGAAGTGTCGACAGAAAATCGGCTTGTATCGTTCCAGAAAAGCGCAGTGTTGCCCCATCGGGCGAGAAGCTTTGTTGAGCCCTGGTGAAGGGGTTCTCAAAGCCTGTGGGCGAGACGTATTCATCGACGCCGAAGACCCTGTCGTCGAGCCAAGGACAGTGCCTCGCAAGGGCGAGTGCCGAAGCAGGCGAGAGCCCCGCCTGTGTCAGCGTCTGGCGTGTTGCCACCGGAGCGGTAGGCGACTGGTACTGCGACCCGCGCGTCGCCAGATCAACCTGGACATTGACCCCTTCGATTAGCCTGGTGGTGTAGCACCAGGCGCTGTCCCAATTCTGCTGCAGCTCCGTACTGTAATGGTGTCCAGCGCTGATCGTCCATTCTGTACCCAAGAACGAAACGTCGCGTTCGGCGAATTTTGAGAAATTCGTAGTGACTGGGGTTCGCGGCTCCGGAGGAGTCTGTGTTGCCGCAGAGCCTGGCGACAAGCTGCTACGCTCTGGCGTGGAAGGTGCTGGGGTAGTGGGGGCCGGTGTGGCCTGTGGCGTCGGTGGTGTAGGACGGTTTAGCGGTTCCGGCGCCTTTGCAGCAGCCTGGCTCGAGCTTTCTGCTGCTGGACGGGCCGCAGGCGCTTCGTTGCGCATCAGGCCGAAGTGGAGACCCAGGCCGATTCCAAGTGCAGCAATAGCCACAGCTGCTCCAGTCGCAAGCCGTCGATGCGCTGAGGCACGCATTGACCGGTCGCGAATGGCGGCTTCGGCTTCGGCAGCAGGAAGTGCTGCCACCCGTTGTACGTGCGCGATCGCCTCCTCAAGAAGCGACGTGTTGTGCCTTACTTGCACGTGTCCTTCCTTTGGGAACGCTTGCCTTGGCAAGGACGTCGGTCACTTCCTGGGGCAGGTTTGCCTTCAGTGCTGCCTGGACGAGTTCGGGATCATCGGTGAGCAGAGGAACGTAGAGGATTTCCTTGACCACTGTTTCAACGGGGACTTCGACGCGTTTCTCCACCTGTCGCTCCACCATGACCTCGACAGGCACAGTGACACTGACTGTCCTTACCCGCTTCCAGCGCCAGGTGATCAACAGACGACGTAGAAGTCGGCTAAGCTTGTTCTCGCGGCGCTCTTCGGCACGGCTAGAAATCCGCTGGAGCGCCAGCGCCACGATAGCGGTCATTGGCCCAGCCAGCGCGGCCAGCATAGCCAACGAACCAAACCATACATTGGCTACGAGGCCGGCCTGATCCTCGGTGACATCTTCGGGATTTTGTCCGAAGAAGCGACCGGCGATGCGCCGCACCTGGTCATTCCGCGCCATGGGGATACGCTCGGCTTCTAATGCCGATAGCTCTGAGTTGATTGCTTCAAGACGTGTTTGATATCCGGCCAGCAGGTTGGCCTCATTTGCCTCACTCACCTGTGCCTCTGATAGGCGGGCTTGGGCGGCTGCCAGCCGCTCGGACCAACTGGTGGAGATGCTGTCCAGCTGCGAAACTAGATTGGCCCGGCGCTGCTGCAGCAGAACGGTCTGTTCGGCAGTCATCGGGGATGCCTCGGCTGCCAGTTCATCAAACTGCCGCTGAAGCTGATCTAATTCGACGTCGAATTCGGCCAACGCCGCCCGGTGCTCGGCCTCGAGTCGGGTACGTGGATTGACCAACGCAGCCAGAGCGGCCCGGGTCTGAGCGGCCGCAGCGGGATGTTTCGAAGGTGATGGCAGCCAGGGCTACCAGGAACATCAACACGATTGGCTTCCACCACCAGCTGACCGAGAACAGCAGGGTGGCTATTGGAATCTTGGTCAGCTCGGCCAAGGCCACCATGAAGAATGGGGCGCTCGCCAGGATCAGCTCCATTGAGGTGGAGTCGCTGGCCGAAAATGCCTGGTATCCGAGCGTCAGCCCCGTCGCCAAACCGATGAGTGCGGCCGTGACCTCAAGTAGCCACGCTCCACGATATGTCCACGCGCCATAGGTGGCGAGCTTCTGATTGACGATGTCTGCCATGTGTTGCCCCCACCAGAATTCTAGTGGCAGGGAGCGATTTCCGCTAGCGGTAGTAGCTTAGGTGGTAAATTGGCGTCGGCTCAGTGGCACCACCACTCCTCGCCGTCCGGCCATGCTCGAGCGAGTCCTTCTTCGATCAAGATGTCGCCCACGTCCCGACCATCGATGCGGATGGTGGCAAGACGGCGTCTGCTGGAAGTGCCGTCGTACCCAAAACGCTCGATAGTCCATTGATGATTGTTCAGTAGCTCCAGCAACCGGGCGCTGGCCTGGTGCGCCAATGCAATCTCTGCTGCGCCACCACATATCTGCGTCTGCGGCTCAGGGGTGTCGAAGTCTCTAAGACGGATGTTCTCGCCTCTGAGCCAAAGGGTATCGCCATCCACAACGCATGTCTTGTCGGCTGTATTTGGTCGAGCGCCGCACATCTCTAGTTGGACGGCTTGCGCACTGGTGGCCGGTATCAAAGCAAAGTAGCCGAGGGCGAGGGCAATTGCTGGGAGTAGCCTTTTTGTCTGCGCGATCATTACGCGTTATCCGGGGAGATTTCTGCTGACGCAGAGCGTGCATCCCGCAGCGGAATATGTTCATCACTGAACTGCCGCACCGGAACTGCTAGGTCGTGCCGCATCTGGCGGATGAAGATCAAAATACCTGCGAGCAAGAGGAGAGGGAGCACAAACAGCTTCACGAGATAAGCGACGGCAATGCTGATTGAGGCATCGAAGAGGCTGCCTGCCATTCCGATGCCGTTGGTAACCACGGATGTGCTTGCCGCCACCTTTTCCCGCATTGCGCTGGCAAGACCAGTTGTCGCCTCAATCGTTCCCCGAATGGCATCGGCAGAGCTCTCCATTGCTCCTCCGAGGGTGTCCCTGGCCCAGTCAAGCGCATTGCCACTGCTTGGCGCAATCTCCTCCGTTGCGGCAGGGCCTGTGCTGGCTCCCATTTCTGGAGTAGCGATTCCGCCGACATCAAGCTCGGCTATGGCAGCTTCCTGTTCTTCGAAGATCGCCCTCGCTTCCGCCCAAGCCTGGGCAGTGTAATAGTCGCCAACCACGAAGGCTACGGCGTAGACACTTGGAAGGCACACGGCCGCAAGAAGGCCCACAATGATGAGGCCGCGCGAGCTTTGCGCTAGGACGGACGACCTGAGATCGCCCAGAACCAGGACGATCGATCTCAATATGGCTCCAGCAGCAAGTATCAGGCCTCCAAGTGCGGCGACAATCGGGAGGGCGTAAGTCAAGACACCTGATGAGATGACCACCGCAAAGAGAAGGTTTGTCATTCGATCAAGCGTGTTGATCACAGGCTCAAGGGCTTGCCCTGGGGACGTGGTAAGAGACGTGATTGGCACCGACACTTGGATGTCAGCGTCTCGAACGATGCTCATCACCGAAGTCAGTGCGCGCAAGCTCGCGTACAGCGCGCCACCGTCCTTGAAGATGGCTGTGTTGTAGGAAACGGCTTGGTTCGCGATGGGGTTATAGAAGAACAGGGTTATGCCCAGCAGGGCAAGCAGCACCGGCCTCACCACATCAGCCTTAAGCAAGCTCATGCTGCTCTTCCTAGGCTGCGATATGCGCCAAGTGGAACGACTCCTGTGTAGCCCAGCATCTCCCCGTCCGACGATAGCTCAATATAGGCTCGCCTGTTCTTCTTGCCGACGGCCATGAACACCAGAGCGTCCTTGCTGCGCTCGATGAGGCGCAATGCGTTTCCTTCCCCGTCCACATGGGTGATCTCGGATTGGCCGGTTTCTCGAATGCCTTGCCGGGAGAGGAACATCTCGTTCCTTGCAGCGATGGCATGCCGTCTCTTGGTCGAGGGACGTTGTATGAGGCCCACGAGCAAACCAGTGAGAGTGGCTGCAGCACTGGCTGCCAGTAGGAGCAGCACTGAGACACCTAGCCCTTCGTCGCCGAAAAGCACGCCGGCGATGAATGCAAGGGCAACGGCTACAGCAAAGCCAATGGGAATGATGAGAACATCGATGATCAGCTTCCACCACTCGCCAGGTGCACGCCCCCGGGCAAGATTACGAGCGCCAATATAGGGCAGGCTGATTGACGCCAAGAAGGCACCCAACAGCATCAAAGTCCCGGCCGCTCTCTTGCTGGACTTGTAGAGATCACGGCCAAAGGATGCGCCGAAGCCTGCGACCGCAGCAGCGCCAACACCCAATGCCACTGAATTGAGTCGTGACGTCCTCATCTGCCATATGCCTGAACCGGATGCGATGTAGCGAGTTGATGCAGTTTTTTCGCTTGTTCACAAGTGCTTGCCAGCAGTTCCGGGAAGAGTCACGATCTTTCGCGGCAATGCTCGTCGAGGCGGTGGCCGGGCGTTTACGGGGGGAACGTGCTGAGATCTATCGCGATAGTCATAGCCTTCCTTGGTTGGCAGGTAGAGCAAGCGCGGGCCTTCGACCTTGGCGAATGGGCAAATGACGCAGCAGGCAAGGTGAATGAGGCAGCGATCGGCCCGGCTGTCGAGTTTAGCAGAAACAAGGGGGCGGAAGCGGCGGAGCTTGCACGGGGCATGTCGGCTCCGGCCAGGGAGTTTGCAGGTCAAGTGACCGGCGTAGCAACAGGGGCATGGAGTACGGCCAAGAAGCATGTGCCCTTGACCCTGGATGTTGCAGCGTTCTCAGGGAACGATTTCGCTGCTTGGTTGCATTTGCAGGAACTCAATCAATTCGCACGAAGTCTACAGGTGGACGAACGGTACGATGCGGCTCGGATAGCGATCGCGGCAAGTCTGGCGGCTATTCCGCGCGATCCAGACTGGTGGCGTGATGTAACCGTGAGCACAACGGTTGTGGGGGTAAGCACCTTCGGTGCGACGGCGGGTTGTACTGCGGCTGCATCGCCGGCGGGTCCTGTCGTGATGGCCGCTTCTGCAGCGGTCTGTAGTTCGGCTGGAGCGTGGGGCGGTACATTCGTTCTGACAGAGGGCTATGCCCTGGCTGGTGTGACACCGAACAGTGATGCGCTTGAGTTGGGCCAATGGGTGGGCGCTTCAGCGGGCACTCTTGGAGCCGCTCACCTGTTGCGATCAGCGCCGAGTAAGATTTCCTTTCAGGGCCTCGATCGCGCATCAGATTGGCTATCGGATTTCACCCCGATTGGTTGGAACGCTGACCTCCCAGTCTTCGGAGTGCTGGAGGATGGACCGTGGCTGGACGCCGCGTCGGCGAACTGACGCCCTGAACGATCAACGGGCGTGTCGGGGCGGTTCTCGGGTCCAGTGCCAAGGACGTGGGCCATGCGAAAATATCCCGCAAGCAGATGAATGACGTCCTACCGAGGCTAGCGCGTGCTGGCCGAGACCTATGACTGCCGCGAATTTGACCTGGATATTTTCCGCCGATTGGCACGATGACCGGGAAGTGCGTGCGCGTCGGCACACGCTCGCCAATTCACCGATGATGAGCTGCCACAAGGCTTTGAGGGGCTGACCCAAGCTGTCCAGATTCGCATCGGTCTAAGGGGCTGTACACGACGATCCAAGCTACGCAGCGGTGGGCTGGGCAAATCCCTACCTCCTGGCACCAACGCCGAAGCAGTTTTTGAACGAGTTCGAGAACGGGCTTTCCTTTGTGAGGGCCGGCTTTGGTTGACTTGTCGTTAGTCAGTTCCGAGCAAGATGGTCACTTCGCAGCGGTTTGGTCGCTGCGCCAGATGCAAACCATCAGCGAACGGATCTTCTCGCCACAATACGACATGGTCGCTAATCGCGTTGAGCGCCGTGCCGTCTGAGCTCGTCCATAGGCTCAGAATGCCAGCTGGACTGAAGTGCGGATGGGTGGTACACACCGGCGTAAACAC
Source organism: Devosia albogilva (assembly GCF_042685625.1). Taxonomy (NCBI): domain Bacteria; kingdom Pseudomonadati; phylum Pseudomonadota; class Alphaproteobacteria; order Hyphomicrobiales; family Devosiaceae; genus Devosia; species Devosia albogilva. The sequence goes on from NZ_JBHUNP010000001.1 coordinate 3,190,418, forward strand.
GGCCTGCTAAGTCACTGATTTCGCTCACACAGTTTCGGATTCGGGACTGTCCCATCCTCTCCGCCATTTCCCCGCCGCTAGTCGTACGTATCCTCGTTCGCCCCCGCAGAGCGTTCGCCGTCGGCGCCGGGGAGGTCGTCTTTGCTTTGGGTCTGTTTTGGCCGCTGCTGATCCTTGTTGCGGGCGGGGCTGCGGTCCTGTTGTTCGGGCTTGCCGCTTTGATTTTGGCTGTCTTGCATCTGCATTCTCCGTCTTGCGAGAGCGAAACGCTTGACGGGCCAGAGGGTGCCCGCTGAACCAAATCTTTGACCTGTGCCATGGTGAGCGGCGGGAACTGCGGCGCCAGCAAGGTGTTCGATGAGCAACAGGAGGTTGTGATGATCGAGCAACAGGTCCGCGAAGCCATTGTCGCCGAACTCGAGAGGCAGGCGGCTGCAAAACCAAACAAGCTGAAGGTCGAGCGCACGGAAGACGACCTGAGGGTGTCCGGCGAAATCCGCCTCGATGAACTGGTGATGGCGGTGATCGGGTCCGTAGCCGGCGGTCCGTAACGCATGCAGCGCATGACGCCCCCGCCTCTGGCGGTCGTCCGGAGTCGACTCTATAGTGCCGCAAAAGCGGGAGGCGGGGCTGGCAGACCGATCAAGGCTGAGTTGGGGTAAGGTGCCGGCGATCCCGGCGGCGCTTACGCTGCTGCTGTTGTTTCTGGCCGCATTCGCCGGCATTTTCAGCTATTTTCTGGTCCAGGGCGTTGGCCAGACCAGTCGCAACATCGAGCAGCGCTCCGCCGCCGCCGCGCAGATCGTGGCCACCAACGCCTACTGGATCGCGCAGGTGGCGCAACAGACCTTGCTGCGCGTCGATGTCGCCCTCGAGGCTGATCTCACCGGCATTGCCAATCTGCCCCTGGCGTTGGAAGGTCTGCCCGAGAACGCTGAAGTTTACGTAGTGGACGATGCAGGGAGCACTATTTACGCGACCGTCCCGGGCGCCGATGCGGTATCGATCGCCGACCGGCAATATTTCATCGCTGTTCGAGAGGGAGCGCCCTACTACACCTCAAGCCTGCTTCAGAGCCGCATCACCGGCGACCAACTCTTTGTCTTCAGCAAGCGTGTGGAACGAGGCGGCGCTTTCGCCGGGGCCATTATGGTCTCCTTCCCGGTATCAGTGCTGGAAAGCGTCTGGCGCTCGCTCGGCGTGGAGGAGCCATCCACCATCAGCCTCGTCCGCGACGACGGCATGCTGATGGCGCGACTGCCGCCGACCGACGGCCTGGTGGATCTGAGCGAGCTGCCGCTTTTCACCGAGTACCTTCCGGCGTCGCCCACCGGAACCTACTACTCCGCCGCCTCGCCCGTTGACGGAGTCCCGCGCGTTGTCAGCTACTGGCGGGTGGAGGGGACGAATATCGTCGCTCTAGCCTCCGTCGCGTCGGCGCACGCCTGGTCGGAGCTGAACGGGGCCGTTGTCGCCGTCCTCGTGATCGTTTCGCCGATCATCCTGGGGCTGGTGATCGGCTCCATCTGGATCATCCGCTTGCTCATGCGCGATGCCCGCCGGGGCCGGGATCTGGAGGCGGCACTCGAAGCCAATACCCTCCTGTTTCGCGAAATCCACCACCGTGTGAAGAACAATCTGCAGTCCGTGCAGGCGCTGGTGCGCATGCAGAACATGCCCGATCCGGCCAAGCGGGACCTGCAGAGTCGGCTCGCTGCGATGGCGGCGATGCACCAGCACATCTATCAGCACGACAACTACTCCAACATCGACGCGCATGACTTCGTGCCCGCCGTTGCGGGAGAGGTTGTGCGCGCCTACGGCTCGCCGGTCGAACTCCGCTACGACGTTGCCCACCTGATCGTGGACAGGGACCACGCCACACCGCTGGCGCTGCTGCTCAGCGAACTCATCACCAATTCGCTGAAATACGCTTTCCCCACCGGCGAGGGACAGATCGACGTCTCGTTGCTGCCAGTGGGCGCCACCGGGCGCGCAAGGCTCATCGTGCGCGACAACGGCAAGGGCATGGGCGATGACATCCCTGGCTCAAGCATGGGCATGCGGCTGATCAAGGGCGTCGTTGCCCAAATGGCCGGCACTTACAGCTTCCGCACCGAGAACGGCACCATCTTCGAGGCCGAACTGGCGCTGGAGGTTTCCGGCCATCCAAGCGGCTGAGCGCGATCTCAGTGGGCGGCGAAGCCTGCCTGCACCACAGGCTTTCCGCCCTTGCTCTGCTCCTCTGAAATGTCGAGATCGCCCTCTTCAGCGAGTTCCCGTTCTGCCTGGTGCCAGAAGCGCTGGTCGTCGCCCTCCGGTGAACCGGCTGCCTCCCAAAGCGCATAGGCGCGGTCCCGTATCCTGTCGTCCTGGTGCGGATCCATGATCTCCTCCTCCGAGCGGCGAGCCGCCGCACCGTCTCAACGCAGGAGCCAATCGCTGGTTCGGCTATAGACGCTGGGCAACTTCCTCGAGTTGGGCTGCGCAAATGCCCCAGCCCTCATGAAAGCCCATTTGCTTGTGGGCCGTTGCGTCGTCGGCGTTCCAATGCCGGGCGATGGCGGTGTAGCGCGTCCGCCCGTCGCCGGCGTCCTCGAACAGCAGGATGGTGGTAAAGAACGGCTTCTCCGAAGGCTGCCAGTCACCCACATAGGCATCGGTAAACACCAGCTTCTGGTTCGGCACCACTTCGAGATACTGCCCCGGATTGGGGTATTCGGTGCCGCTCTCGTCGGCCATGGTGATGCGGCTCGCCCCGCCCGGACGAACGTCCGCTTCTACAGACGGTGTGCTCCAGGGGTTCGGCGCGAACCATTGCTTCAACAGGTCTGGCTCGGTCCAGCAGCGATAGACCTTGTCGCGTGGGGCGTTGATGACGCGGGTCAGCACTAGGTCGCGCTCGGTGTCTTCTGTGGGGTAGGTCATGATTGGCTCTCCGGCAGATCTTCTGCTCTTGCGACGAGCCACCGCGGCGGTTTTCGACAATGCTCCGCTACCGTGCGCCGCCTTCAGTCATGGAAGCGAGTGCAACCCGCAGCCGGTCGCCGCTTGCGCCCAGCAATGCCTCGGGTGTCTCGACGCCCCTTGCGGCGAGCACGGCCGCTTTGACTGCTCCATTTGTCCGCACCAGTGCGTTCTCGGCCTCGGCTTCCGACACGGACGCGATTTCCATCACCATCCGCCGGGCTCGGTCGCGCAGCTTGATGTTGTCCGCTACCAGATTGACCATATAGCCGTCATGGACGTGCCCAAGATGGACGGCCATCATCGTCGACAGCATGTTGAGGGCGATTTTCTGTGCCGTCCCTGCACCCATGCGGGTCGATCCCGCCACCACTTCCGGCGGGGTTTCGAGGCAGATGCCGACATCGACCTGCTCAAGCAACGGCGCGCCGCGATTATTGGCGACACCGATCGTCTTCGCCCCCGCCGCTGCTGCTGCCTTCGCGGCCGCAAGCGGGTAAGGGGTGCTGCCGCTTGCGGTGACGGCGATCAGTGCGTCCGCCGGGCCGACACCCAAGCGTCGCACCTCGGCCTCGGCGGCCGCATCGTCATCCTCGGGGGAGCCGGTCATCGCCATCAGCGCCTCAGTTCCGCCGGCCAGCAGCACGACGATCCGGTCGCGGGAGATCCCGTAGGTGCCGGGTAGTTCCAACGCATCGGCAAGGGCCATAAGGCCGGAGCTTCCTGCCGCCGCATAAACGAGCCGGCCGCCGCCCGCCAATGCACGGGCAGCTACCTCGGCAGCGCGCGCAATCTCGGGAACGGCCGCTTCCGCAGCCGCTGCGGCATCGACCTGCGCCCGTGCCAGCACCCTGAGCGCCTCGTGGGCCGGCAGCGTGTCGAAGCCCTCCGCCCGCGGGTGACGCATCTCTGTTTTTCTGGCGTCCATGTCGGTCCCTCCTGCCGAAGAACTCTAATGCCAAAAAAATACCACTTGTCCAGCGATGCGGCTTCGGGCCAGAGGAGTGGCTGAACCTGGCACGTTCGGCCAGCCGGGTGTCCACAAGACATGAATGCTGAGGGACTTGGTGAATGGTATTTTATTGGTATCATATCGTGCATGTGCCCTGCGCCGGTATGGTGATGGCGGCCTAGTCGAGTGGGGAAACCAGTGTCGAATTCGTCCAGCGGGTTCTTTGGTGATGGGCCGGTGGCCCTGCCGCCAGGTGGGCCACTGTATCTGCAGCTCAAGCGCTGGATCGAGGATGCCGTACATCGCGGGGACATAAACCCGGGGGATGCGCTGCCGTCCGAGCGTGACCTTGCCACCAAGGTCGACGTGTCGCGGGTGACCGTCCGCAAGGCCGTCCTGCAGCTGGTGCAGGAGGGCGTGTTGATTCAAAAGCACGGCTCCGGAACCTTCGTGGCGCCTCGCACCCAGCGCGTCGAGCAATCCCTGTCGCATCTCACTTCGTTCACCGAGGATATGGCGAGACGCGGCATGTCGGTTCGGGCCGAGTGGCTTGATCGGGGCCGCTACGAGCCCTCGCCGGAAGAAACGGTGGCGCTCGGTTTGTCGGCAGGCGAACTGGTCGCGCGCATCGCCCGCCTCCGCCTCACGGGGGACACCCCGCTGGCTATCGAACGCGCAAGCCTCTCCGTTTCCGTGCTTCCCGAGCCGGAAGCTGTTGTCGATTCCCTGTACCGGCACCTCGACCGGTCCGGCAATCGCCCCGTGAGGGCACTGCAGCGGATACGCGCGGCCAACCTCGGTGAGGCCGACGCCAGGCTGTTGCAGGTCCCTGCTGGATCGGCTGGCCTCCACATCGAACGACTGTCCTATCTCGCATCGGGACGTGTCATCGAGTTCACCCGCTCCGTGTACCGGGGCGATACCTACGACTTCGTCGCCGAACTCCGTATCGGCGCGCCCACGCCTGGAGGCGCCAGAGCATGACGCTCCCCCACACCCATATGTATTCGGAAGTGCGGGAGATTCCCGCCGCCATCGCCACGTTCCTCGACCGCAGTCATGGCGTCGTGGATGCCGCTGCCGCCGCGTTGCGGGAGACCGACCCCCACGTCGTCGCCACCATCGCCCGGGGCTCGTCCGATCACGCCGCAACCTATTTGAAGTACGCTATCGAATTGGCGGTTGGCGTGCCGGTCGCCTCTGTCGGTCCGTCCATTGCCTCAATCTATGGTCGCTCGCTCCGCCTCGATCACGGCGCCGCAATCGCCATCTCGCAGTCCGGCAAGAGCCCCGACATTGTAGGTATGGCCCTGTCCGCGCGTCACTCGGGCGCCAAGACCATCGCTATCACCAACACCGCCGGCTCGCCTTTGACCGAGGCTGCCGATTTCACCATCGAGTTGCATTCCGGTGTCGAGCAAAGCGTGGCCGCCACCAAGACCTTTGTCGCTTCGGTGGTTGCGGGCCTTGCTTTGCTCTCCCGTTGGAGCGGTGATGCCGCGCTCGATCGCGCCGTCCGGGAACTTCCTGCAGCCTTGGAACAAGCCGTTCACTGTGACTGGTCGCCGTTGATCGGAGCGCTCGATGGGCAGGATGCGCTTTACGTGCTTGGGCGTGGCCCTGGTTGGGCGATCGCCAACGAGGCAGCGCTCAAGTTCAAGGAAACCTGCGGTATTCAGGCGGAATCCTACAGTTCCGCCGAGGTGATGCACGGGCCCGTGGCCATTGTCACCCAGGGCTATCCCGTTCTGGGCCTTGCGGCGCGCGACGCGGCGGAGGCCTCCGTGGCTGACATGGCGCACAAGCTTGCCGGGCAGGGGGCACTGGCCTTCCTCACCAGTGATCGTTCCGGCCCAGCGAGCCGGTTGCCGTTTGCTTCCACCGGCCACCCCTTGACCGATCCGTTGGCGCTGGTGGTGTCGTTCTACGCCTTCGTCGAGGCTCTGGCCCGCCATCGCGGCCTCAATCCAGACGAGCCGCGCCTGCTCAAGAAGGTAACGGAGACAGTATGAGCGACCTGACCGCGGTCATCGCCCCACGGGTTTTCGACGGCCACCGCTGGCACCAGGATGCTGCCTTGCTGGTCGAGTTCGGCCATGTCTCGGCGGTGGTGGCGGCGGACGAGGTACCTGCCTCGGCTCAGCGCGTCGAATTCGCTGCGGGAATGGTCGTCCCCGGTTTCGTCGACCTTCAGGTGAATGGGGGCGGTGGCGTTCTCTTCAACAACGATCCGTCTCTCGAAGCCATTCGCACCATTTGTGCGGCTCATGCGCAATTCGGTACCACCGCTCTGCTACCGACGCTGATTACCGACACTGTTTCCGTGAACGAGGCAGCCATAGCGGCAGGCGAGGCGGCGGCCCACGCACGGGTACCCGGCTTTTTGGGGCTTCACCTGGAAGGGCCGCACCTCTCCCTTGCCCGCAAGGGAACGCATGATCCGGACTTGATCCGCCCTATGGACGAGTCAGATCTCGACCGCCTTGTCAGGGCGGGGCAGCGCTTGCCGAATCTCCTTTGCACGGTGGCGGCCGAGACGGTCCCCCCCTCGCAGATCAAGGCTCTGGCGGAATCCGGCATCATTGTCAGCATTGGCCACTCCGATGCCGGCTATGACACGACCGTCGCCGCTTTCCAGGCTGGTGCCCGAATGGCTACTCATCTGTTCAACGCAATGAGCCAGCTCGGAAACCGCGAACCGGGGGTGGTGGGCGCCGTGCTGAATACGCCGGGGGTGTTCGCTGGCTTGATCGCCGATGGCATTCACGTGCATCCGGCGAGTGTGGCGGTGGCCCTCCGCGCCAAGGCTGGGCCGGGCCGCGTCTTCCTGGTGACCGATGCCATGTCGCAAACGGGTACGGATCTCACCAGCCTGACCCTCAATGGCCGCACCATCACCCGTGCCGATGGTGCGCTCCGGCTCGCCGACGGCACTCTCGCCGGTGCTGACCTCGACATGATCGATGCTATGCGCTTCATGCATCAACGCATCGGACTGCCCCTCGATGAAGCCTTGCGAATGGCAGCGCTTTATCCGGCCGAGGCCATAGGTGCCGACGCCGAGCACGGGCACTTGGCTCAGGGCACGCTGGCCAATTTCGTTCATTTGGACGAAGAACTCAGCGTTGCATCGACCTGGATCGCAGGCCGCCGGGTCTGGTCCGGCGTCTAGGCACCAGTCTCCTCGACAGAGTCGATCTCACCTTTCGGGCACAATTCCGCCAGACATACGGCCAAGCAGAATCGCGGGTGTTCCATGCACTCGCAACAATTCGCAGTCTATTTTGCCTCGCCGGACCCCAGGAAATCTGGGGCTCTTAACGGCTCATTCAGCCATCTTAACAGGAGGTTTCCGGTTGTGTGCTGAATCTGCAACATCCGGTTTGCAACCATATTGCTCGTCCCCAAAAACGGCCTTTGCGTGATTGCGTCCTTTTTCGCCCTGCGTAGAGTGGGTCCTGCGAATCCATGCATGGGATCGTTTGTCGGTCGCAGCGCGACGGCAACACACTGCACCACGAATAGTGTGGTCGCGTTTCGACAAACCGCTGGGTAACCGGCACCAAAATGACTGACTTTGGAGGTCACTTAATGAAACTCAAGAGCCTTATCCTCGGTTCTGTCGCCGCTGCTGGTCTCTCGACCGCTGGCTACGCTGCCGACCTGGGCGTGCTGACGTCGCTGGACGTCTGCGACTCTCTCGGTCTCTCCGGCCTGACCATTTCGTCGGACACCAACTGCCTGCAGATCTCGGGCAAGGTCTCCTATGAATTCGTGTGGGGTAACTACGGCGCAGGCCGGACCATCGCCTCCACCCAGCCGGGCTTCCAGTTTGGCGCCGGCGCCGTTGGGACGAACATCAACGCCGATGGCGTGCGCAACATCGATGTGCCCGACACGGTTGCTGGTATCTCCAACGACTGGGACTCCAAGGTTGAGACGCTGCTGAAGTTTGTGGCGACCTCCTCGAGCGACTTCGGTCCGGCTCGCGTCGTGATCAACCTGCGTCAGCGCGACTACACCCGTGCACGTAACGGTGTCGCCGGCGGCGTGATTGATCCGGTTACCGGTCTTGCAACCGGCGTTCACCCTGACGCTCACCCGCTGCGCGCTCAGGATGCTTACGTCCAGGTTGGTGACACCACCATCATCAGCGCCGGTAAGAAGGGTTCGATCTTCAACGAAGGCGACGACGAGCCGTTCAACTTCACCGGCCTGTTCATCTCCGACTCGGCTGACAAGGGCGTGTGGGAAGGCCCGGTCCGCAAGGGCGGTCACGTGATCCAGATCGAGTCCAGCTTCGGCGAAGGATTTGTCGGCAAGCTCGGTCTCGAAGCTCTCGATCGCACCGACAACCAGGCTGGTTCGCTCATCGGTGTTCTCGACTACTCCGGCAATGGCGTTACCGCCCACATCAGCGGCTCCGTTGGTGGTCTGCTCGACGGCGTCCAGACCGTGGGTGATACCTACGCTGTCCACGCCGGCGTGACGGGTACCTTCGACGCCTTCAAGCTCCGTGCGGCTCTGGCTGCTGGCGGCGGCTATGCTCCGGCTGGCAACTGGTCCTACTGGAACGGCCTGGTTTCGGGCGAAGCTACCTTCGACATGTTCAAGGTCGCTCTCTCGGGTGAGTTCTCCGGCGGCAACGCCGTTGGCGGCGCTGCCCTCCCGACTGACTACGGTATCGGCGGCTCCATCGGTGCTCAGGTTGCTGAAGGCATCGAGATCAACATTGGTGGTCGTTACTTCAACGACGGCACCGTTGGTGTTGGCGACGGTTACCAGGTTGCCGCGCAGCTCGTGGCGTCCCTCACCGAGTCGATCAAGCTGGTTGGCGAAATCGGTGTCTATGGTCATGCCGAAGACGTTGCCACCGCAGCGACTGCGGTCGATGGTCCCGTCGCTGCTGCTGCTGCCTACTCCGACTTCTACGGCAAGGCCGAACTGCAGTGGGCTCCGGGCGGTGGTTTCACCTCGTCTGTCGCCGCTCAGGCTCAGCAGAACGGTGCCTACAAGGTCACCTTCAAGGCTGCCAAGGAATTCCAGTAATCCTCGGATTTCACTGGACTTCGGAAAGGCCCGGCTCATGCCGGGCCTTTCTTTTTGTCTGATGGCTGGACCTGCCGCTGAAAGCCGCCTTGTTGCCGGCTCTGCGTTCCAACCACTTCGCAAATGCACTAGTCTCTGGTGATTTGCGGATTCCCTATTCGGACCAGGAATGATCAAGGACATGCTGAGGTGGATCGCTCCCGGGGCGATCACCGTGCTCTGTGGCACCCCGATTGCAGTAGCGATGAACACCGCATCGATCGAGCGGACCTTGCTGGTAGAGCAGGGGACGTTTGACCAACACGGTCATTCCTGGGCCAGCGGCCGCTTCCCCCCTCCGACTGTCGCCGTGGCCGCCGACGTCGGGCCAAGATCGGGAGAGCGCGAAGGCTTTTCCGGAACCTCCATGTTGCCGTTCGAACAGTTGTCGTACCTCGACCACGGCGCGGCCATCATAGGTTCTGAAGTCAGTGTCACCGGCGCACCGCCCAGCGAAGCGGCCGAAGACGTGATCACTCGTCTCGCCCAAACCGGTAGCATCGTCGTTCTCGATCCGCCGCAGGTCGATGACTATTGGGTCAGTGCCAGTCTCCAGCCGGGCGGCACGCTGGTGTTCGACGGCTATGCTCCCGATTCTGGCACCCGCGAGCGCTTTGCCGCCGTACCTGGCGCGGACGTCACCTGGCTCAAGCTGGGTCGTGGCGAGCCGGAGCGTTATGCCGCGCATGTCGACTTCGGCCTCTCGGTGCTCGACCGGCTGGACGAAGGCCGCTTTTCCCTGCGGGAGAACGTGGCCGTGATCACCGGCACCGCTGCAACCGCGACTGACTATCTGGCGCTTCGGGCCTTGCGCGAAGAGGGCCCTCCACAGGGAATGGTGCTGGCCATGTTCGACGTGAAGGCGCCCCTTTCTGGGGAGTATCGCTGGCAGGCGTCAAAGTCCTCGTCTGGCCAGATCAGTTTCAGTGGGCTTCTCCCCAGCCCGGACGTCGAAGCATTCCTTTCCGCTCGTGCCGGCATCACCGGCCTCTCCGGCGTTGGCTATGCCTCCGGCGCGCCGGCCAACTTCGCGGCGATGGCGGAGACCGCACTTGCCTTGCTGGATCGACTGACGGAGGGCAGGGTCGAGTTCGCCGGCCGCGGCTGGACCCTGACAGGCACGCCGAAGTCCATCGCCGATCGGGCCGCGCTGGAGAGGGATTTCACCGCGCGCCAACTCGCCGCCTCCGGTTGGTCAATGGCGCTCGCGCAGTTGCCGGAGCACGTGACTGCGCCCGCCTCCACCATCGCCAACGAGTCGGCGATTGAACCGGCTGCCCCCCAAGCCCAGGCCACAGTGGAGACGCCAACCCAAGCCACTGCTCCTGTCACCGAGATCGACACCAACTACGCCTTCTCCGCCACTCTCGCGGCTGACCGCACGGCGGTCTTGGCGGGTCAGGTCCCGTCCCCCGCCACTTTGCAGTTTGTGTCGAGCGCGCTTGCTGGTGCGAACACGGACGCGGTATCCATCGCTCCGGGCGCTCCTGCCACGTTCGGTGCTAGCCTGCAGACCGGCCTGCGTGCCCTCGTTCTATTGTCGGAAGGTAGCCTGGATTTTTCCGAAGGTCGTTGGCAGCTGAGCGGCACCGCCACGACGCTCGAGAATGAGCGCGCTGCGGCTGCCCTTCTGGGGGCCGATCCGGGTCCTTGGGATATCGAGATCGTGGCTCCGGCACAGTCAGCGATCCAGTCGGCTCTCGCAGAACCGGTCACGCCGGAGCCGTCCTCCGGTGCCGCGCTCTGCGAGTCCGCGCTGGCCGACTTCTCGGCCAGGAACGCCATTCTGTTTCAGTCCGGTGCTGCCCTTATCTCGGCCGACTCCGACGCTGCCCTCGATGAACTGGCCGAGCACCTGGCTGACTGCCCTGAGGCGCTGGTGCACGTGGAAGGACATACCGATGCGGATGGCAAGGAAACGCTGAACCTGGCGCTCTCCGTCGCGCGCGCCGAAGCGGTCGTCGCCGGATTGATTGAACGCGGCGTGGCGCCGCAGCGCCTTTATGCCCTCGGCTTCGGCGAGGCCATGCCGATCGCGCCGAACGACACGGCCGATGGCAAGCGCCAGAACCGGCGCATCGTGGTGAAACTTGCCGGGAGCGACAGCTGAGTGGCGGTGGAGGCTTGATGGAGAGGCGGCCACTGCGTGGCGCAGCTCATGCGGCCCTTGCTGTGGCACTCGCTTGCTGCACGAAGCCCGCGATAGCTTCGGCTTCCTCCGCCTCCTCGAGGAGGGCAGGGGAGCCCTGTCCCTCCATGGTCAGCGCTACCGAATCCGGGCGGCGCCGCATCATTTCCTCGAAGGTCTCGCGCCTCAGTTGATCCGTCAGCTGTGTGCGCATCATCATCAGCGGCGCGCAGCGCAAGGCATCGAACAGCGGCCACTGCGCCACCAGCACGTCATCGAAGCTGAATGCGCTCAGAGCCTCGATAAGGCGGTGGTCGAACAATGGTCGTGCCCGTCCTCGCCGGTCGAGATAGTGGGTCCGCAGGCTCAGCCGGTCCAGTTGGTCATCCGCAAGCCCGGGATAGTCGCCCCCAAGAACGCGCCGGAATCCGGCCGCCACCGCTTTACCGCGCAACGAGTGGAGGTGCGCGATATTGTTGCGCAGCCGCACAATCCCGCGCGAATCCGTCACCGGCCCGGAATCGATCAGCACCGTCCCGCCAACAAGCAGCGGATGTGCCGCAGCCAGCAGCATCGCGACCTGCCCACCATGCCCTTGCCCCAGGATCACCGCACGGCCGATCCCCAGCGCTGCCAGGACATTGGCAACGTCATGCGCGTCGGCGACGGAACTGTATGTGTCGCCTCTTGCCCGATCGTCCGAACGGCCGCGCCCGGCCAGGTCCACCAGCACGAGCGGCCAGCCACCACCGCCCATGCGCCGAAACTGCTGCGCCAGATCGGTGAAGTCCGTCATGTTCCGGTGGTAGCCAGCCAGGCACACCATCGGGAGCCGGCGTCCGCCGAGCGCCCCCGCAACATGCACCGCGATACGCCTTCCAGCCGCCAGCGTCACATGCTGCACAGGCAGAGGGCCGAAGGCCAGGTGGGCGTCGGGAATAGTACGGCGGCGAGGCATAAGCAAACTCCAGCCGCCATTTAGGCGGAGTGGCAGCCACCCCACAAGTGCGCGGTCGAACCGTCATCTGCCCGCAACAAAGCGTTGTCCAGCGTTCAGAGAAAAACTATGGTGCGCCGCGTCTCGCCCGCACATGCGAGCGCACGCCAACCGCCGCGGATGTCCCGCGGTCCCATATCAAGGACAAATTCGACAATGCTGCGAGGATCGATCACGGCGCTCATCACCCCCATGCGCGATGGGGCGGTGGATGAGAAAGCCTTCGCCAGCTTCGTCGATTGGCAGATTGCCGAGGGAACCAATGGTCTGGTTCCCGTAGGAACCACCGGCGAGAGCCCCACGGTCAGTCACCAGGAGCATCACCGCGTCGTCGAAATCTGCGTGGAGGTGGCCAATGGCCGTGTACCGGTCATTGCCGGCGCCGGTTCCAACTCCACGGCCGAAGCCGTTTCCCTGGCGCAGCACGCGGAGAAGTCCGGTGCCGACGCTGTGCTCACGGTGGTGCCGTACTACAACAAGCCCAGTCAGGAGGGCCTGTTCCAGCACTTCTCCGCCGTGGCCAAGGCGGTTGGCATTCCGGTCATCCTCTATTCTGTTCCTGGTCGGACGGTGGTCGATCTGACCGTCGACACCATCGGCCGCCTGCGCGATGCACATGCCAACATTGTCGGCGTGAAGGACGCTACCGCCGATCTCGGGCGGGCCAGCCTGCAGCGCGCCAAGCTCGGCAATGACTTCATCCTCCTGTCCGGCGAAGATGTCACCGCCCTGGGCTTCAACGCCCATGGCGGCCATGGGTGCATTTCGGTCACCTCCAACATCGCGCCTCGCCTCTGCTCCGAAATGCAGCGGAAGTCGCTCAGCGGCGATTTCGCAGGGGCCCTCGCCATCCAGGACAAACTCGTCCACCTCCACAAGGCGGTGTTCGTCGAGCCGAGCCCGGCGCCAGTGAAGTACGGCGCGAGCCGCCTTGGCCTCTGCGCCAACGAGCTGCGTCTGCCGCTTGTGCCGGCCTCGAAGGCTGCCGAAGAGGCCATGGACTTTGCGATGCGCCATGCAGGACTTATCTAGCAGGTCATGGCTAGCAAGAATGACAGGGATAAATCGAAGAACGGCATGATCAGCCACGGTCTCGTGGCTGAGAACCGTCGTGCCCGTTTCGACTACGAAATCAGCGACACTCTCGAGGCTGGCCTGGTGCTGACCGGCACCGAGGTGAAGTCGCTGCGCCTTGGCAAGGCCCAGATCGCTGAGTCTTATGCCTCACCCGAAAAGGGCGAGCTTTGGCTGATCAACGCCCACATACCCGAATATCTCGAAGCCAATCGCTTCAACCACGCCGAGCGGCGCCCGCGCAAACTGCTGGTGTCCAAGAAGCAACTCGCCCGCCTCGATGCGGAAGTGTCCCGTGCCGGTAACACCATCGTTCCGCTCAAGATCTACTTCAACGATCAGGGCCGGGCGAAGGTGCTGATCGGCCTCGGCAAGGGCAAGAAGAACTACGACAAGCGCGAAACCGCCCGCAATCGCGACTGGAATCGCGACAAGTCCCGCATCATGAAGGAAGGCGGGCGGGGGTAGGCTCCTTCATGCCCTCCCTTCAGGGCGAGGTCGGCCCGTAGCACCGCGTCAGGGCCCCGGCCCATCGGGTAAAGCTCCGCCGAACCTGTGGTCGGTTAACCAGGCCAAGGTAGACGTGCGGTGTGCCGCACGCGTGTGATCACCACATCCTCACCGATAACCCTGTAGAAGATGACGTACGGGTACCGTGACAGGGCCAGCCGGCGTGTGCCGGGCCGGTTTGTCGGCGCGCCGATATTAGGCTGCTGCTGCACCAGAGCGAGGCTGATCGATAGTTGCTTCCGCACGCTGTCGTAGCCTTGGGGTGACCGATCGGCGATATAGGACAGCGCTGCGTCGATCTGGCGAAGCGCCGTCTTGGTGAAGCGGAGAGTCAAAGTCCGTGCTTGCGCCAGACTGAACGGACTTCCGTATCGGAAGCAAGCTCGCCGCGGCCAATCTCGGCGTCAGCCTGATCGAGGTCGGCCTGTTCGTCAGCAGTGAGCACATACGCCTCGGCGTCAGTGGTCAATTCCAGCAGCACAAGCGCAAAGTCATCCTGCATCTCCGAGGGGAGGGCACGCACGCGGGCAATGGCCTGTTCCAGCAGCTTGGTCATATCGTGAATATGGTCCCGCCGCTTGCCATTGGCAACTGACCTCGGCCTGTTGCCACCTCTACTCGCCGGGCGCCGGCGCCGCCGCAGGCCTCGAACTCGGTGGCCGCCCCACTGTCTTGGCGAGATCTGCGACATCCAGGAAGAAGTCGGCCTGCCGGCGCAACTCGTCGGAGATCATCGGCGTGCTGGTGGTCAGCGTCGAGACAACGGTCACGCGCTTGCCCCGCCGCTGCAGCGCCGCTACCAGCGCGGTAAAGTCGCCATCGCCCGAAAACAGCACCATGTGATCGTAGTAGGGGGCGAGTTCCAGCGCATCGACAGTGAGCTCGATGTCCATGTTGCCCTTCACCTTGCGCCGGCCAGTCGCGTCGGTGAATTCCTTGGCCGGCTTGGTGACCACGGTGAAGCCGTTATAGTCGAGCCAGTCGATCAGCGGCCGAATGGAGGAATATTCCTGCTCTTCCACCAGCGCCGTGTAATAGTTGGCGCGCAGCAGATATGCCTTGGCACTGAACTCGGCCAGGAGCCTGCGGTAATCGATGTCGATGCCGATCGCCTTGGAGGTGGCGTAGAGGTTCGCCCCATCGATGAACAGGACGATCTTTTCCCTTGGATCAATGGCCATATCGAAGTGCCGAAATATGAGCTAAGTATCCGTATTGTGTGACACACTTGGGTTTGACCCGCAACTCGGGGCCGTAAACCTTGCTTTGGCCAGCGGCCTCGTGTAAGGCACGCCTTTATCCCCATCCAAAAGTTTGGAGACGTCTGTGGCCCGCGTCACCGTTGAAGACTGCATTGAAAAGGTCGAGAACCGTTTCGACCTCGTCCTGATGGCCGCACATCGCGCCCGCATGATTTCGTCCGGCGCCCAGATCACCGTTCCGCGTGACAACGACAAGAACCCGGTGGTCGCTCTGCGCGAGATCGGCGATGGCACCATCTCGCCGGAAGATCTGCACGAAGACCTGATCCATTCGCTGCAGAAGTATGTCGAGGTCGACGAGCCCGAGAGCCAGGCTGCTCCGATGATCGAGAGCGGCTCGGACGACGACTCGATCAATTTCGACACCATCAGCGAAGAAGAGCTGCTTCGCGGCATCGAAAGCCTCGCTCCACCCGAGCGCCGCGACGACTGATCGTCGGCACCATCCATTCGAGAGCCCCCGGCCGCAAGTCCGGGGGTTCTTTTTTGCGCCATACGCCGCATTTTCGCCGTCAGCACCACCGATCTGGAAATCCCTCTCTTTCCATTTGCCTTCAGCGCGCTAAGTTAAGTGCGCGAGCGAGCGGCACTATCTTCCCATGATGCGTCAGTATGAGCTTGTCGAGCGCGTTCAGGCCTACAACCCGAACGCCGACGAGCAGTTGTTGAACAAGGCCTATGTCTACGCCATGCAGAAGCATGGCTCGCAGAAGCGCGCCTCTGGCGACCCCTACTTCAACCATCCGCTCGAAGTCGCTGCCATTCTCACCGAGCTCAAGCTCGACGATGCCTCCATCGCCGTCGGCTTGTTGCACGACACCATCGAGGACACCGACGCTACCCGTTCCGAGATCGACCAGATGTTCGGCGGCGAGATCGGGACCATCGTCGACGGTCTGACCAAGATCGAACGCCTGAACCTGGTCTCGCGCGAGGAAGCGCAGGCCGAAAACCTGCGCAAGCTCCTGCTCGCCATCAGCCAGGACGTTCGTGTCCTCCTGGTCAAGCTCGCCGATCGCCTGCACAACATGCGCACGCTGCAGTTCATGCCGGCGGACAAGCAGCGGCGCATCGCGCAGGAGACCATGGATATCTATGCCCCGCTTGCGGGTCGCATGGGTATGCAGGACATGCGCAACGAGCTCGAGGACATCTCCTTCCGCATCCTCCAGCCCGAGCACTACAAGGCCATCACGGCACGCCTTCAGCAGCTCGAGGATGAGAACCGCGAAACCATCGACACCATCTCCGCGGAACTGACCGAGCGGCTCGCCGCGGAAGGCATCACGGCCCGGGTCAAGGCGCGGGTGAAGTCGCCCTATTCGATCTTCAACAAGATCGAGCGCAAGTCGATCGCCCTCGAGCAGCTCTCCGACATCATCGGCTTCCGCGTCATCGTCGGTTCGGTCGACGAGTGCTATCAGACCGTCGGTCTGGTCCACACCAAGTGGAAGGTCGTGCCCGGCCGCTTCAAGGACTATATCTCGGTCCCCAAGCACAACGACTACCAGTCGATCCACACCACCATCGTCGGCCCCGGTCGCCAGCGCGTCGAACTGCAGATCCGTACCGAGGACATGGACCGCGTCGCCGAGTTCGGTATCGCTGCCCACGCGCTTTACAAGGATGGTGCCTCCGCCAACCTCGGGCGTATCGAGGCGGAGTCGCAGGCCTATGGCTCGCTGCGGCAGACCATCGGCCACCTTACCTCCGGCATCTCCACCGAGGATTTCCTCGAATACACCAAGCTGGAGCTGTTCCAGGACCAGGTGTTCTGCTTCACCCCCCGCGGCCGGCTGATCGCCCTGCCGCGCGGGGCGACGCCCATCGACTTCGCCTATGCGCTCCATACCGACATCGGCGACACCTGCGTCGGTGCCAAGATCAACGGCGCCATCCTGCCGCTCGTCACCCAGCTCCGCTCGGGCGACGAGGTCGAGATCATCCGCGACCAGAACCATTCCCCGCCCGCCAACTGGATCGGCATCGCCGCCACCGGCAAGGCCCGCGCCGCCATCCGCCGTGCCGTCCGCAACGCCGCCTCCCAGCGCGCCTTCGCCCTGGGTGAGCACGTGCTCAACATGATGCTCGACCGCGAAGGCGTCATGCTCGACGATACCGAGGCCAAGGCGCTGTCCGATGCGCTGGGGTATCCCGGCCGCCGCGAACTGCTGATCGCGGTCGGCGAGGGCAAGGTCGGCTCCGAGCCGCTCGCCAACGAGCTGGTGCGGGTCAAGGGCCTGCGCAAGCGCCGCCGCAAGCTCGACCTGCCGGTCGCAGACACCGCTCACGGCTGGTTCGCGCTACGCGCCACCGATCTGTTCCGCTTCCGCGCTCCAGGCGGCCAGAAGCCTGGCGCCCGTGCCAAGGCCGCGCTGGCGCAGCTCGACTTTCACACCCCCGTCACCGTCTCGGGGGAGGGGGTGGTCCCCGGCGATCGCCTTGTTGGTATCCTCCAGCCTGACGCTCCGCTGATGGTCTACCCCATCCACTCCGACGCGCTGATCAATCTGCATGACAGCGACGTCGCCTGGATCGATGTTCGCTGGAACCTCGACGAGCGCATCGATCGGCTCTACCCGACCGTCATCAGCATGGAATCGGTCAACAAGCCCGGTTCGCTGGCGCAGATATCCTCCGCCATCGCCGCCTGCGACGCCAACATCAACAATCTCGTCATGCGGATGATCTCGCCCGATTTCCACCACATGATCTTCGAGATCGAGGTGCGCGACCTTGCGCAACTCACCGATGTTCTGGCAACGCTCAAGCGCAGTCCCGGCCTCAGCGCCGTCCAGCGTGCTGGCCCACGCGAGGCTTCCATGATCTCGACGCTGGAATGGGACGGGCGCGTGGACAAGAGGTTTGCCGATGACGAAAGATGAAGTCCTGGACGTTTTCCGCGAATGCGGCGCCATGCTCGAGGGGCACTTCATCCTCTCCTCCGGGTTGCGGTCGCCGGTCTTTCTCCAGAAGGCCCGCGTCTTCCAGTATCCCGCCCAGACCGAAAAGCTCTGCCGCGCCCTCGCCGAGCGCATCCGAGCAGAGATCCCAGGCGTCACCAAGGTCGTGTCCCCCGCCATCGGCGGCATCATCCCCGGCTACGAAACTGCCCGCCACCTCGACGTTCCGGCCCTCTACACCGAGCGGGTCGAAGGGCAGTTCGAACTCCGCCGCGGCTTCGAGATCGCTGCCGACGACCGGGTGGTGGTGGTGGAAGACATCGTTTCCACCGGCCTCTCCATCCGCGAATGCGTCGACGCCCTCCGCAAGATCGGGGCCAATGTGGTCGCAGCCGCGTGCCTCATCGATCGCTCCGGCGGTGAAGCCGATGTCGGCGTACCGCTGATCTCGCTGATCGAGTACAAGGTTCCGGCCTATCCCGCCGACCAACTCCCCCCCGACCTCGCCGCCATCCCGCCGGTCAAACCGGGTAGCCGCGGCATCCAGGGCGTGAAATGATCATCGGCCTCGGCTCCGACCTGATCCAGATCCACCGTGTCGAGCAGACCCTGGCACGGTTCGGCCAGCGCTTCGTCAATCGCTGCTTCACCGAGATCGAGCAGAAGAAGTCCGATCGGCGGGCCCAGCGCGCCGCCTCCTACGCCAAGCGCTTCGCCGCCAAGGAGGCCTGCTCCAAGGCGCTCGGGACCGGCCTCAGCCAAGGGGTCTATTGGCGCGACATGGGCGTGGTGAACCTGCCTTCCGGCAAGCCCACCATGCACCTCACCAACGGCGCTGCCCGTGCCCTTGCCCGCCTTGTGCCGCCGGGGCACGAGCCCCATATCCACCTGACCATCACCGACGACGCTGGTCTCGCCCAGGCCTTCGTCATCATCGAAGCGCTGCCGCAAGCCAGACCCGAAGCCTCGTAGAGGTATCGGACCGGCCGCCCCCGAGATTGACCCGGGAATGGCAAAGGCCTAACCCTTCGGCACCCTGAACCCGGGAACACACATGAGCCAGTCTGCCGACAAGATCGCCAAGAAATCCGCCGCCAGCGAGTGGTGGGAGACCTTCGTGGTCATCGTCGAGGCGCTGCTGATCGCCATCGTCCTGCGCTCGTTCCTCTACCAGCCGTTCTCCATCCCCACCGCGTCCATGCAGCAGACGCTGATGATCGGCGACTATTTCGTCGCCAACAAATTCGTCTGGGGCTACGGCAAGCATTCGTTCTCGCTCGGCCGCTACGGCAACTTCACGCTGCTCGATTTCGAGCTGCCGATCACCGAACGCATCTTCGGCCGCTCACCCAATCGGGGCGACATCGCTGTGTTCCGCCCGGTCCCGCAGGACATCGAATACATCAAGCGCGTGGTCGGCCTGCCGGGCGACCGCATTCAGGTCCGCGAAGGGCGCCTCTACATCAACGGCACGGTGGTGGAGCGCGAACTCGTCGGTACCCGTCAGGACACCGACAGCGAAGGCGTGACCCGCGAGGTCAGCGTCTACCGCGAGACCTTCCCGGAAGGCACCAGCCACATCATCCAGGAAATCTCCGACAACGGACCGCTCGACAACACGCCAGAATACGTCGTCCCCGCCGGGCACTACTTCATGATGGGCGACAACCGCGACCGCTCCGCCGACAGCCGCGTGCTGTCCCAGGTCGGCTATGTCCCCGACGTGAACCTGATCGCCAAGGCCGAAGCGCGCTTCTTCTCCATCCGCGACAACATTCCGCCGTGGCAGATCTGGCAGTGGCCCGCCAATGTCCGCTGGGACCGCATGTTCCAGGGCGTCGACACCGGCGAACCCTACGACACGACTCCCGTCCCGTGAGCCGACGCGACCGCTCATACGAGAAGCTGCAGTCCCGGATCGGCCATCGCTTCGCCGATCTGGACCTGCTGGAGCGGGCGCTGACCCACTCCAGCGCCGTTTCGCCCACCCGTCGCATTGAGCGCTCCTACCAGCGCCTCGAATTCCTCGGCGATCGCGTGCTCGGGCTCGTCGTTGCCGACATGCTCTACCGCCGCTTCCCCAAGGGTAATGAAGGCGAGCTCAGCCGCACCCTCAATACCCTCGTCCGCAAGGAAACCTGCGCCGTCATTGCCCGCCAGCTCGATCTCGGCGCCGAGATGATCCTCGGCGACAGTGAGGCCCGCACCGGCGGTGCGGAGAAGGAAGCCATCCTCGGCGACGTAACCGAGGCGGTGATCGGCGCCCTCTATCTCGATGGCGGCCTCGGCCGCGCCTACGAGTTCGTCGAGCGCATGTTCGGGGACCTTCTGGTCGAGGGCCAGACCAACCGCGCCGACGCCAAGACCACCTTGCAGGAATGGGCCCAGGCCCGCGGCCTCGAGCCGCCGACCTACACCCTCGCCGAGCGCACCGGCCCCGACCACGCCCCGGAATTCACCATCCGCGTCACCCTCGGCGAGTTCGAGCCGCTGACCGCAACAGGCCCCTCCAAGAAGATCGCAGAGCACAAGGCTGCCGAGCTCTTCCTGGTCCGCCAGAACGTGTGGAAGCAACCCGCATGACCGAGCTCACCCCCACCGACACCTCCTGCGGCTTCATCGCCCTGGTCGGCGCCCCCAATGCCGGAAAGTCGACTCTGCTCAATTCCCTGGTCGGCACCAAGGTGTCGATCGTGACCCACAAGGCGCAGACCACGCGCTCGCAGATCCGTGGCGTCGTTACCCTCGACACCACGCAACTCGTCTTCGTCGATACCCCCGGCATTTTCGCCCCCAGGCGCCGGCTCGATCGCGCCATGGTCGAGAGCGCCTGGAGCGGGGCAGGGGACGCAGACCTCGTCGCCTTTATCGTTGATGCCGAAAAGGGTTTGACGCCGGAACTGGAATCTCTGGTTGAGGGGCTGGCCAATGTCCGCCACCCCAAGGTCCTGGTCCTCAACAAGATCGACACCATCCGCCGCGAGAACCTGCTCAAGCTCTCCGAAGAGCTGAACTCGCGCCTTCGCTTCGAGAGCACCTTCATGATCTCCGCCCTCAAGGGCGATGGCGTCCAGGACTTCATCGACTGGTGCGCCAAGCACGTTCCGCCGGGCCCGTGGCACTTCCCCGAGGATCACCTCACCGACCTCACTTTGGCGCTCACCGCCGCGGAGATCACCCGCGAAAAGCTGTTCCTCCGCATCCACGACGAGATCCCCTACAACGCCACGGTAGAGACCGAGGCGTTCAAGGTGCAGAAGGACGGCTCCTACAAGATCGACCAGGTGATCTACGTCACCCGCGACACCCACAAGAAGATCATCCTCGGGGCCGGCGGGCAGACTATCAAGACCATCGGCGCCGAAGCCCGCAAGGAACTGATGGAGATGTACGAGGTGCCGGTGCACCTCTTCATCTTCGTCAAGGTTCGCGAGAAATGGGGCGACGACCCCGAGCGCTACCGCGAGATGGGTCTGGAGTACCCGAGTGGGAAGAAGTAACCACGTTCCCGGTACCTCTCTGACCTTCCGTGCACGTGCGCCAGTGGCCGCAACTCCGTGGCGTGATCCCACCACGCCCACTGCAGTCACTTCCCCCCTTGCGGGGGAGGCCAGGAGGGGGGTGTGTCTCCGCGCACTCCATGCCCTCTAGTGGAATGGACCGCCGAAGGCCTGCTGATCGGCATCCGCCGCCACGGCGAAACCAGCGTCATCGCCGAAGCCATGGTCGCCGGCCGGGGCCGCACGCTCGGGCTCGTCCGCGGCGGCCGTTCCAGCAAGCTCGCCGCCACCCTCCAGCCGGGCAACACTGTCCATCTCACCTGGCGCGCCCGCATCGAGGATCACCTCGGCACCTTCACCATCGAGCCGTTGACCTCGCGCGCCGCTGCCCTGATCGCTGAGCCGACTCGCCTCTACCTCGCGCAACTCGTCTGCGAACACCTGCATCTGCTGCCTGAGCGCGATCCCCACGACCGGCTGCTCGGCATGGCCCTCCGCCTCATCGACTCCACCCCCGACGCTGTCGAACTCGCCCGCTTCGAACTGGCGTTGCTCGACGAACTCGGCTTCGGCCTCGACCTTTCCTCCTGCGCTGCCACCGGCGCGGTGGACGATCTCACCCACGTCTCGCCGCGCACCGGTCGCGCCGTCTCCCGCGAAGCGGCCCAGCCCTATCTCGACCGCTTGCTGCCGCTGCCAAGCTTCCTCACCGCCCGCGGCAACGCCTCCCCCGACGACCTCCGCGCCGCCTTCCGCCTCACGGGCCATTTCCTGGCCGCTCACCTCTGGGTCCCCCGCAACATCGACCCTCCCGCGACCCGCGAGCTCCTGCTGGATCGCCTGTTGCGAGAAGAGTGAGGCGCCGAGGGCGTGGAGGCCCCCCCACCCAACCTCCCCCGCAAGCGGGGGAGGGGCAGACCGAGTGCGCGCCGGCACCCGCCACAGACTCGATGGGTTCCTCCCCCTTCAGGGGGAGGTTAGGTGGGGGCTCTCCCGCATTCACCTTCTCCCCACACCGCGGCCCTAAAACCGTGCAAAACCGCGTGTTTCGGTGCCAATCCCGACCTAACCGCTATACTGCTTTCCTGATTCGTTCCCTCGGGAAAGCCGCCTTATGTCCGACGACACCGATACCCTGCCGCCACCTGACGACCAGCGCGTCGTCGACCTCAAGGAGGCGCTGGAGGAGCGGTATCTGAGCTATGCCCTCTCCACCATCACCCAGCGCGCGCTGCCGGATGCGCGCGACGGGCTGAAGCCGGTGCACCGTCGCATCATCCATGCGATGCGGCTGCTGCATCTCGAGCCGAACCAGGGCTACAAGAAGTCCGCCCGCATCGTCGGCGACGTGATCGGTAAGTTCCACCCGCATGGCGACCAGTCGATCTACGACGCCCTGGTACGCCTGGCGCAGGATTTCGCCCTTCGCTATCCGCTCGTCGACGGCCAGGGCAATTTCGGCAACATCGACGGCGATGGCGCCGCGGCCATGCGCTACACCGAGTCGCGCATGACCGACGTGGCCATGCGGCTGCTCGAGGGCATCACCGAGAACGCCATCGACTTCAAGCCGACCTATGACGGCGAGGACGATGAGCCGGTGGTGCTCCCGTCCAACTTCCCGAACCTGCTTGCCAATGGCTCCACCGGCATCGCCGTCGGCATGGCGACCTCGATCCCGCCCCACAACGTGGCCGAGCTCTGCGACGCCGCGCTGCACCTTATCAACGTCAATCCAGAGGCTTCCGCCGAAGACCTGACTCAGTTCGTCAAGGGTCCGGACTTCCCCACCGGCGGCATCCTCGTCGAGTCTCCGTCCTCGATCGCCCACAGCTACACCACCGGCCGCGGTTCGTTCCGCCTGCGCGCTCGCTGGGAAGTCGAGGAGACCGGCCGCGGCGTTTACCTGATCGTCGTCAAGGAGATCCCCTACGGCGTGCAGAAGTCGCGCCTCGTGGAAAAGATCGCCGAACTGCTGCTGGCCAAGAAGCTGCCGCTGCTCAAGGATGTCCGCGACGAAAGCTCCGACGACATCCGCCTGGTGCTCGAGCCGCGCGCCCGCACCGTCGACGCCGTCATTCTGATGGAGCAGTTGTTCAAGACCACCGACCTCGAGGTCCGCTTCCCGCTCAACCTCAACGTCCTCGACCGTGGTACTGTCCCCAAGGTCATGAGCCTTGCCCAGGCGCTGAAGGCCTGGCTCGAGCACCGCAAGGAAGTGCTGGTCCGCCGTACGACCCACCGGCTGGACCAGATTGCGCACCGTCTCGAAGTCCTCGACGGCTACATCATTGCCTATCTCAACCTCGACGAGGTGATCCGCATCATCCGCGAGGAGGATGATGCCAAGGCGTCGCTGATCGCGACCTTCAACCTGTCGGATGTCCAGGCGGAAGCCATCCTCAACATGCGCCTGCGCTCCCTGCGCAAGCTCGAGGAAATCGAGCTCCGCACCGAGCACAAGAACCTGACCGACGAGCAGGGGCACCTCAATGCGCTGCTCGCTTCCGACAAGCGCCAGTGGGGCGCCATCAGCAAGGAAGTCGAGGCACTGAAGAAGACTTACGGCCTCGACACGCCGCTCGGTGCCCGCCGCACCCTCATCGGCGAAGCCCCGACGGCCGACCATGCCGAGGTCACCGAAGCCTTCATCGAGCGCGAGCCGATCACCGTGATCCTCTCCGAAAAGGGCTGGATCCGCGCGCCCAAGGGCCACAACATCGAGGTCAACGACGACAAGGCGTTCAAGGCCGGCGACCGGCTGAAGCTCGCCATCAAGTGTGAGACCACCGACAAGCTGCTGATGCTCACCACCGGCGGTAAGGTCTATACCCTCGCCGGCGACAAGCTGCCGGGCGGCCGCGGGCAGGGCGAGCCGGTTCGCATCATGGTCGACATCGAGGAAGGCCAGGACATCGTCGACCTGTTCGTCTACCGCCCGGGCACTAGGCGTATCGTCGCCTCCTCCGCTGGCTACGGCTTCATCGTCAAGGAAGACGAACTGATCGCCAACACCCGCAAGGGCAAGCAGATCCTCAATGTCGGCGCTCCCGACGAGGCCAAGCTGATCGTGCCCTTCGATGGCGACCGCATCGCCGTCATCGGACAGAACCGCAAGCTGCTGGTCTTCCCGGCCTCGCAACTGGTCGAGATGGGCCGCGGCAAGGGCGTGCGCCTCCAGCGCTACAAGGATGGCGGCATCTCCGACATCAAGAGCTTCTATGCCGCCGATGGCCTGAGCTGGACCGACTCGTCCGGCCGCACCTACACCAAGCGGACAGAAGAACTCACCGACTGGCTCGGCGACCGCGCCGCCGCCGGCCGCCAGCCCCCCACCGGTTTCCCCCGCAACAACAAGTTCGTTGGCTGATCTCGTCCACAAACCCGGTCTGATCCCCTCTCCCTCAGGGGGAGAGGGTTAGGGTGAGGGGCTGCCACCTGAAGGATGCCAGAATTGATCCGCCATTGCGTCTTCCTGAAATTCCGCTCCGAAGTCACTGACACCCAGAAGGCCGACATCTACGCCGGCCTCGCTGCCCTGGTCGGCCGGATCGAAGGCCTTCTCACCTTCAGTGCAGGCCCGAACGTCTCCCCTGAAGGCAAGAGCCGCGGCTATGATGACGGCTTCATCATGGATTTGCGCGACCGCGCCGCCCTCGACCGTTACCTGGAAGATCCTGACCACAAGGCCGCCGGCGCCAAACTCGTCGCCGCGCTGGAAGGCGGTCGCGACGGGCTGATGGTGTTCGATATGGAAGTGGCGAATTAGCGCTGCTGGCCGCTACCTCGTCCTCCGAAAAGCTCCGGACGAGGTCTACGCGAGCGCAGCGCTCTCATAGACCTCATGGTCAGCCTGTCGAACCACGAGGTCGGTACCCTCGCCACTACAGCCTCACTCCACCGAAAACTCCACCACCACCGGCAGATGGTCGCTTGCCGTCTGCCCGCCTGTCTCCACGCTGTGGACGCTCACCCCACGCGTCAGCACCTGGTCCAGCGGCAGAAAGGGCAGGGTGTCCCGCCACGCCCCGAAATAGTAGAACCGCATCGGAAAGGTGAAGAGGTTCAGCGTCTGCCGCTCGAGACCGCTCTCCGCCACGAACCGCCGCAGCGTGTAGGACCATGGGGTCGAATTGAAATCGCCCGCCACCACCAGCGGCCCCTCGATACCCGCGACCACCTCCGTCAACTGCCCGAGCTGCTCGCGCTGCCGAGCTACCGGGTATGGCCAGTCCATATGGCTGGTCAGCACCGAAAACAACTTATCCCCGTCGAGCGTGAACTGGGCGAGGATGTGGGCTGTCCGCTGGTCGCCGTAGGCGTCGTTCGGGCAGGCGTCCTCATCCAGTTGGCTGAACGACAGCCGAGAGTAAAGGCCGAGATTGGCTCGCTTGCCCCCGCGGCAGCGAACGAAGAAGGGGTACTTGGCCAGCAACAGCGGGTGGAGATCGGTGGCCTGCTCCCCGAAATATTCCTGAAAGACGATGATGTCCGGATCTTCCGCCAAGATAGCAGCGACGACCCGCTCCATGTCGTAGTTCATCCCGAACAGATTGTGCGTCATCAGCCGCACCGTTCCTTCGGCAGGTGCCGGCGGCAGGTTCCTTCGCGCCGCCAGCGCCTCCGGCAACACCATGCTTGCCGACGCCGCAAACCCGGCCAGCCCGAACACCAGCGCCGCGCCACGCACTGGTCCGCGCAGCATTACTGCTAGAAAGACCAGTCCCACCGCGGTCGCTGGTAGCAGCAAGATCTGGAAGTGGTTGATCAGGTCGAGCTCCGGCACCATGCTGCCGAATAGGCCGGCGATCGCTAGCGCGGCCGCGCCCAACGCGCCGAGCATCAGCACCGCGCGAACCAGCGCAAGGATCAGCCTCATGCGCCAGGCAAGTCAGCGAAACTGTTAATCATGCCGGACTCAGGCCCCGCCGACGACCGGATCAAGCCGCACCCAGCCGAGAGGCCCGCGCTGCACTTCGAGCGGCTGGTATTGGGCCTTGTAGGCCATCTTGGGCGAGTCCTTCACCCAATAGCCGAGATAGACGTAACGGAGCCCCGCCTGCTTCACCTGGCTGATATGGTCGAGGATCAGGAAGGTGCCGAGGCTGAGATGGGCCAGGGACGGCTCGTAGAAGCTGTAGACCATGGACAGCCCGTCCGGCATCACATCCGTCAGCGCCACCGCCACCAGCGGCCCGTCCTCGCCCATCCGGTACTCCACCAGCACCGACTGCACCGGCGTGTCCTCGACCATGTATTCATAGTCGAGGAAACTCATCTGCGTCATGCCGCCGCCGGCATGGCGGCTTTCGACATAGCGGTGGAACAGCTCGTACTGCTCGCTGGTCACCTGCGTCGGCCGCACGGTGACGCTGAGTTCGGCATTGGCCTTGAGCACGCGCCGAAAGCGCCGCGACGGCTCGAACTCGCCTGCCACGATCCGGACGGACTGGCAGGCGCAGCAACCTTCACAGGCCGGACGATAGATCAGGTTCTGGCTGCGCCGGAACCCGTTCTCGCTCAGCAGATGATGAAGGTTGGAAGCGCGCCGTCCGGTCAGGTGCGTGAACAGCTTGCGTTCTTGCCGCCCAGGCAGGTAGGGGCACGGCATCGAAGCGGTCAGGAACAGCTGCGTTGTTTCCGGGGTGTGCTCGGTCATCCGGTCCACATACAGGCATACCCGGAGACACTACTCCGCGCCCTTACCGGTAGCAACGCCTCAATAGGCGCCCTGGCTCCGTGCATTCATCGCCTGCCAGTGCCGGACCATCGGCGAGCGCCGCACCATCAGCCCGCCGACAAGCAGGTCATGCAGCATCTGGCGCCGTGGCGTGAACAGGGCGATCAGCAGCGACAGCGGCCAACTGATCCACACCGTCACCCAGAAAATGGCCGCGTGGATCACGGCCATCCAGCCGTCGAGCGGCTGGCCGCGCGTTGGGGTCAGCACGATGTCCATCAACTGCATTCCGACGGTGGCGCGCTTCGGAGATCCCAGCGTTGCCGCGTAGTAGAGGACGATGGAGGCCGGGACCACCACGACCAGCGCCACCCAGGCGAGGCCGAAGGTCAGGAAGCCCGCCACCAGCCCGACAAGGCTGAACGCCAGCACCATCGCCCCGAGGATCACGAGGTCGATGACGAAGGCGAACACGCGCCGGGTCAGCACGCCATCGAACAGTTCGGGCGCGGTGGCAGGATCGGGCAGGGCGGTCTGGTACTGGTTCATGCCCAACAAATCGTCACACCTCCGCCCCTGTGCAAGAGGCGGAGGCACACAAATGTGACCGGCCTAGTGAGCAGCCGGCAGCGGCTGCTCCACGAAGGCTTCCCGCTGCACCTGCACCCGCCGCACCATGGCGAAGGCAGCGATCCCGGCGAGCACGGCGATGACGATGCCCGTCGCGAACAGCGGCACGATCGAGGCGAGAACCTCCGGCTCCGTGCGGGCCGTGGCATAGCCCGCCGCATTCGCCGCCAGTCCGGCGATCGCCGCTCCGATGGCATTGCCGGCGGACTGGGTGGTGGGGATCAGCGCCGAGGTGCGGTCGCGATCCGCCGCGCTCGAAGACTCGATCAGCGCCAGCATGGTGTAGCCGTTGGAGATGCCGAACCCCATGCCGATCAGCGCCTGCGCCACCATCAGTAGCGGCGGTAGGTGTAGCTGCAACCCCATCAGCACGCCGAACAGCCCGACCGCCAGCAGCACCGGGCCGGTGCGGATCAGCACCTTGCGCGTCGAGCGCTTGCGAACATTGGCAACCGTCACCGACGAGAAGCTCCAGCCGATCGCCATGATCGCACCCACCGCACCGGCCAGCGTCGGCCCATAGCCCCACAATTGCTGCAGCAGCATCACCAGATAAACCGCCGTCACTGCCCCGGCGACCGGCATCAGCAGCACCACCCAGAAGCCGGGTCCCAGCGCCGTGTTCGACCAGAACGCGCCCGAGGGCGTCAGCGGCGCCGCGCTGCGCCTGTCGCGGCGTATGGCCCAAGCAAGCACTAGCGCCGCCACCACCGTCAGCGCCATGGCCGGTGCGAACGGCAGGATGGAGGCCAGCGCGATCATCAGGATGCCGCCGCCGATCGCGGTCAGCCGCACACCCGGAAACCCGGCCCGCACCACGCCGGTTGTCCCCGCCGGCACAACCCGCAGCACCATCAAGGAGAACAGCAGCACCAGCGGCACGTTGACGAGAAAAGTCGCGCGCCACGACACAAACTCGGTCAGCGCCCCCGCACCGGCCGGACCGCCGAAGCCGGCAATGGCCCAGATCACCGCCTGCATGCCGAACACCTTGGGCACCAGCCGATTGGGATACAACTCGGGGATCAGCGCGAAGCACAGCGCCGCCACGACGCCTTCGCCGA
The DNA here is from genome assembly GCF_042685625.1 of Devosia albogilva. Classification (NCBI taxonomy): domain Bacteria; kingdom Pseudomonadati; phylum Pseudomonadota; class Alphaproteobacteria; order Hyphomicrobiales; family Devosiaceae; genus Devosia; species Devosia albogilva. Next base: position 3,219,173 of record NZ_JBHUNP010000001.1, read on the forward strand.
GCCCCTGCACCGCGCGGCCCACCAGCACCTGCGGCATGCCGGAGGCGGTGGCGGCGATCACCGAACCGGCCAGAAACACCAGCGCCATGCTGAGCAGGGCCCAGCGGGAGCCGAGCCGCTCCTTGGCGATCACCGCCCCAGCCCCGCCGACAATGGCGAACACCAGATAGAGCGTCGTCGCCCAGGCGATCAGTTCCACGCCCTGCAGTTCATTGACTGCCGACGGCAGCGCCGTGCTCGACAGGAAGGCGTTGAAGGCGAACAGCGCCACCCCCAGGCAGAGGATGGTGGTTGCCGGCAGATAGCGCGGCCCGAAGATCTCGGCCCAGCGCCCCTCTACAGTGTCCGACATGTCCATCTCCGCCGATTATCCAAGAGGACGCTTGGTATTATGGACGGCGGAAAAGGCAACTCCCATTCGAATGGGAACCTAGCGCCCGAGTTCGCGCGCCACTTCGAGAGCGAAATAGGTCAGCACCCCGTTGGCACCCGCCCGCTTGAAGGCGATCAGGCTCTCGAGGATCGCCCCCTTGCGGTCGATGGCGCCGGCGGCGGCCGCCATCTCGATCATCGCGAACTCCCCGCTCACCTGGTAGGCGTAGACCGGCACGTTGAAGTTGTCTTTCACCCGCCGGACGATGTCGAGATAGGGCAGACCGGGCTTCACCATCACGCTGTCGGCGCCCTCGGCAATGTCCTGCTCCACTTCGCGCAGCGCCTCGTCTGAGTTGCCGTAGTCCATCTGGTAGGTGCGTTTGTCACCCACCAGCCGGCTGCCCGAACCCACGGCCTCGCGGAACGGTCCGTAATAGTAGGACGCATACTTGGCGGCATAGGACATGATCTGCGTCGCATCGAAGCCGTCGCCATCGAGCGCCGCCCGGATCGCCGCGACGCGGCCATCCATCATGTCCGACGGCGCGATGATGTCGGCGCCGGCCCTGGCCTGCACCAGCGCCGAGCGCACCATCACCGCCACCGTCTCGTCGTTGAGAATCTCGCCGTCCCGCACTAGGCCGTCCTGGCCATCGCTCGAATACTCGTCCAGCGCCACGTCGGCGATCAGCCCGACTTCCGGCACCGCCGACTTGATGGCGCTCAACGCCCGGCACATCAGATTGTCAGGGTTGTAGGCTTCCGTCGCATTCTCGTTGCGCAGGTGATCCGGCGTATTGGGAAACAGCGCCAGCGCCGGAATGCCCGCATCCCGCGCCGCCTTGGCGGCATCCACGCACAGATCGACGCTCAGACGCTCCACCCCCGGCATGGTCCGGATCTGGGTGCGCTCGTTGTGCCCTTCGATGACAAACAGCGGCCAGATCAGGTCCGATGGCGTCAGCACCGTCTCGCGCACCATTGCCCGGCTCCAGACGGTCCGCCGGGCCCGCCGCAGTCGCCGGCCGGCCAGGAACTGCATGTCGTGTTTGGGCCAGGTATCCGCCATGGCTGTCTCCCGAGTAAGCTGCCGCTTGATACCAGCCCGGTCGGTCCCCACCAAGCTCCCCGCTTGTCGCAGTCGGCCGGCACGGCTAGAACAGCCGCCGATGGAACCCTCCGCCCAGGCCCTCGGCATTTATGTCCGCGTTGTCGCCCTCATCAGCCTCGCGCTGGGGCTGAGCGACGCTGCTCGCGTCCTGGGCGTGAACATGGGCCCGATGAGCCCGCTTGAGACTTTCGGGGCCACCGGCTTCGCCTATCTGTCACTGTTCGCACTGGCCCGCTTGTTTGCCGCCGTTGGTCTCTGGATCAAGGCGAGTTGGGGCGCCGTGCTTCTGGTCGGCGCCACCGCTACCGAGCTCGTGCTCTATCTCTCCGGCAGCCCCGACGTGCGCATGTCCGCCTTGGGCTTCGCCGTGCGGCTGGTGCTGCTCGCCTCGATCCTGGTGATCTTCGTCTTCAGCTTCCGCCAGACCCGCGCCCGCGCCGCCGACTGAGCCGTTGACGGGCTCGTAAGGTTACAATTTTCGCAACAGGTGTAACGACCTGTAAAGCCAAATTCTCATTGCATTTCAGTAATATGCTTTTAAGCACATGGCTTAGGGCGATCTTAGAAGCCCCGCCCTAGTGTGGCCCCATGAGATGCGAAAAATCGCACACGAATTGACAGTGAGGCACAAATGGCAACCAAGTCGAACGCCGCCGAGGCGCTGGCGCCGGAAAGCACCAAGGGCCTGAAGCCGCTCTATCTCGAAGCGGTTTCCCGTGTGGAGCGCCTGCACCGGCGCCTGCTCGACCTCATCAAGGATGAGTTCGACCGGATGGGATGGGACGATATCAATCCCGTCCAGGCGCTGCTCATGTTCAACATCGGCGATGCCGAGCTGACCGCCGGCGAACTGCGCTCCCGCGGCTATTATCTCGGCAGCAACGTCTCCTACAACCTCAAGAAGCTCGTCGAGACCGGCTACATCTTCCAGGAGCGCTCCCGCTCCGACCGCCGCTCGGTGCGCATCCGCCTCACTCCCAAGGGCGAGGAAGTGGCCGAGGTGATCGACGAACTCTACGACCGTCACCTGCGCTCGATCGAAAAGGTCGGCGGCTTGGGCGACGACGAGTTCGAAGGCCTCAACAAGGCCCTCGCCCGCCTCGAACGGTTCTGGGTCGACCAGATCCTCTACAAGCTCTGATTTGCACCAAGGCGGGGGCCCAGCTCCCGCCTTCTGCTATTTGGGGGCGACATGAGCCATTCCCCAGCGTTGCTGGCCGCCATTGGCAAGCTGCCAGATGGCCATTCACCCCTCGCGGCCTATAAGCTGCTTCGGAAGCACAAGCTTCCCCTCGATCAGCCGCCGCCTCTCTTCCCATACCTGTCGCAAGCGGCGAACCAGCGTCTGGCGCTAGGGCACAAGAGCGGTTGGATATGTTCGATCTGCGGCAAGGTCTGTAGCCCCGCCACCGGAACGATCGACCACCATATTCCACGATCGAAGGGCGGCTCGAACGCTGCCGGAAACCTTCGCTGGGCTCACAAGAGCTGCAATCAGAAAAAGGCCGACAGCTTGCCTGAGGAGGTTCAGTTGGACCTCGCCCTGACAAGAGCTGCCCTGACGCAGACTTATCACCGTCAGGCGCCGGCCCGACCTCAGGTCATCACGCTCGAGATCAAGCTCCAGATCACGGTCACCGCTGATGGAGCGGTGAGCATCGCGCCGCCCGCCGCCGGGATTGTTGCCACGTGACAACACTAGCCGCGTCACCGTCCGCCTCTTCCGCCACCCTCCGCATTTCTGCCGCAAACGGGCAGCATCCGCCTTGCTTACGTGGTAGAAACCATTCCCGCTTATCTGATGGTTGACGAACCCCTGCCAGGCTTCACATGCGCTTGAGTGCGCTGGGGCAGGGCGGTGAGTGGTGGTAAGTGCTTTCTGCTTCGGCAGGCTTCGTTTTCGGGTGACTTGATGCGGCTTAATCGACGTTCCCTTCTCCGCTCCATGGCTGTCTTGGGCGCCTCTACCGCTTTGGCCGGTGTGTCGCGCGGCCAGGAGTCGATGTTCGACATGTTCTCGCGCAACTCGGTGCTGCGCGACGCCGACAAGGCTGGCAACATCTCGGCCGCCGAGGCGCTTGTCGCCACCAACGAACCGATCCTGTCCTACGACACCCTGAACAATCTTCAGCTCGCCATCTCGCAGTACGAGCCCTTCGTGGCCCGCGGCGGCTGGGAAGAGATCCCGCAGGAAGCCTATGGGCTGGTCCTCGGTAATTCGAAGCCGGCCGTGGTTCAGCTCAAGCGCCGCCTCATATCCTCGGGCGACATGCCCTGGGCAGAGCGCATCAACGACCTGTTCGACGCCGAGACCGACCGCGGCGTGCGCACCTTCCAGGCCCGCCACGGCCTCGTGATGAACGGTCAGGTCGACGAGGCCACCTGGTACGCCATGAACGTGCCGGCCCAGCAGCGCCTGCAGCAGCTCTATCTCAACTACACGCGCGTCCAGAACATCGCGTCCAAGATCAACCCGCGCTATGTGGTGGTGAATATCCCGGCAGCGACCATCGAGGCCGTGAACGACGGCATGGTCGAGCAGCGCCACACCGCGGTCGTGGGCCGCGTCGACCGCGCCACCCCGATCATGGCCAGCAACATCAGCCAGATCAACTTCAACCCCTACTGGCACGTGCCGAAGTCGCTGGTCCGCCAGGACCTGACCAAGTACATGCTCGAGAACCCCAACTACCTAACCGAGCAGAACATCTTCATCTATGACGGTGCCGGCAACAAGGTCGATCCGCAGTCGATCGACTGGGCGAACATCACCGATCAGCAGGTGAACTACATGTATCGCCAGGAGCCGGGTGCGGCGAACTCGATGGGGCACTGCAAGATCAACTTCTACAACCCCTACGACTGCTACCTGCACGACACGCCGACCAAGGCCCTGTTCGGCGAGAACTCCCGCTTCCACTCCTCCGGTTGCGTGCGCGTCGAGGGTGTGAACCAGCTCGTTGCCTGGCTCCTGCGCGACAATGGCGATTGGGACCAGACGCGGGTGGATTCCACCTTCGCCTCGCTGCAGCGCCTCGATGTCGAGTGCAAGGCGCGCGTGCCGATCCACACCACCTACATCACGGCCTGGGCCAACCGTCAGGGCACCGTCAGCTTCCGCGACGACGTCTATGATTTCGACGCCCAAGGCAAGGTGACGTTCGAGGCCTGATCCGGCAGCCATTGCCGCAGCATCCCACCCCCACCCAGCCTCCCCCTGAAGGGGGAGGGGCGCATCGGCGCCCGCTGCAGCCCCTCCACACCCACCGGCCAGTCCCTCCCCCGCTCGCGGGGGAGGTTAGGGGGGGCTGTGATCGCAGCTCTTTCTCCGCTATCATCGCGGCCGGAGGCAGCATGGCGGGCGGCGAGGTCTATTTCGAGTTCATCCAGGTCGGCCAGCAGATGCGTGTGTCGGCAATTGATGCCGACACCGGGACTGAAGTCGTGGTGGTGACCCCGCTGGTGGCCACCCGCACTCAGATGCAGCAACTCGCTCTCGCCAAGCTCAAGCGCAAGCTGGCGGATTCCGGAGCTGCCGACGCGCCGTCACAGCCGCGCCCGCCATCAGGCAAGTTCGCCTGAGTGCTCGCAGTGTGCCGCCGCGATGATGGAGCAGGGGCTTACCCCCGCTCCAGCACCGGCCGACTAGAGCCGGCAGGGATGCCGCACCCCGTCATAGCCAAGGAAGGTGTTGGTCGCGACGTCGTAGGAGCGATAGCGCGCCTTGCAGGCTTCGACATTGACGCGGTAGTTGCCGCCGCCGCCGACGGGGCCGACCAGGCGGTCATTGGCGCCGTTGTTGCTGTTGGCGATGGCGCCGCCGATGATGGCGCCGAACGTCAGGCCGAACAGGCCGGCGGCGATGGTGTCGAGGTCGCCGCGGCGGCTGCGGTAGAAGCGATCATAGTCGCGCTGGCGCCAGTTCCCATTGTAGAAGCCGCGGCAATCCCGATCCCACGGGTTGCGGTCGCAATAGGTTTCCACCACGCGGTAGTGGTTGCCGAAGGTGACGGTGACGTTCTGCGCCTGTGTCGGCACGACGCTGGTCGCGGCCATGGCCATCACGGCGGCAGCGAGGGTGGCAATCTTGTGCATAGGTTCCTCCGGGCGGCCGATCGCCGCCATTGTGCTTTGTGGCACTCAAATGGACCGGCCTGGGGCTCGGTTCCGGTGGAGCAACCGGGGTGAAGGGCGGGGGCCCCTCTTCCCCTACCGGCAGTTCTGCGGCATAGTCCCACCGTTCGCGCGACTGGCGAGAAGAGATGGGACACCATCGGGGAACGCGAACCGTGTACTGCCGCTCGCCTGGGCACCCATCCGCAACTCAGGGGAGCCCCATGATTCCTCCACCGTCACCTCGCCCGTGGCCATGCCCGCGCCGGCATGATACAGCCACCGCCGAGCCCTTCCGTCCCGTTTCCCGCGAGGTAATCGCCCGATGAGCGCTGCCACGTCCTCTCCGCTGTTCCCGAACTTCTTCACCAACACTCTGGCTGAGACCGACCCCGAGATCGCCGGCGCCATTCGCGACGAACTCGGCCGCCAGCAGCACGAGATCGAACTGATCGCTTCGGAGAACATCGTTTCCCGCGCCGTGCTCGAGGCGCAGGGCTCGATCATGACCAACAAGTATGCCGAAGGGTATCCGGGCAAGCGCTACTATGGCGGCTGCCAGTTCGTCGACGTCGCCGAAACCCTGGCCATCGAGCGCGCCAAGCAGCTCTTCGGCGCCGGGTTCGCCAACGTCCAGCCGAACTCCGGCTCGCAGATGAACCAGGCCGTGTTCCTGGCGTTGCTGCAGCCCGGCGACACCTTCATGGGCCTCGATCTCAACTCCGGTGGTCACCTCACTCACGGTTCGCCGGTCAACATGAGCGGCAAGTGGTTCAATGTCGTGTCCTATGGCGTCCGCAAGGACGACCACCTGCTCGACATGGACGAGGTCGAGCGCAAGGCGCACGAGCACAAGCCCAAGCTGATCCTCGCCGGCGGCACCGCCTATTCGCGCATCTGGGACTGGAAGCGATTCCGCGAGATCGCTGATTCCATTGGTGCTTACCTGATGGTGGACATGGCTCACATCGCCGGCCTCGTGGCTGGCGGCGTGCATCCGTCCCCGGTCCCGCACGCCCATGTCGTCACCACCACGACCCACAAATCCCTGCGCGGCCCGCGCGGCGGCATGATCCTCACCAATGACGAGGACATTGCCAAGAAGGTCAACTCCGCCGTGTTCCCCGGCCTCCAGGGCGGGCCGCTGATGCACGTCATCGCCGCCAAGGCCGTCGCCTTCAAGGAAGCCTTGCAGCCCGAGTTCAAGGTCTATGCCCGCCAGGTGGTGGACAATGCCCGCGCCCTCGCCGAGACGCTCAAGTCCCGTGGCCTCGACATCGTTTCGGGCGGCACCGACAACCACCTGATGCTGGTCGATCTCCGACCCAAGAACGCCACCGGCAAGCGCGCCGAGCAGGCGCTGGGCCGGGCCTTCATCACCACCAACAAGAACGGCATCCCGTTCGACCCGGAAAAGCCGTTCGTGACCTCCGGCATCCGCCTCGGCACGCCGGCCGGCACCACCCGCGGCTTCGGCGTCGCCGAGTTCCAGGAGATCGGTGGCCTCATCGTCGAGGTGCTCGATGGCTTGCGGGAAGCCAATTCGGACGAGGGCAATGCCGCGGTTGAAGCGGCGGTCCGCGAAAAGGTGAAGAATCTCACCGCGAAGTTCCCGATCTACAGCTGATCCGAGGTCAACGGTAACGATGCGCTGCCCATATTGCGGCAATGACGACACCCAGGTGAAGGACTCGCGCCCGACGGAAGACTCGGGCGCGATCCGCCGCCGCCGCGTATGCAACGCCTGCGGCGGCCGCTTCACCACCTTCGAACGCGTGCAGTTGCGCGACCTCACCGTGGTCAAGAAGTCGGGCCGTAAGGTCCCGTTCGACCGCGAGAAACTGGCCCGCTCCGTCTATACCGCGCTGCGCAAACGCCAGGTTGAGCCGGAACGGGTCGAGCGGATGATCTCCGGCGTCGTCCGCCAACTCGAAAGCCTCGGGGATGTGGAAGTCACCTCCGAGCAGATCGGCCAGTATGTCATGGACGGGCTCAAGGGCCTCGACGACGTCGCCTTCGTCCGCTTCGCCTCGGTCTATCGCAACTTCTCGGCTGCCGACGATTTCCGCAGCTTTCTCGCCGAGTTAGCCGAGGACCAGACGGTCATCGACGAGGACCGCTGACGGGCCGGCTGTTGCAGCCGATGCCGGTGGCGACTAATGGAACGCTGGAGCGTTGTGGCGATACCAGTCCGCTCCAGCAGAGGTCCCGCATATGGATTCCTACGGCGCCCGTTTCGAGATCGAACCCGGCTCGGCCGACGGCTACCACTTCCTGATCGTAGAAGGTCGGTCCTACCCCGAAATTGCCGATGCCTTGCACCGGGGTGCGGTTGCGGCGCTCGAGGCCGCAGGCGCCACGCACGAAACGATCCTGGTGCCCAGTGCCCTGGAATTGCCTGCCGCCGTTGCGATGGCTCTGGACGCGCGCGATTTCGACGGCTACATCGCCCTCGGCTGCGTCATCCGCGGCCATTCCGGGCACTACGATGCCGTTGTCACCCAGAGTGTGCGAGCTCTCATCGACCTGTCGGTCGGCGATGCCGTACCACTGGGGGTTGGACTGCTTGCCGTCGAGAACGAAGGGCAGGCGCTGGCGCGCGCCCGGCCGGAAGATCAGGATCGCGGTGGTGACGCCGCCCGCGCAGCCTTGGCCCTCGCGGCCATCAAAGCGAAGTTGAACGACTAATGGCGCAAGCTCCCCGACGCGACCCCGACATCAATCGCCCCGCCAACCAGCGTGGTGCCGCCCGGCTGGCTGCAGTTCAGGCCCTCTACCAGATGGATGTCGGCCGCCAGACCCTCGAAGACACACTGGCCCAGTTCGGCGCGTTCCACCTGGGTCGGGAGATCGAGGGCGAGCAGTACCTGCCGGCCGACCCCGACTTTTTCCGTCAGATCGTCAACGGCGTCGCCCGCCATCAGCTCGAGATCGACCCCTCCGTCGACAAGGCGCTGGCCGATAATTGGCCGGTGGACCGCATCGATGCAACCCTCCGCGCGATTCTGCGGGCGGCTGCCTTCGAGCTCCTGCGCCGCAAGGACATCCCGGCGCGCGTCGTCATCACGGAGTATGTCGATGTGGCAAAGGCCTTCTACGACGATGACGCTACGGGAATCGTCAACGCCACACTCGACGCCATGGCGCGTCACGCCGGCACCGACGTCTAGCCGCGCCTGATTGCGGCAAGGGCAGGGTAGGTCTATCAGAGTGGCTGCCCCGGAGCGCCGCCAATGAGCCAGCCATCCTCCCGTGATTCTGCGCGTAACATCGGTTTGCTGGCCGTTGTTCAGGCCCTCGGCGGTTCCAACTCCTCGATCGTGATGACTGTCGCGGCACTCGCCGCCGTTCGGCTCGCCCCCGACCCTTCGCTGGCGACCGTGCCGGTCACCGCGATGATCGTCGGCCTGGCCCTGACCACCTCCGTAGCGACCATGCTGATCTATCGGCTTGGCCGCAGGCGCGGGCTACAATTGGGCGCGGCCTTGGGGATTCCTGCCTCTCTCCTTGCGGCGCTGTCGCTGGTCATCGGCAATTTCTACCTCTTCGCCGCAGCACTTGTGCTTGTGGGCATGTCGGGGGCCTTCCTGCAGCAAGTGCGGTTCGCGGTCGCGGACAGCGTCGGGCCCGAACTGAAGAGCCGCGCAATTTCGTGGGTCATGTTTGGTGGGGTCGCGGCAGGCTTCTTCGGTCCGCAGCTTGGCTCGCTCACTCGCAACTGGATTCCCGGCGCTGAATACGCTGCCAGCTTCCTTGTCATCGGTTGCCTGTCGATATTGTCGATCCTTGCACTGGCTCCCACGCGTCTGGCCCCGACGATCCAGCCAGGCGGCCATGCAGAAGCGGACCGACCTACGGCCGAGCTGCTGCGCCGTCCGGAAATCGTGCTGCCGATGATCAGCGCAGCCCTGACCTACGCGCTGATGACCCTGATCATGGTCGCAGCTCCCTTGGCGATGGTGCATCTCTGCGGCCACTCCCCCACGGAAGCGAGCGGAGCGATCCAGTGGCACGTCGTCGCGATGTTCGCGCCGAGCTTCATCACCGGCGCCGTTATCCGCCGGATTGGTGCGCCCCTGGTGACGGCTATTGGCCTGTTGCTGATCGTTGCCTGCGCGGCGGCGGCCCTCAGCGGCATCACCGTTGCGCACTTCACCGTGGCGCTGGTTCTGCTGGGTCTGGGCTGGAACTTCGGTTTTATCGGTTCGACCACCATGCTCAGCACGGCCTATCGTCCGGCTGAAGCGAGCCGTGTTCAGGCCATCAACGAGCAGGTGGTGTTCGGCAGCAGCGCCTTGGCGTCGCTCGGGTCCGGGCTGCTGTTGCAGACAATCGGTTGGGAGGCGATCAACATGCTCGCCATTCCCGTGGCCACGCTCACGATCCTGATGTTGGCCTGGTCGGCAGTGCGCTCGCGCACCCTGGCCGCATAGCAAAACCCCGGCGCAAGGGCCGGGGCTTGCAAAATCAGGTTTGTTGCAGCTTAGAACGACTGCAGGATCTGATCGATGAAGGTGCGATCTTCACCGAATGACGGCGTCCGGCGCGTCTCGATGGTGACGGTCTTGCCGTCTTCTAGGCCGTAGACGGCCTTGTCTATGACCTTGCCGTTCTTGTCGAAATACACCGCCACCACGGTCCGCGAGTCGATCATGGTCATGCCGAACGAGGTCTGCCGGACCTTGGTTTCGACATAGTACCATGCAGTCTGGTCACCGAAGGTGTTGGTCGACTGCGGCGAGCCGAGCACCAGCGTCACGAGCTGTTGGCTCTGACCCGGGCGAATCTGCTGCAGCGCCGTATCGGGGATCTCGTAGCCCTGTGTGCGAGTACTGACCAACGACGTGCTGCTGGTGCAGGCGGCAAGGGTCAGCGCCACAAGGGCAGCGGCGATCGGTGCTGAAACTGTACGCAGGAGCATGTGAAATTGACTTTCCCGATGGCACTCGACTATAGGCTCGACGACGAGGCGGCGGCCTTGGCAGTCGCCGGAATGTGTAGCTGCCAACCTGTCGTTCTGGCAAGCTGGCAATGGTCCGTGGCGTGGTTTATGCCCCGCTGGCGGATCGATGAAAGGCCCGGCGCCGTCCCATGATCCTGTCCCTGTTCCGCAGGAATACTGCCACTCAACCGGTTTACGCCGTCTATAGCGCCATTGTGGCGCAATCCCGGCAGCCGCGCTTCTATGCCGACTGGCAGGTGCCCGACACCGTTACCGGCCGCTTCGATATGATCAGCCTGCACATGGCGCTGCTGTTCCGGCGCCTCAAAGCTGAGTCCGGGCCGCAGAAGCAGTTCAGTCAGGCCGTGTTCGACCTGTTCTTCAAGGACATGGACCGCTCACTTCGCGAAATGGGTGTCACGGATCTGGGCGTTCCGAAGAAGATCCAGAAGATGGGCAACATATTCTTCGGGCTGTTGGCAGCCCTCAACGCGGCCATGGACGCCAGGGATGTCGCAGCCGTGGAGCAGGTGCTGTCGCGCAACGTCTTCGATGAGGGGACCGGCCCGCACGTCCGCGCCCTTGCCGAGTATCTGCTTGCCGAAGACGAGGTTCTCGCGACTCAGTCGCCGGACCAAATCATGGCTGGCGCGATCCGTTTCGGAGCAAACACATGAGCCCGCAGAACGAACCGCTGTTCGATGCTGTCGTGCGCATCGATCGCCTGCCAGCTGGCGGGCGCAGTGTCGACGTCGAACTCGATGCAGGGCAGCGCGAGCAACTCGCGGCAACCCTCAAGCTGACCTCCGTGGAGCATTTTGCAGCCGCGCTCACCGTAGTGCCACTGCGTGGTGGTCTGCGAGCTCGCGGCAAGCTCGACGCGACAATCGTGCAACCCTCCGTCGTCAGTTTCGAACCGGTCACCCAAGTGATCGAGGAGGAAGTCGACCGCGTGTTCCTGCCGGCGGAAAGAGGACCGACGCCTACTCCGGGTGCCGAAATCTTCGTTGATCTTGAAGACGACGACTTCCCCGACCACATCGATGGACCCGAGGTGGACCTCAGTGCGTTGCTGATAGAGACGCTAGCCCTCGCGATCGACCCCTATCCGCGCCTTGACGGAGAGAGCATCGAGGATATTGGTCTGGGAGACCAGGCCGGTGAAAGCGGGCCGTTCGCGGCGCTTTCCAAGCTCAAGGAACCCTAAGGTAGGGTAGGGCGACAGCCGCGGGGGTTGCGCCGACTCAGCTATGGGCTATCTTGGCGCCGCCTTCGAGAGAGGCGGCAGAACGGGCGCAAATGACCGACGCAATAACAATATCCGTGGACGCCATGGGTGGCGACCACGCCCCCCGAGCGGTGATTCACGGCGCGCACATCGCTCTCAAGGAACGCCGCAACATCCGGTTCATCTTCCACGGTCGCGAGGAGCAGATTCAGCCGCTGCTTGACGAGTTCCCGGCCCTGAAGCCGGCGAGCACGGTCCGCCATTGCGAAAACGTCATCGCCATGGACGAAAAGCCGAGTCAGGCCCTGCGCAAGGGCAAGGGCAACTCCTCGATGTGGATGGCTATTCAAGCGGTGCGGGACGGTGAAGCCGACGTGGCCATTTCCGGCGGCAACACCGGCGCGCTGATGGCCATGGCCACCTTTTGCCTGCGCCCGATGGAAGGCATCTCCCGTCCGGGTATTGCTGCCATCTGGCCGACGCTGCGTAGCGACATCATCGTTCTCGATATGGGAGCAACTATCGGCGCCGATGCCAAGCAGCTGGTGGATTATGCGATTCTGGGCTCTGCCCTGGCGCGGTCCCTGTTCGACGACGCCAATCCGAGCGTGGGCCTGCTCAACGTCGGCACCGAAGAGGTCAAGGGCCTTGAGTCCATCAAGGAGGCCGGGCGAATGCTCGCCGAAGCGAGCGGCAAAGGCTTCACCTATCATGGTTTCGTCGAGGGCGATGACATCGGCAAGGGTACAGTCGATGTGGTGGTGACTGAAGGCTTCGTCGGCAACATCGCGCTTAAGACTGCCGAAGGTACGGCGCGCCAGGTGGCGACCTATCTGCGCAGTGCCTTGAAGTCGACGCTGCTGAGCCGCATCGGTGCGCTGTTCGCCACCTCGGCCCTGAATGCCCTCCGCCGCAAGATGGACCCACGCACCGTTAATGGCGGCGTGTTTCTCGGGCTCAACGGCATCGTCATCAAGTCCCACGGGGGCAGCGACGAAATCGGCTACAAGAGCGCGCTTGGGCTGGCCTACGAGATGGGCCGTAGCCGACTTATGGACAAGATTGCCGACACCATGAAGCGCATCCCCGCACAGCCGGAGGAGCCTGTATCAGACACTCAATCCGAAGCGAGACCGGCGTGACCAGGACGCGTAGCATCATCCGCGGCGTAGGCAGCTATCTGCCAGAAAAAGTGCTGACCAATGCGGATCTCGAAAAGATCGTCGACACCTCGGACGAGTGGATCCAGCAGCGCGTCGGCATCAAGCAGCGCTACATCGCCGCCGAAGGGCAGTTCACCTCCGACCTCGCAGTCGGAGCGGCGCGGCAGGCGCTCGATGATGCGGGTCTGACGCCGGACGACATCGACCTGATCGTGGTCGCCACCACCACTCCCGACTATACCTTCCCCGCTGCGGCCACGCTGGTGCAGATGAAGCTGGGCATGCACCACGGCATGGCGTTCGATATTCAGGCCGTCTGCTCCGGTTTCGTCTACGCCGTGGCGACTGCCGACAGCTATATGAAGAACGGCCTCGGCAACCGCGCACTGGTAATCGGCGCGGAGACCTTCTCCCGCCTGCTCGACTGGACTGACCGTTCGACCTGCGTGCTCTTCGGTGACGGGGCCGGCGCCGTGGTGATGGAAAAGGTCGAACTTGGCGACGATGAGCCCGACCGCGGCGTGCTCTCCAACGCCTTGCGCTCTGACGGGCACCATTGGGACAAGCTCTATGTCGATGGCGGACCGTCCTCCACCGGCACCACTGGGCACGTCCATATGCAGGGCCCCGAAGTGTTCCGCCACGCCGTAGGCAAGATCACCGACGTGGTCTACGCCGCTCTCGAGCAGGCGGGCTACACCACCGATGATCTCGACTGGTTCGTACCCCATCAGGCCAACCGTCGCATCATCGACGGCGCTGGTGCCAAGCTCGGGCTGCCGCCGGAAAAGGTCGTGATCACCGTGGATCGGCACGCCAACACATCGGCCGCCTCCGTGCCGTTGGCGCTGAGTGCCGCCGTGGCCGACGGGCGCATCAAGAGGGGCGATCTGGTCATGCTTGAGGCCATGGGCGGCGGCTTCACCTGGGGCGCCTCGCTCATCCGCTGGTAGGTGGTTTGAGCCGATTGACCTTAGTGCTATCAAGGCGTTAGTGTCTTTGTTAACAAACTGAGGAGGCGCCGAGAGGCTCGCGGGCGTGCAAGCTCGCAGCATGGATCGGCACGAGCTGGGGAAGGTTCTTGCCCATTGTCAGGCCAGGTCGCGGCCTGACAGCGGCACGTTCAACTCAAGGACGAAACATCGGCATAGTCCCTCCGGGACAGTGCTCCTTTCGGCAAGAACGGGGGTTCGAATGACGCAGAAGACCGTAACGCGGGCCGATCTGGCGGAGGCCGTCTACTCGACGGTGGGGCTGTCCAGAACCGAATCCGCGGAGCTGGTTGAGCGGGTTCTGGAACTCATCACCGATGCGCTGGTGACCGGGTCCAACGTCAAGCTGTCGTCCTTCGGCTCGTTCCAGGTGCGCTCCAAGAACGAGCGCATCGGCCGCAATCCCAAGACTGGCGAGGAAGTGCCGATCCTGCCCCGGCAGGTTCTTGTGTTCAAACCGTCCAACGTGTTGAAGTCCAAGATCAACAAATCTATGGTTCGTGCTGGAAAATAAGCCTCCAGCGAGTCTCAACGTTCCGTGGACAAGTCTCCAGACGCCTTTCGGACTATCTCCGAAGCCGCCGAAGAACTGGACCTGCCACAGCATGTCCTGCGCTTCTGGGAGACCCGTTTTTCCGTCATCAAGCCGCTGAAGCGCGGCGGTGGGCGCCGCTACTACCGCCCTGAGGACGTGATGCTGCTTCGCGGCATCCGGCACCTGCTGTACGATCAGGGCTTCACCATCAAGGGCGTCCAGCGGATCCTCAAGGACCAAGGTCCCCGTTATGTCATCGCCGTGGGCGAGGGCAGGCCGCTTGAAGAGATCTTGCCGCTGATCGAGCAAGCCGAAGCTGTCGGCGACGAGGCCGAGGTCGAAGAAGCGCAGATGCTCGCGAGCCCAGCGCTCGATGCGGACTCGCGGGAAAAGCTGGCCGACGTCCTGCGCGAATTGCTGGAATGCAAGCGCATCCTCGAGCGGGCGCGTGATACCTGAGCGGAAACTCGCGCTAAGTTCTGCTTAACCTCTTGCGAGCGCTTTATTAACCATAATCGCAAATTCTGGCTCCATTGTTTTCAGCTGCTTCGGGGCCAGCAGTGTCGCGTATCGGATTGTTCTTGCCGCTGGCCGTCACGGCCCTCATGCTTGCTGGATGTGCAAAGCCCCCAAGCTCACAGCCACAGCTTGTTTCCGCTTATCAGGCGGAGCGCAGTCTCAGCACCGCCAGCGTCGTTCCCGCCGCAATCGTGACTCATCCAGCCTTTGACCCCGGCACGCTCGCCGGCCGCACTCTGGCCGTCGCCTCAGCCGACGACATCGTGCTTGAGCCCGGTGAAGTGGTACTGACGTTCGACGACGGTCCACGCCCCGGCAAGACCGAAGCGATCCTGGCGACGCTGGATCGGTTCGGAGTGAAGGCGACATTCCTCATGCTGGGCGAAGCCGCGGCGCGACACCCGGTGCTGGCGCGCAAGGTAGCCGCGCGCGGTCATACCGTCGGCAGCCACACCTACAGCCATGCGGACCTTTCGACGCTCACCCGCCAAGCGGCCATAGACGAAATCGCGCGGGGTGAGGATGCGGTCGCCACAGCTCTCTCGTCCGGAGGCGAGACGGCCTCCCCCTTCTTCCGCTTCCCTTATTTGTCCCAGACCGGGTTTCTCCGCACCAGCCTGACTCACAGCGGCGCTGTGGTGCTCGACGTCGGCATCGACAGCAAGGACTACTACAGCGACACCGCCGATGTGGTCGCTGCCCGAACTCTCCAGCGCCTGGAAGCCCGTGGCAGCGGCATTATTCTCTTCCACGACATTCACCAGCGCACCGTCGACATGCTGCCCGGCTTCCTGGCGGAATTGAACGCCCGAGGCTACTCCGTGGTGCGCTTGGTGCCGCGCGACAACAGCATCTTCGGCAGGGACCTGATCACGGCCGAGCTGATGTAGGGCAGGGAGGTCAGTCCTCCTCGTCCTCTTCCACATCGGTGAGGTAAACGGAAAACTCGATATCGATGCCTTGCGCCGCTATCGCTGCGGCAGCATGCGCGGGCAGCCGCGCTGACATCGACTCTCCCTCCGCGGGGTAGTCGAAGGCGATATCGAGGACTGCCCGTCCGATCCGCCGATCTCGCAACATCGCAGCCAGCGTCGCGCCCGAGCGATCCGCCAAGTCGAGAATGGCCCTTACCGGATTGGTGACCGGCACGTCCACCTGGGCATAGAAGCTGCCCTCCGCATCTTCCGCCTCGTATCGGACCGTGAGCTGCTTCAGCGCAATCTCGAGCTCCTGTTGAGAGACGGTTACGCCTGATAGCCTAAGGGCCATGGCAAAGGGTTCGAACTGGCTCATCCCGCATTTCCCGCCGTTGCCGCGAACAGGGCTATGGCTGCCGCGTTCGACACGTTGAGCGATTTGATCGGCCCCGGCATATCGAGCCGCACCATCTCATCGCAGAGTTCGCGTGTACGTTGCCGCAGGCCCTTCCCTTCGGCACCGAGCACGATCGCCAGCGGGCCGCTCCCCACACGCGGCCGCAAAGGGGCGGGGGCTTCAGAATCGAAGCCCAGAACGGTAACCCCACGCGCCTTCAAGGTCTCCAGCGCGTCGCCGAGATTGCGCACCTCGACCATCGGCACGAGATCGAGAGCACCCGAGGCGGCCTTAGCCATCACCCCGGTCTCGCGAGGAGAATGACGGGAGGTCGTTACCACCGCTTGTGCGCCGAAGGCACAGGCCGTGCGCAGGATGGCGCCCACATTGTGAGGGTCGGTGATCTGGTCCAGCACCACGATGAGCTTCGGTTGCTTCAGGTCGTCGAGCCGAAAGCGGCTCACCGGATCGACTTCCAATGCCACGCCCTGGTGCACGGCATCGGCGCCGAGCAGGCGGTCGAGCTCTTTCGGGGTTGTTTCCTCCACGCGAACATCGGCGACAGCGCCGGTCTCTTTCAACCGGTTCAGCGCGTTTGGGGTGGCCAGCAGCGCCTTCTTGACACGCTGCGGATTGTCCAGCGCCGCTCGAACGGTGTGAAGCCCGTAAAGGTATACCGGTCCCGTATCGGGATCGTATTTCGGCTTGGGCGGAAATTTGTTGATGCTCATCGCTTCGGCGTAGCGCCTTTGACGAGAGGGGGCAAGCGAGTGCCGGCGTGCTATGGGCGGAGTGTATGTGGAGAGGGCGCCCACTGTGGGCGCCCTTGATCAGCTTAATTGCTGGTCCCGTCGCTACCGCTGCTGGTGCCGCTCGTCGCGCCGCCAGTGGTGGGGTCGGTAGTGATATCGACGGAGCCATCGGTGCCAGTGCCGTTGCTGCCCTCTACGGCGCCCGCTGCACCGCCGCTTGCCTGGAAGCCCGCAGAGCGGCATGCCTCGGCGTCGAGGGTCGACAGGTCAAAGGTCGACCAATCGGTGGTGCCGGAGCCCGAGGTATCGCTGGAGTTGCTGCCGCTCGTGCTGCCCGCGGTGCCCGTAGCGCTACCGCCTGCGGTGGCAGAGGCATCGGTGGACCCAGACGAGCCGCCGTCACCGCCATTTGTGGTGCTTTCTGCAGCACCTGCACCTTCGGCTCCGAACAGGGTATCGCAGTGCTCCTGGAAGCGCTGGACCTGGTCTTCGGGCAGCGACTGCCCGTCGATGGTGTATTGCTGGGCGAAGCTCGGCGCGGAAAGGCCGAGGGCAAGCACGGCGATCGAAGCCGGCAGGATCATCTTGGACATTGTGTTCTCCTCTTGCACGGGCATGCTGCCCGGCAACAGAACGAGAAGTGTCCAGGGCTGTTGCGTTACCCTTCTGTCCTCAACTCAAGTGAATGTGCAGATTTCCGCCACATTCCACCTCAGACATCGTCGCCCGATGTAGTGCGTTCGAATGAATCAAGAGCATCGGCGATCTTCATCGCGGTGCTGGGATTCACATCGGCCTCACTCTTTGCTTGTTCGTGGGCCATGAGCTCTTGGGTGGAGATTCCCGCTCGAGCGGCCAGGTCGTCCACGCTGATACCAAGCTGTTCGCGGCGCTCGCGATCCATCACCGGTGACCGGTCGACGATGGGTATGGGCTTGTCGGGCATGATCGATCCTCGTGTATCGGTCTCGATCAACGTTTCCACCCCGCACCGGTTCAGCGCTTGCGATCACGGTGCCGAAAGCAGTGGGGGAGCCGACGTGGTCGGCTCCCCCGAGGTTTGTTACGACTGCGCCGAACGGGCGGTCTCGAGCCAGCCGTCGACCAGATCGCGATTGGCTTCGATCCAGTCGGCAGCCTGCTGCTGGATGTCCTCGGCGCTACCGGCGCCGTCGTTCATCAACGCGTTCTGCTCGAAGATGGCTGGCAGCGGGATCGATGCTGCTTCAAGCAGCGCGCCCACGGCAGGGTTGTCTTCGAGGAAGGCCGAGTTCGCGACCGGCACGATGTCGTTGGCCGGGAAGCCGAGTGTGCACGGATCGGCCACGCAACCCTCCACGCCCTCGAGCACCGCAGCATCGGCCAGGTCGGCGAGATCTTCCGGCAGGTTCACTTCCGGCACCTCGATCCACATCACGTCCTCGCCCGGCTTCAGAGCGTTGACAGTCCAGTTCGGCGTCCAGGTGTAGAACAGGATCGGCTCGCCGGCCCCGTATGCGGCAACGGCATCGGCCATGGAGGCGGAGTAGGCCGCCTTGATCGGGTTCACGTGGTCGCGCAGATCATACGCATCCAGGTGGTGCTCGATGTTGATCTCGCAGCCCCAGCCCGGCGGGCAGGCCACGAGGTCTGCCTTGCCGTCACCGTCTCGGTCGAAAGCTTCCTTGACCTCGGGGCGCTTGAAGTCTTCGAGGCTCTTGATCCCGAACTCCTCGACGGAGGCCTTGTCGACGAGGTAGCCTTCTAGCGCGCCGCCCTTGGCTACCGCACCGATGATTTCAGCCTGGCCTTCGAAGGTCGGCTGGTAGGTGTTGTGCAGCGGGAACCAGCCGTTGACCCAAAGGTCGACGTCACCCTGGGCAACGGCCTGATAGAACGGGGGATTGTCGAGCGTGGTCGGACCCTCGACGGTGTAACCCAGCTCCTGCAGAAGCTGCTTGTAGATCTCGGCATGGAACCAGCCGGTGTCCCAGGTGGCCTGCGCCATATGCACCGTCTTGCCCTCGCCAGGATTATCCTGGGCCAGGGCCGGAGCGGCGACGAGAAGAGTGGATAAAGCGACGGCAGTCAGCGTCTCGGTGAGTCTGAACATGAGATCAGCTCCCTTTTTCTTGGCGTGAGAAGATATGCGGGCGCGCCAACGCCCGCTCGAAGTGGCGCAACACGGCGCCAGGAGAGCCTCAGGAGGCTCTCTGGACCTCCCCGGTGGACACTTGCGCCCCCCGGTGGAAGAAGGTGACCAGCGTTTGGCGTAGGCTGACGGTGCGGACACCGGTCGACTCGCCAAGGCCCTGGGTGATGCGGTCGAGGATGATCGCCAGCAACACGATGCCGACCCCGCCAGCGGTTGCCCCGCCGACATCGAGGCGACCAAGGCCGGTGTAGACGGTGAGCCCCAGCCCACCGGCACCGATCATGGAAGTGATGACCACCATCGACAGTGCCAGCATCAGGGTCTGATTGAGCCCGGCCATGATGGTGCGCATGGCGAGCGGCAGTTGCACGTTCCACAGCATCTGCCATCCGGTGGAGCCGAATGCTTCGGCCGCCTCGATGAGGTCGCCGCGGACATTGCGGATGCCGAGATTGGTCAGGCGCACGATCGGCGGCAGGGCGAAGACGATGGTGGCGATGATGCCCGGCGCCATGCCTACGCCGAACAGCATCACGATCGGAACCAGGTACACGAAGGACGGCACTGTCTGCATGATGTCGAGCACGGGCCGGACAACGGCCAGCACACGATTGCTGCGCGCCGCAAGGATGCCCAGCGGCACACCCAGCACGACACAGAACAAGACCGATGTGACGATCATCGAAAGCGTCGTCATCGTCTCGGGCCACAACCCGATCAGGTCGATGAAGACCAGGGATGCAACCGTGAAGATCGCGATGCCGCGCCCGGCGGTGCGCCAGGCGGCCAAGGCCAGCAAGGCCGTGAAAACAAGCATCGGCATCGCGTTGAAGAGGGTGTCGAGCCAGGAAAGCAGTGTGCTCACCGGCACCTGCATAGCGCGAAACAGCGGCCGGAAGTTCGGCACGATCCACTCACGCACGAGCACATTGACCCAGTCGTCGAACGGGATCAGCAGAAATTCGGATGGGCTGAACATGGCGTTCCCTAGTCCTTGTCCGGCACGCCATTCGGCGCACCAGCTTCACCCGACAGCTGCGCCAGAACCGCTTGAGGTTCCACGACGCCGATCAGGCGGTTGTTGTCATCGGTAAGGGCGATAGGCAGACCGCTGCTGGCGGCACCATAGAGCTCGTTCAGCACCGCACCGGGTTCGGCCGTGGGGTAATCCGGCTGAATGGCGTCTGCCAGAGTAGCCGCTTCGTCGCGGACAGCGGCAACGGCGTCCTGGTAGGTGACGACGCCGGCAATCTCTTCGCCATCCAGAACATAGAGGGCTGCCCGATTGGCGTCTTCCATGTTCTGAACGGCTGTCTCGGCGGTATCGGTGCCCAATTGGAGCAGCACCGGCTCGTCTGCCACCGTCTCAGCGGTGAACACGCGGCCACGGTCGATATCAGCGACAAAGGCGCGGACATAATCGTCGGCCGGATGGTCCACGATCTCCTGAGCGCTGCCGATTTGAACGATCTCTCCATCCTTCATGATCGCGATGCGATCACCGAGCAGCAGGGCCTCGTTGAGGTCGTGCGTGATGAAGACGATGGTCTTCCGCAGCGCCTTCTGCAGCCGCAACAACTCGTCCTGAACCTCGCGCCGGATCAGCGGGTCGAGAGCGCCGAAGGGCTCGTCCATCAGCAGGATTTCAGGATCGGTGGCCAGTCCGCGAGCCAGGCCAACCCGCTGTTGCATGCCGCCGGACAGCTCGGAAGGCATGCTGTCCGCATAGGCGGCAAGCCCGACCTGCTCCAGGGCTGCTTCGGCGCGCCTGCGGCGTTCGGCCGGTGCAACCCCCTTGATCTTGAGCCCGTAGGCAACGTTGTCCGCCACGGTCATATGCGGGAACAAGGCGAAGTGCTGGAACACCATAGCGACCTTTTCGCGCCGCACTTGGCGAAGGGTCGCCGTAGAGCAACGGGCGATATCCTGCCCGTCGATCAGGATGCTGCCGCCAGTAGGCTCGATGAGCCCATTGAGCATGCGAACCAGAGTGGACTTGCCGGAGCCGGAAAGGCCCATCACGACAAATATCTGCCCTTGCTCCACTTCGAAGCTCGCGTCGCGGACGCCGACGGTATTCCCCGTGGCCTCGAAGATCGCCGCCTTGCTCTCACCACTCCGCAGGCGGCGTAGCCCCTCTTCAGGGTCGGTGCCGAAAACTTTGGTAAGGTTCTCTATCTTTAACTTGGCTGCCATGTACTCTCAAAGACGACTCCTCGCTGTAAACTGGGAGGGGCCGATCAGTTCTTCTTCATTGGATTTGGCACGCAAGTAGAATTGCCGCGACAGCTTGGAAGCACATTCGCGCCAGACGCGTGTTGATCGTTTTGATGAAGCGAACCTTATTACGTACAGGGCTGCACTTCAACCCATTGTGGCTATTTTGGGTCTACGTCGACCTTCCCATCC
The DNA here is from genome assembly GCF_042685625.1 of Devosia albogilva. Taxonomy (NCBI): domain Bacteria; kingdom Pseudomonadati; phylum Pseudomonadota; class Alphaproteobacteria; order Hyphomicrobiales; family Devosiaceae; genus Devosia; species Devosia albogilva. The sequence goes on from NZ_JBHUNP010000001.1 coordinate 3,240,760, forward strand.
GCTCTGGAAGATCATTGGAGCACAGCTCGACAACTGATTTTTCGGCCAAAATTGCTCCGGCCATGACGTCCGGGGCGGCCAGCGAGTTTCCAGTCACCATGACCTGAAAGCCCATCGGACTGCACGTCGGATCGTGCCGAGAATGCCCGTTCGTGCCAGGCCGCGACGGCGATTCGATTCCTTCCTGCGCGAGCGGTGACCCATCCTGACGAGTGGTGGTAGGCGCGACCCAAGCGTCACACGTGCACCTGGTCACCCCCGCGCTCTTTGGTCGTCAGCGCCAGATAGGCGACGCCGGCGTAGAAGAGGGCAACGGCGCCGACAACGAGCCATCCGGGCAGGGGACCGGTAGCCGCCTGCTCGACAAGCACGCCGATAGGACGTTGCGGGTCCAAATGGACGCCGGACTGCAGGTCAGGCGATGCGATCTTCAGCATCCAGGCCAGGAGCAGGATCAGAAACATCCAGACGTAGTTTCGACGCAACCGTCGACCCACAGCACGCCTGAAGGTGATCCGGAACTTGGGGTGGCGCAGATCCTGCGCCAGCATCACCAGCCATGGTTCCGGTCCGCCTTCGGGAGCCGGGCCAAACAACTGTCCGAAATAGTGTTTTTCGAACTGGCGGACCCGCATGCGGTAGACATCATAGAACCGGTACCGCCGGGCCTCGACGCCAAGCAGGAGAGACACCAGCAGCATGGCGAACAGAAAAAGGCCGTGATGCGCGGTCGGTGTGGACAGCGACACGGAGAGCAGGGCGGCAACGACGGTGATGGCCCAGTTGCTGGTGAGATCGAGACGGGACCGCCAGGAGTTCATGCGTCCCATCTCGGCGCGATAGTAGTGGATCATCGCGTTGGTCGCCTCTGCCGAGGTAGCCGGCAGGGCCGCTGGCGCGACAGGTGTGGTGTCCGTCAACCAGACCTCCTGTTCATTCCGCATGAGCTGCAGTGTCACCACGAAACGCCATACCGAACCGGGAGATGCCTTGGCCTGGCTTCACCGGCGCTCACCCGGCGCGGCGGACAGGCGAGCCGGCCCGCTCCACCCGATTTCGGAACACATGCGGGGTGCTCCCGTTTCGCCCCGACAACGTCCGGGAACAGGATGGATAATGGCGATCATCGGATATCATGCCTCCCACGAACAGATCGACCCAGCCTCTCTTCTCAAGGCTGTCGTGCAAGCCGAACAAGCCGGATTCGACGCAGCCATGTGTTCGGATCATTTCGCGCCCTGGAGCGAACGGCAGGGACAATCAGGCTTTGCGTGGTCCTGGCTGGGAGCGGCCCTGCAGGCGACCAAGCTGCCCTTTGGCGTCGTGAACGCTCCCGGGCAGCGGTACCATCCGGCGATCATTGCTCAGGCTGGTGCCACGCTTGCCCAGATGTTCCCTGGGCGCTTCTGGATGGCGCTGGGGTCAGGTGAGGCGGCGAACGAACACATTACCGGCGACCGTTGGCCCGAAAAGGCAACGCGCAATGCACGGCTCGGCGAATGCGTCGACGTCATGCGCCGGCTCTTCGCTGGCGAGACGGTGACGCACCAGGGCCTCGTCACCGTTGATCGCGCCCGTTTGTGGACCCTACCGACGGCTGCCCCGAAGCTGATCGGCGCGGCCGTCAGCCCGGAGACTGCGGCATGGGTGGGCGGCTGGGCCGATGGGCTCATCACCATCAACCAGCCGCACGACAAGCTGCGTGAAATGATCGACGCTTTCCACGCCGGGGGCGGGGAGGGCAAGCCGGTCTACCTCCAGATCCACCTCTCCTACGCGCCGGACGCAGACGCTGCCCTCGAAATCGCCTTCGACCAGTGGCGGTCCAACGTGTTCTCCGCGCCTGTGTGCTGGGATCTCGAACTACCGCAGCATTTCGACGAGGCATCCCGCTTCGTGCGCAGGGAGGACCTGCACGACTCCGTCCTCATCTCCAACGAACCCGCCCGCTTCGTCGACCTATTGGGCGAATTCCTGGAGCTCGGTTTTGCCGGTCTCTACCTGCACCATGTCGGCCAGGAGCAGCAGGAGTTCATCGACGTTTTCGGCGCGCAGGTTCTACCCAAACTCCGCGAAGGCAAGTGACCATGGATATAAGCCGGACCAGCGATCTCTGGTGGAAGAACGCCGTCTTCTACTGCCTCGACGTAGAGACTTTTCAGGACGGCAACGGCGACGGGGTGGGTGACTTTCACGGCTTGACCGAGCGGGTCGACTACCTTGCGGGGCTGGGCGTTACCTGCATCTGGCTGATGCCCTTCTATCCAACGGCCAATCGCGACGATGGCTATGACGTCATCGACTATTACGCCGTGGATCCACGTTACGGCTCCCTTGGCGATTTCGTCGAATTCTTGCGCACAGCACGCGATCGCGGCATCAGGGTCATCGCCGACTTAGTGGTCAACCACACCTCCGCCGAGCACCCCTGGTTCAAGGCGTCTCGTTCCGACAAGTCCTCCCCGTTTCGGGACTGGTATGTCTGGCGCGACACCATACCCGAGGGTGCGTCGGAGAGCCTGGTCTTCCCGGATGAGGAAGACAGCAATTGGGAACTGGATGAAGCAACGGGCGAGTACTACCTCCACCGCTTCTACAAGCATCAGCCGGACTTGAACGTTGCCAATCCTGCCGTCCGGGAGGAGATCCGCAGGATCATCGGTTTCTGGTTGGAGCTCGGGCTGTCCGGATTCCGTGTCGATGCCGTTCCCTTCCTGCTGGAGACCGAGGGGGTAGTGCACACTATGGACGTTGCGCCGCACGACTGGCTGCGGAACCTCCGCAGCTTCCTTGGGCGCCGGAGAGGGGATGCGCTGCTCATGGGCGAGGTCAATCTCGACTATGAGGAAGTGCGGAAGTTCTACGGCGACGATGGCGGCGATGAACTCCACATGTGCCTCAACTTCAACCTCAACCAGGCTATGGCGCTGTCGCTGGTTCGGCAGGACGCCGGGACGCTGGTCCACAACCTGCGAGCCATGCCCTCTCTGCCGGATGAGGCCGCCTGGGCGAACTTCATTCGCAACCACGACGAATGGTCGCTCGACAAGCTGACCGAGGCAGAACGTCAGGAGGTCTTTGGAGCCTTCGGGCCGAAGCCGGACATGCAGCTCTTCGGGCGCGGCCTGCGCCGCCGCCTCCCGACCATGCTCGATGGCGATCAGGCGCGCCTACGAATGGCTTACAGCCTGATGTTCTCGCTGCCTGGGGCGCCGGTGCTCTTCTATGGCGAGGAAATCGGCATGGCGGAGAATCTCGAAATCGACGGCCGCATGAGCGTGCGTGCGCTCATGCAATGGTCGCCGGACCGAAACGGCGGTTTCTCGGAAGCGTCGCCCGAGGCTCTTTGCCGGCCTCTCTTGAAGGGCCGCAAGTGGGATGCGAAGGCGGTCAATGTCAGGGATCAGGAACGAGACAATGCTTCATTGCTGAGCTGGATGAAGCGCCTCATCCGGCAGAGGCGCGAGCTGCCGGAAATAGCCTTCGGAGAATGGAGCTTCTTGCCCATCCCGGAGGCTGCGGTGCTTGCCCTCAGCTATGAATGGGGAGAGCGAAAGACGTTCGCGCTGCACAACCTTGCCCCCGAGGAGAAGAAGATCTCGTTCCAGCTGCAGGCCGGGCATGGTCGGCGGACGCTGCTGGATCGCCTAGGTGATGGCGACGTTGACGTCAGTGCGGATGGCACCGTGTCGCTCACCCTGCGCGGCTACGACGCCCGGTGGCTGAGCCTGCACTAGAGCCTCGCCCTTGGACTGCCACCAGGAACCATCCGGTTCCGCTGGGTTTGTGTCTCGGAACCCCGGAAGGTGGAGTAAGGGCATGTTGAAGCCTTTCATCATCAATCCTCCTGTGTTTTTCGGCGCGGTGGGGGTCATCGCCATGTTCCTTGCAATCGGCGTGCTCTTTCCCGCCGACGCCGGTGCCATCTTCGGAGGCTTGCAGGCTGGCATACTGAACGCGTTCGGCTGGCTCTACCTGCTCGCGGTGGGCATCTTCCTGGTCAGCGTGATCCTGTTCTGCTTCGGCCGCTTCGGCCGGCTGAAACTCGGCCCGGACGAATCCACCCCCGATTTCCGCTTTGTCTCCTGGATCGCCATGCTGTTCGCCGCCGGCATGGGCATCGGCCTGATGTTCTATGCCGTGGGCGAACCCATGACCCACTTCATGCTGCCGCCCACCGCCGAGCCCCGGTCCATCCAGGCGACGCGCGAGGCCATGAGCGTGACCTTCTTCCACTGGGGTATCCATGCCTGGGCAATCTATGCGGTGGTGGGCTTGTCGCTGGCCTACTTCGGCTACCGCTATAACTTGCCTCTCACGATCCGCTCGGGGCTCTACCCGCTCCTCAAGGAGCGGATCAACGGCCCGATTGGCCATGCTGTAGACATTTTCGCCATCGTCGGCACCGTGTTCGGTATCGCGACTTCGCTTGGCCTGGGCGTCTCCCAGATCAATGCGGGGCTGAACTACCTGCTCGGGATCCCCATCGATCCGATGGTACAACTCCCCTTGATCGCCGGTATCACTCTGCTCGCGACGATTTCCGTGGTCAGCGGCCTGGAGAAGGGTGTTCGCATTCTTTCGGAGACGAACCTGGTCATCGCCATACTGCTGATGGTCTTCGTGCTGGTGGTGGGGCCCACTGGCGATCTGCTCCGGGACTTCGTTCAGAACCTTGGGCTTTACCTCGATACGCTGGTGCTGCGGACGTTCAACATCTACGCCTATGAGCCGACGCCGTGGATCGACGCATGGACGTTGTTCTACTGGGCTTGGTGGATCTCGTGGTCGCCATTCGTCGGCATGTTCATCGCCCGCATTTCGCGGGGGCGCACCGTGCGGGAGTTTGTCACGGCGGTACTGTTCATTCCCGCCGGCTTCACCTTCTTCTGGATGACGGTGTTCGGGAACACTGGTATTTTCATCGATACTGGAGTGGCTGCGGGTGCACTCGGGCAGGCCATTGTGGACGATGTCTCGGTGGGGCTGTTTCGCTTCTTTGAGTACCTGCCACTGACGGGGCTTACTTCGACGCTGGCCGTGCTTCTTGTATCGATATTCTTCATTACCTCGTCCGACTCCGGCTCGCTCGTCGTCGACTCCATCGCGGCTGGTGGAGAAACGCAAACCACTACCGGCCAGAGGATATTCTGGTGCGCGATGGAGGGGGTCGTCGCCGCGAGCCTGCTGCTTGCCGGCGGGCTTGGGGCACTGCAGTCCGCCACGGTCGCCAGCGCACTGCCGTTCACTTTCGTCATGCTGGCTCTGGTGTGGTCGCTCTTTGTCGGTATGCGGGCCGACCTTGCTCAGCAGGTTCACAGGACGGCGGTCCCGCCCGCTCACCCCGCCGCAGGACACACATGGCAGCGGCGACTGGCTTTGATGTTGAAGCCGCCCGGCAAAGCCGAAGTAGAGCGCTTCATCGACAACGAAGTCCGACAGGCCCTGCAGCAGGTCGCCGGCGAACTCACCGCCCGTGGGCGCGCTGCATCGCTGTCGGATCAGGAGGACGGCAGCATTGCACTTCGTTCACCAGCAGAAGGTGTCCGCGATTTCATCTACGGCGTCAGCCTTGTGGAGCAGCCCTTGCCGTCATTCACGCCCATGGCCGTCGGAAAACCGGAGATGCGATTCGAGGCACACACCTACTTCTCGAGCGGAGGCCGGGGCTATGACATCACCGGAATGACACGCGAGCAGTTGATTGCAGATGTGCTGGTTCAGTTCGAGCGCTATCTGCGCCTGGTACAATCACCTGAAGCTCGCCTGCTGCAGGGTGCACCCGAACATGAGGCCGGCGCCAGATAGTGCAGGGCCCGGGCGCTACTGCGGGGCCGGGCGTCGGGAGCCTGTTGCGTGTAGGAAAGCCGCTGGTGGAGGGGACTGGATTCGAACCAGTGTAGCCTGAGGCGTCAGATTTACAGTCTGATGGATTTAACCACTCTCCCACCCCTCCACTACATCATCGCGGGTAGGAAGCCGGCGCCCATTGGGCGGCGACGGCCGGTTTATGGTGGTCCCGAGCCAAGGTGTCAACACCCTTGCTGTCGCTTGGGGAAAACCGGACATCTTCCTGCAGCCGCCGGCGTGTGTGCACCCGCCTGGCCCTTGTCACCTGGCGCCAACCACGCTAGGTGAAACTGCCCCGGCACGCCGGTGATGCGGGTATAGCTCAATGGTAGAGCAGCAGCCTTCCAAGCTGAATACGCGGGTTCGATTCCCGCTACCCGCTCCAGGCCGCAAGCCTGACACCGCTTCGGAGCGGGAGTTCCGCGTCCAACTGACAGCGAGTTGTGGCCCAAGCTCTGGAAGCTGGCCAGTTCACATGGAAAATTATAGGATAGCGTCCTGAACTAGGCGCCGAGGCGTAGCTCGTGAAGTTCGCAAAGGCTAGATCACTGTTTCTGACCGGCCTGCTGTGTTGGACTGCGGTATCGCCAGCTCACGCGGCCTCGTGCCACCTCGCGCGGGTGGAGCAGAACTTGCCCGACCCGGACACTTTGCTGGTTGGCGATGATCATTATGTTTACGTCACCAACAGCGAGCTGGGGAACGTGCCGGTGTTGCGCTCCGACGATCTCACCGCCTTCGAGCACGTTGGCGACGCCTTGCCGAGGTTGCCAGACTGGGCGAGGAGGCACTTCACCTGGGCTCCGGAAGTCACGCACTTCAAGGCTTCGAACAGCTACGTTCTCTACTTCACGGCCCGGCACGGCTCGATGCAGTGCATCGGAGTTGCGACATCAGCGGCGCCCGAGGGACCTTTCGATCCTGTCCAGGACGGTCCGCTGATCTGCCCCATTGCCGAGGGCGGCGCTATCGATGCGAGCACGTTCGAGGATGTGGACGGCCGCAGGTACCTGTTGTGGAAGAACGACGGCAATTGCTGCGGTATCGACACCTGGATCTCCATCCAGGAGCTGTCCGAGGACGGGATGCAGCTTGTCGGCGAGCCGACCCGGCTCATCCAGCAGGACCTGCCGTGGGAGGGCAAGGTGGTCGAGGCGCCGACGCTGTGGCTCGAGAACGGCAAGTACTACCTGTTCTATTCGGCCAACGCCTTCAACGAGAATTACGCCATGGGCTATGCCGTAGCGGACGACGTCCGGGGGCCCTACACCAAGTCCGAAACGCCGCTGCTCAGCAGCTCGACTGGTGAGGGCCTGATCGGGCCGGGTGGCCAGGACCTGGTGCGCCTCGAGGACGGCTCCACTGTGGTTGTCTATCACAGCTGGTCCGACGACATGAAGCTCCGTGGCCTCAACGTTGACGAACTGCGCTGGACCAATGGAGTGCCGGAAGTGGTGACGGGCTGCGCCGCCGAATAAATCACGGTGGGCCAAAGCCGCTGGCGAGAAACGCCTTCTGCCGGGCGATGTCGAGGTGCTCGGTCAGGATCGCCGCGGATGGCCGCCAGATGATCTCGCGCAGCACCTCCACCGGCAGCTTGGGCTCGCGGTTCTCGTCGAGAAGCCCGTTCCGCTCCTGCAGTGTGTCGGTGAGCTGGGTGTAGCAATAGCCGGCCAGTTCCGGGCTGTCGTGAATGGCATCGAACAGCTGGCGCAACAGGTCGAGATACTCCTCCTCGTTCGCGACCGTCGCATAGCCATACCAGCGCTGACCTTTTTCCGGCTGGAAGCTGACGCCGCCGAACTCGGTGAGCATGATCGGCTGGCCGCGCTGGTCCTCTGGGTTCAGCAGCAAGCGGCGCCGCTGCGGCCCATGTCCGATCTGCACACGATCGACGCCGTGGGTGGTGTGATACCGCTCGACCAGATGTTCCCCGCGCAGGGCGTAGTCGTGGATGCCGAGGATGTCCGACACAGTGTGCTCCCAACCATCATTGGAGATCACTGGCCGAGTGGGATCGAGCGCCTTGGTGAGGTGATAGAGCGAGGTGGCGAAAGCCTGCTGGTCGGGACGCAGCGCGATGTCGGGTACGCCCCAGCTTTCGTTGAGTGGCACCCAGGCAACGACGCAGGGATGGCTGCGGTCGCGCTCGACAGCTTCCAGCCACTCGCGGGTGAAGCGGTCTACCGCTTTGGGTGAGAACTCGTAGGCGTTGGCCATCTCGCCCCACACCATCAGCCCGATCACGTCGCACCAGTAGAGAAACCGCGGGTCCTCCACTTTCTGGTGGATGCGCACAGCGTTGAAACCAAGCGATTTGATCAGTTCGACTTCGCGCCTCAGTGCTTCGGGGCTCGGTGCCGCCAGGTGCGACTGCGGCCAATAACCCTGTTCGAGCACGGAGCGCATGAAGTACGGCTTGTCGTTGAGCAGGAAACGGCGCTCCTGCGCCGCGCTGCTGCGCATGCCGAAATAGCTCTCGACCTCGTCCAGAGACTGGCCACTGCCATCGAGCAGCGTCACGGTAACGTCGATGAGGTTGGGCGTCTCCGGGGTCCACAGCAGCTTGCCCCGGTCCTGCCCGTGCTCGAAGCCGGACACGTGAATTCCGGTCAGCGCCTGGGCACTCCGAAGGGTTAGCCGCTGCGTGGCCAGCGTCTCCCCCTTCAGGCTCAGCTCTATGCGGCAGTCGACCGGCTCCACCGGCCGCCGGCCGAGCTGGATTTCCACGCCGACCATGCCCCGTGTAAGGTCCGGCGTCAGTTGGACATTGGCCACGTACTCAGCCGGAACCGGCTCCAGCCACACCGGCTGCCAGATGCCGGTGGTGCGGTGATACCAGATCGAGTGTGGCTGTTCCCGCCAGTCCTGCTTGCCACGCGGTTGTGTTGCATCGAGCGGCTGGTCCTCCGCCCGTACGACAATGACCTGTTTGGCGCCCGGCACCAGGCTGTTGGTGATGTCTGCCGAAAACGGGGTGTGGCCGCCCTCGTGGGTAGCGACCAGATCGCCATTGACCCAGACCATCGCCAGGTAGTCCACCGCACCGAAATGCAGCAGCAGGCGTTCACCGGGCGCAGCTTCGGCCTCGATCTCCCGCCGATACCACACGACCGGATGGAAACCCTTCTCGTCGACCCCGGACAATTCCGACTCGGGCGGGAAAGGCACTGTGATCGCCCGATCGAAGCGCTCCGGCCGAGTGTGCCAGCGCTCACCCAAACCGGCATCGGCGTCGTCATAGGCGAACTGCCAGGTGCCACAAAGATCGCTCCAGCGGGGGCGCCGAAGGCGTGGGCGCGGGTGAAGGGGCATATCTGCTGTCTGGCTCATGGCGCTCTCGAAATTTGGACGTGAAAAGGCCGGAGGCACAATTGCGCCTCCGGCCGCTCGGTGAGGATCAGCGGTTGCCGCGGCGGACCGCCTGCTCGACGCGCCGCTGCATATTGCTCAGAGCATCGTCGACCGAACCGTTGGCAAGCCAGATGGCGCTGAGTTCCGTCGCCATGTCTTCCTGGATGCCACGCTGGTTCTGGATCATCGGCACGGCGCGCGCCATGTCGGCGGTTGATCCATACTCGTCTCGATGCGGCAGGGTCTGGAATTCCTCGGAGTCGAGCACGGACTGACGCACGGTGATGTGACCCGTGCGCGACCAATCGAAGTTATGGTCGTTGATGAACTTCAGGAATTCGAGCGCGGCCTGCTTCTCTTCCTCGCTGCGGTTCGGGTCGGTCGGAATCACCCACATATGGGTGTCGGACCACACGGCGTCTTCGCCGAAAAGGCTCGGCAGAGGCGCCACATAGTAGTTCTCCAGCGCGGACTCCGGGTTGGCGGCGTGGTCGTCATAAGCGTTCACCACCCAGGTGCCATTGAACAGGATGGCTGCCTCGCCATTGATGAAGGCCTGCTCGGCACCGGCTCCGTCGAAGGCGGAGTTGTTGAAGCCGCCGGTATAGATCGACTGCAACAACTCGGCTGCCGCATGGGCCTCCGGCGTATCGATGGTCACCTCGGTGCCGTCGCCGCTGAACACGTCCCCGCCCTGCTGCCAGATCCAGGAGAGGAACAGACGGACGGGGTAGGGGGAGTCCGCCTGGGACTCCATGGCGAAGTAGAGCTTGCCGGTGCGGTCCTTCACCTGCTGCGCATGGGCGAGGAACTCTTCGGGGCTGGTCGGCAGGACCGGCTTGCCATCCTCGACCAGGCCCGCCTCTTCCATTATGTCCATGTTGACGTGGAGCAGCTTGGTGTGGAGGTCCATCGGCATGCCATAGACGGTGCCGTCGATCGTCACTGCTTCGCTGGCCGCCGGCAGGAAATCGGCCAGGTCGACGCCCGCCGCCTCGAGGTCTTCCCCGAGCGGCTCCACCAGGTCACGGGATACGAAGTTCGGCAGCACTGAGCGGTGCATTACGGCGATGTCCGGGATGTTGCCGGTGGAATAGGTCGCCGAAAGGAGATCGTAGTACGGGCCCCATTCCACCGACTGGGTGTCGACGGTGATGTCCTGGCCGTTCTCGGCGTTGAACTTGTTGGTGATGGCCTGGATGATGCCGCACTCGCCGATGGCGGCGGAGACGTCGGTCTTGCCATTGTATTCGTCGGCGCAGTCGCCGAAGAAGCGGAAGAAGTCGACGTCGACGGCGCCGGCCGGCGCTGCGATGCCGAGGGTCGTGCTTGCCAGCAACAGGCCGGCTACTCCATGAACAAGCTTCATTTCATTCTCACTCCCTTTGAACATCGGCAGGTTCTTGCGTGCTCGATGCGCGTTGACGGCATTGGTGCCGTGTCTGGTGGCGCCGGTGGCGCGAGAAATCAGCGGCCGCTCCCCATGGAAACCCCGCTGACGATGTAGCGCTGGAAAATCAGGTAGAGGATGAAGACGGGCAGGCTGGCCAGCACCGCCGAGGCCATGACCATGCCGAGCCCTTCGGTCTGGGCGTAGTTGCTCTGGATGGAGGCGAGCCCCACGGTCACCGTGTAGGAGTCGTCGTCGGTCGCCGACACCAGCGGCCACAGAAAGTCGTTCCAGGCATGGAGAAAGGTGAACAGCCCCAGCGTCGTCAGCGCCGGAATGGCCAGCGGCAGCATGATCTTCCAGAAGATCGTGAAGCGGCTGGCGTTGTCGAGTTCGGCCGCCTCCTCGATCTCCCGGGGTACCGCCCGGAAGAACTGCGTCATCAGGAACACCCCGATCGGCACCGCCACCCGGGGCGTCGCCAGGGCGATATAGGTGTTATGGAGCCCCAGATCGGCGAACATCGTGTGCAGCGGGATGAACACTGCCTGTTCGGGCACCATCAGCCCCGTCAGCACGAAGATGAACAGGATGCGACGGCCGGGAAATTTGATGCGCGCAAACGCGTAACCGGCCAGTGATGAGACGATCAGTACCATCGCCGTCATCAGCAGTGCAGTCATGGCGCTGTTGATGAACCACCCCGGCACCCGCGACAGCCGCAGGATCAGCTCGTAGTTCTCGGTGGTGAACGGAATCGGCAGGATGCTCGCCGTCGACCGCATCAACAGGAAGTTGGGCCGGAACGACAGGGACACGATCCACAGCGCCGGGATCACCCACAGGATCGCCAGCACGATGGTCGCGCCGAGGATCAATCGGTCCACCCACGGATTCTGCACCCGGATGGCGCGAGCGAAGCGGCTCATGACCGTTCCTCCCGTCCCAGGAAAAGCTGGATCATCGAGACGACGAACATGATCGCGAACAGCACCATGGCCATGGAGGCGGCGTAGCCGATCTGCCAGTCGCGGAACCCGGTGTCGTAGATCAGTTGCACCAGCGAGCGCGTGCCGTCGGCCGGCCCGCCACGGGTGAGCAGTAGCGGCTGACCGAAGATCTGGAAGTGCGCCACGATCTGCAGCACCAGCACCAACACGATGGTGCGCCGGATCGAGGGCAGGGTGATCCGCCACAGCACCGTCCAGCGCGAGGCATGGTCCAGCTCTGCCGCTTCGTACAGTTCCTCTGGGATCTGCTGCAGCGCCGCGACGAACAAAGCGAGCGGCAGGCCGACGCCCCACCACAGGGTGGTGACCACCAGCGAGGGCATGGCCCAGAAGCTGTCACGGAGGAAATCGATCGGCACGAAGCCCATCGCCTCGGCGATGTGGGCGAGCATGCCGCGCTCGCCGTTCAGCATCATTTGCCAGATGAAGGTGACGACGCTGACCGAAAAAACGCTGGAGCCGAAAAACACGGCGCGCAGCACCGCGTGAGTGCGGGTGCGCTTGCTGACGGCCAGCGCCAGCAGCAGCGCCAGGATCGTCATCGACGGCACCGTCATGGCGACAAAGCGGATGGTGTTCCAGAGCGATTTCCAGAACAGGGAATCGTACCAGAGGTCCTCGTAATTGAGGAAGCCGATGAACTCCCGATAGGTGCCGACGAGCTCCCAGTCATGCAGGCTGATCCAGAATCCCTTGAACAGCGGGTAGACCAGGAACACGCAATAGATCAGCAGGAACGGCGCGAGAAACAGGTAGCCCTGCCAGGCGTCGCTCCTGCCGAAGAAGGCGGGGCGCCTGTTGATCGCCGTTTTGGGGAGGCTCTCGCTCAACTCCTGGGTGGTCATGGCGCGAGTCTCGGCAGAGCATTGCCGGCGGCGTCGAAGAGGTGCGCCCGGTCAGGCTGAAAGTCGAGGCCGACGAGATCATCCACTCTCGCCTGGGACTCCCCGGAATCTTCCACGATCACCAGCCGCCCGTCGGTCAGGGCCACGTGCAGGTGCGTGGTATTGCCGAGCTTTTCGACGAGCTCGACCTTGCCCCTGAGTGCCCCGTCCTCAGGGCCGGTCAATTGCAGGTGCTCGGGACGCAAACCAAGCGTTGCTGCAGCACCGATTTCGCCGGGATGGGAGTCGACGGCGAGATCGATCGGGCGGCTGGCGCCGATATCCAGAGTCTGTCGGCCAGCACTGGTGGCACTGACTTTGCCCTCGAGAAAGTTCATCTTCGGGCTGCCAAGGAAGCCGGCCACGAAGAGGTTGCGTGGTTCGCGGTAGAGTTCGATCGGCGTGCCCACCTGCTCGATGTGCCCGCTGCGCATCACCACGATCCGATCCGCCATGGTCATGGCCTCCACCTGATCGTGGGTGACGAAGATCATGGTGGCATCGAGCGAGTGGTGCAGCCGCGCGATCTCCGCCCGCATCTGCACCCGCAGTTCCGCATCGAGATTGGAAAGCGGCTCGTCGAACAGGAAGGCTCGCGGCTGGCGGACGATGGCGCGCCCGATGGCGACGCGTTGGCGCTGGCCGCCCGACATGTCCCTCGGCTTGCGGTCCAGCAGTTCCTCGATCCGAAGGATACGAGCGGCGTCGGTAACCCGCCGCTTGATCTCGTCCTTCGGTACGCCGGTATTGCGAAGCCCGAAGCTGATGTTCTCGTAAACCGACATATGCGGGTAGAGCGCATAGTTCTGGAACACCATCGACACGCCCCGGTGTCGGGCAGGCACCTCATTGACTACCTCGCCGGCGATGGAGATGTCGCCGCCGGAAATGTCCTCGAGGCCGGCGATCATGCGCAGCAGCGTCGACTTCCCGCATCCCGAGGGCCCGAGAAAGACCACGAACTCCCGCGATCTGATGTCGAGCGACAGGTCCTCGATCACCAAGGCAGACCCGTAGCGCTTGCTTACCTTGGTCAGCCGAATGTCGGCCATGCTGCCTCCTCCTCCATGTAGCGGTGCTGGTTCTCCAGTCTTCCGCCATCCAGAATGCTATATCCGCAGCTTACTCTGTCAACACACATTGGTCGCTTTATTTGACAACATCATTGCAATGAGCGCGCGCAAAGGTCTTCATCTCCGAAACTGGTTTCGGAGCGCTCAATCTCAGAAGATGTGTCTGGCTCTATTCTGTCTCCATACTTGCTGCAGTTGCGATAAGTCCATCGAGCAGGGTCGCCGCCACTGGATCTGCGCCGGGTTCGTCCTGCATCAGGCGGAACGTGGTTGCCACCATGCCGCCGCGACCGATCCGCCGCTCCAGTATGGTGGCTGCGAGCTTGTGCACCCACCCGACCACGACGCCGGCGTGAACGAGGCCGCCATATTCCCAGTGCCGAAGGCTTCCCAGCACATGACGGGGCACTACCCGGTCATAGGCGAGGTCGAGCAACGGCCCGCCGGGCAAGGAAGCGAAGGGGCCGCTCCGCTTGATCCAGCCAAAACTCGCGATCCAATCCCCACGCCACATCGTACCTTGGCGTGCCGTCAAGGCGATGTTCGGCAACTGGCTCTCATGGCCCATGTGATGGCCGGGCTGCTCGTCATCGACGGGCATGGATGGCGGCTCGATGAGCGGGCCGTCCGACCGGAGGTTCTTCTTCTTCTGCAGCCGTGGATCGGAGAGCACGAGGTACCGCGCACCGAAGCGCATGGCCTTGATGTCGTCGGCGTCCAGTTCCGGCGCGATGATCACGTCAGCTTCGGCGGCCGGAACGATGGTGTAGCCCAGGGCGTGCACGAAGGCGGCATGACTGCCCTCCGTCGTGTGGACCCGAATACTCGACGGGGCAGGGCGGGCCGCGAAGACAGAAAGGTCGACGCTGTTTTGCGCCACTGTGCCGGTCGGCCCCTGAAGTGTGAGCGAAAGCTTCACCATGCAATTGCTGCCTACATCCGGCAGTTCGGTGGTGACCTGTCCCAGGTCCACAACCGCCAGCGCACCCGCTTGCGGTACGTCGGCGGAACCGGACCGGCCGCCCTCCAGTGACCAGTCCAGCACGGCGCCAGCCGGCAACGGGCTGCCGCCAGTCGCCACCAAGAGCCCGAAGGTGAACGAACCACCAGCCCAGCCGGAATACCGGTCCAGCAGGGGCACGATGACGACGTCGGCATTGATCTCGGCAAAGCGCTTGTGAAACACCCGCGGGTTGCGCCGGATGTCCAGCAGGCCGTTGGCTTCCCAATGGACATCGGTGATCTCGGTGATCACATAGCCTTGGATCGGCTCACGCGCCCGCATGGACTCGATCTGGTATTTGAGATTGCCGAACTGGTACCATTGCACCTGCTCGATGAAGGCGTCGAAGCTGCCGAACACGTCGTTCATGTGGTAGCCGGCGAAACGCCGCTGCACCCCGTGCGGGTAGGCCGCGTTGTCGCCCCAGCCGAACCCGGTTTCCATCCACCACGGTTCCGATCCATCCGGATTGGCCACCTCCTTCGGGTTCGGCAGCCCCCAGACGCCGAACTCAGAGACGATCAGCGGCTCGTCGCCGCGCCGCTCTGCATCGCCATGCTGTGAGAACGTCCAGTCCGCACCCGCCGCGAATTCCTCGGTGAGCTTCTCCCACTCCGCCCGCCGCTCCGGCACCGAACGGTAGTAGTGGTAGTCGTTGAGGTCGGTCTTGACGTGGAAGTTGGGAATGCAAGGGGAGTTGTCGACCACCAGTCGGCCCGGATCCTCCGCCTTCAGCCAGTCATATGTCTCCTTCAACCAGAGGCGATGGTCGGCATTCTCCATGAGCCGGGTGCCCCAATCCTCGTTGATGATGGTCCAGCAGATGATCGAGGGGTGATTGCCGTCGCGTTCCAGGATGCCCTTCATTGTGTCGCGCAGGCGCCGGGCCGACGCCTTGGTGAAGGTCGCGACGTTCGGGATTTCCGTCCAGATCAGCATGCCCATCCGGTCCGCCACGTCGTAGTAGCGCGGGTCGGGAACCTTGATGTGGCACCGCAGCAGGTTGAGCCCCAACTCCTTGGCCTTGCGGAAGTGATCCTCGATGAACTCGAGCGAGGGCGGCGTGCACACGCCCTCGGGGTAGTAGTCCTGGTCCAGGGCGCCGCGCATGTAGAGCGGCTGGCCGTTGAGATAGAGCTTGCCACCTCGCGTTTCGATCTTTCGAAAGCCGAAGTTGTGGCTGGTCCGGTCGCCAAGTGTCTGTCCGTCGAACACATCCACCTGCAGCGAATAAAGCTGCGGCCGCTCCGGTGACCAGAGCTGTGGCTCCCGCACCTTCAGCACGAGTTCTGCCGCTCCATCGGCAACATCGCCCTTGCCAGTGGCGACCAGTTCGTCCCCAGCAAGCACCGACAACTCGGCCCGGGTGCCGCCAGATACCCGGATCGTCACCCGAACCTCGCCCGTATCGGGGTCGGCCGAGATGGCGCAGTGGCTGAGGTGCGCGGCGCCACGCCGCTCCAGCGTCACCGACTGCCAGATGCCCCCGAGTGGGCCATACCAGCTCTGCTTGCCGTGCGGGATCTCGCCGAACGGATACTCTGGGTACTGATGCCGATCCCCTGTGGGCAGGGTGGCGGTGACTTCCAGCTGGTTTTCGCCGCTGATCCCCTGGGGCAGCACGAATTCGAACGGCAGGTATCCGCCCTCATGGGTGCCTAGCAACTCGCCGTTGAGGCGCACTTCGGCGAGGTAGTTTACCGCGCCGAAGCGGATCACCACGACGCCGTCGTCCCACCCCTCGGGTACGCTGAAGCTGCGCGCATACACGCCACGCCCGGACACGTAGCGGAGGTCCTCGAACTCCGCTTGCCAGGGGTTGGGAACCTTGGCCGTCCGTGCAACTCCGTCGCTCTCGTGGCGGAAATCCCAGTCCCCGTCCAGCGAAATGGTCTCGCGCACTCCGTCGCCAGCGTGTTGAGCCGCAACGTTCATTATGTCCTCCGGGCCCGGCTGTTTGTTGTCTTAATGCCGGTGCAAGTGATCTTCTTATCGGTAGCGTCGAAGCCGGATTGGCCGGTCAAGGAAGAGGCATTCGGTCCGCGCCAGGGTAGGCGGTCGCGTCTGCCTCTTGCGATTGAGCGCTCCTCAGGCAACACGGTGAGCCTCCAGCTTGGCCCAGTCGAACTCGACGCCCGTGCCGGGGGCGTCCGGCGCGACGGCGAACCCTTGGCGCAGTTGCAGGGGGCGGGTGGTATATTGATCGATGTCGAAGCTGTGCGCCTCCACCCATCCGGCATTGGCCTGGGCAGCAATCAGACTGACATGGAGCTCTTGCATCCCATGGCTGCAGACCGGGATGTTCGCCCGCCGTGACAGCTCCGCGACTCGCAGGAACCCGGTGACCCCACCACAGTTCGACGCATCGGGCTGGATGAAGGATAGTTTCGACTGCGCCAGGGCGTATTCGAATTCGTGGATGGTGTGGAGGTTCTCGCCCATCGCCAGCGGCACGCCCGTCGCTTCGGCGATTTCGGCGTAGCCTGCATAGTCGTCGGGGATGGTGGGTTCTTCGAACCACAGGAGGTCGAATGGCTTGAAGGCCTTGGCCGCAGCAATCGCACTCGGCACAGCTAGGGCGTAGTTCGCGTCCACCATGAACGGAGTGTCAGGCCCGATCAGGTGGCGCACGGCCCGGATCCGCTCCACGTCCTCCTCGAGGTCGTCCTTGCCGATCTTGATCTTGATCGCGGTGAAGCCCGCGGCCAGATACCCCTCGATGCTCGCCAGCAGTTCGTCCAATGAGTAGTTGAGATCGATCCCGCCGCGATAGATCTTGGCCATCGACCCGGCGCCGCCGGCCATCTGCCAAAGCGCACGCCCTTCGCGCTTGCCCCTCAGGTCCCACAGCGCAATGTCCACCGCCGACATCGCGAAGCTGGTGATGCCCCCGCGGCCCACATAGTGGATGTGCCACCACATCCCTTCGTAGATCGCGTCGATCTCGGCGGCGTCCTTGCCGGTGAGGAAGGGGGCAAGATCGTGCTCCACCACCGCCCGGATCGCGTGCCCGCCCTTGCCGCCGGTATAAGTATAGCCCGTGCCCTCAAGCCCACTGGCAGTGCGGACCGTCACCGTCACCAGCTCGAAATGCGTGTGAGCCCCGTGCTTGGCATCGACCATCACCTGGGGCAGGGGAACCTGGAACAGATGGGTTGTGACAGCTTCGATGCGGGTCTCGTTCATCTTCCGCTCATGACCAGTTCACATACATGGTCTTTTTGCGGAAATAGCCGTCGAGTCCGTACTTGCCGTCCTCCCCGCCCAGCCCCGACTGTCCCCAGCCGGTGTGGAACCCCTGCACCAGTTCGCCGCTGCTGCGGTTGAAGTAGATCTCTCCAAAGTGCAGTGCCGCCGCCGATCTCATCAGCCGCCTGAAGCTCTGCGAATAAACATATGCGGACAGGCCATATTCGCTGTCATTCGCCAGCGCCAAAGCCTCTTCGAAATCGCTCACGGTCATCACCGGAACCACCGGTCCGAAGATCTCCTGGCGCATCGCTGGCGCCGAATTGTTGCGCACCTTCAGCACCGTCGGCGCATACCAGTACCCGCGTGCATACTCACCCTCACGCATCGGCCCACCTTCGAGCAGCACCTCGGCCCCGGCGGCAATCGTGTCGCGGACGATGTCCGCTACCTTGTCCCTCTCCGGCCCGCTGATCTTCGGCCCGATGTGGGGATTGGTCAGCGGATCACCGATGCTGAGCCGTCTGGTGCGGGCGGTGAACTTGTCGAGGAACTCCTCGGCGATCCGCTCGTGCAGGTACATGCGCTCGTTGCAGGTGCAGATCTGACCGCAATTGCTGAATCGCGCCGCGACCGCGCTCTCCACCGCCGCATCGACATCAGCATCGTCCATGACGATGAACGGCGCCTTGCCCCCAAGTTCGAGCCGCAGCACCTTGATGCGGTCGGCACCGGCCCGGTAGATCTCTTTGCCTGCCCTGGTACTGCCGGTCATGGTGATCAGGTCGGAATGTGGATGGGTGACCAGCGCTTCGCCTACCGTCCGGCCCGCGCCAGTGACCACGTTGAACACGCCTGGAGGCAATCCAACCGACTCCGCCAGTATCGCCAGCGCGATCCCCGAAAAGGGAGTGAATTCATGCGCCTTGAGCACGAAGGTGTTGCCGGCAATCAGTGCTGGTCCGAGTTTGCGGGCGGCTAGCGCCGCCGGAAAGTTCCATGCAGTGAGCCCGACCACCACACCGTGTGGCGCCCGGCGGATCCACACCTCCTCATCCGGAGCGTCGGAGGGGATGATGTCGCCCTCGATGCGTCGCGCGCTTTCGGCCGCGTAGCGCAGGAACGTCTCCGTTGCACCGATCTCGCCCATGGCCTGGTTCAGCGGCTTACCCTGCTCGGCAACCACGATCCGCGCGAGTACGCCATCATTCGCCCTCACCGCATCGGCAAGGGCGAACAGCAGCTTGGCTCGTTCGTAGGCGGGCAGTGCGGCCCAAGCGGGCTGCGCCCGCCGAGCAGCCTCGATCGCTTCAGCGGCATGCTCGGCCGTGCCTTGAGGAATGGTCCCAATTACCCGCTGATTGGCCGGATTCTCGACCTCGAGCATGTCAGCAGCGTCGTCATCGATCCAGCGCCCGCCGATGAACATCTGTCCGCGGTATCGCTCCGAACCGGTCAACTCCGACAACATCTGCTGCAGCATACGTGCTCGCTTTGCTCGGACCAAACACGCGGTCAGTGAGAGTGAACTCCGCCTCAGAGTCAAGATACGGTATCGTTTGCACAATTTTTGTCCGACCAAATATGATATCTGTTGCAATGTCGTCTGATCTCGATTGAGGTGGAAGCTCGGAGGATCGCGGTGCTTGAAGCGGCGGACAAAGTCGATGGCAACAAACCGGGGGCCGTCAGTCGGGCCGCCGATGCCGTTGTTGCGCGGCTGGCGGCCCGTATCGGCTCGGGGGAGCTGCAGGATGGCAGCTACCTTCCGGCCGAGCGTGAACTGATGGCCGAATTCGGCATCAGCCGGACCGTCGCGCGCGAAGCAGTCGCAAGGCTGGCGGGCCGGGGCCTCGTGGAAACGCGCCACCGGTTCCGGCCGGTCGTGCGGCGCCCCGGCTATGATGCGGCGCTGCTGGCGGTGAGTGGGGTAGTCACGCACCTGCTGGAACAGTCCGGTGGTGTGCGCGACCTCTACAATACCCGGGTGTTCCTTGAAGCGGCACTGGTTCGCCACGCCGCCCTGCACGCGCGCAAGGACGACATCGCCGCGCTGCGCCGGGCGCTCGATGCAAACGAAGCGACTATCGAGGACTCTGCAGAATTCTACCGCACGGACATGGCCTTCCACGCCATGTTCTACGAGCTCGCGCGCAACCCCGTCATGCCGGCTATTCACCGGGCCTTCACCGCCTGGTTGCAGCCGCACTGGGCGCGGATGCCCCGCTCGCCCGAGCGGAATCGCGTCAATTTCCTCAGTCACCGTGAAATCTATCAAGCGATCGTCGATCGCGATCCCGAAGGAGCCGAGCGCGCGCTCAACGGCCATCTGGCGGCAGCGTGGGAGTATGTGAGGGGGACCTTCGAGCCCACCTGAACCGCAGCAAAGCTAGCCGACCGGAGGAGTTGAAGCGTGGCTGAAGAATACGATCATATCGTTGTGGGTGGTGGGGCGTCCGGCTGCGTCGTCGCCGCTCGCTTGGTCGAAGCAGGACGCAAGGTGCTGCTGCTCGAAGCCGGCCATTCGCACCACCACCCGCTCCTCGACATGCCGCCGGGCATCTTCAAGATGATCAATGGCAGCAAGTTCATGCGCTATCACGCGACCACTCCGCAGGAACACCTCGACGGGCGTGTCCACGAAATCAGCCAAGGCAATGTGCTCGGCGGCGGCACCTCGGTGAACGCCCAGGTTTATATGCGCGGACGGCCGTCCGACTACGATTCCTGGGACGAGCTGCTCCGCGGCAACAATGCCGGTGTCCGCTGGAACTGGGAGAGCGTGCTGCCGCACTTCCGGGGGATGGAGGGAAATAACCGATTTCTCGACGAGCGTCACAACGACAGCGGTCCGTTGCTCGTCTCCGATCCTGGTCACATCGACGACGTGTCGCGGTGGTTCGTGCAGACGGTTCAGGGGCTCGGCGTCCCCTTCAATCCGGACTTCAACGGGCCGCGCCAGACCGGCGTCGGCTTCTACCAGTTCATGAATAGGCGAGGGAAGCGCTCGAGCGCCGCCTACGCCTTCATCGAGCCCCTTATGAACAACCCTCTGTTGACGGTGAAGCTCAACGCCGCGGTTCAGCGTATCCTCATCGAAAACGAGCGTGCGACCAGTGTGATCTTTAGCGACAAATCCGGTTCCCACGCGGCTCGTTCCGCCGCCGACGTCGTTGTCTGCTCTGGCGCTCTGGTCACTCCCAAGGTTCTCATGCTGTCCGGCATCGGTCCGGCCGATGAGCTGCGCCAGCACGGCGTAGATGTGGTCCTTGATGCCCCCGGCGTAGGTCAGAACCTCATGGACCATCCAGAGGTGCCGATCCTGGCGCACTTCGATGGGCCCTATGGTTATTTCGGGCACACCGACGGCTGGCGCATGATCATGCACGGCCTGCAGTTCAAGGTGTTCGGCACCGGCGTGATCACCTCCGCCGGGGTCGAGGCGGGCGCCTTCGTCAATCCGCTCGATCCCGAAGCCGAGCCGAGCATCCAGGCTTTCTGCGTCCCGTTCGTCTATTTGGACCGGGACCTGCTGAAGCTGATCGCTCCGACCCACGGCGTCACCATCACCACGGTGGTGACCAAGCCCAAGTCCCGTGGCTTCGTGAAGCTGCGCTCCAGCGATCCGGCCGACATGCCGATCGTGTCTCCGCATCTGCTCAAACATCCGGACGACATGGCGAGCATGATCGCTGGCCAGCGCTTCTTCCTTCGTGCCTTCCAGGAGGGGCCGCTCGGGCGGCGCGTCGACAAGATCCTGCGCCCTGACACTGCCGATCTGAGCGATGCAGCGCTCGCCACCCACTGCAAGCGAATGGTCAAGACAAACTACCATCCGGCGGGCACCTGCCGCATGGGAGCAGACGGAGACCCATTGGCGGTGCTGGATGCCGAGATGAAGGTGCGCGGCATCGACAATCTGCGGGTGGCCGACATGTCGGCCTGCCCCACCATCAACGCCGGCAACACCGCGGCGCCCGCGATGATGCTTGGCGACCGTTGCGCGAGCTTCATCCGCCGCGAAGCCAACGGTGCCGAGAACAAGGCTGGCTGACCCACGTCGCTTGAACGGCACAGACATTTATGCCGACTCTTTAGGCGCGTCGCAATTTTTAGGCACGACCAGGCCTGAGAGACCCCGATTTAGGTCACGACGGCCCCAGCAGTTCCGAGCCTTTTCGAACTGGCACGAAACCTGCAACGACACGGATAAGCGATACAATCACGGCGTCCAATGACGGGCGCCACAGGCACAGCCGCCATTGATCTCCGGCCGGAACGGCCCGGCTGATCAATGGCGGCTTTTTGTTTCCGGTTTCGCAAAGGGAGTTTTGCGATGCACAAGGACTTGAACAACCAAGGCGCACCGAAGGCGGTTGCCAACCTGGCTCTTACCACGTCGACCATCGCCTTCACGGTTTGCTTCGCCGTATGGACTATATTTTCCATCATCGGCGTAGCGCTTAAGGAGCAGCTTGGCCTCAGCGAAATGCAGTTCGGCCTTCTGGTCGGCACGCCGGTTCTGGCCGGTTCCCTCGTGCGCGTGGTTCTCGGGGCCTGGACTGATCGCTATGGCGGGCGCGTTGTCTATAGCTTGACCATGCTGGCGGCAGCGGTGTCGACGACCTTCCTGGCCTTCGCCCAGACCTACGAGCAATTGCTGCTGGCGGCGCTTGGGGTGGGCATCGCTGGCGGCTCCTTTGCCGTCGGGGTCGCTTATGTCTCGCGCTTTTATCCCCGCGAGCGGCAGGGCACGGCCCTGGGGATTTTCGGGGTCGGCAATGTCGGCTCCTCGGCCACCAAGATGCTGGCACCCTTCGTGATGTTGGCCTGGGGCTGGCAGAGCGTGGCGCTGATCTGGGCGGGCGCTCTGGCTTTGGTGGCAGTGATCTTCTGGTTCACGACGCCCGATGATCCGGCCGAGGCGAAGAAACAAGCCAGGGAGCGTTCCTGGGCCGAGGAGTTCGGCCCACTCAGGGATATGCGCGTCTGGCGCTTCGCCCTCTACTACTTCTTCGCCTTCGGCGCCTTCGTAGCCCTCACCCTGTGGCTGCCGCGCTACCTGATCGGCGTCTATGGCTTCGACATCGCGACCGCGGGCGTGGTCGCGGCCCTCTACTCCATCCCTGCTAGCATCTTCCGGGCCTATGGCGGTGTGCTGTCCGACAAAGTGGGCGCGCGCACCGTGCTCTACTGGACCTTCGGAATTTCAGTCGCAGCGACGTTCATTCTCGCTTTGCCGGCCGGACGCTATCTGGTGCAGGGGATCGACGGACCCATGTCGGTCAGCTTCGCCCTCGCGCCCTGGCTGTTCATCGTCATCATCTTTGTCCTCGGCTTTGCCATGAGCCTGGGCAAGGCGGCCGTGTTCAAGCACATTCCCACCTACTATCCCGGCAATGTCGGCACCGTAGGCGGGCTCGTCGGCATGATCGGGGGCCTAGGCGGTTTCGTCCTGCCGCTGCTCTTCGGCCTCCTCAACGAACTAACCGGCATCTGGACCAGCTGCTTCATGGCCATGTTCGTGCTCGTAGTCGCGCTCCTTGTCTGGATGCATGTGAGCGTGCGTCAGGCCGAGCGCAGCGCCAGCCTGCCGCAAGCGGCCTGAGCGCACGATGGAAAAGCTGGTCGTGGTGGGAGCAGGCATGGCCGCTGGGCGCCTGTTGGACCATCTGGTCCGCGACGGGGCCGGGCGGTATGCGGTCACCCTTTTCGGTGCCGAGCCGCGTGGCACCTATAACCGCATCATGCTCTCTCCCGTTCTGGCGGGGGAGATGACGTTCGACGAAACCATCACCCACAGCCCTGAGTGGTATCGCGAGCACGGAATCACCGTGCATTTCGGCGAGACGGTCACCGCCATCGACCGCAAGAACAGGCAGGTGATCTCACGGCGGGGCGCAACACCCTATGACAAGCTGGTCATCGCCACGGGGTCGGCACCGGTCATGCCGTCCCTCCCCGGCAGCACCCTGCGGGGCGTGACGGCCTTTCGCGATTTCGACGATGTCGGGCGCATGCTGGCGGCGGCCGGACAACGGGCGGGACGGGCCGTGGTGCTGGGCGGCGGGGTCCTTGGTCTCGAGGCGGCAGCGGCGCTGCGGTTGCGCGGCATGGACGTTTCGGTGCTGCATCTCAAGAGCCATTTGATGGACCGGCAACTCGATGCCGCATCGGCCTCTCTCCTGGGACTCGAATTCGAGCGGCGCGGCATCGCCATCCATACCGATGCGGCGACCAAGGCGATACTGGGCAACAAGCAGGTGGAGGCCGTGGTGCTCGAGGACGGCACCGTGATCGGAGCCAATCTTGTGGTCGTGGCCATCGGCATTCGTCCCGAGACCCGCCTTGCCATCGATGCCGGCCTGCATGTCGAGCGCGGCATTGTCGTCGATGACCGGCTGGTCACCTCCGACCCCGATATTCTCTCCATCGGCGAATGCGTCGAACATGACGGCGTGTGCTATGGCCTCGTCGCCCCACTCTATGAGATGGCGAGGGTGGCGGCCGAGGCCCTGCTGGGCCGCGAGAGCACATTCAGGCCGGTGCGCACGGCGACGCAGCTCAAGGTTTCCGGCGTCTCCGTCTATTCGGCCGGCGATTTCGCCGCCGCCGAAGATCGTGAGGAGATCGTGCTCCACAACGAGGATGCCGGCTCCTATCGCCGGCTCGTCATCAAGGACGGGCGTCTCCTCGGTGCTGTGCTTTATGGCGATGTTAGCGATGGAGCGTGGTTCTTCGACCTCGTCCGCGACGGCACCGACACCGCCCCCATGCGCGACCTCCTGATTTTCGGACGTGGCTTCGCCGAGAGCGAAGCACTCGATGCCTATGGCGGCCGCTGCAGTCTGCCGGGCTGAAATCCAAAGACGAGAACACCATGACCCAGGCTGCCGCAGCAATCACTGTCCGAACCACCTGCCCCTATTGCGGGGTCGGCTGCGGCATCCTCGCAACCCCGCAGGCCGATGGCAGCGTGGCCATTGCCGGAGACCCCGGTCATCCCGCCAATTTCGGCCGCCTCTGTTCCAAGGGCACGGCCCTGGGCGAGACGCTGTCGCTGACGGACCGGTTGCTCCGTCCCCGCATCGAAGGGCGGGAGGCGCATTGGGACGAGGCGCTCGACCTCGTCGCCGGTCGTTTTCGCGAGGCCATCCAGGCGTTCGGTCCCGACAGCGTCGCCATCTATGGCTCGGGGCAGTTGCTGACCGAAGACTATTACGTCGCCAACAAGCTGATGAAAGGCTTCGTCGGCAGCGCCAACATCGACACCAATTCGCGGCTCTGCATGGCCTCCTCGGTAGCCGGCCACAAACGCGCCTTCGGGTCGGACACGGTGCCCGGCAACTACGAAGACTTGGAGGCGGCCGACCTCGTCGTGCTGGTGGGCAGCAATCTCGCCTGGTGTCATCCGGTGCTGCATCAGCGGCTCCTGGCTGCCAAGGCGCGGCGCCCGCAAATGCGCATCATGCTGATCGACCCGCGGCGCACGGTCTCTGCCGAGCTGACGGACCTGCATCTGCCGATCCAGCCTGACGGCGACATAGCGCTGTTCGTTGGGCTGCTGCGGCATCTCGCGGCAGCCGGCGCGGCCACGGACTTTGCGAGCAAATACGTGGTGGGCACCGATGGGGCCGTCGCGGCCGCCGCGGCGTGGGACATCGCGCGTGTGACCGAGGCCACCGGGCTCGCGCCCACCGATCTTGAGACCTTTTATCGCTGGTTCGCCGAGACCGAGCGCGTAGTGACCGTCTATTCGCAAGGGGTGAACCAGTCGGCCACGGGAACCGACAAGGTCAATGCCATCATCAATTGCCATCTGCTCACCGGGCGCATCGGCCGGCCGGGCATGGGCCCTTTCTCGGTCACCGGTCAGCCCAATGCCATGGGCGGACGCGAAGTGGGCGGGCTGGCCAACATGCTCGCCGCGCATATGGATTTCTCGCCCGAGACGATCGAGCGCGTCGGTCGGTTCTGGAAGGCGGAGCGCATGGCCGAAACCCCCGGCCTCGGGGCCGTTGATCTCTTTGCGGCCATGGCCGCGGGCAGGATCAAGGCTGTGTGGATCATGGGCACCAATCCGGTGGTTTCGATGCCCGATGCCGATGCGGTGCGCGATGCCCTGAAGGCCTGCCCCTTCGTCGTCGTCTCGGACATGACCGAGCGCACCGATAGCGCCCAACTTGCCCATGTCCTGCTGCCGGCCGCACCTTGGGGCGAGAAGGATGGCACGGTGACCAATTCCGAGCGCCGGATTTCGCGCCAGCGTGCCTTCCTCGCCCCTGCCGGGCAGGCAAAGCCGGATTGGTGGATCATCACGCAGGTGGCGCGGCGGATGGGATTTGGGGCAGCCTTTCCCTATGAAACTCCAGCGGAGATCTTTGCCGAACACGCGCGGCTTTCAGGTTTCGAAAACGAAGGGCGGCGCGACTTCGACATTTCGGGCCTGCTTGGGGAGAATTACGACCTGCTGGAGCCGGTGCAATGGCCGGTGCGGGAGAAGTCGGTCGAACGGCTGTTCGCCGATGGCGGGTTCTACACGCCGGATGGCAAGGCCAGGATGCTGCCCATAGAGCCACCACCGGTGCTGAACCCGGCGCCGGGGCGGATGGTGCTCAACACCGGCCGGGTAAGGGACCACTGGCACACCATGACCCGCACCGGCAAGACGGCGCGGCTTTCCGCCCACTATGCCGAGCCCTTCGTCGAAATCCATCCGGAGGACGCGCGGCGGCTGAATATCCGCAAGGCCAGCCTCGTCAGGCTGGCGCGTGGCGACAGCGAGACAGTGGTGCGGGCGCTGCTGAGCGAGCGGCAGAGAAAGGGCAGCGTGTTTGCGCCCATGCACTGGACCGGCCAGTTCGCGTCCAAAGGGCGGATCGATGCGCTGGTAGCGGCCAAGGTCGATCCGGTGTCCGCCCAACCGGCGCTCAAGATGAGCGAGGTCACGGTCGAGCCCTGGCGCACCAGCCTCTACGGTTTCTTCGTCGCGCTCGAGCGGCCCAGGCTCGACACCGACTACTGGGCCTGGGCTCCAGCACCGCGGGGAACGCGCGGCGAACTCGCCTGGAGAGCGGAGCCGGCAGATTGGTCGGCCTGGATAGGTGAGCGTTTCCACCTGGACGCGAAGACAAAGATGTCGAGCGTCGGCGACCCGCGCTCGGGGCGCCGCAGCTTCGCCGGCATCCGGCATGGACAGCTGGTTTTTGCGCTCTTCGTCTCTCCCGATCCGGTCCCCGTCGCACGCGAGTGGATCGTTGGGCAGCTTTCGGTCGAGAAAGTGGATGGCCTCAAGATCCTCGCCGGGCGGCCGGGCGCCGACATGCCCGATAGCGGTCCGATCGTCTGCGCCTGCCATGCCGTCGGCCGCAACGTCATTCGCGAGGCGATCCGGCGGGGATGCCCGGATGTCGATGCCGTGGGCGCAGCAACTAAGGCAGGCACCAATTGCGGCGCATGCCGGACGGAGATCGCTTCGCTCATCCGCTCGGAAGCAATTCTCACCTAGACTGGTTTACGGCAGTTCCCCAGAGCCCCGCGATCCCCGACTGATGAGCGGCGTTCGAAAGGGCGTTAGGGCGGGCCAGCTATCGTGCAGGTTGCCGCCCGCGATAGACCGCGGTACGGAGCCCAACCGCATATTCTTCCGCCTTCGGCATACCGCTGGCACGGGCAATCGCGATTTCAACCTCGACGTTGTAGGTCAGACGTACGATTTTCAAGGACCAACTGGCCGGATTCCTTCCTCCGTACTCGCCTTCCAGCACAACGTAGCAGGCAAGAGGCAGATCGAGCGCGTTTCCTACGCTTCCTGCGTTGAAGAGAGTTTTCCCGGCGAAGCTCAAGGCATAGGCCGTGTGGATATCACCATACCCGACGATGGTGGGCGGGTGGTCACCGCCGGTGAAACTGGTGTTGTGGAACATCTTCTCGTGTTCAGCCCGAGCCGCAGTCTCATAGACCCGATGATGTACGCTCACCGAGCTTGCATGGAAGAGGCGCACCAATTGACCACTCAACCAGAAGTCGAAGCTGCCGGGCAGTGTGGCGAGGTACGACAGCCGCTCGGTGCCGAGTTGCTCCCGGTGCCATTCGCCCTCTGCCCAAGCTGGCTCGAACCCGCCGGCAATCTCTGCATCCCAGTTGCCCTGAACAGTGACTTCGCAGGCTTCGCGGCACCGATCCACGACTGCGGCTGAGCGAGGGCCCTTACCGACCAAATCACCCAAGTTGAATATGCGGGTAATGCCGGAGGTGCGAACGTGGTCAAGCACCGCTTGCAGGGCGGTGAGGTTCCCATGCACATCGGAGATGATTGCAATACGCTCGGTATCTAGAACCACGTCGGCGCCGACCCAGGTAGAACTTCACCCAAGGCGCCGGACGACCTCTGCTGCAACTGTCTACCAAGTGCCGGAATGTTGCCTCCTCCTTGCATGGAATAAACCAACAGCGCGACCTCAACAAGCGAGGTCATCAAGGGGGACCGAGGACCAGAGGCTACTAGCAAACTACGAAGCTAGCGGGCGTGGCGCTGTCCTATCGACGCGGATTTGTAACACGGTCGGCCCCACGCGGAATCCGCTTTGCGCGGAATGACCCTGAGCCGAGTGGCGGCTTCTGGGCGCCGGGCTGCGAAAGCAGATCTGTCGCCTGTCGCTGCGGCGACGCGCCACTGCGCGCGCATTCGTTTCCCTCGCCGCTCAGACCGGTAGGGCCCGTAACAGGGCGGCGACGATGTCTCTGCCGCGGCGTATCTCCTTGCACCATCACAAATCGGCCAAGAACGACCGCCCCTCTGGCGTCCTATCTGCCGAACCTGCCCGATCGGGCACGCTGCCTCACCCCCACGGGAGCAAAGCCATGCGGAAATCGATAGCCATTGCCATCACCTGGGCCGCGGTCTCCCTGCCGGCAGTCGCCTTCGATGCCGGCGGGTTTGCCTTGCAGCAGCACCAGCATCAATTGCTGCAGCAGCAGACCGCTCCCAACAATTCCGAGGAATCCGATGGTGCTGGCGCTGGCGTTGGCGCCGAGACCTACGACTCGTTGCGCACCCGCTACATGAAACAGTTGCAGCCCGAATACGAAATGCGCGTCCGTCGGGACGGCCCGGAGGCCGCCCAGGCCTGGCTCAAGAGGGAAGCCGGCCGTTTGGGCCGCGAGGCCGCCGGCATCCTGCAGTCGCAGTGATGCTGCGAGCGCACCTGCTCATCAGACCTGCTATGTAGCCGACGAATGCGCCGCCTCGCGATGTCTGAATTCAGGAAAGCTTAGGCGGGCCATTCACGGACCCGATCCGCAACTGCTCGAGCAGTGGCACAAGGAGCTGCCATTCAAGCGCGTGCGTTCCGCCGGTAAGTTCAACGAACCGAGCCGCAGGATTTCCACTCGCCCGCCTGAAGAGCTCCCTGGAATGCCGAACCGGCACGACCTCATCGTTCTTCTGGTGAACGATCAACCAGGGAAGTTGCAGTTTGGCCGCGGCGCTTCTGGCATCGATATTGTCCACTGTCAGGCGCGCTAGCGCAGCCGGCAAGACCATCTCCAAAGCCGCGAATGAACCCAGCGTCAGCAGCCCTGCCACCCCCCGTGGTCTATCGGCAAGGAGTTCGATCGCAACTGCTCCGCCAAGCGAATGGCCCAGCACGAGCAACGGACCGTGAGCCGCAGCGAGCGCATGGGTCAGCCAGGCGGCAGCATCGAGATGGAGCCCAACTTTTTCGGGTACTCCAGGATTGGCGCCATAGCCCCTGTAATCCGCCACGACTACCAAATAGCCCTGCTCTGCCAAGGGCGCAATCAGAGGCGCCCGGTTGGCAGCGCACCCACCATTGCCGTGAAGAAACAGAAGGGTGGCTCGCGACGCGAGGCGAAGATCTGAAACAAGCCCATCCAGTAACAGCCCATCTTCAGTCCTCACCCGTGCGACCGAAAACTGCACCCCCGCCAGCACCGCGGGCCGAGCAGGTATGGAATCTGGCTTGAAGATTCGGGAGCGAGCAAACCGGGTCAGGATCATGATGAACTCCCGTTACAGGGCAAGCCGACAAGTCCGTTCCAGTCGGACTGATTTTGATGAAGGAGACGGAAAAGCGCACGTCTGCTGACCAACCATTTACTTGGGCCCCAACAAGGTGGTGGCCCTCCAGTCGATCTTTTGCCGGTAGAAGGATTGCGCGAGGGTTGGAGCTAGCCCGAAAGGCAAGGCTCCCAGGACGAGGACCTGCAGCCAGAATACCCCGTCTACCGCGAAATGCGCCCGTTCGGCATTTAACAGCAATTGAGCCGTGCCCTGAAAAGCTATGTGCATGCCAATGCATCGCGGTATTCACGACGGGCTACATTTACCAGTTGAGCGTAAAGGCCAGTTCGCAATTGGGATTGCTCATGAGACGGGTTGGAGCCCTGCTAGGTCTATGAAGCACAATAGCGGCACGCCAAGCCCATCGGTCAAGGCAAGTAGTCAGCCATCTGCGAAGGCGGTCTGCTGACTAGCGGTAAGTCTCCGACAGAGTCGAAACGATCTGGGTCATCCTGACCCGCAGCTCCGCAGGGGCAAGCACTTCGGCGTCAGTGCCGAAGCGGAGAATTTCAGCCGCGGCGTGGTCGAGCGAACCGACCGACATAGTGACCTGCCTCCAGCCATTCCGGTCCGTCTCTGGCGAGATCACCGCGCCGGTGCGGACATAAGGCGGCAGCAGTTCCTCCATCATGGCGAGACCCGCCGGAGACAGGCGGATCGTTGCCTTGTTCGGATGCAGGTCGACCTCATACCGGCGAATACTCTCGGCCCAATAGCCAGCAAGATCGAAGGCCTTTGGGTATTCGAAAGGCTCCTCCAGCACACTCACCTCGCTCATGCGGCCGATCCGGAAGGTTCTCGTCTCGGTCTGCACGCCCGCAACCAGATACCAACTCCCGCCTTTCAGTACGATGCCGAGCGGGTTGACCTGGCGTTCACGCGTGCCGGTCCGGCTCGCGTAGTGAAAGCGAAGAACGCGCTCGCTCCAGACGGCCGCGGCGACGGCGGGAAGCTGTGCAAGTGTCTCCGGTTCGGCGAACCAGGCCGGCGCATCGAAATGGAAGCGCGATTTCGCGGCTCCCGATCGCATCTGTTCCGGCAGGGCTGCCAGCACCTTGCTGCGAGCGCTGGCCGCGGCAGTTCCCATGCCCAGGTCTGCGGCTTGCTGTGTCAGCCCGGCCAGGAACAGCGCCTGCGCTTCCGTCGATGACACGCCGTTGAGGCGCACACGATAACCATCGAGAAGTCGGTATCCGCCACTGCTGCCCTGCATGCTGTAGACTGGCACCCCGGCGGCACTGAGTGCATCCACGTCGCGATAGATTGTCCGTACCGAGACTTCGCATTCATCCGCGAGCGCTTGGGCAGTGACCTGGCCCTTCGCCTGGAGTGTGGTGAGGATCGCCAGCAGTCTGCTTGCCCGCATGAAACACACATCCTCCAGCCAACCTGACATCAGGTGACAGGTATGGTCGCCTAAACCTGCCCTTGTCTGCAACCCGAACCGCCTCGGCCGGCTCGGCGATCCGAAAAGGACCACCATTCATGTCACCGGCGATCAACACGCTGCTCATCAGAGGATTAATCATCATGCAACTTACGGCTGCCGCCTCCGCGCAAGACCTGACCATCATCAATCCGGCACCGCTGGGCGATCCGACCCCTAACGGGTACAGCACAGCGGTCCTGGCTCCAGCAAACGCACGCATCGCCTATATCTCGGGGCAGGGCGGCCAGGACCCCACCGGCGCCCTGTCGCCCGATTTCGGGACGCAGGTGACGCAGGCCTATGGCAACCTAGCCGCGGCGCTCGAAGGCATCGGAGCAACGCCGGAGCAGGTGGCCAAACTCACCGTCTATGTGGTGGACCATGACATGGCCAAGCTCGGGGTACTGACCCAGAATGTCATCGCCATGTTCGGCGACAGGCTGCCGGCACAGACCCTCGTCCCCGTTCCGAAGCTTGCCATCGACACCATGCTGTTCGAGGTCGAGGCCGTCGTCGTACTGCGGTAGGTCATGCCGCCAGGTCAGTCGTGGCCTGGCGGCTGAACCTCAGCAGCCGGCATCGGCCGCTATTGGTCGCCGGCAAACCCACACTGGTGATCGGCGTGGGTACGGTCGTGATCAGCTATGGTGTCGGGATGCTCGCCTTGTGATCGGTGCACCAATTGGGAGCAGCCCGGTCGCTACTCACCGTCGATCGCCTCTTCGACGACGAGGATCAATGCGACGAGTGCCCACACCGCAGCGGCGAGCACGAGCAGTCCGAGAACGCCGACAACGAAGCCGGCCAGCACCAGGACACCGTCGCGATTGAGCACCCCTATGCTGACGAGCGCGACCCCGATGGCGGGCAGGGTATTGGTGAAAGGTATGGGGACCAGCATCGCGGTGCCCATCAGTACTCCAAACAGGCCGATCAGCGGGACCAGACGAGGCGAGACCAGCAGGGGAAGGCGGGGCGAGGAGATGCGGTTGATCCGATCCATGAGCTACTGCATCATCTCGAGCAGCTTGACCATCATTATCATCGGGAGCCGCCGGTGGCCGATAATTGGCCGAAGTGGTCGCCGCCACCGTCAGGGCCACCGCCACGGCCACCAGCGCGATCTGCGCGAGGGCAAGGTGCTGCAAAGACGCTCCATCGCCCCGATCGGCGGCCACATGCCCGAGGCGTCTCGGCGTCACCATGATGCTGTGCGACGAGCCCTCCCGGGCCGATCAGTTCCTGCAGAGCCTCGAGCAGGTCCGGCTGTTCTTTGAACAGGACGGCGACTTCTTCCTTGAGGCGCCGATCGACTCCGGCACCCTGCGCTTCCGCCGGGCTCCTGCCGAGGAGTAGCGGCTCACCAGCATCGGCCCGATTGGCATCTCCGGCATGTTGTTCTTCTTCCAGCATCCCGAACTCCCGATCTCTACCCCGCTGCAGGTAACCGTCTCGTCCACGCAGAACTTCTCGCTGCTGGCCGTGCCGCTCTTCATCGTGGCGGGCAATCTGATGAACCGCTCCGGCATCACCGAGGGGCTGCTCACCCTGGCGTCGGTGCTGACCGGTCGCCTCCGGGGCGGGCTCGCACAAGTGTCCATTGCGCTCTCCGCGTTGATGGGCGGCGTGTCCGGCTCGGCCATTGCCGACGCCGCCATGCAGTCGCGCATCCTTGGCGACCAGATGATCAAGCGCGGCATGACCAAGGGCTTTGCCGCCGCCGTCCTATCCTTCAGCTCCCTGCTGACGCCGATCATCCCGCCCGGCATCGGCCTGATCCTGTTCGGCACCATCAGCTCCGTCTCGATCGGGCGCCTCTTCGCGGCCGGGATCGTGCCAGCGGTGATCCTTGGCCTGGCCATGAGTGTGGCGGTGTGGATCACCGCTACCAGGCGTGGCTATCCCCCCGAGCGCACGACGGCCCCCACGATATCCGAGACGGTCAAGGCTTTCCGTGGCGGCATCTGGGCGCTGCTATTCCCGGTCATCCTGCTGCTGGGCCTGCGGATGGGCGTCTTCACACCGTCCGAGATCGGCGCCTTCGCCGTCGTCTATGCCTTGTTCATCGGCTATCTGGTCTATCGGCAGCTGACAACGAAGAGCTTCCTCGAGGCACTGGAGACCAGCCTCGGCGACGTCGGTGCCGTGATGTTCCTGATCAGCCTTTCGGCAATCTTCGGCTACGGCATCGTCTTCGACCGGCTGCCCGAATTGATGGCCAGCGGTCTGTCCAGCGTCACCGACAATGTTCAAATCGTGACGGTACTCATCGTGCTGCTGGTGATCTTCTTCGGCTTCTTCATTGACGCCACGGTGCTCATCATCATGATGACGCCGATCGTGCTGCCCGTCATAACGAAGCTCGGCGGCGATCCGGTCCACTTCGGCGTGGTCTTCATCATCGCGGCCACCTTGGGCAACTTCACGCCCCCGGTTGGCGCCGCAATGTACACCGTCTGCTCGATCCTCAAGGTGTCGGTGAAGAACTATGTGCGCGAAGGTTGGCCATTGCTGCTGGCAATTGTCCTTGTGACGTTGCTTCTGATCTTCGTTCCCCAGGTGGTTCTTTTTGTTCCCAATCTGATTTTCGGGTAACGGGTCACTCCTGCATCTGTGTTGCGCCGCCGCTTTAGTGGCACGGCCCAGTACTCGTGGCCGAGATCTCAGCGCTTGGGGGGATAAGATGAAACTGGCTCGACCGAAGTCACTCAAGGAGATGGTTGTCGATGAACTGCGCGAGCGCATCATCGACAACAGGCTGAAGCTTGGCGCATCGCTGTCCGAGAATGCCCTTGCGGCCGACCTCGGTCTTTCCAAGACCCCGGTGCGCGAAGCGTTGCAGCAATTGCAGGTCGAAGGTCTCGTGGAAGTGATGGCGCAGAAGGGCACCTTCGTGCTGCGCATCGAGGCCGAAGATGTCGTGCAGATCAGCGAGTTGCGCC
Source organism: Devosia albogilva (assembly GCF_042685625.1). Classification (NCBI taxonomy): domain Bacteria; kingdom Pseudomonadati; phylum Pseudomonadota; class Alphaproteobacteria; order Hyphomicrobiales; family Devosiaceae; genus Devosia; species Devosia albogilva. Next base: position 3,274,969 of record NZ_JBHUNP010000001.1, read on the forward strand.
AGGTTCTCGAACTTGCGGCTGCGCGGTTGGCGATGGAACGCAGCCGGGACGAACTGATCTCCCTCATGTCCGGGATCATGGCTCCGATGCAGGAGGCTTATGATCGGACCGACATGAAGGCTTATCGCAAGCTCGACGCGCAGTTCCACCAGGCCTTCATCGACCTGTGCGGCAACCGCTACCTGCGGGATGCCTATGGGCAACTCAGCTTCCGCATCCAGGCGCTGCGCTCCCGGTTGTCGGGTCTGTCCGAGCTCAACTCCCGTTCGGTGGTGCAGCACCAGAAGATGCTGGACGCAGTGACGAAAAACGACACTCCCGCGCTGTTGTCCCAACTGCAGAAGCACATCGAGGAAACCAGGGTTTCCTATCTCGCAGTCATGACAACTCGATCCATGGATGAGACGGAAACCGCATGACGAAACTACGCCTGGAAGCAAAGACCGCGGTGATTACCGGTGCCGGAGCTGGAATCGGTCACGCCATCGCGTTGGCCTTCGCTGCGGAAGGCGCGCGGGTGATCGCGACCAGTCGTTCCCCCTTTGAAGTCCCCAAGCCCATAGAGGCCCGCATCCTTGATGTCAGTGACCGTGAGGCCATAGCAGCCTTCGCCGACGAGGCTGGAGACGTCGATATCTTGGTCAATGTGGCTGGATTTGTGCACGCCGGCACCATCCTCGACTGTGATGAGACGGATTGGGCAAAGTCGTTCGAGGTGAACGTCACCGCGAGCTATCGGCTCACCAAAGCCTTGCTGCCCGGAATGCTGGCGCGCGGCTACGGCAATATCATCAATGTCGGCTCCATTGCCGGTGCGCTGAAAGGCACTCCCAATCGTCTGGCCTACGGCGCAAGCAAAGCGGCTTTGGTGGGATTGACCAAGGGCATTGCCGCGGACTTCGTCGGACAAGGCATTCGCGCCAACCTCATTGCGCCGGGCACCACCGACAGCCCTTCACTCGATCAACGCGCGCGGGACACTGGAGACTACGAGGCAGCCCGCGCCGCGTTCATTGCCCGCCAGCCCTTGGGTCGGCTTGGTCGGCCCGAAGAGATTGCGGCCCTGGCCGTCCACCTTGCCTCCGATGAATCAGCCTACACCACCGGTGCCGTGTACGTGGCCGATGGTGGGGTAACCATGTGAGTAGACCATGCAGAGCGACAATCAGATCCTGGTCCCCGCGGCCGAACTCGAACAGCGGGTGCTGGGCGAACTGACCCGCGCGGGCGCAAGCCAGGCTTCGGCCAATGCTGCCGTACGCGCGCTGATGCATGCGTCCTTGTTGGGCGTCGACAGCCATGGCGTGCGGCTTACCGAGCATTATTGCAGGATGATGGCCGGTGGCCGCATCAACAGGAACCCGCAAATTACGGTGCGCCGCACCGCCGCCGGCAGTGCGATGCTGAACGGCGATGACGGCCTGGGTCACTATGCGGCCTATAAGGCCGTCGACCTCGGGATGGAGATCGCCGGTGAACACGGCATTGCAGGAGTGGGGATAGAGCACTCGTCTCATCTGGGCGCCGCCGGCGCCTACGCTGTTGCCGGGGCCGAGCGGGGGTTTGTGACCTTTGTCACGACCAACACCGACTCCATGGTAGCGCTGTTTGACGGGGCGGAGCGGTTTCACGGCACCAATCCGCTAGCCTTTGCCGCGCCTGTGCCCAACAGCCGCCCTTGGCTGCTCGACATGGCAACGTCCTCGATTCCCATGAATCGGGTGCTGCTGCACCGATCTCTGGGAAAGGAGCTGCCCGCCGGCGTAGCCGCCGATGCTGAGGGCAACCCAACCCGCGATCCAGACGCGGCGGAAATGCTGCTGCCGCTGGGTGGCGAAGAATACGGCTACAAGGGCGCGGGCCTTGCCGGGGTCGCCACGCTCTTCTCCGCGCTGTTGACGGGCACCACCCTGGATCCGGATTTCATCCCGATGTACGGCACCGACAACGATCATGATCCCCGAAATATGGGGCACTACGTGATCGTCATCGACCCTGCCAAGTTCGTCGGTGCAGAACTGTTCGGCCAGGCGATGCACGGCTATCTGGCCTCGCTACGAGGCGCACCGGCCCGCCCAGGTCGCTCGGTCATGGCTCCCGGGGATCGCGAGTGGGCTGAGGCCGAACGCCGAGCAGCGAACGGTATCTCCATCGATCCTGACACAGCCCGTTTCCTGAAGGTGCGGTAAGGCACCCCGCTGCTGAAGATCGCCTCCTGCCATGACGATCTTCAGCGGTCGATGAAACGCGACTATTCCACTTCTACGCCCGGTTCGAGCGGAATGCCGTGTTGCCGCAGCCACTCCGCCACCTCGCGGCGCGTTGCCAGGCCGCTCTCGCTCAGGATGGCGGTGTTGTAGCCGAAATAGAAGCCCTGGAAGGTCCCACCCGTTGTCGTCTGGGCGTGAGGTGAGGCTCCAGCCTCGAGGAGGATCAGGATGGCCCGACCGTTGTTGGTGCGAGCAGCAGTGAACAGCGGTCTGTCGCCATTGGCCCATATGGCGTTCGGGTCCGCACCGGCCGCCAACAACATCTCCAGTTTTTCTAGTGGGTGGGATCTCGCCAGCAGGGCATCATCCAGCGGGGTCGATTTGGTCAGGTCACGCACATTGGGATCGGCGCCATGTGCGAGCATGATCTCGAGCAGCTTCAGGTTGTCGGCAAAGGCGGCGCGGTGCACGGCAGTCTTGCCGCTGGGGTCGATCCAGTGCGGATCCGCGCCGGCAGCCAGCAAGGCTTCGACTTCCGCCAGATTCTCCCTGAGGACCGCCTTTGGTAACTCGGCGTCGAGCCCTTCTTGCGTCGTCGGAAGAGGCGCACTGGTGGCGGGCGCCCTAGGCAGCAGCTCGCTGACCATGCCTGCAATGACCAACAGGAGGATCACGGCGACCAGTGGCCTGAGACCTTTCATGAACCAGCCATCCTTGCTCTCCTCGACAGCACCATAATCGAGCACAGCTCGAAGATGGAAAAGTGGGACTCAGTACCGTTACATGCCGCCGGCATCAGAATGTCAGGGTTCGGCAGTCCGTCTGGTTCAGCCCGAGCATCTCCGGCGTGACAGCGATTATAGGCGTGGGGCGGAATGCGGCTGCGAGTTGTTCCGGGTCGCCGCTATCGAGCGCTGCGACGCGAGCGGCGTACGCTTCGGCCATGGCTTCGATGTGCTGCAGGAACTCTCCCCATAGCGCTGCATCCGGCACGGCTTCGGCATCGATGGTCCCGAAGTCTTCAGCCGTTTGCTGCCACTCGGCATGCAGTGCTTGCGCAGCGGTCAACAGAGGCGTGCGATCACCATCGACTTCGCCCCCCGCGACGACGGCCGGAATGATGATCCTCAAGGCATCGGCGTAAGTCGCGGCGCGGCGGTGGACGGCCTCGGCGCAAATGCGTGCCGCGGCGTTGATGAACCCGGCCTGAGCAGGTGGAACACCGGGGCTCGAGAAGACCAGCTCGCAATCCCGGCCCAGGAGGCCCAATGCGGCCAGGGACTCCTCCAGCGCGCGGGTGTCGGGTCCTGCATCGCGCTTGAGCAGGTGAGGCTCGAAACGCCCCGAGGCTAGTGCCTCGATCCGCCGATCGAGCAGATCGATCTCCTGGGCGCCCGTGCCGAGAAACAGGTGCCACTCTGCGGCCAGTTCCGGCTCCTGCACAGACCTGGCCGCCAGGGCTGCATGGGACGCCGCCATGTCGTCGCGCTGACGCTGAAGGACATCCACGAGTTGAGGCCGCTCAGCGGCTTCGGGGAGATTCCCAGACCGCACAGCGGCGCTGATGATTGCGACTGCCGCCTTCCTGCCCTCCTCGAATACGGCATAATCGCGTTGCTCGATCAGACTGCGGCACAGGGTATTGGTGCTGCCCTCCCACTCCGATGCGGCCACGGCGGCGCTCCCGCCCGCAAGATTGGCCGCCAAGAGACAAACAGCGAGAGTAATTCTGATCATGATAGCCTGCAGATCCGAGGGGAAAGGGGGCGCCTATGTGGGCTTGGCCAAGACGGACTGGAGCCAGTCGAGCCGGGTGCGGGTAAGTTCCAGCCAGCACTCGGCATGCACCACCGAAGTGAAGCTACCGTCGCCCCACAGCGTTGCTGCGGCGTCGCAGGTCGACTGCCGATAGGCGCGCCAGTCGCGTTGTGCCGCAGTCAGGGCACTCGCCTGATCGGGCGTCAGTTGCGGGCGATGCTGGTCGAGCAGGGCGTCAAGCATGGCTTGGCTACGGTCGATGGCGTTGCCGATGCAGGCGAGCATGGCGACCGTGACGCCGCCACTCTCGGCGATGCACGTTTCGTGTTCCACTGCATCCGAGGGGTGGGCTTCCGTCGTGGCAAACAGAACCAGCATGGCAGCACAGACAAGTGCTTTCATCGATGATGTCCTTTGCGGCGAGTGCTCGGAGCGGGTTGGTACATGCAGGACGAACGGGGCAGCACCGTTCTTGGTGCGGGCAGGGAATTTGAGGCGGGCTTGCACATGAGCTCGCAAAGCACTCGGTGGTCGTTCCGGCGAAAGCGGCGATCCGGCCTGAGGTGGTTTGCACTACCACCTGGCGGCGCGTGGAGACATCTAGGGATGGGCCCCCGCTTTCGCGGGGGTGACATCGAGGTGGGGGCAAGGGTGTTGAAGGGGTCGAGGGTGCCGGGCCCCCACCTTACCTCCCCCGCGAGCGGGGGAGGGGAGGAGAGAGTGGTGCGAGCCAGAAAGAACTATTCCCGCTGAAGCGGTGGTGCCGAGGGGGCGCCCACCTTTTCCCCTCGGCAAGGGCGCTGGTCGGGCGGGGTTCTTCATGTGTGGGGCGATGATATGGGTTTGCATGCCCGTCACTTCCGTTATCATGCACCCGGTGTGGACGAGTTGTTCGGGTGACCGATGAGGCGACCTTGCTGAAGGAGGCGGCGGCGGCCGACGGCCAGGATGTGGAGGCGTTGGTGGTCCGGGCGCAGCGCGGCGACCAGCAGGCGTTTAACCGACTCATCGCCTCGCAATACCATTTCATCTTCCGCGTCGCCTTCCGCGTGCTGGGCCACAAGAGCGATGCCGAGGACGTCACGCAAACCGTCTGCCTGCGCCTCGCGACCAGCCTCTCCAGCTTCGATCGGCGGGCCAGTTTCACCAGTTGGCTCTACCGGGTCACCATGAACGTGGCGCGCGATTTCCTTCGCGCGCAGATGCGCCGCAAGAGGCTGGTCGACGGCGCTGCGGTCCTGGCATCCGAGCATGTGGATGCCGAGCAGGATGCGCAACGACCCGTCGAGGACATCTGGGCCGTCGTGCGCTCCCTCCCGGAGAAGCAGCGCGATGCAGTCATCCTCGTGCACGGGGAAGAGCTCAGCCAGGAAGAGGCCGCCCGCATCATGTCCTGCAAGAAGGTCACGGTGGCCTGGCACCTGCACAATGCGCGCAAGGCACTGAGGGATCTGCTATGAGCCGCCCCGTGTCACACGATCCGCTCAGCCGGCTGCCGCCCGAACGCATTCCGGAGCCATCGCCCAGCCGCATGCAGGAGACCATTGCGGCAGCCCAGCAGCTTTTTGCCCGCCAGCCGGTGCAGACGCCCGGCAAGCAGAGGGCAGGGCGGCGCGTCTTTTTCGGGCGCACCTGGATGGAGGCGATCCTTGGGGCGGGACTGGTTTCCACCGCCTGCGTGCTGGCGTTCGTGCTGTCCCCGGCCTTCATGGTGACGCCGCCGGTGCTGGAGCGGGAGCCGGTTCAGACCGGACCGATCCGCACCGACATGATGGTGCCGGCCCAGGGCTTGCGGCCGGTCGATCTCGACATGATCGCCGACCTCGAGCCCTACACGTTTGGCGCGTTGCGGCTGGGCGTACGCAATGCCGATGAGCGCTTCGCACTCTACCATGTCGATGAGCAGGGGCTCGAGTTGCAACTGCTGGAAGGGCGCAAGGCGGCGGCCGAGACGGTCAGCATCTCCGATGCCGTGTTGACGCAATGGAACGGCCAGCAGGTGCTGGCGGTGCGCTCCGGCTTCGGGGACTTGCAGCGTTGGGACGCCTTCGTCGAGGAGGGTTTCGGATTCGAACTGTCGGCAGCGCTCAGCCACCAGATCTGGGACGCGGCCGATGCGGCGGAGGTCGAACAGCGCCTCGCAGTGGCGTCTGGTGGCTAGAGGCTAGCCGATCAGGCGATCGCGGTGTCCGTTCCGACGACAGGTCTCGACGAACTCCGCCGCCGAGGCCGGTTCGTCACGGAAGCGCGCGAATTCGTCGGGGCCGATGCGAAAGTAGGCCTCGTATTCGGCAAGGTGGTGCAGCCCGTCCTGGGTGATGGGCGTCGACAGGTATTGCGCGCCGGTCCGGGTATCGACGCCCAGGCTGAACTGATGCTGCCGGCTGACGAAGAGGTCGGTGAAGCGGCTGGACAATGGTCTCTCCCTGGGCCGTTGCTGGCCTATTCCTCCTCCCGATCCCAATAGACCTGACCGCGGATCAGCAGCTCCTCGGGCGCGGCTGGATCGGCGCCGTCCAGCAGGGCGAAGAAGTGCCGCTCCTCTCCGTCCGGTCCGTCGACGATCATGGTGAAGTCCTCGAAACGGTAGGTCAGGCGCTGGGGCTCGTCATCGCCGGGCACCACGGTGATGAAGGAGTCGGCGAAATTGCCGGCGATGAAGCCGCCACGGGTATAGGTGACGGTGCCATGGGCGCTGAAGACATATTCGCGGTCACTGCGCGCGCCGCCGCTGCCGACGTGCAGGTAGTAGAAGGCACCTTGCAGGCGCTGATCGGCGGGCATGGGTACCAGGCGCTGTGCGGCCGACAGGTCGATCTCCTCGCCCTCGTCGAGACCGCCGGACTGGACCAGCGTGACCTTGCCCCAGTGATCGGACCAGGTGAACCAGCGCTCCGGTTCGCGCTGACGCGACAGGTCCACGTTCAGGTCCGTGAAGGCGAAATCCCATTCGTGGCGATAGGCCGTGCCGTCCCGCAGCAGCACGTAGATGTCCTCCTGGCGGTCGATATAGCCATTGCCGAAGCCGTCGATCCGGTTGGCGAAGTCGGCGGCGTAGAGCACGCGGTCGACCTGGTTCATGGTGATGCCGGCATTGGGACCGGCGAAGGCTTCAGCGAAATCCAGCGGGCGAAGCATAAGGCCGGCGCTGTCGTCGATGGCGGGGACGGCGTCAGTGGCCTTGGCCTTGGAGACGCGGCAATCGCGGAGATTGATGACGCCGCCGACGCGCTGTTCCAGAACCCAGGTGGGCGAGCCGCTGACCACAACATCGGTGCCGAAGGCAGCGGCGAACAGGTCCTTGTCCCGTTCGGTGGCGAAGTCGCTGCAGCTCACCTCGAGGCTCGACTGCCAGTCGCCGCGCCACTCGCGCAATTCGTCCTCCGAGACGATGCGGCCGCCCAGGTGCAGTTCGCCCTGCGCTTCCAGCCAGGCGAGGAGGTAGTCCTCGCGGGCTTCCCTGAGGTGCCGGTTGTCCTCGGCGCCGGCTTTGCTGCCCACCTCCTCCATCACCGCGAGAGCGCGGGTCCATAGCTCGGCCGGCGGCATGACACCGAAGTCCGGTGTGTCGAAGGCGGGCGCAGGGGCGTCGGCGACGTCGATGCCGAAATACTCCGCGTCGCGCACCAGGCTGCGGATGGAGCTGGCGAGGCCGAGCATGTCCTTCTCGAGCCCCTGGCGCAGATCGTGGCAGGGTGCGGCATCGGTCTCGATTGCAGCGGCGGCTTCGTCGCGGGCACCGGCGACATAGGCTTCGAGTTCTGCGCCGACGTCGGGATGGGCGGCTGCGGCACCGGCCAGGAGCCGGTCATAGGCTGCGAGGTCGACCACATGCGCCCAGCCGGCCATCGCATCGCGGCGCTCCACCTGACCGTCCGGGAAACGCTGGTCGCAGACCTCGGCATAGGCCCGGGCGGCGGTGACGGCGGTGACCGTTTCGCTCAACAGCTCGGCGTATTCGGCGGCCTCGTCCGCAAGGGTGGGCGGGGCGAGGAGGAGGATGGCGACTGCAGCGGCGGTGGTGCGTTGCACGGGAAGTCTCCTAGCGATTTTCGAGGCCGTTCTTTGCGCGCTGCTTGGGGATGATCTCGCGCTGTTCCTCGATCTGGACCCGCAGCCGCTCGAGACCGGCGCGAACCTCGGTCAGCGCGGTGGCGTGCTCGGTCTTCGAGGTCATGGTGTTGGGGTTGGCCGCGTCCCAGGCCAGCGCCCAATCGATGGCAGCGAGCCATTCGTCGACATTGCCGCCGATATATTCGTTGACCGGCCGGCCGACCTGCTCCGTGAGGGCACCGAACAGGATCCGCTCGTCCTCGTTGTCCTCGGCCTCGATCAGGAAGCGGTAGCGGATCTGGCCGGCATACATCCAGCCTGCGGCGGCCTGGCCGTCGCCCTCAGCCAGAAGGCGCGCGGCCAGCACATAGAGGGCTGCGGGGTGCAACTCCGTCGCCTGCGCCTGCAGCTCGGCGATGCTCATGTCCCCTAGGGGAGTCTGGGCGTGGGCAGGCGCCGTGGCGAGCAGCGCAAAGGCAACCAGAACAGAGCTCAGCAGTGTTTTCATGGGGTTCCCCTGTCGGGCCTGGATGACCATAGGACGCCGCCCGGTTTCGCACTCTTGGCGGCGCGGGCGAAAAGATATCATGGCCCATTCCCCCAAGACCGGGCGGAGCCGAGCCGTCTTACCTGCATCGGAACCAGCAAGGACTTCTGCCATGAAACATCAGCTCCGCGCCCTGATTGCGGCAGGCTACTGCCTCATGACTCCCTCGGTGGCCGTGGCGGACGGCGAGGCCGGCGGCTTCACCGAGCTTCAGGTCGGCCGCACCCAGATCCTTTGTTACCAGGAACCGTGTCCCTGGAACGGGGTTTGGCGCGCCGACCAGCCCGCCGCCCCGCATGCCCTGCTGTGGAGCGGCGACTTGCCCCCGCCCATGCGCGGCTCGGAAGAGGATCGCCTCTACCTGCGTGAGAACTACAGCGAACACTGCACGCTGATAGCGGGCGGATTCCGGGACGGCGTGCTTGAGGTGGCCGAGGTTCTGGGGCGTTGCTAGGCTTGCTCGGTGCTGGCGTGTTCACTCCGCGGCCACGGGGCCGAAGGGGGCGGCGCCGGAGAAGTCCTGGAAGCAGGGCGTGCTGAAGTAGCCGACGATGTCGCGGTGGGGATTGGGCTCGAAGCCGGAGTCGAGGCTGTGGCTCTCTCCGCTTGCAGGATCGAAGGCCGCGATGTTGACGCCGCCATTGTCCAGCACGCGATCCCGGAAGACCTCCCTATTTCGCTCCCGCCAGTCGTCGGCCACCGCGGCGAGCACGCGACCGGCATCGTCGTTTTCAGCCGCCAGCCGAGTGCCGACCCAGACGGCATAGATGTCGTCACGCAGTTCGCCGCGAGCGCCTTCGCAGCGGTTGATGCGGACCTCGAAGCGCTCGCGCGTGACCGGCAGGCCGGCGATGAAGGCTTCGATCTTTTCGGCAAAGGCAGCGGCAGTCTGGACGCTGTCCCGCTGTTCGATGTCCGACTGGGCGGCAGTTGGGGTTGCGGGCAGGCAAAGTGCGATGCAGAGGGCGGTGAGCCGGGCTCGAAAGCCGGTCCGGCGGCTGTGAGATGATGCGGTCATGCTGGTCCGATCCCTTCCTCGCGGCAGTCTGGCGTGGTTTGTTGCCCAATAGGACGATAGGGCAGGGAAGACGTTTGGCGGCCGTCACGCAAATATCTTGGCGTTGGAGCCAATCCTGAGCTTCGGCCGTCGTCCAACAGACGAGAATCACCGATGGAGCAGTCGCGATGCGAAGGACGGCATTGGCCATAGGGATCGTTGCAGCAGTCGGGCTCGCCGGTGCCGGGCTCTATGGCTTCGTTTGGGGCGAGGAGCCCCTCGCCAGGGGCGAACTGGTGGAAGCGCTGCTCGAGGAAGCCGACGAGAACAAGCTGACCGAGGTCTTTGCCCGCTTCGTGCCGGTCGAGGCCGGTTTCGACCAGCAGGCGGCCGTGCTGATCGCCAATGGCTTTCGCTGCGGCATCCGCCCGGCGAATGTGGAGGGTAGCAGCTATCTGACCTGCGACCGCCCCATCGAAGGCACCGGCTATTGCCGCGGGTTTCAATTCTACAGCTACCGGACCGAGGACGGCGAGATCATCGATGTCCTCGGATCCGCCTTCGACGGCGAGCGCCACCGGAACATGCTCGGCCGATGCGAGAACTTCCGCCAGAGCTTCTTCGACCTGGCGGATGATCCCGGTGAACTGGAGCTGGCCGCCGAACCCTAGCGGATCAACTCCAGATAACCGTCGCGCAGGATGGTCAACACGAGAGCGAGCGCGACAAGCGGGGTCTTGAGGCCTGAAAGAGGGCTGAAAGAGGGGAGGCTGAAGTCATGGAGCGATACTCACCGCGGGAAAGGACAGGTTCGCCAAGGCGTTGATCGCCTCGCTGCGCATGGCACCGAGGCCGGTCATGAAGCTGGTGGCACCATCCTCGCCATAACCGCGACGGCTGATGGCCACGAGCGCGACACCTTCACCATCCCCGAGCGCCTGATAGCGGTAGGCATTCCATTCGACGATCACCGGATCAGCCTCGAGATCGCTGACAAGGAAGTCGAGGAGTACCTCTCCCGTAGCGTCGTTCCGCATCAGGTCGTAGTTGAGCACCGGGTCCACGCCCTTGCGGGCTTCGAGTGACTGGATCTGCGATGCGGCTGCATCCATGGGGGTGAGGGCGCCGATAACGGCCTCAACCAGGATCATGTCCTGGTAGGTCTCGACCTGCTGGCCCGCCGGCACATATTCCTGCTTGACGTAGTTTTCGGACGGTTGCGACGTCCAGGCCAGAGCGTAGTCCTCGCCCTGGAAGGAGATCGGGCCCGGCACACCGAGCAGGTCGGACTGCGCGGCGCTGGGCATCAGCGTCATGACCGCAATGGCCGCAGCCCCGGTGATTGTCTGGATCGGTCGCAAGATAGCCTCCAAGCTGGTTTCGTGAATAGGACGCGATCCGGCACTGTAGTATTGGCCCCGCCCGAGTTTTTTTGTTTTCCGGGAGGACCAATAGCGCAGGGCGCCATTGCGTCTCATTATGGACGCTTCCGAGGAGACGAAGCCATGTCCCCATTGCGTTCCGAGGTCTTGCCAGCCATTCGGCTGTCTCGTCGGGCGAAACTGGCGAGGGTGGTTGCGGCATCAGCGTTGGTGAGCGCGGCCCTTGTAAGCGGGCCTGCCGCCGACAGCTTGCCCCAGGGGATGGACGGGCTTGTCGTGGTCGAGCTGAGGCGGCTGCCGCCGCCTCCGGAGCCGGTCGAGGCAGGTTTTTGCGACCATCTGCTGGTGGAGCCCGGTACCGCCGGCGGCGTCGAGGTGGCGGCGCTCGGCTGGGCCGTCACCGGCGAGGTGTCGCTGGGTGGGTTTGAGGTGGTGAGCTTCGTCGGCGGGTTCGAACCCGGCACCAGCGGCTCATGCCGCTCGAACGACGGCAATGTGGCGCTTTTCGAGAGCGACCAGTTGCGCTGGCTGGTCTATGGCGAAAAGGGCGCGAGCGGACGCATCGGGAGCATCCAGCCGTTCGAGGATAGGGCAATCCGGATCTGGGGTGGCGACTTTCTCCCGCAGCCAGTTGCCGACCTGCATGTCGATGCAAGCGGGGCGATATCCCTGGCGGCGCTGGCCGATGAGGAGCAGTTTTGCGATGGCGAGGCTACGGTGCCCAACATCTACGGCATGCCGATCGCGGCAGCGCGCGAGGAACTGGCTTCGGCCGGTTGGGGGCCCCTTCTGGGCATCCTTCCCGGCGAGCCCGCTGACTCGCGCGCCGAGGCGCTGAAGGCGGCAGGTATCTACGAAGTGCAGTCGTGCTCGCCAACTGGCTTCGGCTTTTGCAGCTTCCGCTATAGCGGCCAGTTTTCCGAATTGTCGGTGGTCACGGTGGGGGAAGGGGCGCCGTCGGCGACTCCGGAAGTCGCGCGCTACAGCGTCTCCTGCGCCACGCCGGGGGTGGAGTAAACAAGCGGGAGCGCCGCTACTCTGGACAACGCCCCCAAACCTCGGTCTCGGCCGCAGTTCGGGCGACCATGACATCCGGCCCAGGAACCCAGATCTCCTGACCGCCCTCGATTACGGCTTTCATCTCGGCCAGCACTTTCTGCTGCTGACTCTGAGGAGCATCCTCCAGTCCATAGATGGAGAGAATATAGTCGTCCTCGAGAACGGTGCTGAACGTGCGTCCGACGTCGACGGCCACCATGTCGAACGAACCGTGGTCCTCGCCTGTCGGTGAGCGCTGGTCGACATGGACGCGGTCGGGGCCGGTCACGGAGTAGGTGACGATGTTCTCCCAGTCGTCGGCGCACAGCCGCTCGATGCTGCGCGCCAGGCGGTCCCTGGACGAGCGGTCTTCCGGCTCCCAGTTCCGGACAGTGTTGTTCAGCGTGAACCAGCGGCCAGCGAGGTCGGCGACGATTTCGGATGCAGCCTCGGGGCCGCCCAACTGCTGCAATTCGCCGGTCGCGACGAGCGGAGCGATCCTGTCGATCTGCTCGGCAATGCGTTCGGAAGCAGCGGCTCCCGGGATCGACAGCAACGCCAAGGCAGCAGCGGTAAGGGGCAGCGGGTTCAGCATCGATTTCTCCTTGGGTATGCGAAGGGGACGGGGGCTCTCAGGCCCAGAAGGGGTCGAGCCCCATCAGGACGTAGCTCATGGTGCCGGCAAAGGCTGCGAGGCAGAGCCAGATGAGGGAGTGGAACAGGTTCACCAATGGCCATTTCAGCCAGGCGCTCAGCACCTGCAGCGTGACGAGGGTGAGATAGGCGGCCGGATAGAGGATGAGCCCATAGAAGCCGAGGCTGAAGACGTCTTCGTCGGCCGTGCCGGCGAAGGCCGACGCGCCCATGATCCAGACCAGGAGCAACGGCATCGAGGCCATGGCGGCCAGCAACGGCGGCAGGGCGAGCAGGAACTGCGTCCACTTGGAGTGGCCTTGCCGCCCCGCGGCCGGGGCAGCTCCTCCGGATTGCGCCAATCGCGTTTCCGCCGTCACGACGCCTTTCCGATCTGCACGACAGTGAAGTCGCGGCGCAGATAAGCATCGAACAAGGCCTGGAAAACGGGATTGCGGAGCCCGGCGTCGCTGGTGCCGGCCACTTTCAGAGTTGCGGCGCAGAGGCCATCTGGAGATTGGATGGTGGCGGTTTCCATGTCGCCCTGCGCCTGGGTTGGCATGGTATCGCTCCAGCGTTGGGCCATCTGTTCGGCAGCGCGCTCTGCGGTGGCGCAGTCGGCATAGGTCAGCGAGATCAGAACCGCCGGCTGCTCGCCCTGCGCATCGGCAATGAAGCCGCCGAGATAGACGGGGATGCCCTCCGTTCCGGCCTCCAGCTCGGCTTCGAGCTTCTCGCGCATCATGTCGAGGTCGAGGCCAATGAGCGCGATGTCGAGGTCGGCCGCGCCGAGGCCGAAGACCGGCGTGATCAGCATGGCCTGGACGAGCAGGTCGTCGCCGAGTGCCGCCTCGAGCCCGCCCAGCGCTGCGGTGACAACTGCGCTTTCGGCCATACTTGGCCGTTCCTCGAGCAGCACTCCGAACGGCGCCGGTACCGTCGCCTGGATGACTGCATTGCCCTTCGCTGCCGCGAAGGTGGCGGCCCCGACCCGACTGCGCCATGGATCGGCTGGATCCATCTTCGTGGGGTCCATGGCCAACGGCTCACCATTGCCGATCACGCCCTCCGGCGAGACGGAATCGAAGTCGGCGGCGTCGAGAGCCGAGATCAGGGACGCGGCAGCGTCCTCGTTCTCAAGGCCCCAGATGGTGATGGTCGTCGGGGCATCGCCGAAGCCGGCGAGATAGCGGAGGTCTTCGACGTCAACGAAGGACTTCTCGTTCCACGCCTCGGGGCCGCGCAATTGCAGCGCATTGTAGGGCGGCAGCATGCCGCCGATCATCGCCCGCGTCAGCACCGTCGGGTTGAGCCCTTCGGCGCCCGCCAGCGTATGGAGCGCGGCCACGTCCACGAAGTTGAACTGGACCGCCGCCGGGTTGCTCAGGACCGTTTCCGGCATCTTTGCCATGGCGTCCTCCAGCGGATCCAGGCCCTGTGCAAGGACAGGGAAGCTGGCCGTCAACAACAGGGCAGCGGCGGCAGCAAGGCGCATGATCGGTCTCCTTCATTGTCGTCGCAGGTAAGACGCGTGATCGTGCGCTGTGATTGGTGGGATGGGAAATTTCTGGCCCAAAGGGTCGAGCAGGGGTGCCGCCGCCGTGGGGTTGGACGGCCGGTGCAGCTGCCGGCCGTCCCTTCCGATCACTGCACGACCACGATCGGCGCGCCCCAGCGCACCCGCTCGTAGAGGTCGATCACGTCCTGGAAGAGCAGCCGCACGCAACCGCTCGACACTGCCTTGCCGATGGTAAGGGCATCCATGCTCCCATGCACCCGGTACAAGGTGTCACGGTTCCCCTGGTGGATATAGAGCGCCCTCGGCCCCAGGGGATTGTCGAGCCCAGGTTCCATGCCGTGGCGATACGGCTCCAGTTCAGGCTGGCGAGCGATCATCTCTGACGGCGGCGTCCAGGTCGGCCATTCTCGCCCATAGGCGATGTGGCCGCGACCCTCCCAGGCGAAACCCTCCCGGCCGATGCCCACGCCGTAACGCATGGCTCGGCCATTCTCCATGGTCCAGTAGAGAAACCGGTTGGGTGTATCGACCACCACTGTGCCAGGCGGCTCGCCGGTGATGTTGGCGACCTCCTGCCGCCAGTAAATGGGGTCCACGAGGTCGATCCGGGCCGCCGGAATCGGGAAGCGTTCACCGGGCACCGCCGCATACATCGACAGGATCTCGGGTGGAACGGGCGGTGCTGGAGGAGTTACCGGCGTCGGCGGAGTGGTGGTTGCGCAGCCGGCAAGGGCAAGGGCTGTAAGGCTGGAAGCGCCGAGCATCACCTGTCGGCGGTTGAGAAGCAAAGTTTGCATGAGGGTTCCTTCGGCAGCCGCGGCTGCCGCTTTTCGAGAAGGGCAAGGTGGATGAAGCCGGGCCTGACAAGCCCGTGCAGCCCATCACCCTCTCGGTGGACGGAACCATCCTCGGAAGACGAAAAGCGCAGGTGTGGCCTCGCTCGCGACTGCGTATTGCGGCTGGCCGCGGGCAGCCATGAAGCCAACGGCCACGGGCATCACCGCCGGGGAAGGCTGGCAGGGAACGGCCTGACCGTTGACCTTCTTGCCACACCGCTTGAACGCCGGCGCCGGTTCGAATTCTGCAGTCGGCTCGATGCACTGCCCGCTGCTGCTCACGCTCCAGAACTCACCGGAACTCGCCGCATGCGCCATAGTCGCGCCGCCTGAACTGGCGAGCGCAAACAAGACAGCGATGACGAGCAGGAAGCGATTCATCGAGCGTAATCTACCGGTCCGCCGGGCAAAAGCGAGACGCTTGCCCGAACTTTGATCGAGCACAATCTTTGGGGCACTGTCATGGCAGATACAACTCGTCGCGGGCTATGGCGGTAGGCACGATGGGCGGCAAGCGCCCCGGGGAGTCTCTCATGAGGCATTGCTACCGCCTTCGCAGTGGTCTCCGCCCATGCAAATGATCTATGCAGGCGAAAGCCAGTTTGATCGGAATGCCCGCCTGTCGGAGACACTGAATGAGCGAAGTCTACATCTGTGATTACGTCCGCACGCCCATCGGACGCTTCGGCGGTGCCTTGGCCTCCGTGCGTCCTGACGATCTTGGGGCCGTGCCCCTCAAGACACTGATGGAGCGCAATGCGGGCATCGACTGGGACGCGGTTGACGATGTGATCTTCGGGAACGCCAATCAGGCCGGTGAGGACAACCGCAACGTGGCGCGCATGAGCCTGCTGCTGGCGGGACTGCCGGTGACGGTGACCGGTACCACCATCAATCGGCTCTGCGGGTCCGGAATGGATGCGGTGTCGACGGCCGCGAGAGCGATCCGCGCCGGAGAGGCGGAATTGATGATTGCAGGCGGCGTGGAATCGATGTCGCGGGCGCCCTTCGTCATGCCGAAGGCGGAATCGGCATTCTCTCGACAGGCAGAGATCCACGACACCACCATAGGGTGGCGCTTCATCAACCCGCTGATGGAAGCGCTGCATGGCACAGACTCCATGCCGCAGACCGGGGAAAACGTGGCTCGCGAGTACAATGTCAGTCGCGAAGCACAGGATCGCTTTGCGGCCGCCAGCCAGGACAAGGCGGCAGCGGCGCAGAGCAACGGCCGCCTGGCTCGCGAGATCGCACCGGTGCTGGTCCCGCAGCGCAAGAACGAACCCGTCGCGGTTGATACGGACGAGCACCCGCGCGCTGGGACGACGACGGAAACCCTGGCCAGGCTCAAGCCTCTCTTCCCCAACGGCACCGTGACCGCCGGCAATGCATCGGGTGTCAACGACGGCGCGGCGGCACTGATCATCGCCTCGGAGGCGGCTGCCAGAAAGTTCGGCTTGACCCCTCGCGCGCGCATCCTCGGGGGCGCGACCGCCGGCGTCCCACCGCGCATCATGGGCGTGGGACCGGCGCCTGCCAGCCAGAAGCTATTTGACCGTCTTGGTCTTTCAGTCGCGGATTTCGACCTCATCGAACTCAACGAGGCCTTTGCCAGCCAAGGCATTGCCGTGTTGCGCGAGCTCGGGGTTTCTGAAGACGATCCGAGGGTCAATCCCAACGGTGGCGCCATCGCGCTCGGGCATCCTCTGGGCATGAGCGGTGCGCGTATCGCCGGAACCGCTGCTCTGGAGCTCTCCTTGAGTGGCAAGAAGCGCGCCTTGGCCACGATGTGCATCGGGGTGGGGCAGGGGATCTCGCTCGCCTTGGAACGAGTTTGACCGAGGAAACGGCGCGGACTTGCTGCCGTGTCGCGGTCAGGACGGCTCCGCCCCCCGTAGTCACATAGTTTCCGGCTCTTGCACCAATGTGACGCCGAACTGAGCATGCACACCGGAGCGGATCAGCCCGCTGAGCTGCTGCACATCCTCGAAGGTGGCACCACCATGGTTGACGAGAACCAGGGCATGTCGCTCCGACACCCCGGCGCCCCCCAGGCGATGCCCCTTGAAACCGGCGCGTTCGATCAGCCACGCCGCAGAGAGCTTCACCGACCCATCCGCCTGCGGGTAGTGCGGCACCCCCTCGATGGCATCGGCGATGCCAGCCGGAACGATCGGATTGTGGAAGAACGAACCGACATTGCCCTGCACCCGCCAGTCGGGCAGCTTGGCTTGCCGCACCGCAATAACCTGCGCCCGGATCTCCGGCGCCCCAGCGCTTGAAGGCAGGTGATCGATACCCGAATAGGTAAGAACCGGCGCCCAGGGCTGCGGCAGACGCAGGCAAACTGACGTGATCAGGTATCGGCCGGGCACCTGCTTGAAGAGGCTCTGCCGATAGGCGAAGCGGCACTCGGCCGCAGAGAAGGTGACAAAGCGCCGTTCGACGGTGTCATAAGCCCGAAGCGAGTTGAACCGGTCCGCCAACTCGATGCCGTAAGCGCCGATGTTCTGGACCGGCGCCGCGCCCACCGTTCCTGGAATCAGGGAAAGGTTCTCCAGTCCCCACAGGCCCTGGTTCACCGTCCAGCCCACGATTTCGTCCCAGTTCTCGCCTGCCGCGATCTCGACCAGGGTCCCGCCGCTCTCTTCCCCGACGATCTTCCGCCCCCTGAGCGCCATCAGCACCGCGATGCCTTCGAAGCGGGGGCGCATGACCAGGTTGCTGCCGCCCCCAAAAACTCGAACGGGGAGGGCAGACGACGCAGCGGTGTCGAGCAACTCCGGGATCTGGGCCTCGTCCTCCAGAAACGTCCCGAAGCTGGCGTGTGCCGGTAGACCGAACGTGTTGTGAGGGCTCAAGTCGAAGTCTGCCGTCAGCCCGGGAAGTTGGATCATCATGCAGCGCTGCTTCTGGTTGAGTGAGAGAGGCCTACTTGGTGAACGCAGGGCTTGGAGTGCCGCGCCACCTAGCCAAGAGTGTGTGCGCTAGCACAACGGTTCACCGGAATGCCAGCCCGCCGGCATGTAGGGCGCCAGGACAGCCCGACCTTCTGACCGGCTGCCAGACCTGACTCCTGGCCTATCCTGCAACTCCAGCGATCACGCGGAAAGCTGCAGTGGCGCTCTCTGCGGCAGGTTCAGCACCTCCACCAGCGAACGGTACTCGTGCCGGGCATTGATGTGCGACATGGACGGAGCGCCACCAAGCAGGTCGGCGTCCAGAGGATCGAACACCGTCATCCCGGTCAAGAAGAGCGACCGGAAGATGACGCGCTCGGCAATACCCTCGGCCACGCGGCACCCGAGCGCGCCCGCCAGGCGCTCCACCGTTTGCTGCACGCGGCTGGCATTGTGCGAGCCGAGATTGGAGATGCGGTTGCGCACCAGCACCCAGTCGATGTTGCGCCCCGATTGCTCCTGCCGCTCGGCCCGCGCCTTCTGGACGTTGCGAGAGTAGGGGCTGGCCTCGAGCGGCTCGCCGGTGCGAGGGTCGATGCGGGCCAGCACGTCGAGATCGATCATGCTGTCATTGATCGGGGTGATCAGCGTATCGGCAGCGCCATGACTGAGACGCGCCAGATTGCCGTCGAAGCCGGGCGTGTCGATGACGATGAAATCCACTTCGTTCCGCAATCCATCCATGGCGCGGTTGAACAGGTCGAGTTCGATGCGCTGGTTTTCGCGGATGGAATCGCCCCAGGCGGTGGGCAGATGAACATGCTTGGGCATGAGCACATTGCGCCCGCTCGTTTCCGCCGTAGCCCGGCGATTGCGGACATAGCGGGTGAGTGTCTGCTGGCGGCTATCCACATCGATGGTGGCAACGCGATGGCCTTGATGGAGCAGGTAGACGGCCAGGTGCAGGGCGGTCGTCGACTTGCCCGAGCCGCCCTTTTCGTTCCCGACAGCAATGATGTGCGCGCCGCCGCTGACCATGTATCGACTCCATGCTGGAGGTTGAATCCTCCCCCGCATCAACGGATTTCATGGTTAACAACGCCTTAAGGCGGGACAGTCTTCGACACTGCGACGTTCATTGCCCGGCAAGAATCGGCTAGCGTGCCGCCGAGGGCCATTCGATGACAGCGATCATCTCTGCCGCCGGCGTGGGCAAGACCTTCCGCCAGCTCAAACGCGAGTCTGGTCTTCGCGGGGCTCTGGGCAGCCTCTTTTCTCGTACCTACAACTCTATCCGCGCCGTCGACGGCGTCTCCTTTGTTATCGAGTCGGGCGAAGCCGTGGGCTATCTCGGCCCCAATGGGGCCGGAAAGTCGACGACGATCAAGATGATGACCGGTATCCTGGTGCCCAGCGAGGGCACCTTGCGCGTCCTCGGTCGCGAGCCGCACGCCAACCGGATGGTCAACGCGCGGGAGATCGGCGTGGTCTTCGGTCAGCGCAGCCAGTTGTGGTGGGACTTGCCGGTCCGGGACAGCTTCGCGCTCAATCGCCACATTTACGATATCCCGGCGCTCCGTTTCGCTGAGAACCTGCGGCTGCTGACGGACATGCTGGACATGGGCGCGTATCTTGATCGCCCGGTGCGCCAGCTCAGTCTCGGCCAGCGCATGCGGGCAGAGATCGCGCTCTCCCTGCTGCACGATCCCAGGATCCTTTTCCTCGATGAACCGACGATCGGGCTCGACGTCGTCGCCAAGGATGCCGTCCGCAAGTTCCTGGCGGAGGTCAATCGCCAGCGCGGCACCACCATCATCCTCACCACCCATGACCTGGTGGACATCGAGGAGATCTGCCCGCGCCTGATCATGGTGGACGATGGCAAGCTGCTCTTCGACGGCGAATTGAAACGTCTACGGGCCACCCTCGGCTCACGCAGGCGTCTCAAGCTCGAGTTTGCAACCGATCCCGGACCCATCGCCCTCTCCACCGCGACGCTTGCTCTGGATGAAGGCGCGGCCAAGTACTATCTGCTCGAGGACGAGACTACATCGCTCATCGATGTCCTCAACGAGGTCGGGCGCGGCCGCAGCCTCAAGGACGTGAAGCTGGAAGAGCCTGACATCGAGGAGGTCATTCGCACCTTCTACCAGAACAAGGCTACCAGGCAGGGAGCGGTGGCGTGAAAGGCGGCGCCTATCCCGCCTTCGCCTTGACAGCCTTCCAGTCGCGCCTTGCCTATCGCAACCAGGTCTGGGCCAGTGCCTTCGGCGAGCTTGTGGTCAGCTATGCCTTCATCGCCATCTGGAGTGCGGCCTTCGCCGGTCGCGTGGTTGCCGACGGTGCGACCCTGCCGCAGATGATCACCTATGTGATGGTTGCCGGGCTCCTCTACTGGAACACCGACCGGCTCATCAATGACGTGGGTGATGCGGTGCGGACCGGCGACATCACCATCTTCCTGCTCAAGCCGCTCAACTATCCGGCGAGCCTGCTCGCCACCCATTTCGGTCACTACGTCTTCGACCAGCTTGTGGTGACGCTGCCGGTTTTCGTCATCATCGGCCTGACGGTCGGCCTGCTGCCGCCCGCAAGCATGTTTCACGCCCTGGTGTTCATCCCGTACTGGGCGCTGTCCTGGTTGATGCTCTTTACGCTCGCTGCACTTTGCGGCCTGCTGGCCTTCTGGTTGCTCACCGTTTTTGCGCTCGAGTGGTTCCTCAAGGGAATCATGGCACTGGCCTCGGGGGCGATCGTGCCGCTCTGGTTCATGCCAGGCTGGCTCGCCGGCATTCTCGGTTATCTCCCGTTTGCCTGGGTGAGCTACTATCCGTCAGCCATCTACCTCGGCAAACTCGATCCCTCGTCGGCTTTTCTTCACTTCGGCATCGGCGCCGCTTGGTTGGCGGCGCTGCTGAGCTTCCTGCTATGGCTGTGGTCCCAGGCCCGCCAGCGCCTCACTGTGCAGGGAGGCTGAGCGTACTGCACGACATCACGCTGATCCCTCACCTTGTGCGAATGTATGTGCGCACCCGCATGGAATATCGCGGTGCCATGTTCCTGGCCTGGTTGTCGCAGGGCTTCAGCTATGCGGCCATGTACGCAACCATCGCGCTGATCATCGCCCGTTTCGACAATCTCGGGGGTTGGGTATGGGCCGACATGGCTCTGCTCCTCGCATTCCACTTGCTGGCGTATTCATTGGGTGCGTCGCTGAGCTTCACTCAGTTCCGCGACATCGAGGAGAAGGTTCGCCTCGGCACCTTTGACGCCGTGCTGATCAAGCCGGTTGGTCCTTGGACCTTCCTGGTGTTCTCCGGCATCAACATTGGCTACGGCGGCCACATCATCCTGGCCACTGCGCTGATGACCTGGTCTCTCACCCAGGTGGAGGTCGCGTGGTCGCCTGTGGTCGTCGTCTACTTCTTGGCTTCGCTGGTCAGTGCCGCCATGCTCACGGCGGCCCTGATGACCATGATCGGCACAACGGCGCTGGTCTGGGTGCGGTCCCGCCACTTGTTCTCGATCTTCTTCGGCTTTTGGGAACTGGCCCGCTATCCCCTGAACATCTTTCCAGCCCCCTTGCAGCTGCTGATGGTGACATTCGCACCGCTCGGATTTCTCGCCTTCGTGCCGGTCGCCGTCATCTTGGGCAAGCCGGTTCCGATCCTTGCAGACTGGGCGCCGGTCGCCTCGCTTGTTGCCGGTCCGGTCTTCGGCCTACTGGCGATGGCCCACTGGCGCTGGTGCCTGCGCAACTATCAAGGCGCTGGAGGATAGCGACGCCTTATCGGGCGCGGCGGGTCACCGCCGCCAGGAACTCGGCATAGGAGCCACTGGTGGCGCGAGTCAGCAGGGTTTCCAGCTCCGCCAGGGGCGCCTCGGAGTCGTCCACCCGCAGGTCGAGGAGCGGATAGGCCTCCCGTCCATAGACCTTCAGTGCCGCCGAGCCCGTTCCCCGGCGGTCTCCCCCCGCTTCTGCCCCCGCGGTCAGCGCCGCAAGCAGACGGGTGCCCAGATCGGCAGGACGGGAGTAGGCCGCCAGCATGGAGTGCAGCACGGCCTCACCGGCAAGAATGTTCCCGGCTACCGCAACACCGTCTCCTGGCAAATGCCCGGCGAAGCCTTCGCATTTCGAACCCGTCCAGCCGACAGTCCGCCCCATGCGGTCCACGGCGATGATCTGCCGACGCTCCCGCTCCGCATCCCGTTCGAGTGCAGCTTCCAGCGCCTGCTCGATGGGCGTTTCGCCCAGACCCTGCAGCAGGTCTACGGCCAGATAAGGGTTGGTCATGGCCTGCGTCGCCACCACTCCCATACCCGGCAGACCATGCGGCACCAGCCAGCCCACGAATGGCCCGGCCGTTGCCGTCGCCACGCCAAGATCGCCGGTGTCGGGGTCGCGTCCCACGATCGAAAAGGTCATCAGCGTTCCTCTTGGCCAGAATTCATCCGCATCAATTGGGATTGCCAGTGTCATTTATGCTGATAAATTCGCTGCAAGCCTTTTGTCACGGTTGGAGCCGATCGGCAACGGGCAGGGAACAGGAGGAACTCATGAAGCTGAAGTGGACGGGCTTGGCCCCGCTGATGCTGGCCACCGCACTGGCGCTTGTCTCGCCGGCGATCGGCCAGACGCCGCCCAACGTGCTGGTGGTCGGCCAGATTGCCGAACCGGCATCGCTCGACCCGCACGTGTCGACTGCGTCCAACGACTTCCGTATCGCCGTGAACGTCTATGACGGGCTGGTGCGCAACACGCCCGGCACCCTCGAGATCGAGCCGGCACTGGCCACCGATTGGACCATCTCCGACGATGGGCTGGAATATACCTTCAACCTGCGCGAGGGCGTCACCTTCCACGACGGCACGCCGTTCAATGCCGAGGCGGTGAAGTTCAACTTCGACCGCATGCTGGACGAGAACCATCCCTTCGCCTCCACCGGCCCGTTCCCGCTCGCCTTCTTCTTCTCCTCGATCGAGACCGTCGAAGTCGTCGATGACCTGACCGTCAAGTTCACTCTCAACGAAGCTTTCGCGCCGCTGATGTCGAACCTGGCCTCCCCCTCGGGGCTGATCGTGTCGCCCGCTGCGGTCGAGCAGCACGGCGCCGACTACGGGCGCAATCCGGTCGGCACCGGACCGTTCAAGTTCGAGGAGTGGCAGTCCAACACGCGCGTGGTGGTCTCCCGCAACGAGGACTACTGGGATGGCCCGGCACCACTTGAAGCGGTGATTTTCCGCCCGATCGTGGACGCCAATACGCGTGTCGCCGAAATGCTCTCCGGCGGCATCGACGTTCTGCTCGAAACTCCGCCCGACAACGTCGCCCAGTTCCGCGATGATCCGAACTTCCAGCTCAAGGAGGCCGTCGGCCCCCATGTCTGGTACGTGATGCTCAACGCCAAGGAAGGCCCGTTCGCCGACAAGCTGGTGCGCCAGGCAGTCAACTACGCGGTGAACAAGGAAAGCCTCGTCAACGACGTGCTGCAGGGTACCGCCGACGTGTCCGCCGGTCCCATCCCGCCGGCCTTCAACTGGGCCTATAACGAAGAGGTCGAGCCCTATCCCTATGATCCCGAGAAGGCCAGGGAACTGCTGGCCGAGGCGGGTGCCGAGGGTGCGAGCCTGACCTTCCTCGTCACTGAAGGCGGCTCGGGCATGCTCGATCCAGTACCGATGGGCACCGCCATCCAGGCCGATCTTGCGGCCGTCGGGCTCGACGTCGAGATACAGACCTATGAGTGGAACACCTTCCTCTCCGAGGTGAACCCAGGTCTCGAAGGCAAGGCGGACATGGCCCAGATGGCCTGGATGACCACCGATCCCGACACACTGCCCTTCCTCACCCTGCGCACTGCTGCCTTCCCGGACCAGGGTGGCTTCAACTCCAGCTACTACTCGAACCCTGAGGTCGATGCTCTGCTCGACCAGGCTCGGGTCTCGACCGATCCGGAAGAACGCGGCGAACTCTACCGGCAGGTCCAGGCCCTCGTTCATGAGGATGCACCCTGGTTGTTCGTCGCCAATTGGAAGCAGAACGCCGTCGTGACTGCCGCAGTCGGTGAGTTCGAGTTGCAGCCCGACTTCAGTCTGGTGCTCCGCGACGTCACCAAGCAGTAGCATTGGTTCGGGGCCGGCCATGGCCGGTCCCGCTCCCCGGCTCGGAGGCGGCGATGGGCAGCTATATCGGCAAGCGCCTGCTGGCGGCGATCCCGGTGATCCTGGGATTGTCGGTAATCGTCTTCTTGGTGATGAAGCTCATCCCCGGCGATCCGGCGCAGGCGCTGCTCGGCTCCTATGCCACTCCCGACAACGTGGAGCGGATCAACCGCGCGCTTGGCCTCGACCGCTCCTGGCCGGAGCAATACTTCATCTGGATCGGCAATCTGCTGCAGGGTGACTTCGGCCGCTCCTACATCCTCAACCGCCCGGTGCTGGATGAAGTTTTGGAGCGTTTCAGCGCCACGCTGGTGCTGGCCGGAGCGGCGCTGATAATCTGCTCCGTCCTCGGCATCCTCGCCGGGGTCGCCTCTGCGGTTCGCCAGTTCGGCTGGACCGATCGCATCGTCACCTTCTTCGTGCTCATCGGCATCTCCATGCCAGCCTTCTGGCTCGGCCTGATCTTCATCCTCCTGTTCGCCGTCCAGTGGCGGCTGCTGCCGGCCTCCGGCATGTATGCCGTTTATGGTGGTGGGGACCTGCCGGACCTGCTGCTGCACCTGGTCCTGCCAGCCACCACCCTCGCCATTGTCGCCACCGGCGTCGTCGCCCGCCTCACTCGAGCCGCAATGCTCGAGGTGCTCCGGCAGGATTTCGTGCGCACCGCCCGCGCCAAGGGCCTGAAGGAAGGTGCCGTGATCTGGCGGCACGCCTTCCGCGCGGCCCTGGTGTCGGTGATCCCGGTGCTCGGCATTCAGGCCGGTTTTGTCCTTGGCGGTGCCGTCTACATCGAAACGGTCTTCCAGTGGCCAGGCCTCGGCCAGATGCTGGTAAAGGCCGTATCCACCCGCGACCTGCTGCTGGTGCAGGGCGGTGTGCTGGTTGCCGCCACCGTCTACGTCCTCGTCAACCTCCTGGCCGACGTCGCCCAGGCCATGCTCGACCCGAGGCTCAAGGGATGACCAACGCCGCACTTCCCGCCGCCCCGCCGCGCCGCCGCAGCAATTGGCAACTGCTGATGGCCAACCGCCTCGCGGCCGCCGGTCTGTTCATCCTTGGCTTCGTGGTGCTGCTGGCGGTGCTAGCCCCCGTGCTGCCGCTCCCCAACCCCGATATCACCGATCAGCCGAACCGCTTGCTGCCGCCGCTGAGCCCGGGGCACCTGCTCGGCACCGACCATCTCGGCCGTGACATCCTCTCGCGCCTGATCTGGGGTACGCAGGTGTCGCTGATCGTCGGCATCAGCGCTACGGCAATTGCCGCTCTGGTCGGCTCGGTGATTGGGCTCGTCGCCGGCTATGCGCGCGGGGCGACCGACACGCTGCTGATGCGCTTCGTCGATATGCTGATGGCGTTCCCCTACATCCTGTTGGCCATCGCCATCGTCGCGGCACTCGGTCCGGGGCTGCTCAATGCCCTCTACGCAATTGCCATCGTCAACATCCCGTTCTTCGCCCGCAACATCCGCGGCGTCACCGTCTCCATCCGCAATCGTGAATTCGTCGACGCGGCGCGTCTGTCGGGCAAGGGCGATGTGGCGATCCTGTTCACCGAAGTGCTGCCCAACGTCCTGCCGGTGATCGTCATCACCATGTCCACCACCGTCGGCTGGATGATCCTCGAGACCGCCGGGCTGTCCTTCCTCGGCCTTGGCGCCCAGCCGCCGACCTCCGACCTCGGCTCCATGCTGGGGCAGGCCCGGGCGCAGATCTTCACCGCGCCGCACGCCTCCATCATCCCGGGCGTGATGATCTTCATCCTGGTGATGAGCATCAACCTCCTCGGCGACGGCATCCGCGACGTGCTCGACCCACGCCTGCGTTCTGGCTCACTGGCCCGGCCAATGGCGGTGACCCAGATTCGCCGCGAGAACCCGCCGCCCTCTAATCGTGAAAATGCTCCCGCTCTTGTCGTCGAGCAATTGTCCGCCGGGTTCGACGATTCCGGCCGCATCACGCCTGCCATCAGCGGCATCAGTTTCAGCCTCAACCGTGGCGAATGCCTCGGCCTGATCGGCGAAAGCGGCTCGGGCAAATCGGTGACCGCCCTGTCCCTGATGGGCCTGGTCGCCTCCCCACCGGGCGTGATCACCGGCGGCGCCGTCTATGTGGACGGCCGCGACGTGCTCGCCATGGACGAGAACCAGATCATCGCCCTCCGTGGCGTCCGCGTGTCCTACGTCTTCCAGGATCCGCTGACCACGCTGCACCCGCTCTACCGCGTCGGTGAGCAGGTCGCCGAGGCCATCCTCGCCCACCGTCCCATCGGCCGCCGCGAAGCCGGAGAACGTGCCGTCGAGTTGATGGAGCAGGTCGGCATCCGCGATGCGCGCGCCCGCTCCCGCGCCTTCCCGCACGAACTCTCCGGCGGCCAGCGCCAGCGCATCGGCATCGCCATGGCGCTCGCCAACGACCCGGACATCATCGTCGCCGACGAGCCGACCACCGCCCTCGACGTCACCGTGCAGAAGCGCATCCTCGACCTGCTGCAGGGCCTCCGCCGTGACCGCGGCCTCGCCATTCTGCTGATCACCCACGACTTCGGCGTCGTCGCCGATGTCTGCGACCGTGTCGCGGTGATGAAGAATGGCGTCATCGTCGAGCAGGGCGCCACCGCCGGCGTGCTGCGCAACCCGCAGCACGACTATACCCGGCGGCTGATCGCCTGCGTTCCGGAGCTGGGGGAAGGCCGCACCTTCCTCGACCGCGTGCGCCCACTCATGGCGGAGGGCCGCGCATGAGCGACGCAGCGATCGAGATGCGTGGTCTCGTCAAGCGCTTCGGCGGCGGCCGCAACCTGTTCGGCCGCGAGGCCGCCGTAGTCCACGCCGTCAGGGGCGTAACCCTGAACCTTCGGCGCGGCGAAACCCTTGGCATCGTCGGTGAAAGCGGCTCCGGCAAGTCCACCCTGGCGCGCATGCTGGTGGGCCTCGAGCGTCCCACCGAAGGCACCATGGTCATCGACGGTCAGGATTGGTCGGACCTCGCCCGCGCCGGCAACCGCGCCTTCGGCCGCACCATTCAATACGTGTTCCAGGACCCGGTCGCCTCGCTCAACCCCCGCAAGACCATCAGCGACATCCTCGACGTGCCGCTGAAGCAGCTCCGCGGCTATGACTTATCGCGCCGTCAGGCGCGCAAGCGCGAACTGCTCGACGCCGTGCAAATGCCCGCGGGCACGCTCGAGCGCTTCCCGCACGAGTTCTCCGGTGGCCAGGCGCAGCGCATCGCCATCGCCCGCAGCCTTGCCGCCGAAGCGCGGATCCTCGTACTCGACGAGCCGGTCAGCGCCCTCGACGTGTCGGTGCAGGCGCAGGTACTGCTGCTGCTCGACGAACTGAAGCGCGAGCTTGGGCTCTCCTACCTGTTCATCAGCCACGACCTGGCGGTGGTCGAAGCCGTCTCCGATCGCGTGGCGGTCATGTATCTGGGCGAGGTGGTCGAGGAGGGAGCGGCCGCGCAGCTTTTCGCCAGTCCTCGGCACGACTATACACGCGACCTGATCGCGGCCGCGCCGCGCCTCGCGACCTCCGGATAAGCTTATGACCGTTGCCGTTCCCTCCGCGCACCCCGCCGGCCGCCCTCGCCGCAAACGCACCGACGAAATCGTCGACGCGCTCAAGCGCATGATCGTCGAGCATGGTCTTGGTCCGGGCGATCGCCTGCCGCAGGAGCGCGAGTTGATGGCCCAGTTCGCCGCCAGCAAGGGCACTGTGCGCGAGGCTCTCAAGGCGCTGGAAGTGCAGGGCCTCATCAGCGTCCGCACCGGCCCTGGCGGCGGCGCCTTCATCGAGCGGATGGGGGAGGGACGGGCGATGAGCCTGCTCTCCAACTTCCTGTTCGCCAAGAACCTGACGATCGCCAACATCTACGAGATGCGCAAGGCGCTCGAACCCTTGGTCGCTGCCAGCGCCACCGCCCACATCGATGCCGCAGGCTTGGCTCGGCTCGAAGCCATCATCGCCATTTACGACCATGAGCCGGCCGACGCCCAGGAGCGCTGGAACCAGCGCATGGCCGAGCTCGATTTCCACGGCGTCGTGGCCGAGTATTCCGATAACCCCATTCTCGCCTTCACCTGCCGTTTCCTCCAGCGTTTGCTCAAGGACCTGACAGTCGCACAGGACATCTATGTCCAGCCCGAGCCGGTGCAGCGCCAGAGCGGCATCCAGCATCAGCGCGACCTGATCGCCGCCATGCGCCGGCGCAACGCCGCTGCGGCACAGGCAATCCTCGCCGAACACATGGCGGAGGCGGAGCAGCACATGCTTGGCCTGCAGGCCAAACTCCACGACCGCTTCCTTGCAGATACCGAAGAACCCATACGCACCAGACGCCGACGGACCGCATGATCGACCTCGACTACCTGCACAATCGCCTGAGGGAACTGCTTCGCACCCCGAGCCCTGTCGGCATGACCGATCGTGCTGTTGCGCTCGTCGATGGATGGCTGCGCGAGCTGGGGCTGGAGCCCCGCTACACCCGCCGCGGCGTCCTCTATGTCGAGCTCGGCGAGGGAGCGCCTCGGCGCGCGGTGGCGGCCCATCTCGATACGCTCGGCGCCATGGTCACCGAGCTCAAGGACAACGGCCGCTTGTCGCTGCGCAACACCGGCACCTGGGCCGCTCGCTTCGCCGAGGGCGCGCGGGTTACTATCTTCTCCGACGCCATCACCCACCGCGGCACCATCCTGCCGCTCAAGGCCTCCGGGCATCGCTTCAACACCGACGTCGACACTCAGCCCGCCGACTGGGACAATCTCGAAATCCGCATCGACGCCGAACTGCACAGCCGCGAGGATCTCGTCGCTGCCGGCTTCAATGTCGGCGACATGGTCGCGGTGGACGCGCAGCCTGAGCGGGTAGGGGGCTTCGTCGTCTCCCGCCATCTCGATGACAAGGCCGGCTGCGCCGTGATCCTCGCCGCGCTCAAGTCCATCGTCGAGGGCGGACAGCTTCCGGAAATCCCGTGCCAGGTGATGTTCACCATTGCCGAAGAGATCGGCATCGGCGGCACCCACGGCTTCGGCCCCGAAGTCGAGGAACTGGTGGCGATCGACAATGCCGTCAGCGCGCCCAACCAGGCCTCGCGCGATGATTCGGCGACCATTGCCATGCGTGACCGCCAGGGGCCGTTTGACGCCGCCGTGACCCGCCACCTGCTGTCGCTTTGCGAAGAGCACGGCATCCCGCATGTCCGCGACACGTTCCGCCACTACCGCTCCGACAGTGCCGCCGCGGTGGAAGCCGGCTGGGATCTCCGTGTCGGCCTCGCCTGCTTCTCCCTCGACAGCTCGCACGGTTGGGAGCGCACCCACGAGAAGTCGCTGCTGGCGCTTGCACGTTTGGTGGTCGCCTACCTCCAGAGTCCTCTGGCGGTGAAGCGCTGAGTCTCTTCAGGCTCCCTGAGCAACTGAGGGCAGGGGCATCCGCTCCACTTCCTCCAGCACCTCGATCATGCCTGCAACATTGGCTTCCGCGATCATCCTGCCCTTCTCGGCAGTGGCCGAGGCGGCATCGCCGACGGCCCCGGACGGGTTGATGTCCGAAGCGATCCACGCATAGACGTGCCCGAAGGCGCCGGTCGGCCGCAGGTACCTGAACTGCTGTTCGTCGCGCGCCGCGATGGAAGCGAAGTTCTCCGCCCGCGCCATGTCCACCAGATGCGGCTTGAAATGGAGGATCAAGGACGTCTCTGCGTCACCGCCATGGATGCCGTGTCGGCGCTCCAGGTCCGTCAGGACCTCCGGAGGAGTGAACCGCCATCCGCTTTTCACCGCCAGCATGTCGGCGCGCACGCGCAATTCGCGAGCAACGATGCCCATGATCTCCTCATTGCCGCCATGGGAGTTCACGAACACGATCTTCCGCACCCCGGCACGCGCTACTTCGAAGCCGATCTGCGTCCAGGCGTCTATCAGGTTCGTGGCAGTATGGGTGATGGTGCCTTTCGCCCAGATGTGCTCGTTGGACTTGCCGATCGCCTGAACCGGCAGGATGCGGATGTCGAGTTCCGCCGGTGCGCGCTCCGCCAACAGCTCCATCATCGACGTGTTGATGATTGTGTCGGTACCCACCGGCAAGTGAGGGCCGTGCTGTTCCACGGCAGCAACGGGCAGGACGGCAATCGTCTTCGTCGCGTCGATGCTGTCGAAATCGCCGGCCGTGAAGTCGGTCCACCAGATCTTGCGGGTCACGGGTTTGCCTCTCTATCGGGACCCGCCGCGATTGCCTCGATTTCGACGAGGAACTCCGGTCGGGCGAAGCCCGAAACGATCATCAGGGTCGATGCCGGGTAGGGTGCAGAAAACAAGGCATTCCGCACGTCCATGTATGGCGCCAGGTGCTCGCGCGCGGTGACATAGGCGTTGATGCGCACGATGTCGGCCAGGCCAAGCCCCGCCTCAGCCAGGATCGCCGCGATGTTGTCGAAGCAGATTCGAGTCTGCCCACCGCAATCGGCCGGTATGCCGCCGTCAGCAGTAATGCCGAGTTGCCCGGAACAGAAGATCAGCTTCTGGCCGGCGGGCACCACGATCCCATGGCTATAGGGGGCGAATGGTGGGTGAATGCTGCTGGGTGTGAGAGGGCTGGCCATTTCGTCGCGGATGCTAGCGACAAGCTTTGCCGTCGCCTAGCCCCTTCTGCACGCATAGCAGGCATTCGCTCGAGGTGCCTATTTTTTGGCTTCACATTGAGGATGCGACGTTCAACAGTTGCTCGACGATTGCGCCGCACAGCAACCGACGGCCAACGTCAGGGGAACGCAAGCATGAGAGACGTGACTGCATTCACGACCGTCCTGATCGCCAGCAGCCTGGCTGCGGCAGGTACCATGGCCCAGGACAAGGTGACCTTCGCCAGCAACTGGCTCGCTCAGGCCGAGCATGGCGGCTACTACCAGGCCGTAGCTGACGGCACCTATGCCGAGTACGGTTTGGACGTGACGATCATGCAGGGCGGCCCGCAATCTCCCGGCAGGCCGCTGCTCGTATCCGGCCAGGTGCAGTTCTACATGGGCGGCGCAACGGGCGCGATCAACGCTGTCAAGGAAGGCATCCCGACCATCACCCTGGCGGCGATCTTCCAGAAGGATCCGCAGATACTGATGTCCCACCCCGGGCAGTTCGCGAGCTTTCCGGAGCTTGCGGGGGCGTCCAAGTACATTTTGGGAGCCGACGGTTTCTCCTCCTACTTCACCTGGATGAAGTCGCAATGGCCGGAGTTCGTGGACGAGAAGTACGAGCCGTATCAGTTCAATCCCGCATCGTTCCTGGCCGACGAGGAGGCCATTCAGCAGGGCTATCTCACCTCTGAACCCCTCGCCATCGAACGGGAGGCGGGCTTTGCTCCGGATGTCTGGCTGATCGCCGATCAGGGCTACACGCCCTATTCGACCACCATCGAGGCCATGCGGCCGTGGGTCGAGGAGAATCCCGACGTCGCCAAGCGCTTCGTCGAGGCCACGATCATCGGCTGGTACAATTATCTCTACGGCGACAACGCTGCCGCCAATGAACTGATCAAGGCCGACAATCCCGAGATGACCGACGACCAGATCGCCTACGGCATCGCCAAGATGAAAGAGTATGGCATTGTCGTCTCCGGCGAAGCCGAAACCGGCGGTATCGGCTGCATGACCGACGAGCACTGGAAGGGCTTCTACGACAGCATGGTAGAGGTTGGCGTGTTCGAGGCAGGCATCGACGTCACTCAGGCCTACACCACCGAATATGTGTGCCACGGCCTCGGCGTCGACCTCGCCAACTGATCTTCCCACCGGCGCAGCTCGATTGCCGCGCCGGCCACTGGCCAACCAGACTGCGCTCCCATTGACCGACACAACCTATGCCCCGGCGCCCGTGGTGCCACCGACCAAGCCAAGTCGCCCCGTGGTTTCCATGCGGGACGTGACCAAGCTGTTCTCCAACGGCACTTTGGCCCTCAAGGGCATGTCGCTCGACGTGCGACCGGGCGAGTTCATCTCGCTGCTTGGTCCTTCCGGCTGTGGTAAGTCCACCGCGCTGCGCATCATTGCGGGGCTTGGATCTCCGTCATCGGGAACGATCGACTGGCCCAGTTCTCCGGTGAACGCGAAGGGACTGCCGGAAGGCGACATCGGCTTCGTCTTTCAGGAGCCGACGCTGATGCCGTGGGCAACGGTGTTCGGGAATGTCCATCTGCCCTTGAAGCTGCGCGGGCAAGGCAAGCGCGAGGCCCGCGATGCGGTGATGGCGGGGCTGGCAAGCGTCGGACTGGCCGACTTTGCCGACTCCTATCCCCGTGAACTCTCCGGCGGCATGAAGATGCGAGTCTCCATCGCTCGCGCGCTCGTCACCCGCCCCAGGCTGCTGCTGATGGACGAGCCCTTCGCGGCCCTCGACGAGATCACCCGGCAGAAGCTCAACGACGACGTACTCCGGCTGTGGCGCGAGACCGGCATCACCGTGATTTTCGTTACCCATTCGGTGTTCGAGAGCGCGTTTCTCAGCAATCGGATCGTTGTGATGCGTGCCCGTCCCGGCCAGGTACATGCTGACCTGTCGATCGATAACGGCAGCGTCCGCGACGAGAACTACCGCACCTCGGAGGAATACCGCGCCACCACCGATCGTGTCTCACGCGCTCTTCAGGAAGCCATCATGATGGGAGCGAAGGCGCAATGACCGAGCTCGTCACGAACGCCGCTGAAGCCGGCACCGACAGTGCAGTTACAATCCCGGTACGGCGCGCCAGGCTCAGCGAGCGGGTGCTGAGCATCGTCGTGCCGGTCGCCATGGTGTTGCTCGCCATCGCTCTTTGGCAGGTGCACATCGTGGTCAACCAGGTGCCCCGCTACATCATGCCGGCGCCGATGGACGTAGCCATGGCGCTGGTCACCGACTGGCCGACCCTGCTGCCGTCCCTGCTGGTCACGATCCGCATCACGCTTCTTGCCCTCCTGATCGCGCTGGTGGGCGGGGTGGGCCTTGCCATCATCCTGGTCCAGAGCCGCTGGATCGAACTCGCGGTCTTTCCCTTCGCGGTGATCCTGCAGGTCACGCCGATGATCGCCATCGCGCCGCTCTTGCTGATCTATATGCCCGACACGCAGTCGGCACTGCTGACCTGCGCCTTCGTCGTTGCCTTCTTCCCGATCCTCTCCAACATGGTCGCGGGGTTAAAGAGCGTCGACCACAACCTGCTCAACCTGTTCGAGCTCTATGGCGCCAGCCGCTGGCAAACGCTGATCCAGCTCAAGCTGCCGTCTTCGCTTCCATATTTCGCCGCCGGCCTTCGGATCGGTGGCGGCCTCTCCCTCATCGCAGCGGTGGTGGCCGAGTTTGCCGCCGGCTCTGCAGGCAAGGGGTCAGGCCTCGCCTTCCGCTTGCTGGAATCCGGCTACCGCCTCAACTACCCGCGGCTCTACGCAGCCTTGGTCCTGCTGATGCTGACCGGCGTGACCATCTTCGCCATCACCTCTCTCATCTCCTGGCTGTTGCTGCACCGCTGGCACGAGAGTGCCCTGCGGCGGGAGAACTAGGATGCGGTTCACCATCCCCGCCGACGGCCACTACGTGCTCACCAACGCAGCGATACCGGAAGCGGTAATGGGCGACGCCAGTTCCGGCGCCCTCGCACTGGTCGATCTCACGGTCTCCGATGGCCTTGTGACCGCCATTGCGCCTGCCGGAACAGCGATCGGCCCTCACCGCGTAGACCTCCAGGGGAGCATCGTCCTCCCGACCTTCGTGGACATCCACACCCACCTCGACAAGGGTCACATCTGGCCGCGCCGTCAAAACCCCGACGGCACCTGGATGGGCGCCCTCCTGGCGGTCCTCGCCGACCGCCAGGCGAACTGGGCGGCACATGATGTCGAGCGGCGGATGGACTTCGCCCTGCGCTGCGCCTACGCCCATGGCACCGCCGCCATCCGCACCCATCTCGACATGGCGCCGCCCCAACACACCATCACCTGGGATGTTTTCCAGACCATGCGGGAGCGCTGGTCGGGCCGCATCGAGCTGCAGGGCGTGGGGCTCATGGGGCCCGATACCATCCTCGACAAGCCAACCCTTCGCGCCATTGCCGAGCGCACCAAAGCCGCGGGTGGCGTCTTGGGTGGCTCGAGCGCCGCTCACGCCGAGAACCCCACCATCATGCGCAACCTCATCGAGGTGGCAGGTGAGTTCGGGCTCGACATCGACCTTCACGCCGACGAGTCGCCCGACCCGGCCGCCAATGCCCTTGAGTGCCTCGCCGATGCGGTGCTCGAAACCGGATTCACGGGCAGGGTCATCGCCGGTCACTGCTGCTCTTTGTCCGTCCAGGACGCAGAAACTGCAAATCGCGTCATCGACAAGGTTCGGCGGGCACGAATAGCAGTCATTTCTCTGCCGATGTGCAACCTGTACCTGCAGGATCGCGACAATCGCGACGGCGTTCGCACCCCCCGTTGGCGCGGTGTCACCCTGCTCAACGAGCTGAAGGCCGCCGGCGTATCGGTCGCAATTGCCTCCGACAACACCCGCGATCCCTTCTACGCCTATGGCGATCTCGACGCCTTCGAGGTGCTGCGCGAAGGCGCCCGCATCCTCCACTTCGATCACCCGCAGGATGCCGCTTTCACTTGGGCCCGTGCCGTCGGCGCGGACGCTGCAGCGATCGCCGGCTTCAACTACACGGCTACCATCGCCCCAGGCGCGCCGGCCAATCTCGTTCTCTTCCGCGCCCGCAACTGGACCGAACTGATGTCGCGTCCGCACAGCGATCGCATGGTGCTGCGACATGGCGCTCCGATCGACACGACGCTTCCCGACTACTCCGAACTCGACGACCTGATGGGGGCAGCATGAGCATCGAGGCTTTCCGCGCCGAGCTGGGCGACATTCCGCAGGAAGACAATCCCCGCATCGTGCAGCAGCGCAGCCGCGACCACTACTGGTACTCGCCGGTGCTCAAGGCCAAGCTCGACCATGTCACGGCCGAAGTGGTGGTCTCCCCGCGCACCATCGATGAAGTGAAAACCGTGCTCCGCGCCGCCTTTCGGCACGACGTGGCGATCACGCCGCGAGGCGCAGGGACGGGCAACTATGGCCAGGCCATGCCCCTCGCTGGCGGCGCCATGCTCAACCTGATGAACATGGACAAGGTGCTCTCCATTGAGCCTGACCGCGTCCGCGCTCAGGCCGGCGCCGTGCTCGAAAAGATCGACCACGAGACCCGCCAAGCTGTGCGCGGCGAGCTGCGCTTTCATCCCTCCACCTACCGCATGGCCTCGCTGGGCGGGTTCATTGCCGGCGGCTCGGGCGGCGTCGGCTCGGTGCGCTGGGGTGGTCTGCGCAATCTCGGCAGCATTCTCGGCCTGAAGATCATCACCTGCGAGGCTGAACCGCGCGAACTCGACCTGACCGGCGAGGACATCCTCAAGGTCGCCCACGCCTATGGCACCAACGGCATCATCGTCGAAGCCGAAATGCCGCTGGCACCGGCGCATGACTGGGTGGACATGATCGTTGGCTTCGACGACTTCATTGAAGCCTGCCGTTTCGCTGAAGGCGTCGCCTTGCAGGACGGGCTCCTCGTCAAGGAAGTCTCCCCCTGCGCCGCGCCCATCCCGGGCTATTTCAACCGACACCAGCCCTACCTGAAGCAGGACCAGTCGGTGGTACTCCTGATGGTCGCGCCGGTGGCGGTTCCGGCATTGGAGTTGTTCATCAGCCATCATGCTGGCGATCTGCGGTTCCGCTCTGACAACGCCACCGAGGACGAACTGCGACGCCTCCCGCCGGTCTATGAGCTTGCCTGGAACCACACCACCCTTCGCGCGCTCAAGGTCGACCCGACCGTCACCTATCTGCAGACGCGCTATCCCACGGTTGAACACGTCCGCCGCATCGTGGATCTGCTCGGGGACGAGCTGCCGATGCACATCGAGATCACTCGCCAGGATGGCAAGGTGACCTTCGCCGGCCTGCCGCTGGTGCGCTACACCACCGAGGAGCGACTGGAAGAGATCATCCGCATCCACGAGGACAACGGCTGCGACGTCTTCAACCCGCATCGCTACACCCTTGAGGAAGGCGGCATGAAACGCACCGATCAGCGCCAGCTCGCCTTCAAGCGCGAGGCCGATCCCAAGGGCGTGCTCAACCCCGGCAAGATGGTCGCGTGGGAAAACCCGGACTTCGACTTCTCCGCCGGCAAGGCATGGCTGTTCGACGGGCTCAACCCGGTGCACGCCGCCTGATGCGCGTCCACGTCGTTCATGCCCACCCCGTCGAGACCAGCTTCAACCGCACCTTGTTTGAGGCCGTCGTAGAGGAGCTCGAAGGGGCCGGCCACGAGGTGGATGCGCTGAACCTCTATGAGGAAGATTTCCCCGCGGTGATGACGCGCCAGGAGCGCCTTGACTATCACGAGGTGCCGGGCAACCTCACGCCCCTGACGCGACCCTATGTCGAACGGTTACGGGCGGCGGACGGCCTTGTCGTGGTTCACCCCGTCTGGAACTATGGCTATCCCGCCATTCTCAAGGGCTATTTCGACCGCATATTCCTGCCGGGCGTATCCTTCACGCTCGAGAGTGGCGACCGCGGACGGATAAAGCCCGGCTTGTCCAACATTCGCAGGGTCGCCTTCGTCACCACCTATGGCGGCAATCAGTTCAGGACCTGGCTGATGGGCGACCCGCCGCGTCGCGTGGCAATGCGGTGGGGCTGGGCGACATTCCGCTCGCGCCCCAGCTATTTGGCCCTGTACGACATGAACAATCCCACGCCCGAGCGGCTGACGGACTTCCTGTCGAAGGTGCGGACGCAGATGCGAGCGTTCCGATGAAAGCCGCATGCCGTGCCCGGGTCTGTAGGGCCGAGCCCAACCGGGCGGCTTGCCGCTCTCATCATGGAAGTGCTGGAGGCCGGCGTGCCGCCGTTTGACGAGATGCTGAGCGCTGATGGGCAGGTGCGCGCGCCGTATGAAACGGTGAAGGCCTGGCTCGATCTCAAGACCCCTGCAGCGCTGGAAAAGAAGGCCCGTGACGCCGAAGGCGTATTCCGGCGCACCGGCATCACCTTTGCCGTCTATGGCGAAGAAGCCGCATCCGAGCGGCTGATCCCATTCGACATCGTCCCCCGCATCATCACCAGCCGCGAGTGGCGCTACCTGTCCCAGGGCGTCGAACAGCGGGTGATGGCGATCAACGCCTTCCTTGACGACATCTACCACCGGCAGGAGATCGTTCGCGCCGGGCGCATTCCGAAGCAGTTGATCGCGCAGAACGAAGCTTTTCTGCCCGAGATGATCGGCTTCCGCCCGCCCGGCAACGTCTACACGCACATCATCGGCGTTGACCTCGTGCGGACGGCCGAGAACCAGTTCTATGTACTGGAAGACAACGCCCGCACGCCTTCGGGCGTGTCCTATATGCTCGAGAACCGCGAGACCATGCTGCAGCTCTTTCCCGAGCTGTTTCAGCAGGTCAAGGTTCGCCCGGTCGAGAACTACCCGCAACTTCTACGCCAGTCGCTGGCCGCCGTCGCCCCAGCCGATCGAGCCAGTGAGAGGCCGACCATCGCCGTCCTGACGCCAGGCGTGCACAACTCCGCCTATTTCGAGCACGCTTTCCTTGCCGACCAGATGGGCGTCGAACTGGTGGAAGGAAGTGACCTCAAGGTGGTCGATGGCCGTATCGCCATGCGCACCACCCGCGGCTACCGCCCGATCGACGTTCTGTACCGGCGCGTCGACGATACCTTCCTCGATCCGCTGACCTTCCGGCCGGACTCCGCCCTCGGCGTCGCCGGCATCATGGATGTCTATCGCGCGGGCCGCATCACCATCGCCAATGCGCCGGGCACCGGCATTGCGGATGACAAGGCGATCTATTCCTACATGCCCGAGATCATCGAGTTCTATACCGGTCGCAAGGCGATGCTCGAGAACGTACCCACCTACCGGTGCGCCGAGCCGGATAGCCTCGATTACGTCCTGGAGCACCTCTCCGAACTGGTTGTTAAGGAGGTTCATGGCTCCGGCGGCTACGGCATGCTTGTTGGCCCTGCCGCCTCGCGCAAGGAACTCGAGGCGTTCACCGAGAAGTTGAGAGCAAGGCCGGCAAACTACATCGCCCAGCCCACGCTGGCGCTCTCGACGTCGCCGATCCTGACCGATGCCGGTCTCGCTCCCCGGCATGTCGATCTGCGGCCCTTCGTGCTGGTTTCCGACCGCATTCACATCACCCCTGGTGGGCTGACGCGGGTGGCCCTGACGGAGGGTTCGCTGGTGGTCAACTCCAGCCAGGGCGGCGGCACCAAGGACACCTGGGTGCTCGATGACTAGGGCAGGGGAGCGTTAGCAGATGCTCTTGGGAAGAACCGCAAGCGGCCTGTTCTGGATGCACCGCTATGTCGAGCGGGCCGAGAACATGGCGCGCATCGTCGACGCCGGCTTGCGCATGGCCCTCACACGAAGCTCGACTGCGCCGGAAGAGTGGTCCTCTGTCGTCCTCTCGGCCGGAGCCATGGAGGCCTTCAGAGCCAAGCACGACCGGTTCACGGCGGCGAACGTCTCCGATTTCCTGCTGCGAGATCGCGATAACCCCTCAAGCG
Organism: Devosia albogilva; assembly: GCF_042685625.1. Classification (NCBI taxonomy): domain Bacteria; kingdom Pseudomonadati; phylum Pseudomonadota; class Alphaproteobacteria; order Hyphomicrobiales; family Devosiaceae; genus Devosia; species Devosia albogilva. The sequence goes on from NZ_JBHUNP010000001.1 coordinate 3,313,593, forward strand.
TCATCTCCTGCCTCGAAGCCACCCGCTTCAATGCCCGAATGGTCCGCACGGCCCTCACCCGGGACGCCTGGGAGGCCGTCAACGAGGCCTGGATGGCGCTCAAGAGTGCCCTGAGTGCTCCAGTGCCGGAAAGCGAACTGCCGCCCCTGCTCGACCATATCAAGCGCGAGGCATCCCTGATCCGCGGTGCTTTCCACGGCACCATGCTGCGCAACGAGATCTTCAATTTTTCCCGGATCGGCACGTTCATCGAGCGAGCCGACAACACCTCGCGCATCCTCGACGTCAAATATTACGTGCTATTGCCGGCCGCCTCATATGTGGGGGGCGCGATGGACAACCATCAGTGGGAGTCGATCCTGCGGTCGGTGTCTGCGCACCGCTCCTATCGCTGGGTCTACGACACCCAGTATACGCCCGCGCAGATCGCCGAATACCTCATCCTCGACAGCCGGATGCCCCGCTCGCTGCACTTCTGCTACCGCAACATCGCCGAAAATCTGGAGTTTTTGGCCCAGGAGTACGGTACGCGGTTGTCGTGCCACGACATATCCTCGCGAACCCTCGCCTCGATCGGCGGCAAGCAGATTCAGGCCATCTTCGATTTCGGCCTGCACGAGTTTCTCACCGACTTCATTTTCCAGAACAACAGGCTCGCGGCCGACATCGGCCGCGCCTACAACTTCGATTGACCGGCCGTGCTGCTCTCCATCAGCCATACCTCGACCTACCGCTACGACCGCCCGGTCAACTATGCGGTCCAGAGGCTGCGCCTTTGGCCACGCAGCTCGAGTGTTCAGACTGTAGAGGACTGGAAGGTTGAGGTGGTGGGCGCCACCTCGGAACTCTTCTATGATGATGCCTTCGCCAACCGGACCGAGTTGTTGCGCTCAGAGCCGGACACCTCCGAGATCGTGATCCATGCCAGCGGCCAGGTTACCACCAAGGACACCGCAGGCGTGTTCGGCCGGGGAATAGGCGTTGCGCCCCTGTGGGTCTTCCTTCGGCAGACGCCTCTGACAGCCGCCGGCGAAGCTGTGAAGGCCTTGGTTCAGCCTTTGGCCGGCATGTCCGACACCCTCGACCAGTTGCATCGGCTGAGCCGCGATACCGGCGAGCGCGTGGCCTATGTTCCGGGGAGTACGGACGTTGCCACCCCAGCCGAAGCAGCCCTGGTGAACGGCAGCGGCGTCTGCCAGGACCACGCTCACATCTTCATCGCAGCCGCGCGTCTGCTGGGCGTGCCGGCACGCTATGTTTCTGGGTACCTGCTGATGGAGGGGCAGTCGGAGCAGACCGCCACCCATGCCTGGGCCGAGGCCTATGTGGAAGACCTGGGTTGGGTCGGCTTCGATGCGGCGAATGGCGTGGCGCCGGATGAGAAATATGTGCGGATCGCCTGCGGGCTGGACTACAGCCAGTCCGCGCCAATCACGGGTCTGCGCAGCGGATCGTCCGCGGAGTCGCTTGCGGTAGCGCTCAATGTAGAGCAGTAAGCACGGCGCTCAGACACTCGGAACAGCATGACCTACTGCGTTGGATTGAAGACGGACCAAGGCCTGGTGTTCATGTCCGACACCCGGACCAATGCCGGCCTCGACAACATTTCCACGTTCTCCAAGATGCGGACCTGGGAGGTGCCGGGGGAGCGGGTGATGGTGCTTCTATCGGCAGGAAATCTCGCGACGACCCAGGCGGTCACGAGCATTCTCGACGAGCGCTCCAAGGCACCCGACGAGCGCAATCCAAGCCTGCTGGATACACCTTCCATGTTCCAAACCGCGCGCCTGATCGGCAGTGTGGTCAAGGAGGTGATCCGCGATGCCGCGCCCGCAGGGCAGACTGCGGATGCCTTCGCCGCCTCGTTCATCCTGGGCGGCCAGATCAAGGGTGGCGAGCCGCGCCTCTTCTACATCTACCCCGAGGGTAACTTTATCGAATCCTCGGCGGATACGCCGTTCTTCCAGGTGGGCGAGCACAAATACGGCAAGCCGATCCTGATCCGCGCCTACGATCCGTCGATGAGTTTCGAAGATGCGATCAAGCTGTTGCTGGTGTCCTTCGACTCGACCCTGAAATCCAACCTCTCCGTTGGCCTGCCACTCGACATGCAGATCTACGAGAGCGGCAGCCTGCGGCTCGGCCCCAGCCGGCGCTTCGAGCGCGACGACCCTTATTACCTCGCCATCTCGGAGGGCTGGTCCGAGGCGCTCAAGGCGGCATTTCACCGCCTGCCGCCGTTCAAGTAGCGCTGTAAGATTCCCGGCGAACGTCTAGGCCGGACTCATCGTCAATGTGAAACGGAACTGGACCGTACCCTCCCACCACATTGGGAAGTTGGTGCCCCACTTGTTGTTGTAGAGGTTGAACCGTACGCCGTCGAAGACCGGCCGTTGCCGCTGATAAGGCAGGAAGGGCGAGGCGGCCGGCGCGACCAGAGCGGCATCAAGTGGGACGACGGCAATCGAGTGTGCGGCGGCACTGGTGCGCACCGCTTCCACGGCCTGCAACTGCCCGCCGGCCTGCTCGACGATGTTGCCGGCGTCGTTCCAGAGCCCGAGCTTTTGCAGACGCCAGTCTGTTGCACCGGCCGGAGTGAAGTGGAAAAAACCCGCCTCCGGCGTACGGTTAGCGGGCTTGTCCCGCAGGATCAGGGTTAAGTCGGCGGTGCTGGAATCGAGGCCGCGGAGGCGGATCTCCAGGGTTTCCGGGGCGCCGAGGAGGGTGGTGGCGGGGTCGGGGAGGCGGGCGATGGCGGTGTTGCCGGCGACGCCGAGGTGTTGGGGGGTGAACCGGTCGGTACGGGCGGTGCGGGCCCGGTCGAGGCCCGGCTTGTCGTGGTCGAGGATGGCCCATTCCTCGCGGTGCTGCAGGTAGGAATCTAGATGCTCCTGCAAGGATTTGTGGTCGTAGCTTTCGTGCCGGTAACCGGCGAGTGACCCGTTTGCCCCGTGGATTTGCCAGCCGGCGGGGGAGGTCAGGGAGAGGATGTCGCCGGTCTCGGCAGAGAGTTCGGCACGCCAGCCGCCATGCTCGATGGTGGTGCCGGTAACCGGCTCGACAGCAACTGGCGGCAGCAATTCGGACAGCTTTCCGTTACCCGTAGCGGCGTCATCGGCAGCAAGATGCGACAAAGCGGCTGTCAAATAGTCACGCTGCTCCTGCCAGGACTGTTCCGTGTAGGCGAAGCGGTAGTCCGAAGCCCGTGCCTGCTCGAAATCCGTCCGGTCCCAGGCGGTGGTGTCCCGGAGATAGGTCTTGATGTCGACGCCCCAGGTGTGCTCGGCGACCATGGTCAGCCCGCGGCCGAAGGCGCGCCGCTCCGGGGTCAGGTTTTCGGCGAAGCCGTCATAGAGCCGCTGCAGCGCCCGGAACTGGGCGAGCTTGATCGGGTCGCTGGCGGCGCCATGGATCCAACTGTCGCCGATCTCTTCGGTCACCACCGGAAAGGTGTCGCGACGCTCCCACATCAAGGCGCCGAAGGCGTCCAGGGTAGAGGCGGTGATCTCGGCCTCGGGATTGGCATGATGGAGGTGGCGCAGGACCTCCACGGTCTGGGCGACGCTTTGTGGGCCGATATTGTCGGCCGTGTGGGCGAAGCTGATGCCGATGTCGCCGCCGGCGGGGAAGTCGGTGCCGCCATAGGAATTCTGGTACATCACCACCAGCTCGCTGCCATCGGTCGCGCGCCAGCGGAAGATCGGCGGCACGGCCGGCACGGGGCTGGCAGTGTTGACGCCGAGGTGGAGGAAGCGAATGCCGGCCTCGGCCATGAGCGGCACCATGCCGAGAGTGTGGCCGGGCACGTCGGTCATCTTGGCGGCGATGGTCTTGCGGCCGAAGCGCTGGTCCAGTTCCTGCCCGAAGCTGAGGGCGGCGCGGAAGAGGGCAGGGGACATCAGTTCGGTATGGGTGGTGAAGGGCAGGGCGTGCCAGGTGATCAGGCCCCGCTCGATGGCGCGCTCCAGCCGCCGCACCTGCTCGGGCTCCTGCGAGTTGAGGTGATCCCAGATCAGCCAGGCACCGGTGGTCCAGATGAAGGCGGGCCGCTCCGGGTTCTCGTTGAAGAAGTGCTCCCCGGTGCGGATCGCCTGGGGGATGAACTGCTCGTGGTACTGCCGGCGGACCCTGGCGGCATGATCGGTGAAGCCGATGTCGAGATGGGTCTTGAAGATCAGGTGGATATGCTTGGAGGTCATGAAATCAGCCAACCGTGCCGCGCACCACGAGCCGCGTCTGCAGGGTTTCTTCGAGGGGAGGGGCGGAGGGCTCGGCCAGCCGGCGCAGGATCAGGCGCACCAGGGCGCGCACGCGTTCGTCGAGGTCGAACTTCACCGTGGTGAGATTGTAGCTTTTCCAGTGCGACTGGGCGATGTCGTCGAAGCCGACCACCTTGACGTCCTCGGGCACGCGCAGGCCGAGTTCGTGCCGCAGCGCATCCATGACGCCGAAGGCGCCGACGTCGTTGGCGGCGAAGATGGCGTCGGCGCCCTTGCCGATGCGGAACAGGTCGATGGTGGCGTTGAAGGCGGCGTCATAGCTGAAATCGCCCGGGGCAACGATCGGCGGCGGCAGCCCCCGCTCGGCCATTACCGAGCGCAGCATCGCCTCGCGAGACTCGTTGGCGCGCGAGCGGGCGACGCCCGACACATAGGCGATGCGCTGCGCGCCATATCCCTGCAGCAGCGCCACGGCCTGCTCGATGCCGTCATGCTGCAGCACGTTGAGCCGGTCGTAGAGCGGACCGCCGCTATCGACCGGCCCGCCATGCGAGCCGGGGTGGGGATAGTGCACATAGATCGGCACGGCGCGCCCGAGGACCCGCGCCAGAGTGGTCGGCTTGACGTTCTCGACGAAGGCGATCACCGAGTCGGGGTTGAAGCCACGCATATAGGCGAGCAGCCGCTCGTCCATGCTGTAGTCGGTCCGCGTCTTGAACAGGAGCGTTGCAAAACCCTCGTTCTGCAGGGCCGTGGTCAGCGCGTCGATCTCCTGGCTTTCCCAGTGGCTGCACACATCCGGCACGATGACGCCGACCAGATGCGAGCGGCCACTGACCAGCGCCCGTGCCGCCCGGTCGGGCGTGTAGTTCAGTTCCTCGGCGATCTTGAGGATCAGCGCGCGCTTTTCGGGCTTGAGCGAGGTGTGCGGGTTGAAGGCGCGCGACACCGCCACGCGGGACACATTGGCCCGGCGCGCGACCATTTCGGCGGTTGCCCGTTGACGCGTGCCGGTCAAGCCCTCACCCCTTTCGCATTGAAAGCGTGTTCATTTTCCTGCGGCGTTCGCACTGCCTCTGTCAAGGGCAACGAGAAGGGGAAGCGCCAGTGTCACGCAATGTTCGTACTGAATTGCTAGCGAGCCAGTGTCAGGTCGCGAGGATTCTCCTCGGGCGGCAGATTGACAAACTTGAAAACGTGTTCATTCTGAGTGGGTCTGCTGCAGGTTTCAGCCTGCAGCGGTCCAAGCGGCTACCGGGAACCGGAGCCACCACATGGGAGGTTTTGCAATGAGCAATCGTCTGCGCGCTCTGGCGCTCGGGCTCGCCGGTGCCACTGCGCTGGCCGGTCAGGCTTTCGCCGTTGACCTGGAAATCACCTGCCGCTGCGTGATCGGCGGCGTCAACAGCGGCACGGCCGAGTGGATCGAGAATTCGGTGATCCCGGCCTTCGAAGCCGCCAATCCCGACATCAATGTCACCCTCAACCAGTTCGGCGGCGAAGACGCTCAGCTCACCCAGCAGTTGGCGCTCGACTTCTCCACCGGCGCCGGACCGGACGTCACCGCGTTCGACGGCTTCTTGATCCCCAGCTTCGTCGAGGGTGGGCTGTTGAAGCCGCTCGAGGAAGTGGCTGGCGCTGAGGTCAACGAGTGGTCCGGCTGGGATGCCCTGTCGGAAGGCTCGCGCGCCCTGATGGAGTATGAGGGCAAGTATTACGGCATTCCGCTCGGCACCGACGTGCGCATGATCTACATCCGCAAGGACATTTTCGAGGAGGCTGGGCTCGACGGCGAGAACTGGCAGCCGACGTCCTGGGAAGAGATTCTCGACGCTGCCCGCGCGATCAAGGAAGCCAAGCCCGACAGCTTCCCGATCCAGCTCAATGCCGGTGTCGCCATGGGCGAAGCCACCACCATGCAGGGCTACTGGCTGGCGCTGCTCGGCACCGGCGAGAGCGTCGTCGACGAGGACGGCAAGTACATCATTGCCAGCCAGGGCATTCTCGATACCCTCAACCTCTACAAGACCATCTATGTCGACGAAGAGCTGGGCGACCAGCGCGCGCAGCTCCTGGCCGACGGCCGCAACCGCTCCTTCGCCAACTTCCGCGACGGGGTGACCGCCATCCTGCTCGAGGGCGACTATTTCTACCGCTCGGTTACGCCGGAAGGCTCGGAATTCGCGGTGGAGAACCGTGACGAGGTGATGGGCTGGGCCAAGATCCCCGCCAAGGAGCCGGGCGCCGGCATCCGCGGCCAGGACTTCGTCACCATTTCGGGCGGTACCGGCTTCGTGCTGAATCCGGCAACCGATACGCCGAAGGAAGCCTGGGCGCTGCTGTCGTTCATGAACGAGCCCGAGATGCAGAACGCCTTCCAGGCGATCCAGCCACGCATCACCGCCCGGACGGACATCGAGATCCCGAACAGCCCGTTCCTGACCGAAACGAGCCAGACGCTGCTGCCGCTCACCACGGCCCGCCCGAACGATCCGGACTACAACTCGGTCTCGGCGGAAATCCAGCGCATGACGGAAGCGGTGGTGTCCGGCGAACTCTCGCCCGAGGAAGCGATGGCCCAGTACGGCCAGGCCGTCATCTCCATCGTCGGAGAAGAGAACACCGTCAGCCTGCTCTAGTCTCCTCCCTGGCCCGGCGCGCCTCGGCGTGCCGGGCTACGGAAGCGGAGCCACTAATTTTCATAGACCTCATGGTGAGCCTGTCGAACCAGGGGGTCGCGGCCACTGAACCGGCGCGCACGACCTCGTCCTTCGACAAGCTCAGGATGAGGTCTACTGAAGCGCCGCAACCAGGCCGGCGCGAGATCACGCAATGACCACCGAACCGCATCCCGACCAGCCCAAGCGCAAGGTCCGCAATTTCGCCCTGCTGTCGACACCGGCGGGCGCCGCCTTCATGACGCCGGCGGGCATCCTGGTCTCGGTCTTCGTGATCGTGCCCTTCTTCTGGATCATCTTCGTCTCGTTCACCAACCGGACGCTGCTCGGGCGCACGGCGCTGAACCCCGAATTCGTCGGGCTCGCGAACTACCTGACGCTGTTCGATCCGGCGACCTTCTTCCAGCGCGGCCAATTCGGCTTCTCGCTGATCCTCACCACGCAATTCGTCATCGCGTCGGCGCTGATCGGACAGGCGCTGCTCGGCCTGCTGCTGGCCTGGCTGATCCAGACAGTGCCGCCGGCGGTCAAGCGCATCACCGAGACCTTCGTCATCGCCGCCTGGATCCTGCCCGAGGTGGTGATCGGCTTTGCCTGGTTCGCCTTCCTCGATCGCGACCAGGGCACGCTCAACATGCTGCTCACCAGCGTGGGCCTGCCGCGCGGTGACTTCCTGCTCGAGCAACCCTTCTGGGTGATCGTGGTGTTCAACACCTGGCGCGGCGCTGCCTTCTCGATGATGCTGTTCAACTCGGCCTTTTCGTCGATCCCGCCGAGCTACTTCCAGGCGGCGGACGTGGCCGGTGCCTCATCGTGGCAGAAATTCCGCGACATCGGCCTGCCGCTGATCCGCGGCCACATCGTCACCGACCTGATCCTGATCACCATGTGGACGTTCAATACCTTCACGCCGTTCCTCCTGACCAATGGCGGGCCGAGTTATCGGACGGAGTTGGTGTCCATCTACAACTACCGCGTGGCCTTCCATGACTTCCAGTTCGGCAAGGGTGCGGCGGTTGGCGTGATCATGATGCTGATCAACCTGGCCTTTGCCCTGGTCTATCTGTGGCTTGGCCGCAAGAAGCGGGCGTGACCGGCATGAAACTCACCATTCCCGCCTTCGTTGGCCGTATCGCCTTCTCCGCCCTCGCGGCGCTGATCGGCGCTGCCTTCGCGCTGCCGCTGCTGTGGTTCCTGTTCGCGCCCTTCAATGCGCGAGCCGAGCTTGGCCTTGCCATTCCCGAGCCGTGGACGCTGAGCAATTTCGTGACCGTCTTCGGCAACAACTTTGCCGTGCGGGCGCTGTGGAACAGCCTGATCCAGTCGGTCGGCGGCGTCATCCTGGTCGGTGCGGCGGCGACGCTCGCCGCCTATGCCCTCAGCCGATCCTCGATCCCGGGCAAGGGGGCGGTGACCTATGTGCTGCTGCTGTTTTCGTCGGTGGTGTCCGGTTCGGCCGCCATGGTGCCGATCTTCCTGATCGTCTCGGCGGCGGGACTCATCGACACCCACCTGGCGGTGATCCTGACCTTTGCCGGCGGGTTGCTGCCCACGGCCATGTTCATCCTCCGCGACTTCATCGACTCCATCCCGAAATCCTATGAAGAAAGCGCCATGGTCGCCGGCGCCTCGCCGGTGCAGGCCTTCTTCGACGTGGCGCTGCCGGTGATCCGGCCCGGCATCGTGGTCGTGGTGGTTTGGGGGTTCGTCAACATCTGGGGCTCGTTCCTGATCCCCTTCATCCTCCTGCGCAGCGACGACCAGATGCCGGCATCGGTGGCCATCTACTCGTTCTATTCCGAGGCGGGCACGCCCATCGTCACACTGCTGGCGGCCTATTCGCTGATCTACTCACTCCCCGTGATCGTCCTTTATCTCTTCGTCAGCTGGAAGTTCGGCTTCCGGTTCTTTGGCGGCATCAAGGCCTGAGTTCCAATGGCATCTGTCGACTTCCGCAACGTCACCAAGTCCTTCGGCAATTTCACCGCCGTGTCCGACGTCAGCTTCTCCATCGGGGACGGCGAGTTCGTCTGCCTGCTCGGTCCTTCGGGCTGCGGCAAGACCACCAGCCTCCGCATGATCGCCGGGCTCGAAACGCCCACCTCCGGGCAGATTCAGATCGGCGGCGAGGACGTGACGCATCTGCACCCAAAGGACCGGCAGATCTCGATGGTGTTCCAGGATTATGCGCTCTATCCGCACATGAACCTGGCCGACAACATAGCCTATCCGCTGAAGGTGCGCGGGGAGGCGGTCGCCAGGCGCCACGCGCGGGCCAAGGAAGTGGCGGACGTGCTCAAGATCGGGCACCTGATGGACCGGCTGCCGAGCCAGATTTCCGGCGGGCAGCAGCAGCGCACCTCGCTGGCGCGGGCGCTGGTCTATCCGTCCAAGGTGTATCTGTTCGACGAACCGCTCTCCAACCTCGACGCCAAGCTGCGGCTCGAGGCGCGGGGCTTTCTCAACCACCTGCAGCGCGACATGGGCATGACGGCGGTCTATGTGACCCACGACCAGGCCGAGGCGATGGCGCTCGCCACCCGCATCGCCGTGATGGACCAGGGGCGCATCGTGCAATACGCCTCGCCGATCGAGATCTATCGCCGGCCAGCCACCACTTTCGTTGCCAACTTCGTCGGCAATCCGCCGATGAACCTGGTGGAGGTGACGGGAACCCAGGGCGACGGGCAGTTGCGGCTAGTGGCCGGTGGTCTGACGCTCGGCGGACTGCCGATGAGCGACACCATCGGAGCGGCGTTGGCGGCGGGCGAGAAGCTCACGCTCGGCATCCGGCCCGAACACCTCTCCATCGCCGAACCCGGCGCGGCCAACACCATCACCGGCACGCTGTTCGCCAATGAAAACATGGGGCCGGAGAGCCTCGTGACCATCGAGCGGGCGGATGCGACGCGGCTGACGGCCCGCATCTTCACCGATGATCACCTCGATCTCGGCGAGACGGTGACGCTAGCCTTCGCGGCCGAGCACCTGCATCTGTTCGACGGGGCAGGCAAGCGTATTCCGGCGGTGGGGGAATGATGGGCGCCGGTGCGACTGCGGTGACACCCCCACCTAACCTCCCCCTGAAGGGGGAGGGACCTATCGAGTGTGCCGCAATGTCTACCTACCACCGGTCCGCTCCTCCCCCTCCCAGGGGGAGGCTGGGTGGGGGTACGCCTTCTCACCGCATTGAAGCCCTCGGCACGACATGACCACCATCACCCACCACGTCACCCGCGACGACCAAGCCCGGAATCCGTATTTCTACATTCCCTTCGATGTGCCCGCCGGCACCACCCGCATCGATGTGACGCTCGCCTATCCCAAGGCCGAGGACTGCATCATCGACCTCGGGGCCTTTGACCCGCGCGACACCGGCTATCCGACGGCCGAGGGATTCCGCGGCTGGAGCGGGGGGGCGCGCGACTGCTTCTTCATCGCCACTGACGATGCCACGCCCGGCTATGTGCATGGCGAGATCCAGCCGGGGACGTGGAACGTCATCCTCGGGCTCTACAAGGTGCGGGAGGCGGGGGCGGATGTGACCGTCACGGTGGCGCTCGACAATGCACCGCGGCGGCTGGAGCCGCAGCCGGCGCGGACCTTTCCGGTGCGGCAGGGGGCCGGGTGGTATCGCGGTGACCTCCACTGCCACACCTTCCACTCCGACGCGCGGGGTGCGCCGGAACTGCTGCACCAGGCGGCGCGGCAGGCGGGGCTCGATTTTCTCGCGGTCGCCGACCACAACACCATCACCCAGCGCGGCTATTTCCACCCGCAGTCCTCGCCGGAACTGGTGTTCGTGCGGGCGATGGAGGTGACGACGGCGGTGGGGCACGCCAATGTCTACGGCGTCGACGAGTGGATCGACTTCCGCATGACGCAGCCTTCGGATGCGCATGTGCTGGAGCGGCTGGTGCATGAGAAGGGCGGGCTCCTGTCGATCAACCACGACAAGCCGACCATTCCCTGGGACTACGACTTCCCCGCCGCCGACTGCCAGGAGGTGTGGCAATCGACCTGGATGGCGTGGAACTGGGTGTCGCTCGAGCGGTACCAGCGGCGACTGGCGAGCGGGATGCGGCTGTCGGCCATCGGCGGCTCCGACTTTCACCAGCCGGACCGGCTGCTGCCGGAAGGGCCGCTGGTGCTGGCGCGGCCGACCACGGTGTTGTGGCTGCCCGAACTCAGCGAGGACGCCATCCTGGCGGCGATGAAGTCGGGCCATGGCTACATCACCGAAAGCCCGAGTGGGCCGCATCTCGAAATCCGCAATGGTGACGCGGTGATGGGCGGGACGGCGCGCGAACTCGGCGCGGTGGACGTGACCGTCCGCGGGGCTGCTGGCGACCGGCTCGTGCTGATCGACGCCGATGGTGTTGTTGCCGAGGTCGAGATCGCTTCGGACGACTGGCGGGCGACCATCCCGGTCGGTGATCCGCGGTTGTTCGTGCGCGCCGAGATCATATCCCTGCGCAGCCGTGAGCGGCTGGTGGCCGAGTTCACCGCCACGCTCGATGGGCGGGAAATGCCCTGGCAGCTCAAGGGCGCCGATCTCGCCGAGCAGCCCATCCGCCGCGCCCTCAGCAATCCGATCTACCGCGAGTCCTGACCCATGCTCATCGGCAACGCCCCCTGTTCCTGGGGCATCAACTATCCGACCGGCAACCGCTACACCTGGCAGCAATATCTCGATGAGGTGGCGGCGGCCGGCTATGAGGGGACCGAACTAGGCCCCTTCGGCTTCCTGCCCAAGGACGCGGGGCTGCTGCGCGATGAACTCGCCCGGCGCAAGCTGACGCTGATCGGCGCTACGCATGTCCACACCTTCGGCGACACCGGAAGCAAGCCGCGATTCCTGGCGACGCTGCGGGACCTGTCGGCGCTGCTGCGCGATCTCGGTGCCCGCCACCTCGTCATCATGGACGAGAGCAACTGGTACCCAGCGGGACAGGAGGGCGTGCTGGACGAGGCCGGCTGGCAGGGTCTCACCGACATGATCCGCGACGCGTTGCACCTGGTGCAGGACGAATACGGGCTGAAGCTCAGCTTTCACCCGCATATCGGAACGGCCGTCGAGCGCGAAACGCAGATCGACCGGCTGTTGGCCGACACCCAGATCGACCTTTGCTTCGACACCGGCCATCACGCCTTCTGGGACCAGGACGTGCTCGCCTACATGGACAGGGTGATGCCGCGCATCGCCTATATGCACCTCAAGAACGTCGATCCGGCAGTGCGCGCCCGGGTGCTGCGCGGGGAACTCACGATCGCCGATTCCTACGGGGCAGGGGTGATGTGCCCCCTTCCGGATGGTGCCGTCGACATCAAGGCGGTGATGCGACTCCTCGCCGATCGCGGCTTCGATGGTCCGGTAGTGGTGGAGCAGGACGTCGCTGCCGATGCGCGCGAGACCCCGCTCCAACTCGCCGCCCGCAACCTCGCCTATGTGAAGGAAATCGCCTCGTGACCAATCCCATCAAGGTCGGCCTGATCGGCCTCGGCGAGGTCGCCCAACTCATGCACCTGCCGCTGCTGGCAGACGACAGCCGTTTTGCCATCGCCGCGGTGACCGACGTATCCCCGAGCCTGGTCGACTATGTCGCCACCCGTTACGGTGTGCCCAAGCGTCATGCCGATGCCGATGCGCTGATCGCCGATCCGGCGCTGGATGCGGTGTTCATCCTGACGCCGGACCATCTTCATGCAGAACTGCTGGAAAAGGCAATAAGGTCCGGCAAGCACGGCTTTATCGAGAAGCCGGCGTGCCTCACTGCCGACCAGTTGCGCCCGATCCTTGCCATCGAGCGACGGCCGGGGCAGGTGGTGTTCGTCGGCTATATGCGCCGGTTCTCACGGCCGTTCCTCGAGCTGAAGCGCAGGCTGCCGCCACTGAGCGACATTCGTCATGTGCGCATCCGCGACATCATCCGCGAAGCGCCGTTCTTCGTCGCGCAGACGCGTAACGTGTTCAAGCCCACCGATGTGCCGGCCGAACGGATCGCCGACGGCCGCAGCCGGACCCAGGCCATGCTGCGTTCGGTGATGGGCGAGGATTGCCCGCCCGAGGCCCTGCGCGCTTATCAGGTGCTCACCGGGCTTTCATCCCACAGCTTCTCGGCCATGCGGGACCTGCTGGGGAGCCCCAGAAGTTGTTCATATGCCGTTCAGCATGCCGGCGAGACCGTGGTGGCGCTATTCGACTATGGTCACTTCACCGCCCTTTACGAGGCCGTCATCGACGACGTCTCCCGGTTCGATGCGGGCATCGAAGTGCTGACCCAGACGCAGCACTTCCGGATGAACTACGACACGCCGTATATTCGTAACCTGCCCACACGCCTCGAAATCACCAGCTCGACGGCCAGCGATACCGGCACCGAGATCATCGGCCCGGTCTACGAGGATCCGTTCCGGATCGAGCTCAGCGCCTTCCACGATTCCGTCACCACGGGCGCCCCGAACAAGACGACGCTGGAGGATTCGCTGCAGGACCTGCTGCTGTTCCAGGACGTGGCGCGTCACTTCCGAGCCTGAACCAGCATGAACGGCGACTGACGCTAGATGAACAGTGCCCCGTGCTTGCTTTCGAGCTCGGGGAGGTCATCCAGAATGCTCCCTAAATGCTCTCCCATCGCTTTCTGAGCGCCCTCGACATCGTGGGCGTCGATGGCGGCCATGATGGCACGATGTTCGCGGACGCGGCGCAGCATGTCGGCCTCGTCGCGCAGGGTGAGATTGCAGACCCGGTCCATGTGCGACTTCATGTCTGCAATGGCGATCCAGGCGATGCCCACACCGGCGCCCTTGGCGATGGCGATGTGGAACGCCTCGTCGTGCTCGCGGAAGCCGGCATGGTCGAGCCGGGCGGCGTCGTTCTCCTGTTCGGCCATCAGCGTGTCGATGCGCTTGCGCTGCCACGGATCGAAGTTCTGCGCCGCGCGCGCCACCACTGACAGTTCCACCGACTGGCGAACGAACAGCGCCTCGGTCATCTCGCGGGCCGAGATGCGGGCGACCACGGTGCCGCGATGCGGCCTGATCTCGATCAGGCGCGAGTTGGCGAGACGGATCATGGCCTCGCGTACCGGCTGGCGCGAGACGCCGAGCCGCGTGGCGATCTCCTGCTCCGACAGACGTGTGCCGGGCAGCAACTCCAGTTCGACGATGGAGCGGCGGAGGTCCTTTTCGATGGCCGCCGCAGCACTTTCGCCGCTCTCGGCGACCTGAATATCCACAGTCATCCTACAACTCGTCCCCTGCATTGACAGCTTCTGCCAATGCGCCATACGGTACCATACAATTCCATACAGGATGTGTTCAAGACATCCGAAGACACCGGGAGGGTGGGCCCGAGCCTGCCATGACGATGAACATCCAGCCGCGATTCCAGGACAATTTCCTTGCCCCGAACCTTAGTGACCCGCGGCTGGCGAGTAAACGCAGCTATCGGATGCTGGTGGACGGCAAGTCGGTCGACGCGCAATCCGGCGAAACCATCTCGCGCGAGAGCCCCGGCCACCGGGGGAAGGTGGTCGGTGAATGGCCGGCGGCTTCCAGCCAGGACGTCAGTCGCGCCATCGGCGTCGCCCGTCGTGCCTTCGACGAGGGCCCCTGGGCGCGCATGAGTGGCGCCGAGCGTTCGACGATCCTCCATCGCGTTGCCGCCGGCATTCTCCAGCACCAGGAAGAGCTTGGGCTGATCGAATGTCTGGAGACCGGCAAGCCGCTGACCCAGGCAACGGGCGAGATAGGTTATTGCGCCGACCTGTGGACCTATGCCGCCGGCATGGCGCGCGGCCTCGAGGGTGACTCGCACAACGCCATCGGCGACAACCGCCTCGGCCTCGTTCTGCGCGAACCGGCCGGCGTGGTCGGCATCATCACGCCATGGAACTTCCCGTTCATCATCGTGTCCGAGCGCGTGCCGTGGGCGCTGGGCGCCGGCTGCACCGTGGTGGTCAAGCCCAGCGAATTCACCTCCGGCACCACCATCCGGCTGGCCGATATAGCGCTTGAAGCCGGTGTGCCGCCCGGCGTGTTCAACGTCGTGACCGGCACCGGCCCGGCCGCCGGTCAATTGCTGGCGGAGGATCCGCGCGTCGACGTGCTGGCCTTCACCGGCTCGGTGCGGGTCGGTACGCACCTGGCGGCACTCGCCGCGCCGACGGTGAAGCGGGTGGGCCTCGAGCTCGGCGGCAAGGGACCGCAGGTGGTGTTTGCCGATGCCGACCTCGAAGCGGCGGCCGACGGCATTGCCTATGGCGTCTACCATAATGCCGGCCAGTGCTGCATTTCCGGTAGCCGGCTGATCGTCCACAACGCCATTCGTCCGGCGCTGCTGGAGCGGCTGCTCGAGCTGTCCCGGCGGCTGCCGTTCGGCGATCCGCTCGGCGACAGCAAGTTCGGCGCCATGGTCACCGACCAGCATGCCGAGAAGGTTGCAAGCTACATCGCCAAGGGTGTCTCGGAGGGCGCTGAACTGCTGCTCGGCGGCGACCGGGTGGCCGCCTCCAAGGGCAACTTCATTGCCCCCACCGTTTTCGACCGCGTCACGCCCAACATGACCATCGCCCAGGAGGAGATCTTCGGGCCGGTGCTGTCGACCATCGGCTTCGATACGCCTGAGGAGGCGGTGGCGCTTGCCAACACCACGCCATACGGGCTTTCGGCCAGCGTCTGGTCGCGCGATCTCGAAACCGCCATCCAGGCGACGCGCCGCATTCGGGCAGGGCGGTTCTGGATCAACTCGGTGATCGACGGCACGCCGGAAATGCCGATCGGTGGCTACAAGAAAAGCGGCGTCGGGCGCGAACTCGGCCGCTACGGCTTCGACGAATATTCGCAGTTCAAGGGTCTGCACATGACCCTTGGGCGGCCACAGCCATGGTTCCAGCACTAGGAGCGCTGTCAGGGAAAGTCGAGGCCACTTTCCCGGTTCGACAACGCGACCACGAAAGTGGAGCGCTGGAACCACTGGAGGGGATTGGGCGGTGCGCTTCTTTGGTCGGAAGCACCGCCCGGAGCGGGGCCTGAGGAGGCCCGCAACGATCCGAGGGAGGATTACACCATGCGCTTGACCAAGACTACCGCAGCCTTGCTGGCCGGCTGCGCCATCTTTGCCTCAGGGGCAGTGATGGCGCAGGATCAGGAGCCGGTCTCGGCCACCATGATCATCTATCTCGACCCGAGCGTGCAGTTCTTCAATCCGGTGGTGAGGGGCGCGCAGGACGCCGCGGCCGCCTTCAACGTCGATCTCGACGTGCAGTATGCCAACAACGATCCGGTCCGGCAGAACGACCTGATCGAAAGCGCCGTGGCGACAGGGGTCGACGGCATCGCCGTGGCGATCTCCAGTTCGGACGCGTTCGACGACAGCATCTGCGCCGCCGTGGACGCCGGCATCATCGTCATCGGCTTCAACAATGACGACCTCGAAGGTGAGGACGGCAATTGCCGCCAGGCCTATGTCGGCATGAACGAGTTCGCTTCCGGTTACGAGTTGGGCCTGCGCATGATCGAGGCCTTCGACCTCAAGGAAGGCGACGTGGTGTTCAACCCACGCGAAATCCCCGAGGCGAGTTTCGCCGTTGCGCGGGGCGGCGGCATCGAGAAGGCGATGAGCGAGCACGGTATCACCGTGGAAACGGTGCGCGCCGGTCTCGATCCGGCGGAGGCGCAGAACATCATGGCGCAGGCGCTGATCGCCAACCCGGGCATCAAGGCGGTGTTCGGCACCGGTTCGGTGACCTCCACGGTCGGCGCCGGCGCCATCCGGGATGCGGGCGTCGACGTGCCCTTTGCCGGCTTCGACCTCGCGGTCGAGATCGCCGATGCGGTGGAATCCGGCGCCATGTTCGCCACCATGGACCAGCAGCCCTACCTGCAGGGCTACTACCCGATCGCCCAGATCGCCATGGCCGCCCGCTACGGCCTCACCCCGACCGATGTGGACACGGGGCAGGGCGCCTTCCTCGACCAGGCCCGCATCGGCGCAGTGAAGCCGCTGATCGGCACGTATCGCTGACCGTCAGGTGGAGTCTCGGGATCTGCTCTCGCGACTCCACCCCACCCTCATTCCCTCCCCATCAAGGGGAGGGAGGCGCTGGAACCGAGACGCTGGTGTTCATCGTCTCCCTCCCCCTTGTGGGGAGGGATCAAGGGTGGGGGTGCCGGCAGCCACAATGTCGAACTGGATACGAACGTGACCGACATCACCCATTCCCACGCGGTGCCGCGGCGCACCTCAACTGATCGGCTGCACGACCTGCTCAGCATGCCCGCCGGGGCGATCCTGCTGGTGTTCATCGTCGTGCAGTTGGGCTGCATCATTGCCGGGCTCTTGTTCCCGGACGACTTCCGCTACCTCTCGCCCCAGAACATGGGCATCATGATGCGCTCGGTGCCGGTGCTTGGATGCCTCGCCTTGGGCGCCGGCGTCCTGATGATTGCCGGCGAGTTCGACCTGTCCATCGGCTCCGTCTACACGTTGACGGCGGTGGTGATGGCCATGCTGGTCGGCAACGGTATCGATGCCTTCATCGCGGCGCCGGTTGGCCTCGTCATCGGCGCGGCCATCGGCCTGCTCAACGGCGCGCTGACCCTCCGCTTCAACCTGCCGAGCTTCATCGTCACGCTGGGCGGCCTGCTGTTCTGGCGCGGCGCGGTGTTGCTGATCAACGGCGCGGTCCAGGTCCGCTTCGATCCGAACCCGGTGTTCAGCGCCCTTTTCGGCGGCACGGTGTTCGGGATCAACGCCGCCTTCCTGTGGTTTGTCGGCCTGTGCGGGTTCTTCCACCTGCTGATGCATCGCCACCGCTTCGGCAACCACGTCTTCGCCACCGGCGGCAACCGTTCAGCCGCTACCGCCATCGGGGTCAACACGGCGCGGATCAAGCTGGTGGCCTTCGCCATTGCGGGCACCATGGCCGCCTTTGCCGGCATTCTCGCGACCACCCGGGTCGGCTCGGTGCAGCCGGGGCAGGGGACGGGGCTGGAACTGCAGGCCATTGCTGCCTGTGTCATTGGCGGGCTGTCGCTGCGCGGTGGCCGCGGCTCGATCCTCGGCGTGTTCCTGGGGGTGATGCTGATCTTCACCATCACCGACGTACTGCTACTGATGCGGGCACCAGGCTTCTACCTCGACATGTTCATCGCCACGCTGATCGTGGTGGCCTCCATCTTCAACCACGGCCTCGACCGTCGGGGAGTGTCGTCATGAGCCTGCTGGCGCTTCACAACATCACCAAGAGCTTCGGGCCGCTGAAGGCACTGAGCGATCTGTCCTTCGAGATCGGGCACAACGAAGTCGTGGGGCTGCTCGGCGACAACGGTGCTGGCAAATCGACGACGGTGAACCTGATCTCCGGCATCCACCGGCCGACGTCCGGCCACATCTCGGTGGACGGCAAGCGACAGGACTTCACCTGCCGGCGCGATTCCGCCGAAGCGGGTATCGAGACCATCTACCAGAACACCGCCTTGGTGGATTCGCTGTCGATCTCGCGCAACATCTTCCTTGGGCGCGAGATCACCAACAGCCTCGGCATGCTCCAGCTCAAGCAGATGCGGGAGATTTCCATGCAGGTGCTGGAAAGCGCCGTGCACATCTCGGGCATCGACTCGCCCGATAAGCTGGTGGGCGACCTCTCGGGCGGTCAGAAGCAGGCGGTCGCCATCGCCCGCGCGGTGTTCTTCAAGCGGCGGGTGCTGCTGCTCGACGAACCCACTTCGGCGCTATCGGTGCGCGAGACCGAGGCTCTGCTGGGGCAGGTGCTGAAGCTGAAGGAAGAGGGCGTCTCGAGCGTGCTCGTGACCCACAACCTCTACCATGCCTACCAGGTGTGCGACCGCTTCGTGATCATGAGTCACGGCACCAAGGTGCTCGATGTGTCCAAGGCCGACACCACCATAGAAGAGCTGACCCAGCACGTCGTGTTGACCTGATACTCGCGCCCCGGAAGGCCTTCGCTGAGCGCCGGTATCCACACCCTGTGGACGCCGGCGCAATCATTTTGCGCCTAACTACACATAACGCTTTACCTAACAAACGAAGCAGCACTAGCCTCTTGTTAGCTAAAAGATCGCAATGACGTTAGCTGGAGGAGGGATCACATGCATCGTATCAGTCGCAGAGCTTTCATCGCCGGTTCGGCAGCCTTGTCGGGTGCCGTCATGCTGTCCGGCTCTGCCCACGCCCAGGGTATTGCCGAGTCGGCATTCCTGGAAGCCGAAGTCAGTTCCGGCGCATTGCCGCCCGTTGCGGAGCGCCTGCCGGTCAATCCGCTGGTGATCACGCCGCTCGAGCGCGCCGGTCAGCAGGGTGGCGACTGGAACCACGCCCTTGTGGGGGGTGGTTCGCTCTCCATGCTGGTGCGCTACCAGGGCTACGAACCGCTGCTGCGCTTCAATCCCGAATGGACCGGGCTCGTCGAGAACGTTGCCGAGAGCTACGAGGTCAGCCCGGATTCGACCGAATACACCATCAAGCTGCGCGAGGGGCACAAGTGGTCGGACGGCCACCCCTTCACCACGGAAGACATCCAGTTCTGGTATGACGCCTACTTCACCGACGAGGAGACCAATCTCGGCGAGCAGGCTTTCTGGACCGTGGACGGCCAGAAGGGCGAACTCGAAGTCATCGACGAGACCACCTTCAAGGTTCGTTTCGCCGGACCGAACGGCTTCTTCCTGCAGCAACTCGCCTGGGCTCAGCAGGACCAGTTGACCCGCTGCCCCAAGCACTACCTCGAGCAGTTCCACATCCGCTACAATCCAGAGGCGGATGCGCTCGCCAAGGCGGCCGGGCTCGAGAGCTGGATCGCCCTGTTCCAGCGCGAGATCGGCTTCCAGGACGACAACACCTTCTTCCAGAACGCCAACCGGCCGACCCTCAACGCCTGGTACTTCACCGAGGCGCCGGGCCAGAACACCGAACTGTCGATCGCCATCCGGAACCCGTACTACTTCAAAGTGGATACGGAAGGCACGCAGCTCCCCTATTTCGACCGCGTCGTCTACCAGATGGTGGCCGATCCCGAAGTGCTGCTGCTCAAGACCCTGCAGGGCGAAATCGACATCATGGACCAGTATATCGCCACTCCGGCGAACCGGCCCACGCTGTTCGACGGCCAGGAAACGGGCGACTACCACTTCTATACGCTCAAGGAGACGGCTGCGAACGTGATGGCGTTCCAGCTCAACCTCAACCACCTGGACGAGACCAAGCGCGAGCTGTTCAACACGCTGGAGTTCCGCCACGCCATGTCCCTGGCGGTGGACCGGCAGGCGCTGATCGATGCGGTGTTCATCGGCCAGGGTACGCCGGCCCAGCCGTCCATCGTCGAGGGCGACCCGCTCTATAACGAGCAGCTCGCCAAGGCCTTCACCGAGTACGATCCGGCGCGCGCCAACGAGATGCTCGACGCCATCATCCCGGAGCGCGATGGGGAGGGTTATCGCCTCGACGCCGAGGGCCGGAGGGTGTCGATCATCTTCGAGATCGACCAGACCCGCACCACCTTCCTCGACATGTTCGAGCTGGCAATCCCGATGTTCCAGCAGGTCGGGCTCGACGTGCAGATGCGCACTATGGACCGCTCGCTGTGGGAGGAACGGGTGCGGCGCGGGCGTGAGTATGACGCCACCGCCCACCAGTTCGGCGCCAACTCCGGCATCGCCGCCATGCTCGATGCCCGCTTCTACGTGCCGTACAACAGCAACTGCTTCTACGCTCCGGGCTGGTCGCTCTACTATACCCAGCCGGAGAACGAAGCGGCGATCGAGCCGCCGGAAGCGGTCAAGGCGCAGCAGGATCTCTATCGCGAGCTCAATGGCACCGGTGACGCGGCCAAGCAGAACGAGATCATGGCGCAGATCCTGCAGAATGCGGCGGACCTGTTCTTCACCTTCGGTGTGAGCTGGCCGCCCGACGGCTACGGCATCGTCAAGAACGACGTGGTCAACTTGATGGACACCATGCCGAACTCGTTCGGCTGGCCCACGCCCGGCCCGGCTCGTCCGGAGCAGTTCTTCAAGGCCTGACCGCCTCCTTTTTCCTGAGCCTCCCAAAGACGTCGGCCTACGGGCCGGCGTCACCCCGAACTCGTACCTTGAAGGTCCATGATGCTCGACGCCGCCCCGTCATCCTCCACCCCCCTGCGCACCCCGGACTGGTATCGCTCCGCCACGCGCTGGACCCAGCTCACCCTGGCCGAGGATGATCCGGTCAAGTTCGACCCGCAGCAGTGGATCGACATCTTCAAGCGCACGCAGTCCAACGCCACCTGCATCAGCGCCGGCGGCTATGTGGCCTATTATCCGAGCAAGGTGCCGCTGCACTATGTCAGCAAGTTCATCGGCGACAGCGATCCGTTCGGAACGCTGGTTGAAGGCGCGCGCGGCCTCAACATGCACGTCATGGCCCGTGTGGACCCGCACGCGATCCACACGGATGCCGCCGATGCGCACCCCGAATGGGTGATGGTCGACCGCGACGGCAACCGCATGCGCCACTGGGCGTATCCCGATGTGTGGGTCACCTGCGCCTATTCGGACTACAACTTCAAGTTCATGCCCGAGGTGCTGCGCGAACTCACCACGAATTACGACATCGACGCGATCTTCGCCAATCGCTGGCAGGGGCACGGCGTCTGCTATTGCGATGCGTGCCGCACCGACTTCAAGGCCGCCTCCGGCCACGATCTGCCGCTGACCAACAGCCTCGAGGATCCGGCCTGGCTCGCCTGGGGCGCCTGGCGCCGCACCAAGCTCAGCCGCCTGGTGGTCGAATGGGACCAAGTGATGAAGGCCATCAAGCCGCACACCAGCTTCATCCCCAATATGGGGTCGGTGTCGCTGATGGAATTCGATCTCGACATGATCGAGAAATACTGCCCGTTCCTCTGCGTCGACGACCAGGGCCGGCACGGCACCGAACCGGTGTGGAAGAGCGGCCGCAATGGCAAGCGCATGCGCGCCACCTTCCAGGACCGCCCGGCGATCCTGATCACCTCAATCGGCCCCGAAGAGGCCTACCGCTGGAAGGATGCGGTGACCACCGGCCCCGAGATCCGCGCCTGGATGGACAGCGGCACCACGCAGGGACTGTTGCCCTGGTTCACGAAGTTCAACGGCGTCGTGCCGGATGCGCGCTGGATCGAGCCTGTGGCCGAGAGCTTCGACCTCCATGCCCGGCTGGAGCCGGCGCTGGCCGCCACCCAGCCCGTGGCCGAGATCGCCATTCTCGACCCCACCACCACCCTGCGCCACCACGACCATGCGTCGCGCCGGGTGGCCGAAGCGCACGACATGGGCTTCTACCATGCCCTGGTCGAGGCCCGGCTGCCGTTCGAGATGCTGTCGGACGCGGTGATGACGCCGGAGCGCATGGACCAGTTCAAGGTGCTGATCCTTGCCAATTCCACCTGCCTGTCCGAGGCACAGGCGGAAGGCCTTGCCGCCTATGTCGCCCGCGGCGGCTCGCTGGTGGTGGCGCATGAATCCGGCTACCGCACTCCGGACAACCAGCCCCGCGACACGCCGGTGATGGCAGACCTGCTGGGCTACCGCCTTACTCGCCCCGCTCGTGGCCCGGTGAAGAACACCTATGTCGCCCTCAATGGCGATCACCCGATCAACCAGGGTTTCGACGGCGCCGCCCGCATCATGGGCGGTACCCATCTGATCGGCGTCGAGGCGGTGGACGGGAGCGAGCAGCCCTTCCTGTTCGTGCCGGATTTCCCCGACCTGCCGATGGAAGAAGTCTATCCGCGGGAGGAGCCCCGCGGTGCCGCGGTGATCGCGCGCCAGCATCCGGGCGGCGGTCGCACCGTCTACATCCCCTGGAACATCGGCGCGATTTTCTGGGAAGTCTTTGCCGGCGACCACGCCCGCCTGATCGCCAACAGCGTTCGCTGGGCGCTCGGCAAGCGGTCTGACGTCGAGGTGGAAGGCCAGGCCGTGGTCGACCTCTCGGTCCGCGAGGGCGAGGGCAGCACCGTGGTTCTGGTCAACAACATCACCAACCCGATGATGATGAAAGGCCCGATCCGCGAGGTCTATCCGGTCGGCCCACTCACGCTGTCGCTGGCGGTCCCCGCCGGACGAGAGCTGCGCGCCGTGGAACGGCTCAGCACCGGGGAAGACCTCGACTTTGCCCTTGCCGACGGCCGCGTGCGTGTCAGCATCGCGCAACTCGAAACGCTGGACGCCATCCAGTTCCACTGGAGCTGAGCGGGGGCAGGGGAGGCATCGGCATGCTGAACTACGTGATCAAACGGATATTCTACATGATCCCGACGCTCTTCGGGCTGTCGCTGATCGCCTTCATGATCATCCAGCTGCCGCCGGGCGACTACATCACCTCGCTGATTGCCTCGATGCAGGATTCGGGTGCCAACGTCGATCCGCGCCAGGTCGAGCGCCTGCGCGAGGTCTACGGCTTCAACGATCCGATCTGGATCCAGTACTTCAAGTGGATCACCGGCATCCTGTTCCGGGGCGACTTCGGCTACTCCTTCGAGTGGAACCGCCCGGTGGCCGACCTGATCTGGGAACGCATGGGCTCGACCCTTGCGATCTCGATCGCCTCGCTGCTGTTCGTCTGGGCCGTGGCGCTGCCGATCGGCATCTACTCGGCCGTGCGCCGGCATTCGGTGGGCGACTACTTCTTCACCTTCGTCGGCTTCATCGGCCTCGCGGTGCCCAACTTCATCCTGGCGTTGACGCTGATGTATGTGAGCTACCGCTTCTTCGGCCAGAGCGTCGGCGGCCTCTACTCGCCCGAATACATCGACGCACCGTGGAGCTGGGGCAAGTTCCTCGACCTGCTCAACCACTTGTGGATCCCGATCATCGTCATCGGTACCTCAGGGACTGCCGCGATGATCCGTGTGTTGCGCGCCAATCTCACCGACGAGCTGCACAAGCCCTACGTCATCACCGCCAAGGCCAAGGGTCTGCCCGAATACAAGGTCGTGCTGAAGTATCCCGTGCGGATCGCCCTCAACCCCTTCGTGTCCGCGATCGGCTGGGTGCTGCCCGAACTCGTCTCCGGCGTCACCATCACCGCGATCGTGCTCAACCTGCCGACTGCCGGGCCGCTGCTGCTGCGGGCGCTGATCAGCCAGGACATGTACCTCGCCGGCAGCTTCATTCTCCTCATGGGCGTGCTGACCCTGATCGGCATGCTGGTCTCGGACCTGCTGCTCGCCCTTCTCGATCCCCGAATCCGGTTCACGTGATGACAGTCCACGCCTTCATCGACGAACAGCCCGAGACCGGGCCGGCCATCACCCCGCTGAAGGTGGAAGGCCGCCGCACCACCGATACCGGCTCTGCTGGGCAGTGGCAGCTCATCTGGCAGAAATTCTCGCGCAACAAGGTGGCGGTGTTCTCCGGCTGGGTCATCCTGTTCTTCTTCTTCATCGGCATTTTCGCCGAGTTCCTGGCCCCCTCCGTGCCCGATGCCTCGCGACCGCAGTTCACCAATGCCCCGCCGCAGCAGCTCGGCTTCTTCGTGACTGAGGAGGATGGCTCGCGCCGCTTCCAGCTCCACGTCACCGGCTATGCCATGGAAGTGGACCCTGCCTCGCTCCGCCGCACCTATGTGCCGGACCCGGAGCAGCACGTGCCGGTCGGCCTGTTCGTGCGTGGCGCTCCCTACAAGATGTGGGGACTGTTCAACGCCGATCTCCACCTGCTCGGGCCTCTCAACCCGAGCGACACCATGTATCTGCTCGGCACCGATCGGCTGGGGCGGGATCTGTTGACGCGGCTGATCTATGGCACCCGCATTTCCATGTCGATCGGCGTGGTCGGGGTCTGTATCAGCCTGCTTCTCGGCGTGGTGCTCGGCGCCATCTCCGGCTTCTATGGCGGGATCGTCGATACCCTGACTCAGCGCGTCATCGAGGTGATCTCCTCCATGCCGACCATCCCGCTCTGGCTCGGCCTCGCCGCCGCCATTCCGCTGAGCTGGTCGCCGCTGACGGTCTACTTCGTCATTACCCTGATCGTGTCGCTGTTCGGCTGGACCGGCTTGGCGCGCGAGGTGCGTGGCCGGTTCTTTGCCCTGCGCGGAGAGGACTTCGTTACCGCGGCCAAGCTCGACGGCTCGTCCGAGCGGCGGGTGATCTTCCGTCACATTCTGCCGTCCCTCACCAGCCACATCCTAGCGGTGGTGACGCTGGCTCTGCCCACCATGATCGTGGCCGAGACCGCGCTCAGCTTCCTCGGCATCGGCCTCAAGGCGCCGATCGTCTCCTGGGGTGTGCTGCTGCAGGAGGCCCAGAACGTCCGCACCATCGCCAACGCGCCCTGGCAGCTCATCTGGCCGGCCGGTACCGTGGTGGTGACCGTGCTTGCCTACAACTTCCTCGGCGACGGCATGCGTGACGCCGCTGACCCATATGAAAGCTGATCCAATGCAGATAGCGCAGGTTTCAGCCGCCGCCGACGCGACCCGGACCGACGCAGACGTCGTCCTCAGCGTCGACAATCTCAGCCTCGATTTCCGGCTGCGCAACGAGGTGCTGCATGCCGCCCGCAATGTCAGCTTCAAGCTGCGGCGCGGCGAGACATTGTGCCTCGTGGGCGAAAGCGGCTCCGGCAAGAGCGTCACGGCGCGGGCGCTGATGCGCATCATCGACCGCAACGGCTCCATTGCCAACGGCAGCATCACCCTTCGCGGCAAGGGCGAGCCGATCGACATCGCCCGGCTTGAGGAGCGCAGCCGCGAGCTGCTGGCGATCCGCGGTGGCCGCATCGGTCTGATCTTCCAGGAGCCGATGAGTTCGCTGTCGCCGGTGCACACCATCGGCTCGCAGATCATCGAGGCGGTGCGCCTGCACACCAACCTCGGCAAGGCCGAGGCGCGGGCACGCACCGTCGAACTGTTGGGGCAGGTGGAAATCCCCAATCCCGAGCAGATGGTGGATCGCTACACCTTCGAGTTCTCGGGCGGCATGCGCCAGCGCGCCATGATCGCCATGGCGCTGGCGGCGAACCCGGAAGTGCTGATCGCCGACGAGCCGACCACCGCCCTCGACGTCACAACCCAGGCCGAAATCCTCGACCTCATCAAGCGTCTGCAGGTCAGCCGCGGCATGGCCATGCTGCTGATCACCCACGACATGGGCGTGGTAGCCGAGGTCGCCGACGAGGTGGCGGTGATGCATTACGGCCGCATCGTCGAGAGCGGGTCGGTGGACGACATCTTCCACAATCCGCAGCACGCCTACACCCGGCGCCTGCTCAGCTCGACGGTGAAGCTCGAGCAGAACCGCCGCGCCGCCACCCGCACCGAGAACGTCACGGAGCGGCCGGTGGTGCTGTCGGCCCGCAACATGAGCAAGGTCTATGGCGCTGCCACCTCCTGGCTGGGTGGCAACAAGCACGCCATCAAGGCCGTGGACGACGTCAGCTTCGATCTCCACTCCGGCGAGAACCTCGGCATCGTCGGCGAAAGCGGCTCCGGCAAGACCACGCTCGGCCGCATGCTGCTGCGCATCGTCGAGCCCACCTCCGGCCAGGTGCTGTTTCACCCCGGCATGCAGGAGCAGGTGGACATCACCGCGCTGTCCAAGCGGCAGCTACGCGATTTCCATCGCCAGGTGCGGCTGATCTTCCAGGATCCCTTCGCCTCGCTGAACCCGCGCATGACGGTGCGCGACATCGTCGCCGATCCGCTGGTGGTCGGCGGCCAGCACAACCGCAAGGCCATGGACGACCGGGTCTGTGAACTGCTGGAACTGGTCGGGCTCGATCCGGCCATGCGCGAGCGCTACCCGCACGCCTTCTCCGGCGGACAGCGTCAGCGCATCGGCATCGCCCGCGCCCTGGCGCTCGATCCCAAGATCATCATCGCCGACGAGGCTACGGCCGCGCTCGACGTGTCGATCCGCGCCCAGATCCTCGACCTCTTGCTCGATATTCAGAAGAGGCTCGATCTCAGCTTCATCTTCATTTCCCACGACATCTCGGTGGTTCGCTATTTCTGCGACCGCGTCGCCGTGATGCACCGTGGGAGGCTGGTGGAACTGGGGCCCGCCGAGCAGATCTGCACCGCCCCGCAGGAGGCCTACACCAGGAGCCTCATTTCGGCGGTGCCCAACCCCGACCCGCGCAACAAGCGCATGCTTCACCGCACCCGATTCACCGCCTGACCGGAGGAAGACGCCTCGTGCCGAGATTTGCCGCCAACCTATCGTTTCTCTACCCGGAGGTGCCGCTGATCGAGCGCATCGGCAAGGCAGCGGCCGACGGCTTCGGTGCCGTCGAATACGTGTCTCCCTACGAGCTGGACAAGGACGTGATCGCCGACGCGCTGACCGAGACCGGCGTGGTGCAGGCTTTGTTCAACCTGCCGCCGGGCGACTGGGCGGCCGGCGAGCGCGGCATCGGCTGCCTGCCGGACCGGGTGGAGGAGTTCCGCCGCGGGATCGACACCGCCATCGACTACGCCAAGGCGCTGAAGTGCCCCACCGTGAACTGCCTCGCCGGCCTCGCGCCGACTGGCGCTGATGCGGCCGAGCTCGACCGGACGCTGGCCGACAACCTCGCCTACGCCGCGCCGCGGCTGGCGGATGCCGGCATCGCGCTGGTGTTCGAGCCGATCAACCGGCGCGACATGCCGACCTACCACGTGTCGACCACCGACCACGCCGAGCGCATCATGGCCATGGCGGGCGTCGACAACCTCAAGATCCAGTACGATTTCTACCACATGCAGATCTCGCAGGGGGATCTGATCCCGACCTTCGAGCGCCTGTTCGACCGCATCGGGCATGTGCAGGTCGCCGACAATCCGGGACGCAATGAGCCCGGCACCGGCGAGATCAACTACGGCTTCATCTTCGCCGAACTCGACCGGCTCGGCTACGCCGGCTGGGTCGGCTGCGAATACAAGCCGAAGACCACAACGACTGCGGGGCTCGGCTGGATGGCCCCTTATCTGCGGAGGGCCTGAGCCATGAAGATCGGATTTATCGGACTGGGCGTGATGGGTCGCCCCATGGCCGGGCACCTCATTGCCGGCGGACACGAACTGTTCGTGCACCGGGTGAAGCCGGTCTCCCAACATCTTGTGGATGCTGGCGCCAATCCGGTCGACAGCGCGAGGGAAGCGGCGGCTGCCGCAGACGTCGTCATCCTCATGGTGCCGGACACGCCGGACGTGGAAGCTGTGCTGTTCGGCCCGGACGGTGTTGCCGAGGGCATCAAGTCCGGCTCTCTGGTGATCGACATGAGCTCGATCTCTCCGGTCGCGACCAAGACCTTCGCGGCGCGGTTGGCCGAAAAGGGCGTCGACTATCTCGATGCCCCCGTGTCTGGCGGGGAAGTGGGCGCCAAGAACGCGGCTCTGACCATCATGGTCGGCGGCAGCGAGGCGGCCTTCGAGCGCGCCCTGCCGCTGTTCCAGTTGATGGGCAAGAACATCACCCGCGTGGGCGGCGTCGGCGACGGCCAGACCGCCAAGGTCGCCAACCAGATCATCGTGGGCCTCACCATCGAGGCGGTGGCCGAGGCGATGCTGTTCGCCAAGCAGGCGGGCGCCGATCCGGCCAAGGTGCGCGAGGCGCTGATGGGCGGCTTTGCCTCCTCGCGTATCCTCGAGCTGCATGGGGAACGCATGGTCAAGCGCACCTTCGATCCGGGCTTCCGCATCCGCCTCCACCGCAAGGATCTGGCGCTGGCGCTCGATGCTGCCCGCGCACTGGAGGTTGCGCTGCCCAACACCGCCGCCACCGCGCAGTTGATGAACGCAGCCCTGGCGCTCGGGGATGGCGACAAGGACCATTCCGCCCTGATCCGCACGCTTGAAACCATGGCCGGCGCCAGCGCCGACTGACCTGATTACCCATCGAGGGAGCTCCCGCGGCGTCGGCTCGGCGCCGCCCGGCTTCCTGTTGTCCGGAGACTACCCGCAATGCCGCTCGACAAGCTGCCGCAAACCCCGTTCGGTGCCGTCTATTTCCGCAAGTCCAACCCGCCGCGGGAGGATTGGGAGCGCGACTATGGCGTCGCCTCCCAGGACGGGCTCAACGTCTTCCGGCACTGGTTCATGTGGTCGGCCATCGAGCGCCGCCCGGGCGTCTACGATTGGGATGATTATGATAGGCAGATGGACCTCGCCGCCAAAAACGGCATCAAGACCGTCATCGCCGAACTCACCCACACCGTGCCCGACTGGGCGTGGCGCAAGTTTGGCCATGCCCGCGTGATCCGGGCGGACGGCCGCGAACTCGAGCCGATCATGGGCGTCAGCGCGGCCGTGGGCGGCTTTGCCCATAATGGCGGTGGCGCCGGCTCGCTGACCATGAACTGCCCCGAGGTGAAGGAGGCAGCGGGCGCCTTCCTCACCGCGCTCGCCACCCGCTACAAGGGCCATCCGGGGCTCCTCGGCTACGACGTCTGGAACGAGGTCAACTACTCGGCCGATGTCGACTATTCCGAGTGGATGCAGGCCGATTTCCGCCGCTGGCTGCAGGGGAAATACGGCACGCTCGATGCCCTGGCAGAGGCCTGGTACCGCTATTCCCACGCCGAGTGGGACGACATCCAGGCCCCGCGCGAAGTCGCCGCCTATCCGCAGAACCTCGACTGGCTCGAGTTCAAGAAGGCCAATTACTACGACCAGATGCAGTGGCGCATCGACACCATCCGCGCCGTCGACCAGGACTGCCTGATCGCCGCCCACGGCGTCGGCGGGGCCATCCCCAACATGGCCTCCAACGGCTCCGACGACTGGCTCGCCGCCTCCAAGGTGGAACTCTACGGCCTCACCTGGGTACCCGGCCGCCGCGGCTTCAAGCCCTGGCAGAACTTCTTCGGCCCCGACCTCACCCGGGCCGCTGCCCGCGGCAAGAAATGGTGGCACGCCGAGCGGCCCGGCGGGCCGCTGTGGATGCAGCCGCAGGTGCTCGGCCGCGACAAGGAAGATGCGCGCGTCATGGAGCCGGAGGACATCCGCCTGCTCACCATGACGTCGTTCGCCGCCGGCGCCACCGGTGTGCTGAACCTGCGCTACCGGCCGCTGCTCGACGGCCCCCTGTTCGGCGCCTTCGGCTCCTACGGCATGGACGGCAGCCGCACCCCGCGCTCCGACATGGCCAGCGACCTCGCCAAATGGGCCAATGCCCCCGAGCAGCAACGACTGTTCTCCGCCCGCCCAGTCAAGGGCGACATCGGCCTCCTCGTGATCCCCGAAGCGCAGGCCTGGGATTACCTCCTTAGCCACAAGCACTCTCCCGAAACCTACCGGCAAGCGATGTGGGGTGCCTATCGCGGCTTCTTCGACAATGGCGTGCAGGCCGACTGGGTCCACATCGACGATATCGCCGGCTACGACGTCCTCTACGCGCCATACCCGATCTCGATGACCAGCCAGACCGCCGCAGCGCTGCGGGCTTGGGTGGAGCAGGGGGGCACACTGATCTCCGAGGCGACCCCGGGCTATTTCGGCGATCGCGGCAAGGTCGGCACGGTGCAGCCGAACCATGGCCTCGATGCCGTCTTCGGCGTGCGGGAGGACGAGGTCGAGTTCATGCCGGACATCGGTGACCGCATCAGCTTCGACTTCCGCGGCCAGCCGGTCCGCGGCGGCGGGTTCCTGCAGTCCTATACGCTTCTTGCCGGCGGCAAGGCGCTTGGCGCCTTCAGCGACGGCAGGACGGCCGTGGTGGAACACGAGTTCGGGCAGGGTCGCACCCTGCTGGTCGGCACGCATCCGGGCGTCGGCTATTTCACCAGGAGCGAAGCCAACAACCTTGCCTACTTTGCCGGTGTGCTCGACTGGGCCGGCCGCAAGCCGCGCGTGACGCTCTCCGACAACCGCCTGCAGGCCCGCCTACACCAAGATGGCAACCGTCAGGTGCTGTGGCTCCTCAATCCCACGCGAGAGACTGCAACGGTCTCAGTTGATGTCGATGGCGAACGAGTAACCGCCGGTACTGTGTACTGGCCGGTCAACTTCGAACCTAACAGCGGCAACTTCACCGTCGCTCCTCGTGACGTTCTCATCATCGAACGACAGCAACCATAACCAGCCGCGAGAGCAACGTTAGGTTGTGTTATTCTGACGGAGGCACTATCAGCAGCCGCTAAACGGGGGACTGCAATTGACGCGCGTCACACTAGCCACCATCGCCGAGAAAACCGGGCTGTCGAAATTTGCCGTTTCGCGGGCGCTGTCCGGCAAGAGCGGGGTCAGCGAAGAGACGCGGCGTCTGGTGCAGTCGGTTGCGGCTGATCTCGGCTATCTGCGGCCGGTGCAGGACAGCACCCCCAACGTGCTCGGCATCGTCTTCCACGATACCGACCTCGTGAACTCGGAACTCCAGGTGCTGGTACAGTCAGGCTTCCAGAGCGAGGCCGCCCGCCGCGGCTACCAGGCCCGCATGATCTGGACACACCTGCCGGACGAGGTGGAGGCGTTTGCCCGCACCTGCGCCGGCGTGTCGATGGTGGGGCCGCACCTCAAGGAGAGCAAGTACCGGATCAAGGAACTCGGTATTCCGCTGTCGCTCAATGGCTGGATCGACCCGCTCGAGCGCTTCGACATGGTGCACGGTACCGACCACGAATCCGGCGCCGCCGTCGCCAATTATCTGATCGGGCTCGGCCATCGTCGCATCGCCTATGTGCAGGGCTCGGCCAATTACCGCGGTCGCGTCGAGCGCCTCTACGGGCTGCGCGAGGTGGTGGAGCAGCACCCCGACGTCGAGCTGCGCCAGCTCACCTTCGATTCCGAGAAGATGTTCATGGGCTGCTTCCGCGAGCTGCTGGACGAAGGCTTCAATCCCACAGCCTTCTTCTGCGCCCATGACGGGCTGGCCCTGACCGCCATGTCCGAACTGATGGGCATGGGCTACAAGATCCCGCACGATGCCACGGTGATCGGCTTCGGCGACTTCTCCGCCGCCACCCAGATCACCCCCAACCTCACCACGGTGAAAACACAGGGTCAGGAGATCGGCGCCGGGCTGGCGCGCGTGCTCGATGATCGCATCCACCAGCGCATCAACCCCAGCGTGCCGGTTCGCGTGATGCTCTGCGGCCACCTGATCGAGCGGCAATCCTCCGGCCCCGCTCCTGCTTCGGCGACCGCAGCCAAGCGCCTTGCCGCTGCAGGCTAGTGCAGGGTTACCAGACCCGCGGCGTTGCGGAACTCGGCCGGGCGGATCAGCCCGGCATGGGCCACCGTCACCGAATGGAGCTTGCCCTCGATCTCGCGCGACCAGAAATCGAGGAACGCCTTCAACTCTGGAAACTGCGGTGCGAGGTCGTATTCCTGCCAGACGAACAGTTGCAGCAGCGACGGCTGGTCCGGCAGATGGTAGTGGATCTGCGCCGTGGTGAGGCCATAGCCCGCCATCTGCTTGAGAAAGGCACGATCGGTCATGACAGGGAGTCCCTTGCTGGTTCACTCCCGAATAGGCGAGCACAAACAGGTGCTTGACACAAATCAGCACTCCCATTCAGGGAGTGCCAAAATTTTCGCACTGCACCTCTTGAACCGGCTTTTGCCCCTCCTAAGTTGATGATCGCTTCCTCCCGGGGATGCCGGGGGAAGCTCCGTCATTGTCTCTATGTGGAGGTTGGACCATGGGACTTCGTCCCCTGCACGACCGTGTGGTCGTTCGCCGTATCGAGGCCGATCAGAAGTCCGCCGGCGGCATCATCATCCCCGACACTGCCAAGGAAAAGCCGTCTGAAGGCGAAGTCGTCGCCGTCGGCGCCGGCGCCCGCAACGAAAAGGGCGAGATCGTCGCCCTGGACGTCAAGGTCGGTGACCGCGTGCTCTTCGGCAAGTGGAGCGGCACCGAGGTGCGCCTCGATGGCGAAGACCTGCTGATCATGAAGGAAAGCGACATCCTCGGCATCATCGAGGCTGCCGAACCGGCCCGAAAGGCCGCCTGAGTCACAGTCATTCGTTAGGGAGCAGAAAGCAGAAAATGGCTGCCAAGGAAGTCAAGTTCTCGGCCGATGCGCGCGAAAAGATGCTGCGCGGCGTGGACACGCTTGCGAATGCGGTCAAGGTGACCCTCGGTCCCAAGGGCCGCAACGTGGTCATCGAAAAATCCTTCGGGGCACCGCGCATCACCAAGGATGGCGTGAGCGTCGCCAAGGAAGTCGAACTCGAAGACAAGTTCGAGAACATGGGCGCACAACTGGTGCGCGAAGTCGCCTCCAAGACCAATGATCTGGCCGGCGATGGCACCACCACCGCAACCGTGCTGGCCCAGGCCATCGTCAAGGAAGGCGCCAAGGCGGTTGCCGCCGGCATGAACCCGATGGACCTCAAGCGCGGCATCGACCTTGCGGTGAACAAGGTGGTCGAAGACCTCAAGAGCCACGCCAAGAAGGTCACCGCCAACAGCGAGATCGCCCAGGTGGGCACCATTTCGGCCAACGGCGATGCCGAAATCGGCCGGTTCCTCGCCGAGGCGATGGAGAAGGTCGGCAATGACGGCGTGATCACCGTCGAAGAAGCCAAGACGGCCGAGACCGAACTCGAAGTGGTCGAGGGCATGCAGTTCGACCGGGGCTATCTCTCGCCCTATTTCGTCACCAACTCCGAGAAGATGCGGGTCGAACTCGAAGACCCCTACATCCTGCTCCACGAGAAAAAGCTCTCCAATCTCCAGGCCTTGCTGCCCGTTCTTGAATCGGTTGTTCAGTCGGGCAAGCCGCTGCTGATCGTGGCCGAAGATGTGGAAGGCGAGGCGCTCGCGACTCTGGTCGTCAACCGCCTGCGCGGCGGCCTCAAGGTCGCGGCCGTCAAGGCGCCGGGCTTCGGCGACCGCCGCAAGGCCATGTTGGAAGACATCGCCATCCTCACCGGCGGCAACGTCATCTCCGAAGAGTTGGGCATCAAGCTCGAGAACGTGACGCTCAACATGCTCGGCACCGCCAAGAAGGTGGTGATCGAGAAGGAGAACACCACCATCGTCAACGGTGCCGGCTCCAAGGAAGACATCCAGGGCCGCGTCAACCAGATCAAGGCGCAGATCGAGGACACCACCTCCGACTACGATCGCGAGAAGCTGCAGGAGCGCCTGGCCAAGCTCGCCGGCGGTGTTGCCGTGATCCGCGTTGGTGGTGCCACCGAAATCGAGGTGAAGGAGAAGAAGGACCGCGTCGACGACGCCCTTCATGCCACCCGCGCCGCCGTTGAAGAGGGCATCCTGCCGGGCGGCGGCGTGGCGCTGCTCCGCTCGCTCAAGGCCCTCGAAGGCCTTCAGGGCGCCAACCAGGACCAGCAGGCCGGTATCGACATCGTCCGCCGCGCCATTCAGGCGCCGGCCAAGCAGATCGCCGTCAATGCCGGTGCCGATGGCTCGATCATCACCGGCAAGCTCCTGGAGAAGGACGAGTACAACTGGGGCTACAACGCCGCCACCGGCGAGTACCAGGACCTGGTGTCGGCCGGCGTGATCGACCCGGCCAAGGTGGTGCGCACCGCGCTCGAGGACGCCGCCTCGGTGTCCTCGCTGCTGATCACCACCGAAGCCATTGTGGTGGAAAAGCCCAAGAAGGAGGCCGCGCCGGCCATGCCGGGCGGTGGCATGGACTTCTAGTTTCGTCCTTCAGCAACTGCACAAGGGGCCCGTTCGGGCCCCTTGTCGTATGCGCCAGCACCGGATTGGGCTATGACGGCGGTGTCTGTCAGTGTGCCCGAAAGAGAGTCGGCATGAGTCTCGATACTGCCCTCGACTACGCCTTCGAGCTGGTGGACGCCGCGATCAGTGCCGGCCGAATTCCCGGTGGTGTGTTGGGTGTCGTCGATGCTGCCGGAAACCGCGCGGTTCGCGTGGCCGGCGCGGCGCAGACGGTGCCGCATCGCTGGCCGATGGAGGAGGGCACCTGGTTCGATCTCGCCTCGCTCACCAAGGTGCTGTTCACCATGCCCCGCATCCTGGCGCTGGCCGAACAGGGCAAGCTCGATCTCGATGCACCGCTCACCAGCGCCATCCCCGATTTCGTGCAGTACAATCCGGACAACTGGCAGCGCAAGATCACCTTCCGCCAGTGCCTTGGCCACCAGACGCCGTTCCCGGGCGTGTTTCCGCTCTATACCTACGGCACCGACCCGAACCTGCTGCGCCATTTCGTGCTGCAGCGCGATTGGGAAGCCGGGCCCGCAGTCTATTCCGACATCAACTTCATCCTGCTCGGCATCGCCATCGAGCGGCTCGAAGGCCAGACCATTCGGGCCATCGACCCGGGTGCGGGCTTCGCCTGGTCTGCCGATCCGTCCTCCTCGGCCGCCACGGAACACTGCCCGTGGCGCGGCCGGGTTCTTGTCGGTGAGGTACATGACGAGAACTGCGCTGCGCTCGAAGGCTCCGGCCATGCCGGCCTGTTCGGCACCGTCTCCTCGGTCCTGGGCTTCGCCCATGGCGTGCTCGCCGGCACCACGGTTTCCCCATCCGCCGTCGAACTGATGCGCACGCCGCTTTCGGCGCGCCGCACCCATGGCTGGGAGCGGCCCTATGAAGGCTGGTCGGGAGGGGAGCTGTGCTCACCCGAGACCATCGGCCATACCGGCTTCACCGGCACCGGCCTCTGGATCGACTTCGCCCGTGGCCGCGCCTGGACGCTGCTGACCAACCGCGTCCATCCCACCCGACATTTCGACAGCGGCATCTTCGCGCTGCGCCGCGCGGTCGGCGACCGCATCAACCAGCACTGAGGCTCACTATGGAACCGATCTGGGCCGTCGGCCTGATGACCGGCACCGCCCTTGACGGCTTTGTCGACGTGGCCCTGCTCAAGACCGACGGCGAAACGGTGGAGCAGTTCGGCCCCTACGAGCTGATGCCCTATGGCGAGGATCTGCGCTCCGTGCTGGAGGCGACCCTTGCCGCCGCCCGCACCTGGAACTTCGACGGGCCCGAGCCAGCGATCTTCGCCGAGGCCGAAGCGGCGCTCACCCGCGCCCAGGCCGATGCCGTCCGCCGCTTCGTCGAGGGCCGCGGCATGCGGCTATCGGAGATTGGCGTCGTCGGTTTCCACGGTCAGTCCGTGCTCCACCGCGCTCCGACCGCCGAGCGCCAGGGCGACACCCGCCAGCTCGGCGATGGCGGATTGATGCACCAACTGCTCGGCGTTCGCGTCGCCTATGACTTCCGCACCGCCGATGTGCGCGCCGGAGGGCAGGGCGCTCCCCTTGCCGCCATCTACCATCAGGCCCTGCTCCGCGGCCTCGGCGCGCGCGGCGAAACTGCCGTGCTTAATCTCGGCGGCGTTGCCAACGTCACCTGGTGGGATGGCGCCGACCGTCTGGTCGCCTTTGACACCGGCCCGGCCAACGCGCCCATCAACGACTTCGTCAAGGCAATGGGGGCCGGCGATATGGATCGCGACGGCGCCCTGGCACTAAGCGGCACGGTGGACGAGGCGCGGCTGACCGAACTCCTCGAGCATCGCTATCTCATGGCGCCCTGGCCGAAATCGCTCGACCGCTTCGACTTCACTGCTGCCATGGCCGATGGCCTGGACCTCACCACCGGCGCTGCGACCCTCACCGCCTTCACCGCCGCCGCCGTCGGCTGCGGGCTCGACCTCTTGCCCGAGCGGCCGAACCGCCTGATCGTCTGTGGTGGTGGCCGGCACAATCCGGCGATCATGCGCATGCTGAACGAGCGTGCCGGTGTCGACGCGGTTCCGGCGGAGGCCGTAGGCTGGCGCGGCGACGCCATCGAAGCCGAATGCTTCGCCTTCCTCGCCGCCCGCGTCCTGCGCTGCCTGCCGATCAGCTTCCCCACCACCACCGGCGCCCCGCACCCACTGACGGGCGGACGGGTGGCGGGCTGAAGCCGAGAATCCTGGCTTCCTCTGTCACCACCGGGCTTGTTCCGGTGGTCCATTCACTGAAAGGAAGTCTACTCCGCCAGCACTCGCACGAAGTGGTTGTCGCCGAACTGCCGCGTCTCGTCCTGCGGCAGCGCCGAGCGGCGGCGAATGTCGTCCACCTGGCTCAACTCGTCCGGAGCGGACTGGTCGAAGCGGCGGTCGGGGTCCGGCACCGCCGCCAGCAGCAGCCGCGTATAGGGGTGCTGGGGGTTGCCGAGCACGCTGTCGGTGGCACCCCATTCAACGATCTGGCCGGCATACATCACCATGATGTCCTCGGCGACGTAGCGTGCCGTGGCGATGTCGTGGGTGATGTAGAGCAGCGCCAACTGCTCCTCGGCCTTCATTGCGTTGAGCAGGTTGAGAATGCCGAGCCGCACCGACACGTCGAGCATCGAGGTCGGCTCGTCGGCGACGATCACCTGCGGATTGACGGCCA
Organism: Devosia albogilva; assembly: GCF_042685625.1. NCBI lineage: Bacteria > Pseudomonadati > Pseudomonadota > Alphaproteobacteria > Hyphomicrobiales > Devosiaceae > Devosia > Devosia albogilva. The sequence continues at coordinate 3,350,789 of NZ_JBHUNP010000001.1, forward strand.
GCGCCCGCGCGATGCTGATGCGCTGCCGCTGCCCGCCCGACAACTCGTGCGGGAATTTCGGCATCACCAGCTTCGGATCGAGCTTCACCCGCGCCAGCAACTCCTCCACCGCCGCCTTTCGCCCCGGCCCGCTCAACTCCGGCTGGTGCAGCCGCAGCGGCCGCTCCAGGTGGTAGCGGATGGTGTGGGCCGGGTTCAGTGACGAGAACGGATCCTGGAACACCATCTGCACGGCGGAACGGTAGGCCTTCAGTGCCTTGCGACCCGCCTTGCCCAGCGGTTCGCCGCGGAACAGGATCTGCCCGTCGTCAGGCGTGTATTCGCGCATGATCAGCCGCGCCGCCGTGGTCTTGCCCGAGCCGGACTCCCCCACCAGCGCCAGCGTCCGCCCGGCATGAAGTCCGAACGACACCGATCGCGCCGCATAGACGGCACTGTCGCCGCGGCCGAACACCTTCGACACCCGTTCGAGCGCGAGAATGGGTGACGCGCCGCTCATGCTTCGGCTCCTGCGCTGATCTGCTCGCCATGCAGCCGCGGCATCGAGGCCCACAGCCGCTTGGTATAGGGGTGCTGCGGGGCCCGGTAGATGGTCTGGGCGTCGTTTACCTCCACCAGCTCGCCTTCGAGCATGATGCCGATGCGGTCGCTGACCTGCACCATCAGGCCGAGATCGTGGGTGATGAACAGCACCGAGAAGCCGAGCTGCTTCCGCAACACGTCGATCCGCTGCAAAATTTCGCGCTGCACCACCACATCGAGCGCCGTGGTCGGCTCGTCCATGATCAGCAGCTTCGGGTTGAGCGCGAGGCACATGGCGATCACCGTGCGCTGCCGCATCCCGCCCGACATCTGGTGCGGGTAGGCACTCAGCCGCTCCGGCGAGATATCGACCAGCTTCAGCAGCTCCGCCGCCCGCTCCCGCGCCTCCGCCCGGCTCGCGCCGGTATGAGCATGGAGCACGTCGTAGAACTGCGCCTCCACGGTCAGCACCGGGTTCAGCGAGTTCATCGCGCTCTGGAACACCATCGCCACCTCGCTCCAGCGGAAGCGGCGCAGCGCCTCGTCCTCGAGCGCCAGCACGTCGCGCCCGCCCACCAGAATCCGGCTGCCGGTGCGGATCAGGGCAGGGGGCCGATGCAGCCGGCTCACGGCAAAGGCAATGGTGGATTTCCCGCACCCCGACTCCCCCGCGAGCCCGAAGAACTCGCCCGGCGCGATGTCGAAGCTCACATCCTTGACGGCATGGAAGTCGCCCTCGGCGCCCACATAGTCGATGCTGAGGTTGCGGACGGACAGAACCGGTTCGCTCATAGCTTGCCCTCCCCGAGCCGCACCATCCGCGTCCACCGGTTCAGCATGCCGCCGGTCCTGAGCCGCGGATTGGCGATCTCGTCGATGGCGAAGTTGATCAGCGCCAACCCGAGGCCCAGCAGTGCCAGCGCAAAGCACGGCGCCAACAGGTCCCACCACGCGCCGACCGACAGCGCCGAGGCGTTCTGCGCATTGTAGAGCATGATCCCCCACGACACCGTGTTGGGGTCGCCGAGCCCCAGGAACTCCAGCGTCGCCTCGGTGATCACCGCGAAGATGACGCTGCCGATGAAGTTGATGCCGACAATGGAGATCAGGTTCGGGAAGATCTCCAGCGCCATGATCCGCCATCCCGGCTCGCCCAGCATCTCCGCTGATTTGACGAAATCCCGCTGCCGGATCGACAGCGTCTCGGCGCGCGTCACCCGCACGCCCCAGGCCCAGGAGGTGAGCCCCAGGATCACGGCGATCACCAGCGGGCTCGCCTGGCCGATGAACGCCGCCAGCACCAGCAGCAGCGGCAGGTTCGGCACCACCAGCACCATGTTGGTGAAGAAGTTGATGACCTCGTCGACGACGCCGCCCTTGTAGCCGGCAATGATGCCCAGCACCGTGCCGATGATCGTGATCATCAGCCCGGCGCCGAAGCCGACCGCCAGCGACACCCGCGCGCCATGCACCAGCCGCGAGAACACGTCGTGCCCGAGCCGCGTGGTGCCCAGCCAGTGCTCCCACGAGGGGGTCTGGTGTGGCCGGCCGACCCGGCGTACCGGGCTGTATTCGGTCAGGAACGGCGCGAAGATCGCCACCAGCACGATCAGCGTCAGGATGGCGAGGCCCACCACCGCCTTGCGGTTGTGCAGAAGCTGCTTGAGAAGCGCCATGGGTCAGGCCCTCTTCAGCCGCGGATCGAGCAGCACATAGCTCAGATCGACAATGAAATTGGAGACCAGCATCGCAGCGGTCATGATCAGCAACTGCCCCTGGATCACCGGATAGTCACGCGCCAGGATCGCCTGGTAGAGCGTGTTGCCGAGCCCGGGATAGTTGAACACCACCTCGGTCACCAGCGAGCCGCCGAGCACCGTGCCGATGGCGATGGCGAGGCTCGAGATCGTCGGCAACAGCGCATTGCGCGCCGCGTACCACAGCATCACCAGCGTGTCGGAGAGCCCCTTGGCGCGGCCCATGACGATGTAGTCCTCGCCAAGCAGGTTGATCATGTTGTTGCGCATGGTCACCGCGAACCCGCCGGTGAGGACGATCACCATCGTCAGCATCGGCAGGGTGCCATGGTAGATGACGCTCGAAATGTACGGCCAGCTAAACGCCGGATCGAGCATGGGGTCGGCGGCATAGCCGTTGGGGAACCAGCGCAGCGTGTAGCCGAACACGAACAGCACCAGCAGCGATACGACGACCGCCGGCACCGAGCTCGAGAAGATCGCCGACATCGACACGATCGAGTCGAACAGCGTGCCGCGCCGCCAGGCCGCCATGATGCCCATCAACGTGCCGAGGGTGAAGCTGACCAGCGTGGCGATCCCCACCAGCCCCAGCGTCCACACCAGCGCGCGTGCGAGCAGTTCGGTGACCGGCAGTGGGAAATACTTGATCGAGCGGCCGAGGTCGCCGGTGAACACGCTCTGCATATAGGCCAGGTATTGCTCATGCAGCGGCGCATCGATGAAGCCGAAGGTGAGCTTCAGCGCATTGAGGTTCTCGAGCGACAGCTCCGAACCGGCGCTGGCGAACATGATCTGGATCGGATCGCCCGGCATCAGCCGCGGCAGGAAGAAATTGATGGTGGCGGCAGCCAGGAACGCTGCCAGGTAGAACGCCAGCCGCCGGAGCAGAAAGGCCATTTTTGCTTTTTTCTCCTTCGCGGCGATCACCACCCGCGTCATCCCCGCGCAGGCGGGGATCCATTCTTGCCGGAGCGTTCCAAGAGTGGATTCCCGCCTGCGCGGGGCTGACGCCGGAATGAGCTACGTCATCGGTAGTCGCGTCTGGCGGGAGCGCAAGGGCTCGCTCCCGCCAAACTCTGGGTCACTCCGTCACAGGCTCGAGGTCGAGCAACTGCAACAGGCGTGCCGGGTTGGTGACCGAGACCACCGGGGAGTATTTCGGGTTCTCGGCATCGGCCCAGCCGGTCCAACGGGTGGTGTTGTACTGGTAGAAGGCCGGGCTGTTGTAGAGCGGGATGATCGGCAGAGCCTCCGCGACCAACAGTTGCACCTGGTCCATGATCGCCTTCTGCTCGGCCGGATCCTTGATCTGGGTGTACTGGCCCAGCAGTTCGACCACTTCGGCGTTCTCCCAATGCGGGGCAGTGAAGCGGCTCTTGCCGAAGTCTTCGGGGTTGAACGAGCGGATATAGGGCAGGTACGGGTCGGCCGCTGCCGCGAGGGCGTTGAGCGTCAGCTCGAAATTGCCGGCGATGAGGTCCGAGGTCCACACCGCGGCTTCCGGCGTCGACATCGAGACGTTGATGCCGGCTTCCGTCAGGGTTTCCATCGCGATCTGGACCGCATCGATCCAGTCGGTCCAGCCATTGGGAACCTTGAAGTCGAGTTCGATCGGCGTGCCGTCCGGATTGTCGCGGAAGCCATCGCCATCGGCGTCGACATAGCCGGACTCTTCCAGGAGCGCGATGCCGGCTTCGAGGTCGAAGCGGCCATACTGGCCGAACTGCGTCTCGACTTCCGGATTGGCGAACGAGGCATAGAGCTCGCCCAGACCCGACGGGTCCTCATTGACCAGCGGATAGCCGTAGCCGGCGATGTCGACGATGGTCTGCCGGTCGACCAGCATGCTGATGGCGCGGCGGAAATTCACGTCGTTGAAGGCCTTGCGGGCGTTCTCGTCGGGCGAAATCTGCGACATCTGCAGCGACACCAGGCTCGACGGCGTGAACCAGTAGTGGTGGTGCTCCGGGTCCTTGGCGACGAAGGTGTTGTCGATGTCGGGGATGAAGCTGGTGCCCCAGTCGAGGCTTCCTTCGGCCAGCGCGGCGAGCACCTGCGGGTTGTCGGCGAGCTGCGGCATGCGCAGGCAGTCGACCTCGAGGTTCTCCGCATCCCAGTAGTGCGGGTTGCGGCACTGCTCATAGACCTGCGGGGTGAAGCGGGTGATCTCGGTCATCGGGCCGGAGCCGACCGGGTTCTCGTTGGCGAAGGTCACCGGATCCTCGACCTCGGACCAGATGTGCTCCGGCACGATCGGCATGCCGACAATGGTGTTGGCGATCAGCGAGTTTGGCTCGTTGAGGTTGAAGCGCACCGTGCGCTCATCGAGCTTCTCCACCGAAGCGAGCTGCGGCGTGATGGAGATGAAGTCCAGGGCCGGGAACTGCTTGATGTAGTCGTAGGTGAAGATCACGTCGTTGGCGGTGAACGCCTCGCCGTCGGACCACTTCAGGCCCTCACGCAGGGTGAAGGTGATCGACTTGAGGTCGTCGGCCAGTTCGTAGCTCTCGGCCAGGCGGTAGTTCGGCTCGTTGGCCTTGAGGCGGTTGAACACCACCAGCGGCTCGTACATGAAGTCGAGCGTGGTGTAGCGGGCCGAGGTCTGGCTGAACGGGTTGAAGTTGCGCACGAAGGTGGTGACCTGCTCGGAAGCCAGGGTCAGCACGTTGCCGCTGTCCTGTGCGCTGGCCGGCATCGCGACCGATGCCAGAAGACCGACGGCGGCGGCCGTCAGCAGCGATGTTCTGATCATTGTTCTCTGTCTCCTCTGTGCGGCCGCCTCAGGCGAGGCCGTGCTCCGAAAAAATGCGTTCCACCTCGGCGTGGAGTGCCAGGACATCCACGCGCTTGTTCCCGAGCCTCGTTTGGGCGCGGTTGATGCGTGCGAGGCTGTCGTCGGTCAGCGGTCCCGCCGCCTTCGCCGCCGCCTCGCTGGCGGCAAGATCGCCCTGGCTGTGCAGGGCAATGTCGTAGCCGGCATCGAGCGCGGCACGCACGCGCTCCGGCCAGCTTCCCTTGAGTGCCTCCATGGTGAGGCAGTCGGTGATCAGCACGCCATCATAGCCGAGCTGCTGTCGAATCAACTGGCACACCAGCGGCGACACCGAGGCCGGCCGCTCGGTATCGATGCGGGTGAAGATCAGGTGCGCGACCATGGCCCAGGGCGCATCCTTGAGCGCGATGAACGGGCGGAAGTCCGTGCCCATGAGGTCGTCCACCTCTGCATCCACCACCGGGCAGTCGAAATGGGGGTCCACCGTCACCCGTCCATAACCGGGGATGTGCTTGATGATCGGCATCTCGCCGACCTCCAGCATCGCCTCGACCACCACGCGGCCGAGTTCGGCCACCAGTTCGGGGTCGTCGCCAAAGGCCCGCTGGCCGATCACGTCATGCGTGCCCTTGCGCGCCAGGTCGACCACCGGCGTCGTGCCGCTGCCGATCCCGAGCTCGGCCATCATCGAGCCCATGGCCAGCGTCGACTGGCGCAGCGCGTGCTTGCCGGCCTCGAGATCCTTGCGGGCGAGGGCGCCGAAGCTGCCGAGGCTCCGGAACAGCGGCCAGTTGCCGTTGTCGAGCCGCTGCACGCGGCCGCCTTCCTGGTCGATATAGACCGGCGCATCCTCGCGCCCCACCGCCTCGCGGAACTGCGCGCACAGCCGCCGGATCTGCTCGGGCTTGTCGAGATTGCGCTTGAACAGGAACAGCCCGAACGGGTTCGCCTCGCGGAAAAAGGCGATTTCGTCGGCCGAGAGTTCGTAGCCAGGCATGCCCACAAACAGCGCGAGCGGCGTGGTGGACGGCATGGGTCAGCCCTCCGCCTTCGGCTTCAGGCGCAGCAGGCCCTGATAGATGTCTTCATTGTCCGACGGGATCGGCATGGCGCCTGCAGCCTTGGCATAGAAGTCCACCGGCCCGGCCGAACCGATGATCGCATAGGCATAGCCATGCGCCTTCATCGCGGCGAGCGCATGGTAGAACAGCGCGACGCCGATGCCCTTGCCGCGCTGGTCCTCGCTGACCCCGGTTGGGCCGAAAAAGCCACGGGCCGTCGCGTCCCAGCAGGCAAAACCCACCAGCGCCCCGTCCACGGTGGCGATCAGGCAGCCGGGTGGCTGGTGCCCCATCGCCGCGCTGACTTCGCTCACCCAGTATTCACTGAAATGGGTGCGCACCCAGTCCTTGATGATGTGCTGCTCGGGCGGCAGCGCCGTGCGGATCACCGCCTCGACACCTTCGGCGCGCTGGCGCAGCTCTTCGAGCTTGCGGCTATAGAGATTGACGAGCAGGTCCATGGCTCAGCCCTCAACCCGCGGCGCGGGGTTTCAGCCCCGCGGCCCGGCGGAGGAACCCGTCCGCCTGTGCCAGCGCCACTTCTGCGTCGGCTGCATTCATGCCCGTCAGCGCCATCAGGATGGCCAGCTTGACGTTGTTGTTGCTGGCCGCAAGGTATTCCCGCGCCCCTTCGGGCGAGCAGCCCGTCACTTCAACCAGGATGCGAATGGCTCGAGCCATCAGCTTCTGGTTGCTGACGGAAACGTCCACCATCAGGTTCTCGTAGCTCTTGCCGATCCGGATCATGCTGGCCGTGGTCAGCATGTTGAGCACCAGCTTCTGTGCCGTGCCCGACTTGAGCCGGGTCGAGCCGGTGAGTGCCTCGGGACCCACGACCGGCGAGATGGCGACGTCCGCCAGCTTGGCGATCGCAGAACCAGGGTTGCAGGAGAGCGCCACCGTCATGGCACCGATCTCGCGGGCATATTCGAGCGCGCCGATCACATAAGGGGTGCGGCCGCTGACGGCGATTCCCACCACCACGTCCTTGGCCGAGGTCCCGACCTTTTCGAGGTCCCCGCGCCCTTGCGACGGATCGTCCTCGGCGCCTTCGATCGGGTGCCGGAGCGCCCGGTCGCCGCCGGCGATCAGGCCGACCACCATGCCTTCGGGCACCCCGAAGGTCGGCGGGCATTCCGATGCGTCGAGCACGCCGAGTCGGCCGCTGGTGCCCGCGCCGATATAGATCAGCCGCCCCCCCGCCTTGAACGCCGCGACAATGCCGTCGACCGCCTGCGCGATCTCGGGCAGCACCTTCCGCACCGCCTCGGCAACGCCTGCATCTTCGGCGTTCATGGCCGCCAGGATCTCGGCGGTGGACATCAGGTCGATCTCGACCGTGCGGGGATTGCGCGCCTCGGAGACGAGGTGTTCCAGTTCGGCGATCAGGGTGCTGGTTGCCATAAGCCTTCACTCGGGAGTGAACGGGATGCTAGGAGTGAATATTCCTAGTGTCAACGCAGCTTGGAATTTTGTATTCCACTGTGAACGGGGGAGGTGAGCCATGTCGGTGCTGAAGCTGCTGGCGGCGCAGATGGAGACGATGACGGCGGCGGATCAGCAGATCGCCCAGTTCATCATCGAGCATCCCGAGCGCATGCTCACCCTGTCCTCCGCCGCGCTCGCCGAGGCCACCGGCCGCAGCCAGTCCAGCGTCGTCAAGTTCAGCCAGAAGCTCGGTTTCCCGGGCTATCAGCAGCTCAAGCTGGCGGTGAACCGCGCCAAGACGCTCGAGGGGCACTCGCCCGCCGGCGTCATCCACGGCACCATCGAGACCGGCGAAAGCTACCCCACGCTGGTGCAGAAGCTGATCGGCAGCAAGCTCCTCGCCATGCGCGAGACCGCCGCCGCCAACTCCCAGGAGCGCATGGATGCCGCCCTCGATGCGCTCACCGCCGCCCACCGGGTGCAACTGGCCGGGGTAGGGGCTTCGTCCCTGGTCGCCAAGGACTTTTCGTTCAAGCTGCTGAAGCTTGGCCGGGTCGTGCTGCTCGACAGCGACACCCACATCCAGATCTCCAATGCCGCGACGCTCGGCACCGCCGACGTGATTCTGGCGCTCTCCCATTCCGGCCGCAGCGTCGAAACACTGCGCGTCGCCGAACTGGCGCGTGAGCGGGGTGCGAAGGTGATTTCCGTCACCGGCCTGCAGCCTAACCCGCTGCGCGAACTCGCCGACATCGAATTGTTCACCGTCGCCGACGAGGAACGGGTCCGCTCCTCCGCCATCACCTCGCGCGACGCTCAGCTCATGCTGACCGACATGCTCTTCCTCCTGCTGCTCGGTCGGCAGTCGGATGCCCACGATTACATCCATCGCAGCGAATCCGCCGTGAAAGTTCTCAAGGTCCCCCGCTGATGGTAACGGAACGCAAGCGGATCGTGCCCGAATGACTGCAGAAATACACCTCGGCCTCGATGTCGGCGGCACCGCCTCGCGCTGGACCGCCTGTGCCCCCGACGGCACCGTCCTGCGCACCGGCAGCGGCTCCGGCGCCTCCGGTCACGTCTTCAATCCGGCAGAAAAGCTCAAATTCGCCAAGGTCTTGGAGAACATTGCTACCGAACTCGCTTCCGCCAACCTGAAGCCTGTCAGCCTGACCGCCGGCCTCACCGGCTACGGCACCCCCGCCGCCGCCGACCTCCGCCACCTCGCCGCCGAAACCCTTCGCCTGGACGCAGCGTCGATTCTCTTCACCGACGATATCTCCTTGGCGTACCTGGCGAATTTCGCGCCGGGCGAAGGCCATCTCGTCTCCGCCGGCACCGGCTCCATCGGCCTCCACTGGTCCGAATCCGCCCTTATCCGTGTCGGCGGCCGCGGCATCCTCATCGACGACGCCGGCTCCGGCAGCTGGATCGCCCTCCGCGCCCTCGACCGCATCTACCGCTGCCTGGATCACACCGGCTCCTTCGTCGACGTCGAGCCGCTCGCCCGGCACCTGCTGGACGCTATCGGCGGCGCGGATTGGCAGGATGTCCGAAGCTTCGTCTATGCCGGCGACCGGGGCCGCATCGGCACCCTGGCCACCGCTGTGGCGCGGGCGGCCGCGGAGGGGCATGCTGCCGCAATCGCGATCCTGGAGCAGGCGGGTACCGAATTGGCGTTGCTGGCCAAGGCCTTGGCCGCCCGTGTCGGGGAGCGGCCGGTCGGCTTCATCGGCGGAGTGCTGCGCCTGCACCCGGCCATTCTCGCCAGCATCCGCGCCAGCTTGGGACCGGAGCTGCGCCTGCTCGAGGCAGATGCCAGCCTTGCCGCCGCCCGGCTGCAGACCCGTGCCGGCGGAGGCTGGCGGCAGATTCTTGGCGCTTAGCCGAGCACCGGCATCTGCTCGCCGGTGAAGGCGGCTCGAACCAGCTCGAGCATCGAGGCGGGATCGACAGGTCGGGGATTGTTCTTCACCAGCCGCGTGATGCCCATGGAATCCGCGGCGATCTGCTCGAGCTGCCGCTCCTCGACCCCGAGTTCCGCAAGCGTGCGGGGAATGCCCACCGAGCTGAACAGCGCCTCCACGGCTTCGATCGCGGCCGCCGCCTGTTGCAGCTGGTTGCCATTGCGCGCCAGCCCCATGGCCGTGCCGATCTCGGCCAGTTCGGGCGCGCACCAGCCGCTGTTGAAGCGCATCACATAGGGCAGCAGCACTGCGACGCCCGCACCATGGGGCGTGTGCGTCAGCGCGCCGACCGGGTATTGCACCGCATGCGCGAGGGCGGTTCCCGCGGTGCCGAAGGCGATGCCAGCCGTCGTGGCGCCAAGCATTACGGCCGCCCGCGCTTCGATGTCATCGCCATTGTCGCACGCCCGCTTGAGGTTGCCGGCGATGTGGCCGATTGCCAGCAGCGCGTGGTGGTCGCTCAGGGCATTCTTGCCGAGGAAGACGTGCTCGTGGACGAGATCGGCGCTTGGCTGCCGACGCGCCGTGGTGAAGGCCTCGATGGCATGGGTGAGCGCATCGGCGCCGGACACCGCCGTCAGTCCCGGCGGGCAGGAATAGGTCAGTTCAGGGTCGCAGATGGCAGTGTGGCTGATCAGGTGCGGGCTGGCGATGCCGACCTTCAGCGCCCGGTCCGGATCGGCCACCACCGCCACCGGCGTGACCTCGGAGCCGGTGCCGGAGGTCGTCGGCACCAGGATCAGCGGCAACACCGGTCCGGGCACACGGAATTCGCCATAGTAGTCGGCGGCCTTGCCACCATGGGTCAGCAACAGTGCTGCGACCTTGGCCGCGTCCATGCAACTGCCGCCGCCGATGCCGATCACCAGGTCAGCCCCGAAGGCGCGGCCGGTCTCCACCGCATCGGCCAGACACTCGAGCGGAAGTTCGGGCAGCACGCCATCGAAGATACGGACCTGCAGCCCGGCCGCGGTCAGCCCGTCCACCAGTTCGGCGAACATGGTGTCGGCGGCGAGCCGCGCGTCCGTGATCACCAGAGCCCGCCGCCCAAGCGGAACGGCGAAACGCGGCAGGCTATGCCGCTGCCCGGCGCCGAAAACCAGATTGCGCGGCAGGCGCAATGTTCCGAACAATGACACGCAAATTTCTCCTGATGGTCTAGCCGGCGAGCCGCTGCAGAGTCTGCCACACGGTGTCGGCGATCGGCACGCCCTCGCGGAGCCGCAACTCACGGCAGGCGCGGGCGCGTTCTCCGGGGATCAGCACCCGCTCGAAGCCGGGCGCCGGCTCCATGGCACGGATGGCGCTGAGATAGCCTTCGAGGTCGCGATCGGGGCCTTTGATGACGATGAAGACGTCGCCCTTGTTGCAGATCTCGGTGTCATCGAGTGTGCCTCTGACCTCGCGCCCGAGGGCGGCCCCGGCGAGGCTTCCCACCAGCAGTTCCAGCGCCAGCCCGAGCACCTAGCCCTTGACCTCGCCGAAGGGAGCGATGGCACCACTCTTCGCCGCTTCAGGGTCCGTGGTTGGCTCTCCATCGGCATCCAGCGCCCAGCCTTCCGGCAGCCGCGCCTTGCGGTGGGCGTGGTCGTGGATTTCGCCCATGGAGGTAACGCTGGTGGCCGTGTCCATCACGAACACGCCCGATCCGGTCGGGACGCCGATAGCGATCGGATTGGTTCCGATCATCGCTCGCCGCGCGCCCCAGGGATGCACCAGGGCCTCGCTGATGGTCAGCGCGATCGTCGAGTAGCCCTGCTCAGCCAGGTGTTCCACATACCAGCCGAGCATGCCGACATGGTTGGAGTTCCGGATGGCAGCGAGAGCGATGCCAGTCGCCTCGACACGCCTCGTGAGCGCCTCGAGCGCCGCTCGGGCGACCACGGGGCCGAGACCGCCTTGACCGTCAACGGCCAGGAACGCACTGCCCTGCCAATCATGAAGCCCCGTGGCGAGGGGGTCGGCAACCCGGTTTCCGATGCGGGCAACGATGCGCTCGAGCCGCATCAATCCGTGCGAGTGGATGCCGCGCAGATCCGCTTCCAGCAACACGCTTGCCTGGGTGCTCGCATGTGCCTCTGGCACGCCGGCGCGCCACAACGCCCTCAGCGCCAGCCGCTCCAGCGTCGCATGGTCAATCAGGGCCATGGCCGACTTTCCTAGACATCTTCGGCCAGAACCACGCGGCTGCGCCGGATCGTCGGCATCAGGGAAGAGACGACGATGATGGCGGCGAGCCCGAGCAGCAACAGCGTCAGCGGTTCACTGACGAACACCCAGAAGCTGCCGCGGCTCAGGATCAGCCCGCGGCGCAGCGAATCCTCCAGCATGCCCCCGAGCACCAGTCCGAGCAGCAGGGGCGTGGGGTCGAACTTCAGCTTGAAGATGAGGTAGCCCACCACACCGAAGGCGGCGACCATCAACACGTCCGTTGGCCGCGAGTTCACGGAGTAGATGCCCACGCAGCAGAGCAGGATGATCGTGGGAAAGAGGAGGTGGTAGGGGACCTTGAGGAACTTCACCCACACCCCGATCAGCGGCAAGTTGATGATCACCAGCATCAGATTGCCGATCCACATCGAACTGACCACGCCCCAGAACAGCTCCGGGTGCATCTGGATCACCTGCGGGCCCGGCACGACCCCATGAAGGGTCATCGCCCCACCCACCAGAGCCATGGTCGCCGTCGAGGGCAGCCCCAGCGTCAGCAGCGGCACGAAGGTCGTCTGTGCAGCGGCGTTGTTGGCGGCCTCCGGCCCGGCCACACCCTGGATGGCGCCCTTGCCGAAGGTTTCCGGCCGTCGGGACACCCGCTTCTCCAGCACATAGGAGGCAAAGGAGGACAGCGTCGCCCCGTTGCCGGGGATGATCCCGATAATGGCGCCGAGCAGCGATCCGCGGGTGATTGCGCCGCCGGACTCACGCATGTCCTGACGGTTCGGCAGGAGGTCCCCGGCCACCGTGTCGACGAACGGGCGTTGTTCGGGCCGCTCGAGGTTGCGCAGGATTTCGGCGATGCCGAACAGGCCCATGGCGACGACAGCGATGTCGAAGCCGTCATAGAGCACGCCGCTGCCGAAGGTCAGGCGCGCTTCTCCGGTGATCTGGTCGGCCCCCACGAGCGCCATGGTGACGCCGATCATCAGCATGCAGAAGGACTTCAGCAGCGAACCGCTGCCGAGCACGATCGCAAGCGTCAATCCCAACACCATCAGCGCGAAGTAGTTGCCCGCGGTCAGTCCCAGCGCCAGCCGCGACAGCGGGATGGCGAGGGCCGCGACAACCAGGGTCGCAAAGCTGCCGGCGATGAACGAGGCGATGGCCGCGATGCCGAGTGCCTTGCCGGCCCGGCCCTGCCGCGCCATGGCGTGGCCGTCCAGGGCCGTCACCACCGACGAGGACTCGCCGGGCATGTTGACCAGGATGGCCGTAGTCGAGCCGCCATACTGGGCGCCGTAGTATATGCCCGCCAGCATGATGATGGCACCAGTGGGGTCGGCGCCGTAGGTGAGCGGCATCAGGATGGCGATGGTCGCCAGTGGCCCGATGCCCGGAAGCACGCCGATCAGGGTGCCCACGAGGCACCCGACGAGGCAGAGAAAGATGTTCTCGACGGACAGGACGACCGAGAAGCCGAGCAGGAGGTGCTGCACCAGATCGGTCATGCGCCGTCCTTCCCGCGGGTCCGGAACAGTAGGAGCAGTCCAGCCGCGATGGCACCATAGAGGCCATATGCAATCCGTACCGCGGTATCCCGCCCCAGTGGCTGCAGCGCCTGCTGCACTCCCACCGGAAACGGGGGAATGCTGAGCCGCAGCAGATCGGGGAACACCAGCAGCATCAGGGCCGTCAGCCCGAAGGCGAGGATCAAAAGCTCACGCAGGTTCACCTGTGGGGCGGCGCACCCGGCGATGAACACCGTCACCGGTCCCACCACGCAGAGCCCGAGCTGAGGCGTGGTCAGCAGACCGAAATCCCCGCCCCGGATGAAGAGAGCGAAGATCACGATGGCGACGGCAACGATCAGCGTCGGCTGCAGGACAATGTCGAAGCGCTCGAGGGCAGCCTCGGGAGCGGTGAGTCCTCGCACCAGAACGCCAGCGCCACCCAGCGCCAGCAGCAGCGCCAAGACCCGCGGCAGGGCTCCTGGCCCAAAGCTCGGCAGCGTCCCCACTGCCAGGCTGATCGCTCCGAACCAGATGAGGGCAGCGATGGCGATCATGACCGCACCGCCAATCACCTCTACACGTGCATAGGGTGGAACGAGCGTCCGCGTCCCTTGCTCCAACGCTTGGTGTGTCACACCGATTCCCTTCTGCCCCGAACCCGTCTTGCGCCGCACGTGCAGCAGACAGCCGGGACCTGCGCCCCGGCTATCACTTCGCAGCCTACTGCGTCGGGCCTGTCTCCTGGATCAGTGACGCCCAGGCATCGATCTGGCTCGCCATGAATGCGGCTGTCTGGTCCACATCATAGTCGCGCATCTCGATCTCGAGCTCGGAGTAGCGATCAACCACCGGCTGGGTCTTCAGCGCTTCCCGCGTCTTTTCGTTGAGGTACGCGACGATGTCGTCGGGCGTTTCCCTCGGCACGAACAGGGCGATCCAGGAGTCGATCACATAATTCTCGACTCCGGCATCAACCACCGTTCCCACATCCGGCAGGGCCGGCGACCGGTCTGGTCCCGTCATGACGATCGGCGTCACGCTGCCCGAGCGGATGAAGGGCAGCGCACTGGAGATGTCGAGAATGCTGGCCGAAACACGGCCGGCGATAACGTCCGTCATGGCTTCGGTCGCGCCGGGATAGGGCACAGGGGTCATGGAAAGACCGGTCCGCAGCTCGAGCCCCCTGCGGGCATACTCGCCCACAGCGGTCCAGCCGGCATAGGTCAGGGCACCCTCGTTCGCCTCACCGTATGCGATCAGCTCCGGCAGCGTCTTCACGCCGAGATTGTTGGCGACAACCATCACGTAAGGCGTGTAGCCGATGACGGCGACGGGCCGCAGATCCCGAGGGGGATAGTAGTCGGCCGCCGGGTTGCTGACCGGGTTGATGGCGATGGTGGACGCGGCGCCCATCACCACGGTGTAGCCGTCTGGCTGGGCATTGATGCCCTGCTTGGTTCCGGCCACGCCGGCGGAGCCGGGGACGTTCTCGACGATGATCCGCTGGCCGGTCAGGTCCGCCATCGCCTCGCCCCAGATGCGGGTCTGCGTGTCGGCACCGCCGCCGGCGCCGAACGGCACGATGGCGGTGATCGGCCGGTCGGGATAATCCTGCGCCAATGTGATCGCCGGGCTCAAGCCAAGGCCCGCAGCGACGATCGCCGCCGCTCCCAGCCGCCAGGCACTGCTCCGGCCGCTCGGCCGTAATCCGTGTTCGGTCGTATTCATCCAGTCCTCCCTTTCGGTTGCGGCGCAGCTCTGCTGCTGTCCCTTCGCCGCATCTCCGGTCCGAATTGCTAGTCGAGTTCGTCGGCGCGGCCCATGCTGGGGCCTGTCAGTTTCGGTCAATGAAAACCGCCCGATCAGCCGCTATCGCTGGGCGCCCATCACGTCGAGCACCGCTCCGGTGACCAGCGACGCCTTGTCGGACAGCAGCCAGACGATGGCTTCGGCCACCTCTTCCGGCTGGCCGGCGCGGCCCAGCGGGTTCTTGGCGGCAAACTCCTTCACCCGGTCGGCCTGGCCGGCCTTGGCGTGGATCGGCGTGTCGATCATGCCGGGGCGGACGGAGTTCACCCGCACTCCGTCGCGAGCCACTTCCACCGCCAGGCCCTTGCTGATCGTGTCCACGGCCGCTTTCGAGCCGGCATAGTGGATGAAGCGCCCAGGCGATCCCGTCAGCGCGCCGATCGAAGACACATTGACGATGCTGCCGCCCTTGCCGCCGAACTTGGTCGACATCCGCTTGATGCCCTCGCGGCAGGCGATCAGCACGCCCACCGTGTTGACGGCGTAGATGCTCATGGCCTCGTCGAAGTCGTAGTTGTCCGCCGATCGGTGCGAGGGGCCGTTGATGCCGGCATTGTTGACAAGCCCGGTGATGGGGCCGAAAGCCCGGTCGGTCTCGTCGAACAGCCGCAGGATATCCGCTTCCGTGCCCATGTCCGCGCCGACGACGATGGCCTTGCCGCCGGCCGCCTCGACATCGGCGGCCACTCCTTCCGCCAGCTCGCGGGAGCTCTTGTAGTTTACCACCACATGGGCGCCCGCTGCACCCAGCAGTCGGGCGGTAGCCGCGCCGATGCCGCTGCTTGCGCCGGTGACTATGACGACGTCCTGCATGGATCCTCCTGGGCAGACTCGATTTGGTGCGGCGGCGCCGCGCTGGTTCAACCTACGCTAGGGATTCCGCGATGGCTCGGATGCACTGCCGGCAAGAATTTCACCCGCCGAAAGCACTTGGCTGGCTCCGAAGGGTCTCCCAGCCGCTCCGCTACTGCTGCGCACCAGCGACTTGCCGAAGGGAGCAAATTCAGTGGCCAGCAAGCGGAAGATCATCATCACCTGCGCCGTGACCGGCTCGATCCACACGCCGTCCATGTCACCGCATCTGCCGGTCACGCCGGACGAGATCGTGGAGGCGGTAGTGGGAGCAGCGGACGCGGGAGCAGCGGTTGTTCACCTGCATGTGCGCCACCCTGAAACGGGTGAGCCGAGCCAGTCGACCGAGCTGTTCGGGGCGGTGCTGCCGCGCATCAAGCAGCGCTCGGATTGTGTCCTCAACCTCACCACCGGCGGCGCCGCCACCATGACGGTGGAGGAGCGCCTCCGCCCGGTCGCGACCTTCAAGCCGGAGCTGGCCTCGCTCAACATGGGCTCGATGAACTTCGGGCTCTACCCGATGCTGACGCGCTTCGACACTTTCCGGCATGCGTGGGAGCGGCCGTATCTTGAAGGCTCGCGCGACCGCATCTTCCGCAACACCTTCGGCGATATCGAAACCATCCTGTCCCGCTGTGCCGAGAACGGCACGCGGTTCGAGATCGAGTGCTACGACATCGGCCATCTCTACACCTGCGCCCATTTCCTCGAGCGCCACCTGCTGAAGCCGCCGATCTTCATCCAGAGCGTGTTCGGCATCCTGGGCGGCATCGGCGCCCACCCGGAAGACGTCATGCACATGCGGCGCACCGCCGACCGCCTGTTCGGTGACCGCTACCACTGGTCGGTGCTGGGGGCAGGGCGCAACCAGATGAACATTGCCACGCAGTCGGTGCTGCTCGGCGGTAATCTGCGGGTGGGTCTCGAAGACTCGCTCTGGCTCGGGCCGGGAAAGCTCGCCACCTCCAACGCCGAGCAGGTGCGGCTTGCCCGTCAGCTCGTCGAGTCGCTCGGCTATGATGTGGCGACGCCCGACGAAGCCCGTGAGCTGCTGCAGCTCAAGGGCCAGGACCGGGTGGAGTTCTGATGCAGAAGCGAGGCCCGGCTCAGCCGGGCTTCTGCCAGTTCAGCAGCGTACCGCCGGTCTTGGCCGGCTGTGCTGCGATATCGGCTGGCGGTGGGTAGTCATCGGCGTTGAGCACGAAGCCGGGCTTGGCCGCGAAATCGGCCCGGGGCGGGCAGAAGATGTCATAGAGCGAACTCTCCGGCCCATCCTCGCCGACATCGCGGCTGGTGTGGATGACGCGCGCCGGGATCACCATGATGGACGGCGTCGGGGTCACGGAATGATCGTCCGGCACCCACTCGCCGAGATCGGCGCCCCAGGTGTAACGCAGATGGTGGATCCAGTTCCCGTCGAGGCAGAGCGAGCCCTGCTCGAAATCGTCGTGCCAGTGCGGGCTGAGGCCCTTGGTGTCGCGTCTCGTGTGGAAGTGGCGGAACAGGTTGACCATCAGGTTGGTGGATTGGAAGCAGCGCGGCTGGATGCGGTCGCCGTCCGGGTCGAGATACTGCGCCAGTGGGTAGTAGCGGATCTTGTAGCCACCCTTCGGCTCCGGGCCGAGGGTGGGTGGAGCGAGTTCCGGTGCCCCATCTGCATAGACATCGCTGTTCACCGCAAGGTCCAGGATGTCCGTCGCCGCTTTGGAGAACACCCGCACCAGGCGTCCGCCGGTCGAGACCCTGATGCGGCTTTGTCCTGGCGGGATGATGGTCAGCGAGTCGGGCCTCACCATGACGACCTCGCTTCCGGCTTCCACTGTCACAGCCGCCGAGTTCGGCGGGATGATCAGCATGTACTCCTCGGCGTCATTCTCCCGCGCCAGCACGGCTCCGGGTTCGACTTCGGAGTAGCATATCGCGAAGTTCCCGCCGCGGGTGATCCAGCTTCGCGCCAGTCCGTCCGGGCTCGTGAGCTGCGGCTCCTGCTGCGAAAAGACGGACCGCGTTGCCAGCCGGCAGGCAGGTTGGCTCATGGACGGTTTCTCCCATTTGTGTGTCTGGGGCACGGTCCTACGCGGCGGTCCGCAGGCCCGCATCGGCCGCCCACCCCGATTTCGGACCACGAAATTGCGTTGGGGCTCTGCCCGTTTTGCTTGTTGCGGCCGGAGGCGTGTGCTTTCGTGCCCACTATCGGGAGAGCAACAAGACCGGCCTCGGCCGGTCGCTGGGGAGAGACCATGGAACGCACGGTGGAGGAGTGGGGCGGAGCACCTGTTTCCGAGGCCACCGAACCCGCCAGCGCGACCACCAGCAACGTGCATGTGCGCACCAACTCCCGCCGGGGCCACACCAACCCGACCGACCGCTCCTACCCGCCCGTGATGGCGGTGCTTCGGGCGCTGCACGTGCTGAAGGCGGTCAATTCCACGGCGATCGCCACCATCAATTCCATTCACCGCGAAACCGGCATCCCGCGCCCCACCATCGTGCGCATGCTCGAGACACTGATGCATGAGGGTTACGTGGTCCGCGATAACATGTGCGGCGGCTACCGTGTCACCGGCAAGGTGGCGGAACTGTCTGCCGGGTACAGCGGCATTTCTCGGGTGATCGAGGTCGCGCGACCGCTCGCGGTGGGGCTCACGCGCAAGATCAAGTGGCCGATCGGACTCGGCGAGATCGACGGCGACGAGATCGAGATCCGCTACTGGACCGGAACCATCAGTCCGGTGGTGCACACCAACACCGTTCTTGGCAAACGCCCCGACCTTTTGCGCTCGGCCATGGGCCGGGTCTACATGGCTTTCTGCCCCGATGAAGAGCGCGATCGTCAGATCGCGTTGCTGCGCCGACGGCTCGGCGACGACTTCAACCAGGTTGCGGAAGATGAGTATCGCGGGCTGCTCGGCCGCATCCGCCAGAGCGGCTTCGCCACTCGCGATCCGGGGACAGAACCGACGCGCATGACGACGTTCGGCGTGCCCATCCTTGACGGGGACTCTGTGGCGGCCGTGATGTCGGTGAGCTTCTTCACCTCCTCGGTTCCGCTGAGCGCGGTGCGCGAAACCGTGCTCGAGCCTCTGATCGAAACCCGGCTCAACATCGAACACGCGCTGGCCTTCATCAGCACCCGTCCGCACCTCGATGCCGGTCTCCAGCGTGAGTACGACGTCAGCCTCTAGGCCGGTTTCCGCTCACTCCTCGTCGAGCTTGGGGTTGGTCGCTGGGGTGCCGCCCTCGAACCAGATGTCGAACTTGCGCTCCGTCACCTTCCAGCCCTCGGCGGTCTTGATCATGCGATCCGTCACCAGCGCAATCTGGATGGGCGGGTGCGTGGGCAGCACTGGCTTGCCGTCGGCAGCGTAAAGCATCATGAACCACCGCGCGGTGGCCTTGTCGGGGCTGCCGTCGAAATCGGCGCGGAAGTTCTGCACGCCGTGAACGACCGTGCGGTCACCACGGTCCTCGCGCCACTTGTAGAAGGCGCGGATCTTCTCGCGCCCGATATAGCTGGCGGCCGGGCCGACGAAAGCGCCGTCGGGGGTGTAGTACTCCGGTGCGCCTCGGCCCCAATTGGTGTCGACGTCATGCCAGTAGTCGATCAGCAGAGCGTGGAGCTCCTGGGTCAGAGCCAGGCGATCAGCGCTGATGTTCATGGTCGTCTTTTCCTTCGCTCGCGAACTCGGCATCGCAGGGCGAGCCTGCTGCCTGAGCCTGCGTAGCAGCCACTCCGCGAAGCGGAGCTGCCGAACGAAGGCAGTTTCGGCGCATGAAAAAGCGGAGCGCGAACATGATGCTCGCGCTCCGCGGCAGACCGGAATGGCGGGGAACTAGCGGACGGAGGTCTGGTCCTGAACCGCGTCTTCCGGCTCCAGCGAGTTCTTCACCTGCGGGGATGGTTGCGGGGTCTCGGGGGTGCTGACCGGCAGGATCGGCAACTCCACGGAGGGCTGCTCGCCGGTCAGGGTCCGCAGGAAAGCGGAAATCGCCTGGACTTCTTCCTCGCTCAGGTCGGCGCCCAGCTGGCTGACGCCCATAATGGCGACGGCCTGCTCCAGGTCCCACACCTTGCCGCTGTGGAAGTAGGGGGCAGTCAGTTCGACATTGCGCAACGGCACGGCGCGGAAGACGTATTCGTCGCTCGCCGTCTGCGTCACCGCGAAGCGACCCTTGTCGTTGGGCGGCAGGATTTCGCTACCCGGGCGTTCCACCACGCCGAACGGGAAGTAGTCCTGCCCGCCGAGGTTCACCCCGGCATGACAGCCGGCGCAACCGGTGTCGATGAACAGTTGCAGGCCCTCCTTCTCCTCGTCCGAGAGAATGTTGAGATTGCCTTCCAGATACTGGTCGAAGCGGGAGGCCGGCGTGATCAAGGTCGCTTCGAAGGCCTCGATCGCGCGCGCAACATTGTCGAAGGTGAGTGGCTCGTCTTCCCCGGGGAAGGCGAGGGCGAAGCGTTCCTGGTATTCGGGCATGCTGTTCAGCACCGAGAGCACCAGCTCTGGAGTCGCTGCCATTTCGACTGCAGCCTGGATCGGCCCCGTCGCCTGGGTACGCAGGTCCTCGGCGCGGCCATCCCAGAACTGCGCAACGTTGAACACGGCATTGAACACGGTCGGCGAGTTGCGCGGACCCCGCTGCCAGCCGTGGCCGATAGAGGTCTCGAGATTGTCGTCCCCGCCCATTGCCAGGTTGTGGCATGAGTTGCAGCTGAGAACGCCACTGGCGGACAGCCGCGGATCGAACCACAGCATCCGCCCCAGTTCCACTTTCTCGCGGGTGACGGCATTGCCCTCGACCGCCGGCACCATGGATGGAATGGGCTCGAACAGTTCGTTGGCCAACTGGTGAAGCTCGTCTACCGGGGCGGCGGTATCGGCTTCTGCGCCACTGTCCTGTGCGATGGCGGCAACGCCAAACACGCTGACTATGGCAAGGGCGGAAACGGCGGCAAGACGCATCGGACTTCTCCCTCCTCGCGTGGAACTCCCCGATCACGAAACCGCCCGCCACCAAAAAGGTTGCGCCAGAGTGGTTTGTCTGGCGCGTCGAGCCGGACTCGCGCAAAAGGTTATGGCGTCAGTCCACAGTCGGAGTTCTCATGTCCCTGTTCGTCTTCGTCGGCTCACAGAACCGCACCGATACCGAAATTCGGGAAGGCGGAGGACTGCAGGTCTTCTCCTACGACGAGGGTACGGCGGACCTGCGCCTGCTGCATGCCGAAGCGGGTGCCGATAACCCAAGCTATATTGCCATCGATCAGCCGGGTGGCGCTCTCTACGCCGTCAACGAAGTCGGCTCATGGCTCGAGTGTACGGTCAGCGCGTACGGCATCGACTGGACCTCCGGTGCTCTGACCTACCTCAACAGGCAGCCCACCCGTGGTCGCGCCAGCTGCCATGTGGCGCTGCTGCCGGGTCACCGGCTCGGCGTTGCCAACTACAGCCACGAGGATGGCGGACCCGATCAGGCGGTCTGTTTCTATCCGCTGAGTGCGGATGGCAGCATCGATGCTCCGTTTGCCAGCGCGCCGCACAAGCCGGAGGCCGGCCACGAACCCCGAGATCGCAGCCACGCCCACTGCGTTTCGCTGACGCTTGATGGCAGACTGGTTCTGGTGACCGACCTCGGGCTTGATTGCGTCTTCGCCTACGACGCTGCCGATCCTGCGCGTGAAGTGCAGCGCGTGCGGTTGCCCGCTGGGCACGGCCCGCGCCACGTGGTCGGCCACCCCGGTGGCCGCTTCATCTACGTTCTCAACGAGCTGGTGCCGTTCATCAGCGTCCTCGAATGGGACGGCAGTATCCTGCGGCATCACTCCGATGTCGGCACCCTGGAGAACCTCGAGCCCGGCGCGGCCGCTTATGGCGCAGCGATCCAGCTCTCCTCGGACGCCCGTTTTCTCTATGCCTCGACGCGCGGCGTAGACTGCATCAGCGTGTTCGAGGTCAATTCCGACGGCAGCCGGCTGGAGCGCGTCCAGGTTGCAGGCTGCGGCGGCGCCTGGCCGCGGGACTTCTGCCTCACGCCGGGCGGTAAGCACGTGCTGGTCGCCAACCAGCACAGCAACTCGGTCGCCATCCTGTCGCGGGATGGCGAAAGCGGCCAGTTGACGGACACCGGCCACCGCCTCGACATCGGTACGCCTCAATGCGTGAAGATCGTCCAAGCTTCATGAGCTGAGCAACCAAATCAACGTTGCTGCGTTGGTGCGCGTCGAGGGGCGTTGTGCATTGCATGCAGGGGCAGACGGCTTGATAGCGACCGCCGATTTTCTGACGAACGGCGGCAAGATGGCCGAGCTTATTCGGGATTTCGACTGGTCGGCCACACCGCTGGGGCCGATCGGCTCCTGGCCCATTTCCATCCGCACCACCGTTGGCCTGATCCTTCGCTCAAACCTGCCCATCGCCACCCTCTGGGGTGAAGGCGGCATCATGATCTACAATGATGCCTATGCCGCTATCGCTGGCAGCCGTCATCCGCATCTGCTGGGTTCCGCCGTTCGGGAAGGCTGGCCGGAGCTCGCCGAATTCAGCGACCACTTCATGAAGGTGTGCCTTGCCGGCGGCAGGCTCTCCTACAAGGGGCAGGAACTCACGCTGCACCGCTCTGGCGAGCCGGAACAGGTCTTCATGGACCTCGATTATTCGCCGGTGCTCGGCGAGTCCGGCGAGCCGATCGGCGTCATCGCCATGGTGGTGGAGACCACGGAACTTGTCCGCGTTCACCAGCAACTGGCCCGAAGCGAGGAACGCTTCCGCGCCCTGACCACCGCCACCTCGAGCATCACCTATCGCATGAGCGCCGATTGGAGCGAACTGCTCCAGATCGAGGGCCGCGGAGTCCTTCCGCCCCTGGCGCTACCGGCACGCAACTGGATCGAAGCCCTGGTGCTGCCGGAAGATCAGAACCCCGTCCGCGCCGCCATAGAGGCAGCGGTCCGAGCCCGGACGCCCTTTCATAGCGAACACCGCATTGCCAGCCCCACTGGTGGTGTCCGCTGGCTGGAATCGACAGCGGTGCCCTTGCTGGGCCCGCAAGGTGAGGTCGTGGAGTGGTTCGGCTCGGCCGCCGACGTCACCGAGCGCCACCGTGCCAATGAGCAGCGCGCGCTGCAGCAACAGCGACAGCGGAGGCTGTTCGAACAGGCACCCGGATTCATCGTCATCATGCGGGGGCCGGATCACGTCGTCGAGTTCGTCAACGATGCGCACCGGGAAGTCTTCAACTCCGGCGACTGGGTCGGACGCACGATGCGCGAGGCTTTCCCCTCGATCGCAGGGCAGGGGTTCTTCGAGGCGCTGGACGAGGTCTACACCACTGGCCGCACGCGCGAGTTCAACGCCACCCCGGTGGAGTTCCAGACTTCGCCCGAAGCGTGCCCGGTGTTGCGCTATCTGACCTTCGTCTACGCGCCGCTCTACGACGATGCCGGCCAAGTTACCGGCGTGTTTTGCGAAGGCTACGACGTCACCGCAGCCCATACCGCCCAGCGCCGCACGGCCGCCCTGGCGGAGCTCGGCGACCGCATCCGCGACATCGCCGATCCGGATGACCTTGCCTACGCCGCCAGTGAACTGCTCGGGCGCGAATTGGGGGTCAGCCGCGTCGGCTACGGGACCATCGACAAGGCCGCCGAAACCATCAGCATCGATCGGGACTGGAACGCCCCGGGCATCCGCAGCCTTGCCGGTCTGCTGCACTTCCGCGACTACGGCAGCTACATCGACGAACTCAAGCGCGGCGAGACGGTCGTGGTCGAGAACGCCTACGAGGATCCGCGCACCCGCGACACCGCCGACAACCTCAAGGGCATCAGCGCCCAGTCTTTCGTCAACATGCCGGTGACGGAGCAGGGGGGCTTCGTGGCCCTGCTGTACCTCAACCACGCCGAGCCCCGCGGGTGGAGCGAGGACGAGCTGGTGTTCATCCGCGAGATCGCGGATCGCACCCGCACCGCCGTTGAGCGCCGCCGGGCCGAGGCCGAGCTGCGCCAGAACGAGGAACGCCTGCGCTTCCTCGACCTGCTCGGCAAGCAGACCGCCAATCTGGCCGACGCAGACGAAATCCTGGCCACCACCACCCGCATGCTGGGCACCTATCTCGGCGTGTCGAATTGCGCCTATGCCGATATGGAGCCGGATGAGGATCACTTCACCATCCGCGGCGACTGGAGCGTACCGGGGTCGCAATCGATCCGTGGTTACTACAGCCTGGCGGCGTTCGGTCGGCTTGCGGTCGTCAATCTCCGGGCCGGCAAGCCGCTGGTCATCAACGACAACCTCAAGGAGCTGGCACCGGAAGAGGCGGCGACGTTCCAGTCCATCGGCATCGGCTCCACCATCTGCATGCCATTGGTGAAGGAGGGACGGCTCACCGCCCTCATGGCCATTCACCACAAGGGCCCGCACCAATGGACCGAGCGCGAACTCGGCATCTTGAGCGAGGTCACAGAACGCAGCTGGGCCCATATCGAGCGGGTGCGCTCCGAGGCGGCAGCCCGCGAGAACGACGCCCAGTTTCGCACGCTCGCCCAGGTGCTGCCGAGCCATGTGTGGACGGCCCGCCCGGACGGCCTGCTCGACTGGTTCAACGACCGGGTCTACGCCTATAGCGGCGCCCGACCGGGTGAATTGGACGGTCATTCTTGGAGCCACATGCTTCATCCGGAAGATGTGGCCGCTGCCGTGCTGTCCTGGCAGGAGTCGCTGGCGAGCGGCGCACCCTTCCAGAACGAATCCCGCATGCGTCGCCGTGATGGCGAGTGGCGATGGCATCTCGCCCGCGCCGTGCCCCTCAGGGACGAATTCGGCAAGATCGTGCGCTGGGTGGGCACCAATGTCGATGTCCACGACCAGAAAAACGCTGAAGCTCTGCTCGAAGCCCGGCTGGCCGAGCGCACGGCGGCCCTGGCGGAAACCAGCGAACGGCTGCAGCAGAGCCAGAAGATGGAGGCCATCGGCAATCTCACCGGCGGCGTCGCCCACGACTTCAACAACCTGCTGAGCGCCGTGCTCGGCAGCCTCGAGCTGCTGCGCAAGCGGATCGGCGATGATCCGGCGCTGGTGAAGCTCGTCGACAATGCGGTGGAAGGGGCCAACCGTGGCGCCTCGCTCACCCGCCGCATGCTGGCCTTCGCCCGCCGGCAGAACCTGCAGGCCGAACGCATCTACGTGACCGCCCTCGTAGCCGGCATGCGTGAACTTCTCGAGCGCTCGCTCGGCCCGATGATCAGCATCGAGGTCGACCTGCCGGCCGACCTCCCGCTGATCCAGACCGACGCCAATCAGCTCGAATCCGCGCTGCTGAACCTGGCGGTGAATGCCCGGGACGCCATGCACGGGGAGGGGCGGATCACCATCACCGGCCGTGCGGAGTTGCTGCCGGTTCCGCGGCACGGGCTTGCGGCAGGCAACTACCTGCGCCTGAGCATCGCCGATACCGGCGAGGGCATGGACGAAATCACCCTGAGACGCGCGGCCGAGCCCTTCTACACCACGAAAGGCGTCGGCAAGGGTACGGGCCTTGGTCTCTCGATGGTGCATGGCCTTGCCACCCAGTCGGGCGGCACGCTGGTGCTGAAGAGCCGCAAAGGCGAGGGCACCACTGCCGAAATCTGGCTACCTGCCGTCGACGGAAACGCCGGGACTTTGCTGGCTACTGCCGCCACACACTCACCTGTTGAAGACTCCGCCGAGGCTAGACCCTTGCGTATCCTTGCCGTCGACGACGACGCTCTCGTGCTAATGAACACCACGGCCATGCTGGAAGACCTCGGCCACACCGTGCGCGAGGCCTATTCCGGCCGCGAGGCGCTGGACCTGCTCCTGACCGACCCGCAAGTCGACCTGGTGATCACGGACCACGCCATGCCGCAAATGACCGGCGCGCAGCTCGCCAGCGAAATCCGCAGCCGCTGGCCCGATCTGCCGATCGTGCTGGCGACCGGCTACGCCGAGCTGCCCTCGGGCAATGATCCCGGCCTGCCGCGATTGTCGAAGCCGTTCAGCCAGAATGACCTGCGCCGCGCCCTTGCCGCCGTGGCGGTCTGACCTGCGCGGTCACTGGCCGAGAAACATCCGCACGAACAGCCCAACCAGCACGACGGCAGCGACGCCGCCGATCCAGAGGGCGACGAACCAGATCAGCCGCTGCAGGCCAGCCGGCATCAGTGGTAGCCCTCTTCCGGGTCGATCTTGCCGCGAAACACCCAGTAGGCGTAGCCGGTATAGGCGAGGATGATCGGGATCAGCACCGCCGCGCCCACCAGTAGGAAGATCAGTGACGATTCCGGCGCTGCTGCCTCGTGGATGGTGAGCGCGCCGGGCACGATATAGGGATAGAAGCTGATCCCGAGCCCCGCAAAGCTCAGCACGAACAGGCCAAGGGCGGCAAGGAACGGCTGCAAGTGCTTGTCCGTGGTCAGCCCGTGCCAAAGTGCCAGCGCACAGAGGGCGATCAGCGTCGGCACGAAGGCCGAGAAGAAGGCGGTGGGCCAGCCGAACCAGCGCTCGAAATACACCTCGTCGATGAACGGGCTCCACAGCGACACGATGCCGATCAGCACGATGGTGCCGACACCGGCGAGCATCGAGATGCGACGGGCGCGGTGCTGCAGGTCGCCCGTGGTCTTGAGGTTCAGCCACGTGGCACCGAGCAGCGCGTAGCCCACCACCACGGCAACGCCGGTGACGATCGAGAACGGGGTCAGCCAGTCCCACCAGCCGCCGGCATATTCGCGATCGGCCACCTGGATGCCCTGCACCAGCGCGCCCAGCGCGATACCCTGCATGAAGGCGGCGATGGTGGACCCGATCCAGAACCCGTGGTCCCACCAGCCGGAACCGCGTTGCGTCCGCCAGCGGAACTCGAAGGCCACGCCGCGGAAGATCAGGCCCAGCAGCATCAGGATGATGGGGATATAGAGCGCCGGCAGCACCGTGGCATAGGCGAGCGGGAAGACTGCCATCAGCCCCCCACCGCCCAGCACCAGCCAGGTCTCGTTACCGTCCCATACCGGCGCCACCGAGTTGGTCATCACATCCCGGTCGTGCCGGTGGGGGAACAGCGGGAACAGGATGCCGACGCCAAGATCGAACCCGTCCAGCACCACATAGGCCAGCACCGCAAAGGCGATGATCGCCGCCCAGATCGTCGGCAAGTCAAACGGCATGGCTGCCTCCCTCGCGGATCGGCTCTTCCTGGGCCGGGCCGGGCGTGATGCCGGCGGCGCGGTGCGGTCCCTTGTCGAGTTCGTGATCCTCTTCGAGGATCGGAGGCCGGCGGAACAGCCGGAACAGGTAGAACACGCCCGCGCCGAACACGAGGAAGTAGACCACCACGAACGCCACCAGCGAGGCGCCCACCGCCGGTGCCTCCACCGGCGACAGGCTCTCTGCCGTTCGCATCAGGCCGTAGACGGTGTAGGGCTGCCGGCCGACTTCGGTGGTGTACCAGCCGGCGAGCACCGCCACGAAGCCGGAAGGCCCCATCACGATCGCAGCCCGATGCAGCCAGGGGTTGCTGTAGATATTGCCGCGCCAGCGCGCCCAAAGCGACCACAGGCCCAGCCCCAGCATGGCAAAGCCTATGCCGACCATGATCCGGAAGGCGTAGAACGGGATCACCACCGGTGGCCGTTCGTCCTCGGGAAAGGCATCGAGCCCGTCGAGCGGCGCGTTCGGGTCATGCATGAGGATCAGCGATCCAAGCTTCGGAATCTCCACCGCATAGTCGAGCCGTTGCTCGGCCTCGTTGGGCACACCGAACAGCACCAGCGGGGCGCCATCGGGATGGCTCTCGTAGTGCCCTTCCATGGCCGCGATCTTGGCGGGCTGGTGCTCGAGCGTGTTGAGCCCGTGCTGGTCGCCGACCAAAATCTGGATCGGCGTGACGATCGCCGCCATCCACATCGCCATCGAGAACATGATCCGCGCCTGCCGGTTGGACTTGTCCTGGAGCAGGTGCCAGGCGCCTACTGCGCCGACCGCGAAGGCGGTGGTGAGGAAGGCGGCCAGCACCGTATGGGTCAGTCGGTACGGGAAGGACGGGTTGAAGATGATCGCCCACCAGTCCTCGGGGATGAAGCGGCCAATCTCGTCCACCGAGTAACCGGCCGGGGTGTGCATCCAGCTATTCGCCGAGGTGATCCAGGTCGCCGAGATCAGCGTGCCGATCGCCACCGCGGCCACCGCCACCATGTGCAGTGCGTCGCCAACGCGCTTGCGGCCAAAGAGGGCAATGCCGAGGAAGCCCGCCTCGAGGAAGAAGGCGGTCAGCACTTCGTAGCCCATCAGCGGCCCGATCACCGCCCCGGCACGATCCGAGAAGACGCTCCAGTTGGTGCCGAACTGGTAGCTCATTACGATGCCCGACACGACGCCCATGCCGAAGGTTACCGCGAAGATGGTCTTCCAGTATTCGAACAGGCGCAGATAGGCCGGGTCACGCTTCCACAGCCACAAGCCGTTCAGCACCATCAAATAGCTGGCGGTGCCGATGGAGAACGCCGGGAAGATGAAATGGAAGGAAACGGTGAACGCGAACTGGATGCGCGCAAGCATCTCCGCCGTCATGCCGAAGTCCATGCCGCCCTCCTGCAGGTTCCGTCATGCTGATACTAGCCCGGAACAGGGAGACGGACAGCCGGCATACTGCCGCAGCGACCAGACAGGGGAAGAACAAGCGCTGTCCGCGGCTTACGGCAAGCCGCGGAATCAATTTCAGAACTGCCGATCACATCCAGCCGGCAAGCACACCAAGGCCACCGAGGGCGAACAGGCCACCCGCCAGACGGGCCGCAACCCGGCCGTGGCGCCCGAGCACCTGTGCCACACCCAGGCTGCCGGCAATCCCCGCGAGGTGCAGCAGCGCTGTCGCGGCCATGAAGCCGGCGGCATAGGTTAGGCCTGCCATGTCGGCCGGCATCTCGGTGCCATGGGCGTGACCGTGGAACACAGCGAAGACACCCACCAGCGCCGCTGCGGCGGCGACGGGCAGCGGGCGTCCGGTGGCTGCGGCGGCGCCGATGACGATACTCGAGACAGCAATGCCAAGTTCCACCAGCGGCAGCTGGATCTGCGCGGCTCCGAGCAGAAATCCGCCGGCCATCATGCCGACAAAGGCCAGTGGCACCGCCCAGAGCGCCCGGCCGCCCAGCACGAAGGCGAAGACGCCGACCACCACCATGGCCAGCACATGATCGATGCCGCCCAGCGGGTGGCCGAAGCCATAGGCGAATCCGTCCGCCGGCACATGGCCGGCATGGGCAAGGGCCAGGCTCGGCGTCACAGCCAGCAACAGCAGGGCAGGGATCAGGCGCATCGTCATCCTTTCGGGGACCGGTGGGTCCCACTGAACAATTGAACGGCCCGCCAGAGCTTCCAGTATCTCGCCTGATCATTTACGACCGGGCAGCGAAGTTTGTCCATCGTCCTCTCGGTCCTGCAACGACAGGATTGGTGCGGCGTTCTTCGAGTTCTCGAACCGGAAGTTCCTTATGCTCCTGCCGATCTTTCTCATGCTGCTCCTGACCTTTGTGCAGGCGCTGCTTCCGGGCATGTACCTGTCAAAGCAGGTCGGCTCAGCGAACCAGATGGGGCCGCGCGACGACCTCCCACCCCCGAGCCGCGAACTCGGACGCGCACAAAGGGCGCTCGCCAACCTGCACGAGACGCTGCCAGTCTTCCTCACCCTGGCGCTGCTGTCGCTGATTCTGGGCGAGCAGGGCTGGTTGTCGCTGCTCGGTGCGTGGGTATTCCTCCTTGGCCGTGTGGCCCACATCTTCTGCTATATGCGCGGCCTGTCGCCGTGGCGCTCCTACGCCTTCGGACTGGCCTGCCTCGGCCTCGCCGCCATGGTCATTCCGCTTGTCCCACACCTGTGGTCGTGACCCCTTGCGCAGTCCACGCTTTCCCATTACGTACGGGGCACGGCTCTAGGGGTTTAGCTCAGTTGGTAGAGCATCGGTCTCCAAAACCGAGGGTCGTGGGTTCGAGTCCCCCAGCCCCTGCCAGCCGTCCGCGTTGACGTAGAGTTCGCTTCCTCAACGCCTTCTCCGATCATGATGCGAATGCACTGAACCGTCTTCGAGCGGCGCCGTTCCTGTTGCGGAGGTGCGCCGATGACCGAAGATGAGCTGCAGATGCGTTTTGAATTGGTGCGGCAGGCGATTGCGACGTGGAACGCCGAAACCGCTGGCCTCGTGGCCGCCGCCAGCCAGCGGCAGCTCACCGGGGAGCGGGACGAGGAACGGATCGCCTGGGCGAACAAAGCCCTCGAGGCGGTTTGTGCAGAACGTGATGGATTGATCGAGGCAGCGACCGCCGTGCCGGACCGCTCCGGCGACCTCAGCCGCGGCATCGAGATCGCGCTGAACGAACTCGACCTGATCGGCCAAACCATCGCAGCGCAACTGGAGAAGCTGCAATAGGACCGAGATAGCTACGGGTCCGCAGTTTCGTTGCGGACGTGCCAGGAGGCCCGTGCTCTAGGCGGACCCCTTCTGCGGCAGCTCTATGTCCTCCTCAACCTCCTGCATCAGCTTCTCGCGTCCATCGCCTTCGAGCTTTTGGCGGACACGCTCCACCTCTGCATCGTCCACGTCCACGGGCGCACTGCTGTCGTCCGGGATGCCGTCGCCGGTCTGGGCGATGGTTTCGTTCTTGGGACGATCGTTGTTGCCGGTCGTGATCTTGGTGTTGGTCATGGCGACACCTCCATCCCGCTCGAACGCATCCGGACCTGTTTGGTGCCGAGCTCGAAACCAGGATGATGGGGAGGGCTCTTGGGTCAGGCGTTAGCTGGCGGGCGAGGACTTCTTCCCCTCAACCACCATATACCCGTCTCGCGCCAGCGCCGCTTCCACCTCGCCGGCCGGTGCGCCGGTAATCTTGTCGCCGGATTCCACCGTGGCGAAGTAGCGCCACTCCATGTGCTGCAGGTGTTTGGGGATGGCAGCCTGAGGCCCGGATGGCAGCACCACGATGGTGGGGGCAAGCCCGTCCTGCTTGACCTCCGAGATGAAGACATTGACCTGCATCTGAACTCCCCCTTTCAGATCGACCGTGTCTGCGCGAGGGCGGAGCCTAGAACCTGGGCGGCTCGTATCTCGGCAATCGGTCGAAGCGGCGCTGAAGGTCTTGAGTGGCCAACTGCTGCTGCAGGGCGCGCAACCGGGCGTCCTGCGCGCGATAGGCGGCGTCGGCTTCGAGTTCGCGCTGCAGGCAGATCGGCCGCTGCTGGTTTGCTGCCAGCACTTCGGGCGTCGTGCCCGCGAGCGGGGCAGGGCAGGCGGCAGCGACCATGGTGGTGCCCGCCAGCAGGATCGCAGTGGCAACGAGAAAGCGCTTCATGCTCTGCAGCATGGCAGAACTCTTCCACAAAGCAAATGAACTCGCCGCTACTCGGCTGCGATTGCAAATTTCTCAGTGTGCCGTGCCTTGAGCCGGTTGAGCTGGTGCGCCGCATGGGCGAGCAGCGCCGTGCGGACTTCGTTGAAGGGCTTATGGCCCACATCGGCCTTGACCTTGAGGTCGAGGTTGTAGCGCGACACATTGCCCATGAAGCGCTCCTCGACGCCGACACGGACAACTCCGGTGATGCGCCCATTTATGGTCTTGTGCGGCCCGAAATATCGGAGTTCGCAGGACGTCACGTCGAACGTCGTCTCGCCAATACCCATGATCGCAGCCCTCCCGCTGCCACCTTTTGGTCGCAATTGGATCAAAGTGCATCTCGAGAGCGCTTGCAAGGGCAAAATGAAGAAGTGTTTGCAAAACGTTAACACTTGCTCCGCACCTGAGTGATTCTGCCTCACCCCAAAAAGGAAACGTGAGGCAGTTGCATTCGCTCGCGCTTTTCACTAGATAGCCAACTCCGGCCGTGCGGGGTTCCTGCGCGGCCTTTGGTCTTTGACCAAAATTCGAAGAGTTGAGTCGCAATGGCCCGTACGAACCCCGTCACGTTCCTGCAGCAGGTGCGGCAGGAAGTCTCCAAGGTCACCTGGCCGACGCGCAACGAGGTGCTGGTCTCGACCGTGATGGTCCTGATCCTCGTCGCGCTGGCGAGCCTCTTCTTTCTCGTAGCGGACCAAGTCATTTCCTGGCTGGTCCAGCTTATGCTTTCGATCCGCTAGCCGGATCAGACAACGTTTTATTGGGAGCGGCGAGGCGGCATGGCCAAGCGCTGGTACATCGTTCAGGCTTACTCGAATTTCGAGCGCAAGGTGGCGGAGGATATCCGTCAGAAGGTTGCGCAGAAGAAGCTCGAGCATCTGTTCGAGGACGTGATCGTGCCGACCGAGAAGGTCGTCGAGGTCCGCCGGGGTCGCAAGGTCGACACCGAGCGCAAGTTCTTCCCCGGCTATGTGCTGGTGAAGATGGACATGACCGACGAGGCCTTCCACCTCATCAAGAACACGCCCAAGGTCACGGGCTTCCTCGGCTCCGGCGATCGGCCCATGCCGATCAGCGAGAGTGAGGCCCAGGCCATCCTGCAGCAGGTGCAGGAGGGCGTGGATCATCCCAAGCCCTCGATCAGCTTCGAGGTCGGCGAGAACGTCCGCGTGTCGGACGGTCCCTTCGCCAGCTTCAGCGGCGTCGTCGAGGAAGTCGACCACGAGCGCTCGCGCCTCAAGGTCGAGGTTTCGATTTTCGGGCGGCCCACTCCGGTGGAGCTCGAATACGGTCAGGTCGAAAAGGTCTGATCACCCAGCTTCGGCTGGAAACCCGTGGGAGGGCAGGGCGCTCGCCAGGCACCCGTCAGTCCCGCACCACGGCGTCAACAGCCTGCTCCGGCAGGCGTAGAAAGGACGAAAAATGGCAAAGAAAATCGTTGGCTACGTAAAGCTGCAGGTGCCGGCTGGCTCCGCCACCCCGTCGCCCCCGATCGGTCCGGCCCTCGGCCAGCGCGGTCTGAACATCATGGAATTCTGCAAGGCCTTCAACGCGGCCACGCAGGAGATGGAGAAGGGCTCGCCCATCCCCGTCGTCATCACCGCCTATGCCGACAAGAGCTTCACCTTCGAGATGAAGCAGCCGCCGGTGACCTACTTCATCAAGAAGGCCGTCAACCTCAAGTCCGGCTCCAAGCTGCCGGGCAAGGAATCGGCCGGCACCATCACCCAGGCTCAACTGCGTGATATCGCCGAGAAGAAGATGAAGGATCTCAACGCCGACAGCGTCGACGCCGCCGTGTCGATGATCGCCGGCTCCGCCCGTTCCATGGGCATCCAGGTCGAGGGCTGATAGAACATGGCAAAGATCGCAAAGCGCGTCGCTTCCTCCCGCGAGGGCATTGACCGCAACAAGCTCTATCCGCTCGAAGAAGCCGTGAAGATGGTCAAGGCCCGCGCCTCGGCCAAGTTCGACGAGTCGGTCGAGATCGCCATGAACCTCGGCGTCGACCCGCGTCACGCCGACCAGATGGTCCGCGGCGTGGTCAACCTGCCCAACGG
Organism: Devosia albogilva; assembly: GCF_042685625.1. Classification (NCBI taxonomy): domain Bacteria; kingdom Pseudomonadati; phylum Pseudomonadota; class Alphaproteobacteria; order Hyphomicrobiales; family Devosiaceae; genus Devosia; species Devosia albogilva. Next base: position 3,384,090 of record NZ_JBHUNP010000001.1, read on the forward strand.
CACCGGCAAGACCGTTCGCGTCGCCGTGTTCGCCCGTGGCGGCAAGGCCGACGAGGCCAAGGCCGCTGGCGCCGACGTGGTGGGTGCGGAAGACCTGCTCGAGCAGATCCAGGGCGGCAACATCAACTTCGATCGTTGCATCGCCACTCCGGACATGATGCCGCTGGTCGGCCGTCTCGGTAAGATCCTCGGCCCGCGCAACCTGATGCCGAACCCCAAGGTCGGCACCGTGACTATGGACGTTAAGGGCGCCGTCGAGGCTGCCAAGGGCGGCGCCGTTGAGTACCGCGTCGAGAAGGCCGGCATCATCCACGCCGGTGTCGGCAAGGTTTCCTTCTCCGAGGAAGCGCTGCTGCAGAACATCAAGGCGTTCACCGACGCCGTGCAGAAGTCCAAGCCGGCTGGTGCCAAGGGCACCTACGTCAAGCGCGTTGCCGTGAGCTCCACCATGGGCCCGGGCGTGCACGTCGAGCCGAACACGGCTCTGTAACACCGAATTCCGGGGGCCTCGGCTCCCGGGTCGTCACCGGCTCCGGCCGGTGGCGCAAGTCCTGTCCGAGACTGCCGGTGCCAACCATCCGGGTTGGCTTAATGCCTCAAGGGCGCCAGCACAGACGGGGTGAAGACCCAATTCTGCCGGCAACGGCAGGGGAAGGTTCGAACCTAGACCAGTTGCTTTCGAGCGCTTGGTTGGCAGGCACATCACCGCCGCGTTCCGGTTCTCCGGAACAAGGCATTTGCCAATGGTTCCAAGGCTCTCGCCGAGGAATCTACTCTAGGAGACTAGATTGGAAAGAGCGGAAAAGGCTGAGCTCGTCTCATCGCTCCAGGCTGCCCTCGGCGGCGCTGGCTCGATCGTCGTTGCCCAGAACTCCGGCCTCTCCGTCGCTGCCTTCACCGACCTGCGCGTGCAGGTCAAGAAGGCTGGCGGACAGGTCAAGGTCGCCAAGAACCGTCTTGCCAAGCTCGCTCTGAAGCAGACCGAAGTCGCCGACATCGCGGACCTGTTCAGGGGTCCGACGGTCATTGCGTATGCGGATGATCCAGTGGTTGCGCCGAAAATCGCAGCCGCCTTCGCCGAGAAGAACCAGAAGTTCGTGGTTCTCGGCGGTGCCATGGGCGCAACCGCACTCGACGCCGAAGGCGTCAAGACGCTGGCCACGATGCCGTCGCTCGACGAACTGCGTGCCAAGCTGGCCGGCCTGCTCGTGCAGCCCGCGGCCCAGATCGCCCGCATCGTCAAGGAACCGGGTGCAGGTATCGCCCGCGTCCTGTCGGCTCACGCAGAAAAGAGCGAAGCGGCGTAAGGCCCCTTCAACTATTCGAACCCAACCCTATATAGAGAGAACAAAATGGCTGCTGATCTCGCCAAGCTCGTAGATGACCTGTCCGCCCTGACCGTCCTGGAGGCTTCCGAGCTCTCCAAGATGCTCGAAGAGAAGTGGGGCGTTTCCGCCGCTGCTCCGGTTGCTGTTGCCGCTGCTGGCGGTGCTGCCGGTGCCGCTGCTCCGGCCGCTGAAGAAAAGACTGAATTCGACGTGATCCTCGCCTCCTTCGGCGACAACAAGATCAACGTCATCAAGGAAGTCCGTGGCATCACCGGCCTCGGCCTCGGCGAAGCCAAGGCCCTGGTCGAAGGTGCTCCGAAGGCCGTCAAGGAAGGCGTGTCCAAGGCTGAAGCCGAAGACATCCAGAAGAAGCTGGAAGCCGCTGGCGCCAAGGTCGAGCTCAAGTAAGCTTGGCTCTGCCACAATATTTGCGAAATGGCGCGTTAAGTGCCATTTCGCTACTTCACTCCGTCAGGGGTGATTCGCCGCGACCGATTGGATGGGTCCGCGGCCAATTTGCGGAAAACACGAAGATTACAAGGATGTCGCCGGCGCACTGAAGCCCGCGGACCTCATGGTGAGCTTGACGAACCAGGAGAGTCCGGAACGCTGAGGTCGAACCGGCCGATTTCGTCTCCCCAGTTCGGGCGAAGTCACAAGAACATCCCAGAGCTAGAGACTACCGGGCATATATCCCGAGCTCCGACGGCTGATTGTCGGGTCTTTGGATATCTGCCTCCGAGACAATCGCTGAAATTAGAGGAGCCCTAATGGCTACCACGTTCAACGGCCGCCGCAAGGTTCGCAAGTCCTTCGGTTCCATTCGCGAAGTCACGGAGATGCCCAATCTGATCGAGGTGCAAAAGGCCTCCTACGATCAGTTCCTCATGGTGGAAGAACCCAAGGGTGGACGCCCGGACGAAGGTCTGCAGTCCGTCTTCCGCTCGGTATTTCCGATCACCGACTTCTCCAACACCGCTTCTCTCGAATTTGTGAAGTACGAATTCGAGCAGCCCAAGTACGACATCGACGAGTGCCGTGCGCGCGACATCACGTTCGCTGCCCCGCTCAAGGTGACGCTGCGGCTGATCGTGTTCGAAGTCGACGAGGAAACCGGCGCCCGTTCCGTCAAGGACATCAAGGAACAGGACGTCTACATGGGCGACATGCCCTTCATGACGTCGAACGGCACCTTCATCGTCAACGGCACCGAGCGCGTCATCGTCTCCCAGATGCACCGTTCGCCGGGCGTGTTCTTCGACCACGACAAGGGCAAGACCCACTCCTCGGGCAAGCTCCTGTTCGCCGGCCGTATCATTCCGTACCGCGGCTCCTGGCTCGACATCGAGTTCGACGCCAAGGACATCGTCTATGCGCGCATCGACCGTCGTCGCAAGATCCCGGTGACCTCGCTGCTCAAGGCTCTCGGCATGGATGCCGAGGAGATCCTGTCGACCTATTACACCACCCTTAAGTACGAAAAGACCGAGAAGGGCTGGCGCGTCCCCTACGACGCCGAGAAGTGGAAGGGCGCCAAGCCGAGCCACGATCTCGTCGACGCCACGACCGGCGACGTCGTCCATGAGGGCGGCAAGAAGCTGTCGGCCCGCCAGGCCAAGAAGCTGGCCGAGAACGGCCTGACCCACCTGCTCGCGGTCGATGAGGACCTCTACGGCTCCTACATCGCCGAGGACCTGGTGAACCTCAAGACCGGCGAGATCTATGCCGAGGCTGGCGACGAACTCGACGAGAAGCTGCTGACCAAGCTGGTCGAGCTCGGCTTCGACGAGCTGCCGATCCTCGACATCGACCACGTCACCATTGGCCCGTACATCCGCAACACGCTGGCGGTCGACAAGAACGAGTCCCGCGAGGACGCGCTCTTCGACATCTACCGCGTGATGCGTCCGGGCGAGCCGCCGACCGTGGAAACGGCCGAGGCGATGTTCCAGTCGCTGTTCTTCGACTCCGAGCGCTACGACCTGTCGGCCGTGGGTCGCGTGAAGATGAACATGCGTCTCGAGCTCGATGCTCCGGACACCGTCCGCACCCTGCGCAAGGAAGACATCGTCGAGGTGGTCCGCACTCTCGTCGATCTGCGCGACGGCCGCGGCGAGATCGACGACATCGACAATCTGGGCAACCGCCGCGTTCGCTCGGTCGGTGAACTCATGGAGAACTCCTACCGCCTTGGCCTGCTCCGCATGGAGCGCGCAATCAAGGAGCGCATGAGCTCGGTCGAGATCGACACGGTCATGCCGCAGGACCTGATCAACGCCAAGCCGGCGGCCGCCGCCGTGCGCGAGTTTTTCGGTTCCAGCCAGCTGTCGCAGTTCATGGACCAGACCAACCCGCTCTCCGAGATCACCCACAAGCGCCGCCTGTCGGCTCTTGGCCCGGGCGGTCTCACCCGCGAGCGAGCCGGCTTCGAAGTCCGCGACGTGCACCCGACGCACTACGGCCGTATCTGCCCGATCGAGACGCCGGAAGGCCCGAACATCGGTCTGATCAACTCGCTGTCGACCTTCGCCCGCGTCAACAAGTACGGCTTCATCGAGACTCCGTACCGCAAGATCGTGGACGGCAAGCTGACTGACGAGGTGGTCTACCTCTCCGCCATGGAAGAGGCGAAGCACTACGTCGCCCAGGCCAACGTGCAGTTCAACGAGAACGGCGAACTGGTCGATGACCTCGTTGTCGCCCGTCATGCCGGCGACAACGGCCTGACGCCCAAGGAAAACGTCGACCTGATGGACGTTTCCCCCAAGCAGATGGTGTCGGTTGCCGCCTCGCTGATCCCGTTCCTCGAGAACGACGACGCCAACCGTGCTCTCATGGGCTCCAACATGCAGCGCCAGGCCGTGCCCCTGCTGCGTGCGGAAGCACCCTATGTCGGCACCGGCATGGAGTCGGTCGTGGCCCGTGACTCCGGCGCCGCAATCGTCGCCAAGCGCAAGGGCATCGTCGACCAGGTGGACGCCACCCGTATCGTTATTCGCGCGACGGAAGAGACCGACGCGTCGAAGTCGGGCGTGGACATCTACAACCTGATGAAGTTCCAGCGTTCGAACCAGTCGACCTGCATCAACCAGCGCCCGCTGGTGGTTGTCGGCGACCACGTCAACGCCGGTGACATCATCGCCGACGGCCCGTCGACCGAACTGGGCGATCTCGCCCTCGGCCGCAACGTGCTCGTCGCCTTCATGCCCTGGAACGGCTACAACTTCGAAGACTCCATCCTGCTCAGCGAGAAGATCGCCATGCAGGACGTCTTCACCTCGATCCACATCGAGGAATACGAAGTCATGGCCCGCGATACCAAGCTCGGCCCCGAGGAAATCACCCGCGACATTCCGAACGTTTCGGAAGAAGCGCTGAAGAACCTCGACGAAGCCGGTATCGTGCATATCGGTGCCGAAGTGCAGCCGGGCGACATCCTCGTGGGCAAGATCACGCCCAAGGGCGAGTCGCCGATGACGCCGGAAGAAAAGCTCCTCCGCGCCATCTTCGGCGAGAAGGCCTCGGACGTTCGTGACACCTCGCTCCGCGTGCCGCCGGGCGATGCTGGTACTGTTGTTGAAGTGCGCGTGTTCAACCGCCACGGCATCGACAAGGACGAGCGCGCCATGGCTATCGAGCGCGAGGAAATCGAGCGTCTCGCCAAGGACCGTGACGACGAGCAGTCGATCCTCGACCGCAACGTCTATGCGCGCCTGAAGGAAATGCTGTTCGGCAAGACCGCAACCGCAGGTCCGAAGGGCTATGTCGTCGGCACCAAGCTCAATGACTCCGTGTTCGACGGGCAGCCCCGCTCCAAGTGGTGGCAGTTCGCGGTCGAAGACGACAAGGTCATGGCCGAAATGGAAGCCCTGCACGCCCAGTACGAGGAAAGCCGCAAGCTCCTCGAACAGCGCTTCATCGACAAGGTGGACAAGCTCCAGCGCGGCGATGAACTGCCCCCGGGCGTGATGAAGATGGTCAAGGTCTTCATCGCCACCAAGCGCAAGATCCAGCCGGGCGACAAGATGGCCGGCCGTCACGGCAACAAGGGTGTGGTGTCGCGCATCGTGCCGATCGAAGACATGCCGTACCTCGAAGACGGTACTCATGTTGACATCGTGCTGAACCCGCTCGGCGTGCCCTCGCGCATGAATGTCGGCCAGATCCTCGAGACCCATCTGGGTTGGGCCTGTGCCGGCATGGGCAAGAAGATCGACCAGATGGTGCGTGCCTACCACCAGTCCGGCGACCTCAACCCACTGCGCACCGAGGTCAAGGCTCTCTATGCCAACGACAGCTCGATCACCGAGCTGGACGACGACGGCCTGATCCGCCTCGGCGAGCACCTGTCCAAGGGTGTGCCGATCGCGACTCCGGTCTTCGACGGCGCCAAGGAAGCCGACATCGTGGATCTGCTCGAGCGTGCCGGGCTCAATGCCTCGGGCCAGTCGACCGTCTATGACGGCCGTACCGGCGAGCAGTTCGACCGTCCGGTGACGGTTGGCTACATCTACATGCTCAAGCTGGACCACCTGGTGGACAACAAGATCCACGCCCGTTCGATCGGTCCGTACTCCCTGGTTACCCAGCAGCCGCTGGGCGGCAAGGCTCAGTTCGGCGGTCAGCGCTTCGGCGAGATGGAGGTGTGGGCCCTGGAAGCGTATGGCGCTGCCTATACGCTGCAGGAAATGCTCACCATCAAGTCGGACGACGTGGCGGGCCGTACCAAGGTCTACGAGGCGATCGTCCGCGGCGACGACACCTTCGAAGCGGGTATCCCGGAAAGCTTCAACGTCCTGGTCAAGGAAATCCGGTCGCTCGGGCTCAATGTCGAGCTCGAGAACCGCGAAATCCCCGAGCCGGACTCCGAGGCTCCGGAGCTCGCGCCTCCTCAGGAAGCGGCGGAATAATCCGGCACTTCCAACCCCATTCAACGTCCGTTCAGAATTCGTTCATCCCCGAATTCTGAACGGCACGAGGAGAGATTGATGAACCATCATTCCCACGTCATGGACCCGTTCAACCCGGCCGTCCCGGTGCAGACCTTCGACCAGATGAAGATCTCCATCGCCTCGCCGGAGAAGATCCTTTCCTGGTCCTACGGTGAGATCAAGAAGCCCGAGACCATCAACTATCGTACGTTCAAGCCAGAACGCGATGGTCTGTTCTGCGCGCGCATCTTTGGCCCGGTGAAGGACTACGAGTGCTTGTGCGGCAAGTACAAGCGCATGAAGTTCAAGGGCGTCATCTGCGAGAAGTGCGGCGTCGAAGTCACGCTGTCGCGCGTCCGCCGTGAGCGCATGGGCCATATCGAGCTCGCCGCTCCCGTCGCCCACATCTGGTTCCTGAAGTCGCTGCCGAGCCGCATCGCCCTGCTGCTCGACATGACGCTGAAGGATATCGAGCGCATCCTCTACTTCGAGAACTACGTCGTTCTTGATCCGGGCCTGACGCCGTTCACCCAGAACGAGCTGATGACCGAAGAGCAGTACCTCGACGCCCAGGACGAGTACGGCGCTGACAGCTTCACCGCCAAGATCGGTGCCGAAGCCATCCGCGACATGCTGATGAGCCTCGACCTCGAAAAGATCGCGGCCGACCTGCGCGTCGAGATCGCCGAGGCCACCACCGAGCTGAAGCCCAAGAAGCTCGCCAAGCGCCTCAAGATCGTTGAGCAGTTCATCGTCTCGGGCAACAAGCCCGAATGGATGATCATGACCGTCGTTCCGGTGATCCCGCCGGAGCTGCGTCCGCTCGTTCCGCTGGATGGCGGCCGTTTCGCCACCTCGGACCTGAACGACCTCTACCGTCGCGTCATCAACCGCAACAACCGCCTGAAGCGCCTGATTGAGCTGCGTGCGCCGGATATCATCATCCGCAACGAAAAGCGCATGCTGCAGGAAGCCGTCGACGCGCTGTTCGACAACGGCCGCCGTGGCCGCACCATCACCGGTGCCAACAAGCGTCCGCTGAAGTCGCTGTCCGACATGCTCAAGGGCAAGCAGGGCCGGTTCCGCCAGAACCTGCTCGGCAAGCGCGTCGACTATTCCGGTCGTTCGGTGATCACCGTCGGTCCGAACCTCAAGCTGCACCAGTGCGGCCTGCCCAAGAAGATGGCGCTCGAGCTGTTCAAGCCGTTCATCTACTCGCGGCTGGAAGCCAAGGGTCTGTCTTCCACCGTGAAGCAGGCCAAGAAGCTGGTGGAGAAGGAAAAGCCGGAGGTCTGGGATATCCTCGACGAGGTTATCCGGGAGCACCCGGTGCTGCTCAACCGCGCACCGACGCTGCACCGCCTCGGCATCCAGGCGTTCGAGCCGATCCTGATCGAAGGCAAGGCCATCCGTCTGCACCCGCTCGTCTGCTCGGCCTTCAACGCCGACTTCGACGGCGACCAGATGGCCGTGCACGTCCCGCTGTCGCTCGAAGCGCAGCTGGAAGCGCGCGTGCTGATGATGTCGACCAACAACATCCTGCACCCGGCCAATGGTCAGCCGATTATCGTGCCGTCGCAGGACATCGTGCTGGGCCTCTACTACCTGTCGCTGATGAACGAAGGCGAGCCGGGTGAAGGCATGGCGTTCGGCTCCTACGCCGAACTCGAGCACGCGCTCGACAACAAGGTCGTCACCCTCCACACCAAGATCAAGGCGCGCGTTCCGTCCTGGAACGCCGATGGCACCAAGTCCACCGAGATCGTGGAGACGACCCCGGGCCGCATGCTGATCGGCCAGATCCTGCCGCAGAACCCTGCGGTTCCGTTCTCGGTCGCCAACCAGCTCATGACCAAGAAGATGATCTCCAAGATGATCGACACCGTGTATCGCGGTTGCGGTCAGAAGGAGACGGTCATCTTCTGTGACCGCGTCATGCAGCTCGGCTTCAAGAACGCCTGCGATGCCGGCATCTCGTTCGGCAAGGACGACATGGTCATCCCGCAGTCGAAGTACGACATCGTCGAGGCGACCCGTAAGCAGGTCGAGGAGTTCGAGCAGCAGTACAACGACGGCCTCATCACCCAGGGCGAGAAGTACAACAAGGTTGTCGATGCCTGGGCGAAGTGCGGTGACAAGGTCGCCGAGGAGATGATGAAGGGCATCGCGACGGTTCAGTTCGACGACGAGACCAAGCGGCAGAAGCCCATCAACTCCGTCTACATGATGAGCCACTCGGGTGCGCGCGGTTCGCCGGCGCAGATGAAGCAGCTTGCCGGTATGCGCGGTCTGATGGCGCGTCCGGACGGCTCGATCATCGAGACCCCGATCACCGCCAACTTCAAGGAAGGCCTGAACGTGCTGGAGTACTTCAACTCCACCCACGGTGCCCGCAAGGGTCTGGCCGACACCGCGCTGAAGACGGCGAACTCGGGTTACCTCACCCGTCGTCTCGTGGACGTGGCGCAGGACGCCATCATCGTTGCCGAAGACTGCGGCACCGATCGCGGCCTGACCATGGAAGCCATCGTCGATGCCGGCCAGGTCGTGGCCTCGCTGGGCCAGCGCATCCTTGGCCGTACCACCGCCGACGACGTGTTCCACCCGATCACGGGCGACCTCGTCGCGCCGAAGGGCACCCTGCTCGAAGAACGTCACGTCGACGTCATCGAGGAGGCCCGCATCCAGACTGTCCGCATCCGCTCGCCGCTGGTCTGCGAGATGCGCCAGGGCTGTTGCGCCGCCTGCTATGGTCGCGACCTGGCTCGCGGTACGCCGGTGAATATCGGTGAAGCTGTCGGCGTCATCGCGGCTCAGTCGATCGGTGAACCCGGCACCCAGCTCACCATGCGTACGTTCCACATCGGTGGCACGGCGCAGGTGGTCGACTCCTCGTTCCTCGAGGCCGGCGCGGAAGGCACCATTGCCGTCCGCAACCCGAGCCTCGCTACGATCGAGGGCGGCCGCCAGGTGGTGATGGCCCGCAACGTGTCGCTCGCCATTCTCGATGCCGACGGCAAGGAACGCGCCACCCACAAGGTGACCTACGGCTCCAAGCTGCTCGTCAAGGAAGGCGACCAGGTCCGTCGTGGCCAGCGTCTCGCCGAATGGGACCCCTACACCCGTCCGATCCTCGCCGAAGTCGAGGGCGAGGTGGTGTTCGAGGATCTCGTCGACGGTGCCTCGGTTGCCGAGAACACCGACGAGGCGACCGGCTTCACCAAGCGCGTCGTTATCGACTGGCGTTCGAGCCAGCGTGGCGAAGGCCTCAAGCCTGCTCTCGCGATTGCTCGCGGCGGCCAGGTGGCTAAGGCCGAGCGTGGTGGCGATGCCCGCTACCTGCTGTCGGTGGACGCGGTTATCGCCGTGGAGCCGGGTGAGAAGGTTGCCCCGGGTGACGTCCTGGCCCGTATTCCGCTGGAATCGGCCAAGACCAAGGACATCACCGGTGGTCTGCCGCGTGTGGCCGAGCTGTTCGAGGCTCGTCGTCCGAAGGATCACGCCATCATCGCCGAGATCGATGGCACCATCCGCTTCGGCCGGGACTACAAGAACAAGCGTCGCGTCATCATCGAGCCCGCTCAGGAAGGTGTTGATCCGGTCGAGTACCTGATCCCGAAGGGCAAGCCGTTCCACCTCCAGGAAGGCGATGCCATCGAAAAAGGTGAGTACATCCTCGACGGCAACCCGGCACCGCACGACATCCTGGCGATCAAGGGCGTGGAAGAGCTTGCGCGCTACCTCGTCAACGAGATCCAGGAAGTCTACCGGCTCCAGGGCGTGCTCATCAACGACAAGCACATCGAGGTGATCGTTCGCCAGATGCTGCAGAAGGTCGAGATCGTCGAACCGGGTGACTCCGGTCTGCTCAAGGATGAGCAGCTCGACCGCCTCGACTTCGATGAGCTCAACGATGCTCTGGTCGCAGATGGCAAGAAGCCTGCAACGGCCAACCCGGTGCTGCTCGGCATCACCAAGGCGTCGCTGCAGACCCGGTCCTTCATCTCGGCCGCCTCGTTCCAGGAAACCACCCGCGTCCTCACCGAGGCGGCGGTTTCCGGCAAGGCCGACCTGCTGGAAGGCCTCAAGGAGAACGTCATCGTCGGCCGCCTGATCCCGGCGGGTACCGGTGCCGGTCACACCAAGGCCAAGCAGATCGCTGCCAAGCGCGACGACCTGATCCTGGAAGAGCGCCGGCGTATCGCCAACACCGCTCAGATCCCGGCGCCTGCCGCCGAATAATCGATCTGATCCATGAATTTGGAGAGGGGCCCTGCGGGGCCCCTTTCTTTTTGGCTTCCTGTGCCTTCCGGCTCCAGTGGATTGTCACGGGGCCGTTGCCTGCCTGTGATCTGAATGACATCGCCCCGACGCTAGGCATGAGCTCCAGATACAACTCGGAGCGTCCTTTCATGCCGAACGAGGTTCTGCTTGCCGCCGCCAGCGTGCTGGCCCTGTCGACCGTTGCCCAGGCTCAGCAAGCCCAGCAGTACGACGCCGTGCTCAAGGCCCACGCCCAACTGCCGGCGCAGACTTTCCTGCCTGCCCCGGCCGATGCCCCTGTCAGCCTTGGGATGGCTGGTCGTTTCACTTCCGGCACGCGGGTGGAGACACCCTATGGTTGGGCGAACCCGGCTTCGGGCATCGCCATGCCGTTTCCCGGGCAGCCGCTACAGGGCATGAGCGGCATTCGCTCGCTCGGCGGCGATCGTTTCCTGCTGCTCACCGACAACGGCTTCGGCAACAAGGCCAACTCGGCCGATGCCATGCTGATGTTCAATATCCTCAGGATGGACTGGGAGACCGGCACGGTCGCCATCGAGAAGACCACCTTTCTCAGCGATCCCGATCGGGTGGTGCCGTTCCCCATCGTCACCGAACATTCGGAGAGCCGCTACCTTACCGGCGCCGACTTCGACCCGGAGTCCATCCAGCCGGTCGGTGACCACTTCTGGATCGGCGATGAGTTCGGCCCGTGGCTGATCGAGGTCAACGCTGATGGTGTCGTGCAGCAGGTGGTCAAGACCAATCCCGGAGGCATCGACTACAAATCACCGGACAATCAATTCACCGCCCAGCCTGGAGCAGGGGCTACGGTCACCGGCATCAACACGGGACGGTCCGGCGGCTACGAGGGCATGGCAGTCTCGGAGGACGGCACGACGCTGTACCCGCTACTGGAAAAGCCGTTCTTCGATGAGGAAGCAGCGACCCTCGAGACCATCGACGGCAAGCCGGTCCTGCGGCTCTTGGAGTTCAACGTCGCCGACGCCAACTGGAGCGACACCATCCGCTACTACCCGCTGGAGGACGCCAGCCACGCCATCGGTGACTTCAACATCATCGAGGGCACCCGAGCCCTGATCATCGAACGCGACAATGGCGAAGGCGATGATGGCCGCGAGGGCGCCGCCGCGTTCAAGCGCATCTACCTCGTCGATCTCGCCGACGCGGACGGGCAGGGGGTTCTGCGCAAGATTGCCTATATCGACCTGATGAACATCCAGGACCCCGATGGCGTCGCCCCCGCGGCTCGGTAGACGGCGTCTTCACCTTCCCGTTCGTCACCATCGAGGACGTGGATCGAGTCGACGAGGCCACCATTGTGGTCGCCAACGACAACAACTTCCCCGGCTCGACCGGACGCGAGGCCGGCCGTGCCGACGACAACGAGTTTATCCTGCTCGACGTCGTCGACTTCCTTGAAGCCGAGTAGCGGCAGCAAGGGGGAGGGGCCCTTGCGGCCTCTCCCGCCCGATGCACGTGTCGGATGAGCTCCGTGGCACGATAAAGGCCTCGTTAATGCATAGCAGCCTCGCACCCCAGCGTTGCCGCGGTTTTCCGCGAAAGAATCCTTGACGGGGCGACTCTTCAGTTATAGGAAGCGCCTACCTTAGCGGTCGGTCGTGATCGTCACGAGTGTCCCTGCCACCTAGCGCGGGAATACAGGACGGTCAAACACACTGTCGGGTAACAAGACGAAGCAAATCCATGGGGCATGACTGCTGCCGTTTAGGTGGTGGTCCGCTGCGTTCGGGGGCGCTGCCGGTTCCGGTATGGAATCGGGTGAGCGCCGTTTTGGTTTGCTTGTGTGTTGACCGTTGAATTTGGACGATGGAAAGAGCGCAATGCCCACCATTAATCAGCTGATCCGCAAACCACGCGCCAGCAAGCCAAAGCGGAACAAGGTTCCGGCCATGGAAGCGAACCCGCAGAAGCGCGGCGTTTGCTCTCGCGTATACACGACGACCCCGAAGAAGCCGAACTCGGCTCTGCGTAAGGTTGCCAAGGTCCGCCTGACCAACCAGCGCGAAGTGATCTCCTACATCCCGGGCGAAGGCCACAACCTGCAGGAGCACTCCGTGGTGCTCATCCGCGGTGGCCGTGTCCGCGATCTGCCGGGCGTTCGCTACCACATCCTGCGCGGCGTGCTCGACACGCAGAGCGTGAAGGACCGCAAGCAGCGCCGTTCGCTCTACGGCGCGAAGCGTCCGAAGTAAGGAGATATTGAGTCATGTCCCGTCGCCACCGCGCAGAAAAGCGTGACGTCATCCCGGATCCCAAGTTCGGTGATATCGTCGTCACGAAGTTCATGAACTCCCTGATGAAGGACGGCAAGAAGTCGGCCGCCGAGTCGATCGTCTACGGCGCCTTCGATATCGTCCAAGCCAAGACCAAGCAGGACCCGATCACCGTCTTCCACACTGCCCTGGACAACATCCGTCCGGCCGTGGAAGTGCGCTCGCGCCGCGTCGGCGGTGCCACCTACCAGGTGCCGGTCGAGGTTCGTGCTGACCGTCAGCAGGCCCTGGCCGTCCGCTGGCTGATCGATGCCGCCCGCAAGCGCGGCGAGAACACCATGCGTGAGCGCCTTTCGGGCGAGCTCATGGATGCCCTGAATGGCCGTGGCCAGGCCGTCAAGAAACGCGAAGATACGCACCGTATGGCTGACGCCAACCGTGCCTTCTCGCACTACCGCTGGTAGTAGGAGCGCCCTATGGCACGCGAGACCCCGATCCATCTGTATCGCAACTTCGGCATCATGGCCCACATCGATGCCGGCAAGACGACCACGACCGAGCGCATCCTCTACTACACCGGCAAGAACCATAAGATGGGCGAGACCCACGATGGTGCTTCGACCATGGACTGGATGGAGCAGGAGCAGGAACGCGGCATCACCATCACCTCGGCTGCGACCACCACCTCGTGGAAGTCGCGCGATGGCGTGCAGCACCGCTTCAACATCATCGACACCCCCGGCCACGTGGACTTCACCATCGAAGTCGAGCGTTCGCTGCGCGTGCTCGACGGTGCCGTGGCTCTGCTCGATGCCAATGCCGGTGTCGAGCCGCAGACCGAAACCGTCTGGCGTCAGGCCGACAAGTACCACGTTCCGCGTCTCATCTTCGTCAACAAGATGGACAAGGTCGGTGCGGACTTCTACCGCTGCGTCGAGATGATCGGCACCCGCCTGGGCGCCAAGGGCATCCCGGTCCAGCTGCCGGTAGGTGCCGAGACCGACTTCCGCGGTGTCGTCGACCTGATCGAGATGAATGCTCTGATCTGGCGCAACGAAGAACTCGGCGCCCAGTGGGATGTGGTCGAGATCCCGGATGACCTCAAGGAAAAGGCAGCGAAGTACCGCGAGTCCATGATCGAGGCCGCCGTCGAACTCGATGACGATGCGATGGAAGCGTATCTGAACGGCGAGATGCCGGACAACGCCACCATCCGTCGCCTGCTGCGCCGTGGCGTGCTCGACACCAAGTTCTTCCTTGTCTATGCGGGCTCTGCCTTCAAGAACAAGGGCGTGCAGCCGCTGCTGGACGGTGTGATCGACTTCCTGCCGTCCCCGGTCGACATTCCTTCGATCAAGGGCATCGATGCCAAGACCGAAGAGCCGATCGAGCGTCATGCCGACGACAACGAGCCGCTGTCGATGCTGGCCTTCAAGATCGCCAACGACCCGCACATGGGCACGCTGACCTTCTGCCGCATCTACTCGGGTCACCTCGAGGCCGGCGTGCAGCTGGAAAACACCGTGAAGGGCAAGCGCGAGCGCGTTGGCCGCATGTTCCAGATGCACTCGAACAGCCGCGAGCAGATCACCGAAGCCTACGCCGGCGACATCGTCGCCATCGTTGGCCTGAAGGACACCACCACGGGTGACACCCTGGCGCCGTCCAACTCGCAGGTGATTCTCGAGCGCATGATCTTCCCGGAGCCGGTTATCGACATCTCCGTCGAGCCGAAGTCCAAGGCCGACCAGGAAAAGATGGGCCTCGCCCTGAACCGCCTGGCTGCCGAAGATCCGTCCTTCCGCGTCAAGACCGACGAGGAATCCGGCCAGACCATCATCTCGGGCATGGGTGAACTTCACCTCGACATCATCGTCGACCGCATGCGTCGCGAGTTCAAGGTCGAGGCCAATATCGGTCAGCCGCAGGTGGCCTATCGCGAGACGATCACCCGCAAGACCGAGAAGGACTACACCCACAAGAAGCAGTCCGGTGGTTCGGGTCAGTTCGCCCGCATCAAGATCGTGGTCGAGCCCGGCGAACCCGGCAAGGGCCTCGAGTTCGTCAACGCCATCGTTGGCGGCGCGGTGCCGAAGGAATACATCCCGGGCGTCCAGAAGGGCGTGGATTCGGTCATGGGCGCAGGCCCGCTGATCGGCTTCCCGGTCGTGGACGTGAAGGTGACCCTCGTCGATGGTGCCTACCACGACGTGGACTCCTCGGTGCTGGCCTTCGAAATCGCCGGTCGTGCGGGCTTCCGTGAAGCCCTGCGTGAAGCCGGCCCGAAGATCCTCGAGCCGATCATGAAGGTTGAAGTTGTCACGCCAGAAGACTACATGGGCGACGTCATCGGCGACCTGAATTCGCGTCGTGGGCAGATCCAGGGCACTGAAAGCCGTGGTGTGGTCCAGGTCGTGAACGCGTTTGTGCCGCTTGCCAACATGTTCGGTTACGTGAACTCGCTGCGCTCGATGAGCCAGGGTCGTGCCCAGTACACGATGACGTTCGACCACTACGAACAGGTTCCGCAGGCGGTCGCCGACGAAGTCCAGGCCAAGTACGCCTAACTAGAAACTGCAACGATATGTTGGCCTCAGGGCTGACGATTACGGAGACAAGCGATGGCTAAGGAAAAGTTTGCCCGCAACAAGCCTCACTGCAACATCGGCACCATCGGTCACGTTGACCACGGCAAGACGTCGCTGACCGCGGCGATCACCAAGGTCCTCGCCGAGACTGGCGGCGCTGCGTTCCGCGATTACTCGCAGATCGACAACGCGCCGGAAGAGAAGGCGCGCGGCATCACCATCAACACCTCGCACGTCGAGTACGAGACGGCCAACCGTCACTACGCTCACGTCGACTGCCCCGGCCACGCTGACTATGTGAAGAACATGATCACCGGTGCCGCCCAGATGGACGGCGCGATCCTGGTCGTGTCGGCTGCCGACGGCCCGATGCCGCAGACCCGCGAGCACATTCTGCTCGCCCGTCAGGTCGGTGTGCCGGCCCTGGTGGTGTTCCTGAACAAGTGCGACATGGTCGACGATCCGGAACTGCTCGAGCTGGTTGAGCTCGAAGTCCGCGAACTGCTGTCCTCGTACGAGTTCCCCGGCGACGACATCCCGGTCATCCGTGGTTCGGCCCTGGCCGCCCTGGAAGACTCCAGCAAGGAACTCGGCCACGACGCCGTTCTGAAGCTGATGGAAGCTGTGGACTCCTACATTCCGCAGCCGGAGCGTCCGGTTGACCAGCCGTTCCTGATGCCGATCGAAGACGTGTTCTCGATCTCGGGCCGTGGCACCGTGGTGACCGGTCGTGTCGAGCGCGGCATCATCAAGGTTGGTGAAGAAGTCGAGATCGTCGGTATCAAGGACACCCAGAAGACCACCGTCACTGGCGTCGAGATGTTCCGCAAGCTGCTCGACCAGGGCCAGGCCGGCGACAACATCGGTGCCCTGATCCGCGGTATCGATCGTACCGGCGTGGAGCGCGGCCAGGTTCTCTGCAAGCCCGGTTCCGTGACCCCGCACACCGAGTTCGTGGCTGAAGCCTACATCCTGACCAAGGAAGAAGGCGGCCGTCACACTCCGTTCTTCGGCAACTACCGTCCGCAGTTCTACTTCCGTACGACTGACGTGACGGGCATCGTGACCCTGCCGGAAGGCACGGAAATGGTGATGCCGGGCGACAACATCAACATGAACGTTCAGCTCATCGTTCCGATCGCCATGGAAGAGAAGCTCCGCTTCGCTATCCGTGAAGGTGGCCGCACCGTCGGCGCCGGCGTCGTCGCGAAGATCCTGAAGTAAGCCTCTCTGAGACATTCGCGGCGCGCGGATGAACGCGCGCCGCGATCCTTTTTCGTCAGGATTTGAGAAGATGAACGGTCAGAACATCCGCATCCGCCTCAAGGCGTTTGACCATCGCGTGCTGGACAACTCGACCCGCGAGATCGTCAACACCGCCAAGCGTACGGGTGCACAGGTCCGCGGGCCTATCCCGCTGCCGACCCGCATCGACAAATTCACCGTCAACCGCTCGCCGCACATCGACAAGAAGTCGCGTGAGCAGTTCGAGATCCGGACCCACAAGCGTCTCCTGGACATCGTGGATCCCACTCCTCAGACGGTCGATGCACTTATGAAGCTCGATCTCGCCGCCGGCGTCGACGTCGAAATCAAGCTCTAGGAATTCAGTTTCCGCGCCTACCGCACAAAGGGTCCTCTGAAACCATGACCCGGTACGGCGCCAAATAGAAGGTAACAACCGATGCGTTCTGGATTGATCGCACAGAAGCTGGGCATGACCCGCATCTTCATGGAGGACGGCACCAACGTCCCCGTGACGGTGCTGAGCCTGCAGAACTGCCAGGTGGTGGGCCAGCGGACCGCCGACAAGGACGGCTACACTGCGGTGCAGCTGGGTGCCGGCGCGGCTAAGGCCAAGAATGTCACCAAGGCAGAGCGCGGCCAGTTCGCCGTTGCCAAGGTCGAGCCCAAGCGCCACGTGGTCGAATTCCGCGTCGACGCCGACAACCTTATCGAAGTGGGCGCCACCTTCCGTGCCGACCATTTCGTCGAAGGCCAGCTGGTGGACGTCACCGGCACCTCGATCGGTAAGGGCTTTGCCGGCGGCATGAAGCGCTGGAACTTCGGCGGCTTGCGTGCGTCGCACGGCGTGTCCGTGTCGCACCGCTCGATCGGTTCGACCGGTGGTCGTCAGGACCCCGGCAAGACCTTCAAGAACAAGAAGATGCCCGGCCACATGGGTGACCGTCGCATCACCACGCAGAACCTCAAGGTCGTGCGCACCGATGTGGAGCGTGGCCTGATCATGGTCCAGGGTTCGGTTCCGGGTGCCAAGGGTGCCTGGATCCAGATCAAGGACGCGGTCAAGAAGCCGGCCCCGCAGAACGCCCAGTTCCCGGGCTCGTTCGCTGCCGCCGCCGAAGCCGCGGGGGAAGGTAAGTAAATGGAACTCAACGTCACAACCCTCGACGGCAAGTCCGCTGGCAAGGTTGAGCTCGCTGACGCCGTGTTCGGTCTGGAAGTCCGCCCGGACATCCTGCACCGCATGGTTCGCTACCAGCAGCTCAAGGCCATGGCCGGCACCCACGACGTCAAGAACCGCTCTGAAGGTGCTCGCACCGGCAAGAAGTTCGTGAAGCAGAAGGGCTCGGGCGGCGCGCGTCACGGCGACCGCAAGGCGCCGCAGTTCCGTGGTGGTGGCCGTGCATTCGGTCCGACCCCGCGCTCGCACGCCATCGACCTGCCCAAGAAGGTTCGCGCTCTCGCTCTGAAGCACGCCCTGTCGTCCAAGGCCCGCGCCGGTTCGCTGATCGTCGTCGACAGCGTCGCCCAGGCCGAAGCCAAGACTGCGGCTCTGCGCACCACCTTCGGCAAGCTCGAATGGGCCAACGCGCTGATCATCGATGGTGCGACCGTCGACCAGAACTTTGCTCTGGCGGCTCGCAACATCCCGCATATCGACGTGCTGCCGGTGCAGGGGATCAACGTTGTCTCGATCCTCAAGCGCGACAAGCTCGTCCTGACCAAGGCAGCGCTGGAAGCGCTGGAAGCGAGGTTCGCATGAACAAGCTTGCCGCCTACGACATCATCCGCAACCCCGTCGTGACTGAGAAGTCGACGATGGCGTCGGAAGCCAACCAGGTTGTCTTCGACGTGGCGATCGATGCCAGCAAGCCCGAGATCAAGGCTGCCGTCGAGCAGCTGTTCTCGGTCAAGGTCAAGGCCGTCAACACCCTGGTCCGCAAGGGCAAGGTGAAGCGGTTCCGCGGCCGGCTCGGCAATCGCAACGACGTCAAGAAGGCAGTCGTGACGCTGGTCGATGGTCAGTCGATCGACATTTCGACCGGCCTCTAAGGGGATAGAGACAGGAAAATGGCTCTCAAGACTTACAACCCCACCTCGGAAGGCCGTCGTACCCTGATTACGACCGATCGGTCCGAGCTGTGGAAGGGCGCCCCGGTCAAGTCCCTGACCGAAGGCCTCACCAAGAGCGGCGGTCGCAACAACCGTGGCCGCATCACCGTCTATCATCGTGGTGGTGGTCACAAGCGCACCTACCGCATGATCGACTTCAAGCGCACCCGGTTCGACCAGGTCGCGACCGTCGAGCGGCTCGAGTATGACCCGAACCGCACCGCCTGGATCGCGCTGATCAAGTACGAAGACGGTGAGCTGAGCTACATCGTGGCGCCGCAGCGTCTCGCCGCCGGTGACAAGGTCGTTTCGTCCCTGTCCGCCGTCGACGTGAAGCCGGGCAACACCATGCCGCTCGAGCGCATGCCGGTCGGCACCATCGTGCACAACATCGAACTGAAGCCCCGCAAGGGCGCTCAGGTCGCCCGTTCTGCCGGTGCCTACGCCCAGTATGTCGGCCGCGATGCCGGCTGGGCGGTCCTGCGCCTCAACTCGGGCGAGCAGCGCCGTGTCCATGGTTCGTGCCTCGCCACTGTCGGCTCGGTCTCGAACCAGGACCACGCCAACACCTCGATCGGCAAGGCCGGTCGCAACCGCTGGCTCGGCAAGAAGCCGGTCAACCGCGGTGTGACCATGAACCCGGTCGATCACCCGCATGGTGGTGGTGAAGGCCGTACCTCTGGTGGCCGTCACCCGGTGACCCCGTGGGGCAAGCCGACCAAGGGCAAGCGGACTCGCAGCAACAAGGCGACGGACAAGTTCATCGTTCGCAGCCGTCACGTGAAGAAGGGCAGGTAAGCCATGACCCGTTCAGTTTGGAAGGGGCCGTTCGTCGACGGCTATCTGCTGAAGAAGGCCGAGAAGGCCCAGTCGTCCGGCCGCAACGATGTGGTCAAGATCTGGAGCCGCCGCTCGACCATCCTGCCGCAGTTCGTGGGCATCACCTTCGGCGTCCACAACGGCCAGAAGCACATCCCGGTGAACGTCACCGAGGACATGATCGGCCACAAGTTTGGCGAGTTCGCGCCGACCCGGACCTACTACGGTCACGCGGCTGACAAGAAGGCCAAGAGGAAGTAAGAGATGGGCAAGCCAAAAACTGCGCGCGCTCTCAAGGACAACGAGGCCAAGGCTGTTCTGCGCATGCTGCGCATCAGCCCTCAGAAGCTGAACCTCGTCGCTCAGTTGATCCGTGGCAAGAAGGTCGAGAAGGCTCTGGCCGAACTCGAATTCAGCCACAAGCGCATCTCCGGCCAGGTCAAGAAGGTGCTCGAGAGCGCCATCGCCAACGCCGAGAACAACCATGGTCTCGACACCGACGCCCTCGTCGTTGCCGAAGCCTATGTAGGCAATTCGCTGGTCATGAAGCGCTTCACCGCTCGTGGCCGCGGCCGGTCGTCCCGGATCGAGAAGCCCTTCTCGCACCTGACGATCGTTGTCCGGCAAGTTGAGGAGGCCGCATAATGGGCCAGAAGATTAATCCGATCGGCTTCCGCCTCGGCATCAACCGCACCTGGGACAGCCGCTGGTTCGCCAACAAGGGCGAGTACGGCTCGCTGCTGCAGGAAGACCTGAAGATCCGCGAGACCCTTCTCGAGGACCTGAAGGCCGCCGCGGTTTCCAAGATCGTCATCGAGCGTCCGCACCGCAAGTGCCGCGTGTCGATCCACACTGCCCGCCCGGGCATCGTGATCGGCAAGAAGGGCGCTGACATCGACAAGATCCGCGCCAAGGTGAAGAAGTTCACCGACAGCGAAGTGCACATCAACATCGTTGAAGTGCGCAAGCCCGAGACCGACGCGACGCTGGTTGCCCAGGGCATCGCCCAGCAGCTGGAACGCCGCGTGGCCTTCCGTCGTGCGATGAAGCGCGCCGTGCAGACCGCCATCCGCATGGGTGCCGGCGGCATCCGCGTGAACGTTGGCGGCCGCCTCGGCGGTGCCGACATCGCCCGCACCGAGTGGTACCGCGAAGGCCGCGTGCCGCTGCACACTCTGCGTGCCGACATCGACTACGGCGTGGCCGAGGCCGAGACCACCTATGGCGTGATCGGCATCAAGGTCTGGATCTTCAAGGGCGAAGTGCTCGAGCATGATCCGACCGCCCATGAGCGCCGTGCCGTCGAGGGTGATGGTCAGGGCCAGCGCGGTGACCGGGATCGCGAGCCGCGCCGTGAGCGCGGTGACCGTGACCGCGAACGCGCATAACTGAGGTCAGTTCACTATGCTGCAACCGAAGAGAACAAAGTTCCGCAAGGCTCACAAGGGCCGCATCCATGGTACCGCCAAGGGTGGCACCACCCTGGCATTCGGCCAGTACGCCCTGAAGGCCACCGAGCCGGAGCGCGTCACCGCCCGCCAGATCGAAGCCGCCCGTCGCGCGATCACTCGTGAGATGAAGCGTCAGGGTCGCGTCTGGATCCGTATCTTCCCGGACCTGCCGGTTTCCAAGAAGCCGACCGAAGTCCGTATGGGTAAGGGTAAGGGTTCCGTCGAACTGTGGGCTGCTCGCGTCAAGCCGGGCCGCATCATGTTCGAGATCGACGGCGTCCCCGAGGACGTCGCCAAGGAAGCCCTGCGCCTCGGCGCCATGAAGCTTCCGGTAACCACGCGGGTTGTCACCCGCATCGCCGACTAAGGACAACGAGCATGAAAAGCAGTGATGTGCGGGCCAAGACCGCAGACGAACTGAAAGCTCAGCTCGTCGACCTCAAGAAGGAACAGTTCAACCTGCGTTTCCAGCGCGCTACCCAGCAGCTGGAAAAGCCCGCCCGGGTTCGTGAGGTCCGCCGCGATATCGCGCGGATCAAGACGATCCTGGCCGAGAAGAACGCAGCTAAGTAAGGATTCGCACCCATGCCAAAGCGCGTTTTGCAGGGGACTGTCGTCTCCGACGCCAATGACAAGACCGTCGTGGTCCGCGTCGAGCGCCGTTTCACCCACCCGCTTCTGAAGAAGACGGTCCGCCGTTCCAAGAAGTACCACGCCCACGACGAGAACAACGTCGCCAAGGTCGGGGATACGGTGTGGATCCAGGAAACTGCGCCGATTTCCAAGAACAAGCGCTGGACGCTCGTTCAGGACAATGCGGCGACGGCAACGTCTGCGTAAGAGAACAATAGGTATAGGTCGGCGCGCCGGGTGACGGTGGAGCCGGTTAACGAGAAGGCATCCAGTCATGATCCAGATGCAGTCCAATCTCGACGTCGCGGACAACTCCGGCGCTCGTCGTGTCATGTGCATCAAGGTGCTGGGCGGCTCGCACCGCAAATACGCCTCGGTCGGCGACATCATCGTCGTTTCGGTCAAGGACGCTATTCCGCGCGGTCGCGTGAAGAAGGGCCAGGTAATGAAGGCCGTGGTGGTTCGCACCGCGTTCGACATCCGTCGCCCCGATGGCACCGTCATCCGCTTCGACAAGAACGCCGCGGTTCTGATCAACAATCAGAAGGAACCGATCGGCACCCGTATCTTCGGACCGGTTCCGCGCGAACTCCGCGCCAAGAACCACATGAAGATCATCTCCCTCGCTCCCGAGGTGCTGTAATGGCCGCCAAGATCAAGAAGGGCGACAAGGTCGTCGTCCTCGCCGGCAAGGACAAGGGCAAGACTGGCCAGGTCCTGCAGGTGTTCCCGACCGAGAACCGTGCGACCGTCCAGGGCATCAACCTGGTCCGTCGTCACACCAAGCAGACCGCTTCGACCGACGCCGGCATCTACACCAAGGAAGCCCCGATCCATCTGTCGAACCTGGCGGTCGCCGATGCCAATGGCAAGCCGACCCGCGTCGGTTTCCAGATCAAGGACGGCGTGAAGACCCGCGTCGCCAAGACTACCGGAGATGCGATCGATGGCTGAGACCGCTACCGCATACGTGCCGCGCCTCCGGGCCGAGTACGACAACACCATCAAGGCCTCTCTGCGCGAGCAGTTCGGCTACAAGAACGTCATGGAACTCCCGCGGCTCGACAAGATCGTGCTGAACATGGGTGTTGGCGAGGCCGTGAACGACACCAAGAAGGTTCGTTCCGCTGCCGCCGAGCTGGAGAAGATCGCGGGCCAGAAGCCGGTTATCACTCACGCTCGCAAGTCCATCGCCGGCTTCAAGGTCCGCGAAGACATGCCGCTCGGTGTGAAGGTGACCCTGCGCAAGACCCGGATGTACGAGTTCCTCGACCGTCTGGTGAACATTGCGCTGCCGCGTGTCCGCGATTTCCGTGGGCTCAACCCGAACGCCTTCGACGGCCGTGGCAACTACGCCATGGGCATCAAGGAGCACATCATCTTCCCCGAGATCAACTACGATCAGATTGATCAGGTCTGGGGCATGGACATCGTCATCGCGACGACTGCCCGCACCGATGATGAGGCGCGTGCGCTGCTCAAGGCTTTCAACTTCCCGTTCCGCCAGTAAGCGGGCAGGGAAGGGATAAAGGATCAGGACATGGCAAAGACCAGCTCCATCGAAAAGAACAAGAAGCGCCTTGAGCTCTCCACTCAGGCCGCTGCCAAGCGCACCAAGCTGAAGGCGATCATCAAGGATCAGTCGATCCCGATCGACCAGCGCTTCGCCGCCACGCTCAAGCTCGCCGAGATGCCCCGCAACTCGGCCAAGGTGCGCGTGCGCAACCGTTGTGAAGTCTCGGGTCGTCCCCGCGGCTACTACCGCAAGCTCAAGATGAGCCGTATCGCCCTGCGTCAGCTGGGCAATCTCGGCCTCATCCCGGGCCTGGTCAAGTCGAGCTGGTAAGGAGCGAAAAGAATGAGCTTTTCTGATCCCATCGGCGATATGCTGACTCGCATCCGCAACGCCCAGATGCGTCGCAAGACCTCCGTGACCACGCCGGCTTCGACCCTGCGCGGCCGCGTTCTGGACGTGCTGCAGTCCGAGGGCTTCATCCGCGGTTATTCCGAGGTGAAGTTCGAGAACGGCGCCTCCGAGTACGAGATCGAACTCAAGTACTCCGAGAACGATCCGGTCATCCGCACGATCGAACGCGTATCGCGTCCCGGCCGTCGCGTGTATGCATCGGTCAAGACGATTCCGCAGGTGGCCAACGGCCTCGGCGTGTCGATCCTCTCCACCCCCAAGGGTGTGATGGCCGACCACGAAGCTCGGGCTGCCAATGTTGGTGGCGAGGTACTCTGCCGCGTCTTCTAAGCCCGAGGGCAGGACGCGGTAAGACGATTACTCAAGGACTAGAACATGTCACGTACTGGCAAGAAGCCGGTTGCACCGGTAAGCGGCGTTACGGTTACGATCAATGGTCGTACCGTCACCGCCAAGGGCCCGAAGGGCGAACTGAGCCTGCAGCTCATGGATATCGTGAAGGCTGAACAGACCGAGGAAGGTCTCGTCGTCTCGCCGGCCAACGATACCCGTGAGGCGCGCGCCGCCTGGGGCACCACCCGTGCACTGATCCAGAACATGGTCACCGGTGTCTCGGCTGGTTTCGAGAAGCGGCTGGCCATCCAGGGCGTGGGTTACCGCGCCGCGATGCAGGGCAAGGACGTAAAGCTCTCGCTCGGCTTCAGCCATGACGTGGTCTATGAGGCTCCCCAGGGCATCACCCTGGCGGTTCCGGCTCCCACCGAGATCGTCGTCACCGGCATCGACAAGCAGCAGGTCGGTCAGGTCGCCGCCAATATCCGTGGCTGGCGTCCGCCCGAGCCCTACAAGGGCAAGGGTGTGCGGTACGCGAACGAGTTCGTGTTCCGCAAAGAAGGCAAGAAGAAGTAAGGAGCGCTTGCAATGGCAATCAGTGCAAAGGGAGCGGCCCGCCGCAAGGCCCGTGTCCGCAAGGCGCTCAAGGCTCGTGCCTTCGGTCGCCCGCGTCTGTCGGTCTTCCGTTCGGACAAGAACATCTACGCCCAGATCATCGACGACGCGAACGGCCGTACCCTGGCCGCCGCTTCGACCCTCGACAAGGACGTCAAGGGCTCCGTCAAAAACGGTGCCACTGCCGAAGCCGCAGCTCAGATCGGCAAGCTGATCGCCGAGCGCGGCACCAAGGCCGGCGTCTCGGAAGTGGTCTTCGATCGCGGGTCCTATCTCTATCATGGCCGTGTTAAGGCCCTTGCAGACGCCGCCCGTGAAGGCGGTCTGCAGTTCTAACCACGGCGAGGAAGAAACATTATGAGCAGAGACGTTCAGGAACGCGAAAGCGAGTTCGTCGATCGCCTGGTCCACATCAACCGTGTGGCCAAGGTGGTGAAGGGTGGCCGTCGCTTCGGCTTCGCTGCCCTCGTCGTGGTCGGCGACCAGAAGGGCCGCGTGGGCTTCGGTCATGGCAAGGCGCGTGAAGTGCCGGAAGCCATCCGCAAGGCCACCGAGCAGGCCAAGCGCCAGATGATCCGCGTGCCGCTGCGCGACGCCCGCACCCTGCATCACGACGTGACCGGCCGTCATGGTGCCGGCAAGGTGATCCTGCGTGCCGCCGTGCCGGGTACCGGCATCATCGCCGGTGGCCCGATGCGCGCCGTGTTCGAGACCCTCGGGATCAACGACATCGTCGCCAAGTCGCAGGGCACTGCGAACCCCTACAACATGGTGCGGGCCACCTTCGATGCGCTCAAGCGCGTCGATAGCCCCCGCTCGGTCGCCGCTCGCCGCGGCATCAAGGTTTCGGAACTGCAGGCTCGCCGTGGCGAGACTGCGGCTGCCGAGGCCTGATCCGGAGACGGAGAAGAACGATGGCAAACGCCAAGACCATTACCGTTGTGCAGGTGGGTTCGCCGATCCGCCGCGAGAAGAGCCAGCGCGCGACCCTGATCGGGCTCGGGCTCAACAAGATGAACAAGCAGCGTGAGCTGGTTGATACGCCCGAAGTTCGCGGCATGATCAACAAGATCCCGCACCTCGTCCGCGTCGTCGGCGAGTAAGGAAGGTCCTCAAATGACCCGTTTGAACGAACTTCGCGACAATCCCGGTGCCAACAAGACCCGCGTCCGTATCGGCCGTGGTATCGGCTCCGGCGTCGGCAAGACCGGTGGTCGCGGCGGCAAGGGCCAGACGGCCCGCTCCGGCGTCGCCATCAATGGTTTCGAGGGCGGCCAGATGCCGCTCCACATGCGCATGCCGAAGCGCGGCTTCAATGCGCTGAACCCGAAGGACTTCAACGAAGTCCGTATCGACCGCATCCAGGCCTACATCGACTCGGGCAAGCTC
Organism: Devosia albogilva; assembly: GCF_042685625.1. Taxonomy (NCBI): domain Bacteria; kingdom Pseudomonadati; phylum Pseudomonadota; class Alphaproteobacteria; order Hyphomicrobiales; family Devosiaceae; genus Devosia; species Devosia albogilva. The sequence goes on from NZ_JBHUNP010000001.1 coordinate 3,409,982, forward strand.
GACGCCAAGGGCGTGATCGACGCCGAGGCGCTGATCAATGCCGGTGTCGTGCGTCGCGCCAGGGATGGCGTCCGCCTGATCGGTTCGACCGGCTTCACCGCCAAGAAGGTCACCTTCAAGGTCGACTATGCGACCAAGGGTGCGACCGAGGCTATTGAAGCTGCCGGTGGCAAGCTCGATATCATCCCGGCCAAGGCGCCGTGGAAGAAGCCTGCGCGCGCCGAGTAATCCTCGGCCCTGGCGCCCGACCAGCCGGCCGGGTGCCATCGGTTCTGTTTTGACGCGCGTGCGAGGGGCAGGGCCAAGTCTGGCCGGCCCCAAAACGCGCGTCAGGCGCAACCTGGCCTAGTAGCCACAGGGAGCGAATAATGGCGTCCGCAGCCGAACAGCTGGCCCGCAATCTAAACTTCTCCACCTTTTCGAAGGCGAAGGTGCTCCAGCAGCGCCTTCTGTTCACGCTGGGCGCGCTGCTCGTCTATCGCCTCGGCACCTTCATTCCGGTTCCCGGCATCGACCCTGACGCCTTCCGCGCGACTTTTGAACAGTCGCAGCAGGGCATCATCGGCATGTTCAACATGTTCGCTGGTGGCGCTGTCGAGCGCATGGCGATCTTCGCGCTGAACCTCATCCCCTACATCACGGCCTCGATCGTGATTCAGGTGATCTCCACCGCCTCGCCGCGCCTCGAAGCGTTGCGCAAGGAAGGTGGCGAGGCCGGCCGCCGCAAGATCAACCAGTACACCCGCTACCTCACCGTGGTGTTCTGCGCCGTGCAGGCCTACGGCATTGCCGTTGGTCTCGAGGCCTCGCAGGGCGTCGTGCTCAACCCGGGCTGGTTCTTCCGCATTTCTACCGTCGTCACCCTGGTCGGCGGCACCATGTTCCTGATGTGGCTCGGCGAGCAGATCACCGCCCGCGGCGTCGGCAACGGTATCTCGCTGATCATCTTTGCCGGTATCGTCGCCAACCTGCCGGCGACCGTCGTGCAGACCTTCGAGCTGAGCCGTACCGGAGCCATCCCGGGCATCGCCGCGGTTGCCATGCCGGTCATCGCCCTGGTGGTGATCGGGGTGATCGTGTTCTTCGAACGCGCCCAGCGCCGGCTGCTGATCCAGTATCCGAAGCGCCAGGTCGGCAACAAGATGTTCCAGGGAGATACCTCGCACCTGCCGCTCAAGCTCAACACCTCGGGCGTTATCCCGGTGATCTTCGGCTCGTCGCTGCTGCTGCTGCCGGCCACCATCGCCTCCTTCGCCGCTCAGGGGAACGCTCCGCAGTGGCTGCAGGTGACGACGGCGCTGCTCGGTCGCGGACAGCCGCTCTATCTGATCCTCTTCGCTGCCTTCATCATCTTCTTCGCCTTCTTCTACACCGCCATCGTCTTCAATCCGACGGAGACGGCCGACAATCTGAAGCGCTCCGGCGGCTTCATCCCCGGCATCCGGCCCGGCGAGCGGACAGCGCAGCACATCGACTACGTGCTGACCCGCATCACCGTTGTCGGCGCGATCTACCTCACGGTGGTGGCGCTGATCCCGGAAGTGATGTTCAGCCAGTTGGCAGTGAGCCAGTTCATCGGCGGTACCTCGCTGCTGATCATGGTGACGGTGACGCTTGACACCATCAGCCAGATCCAGAGCCATCTGATCGCCCAGCAGTACGAAGGGCTGGTCAAGAAGTCCCGTCTTGGAGGAGGCAAGCGTCGATGAGGCTAATTCTGCTCGGACCCCCGGGGGCGGGGAAGGGTACCCAGGCCAAGGTCCTGGTCGAAGACTTCGGCATTCCGCAGCTGTCCACGGGTGACATCCTGCGTGCTGCCATCGCGGCGGGTACCCCGCTGGGCCTCGAGGCCAAGGCGATCATGGATCGTGGCGACCTCGTCTCCGACGCTGTCGTCAACGGCATCGTGTCCGAGCGTCTCGACGCCGAGGATTGCAAGCCCGGCTTCATCCTCGATGGTTTCCCGCGCACCATCGCGCAGGCGGAAGCCCTCGATGGGATGCTGGCCGACAAGGGCATCCGCCTCGACGCGGTGATCGAACTCAAGGCCGATGCCGACGAGCTGGTTCGCCGCGTGATCCAGCGTTCGCGCGAAAGCAACCGCGCCGACGACAATCCGGAAGTGATCCGCAAGCGCCTTGAAGTCTACGAAAGCAGCACGGCGCCGCTGGTCGAGTACTACTCCCGCCAGGGGTTGGTGAAGACCGTCGACGGCATGGCGCCGGTGGAACAGGTGACGACTGCCATCAAGGCGGCCATTGCCAGTTGAATTGGGCTTGACTTGGCGGTTGACTCTGCCCAGTCCAGCCACTAAAGAACCGCGTCAGTCTCATAGGATGAATGGGCTGGATTCGGTTCTCCGAGGAAGTTGGGGGTCGAAGTCCGGTCCCTTGTTGTTTGAAGGCACCAGCCGTGACGGCTCGTGTGAATGAAGGAGAGCAGACGTGGCACGTATTGCTGGCGTCAATATCCCGACAAACAAGCGCGTCGTCATCGCGCTGCAGTATATCCACGGGATTGGCGACAAGTTCGCCTCGGATATCTGCGAAAAGGTTGGCATCCCGGCCGAGCGCCGCGTCAACGAACTGACGGACGCCGAAGTCATTCAGATCCGTGAGACGATCGACCGTGACTATGTCGTGGAAGGTGATCTTCGCCGCAACGTGGCGATGAACATCAAGCGGCTGATGGATCTCGGCAACTACCGTGGCCTGCGCCACCGTCGTGGCCTGCCGGTCCGTGGTCAGCGCACCCACACCAATGCCCGCACCCGCAAGGGTCCGGCCAAGCCGATCGCCGGCAAGAAGAAGTAAGAGCCGGTTCGCCCCTGGGGCGAGCCCTATTTGATCGGGCGGCGGGGCAGGGTGCCCCGGTCCGCCCGCGATGTAGCTGCCGGGGCCACATGGCTGACGGCAGCGTTGATATCGACCAGAGGACCTAAATGGCAAAAGCTGAAGTCGCGCGCGTCCGTCGCAAGGAGCGCAAGAACATCACCTCCGGTGTTGCCCACGTCAACGCCTCCTTCAACAACACCATGATCACCATCGCCGACATGCAGGGCAACACGATTTCGTGGTCCTCGTCGGGCGTTATGGGCTTCAAGGGCTCGCGCAAGTCGACCCCCTATGCCGCCCAGGTTGCCGCTGAAGATGCTGCCAAGAAGGCGCAGGAACACGGCATGAAGACCCTCGAGGTCGAAGTTCGCGGTCCCGGTTCGGGTCGTGAATCGGCGCTGCGCGCCCTCCAGGCCGCCGGCTTCAACGTCACGTCGATCCGCGACGTCACGTCCATCCCGCACAATGGCTGCCGCCCGCGCAAGCGGCGCCGCGTCTAAACAGCGGACGGAATTACGGGCTTCCGGCAGAGCTGCCGGGAGTCCTCTTTTGCGTTTTGCGGCGGGTGCGGCTCTGACTGGAGCCGCGATTTTGAAAGGACAATAACCGTGACGATCCAGAGGAACTGGCAAGAACTGATCAAGCCGACCAAGCTGGAGATTGTTTCGGACAGCGATAACGCGCGCGTGGCGTCGGTGGTTGCCGAGCCGCTTGAGCGCGGTTACGGGCTTACCCTCGGGAACGCCCTGCGTCGTGTGCTGCTGTCGTCGCTCCAGGGCGCGGCGGTTACCGCTATCCAGATCGAAGGCATCCTGCACGAGTTCTCCTCGCTTCCCGGCGTGCGCGAGGACATCACCGACCTCGTGCTCAACGTCAAGGAAATCGCGCTCAAGATGGGCGGCGAGGGCCCGAAGCGCCTTGCTCTCTCCAAGCAGGGGCCGGGTGCGGTTACTGCCGGCGACATCAAGGTCACCGGCGATATCGAAGTGCTGAACCCCGAACTCGTGATCTGCCACCTCGACGATGGTGCCGAGATCAACATCGAGTTCACCGTCAACACCGGCAAGGGCTATGTCCCGGCCGAGAAGAACCGTCCCGAGGATGCGCCGATCGGCTACATCCCCGTCGACTCGCTGTTCTCGCCGGTTCGCCGTGTCAGCTACAAGGTCGACGCCACCCGCGCGGGTGAATCGCTCGACAAGGACAAGTTGACCCTGCAGGTCGAGACCAACGGTGCCGTCAGCCCGGAGGATGCCGTGGCCTATGCCGCCCGCATCCTGCAGGACCAGCTGTCGGTGTTCGTGAACTTCGAAGAGCCCACCAAGGAGAAGGCCCAGGACTCCGTTCCGGAACTCGCCTTCAACCCGGCGCTGCTCAAGAAGGTCGACGAGCTCGAGCTGTCGGTCCGCTCGGCCAACTGCCTCAAGAACGACAACATCGTCTACATCGGCGACCTCATCCAGAAGACGGAAGCCGAGATGCTGCGGACTCCGAACTTCGGCCGCAAGTCGCTCAACGAAATCAAGGAAGTCCTGGCTCAGATGGGGCTTCATCTCGGGATGGACGTGCCGAACTGGCCGCCCGAGAACATCGATGACCTCGCCAAGCGCTACGAAGATCATTACTGATCCCGGCGCTGCCAAGATTTAGGAGTTACCCATGCGCCACGCTTCTCGAGGCCGCAAGTTCAGCCGAACCGCTTCCCACCGCAAGGCCATGTTTGCCAACATGTCCGCTGCGCTGATCAAGCACGAACAGATCGTCACCACGCTGCCCAAGGCGAAGGACCTGCGTCCGATCGTCGAAAAGCTGATCACCCTCGGCAAGCGTGGCGATCTGCATGCCCGCCGCCAGGCCATCGCCCAGATCCGCGATGAAGGCCAGGTGCAGAAGCTCTTCGCCGTGCTCGGCCCGCGCTACAAGGAACGCAACGGCGGCTACATCCGCATCCTCAAGGCCGGCTTCCGCTATGGCGACAATGCCCCGATGGCCGTGATCGAGTTCGTCGATCGCGACCCAGACGCCCGCGGCCAGGACTCCGGCCCGGTGCAGGTCCGCGAGGACGACGAGTACGAAGCCGCGTAAGCGGTTCGGTCCGACCCGATTTCGAGCGGCTCCGGAGCAATCCGGGGCCGCTTTTTTTGTGTTCGGAGTCAGCGGGGTCGATGTCGCGCTTGTCGCACTGATCCTACCTGCGGCATATCTGTAGCGGGGCAGGGGGGCACATCATGGACAGCGGCACCATTCTCGTGACCGGCGCCAGCGGCTTCGTGGGCAAGTGGACAGTGATCGAGCTGCTGCGAGCGGGTTTTTCGGTTCGTGGAACGGTGCGTCGCCCGGACAAGGTGCCGGCGATCCACGCTGCCATAGCCGTCCAAGTCGGCGGTGAAGCCCTATCGCGGTTCACCCACGTCGAAACCGACCTCATGGACGACCTTGGCTGGCCGGAGGCCATGGCGGGCGTCGACGCCGTGTGTCATGTGGCGGCGCAGATCCTCGCCGAGGAACCCCGGAACGCCGATGTGGTCATCCGCCCGGCTGTGGAAGGGACCGAGCGGGTGCTGCGCCACGCTCAGGCGGCTGGCGTCCGCCGCATGGTGATGACCTCCTCTATCGCCACCGTGGCTTATGGGCACGGTCATGACCGCGGCCGCCGCGTCTATGACGAGACGCACTTCACCCAGCTCGATCGCATGCGGTTCACCTGGGCCTACTGCATCGGCAAGACCCGCGCCGAGCAGGCCGCCTGGACCTTCGCCCGCGCCAACGACATGGCCCTGACCACAATCCACCCTGGCGCCATCCTCGGTCCGGCGCTCGACGACGATGCCAGCATCTCGCTGCTGATGGTCTCCGACCTGCTCAACGGCAAGACTCCTGCCATGCCGAGCAACGGCTTCTCCATCATCGACGTGCGCGACGTCGCTGCCATGCATGTCGCGGCACTCCAGAACGACGCCAGCATCGGCGAGCGCTATCTCGCCGCCGGCGACTACACCCCGTTTCCCGAGGTGGGGCAGATCCTGCGCCAGGCGTACCCCTCCCGCACGATCACCCAGAAGATCGTTCCCGACTGGATCATCCGCGTGCTGGCGCGGTTTGGCGGGCCCACCCGCCAGATCATCAACGACATCGGCAACGAAAAGCACTTCGACCGCACCAAAGGCGAAGCCCTGCTCGGCCGCCCCCTCCGCAGCAGCAAGGAAGCCATCCTCGCCGCGGCGGAGAGCAGCATTGCCCTTGGCGTCGTCAGGCCGAACTAAGCAGTAGCCTTACTCCGCTGCTGCCACAGCCTTCGCTGGCGGGATCGGGAAGTTGCTGTTGAACAGCCCCTTCGGATCGTACTCCGCCTTCAGCACCCGCAGCCGCTCCAGCGTCTTGCCGGGGAACGCTCGCTCCAGGTGTGACCGTTCGGTGCCTGTCTCGAAGTTGAGATAGAGCCCGTCCAGATGCGCTTCAAGCGCCGGCCACAGCGACTCCAGCCGCTTCGCAGTCGAGCCGGAGCCACCGGCATTGAGGCAGAAGTTCTGGTGCCGGTGGGCATAGGCGGTTGCATCCGGCGCTACGTCGTTCACCGCCCCGCCAACCGCCCGAAGCTGCATCATGTCGGTCGCCTTGGCCTTGAGGATGTCGCTCATGCCGCGGGCGATCTCCGGCGTGACGGTTGTCAGCAGCCCGCTGTGCGACACCAGCCCGTCGACGCCGTCGTGGCCGCTGAAATGCGACTGGATCAGCCCCGAATAGGGCATCACATACGCCCGGCTGCCGAGCACCGGCCCGACATCGAGGAAGGGCTGCAGCATCGGCTCGGCCACCGATGGGTCGGGATCGTTGATGACGATCATCGCCTGCCCGAAGGCAGGGTTGCCACTGCGCGCCGGCACCATGGTGAGGAAGCTCGTCAGGGCTCGTGGCGCCGCGATCACCGTCTCAGCCCAGCGCGGAATCACCAGCTCGGCATCGTTGAGGTCGTAGGTGATCTGCGCGAACACCACATTGCTGACGGGATAGGCCTCGAGCTCCAGCGCCGTGACCACGCCGAAATTGCCGCCGGCGCCTCGCAGCGCCCAGAACAGGTCGGAGTTGTTTTCCGCGTCCGCACGCAGCTGTCGGCCATCCGCCAGCACCACCTCGGCGGCAACCACATGATCGATGGTGAGCCCGTGCTGGCGCGAGATCCAGCCGATCCCGCCGGCCGTCGCCAGCCCCCCTACGCCGACATCACCATAGTCGCCCGAACTCATGCCCAGGCCGTGCGGCGCCAGCGCGGCGGCCACTTCGCCCCAGCGGGCACCGGGCCCAACCCGGAACCGGGCGGTTACCGGATCCAGCAGTTCAACCGAATTGAGCTGGCCGACGTCGATGACGATGCCGCCGTCATTGGTGGCCCGGCCAGAAATTCCGTGGCCGCCGCTCCGCACCGCCATGGGCACCTGCTGGGCGGCGGCGAAGGTCACCGCCTCCGCCACTTCCGCGGCATTGCGCGGCCGCAGCACCAGCCCGGGCTGGCCACGATGGATGTAGGTGGAGCGGTGTTGCGGGTATGCGTGGTCGCTCGGCTCGATAGCGACCTCGGCCAGGGCCGGCGGCACGTGGTCATAGTCGATCCCGGGCGCCCGCAGCGTCAAAGCCGCGGCGCTGCGCACCGCTCCGGTGCTGGTGCCCGCCGCAACGCGGCCACTGGCCACCTTCTCCCGCACCCGGGGAGCGACCTCCTTGCCGAAGGTCTCGATCAGCTCCGGAGCATCCGCCGGCAGGATGAAGGTCGAGAACCCGTGCTCCAGCGTCAGCGCCGCAACCTGCTCGGCGAGCAGCCGGGCATCCTCGGCATCGGTCAGTCGGCTGCCGAGCAGGTTCAGGAGCCGCCGGATCTCCCGAGGGCTGCGCCCGGCTTTCTCCGCCGCCTCGTCGATGATGGCGTTCGACTCGGCGATAGTCGGCTCCTTGATGTAGCTCATCGAGGGCAGCCAGCCGTCCGCCTTGCGCCCCACCAGCCGCAGCATGCGCGGCTTGTAGGCGCCAAGCCAGATGTCGATCCGGTGCTGGGGCAGGGGCCCACGACGGGCTCCGACTGCCTTGTGGTGCTTGCCATCGACGCGCACCCCGCCAGGCGCTCCGGCATCCCAGATTTCGCGGATGATCTCGATGGCTTCCTCGAGCGCCTCGACGGCCTCGCCTGGTGTCAGCTTGGTGCCACCCATCGCCTCGATACCTTCCCAGAAGGCGCCGGAGCCGAGCCCGAGTTCGAACCGGCCATGCGACAGCAGGTCGAGACTTGCCGCGGCTCGAGCCAGCACGGCCGGTGGTCTCAGCGGCAAGTTCAGCACATTGCCGGCCAGCTTCACCCGTTCCGTGCGCGCGGCGACGAAGCTCAGCAGCGTCCAGGTATCGAGAAAGTTGGACTGATAGGGATGGTCCTGGAAGGTGACGAGGTCCAGCCCCACCGCCTCGCTCAGCTGCGCCAGCGCCACCACGTCATCAGCCTGCCGCGCCTGCGGCGTGATGAAGGTGCCAAAGCGCAGCTCGTGCCCATAGTCGGTCATCGCGATGTCCAAAGGTTACGTTCGGTAACCTACTATCTAGTGTATACGGAAGCCGCCGCAAGCCGGCACACCGGTGTAACTCCGGACGTCGCATGTGACCACCGGCTCACCGGTTGTAGCATAGACCTCATGGTGAGCTTGTCGAACCACGAGGGCGCGGCCACCGGAGCCGCGAACGAAAATGGCCGCCCCATGAGGAGCGGCCATCTCATCGTATCTCGCCTGCCTCACTCGGCCGGCGACTGGTCCTTGCCGGTGTAGATCTCGTCCACCCAGTACTGGTCGCGGCGGTCGAAGCCGTTGAACGGGGTCAGCGATGCCTGGGTGTAAGCACCCATCAGCCCGAACTCGATCCAGTCGTCCTCATCGATGTCGGCCGGCAGGGTGAACACCTGCGGCAGCACGTCATAGCTGTCGCAGGTCGGGCCCCAGATGGTGAACTCGGAGAACTCGCCATTGTTGTCGTGCAGCCGCGGTCCACGCCACACCCGCACCGGCGGAGTGAAGTGCATGAACTTCACCTCCATCAGCGCGCCATAGGCGCCGTCGTTGAGGTACACCGATTGCCCGCCGCGCTGGTGCTTCACCCGCAGCAGCAGCGAGGTCGACGAGGTCACCAGCGCCCGGCCGGGCTCAATGATCAGCTCCGGCGGGTTCTTGCCGAAATGCTCCTTCACCGCTGCCGAGATGGTCTCGAAATAGTAGTCCATGGGCGGCGCTTCGCTGGTCGGGTAGGGCGCCGGATAGCCGCCGCCGATGTTGAGGCGCTTCAACTCGATGCCGGCCTCTTCCACGATCCGTGCGGCCGCCGCGATGTGCCGCTCATAGGCATAGGCATCCTCGCACTGCGATCCGACATGGAAACAGAGGCTGGGCGTATAACCCATCTTCTCGACCGCCGTGACGATCTCGGCCGCACCCTGTTCCATCACGCCGAACTTGATGCCGAAGTCATAGGACTTGAGCGCCTTGCCGGCCTTGAAGCGGGTGGTCACCTCGATGTCGCGGCTGGGCGACACCACCGCGGCCAGTTGGTCGAGCTGCTGCGGGTGGTCGATGGTGAAGCTGCGGACCCCGAACTCTTCATAGGCGCGCTCGATCTCGCGCTTGTTCTTGATCGGGTTGTTGTAGTGCATGACCGAGCCGGGAGCGTAGTCGCGCACCAGCTCCATCTCGCGGTTGGAGGCGACGTCGAACGCCGTCAGCCCCTCTTCGTGTAACTGCTTGATCACGTGCGGGGACGGGTTGCACTTCACCGCATAGGTGAGCAGGCCGTCGAAGCCCTTCTTGAACACCTTCACCGCCTTGTGCAGTTCCCGCTGCGAGAACAGGAAGGCGGGGTAATCCGGCCCCTCGGCCGCGATCAGCGCGGACGTGTTCGGATGGACGTGCTTCGGCTCGGTGGTCATTGACGACTGGCCTTTTCGGGCTGGAGTGGGGGTTCACGGAAAGCGCTGCATATAGGGCTGACGCCCCCCTCGCGCAAACGAATATTTGGCGTCATTTCTCTGCCGTCGGCAGGCGCCATTTTCATGACAGAATCCCGGGGTTTCCAACGGGTTCCCTGGAGGGTTCAGATGTCGCTCCGTACCTGGTTCTTCGCCGCTGCCGCCATCCTTGTTCTGGGCGCCCTCGGCACCATCGCCATCTCGTCCTATGCGCCGGCTCCTTTGGCCCAGGCGCAGGATCAGATCATGGCCCCCGCCGAGCCGCGCGTGGTGCCGGACAGCCAGGAGCAGATCAAGCTCAGCTTCGCGCCCGTGGTGCGGGAAGTCGCCCCCTCGGTGGTAAACGTCTATGCCACCCGCATCGAGCAGCAATACGTCTCGCCCTTCGCCAACGATCCGTTCTTTTCCCGCTTCTTCGGTCCCGACACCTTCCGCTCGCGCCCGCGCGAAAGCCGCTCGCTCGGCTCCGGCGTGATCGTCGACGGCGCCGGCGTGATCCTCACCAACCAACACGTCATCGAAGGCGCCACCGAAGTACGGATCGCCCTCAGCGACGGCCGCGAATACGACGTCGAGATCGTGGTCGAGGATGCCCAGACCGACCTCGCCGTGCTCCGCGTCCGCAATCCGGGCCAGACCACGTTCCCCGCCATCCAGTTCGCCGACTCCGATGCCCTCGCCGTCGGGGACCTCGTCCTCGCCATCGGCAATCCCTTCGGCGTCGGCCAGACCGTCACCAGCGGCATCGTCTCGGCGCTGGCCCGCACCGGCGTCGAAAAGTCCGACTACGAGTTCTTCATCCAGACCGATGCCGCCATCAATCCGGGCAACTCCGGTGGCGCGCTGGTGGATCTCGATGGCCGTCTCGTCGGCATCAATACCGCCATCTATTCCAGCAGTGGCGGCTCGGTCGGCATCGGCTTCGCCATCCCCGCCAACATGGCGCGCGTCGTTGCCGAAGCGGGCGTCACCGGCGGCGAGATCGTCCGCCCCTGGTTCGGCGCCAAGCTGCAGGCGGTCAATTCCGATATCGCCGCCAGCCTCGGCATGACGGCACCGACCGGCGCCCTCGTGACCGACATCGCCCCGGATGGCCCCGCCGCCCGCGCAGGGTTCCAGCCGGGCGACGTCATCCTCTCCGTCGACGGCACGCCGGTCGCCGATCCCAACGCCTTCAATTTCCGTCTCGCCACCCGCCGTGTCGGCGAGATCGCCCGGATCGAGCGGCAGCGCCAGGGTGTCACCGAAACCGTGAACCTCACGGTCGAAACCGCGCCCGCCCCGGCGGCTGACGCCACCGCCACCATCGCCGGCAACACCCGCTTCGCCGGCACCACCGTGCGCCAACTCGATCCGGCACTGGCCGAGGCTCAGGACCTCCCCTATGACGCGACCGGCGTCCTGGTCACCGCCATCGAGCCCGGCTCCCCCGCCGACCAAATGGGCCTGCGCGTCGGAGACGTCATCCTGTCGCTCAACGACGTCGCCACCGACACCGCCCAGACCTTCGCCGCCACCGCCTCCCACCGCGTCCGCACCTGGCAGATCATCCTGCAGCGCGACGGCCGCGTTACCCGGAGCATCGTCAGCGGGTAGGACGAGCGCCAATCTCCCCTAGACCTCATGGTGAGCCTGTCGAACCACGAGGTCGGTAACGCCGTGGCTGCGACCTACGGGGCTCCCCGCGCGCGACCTCCCTTCTCCCTTTGCGGGGAGAAGAGCCTGTCCTCGGGCTTGACCCGAGGGTGCCCGAACGGCGGATGAGGCTTATCTCACCCCCACTCGATCCGCGCGCGCTGACGCGCTACAACCGCCCTCATGTCCGATCTCTTCGCCGCCGACCCTGCTGAAACCGACAAGGCTCGCCCGCTGGCCGACCAGTTGCGGCCGCGCTCGCTCGACGAGGTCATTGGCCAGCAGCACCTGCTCGGGCCCGACGGCACTCTGCGCCGCATGATCGCCTCCGGCCGACTCGGCTCACTGGTCCTCTGGGGTCCGCCCGGTACCGGCAAGACCACGGTCGCGCGCCTCCTCGCCGACGAGATCGACTTCCAGTTCGTCCAGATATCAGCCATCTTCTCCGGGGTCGCCGACCTCAAGAAGGTGTTTGAGAAGGCCCGCTTCGAGCGCCTCTCCGGCCACCGGACCCTACTGTTCGTCGACGAAATCCACCGCTTCAACCGTGCTCAGCAGGACAGCTTCCTGCCGGTGATGGAAGACGGCACCATCGTGCTGGTCGGCGCCACCACCGAGAACCCGTCCTTCGAGCTCAACGCCGCTTTGCTCTCGCGCTCGCAGGTGCTGCGCTTCGAGTCGCTGTCGCTGGACGATCTCGAGCAACTGCTCGTCCGGGCCGAAACCCTGCTCGGCGCCACCTTGCCGCTCGACGAGGAAGCACGCCGTACCCTGCTGACCCTCGCCGATGGCGATGGTCGCGCGCTGCTCGGCCTTGTTGAGGAAATCCTAGCCTCCGCCCGCGCCGAGGAGACCCTGGATGCCGCGAGCCTGCTCACTGTCGTGCAGCGCCGTGCTCCGATCTACGACAAGGCGCAGGACGGCCACTACAATCTGATCTCTGCGCTGCACAAGACCATCCGCGGCTCCGATCCGGACGCGGCGCTCTACTACTTCGCCCGCATGCTCGATGCCGGGGAGGATCCGTTGTTCCTCGCCCGCCGGTTGATCCGCATGGCCTCGGAAGATATCGGCCTGGCCGACCCGCAGGCGCTGCCGCTCGCCATCGCCGGACGCGACGCCTACCAGATGCTGGGTTCTCCCGAAGGCGAGCTGGCTTTGGCCGAGGTCGTCGTCTACCTGGCGCTCGCCCCCAAGTCGAACGCGGTTTACACCGCCTTCAAGGCGGCGATGAGCGTTGCCAAGTCCACCGGCTCGCCCATGCCGCCAATGGCCATCCTCAACGCCCCCACCAAGCTGATGAAGGGGCAGGGCTATGGCGACGGCTACATCTACGACCACGACACCCCAGAAGCCTTCTCCGGCCAGGAGTATTTCCCGGAGAAGCTGGGCCGCCAGAAGTTCTACGAGCCCGTGGAACGCGGTTTCGAGCGCGATCTGAAAAAGCGCGTCGAGTACTTTTCAAGGCTGAGGGCGGCGAAGCGGGGGGAGTAGGGCAGTCTCATCGGGCCTGCGTGCAGATCACGGACTTCACCTCTCCCCTGAGGGGAGAGGTCGCCGCGCAGCGGCGGGTGAGGGGTTCAGTGCTGCGGTTCCTGCTGAGAGGGTGAACCCCTCACCCCCACCCTCTCCCCTCAGGGGAGAGGGGACGATGGAGCCGATCCGCCCGATCTCAATTCGTCCGGTGCCAAGCCCCCACCTGGCCGCTCTCCACTCCATACTGATACAGCGCCGACAGCCATTCCTGCCCGCCGAACAACTGGTCCTTGGGCGGCGGGAAGTCGGCGGGAATGGCGGTCAGCCGGTAGCTGATGCCGCTTCGTTCCACGGCGTTGGTGAGAATGGTGATGTCGCTGCGCCCGCGATACTTCAGCAGCGTCGGAATGGCCCGTTCCAGGATGGACAGGCTGGAGACATTGACCGGCTTTGCGGTGGGTTCGATGGCGCCATTATAGACCACATAAAGGTCGGCATTGCGCGGCAGCGATTGTAGCCCATCCGGCAGCAGCACGATCTGCTGGGTTACCCCACCGTCCACATGCAGTTCATCGAACTCGAGCCCGGCCGCGCGGACGTCGATCAATACCGGCGGATAGACGCCGGGCACCGCCGTCGAGGCGAGAATGATCTTCTGCACCAGCTCCAGCCGGTCCGGAATTTGGCTCGCGGCAATCGCGCCGATGTCCCAGATCACCGGCCGCTCTGCATCGAGATTGGTGGTGCCGATCAGCAGCCGCCTTCCCTTGGCGTGCTCCCGCCCGATAGCGGTCAGCGTCTCTGGGGTGATGATGCTGCGAATGGCGCCCAGCACCTGCGCGTTGCTGGCTATCGAACTGCTGCCGAAGAGGGCTGCGACGAAGTTGAGGTTCGGTGACTTGCTGCCCGCCAGGGTGCCGAACACCGCCTGCAGGTGTCCATCATAGGCAGGCCCGAGGAACGCCAGCGGCGCGATCATGGCGCCGACGCTGATGCCGGTGACCACCTCGAATTCCGGCCGGTTGCCACTCTGGGTCCAGCCCACGAGAAACCCTGCGCCATAGGCGCCGTTGATGCCGCCGCCAGAAAGGCTGAGATAGTCGAGCGAGCCATCTGCGCCCGCGGTGAAGCCGAAGCTTTGCCCCTCCTTTAGCGGCTCATCGCCCCAGTAGCGGATCGGCATCGCCTCGGAAGCGCCGATCGGTGCCCGGCTTGCGCCCGGCACCGCCGCGATTTCCGCAATCGGTTCTGGCACCGCCGACGTCCGGGTCTCGCCGGTTGTGGTGCAGCCGGCAAGTGCGAGCACGAGCATCGGCAAGAAAGCGAGCGAGCGAAGGGCAATGGGCATGGAGGTGTCACAAATGGGAAGCTGAACGTTGAAGCTGCCCCGACGGCACTTGGTTGCGCCCGCACCTGCTCGTACCGAAAATCATCGCGCTGCCGTGGCTTTCGGGTGACGGCTGCGCTAAACCGACGCCATGCAGTCCTTTCTCCTTGTCGGCCTCGGCGGTGCCCTTGGCGCCATGTCACGTCACGGCATGGGGCTTCTCCTTGGCCGCTGGTGGTCCGGCGGCTTCCCGCTTGCAACGCTGCTGGTCAATGTCCTCGGCTCCCTGCTGATGGGTATGTTCGTGGGGACGCTGGCGCGCCTCCTGCCGCCGCATCAGGAGGAACTGCGCCTGTTTCTTGCCGTCGGCGTCCTGGGCGGCTTCACCACCTTCTCGAGCTTCTCGCTCGATACGATCACACTGATTGAGCGCGGTGCCTGGATCGAGGCCGGCACCTATGTGTTCTTGTCGGTTGTGGTTTGCCTGATTGGCCTCTATCTCGGCCTTCTGGTGACACGAGGCGGCCTATGAGTGGCGTACAGCACAGAGTGGTGGAGCGGGACGAGGATGGCATGCGCCTCGACCGCTGGTTCGCCCGCAATTTTCCCCATCTTGGTTTCGGCCGCCTGCAGAAGCTGATCCGCAACGGCGAGGTTCGCCTCGACAAGGGCCGTGTGGAAACCAGCACGCGCGTCGCCGCCGGCCAGACCGTCCGCATCCCGCCGATAGATGATCCCGACGCACCCAAGCCGCAGCGCATCAGCAGCGCCGACGCCGATTTCCTGCGCTCGCTGATCCTCTACGAGGACGACGAGCTCTACGTCTTCAACAAGCCCGCTGGCCTAGCCGTCCAGGGCGGCAGTGGCACCAAGCGACATATCGACGGCATGCTGAAGAGCCTGCCCAACAAGAAGGGGGAAGCCCCGCGCCTCGTCCACCGTCTCGACCGCGATACCGCCGGCGTGCTCGTGGTCGCCAAGACCGGACCGGCCGCCACGCACTTCGGCACCGTGTTTCGCTCGCGTTCCGCGCGCAAGATCTACTGGGCGGTGGTCGCCGGCAATCCGAGCCCCCGCCAGGGCGAGATCAGTTGCTTTCTCGCCAAGCGGGCCACCACCGATGGCGAGCAGATGGTGGTCGTCCCCAACGGCACTCCCGGCGCCGTCCACTCGATGAGCTATTATTCCACCACCGACACGGCCAGCCGCCGCTTCGCCTGGGTGACGCTGAAGCCGGTCACCGGACGCACTCATCAGTTGCGCGTCCATATGGCCCAGCTCGGCACTCCGATCCTCGACGATCCGCGCTACTTCAACATCGAGAACTACCAGGCCGCCGAAGGGTTGGGGCAGGGGCTGCACCTCCACGCCCGCCGCATCGCTCTGCCGCTGCGCGACGGCCGCCGCCTCGACGTCTCTGCCCCGCTGCCGCCGCATATGCAGCAGAGTTTCGAGGCGCTCGGTTTCGACGCCGATCGCTTCGACGTCAGCCGCGACCCCGAGGACGGCGCGTGACTTCACCGGAGAACACCCATGCGTGACCAGCTCGAAGAAGCCCATCGCCATCGCGACGACGGCTATGGCCGCGCCCAGCACCTCAATCAGGTCGAGCTGCCCAAGCGCTTCTACAAGGATGTCGGGGTCGCTCCGGTCGACGGCGGCTTTGCCGTTACGCTCGATGGCCGCCAGGTCCGCACGCCGGGCAAGAAGATCCCCATCGTCGTGCCCGCCGTATCCATCGCCCAGGCAATGGCCAGCGAATGGTCCGCCCAGGGCACCCATATCGACCCCGCCACCATGCCGATGGTGCGCCTCATCAACGCCGCTGTTGAATCCGGCGAAGAATTGGTGTCGGAGCTCCGCGCCGAGGTCATGAAGTTTGCGGCCGGCGACCTCCTGCTCTACCGCGCCGACAGCCCGCAGGAGCTGGTCAGCCAGCAGGAAGTCACCTGGGACAATGCGCTGGTCAAGCTCGCCCGCCAGTTCGGCGTCAGCTTCCAGCCCACGGTAGGCATCCTGCACCAGCCGCAGCCGCAGCCCACCCTGGATCGCCTTGCCCAAGCCATCGAGCAGGAAAATCTGCTGACCCTCACTGCACTTGTCTCCATAACCGGAATCACCGGCTCAGGCCTTCTCGCTATCGGATTCCTGCACCAGCTCTTTTCCGCCGAAGAGGTGTGGACCGCCGCACATCTGGACGAGGACTACCAGATCGCCCAATGGGGCGCCGACGAAGAAGCGATGGAACGCCGCGCCAAGCGCCGCGAGGAATTTGACGTGGCCGTCGCGGTGGTGGACGCGCTGCGCGCCTAAGGAGCGGAGCCTCCGCCTTCTTCCCGTCGCCCCTATGAGGAGAGGGTGGTTCGCGGTCAGCGCGAGACGGGTGAGGGCGCCATCCTAGCCGCGCTTCCCCATCTCGATCACCCAGCCCCGCACATCCGGCGCAATCTCCGCCAGTGGTTCCAGCACGAAGGCGCGCTCGTGCGCGAACGGATGCGGCAGCGTCAGTCGGGTGGTTTGCAGCACAAGCCGGTCATAGGCGATGATGTCGATGTCGATGACGCGCGGGCCCCACTTCTCGATGCGCTGGCGGCCCATCTCCAGCTCGATGGCGAGCAGAGCCTCCAGCAACGGCAGCGGTTGCAACTCCGTCTCAACCGCCACGGCCATGTTGCAGAAGTCCGGCTGATCGGTCTTCCCCCAGGCGGTGGTCATCACCAGCTGCGATTGCGCCGTCACCCGGATCTGCTCATGCGCCTCGATCCGGCGCACCGCCTCGCGCAGTTGCGCCCGCGGATCGCCGAGATTGGCTCCGAGGCTGAGCCAAGCCTGATGCGTCACGCCTCGCCCCGCACGCGGTGCAGTTCCACCGCCGCATAGCCGCGCACCATGGCGATCGGCGCCTCCGGCTTGCGCACCCGCACCTTGATCCAGCGGATCGGCGGGAACGCCTCGAACAGCGCCGTGGCGACATTATGCGCCACCGCCTCGATCAGCTTCATCCGCCGGCCGGTGAACGCCGCCTCCACTGCCTCGTAGATCTTGCCGTAGTTGACGCTGGCGGCCAGATCGTCCGTCGCCGCTGCCTGCGCCAGGTCGATCCCCAGTTCGAGGTCGACATAAAAGCGCTGCCCCAGCCGCTCCTCCTCGGGGAACACGCCGTGATAGCCGAAAAACCCAAGATCGTTGAGGATGATGCGGTCGCCGGTGAAAGCATCGCTCATGGTTGCAGTTCCTCCTGCTGCGGCGGCCCGTACAACGCCGCCTGCGCCACTGTCAGCGCCTCGCGATTGGCGCGCACATCATGCACCCGAAAGATGTGTCCGCCCTTTGTGTAGCCGAGCACGCTGGTCGCCACGGTTCCCGCCACCCGTTCCTCGGGTGGCACGTTCAGCAGGCGTCCGATCATCGATTTGCGCGATGTCCCCACCAGCAGCGGCTGCTCAGCGAAGGCGTCCAGTCCGTTCAGTAACGCGTAGTTCTCGTTCATGTTCTTGGCAAAACCGAAGCCCGGATCAAGGATCAGCCTGTCCGCTGCCACGCCCGCTGCCACCGCAATCTCTCGGCTCCGCTCGAGCCAGACCCGCACCGCCTCGACGATCGGCACGCTCCGGTCGCGCTCCCTGTCCCAGTGCATTGCCACCACCGGCACCTCGTAAAGCGCAGCAATCTCAGCCATCTCCGGCGCGCCCTGCAGCCCCGTGACATCGTTGATGATCGAGGCACCGGCCTGGATCGCCTGGTCCGCCACCAGCGGTTTCATGGTGTCGATCGAGATCGGCACCCCGATGCCCTCCGCCATCAGTGCATCGATCACCGGCATCACCCGGTCGAGTTCCTCCTGCACCGGCACCGGCTCTGCACCCGGCCGCGTGCTCTCCCCGCCCACATCGATGATGTCTGCCCCCTCGGCCACCATCTGCCGGGCATGCGCTACGGCCGCCTCCACCGCCGCATGCCGCCCGCCATCGGAGAAGCTGTCTGGCGTGACGTTGAGAATGCCCATGATCAGCGCGCGCTCCCCGAGGATCAGCGGGTCGCGGCGGGGCAGGGGGATGATATGTCGGCTGTGCATCCTAGAACGGCCAAACGAGCATCAACATCGGCACCCCCACGAGCACCACCAACAGCGACAGCGGCGCCCCCAGTTTCCAGTAGTCGCCAAATCGGTAGCCACCTGGTCCCATCACCAGCGTATTGCACTGGTGCCCGATCGGGGTGAGGAAGTCGCAGCCGGCCCCCACCGCCACCGCCAAAAGGAACGCCTCCGGTGCATAGCCCAGGCTCGAGGCAAAGCTGGCCGCGATCGGCGCCATCACCAGCACCGTCGCGGCATTGTTGAGAAATGGCGTCACCGCCATGGCAGCTATCATGATCAGCGCCAGGGCTCCCCACGCTGGCATCATGCTCGCCACCTGCGACAGCAGGCCGGCAATGACGTCGGTTCCCCCGGTCGACCTCAGGGTATCGGAAACCGGAATGAGGCAGGCCAGCATGATCAGGATGGGCGCATCGATCTGCGCATACACATCCCGCAGCGGCACCGAGCGCGTCAGCACCATCGCCACCGCCGCCGCAAAGAACGCCGCCGCCACCGGCACTATGCCAAAGGCGGTGGCTGCCATCGCCACCAGCAGGATGCCTAGGGGGATCAATCCGTTGCGCACGCTGCCGAGTCGTAGCCCCCGCTCAACCAGCGGCAGGCAATCCCACTCCCGCAGCAGTTCGGGCAGCCGCTTCAGGTGTCCCTGCAGCAGGATCACGTCGCCGTTCTGAAATCGGATCTGGCCGAGCCGCTCCGTCAGCCGCTCTCCCCGCCGGCTGATTGCCAACAGGTTCAGCCCTGTGCGGTCGAACAGCGTCAGTTCCTGCGCGCTGGCGCCGATCAGCCCGGAGCTTTCGCCCACCACCGCCTCAATGATGCCGATGTCCGCGGCGTCCCGCGTGGCCGCACCGCGCCGCTCGGAGAACACCAGCCCCGACTGCGACACCATCTTGTCGAGTGCATCCGGCTCCCCCTGGATCAGCAGGATGTCGCCGGCCTTGAGGGTGGCGTCCGGCAGCGGCGTACGGGTGTTGCCGTTGGCGCTCATGATCCGGGTGACCATCGCCGCTCCGTCGCCGGCCGCCTGAATCTGCGCCACGGACTTGCCGACAGCCGCCGAGTCCGAACCCACCCGCGCCTCGGTGGTGTAGTTCTTGATCTCGATAGCCTTGTCCATGCCGGTTTCTTCGCGCCGGCGCTCCGGCAGGAGCCAGTAGAACACCGCGAGAAAACCAATGCCGACGATCGACAGCGCCGCACCCACGGGCGTGTAGTCGAACATGCCGAAGGGCTGGCCGACCATCTCCTCGCGCACTCGCGACACGATGATGTTGGGCGAGGTGCCGATCTGGGTCATCAATCCACCCAGCAGCGACCCGAAGGCCATCGGCATCAGGAACATCGAAGGCGATACGCCGGACTTCCGTGCCATCTGGAAGGCGATCGGCATCATGATGGCGAGCGCGCCGATGTTCTTCACGAACGCGCTCAGCACCGTCACCACTGTGACCAGCAGGATCAACTGTGCCCGCGGTGTGCTGATTCCCGGCGCGAAACGGCGGACCGCGATTTCCATGATGCCGGATCGGGAGACGGCGGCGCTCACCACCAGAGCGCTGCCGACGATGATGACAATGTCATCGGAAAACCCGGAGAAGGCGGCTTCCGGCGGCACCAGGCCCAGCGCCAGTGCTGCGAGCAGGGCACAAACGGCCACCACGTCGTAGCGCCAACGCCCCCACATGAAGGCGACCATCATGCCGCCGATCACGCCAAAGGCCAGAATTTGTTGCAGTGTCATGGTCTAGTTTGGTCCCGTGGCTGCGGGAGGCAACTCAACGCATCCACACCGCAGCGGCAAGAGCAATTCTCGCGCTGTCACAGGGTTCCGCATCGATCTTGCTTGGGCTCAGGCGTGCCGTCCGGCTTCGAGCGCCGATTTGACCAGCAGCGTGATCACCGCGATCAGCGCCAGCGTCGAAGCTGCGGCGAAGGCGCCGGCGATATTGAAGTCGTTGAACAACTGGGTGATTTGCAGCGGCAGGGTGTTGGTCTGGCCGCGGATCGCACCCGAGACCACCGACACGGCGCCAAACTCGCCCATCACCCGCGCATTGGTGAGCACTGCGCCATAGACCAGCGCCCAGCGGATATTCGGCAGGGTCACGTACCAGAACATCTGCCAGCCATTGGCCCCGAGCGACAGCGCTGCCTCTTCGTCCTCGGTCCCTTGCTGCTGCATCAACGGGATCAACTCGCGCGCGACGAATGGCGCAGTGACGAACAGGCTCACCAGGATGATCGCAAGCGGGGTGAACATGATCTGGATGCCGGACGATTGCAAAGCGGGGCCGAGCAGTCCCTGTCCGCCATAAAGGAAGAGATAGACCACGCCGGCCACGATCGGACTCATCGATGCCGGCAGTTCGATCAGGGTGATCAGCGTCTCACGGCCGCGGAAGCGGAAGCGTGTGACCAGCCAGGCCAGGCACACGCCGACTGCCATGTTGATCGGCACCACCACCAGCGCCGTCACCACCGTCAGCATGATCGCATGCAGCGTCGTCGGTTGCAGGATATTGGCGAAATAGGCGGCGACGCCTTCGCGCAAGGCGAAGCTGAAGATCACCGCCAGCGGCACGGCAAGCGTCAGCGCCGCCAGCACGAAGGCGGCGGCGATCAGCGCGATCTCGCCCGCGGAGCGGGGCAGCCGCTCAGCGTCGTGCAGCATAGCGTACCTGCCAGGCTGCCAGGGCATTGGTGGCCAGCAGCGTCAGAAAGGCCACAAAAAGCAGCACGAACGCCAGGGCTGCCGCGCCCTCGTAGCTGTATTCCTCGAGCCGGATGAAGATCAGCAGCGACACGATCTCGGTCATTCCCGGCAAGTTCCCGGCGATGAACACCACCGCTCCGAATTCCCCGAGCGACCGTGAAAACGACAGCACGCAGCCTCCGAGAAAGGCGGGGAGGATCGTCGGCCAGATCACCCGCGAGAACACCTGCCAGCGTGAAGCGCCCAGCGTGCGAGCGGCGTTCTCGAGGTCCACCTCCACCTCTTCCAGCACCGGCTGCACCGCCCGCACCACGAAGGGGATCGAGGTGAACGTCATGGCGGCGATGACGCCGAGCTGCGTGTAGTTGACGGTGATCCCCAGCGGCGTCAGTACAGCGCCATACCAGCCGCTGTCGTCGAACAGCGTCACCAGCACCAGCCCAGCGACGGCGGTCGGCAACGCAAAGGGCAGATCCACCAGCGCGTCGAGCAGCCGCCGCCCGGGGAACCGATAGCGCGTCAGCACCCAGGCTAGCAGCAGCCCGATGACGCCGTTGAGCACCGTGGCGACCAGCGCCGACGTGAAGGTCACCCGGTAGGCCGCCAGCGCCCGGTTGGAGCTGACGATCCTCCAGAACTCCTCCCAGCCCATGCCGCCGACCTTGAGCAGCATCGCCAGCAACGGCAGGATGATGATCAGCCCCAGGTAGAACAGTGACACGCCCATGGTGACGCCGAAGCCGGGCAGGAGGTGCCGGCTGCGCGGCCGCCTTCCCCGGTCGGCAACTCGCGGCGCTGCCTGGGCAGCGCCGGAGGCACGTGTCACCGCAGCGTCTGTCACTGGTTGAGGAACACGTTGTCGAGCAGGCCGCCTTCAGCGAAGTGCTCGCTGTTGACCGCGTCCCAGCCGCCGAATTCCTCGTCCACGTTCACCAGCCGCACCTCAGGGAAGCTCTCGGCATGTGCCGCTGCAACGGCCTCGTCGATGGGGCGGTGGAAGCGCTGCGCCGCAATTTCCTGCCCTTCGGGGGTGAACAGGAAGTCGAGATAGGCCTTGGCGAGTTCGCGGCTGCCGCGAGCATCGGCGACCTTGTCGACGATCGCCACCGGGAACTCCGACAGCAGGCTCACCGAAGGGACCACCGCCTCGTACTTGTCGGCTCCAAGCTGCTCCACCACGCTCAGCACTTCCGCCTCGAACGTCACCAGCACGTCGCCGAGCTGTCGCTCCGTGAAGGCGGTGGTCGCCGCACGACCGCCCGTCTCGAATACCGGCACGTTCGCGAACAGTTTGGTGAGGAAGGCCTCAACCTGTGCCTCGTCGCCGGCGAACTCCTCGTTCGCCCAGGCGCGCGCGGCGAGATAGGTGTAGCGGCCATTACCGGACGTCTTGGGGTTGGGAAAGATCACCTGCACGCCGTCTTCGGCGAGATCGCCCCAGTCCTCGATGCCCTTCGGATTGCCCGCCCGCACCAGGAAAGCCGGCAGCGAGTAGAACGGCGAGGCGTTGTTGGGGAACTGTTCCGCCCAGTCCGCTCCCACGAAGCCGCCCTCAACCAGCCTCTCGACATCGAGCACCTGGTTGAAGGTCACGACGTCCGCCTGCAGCCCTTCGAGAATGGCGCGAGCCTGGGCCGATGAACCCGCATGCGACTGGTTGATGGTCACGGTGGTGCCACCTGCGGCCGCATAGGCCGGCACGAACGCCGCGTTCTCGGCCTCGAACAGCTCACGGGCAATGTCGTAGGAGGCATTCAGCAGATCGGTCGGCTGCGCCAGGGCAGGGGCGCTGCCCAGCGCGACAAGGGCGACGGCAGTGGCGAGAAGCTTGTTCATGTTGGACCCGGGTCAGAATGACGCTGCCCAGCGTCATGCGGCGCCGGCGAGCCCGCGGTAAAGCGTCAAATGACCGGGCCGGATGAGTAATTTCTCTCGCATGCGTCGGCAGCAAAGGCGTTGCTTCCGCCCGCAGTTCAGCGCGATATCGTTTCCGCGTCAGTTAGTGAGGCGGCCTTGCCGCGCGTCAAGGAGGAACACGTGAAGCAGTTGATGACCACTCTAGGCCCCTTTGGAAAAGATCAGCTGGGCCTCATCCTTCCTCATGAGCACGTGTTCGTTGACCTGAGGACCCCGGACCAGCCCGGTTATGCGGAAGCGAACCCCGCTGAAGTGGTAGCGCTGATGGCGCCGGAGATCGAAGCAATCAAGGCGCAAGGGGTAACGGCGCTGGTGGAATGCTCGACCGGCGGCGTGGGACGCCGGGCTGATCTGGACCTCGCTGTATCACGAGCGACAGGGTTCCCGATCGTCGTGCCTACCGGTAACTATCGCGAGCCTTGGATACCGGATTGGGTCCGTGAGGCGAGCGAGGCCGAACTCGAGCGCTGGATGCTGCGCGAACTCACCGAAGGCATCGAAAATACCGGTGTGGTGGCGGGGTGGATCAAGCTGAGCGCCGGAGACGACGGCATCACCCCGCTGGAGACGCGAATCCTGCGGGCTGCGGCGCGCGCGGCGGCGGCAACAGGTACGGTTATCGGCTCACATACCATCAGGGGCCGCGTCGTGATGGACCAGCTCAACATCATCGAAGGCGAGGGGTACCGCGCCGACCGGTTCATCTCCATCCACACCCAGGCCGAGCCCGATTTCGAACTGCACAAGGCAGTTGCACAGCGCGGAGCCTGGATCGAGTACGATCATGTCGGGCGTGAGCCGGATGCGGAGGTGGTGCCGCTGATAGGGCGGGCCATCGAAGCCGGTCTGGCTGAGCAACTGCTGCTCAGCCACGACCGTGGCTGGTTCGACCCGGCGCTCCCAGGCGGGGGAACGCCGCAGCCCTACACCCATCTGGTGGCGAGCCTGTTGCCGGCATTGCGGCACGCGGGTGTGGAGCAATCCACCATTGTTCGGATGACCGAGATCAACCCGTTCGAGGCATTCGCCCGCTGACAGCGAGCGGCTCAGGCCGCCTGCACGGCCTTCACCGGTTCAGCAAACAGGTCGTACTCGTCGCTGCCGGTCACCGTCACGCTGACCATGTCGCCCGGCTTGATGCCGTCTGCGTTGGCGACGATCACCTGCCCGTCGATCTCCGGCGCATCCCACTTGGAGCGGGCGATGGCGACGTTCTTGTCCGGCTGCACGTCATCGACCAGTACGTCGATGGTCCGGCCGACCTTCTTGCTGAGCTGGCCCGCAGAAACGTTCTGAGCCACTTCCATCAACTGCTCCCAACGCTCCTGCGCCACCTCGTCGGGCACGATGCCTTCGAGTTCATTGGCAGGAGCCCCGGTCACCGGCTCGTACTTGAAGCAACCGGCGCGGTCGATCTCGGCTTCCTCGATGAAGTCGAGCATCATCTCGAAGTCTTCCTCCGTTTCGCCCGGGAAGCCGACGATGAAGTTCGAGCGAACCGTAAGGTCCGGCACCTGACGCTTCCAGTTCAGGATGCGGTTAAGCGTCTTTTCCTGGTGCGCCGGGCGACGCATGGCCTTCAGCACCTTGGGTGAAGCGTGCTGGAACGGGATGTCGAGATATGGCAGTACCAGCCCGTCGGCCATCAGTTCCATGATCTGGTCGACATGGGGGTAGGGGTACACGTAGTGCAGGCGCACCCAGGCGCCGAACTGCCCCAGTTCCTTGGCGAGATCGTAGAACTTCGCCTTCACCGGCCGGCCGCGGTAGTTCGACTCGGCATACTTGATATCGAGGCCGTAGGCGCTGGTGTCCTGCGAGATCACCAGCAGTTCCTTGGCGCCCGAACGCACCAGGCCCTCTGCCTCGGCGAGGATGCCGCCGGCCGGTCGAGACGCCAGGTCGCCGCGGATCTGCGGAATGATGCAGAACGAGCAGCGGTTGTTGCAGCCCTCGGAAATCTTCAGATACGCGTAGTGCCGTGGCGTCAGCTTCAGCCCGCTCTCCGGCACCAGGTCGAGGAACTTGTTCGGCACCGGCGGCAGGTGTTCGTGCACCGCGCTCACCACGCTCTCGTACTGATGCGGTCCGGTGATGGCGAGCACGCTGGGATGCGTTTCGCGGATCAGGCCTTCCTCGATGCCGAGGCAGCCAGTGACGATCACCCGGCCATTTTCGTTCAGCGCCTCGCCGATCGCCTCCAGCGACTCCTGCTTGGCGCTGTCGAGAAAGCCGCAGGTGTTCACGAGCACGATGTCCGCGCCCTCGTAGTTGCGGCTGAACGAGTAGCCCTGCGCCCGAAGCGTGGTCATGATCCGCTCGCTGTCGACGAGCGCCTTGGGGCAGCCGAGGCTGACAAGGCCGATTTTGGGCGCCTGGCTCATGCGCAAATAGGTCCGGGGCTGGAAAGAGATGCCGCCTCATACATCATACTGGGGCGGTTCCGCAATGTGACTGCCTCCCATTGCGGTCGCATCAGCCCTGTTGCACGCGCTGGACACGCACTCTTGAAACGGAGCGCAGCCGCGAACAATGCGTCCATCGATAAACGGCTATGCGGATCGGCCTCGGTTTATCAAAAGTTGCGTCCGGTGCGCCGTTGAGGGGCGCAGCGTCAACAAACCTCAGGAGCCCGCCATGTTCGACCGACTCTCCGCCTACGCACCCCACGCCCTCGCCGTTCTCCGCATCATCACCGCGCTGCTGTTCATCGAACACGGTACCCAGAAGCTGTTCGGCTGGCCCGTGCCCGCCATGGGCCCCACCGAGGGCCTGATGCTGATCGCCGGTATTCTCGAGCTGGTTGGCGGCGTGCTGATCCTGGTCGGGTTCCTGACCCGTCCGGTCGCTTTCGTGCTCTGCGGCTTCATGGCCGTCGCCTACTTCATGGGTCACGCGCCCATGGGCTTCTGGCCGGTCGCCAATATGGGCGATGCCGCCATCCTGTTCTGCTTCGTGTTCGGCTACATGGTCTTCGCCGGCCCCGGCGCCTGGAGCGTCGACCGCCGCTGACCCGTCATTCTGCCGCCGCTCAGGTCACACCCTTGGGCGGCGGCGTCCGCTTTGCGGTCCGGCGCGGCTTGAATACTTCGCCGGACCTGGTCGCCGGCTCCCGCTCAATGCCGGCGTCCGTCTGCGGCACATAGGGCGCCGGCTCCGTCGCCGGGGTGTAGTACTCGTCCGCCTCGGCATAGTCGGTGTCGTCCTCGCCTTCCTCGGCGAGTTCCCGGATCGCATCCCGCACCTCATCCAGCAGCGAAGCCGAATAGCGCGCGCGGCCGGCGGTATTACCCGTTGCCTCCTGCGCCCGGAACCACACCAGCAGCGCCTCGCAGAGGATTCTCAGGCCAACAAAGGCCAGCAGCCCGAAGACGAGGATCTCCAGCAGCCCCCACAGCCCGTTGCCGAATCCGAAGCCGAAGCTCCAGAACAAGTGGCTCACGGCCCACAGCAGAATGCCGGCGAGCCCCAGCGCATAAAAGATCGGCACCAGCCGCGGCGACAGGATCGAATCGAGCCGAAACAGCGTCTGGCGGGTGAAGAGGCGTTTGAGGTCGTCCAGCGTCATCTCGTCCTCCGGCGATTCCGTCTTATGCAACTTGGCTGGCGAGCGCCGGGCTGACAAGGCTCTCTTCACTGCCCGCCACCGTGGCGCCGAACCGCTGTTCAAACGCGGCGCGGAGCACCGAATCCACCTCCGCCATAGACACCAACTGTCCCAAATCCTCGAAGCTCGTCACCCCCTGATCGGTGATGCCGCAGGGCACGATTCCGGCATAGTGGCTGAGATCCGGCGCCACGTTCAGCGAAATGCCGTGGAAGGTCACCCATTTGGAAACCCGCACGCCGATCGCCGCGATCTTGTCCTCGCGACCGGCGCCCTTGTCCGGCCGCCGCACCCACACCCCGACGCGGCCCTCGCGCCGCTCGCCGACGATATTGTGGGCCGCGAGCGTGTCGATCACCCAACCCTCGAGCCCGTTGACGAGGCAGCGTATATCCCGCCCGCGCCGGGTCAGGTCCAGCATCACATAGGCCACCCGCTGACCTGGGCCGTGATAGGTGTACTGTCCGCCGCGCCCGGCCTCGTAGACGGGGAACCGCGCCTCGATCAAATCCCCCGCCACTGCCGAGGTGCCGGCGGTATAGAGCGGCGGGTGCTCCACCAACCACACAGCCTCCGGCGCGGAGCCGGCGGCCACCGCCGCTGCTCGCGCCTTCATCCCCGCGAGCGCCGTAGGGTAGGGCACGGCCTCCGGTGAAATGATCCACTCGACCGGCGCCCCATCGGCCCGCATCAGCTTGCCTCCGGCGCAGCTCTGACTGTCTGTTAACGCTTCCATAACCATGCTTGCCGGAGAGTTACCTGAACCGAACGACTCCGCGGCGCTGCCGCTGCCTTGATGTGACCTATTTATGAGCACGCTCGACAATATTGAAGTGGACCTGACCGTCGAGCTCGGCGCGACGACCATGCCTATTCACCATTTGCTGCGCATGGGCCGCGGTGCCGTCATCGAACTCGACGCCACCGAACACGATCCGATGCGCATTTACGCGAACTCCACGCTGATCGCCCTGGGCGAGGTCACCGTCGACGACGGGCAGTTGCGCGTGCAGGTTACCGAAAAGGTGCTGCGCCGCGGCTGAGCGCTGGTGTCGCGCAAGGTTTTCCACGGCTTGGCAAGAAACCCGATTTCCCCGCTTGTGGTCCGCCGACACCTTTGCTACATCCCCACTCGCTTCGGCGCCCCGGCGCCAAAGCTTCTACCACACATGTGCGGTCGTGGCGGAATTGGTAGACGCGCAGCGTTGAGGTCGCTGTGCCGCGAGGCGTGGAAGTTCGAGTCTTCTCGACCGCACCAGTCACTTCGGTGACACGGCAACAGCCGCCCTTCGGGGCGGCTTTGTTGTTTCCGGGGCTACTCTCCCGCGGTCGGCCGCTGCGCCCGCAGCCGTTCCGGCGCCTTGAAGCGCCAGGCGTCTTCGAGCCGGAGCGACAGTTCCTCATCGCCGATGGCATCAAGCCGGATCAGCACCACCGGATGGCCGACATAGTGGTCGGTTTCGAAGTAGATGTCCGGCGATATCTCCAGCAGCAGCGCCTTCTGCTCCTCGGGGCACTGCAGCACCAGCGTCGATCCGTCGAGCAGCCGGGCGAAGGTGGTATCGTGCACCTTGAGCGCCGGCGTGCCGTAGCTCGTCGCGTGCTCCACCTCTGGCAGTTGACGCTCTGCGCACAACCTTTTCACCCGCTCGAAGGCCGCGTCCGCATTCTTTTCGTTCATTGTCACCTCCTGCCGCTGCGAAAGGCGTAAAGCCAGTCTGGCGCAACGCGATTCGATTGGCTACAGCTTGCCTTGCCCCTGAAACCTCAGGACACAAAAAGGGCTCCCGATGAGTGCAGATTTCGAGACCGGTCCCGGCACCGTCGCCGGGGTGGACAGCAGTGTGTTCCGCGACAGCGAAGACCGCATCAGTCCGTTCTGGCTCGAGCGATTGCGTGCCTATCTGGCAGCGGGTCGGGCCGACGACGTCGCCGCGGTCATGGAGCCGCTGCACCTCGCCGACATCGGCGATGTCATCGAGGCACTCAATTCCGATGAACGCCTGGCGCTGGTGCGGCTCCTCGGTGAACGGTTCGACTATTCGGCGCTCACCGAAGTCGACGACAGCATCCGCGCCGAGATCATGGAGGCGCTGCCCAACGCCGAAATCGCCCGCGGCGTTGCCAGTCTCGACAGCGACGACGCCGTGTTCATCCTGGAGGACCTCGAGCAGCACGACCGGGACGAGGTCTTGGCCAAGCTGCCGACCTTCGAACGGCTGAGCCTCAAGCGCAGCCTCGATTTCCCCGAAGACTCCGCCGGCCGGCGGATGCAGACGGATTTCATCGCCATTCCGCCTTTCTGGACGGTCGGGCAGACCATCGACTATCTGCGCTCCGAAGCCGACCTGCCGGAAGATTTCTACCAGATCTACGTGGTCGACGCGTCCTACCAGGTGCTCGGCACCATCGCGCTCGACAAGTTCCTCCGTTCGCCTCGCGTCACGCGTATCGAAGCGCTGATGAACACCAATTTCGTCACCGTCCACGCCACCGAGGACCAGGAAGAAGCCGCCCGCGACTTCGAGCGCTACGACCTCGTGGAAGTGGGTGTGGTGGACGAGAGCGGGCGCCTCGTGGGCGTTCTCACCATCGACGACATCGTCGACGTCATCCAGGAAGAGGCGGAGGAGGATATTCGCTTCCTCGCCGGTATTGGCGACGAGGACATCTCCAACAGCACCATCTCGACGGTCCGCAGCCGCGCCCCCTGGCTGGCGGTCAACCTCGTTACCGCTGTTGCCGTGTCCTATGTGATCGGCCTGTTCGGCGCGACCATCGACCAGATGGTGGCCCTGGCCGTGCTCATGCCCATCGTCGCTTCCATGGGCGGCAATGCCGGGGCCCAGACCATGACGGTGACGGTCCGGGCCCTCGCCATGCGCGAGCTCCAGGGCTCGCGCCTGCGTCGCCTCATCACCCGCGAAATGATCGTCGGCTTCGCCAACGGCATCATCTTCGCCATTCTGATCGGGGTGGTTACCTGGCTCCGCTTCGACAGCGTCTCGCTCGGCATCGTCATCGCGCTGGCGATGATCATCAACATGATTGTCGCCGGCACGGCCGGCATCCTGATCCCGCTCGCGCTCGACAAGTTCAAGGCCGACCCGGCGATCGCCTCGGCGGTGTTCGTCACCACCATCACCGACATCGTCGGCTTCTTCGCCTTCCTCGGCATCGCCGGTCTGTGGTTCGGGCTTTTCTGACTCACCCGGCACGAAAATAAGCCCGACGCAGTCGGGCCCATTCTCCTGGCAATCAGCGACAGAGTGGTCTGCCGCCTGCATGATCTCTCGATCTGCCCCGATCTCTCGACCACCTCCCCCTCCCAGGGGGAGGTGAGGTGGGGTCCTGCGGCCCGCACCGGCGCGTCCGCCACCCCTACATCGCATCACCCCACTCCGCCCGACGCGCCCGCTTGTACTCCGCTCCGTGCCGCTTGCTCAGCCGCGTCACCGCCGCCGTGCC
Organism: Devosia albogilva; assembly: GCF_042685625.1. Classification (NCBI taxonomy): domain Bacteria; kingdom Pseudomonadati; phylum Pseudomonadota; class Alphaproteobacteria; order Hyphomicrobiales; family Devosiaceae; genus Devosia; species Devosia albogilva. The sequence continues at coordinate 3,440,055 of NZ_JBHUNP010000001.1, forward strand.
GCCCGCCTGGCAGAGCTTCAGCGCCACCTGTCCACTCGCCTGTTGCGGCGGCGCGATCACCCGCGCCGACGGACGCTCCACTGGCTCTCGCGACACCGCGAGATAGATAAATTTCTCGTCTTCCCATGGCACGTCGCCGCCCTTGCTCAGCCGGTGCATGCGCGAGCGCGCAACGCGCTGGGCGAAATGGCACCAGTCCGGCGGCACCAGCGGACAGGCCAGGTGGTGAGGGCAGGGCGCCACCATGTTCGCGCCGGCCGCGAGCAACTGCCGCCGCACGGCAAGGATCCTCTCCCAGCCTGCCGGCGTCCCCGGTTCCACGATCAGCAGCGTGTCCTGGGTCAAAGCCCACAGCCGGTCGACCAACCTCGTCCGCTGCTCCGGCTCGAGTTCGTCGAGCACATAGGCCAGTGTGACCAGATCCGCCGCTTTCAGCTCTGGTAACCCTGCTGTTACGTCGGCCTCGCGCCAACGCACATCGATCGATAGCCGTTGGGACAGTCGCTCGCCCCAAGCGCGAATGGCGCCGCTGCCCTCGACCAGCTCGGCCGCGACGAGCGATGGCCACTGCTCCATAGCAGCCCATAGGGCTGAACCTGGTCCTGAGCCCACGTCGATCTGGGTGCGCGGCGCGAAGCCCTCATGCACTTCGGCGAGTCGGGTCATGGCGGCGGCAATCGCAGCGAACGTTGCCGGTAGCCGTGCTGCCAGATACGCCTTCGCCGCCAGGTCGTCGCCGATGTGAAACCGCCCATCGCGCGTTTCCGCCCGATAGCGGGTCGACAGCGCGGCACCCGCCCGCTGCAGGTCTGCCAGCGCCACGCCCTCGAGCGCTTCGTCAACCGCTGCTCGCAGCGCTTCGGGCAGTTCCATCGATCACATTCTTCGCTTCTTGCCGCTGTGGAGTGTTGCAAGTCGGACGCTTGCAACACATCTGCGTGGCGGTTAACGTTTCGTCTACCGGGTGGGTCCGGCGTAACACCGCCTTAATCCCCGGTGTGAACGGCTGACAAGGAGCGATCAATGCGCAGTCAACCGAAAACCATGCCGTGGCAGGCAATCAAGTGGACTGCGGTCTGCCTGCTCTCCATGGGTCTGGTGTTTTCCGTTGTGGCTGGCGTCTAGACGCTAGAGTTCTTCACAAACTTGCTATTCCGGAGGGCGCCCGAGCCACTGGGCGCCCTTCGTGTTTCCCTTTCCGGATGATGTTCACGATGAAGCTGTTGATCGGCAATCGCAACTACTCCACCTGGTCACTCCGGCCATGGCTGGTGCTGCGTCACTTCGAGATACCCTTCACCGATGAGGTGCTGCCACTCTCCGGTCCCGGTTGGCGCGAAAACCTGGCGGAACGGTCGCCTACCGGCAAGGTGCCGGTGCTGATCGACGGCGAACTCGTTGTTCCCGAAACCATCGCCATCATCGAATATCTGGCCGACCGTTATCCCGACAAGCCGATCTGGCCGGTCGACCGCGCCGATCGCGCCCGCGCCAGGGCTGCCGCCGCCGAGATGCACGCCGGCTTTAGCGGTCTGCGCACCCACGCCCCCATGAACCTGCGCGCTTCGCACCCTGGCAAGGTCGACCTCGACAGCGTCGCCCGCGACCTGAAACGCTTGGAAGCGCTCTGGGGCGGCATGCTCGAGCGCTCCGGCGGCCCGTTCCTGTTCGGCGCCTTCACCGCCGCCGATGCCATGTACGCCCCCGTGGCGACCCGCATCCGCACCTATGACCTACCGGTTACCGATCGCCTCGCCGAATACGTGGAGGCCATCTATGGCCTGCCTGCCTTCCAGGAGTGGCTGGCGGAGGCGCTCAAGGAACCCTGGATCGTCGACGACGACGAGATCGATGTCATTCAGGGCCGCGTGCCCCGCGGGAGCCTTGCATGATCCACATGGTCAAGCTGTGCGTTGGTGTTGCCAGCTTCGAGGAACTGGAAAGTTACCGGAACGAGCGTGCCCACTGGTGGGGCGCCGACTACGGTGAGGACGTCCACGTTCACCGCACCCGCATGATGCCGAAGCGGCGTGAGGAGATGGAGGGTGTCTCCTCGATCTACTGGGTCATCGCCGGCCAGGTCCTGTGCCGGCAGCAGATCCTGCGCCTCGCGCCCTACACCGATGCCGAGGGCAAGGACTACTGCGACATCATCATGGCGCCGGACCTGATCCGCACGGTGCCTTATCCGAAACGTCCCTTCCAGGGCTGGCGCTATTTGCGCCCCGAGGATGCGCCGCCCGACGTCGGCGCCAACGAGAACGGCAACTCCATGGAGATCGCCGCCGATCTCGCTCGCCTCGGCCTCATCTGAATCAAAATGGTGCAGGTCTGGCGCGCCTGTTAAGACGCTGTTAACCACGGCCGTCGTTGCTAGCAGCCACGCGCAGGGCGTTGATTTGGGGGCAAGAAATGGCACGCGACGGAGCACATGTGATCGTCGTCGGAAACGAGAAGGGCGGGTCGGGCAAGTCGACCACGGCCTTCCACCTGGCCGTATACCTGCTGTACGCGGGCTATCGTGTTGCCACCATCGACGTCGACAGCCGGCAGCAGACTTTCACGCACTATGTCCGCAACCGCCGGTCGTTCAGCCAGCAGCGCGGTCTCAATCTGCCCAATCCGACGCATTTCCACCTACCGTCCGCCTGGGGTGATTCCATCAAGGAGAACCACCGGGCCGAGTTCGACGTCTTCCGCCGCGCCGTAGGGGAGGTGGAGGACCGTGTCGATTTCCTCGTCATCGACACGCCCGGCTTCGATACCAATCTCACCCGGCTCGCCCATTCGCTGGCCGATACGCTGGTGACTCCGGTCAACGATTCCCTGATCGACCTCAACGTGCTGGCGCGGATCGATGCCGATTCCGGCAATCTCATCGAGACCAGCCACTATGCCCGCCTGGTGCAGCGGGCCCGTTCGGAGCGCATGGCGGTGGATGGTCAGACCATCGACTGGGTCCTGGTGCGCAACCGCATTTCGATGCTCGGCTCGCGTAATTCGCGGCAGGTGCACCAGACACTGGAGAGCATCGCCACCCGCTTTGGCGCCCGCCAGGCCGATGGCATCGCCGAGCGCGTCATCTTCCGCTCGCTGTTCCAGATGGGGCTGACCGTGTTCGATCCGGTGGAAGAAGAGCTGACCGGCGAGGCCCAATCTGCTTCCCACGCGAGCGCCCGCCAGGAGTACCGCAACCTGCTGGCGGCCCTGAACCTGCCGCTGGCGCCGCGCGAGCCGATGCGGCTGACCGCCTGAGGCTCAGCGCTCGCCGATCGTCAGCCGGATGGCCCGGCGGCCGCCGGGGGCAAAGACGTCGAGATCGATCCTGACCGGCTCCTGCACCATCCGCCGGGTGCGGGCCGAAAGGGCAAGGACCACCCCGAGCAGGTCGCCGACGCTGCGCCGCTTGGGCAGCATGCGGCCGGTCATTCCGGCAAGCGCGCGGTTGCGCACCGCCATGTCTTCGGAGGCGAGGGCCGACCGGCCGACGAAATGGGCCAGGTCGCTCAGCGCACTGCGTTCGCTCATTGGGCTACTCCAGACACACGCACCAATTTGCAGTCGCCGGCCGGGGCAGGGGCCTCGGCCGGAAGGTCTTTCGATCAGCTCTGCATGGCCAGGCAGGCGAGATCCTGCTGCTTGAGCTGGTTGCACATCGCGGTCGCATCGTCGCGGTCGCCGAAGCCGACGAAGCGGGCGCGATAGAAAGTCTGACCGTTCTTCTCGAAGCGCTCCACATGCGAGCGGAAGTCGCCAAGGGTACCGACCTTGCTGGCGGCGTCGGCGAGCATGCCGCGGGCGCTCTCTTCGGACGGGCCGGCGCCGATCTGGACAACCCAGCCGGTGATCGGCTCGGCAGCAGCGGCGGAATGGGACACCTGCGGGTCGATCCCGACCGGCGGCACGAAGTCGAGTGGGGCCGAGGGTGTGGTCTGGCCGAGGGCAGTCGGCGGGGCACCGAGATTGTAGGACTCGCTGAGCCAGGCGCCGATAACGTCCGACTGCGGATAGAGCGGCTGTGCCTGGGTCGGCGCAGCAAGGGTGTTGGCGGCGTCCACGGCAGCCTGCTGCACCGGCGCAGGCATCGGCTGCGGGGCAGGGGCAGGGGCAGGCACCGGCGCGGCGGCGGCCACGGCGACCTGAGGCTGTGCCCCGTTGGCGGCGACGAGCTGCGCCAGGCGCCAGCCGGGCAGCGGCATCGGCACCACCGGCACAGGTTTGGCCGGCTGCGCCACCGCAACCTGGATGTTCCCCTGCCGGCCCGGCACCGGGATCATGGCGGTCCGCAGATAGTCCCCGCGACGGCCCTTGGGCAGATAGGAGGCCACGAGCTGGCGCACCTTCTCGTCGCGCGATGCGGAGGAGTTGAACCCGAACGCCACCACCACGATGTGCCGGCCATCCTTGCGGGCCGCGGTCAAGAGGTTGGAGCCGGCAGCGTTGATGTAGCCGGTCTTGATGCCGTCGACGGCGCCCATATAGCCCAGCACCCGGTTGTGGTTGCCATAGGTCTTGCGGCCATAGCTGAAGCTGCGGGTCTGGAAGTACTCGTAGTACTGCGGGAAGTGCTGGTACACGGCGATGCCGAGGATCGCCTGGTCGCGTACCGTCGTCACCTGGCCACCATCCGGCAGGCCCGAGGCGTTGCGATAAGTGGTGCTGCGCATGCCGAGCGCCCGCGCCGTGGCGGTCATCCGCTCGGCGAACTTCGATTCCGTGCCCGAGATATGCTCGGCGATCACGCGGGCCATGTCGTTGGCCGACAGCGTCACCAGCGACTTGATGGCATCTTCCACCGTGATCTTCGATCCGGCGCGCAGGCCGAGCTTGGTCGGCACCGCCGCAGCCGCATGGCGCGACACGGTCATTTCGGTGGAGAGGCGGATATTGCCGGCGCTCAGTTCCTGAAACAGGACGTAGAGCGTCATCACCTTGGCGACGGACGCCGGATAGCGTTTGCCGTCGGCATTTTCCTCGTACAGCACCTGGCCCGATTTGGCGTCGACCACGATGCCGGCATAGCGGCGGAGATTTTCGATGGCCTGGGCCGGGGCCACTGTGTGGGCGCCGACAGCCAGAATGACCATGATTGCGGCAAGGGCGCGTAGAACGACAGCGCGCATGGGGGTTTTCGCCTGGGAAGCCACCCGGTACTCCAACAACTCGCCCGACGCTTCTGCGAAGGGGTACGATACACACACATGGCTGGAGTCCGTGGCTGCCCCCGCTGCCGGCCTCCGCGACCTTCGGTGAGATTAGGGGCCGCGCCTTACCATTCCGTAAAATGCGAGCGATTTCGGCGACGGTGTGGAGCGAAAGTCACGTTGGGGTGAGTTGTCGGTCAAATTCCGGTGGCAGCAGAAAGTCCGCAAGGCATTGCCGGTCGGCCGCCTCGAGGAAGGCTGCAAGAGCCACATCGAAGGCTTGTGGCAGCCGGCAGAATTCTGCGGCGGCGCAGCCCTCGCCCGCCATGCAGCCCACCAGCGCGAAATCCGGCTCCGTCGCCCGCAGCACGTCGCCGAGCGAGATGGCGGCTGCCGGTCGGCCCAGTGCCAGGCCACCGGTGCGGCCGCGGCTGGGCTTCAGCAAGCCAGCCTGTGAGAGCCGGTTCGCTACTTTCATAAGGTGGTTGCGAGAGATGCCATACGCCTCCGCGGCGTCGGCGATGGTGGTGCGCTGATCGGGGCGGGAGGCCACGTAGATCAAGAGGCGCAGGGCATAGTCGCTGAAGCGGGTGAGGCGCATGGCCGGGTCGGGGGTGGAGGCAGCCCTGAGAGGCTGCCTCGCTGCGGTCAGGGCTGGGGGGCAGCCGGCACGACGCCGTGCGGCTGTTCCGCATTCGGCATGTGCGTCAGCCGTTCTCCGGCCGGAGCCGTGATCGAGGGCTCGTTGTAGTCGTAGAACACCGCGTGCAGTCCCCAATAGCTGCCGGCGATCACCACCATGGCGGCGAGCAGGCCCACCGGCACCCCCAGGACTGCGGGGATGGTGCCCTTCAAGGCCGGGCCCGACGGTGTCGGATCGGCAGCGATCAGGAACAGCGTGCCCATGATCAGTGCGTGGCCGACGAGGTCGATGCGGCCGAACGGGTAGACCGCTGCGGTGAAGATGATCAGCAGAGCCACTGCCGACAGCCGCCGGATCATCGCGGTCCAGAGCAGGCCGAAGCCCATGGTGAATTCCGCCACGCCCGCCATCGGGATAAACACGTCGCGCGGCATGCCGAACGTCAGGAACGGGCGTTCTTCGACCAGCGGGTAGAACCACTCGGCATAGGCGAACTTTTCGAGGCTCGACCACATCAGCGCGATGGCAACGCCCCAGCGCAGCACCACAAACCGGTGCTTGAACCACTTGCCGTTCGGATCGGCCGCGAGCACCAGATAGCCGGCGACGCCAACACCCAGCGCCAGGTAGTCGAGCAGGTGGAAGAAGTCGTAGTCGCGAAGCGCGATGACCCACAGTCCGATGATGCCGGCTGCCGCCAGCGGCATGGTCCGGCGCGAGAACACCAGCATGCCGATCAGCAGTTGCAGCCACGACACCCATTCGTTGGGAGTCTGCAGGTCAGGTGTGAGGTACACCCCGCCCACGGCAAAGATGGCGACGAAGAAGGCGCCGATCACCGCCCGCATGAAATCGTCCGAACGCCGCCACAGCGGGGCACTGGCGCGATCGAGCACACCGTTGATGGGCGCAGCGAAGGCGCTCCGTTCCACCAGCACGGTAGCCGCGAAGAACGCCAGCACCAGCACGATGCCGAGCCAGAACCAGCCGTTGAGCAAGGTCTCGCTGACCGGGTCTGGCGCGGCGCCGACCACATAGGGGGCAAACCACTTCACATGTGCATGCGCGGGGGTGGTGGCGAGCAGGCTCGCCGCGACGGTTCCGAGGGAAATGCCAAGGCCCGCCCACTTGCGCCTGCGGTTCTGGCTCTCTTTCCGAGGTCTCACTTCTAGCTCCATCAAAGGCTGCTCGACTGCAGTTGCGAACCACATAAACATGCATTCGGCGTGCATCTTTGATTCAGATCAAGCTGTTCCCGCTTCGGTTGCGGCATGGTCTGCACACGGAAAGCAGGAAGGATTGTGCAATGGTCGATGTCATTCGGTGGGGAACCGCAGCGGTGCTGCTGGTGGCTTTCGGTGGAGCCCTGTTGGTGCGCGACCAGCCGGCCAGTGAAGTGGCGAGCTTTCCATTGCCGGAGATTTGCGGCGACGCGCAGACAGATGCTCATGCCGGCCACGGCGGCGGCGGCTCCATGCAGGAGCAGCTGGACATGATGTCGATCGGCGCTGATGAATCCCATGCCGCCCTGATCCAGACCATGGAGCCCATGCACTCGGACATGATGCTGGGCATGACGGCCGAAGACTTCGAAACCGCCTTCGTCTGCTCCATGGTGCCCCACCACCAGGGCGCCGTTGAAATGGCCCGCGTCGCCCAGCAATACAGCACCGACCCCTGGATCCTGATGTTCGCGCAGGAAATCATCGCGAGCCAGGAAGTCGAGATCCGCGAGATGCAGGGCTGGCTCTCGCGCCGTGCGGCGGAGTAGGGTCGCGTTTCGCTCGGCTCGCCCTCGTTGCCATCCCCGCGAAGGCGGGGGTCCATTCTTCCCAGGAGCTCGGCAAAAGAGTGGATTCCCGCCTTCGCGGGAATGACGCCGTGCCTGTCTGCTACTGATGTGCTCCCCGGGAGTTCCCGCTGGACCACCGGGACAAGCCCGGTGATGACGACGCGGAGAGTCACTCCCATATCGGTCCTTCGTCATTGCCGGGCTTGTCCCGGCAATCCATTGCTCTCCCCCGCCTGCGGGGGAGGCTAGGTGTCGAAGCTATGAAGGTTGTTCACTCGGGGGCGCGGTGAGAAGCTGGGGTTGGTTGGCCTCCATTCGCAGCATCTGGGCGAGCTCGTCACGGCGCCGGCGGAGTTGACGCAGGGCGGCTTGCTCGGGACTGGGCGGTTGGTAAAGTTCTAGTCCGGGGGTCAGACCATAGCGGGCGATCAGGCGGGCATCGATCGCATCCGTCTTGGCTAGCTTGCCGTTGAAGCGAGCGAAGAGCCGAGTACGGCTGCCATGGGCCCGGTGAACGGCTAGACCCAGTGCGACCGCCTCGGACAGCACATGGCGCTCATATCCGCCGGTCGCCTCGCACACCACCAGCAAGGGGCCGGTGCCAAGCCTGGCGCTGACGCGCTGTTCTGCCCTGAGTAGGCGGCGCACCTGAATAGGGGTGTTCGGGATGATCTTCTGGCTGTCGGCCGGCAGGGTATGCACCACCAGATGGGCCTTGCTTACCTCGAAAGCGACGATGTGGTTGAAACGTGGATCGTTGGAGTTCATGCTCATGCTTGCTGTCCGTTCGTCCTGGATTATTTGCGGCCGTCAAAGGCCTCTCTACCGTTCGGATGGCCGGAAAGGTCTGCAGCGGGGGGCAAGATAAGCTACGGCCTTTATGGCCAATCCCCACCAGGCCCGCCCGCCGCCCGGCGCCGGAGCTGTGCGGCTCCGCGCCGGGCTATCCTCGCGCCAATAAGACCCAGCGCAAGGATGCGCCCACAGAAATAATCCCCACCCCCTTCACCTCGTGCATACTCCCCCCATCTCTTCCGCACGGGGCGGCCTGCAGCGACCAGTGGCGGAAGGACGGCCGGGCAGGGGGAGGTCGCTCTTTCCCTGGGCTCGCGGGTGGTCCGCTCAGGTCCGGCGAGGATGGAACACTTCCATCCCCCTGTCCGGAATGGAGTCGTCGCGCCCCGTTCTAAAATCCCGGCGCCCCGAGGCGATGTCGTCTCACTAATTAAATAATCAGAGGCGCCACCTCCTCGGGGCTCCGCTCCTCTCTCAACCGACGGCGAAACCCGGCGGGTGCCCTTGCACGTCCCGCCGAAGCAGCCCACATCTGTGGACGACCACGCCGCCCCCGTGGCGTCGCCTGATCGTGTTCCCGCTCCCGCGCTATCCCCTCACGCCTTCGGGAACCAAGGGCCCTTAACACCGCTTCCTTTTTGCCTACATAATGGGTCCACCATGCTGTTTCGTACCCCTAGCGACAGACTTCCGGAAATGATGACGGCCCAGCGCTTTGACCCGATCAGGCAGGCTGCGGCGACCCGCCTCGCAGGCGAGCCGCTCCGCGGCGGACCGGCCGAACATGACGGCGACGGTGGTGGAAGCAAGGGCGGCACCGAAAGCGGAACGGTCACCAAGACCCGTCCCAAGACCAAGCGCCCGAACCTCTATCGGGTGCTGCTCCTCAATGACGACTACACGCCGATGGAGTTCGTCATTCTCATCCTGCAGGACGTCTTCAACAAATCCCGTGAGGACGCCGTCAGGATTATGCTGCACGTTCACCAGAAGGGGGTCGGTGAGTGCGGCGTCTATCCATACGAAGTGGCCGAGACCAAGGTCACCCGCGTCATGGACACTGCACGCAAGAACCAGCACCCGCTGCAATGCGTGATGGAAAAGCAATAGGATCGTCCCATGCCCTCATTTTCCCGCGGCCTCGAGAAAGCTCTGCACCAGGCCATGAACCTGGCGCGGGAGCGCAACCACGAGTTCGCGACCCTTGAGCATCTGCTGCTGGCGCTGACCGACGACCGCGAGACGATCGCCGTACTCAATGGCTGCGATGTCGACATCGACGCGCTCAAGAGCGACCTCGAGGACTTCATCAACGAAGAGCTCGACAGCCTCATCGTGCCCAACGGGCAGGATGCGCGCCCCACCGCCGCCTTCCAGCGCGTTATCCAGCGCGCCGTCATCCACGTGCAGTCTTCGGGCCGCGAAGAGGTTACCGGCGCCAATGTGCTGGTGGCCATCTTCGCCGAGCGCGAGAGCCACGCTGCCTACTTCCTCGAACAGCAGGACATGAGCCGGCTGGACGCCGTCAACTTCATTTCCCACGGGATCACCAAGTCGGGCCCGAGCGAGGAGCGCAAGGTGCGTGGCAGCGAGGACGGCGAAGGCGGTCATGCCGAAAACGGGGAGGCCAAGAAGAGCTCGGCTCTTGCCGATTTCTGCGTCAACCTCAACGACAAGGCGCGCCAGGGCAAGATCGACCCGCTGATCGGCCGCGACCCCGAACTGCGCCGCACCATCCAGGTGCTGTGCCGCCGCTCCAAGAACAACCCGATCTATGTGGGTGATGCTGGCGTCGGCAAGACCGCGATCGCCGAGGGTCTTGCGCGCAAGATCGTCGAGGGCGAGGTGCCAGAAGTCCTGCGCGACGCCGTCATCTATGCGCTCGACATGGGCGCGCTGCTGGCCGGCACGCGCTATCGTGGCGACTTCGAGGAGCGCCTCAAGGCGGTCATGAAGGAACTCGAGAAGATGCCCAACGCGGTGCTCTTCATCGACGAGATCCACACCATGATCGGCGCCGGCGCCACCTCGGGCGGCGCGCTCGATGCGTCGAACCTGCTGAAGCCGGCTCTGGCTTCCGGCGCGATCCGCTGCATCGGCTCGACCACCTACAAGGAATACCGCCAGTTCTTCGAGAAGGACCGGGCCCTGGTCCGCCGCTTCCAGAAGATCGACGTCAACGAGCCGACCGTCCCGGATGCCATCGAGATCGTGAAGGGCCTGCGCCCGTACTTCGAGGAGTTCCACAAGCTCAAATACACCGACGAGGCGCTGACCGCGGCCGTGGAACTGAGCGCGCGCTACATCTCGGATCGCAAGCTCCCCGACAAGGCGATCGACGTGATCGACGAAACCGGCGCTTCGCAGATGCTGGTCCCCGAGGATCAGCGCAAGACGATCATCGACGTCGAGGACATCGAGACGACCATCGCCTCGATCGCCCGCATCCCGCCGAAGTCGGTGTCGAAGTCCGACGCCGAACTGCTGTCGAGCCTCGAGCAGAGCCTTAAGACCGTGGTGTTCGGCCAGGATCAGGCGATCACCGCCCTGTCCTCGGCGATCAAGCTGGCCCGTGCCGGCCTGCGCGAACCGGAAAAGCCCATCGGCTCCTATCTGTTCACCGGCCCGACCGGCGTCGGCAAGACAGAGGTGGCCAAGCAGCTCGCCGATACGCTCGGCGTGGAACTGCTGCGGTTCGACATGTCCGAATACATGGAGCGCCACACAGTCTCGCGGCTGATCGGTGCCCCTCCGGGCTATGTCGGCTTCGACCAGGGCGGCCTGTTGACCGACGGTGTCGACCAGCATCCGCATTGCGTGGTGCTGCTGGACGAGATCGAGAAGGCCCATCCGGACCTCTACAACATCCTGTTGCAGGTCATGGATCACGGCAAGCTCACGGACCACAACGGCAAGTCGGTCGACTTCCGCAACGTGATCCTGATCATGACGTCCAATGTCGGCGCGGCTGAACTCGCCCGTTCGCCCATCGGCTTCGGCCGCAAGCGCGAGCAGGGGGACGACGAAGAGGCAATCAACCGCACCTTCTCGCCCGAGTTCCGCAACCGTCTCGATGCCATCATCTCCTTCGCGCCGCTGCCGCGCGAGGTCGTGGCTAGGGTTGTCGAGAAGTTCGTGCTGCAGCTCGAGGGCCAGCTGGCCGAACGCGGCGTCACGATCAATCTCACGCCGGAGGCTGCCGATTGGCTGGTCGAGCACGGCTATGACGAACGCATGGGTGCGCGACCGCTGGGCCGTGTGATCCAGGAGCACGTCAAGAAGCCGCTGGCCGATCAGGTGCTGTTCGGCGAACTGGTCAATGGCGGCACGGTCACCGTGGCCGTTGTGGGCGAGGGTGCCGATGCCAAGCTCGAGCTGATCGCGGTGCCGCCGCGTCCGGCCAAGCCCAAGGCGCTGCCCAAGCCCAAAAAGCCCAAGGCAACCGCCGACAAGAACTGAACCAAAAAAAGACCGGGAGTGATCCCGGCCTTTTTCTTTATCCGCGCGGTCCGTGGCGTGCATACAATTGGACCTTACGGGATGACCTGGGCTGGAGGACGGACGAGGAAGGCAATCGTGAACCCGGCATAGAGCAGTGCCGGAACGGTCAGGCTCCAGATCGACCATTGCCCATAGGCAACCGCTCCCACCAGCGCGCCGCCCATCAGCGAGGCCCAGACCAGCAGATGCTGCAGCCACCGCCACGGCGGCGCCACGCCTTGCAGGGCACGCGCCAGGTCCTGACCGGCGGTGAACAGCGTTCCGGTGACGAAAGTGGTGCCGAGCCGCACCGAACCGGTCGAGGCCAGGATGGCATTCTGCGCGCCGGCTCCACCCGCGAGGATAGCCATCCCCATTTGCGGCGGCGCCCCGAGTGCCACCACCCCCAGTGCCCCCAGGAAACTCGCCAGCACCATGGCCGTCACCGCTGCCGCACCCCAGCGCGACCCGGCTCGCAGCGCCACCATCGACCCGGTGAAGCTGCCGGCAAAGAACAGCACCACCAGACCCGCAGTCAGCATCACCGTCGGCCACACACCGGTGGCCAGCGCATCGCCCAACTGCGTGGTGTTGCCGCTCATGAACGACACGTAGTGCCCGCCCAGCACGATGAAGCCGATGGCATCGGCGAATCCCGCCGCAGCTGTAAGCAGCAGGCCAACACTGAGGCGAGGAGCGGGGGTCATGATGTCCGACAATCGGGCGAGTCGCGCCGGAGCGGCAAGGCTCATTCAAGAAAGCCATCACCCACAATCATTAACGAGGCGAAAGCTTCCCTAACGATATGCTAACCATTCGGGGCAAACAGCGGGCAGTATAGCGGGGAATCGGTGGACCAGAACGAAGGGCGAACGTAAAAGAACAATACGGAAACACAGGAGCAGACAACATGTTGGCATTCATCAAAGACTTCGCCGCCTTCGTCACTCTCGTCACCTTCACCGTCGCCTCTATCGGCTGGATGGACGTGCTCGCAGCATTGTCAGCCTGATCGGCTGTGGGAACACGGAGCCACAGTTTGAGGAGCCGGGCAGGGGAGTGGTAGAGAGTCGCTCATGACCACCGGCCCCGGCTTCATCCACCTCCACGTCCACTCCGCCTTCTCTCTTCTGGAAGGCGCCCTGCAGCTCGAAACCATCCTCAAGCTGGCGCAGGAGGACAATCAGCCGGCGCTCGGCATCGCCGACACCGGCAATCTGTTCGGGGCGCTGGAATTCTCCGAGAAAGCGGCCAAGAAGGGCATTCAGCCGCTGATCGGCGTCGAGTTGCCGATCGACTTCGCCGCCGCCGAGGAACGCGTCAGCGAACGCGGCCACATCGCCTGGGCCGGCAAGTCCAGCGTCGTCCTCATGGCTCAGACCGCCACCGGCTTCGCCAATCTGTCGCGCCTCGTCTCCCGCGCCTATCTCGAAGGCGAGAACGGCTTCGCCCGTGCCAACCTGGACTGGCTGACCCGCGACTCGCTCGCCGACATCGTCTGCCTCAGCGGTGGTCCCGAAGGGGCCATCGACATGCCGCTGGCCCAGGGGCAGGACGCCAACGCCATCCGCCGGCTCGACCGCCTCGCCGATCTTTTCGGCGACCGCTTCTACATCGAGATCCAGCGCCATGGTCGCCCGATGGAAGCGTCGGTCGAACCGCGCCTGATCGATTATGCCTACCGGAAGGGCATCCCGCTGGTCGCCACCAACGAGCCCTACTTCAAGTCGCCCAAGCAGTACGAGGCCCACGACGCCCTGCTCGCCATCGCCGGCAGCAGCGTCGTCGCCCAGACCGAGCGCCGCAAGCTCAACGACCAGTACTACTTCAAGACCCGCGCCGAGATGATCGAACTGTTCGCTGACCTCCCCGAGGCGCTGGACAACACGATCGAGATCGCCCGCCGCATGTCCTTCCGGCCGCGCACCCGCGGCCCCATCCTGCCCAAATTCGCCGCCGGTTCCCACGACACCGAGGACGAAGTCGTCGCCGCGGAAGCCGCAGCCCTGCGCCGGATGGCGGAGGAGGGGCTCGACAAGCGCCTTGCCACCGTCGGCATCGCCCCGGGCAAGACCGAGCAGGAATATCGCGATCGCCTCGCCTTCGAACTCGACATCATCCAGAAGATGAAGTTCCCGGGCTACTTCCTGATCGTGGCTGACTTCATCCAGTGGGCCAAGGGACACGGCATCCCCGTCGGCCCGGGCCGCGGCTCCGGTGCCGGCTCGCTGGTGGCCTACGCCACCACCATCACCGACCTCGATCCGCTCCGCTACAACCTGCTGTTCGAGCGCTTCCTCAATCCGGAACGCGTGTCGATGCCGGACTTCGACATCGACTTCTGCCAGGACCGCCGCGAGGAGGTCATCAACTACGTCCAGCAGAAATACGGCTCCCAGCAGGTCGCCCAGATCATCACCTTCGGAACGCTCCAGGCCCGCGCCGTGCTGCGCGACGTCGGCCGCGTGCTGCAAATGCCCTACGGTCAGGTCGACCGCATCTGCAAGATGGTCCCCGCCAATCCTGCCGACCCCTGGACCATTGAGCGCACCCTCAACGAGGTGCCGCAGTTCCGCATGATGGCGGAAGACGACGAAACCGTCGGCCAGTTGGTGGAGATCGCCAAGGCATTGGAAGGTCTCTTCCGCCACGCCTCCACCCACGCCGCCGGCATCGTCATCGGCGACCGCCCGCTGGAAGAACTGATCCCGCTCTACCGCGATCCGCGCTCCGACATGCCGGTGACGCAGTACAACCTGAAGTGGGTCGAGCCGGCGGGCCTGGTGAAGTTCGACTTCCTCGGGCTCAAGACTCTCACCACCATCCGCTATGCCGTCGACATGGTGAACGCCAATCGCGAAGGGCCGCTGCTCGACATCGACGCCATCCCGATCGACGACGCCGACACCTACAAGCTTTACGCCCAGGGCGACACCTACGGCATCTTCCAGTTTGAATCGGCGGGCATGCGCCGGGCGCTGATGGATCTCAAGCCCGACCGTATCGAAGACCTCATCGCCATGAACGCGCTCTATCGGCCCGGCCCGATGGACAACATCCCGAGCTTCGTCAACCGCAAGCACGGTACCGAGGAGGTCAGCTACCCCCATCCGGCGCTGTCGACCGTGCTCGACGAGACCTATGGCATCATCGTCTACCAGGAGCAGGTGATGCAGATCGCCCAGCTCCTGTCCGGCTACTCGCTCGGCGAAGCCGACATGCTGCGCCGCGCCATGGGCAAGAAGATCAAGGCGGAGATGGACAACCAGCGCATCCGCTTCCGCGAGGGTGCGCTGCGCAACGACGTCTCGGAGACGCTGGCCGACGAGATCTTCGACCTGCTGGCCAAATTCGCCAACTACGGCTTCAACAAGAGCCACGCCGCCGCCTATGCCTGGGTGTCCTACCAGACGGCCTATCTCAAGCGGCACCACCCGCACGAATTCTACGCCGCCTCGATGACCCTCGACATGGCGCAGACCGACAAGCTCTCCGACTTCCGCCGCGAGGCTGCCAAGAAGGGCATCGAGGTCGTCGCTCCCTGCGTCAACAAGTCGGGCGTGGTGTTCACCGTCCGCGACGAGAAGATCTACTACGGCCTCTCCGCGGTGAAAGGCGTCGGTCGTGCCATGGCCGAGCACATCGTGGAGGTGCGCGGCGATCAGCCGTTCAAGGATCTCGGCGACTTCGCCCGCCGCGTCGATCCGCGCGTCCTCAACAAGCGCACCATGGAGACGCTGGTCAACGCTGGTGCCTTCGACTCGCTGGCGCCACGGCGCGAGGTAGCCTTCGCCGCCATCGACGCCGTGATCAGCATGGCCCAGGCGCTCACCACCGAGCGCAATGAAGGCCAGTGGAACATGTTCGACACCGGCGAACCGGAGCCGCTGCGCTTGCCGGCCGGTGTCCCGGCGTGGACCTCGACCGAAAAGGCCGACCGCGAACTCGCGGCCATTGGCTTCCACCTCTCCGCCCATCCGCTCGACGCCTATGCCGACCTGTTCGACAAGCTGCGCGTCCAGCGTTGGGCCGATTTCGAGCGGGCCGTGCGCGACGGCGCCTCCGCGGGCCGTCTTGCCGGCACCATCGCCTCGCGCAACGACCGCCGCACCCGCAAGGGCACGCCGATGATGATCCTCACCCTGTCGGATCAGTCCGGCACCTTCGAGGTGGTGGCCTTCAGCGAACAGATCGAGCAGTTCGGCTCCGTCCTGCAGCCGGGCAAGTCGGTCATCCTGCAGGTTGGCGCCGACGAACGCCCCGACGGCATCAGCCTCCGGCTCTACTCCGCCCAGCCGATCGACGGCGCCGCCGAAAAGGTGGACCGCCGCCTCACCATCTTCGCGGGCGACACCCGCCCGCTGCCTTCCATCAGTGCCCAGCTCAAGCGGGGCGGGGAAGGCGTCGTCAACATCATCGTCATCCGCGACAACGGCGCCCGCGAATACGAGGTCGAACTCCCCGGCACCTACCGCCTCACGGCCGAAATCGCCGGCGGCATCAAGGCGCTGGAAGGCGTGACGGATGTGCGGCTGAACTAACTCTCGTGATCGAAAGGGAGAACTGCAGACCCACTGGGCGCAGATCTTTCATAGACCTCATGGTGAGCTTGTCGAACCACGAGGTCGCGGCCACGGAACAATCGCGCAAAACAACGCGGGAGAGGCGAGCCCGTAGCCCATCCTCCCCCGCTCAGGGGCTTTCACCCTTGTCCCCGTGTCTCGGCACGGGTCTATGATAGGCCAACAGGCCAGCACCGTTTTGGTTCCCGTCACGGCGCCGTTACGGTTCAGGGCTCATCCAAGGATTGCCGCCCCAAAGCAAAGCCTGTCCCGGAGCACAGAATGGCCAATATTGTTGAGGCAAGTTCATCCGCCGATTTCGACAGCGCCCGTCGACTGATGCGGGCCCTTGTCGAATGGGGACGGGAGTTGAGCGCGGAGGACCGTCACCTGATCGACCGCTACTTCGATCCGGCCGCCTTCGATGCCGAACTTGCCGGCCTTCCCGGACGATATGCACCTCCCACCGGTCGCCTGCTGCTGGCCAAGGAAGGCGACAGGGCCGTCGGGTGCGTCGCGATGCGGCCGCTGGAGCCGGGGGTCTGCGAGATGAAGCGCATGTTCATCGAGCCCGAGTGCCACGGCCGAGGAATTGGCAAGGCTCTGGCCACACGGCTGATCAAGGAGGCGCGGGCGAGCGGGTACGACGTCATGCGGCTCGACACCAGCCGCCATCAGGCGCCGGCGATCTCGCTCTATGAGAAGTTCGGATTTCTGCGCCGCTCCGCCTATTATGATGCCCCGGAAGGGTCCGAGGGGTTCCTGCTGTTCTTCGAGAAGGATCTCCACGCGCCACCGTGAGCCGCCGACCCCTGCCGGTCTCTTGCTTTTGGCCCGGTCATCCCCTATATCGCCCACGCGTCCGGCTGCGGTCGGCGCAATTCACACACGAAGCCGGCGCCCGCGAGGGCATCCATCCGGTGGCGGGAAACCGCCGCACTGCTTCGTGGAGGTCTCAACCGGTAAAGCAAGGAGCAGCCATCATGGCTCTGCCCGATTTCTCCATGCGTCAGCTTCTCGAAGCCGGCGTCCACTTCGGCCACCAGAAGCACCGCTGGAACCCGAAGATGGAACGCTACATCTTCGGCGTGCGCAACGACATTCACATTCTCGACCTGTCGCAGACGGTGCCGGCCCTGAGCCGCGCCCTCCAGCTCGTGTCCGACACCGTGGCCGATGGCGGCCGCGTGCTGTTCGTCGGCACCAAGCGCCAGGCCGCTCCGCTGGTGGCCGATGCTGCCAAGCAGTGCGCCCAGTACTACGTCAACTCCCGCTGGCTCGGCGGTACGCTGACCAACTGGCAGACCATTTCCAACTCGATCGCCCGCCTGCGCGAGCTCGAGTCGATGAGCGACGACGAGCGTAGCCTCCGCACCAAGAAGGAGCGCCTGATGATGTCCCGCGAGCAGGAGCGTCTCGAGCGCGACCTCGGCGGCATCAAGGACATGGGCAACGTGCCGTCGCTGCTGTTCGTGATCGACACCAACAAGGAAGCGAACGCGATCAAGGAGGCCCGTCGTCTGGGCATTCCGGTCGTCGCCATTGTGGACACCAACTCCGATCCGGACGTCGTTGATTACGCGATCCCGGGCAACGACGACGCGTCCCGCGCCCTCGAGCTCTATGTCTCGCTGGTGTCTCGCGCCGCTCTCGATGGCATCAGCCGCTCCTCGAGCGCTCTCGGTCAGGATCTCGGCGCCGCTGCCGAAGCTCCGGCCGAAGACCTGCCGGCCGACGAAACCGTCAACTAAGTCCGGTAACGGACTTCCGCATCGAATCGAATCCAGGCGGTCCCCACTGCGGGGCCGCGGAAAGGTGAACCCATGGAAATCACTGCTGCAATGGTCAAGCAGCTCCGCGACTCGACCGGCGTCGGGATGATGGACTGCAAGAAGGCCCTGGCCGAAACCAATGGCGACATGGATGCTGCGGTCGATTGGCTGCGCACCCGTGGCCTTGCCAAGGCTGCCAAGAAGGCCGACCGCGTTGCCGCTGAAGGCCTGATCGGCGTTGCCACCGCTGGCAACAAGGCCGCCGTCGTCGAGGTCAACTCCGAGACCGACTTCGTGGCCCGCAACGAGCAGTTCCAGAATATCGTCGGTAGCGTGGCCAAGCTCGCCCTGGACGCCGATGGCGACGTGGTGAAGCTCGGTGAGATGCCGTTCCCCGGTTCCGGCCACTCGGTCTCCGCTGAGCTGACCGAAGCTATCGCCAAGATCGGCGAGAACATGAACCTGCGCCGCACGGCCCTGGTCGAAGTCACCGACGGCGTCGTCGAGAGCTACGTCCACAATGCCGTCAAGCCGGGTCTCGGCAAGATCGGCATCCTGGTCGCCCTCGAGTCGACCGGTGACAAGGCCCAGCTTTCGGCCCTCGGCAAGCAGCTCGCCATGCACATCGCGGCCACCAACCCGCTGGCGATCACGCCCGAGGAACTGGATCAGGACGTGGTTGCCCGCGAGCGCTCCATCATTCTCGAGCAGGTGAAGGAATCCGGCAAGCCGGCCGAAATCGCCGAGAAGATGGTCGAAGGCCGCATCCGCAAGTACTACGAGGAAGTCACGCTCCTGGCGCAGACCTTTGTCATCGACGGCGAGACCAAGGTCGGCGACGCCCTCAAGAAGGCCGAGAAGGATGTCGGCGCCCCGGTGAAGCTGGCGAAGTTCGTCCGCTATGCTCTGGGCGAGGGTATCGAGAAGGCCGAGAGCGACTTCGCTGCTGAAGTCGCCGCCACTGCCGGCGTCAAGGCGTAAGTCCAAGGGCGGGCCGAAAGGTCCGCCCTTTCCTTTTGGGCGGGCCTTGATTTAGCCGGGATCGCCGCTAAAACCCCTCCTAACCAACCGACCGGCTTGGCACTTCCCCCGGGAAGCCGCTCGCCTAATGTCGTCCTGGCGCCGGTGCGGTCGGCGTTCAGCCTGAAGTATCCAGAGTCGAAGAGGTCCGCCGATGGCGCCTGCCTACAAACGCATCCTGCTCAAGGTTTCGGGGGAGGCGCTGGCGGGTGATAATTCCTTCGGCATTGAGCCGCCATTTCTGCAGGCTGTCGCCAAGCAGATCGCCGATGTCGCCAAGACCGGCGTCGAGATCGCCATCGTCGTGGGCGGCGGCAACATCTTCCGCGGCATGGCGGGCGCCGCCGATGGCACCGATCGCGTTACTGCCGACACCATGGGCATGCTCGGCACCATGATCAACGCGCTGGCCCTCAGCAACGCCATTTCCCGCCAGGGCGTGAAATCCAAGCCTTATAGCGCCGTTCCCATGCCGTCCGTGGCCGACGCCTTCACAGCCCGGGAGGCCAAGGCCTCGCTTGAAGAGGGCTATGTCGTGGTGCTCGGTGGCGGCACCGGCAATCCGTTCTTCACTACGGATACGGCGTCGACCCTGCGCGCCATCGAACTCGAATGCGACGTGGTGCTCAAGGGCACCAAGGTGGATGGTGTCTATTCTGCCGATCCCATGAAGGATCCCGCCGCGACCCGCTATGATCACGTCACCTATGACGAAGTCATCGGCCAGGACCTCCGGGTCATGGATACTGCGGCTTTTGCGCTTGCCCGCGACAACGGCATGCCGATAATCGTTTACGCACTTAACGATGCGGCTGGACTTGCCGGTGTACTCTCCGGCACGGCCCGCTCAACCCGAGTAAGCAAGAGCAAGCCGCTCTGACCCAGAAGGACCAGAAAATGGCCACCTATGACCTCGCCGATCTCAAGAACCGCATGCAGAAGTCCATCGCCTCGCTACGCGACGAACTGGCGGGCCTTCGGACCGGGCGCGCCAGCGCCAGCCTGCTGGAGCCGGTGACCGTGGAGGCCTATGGCTCGCGCATGCCGCTCAACCAGGTCGCGACTGTCACCGTGCCGGAGCCCCGCATGCTGAGTGTGCAGGTGTGGGATCGCTCCATGGCCAACGCTGTCGAAAAGGCCATCCGTGATAGCGGCCTCGGTCTCAACCCGATGGGCGAGGGCCAGGTCATTCGTGTTCCGCTACCGGAGCTGAACGAGCAGCGCCGCAAGGAACTGGTGAAGGTCGCCCACAACTATGCCGAGCAGGCCCGCGTTGCCGTGCGCCACATCCGCCGTGACGGCATGGATGCGCTGAAGAAGGCGGAAAAGGACGGTGATCTGAGCCAGGACGACGCCAAGAAGCAGAGCGAGCTGGTGCAGAAGGCAACCGACGAAGCCGTGGCCGAGATCGACAAGGTCGTCGCCGGCAAGGAACAGGAGATCATGCAGGTCTGATCCACCTGCATGGCGCGCCGGGGAGCGCAGCGCATGTCCATCGACACCGCCATCTCGACGTCGGTCGCGCAGCCTGCCCGGTTGCGCGTGCCGGTGCATCTCGGCGTCATCATGGACGGCAACGGCCGCTGGGCTCAGGCGCGGGGCAAGCGACGCACCGAGGGCCATGTCGAGGGTGTGAAAGCGCTCCGCGGCCTGGTCGAGCACTGCATCACCTACGGCGTCGAGTATCTCACCGTGTTTAGCTTCTCCTCGGAGAACTGGACCCGGCCGCCGGAAGAAATCAGCTTTATCTTCGCCCTGTTGCGGCGATTTATTGCATCGGACCTTCAGCGCCTGATCCGTAACAATGTCTGTGTTCGGATCATCGGCAGCCGCGAGGGCCTCGAGCCTTCGCTCGTCCGCCTGATCGAGGATGTCGAAGCCAAGACCGCCGGCAACACCGGCCTCGTCCTCTTGGTCGCCTTCAACTATGGCGGCAAGGCAGAGATTGCCGAGGCGGCCCGACGCCTCGCCCGCAAGGTCGCGGCTGGCGAACTTGCGCCCCATGACATCACCGAAGCTCGGCTGGCAGCCGAGCTTTACACTGTCGGTGTCCCGGATCCCGACGTGATCATCCGCACCAGCGGCGAGCAGCGCATTTCCAATTTCCTGCTCTGGCAGGCGGCCTATTCCGAATTGATCTTCGTCGACGAGCACTGGCCGGATTTCGACGAGCAGAGCTTCCGCCGCGTGCTCGAGACCTACGCTCTGCGAGACCGCCGCTTCGGCGGCATCAAGGCTGTCGCGCCTTGAACCCATCCGTTGAGCCGCCCAAGCGCAATCTGTGGTCCGACCTGGGGCCGCGACTCGCTTCCGCCGCCGTCCTGATCGCGTTGACCGCCACCGCCCTGATCATCGGCAACTACATGTTCGCCGCCGTGGTGGGCGCCGTATTCGCCGGTGCTTATCGTGAATGGGAGACCATGGTCTCCCGCGCCCCCATGACGGTGCCGGCCTGGATTTTGGTGGCGCTGGTCGCGCTTTCCGGCCTGATCTATCCTGCAACCGGTCCGCTCGGCAGCATCGTGCTGATCGCCGCCGCCTGCGCTGTCGCCTTGGTCAGCGGCGGGGAGGGCGCCTGGTGGCGGGTTCTCGGCCTCGTCATCTTCGGCGCCATCATCATCGCAGCGCTGGCCATGCGCGGCACCACCACCGAGGGCATCTGGGCCGGTGTCTATCTCGGCACTGTCGTGTGGATGACCGACTCCGCCGCCTTCTTCACCGGCCGTCAGATCGGCGGCGAGAAACTCGCGCCCGACATCTCGCCCTCCAAGACCTGGTCCGGCGCCCTCGGTGGCCTCGCCCTCGGCACCGGGGCGGGGCTGCTGGTGTGGACGTTCGTCACTGATTCTCCCTGGTGGATCGGCCTCGTTCTCTCCGCAGCCATCAGCATCCTCGGCCAGCTAGGCGATCTCGGCGAGAGCGCCGTGAAGCGCCACTTCCGCATCAAGGACAGCGGCGACATCATTCCCGGCCATGGCGGGCTCATGGATCGGCTCGATAGCCTTACATTCGGCATTTTGCTCGTCTTGTTGATCGGTGCGACTCGCGGCGGCATCGACTCCGTCGCCCCGGGCCTGCTCTACTGGTGAGCGTCGGCGCCCGCGTGGCCGCTGCCGAATCGGGGTGACATGTTCGATTTCCTCTTCTGGCTTCTGTCCTATGTGGTGCCGTTTCTTGCGGTCCTGACGGTCATCGTCTTCGTGCACGAGATGGGCCACTACCTCGTCGCCCGCTGGAATGGCGTCGCTATCGAAGCATTCTCCATCGGCTTCGGCCGCGAATTGGTCGGCTGGACCGACAAACAAGGCACCCGCTGGAAAATTTCGGCCATTCCCCTCGGCGGCTATGTCCGCTTCGTCGGCGACATGAATGCGGCGAGCGGCGGCGTCGACGAGGAACTCGTCGCCAAAGCCGATCCCGATCTGGCGCCGCGGCTTTTCGTGAACAAGTCCGTCTGGCAGCGCATCGCCATCGTGATCGCCGGCCCCGTGGCCAATGTCCTCCTCACCTTCCTCATCCTCTACGCCCTGCTGCTCGGCTATGGCCGCTACACCATCGCCCCGGTGATCGGGGAAGTGCTGCCCGGTTCCGTAGCGGAGTCGGCGGGCCTCGAAAGCGGCGACACCATCCTCGCCGTCGACGGCTACGAGGTCCGCGGCTTCGAGGATTTCCAGCGGCTCGTCGCCACCGCCCCCGAGCGTTCGGTCCACATCCTCCTCGAGCGCGACGGCAGGGAGCAGGCCCTGACCCTGACGCCGGAAGCCGCCGTGATCGAGGACCGCTTCGGCAACGAGCAGCGAGTCGGCCGCATCGGCGTCAGCCGCGACGTGTCCGAGAGCGACGTGAGCCTCTACCGTCCTGGCCCGGTTGAAGCGGTCGGAATGACCTTCGAGGAGATTCGCTTCATCATCCAGCGCACCGCCGAGTTTATCGGCGATTTCTTCGTTGGCCGTGGGGATGTGGAGCAGCTGGGCGGGCCCGTAAAAGTGGCGCGTGTGTCAGGAGAGGTGGCAACTCTGGGCGTCGTCGCGCTCATCAACCTCACGGCGCTGCTGTCGCTGAACATTGGGATATTCAACCTGCTGCCCGTTCCCATGCTCGACGGCGGCCATCTTCTGTACTATCTGGTGGAAGCGTTGCGGGGGCGACCGCTGAGCATGCGCGTACAGGAGATGGGCTTCCGCTTCGGCTTTGCCCTCGTCATGGCGCTGATGGTCTTCACGCTCTTCAACGACACCGTGTTCGACTACTTCGGAATCCTGCGTTAACGCCCTGTTAACCTTGGTTCGCAAGGTGTTGCACGATTACAAGGGCACCAAGCTTTCGCTAACCGCGTCCGGGCTTCCGCCTTGTCCGTGGTTAAAAAGGCGGTAAAACGGTGCCATGGAGTTCGCTTGGGGGAGCGTCTGCGTGCGATTCCTCCGGCTGGTCGCGAGAAGGCAATAACAATATGATCCATCTCACCAAGCTGATGCGCAGCGCGGTTCTCGCGCTTGCCCTTCTCGGCACGGCACCCCTGGTCGGCTCGGCCGTGCCAGTTTTGGGTGTTTCTGCTGTCGCTGCGCAGGAACAGCTCGTGGGTTCGGTGCTGTTCGAGGGCAACCGCCGTTTCCCCGATGCCGAACTGCTCACCATGGTGGATGTTTCCGCCTCCGGCATCTTCACCCAGCAGCGCCTCGCAGCTGACGTCGAAAGCATCCGTCAGGCCTATGTCCGCGAGGGCTTCTTGGGCGTGTCGGTCACTGCGCGTACCGAGGCGACTGCTGACGGGCGTGTCCGCGTGGTCTTCGAGATCAACGAAGGCAACCGCGCGGCCGTGAAGGCCATCAATTTCACCGGCAACAACAACATCGGCAGCGGCAACCTCAAGGGCGTGCTGCTCACCAAGGAAACCGGCATTCTGAGCTGGCTGTTCCGCGACGACAGCTATGACGAGCGCAAGCTCGCCGTCGATCGCGAGCGCGTGCGCCTCTACTATGCCGACCGCGGCTATCCCGATGCGCAGGTGACGTCCGTTGCCGAGTACGATGCGGCCACCAATTCGTACTACGTCAACTTCACCATCAACGAAGGCCAGTTCTACGACTTCGGCAATGTTGCCATCGAGACCAGCATTCCGGGTCTCAATACCGACGTGCTGCGCAGCACCGTTCAGACGGGGCAGGGCAGCCGCTACTCGGTGAGCGACCTGCAGTCGACCATCGAGGACATGGCCTACGAAGCCACCTCGCAGGGTTATTCCTTCGCTGATGTGCGTGCGCGTCTCGATCGCGACGTGGCCACCGGTGTCTTCAACGTCACCTACCTGGTGGACGAGGGTGCCCGCATCTATGTCGAGCGCATCAACATCACCGGCAACGTCAAGACCCGCGACTTCGTGATCCGGCGCGAGCTGGAGTTCGGTGAAGGCGACCCCTTCAACCGTTCGCTCGTGGTCCGTGGCCGCAACGCCATCCGGGCTCTCGACTTCTTCTCCGCCGTTGAAGTCACCACCGCGCCCGGCTCTTCGCCCGACAAGGTCGTGATCAACATCAACGTCACCGAGAAGTCGACGGGTGAGTACGGCGCGACCGCCGGTTACTCGACCACCGACGGTATCCTGGGTGAAGTGTCGCTCACCGAGCGTAACTTCCTCGGTCGTGGCCAGTATCTGCGCGCTGCCATCGGTGCCTCGCAGTCCGGTCGGACCTTCGACTTCTCCTTCACCGAGCCCCGCTTCATGGGCATGAAGGTGTCCGCTGGCGTCGATGTGTACCACCGCATCAATGACGAGACCTCGGCGAACTTCTACGGCTATGACGCCACCGGCGGCCAGCTTCGTGCCGGCATTCCGATTACGGAAAGCCTGGCGGCCACCGTGTTTGCCGGTCTCGAGCGCAAGGTTATCCGTGACGTCGACACGCCGTTCTCCGACCTTGTGGATGACGCGCAGGAGTACCGCAAGGCATTCGCCGGCTACACCCTGACCTGGAACGGCGTCGATGACGTTCGGTCGCCGACGGAAGGGCTCTACGCCACGTTCACCCAGCAGTATATCGGTTGGGATCACAACCTGCTGCGCACCGAAGCGCGCGCCCGCTACTTCATGCCTCTGCTCGAAGACAGCGGCATCGTGGCCAGCGTTCGCGGCCAGGCTGGCATCATCAACTCGCTCGATGGTGCTGGCGTCCACAGTGTCGAGGCGTTCACTCCCGGTGCCCAGCTCGTTCGCGGCTTCCAGCGCTTCGGGCCTCGCCTGACCACTGGCGAATATCTGGGTGCGACCGCCTATGCCGGCCTGTCCGCCGAGATCGAGTTCGCCCTGCCGGGCATTCCCGAGAACTACGGCCTCAGCGCCGCGATCTGGGCCGATGCCGGCTGGGTGGATGGCGTGAACGTGCCGCGTCTCGGTGGTCCGGGCAACGCCGTCGACACCGGCTCGACCGACCAGCCCTGGCGGTCCTCGGTGGGTGCGTCCCTGATCTGGGACTCCCCGTTCGGCCCGCTGCGTGGCGACTTCGCCCACGTGCTGAACCAGTCGACCGCCGACCAGACGCAGGTCTTCCAGCTGTCCCTGCAGACCTTGTTCTAGTCCGGTCAGCGTGAAACATTCAGTCGGGCCGCGGGGCGGTAGCGCCGCGGCCCGATCTGTTGAAGGGACGTCATGGTCGACACCCGATTCCACTCCTTTGCCGGACCGGCGGCTCTCGGCGATCTACTGACCGCAGTGGGACGCGACGACCTCCGCCAGGTCGTGGCCCAACCGGACCTCGTGATCGAAGGCGCCGGAGAACTCGATCTGGCCGGGCCCACCGAGTTGGCTCTGGCCGCGCACCAGGATTACGTCGAAGAGCTGCGTTCGACTTCCGCCGGCGTGGTGATCGTGCTACCGGCTCTCCGCGACCTCGTTCCGGTCGGTACGGTGGCCGTGAGCAGCGACAAGCCGCACGTGCTCTTCGCCGACCTGCTCGATCAGCTCTATCCGGACAACACCCGCAACATCATCAGCGCGGCACGAGAGGACCTCGGTCCCCCTGTTCTCGAGCGGGACGTCACGCTCGGCAGCAATGTTGTGGTGGGTGCCGCCGTCGAGATCGGTCGCGGCACCGTGATCGGCGCCAACACCGTCATCGGCCCCGGTGTCACCATCGGGCGCAATTGCATCATTGCCGCCAACTGCACCATCGAGTGCGCCCATCTTGGCAATGGCGTCACCGTCCACTCCGGCGTTCGCATCGGCAGCGAGGGCTTCGGCTGGCTCGACCACGGTCACTCCAACCGCAAAGTGCCACAGCTTGGCCGGGTGTTGATCCAGGATCGCGTCGAGATCGGTGCCAATACCACCATCGACCGTGGCGCCCTTGGCGATACCTGTATCGGTGAGGGCACCAAAATAGATAACCTCTGCCAGATCGGCCACAACTGCCGCCTTGGCCGCAATTGCCTGGTTGCTGCCATGACCGGTCTCTCCGGATCCACTATTGTGGGTGACGGCGTATTGCTGGGCGGCGGCGTCGGCACCTCTGGCCACCTGACTATTGGTGACGGCTCCGTGGTCTATGGCCGCGCGGCCGTTACCAAGGATTGGCCTGCCGGCTCCAAGCTTGCCGGTGCTCCGGCGCAGGATATAAGAGACTTCTGGCGCGAACTGGCCGTGCTGAGAAAACTGACCAAGGGAGAGAAGCGGGGATGACCGACGAGTCCCAAGCCACAACCGAACTGTCGGCCATGCCGCTGGCCGAGATTCTCGAGGCCCTCCCGCATCGCTATCCGTTCCTGATGATCGACAAGATCGTGCGCATCGACCGCGATGAAACCGCCGTCGGCATCAAGAACGTCACCTACAACGAGCCGATCTTCCAGGGACACTTCCCGGGCAACCCGATCTTTCCTGGTGTACTGATCATCGAAGGCATGGCTCAGACCGCCGGCGCGATCGTCATCAAGCACGACTCCAATGGTGGCCGGAAGAACATCGTGCTGATGCTCGGCGTCGACAAGGCGAAGTTCCGCAAGCCTGCGGGGCCGGGCGACACCATCGAATTCCATATTGCCAAGAGCCACCGTCGGCGCAATGTCGGCCGCTACGAGGCGAAGGCGATCGTCGACGGCACCGTCATTGCCGAGGCCGAAATCACGGCAATGATCGTTGGGGCTGATTCGTGAGCGGAGCGGTCATCCATCCGACCGCGATCGTCAGCCCCAAGGCGCGGATTGGCAACGACGTCAGTATTGGGCCTTACTGCATCGTCGGTGACGACGTTACCCTGCATGACAAGGTTCAACTGGTCTCGCACGTAACCGTCGCCGGCATTACCGAGATTGGCGCCGGCACCCGCATCTTTCCGTTCAGCTCTATCGGTCATCCGCCTCAGGACCTGAAATACCGCGGCGAGCCCTCGCAACTATTCATCGGCGAGCGCTGCACCATCCGCGAGTCGGTGACCATCAATCCCGGCACCGAAGGGGGTGGCATGGTCACCCGCATCGGCAATGATTGCCTGATCATGGCCTGTGCCCACGTGGCGCATGATTGCCAGGTCGGCAACAATGTCGTGCTCGCCAACTATGTCGGACTCGCCGGCCACTCGATCATCGGCGACTATGTCGCCTTCGGCGGCATTTGTGCCGTCCACCAGTTCGTCCGCATCGGCAAGCATGCCTTCATCGGCGCCCAGAGCATGATCGACGGTGACGTCATTCCCTACGGCGTGGCGGTCGGCAATCGTGCCCGTCTCGGCGGGCTCAACCTCGTCGGCCTCAAGCGCCGTGGTTTTGATCGCGAATCGATCCACACCCTTCGTGCCGCCTACCGCATGGTCTTCGCCACCGAAGGCACCCTGCGCGAGCGGGTCGAGGATGCTGCGCAGATGTTCGCCGACGCACCGCTGGTGCAGGACGTTGTGAACTTCATCTCGGCCTCGAGTGACCGGCCGTTGACGCTCCCCCGGAGCACGCAGGAAACCGAGTAAGTGTCGGAGCGGTTGGCGCTCATCGTGGGCGCGGGCGGATTGGTCCCGCCTTTGGTACGCGCAGCGGCCGCCCGCGGGCCGATCAAGGTCCTGAGCCTCAATCCGCGCCGGGATCTCGCCGAATACGAACCCGTTCCCTTCAGCCTGTCGCGCCCCGAAGAAGCGGTGGCGGTGATCCGTAGCTTCGGCGCGACCCACTTCGTAATGGCCGGCGGGGTTAGCCTGTCCGATATCGCCCGCGAGAGCCTCGCCGGATTTTTCAGCGGCACGTCCGTGGCCACCTCCATCGGCGACACCAGCCTGTCCGATCTCGTGGCCCGACTCGAGAACATGACTGGCGCTGCCCCGATGGGCGTCCATGAGATCGCGCCCGACCTGCTGGCGCCGGAGGGCCGCATCGGTGGTCCGGAGCTTGGCCCCGTGCAACTCGATTCTGCGCGCCACGCCCTGCGCCTTGCCCGTGACGTCGGGGCGCTGGACCTCGGCCAGGCCGTGGTGGTGGCCGGCCGCCGCACGGTAGCCGTCGAAGACATCGCCGGCACCGATTCCCTGATCCGTCGCGTGCGGTGGCTCCGCTTCCGCCGCCTTGTTGCAGACGGCAATTCGCCGCTGGTTCTTGCGAAGTGCCGGAAGCCGCAGCAGCCGATGTTCCTCGATCTACCCGCCATCGGTCCCCGCACGGTCGAAAACGCCGCCCGAGCCCGCATCGGCACCATTGCCGTTGAGGCTGGTGCCACCCTGGTCATCGAGCGCGACAAGGTCGCGGCCACGGCCGGTCGGCTCGGCATCAGTGTACTGGGCATGCGCCATGACTGATCCACTGCGTCTCTACGTCCTCGCCGGAGAACCTTCGGGCGACCGGATCGCCGCTGACCTCGTGCACCGCCTGCGCCAGCGCACCGAAGTCGAGATCAGCGGCGTCGGCGGCGACGCGCTGGCAGGTCAGGGGCTCCGCACCCAGTTCGACATGAACGAGCTTTCGGTCATGGGCTGGGCCGATGTTCTGCCGCGCTTGCCAAAGCTGCTCTGGCGCACCCGGCAGGTCGCCCAGGCCATCCTCCGCCAGCGCCCCGACGTGGTCGTGCTGGTCGACGCGCAGGTCTTCTCCGCCCTGGTCGCAAAACAGGTCCACGCCCGCAATCCGGAAATCCCGGTTCTGCTATGCGTGGCCCCCGCGGTCTGGGCCTGGAAGCCCGAACGGGCTGCGGCCCTCAAGCCCCACATCAGCGAGGTGCTGGCGGTCCTGCCCTTCGAGCCCGCCGTCATGCGCCAGCACGGTGGCCCTGAGACCCATTATATTGGCCACCCCGCCCTCGAACGACTGCCGTTCCGAGAGATGCTTCCCGAGCGCGGTCCATTGCTGCTGCTGCCAGGCAGCCGGGAAGGGGAGTTGCGCCGCCACTTGCCTTTGATGCGCGCGGTCGCCGAATCCATGGCGGCCCACCCAAGGGTCAGCGGCTTCCGCCTGCCCACCCCGCAGCGTCTTGCCTATCGCCTGCGTGACGAGGTCGGGGAGTGGAAGGTGCCCGTCGAGATCGTCACTGGCGAAGCCGACAAGGCGGCTGCCTTCGCCGAAGCCGTCGTCGCGGTCGCAGTCACCGGTACCGTGACCCTCGAGCTCGCCCTCGCCGGCGTGCCAATGGTCACCACCTATGTCGCCGACAAGGGCCAAGCTAAACGCTGGTTCAAGTACCAGGTTAAATACGCTTCGCTCCCCAATGCCATCCTTGATGCCCCGTTGGTACCGGAAGTGCTGCAAATAGTGCCCGATGCAGCCGCTCTGGGTAACGAAACGCAACGCCTCCTTGGCGATTCCGCTGCGCTTTCGGCTCAGCTCGACGGCTTCCGCCGCATCCGCACCCTGATGGAACAGGGCGCTCCCGGTGAACCCCGCGTCGACCCCGCGGACCGGATCCTCGCCCACCGTCGCTAACGAAAAGCCCCGCCGAAGCGGGGCTTTTTTTCTATCTCAGCGGCTTTCCAGCGGCGCGTAATCCCGGTTGGGCGAGCCGTTGTACAGCTGGCGCGGCCGACCGATCTTCTTCTGGGGATCGCCGATCATTTCCTTCCACTGCGAAATCCATCCAACTGTCCGAGCAACGGCAAAGAGCACGGTGAACATAGATGTCGGAAAGCCGATCGCATCCAGGATAACGCCGGAGTAAAAGTCGACGTTGGGATAAAGCTTGCGATCAATAAAATACTGGTCTTCCAGGGCAATACGCTCGAGTTCCTGCGCCACCTGTAGCGTCGGGTTGTTCTCAACACCGAGGATCGACAGAACTTCCTTCGCGGTCTGCTGCATGACTTTGGCACGCGGATCGAAGTTCTTGTAGACGCGGTGACCGAAGCCCATGAGGCGGAACGGATCGTTCTTGTCCTTCGCGCGGGCGATGAACTCGGGGATGCGATCCACCGTGCCGATTTCGCGCAGCATGTTGAGCGCCGCCTCGTTGGCGCCGCCATGTGCGGGGCCCCAGAGGCAGGCAACGCCAGCCGCGACACAGGCGAACGGGTTCGCGTCCGACGAACCGGACAGGCGCACCGTCGAGGTCGACGCATTCTGCTCGTGATCGGCATGCAGCGTGAAGATAAGATCCATGGCGCGCGCGATGCGCGGATCGACCTTGTAGTCTTCCGCCGGCACCGAGAAGCACATGTGAAGGAAGTTCGACGCGTAATCGAGGTCGTTCTTCGGATAGACGAAGGGCTGGCCCACCGAGTACTTGTAGGCCATTGCCGCGATCGTCGGCATCTTCGCAATCATGCGGATCGAAGCGATCTCGCGCTGCTGCGGATCATTGATGTCGGTGGAGTCGTGGTAGAACGCCGAAAGCGCACCAACCACGCCGGTCATGATCGCCATCGGGTGTGCGTCGCGCCGGAAGCCGCGGTAGAAATAGTGCATCTGCTCATGCACCATGGTGTGCCGCGTCACCAGCTTCTCGAACTCGGCGAACTGGGTCTTGGTCGGCAGCTCGCCATAGAGCAGCAGGTAGCAGACCTCGAGATAGTTGGACTTTTCAGCCAGTTGCTCGATCGGATAGCCGCGATACAGCAGTTCGCCCTTGTCCCCGTCGATATAGGTGATGGCGCTGTCGCACGCTGCCGTTGAGGTGAAACCGGGGTCGTAGGTGAACATGCCGGTCTTCGCGTATAGCGAGCGGATGTCCAGCACGTCCGGACCGACGGTCCCGGACAGCACCGGGAACTCGTGGGTCTGGTCCCCGATGACGAGTTTGGCGACTTTGTCAGTCATGTGGCTCTCCTCGATGGCCCCGCGTCTTCGCAGGAGGCGGCGCCGCGGGCAGGGCCCGAGCGGCGCATTTCTGCTGGCGGAGAGGTATCAGCTTTTGTTGTCCCCACGCAAACGCATAGGTAAGCACAGCTTACCCTCCGATAGTATCAGCCGGCGCTGATCTGGTCCTGGAGTCGAGCCATGCTCTCCTCTCGGCCAATCAGCACCATCACCTCGAAAATACCCGGCGAAACGGTGCGTCCGGTCAGCGCCGCGCGCAACGGCTGGGCGACTTTGCCGAGCTTCAGGCCCTTGGCTTCAGCCAACTGCCGCATCGCCGCATCGATCTCCGGTACTGTCCAATCGGCAAGGCCCCTTAGCGTATCGGCAACGCTCGCGAGCAACTGCTTGGCCTCAGGAGTCAGCAGCGCTTGTGCAGCGGTGTCGATGGTGATCGGGCGCGCGGCATAGATGAACTGCGCCAGTTCGATGAGCTCGAGCACGGTCTTGGCGCGCGGCTGCAACTCCGGGAGGGCTGCCAACACCGTGTTGTGGTTGGCGTCCAAGCCGTTCGTATCATCCTCGCGGCCGATCTCGCGCGCGGTGTCGATCATCACGCGGTAGAGGTACTCCGGGTCGGCTTCGCGAATGTAGTGGCCGTTGATGTTCTCGAGCTTGACGAAGTCGAACCGCGCCGCGCCTTTGTTGAGCGCCTCGAGGCTGAACCACTCGACCATCTGCTCGGTCGAGAAGATCTCGTCGTCGCCGTGGCTCCAGCCGAGCCGGGCCAGGTAATTGCGCAACGCCGCTGGCAGGTAACCCATTTGGCGGTACGCCTCCACCCCGAGCGCCCCATGACGCTTCGAGAGCTTGGCTCCGTCAGGGCCATGGATCAGCGGGATGTGTGCCATCTCCGGCACGGTCCAACCCATCGCGTTGTAGATCACGATCTGGCGGGCGGCATTGGTCAGGTGGTCGTCACCACGGATGATGTGAGTCACACCCATGTCGTGGTCGTCCACCACCACCGCATGCATGTAGGTCGGGGTGCCATCCGAGCGCAGGATGATGAAGTCGTCGAGGTTCTCGGCCTTGAACACCACGTCGCCCTGGACGTGATCCTTGACTACGATCTCGCCGGAGAGCGGCGCCTTGATCCGCACCACCGGCTTGACGCCCTCAGGCGCCTCCGACTGATCGCGGTCGCGCCAGTACCCGTTGTAGCGCGGCGGCTTGCCGGCGGCCCGGGCCTCCTCGCGCATCTGCTCCAGTTCCTCGGGTGAGCAGTAGCAATAATAGGCATTGCCGCTCTTCACCAGTTCATGCGCCACCTCGGCGTGCCGGCCGGCACGCGCGAACTGTGAGATCGGCTCGCCGTCCCAATCCAGTCCCAACCATTTGAGTCCGTCTACCAGCGCCGTGACCGCGGCTTCCGTGGAGCGCTCGCGATCGGTGTCTTCGATGCGCAGCAGCATCTTGCCGCCCTGGTTCTTGGCGAAGGCCCAACTGAACAGGGCCGTGCGGGCCCCACCGATATGCAGGTAGCCGGTGGGCGAGGGGGCGAAACGGGTGACGACCTGGGGCATGAAAACCGCGGAAAACGTGGACACTTGGGTCGCCGTGTGTAGCATAGGAAGGCACGAGCGCAAGGGCAGGGGGTGGGCTGGTGCCGAGGGCGGGTTCGCTTAGCGCCGGCGGATGGGCAGGGCTGATGGCTCCTGCAGCGGCTTGGCTGTGGCAGCGACTAGCCAAGGCGCCGGTTCTGCCGGGTGCCACCAGCCGACACCGTGGCTTGTCCGGTGCCATTCTCTTTGCCCTGGAGGCCCGCCGCACCTTCGTCCTTGTTCCCTTTGCCATGGTTGCCGGGCTTATTGTCTATGCCGGCCTGCCCAGCGAACCGATGCAGCCTGCACTGATGGCCGGCATGATGTTGCTGTTGTCGGTAGCGGGTCTGCTGAGACATCGCGCCCTGGTGCACATTGCCGTGTTGGCCTGCTTTGCGTGGTTCGGTGCGGCGCTGCTTCCACTGCATGGCGCGCTGTTCGGCACCGCCATGCTGGAGCGTCCTGCCTTCGGCACCTTCACCGCCCATGTCGACGAAGTCATCTCCGCCAACGCCGAAGAGCGCCGCATTGTCGTCTCCGCGCTTCAGCCGGAGGCCGACACCAGGTCCGTGGACATCCGCCGGGCTCGCTTGCTGGTTCCGCCCGAACCCCCGCTGGCGCCCGGCGACACCATCCGCGCCACTCTGCGCCTCGCGCCGATACCCGGACCTGTTCTTCCCGGATCCTACGACGGGCAGTTCCACTCCTATTTCGCAGGCATCGGTGCCTATGGCACCGTCACAGGCGGCTTCTTCGAGCGTGTTGCAAGCGGCACCGGTTGGGATGCCACGCGCGCCACCGAGTCCTTACGGCTGGCTATCGGCGCCCGGATTGATGCCGTTCTCGATGCCGACGCCGGCGCGATCGCCCGCGCCATGATCATGGGTGATCAGAGCGCCATCACCGACGAAACGCGCGATGTCATGGCGGCTGCCGGTCTCGCCCACATCTACTCCATCTCCGGACTTCACCTCGCCATCGTTGCCGGCGGCATCTACTTCCTGATCCGCCTGCTGCTCGCTGCCATTCCGGCTGCAGCGGTTCACCTGCCTATCAAGCGCATCGCAGCTGTGGCCGGGATACTCGCCGCAGTCGGCTACCTGCTGCTCGCGGGCGGCCTCAACAATGTCCCGGCGCTTCGCTCCACCATCATGCTGGCGCTGGTGTTTGGTGCGGTCCTCGCCGGCCGTCAGGCGCTCACCATGCGCAACGTCGCCATCGCCGCCATCCTGATCATCGTCCTCGATCCGGCCAGCGTTTTCCGCCCGAGCTTCCAGTTGAGTTTTGCGGCCGTGGTGGCCCTGATCGGTTTCTACGAGATGCCGCGTCGAACACGAACGGAGGCGCCGGGCCGATGGTCGATGGTAACTCTGCCGTTACGGGACGCGGCCATCACCAGCTTCATCGCCGGTCTGGCTACCCTGGTCTTCTCTGCCTACCACTTCCAGCAAACGGCGCCGCTCAGTGTGGTCGGCAACATCTTGGTGCTGCCGGTGTTGTCGCTGGTGATCATGCCGTTCGCGGTGGTGTCGGTGCTTGCCATGCCATTGGCCCTGGAGCATTGGCCGCTCGAGATCATGGGCTGGGGCATCGAGCGGATGCTCGACATCGCAGCCTTGGTGGCCGGCTGGAGCGAAGGCTGGACCGGTAATCCCCTCCTCACCGGCTGGGCGCTCGCGATCACGCTGGCCGCGCTCGCCTGGTTCGCCTTCTTCCCGACCCTGTGGCGATTGATCGGCCCAGTCGCGGCCCTGCCATTGCTCCTGCTCTTCGGCTTCGCCGGCCGGCCCGATATTCTGGTGGCCGACACCACCCAGGCAGTCGCCGTGCGCACCGAAGACGGGCTCGGCATGGTCACAGGCCGCACCGGCAGCTTCGCGGTGGATGCCTGGAGCGAGCACTACCAGGAAGAGATCGCCGCCACTGCTGGCGGCGTCCACTGCGACATAAGCGGCTGCATCGCCGCAACCGACCGTTTAGCCTCGCCGCTGCCCGCAGCGTTGACGCGCTGCCGGAGGATTGCGGCCGCCATGACATGTTGATCGCCCGCTTTTCGGTGCCTTCGTGGTGCACGGGCGACGTGATTGACGCGGACAATCTCGCCACCGGCGGCATGCACTGGCTGCGCTGGGACGCCACACAAGGCGCGTTCGAGATCGTCACAGCAATACCGCCGGGGCATCGCCCTTGGCGCATCGCGCGTTAGGCTTGGAAAACGGGCTCGGGCTGCCCCGGGACATCAACCTCGATGGCGAACACCCCGCCGGCGACCTTTTCTGACGCCAGCTGCTCCGCAGACAGGTTCTTGGTAGCCGTGGTGATGAACAGCGTCTTCAGTTCTGGGCCGCCCAGTGCCGGACAACTCACTTGGCTCACCGGCACGTGCACCACCCGGTCGACCGATCCGTCTGGCGCATGCCGTACGACGCGGTGGCCACCCCAACGCGCGCTCCACAGGTAGCCGGCGCTGTCGACGACCGCTCCGTCCGGGTAACCCTCATCCTCTGGCACTTCGACAAACAGCGACCACTCGCCATTTGGCAGGCCGGTTGCCGGATCCACCGGGCATTTTAGGATCCGCTTGGTCGGCGTGTCGGTCCAGTAAGCGATGGCGCCGTCCGGGGAGAAGCAGGTCGCATTGGGTATCGCAACCGGCGTCTTCAGCACCGTCAGTTCCCCGGCACGATAGTGGTAGAGCGTCCCCTGCGGGTCTTCTTCGCTGTCCCTGCCGATGGTCCCGATCCAGTACCCGCCCGAAGGATGGCAGCGGCCGTCATTGCTTCTGGTGCCAGGCTTGTCCGCTTCGATGGCAACGATGGTTTCGCTCATCCGCGAGGTGAGATCGAAGCGCTTCAGGCCCGTTTCCGTAGCGAGCATCAGCGTCTGCTCGTCGATCACCGCCGCAGCGCTGGCCATCTCTTCCAAAGGCCACCGGCCCTCCACCGAACCGCCGGCTCTTGCGGCAAACAGCGTCCGGCGGTTGATGTCGAAATAAAACAGCTGCTGACGCTGCGGGTGCCAAAGCGGGCCTTCGCCCAGTTCGCACCGGCTGTCGATCAGCAGGTGTGCCGTGTCAGTCATTGCGTCTTGCCCCCGTCATACGCGGCCACCGCCGCTGCCGCCCGTTCCGCAACCTGTGCCGCCGATGTTCCCGGCTTGTAGAGGAATGTCCCGAGCCCGAACCCGGCGCAACCTGCGGCGAAGTACTCGGCGAAATTGTCCGGCGCAGCACCGCCCACTGCATAGAGCGGGACGGCTGGCGGCAGTACCGCCTTCATCGCCTTGATCCCCTTCGGCCCCAGCACCTCGGCAGGGAAGAACTTCAGCCCCGTTGCTCCGGCGCGGATGGCGGTGAAAGCATCGCTCGGCGTGAACACGCCGGGGTACGACGCGAGCCCGAGCCGGCGGGTCTCCGCGATTACCTCGGAGTTGGTGTCCGGCGAGACGATGAATTGCCCGCCCGCAGCCGCCACCGCGCGGACATCCTCGGCCGACAACACAGTTCCGGCGCCGATCTCCGCGCGCTCACCGAAGGCCGCGACGGCCTGGCCGATGCTGGTCACAGCGTCCGGGGAGTTGAGCGGCACCTCGATCAGCGTGATTCCCGCTTCGATCAGCGCCTCGCATACGTCCAGCGTCTCCGCAGGCGTGATCCCGCGCAGAATGGCAATCAGATGCCGGTGTTCCATGCTCTACTCCTCGCCACCCAAGCGGCGTGCCGCGGCCAGACCCGCGATCACCACTGCCGTGGCATCATGTATCTCGGACTCGATGCCGGCCATGTCCAGCACGCTGGCATAGAGCTCGCACAGCGTTGATGAACCGATCAGCGGCACCGCCTGGTCGCCGATGCGGGCGCGATTGCCGGCGATTTCGGTGCCGATAAGCAGCCCGGATAGAAAGCCCGCGCACCAGTCCGGTTCGCGGCCCGATAGCAGCGACACCGCCCGCACCTCGAACAGCCGGCCCAGCAACTGGTCCGGGCTTTCGAGCCCCGCTTCCGCGCCCGCGCGAAAGCCGTCAAGTCGTCCCGGCCCGTCCAGAACTCCGTTGAGCGAATGCCGCAGCACCGAATGGTTCCGTAGCACGTCGTAAAGTTCGCCCGTCATGGCGGTCGAGAAATGTTCCACGCGCGTGCCGTTCAGCCGCGCCCATTTCGAATGCGTGCCCGGCATGCACACCATGCCGCTGAAGCCGGGCTTGAGCACGGCCAACCCCAGGAGCTGGGTTTCCTCGCCTCGCATGACGTTGTCGCCACCCGACTTCTGGCACACTCCCGGGAGGATCGCCGGCGCAAAGCGCATATCCGGCATCTCGGGGCGCACGGCGCTATGCACGAGGCCGCGCAGGTCCGCAGGCGCCTCGAGATATGGCGCTTCGAGCCAGCCCTGCCGCGCACCGGCCATACCGCAGATCAGCACCGGCATCCCGTGTCCCGCAGCGACGCCGTCCAGCAGTTCCGTAAGCGCACCTGCAAACTCATGCCGCTGCAGCTTGCCCATGCCCTTGGGGGAGGAGCGCTCCAGCACTGGGTTGCCATCGGCGCCCATGCCCCAGGCCCGCAGATTGGAGGTGCCCCAATCGACGGCCACCCACTCGACGCCACTTGTCACTGTTCCGCCCTCTCTGCACCGGCCCAAGTACATCGAAGCCTAGCCCTTGGCCGCCGCTTCCACCAGTGCTTGCACGCACTTGGCTCAATTGTATGATTTTTTCAAGAGACGGCGTTCCGTGTGCCCACAGACATGCTAGAACGGCACAAATCGCCCGCTTCGATCGGCGGCGAACAGTTGAGGATCTGACCACATGACGGCTGGAAACGGCGGCTCCGCCCCCAAGAAGCTGCGCTCGCGCGCTTGGTTCGACAATCCGGATAATCCGGACATGACCGCGCTTTATCTCGAGCGCTACATGAATTTCGGCGTCTCCCGCGAGGAGTTGCAGTCCGACAAGCCGATCATCGGCATCGCCCAGACCGGCTCCGACCTCAGCCCCTGCAACCGTCATCACATCGTTCTGGCCGAGCGCCTGCGCGAGGGCATTCGTGAAGCTGGCGGCATCGCCATCGAGTTCCCCGTCCACCCGATCCAGGAGACGGGCAAGCGGCCCACCGCGGGTCTCGACCGCAACCTCGCCTATCTCGGCCTGGTGGAAGTGCTCTACGGCTACCCGCTCGATGGCGTGGTGCTGACCATCGGCTGCGACAAGACAACTCCAGCGATGCTGATGGGTGCGGCCACCGTGAACATCCCGGCGATCGCCCTGTCCGTCGGTCCGATGCTCAACGGCTGGCACAAGGGTGAGCGCACCGGCTCCGGCACCATCGTGTGGAAGGCTCGCCAGATGCTCGCCGCCGGCGAGATCGACTACCCGAAGTTCATCGAGCTCGTGGCCTCCTCGGCTCCGTCGACGGGCTACTGCAACACCATGGGCACCGCAACCACGATGAATTCGCTGGCCGAGGCGCTGGGCATGCAGCTTCCGGGCTCGGCTGCCATTCCGGCGCCGTATCGCGACCGCCAGGAGATGGCGTACCGCACCGGCAAGCGCGCCGTGGAAATGGTGCACGAGGACCTCAAGCCCTCGGACATCCTGACCAAGGAGAACTTCCTCAACGCCATCGTGGTGAACTCGGCCATCGGCGGCTCGACCAATGCGCCGATCCACATCAATGCGATTGCCCGCCATATCGGCGTCGAGCTCGATATCGAGGAATGGCAGCAGCACGGGCACCACGTGCCGCTTCTCGTCAACCTGCAGCCGGCCGGCGAGTATCTCGGCGAGGACTACTACCATGCCGGCGGCGTGCCGGCGGTGGTCAACGAGCTGATGAAGCAGGGGCTGATTCACGAGAACGCCCCCACCGTCAATGGCAAGTCGATCGGCGAGAACTGCCGCGATACTCCGATCCAGGACGAGAAGGTGATCCGGCCGTTCGATCAGCCGCTGAAGGCCGAAGCCGGCTTCATCGTGCTGCGTGGCAATCTGTTCGACAACGCCATCATGAAGACCAGCGTGATCTCCCCCGAGTTCCGCGAGCGCTACCTCAGCGATCCGCAGCACCCGGGCATGTTCGAGGGCAAGGCGGTGGTCTTCGACGGGCCAGAAGACTACCACGCTCGCATCGATGATCCCTCGCTCGACATCGACGAATACACCATGCTGTTCATGCGCGGCGCCGGCCCGATCGGCTATCCCGGTGCGGCCGAGGTGGTGAACATGCGGCCGCCCGACTACCTGATCAAGAAGGGCGTCCACTCGCTGCCGTGCATCGGCGACGGGCGCCAGTCGGGCACCTCCGGCTCACCCTCCATTCTCAACGCTTCTCCGGAAGCGGCGGCCGGTGGCAACCTCGCGATCCTCAAGACCGGCGACCGGGTGCGCATCGACCTCAACAAGGGCGAGGCCAACATCCTGATCTCCGACGCCGAGATCCAGCAGCGCCGCGCCAACCTCGAGGCCGAGGGCGGCTACAAGTTCCCGAAGCACCAGACCCCGTGGCAGGAAATCCAGCGCGGCCTCGTCGACCAGCTCGGCAGCGGCGCCGTGCTGAAGCCGGCGGTGAACTACCAGCGCATCGCCCAGACCAACGGCGTCCCGCGCGACAACCACTGACGGCGCGCCAGCACCTGTGGGCCGGTCCCGATCATCGGGGCCGGCTTTTTTGATTCGAAGCGGCTCTGGCGAGGCACTGCCTCGAGAGAGTTGCGCAGACAGAGTGAGGATCGTGCCTCGCCAGAGCGACAGGGGTCCTGTTTCGCTTGCCTGCCCAGAGACCATTCCTGGTCGCTCAGCCGACTGACCGATCCGCCAGGGCGCCGCAGCACTGATGGAGCGGCTTGAATGGGCGGTGCAGCACCATTCAGTGCAGCCGTGTTCCCGGACTTTCCCTTGGGATTCCACGGCAAGACAAGCGAGGTTCGGATCGGGCGACCCCGATCCACCTGCCACCGCATCCCGACCACTCGTCATGACCGCGCTTCAGGATGCGACGGCGAGAGCATAGGGCACGAGTGAGGGGGCGGGGATAAACGGGATAGATTCAGGGCGGCTCACAGAGCCGGGGGCAAGCAGGACACGAGCTGACGCTTGCCAAACGATTTCGATTTCACTTCCGCGGCCAACCTCAACGGAGGCACCGGCAGAGGCTTCACGCCGCTTCGTGTCGATGGTGGATTTCGCGCAAGGCGCGCACGAAGATCTCGTGCCATTCCGGCCCTGGCTCTTTTCCAAGGGTCCACCAGCCGAACCGGAACAAATGGCCGCAATCGTCGGCGGTGAAGAAGTCGAACCGGTCTGGAACGCCGCTGATGGATACCGGTACGAAATGCCAGATCTGCCCATCGGCGAGCGCTGCACTCGTCCACTGTGGACCGGCTCCCGGATCGGCAAGTAGCCCGGCTTCTTCGGTCAGCTCCCGCAAAGCGCCAGCTAGGGGAGTCTCACCGGGCTCGAGCGTCCCCTTGACCAGTTGCATGCCCGCAAGCGCATGACGGAAGACCAGGATCTCCCGCTTCGCTCCGGCCAGGCGCAACACCACCTGGCAAACCTTCTGCGTCTGCTGCTAGGCCACGGGGTCCTAATACTTGCGCATCAGTCCGACGAGACGACCCTGCACCTTCACCCGATCGGGCGGAAAGATGCGGGTTTCGTAGGCCGGATTGGCCGCTTCCAGGGCGATGGTCTGGCCCTTGCGGCGCAGTCGCTTGAGGGTGGCTTCCTCGTCATCGACCAGGGCGACGACGATCTCGCCGGTCGAGGCGCTCTCCTGCTTGCGGATCAGCACGGTGTCGCCGTCGAAGATGCCCGCGTCGATCATCGAGTCGCCGCGGACTTCGAGGGCGAAGTGCTCGCCCGCGCCCAACATCTCGGGCGGCACGGCGATGGTGTGCGAGTGGGTCTGGATGGCTTCGATCGGCGTACCGGCAGCGATACGGCCCATCACTGGTACGGACACCGGGCGGGCATAGTCCTCGCCGCGCGCCGGTGGCGCCGCTACCTTGCCGAGATTGCCTTCGATCACCGCCGGCTCGAACCGCGCCTTGCGCCCGCCCAGGGTCGGGTTCATCGAGTCCGGCAGCTTGATCACTTCCAGTGCCCGCGCCCGATTGGGAAGACGCCGGATGAAGCCACGCTCTTCGAGGGCCGTGATCAGGCGATGAATGCCGGATTTGGAAGCGAGATCGAGCGCGTCCTTCATCTCGTCGAAGGAGGGCGGGATGCCACTCTCCTTCATCCGCTCATGGATGAACATCAGCAGTTCGTGTTGCTTGCGCGTGAGCATTCTGGCCCTTTCGGCGAGAATCGGAACATAGACGGAACGACTATAAGTGTTCCGCCTATGTTCTGCAATAGAGCCGCATGCAGAACTAGAAACCTGAGATCGGGATGGCCTCTACTAAGGCTCCTGCGGCACGGCCCGGATCGTTCTCCGGCTGAACGATCAACATGTCGGCCGCAACCATGGACGAGGTGTGGCCACTATCGGTCTCAAGGATGGGCAATACTTGCGAACCCGCCTCCGTCCGGACCAAGCGCGCCCGCATGAAGTGCCGGCGTGCCGTGTTTGCTGGCGTGGGAGCTGCGAGGGGTAACCGCCAGGTTTCCGGTTCGGTGGCTCCCAGCCAGCGGCGCAGGGCAGGGCGGATGAACACCAGCGCCGTCACCATCGCCGACACGGGATTGCCCGGCAGCCCGAATATCAGGGTCTTGCCGCGGATGCCGAACATCAGCGGCTTGCCCGGCCGCATGTTGATCCGCCAGAAGTCGAGCGTAACGCCTAGCTCCTTCAGCACATCCTGCACCAGGTCATGCTCGCCGACGCTGGCGCCGCCGGTGGTCACCAGCAGGTCCGGCTGGTCGGCTAGGATCGCGGCGAGTCGCGATGTCAGCTCCTGGCGGTCGTCCGGGGCGATGCCGTGGTCGATCACCCGCTCGGCATAGGGCGAGAGCAGCGGCAGCAGTCCGGCGCTGTTGGAGGCAACGATCTGGTCCGGTCCGAGCGGGCTGCCCGGCGGCACCAGCTCGTCCCCGGTGGCGAGCAGGGCAACGGACGGCCGGCGGGCCACGGACACCGTTCCGGCATTCGCCGCAGCCGCAACCGTCAGTTGCAGCGGCCCAAGCAGCGTGCCCGGTGCGAGCAGTTCG
The DNA here is from genome assembly GCF_042685625.1 of Devosia albogilva. Taxonomy (NCBI): domain Bacteria; kingdom Pseudomonadati; phylum Pseudomonadota; class Alphaproteobacteria; order Hyphomicrobiales; family Devosiaceae; genus Devosia; species Devosia albogilva. Next base: position 3,482,203 of record NZ_JBHUNP010000001.1, read on the forward strand.
TTACCGACCGCGAAGTCATTGCCCCGTAGGCGTACGCTGTGGCCACGGCGTATGGGCGCGGTGAACCGCACCAGGTCACCCTCGCGGACGGCCTCTTCCTGCATGATCACGGTATCTGCGCCGGCCGGCACGGGTGCTCCGGTAAAGATGCGCACCGCCTCGCCGGCACCCAGCGTGCCCTCGAAGCCGGCGCCCGCCTGCGACATGCCGATCACGCGCAACGCCGCACCATTCGCAGCATCAGCGGCGCGGAGGGCATATCCGTCCATGGCCGAGGCGTCGAATGGCGGTTGGTCGTGGCTTGCACTCACCGGAGCCGCCAGCACCCGACCGGCCGCCTCGGACAGCGGCACCGTCTCCGCCGTGACGGGCGGCACGCGGGCCAGGATAGCCGCCATCGCGTCTTCGACTGGCTTGAGGCTCACGGCGTCCGCCGGTAATCGCCCGACTTGCCACCGGATTTCTCCGCCAGCCGCAGGTCGGTGATGGTCATGGCACGGTCCATGGCCTTGCCCATGTCATAGAGCGTCAGCGCGGCGACGCTTGCCGCAGTCAGGGCTTCCATCTCCACCCCGGTCTGGCCGGTGGTTTCCGCCCCGGCCGTCACATGCAGGCCGGAACCGTCAACCAGCGGGTCGATATCGATCGTGACCTTGCTGAGCGCGAGCGGATGGCAGAGCGGGATCAGTTCCGATGTCTTCTTGGCGGCCATGATCCCGGCGATGCGGGCCGTCGCCAGCGCGTCGCCCTTGTTACCGCTGCCTTCCACCAGTGCGGTGATGGTCTCCCTGGTGGCGAGCACCGTGGCTTCGGCCACCGCCCGGCGACGCGTAACCGCCTTGTCACCGATGTCGACCATGTGTGCCTGGCCGCGGGCGTCGAGATGGGTGAGGCCGCTCGCCATCAGTCGGCCGCGACCGGCGCGCCCATCAGCAATGCCCGGGTGGCGGCCACTACGTCCTGCTGCCGCATCAGGCTCTCGCCGACGAGGAAGGTGCCGATACCTGCCTCCCGCTCGAGCTTCACCAGGTGCTGGTGGTCGACGATGCCGCTCTCGCTGACCAGCATCCGGCCCTCCGGCACGCCGACGGCGAGCTTGATGGAGGTATCGAGCGTGGTTTCGAAGGTCCTGAGATTGCGGTTGTTGATGCCGATGAACTCCGCGTCGAGCGCCAGTGCCCGGTCCAGTTCCAACTGGTCGTGCACTTCCACCAGCGCGTCCATGCCCCATTCCTCGGCCGCATCGAGCAGGTATCGCGCAGTGTCGTCGCCAACCGCAGCGAGGATGATCAGGATGCAGTCTGCCCCCCAGGCCCGCGCTTCGGCCACCTGGTAGGTCTCGAACAGGAAGTCCTTGCGCAGCACCGGCAACTGCGTCGCCGCTCGGGCTTCGATCAAATAGCTCGGCGATCCCTGGAAACTCGGGCGGTCGGTCAGCACTGACAGGCAGGCGGCGCCCGCCATTTCGTAGGCGCGGGCGATTGCTGCCGGATCGAAATCCGGTCGGATCAAGCCCTTTGACGGGCTTGCCTTCTTGACCTCGGCAATCAGGGCATAGTTCCCGCTCACCCGCTTAGCCTTGAGTGCCTTGAGGAAGCCACGCGGGGGCGTCTGGTCGTGCGCCTGGGCGACGACTTCGGCCCAGGGCCGCATGGCCTTGGCCGCTGCGATTTCCTCGCGCTTGTAGAGTTCGATCTGCTTGAGGATATCGGTCATTCCGCTCGTCCGTTGGATACCGCCACCAGGCGGGCGAGTGTGGCCTTGGCTTTGCCGCTGTCGATCATCCCGCGCGCCAGGGCAATGCCGTCTTCGATGCTCTCCACCTTGTCGGCGACGAACAGGGCGGCGCCGGCGTTGAGCAGCACGGTGTCACGATAGGCGCCCGGCGCTCCGTCGAGCAAGGCATTGATTGCCGCAGCATTCTCCATCGGATCGCCGCCGAGCAGGTCCTTGGGGTCCGTCAGCCTCAGCCCGACCTGCTCCGGATGCAGTTCGAAACTGCGCAGATCCCCGTTCATGATCTGCGCCACGAAGTTGGGGCCGGAGGTCGACAGCTCATCGAGCCCCTCGCTCGAATGGACCACCCACGCCTTGATGGCGCGGTTGGCCAGGAGCGCTGCGGCGACGGGCTCCACCCATTGCTGCGAATAGACGCCAAGCAGGTAGCGCCGCACGCCCGCCGGATTTGCCTGCGGTCCCAGCAGGTTGAACAGCGTGCGCACGCCCATTTCGGTGCGCGCCGGCCCCACATGCCGCATGGCCGGGTGATGGTGTGGCGCGAACATGAAGGCGATGCCCGCCTGCGCGATGGTGTCGCCGATCTCCGCCGGAGTGAGGTCCAGTTTCACCCCGAGCGCCTCCAGCGCCTGCGACGAGCCCGAACGAGACGACAGCGCCTTGTTGCCGTGCTTGGCCACCGGCACGCCGGTCGCTGCCACCACGATCGCCGTCGCCGTGGAGATGTTGAGGCTGCCGACCCCGTCGCCGCCGGTGCCGACGATGTCGATGGCATTCTCCGGCGCGGTGACCGGCACCATCTGCTCGCGCAGGATCGATACGGCAGCGGCGATCTCGCCCACCGTCTCGCCCTTGATCCGCATGCCCATCAGAAAGGCGCCGATCTGGGCGGGGGTTGCCTCGCCGGCCATGATGCTGCGCATCACGCTGCGCATTTCTTCGCCGGTGAGGTCGCGCCGATCGGCGACCTTGTGCAGCGCCTGCTTGATGTCCATCACGCCGCCTCCCGCTTGCCGTTGAACTCCTTGGCGAGGTTCAGGAAATTCTGCAAGAGCGCATGGCCGTTCTCGCTGGCGATGCTCTCCGGGTGGAACTGCACCCCGTGAACCGGCAGCGTCTTGTGCTGCATGCCCATGATCAGGCCGTCCTCGGTGCGAGCGGTGACCTCCAGCGTCTCCGGCAGCGTCTCTGCCCTGACGATCAGCGAGTGGTAGCGTGTCGCCTCGAAGCCGGCGTTCAGCCCGCGGAAGATGCCCTTGGCTGTGTGCTCGATGCGGCTGGTCTTCCCGTGCACCAGGTGCGGCGCCCGGATCACTTCGCCGCCGAGCGCCTGGCCCATGGCCTGGTGGCCCAGGCACACGCCCAGCATCGGAATCTCGCCTTTGAACCGGTCGATCACGGCGAGGCACACCCCCGCTTCGTTGGGCGTGCATGGCCCGGGCGACAGGACAATGGCCTCAGGGGCCATCTCAGCAATTTCGTCCGGCGTGATTTTGTTGTTGCGGCGCACGGTGATGTCGGCGCCGAGTTCGCCCAGAAAGTGGACGAGATTGTAGGTGAAGCTGTCGTAATTATCGATGACGAGGGTCTTGGTCATTTGGAGCCTGCCTCAAACAGAATGGATCTGGCGGTTGGTCAGAACCAGCTCCGCCATCGCCCCACCAACCGCGTGCCCCCACGCACTCCCCATGCCGAAAAGCTGCTCACTGCCCGATCCTCGCTTCGCCGGCATAGCGTAGCGCTTCTTCGGCCGCCGTGAACAGGGCCCGCGCCTTGTTCTCGCATTCCATCTGCTCGAGCTCGGGCTGGCTGTCGGCGACGATGCCGGCGCCGGCCTGCACATAGAGCTTGCCGTTCTTGACGATGCCGGTGCGCAAGACGATGCAGGTGTCCATCGTCCCGTCTGCGCCGAAATAGCCCACGCAGCCGCCGTAGATGCCGCGGCGGGAGGTCTCGAGCTCGTCGATGATCTCCATCGCCCGCACCTTCGGCGCGCCCGACACGGTGCCCGCGGGAAAGCCTGCTGCCAGCGCATCGACGAAGTCGTATTGCGGGTCCAGTTCGCCCACCACGTTCGAGACGATGTGCATCACGTGCGAATAGTATTCGAGGAAGAACTTGTCGGTGACCTTCACCGAACCGATCTTCGCCACCCGGCCGACGTCATTGCGGCCGAGGTCGAGCAGCATCAGATGTTCCGCCAGTTCCTTCGGGTCGCTCAGCAGCTCCGCCGCCAGTTCCTGGTCGCGCGTCGGGGTGGAGCCGCGTTTCCGGGTGCCGGCGATCGGTCGAATCGTGACTTGCCCGTTCTGCACCCGTACGAGGATTTCGGGGCTCGACCCCGCGACGGCGAAATCGCCGAAGTCGAGGAAGTACATGTAGGGGCTGGGGTTGGTCCGGCGCAGGGCGCGGTACAACGCCGTCGGGGGCAGGCTGAACTCGGCCTCGAAGCGCTGGCTCAGAACCACCTGGAAGATGTCGCCGGCGGCGATGTACTCCTTGGCCCGCGCCACCATGCCGAAATAGGCCTCGCGGCTGGTATTGCTGGTGACGGCCAGCGTCTCGAGGTCGGGCAGGGCAGGGGCGGCCGGCAACGACTGGTTCAGTCGCGCCACGGCCTCGTCCATGCGCGCCTCTGCTGCTTCATAGGCCTGCCGAGCGGTGACGCCGGCGCGGACATAGACCGGGGCGGTGATATAGAGTTCGTCCTTGACCGTGTCGAAGATCGCCAGCAGCGACGGCCGGATCAGCGTTGCTTCGGGAAGGCCGAGCTCGTCGGGGTTGCTGTTGGGCAGCACCTCCATGTAGCGGACCATTTCGTAGCCGAGAAAGCCATAGACGCCCGCGGATTGCGGCGGCAGGCCGGCGGGCATGTCGATCTGGCTTTCGGCCACCAGCAGCCGTAGCGCGTCGAGCGGCTTCTCCGCCAGCGGCTCGAACGCGTTCGGGTGGATCTGCGCGGAGCGGTTGATCGACGCCTCGCCATGCTCGACCTTCAGGATCACGTCCGGCAAGAGGCCGATGATCGAATAGCGTCCGCGGGTGCTTCCGTCCTGTACGGATTCGAGCAGGAAGGTGTTGCTCCGTCCGCTGGCGAGCTTGAGATAGGTGCCGATCGGCGTCTCGAGGTCGGCCACCACGCGACGCCAGACGATCTGCGATTTCCCGGCATCGTATTGCTCGGAAAAACGCGGAAAGACGTCGTCGGCCATGGTGGCTTCTTTCGAGGTGAGGGCGCTACTGCGTGGCGCCGGTGATGGCAAGCGCCTCGTTCAGCGCCTGCTGGTTGATCCGCAGCCCGGCATCGTCACGGACACCGGCGACGAACTCGCCATAGAGCCCGATCTGGGCCTCCTGGTCGAGGCCGTCGACGACCTCCTGCTCGAGCGTTGCATCGGCGGGAATGACGCTGGTGACCTGGAACACGGTCACGCTGCCATCTTCGCCCACGGCGGTGTCCACCAGGTCCGGCCCACCGGCAAACGCCGCGGAGGCGATCGTGCCGTCGATGGTGCCGTCGGAGGAACCGAAGCGGGTGAACGGCGTGCTCAGTTGCGGGAAGGTGTTGTAGCTGGCGGCAACGTCGGCCAGCGCCGTCCCGCCCTGCACCTCGGCGACGGCCTCTTCAGCCGCGTCCAGCAGGGCATTGTTGGTCCGCTCGGTCATCAGGGCAGCCGCGACGTCGTCGCGGACTTCGTCCAGCGTTTGGTCCCGCGCGGGTTCGATGGCGTTCAGTTCGAAATAGACATTGGTGTTGCCGGCCATCGGCACGGCCGCCGTCAGATCGCCCTGCTCCGCCGCAAAGATGGCCTGCGCCAGACGGGTGCGGTCCTCGGGGTTGATGCCGGGGATGATCTCCAGCTCGCTGCCGCCGGCGGTGACGCCCGCTTCGTAGAGGTCGAGCCCAAAGCGCTCGGCGATCTCGGTCAGCGGCCGGAATGCGGCACGCAGTTCTTCCACCTGATCCTGGATATCGGCGATTTCGTTGCGCGCCTCGGCAAGCGCGAGCCGCTCCTCGATCTCGGCCCGCGCTTCTTCGAGCGATGGGGTACCGCCCGGCTCGATGGCCGATACATGCACGGCGCGGCGGCCGGCGACGCCCTCGATGACGGTAAACTGACCTTGTTCCAGGCCCAAGGCTGCCTCGGCCAGGGCAGGGTCCGTGACCTGGCTCTGGGCCAGCGTGCCCAGCGAGGTGGGTGTCAGGCCTGCCTCGGCAACAAGCTGCTCGAACGGTGTGCCGGCGGTCAGGCCAGCCTCGAAGGCAGTGGCCTGGTCGGCATTCAGCACCACCTGCTCGATGGTGCGGCGCTCCGGCTGGGTCAGGCTGTCGCGGGTGCGCTCATACTCGGCGGCGATCGCCTCGTCAGAGATGGTCTTGCTGGCAGCCAACGTGGTTGGCGACAGCACCAGCATCTGCGTCTGGCGGGTTTCGACGGTGCGGAACTCGGCCTGGTGCTCCGCGAGGTAGGCAGCGAGTTCTTCCTCAGTTGGCTCCGGCGGGCTCGGCAGGCTGGTGGCGTTCAACACGAAATATTCGATCGTGCGCTGGTCGTTCACATAGGCATTGATCAGCTCGGTGCCGGCCGCCGGCAGGCCGGCTTCGCCGAACAGGCTCAATACCAGTTGCTGGCGGCGTGCCGCTGCGGTCTGGTCTTCGAAATATTCCGCCTCGGTGATGCCGCTCGCCCGCAGCACCTGTTCGAACGAGGCCGGGTCGAACGTGCCGAGCGTGCCGCGGAAGGAGGGGTCCTCGCGGACCATCTCGGCGAGCTTTGCTTCCGAAACGCCAAGCCCGAAACGCGTCGCCAATTGGTCCAGCGCGGCGTCCTGCGCCAGTTGCTGCAGGGTCAGGGTCGGAATGCCGAAGTTCACCGCATCCTGAGGCGAAGGAACCGAGCCGATCTGCTGCGCGACGCGGTTCACCTGGCTCTGATAGGCGCGCAGGAACTCGTTGGCGGTGATGTCTTCGCTGCCGACGCGCGCGACGGTATTGCTGCCGAAGCCCAGAATGACATTGTTGATGCCGAAGCCGGCGAGGCCGATCAGCAGCAACGCGCCCATAATCCGGCCGGGCCAGGATTTTGCAAACGCGCGCAAACCATCGAGCATGTGACAACGTTCCAGTTTCGCCCAGTCGTCCGTCAGCGGACGTCCGGCATAGCCAAAGTCGACTTGCGGGGTTATGGCAAAGCCGTTGCCGGTGCAAGAGGTATAGAGGAGCAAACAGTGACCACCACGATTTCGCCGCTCATCGCAGGGAACTGGAAGATGAACGGGTTGCGTGCCTCCCTCGAGGAAATCTCCGCCTTGGCGAGTCTGCTGACCACGGGCGAGGCGCCGCGTGCGCTGGTCGTTGTCTGTCCCCCTGCCACCATTCTCCACGCCGTGGCTTCGAGCGGGGCCACGAGCGGCATTCTCGCCGGTGGCCAGGATTGTCATCCGGCCGCCTCCGGCGCCCACACCGGCGACATCTCGGCCGGCATGCTGGCCGATGCCGGCGCCCAGTTCGTCATCGTCGGACACTCCGAGCGCCGCACCCAGCACGGCGAGACGGATGAACTCGTGCGTGCCAAGGCGGAAGCCGCGATGGGAGCAGGGCTCAAGCCCATCATCTGCGTTGGCGAGACAGAGAGCGAACGGGACAGCGGCGAAGCCGAATCCGTCGTTGCACGGCAGCTTGCCGGCTCGATCCCAGATGCAGGGGGGCAACACGAGGTGATCGTGGCCTATGAGCCGGTCTGGGCGATCGGCACCGGCCGCACGCCAACCAATGAAGAAATCGCGAGGATGCATGCCAGCATTCGCCAGCACCTGGTGGAGCGCTTCGGCGAGCCTGGGCAGACCACGCGCATTCTCTACGGTGGGTCGATGAAGCCGATGAACGCCCGCGAGATCCTGTCGCTGGAAAACGTCAATGGTGGTCTCGTCGGTGGTGCCAGCCTCTTGGCAAAAGACTTTTACACCATTATCTCGGCGGTCTGAACGAGCGGGCCGGAGGCTCGGCGGTTTTTCCGCCCGGCCTCTGGCATTCGCCGCTTGAGGCGTGTATGACGCCGCATCTCTTGACGACGATACGAAGGACCCGATGGCAAACGTCCTGATTGTGGCCTACCTGCTCATCGTGCTGGCGCTGATCGCGGTGATCCTGCTGCAGCGCTCCGAGGGCGGCGCGCTGGGCATCGGCGGCGGTGGCGGCGGCTTCATGACCGCCCGTGGCTCGGCCAACCTGCTCACCCGCACCACGGCCATTCTGGCGGCCCTGTTCTTTGCCACCGCCATCGGCCTCACCATCATGAGCGAGCTCGACCGCAGCACCTCGACCATTCTGGATCGGGCAGTGCAGACGCAGGACGGCGAAGCCCCGGCTACGGTTCTCGACGCGCTGAACGCCCTGCAGGGCGACAGCAGCTCCGACCTGCCGGTTCCGGCCCCTGCCGCGCCGACACCCTCGACGGCCCCGGCTGCACCTACTCCGGCGGGTCCGGCTGCGCCCGAAGCTGCAGCTCCGGCGGCGGACAGCGCCAGCGACCTTCCCGTTCCCGCGGCGCCCGCGCCGACGGAGCAACAGCCGGCTGCGCCGGCGACGAACTAACCGGCGCGAGATGCGACGGATGGGGAGGGGATGGCGACATCCCCTTCTTCTTTTGTGTGAGAAGCCGGCTCGCGGCTCTCCGAATCGAAGACGATATGATTAAGGTGAGCGCCCATGGCTCGGTACGTATTCATCACCGGTGGCGTGGTTTCTTCTTTGGGCAAGGGGCTCGCCTCGGCAGCACTCGGCGCGGTGCTCCAGGCGCGCGGCTACAAGGTCCGCCTTCGCAAGCTCGACCCCTATCTCAACGTCGACCCGGGCACCATGTCGCCCACCCAGCACGGTGAGGTCTTCGTCACCGACGATGGCGCCGAGACCGACCTCGATCTCGGTCACTACGAGCGCTTCACCGGCCGCGCCGCCAACAAGAAAGACAACATCACCACCGGCCGGATCTACTCCGACATCCTCGCCAAGGAACGCAAGGGCGAGTATCTCGGCGCGACGGTGCAGGTGATCCCGCACGTCACCGACGCCATCAAGAACTTCGTGCTCGACGGCAACGAGGAGTTCGACTTCGTCCTCGTCGAGATCGGCGGCACCGTCGGCGACATCGAGGGGCTGCCGTTCTTCGAGGCCATCCGCCAACTCGGCAACGACCTGCCGCGCGGTCACGCCGCCTATCTTCATCTCACGCTGATGCCGTACATCCCCTCGGCGGGCGAGTTGAAGACCAAGCCGACCCAGCACTCGGTGGCCGAACTCCGCTCCATCGGCATCATGCCGGACGTGCTGCTGGTGCGCTGCGACCGTCCGATCCCGGAAAGCGACAAGAAGAAGCTGGCGCTTTTCTGCAACGTGCGCGAGAGCGCCGTTATCCAGGGTCTCGACGTCGGCTCCATCTACGACGTGCCGGTGGCCTACCATCGGGAAGGCCTGGACCGCGAGATCCTCGCCGCCTTCGGCATCACCGATGCGCCCGCTCCGGACCTGACCGCCTGGGAAGAAGTCTCCCGCCGGCTCCACAATCCGGAGGGCGAGGTCAACATTGCCATCGTCGGCAAGTACACCGGCCTCAAGGACGCCTACAAATCCCTCAGTGAAGCCCTGACCCATGGCGGCATTGCCAACAAGGTGAAGGTGAACCTGCAGTGGATCGACTCCGAGGTGTTCGAGCGCGACGATCCGGCGCCCTATCTCGAACATGTCCACGGCATCCTCGTGCCCGGCGGATTCGGCGAACGTGGAGCCCAGGGCAAGATCGAGGCGGCCCGCTTCGCCCGCACCAAGGACGTGCCCTATTTCGGCATCTGCTTCGGCATGCAGATGGCCTGCATCGAGGCTGCCCGCAACACCGCCGGTATCCGCAATGCCTCATCCACCGAGTTCGGACCGACCAAGGAGCCGATCGTGGGGATGATGACCGAGTGGGTGAAGGGTAACGAGAAGGAAGTGCGCGGGTCGGAGGGGGATCTGGGCGGCACCATGCGGCTGGGGGCTTATCCGGCGCAACTGACCCGCGGGTCGCGGGTGGCGGACATCTATGGTTCGACGCGCATTTCCGAGCGCCACCGGCACCGCTACGAAGTCAACATGGACTATCGTAAGGTCTTGGAAAAGAACGGCTTATTGTTCTCGGGCGTGTCGCCCGACGGCAAGTTGCCGGAGATCGTGGAGCGCACCGACCACCCCTGGTTTATCGGCGTGCAGTTCCATCCGGAGCTGAAATCCAAGCCGTTCGAGCCGCATCCGCTGTTCGCCAGCTTCATCGCCGCGGCCATCGAGCAGAGCCGGCTGGTCTAGTTTCCGGCTCTGCTTTGCAGCGCTTTATGTTGCGTTCCGTTACCCGTGAGCGACGGAACGCAGCGATTCCGTGACGTTTAACCAGCCAACCAGGCAAGCTGCTCGGGCGTGAGCGCGATGTCGAGCGCCTTGAGGCTGTCGTCGAGCTCGTCGAGGGTGCGCGGCCCGATCAGCGGGATGCTGGGGAAGGGCTGCGCCAGCACATAAGCGAGCGCGACATGGATCGGGCTCTTGCCCAATTTCTGCGCCAGCTCAATGGCCCGGTCGCGCCGGCCGAAGTTCTGCTCGTTGTACCAGCAACGGACGAGCTCTTCGTTGTCCCGCTTGTCGCGACCGGCACGGTCGGTGAAGAAACCGCGGCCCTGGCTCGACCAGGAGAAGTTGGTCACCTGCCGGTCGATCAGCCACTGCCTGAAGTCCGGCGTCGAGGCCGTGACGCAACCGGCCCAGATCGGCTCCAGCATCTCGGCGAGGGCAAAGTTGTTGCTGAGCGCCATCGGCTTGGTCTTGCCGGTGCGCTCGGCATAGGCAATGGCCTCGTCGAAGCGCTCGCGGGTCCAGTTGCTGCCGCCGAAGGGACCGCGAATCCGGCCGGCTTTCACCTCCGCATCCATGGCATCGACGAACTCGCCGACCGGGACGTCGAGGTTGTCGCGGTGCATGAAGTAGACGTCGACATAGTCGGTCTGCAGACGGTCCAGTGACTGGGTCAACTGCTTGCCGATGACGTCCGGGTAGCAGAGCGGGGAATGCGCGCCCTTGCCGATCACGACGGCGCCGTCGCGGGTGCCGCGGCTGCGGTGCCAGTGGCCGAACAGGGTTTCGGTGTAGCCGGCGCCATAGACGAAGGCGGTGTCGAATATATTGCCGCCGCGCTCCCAGAAGGCATCCAGCATGATGGCGCCGGAACTGAAGGTGCGGAAATCCTCGAAACCGAGGGCGACGACGGAGGCCGGCTTGCCGAGCCGCGGCACGCTCCGCTTGGCGATGGGGCCCTTGTTCTCACCCAGCGGGCGATTGTCGATGGTGTGCGTGCGCCGTTCCGGTGTCTCGACGACGAACTCGATGCCCGCATCCTTGCGCCAGAGATCGAGCACGCGGGCATTGCCGAGGCTGTCGGCCCAACTCATGCCGGGAGCGGCGAACTCCTGCCGACCGGCCAGAATCGCCTCGGCCGCTGCGTCGGCCTCGAAGGAGTAGACGTGGCGCTCTTCGCCGACGCTGATCGTCTCGGTCTTGCCGCCCTTGATGATGTCGATGCGACCGAGACCTTTGGTCCGGTCGCCACCGGCGAACCAGAAGTCCGGCACTTCGATGCGGCCTTCGGAGCCGTGGATGCGCAGGACGTTGTCGAGATTGACGAACACGGCGCAGGCGACCTGCGCTACGATCCCGTTCTCGAAGGTCAGCACGGCCGCGGCCCAGTCATCGGTGCCTTCGGCGTTGAGCTTGGCGGTACCCCGGACCTTCACCGGGTCGGCGAAGGGCTGGCCCGTTGCGGCGCCCGCGATCAGGCGCGCCATTGATACCGGGTACCCACCGACATCGAGAATGCCGCCACCAGCCAATTCCGAGGCGAACAGGCGGTGCTCCGGCATGAAGCGCGGCATCTGGAAGCCGAAGCTCGACTGGATCATGCGCACCTCGCCGATGGCGCCGCTGCGGATCAGCTCGAGCAGCTTGCCCGTCTGCGGGTGGAGGCGATACATGAACGCTTCGCCGGCGAAGGTGCCGGCCTGGCGGTGGGCGTGGAAGACGGCGCCGATCTCATGCGCCGAGAGCGCCAGCGGCTTTTCCACCAGCACGTGCTTGCCGGCCTTGGCTGCCTTGATGGCCCATTCGGCATGACCGGTGTGGGGTACGGCGATATAGACGGCGTCGATCTCCGGATCATCGAGCAGCGTCTGGTAGCCGTGCACGACACGGACGCCAGGAAAGTCCTCGGCCAAGCTGGCGCGGCCTGGGTCGCGGGTGGCGACAGCGGCAAGCTCGCAATGCGCGGAACCCAGAACGCCGCCGCGGAATGCTTTCGCAATGCTGCCCGGCCCGATGATGCCCCACCGAATCTTCTTGGTCATGTACTCCCCCGGAGGCGTCGACTGGCGCCTTTTCAATCCTCTCGTGGGTTCCTAAGCTAACCGCACGGCAAGGCAAGAGCTTTTGCGCAGATGGGGGTGCGGGAATGGCATGGGGGGTTCCGGCAGCACTGATGGTCGCGAAGTAAATGCGGAGCAGGCATCTACCGGCCATGCTCATGGGTGGCCTAGTGGTCTGCGCTCTGCTGGTGGTGCGTCTGGCCGACCCGACCCCAGTTCGGGTGCTGCGCGAGGCCACGTTCGACTTATACCAGCAGCTCAAGCCACGCTCCGCACCCACAGGACTACCCCTGCGCGTCGTCGCGATCGACGAGCCTTCACTGGCGCAACTCGGCCAGTGGCCATGGCCTCGCGAACTCCTCGCGAAGCTGACCGATACTCTGTTCGACCTCGGTGCGGCCGTCGTCGTGTACGACGTGCTGTTCCCAGAAGCTGAGCCCAGCGGCGGAGATACCGAATTCGCCCGGGCGCTGGCGGAGGCGCCGACCGTTCTGGCGATGGCTCGCGCGCCGGGTGGTGATCCGCCGCCCCGGGGACGGGGCGGGTTCGCAATGGTGGGAGGCGACCGAGTCGACGCCCTGCCGCCGCTTGACGCTGTCGCCGCACCATTACCGGTCCTGGGGGAAGCGGCAGCCGGACGGGGTGTGGCCAATCTCGACCGCGACGGCGCCAGCACGGCCCGGCGGCTGCCGCTGCTGTGGGATGCCGACGGGGAGCCCGCTGCGGCGCTGGCAGTGGAAGCACTGAGGCTGGCACAGGGCGGGCCGACCTTGGTACTGCACGTCGATTCTCAAGGACATCTGGGATCGCTGAGGGTAGGGGCGTTCGATGTTCCAACCGGCCCCAGCGGCGATCTCTGGCTCTACTATCGGCTGCCGGACAAGAGCCTGCTGATTCCCACGCACCAAGTGCTCGCAGGCGCGCCCGGTCTGCAGGAGCGGATCGCTGGGCACATCGTCCTCGTGGGCGCCACCGCGGCTGGTCTGGGTGATCTCCGCGCTGGAGCCTTGGGCGAGGCCGTTCCGGGAGTGCTGATCCACGCTCAGGCCATCGAGCAGATGCTGAGCAGCACATTCCTGCATCGATCCGACTGGACTGCCGGAATCGAGATCCTCATGGTTGTGGCCGCCTGCGGTGCGGTCATCGTGCTTTTGCCCGTCGCGGGGGCGATCGCCGGGGCAGCCTTCGCATTGACTGTTGGCGTGGCCATCGCCGCCAGCAGTTGGCTGTCGTTTGCCAACAACCTGGTCCTGCTGGATGCGACCTTTCCCATGCTCGCACTGATCATCACTTTTGCCGCGATGGCCCTGTTCCAGTTCGCGGTGGTTGATGCTGACAAGCGCAGGATCCGCGGGGCCTTCGCCCATTACGTCGCTCCATCGCTGCTGTCGCGGATCGAAACGGACGGCAGACTTCTGCGGCTGGGAGGCGAGTTGCGGGACATCACCGTGATGTTCTCGGATGTCCGGAACTTCACTGCCCTCAGCGAGCGCACCGAGCCGGCAGCATTGGTCGACACGCTCAACCGACTCTTTGCTGTTCTGGGGTCGGCCATCCTCTCCCGGCAGGGCACCATCGACAAGTTCATGGGTGATGCCGTGATGGCCTTCTGGAATGCGCCTGCGGACGTTCCGGATCATCCGAGGCTCGCCTGCCTGGCTGCCCTTGAGATGCGTGCGGCGTTGCGACGTCACAATCAGGGGGAGCCGACCCCGGTCGGGATCGGCATCGGCATTGCCACCGGTCCAGCCCTGGTGGGCAATGTCGGGTTCGAAGAGCGGTTCAACTACTCCTGCATCGGCGACACGGTGAACGTGGCCAGCCGACTGGAGGGCGCCAGCAAAGTTGTCGGCTATGACATCCTGGTGACCGCTGCCGTTGCCGCGGAGGTCGGCGATCTCGCCTTGCTGCCCGGTGGGCCGGTCACCCTGCGCGGCGTCAGCGCGCCGCTGGAGACATACCTGCTGGTGGGAACTTCCGAGATGGCGGCGGGAGCGGCCTTCCGCCGGCTGCAGGAGTGCCACGGGCAATTGCTGGATGACCTGCGCCGGGGGGATCTGGCGACCGCCCGGCTGGCGGAGTGTCGCGCGGTTGCGGAGGGCGTCGATGCAGGCCTTGGGCCGTTCTATGCCGCGCTGGCGGAGAGATTCGGAGCGGTGATGGCGGGGTGATGGGATGGGGGTGGTGGACGCAAACCCCCCACCTTACCTCCGCCGCTTGCGGGGGAGGGGGAGGAGAGAGCGGTGCGAGCCAGGAAGCACTCGGGTGTCATTCCCGCGAAAGCGGGAATCCAGCTTGAGGTGCTTGCACCACCACCTGGCGACCGTTGAGGGATCTCGGGATGGGCCCCGGCTCAAGGCCGGGGTGACACCGGGGGTGGGGAGAGGGTGGTGAAGGGTTGAGGGTGCCCCTACCTCCCTACTTTGCCAAGCGGTTTGGCTCCGGCCGGCTTGTGTTCATCGCCACCTCGCCTTGTGGGAAGACAACGGTGGGGCGGCGCGGGGCTTGCACATGACCTTGCAACGCACTCGGTGTCATTCCCGCGAAAGCGGGAATCCAGCCTGAGATGCTTGCACAACCACCTGGCGGCTGTTGGGGCATCTCGGGATGGCCCCCGGCTCGAGGCCGGGGTGACACCGGGGTGGGGAGAGGGTGGTGAAGGGGCGAGGGGCCCCCCACCTTTGCCCCGCGCGCGGGGGAGGGGGAGGAGAGAGCGGTGTCTGGGATGCCAGCCCGAAACAACTCGGTGTCATTCCCGCGAAAGCGGGAATCCAGCCTGAGGTGTTTTGTACAACCACCTGGCGGCCGTGGGGGCATCTCGAGATGGGCCCCCGCTTTCGGGGGGGTGACATCGAGGGTGGGGCGAGGGTGGTGAAGGGCCCCGGCGGGGCCAGAATGCCTTTGTGGATGGGAAGAATTACCCTGGACCTCTCGGCATTGGGGAGAGGGTGAGATCGGCGGAAATGCCTTTGGACCGAGAGGTCCAGGGGTTCAGATGGCCAGGTACTCTTGCCGCAGATCGGCGTTGTCGAGGACTTCCTTGGCCGAGCCGGTAAAGGCGACTTCGCCCGTGTCGAGGATGACGGCGCGGTCGGCGAGCTTCAGGGCCGCGATGGCGTTCTGCTCGACGATGATCGTGGTGATGCCGAGCGGCTTGATCGAGTGCAGGATGCGTTCGATCTCCTGCACGATCACGGGGGCGAGACCTTCGTAAGGTTCATCCAGCAACAGCAGCTTGAGATCACGCGCCAGAGCGCGGGCAATCGCCAGCATCTGCTGCTCGCCGCCCGAAAGAGTCACGCCCTCCTGCTTGCGCCGCTCTGCCAGGCGCGGGAAGCTCTCGTAGATCTGCTCGAGGCTCCAGCCGTTCCCAGGCGAGACCTTGGCGAGGGTTATGTTCTCCTCGACGGTAAGCCCCTGAATGATGCGGCGATCCTCCGGCACCAGCTGAATGCCCGCCCGCGCCGCCTCGAAGCTCTTCATGCGGTGAATGGCTTGGCCGTCGAGCCAGATCTCGCCCTGGCGCATCTGCGGGTTGTCGGTGCGGGCGATCGTACGCAGGGTCGAGGTCTTGCCTGCACCATTGCGGCCGAGCAGCGCCAGGATCTCGCCCTTGCGGACGTCCAGGGACACGCCCTGCACGATATAGCTCTCGCCGTAATAGGCGTGCAGATCACGGACGCTGAGGAAGGGGCGCGTGGTCTCGACCTCTGCGGCCTTGCTGCTGCTGACGATGTCGTTCTGCATGGCGATTGCACTCATCAGTGGGCCCCTCCGAGATACGCTTCCTGCACCTTGGGATTGCCGCGGACCTGATCGGGCGTGCCATCTGCGATGATGCGGCCCTGGGCCAACACGGAAATCTTGTCGGCGAGGGAGAACACGACGTGCATGTCGTGCTCGATGATGACCTTGGTCATCCCGCGCGCCTTGATCTTCTTGAGCAGTTCGATGGTGGTGTTGGTGTCGTGCCGGCTCATTCCCGCTGTCGGTTCGTCGAGCAGCAGCAGACGAGGGTGCTGGATCAGACACATAGCCAGTTCCATGCGGCGCTTGTCGCCTCGGCTGAGGCTGCCGGCATGGCTGGCTATGCGGCCGGTCAGGCCCACATCCTGGAGCATGTCCTCGGCTTCCTGGCGGATGGCCGTCTCGCTCTCCAGCGAGCGCAGCATGTTGAGCTTGAAGGCGCCATCGCGCTTCGCCAGTGCCGGGATCATCACATTCTGCAGCACCGTCAGGTCGGAGAAGATTTCCGGGGTCTGGAACACTCGGGCAATGCCGAGCTGATTGATCTGGTGCGGCTTGCGACCGGTCAGGACAGTCCCATCGAACACGACCTGCCCGCTGGAGGGGGCGAGCTTGCCGATGATGACGTTGAGCAGTGTCGACTTGCCGGCCCCGTTCGGCCCGATGATGGCGTGGGTCTTGCCGGCCTCGATCTGGAGGTCGATGTCGGCGAGGGCGTGGAGCCCTCCGAACCGCTTGTGAACGTCAGCGACGTGCAGGACGATATTGGGTTGGGTCATGGCTGCCTCATCACTCAGCGGGTTGGGTCCGGACGGCGGCGGTGCCCTTTGGCCCGCGGGGACGGTTCACCCAGTGCCAGAGGCGCCGCACCCCTTCCATGATGCCGCCGGGCAGGAACACCACGACGAGGACGAACACGAGCCCCAGGGTCAGGAACCACCCCTCACCCACAAACTTGGAGGTGATGGTGACCATGGTGTCGGCAAATCCCTCCGGCAGGAAGCTGTAGAACCGGGCGAGGACCTGGTCGTTGAGCGCCGACAGGATGTTCTCGAAATACTTGATCAGCCAGGCGCCGATCACCGGCCCGACGAGCGTTCCCACGCCGCCCAGGATGGTCATCAGCACTACCTCGCCCGAGGCGGTCCACTGCATGCGCTCGGCACCGGCCAGCGGATCGGTGACGGCAAGGAGCGCGCCGGCGAGGCCCGCATACATCCCCGAGATCACGAAGGCTGCCAGCGTGTATGGCTTGGTGTTGAAGCCGGTGTAGTTCATGCGCGTCTGGTTGGACTTGATGCCTTTGAGCATCATGCCGAATGGCGAGCCGCTGATCCTCTGGGCGATGAAGAAGCCCAGGATCAGGAAACCGGCGCAGAAGTAGAAGCCGGCATAGCCGCCGAGCGACTGCCCGAGCAGGGTCGGGACCGGCTGGCCGGGCGCGGCTTCGCCGAACAGACGGTCCAAGTGGCGCGGATCGCTGATGGTGAGCTGAAGACCCGTTTCGCCATTGGTGATCGGTGTCAGTACCGAGTAGGCGAGATTGTAGCTCATCTGCGCGAAGGCGAGGGTGAGGATCGAGAAGTAGATCCCGGAGCGCCGCAGGCTGAGATAGCCGATCACCAGAGCGAACACGCCGGACACCAGGATCGCGAGGATCATGGCGGGCAGGGCGTCGAGCGTGAACAGCTTGAACGACCACACCGCCGCATAGGAGCCCACACCGAAGAACGCGGCGTGGCCGAAGCTGAGATAGCCGGTGAGCCCGAACAGGATGTTGAAGCCGACGGCGAAGAGCCCGAAGATCATGAAGCGCTGCAGCAGGTCGGGGTAGGCGGCGCCGAACGGCGCGAGCCAGATCGGCATCGCCAGCACGACGATGGTGAAGCCGAGGAAGAGAAAGAGGTCGTTGCGGGGCATCACGTTCATTTATCAGGCCTCCATCACACCGCGGCGGCCCATGAGACCACGCGGGCGGACGAGTAGAATGACCACGGCAACCAGGTAGATGATGATCTGGTCGATGCCGGGCAGGACGGCCTTCACCTGGTTCATTGAGGCGAAGGACTGCAGAATACCGAGCAGGAACCCGGCGGCTACGGCGCCCGGCAGCGATCCCATGCCGCCGACCACGACCACCACGAAGCTGAGGACCAGGAAGTCCATGCCGATGTGGTAGTTGGGCGGCAGGATCGGCGTGTACATGACGCCCGCCATGCCGGCGACGACGGCGGCGAGCCCGAACACGATGGTGAAGCGCCGGTCGATGTTGATGCCGAGCAGCCCGACGGTCTCGCGATCGGCCATGCCGGCGCGGACCACCATGCCGAAGGTGGTGAACTGCAGGAAGGCGAACACGGCACCGATCACGAGGGCGGCGAACAGGAAGTAGACCAGCCGCCAGATCGGGTAGGTGATGACATTGGCCTGCATGCCGAGCCA
Organism: Devosia albogilva; assembly: GCF_042685625.1. NCBI lineage: Bacteria > Pseudomonadati > Pseudomonadota > Alphaproteobacteria > Hyphomicrobiales > Devosiaceae > Devosia > Devosia albogilva. The sequence continues at coordinate 3,500,563 of NZ_JBHUNP010000001.1, forward strand.
GGCGCCGATATCGGCGGCACCGCGCAGGTCGGTGGGCATTGGCTGCGGAATGGGATTGGGGCCGAAGAAGGCCTTGATCACTTCCTGCGCCACGATGGCGAGGCCAAAGGTCACCAGGATCTGTTCGGCATGCGAGCGCTTGTAGAAGTGCTTGATGATGCCGCGCTCGAGCACGATGCCGATCACCAGCATGATCGGGATGGTCACGATGATGGCCACCGGCACCGAGTAGTTCACCAGCACGGCGCCAAAGTCGCCGAGCCAGGCCTGCACCAGCGGTTCACGCACCTCGAGTGGTGCGCCCCAGGGCGACAATTGGGTCGGATCGATCGTGACCGTTTCCAAGGTGAGAAGCTGGCGCACCAGCACGGCGCAGAAGGCGCCGAGCATGAACAGAGCGCCATGGGCGAAGTTGACGACGCCGAGCGTGCCGAACACCAGCGTCAGGCCGAGGGCAATCAGCGCGTACGCGGCGCCCTTGTCCAGCCCGTTGAGGAATTGAAGAAAGATGACTTCGAACATGACGTGCTCCGATCAGAGGGAGCCGGCGGCAAGCCGCCGGCTCTTCGCACTCGTCCTGCACTTCGCTTGCCCCTCGTGATCCACGGACCTGATGGCCATGGATCGCCCCAGCGTGGCCGGACGAGGACGACTGCAGATGAGACCGACTGCTGTCTCAGGCGCAGAGCGGAACCGGCTCTGCCGGACCGAGCTCGCCACCGAAGATCGTCGGGTCATAGGTCGTGACGTCGCGACCGACTTCCTGGATCACGTTCAAGACGTCGAACTCGCTGGTCGGGCTCTCATTGCCCTGGACCACGAGAACCGACTTCATGCACTGGTGGTCTTCGGCGCGGTACAGCGTCGGGCCGTTGCCCATGCCGTCGAACTCGTGCCCTTCGAGTGCCGCGATCACCGCCGGCGGATAGAAGGTGCCGGCGCGCTCCACTGCATCCGCGTAAAGCAGCATCTGGACGTAGGCGGTGTGGGCGGCCTGCGACGGCGGCGAGCCATAGGCAGCACCGAACGACTTGGTGAAGGCGATGGAGCCCGCGTCCTGCTGGTTCCAGTGCCAGTTGGAGGTGCCGAAGACCCCGCGCACCGCTTCGCCGGCGCCCTTGGCCATCAGTTCCGAGATCAGCGGCGTCACGATCTCGAACTGCTTGCCATTGGCTTCGCGGTCACGCAGGCCGAACTGCACGGCCTGTGGCAGCGAGTTCACCATGTCGAGGCCGTAGTGGTTGAGGATCAGCAGGTCCGCGCCGGAGTTGAGGATCGGCGTGAGGTACTGCGAATAGTCGGTGGAGCCGAGTGGGGTGCGCACCGCCGCGACGGTTTCCCAGCCGAGAGCCTCGGTGGCCGCGATCATCGATTCTTCCTGGGTCCAGCCCCAGGTGTAATCGGCGGTCAGGTGGTAGGCGCGGCGTTCGTTGCCGTATTCCTGGCCAAGCACCGGGCCGAGCGCGATGCCGGACTGGTAGGCGTTGAAGAAGTGCCGGAAGCCGTAGCGACGCTTGTCCTTGCCGGTCGTGTCGTTCGAGTGGGTGAGGCCGGCCATGAAGATGACGCCCATCTCCTGGCACAGACCCTGCACGGCGATGGCTTCGCCCGAGGACGAACCGCCGGTGATCATGATGGCACCATCGCGCTCGATCATGCGGGTAGCACCGGCGCGGGCCACGTCGGACTTGGTCTGGCTGTCCGAGGACACGTAGGTGACGCGCTTGCCCAGGATGCCGTTGCCCTTGAGCGCCGAAGGAGTCATCACGCTGATGAGGCCGCCATCACCTTCACCGTTGAGGTGGGCAATCGCCAGCTCATAGGCCTTTTGCTCGTCGGCACCTTCTTCGGCATAGGCACCGGTGAGGGGCAGGTTCAGCCCGATGGTGACGGTGTCACCGGTGGGGTTGTTGCAGAAGTCCTGTTCCTGGGCCCAGGCGCCCTTGGTGAAGATCATTGGCGCGACGCCAGTGCTCAGGATGCCGGCCATGCCGGTCTGCAGCACACGGCGGCGGCTAAAGCCACGCTTGAAAGCTGTCATCGATTTCCTCCTTTGGCGCGGGGCAATTGGTACATAGCCAATGGCTCACCGCTGGCCGATTATGAGTCCGACCTGCAAAGGGGCGCAACACGTCGTTGTAATCCAAGCGTAATTCTGTAAATACTTGTGCTGAAAGCGCCGTAGAAGTGTCAACTCATTGACTCCCGGTGCAGAGGGGGAGGGGCGGCACGTGCGTGCACCCATCGGATTCCGCATCAGCAACCGGCGGAAATCGTTGCGGATTTCCCAAGCGGCCCTGGCTCGCCTGGTTGGCATTTCCCCGAGCTATCTGAACCTCATCGAGAACAACAAGCGGGACGTCGGCGGAGCCCTGCTCAACCGCATCGCGGCCCAGCTTGACATCGATATCGACGACCTCGCCGGTCGCGCCGAGCAGAAACTGCTGCAGGATCTCGAAGAAGCATTCGCTGATCCCATGCTTGAGTCGCTGCCGTTTCAGCCGGACGAAAGACGCGAGTTGGTGGCGCAGTATCCGGCGAGCGCGGCAGCGCTGGCGAGGCTGCACCGCGCCTATGCCGCTGCCCGGACGAACGCGGACGCCTTTGCCGACAGGCTACGGTCCGACCCGCTGCTGAGCCAGTTGTTGCACCAGGTTCTTTCGGGGATCACGGCAATCCGCTCCAGTGCGGAAATCCTGGCCGACGTCCCGGACCTGGGGGAGGAGGAACGCGCCCGGTTCGTGGCCGCCATCGGCCGCGAGGCCCTGGCCCTGACCGATGTCGCGCGCAACCTCATCGGCCAGTTCGACGTGTCCAGCCAGAACCAGCGGGGCGTATCGGCGGCCAGAGAGATCGATGATCTGATCATCGAACGCCAGAACTACTTCCCCAGGCTGGAGTCAGTGGCCGAAATTCTCCGTGCTGAACTGGATCGGTTCGGCTCATTCGGAGTGGCCACTCTCTCTGACCAGTTGAGCACCCGCTTCGGCGTTCATATCCGGATCGGCGGTGCAGCTCCCGTGCCGGGCTACCCCGGGCAATATCACTACCATGCTGCCACGCGCTCGATGTGGTTTCATGGCGCCACGACACTTGCGACCCGTCAGTTCCAGCTAGCGCGATTGTTCGGCGAACTCGCGGCGCAGGATGCGGTCCATCAGGAGCTTGACGCCTCTCAGTTGCAGGCGCCAACGGCACGACGGCTGGCGGCGCGCGCCCTCGGCTCTTATCTCGCCGGCGCAATCGTGCTGCCCTATGAGAGCTTCCTGTCCGATGCAGAGTCGTGTCGCTATGACATCGACCATCTGCGGCAGGACTATCGCGCGAGCTTCGAACAGGTCGCACATCGGCTAGTGACGCTGAGACGGCCCGGTGCCGAGGGCGTGCCTTTCGGATTTCTGCGCTCCGACCCGGCCGGCCGATTGACCAAACACTTCCCGTTACCCGGCCTGCTGCTCCCCAATAGTGGCCATGCCTGTCCGTTGTGGGCCATTTACGGTGCGTTCAGGCAGCCCGAGATGATCGTACGGCAGGCGGTGCGCTTTTCCGATGGGTCGCGATACCTGTTCATTGCTCGCACGGCGCAACGGCGTTCCGCCGCCTTCAAGGAACCTATGGTTTGGTCCTCCGTCATGCTGGCCTGCGACGTGTTGCACGCAGATCGAACAGTCTACGGAGCCGGACTCGATCTGGCGGACCGGGAGGCCGACGTGCTGGTGGGGCCGAGTTGCCGGCTTTGTACCCGCCATGACTGCCCGGCACGACAGGAAGAGGCGTTGTCCCCGGCGGGAACCGTCCCGGGGCTCCGCGGTCCGCTGGTGGTGCCGGAGAGGCCACTTGGCGAGCCTGCCTGATTGCGATTTACTGAAAAGTGTTCGCGGAGGGGAGACCGCGGGCGACAAGGGGGGAAATTGGCAATCGACATACTCATCGCCGAGGACGAGCCGAGCATCCTGGAATCGCTCGATTTCATTCTGAGGCGCGCCGGCTGGACCATCAGCTCGGTCAGCGACGGCGAGGCAGCACTCGAAGCTGTCAGGACGCTGCAGCCGCGTATGCTCGTGCTCGACGTCATGCTGCCCAGGCGCAGCGGGTTCGACGTGCTGAAGCAATTGCGAAGCGAGACGGCAACACGCAGCCTGCCGGTTCTTATCCTGACCGCCAAAGGCCAACAGCAGGATCGACGCACGGCCGAGGAACTGGGCGCGGATGGCTTCGTCACAAAGCCCTATGCCAATGCCGAGGTCGTGGGCGCTGTCAGGCACCTGCTGGGCGACGATGCCGACGCAACGTAAACTCGTCGGGGGTATGTTCCTGTTGGTGGCACTGGGCGGAGCCCTCATGCTGCCGCCACTGGTGTACGTCTTCAATCAGCCGCTGACGGTCTTCGGTGTGCCGTTGATCGTATTCTACCTTTTTGGACTCTGGTTCCTGCTGATCGTAGGCACAGCGGTGATGACACGCGCAGTGCCCCCGGACTCGGACCCTGAAGCCCCGGAGAGTGAGCGCTGATGCTCTCGGCGGACTTCGTCATTGCCACCGCGATCGGCTATGTCTGCCTGTTGTTTGTGTTGGCCTATTTCGGCGACCGGCGCGCCCGAACCAACCCCAAGTCGTTCCTGCACTCGCCAGCGGTCTATACGCTGTCGATTTCCGTCTACTGCACCAGTTGGACCTTCTACGGCGCGGTGGGGAATGCCGCGCGTAGCGGACTCGAGTTCCTCACCATCTATCTCGGACCCACGCTGGTCTTTGTCGGCTGGTGGTTCCTGTTGCGGCGGCTCGTGCGGATCAGTCACCTGCAGCGCATTACCTCCGTTGCCGACCTGCTGTCCTCCCGCTTCGGCAAGTCCAGCCGGCTAGCGGTGCTGGTCACCTGCATCGCCGTTATCGGCATCGCCCCCTACATCGCGCTGCAGCTCAAGGCCGTGACCTCGTCCATCCAGGCCGTAGCCGGCGCCTCGGAATTCGGTCACGGCAGTCTTGCCGGCATCGACGACGGTACACTGGCCCTGGGTGTTGCGGCGGGCATGGCGCTCTTCACCATCCTGTTCGGCACGCGGCATCTCGACGCCAAGGAACAGCATCACGGCGTCGTCGCCGCCATCGCCTTCGAGGCGGTGGTGAAACTCGCCGCGCTGGTCGCGGTCGGTGCCTTCGTGGTCTATGTCGGCGGTGGCTTCGAAGCGATATTCAGCCAGGCCGCCGCCGTCGGCGTGCAGGTGAATTCCGACCAGACCTTCGATGCACGCTGGTTTACGACGCTGCTGCTGTCGGTGGCCGCCATCGTCTGCCTGCCGCGGCAGTTTCAGGTAACGGTGGTCGAGAACTCGGACGAAAGCCACCTGCGCGTCGCGAGTTGGGCGTTCCCCGCCTACATGCTGCTGATGAGCATCTTCATCCTGCCCATCGCCGTGATCGGGCTGACGACGATGCCACCGGGGTCCAATCCCGATATGTTCGCCCTGACCCTGCCCATGGCGTTCGATCAGGATCTGCTGGCGCTGCTTGCCTTTATCGGCGGATTTTCATCCGCCACCTCGATGATCATTCTCGAATCCATCGCCCTGTCGATCATGGTGTCGAACCACATCATCATGCCCCTGATCCTGCGGTTCGGTTCAGGCGATGGAGGCGAGGGGCAGGGAATGACGCGGGTGCTGCTGACGGCCCGCCGCTTTTCCATCGTACTGATCCTGTCGCTTGGGCTCTCCTACTTCTTCTTCGCTCGAGATTCGGATGGCCTGGCGCAGATCGGCCTTATCTCCTTCACCGCGATCGCGCAGTTTTTCCCGGCGGTGATCGCGGCCCTGTTTTGGCGTGAGGCGTCGCTCAAGGCGGCGACCAGCGCCATTGCTCTCGGCTTTGCCTTCTGGGTGTGGTGCAGCTTCCTGCCGTCATTCGAGTCGGTTTCACCCCAGGTGGCCACGTTGCTGCGTGAAGGGCCCTGGGGGATATCCTGGCTCCGCCCGGAAGCCATGTTCGGACTCGATGGCCTCGACCCGCTGGCGCACGCGGCGTTCTGGAGCCTCACGATCAATGTCCTGACCTTGACCACAATGTCGCTGCTGACCAGCCAGTCGGCACTAGAACGGGTACAGGCCAGCGTCTTTGTCGACGTTTTCCGGCGCGGAGGCCCCCGAGGCAGCTTCGTCCGTGGATCTGCCACCGCCAACGACCTCTATTTCGTGGCCGAACGTGTGCTCGGGGAAAGACGGGCCGTGGCGCTCTTCGAGGCCGAGGCGCGGGACCTCGGGGTGGAGCCAGACATGCTCGAGCCCTCCCCGGATTTCATCGACAGGCTCGAGCGAGAGCTTGCTGGCGCCATCGGCGCGGCTTCCGCCCACGTGATGCTGTCCAAGGTGGTTTCCGGCACCGCCGTCTCGCTCGAAGAGATGATGCAGATGGCGGACGAAACCCAGCAGGTAATCCAGTATTCCCAGCAGCTCGAGAAAACCTCGGCCGAACTGCGCTCGACAGCGCAGCAGCTCGAGGAGGTGAACGCCCAGTTGCGGGAGCTCGATAGCCAGAAGGACGAGTTCCTGAGCCAGGTGAGCCACGAGGTTCGCACCCCCATGACCTCGATCCGCTCGTTTTCCGAGATCTTGCTGGATGGAACGGAGATCGAGGAGCGCCAGCGCACGCATTTCGTCCGCACCATTCACCAGGAGAGCGTGCGACTGACGCGATTGCTGGACGAGATCCTGGACCTGTCGGCACTGGAACGGGGGGAGCGTAGCTGGGAGAACGTTCCGGTAGATGCGGAGGCGGCCTTGGACCGGGCCCTGGCGGTGTGCGAAGCCCTGCTGCGGCAACGCGGCATGCACGTCGAATTCGGCGAACGCGCCGGCACAACGATCATCGAGGGCGACGCCGACAGGCTTTGCCAGGTATTCATCAACGTCATCTCCAACGCGGTGAAATACAATGACGCAGACAAGCCGGTTATGCGCGTGAACTCCGCCATCCGCACCGGCCACTATGTCGTCGACATTGCCGATAACGGGCCCGGCATTCCGAAGACCGAACGCAACCTGATCTTTGAAAAGTTCGCCCGCGGCGAGCGTGGCATGGTGGAACAGGCCGGGGCCGGGCTTGGGCTCGCGATCTCGCGCCAGATCGTCGCGCGCATGAACGGCTCGCTGGACCTGGTGTCCAGCCCCCTTTCAGGCGCCTGTTTCCGAGTGAAACTGGCTGTGGCGAAGTAGCGCCGGTCAGTGGTTCCCCGAGTCGGGGATGTTGAGCAGATGGCCGCAGGCCTTGCAGTGAACGGCGTCAGGCTCGTGCTTCTGCAGGCCGCATTCGGGGCAGGGGAAGTGGACCTTCGCCGGGCGGAAGATCGCCTGCGCCAGGCGCACGAACAACGAAATGCCGATGATCATGATGACGATCGAGGTCAGCTTGCCGAAGGTGCCCGGCAGGATGATGTCACCGAACCCCGTAGTGGTCACGGTTGTGACGGTGAAATAGAGAGCGTCGACATAGCCGTGAATGTCGCCTCGGCCGTTGCCGGCGAAGGCGGTGTAGACGAAGCCGGTGACGACGAACAGGAACACGAACAGGTTGATCACGGCCTGAATCGGTTCGCGATAGATCGCCAGGCCACGCTTCAGGAACGGGCGCCAGAACACGCTGCTGCGGGTGAGCGTCCAGAGCCTGAGGATGCGCAGGAAGCCGAAGTTGAAGAACCAGGCGGGGGCGAGCAGCGTCGCCAGGATGAAGATGTCGATGATCACCGGAAGCTGGCGCAGCCACCGCAAGACGTGCTTGGACGCAAGGGCCCGTGCAACCAGGTCGAGCGTCAGCAGCGCTGCGATCGACAGATCGATCCACAGGAAGTGCTTGGCATCGCGCAGCAACGGACTGGCGATGAAGAAGCCGATGATGGCGAGATCCACCAGCAGCACGGCGCTCTGGAAGCGCAGGGCCGCCGGCGATTGTCCGTGGTACAGCACCCGGAGCTGGCTTCTCAGGCGGGCGACGCGCCCGGATTCCGCCTCCTCAGCCCTCGTCTTTGCGTCCAGGATTCAGCCTCCTACGGCCCTTGTGGGCGAACCGGCGGCGGAGGGGGCGGACGCCCTCCGGGAACGCCGTCCGTGCCGACCGCTTCGGGAACGCCGGCTTCCGTGACCGGTTCCGTGCAGCGGACGGTGCCGCCGACTCGGAACTCTGGCAGCAGCGGCTGCTGGAAACGGGCGTAGCGGAACCTCAGGCTGATCGGCACGCGCTCGGCATCTCGCGGGCCGAACCGTACGGCGCCGGCTGACGCGGCGACGCCGATGTCGCAGCGGTTCACCAGCTCGGTGCATCCGCCCGAGCGCGAGCAGAGCTCGACCGCGCCCTCGTAGAGCATCACGCGGGTTTCGCTCCGGTCCACGTCGAAGTCGAATTTGGTGCCGCGGATGGCGATGGTGGCGGTGGGCGAGGTGATGGAATAGGCCGGTTTCGGGCTGTTTCCACTGAGGAACCGGAAGGTTCCGCCCAGCGCGTCGACGGCGAATTTGCTTGCCGATCCGGGGCCGGCCAGCAGGTAGGATTCGATGGTAAGGGCGCTGCCGGGGCCGACGACGATGCGGGTTTGGTCGTCGAAAAGCAGCTGCACGACGCCTTGTGGACCGGTGATCACCGTCTCGCCGACGGTGATATCGGCGCCGACGACGAGGGTGCGTTGGCCGGTGGTGCCGCGGGCATGGGCGTCCGGGTCGACGTCGACGGCAGTTCCCTGGGTGGCCATGGCGTGTGCCGAAAAGGCGAGCGGCGCCAAGAGGATGGCTAGGAGTGCGGGCCAGCTATGTCGCAGCAGTGTGGTCATGACGTGATCCTTGGATGAACGTGCATGAACGATGTCTGAATGCGGCATGATCGTCGTCTGAAGCGCTCCCGGCGTCAATCTCCCGTTCCATAGCCGCAGTTGCGGGCGATCCTGCCAACGGCTATGTCCGAAGGAATCGAGACCGGCGCCAAGAGGCAGCATGAAACTGGCATTCGTCATTCCGGCCTATAACGAGGAGGCCCTGATCGGCAAATGCCTCGAGAGCGTCGTGGCCGAGGTCGCACGCAGCGGGCGGCCCGCCGGGATCATCGTCGTCAACAATGCTTCCTCGGACCGCACCGGCGAGATCGCGCGCAGCTTCCCCGGCGTCGAGGTGGTGGACGAGCCCAAGAAGGGCCTGGTGAATGCACGGGACGCCGGCTTTGCCGCTAGCGCGGGGTACGACCTCGTCGCCAATATCGACGCCGACACCATGGTGCCGGAAGGCTGGCTCGATACCGTCTATAGCGAGTTCGAGCGCGACGGCGGCCTGGTGTGTTTGTCCGGTCCCTACATCTACTATGATTTGAGCGGCTGGAATCGCTTCCTGGTCGAGGCGTTCTACGTCCTCACCAAGCTGATCTACCTGGTGAACCGCTACGTGCTCCGGGTCGGCTCGGTGGTGCAGGGGGGCAATTTCGTGTTCAAGCGTCAGGCTTGGGCCGATGTCGGCGGGTACGATCGCTCCATCGAGTTCTTCGGCGAAGACACCGATGTTGCCGTCCGGCTGTCAAGGGTCGGCGGAGTCAAATGGACCTTCAAGCTGAAGATGAAGACCTCCGGCCGCAGGCTTGAAAAGGAAGGCGTATTCAAGACTGCAGCGACTTATACGCTCAACTTCTTTTGGGTGACCTTCCGCGGCAGGCCGGCAACCAAGGACTACACCGACATACGGCGGCAATAACGGGCGTGTAACTCTCCGACGCTAGCCTTGGGAGAAACGATGGGGGGCACATGGCGCAGACCGATCCGGCAATCGATATCGACCATGTCGCTCCCGACGAGGGCGCCGACCGGCTGTCGGCCATTCTGCGGGCGATTGCCAGAGACGGGACGCGCGAACGGATCTCCATCGGAGACCTGCTCCACGCCATGGAACATCGGGCGATCGGCGCGCTGATGTTCATTTTCGCGGTGCCGAATGCCATTCCGGTGCCGCCGGGCGTTTCCGCTGTTCTCGGAGCGCCGCTGATCTTCCTGTCGTTTCAGTTGATGCTCGGACAGCGCCCGTGGCTGCCGCGGGTCATCACCGACCGCTCGCTGTCGCGCCACGAATTCGAAAAGGTCGTGGACCTCGCCGCTCCCTGGCTCGCCAAGGCAGAGCGCCTGATGCGCCCACGGCTGCAGCAACTGGCGCGCCCACCGGCGGAGTATGTGGTCGGGCTGGTATGCCTGATCCTGGCGGTGATCCTGTTCCTGCCGATCCCGCTCGGCAACATGCTGCCGGCGTTCACAATCTGCGTGCTGGCGCTCGGCGTGCTCGAGCGCGACGGCGTGTGGATCATCATCGGCATGATCCTTGCCGTGGTGGCGGTGGTGATCGTCTGGGGCGTGGTGCTGGCGCTCGCCTGGAGCGCGCTGTTCGTCCTCAGCAACGTGTTCGGCTGGCAGCTGCCGTTCGTGTCGTGACCAATCGTTAACGATTCGACCGCAAGGCTGACCGGGTAAGCCCGGAGCCGACCGCGGATGTCGATCTCGATGCAGATGCCGGTCATGCCGCAGGTAGCGACGCTGTTGCGCAACCCGCCCTCGCTGGCACTTGCACTTCAGGCCGGACAGGTGCTCGACGCCAAGGTGGTCGGTCCGGGGACCGGCGGCACCATGCGGGTCGAGCTCCAAGGCCAGTTGCTGAACCTTCTGCTCGCCGAACCGGCCCAAGCCGGGGCCATTCTGAAGCTGAAGGTAGAAGCGGTTACTCCGCAGATACGGCTATCGGTGCAACCACCGCCGGCCGCGGCTGGGACGGCGGCACCGACCGCCGGCGCACAGCCTGCCGCATCCCTTGCTCCGGCCTCGGGCCCGACCTCACAACCCTTGCCGCCCCCTGCCACCCAGGCTCCTGCCGTTTTGGCCCCGGCTGCGGCACCTGTATCACCCCAAGTCGCTGCTCCTGTGGCGACGCGTGTCGAGGTGGCGGGCGTGCCCGCCGGAACCGGACAGGCGCCGGCGGGGCCGTTGCCGACGGCCGTCAGCCCCGACTCGAAGGGTGCCGCAGCCCAGAGTGCAGTCGCGCCAACCGCAGCAGGTGCCGCGGCCAGGGCACTGACCACGAGCCAGGTTCAGGCTCCAGTGCTTGCAAGCGCGAACGGAACCACTCCGACCCCGGCAGCTGCGAACTTGCCAGCCTCGCCGACGGCTCTCCGACAGCCACCATCGTTGGTCGCCCCTGCAAGCCCCACTGCTTCCTCACCTGCCGCGACGCCGCCAAGCACAAGTCAAGCAGTCAACGCGGCGGCCACCACGCCGCAACAGGCGTTGGCCCAGATGGTCCAGGCGGCGCTGCCCCGCCAAGGCGCGGCGACGGCGCTGACTGCCACTCTGACCGCGCTGGTTGTGCGCACTGGTCTGCCGGAACCAGTGATGAAGGCGGCGCAACAGGTGCTGTCGAGCCGCATGGAGTTCGGTGGCGCCACCACCCTGACCGGTGCGGCACTGAAGCAGGCCGTGGCAAACTCCGGTGTGTTCTCGGAGGCTCGCCTTGCTGGTGCGACCAACGTACCTGCCGCAGATGGCAAGATGGCCCTGCTGGCGCTGCGGGACGCGCTCGGCAAATGGCTCGGAACCAGCCAGCAACCGATCGCGGCAGCGGCCCCTGTGCCGCCACCGGTCCGCGGCATGACGCCCCGCGCGCGAGTGCCGGATCTGCAACCCGCGGCTGCCCCCGATCCTGCGGCCTCCATCGAAGAGATCGGCCGTCAGGCGCTCGATCGCAGCGAGGCGGCACTAGCACGACTGCGTCTTCATCAGCATGCTGCGCTTCCCGATGCGGATGGGCGACCTGCGCCGGCCATGACACTCGACCTGCCGGTCATGGTCGGGAGCTATCAGGCGCTGCTGCATCTGCAGATCCGCCAGGAGGCGGAGAGCCGGGAGGGCGGCCCGGCCGAGCGCGGATGGCAGATGCGGTTCGCCATCAACCTCCCCGCGATGGGCGAAGTCGGGGCGCAGGTGTCGCTCCGGGCCGGCAATGTCGGCGTGATGCTGTGGGCAACCGAGGAAGCCACTGCCGCGGCTCTGCAGGCGGAGATCGAACTGCTCCGTTCCGGTCTCGTTGCCGCGGGGCTCCAACCTGGATCGTTGCTGGTCCGGCATGGCGAACCCGCGCCGCCGCCGACCTCCTCTCCAAGTCAGCACCTGCTGGATGCGCTGCGATGAACGACGCTCGGGCTCCACGCGCGCTCGCCGTTGCGCTGCAGTACGAGAAGGGCACAACCGAGGCACCGCGCGTGGTTGCCAAGGGGAGGGGGCTGCTTGCCGAGCGCATCGTGGCGTTGGCCGAGGAACACGGGGTGGTTGTCGAGACCAACCCTGTGTTGGCCGAAGCATTGAGCGGGATAGAGCTCGATGACTCCATTCCCATCGAGTTGTACGAGGCGGTGGCGGTGGTGATCGGCTATGTGTTGCGGGTCAATTCCAGCCGCTGATGTGTTGCAACGTGCTGCGTGCCTGCCCATTTCCCCCTAGTGCAGCAAGGGAGTGCGACATGGCCAACCAGCAGGATTCCGACGCCATCAACGGCCTGTTCGACCGCATCGAGGACGTTGCCGGGCGCAGCGGCCCTCGCGATCGCGACGCCGAGACCCTGATCCAGGAGCGGCTGCGCCAGTATCCGCCCGCGCCCTATTACATGGCACAGACCATCCTCGTGCAGGAGGAAGCGCTCCGCCATGCGCGCCGCCGAATCGAGGAGCTCGAGGCTCGCGGCAGTCGCGGCGGTGGATTTCTCGGCGGCCTGTTCGGCGACGACGAGCCTGAGCAGCGACCAGCACGTCGCGGGCCCTGGGACCGTGGCGAAGAACAACGCCGCCCCTATGGCACAGGCGGCGGGGGCTTCCTTGCCGGAGCGGCGCAGACCGCCCTTGGCGTGACCGGCGGCGTGCTGCTCGGCAGCGCCATCGCAGGCATGTTCACCGGGGGTGCGGAAGCCGCGGAACTGCCGCCGGAAGAGCCTGCCGACACCGGAGCCGAAGACTTCGGTGGTGACGATATGGACTTCGGCGGCGGCGACTTCGATATTGGCGGAGAGTTCTAGTCTGAGCGGCGCGGGCCCGGATCGTCAGAACGTGCCGGGTCTGCGCTTTTCGTAGAACTCGTTCCCGCCCGCCTCGAGCACGTAGTACATATTGTTGTAGGGGAAGCGGAGCCCGGCCGTGTGGAAGTGCTGGGCGTTACGCACGCCTGGATGGCGGGCGCCGCGCAGCACCTGATCGGCGACCTGTGCCGCCAGAACGGCGCCACTGTCGGTCATTTTGCGGGTGAGCACACCCTGCGCGAACTGGTTCTTCTGCCCCACCACGCCGCAGACGCTCTTGGGATAGCGCGGGTCGTTGACCCGGTTCATCACCACCGTGCCCACGGCGAGCATGCCTTCGGCACTAGAGCGATTGGACTCAAAGTACATGGCGCGCATCATGCACTCCTTCTCGGAGAGCTGCGCCATGCCGAAATTGATGCCGAACAGGCTACAGCCGCCCAGTGATACGGTGGTAACAGCGACGGCGGCGAATCGGCATAGCGTGCGAGCGAGGGAGCTGGAGCGCATGGGATGATCCGTTGCAGTGATGCAATACGGATCAAATTTGAACCATCAGGCTTAAGGGCGGCTTGCCTCGGAAGGTAAACGAGCCGTTAGCGGCGGCTGCTGCGCCGAAACAGGCTCGACAGCAATGCAACAGTGCCAACCGCCACCAGGAACGGCACCGGGTCCCTCTGCACGGCGCGGCCAGCGGAACGGGCATGGCGGCCGAGTTCTTCGGTGGCGGCGGGCAGTTGCCGGCCGAGATCGCGCACCAAGGCCGACGCATGGTGCTGCAGGTCTCCGTAGCGATGGCTGCCATAGTCCTGCAGAGCATGCGCGAGTTCGCCGACATCCTCGCGCAAGCGGGCAATACGTTCGCCCAGCACGTCCGCAGCTTGCTCGCGGCTATGCTCGATGACCTTGAGGGCCTTGTGGGTGGGGGCCATGATGACGCTCCTCATGCCGTGTATGGCCGGTCAACTCGCCTGCGGCACCGCCGGTTCCGCCACAAGAATTGAGCGCAGAGGGCTTGGATTTCGTGCCATTGTCCCCCATGTCCATCGTTCATCGCAGGGAGACCGCCGTGGACAAAAGCCGCGCCCGCCTCGACCGACTGTTCAACCGCCTCGAGCGGCGCGTGCCCTTCGCGGCGCGCTGGCTTCAGTACCTGCGCCGTCCCCGCTCCCGCTGGTTCCGCATTCCGCTCGGCATTCTGCTGATCTTCGGCGGCATCTTCAGCTTCCTGCCCGTGCTGGGAATCTGGATGCTTCCCCTCGGATTGCTCCTGCTGGCACTGGATCTGCCATTCCTGCAGGGACCGGTGAACAATTCGGTGCTGCGCGGCACCCGGAAATGGAGCACCTGGCGGCGCTCCCGCCGCAACAGCCGCAACACCGACTAGGGCAGGCGCCCCGCGGCGACCTCGGCCTCGATCTGATCGACAACGGTTGCGAGCTTCTGGTCGATCACACCCAGATATTGGGTCCAGTCGGACAGCTTCTGCAGCTCCTCGGCGCCATCCGAGATGCCGCGCAGGGCAATCAGCGGCACCCCGAATACCTGACAGGCGCGCAGGATCGCGAAGGTTTCCATGTCCACCATCTCCGCATCGACCGCGTCATAGGCGGCGCCGGACACGACATTGGCGCCGGTGGAAAGCCGGGCCTGCTGCACGCCTGGCAGGTGCGGCGACAACGGCAGCACCGCCGGCAGCCCCGACATCGGCGTCTCGCCCTTGGGAAAGCCGAGCGCGGAAGCATCCATGTCGCGGTAGGAGACACTGCTGGCCTGATAGACCTCTGCCTGCACCAGCGTCCGCGATCCGGCGGAGCCGAGCGAGACCACCAGTGCCGGGAAGTCTCCGCGCGCCTGGCGATCGGCAAGTTCGCGGGTGACGGCAACGGCGGATTCCACCGGGCCGATGCCGCACATCAGAGGGCTGATGCGGGCGCGAAGCGCTGGGCCGTATTCGGGCTCGGCGGCCATGACATAGAGAATGCTCATTTGTGATCGAATAGCAGTCCGGCGGCGGCTTGCCAAAGCCAGAGCTTACGCTTTCGTTAAGTCCTGGGTGACAATCTGAGTCACGCGGCACCAGAAGGCGCCGTACATGGGACCAAGGGGAAGAAAGTGCGTTTCGCCGTGATCGAGGGCAGCAGGGAATGGACCGAGCCGACCAGGCCGGCCCTGCGCGACATGTCCAGGTCGTTGTCGGTCGAGGATGTCGAGGCAGAGGCGCAGCGGCGCCTCAGGGCCGTCCGTCTCGACGAATGGCGCACTCGAGAGTTCATCACCGGGCGCCCGATGCCCGACGAAGTGCGCCACTATGCAATGCAGGTGGAGTTTGCAGCACAGGCGATCAGCCGGCTGCTGCCGATCCCGGGCGACTTCAACAGCGACGTCTACTGGCCGCGCGCCCTGGGATAGAGGCGGCACCCTCCGCCGTGGCGGAGGGTCGCTTTGTCAGGCAGCCTTGCGGGTGCGGGCCGGCCGCTTGCGGGCGGGTTTCAGGCTCTTGGCCGTGTCCGCCGCCAGTTCGGCGACAGCCTTGAACCAATACACCTGATCGGTGCCTTCCGGGCGGCCATCGGCCTCCCAGAGCTGATAGGCGCGTTCCTTGATCCGGTCTTCCATGTCTCACTCTCCGAGCCGCTATCGGCGCCTCCGATGCTGACCGCGTATGGTTGACGCGGGGTAAATGGGCGTGGCGACGTGATCATGCCGCGCCAGATCGTCTGCGGGACCGTGACAGCCGACGGGTGGCCGTGGCAGGTTCGTCAGAGGAGGATTTCGCATGAGCTTTCGCGCACTCGTCACCGACCGGGATGAAGCCGGCACGGTCGCCTCGTCCGTCGAGCAGATCGAGGACGATCGCCTGCCAGAGGGGGAGGTGACGGTCGATGTCGAATGGGCCGGCCTCAACTACAAGGACGGGCTCTGCCTCACCGGCAAGGGTGGGCTGGTGCGGACCTATCCGCATGTGGCGGGCATCGACTTCGCAGGCACGGTGCAGGAGAGCTCGGACGGGCGCTATGCCGCCGGCGACGCGGTGGTGCTGACCGGCTGGCGCGTCGGGGAAACGCATTGGGGCGGGTACGCCGAGCGGGCGCGGGTGAAGGCAGACTGGCTCGTGCCGCTGCCGCAGGGGCTCACCACGCGCGACGCCATGGTCGTCGGAACGGCCGGGCTGACCGCGATGCTGGCGGTGCAGCGGCTGGAAGGGGCGGGCGTGACGCCGGACAAGGGTGACGTGCTGGTTACCGGTGCGTCCGGTGGGGTGGGATCGATCGCGGTCAGCCTGCTGGGGCGGCTCGGCTATCGCGTGGTGGCCCTGTCGGGGCGGCCGGAGCATGGCGAGGCGCTGCGGCGGCTCGGGGCCAGCGAAATCCTGTCGCGCGACGACTTCCTGGCGCAGCCGGACAAACCGCTCGAGTCGGCACGCTGGGCGGCGGCGATCGACAATGTCGGCGGTGCCGTGCTCGGCAAGCTGCTGAAGCAGATGCAGTATGGCGGGGTGGTCGCCGCCATCGGCAATGCCGGTGGCATCGGGCTCGAGACCAATGTGCTGCCGTTCATCCTGCGGGCGGTGACGCTGGTGGGCATCGACAGCGTCATGCAGCCCTACGAGGCGCGGATTGCTGCGTGGCAGCGGATCGCCGAGATCTTCGACCTCGATGCCTATGGTGCGCTGGTCGAGGAGATCGGGCTCGGGGAACTGCCGGCGGCGGCGGAGCGGATCCTGGCGGGCCAAGTGCGGGGCAGGGTGCTGGTCCGGCCCCGCTGAGCCTCAGGCGGGCGTGGCTGCCGCAGTGGCGCCGCTGCTGTCGTCATCGTCATCCGGGGCACCGGCATAGGCGGCGGAGAGCTCGCGATAGTAGCGGGAGTTGAAGGCGAGGATCGTCACCATCAGCCCGAGCAGGCCGGCGACGGTGAACACCAGCGCGATGCCGCGGTCCGGACCGGTGCCGAACCAGTCGCCGATCATGTCGGCCCCGGCTCCGTCGGTCATGAACGGGATCACCAGGAACTGGGTCAGCGGCCCGATCAGGAAGGCGGTAAGCGGCGAGGCGGCCTGCTCCACTGACTGGGCGAAGCCGAACACCCGGCCCTGGCGTTCGAGCGGCACCACCTTCTGCAGCGTCGTGTGTTCGGCCGCCTCGGCATAGGGGCCGAGCAGCATCCAGACGAAGCATCCGGCCGCCAGCAGCCAGAATGAGGGCTGGATGGTGAAGACACAGCATACCGACCAGGTGATGACGTTCACCAGCAGCAGCGTGCGCAGCGGGTTCTTGCCGAGCCCTGTGCGCGAGATGATGATGCCGCTGAGGATGAAGGCGGTCGAGAGCACGCCGAAGGTCAGGCCCCAGACTTCCACCGACACCAGCGACAACCCGTAGGCGTCGAGCAGCGCCATGAACACGCCGCCGAGGAAGTTGTTGAAGGTGGCAAAGAAGATCAGCGCGAACAGCCCCGGCACGGCGCCGATCACGCGGACCGTGCCGGCGATGTCCACGCGCTTCGGCTCCGCCTTCTCGCCTTCTGCCGGTTGCGGCCTGCCTTCGTCGATGTGGACGAAGGCGAGGTGCAGGAACACCAGGGCGGTCGCCACCAACGCCAGGAGCAGGGTGGCGTGCATGCCGCCCCAGGCAACGAGAAAGCCGCTGATCACCGAGGTGGTGAGAAAGCCTATGCCGCTCACCATGCCGACCAGGCCGTTGGCCTTGTCGCGCTCGCCTTCGGGTATCAGGATGGTTACCAGTGTGGGCAAGGCGATGCTGCGGATATTGCCGGCAATGACGCCGAGCATCACCAGCAGCACGAACGCCCAGAGATAGAGGCCGTACGGGTCGGTGAAGGCGCCCTCAGGCGCAAACAGCAGCATGGTCATCGACGCCGCATAAAGGGCGAAGGAGACCACGCTCGAGCCCAGCATCGCCAGGCGCTTGGGATTATGGTCGACGATGGCGCCGAGCCAGATGCCGAACCCGGCCGTGAACACCAGATAGATGCCCGCCACCATGCCGGTCGCGAACACCGACTGGGTCTCGATAAAGATCCAGAAGGTGATCGCGAACCACACCGTGAAATTGGTGATGTTGGCAACGAGGTTGTTGGCCAGGATCTGGTGGAACGGGCGCATCGCGGTGCTCCTGCCTCGGCAGAGGGTAATTGTATCAGGCCGGCTGCAGCCGCGCATCCTCGGGCGGTGCGGCTGGCCGTGGGAAGGCGAGTGCCAGCACGGCTGCACCGAGCCCGATGGCTGCGGAAGCCACATAGAGCCAGTGGTAGTCGCCGAATGTGTCGAACAGCCAGCCGCCGCCGACGGGACCGAAGGCCATGCCGATGCTCGAGGTCATGGTGATGCCACCGAGCACCGTGCCCATCACCTGCGGGCCGAAATAGTCGCGCGCCAGCACGGCATAGAGGGGCATGACGCCGCCATAGGCCATGCCCAGCACCACGGCGAGCATGTAGAACTGGGTCAGTTCGCTGACATAGATGTAGCTGTAGATGCCGACCGCCTGCAGGACGAGCCCGCCGATGATCACGCGCTTGACGCCGACCTTGTCGGCGAGCACGCCGAAGATCACCCGGCCGAACAGCCCCGCCAGTCCCTCCACGCTGTAGATGCTGGCCGCCGCAAGCGCCGAGGCACCACAGAGCATGGCATAGCTGACGGTGTGGAAGATGGGGCCGGAATGGGCCCCGCAGCAGAGGAAGAACACCCCGGCAAGGATGAAGAACTGCGGCTTGCGCAGCACCGAGCCGACGCCCGTCGGCGCCGGATCGGCGGGCGCAACGTCGTCGGACTGCGCGGGGGCGTTGGCCAGTGCTGCCGGCGCGCGGCGGATCAAGAGGCTCAGCGGCAGGATAAGGGCAGTCGCCACGATGGCGGTCATCATCATCGCGTCGCGCCAGCCATAGCTCTGGATGAGGACGGTCGCGAGGGGCGTGATCACCATCGGGGCGACGCCGCCGCCCAGGGACACCAGCGATACGGCGAGGCTGCGGTTCTTGTCGAACCAGGCAATCGTCGTCGCCATCAGCGGCGCGAAGAATGCGCCGCCCGCAGCGCCCACGAGGCCGCCATAAGCAAACTGGAAGACGATCAGATCTGTGGCGCGGCTGGCGATGAACAGGCCGGTGCCGAGCATGGTCGCAGCGATCAGGATCACCGGCTTCGCGCCGATCCGGTCTGTCAGCGTGCCCCACAGGAAACCTGCCACGCCCATGACGATGAAGCCCACGGTCATCGCGCCCGAGATGCCGGCGCGCGTCCAGCCGGCCTCATCGGCAATGGGCTGCAGATAGACGGGGAGGGCGAACATCGCCCCCATTGCCACACAGGTGATCACCGCTCCCGCGGCCACGATCACCCAACCATAGTGCCGTTCCATTCCCTCACTCCTCCGGGACAATCTGCCCTCTCGACGGACAGCCTGTGTCAGTATCGACAAGTCGGCAGAAATTTTCTGCCACACCGCTTGCGTGACGCAATCGGTTTACCCAGATGCTATCTGCTTGTAAAGTGCAAGCACTCTAGAGGAGAGCCGGATACGTGGAGCAAAGATCAGGATGCCCGATCAACCTGACGGTCGAGGTGCTGGGGGATCGCTGGAGCCTGGTGGTGCTGCGAGACATCACTTTCGGCAACTTCCGCACCTACCGAGAGCTGCACGGCAATTCTCTGGAGGGCATCGCCACCAACATCCTGGCGGCGCGGCTAAAGCATCTCGTGGAGACGGGTTTTCTGACGGCCGCACCTGACCCCAACCACAAGCAGCGGACCATCTACAGCCTGACGGAACAGGCGATCGAGTTGGTGCCGATCTTCGCACATCTCGGCGCGTGGGGCGTCAAATACCGTCCGGTCAGCAAGGAGCTTGCTGCCCGTGCCATCGCGCTGGAGGCGGGCGGACCAGCGATGTGGCAGGCGTTCATGGACGAGTTGCGGCACCTGCATCTGGGCGCACCACGCCCGCAGCGCGACGTGTTGTCAGAACTGCAGGCGGCGTATGAGCGTGCGGTGGCGGACGGCGAAGCCGCCACCTGAAACTCACACCGAAGCTTGTGTCAGTTCGGCTTGGTGCTGGGCTGATTGGCCTGGATGATCTCGCGCAGCTGCTTCATGAGCGTGCGACCGGTGATCTGGCTGACGGAGTATCCCTCGGCGCCAACTGCGGACTTGACCGCATAGGTGGTGCTGAAACGGCCCGACCGGGCAAGTTCGAAGGCGCGCTCGAGCGCAGTCTTGTTCGGTTCCATGCAGCCACACTAGCAGCCAGAAACAAGAAAGGCCACCGCGGGGCGGTGGCCTTTCAAATTGCTCACCTTTTGCAGGTGATTAGTCGAGCAGCGCGAGGTTGGTCGCGGAAACCTTGCCGTCGCGGCCGGTCTCGAGGTCATAAGAGACCTTGTCGTTCTCATAGAGGCCATCGAGGCCCGAACGCTGAACGGCGGAGATGTGGACGAAAGCGTCCTTGCCACCGGACTCCGGCTGAATGAAGCCGAAACCCTTGGTGGTGTTGAAGAACTTCACAACGCCTTTGTAGGTCGACATGAGATGTATCCTGGTTGGCTCGATGCAGTAGCGAACGAGCAGTTACCTCAAATGAGGCGGGTCAACGTTCGCATTGAAGCAGGTAGCCAAGGACCGGATCATCCGGCAGCAGCCAGCCGACTTAGGCTGAAACGTATGCCGGGAACATGACACCATACCGTGACAGAAACAAGGCAATTCCCACGAGCCCGTGATCAGAAGATTTGCCCCAATGCGCCAATGTGCTTTGCTGCCGGCATGTGCAACGACTACGAACAGCATGTAAAATACGCCGAATACCTGCGGGCACTGGCTGCGCTGGAACTCGCCGGATCGGCGGAGGACGAGCCAGCGTTGACCGTCGCGGACGACATCCGCATCGGGGACACCGGGCCGGTGCTGCGCGCAAGAGGCAACGGCGTCGAGCTGGTGCCGATGCGTTTCGGCTTTCCGCCGCCCCGCCCGAAAGCCGGGCCGGTGTTCAACTTCAAATCCGACGGTCGCAGCTTCGCCGATTCTCGCCGCTGCGTGGTCGTGCTCTCCGGCTTCTTCGAGTTTACCGGCACCAAATACCCCAAGACCAAGCACCGCTTTGCCCTGGTGGACTCGGCGGTGATGGGGATCGCGGGACTGTGGAGCGAAGACAAGAGCGGAGCGCTGAGCTTCACCATGCTGACGACGGAGCCCGGGCCGGACGTGGCGCCGATCCATGACCGTCAGGTCTGCGTGCTGCGGCCCGAGGAATGGGCGGCGTGGTTGTTCCTGACCAGGCCGGAACCAGAGCTGCTGAAGCCACTGCCTAGGGGCAGCCTCACGGTGGATGTGGTTCGCGAAGGGAAAACGTAGCGCTACTCGCCCTGGACTTCGGTCACGTCCAGCGACATGTCGCGCGACAGCCTGCCGAGATCGTCGGAAATGGCAGCGGCCGCATCCTTGAGGATCGGCGCGAAGCGCGAGCACGCTTCCTGCTCGGAGCTGAAGGCGGAGGTGAAATAGGTGAGCCCCAGGCTGGCCAGGACCCGCCCCTCCTGGCTGATGATCGGCACGGCAATGGTGTTGGAATTGCGTGGCTCCACCATGGACGAGCGGGTGGCGTAGCCGGCCTTGCGGATCTGCGCCAGCAGCCGCTTCACCTCGTCGGGATGATGGCTCAGACCGTCTTCGGCGTCGTCCGAGCGGCGCAACACGTCGAGGATCAGGTCCAGTTCCTCGGGTTCGACGAATGCGATGTAGCCAAGGCCCAGCCCGCGGGTGAGCAGCTTCAGCCGCCGGTTGACCGTGCTATGGAAGGGCGAAATCGGACTGTCGGGCACGGTGCTGAAGCGCACCACGACGCTGTCGTAATCGGGCAGGGCAATGGCAATGGGCCACTTGTGCTTGCGGGTGATGGCCATGGCCCAGGCGCGGCCGGCTTCGACCACCAGCGGCCCTTTGTGGTACCCCGAGCTCAGCGAGGTGACCATGGCGCTGACCTGGTAACCACCCTGACGCGCATCGTTCTCGGCGTAGCCTGCTTCCTCGAGCGTCTTCAGGATACGGACCAGCGTCGGCTTCGGCAGTCCGGTGCGGGCGTGCAGCTGCGCGATCGTGTTGATCGGCTGCTGGTTGAGCTCCAGCAGCACCTGCAAGGCGCGCTCTACCGATCGAATCCCCACGCTGTCCTCCCTGCCGCACGGTTGGTTCCGTGCTGCGAAACGGGAGGGACTATAGGTTGAGACGCATGGGCGTCAACCGTACCTCCGAACGCAGATCAGCAGGAGACGACCATGGGCGAGGCAGAGCAGTCACAGCGCAACCGCGAGGAGGTGCGCCGCCTGATGGCCCGGGTGGATGAGGCGGTGGCTGCGCGCCTGCTGCGCGGAGCGCTCGACCTCCACGTGCATTCCGGTCCCTCGACCATGCCGCGGCAACTGGACCATCTGGAAGCTGCGGAAGAGGCGGCGGCTGCGGGCATGCGCGCTGTTCTGTTCAAGGACCACCACTATTCGGTAGCGCCGTTCATTCCGTTGATGGACCGCGTGCTGCAGAAGCCCGAGTTCTCGATGTTCAGCGGCCTTGTGCTCAACAACTCCACCGGGGGTTTCGACCCTTATGTGGTCGACGCGCAGCTCAAGATGGGCGCCAAGCTCATCTGGATGCCGACGGCCCAGTCGGCCAACCACATTCGCAGCTCGCATCGCAAGACCAGGCTGGCGTCCAACGTGAAGCTCGCCAGTTCGCCGCTGCTGACGGTGGTCGACGAACTCGGCAACATCATCGACCCGGTGAAGCGCATCCTCGACATGATTGCCGAGTTCGACGTCATTCTGTCGTCGGGGCACCTGCATGTGTGGGAGATCTGGAAGCTGTTCGACGAGGCGCGGGCGCGCGGGGTCAAGCGGCTGCTCATCAACCACCCGATGTACGGGCTTCACTTCACCTATGAGGATATCCGCGACTTCGCCAATCTCGGCGTGATCGTGGAGTGCTCGGCGGCGATGTATGTGGACTCCCGGTTCAACGTCTATTCGCCGCAGGAGCTGAAGGAGCACATCGAGGCTGCTGGCGTGGCCGCTTCCTCGATCGGCTCCGACCTCGGTCAGGTGGACAATCCGACGCCGGTGGAGGGCATGCGGCAGGCGATCAAGCTGTGCCTGGCGCTCGGATTCAGCGAGGACGACGTGCGCACCATGGTCACCCACAACCCGGCCAAGCTCGTGGGCCTGGCCGCCTGAGATGCGCATCATCACCACGGATGGCTTCGGCGGCCCTGAAGTGCTCAGGGTCGGCGAGGCGCCGCGCCCGGTGCCTAGGCCGGGCGAAGTGCTGGTGCGGGTGGTGGCTGCCGGGGTGAACCGGCCGGACGTACAGCAGCGGCGTGGGCTGTATCCGCCACCACCAGAAGCCTCACCGATCCTCGGGCTCGATGTTGCCGGGGTGGTGGAGGCGGTCGGAGCGGAGGTCAATGGGCTCGCGCCTGGCGACGCGGTCTGCGCGCTGGTGAATGGCGGCGGTTATGCCGAGTTCGCCGTGGTGCCGGCCGGTCAGTGCATGCTGGTCCCGCGAGGGCTGAGCTTCATCGAGGCGGCCTCCCTGCCGGAAGTGTTCTGCACCGCCTGGAGCAACATCGTTTGGCTGGCGCAACTGGACCAGGGCGAGACGCTGCTGGTGCAGGGCGGATCGAGCGGCGTTGGACTGGCGGCAATCCAGATCGCCCGTCACATCTGCAGCGCCAAGGTCTTTGCCACCGCCGGCAGCGACGAGAAGCGGCAGGTCTGCCTGGAGGCAGGCGCAGCGGCGGCACTCGATTATCGAGGTGCCTGGGCGGAGGAACTCCGCGGGTTGACCGGTGGTGCAGGCGTCGATGTCATCCTCGATGGGCAGGCGGGGCCGAACACACAGGTTCAACTCGATCTGCTGAAGCGCGGCGGCCGGCTGGTTTTCATCGCCAGCCATCAGGGCGAGACCGCCGAGGTGAACATCCGCCAGTTGGTGCGGCGGCATCTCGTGGTTGCGGGCTCGACATTGCGGCCCCGCTCGACGGCCTACAAGAGCCGCCTGGCGCGGGAGCTGGTGGAGCGGGTCTGGCCAGTGCTCGAGGACGGACGGATCCGGACCCGCCTTCACGCCGCGCTGCCGTTCGAGCAGGTACGCGAGGCGCACGAAATCCTCGATGCCAACCGGCAGATCGGCAAGGTCGTGCTGGTGGTGGATGGGGAGCTCGGCGCCAGTGTCCCGGCGCCGAGCGTTGGTTAGCCGTTCGGCATAGGGTAGTCGTCGGCGTTCAGCACCCAGCCCGGCTTCAGCGAGAAATCCATCCGCGGCGGCGAGAACAGATCGACGAGCTGGTTCACGCCGGCGCCTTCTGCCGTGGTGGTGTGGATCGACGGCGGCGGGATCACGCAGATCGACGGAGACTCGCAGTAGAGGTGCTCGTCCTCGCGCCAGACGTTCATGTTGGTGGTCCACGGCCAGCGCAGGTGGTGGGTGAAGGCTCCGGTCAGTGCCAGCGACACCTGCTCGAAGTCGTCGTGGTGGTGCGGGGAGACGTTGTCGCGGGCCCGCGGGCCGTTGCGGGGCGTCAGGTAGTTCACCATCATCGTGGTGCAGCGGTAGATGCGGCCGAAGCGCGAAGGGTCCTCGGGCACGTCCAGCGTGTACCACTTGAGCCGGAGCCCGCCGGCAGGCTCGGGCCACGGCTGGAACGGCGGCACGTTGGGGTGCTCGCCGGGGAACGCCTCGGCGTTGGAGGCGGCCTCGGCGAGGTCCGTGGACTTGTAGGTGACCAGCCGGATGATGGTGCCGGAGGTCAGCATGCGGATGGCGCTGCGGCCCGGCGGCACGAAGGCGACGCTGTAGCCGGGGACTGTCTCGGTGCCGTGCTCTGTGGTGATCTCGACCTGCGTCTCCCGGTCGGGGATGATCACCGCGTACTCGTCGGGCTGCGCCGCCCGCTCGAACACGCCGCCCTCGCAAGCCTTGCTGTAGGCGACGACGAGGTTCTGCGCCCGGCCGATCCAGGTCTCGCCATTGCCGTCGCTGAGCTGTGGCCGGGTGCCGTAGAAGAGCTCCAGCTGCGAGCCGAAGAAGCTCCCATGTGTCCTGGTGGCGCTCTTCTGCTGGGCTGGCGCGAGGGTGGATCGTGGATCGCTCGAATTGTACATGGCGGTCTCCCTTGGATGTGTGTCAGGCCGGACGTGGCGCCTGTTTCTTGAGGCCGAGGATTTCGCGCGCCTCGCCTGGCGTGGCGATGCGGCCGCCGAGGTCGCGCACGAGGCGCACGGCCTTCTCGACGAGTGGCCGGTTGCCTTGGGCGAGCACGCCCTTTTCGAGATAGATGTTGTCTTCGAGCCCGACCCGGACATGGCCGCCGAGCAGCCAGCTCTGCGCCAGCATCGGGAACTCCCAGCGGCTCACCCCGAAGGCGCTCCAGTGCGTGCCGGGGGGTAGGAGGCTCTTGAGATAGGCGAGCGTCTCGGGGGTCGCGATCGCGCCGTAGCGGATGCCGAGCACGATCTGGAAGAAGGCTGGGGCGGCGAGCTTTCCCTGCTGGATCATGTGGTTGGCGAGCTGAATGTCGCCGCTGTCGAACACTTCCAGTTCCGGACGGACGCCGGCAGCCTGGATGCGCTCGGCCATGATCTCGACATTGGCCGGCGTGTTGATGACGACCGAATTGCCCGAATACATGGTGTTGAAGTCGAGGCTGCAGAGCTCGGGGCGCAATTGCTCGACATGCACCACCCGCGGCTCCGGCCGGATCAGCGTGGTGCCGGGGGCAGCGACGCTCGGCTCGTCCTCGCTGGGGATGAAGCGCTGCCCGGGGCCGGTGGTCAGGTTGATGACCACGTCCTCCTCGGCCGCGCGCAGGCGCTCCACCACTTCGCGATAGTGCGCCAGCTCCATGCTCGGCCGCCCATCGGGATAGCGCACATGGATGTGGACGATCGAGGCCCCGGCGCGCACCGCCTCGAGGCATTCTTCGGCGATCTGTTCCGGCGTGACCGGCAGGTACGGCGTCTGGTCGACTGTGGTGATGTTGCCGGTAACGGCACAGGTGAGAATGGTCGGTTCCGCCAAGTTCGGCTCCAGGCACAGTCGCAATGATGATGGCTGGTAGGTCCCACCCGAACTGCGCATCGGCAACTCGATTGCGGCGCCGTTTCGCGAGAGGGAACGGCAATCAGCGTTTCGTCTAGAGAAACAATGCCCGTTGCCGGTCGGTGCTGCCTGGTGCCCGTTCTAGAAGGGCCCGGAGAGGGAGACGCCATGACCGAAACGCGCCAGCACTTTTCCACCTTCCGCGAGCGACTGCTGCGCCGGGAGCGCCTGATCGGCACGTTCGTGAAGCTGCCGACCACCCAGGTCATCGAGATGCTGGGCGAACTCGGCTACGACTTCATCATCATCGACCAAGAGCATGCGGCGCTGGATCGAGGGATCACCGACCTGATGATCCTTGCGGCACGTGCCGCGAACCTGGCGCCGGTGGTGCGCATCCCCGAGTTCACGCCGTCCCACGTATTGTCGGCACTCGACTCCGGCGCCATGGGCATCATGGTTCCCCATGTCGCTTCGGTGGAGAAGGCGGAAGCGATTGCCCGCGCCAGCCACTATGGCGGAGGAGAGCGCGGTTTTGTCGGGGTCTCCCGTGCCAGCAATTGGGGCCGCGTCGGTTCGGTGCAGCACATGGAGCAGCAGGACACCCAGGTCGTGGTCTTCGCCATGATCGAGGACCAGCATGCCGTCGACGCTGCCGTCGATATCGCCCGCGTACCCGGTGTCGATGCGCTGTTTATCGGCCGCGGCGATCTCACCGCCTCGTTCGGCAAGGATCCGGAAGCGTCGGGCAAAGTAGCCGAGATCAGCCGGCGAGTCGCCGCGGCCGCCCAGGAGGCCGACGTGCCTCTGATGATGCTGCCCACCAGCCGGAGCGACTGCGAATTTGCGGTCTCGCTCGGTGCCACGGCGCTGGTATTGTCGAGCGATCACGGCTTCATCCGCACGGCCGCTGCTGCTGCGATCCGTGACATCGTCGTCTAGAGGAACAGCGATGCCTGCAGCAGATTTCCCGCCACTGGCGGTTCCGCGAACGGTGCTGGTCACCGGCGGCAGCAGCGGCATTGGTCGGGCCTCGGCGATGCGCCTCGCGGCACTCGGAGCCACGGTGGTCGTCGGCTACAACAGCCGCGCCAAACTGGCCCAGGAGGTCGTATCCGGCCTGGAGGGGACTGGGCACTTCGCACTCCGGATCTCGATGGAGCACAGCGACACGATCGAGGCGGCTGCGGCTGCGGTGGAGCAGCGCTTCGGCAGCCTCGATGCGCTCGTGAACTCCGGTGGCGCCACGACGCCGGTGCCGGCCGCCGACCTCACGGCTCTCACCGACGAAATCTTCGACCGCACCGTGACGCTGAACCTGCGCGGTCCTTTCGCCACCATCCGCGCCTTTCGGCCGCTGCTGGAGCGCGGGCAGGGGGCCGCGATCGTCAACATCTCCTCGATCGCGGCGCGAACCGGCACCGGCAGCAGCCTCGCCTACGTCGCAGCCAAGGCCGGGGTCGACGCCCTCACCAGTTCGCTGGCCAAGGTGCTGGCGCCGAAGGTGCGGGTGTTCTCGGTGTCGCCTGCGGGCGTAGACACCGACTTCGTGCCCGGTCGCAGCAGAGAGCAGTTGCAGAAAACGGCAGAGAAGCTGCCGCTTGCCCATGTCACCACGCCCGATGACGTGGCCCGGGCGGTGGTGGCCTGCATCGTCAATCTGACCAGCTCGACCGGCATTGTCGTGCCGGTGGACGAGGGACGACACCTTTAGCGGCGCAGCCGCTCCGCCTGACGGAACCCTCGTGGGCAAAGGCTTGCGAGACGGCAGTCCGGAGGCGTCTAGTGAGCGCGTGCTGTGGAGAGCACGGGGTAGGGGCAGGGATGAACAGTCTGAAATTCTACATTGATGGCGCGTGGGTCGACCCGGCCGTACCCGCCACCCTCGGCGTGCAGAATCCTGCCACTGAGGAGACGTTTGCCACCATCAGCCTGGGCTCGGCAGCGGATGTCGACCGTGCCGCCAAGGCAGCGCGACGTGCCTTTTCGACCTATTCCGAAACCACGGTCGAGCAGCGCCTTGGCTGGCTCGCCAGGATCATCGACGGTTTCCGCGCCCGCCTGCCGGAACTGGCGCGGGCGATGACCCTGGAGATGGGCTCGCCGATAACCTTCGCCACCGAGCGGCAGGCCACCGTCGCCCTGTTCCATTTCGAAGAGGCGGCGAGGGTTCTCGAGACCTTCCAATTCGAAGAGCGGATGGGGCCGGGGATCGTCCGGCACGAGCCGATCGGCGTTTGCGGGCTGATCACGCCCTGGAATTGGCCGCTGAACCAGGTGGCCTCCAAAGTCGCCCCCGCCATTGCCACCGGCTGCACCGTGGTGCTGAAGCCCAGCGAGATCGCACCGCTCAGCGCCATGCTGCTCGCCGAGATCATCCATGACTCCGGACTGCCCGCAGGGGTGTTCAACCTCGTCAATGGCGATGGTCCATCGGTTGGCGAAGCCATAGCCTCGCAGCCCGAAATCGACATGGTGTCCTTTACCGGCTCGACCGGCGCCGGGATCCGTGTCGCCACTCTGGCGGCACCGACAGTGAAGCGCGTGGCGCAGGAACTCGGCGGCAAGTCGCCGAACATCATCCTGCCCGATGCCGACCTGCGCGCGGCGGTGATCCAGGGCGTCCACGCCTGCTACACCAATGCGGGCCAGAACTGCCAATCGCCCACGCGCATGCTGGTACACCGTTCGCAGCGGGATGCTGCCTTCGACGCGGCATGCGCGGCCGTCGCCAGCATCCGCCTCGGCGACCCGCTGCTGCCGGAAACGACAATGGGGCCGGTGGTCAGCCAGTCTCAGTTCGACAAGGTGCAGAAGCTGATCCAGAGCGGTATCGACGAAGGCGCGACGCTGGTTGCCGGCGGCCCGGGCCGACCTGCCGAGATCAACCGCGGCTATTTCGTCCAGCCGACCGTATTCGGTGACGTCACCCCGCAGATGACCATCGCGCGCGAAGAAATCTTCGGGCCGGTGCTGTCGATCCTGAACTACGAGACCGAAGACGAGGCGATCGAGATCGCCAACGACACGCCGTTCGGGCTCGCCGGCTTCGTCCAGTCGAGCGACCCCGAGCGCGCCCGCAAGGTCGCCAACCGCATCCGCGCGGGCAGGGTCTACTACAACGGCGCTCCCTTTGATCGCAGCCTGCCGTTCGGCGGCTACAAGCAATCCGGCAACGGCCGCGAATTCGGCCTCTACGGCTTCCGAGAATACCTGGAAGTCAAGGCGCTGCTCGGCTTTCCGGCCTAGCAGCAGACGTAACGGGAGGGAGGAGAGCCCGTGAAGATTACACAGGATGCAGTCCAGGGCAGCTTGTTCCTGGGGATCGGCGCCACCGCACTCATCATCGCCCTCGGCTACCCGATGGGTACGCCGAACCGCATGGGGCCGGGTTTCTTCCCGGTGGTCATTTCCGGCCTCCTGACCCTTGTGGGCATCGCCATACTGGCGCGCGGTGTGATCACCTCGTCGGAGGCGATCCGCGTAACCCGCTGGTTACCGCTGGTGATCGTGCCGGGCGCCATCGTCCTGTTCGGCTTGCTGCTCGACGGCCTCGGCCTGCCCC
Source organism: Devosia albogilva (assembly GCF_042685625.1). Lineage (NCBI taxonomy): Bacteria > Pseudomonadati > Pseudomonadota > Alphaproteobacteria > Hyphomicrobiales > Devosiaceae > Devosia > Devosia albogilva. The sequence continues at coordinate 3,530,297 of NZ_JBHUNP010000001.1, forward strand.
TGGCAGTGCTGGTCCTCACCATCGGGGCGGCCACGGCCAGCGTTCGCTTCGCATTCGACTGGCGTGCAGTGGCTGGTGCCGTCCTGTTTGCCGCAATCTGCGGCGTCCTCTTTGTCAGAATGCTGGGCCTGCCCATCCCGCTGGTCGGGACCTGGGTGTCGGTCTTCGGCGCCTAGTCTCGCGAGGCCGATATGGACTTTTTCAGTGGCATTCTGCTCGGCCTGCAAACCGCGAGCACCTTCACCAACTTCGCCTACTGCTTTGCCGGCGTGCTGCTGGGCACGGCGGTCGGGGTGCTGCCCGGCCTCGGGCCCATCGCCACCATCTCGATGCTGCTGCCGTTCACCTTCGGCCTGCCGGTCGATACGGCGATGATCATGCTGGCCGGCATCTTCTATGGCTCGCAATATGGCGGCTCGACCACCGCCATCCTGATGAACCTGCCCGGCGAGGCGTCTTCGGTGGTGACGACGCTCGACGGCCATGAGATGGCCAAACAAGGCAAGGCGGGCAGGGCGCTTGCCGCCGCCGCGATCGGCAGCTTCTTCGCCGGCACGGTAGGCACGCTGTTCATTGCCATCGCCGGTCCGATCCTCGCCAGCTTCGCCCTGACCTTCGGCCCCGCCGAGTACTTCTCGCTGATCGTCCTCGGCCTTGTTACCTCCATGGTGCTGACCTCGGGCTCGCTGCTCACCGGCTTCGGCATGGTCTTGCTGGGCATGCTGCTCGGCATGATCGGCACCGACGTGAACTCGGGTGCTGCGCGCTACACCTTCGACTCGCCGAACCTCATGGACGGGCTCAACTTCGTGGTCATCGCTACCGGCATCTTCGGGCTGGGTGACGTGCTCGCCAATCTGGAGAACGAGCACTCCCGCGGCGCCAGCATTGCCAAGGTCAGTTCTCTGTTTCCCACCCGCGAGGACTGGAAACGCATGTTCGCGCCGATCCTGCGCGGCACGGGCCTCGGCGTGCTGCTCGGCGTGCTGCCGGGGGCAGGGCTGCTGCTCGCCTCTTTTTCGGCCTATGCGCTGGAGAAGAAGATGTCCCGCACGCCGCAGGAGTTCGGCAAGGGTGCCATCGAGGGCGTGGCTGCGCCGGAGGCGGCCAACAACGCCGCCGCTCAGACCGCCTTCATCCCCATGCTGACACTGGGCCTGCCGGGCACCGCCACCATGGCGTTGATGATCGGGGCACTGGTGGTGCAGGGGGTGCAGCCCGGCCCCGATATCCTGACGCAGCAGCCGGCACTGTTCTGGGGCCTGATCGTCTCGATGTGGTTCGGCAACATGTTGCTGCTGGCGCTCAACCTGCCGCTGGTCGGTATGTGGGCCAAGCTGATCTCGGTGCCCTACCACCTGCTGTTCCCGCTGATCTGCGTGTTCACCGCCATCGGCGTCTACAGCATCAACAACAGCAGCTTCGATGTCATGGTCATGGCTCTGTTCGGGGTGCTGGGCTACGTGTTCCGCAAGGCCGGCGCGGAGCCGGCGCCATTGATCCTGGCGCTGATCCTTGGGCCGATGGCGGAGGAATATCTGCGCCGCACCCTCTTGATCTCGCACGGCGATGCCAGCGTGTTCGCCACTCACCCGGTTAGCCTCGTGACGCTGCTGGTGTCGGCAGCGCTACTGCTGTCCATCGTACTTCCCTCCTTCCGCCGGGTGCGCGCGGAGGGTCTCCAGGAAGCCGACTGACGTCTTCGCCAGTCGGGCAGGTCAGCGCCTCCTCCCGCGGCCGCAACCAAGGCGCTGGGGGAGGAATTCGATGAGCATCGACGACCGGCGCCTGCAGGACCATCTCGACCGCGAGGCGCTGTTCGACCTCGTGCGCCGCGAACGCTTCGCCCGCGACCAGAGACGCTTCGAGGTCATGGCGAGCTGCTTCCATCGCGACGCCCATATCCGTACCAGCTGGTATGACGGCATCGGCGGGCAGGCCTATGTCGACGCTACCCGACAGTGGATGGGGCGCACCGGCAACAGCAAGCACTGGGTGTTTCCCGCCTTCGCGCAGATCCGCGGACACAGGGCGACGGTCGAGAGCCCGGCCATGATCTTCAATCGGGCCAAGATCGAGGGTGTCGAGGTCGACTTCCATGTCTTCTGCCGGTTCTATTCCCGCGCGGTGCGCGAGGAGGGGGAGTGGACGCTCGCGAGCTTCCACGTGTTCTTCGAGCGCGACATCATGCGCCCGGTTCACGCGGGCGATCCCCTGCCGATCGACCGGGCCCTGCTCGAGACGATGCGGCCGTCCTACAAATTCCTGACCTACATGCAGCACACCCGCGGCATCGCCGTGAACCAGGAGCTCCTGGGAGACGACCGGCTCGAAGAACTGGCCGCCTTTCATGCGCTGGAGGACCGCTGGCTCGCCGGCGAGGACCTGCCGGCTTAGTCGTTTCGGCGGATGGAACGCTGCCCGGGAGAAATTTCGGGGCAGCGGCAGTTGCGCTAGAGCTGTGGGACAGCAAAGCCCAAGTAAAACAAGCGCTGGGCGAGGCAGGAGGAAAACATGAAAAGACGTGAATTCATTGTCTTGGGTGGTACTGCAGGGCTGTTGGCTTCGACCGGCATGTCGTTCGCGCAGGACAGCTGGCCGAGCAAGCCGGTCACCGTGATCTCGGCCTATCCGCCGGGAGGCACCAGCGACATTCTGGCTCGCCTGGTCGCCGATATCCTCACCGCCGAGTTCGGGCAGCAATTCGTGCTCGAGAACGTCGCCGGCGCCGCCGGCGCCCTGGCTGGCGGACAACTCGCGCGCTCGGCACCCGATGGCTATACCATCCTCGTCAGCGGCAGTGCGCCGCTCGCTGCCAACAAGGTGGTGCAGGCCAACCTTGCCTACGACCCCGAGGCCGACTTCGAGCCGATCACCGTGTTCGCCGAGAGCCCGGCTTTGCTGACGGCGGCCAACAATGCGCCGGCCAAGACGCTGCAGGAGCTGATCACCTATGCCCGCGACAACCCGGGCCAGGTAAACATCGGCAACCCCGGGGCCGGCACAAAGGGCCATATCTGCGCGGCCATCATCGGCCAGCTCGAGGAGATCGAGATCAACCACGTGCCCTATCGCGGCTCGCCACCGCTGGTGGCGGATCTCCTGGGCGGCCATATCGAGTTCGCGCTCGATGCCCCGTCGAACTACCTCCCGCACATCGCAGCGGGCAATGTGCAAGCACTGGCGGTAACCTCGGCCGAGCGGCTGCCGGAACTACCGGACGTACCCACCGTCGCCGAACAGGGGCTGGAAGGCTACGAGCAGACGCTGTGGTTCGGCATCGTCGGCCCCAAGGGCATGCCGGCCGAGATCGTGGCGCAGATCAACGACACGCTCAAAGCCTGGGGCGCCACTCCGGAAGCACAGGAGCAACTCGCCTCGCTCGGTGTGAGGCCGGTGCTGAACACGCCCGAGGAGATGCGCGAGACCGTGGCGCGCGAGATCGAGTCCATCCGGCCCCTGGTCGAAGCCGGGCTCGTCCAGCCCACCTGACCGCTGGATCGAACCGGTTTGCGGCGCCGCCTCGCCTCCGTGCGGGGCGGTGTCGCTTTTGTGCCCGTGAGTGGGTCAATGCGGCCCGAATGTGACGGCAAACCGGGCTTTTCTCGCCGCTGGCGGTTCACATCCGGGGATCGGTCCCTATATTGGGCCCTTCGCGTCGTGCGCCCCGAGCGCGCGGCTTCTGCAAGACAGGGCGGCGTTTCGGCCGCCCGTGATCTCAAGGATACAGCCATGACCGAAGCGAAGATGGGCGATCGCGTCCGCATCAACTATGCCGGCCGCCTGACCGATGGAACCCAGTTCGACAGCTCGGAAGGGCGCGCGCCGCTCGAATTCACCCTCGGCGAAGGCCAGGTCATTCGCGGGCTCGAACAGCATGTCGCCGGCATGGCGCAGGGCGACCGCAGCACTGTGACCATTCCGGCCGAAGCCGCTTATGGCCCGCGCCGTGACGAGGCGATCCAGAGCCTCAACCGCGCCAAGCTGCCGGCCGGCATCGATGTGGAGGTCGGCTCGCAGCTACAGGCCCGCACCTCCGATGGCGGCGTGCTGCCGATCACCGTGGTGGCGCTCGACGCCGAGACGGTGACCGTCGATGCCAATCATCCGCTTGCCGGCCAGGACTTGGTGTTCGACGTCGAACTGGTGGAAATCGTCCAGGCCGCCTGAGGCCCGGCAAGGGAGATGATCCGGTGAGCGTCGCCTTCACCAAAGAGGAGAGTGCCGAGACCGCCTCGGAGACCCTGCTGCCGGATCGTCCGGTGCCCGAGGGCCCCAACCTCGTCACTGCGGAAGGGCTGGCGGCGCTGGAGCGGCAACTCGCCGAAGCGCGGGCCGCCTATGACGCCGCCATGCAGGTGGAAGACGTCAACGAGCGGCGCCGCCAGGCGGCGGGGCCGTTCCGCGACCTCCGCTATCTCGCCGAACGGGTGCGCACCGCACAGCTGGTGCCGCCGCCGGAACAGCCTGACGTGGTGGCCTTCGGCTCCACCGTCACCTTCGAGCGCGAGGACGGACGCGTCCAGACCTACCGCATCGTCGGCGAGGATGAGGCGGACCCCAGGGCCGGCACCATCTCCTTCGCCTCTCCGATCGCCCGAGCACTGATCGGCAAGTCCGTCGGCGACGTGGCCGTCGTCGGCACGGGCGAGGTCGAGGTCACCACCATCCGGTGAACTGCATGCCGCCCGCTGCGTTGGTCGCCCGAATGGCAACAAGGCGGAGCGGCAGCGTGGGCAATGATCTGATCAGCGACGAAGCGCGTGATGTTCGTGGCGATACCGGTGGCAAACGGGGCGAAGCGCTCAATGCGCGCAGCCGTGCTTCGGTCCGCTTCGGCTGGGGCAGGGCGCGGTTCGAGGCCGATGTGGACGTGACGCCCACAACCATGCTCGCCATTGGCGGCATGGTCGGGATGATCCTTTTGGCCGTGGTGCCGATCGTGCAGGCTGGCGGCCGGGCGGCGCGCCGGCGCCCGTGGTGACTACGCTTCCGTCGACTGCCCTATAGCCCAAGTGACGCCGAACGGGTCGGTGAGCTGGCCGTAGATGTCGCCCCAGAACTGCTTTTCGAGCGGCTGCGCCACGGTACAGCCGGCGGCGACGGCCCGGTCCCACCACATCTGGGCGTCGTCCACATGGATGTGGAGGTTGAAGCCCTGTGGCTTGACCGCCGGAAACCCGTAGTCGGGGAAGAAATCACTGAGAAAGATCGGGCTGCCGTTGACGTCGATCTGCGCGTGCATCAGCAGGTCGCTGCCCTCGCTCGTCATGGTCTCGCGCTCGATGGCGCCGAAGGCGGTCTTGTAGAAGTCGATGGCCTTACGAGCGCCGTCGACGCTGAGATAGGGCGTGACGCCCCCGTTCGGACGGAAATCGGTCATGCTGGCTCCTCCTCGTGCTGCAGGGGAGCCTACGCCCGAGAAAAACGGGCGGCAAGAACGCCGATTACTGACCCGGAAGGTCGCCGGGGCTCTCCCGGACCACTTCGAGGTTGAACCACACGCTGTCCAGTCGGCTGTTGAGCCGGATCCACAGCGGCGCCAGCGATTCCATGGCGCGGCAGGCGGTAAGGTCGCCCAGATCGATGACGTCTTGCCACCCGATCTCGCGCAACAGCGCCGCCACGGCGGTGCGGGCTTCGACGTCGTTGCCCGCGACGAACACGCTGTGGCGGCCGGCGAGCTTTCCCGGATGTCCCATCAACTGGGCGCTGACGAAGTTCATGGCTTTGACCACGCGGGTGCGGGGCAGGGCGCGCTGCAGGGTTTCGCCCAGCGTCTCGACGATGGGACCATCAATGGCGGATTGCCAGTTGCCCTGGTCGACGAGGAGCTTGCCCGCAAGGTCGAGCGGCGGAAGTGTCGCCATCGCATGCTCGCCATGAAGCGCGTTGACGATCCACTCGGCATGGGCGGCGGCTTCGGCGTGGCCGAGAACCCGGATGCCGTCCTGAGGGTCGTCCGGCTGGCGAGAGCCGAAGACAACCTCGTGGCCAAGGTCTCGCAGCCGCCCCGCCATGGCGCTGCCGACTTCGCCGGTGCCGAAAACTGCAATCTTCATGAGCATGCGCTCCGTTGGGGGAGTAGCGGTAACGCGCTGAAGGCCGGGCGGATGCCGCTTCTGAAACGACGTGCTGATGTCTTCGGGGAGACCTGGCGGGGCGGTGTTTGGGGGGAGAGACCTGCCGGTGGGTGTTGAGGCGGCGCGACAAACTCGATCTGCCCCTCCCCGCTTGCGGGGGATGTCGGGTGTCCGTGGGGGTCATCACGCCTCCGCGCGCGCAACTGTTTGTTAAGCGTGCCCCGGCGAGGAGTAGGACGTCCGCTTCATCCAGGATCCGCCATGCGCCGCCTCGTTCTTGCTGCCCTCAGCCTGCTTCTTGTGTCTACAGCGGCGGCGACGGAATGGAAATATGAGGGCGGCAGCGTGCCGATCGCCTGGTTCGACACCGATGCGGCGCAGTTCCAGTTCGCCTGCCGTGGCGGGCAGTTGGCGATGGGCTTCTGGGTCCGCAAGCCCGATCCGACCGTGGCCGGCGCCGCCGCGATGAGCCTTGCCATCACGCCCGACCTCGCGGCGGGCGGCAGCACTGTTTATGCCCAAGACATGCCGCTGGTGCATCTCGACGGCACCTCGGTGATCGTCCGCGGCCCGGTGGCTCGGCAATGGGCCAGGATCGCGCAGGCGGCCCGCACCGACATGCGCGTCAGCTATGTGCGCCAGACCGCTGCTGGGCTGGAGGCGCTGGACCCGAGTGTGTTCGGAGCCAAAGGTTCGTCGGCCGCGATCGCGCAGGTGCTGGCCAAGTGCGGCTAGGCTGAGCCGGCTGGTCGACCTCTCCGCTCCGCGCTAGTCTTGGCACACGCGGAGGAGGCGACCATGAAGCTGATCGTGGGCTACCTGACGGCCAAGCCGGGCAAGCGCGAGGCGTTCCTCGCGGCGGCGCAGGACCATGCGGTGCAGAGTCGGACGGAGCCGGGCTGCCGCTATTTCGAGCTCCTGCCGTTGCCGGACCATCCCGACCGCATGCTGCTGGCCGAAGCCTTCGACAACGAGGCGGCGCATCGGCTGCACGAGGACACCGACCACATGCGGGCGCTATGGGCGATCATGCCGGACTACCTCGCCCATGCCAGCATCGACAATGTGGTGTCCGATGCCGTGACGCACGACGAGGACGATTTCAGCGCCCCGCCGGGCCAGAGCGCCTGAGGCGCACCTTCTCCGTTCCGCAGGGGCGAGTGCACGCAGGCACGGCTATGGTGACCCGCCCAACAGCCCGCAGCGTCCGAGGATATCCTCCACCACTTCGTCCAGCGGGCGTGTGGCGTCAATGCGAATGCCGGGGGGCTGGTCGCGGCCGGTGCGGTGCAACTCGCGGGTGAGAGCGCGTTCCTCGGGATGGGCGCCCCATTCGTCGACACGGCTTTCGAGGCGCCGCTCGATGGTGGTCCAGTCGGCCTCGAGGATGAACACAGCGTCGAACAGGTGCACGAACTTCTGGTGATTGCGCGAGCCGCCGCAGAAGAAGGTGACGGGGTGGCTCCGGTCGGCGATCAGCCGGCGGACTTCGTCGGGGTTCCAGATGTGGTGGTCGTTGAGAAACCAGAGGTCGTCCGAGCGCCGCTCCGGCGGCAGTGGCTCGCCGGTCTCGGGATCGCCCTGGTAGGCGAGCACGCGATCACCATGAACCACATGAAACCCCCGCCGCTCGAGTTCGGTGGCGACGGCGGTCTTGCCGGACCCGGACACGCCTTCGATGAGGTAGTTGCGGCGGAAGCTTGTGGACATTAAGGCATGCTCATCCCTCACCAACGCGGAACCAGTGCCCACTGCAGCCTGCGAATTCCCTCGTGGTCCACATCAGTGTCGCCTGTTCTATCGCTGGCAACACTATTGCTTACCTTGTTCAGCCTAGCATGTTGAAATATTAGATCGCGCTGAGTGGCGCCGACCGTCTTGCGGCGGCTCGTGCATTACCTCGGTGGTCTGCTTTAGCAGGCCTGCAGCAACTGCACCAATCGTTCTCCGGCCGTTTCAAGGCCGGTCGAGTTGTTGATCCTTACGACGCCAGGCGGCAGAGCGGTGGTGACAGTGCGGTCCAGGCGGCTACGGATGGCGTCCTGTGTTTCGCGACCCCTCGCCGCCAGGCGCTCGGCGATAACTTGTCGCTCAGCAACTACCTCCACCACCAACGCATGGGGATATCGCTCCGTCAGTGTCGGGATGATTGCACGCGACACGTTGGCCACCACCGTGCGGCCCGAGGCCAGATCCGCCTCCAGTGAGATCGGCAGGCCGTAACAGAGGCCATGAGCCTCCCAGCTCAAGGCGAACTGACCGGCACGAGCAGCCGCCTCGAAGCAAGCTCGGTCGAGCGTGTCATGATCCTCGCTCCCGCCATCCGCATCGCGGGTGATCACCCGCCGCACGAACACGAATTGGTCGGCGGGCAATCGAGCACGGGCATAGGCCATGAGGCTATCCTTGCCGACGCCGCTGGAGCCGACGACGGCCACGAAGGTGCCGCTTCCGGGGTGCAGCGCCGCCGTTTGCAAAAGCGTGCTCATGTGAGCCTTGCCCTGATCCGCCGGGAGACCGTGTCGATGACCGAGACGGTAACCAGGATCAGCAGGATGATGAACGCCGCCTCCTGCCAGTTGTTAATGCGCATGCGATCGGAGAGTTGCAGACCGATGCCGCCGGCTCCGACAATGCCGAGAATGGTGGCCGAACGGACGTTGGATTCGAAGAAGTAGAGCACGTGGCTAGCCATGACCGGCAGTACCTGCGGCAGGACGCCGAGGCGCATCACGTGTAGCCCGTTGCCGCCCGAGGCCCGCACCCCTTCTATGGGCTTCTTGTCGACGTTCTCGATGGCTTCCGCATAGAGCTTGCTCAGCACCATGACGTCTCCGACGGCGATGGCGAGAACCCCTGCGAAGGGGCCGAGGCCCACCGCCGACACAAAGATCAGGGCCCAGACCAGGCCATCGATACCGCGAACAGCGTCAAAGAAGCGTCGAAGGCCAAAGTGGATGAACCAGTTGGGCACGATGTTTTTGGCGCCGATGAACCCGAGCGGCACTGCCAGGAGGGCGGCGATGACCGTGCCGAGGAAGGCCATGGCCAGGGTTTCGAGCATAGCCGCCACATAGTCCCACAGGCCATCGCCCGGCCATGGCGGGATCATCAGCACGACGAGCATCCCGAGCTTGTTGAATCCATTTATGATGCGCATCGGCGACGCGTCGATCCACCACAGGCCGAAGATAAAGGCTGCCGAAAAGGCTAGCCACAGGCCCCAACTGCGGAGCCGCTCCGTCAGCGGCAGCGTGAACACTTCAGGGTGGAGACGCTTGAGCCGGGCGATGTCGGCGGGTCGGGCGATCGTCATGGCTCAGGTCCCTTGCGCCAGGTCGTGGCCGATCAGGCGGTGGCGGATGGTTTCGCAGATGATGTCGATCACCGACGTGGTGAGGATCAGCAGCAGCATGATGGCGGAGATGTCGGTATATTCGAACTGGCGAATGGCGACATAGAGCTCCTGCCCAATGCCGCCGGCGCCGACGATGCCAAGGGCTGAGGCACCGCGCACGTTGATCTCCAGGCGGAGCAGCAGGTAGCTTGCATAGTTCGGAAGCGCTTGCGGCACGACGCCGAGCCGCATGATCATCGGCCAGTTACCACCCGCGGCGCGTACGCCCTCGATCGGACGCGGATCGACATTCTCGTTGACCTCGGCGAACAGCTTGCCGAGCGAGCCGGCCGTGTGCACGGCTATGGCGAGAACGCCCGCAAAGGGCCCAAGGCCGAAGGCGAAGACGAAGATCAACGCAAATACCAGTTCGGGGACCGTGCGGCAGAATTCGAGTGTGCGGCGGGCGGCGAAGTAAATGGCGCTGCTCTGGACCAGATTGCGCGAGGCGGGAAAGCAGAAGGCGAGGGCCAGCACGCCACCGAGGACAGTGCCGACAAAGCCCATGAGGATGGTTTCGAGTAGTAGCCGCAGCCAGAAGCGCAGCCCCCAGTACCAGTTGGCGATATCGCCCCAGAGATTGTCGAGCGTCAGGGTCGGCATGGTGCCGACGATGTAGTTCCAGGCCTTGGGCAGGCCCCGGACCAGATTTGGAATGCTGAAGTCGCTGACCACCACCGACGCCAGCAGGGCCGCGACGAAGAGCAGGCCATAGCCGAAGGTCCAGGTGCGGCGCGCGAGGTGCTGGCGGCGGTAGCGATCCTGGAAGGAGAGCAGGCGCTCCTCCTGCGTGGTCGACGAAAGCCGGCCGCTGGTGGGGACGAAAGTGGACATGGGCCGTCTCCGCATGCGGGCTGCCGCGCCGGGCGCGACAGCCCTGGGCTTGATCAATTGCCGTTCCGGCGACGTTCCTGGGCGTTGAATTCGGTGATGGCGACGACGTCGAGATAGTCCTCGTGCTTCGCCTCGACGTACCCGCTCGAGGTGCCGTTGCTGTAGATGGCGAAGCCTTCCGGATCCTTCTCCGGGAAAGCCATCAATGCCGTCTTGAACGCATCCTGCAAATCCTGCGGCAGCGTGGTCAGCATCATGACCGGCGTGTTCGGGATCACTGGCGAAGTCCAGATGATGCGGGTCGATCCGGCAGGGATCAGCCCCTTCTTTTCCATGGTCTGGATATTGCCGGCTTCCTCGTTGCGCCAATGGGTGGCGACAGCCTCGAACGTGCCGTTGACCAGCGCCATCACGCTCTGCTCGTGACCGCCCGAGAAGGCGACTTCGCTGAAATACTCGTCGGCCGAGGTCTGCAGTTCGGTCGAGAGATAATAGGAGGGCACGGCGAAGCCGGAGGTGGAATTGGGGTCGGCGAAGGCAAAGGACTTGCCCTTGATGTCCGCCAGCGTCTGGTAGGGGCTGCCGGCGCGTACGGCGATCACCGAATGATAGCCAAGGTTGCCCTCGTTATCGAGCGTCACCGCTACCGGTGCGATGTCTTCTCCCATGACCTTGCGCGCCAGCGCATAGGCCGCCGGGCCGACGGACGCGAAATGGACATGGCCCGAGCGCATGGCTTCGATCACGGCCGCATAGTCAGTGCCGCGCACGATCTTGACCGGCACGCCGAGCTCGCGGCTGAGATAGGCGGCATAGGGCTCGGTGCGGGCGATGGCATCGGTTTCGTTCTCCGCCGAGGAGATGCCGATAGTGAGTTCCGGGAACTGCTCGCGCCAGTCCTGGGCCAGGGCGGAGGTGGCGAGGATAGGCGAAACGAGGGCGAGCGAAACCAGCGCGGCCGCAAGGCCACGACGCGTCAAGGTGAACATCTATATAGCTCCGGGTTGGGAATAGGGGCGGCTAGAGGGCCGCCTCCAGTTGTCGAGCATCGGCGGCTATCGCCGAACCGATACTGGCCATGGTCGAGGTCAGGTTCTCGTCCACGGCTGGATCGGTATCATCGCCATAGATCTGCTGGGTGACGGCGCGGGTCATCTGTGCGGGCGTGCCATCGAAGACCACGCGGCCATGAGCCATGCCGATGATGCGGTCGCAATAGGCGCGGGCAGCGTCCAGCGTGTGAAGGTTGGTGATGACGGTGATCTTGTCCTGCCGGTTGATGGCGCGCAGGGCGTCCATGACGAGGCGGGCGTTGCGCGGGTCGAGCGAGGCGATCGGCTCGTCGGCGAGAATGACGCTGGGCTTCTGCATCAGGGCGCGAGCGATGGCCACCCGCTGCTGCTGGCCGCCGGACAGGGTATCGGCGCGTTGTAGCGCCTGGGACAAAAGGTCGAGCCGGTCTAGCGCCAGTGCGGCGTTGACACGATCAGCCTCGGGGAAGCGCTTGAACATCACCGGCAAGGTCGCGGCCGTGCCGATGCGCCCGATCATGACGTTGGTGAGCACGTCCAGGCGGTTCACGAGGTTGAACTGCTGGAAGATCATGGCGCAGCGGGCGCGCCAGGCCCGCAGGGCCTTACCCTGCAGGGTGCCGACATCGAGATCGCCGAAGATGATGCGGCCCTGGTCGGCACCGGCGAGGCGGTTGATGAGCCGAAGCAATGTCGACTTACCGGCGCCGGAGCGGCCGACGACGCCCACCATCTGTCCCGCAGGAAACGACAGGGACACCTCGTTGACAGCGAGGGTGTCGCCGAAGCGCTTGGTGACGTTCCTTAATTCAAGCATGTGGGCTCCCCGGCGGTTTTCATGTCCAGGACGCTAGAGCGCCTGGATGACAGCATTAGCTCATTCGAATGACATGCTCGTGACGCGCTGCTTGGCAGCAAACGTCACCGTGCCGTCGGAATGCACCGGACGCCCGCGCGAGAGCGTCGCGTGGATGCGACCGACGCCAGTATCGCTGGCGATGACCAGGTCGGCACGCTGGCCCACCCCGATCTCGCCACGGTCTTCGAGGCCGAGAGCCCGCGCCGGATTGAGGGAGGCGAGGCGCATGGCGCCGGGCAACCCCCGCGGGTCAGTGCGGGCAAGCACCAGGACAGCCGGCAGCATGGCGCTGGGGTGATAGTCCGCAGCCAGGAGGTCCAGAACGCCGACCTCGTGAGCCGCGCGGGCCGAAAGGTTGCCCGAATAGGACTGGCCACGCAGCGCATTGGGAGCGCCCATGGCGTTGAGCATGCCACGCCGGCGAGCTTCCTGGGCAGCTTCGAGCGTCACCGGGAACTCGCTGATACTGGCGCCAAGCGAATGCATGAGCGCCACCTTTTCGACGGTGTCGTCATCATGGCTCGCAACTGGCACCCCGTGAAGGGCGCAATACTGGGTGACGGCGCGCAGTGTGGCGGTGATGTCGCCGGCCGTTTCGCGACGATCCCGGATACGCTGCTGCAGTTGCTCGGCCGCCGCCTCCAGCGAAATGCCCCTGTTGCGCGACAGGTTGGCGGCCTGCAGGTCGAGGTCGCGATATTGGCCCTGTCCTGGCGTATGGTCGCAAAGGGAGACCAAGTCCACGAGGCCCTCGCTGACGAGGTCCTTGACCACCGAAAGCGCCGCCGGGAACGTCACCTCAAAGCGGGCATGCACGCGATGGTCGATCAGCAGGTTGGGCCGGGCAGCCACGACCGCACGGATCATCTCGCTGGTGAAGTCATAGGAGCGCATGTGCCCGTAGGTGGAGCCGGGCGCGAAGGACAACGAGGCATAGGCAGTGGTGATGCCTGCCGTTGCCAGTTTCATGTCCAGGTCACGAAGCCCCATCTCCATGGGCATGCGCACGCCCGGCCTCGGCTCGATTTCGCGCTCGATCATGTCGCCATGCATGTCGATCATGCCGGGCAGCAGCAGGAGGCCATTGCCTTCGATGTCAGCCACTTCAACCGGCCGTTCGCTGATCTCGGTGATGACGCCATCCTCGATGTGCAGGGCGCCGTTTTCGATGACCCGGTCGGCGAGGACGATACGGAAACTAGACAGCCACATGGTTTTCCTCGGCGCTTTGGTCGGCAACGACCCTGGTGTTGAGGTTGATTTCCCGATCGATCAGTTCCTGCACGTCGCCCGGATGATGGAAGACGCCGACGATCGCCACCCCCTGTGCCTTGAGGTCAGCGAGGCGGCGCACGAGGGCCGCACGCGCTCCTGCATCGAGCGAGGCGGTCGGCTCGTCGAGCAGTAACAGGCGCTGTGGCAGGATGAGCGCGCGGGCGAGGTTCACCTTCTGCTGCTCGCCGCCGGAAAAGGTGCTCGGATAAGCACGCCAGAGTTCCGGGCGCACGCCGAACTGGTCGAGCCAGTGGCGAGCCTGCTCGAGCGCCTCGGTCTTTCCTGCTCCTGCAAGAAGGAGGGGTTCGGCCACGATATCCTGTGCGGCGACCCGTGGCCGGGCATTGAGAAACTGTGTGACGAAACCGATTTCCTCGCGCCGCAGCAGCGCGATGTCCACGTCGGCCGCATTGGCGAGATCGATCTCCCCGTGCCGGGAGCGAAAGAACACATGGCCCGCGACGGGCAGATAGCTGCGCCAGATCGTTCGCAGCAGGGTGGATTTGCCGGCGCCGTTGTGCCCGCGCAGCAGCAGGAACTCGCCCTCGTCGAGATCGAAGCTTACGCCCTCGAAGGCATGGAGCATGCTGCCCAGATGGTACATGCGGAAGGTCTTGGTGAGGCCCTCGACCCGCAGCAGCGGAATGGTTGGAGTCATCTGCGAGCCTCAGAGCTTGGCGTGGACGAGTTGCTGCGTGTAGGGGTGCTGGGGGTCCTGGAACACCTGGTCGGCGAGACCCTGCTCCACGACTTCACCATGGCGCATGACCATTACCCTGTCGGCCATGGTCCGGATGACCCCCAGGTCATGGCTCACCAGCACCATGGTGATCCGACGGTCGCGCTGCAGGCGCTTGAGCGTATCGAGCACCAGCGCCTGGACCGAAACGTCCAGGCCGGTGGTCGGCTCGTCGAGCAGCAGCAGCGCCGGTTCCAGCGCGATGGCCTTGGCTAGTTGCACGCGCTGCTGCATACCGCCCGACAGCTCGATCGGGCGCGCATCCATGCGTGAAAGCGGGAACTCGGAGGCATCGAGAGCCTCGCGCGCCTTGCTGCGCAGGACCTCGAAGCTGCGCTCACCGGCGATCAGCAGCCGCTCGGCGACGTTGCCGCTGGAACTATGCCGCATCAAGAGCCCCAGATGGGGGTTCTGGTAGACGATGCCGACATGGCGCGCGCACAGCATGCGCCTCTGGTAACGGGTAAGGTCGAACAGATTGCCATCGTCCCGGTCCGGCAGGCGCAGGCGATAGTCGCCCTGGTCCGGTGTGTCCTCGAGGTTCATCATCCGCAGCAGCGTCGATTTCCCCGAGCCGCTCTCGCCCACGATCCCCAGCACCTCGCCGGGATAGACGGTGACATCGACATGGCGAAGCGCCTGCACCTCTCCATAGGACTTGGAGATGGCCTGCATGGTCAGGAGCGGCTCAACCTGCATCAGGCGTGGCGCGGCAAGCGCCGGCACCATGGGGGTCATATCGAGGTTCATGCGGAAAACTCCCCATTGCGATACCAGGTGAGCCCGATCGGCGCCGAGCTGCCTTCGCTGCGCTGGATGGCCTTGATGCCGAAATTGCTGTCGGACACTTCGAAGGCGGACCCGCCACCCTCCTGCGGCAGTTCGTTCATGAAGAAGCCGGAGACGCCGGAGCGGCGGCAGGTGAGGCCGGCATGCTCCTCCACCCGATAGGGACGGTCGGAGAACACGAGCGGCTCGACCCGGGTGAATGGCGGCACGGCGAACAGCCGCTTCTCCCGCCCGGCCGAGAGGAAGGTGAGGTGCCTGGCCATATTGAGTTTAGGCACGTCCCAGCGCGGAATGGGCGACGGCGTCATCACATGGCGGCCATTGACCATGGAGGGATAAGCGGCGCCCTGCATGATCCGGCCCTTGCGCACGATCTGCTCGTAGAGCGTCAGCCAGAGCTTTCCGTAGTCGGCATCGGCATGCATCTGCCGGGCAATGGAGATGTTGGGCTCAACCCCACGTAGCGGCTCGGGGTTGGGGACCTGCAGCACCAGGATCTGGTCTTCGCCCAGCATCTCTTCAGGTACCCGGTGGCGTGATTGGATGATGGAAGCAGCCAGCGTGTCCCAGGTTTCGGTCGCGCCGGAGACGCGGCTGATGAAGCGACGGATGGAGGCGGCGTTGACGCCGTCGTCGGCGCCCTGGTCGATGACCTTGACCCGTGAGTTCGGGTTGACCAGCGTCAGCGTCACTTGCAATCCGCCAGTGCCCCAGCCGCGCGCCATCGGCACTTCGCGGCTGGCATAGGGCATCTGGCAGCCGGGCACGGCGATCGCCTTGAGCATCTTGCGGCGCAGCTCGCGCTTGGCCGAGGCATCGAGGAAGCCGTAGCTGGTAGCAGCCCATGGCTTGGTGAGGGAAGCAAGGCTCATTCTGCGGGCTCCGTCTGGCGCGTGTCTTCGGGTGTGGCGCTGCCTGCGCTCTTGGCCTTGGCGTCGCGCATGGCATCCAGAACCGACTGGAAGGTGACGTAGTGCGGCAGCTTGAAGTGGATGCAGAAGCCCGAGGCTTCCACGCTTTCGGTGTGGTAGAGGTAGAATTCCTCATGCACGGCCGAACCCACCGGGGCCTCTGCCGAATTGAGATCGAGCGTTGCCGCAGCGATGACCTTGACCTCGTTCCAGCCGAAGGTGGCGGCAAAGCCCAGCTCGAGATAGCCGCCCTTTTCCTTGGAGGTCACCTCGGCCTGGCTGACCCGCACCCGCCCGGCAGAGAACTCGGTGCCCCTCGGGTGGCGGACGACGACCTCCGCTTCGCCGAGGCGCAGTTCATTGACGGTCGGGTGGGCATTGCCGTAGCCGCGCATGGCCGAGTAGCCCAGCGTCAGTACGCCCCCAGTTTCGGCACGAGCCAGGCTCTGCAGGCGGTGGGCGCGCGACGTCGGAAAGAGCAGCGGTTCGCGCGTGAGGTCAGGAATATCCTCCGGCGCCACCTCGGCGCGGTTGGCGGGTGCAACAAGGCCCTGCTGGCGCTGCCAGTCGGCCAGCGATGGTTGCCGGGCTGGTGCCGGGTCGGCCGCAGCCTCCACCGCCGGCGGCGTGTAGGGTTCGCCTTCAAGCACGTCCGTTGCCAGCACGCGGTGCGAATAGTCGAGCGTTGGTCCGAGGAGCTGGCCGCCAGGTATGTCCTTGAACGCCGCTGATATCCGGCGCTGCGTCAGGATCTCGTGCTGCTGAACAGGTCGGGCAATGGCGAGGCGCGGTTGCGTCGTGCGCCAGGCGCGCAGGACCAGCACGGCCTCGGACAATTCTCCGCCCGTCTGCGCCAGAGCCAAGGCCGCCAGTTCCTCGTCATAGAGGGAGGCCTCTCCCATGACGCGGTCGACCAGATACGGCATGGTCCTGCGGATGGTCTCTACGCGGCTGGCATCGATCGTTCCCAGATCCTGACGGAAGAGCCGTTCGGCCTGTTCGATGGCCTTTTCGCCACCGCGGGTTGCCACATAGGCCATCAGAGCACCTCTACCGTGGTGGAGCGGGGAATGCCGATGACGGAGGTGCCATCAACGAGGAACATGTCGAAACCTTCCGGGTAAGCGCAAAGCGCGGCGCGCATGGCCCAAAAACCGGGCGACACGCCAAGGGACATCTCGCTGGCGCCATCGATCCCCGGGCCGGAAAGCCGCACGCGCTGGCCCGCGCCATGGCGGCATTCCGCAATGAGGGTCGCGCCGTCATCGGGATAAAGCGCGCTGCCGCAGCGCAAACCGGCGACACGCGCTTCAGCACCATCGAGGCTGGTGAGGAAGACGTGGTCGGCCTGAGAGATATCGTCCGTGAGAAGCGCGCCGGTCGCCGCAATCCGCGCCAGCAGGGCGGGGTCGTCTGCGAACACGGTGCATTCCAGATCAACCAGCGTCTCGATGATGGCCGCCAAACCAGCTTCAGGCATGTCGCGGCTGTCGCCCGGGCGTGAGAGCGCCCACATCAGCGCTTCGAAGGTGGCATTGGCGCGCAGTTCGATCGTGTCCGGCGGAGCAACGGTCAGCATCAGAACGTCTCCATTTCGACGCGGGTGGCCTCGACCTGGCGCATGCGCGCATCATCCGCGGCGGCAAGGTGAGCCCGCTCCTCGGACAGGAATTGTGCGGTTGCCGGCTCCTCACCGAGAGCGGCCATGCGCAGATCGACAACCGCCATGGCCATGGCCCGCTCGAGGTCGCGCCCGGTGACCATGCCGTAGCCGACATGCCCCGCCGCATCGGCGATCTGCGCCTCGCTGACGAGCACTTCACCCAAATGGAAATCGACATTTTCGACCGTATCGCGCATCGGGACCATGACGAGGCCGGTCCGGTTGGCGACGACGGAAATCTCGCCCATGCCTTCGAGCAGGGTTTCGGCAAAGGCCTTCAGCCGCTCGGGCCGTGCCCGCGCCAGCGTATCGAGCACCGCCCGGTGATCGGGCCCTCCCGATCCTGTCTCGTTAAACATCGTTCTCTCCATGGGTGGTCATGACATGTGGCTGATCGGTCTCGAAGGTGAACTGCACCCGTTCGCCCGCCCATACGGCCTCGGAAAACCCGATCGGGCGGCCATCCAGGTCGGCATCGACTTTCTGCACCACCAGCACCGATTGCCCGACGCGCAGCATCAGCATGGCCGCTTCGTTCTCGCGGGCGAGCCGCGTGAAGACGGTGGTGCGCAGGCGCCGGTAGTCGGCGATGCCGTAGGATTGGTAGACCCGGGTGATCGAGGTCAGGTCCCGCCGACGCTCCGGCAGGTCGGGAAAGCGATCGACCTCGTGGTAGGCCCAGCCGATGCTGATCGGCAGGTCATTGGCGAAGCCGCGCCAGGAGCGCGCATGGACCGGCGCACCCGTCTCTATCCCCAGAGCGGAAGCCACCCGATCGCTCGCGGGGATGGTCATTTCCTCGAGCGTTTCCCCCGACGCCGTCAGTCCCTGAGACATCAGGTTTTCGCGGAAACGGGTGCGCGAACCGATTACATAGTTGAGCAGTGGAGCCCGCTCGACAAAGGTGCCGCGACCATGCTCGACCCGTAGCTTGCCTTCGGCCACCAGCGCCGCCAATGCCTTACGCAGGGAGTGGCGGCGCGTACCATAGTGGACGCAGAGTTCGTGCTCGGGTGGCAGGCGCGTATCCGGGACGAGGCGTCCGGCGGCAATTTCGCCGTCGATCCGGTCTCGGGTCTCTTGCCAGGAATGTCCCTGATTGCGCATCGCACCAACTCATTCGAATGAGCTGGTGGTATCGAAGTTGAGTGACACGCACGTGACGCCTGCGGCGATTATGCTGGCCGGCGCAACCGACAGGCGGGTGGCATTTGCGTCTTTATCACTTCAGCGACGATCCCGGTATCGTCACCTTTGTTCCCCGTGCCGTCCTGGTTCCCTCCCAACGGACGCCCGGCCGGGAGTGGCTCAATGGGCCCCTTGTCTGGGCAATCGAGGACGATTTCGACTTCCTCTATCACTTCCCGCGGGAGTGCCCGCGCATCCTCATCTGGGCCACGGAAGCCACGCTGGACTCCGACCGTGCGACTTGGCTCGGTAGCCGTCGCGCTGCCGCCTATGTGGAGCGAAGCTGGATGACAGCCATCTCCGAGGCCGTCCTGCAG
The DNA here is from genome assembly GCF_042685625.1 of Devosia albogilva. Taxonomy (NCBI): domain Bacteria; kingdom Pseudomonadati; phylum Pseudomonadota; class Alphaproteobacteria; order Hyphomicrobiales; family Devosiaceae; genus Devosia; species Devosia albogilva. The sequence continues at coordinate 3,549,383 of NZ_JBHUNP010000001.1, forward strand.
CGCTATGAACTGCCGGCGGACCATTTCGAGAACCTCGGAGACGCGGGTATGTGGGTGAGCCGGGAGGTCGTAAAGCCGCTGGCCCGTGTCGAACTCACCGACCTGCCGAGTAGCTTGGCGTCACGCGAGGTGGAGCTTCGCGTCGTGGACAGTCTTGTGCCGCTCAAGGCGCTCTGGGCGACCTCCCTGCACACCAGCGGCATTCGGCTGCGGAATGCCAGCGGCTGGTGAACGGCTCAAAATTGGGCAGCACGAGCGGGGCAGGGTTAGTGGCAACTGTGGAAGCGGCCGGCCCGCTGACGGCCCTGTACGTCTCCGCTGTGGTATCGGCGACGGGGGCGGTTCACAGGATCGGCTGCAGAAGGCTAGTGCCCGCGGACCATCGCTTCGACCGAGGCCCTCATGGTGTCCGGTGAGTCGCCGGTGACAATTGCCCCCATCAGCACCGCCGCGATGCCGGCATCGCGCAGTGCCTTGCCGTCGGCGGGCGTCAACTGCAACTGGCTTGGCACGATCACCGGCACATCGACTGCGGCAACAATCGCGGCATAGCGGTCAAGGTCCGCCGGCGTCATGGGCGTGCGGTAGCGCTCGAATGGCATGATGGAGGCTTCAATGATGCAACCGGGAATGGCCGCGATCTTCGCGACATCTTCGGGCGAGCTGGTGGACGCAAGCGCCGGCATCGGTCGGAGCTTCGAGCGCAGCAGATGCGGCTGCAGGTGGTCGACATAGACGTTGAAGCCCTCGAAGCCGAGGTCATGAAGGGCATCCATCTCCTCGGCACTGGGCACGGTTTCCTGTCCAGCCATCACCAGCAGCGGACAGCCGAGCTTTGCAAGCTCTTCAAAGAACGGGCGCTCCTCGGCAAAAGAGCCGAACGTAGTGCCGGTGGCTCGATGATAGGCGTTGAGGTGGGTCTTGATCGCCGTGGCGCCACCATCGAGAGCCGCCTTGGCCAGCTCGAGATCATGCCGGGCAAGCGACACGATAACAGGAAAGCTCCCATCGGTGAGAGACTGGTAGAACGGGGTAGGGGCGTACATCAGTTGATCCTGTGGCCGGTCTCGGCATCGAAGAGGTGGACGGCGGCGAGATCGGGCCGGACGTGAATGGTCTCGCCCGGGCGCGCGGCAACGCGCTCGCGGAACACACCAATGATCTTCTGCTCGCCGATCGCCATGGTGACCTGTGTCTCGGAGCCCATTGGCTCGACCAGGCGCACGGTGGCCGGCAGTCCATCTGTGGCAAGTTGCAGGTGTTCGGGGCGAATGCCGTACTTGACCGCTCCACTGACGCTGATCCCAGCTGGCAGAGGCAGGGTCGCGCCTCCACCAGAGAATCGCCCGTCCGCAATGGTGCCGGCGATGATGTTCATGGCGGGCGAGCCGATGAAGCCGGCAACGAAGAGATTGGCCGGTCGATCATAGAGTTCGAGCGGTGCACCGATCTGCTCCACCCTGCCGCCGTGCATCACCACGATGCGGTCGGCCATGGTCATGGCCTCCACCTGGTCATGCGTGACATAGACGGTGGTGACGCCGAGGCGTTGGTGCAGCGCCTTGATCTCGCCGCGCATCACCACGCGCAGCTTGGCATCGAGATTGCTGAGCGGTTCGTCGAACAGGAACACCTGCGGGTTGCGCACGATGGCGCGGCCCATGGCCACGCGCTGGCGCTGACCGCCGGAGAGTTGGCGCGGGTAACGCTCGAGCAGGTGGGTGAGATCGAGGATCTCGGCGGCCCAGCGGACGCGCTCGGCGATCTCGGCCTTGGACCCACCGCGGTGCTCGAGCGAAAAGCCCATATTGGTGGCGACGGTCATGTGCGGGTAGAGCGCGTAGTTCTGGAACACCATGGCGATATCCCGGTCCTTGGGCTCGAGGTCGTTGACCACCCGGCCGCCGATGCGGATGTCGCCCGAGCTGATGGTTTCGAGCCCGGCCACCATGCGCAACAGGGTGGACTTGCCGCAGCCCGAGGGCCCGACCAGCACGATGAACTCGCCATCGGCGATATCGACGTCGATGCCGTGCAGGATGTCGGTTGGGCCGAAGGACTTGCGGATGGAGGAGAGGGTAACGGGGGCCATGGGTCAGCCTTTCAAGCCGGTATGGGCGAGACCTTCGACGAACTGCTTCTGCGCCAGGATGAAGACGACGAGCACGGGAATGGCAGTCATGGTCGCGGCGGCCAGCTGGATGTTCCACATGGCGCCGCCATAGGCGTCGGTGAACTGGGTCAGCGCCTGCGGCAGAGTGAACATGTGGGTGGAGGACAGGAACACGATCGGTTCCAGATAGAGGTTCCAGGAGTGGAGGAAGGTGAAGATCGCGACGGCACCGAGCGCCGGCTTCGCCAGCGGCAGGGCGATGGTCCAGAAGATCTTGAACCGGCCTAGCCCGTCGACCCGCGCCGCCTCTTCCAGTTCCACCGGCAGGGCGATGAAGAACTGGCGCATGACGAAGGTGGCGAACACCGACGGGGCGCCGAAGATGGGCACCAGGATCAGTGGCCAGTGCGTGTTGATCATCTTCCAGGAGAGGAACATCTGGAACAGCGGAACGATGGTGACTTCGGCGGGGATCAACAGCCCCATCAGCACCACCATGAAGATGGCATTGCTGAACGGGAAGCGGATGCGGGCGAAGGCATATCCGGCCATCGACGACACGATCATGGTGCCGACAGTGACGAGGGCGGCGATATAGGCCGAGTTCCAGTATTGGCGGGCAAACGGCTGCAGTTCGAATACCCGCTGATAGGTAGTGAAATCGAACCGGCGCGGCCACAGCTCGGGCGGGAAGGCGAAGATGTCGCTGATCGGCTTCACCGACGAGGTGACCATCCACCAGGTGGGAAACACGAAGGGGATCAGCAGCACGCACATCAACCCGTAGAGGGCGACACGCAGCCTGGGCGACAGCTCAGTTTTCATAGAACACGATCCGCTTGCGCATCTGCCACTGGATGAAAGTGAGCACCGCGACGATCAGGAACAGCAGGATCGACAGCGTCGACCCGTAGCCGAAGAAGTTGAACTGGAATGCCTGCTGGTAGAGGTAGTAGACCAGCACCGTGGTCGACACGCCTGGCCCGCCCTTGGTAAGGATGGCAATCTGCGCGAACACCTGCAGCGAGCCGACGATGGTGATGATCGAGGTGAGCAGGATGGTCGGCGAGATCATCGGCAGCGTGATGCGTCGGAACTGCTTGAAGGCGCTGGCGCCATCGACGCGCGCAGCCTCATAAAGCTCCTTCGGCACGCCCTGGAGCGCGGCAAGGAACAGGATCATGTTCAGGCCGACATTCTTGAACACCTGCACGACGATGACCGAGAACATGGCGGTGCCTGGGGTTCGCAGCCAGTTCGGTCCCTCGATTCCGAAAACGGAGAGGATGCCGTTGATGCCGCCATTGTTCTGCAGCAGGAAGCTCCAGACGATGGTCCAGGCAACCAGCGACACCACCACTGGCGAGAAGAACAGGGTTCTGAAGACCACGATGGCCTTCAGCTTCTGGTCCAGCAGGACGGCGAGCAGTAGCGCGAGGCTGAGGTTGAAGACGACCAAGCCAACCGAGAAGATCGCCGAGGCGGAAAGAACCCCCGGCAGGTTCGGATCGCGCAGCAACTGCTGATAGTTCGCATCGCCCACGAAGGTGAACGTTTTGGCAAGCACGTTCCACTCGTGCAGCGAGTAGTAGAAGACGAGCCCCAGCGGGATCAGCACGAAGGTGACGATGCCGGCGAGTTGCGGCGCTATGAACAAATAGCCCGCCAGCGCGTCCTTGCGCGCAATGGTCCAGAACGGACGCTTGTGCGGCGCTGCGGTTGTGGTTTGTTCGGTCACCGGAGCCTCGGGGGTTGTCCTTGGGAGCACCCCGGCCGTTGGCCGGGATGCAAAAGTGTCAAGCCAGCTTAGCGAGCCAGCAGCGGACCGACGCTCTGGCAGACATTGGCCAGCACCGCCTCGACGTCGGCGTCGGGCACCCACAGTGCGTCGAGCGAGGCGCGCACGGTCTGCTGGATCTGGGCGAAATTGGTGTGGCCCGGAATCACCTCACCAATCGAGATCCCCTTGATCACGACGTCTTCGAGCTGTTCGGCGGAGAGCAGCGGATTGGTCGCAGCCAGGGTTTCGGTGTTCAGCAGGCTGGCACGAGCCGGCGGGAAGAACTGCGCCAGCTTCCGGCTGTTCTCGGGGTTGGTCAGGTAGGCAAGGAACTCCACCGCGACCTCGACATTGGCGCCGCTCGCGAAGGCACCCACGCCGGCCTGACCGACCACACCGTACTCACCGGCCGGGCCGGCGGGCAGCGGAACCAGGGACCAGTCGAACGGGTCTTCCTTGGGCAGCAGCGAAGCGCGGCTGATCTGGGTGATGGTCATGGCGGTCTCGCCGGCGAAGAAGTCGATGTCCTCGCCCGGGCCAGGCATGGCCTTGTCGGTGAAGATCGCCTTGTGGATCGCGGTCATGGCATCGACCATGGCCGGCTCGGTGAAGGTGCAGGTCTTGCCGTCCTCGCTCCAGGGCGAGGCACCCCAACCCTTCCAGATCGCTGCCAGGTTCTGCCAGAGCTGGTAGTTGAAATCGCGGACGACCAGACCCGCCTGACCAGCCTGTCCCACTGCCGAGGCGGTGGCGAAGGCGTTCTCCCAGGTCCATTCTCCCGCCTCGATCAGTTCGGCCGGGGTCTTGGCGCCAGCAGCGCGGATCACGTCGTTGTTGGAGAACACTGCGAAAGGCGAGGTCGAGAACGGGTAGGCGTAAAGCTGACCGTCCTTCGTCCACAAGGCCGTCGCCTGCTCCGTCACGTCGTCGAGGTTGTAGCCCTCGGTGGCCCCGAACGCATCGGTCAGCGGTGCCAGGGCACCGGAATTGACGAAGTCGGCAGCCGAGGTCTCGAGCACCCAGGCCAAGTCCGGCGGGTTCCCGCCGGCGATCTGGGTGGTCAGAGTGGTCGTGTAGCTCTCGAAAGGCAGCGGCTCGAAGGTGATGTTGACGTTCGGGTGCGTCTCCTTGAAGCCAGCGGCGATTTCGTCGAACATCGCCAGGTGCGCCTCGTTGGCGCTCCAGATGGTCATGCGCAGGTTCACGGCGTCCTGAGCCCAGGCGGTTCCGCTCCAGGCGAGGGGCAAGAGAATGCCGGCTGTGGCCGCCGTGGCCTTGAGAATGGATCGTCTGTTCATCGTTTCCTCCTGTTGATTATTGGTGTGGTTTCAGTAACCGCGCACATCCGGCCAGCGGATCTCGATGCCTTCGCGGTAGAGGCTGGCCTGGAAGTCTTCGAGCCTGCGATCCTCGGCTTGCACCTGATGCGGCGTCAGGCCCTTGTTGAGGCAATGAGCAGCCAGCAGGCCCGCCACTTCACCGACGTTCCATTCCACGGGGTGCAGGCGGTAGCAGCCATTGGTGATGTGGGTGGTGCCGAGATTCTTGCCGCCGGCGAGCAGGTTCTTGACCCGGCGGGGCAGCAGCGCGCCGAGCGGGATCTCGAACGGCGCGGACTCAACATCGACATAGTTATCTCCCCCGGTCGAAGGATGCAGGTCGATGCGGTACATGCCGATACCGACGCTATCGCGATACTGCTTGGACAGGTTGTTGCCGTGGACGGTCATGGACACGTCCTGCTCGACGATGCGGGTCACCGGCAGGATGCGGCGGCTCTCGCGGATATACGGAGCCATGGCAAGACCGTGGTCGGTGCCGGTGACGTCGCCGCGTAGCCGCAGGCCGGGGAAGCCCTGGCCCCCATCGAGGCGCGGCGCCTCGGTCTGGAGCCAGTAGAACACCGCGTAGGACAAGTCGGCCGCAGCCTTGAGGTGGCGGGCCTTCTCGTCTTCGGAGACGTCGATGATGGTGCCGAGCATGTAGTCGATCATCGGCCAGTTCACGAGGCAGATATCTGACTGGTAGGCGCCGGGCAGGAAGTTGCGGCGCGCAGCGATGCGGCGGAAGGTCCAGAGATTGCCGTCCCCGGGATTGCGGCGCTGATCGGCATCCACCAGCAGCGGATCGTCGTCCGGATTGGGCGTGAAGCTGCGCTCGGTGATTTCCAGGGTACGCGGGTGCGGTGCCTTGAAGCCGAGCAGCGGACCACCCCAGAACTCGGGCTGATATTGCCGCCAGAAGTCATAGTTCTCCGGCTTGTCGATGGTCTGATCGCCATCCACGTGGTCGATGGCAAAGCACACCGACACCGCCTGCACATTGTCGGGTTGCGCCTCAGCCGGAGCGCTGGGCTCGCCGGTGTCGGACTGTGCCTCGAAGCCCTTGGCGTACTCGGTGCCAGTCATGGGCAGCAGGTCGCCGAGTTCGGTGGCGTCGATCACATAGGCCGCCGAGCAGACGATCTCGCGGCCGCTGTCGCGGTGACGCAGCGTGATGGCGCGCACAGTGTCGCCATCAACATCCGCCGCGACCGGAAGGTAGGGCTGTAGCACGGTCAATTGGCCGCCACCGCGCCACGGCGCCAGCATGGCTTCGATGACAGCGAGGCCCACGCGCGGCTCGGCGCAAAGCCGGCTGACCCAGCCGGCGCCCGGATTGAGATCGCCCCAGGCGCGGCTTTCGGCCGTCAGCGGATAATGGTCGCGATAGTACTGGCGGATGCCGTTACGCAACTGGCGATAGCTGCGGGTAACGCCGAACTGCTCGACCCACGAATGCTCGTCGGGCGGCACGGCCTGGCTGGTCAGCTGGCCGCCCAGCCAGTCGAATTCCTCGCTCATGATGACGGTGCGGCCCGAGCGCAATGCGCCCAGGGCTGCAGCAACGCCACCAAGCCCGCCGCCAACGATGAGGATGTCTGCGTGAAGCTCTCTGGTCATGTGTTCCGAACAGGTTGGGAAGAAACGGGACCGAGGGTCTCGCCCTCGAGGATGGGGCAGTCGAGCAGCACTTGCTCGACCGGGGCATTGTCCTCGACCCGGCGCACCAGCATGGAGGTGGCGGCACGGCCCATGGCCTCGCGCGGGATCGAAAACGAAGTGAAGCGGCGGCCGGGCTCTTCGGCTCGAATGTGATTGCCGAGGACCACAACCGAAAGATCTGCCGGCACCCTGATGCCGCGTTGGCGGGCCACCGAGTCGATGGCGATCGCATCGGCCAGTTCCGTGACGAAGACGCAGGTCGCACCCGCAGCGATGATGCCGTCCAGCGTTTCGTCAGGCGGCTGCGCCACGGCGAACCGGGAATAGACTAGATCACCGCCGTCGAGCGCCTGCTCGAAACCGATCCAGCGGTCGACCGTCGACTCGGCGCCTTCGTTCAGCCCGACATAGGCGATGCGCTGATGACCAAGTGAACGGGCTTGCGACACCAACGCCGCCGTCGCCGGGGCATAGTCACCACCGACATAGGGCACGGGGCCGCCGGCATCATCACGACGGCCGACAGCAACAAAGGGGAAGTCGCCGCCAACCAGCCGCCGAAGCTCCTCGCGATCGAACTGACGCCCGAGAATGATGCAGCCATCGGCCAGGCGCAGGCGAACATTCTCGCCAAAAATGCGCCGCGGGGCACCGGCACCGGTCAACAGTAGCAGGTCGTATCCGAGTTCCTGCGCCGCCTCCTCGATGCCGAGCAGGAACGGGGTGAAGAAGTCGGCCTGAGCCGAGGGAAAGGCCGGCTCATAGGTGAACACGCCGAGAATGCGGTTCAGCCCCTTGACCATGCGACGCGCGACGGGGTCGGCGACATAGCCGGTTTCGCGGATGACCTTCAGGACCCGCTCGCGGGTGTCGGCAGGGATGCGGTTCGCGTTCTCGGGCGACCCGTTGAGCACAAGCGAGACCGTCGCCTGACTGACCCCAGCCAGGCGGGCGATGTCCTTTTGTGTCAGTCGCCGATGGTGAACCAAAATAGTTCCCGGGGTGTTGATACGTATTAGCGCTGATACGTATTAGCGTAGAGCGCTGAGCAGTTCAATGGGTTTCTCTTTGGGTCCTACAAGGCAGGCGCGTGGCGTTGTGTGGCACAGGGAGGCCACATCCGTAGGAGACCAACCGGCATCGCACGCTGGCGCTACACCAACGCGGACGGCGACTATACCAGGTGACAGTGATACCGCTCGAAAGACCGAGCCGCCGCAGACCATCCGACCCATCATGGATCGGCTATTCGCGGCCGCAAGCCGGATGCTGCATTTGGCTAAAGCTTCCTGGCCGGCCGTATAGGCTGTGCGGCTTCGGACCTGTCCGAGCCTCCGTGTGCCATTCCGGCCTGCGGGGCTTTGCAGAACCCCGAAGGTTTGCCTCTATGTCGCTCTCACCCCGCCACCGCCGCGCCCTCGCGCACATGTCGTAGCGGTGGCGCCCCGAACATGCGGGCATACTCGCGCGAAAAGTGGGTGGGGCTTTCATATCCGACAGTGAACGCGGCGGTGGAAACTGAATGCCGCTCGGCTTGCATGAGGCGCCTTGCCTCGATCAGCCGCAGGCGCTTCTGGTATTGAAGTGGCGTCGTGCCGGTAATGGCCTTGAAGTGAAAATGAAAGGCCGAAACGCTCATTCCAACAGCGCTCGCCAGCTCTGCCACGACGAGCGGCCGGTCGAAACTGCTCCGGATCGCAACGATGGCATCGGCGATCTTCGAGGCGTGGCTGTCGGTCTGCGCCAGCGCTCGTAGCAGTGAGCCATGGTCGGCACAGAGCAGCCAATAGTGAATCTCGCGCAGGATCAGCGGGTAGAGCACCGGTCGCGCCGCGGGCTTCTCGGCCAGGGCGAACAGCCGTCCCATCGCATCGATGATTGCCTCGTCCGCCTCTGCTGCCGAGATCGCCGCGAGCTTACCGTCCTCCCGCCCGCCGCGGCCCGGCTCCAGCGACAATTCGCGGATCAGCCCCATATCGAGCTTGAGAGCCAGTGCAACATAGGGCGTCTCAACTGATGCCTCGACCACGCGAGCTTCAGTGGGCAGATCGATACCCACGATAACCGAATGGCCTCTGGGAAAATCGACCACTCGCTGCCCCTGCAGCGCCTGTTTTGCGCCCTGTAGCACGAGGCAGAAGATCGGCTCATAAAGCACCGGCGCCAATGCGGTCGCGCGCCTCTGGCGAGACACGTTCAATGCCGGGACATCCGACGCAGTCGGCGCCTCGCCGAACTCACGGTCGTCGGCGTAAGCGAGCACCTTGCGGGCGAGATCATCGAGTCCCATCCGATCCTCCGTAGAAAAAGGCACTGCATGGTTGCGCCCGACCGGTGCCGTCGCAATAGCGCGGTATCGGGTTTTGGAGAATTGGGCAGGTTCTTTCGAGGATGCGGCAGGCAAGGGAAGGGGAGCGGCGCTATCTCTCCGGTGAACGCACAAAGGAGAGCGATGTGAACATCACGGGCAACACCATCCTAGTCACCGGCGGCGGCAGTGGGATCGGGCGCGCCCTTGCCGAAGCGTTCCTCGCTAGAGGCAACACTGTCATCGTCACCGGCCGCAACCGCGACAAGCTCATCGACGTCGAAAGCGCCAGCCCCGGCATCCACACCTACCAACTCGACGTCGACGATCCAGAAGCGATAGGCGCTTTTTCGAGGCAGGTCGTCGTGGACTTCCCTGCGCTGAACGTCCTCGTCAACAACGCTGGCATCATGCGTCCGGAAACGGTCCAGGAGGGTTCCACGGCCACCGCCGAAGCGACCATCGTCACCAACCTTCTCGGCCCGATCCGCCTTACCACGGCACTCCTGCCGCACCTCCTGAGCAAACCCGAAGCGGCGGTTCTGACTGTATCTTCCGGCCTCGCCTTTCTGCCGCGCGCGGGTTTCCCCACCTATTGCGCGATGAAGGCGGCCATCCACTCCTACAGCCAGTCGCTGCGGTTCCAATTGCGCGGCACCCCAGTTCAGGTCATCGAACTGGCCCCGCCCTATGTGCAGACCGAGTTGACCGGTCCCCATCAGGCTATCGACGCCAACGCCATGCCGCTCGGCGAGTACATTTCCGAGACCATGACCCTGCTCGAAACCCGGGCCTACCGCCGAGGAAATCCTGGTCGAACGCGTGCACTTCCAGCGCTTTGCCGAAAGCGAGGGGCGCTATGCAGAGTCCTTCGCCCGCCTGAACCAATAAGCCTAGCCGGCGTCGGTAGATGAAGGAGATCCAAATGATCACGACGATCAAGATACCTCGGGCGGTCCCGGCGATCCTTGCCCTGACCCTGTTCAGTGTGCAGGCCGCTCCGGCTCAGGAAACCGAGCTTTTTCCCGGCGAAGTGACGGAGATCGTCTCCGGCCTGGACATGCCGTGGGGCCTAGCATTTCTCCCCGATGGCACGGCGCTGGTTTCCGAGCGGCGGTCCGCACGCATCTTGCGGATCGATCCTGAGACAGGGAGGGTTCAGGAATCGGGCGTTGTGCCGGATATGGAGTTCAGCGCTGAGGGAGGGCTGCTCGGGTTGGCGGTCTCGCCGACCTTCGAGGAAGACCGGACCGTGTTCGCCTACGTTTCGTCGCTTCCAACCAACCGCGTTGTTGCCCTGATCCTCAGCGAGCGGCTCGACTCGTTCGCATTCGATCGTGTTGTGCTCGACGGAATCGGTACGGCAAACCGCCACCACGGTGGCCGACTCCGGTTCGGACCGGACGGCCATCTGTGGATCGGTACCGGCGATGCGTTCGACCCGCCGCGCGCGCAGGACCGGACTTCGCTCAACGGAAAAGTCCTCCGCATCAATCCCGATGGTTCCGTCCCTGAAGACAACCCGTACGGCACATCCGTCTTCAGCATCGGCCATCGCAACGTCCAGGGACTCGACTTCGGGCCCGACGGCACGCTCTATGCGTCCGAATTGGGCTGGAATGACTGGGACGAACTCAACGTCGTGCAAGCCGGTGCCAACTACGGCTGGCCTATGTCGGAGGGCCCGGATGGCGAACTGGGCGTTCCACCCATCTACGCGCTGCGCCCCTCGGAAGCGTCGCCGTCCGGCATTGCATACGCTGGCGCAGCGATATGGATGGGCACACTGCACGGACAGCGCCTGTGGCGGCTGCCGGTGCGGAACGGCGAAGTGGCCGGTGAGCCGGAAGTCTATTTCAATGAGGAATACGGCAGGATGCGAGCAGTTGAGCTCGCACCGGACGGCTCACTCTGGATCGTCACTTCCAACACTGACGGGGCGACGCTTGGCGGAACGCCTCCCCGGGGCGGCGACGACCGAATCCTGAGACTTGAGCTGGTTCCCCGCTGACACGTCACGGGGCGGCGTTGCCGCCGCCCCCCGGTATTCGCCTTGCGGCCGGAAGGTACAGCCCTAGAAGGTGGCAGAATCATCATGGACCACGATGTCTTTTCCGCCCCATCGACTAGACTTTGGCCACGGCACGGTCGCTCTGGCCCTGGGCGGGCCTCAGCACCCTACGGCGGTTCGCCAGGTTCCTAAATCTAGCCTGCAGATTCCGGCACCCAGACCACCATTGTTCCTTGGCCGCGATTGGCCCACAGAAAGTACGGGATAGCGGTCACTACTGCTGTCTGTTCGGTGGGAGGAGTGGTTCGGTAGAGCTGCGTGAAATCAGATTCATCCACCGCTACTCCGTCGGCCGTAAGGGCAACGGCACCGTCGAAAATGTTGTATGGCTCAGCGTGAAGCTCCGCTTTCCGCGGTAACCTAAGACGCTGTACCCGGCCTCCCGGATTATCCACCTCTTCAAGGCAGTAGACGAGCGGGCCGCGCTTAAGGGCCACCCGTCCAGCATCCGCGATAGCCGCGGGATGTGCGTAGAGCCGCACCGGCGGCATTGGCAGGTTCAACCGGATGATGTCGCCCGGTCCCCAGATCCGCCGCACCGTAAGGTAGCCGCGCTCGGCTTGAGCAACGTCGAGGGAGCGACCGTTGACGGAAACACTGGCGCCGGTACACCAGCCGGGGATACGCAGCTTGACGTCGAACTCGGCGGGAGAGCGGGGGTCGACATGGATGGCAACCTCGCCGCGCCACGGGTAATCTGAGACCTCCCGAAGCGCCACTCTCGTGCCGCCGATTTCGACCTCGGTCGAGATGCCACCATAGAGATGGAAGGCGACTCCGTCTGCAGCGGTGGAGAGGAAGTAGCCGCTCACGGAGGCCACCAGCCGGCTGACATTCATGGTGCAGCACGGGCAGGTATGCCACTCCCAGCGGCTAGGGCGTCCGTCGCTCTCGAGTGGATTGGCGTAGAAGTAGTGCTCACCGTCGCGGCTGAGGCCGGACAGGGCACCGTTGAACATGGCCAGTTCGAGGATGTCACCATATTTGCCATCGAGGTCGAGATGCAGCATGCGCTGCGCCCAGAAGATCAAGGCAACCGAAGCGCAGGTCTCGGCGTAGGCGGTCTGATTGGGCAGGTCGTAGTCGTGGGTGAAGCCCTCGTTGTGGGCAGACGGCCCGAGCCCGGCGGTGACGTACATCTTGGTGTTCATGACGTCGTTCCACAGCACTTCACAGGCTCGCTTGAGGGAGGCGTCACCGAGTTCGGCCGCTAGGTCCGCCATCGCGGTGTAGAGGTACATGGCGCGCACGGCGTGACCGACTACCTTGTCCTGCTCCCGCACCGGCTTGTGGCTCTGCGAGTATTCGTAGTTCGGAAATGGGTAGCGCTGCTCGACCAGCCCTCGCGCCGCTCGGGCTTCGCGCTCCATGTCGAAATAGTGCGGCTGCTGACCGCGCTCGTCGACGAGATACGCGGCGAAGTCGAGGTGCCTGCGCTCTCCGGTAAGGTAGTAGAGCTTCATCAGCGCTAGCTCGATCTCCTCGTGGCCATCGTAGCCCCGTTTCTGCCCATCGCCGCGGCCGAACACCGAGTAGATGTGGTCGAGATAGCGCTCCATGATATCGAGGAAGCGCCGGCGGCCAGTGGCCTGGAAATAGGCAATGGCGCCTTCCAGCAGGTGACCCGCATTGTAGAATTCGTGATTGTCGCGCAGGTTGGTCCAACGGTTCTCCGGCTCGCGGCCGAGGTACCAGCAGTTGAGATAGCCGTCCGGCGCCTGGGCCATCTCGAGGTCGTCGATAGCGGCCTCGATCTTGTTCTCGATGTCGGGGTCTCGGCGGTGAGAGAGGGCGTAGCTCGCAGCCTCGATCCACTTACCGACGTCGCTGTCCCAGAACACCTGGACCGTGAAACCGTTTGATGCCCGGGGGAAACGCAGGGGTGGCGGCGGATCCGGCAACTTCAAAGAATCCAGGATGCCGTATTCGGCCAGCTTGCGATGCTGGCTGGGCACGGTGCGGGTCAGCACGGTCTCCAGACGCTCGCGCCAGAATTGGCCTTCGAGCTTCACGTGCGAAAAGGGGAGCGGAGCGTAGCGCGACATGGTGGTCCTAAAGCTTGCGGCCCGTGCTCGGGTCGAACAGGTGGATGTTGGTAGGCTCTATCTCGAGGCCCACGAGGTCGCCTGGCGCGAGCGGGGTCCGCTCGGACTGCACCACCTGCAGCGACCCGTCACGCGAGGTGAGATAAGTCGCCGAGCCAGTGGACTCGATGGTGCCGATTTCGACGTGGAATGCCGCTGCGGGCCCTTCCGCCACGCGCAGATGCTCCGGCCGCATGCCGGCCACCACCTTCTCTCCGGGGCTTGCCTGCCCAGCAATGGGCACGCTTCCGCCGGCCTCGAGGGCGATCGATCTGCCATCCTGCCCCACCGTCGCCGGCAAGAAGTTCATTGCCGGAGAGCCGATGAACCCGGCGACGAACTGGTTGACCGGGTGGTCGTAGAGGTCGAGCGGCCGGCCCTGCTGCTCGATGATGCCGTCGCGCATCACCACGACCCAGTCAGCCATCGTCATCGCTTCAATCTGGTCGTGCGTCACGTAGACCGACGTGGCGCCGAGGCGGTCGTGCAGGGCGCGTATTTCCTTGCGCATCTGAACCCTTAGCGCAGCGTCAAGGTTGGAGAGCGGCTCGTCGAACAGGAAAGCCTTGGGGTTGCGGATGATGGCCCGACCCATGGCCACCCGCTGGCGTTGCCCGCCCGAAAGCTGCCGCGGATAGCGGCCGAGCAGGTGGGAAAGTCCGGTGGTGGCCGCGACTTCGGCGGCCTTGGTCCTCGCCTCGGCCTTCTTCACGCCGTGCAAGCGTAGCGAGTAGGTGAGGTTCTGCTCGACGCTCATGTGGGGATAGAGCGCGTAGCTCTGGAACACCATGGCGATGTCGCGGTGCCGCGGCGGCACTCCGGTCATCGTCTGCCCGGCGATGCGCAACGTCCCGGACGTGATCGTCTCCAGCCCGGCGATTGAGCGCAACAATGTGGACTTGCCGCAGCCGGACGGGCCGACCAGCGCGACAAAGCTGCCCTTGTCGATCGTCAGCGTGATGTTCTTGAGAGCGTGGAAGGCCCCGTAGTGCTTATCAATGTCGATGAGCTCGATCTGCGGCGTCATTTCAGGGCTCCCGAGGTCAGTCCGGCGACGATGCGGCGCTGTAGCAGGACGAAGATTGCGAGGATCGGCGTCACGTAGATCGCCGAGTAGGCCATGATGGCGCTCCAGTCGGTGGTGTTGGGGCCGAGGAAGCCCGACAGTCCGACGCTGGCCGGCTGCAATGTCGGGCTCTGGATGATGGACTTCGAGTAGATGTACTCCCCGAACGAACTCATGAAGGTGAGGATGGCGCAGACCAGAATGCCGTTGCGCGCCAGCGGCAACACGATGCTGAAGAACGCCCCGATGCGCGAATTGCCGTCCACCAGCGCCGCCTCTTCCAGCTCGCGCGGTACACTCATGAAGGTGGCGCGCACCAGCACGACGAAGAACGGCATCGCCTTGGCGGCCGCCGCGAGCACCACGGCGGTGCGCGGATAGCCGAGCAGCCCTACCTGGTTGAAGCCGACGAACAGGGGCGTGACCATCACCGAGGCGGGTAGCACCTGCAGCATCAGCACGGCGAACAGACCCACATCGATCCACGGATTGCGGTAGCGGGCCAGCACATAGGCACAGCCGGTCCCGAGCAGGACCGTAATCGCCGTCACACCGGTCGCGATCACCAGCGAGTTCCACAGGAAGGTCGGCATGGTGCGCCGGGTCCATACCTCGGCGTAAATGCTCGGCTCAGGATTGCGTGGCCAGAAGGTCGGCGGGTTCGCGAAGATCTCCGAACTGCTCTTCAGACTGGTCACATACATCCAGTAGAGCGGGAATAGGTAGAGGGCGGCGAGCGCGAGAGCGAGGACCAGTAGCAGCCAGGGTGTGTAGGGCCGGGTCATCCGCGCACCTCATGACGCGTCGAGCGCACATAGAGGATCGAGGCAAACAGCACGAGCAGGAACATCATCACGGACACCGTCGCGCCCTTGGCGAAGTCGTAGAGCTGGAAGCTGAGCTGCCAGGACCAGAACCCCGCGACATTGGAGGTGTTGGCCGGCCCACCTTCCGTGAGGGCAGGGAAGAGATCGAACTGTTGAAGCGTGCCAATCAGCCCCAGAGACAGCACGGCGCCGATGGTGGACCGCATCATCGGCAAGGTGATGGTCCAAAAACGTTGGAGGGCATTGGCGCCATCGAGCTCGGCCGCCTCGTAGAGGTCGCGCGGAATGGCGGCGAGCCCCACCGACAGCAGCAGCATGTTGAATGCCAGACCCAGCCAGATATTGGCGATGATCACCGCCCAGATCGAGAAATTCGGGTCGGACTTCCAGAAGATGTTGGACTGGATGATGCCGAGCCCGCGCAGGATGACGTTGAGTACGCCGAAATCGCCGGCAAGTATCCAACTCCAGATGGCGCCCACCACCAGACCGGGCATGACCCACGATACGAGGAACAACCCGCGAATGGTCGCCGCCCCCGGAAAGCGCTGGGCAAAGAACAGCGCCAGCGAAAAGCCCAGGATAAACTGCCCGGCCATGGAGCCGAAGACGAACACCAGCGTATTGCGGAGGACCAGCCAGAACTCGGGCTGCTGCACCACCGCTACGTAGTTGTCGAAGCCGACGAACGGCCTCACCAGGGCGCCCAAGGTGAACATGTCCACCTGCTGGAAGCTCATCAGCACATTATAGACCAGCGGAGCGCCCGCCAGGGCCAGCAGGAAGATAAGCGCGGCGCCGACCAGCAGGATATCAAAGCCGACCCCGTCGCGCAGCGAACTCAACAATCGCGACACCATTGCCTCCTATGTGCGCGCGGCGTCGACCGGCCGGAGCATTGCCCCGGCCGGCCTCGTCGGGAGGGTTACTGCATGATGCCGTCTATGGTGGCTTGGGCCTGGTTCAGTGCGTCCATGGACGCCATCTGACCGGTCAGCGCTTGCTGCATGGCGTCATAGATGGCCTTGGAAATCTTCTGCCACTCCGGGTGCGGCCCACGTGGCTGCGCATATTGGAGCTGCTCTTGGAACACCTTGAGTGCGGCATCCTTCTTTTCGATGCCGGTTACGGGGAGCTCGATATCGTCGCGGGCGGGCAGGTTACCGAATTCGGGGAACAGGCGGTGCTCCTGGCTCACATAGTATTCGAGCAGGCGGAAGGCCTCGTCCGGATGCTGCGTGTTGGCCATGATGCCCCAGTTGAAGCCACCCAGTGCCGAGGAACGCTCGCCACCTTCGGTGATGGTGGGCAGGAGCGCCACACCCCAGTCGAACTGGGCATCCTCGACCATTCGGTCGATCTCCCAAGGCCCGGAAATAGCCATGGCGGCGTTGCCGGAGTTGAAAACGCCGGTAGAATCCCACTGGCCGAGGCTCAGCACGTCGCGCGACGCCCAACCGTTGTCGATCATCTGTTTCCACAGATCGAGCACCTGTGCGGCGCCTTCGGTGTTCACCTTGTCGGCATCGCCCCCGGACATCTGGATGATCGGCAGGAACTGAAACGTGCCTTCCTCGCCGGCGCGGGCGGAGAAGGTGATGCCATAGACCGAGTTCGCCGGGTCGGTGAGTTTCTCGGCATACTCCACCACCTGTTGCCAGGTGGTCGGCGGCTCCGTCAGCCCGGCCTTCGCGAACAGGTCCTTGTTGTAGAAGATGCCAATGGTGTCGGTATATTTCGGCAGCCCATAGAGCTTGCCATCCCACATCACCGAGTTGAGCGGCCCTTCGAAATACGCTTCGACATTGATGATGTCGGAGCCGCCGGCGCGATCGGTGATGTCCAGCATGGCGCCCCGAGACGAGAACAGAGCGAAATCCGGATTGTCGAAGGACACGATATCGGGCGCGTTCCCCGTAGCGAAGGCGCGCAACGTCTCATTCACCAGCTCATCGAAGGGGATATAACGGTACTCCACCACGATGTCGTCGTTGGCCTCGTCGAACTCCTTCGAGAAGGTATCGGCGATGCCAGGCCGGTCATTGCCGTCGATGGACCAGACCTTGAGCGTCACCTGCGCCTGCGCGGGACTTGCTGCGACCAATGCGCCAGCCGCAAGGCCAGCCAATAGACCAAGTTTGATGAACTGCACTATACCCTCCCTTGCGGCCACTGGCCGCGCTCCATGCCGCTCGGGTTCCTCTTCCCTTGCGGCGTTTCCTCGCTGCCACGGCCGCTGCAACGGCCGTGGCAGCACTCAAACTTCCCGCGTCACCTCTCCTGTTTGCTATTCGGCGGACTCACCGCCGCAGGATTGGCGCACCACGAGCTTGCATGGCAGCTTGCGGATTCCCGGTTCCACCGGCTCGCGCTTGGCAAGCTCGAGGATCAGTCGTCCGGCCTCGCGGCCAAGTTCCTTGAGATTCATGTCGACCGTCGTCAGCGGCGGGCGCGTCGCGGCGGCAACAATCTCCCAGTTGTCGAAGCCGATCACCGACACCTCGCGCGGCACGGAAACATCGCGTTCGCGCAGGGCGTCCACCACTCCGCGGGCAATCTGGTCGTTGCCGCAGAAGACGGCATCGGGGTAGGGTCCCTTCCCGCCCCAGAGCTGTGCGACAGCCTCATGCCCCCAAGCCTCGGACCAGGTGCCGTTGAGCACAGGCGCGTCCGCCCCTGCCACTTCCTGAAAGGCTGCCGCTCTTTCCACCACCGAGGCGAAGCTGGCGGGGCCGGTGATATGAGCCAGCCGTCGCCTTCCCGACTTCAGCAGCCGTTCGGTGGCCTCGCGGGCGCCCTGTCCATCGTCCGAAACCAGGGTCACAGCATCCTTGGGCCCCTGGGTGAAGGCATAGACCACCGGCACCGGCAGTTGTGAAAGGTCGACGGGAAGGCTGCGATCGACACGTTTACCGGTGGCGATGATGCCGTCGACTTGCTTATCCAGCATGGCATCCACATGCACCTTGCCCAAGGCGGGATCATCCTCGATGCCGCACAGGAACACCGAAACGCCCTCGTCCACCAACGCCTCGGATATGCCGGCCATCACCGGCAGGGTGAAGCGGCCATAGGTGTCATTGGTGAGCAGCCCAACCGTGAAGCTGCGCTGGCCGGTGAGGGCTCGCGCCATTGCGTTGGGACGAAATCCGAGTGCAGCCGCAGTATCCTTGACCCGGCGCCGGGTCTCCTCGGTCATGCGGCCAGTGTCGTTCAAGGCCTTGGAAGCCGTGGCGACGCTGACCCCGGCAACGCGCGCAACATCATAGATGCGGATGCGTTCTGCCTTGATCACGTCGCCGTACCTCACAAGGAAACCCTTTTCTCACGCAAAATAAAACGGTTTTTCATCGGTGCGCAACCTATTCAGCCGGCAATTGCGAGGTAGTCGCCACCCCGGCATGCTTTGAGGTAGTTGAGTGCCCGAACCTGTCCGGTCATCTCCAATGCGTCGCGATACACAGGGTCGTGCCAACCCTCGATATCGATGGAGCCGGACCAGCCGGCGAGGCGCAGTTCCGAGATCACGTCGGTCCAGTTGGTGTCGCCGAAGCCGGGCGTGCGCATGAACACGAAGGGGTGTTTGCCGAAGATGCCGTGTTCGCGGATCACGTCCCAGCGAACCGTTGCGTCCTTGCCGTGCACGTGGAAGATCCTGGAAGCCCATTTGCGGATCTGCGGCAGCGGGTCGATCAGGTAGACGAGCTGGTGACAGGGCTCCCACTCGAGCCCGATATTGTCGTCCGGCGTTTCGTTGAACATCAGCTCCCAAGCATCGGGATTGTGCGCGATGTTCCAATCCCCGGCCTGCCAGTTGCCGTCCATGGCGCAGTTTTCAAAGGCGATGCGCACGCCCTTGTCGCGGGCCCGCTTGGCGAGCTCCGACCAAACTTCGCGGTAGCGGGGCAGGCTCTCGGGGAGGGGGCGGCCGCGGATGCGGCCGGTGAAGCCCGCCACGCAGGTGGCGCCGAAATGGTGTGCGTTGTCTATGCAGTCCTGCCAGCCCTGCAATGTCTCACGGTCGAGTTCCTCCTGCTCGAGCGGGTTGCCGAACATGCCGATGGTCGAGATGGTGATGTCCCGGTCTCCGATGGACTCGCGGCACCGCTTGCCCAGCTCGGCCAGATCCTGCCCGTTGGTGGTCTGCCAGAAGAACGGCTCGAAGCTCTCGAAGCCGAGGTCAGCGATTTCGGCGATCCGTTCGGCAGCCCGGCCGGCGGTGGCGCTGATCATTGTGCCGATACGGATGGACTTGGCGGGATCGCTCACGGATGGGGTCCTCAGTTGGGGATGATTACACGCTGCCGGAAGCGAGCGCTTTCTATTGCGGCAAACACCATGGCGAGGCTCTTGATATTGTCGGGACCCGCCGTTTCGGGTTGCCGGCCCGTCTCGATGGCTTCGAGGAAGTCGGCGATGACACTGGCATGGCCATGCGTCTCGTCCGCCTCGAGCGGAAGAGGAACCTCAATGGGAGCAAGCTCGCGCAGGAAGCCGCTGTCGCCCGCCACGACGTTGGCGTCGAACTGGTCGGCGCCGTCCCACAACAATGTGCCCCGGCTGCCGGTTATGCGCCAACTACCCTCCCAGCTGGTGTTGGCGCCCTCGGCACACCAGGAACCCCGGAAGTTGAACACCACATCGTCGTCGAATTCGAAGATGGCGTTCGCCGCGGCTCCATGCCGGTACCAGGACCCGCGCGGATTGGTCTCTAGGCAGTAGACTGCCCGCGGCGCCTTGCCGGCCATGAAACGTGCGGCATCCAGCGTGTGGATGGCCATGTCCAGCAGAAGGACGTTGTCCATATCCTCCCGGAAGCCACCGAAATGGGCGCCGATGAAGAAGTCGCAGTTGAGGCTGGTGAGTTCGCCCAACGCACCGCTATCGAGCAGCCGGCGGATACGGCGTACTCCGGCAATGAAGCGCCGATTCTGGATGACGGCATGCAGCCGCCCCGCCGCCTTGGCCGCCGCCAGCAGGGTGCGGGCGGCTTCGAGGCTTGCCGCCATCGGTTTCTCGCTCAGCACGTGGCAGCCGTGCCGCAGGCCGGTGGTAACGACGTCCGCCCGCGCCGCGGGAGTGACAACGTCAAACATGAGGTCGGGCTTTGTCTGCGAGAGAACCTGGTCGAGGTTGTTGCCGACGATGGCTTCCGAAAGACCGAACTCGGCCGCTCGCTCACTGGCCATGGAAGTATCGAGATCCACCAGGCCGACGATCGCTACCCGTCCGCGAAGCAGGGGATGCTCGGCAAGGGCGGATAGCCATCCCCTGGACATGCTGCCACAGCCGGCAAGAACCGCGGTGAACACCTGGGCATACCTCCCTTGACCGTTCCCGAGCCATCTGGCGCAGCATCGTGAAACAGTCTCGTAAACGTTTACGACGCTATTCTTCGGACGGTGCGCGTGTCAATGGACAATCGTAAACGTTTTTGGCATGGCGCGACTCAGGGAGAACGGCAAGGCATGTCAGGGATCAGACGCCTCGCGCAGCAGCTCAATCTCTCCATTGGTACGGTGTCGCGCGCGCTGAACGGCAAGCCGGACGTCAACGAGGCAACCCGCCAGCGCGTGCTCGAGGCCGCCGCTGAAATCGGCTATGCGCCGAACCAGGCCGGGCGTGCGCTGCGCAGAGGATCGACGGGCGTCGTCGGCTTTATGATGCAGACCGGCTCGGAGATCACGGGTGAAGGAGACGTGTTCTTCATGAGTGTCTTCGACGGTGTGCAGACTGTGCTCGCCCGCCATCAACTGGATCTGGTGGTACTACTCTGCTCGTCCGAGCAGGACTCTGCCGAGTACATGAAGAGGATCGTCGCGCGTGGGATCGCCGATGCCCTCATCATCTCGGCCACCAAGCGGGTAGACCACCGCATCGATTTCCTGGCCAGCCGGAGCATTCCTTTCGTCGCGTTGGGCCGCTCCCAAAGCGACGCCGGTCACCCCTGGCTCGACCTTGATTTCGAAGGCATGGCCAGACAGGGCGTGTCGCGTCTGGTCGGCAGGGGCCATCGTCGCATCGCCGTATACGCTCCGCTCGACGACACCAATCTGGGCTTCGTCTTTATCGATGCCTATCGCGACGAACTGGCACGGCGCGGCATAGAGTTCGATCCAGCTCTCGTCTTTCGAGCTCACCCGAACGAGCGCGGTGGGCACGATATCGCCCATGCGATCGCAGGATTGCCAGCTGAAAGGCGCCCTACCGGCTTTATCTTCACGAATGAAATGATGGCTCTCGGGCTCTACAACGGGTTGTACGAGGTTGGCCTGGTGCCCGGTCGTGACATCGCATTGATTGGAAGGGACAGTCCGCAGACACACTTCCTCGTACCAAAGCTGACGTCTTTCACGCTATCGCTGCGCGATCTCGGCATCACCCTGGCGGAAAGTCTGCTCGCCACCATGCCCGGCTTCTCGGACATCTACCCTCGAGGGTTGGTGCGCAGCGTCATCCCCTTGAACCTGATCGAAGGTGACAGCGACAAGATGACGGTCGAGCGGACATAAAATCCCTCGGTCTGACGGTGCGCAGCGAGGCAGGGCGACAGCTTCGGAGATGTGCCGCCCAAGAGCCGGCCGACCGTCTACTTCCGGCTCTACACGCCAAGACGTCGTCAACAACCTTGATCGGTTCGCATGACCATCCGACTCGGCCACATCAGTCATCTGTTTCGCCGCGGCACCAGGCTGCGACTGCAGGTGGCGTCTTCCAACTTTCCGCGTTTAGACCGTAATCCGCAGTCTGGTTCGGCTCCCGAAACGGCCAGCATCGCGGATTTCACTGCGGCAACCCACACCATCCATGGTGGATCTGGCTGCACGTCACGGCTTGTCTTGCAGACCGTCCTGAGGCCCTTTCCGCAGATTCATGGGCCAACGTAACGGGTCTGTCTGACTTACGACGAGCAACCTGAATCCTTGTCGTCTTTGGCTTCTCTGCCTCGGCGACATCCCGCAGCGCCCGAGAATATCCTCCACCACCTCGTCCAGCGGCCGGGTGGCGCCGATGCGGAGGCCTCGGGCTGGTCGCGGCCAGTTCGATGCAACTCGCGGGTGAGGCGCGTTCTTCACGGTGGGCACCCCATTCGTCGACGCGCGTGTGCAGGCGCCGCTCAATGGTGGCCAATCGGCCTCGAGGAGAAACACGGCGTCGAACAGGTGCACGAACTTGGCGTATTGCGCGAGCCGCCGCAGAAGAAGGTAATGGGATGGCTCCGGTCGGCGATCAGCCGCCGCACAGCCTCGGGTTCCAGATGTGGTGGTCGTTGAGAAACCAGAGGTCGTCCGAGCGGCGCTCCGGCGGCAGTGGCTCGCCGGTCTCAGGATCGCCCTGGTAGGCGAGCACGCGATCGCCATGAACCACATGAAACCCCCGACGCTCGCGTTCGGTGGCAACCGACGTCTTGCCGGAGCCGGACACGCCTTCGATGAGGTAGTTGCGGTGGGCCACCGGCATCCCTCCAGCCGTCACCATCGGGCTTGACCCGAGGGTGTTTCACTTCAGAGTGCCGTCATGGGCGGCTTTGTCTATATCCTCGCCGACTTCAGGCGTGGACAGACCTATATCGGCGTGACCAACGACCTCCTCCGGCGCGTGTGTGAGCACCGCGAGGGGCTGGTTGAGGGCTACACCCGCCGCAAAAAGCATCAAGCGTCTGGTCTACTTCGAAGAGCACGACGACATTGCCGCGGTGGCAGCAACACCATGGTGACAGGTAGCAACGATGCCGACAATCCTTATTATGCTCCGTCGCGGCGACCCGGGTTTTGAACAGGGGATAGACGCGCGCGACACCCTAGGGCCGGAATGGCAGAAGAAGGTTCGAGACGGGATAAACAACTGCTTCTAGCATCCACGGAGGGGGTGCTGCTGCGTCTCTAGCGAGCCACGACAAATGAAAGGCGACGGGTGTAGTCCCGTCGCCTTTCCTCCCTATCGCACGAATTCAGTAGCCAGACGAGACCTTACCCCTCAGCTACACCCCGTCGTCGTCCCGCACGTGTCGCACTTCAGGCACGTGCCATTCCGGACCATGGTGAAGTTGTGGCACTCGGTGCACTGGTCGCCGGTGTAGCCTTTCATCTGGGCTTCGGCGCGGAGCAGGCCGGTGTCCTTCTGGGTCGGCGGATTGGGCAGGGGCGACAATTCGGCCGTGTTGAGCGCGGTGGCAGCGGGCTCGATCTTGAGGGCGGTGGCGCCCGAGCGCAGGGCGGTCACTGCGCTCGCGGTGCTGGCCTGGGGCGCGAAGCGGGCAGCTTCGGCCGTGGGAACCAGCATCAGCGAGGCGTTGGCCGTCTTGCCGCGGGTCATGCCGCGGGAGACAAAGCGCTCGGCGGGCACCGGGGCAGGGGCCGGCGCGTTCCGCGCGCCCTGCTCTTCGGCGACGCCCTTGCCGAGCGAAGTCGGTGAGTCCGGATTGACGTGGGCGAGGTCGTTCCGGTCGAGATAGGAGACGGCCAACTCGCGGAACACGTAGTCGAGGATCGACGTCGCGTTCTTGATCCGGTCGTTGCCCATGACCATGCCGGCCGGCTCGAAGCGGGTGAAGGTGAAGGCCTCCACATATTCGTCGAGCGGCACGCCATATTGCAGGCCCAGCGAGATGGCGATGGCGAAGTTGTTCATCATCGCGCGGAAGGCAGCGCCTTCCTTGTGCATGTCGATGAAGATCTCGCCCAGGCGCCCGTCATCGTATTCGCCGGTGCGGACATAGACCTTGTGGCCGCCCACGATCGCCTTCTGGGTGTAGCCCTTGCGGCGATCCGGCATCTTCTCGCGCTCGCGGATGCGCTCGACGATCTTTTCCACCACCACTTCGGTGCGGGCGGCAGCGGGCAGGGCGGCGATGTTCTCGACCACCTCGTCCTCATCCTCGTCCTCGTCGGCCAGCAGCGAGGAGTTGAGCGGCTGGGAGAGCTTGGAGCCGTCGCGATAGAGGGCGTTGGCCTTGAGGGCCAGGCGCCAGCTCATCATGTAGGCTTCCTTGGCGTCCTCAACGGTCGCGTCGTTCGGCATGTTGATGGTCTTGGAAATCGCGCCCGAGATGAAGGGCTGGGCTGCAGCCATCATCAGGATGTGGGACTCGACCGAGAGGTACCGCTTGCCGATCTTGCCGCACGGGGTGGCGCAGTCGAAGACGGGCAGGTGCTCGTCCTTGAGGTGCGGGGCACCTTCGAGGGTCATGGCGCCGCAGACATGGATGTTGGCGGCCTCGATGTCCTTCTTCGAGAAGCCGAGGAAGCTCAGCAGGTCGAAGCTCGGGTCGGCGAGCTGCTCGTCGGTGACGCCGAGCGACTTCAGGAAATCAACGCCCAGCGTCCACTGGTTGAACACGAACTTGATGTCGAAGGCCGACTTCATGCCGGCGTTCAGCGCCTCGATCCTGTCGTCCGAAAAGCCCTTGGCGCGCAGTGTCGACGGGTTGATGCCGGGGGCCTGGTTCAGGTTGCCGTGGCCGACGGCATAGGCCTCCATCTCGGCGATCTGCGATTCCGAGTAGCCGAGGGTGCGCAGGGCCGGGGGCACGGCGCGGTTGATGATCTTGAAGTAGCCGCCGCCGGCGAGCTTCTTGAACTTCACCAGGGCAAAGTCGGGCTCGATACCGGTGGTGTCGCAGTCCATGACGAGGCCAATCGTGCCGGTGGGCGCGATCACCGAGACCTGGGCATTGCGGTAGCCGTGCTTCTTGCCGAGCTTGAGGGCTTCGTCCCACACCGCCTTGGCGCGCTCGGAGAGAGCGGCGTCCTTGAGGTTGGCATGGTCGAGCGCGACCGGCAGGATGGAGAGGCCCTCATAGCCCTCGGCATTGCCATGGGCGGCGTTGCGATGGTTGCGGATGACGCGGAGCATGTGCTCGGCGTTGCGCTTGTAGTCCTGGAAGGGGCCGAGCTCCTTGGCCATCTCAGCCGAGGTAGCATAGCTGACGCCGGTCATGATGGCGGTGACGGCACCGGCAATGGCGCGGCCTTCGGCCGAGTCATAGGGAATGCCGGAGGTCATCAGGAGGCCACCGATATTGGCGTAGCCGATGCCGAGGGTGCGGTAGACAAAGCTGCGCTCGGCAATGGCGCGCGAGGGGAACTGCGCCATCATCACCGAGATCTCGAGGACCACGGTCCACAGGCGCACGGTGTGCTCATAGGCGGCGGTGTCGAAGCTGCCGTCCCCGTTGCGGTAGGGCAGCAGGTTCACCGAAGCGAGGTTACAGGCGGTGTCGTCGAGGAACATGTATTCCGAGCAGGGATTGCTCGCGACGATCGGACCAGCCTCGGGGGAGGTGTGCCACTCATTGATGGTGGTGTGGTACTGGATGCCCGGATCGGCCGAGGCCCAGGCGGCGTAACCGATCTGTTCCCAGAGGTCGCGGGCCTTCAGCGTCTTGACCACACGGCCGTCCTGGCGGGCGGTCAGGTTCCACTCGCCGTCATTCTCGACGGCCTTGAGGAAGTCGTCGGTGACGCGGACCGAGTTGTTGGAGTTCTGGCCGGAAACGGTCAGATAGGCTTCGCTGTCCCAGTCGGTGTCGTAAACCGGGAACTCGATGTCGGTATAGCCTTGCTTGGCGAACTGGATGACGCGGTAGATGTAGTTCTCCGGCACCAGCGCCTTCTTGGCGGCGCGCACTTCGCGCTTCAGCGCCGGGTTCATGGCAACGTCGAAGCAGTCGTCGCCTGAGCCTTCGCAGTTCACGCAGGCCTTGAGGATGGCCTTGAGGTGCCTGGAGACGGTCTTGGAGCCGGTGACGAGCGCGGCCACCTTCTGCTCTTCCTTGACCTTCCAGTTGATGTAGTCCTCGACATCGGGGTGATCGATATCGAGCACCACCATCTTGGCGGCGCGGCGGGTGGTGCCGCCCGACTTGATGGCGCCGGCAGCGCGGTCGCCGATCTTGAGGAAGCTCATCAGGCCCGACGACTTGCCGCCGCCCGACAGCCGCTCGCCCTCGCCGCGGAGCTTGGAGAAGTTGGTGCCGGTACCCGAACCGTACTTGAACAGGCGCGCCTCACGCACCCACAGGTCCATGATGCCGTTCTCGTTGACGAGGTCGTCGTCGACGGACTGGATGAAGCAGGCATGCGGCTGCGGGTGCTCATAGGCACTCTGCGACTGCACCAGCTGATGGGTGAACGGGTCGACATAGAAGTGGCCCTGGCCGGGGCCGTCGATGCCATAGGCCCAGTGCAGGCCGGTGTTGAACCACTGCGGCGAATTCGGCGCCACGCGCTGGGTGGCGAGCATGTAGGCGAGCTCGTCCCGGAAGGTGAGGGCGTCTTCCTCGCTGTCGAAATACCTGCCCTTCCAGCCCCAATAGGTCCAGGTACCGGCGAGACGGTCGAACACCTGGCGGGAATCGGTCTCTGAGCCAAAGCGCTCGCCCTCGGGGAGCTTGGCCAATGCCTTCTCGTCCGGCACCGAGCGCCACAGCCAGGACGGCACGTCGTTTTCCTCGACCTTGCGGAGGACCTTGGCGACGCCGGCCTTGCGGAAATACTTCTGCGCGATGATGTCGGTGGCCACCTGCGACCAGGTCGCGGGCACGGCCATGTCTTCCAGCCGGAAGACGACCTTGCCATCGGGATTGCGGATCTCGCTCGTGGCCGAGCGGAATTCGATCCCGGCATAGCGGTCCTGACCGGCAGTGGTGAAGCGACGTTCGATGCGCATGGGAAGGGTCTCGACTAGGTAGAATACGGTGTTGCTCTACCATCGCTCCGATTCCGTCTGACACACAAGGGCTGGTGCCAAAGACCCGGATCGAGGGCTACCCATAGTAGATGGGAGCTGTTTCTGTGCATTCAAGCCCAAGCGCTTGAGCCATAATGCAATTTGGCGGAATAACCATGTGGAAACCATTCCACGCGGTCGGCGCCCACGAGGCAGGGCAGCGGCCGGGAATCGGCAGGAATCCTAGTCAACCGGATTTGTTGCGTCGGCTTTGTGACGAGCCGTGGATTATCCACAAGAGCTAGTCGGTAGCGCGGAGGCCACGGCGCTGCCCCAGCACCACCCATAGTGCCAGCGGCATCATTGCGACACCCGCCCAGCCATAGGCGGGCAGGATGCCGATGCGGTCGGCGATCCAGGCGAACAGGAGGGTAGCAGCGATGCCGCCGACATTCTCCGCCATCACCAGCGCCGAAGTGGTGGTGGCACGGCTGCGACCCTCCATCACTCGCTGGAACCGCGCCTCGGCCAGCACCGTCACCGGCGCAATCACCACATAGGCCGCGCACAGCAGCAGCACGAACCAGGGGTTGGCGCCGATCGATGCGAGCACCAGCAGAATCCCGCCTGCGAGCGGCAGCCCCCAGGCAAGCCAAGGCCTGCCCGCCAGCCGGTGGGCATGGACGCTGGCGAGCGCATACACGCCCTCGATCCCGGCACCGAGAATGCCCCAGGCCCAGACCGGCACGGACGCCGCGAGGTAGTAGAGCTGGTCGAACTCCTCCAGCAGTTCGAACACGATCAGTCCGGCCGCCATATAGACGGTGACGAAGCGCAGATCCGGGTGCTGCCGGAATTCGCGCGCCGCATGCACGAAATGCGACAGGTAATTGCCGGCGTCGGCGTCTTCCTCCCGGTGCGCCCGGTCCCGCGCGTCCTGCAACACCAGCGCCAGTACGGCCGCAACAAGCAGCGGCGGGATCGACAGCCAGATGGCCCAGTCGAAGCTCCACGCCGCGACGAACCCGCCGAGCAAGGTCCCGAAACCGATGCCCAGCCCCTCCGCCGCATTGGCGCGGCCCAGCACCTTATCGAAGTCCCCGCTGCGCCCGTCTGCCTCCATCCGCTCGTACAGCAGCGCCTCGCTCGAGCCGGAATAAAGCGCCTGCCCAAGACTCCAGAACAGGAAACCGAGGCCGTACAGCCAGAAATTGCCCGCGGCCACGGCCCAGCAGACAAAGGTCAGCGCTTTGGCCAGCGGCGCCGCAACCAGCAATACGCGACGATCGAAATGATCGGAGAGGGCGCCCGAAGGCATCTCCAGCACGATGGCGCTGGCCGACCAGAAGGCGAGGAGCACGCCGATCTCGCTGACCGACAGCCCTTCGAGCTCGAACAGCGCCGTATAGATCGCGTAGGCCAGCATAAAGTCGAACAGGAAGCGGTAGGCGTAGTAGACGCCGAGGAAGCGCCGCAGGTCGGAGCCGGAAGTGCTGGACATCGGCCGCTCCATGTTTCAGAACGACAGGTGAATAACGCAGCACGGACTGCGTGGCAAGAGTTTCAGAACGAACGATCAGAATGGCGCGACCCAGAACTTATCAGCGAGATGAAGTGGTGGACCGGGCCATGGAGCTGTTCTGGCGGCTGGGCTATGAAGGCGCCCACCTTGCCGCTCTGGTTGAGCATACCGGGCTCAACCGCTTCAGCCTCTACAAGGAATTCGGCGGCAAGGCGGGTCTCTACGAGGCCGCCCTGCAGCGGTTTCTCGGCTTCTTGCTGGAGCAGTATCGCGGCCTTCTCACCCGCCAGCCGCTCGGCCTCGAAAACGTCGAGGCGGTGCTGCGCTCGCTGCAATATGGCAGCGAGTACTACGGCTGCTTCATGATCAACACGCTGACCCAGAAGGACACGGTGCCGCCCGAAGCCGTCGCCCGGGCCCTTGCCGCGAGCGAGGAGATCGAGGCGCTCTACGTCGGCAATCTCGCCGGCGCGGCGAGTCGGGGGCAGATCCCCGCCGACAGCAACATCGCCGGCCTCGGCAAGATGCTGCAGGCACTCGATCAGGGCCTCCATATCCAGGGCCTGGCCGGCGCCACCGACGCGCAAAAGGACCGGGTGATCACGGCGGCCATGGCGATGCTGAGCGCCTAGGCGACCAGAGACTGCTCGAACAGGTCCACCAGCCGCGCCCGGTCCTCCGCGCGGGTAACCGCCTCATTGCCGTTGAAGGTGGTGGCGTGCTCGGACATGAAATCGAGCAGGAAGACGCTGACATAGAAGCCGAAGACCGCGTCGCGCGCATGTCCGGCGCGGTCCATCCATGTCCTCACGTAGCCGAGCGGTCCGCCATGAACCAGCATGGCCACTTCGGTGAGGGCAGGGGCATAGCGCGGATCGCCGAAGCAGAGATCATCGACGTCCACGATCCCGGAAAACTCCCCCGCCGCCGTGACGATCACGTTCTTGGTGGTGGTGTCGTGGAGGAACGGGATGGCCGGCATCTGCACCAGCGCGGCCGCGTGGCGAGAGAAGTGTGACCGAACTCTCTCTGTAACCGCGTCAGGGAACAGCCCCGTACCGGCAAGCCGCCGCTCCGAGCGTGCTATGTGCGCATCGACGACGTCGGCCCAACTCGCATGCGGCGCATCCTGTGCGGTCGCCGCGTAGCCATAGCGCGTTCCCTTGCCGAGCCGCTCTGTGGCCGCCTGCGCATCGGCAACGGAAACTGCGATCCACTCCAGGCTCGGCGGGTCCAGCCGATGCATGACGTTGCCGAGGTCCGTGCCGGGGAGGCGGGTCTGAACCACGAACGGGAAGCCGGCGGCGATCCCTGACGCCAACGTATCCGGTAACGGCACATGCAACGCCCGAAGCCGCTGGCGCAGGGCCGTGCCTTTCACCAGCACCGACGCCTGCTCCGGCCGGCCGATGCGCACCACGACGTTGCGCGTATCGTCGCCCACGTCGAAGACGAAGAAGTCGAGCCCGGTGTTGAAGCGGCGGGCCCATCTGGGCTGCCAACCCAGTGCCTTCGCGGCAACCGCTAGGGCGAGAGACTCGTCGGGAAGCGGGTTTGTCATGCATCGCAGCGTAGGTGATTTTGGGGTCGGGGCAACTGCCGGTGGTACCGGCAGGTTCATCGTCGCAGCACGCTCAAATCGCCGATCTTGGTCTACCCTCCGCCACAACAGCGTGGTAAACCCCGGCCAAATCGCCTTCGAACAGCGGAATCGTAGAGTGGCCCAGTCCGGTTGGAAGAAGTTTTTGTCCGAGATTTTCGTCTGGTGGCAGGGCCAGACCTGGGGCACGCGCCTGTGGATCTGGCGACACGGCGAATATGTCGGCAGCGACGAGTTCGGCAACAAATACTACCAGGACAAGAAGGCCAAGCGCCGCTACGTGACCTATGCCGGCTATGCCGACGCCTCGCAGATCCCGCCGGGTTGGTATGGCTGGATGCATCACCGGGTCGACACGCCGCCGACCGATGTGAATTACCAGCCGCACGAGTGGGAAAAGCCGCACGAGCCGAACCTCACTGGCACGGCACAGGCCTACCGCCCCGACGGCAGCCTGCTGAACCGCGGCGAGCGGCCGCGCGTGACCGGCGACTACGAAGCCTGGTCGCCGGAATAAGGCGGCCACGTTGCCGGCCGTGAGAGCCGCAGCCCTTCTGACGGGATTGCTGCTGGGATTGCTGGGAGCGGGTTCCGCCGCAGCCCAGCCCATCGCCAATCCCGTTGCGACCTTTGCCGGCCTCGACAAGATCACCGGCCGCATCACGCGCTTTGACGTCTATATCGACGAGACAGTGCTGTTTGGTGCCCTCGAGATCACTCCACGCGCCTGCTACAACCGGCCCCAGACTGATACCCTGCAGCGCACCTCGGCTTTCCTCGAGGTGGATCAGCGCAGTCTGACTGGCACCTCGCAGCGCATTTTCACCGGCTGGATGTTCGCCGACGCCCCGGCGCTGCACGCCATCGACCACGCGGTCTATGACGTCTGGCTGGTCGAGTGCAAAACCTCCACCGACGTGCCGCCGCCGGACCAGCGATAAACTCTTCGCCTCGCTGTCGAACTTATCGGGGCTCATTCGTCGCGACCTAACAGCGCCACAGCGCCGCAGAGGAGAGACGACGATGATGACCTTGCCCAAGAACGTGGAACTGCCGGAGCGGCCCTACATCTATGTGCCGTTCACCGTGCGCATGGACCAGATGCAGCAGCCTGCCGACCAGGGCTTTCCGCAACTGTTCGACTATCTGGCGCGGCACGGGCTGAAGCCGACTGGTGCGCCGTTCTACAACTACCGCCGCATCAACATGGAAGACACGCTCGACGTGGAAGCCGGCATTGCCGTCGAGGCGCCGGCAACGGAGGAAGGAGCGGTCAGGGCGGGCACGCTCCCGGGCGGCCGGTTCATGACAGTGACCTGGCACGGGCATCCGGACCAACTGATCACCGTCACTGGCGTGCTGATCGGCTGGTCACGGCTGACGAACCAGCCTTTTGACCAGCGCACGGAGGGCGCCCACGACTACTTCTCGTGTCGGCTGGAGCTCTACGAAACCGAGCCGGACGTGGAGCCTGATATGAACAAGTGGGAGACCCGGCTGGAGTTCAAGCTGAAGGACTGAGTCCGCGGTCGCGCAACTCGATCGGGCTCTTGCGGGCGGTGAGGAGCGGCACGACGATGGCAATGGCTCCGAACAGCACGTGCGGCCACCAGATGCGGTCGGCGAAGCCGAACACCCAGGGCGAGGCGAGGAGCACCAGGCCCGCCACGGCATCGACGCTGATATGCGCCAGCATCGGCAGCACCTTGATGACGCCGAGCTCATAGCGGGTGATGAGGCTCATGGCGATGGTGGCGACGCCGATGATGATCGGCACCCACTGGGCGGACGAACCGTCGGCGAAGCCGAGCACGAACGGCGCCGCGATCAGGGCGATGCCGTAGATGTAGTCGATGATGCCGTGGGTTCGGGTGGGGATCATGGCTTGTCTCCTCGACCTGTGAACCGTCGAGCAGCCGCCCCGGTTCCGCCCTAGCCCGGTGGCTGGCGCTCGATTGCGTGCCAGTCGCCGTCGAGCGTCAGAGCCTCGGCGAGGCGCTCCTCATATTCCTCGCGCGGGATTTCGATGCCCCCGAGGGAGGCGAGGTGGGCGGTGAGGAACTGGGTATCGAGCAGGACAAACCCGCCGGCATTGAGCCGCTCCACCAGATGCGCCATGGCCATCTTGCTGGCGTCGGTGCGGCGATGGAACATCGACTCGCCGAAAAAGGCGGCGCCGATGGCGAGGCCATAGAGACCGCCCACGAGGTCGGCGCCGTCCCAGACTTCCACCGTATGTGCGACGCCGCGGCGGAACAGTTCGCCATAGACCCGGCGGATGGAGCCGTTGATCCAGGTGGAGTCGCGGTCTTCGCCGACGGTGGCGCAGCCTTCGATAACGCCGTCCCAGTCAGTGTCTACGCGGATTGCAAATCCGCTGCGGCGCATGGATTTGCGGAGGCTCCTGGACAGGCGGAAACCGTCGAGCGGCAGGATGCCCCGTTGGTCGGGGCTGACCCAGAACAGGTCCTCGTCGGCCGCATCCTCCGCCATGGGAAAGATGCCGGCGCGATAGGCGCGCAGGATCAGCTCGGGCGTGATCTCGATGGCGAAGGGATCGGAGCGGCGGACCATGGGCCAAAGATAGGGGGCGCCGCAGCGCCCCTCAATGCCTCACGCCTTGTTGGCGGCAAGGAACTTTTCCAGCCAGTGGATGTCGTAGTTGCCGGCCAGGATATCCGGCTCCCGGATCAGCCGCTGGAACAGGGGCAGGGTTGTCTTGACCCCGTCGACCACGAACTCGTCGATCGCGCGGCGCAGGCGCTGCAGGCACTCGTCGCGG
The DNA here is from genome assembly GCF_042685625.1 of Devosia albogilva. NCBI lineage: Bacteria > Pseudomonadati > Pseudomonadota > Alphaproteobacteria > Hyphomicrobiales > Devosiaceae > Devosia > Devosia albogilva. The sequence continues at coordinate 3,582,190 of NZ_JBHUNP010000001.1, forward strand.
GTGCGGCCATAGACGATCAGCTTGCCGATCAGCGAGTCGTAGTAGGGCGGAATCTTGTAGCCCTGGTAGACGGCGGAATCGACGCGCACGCCGACGCCACCAGCGGGGTGGTAGAAGGTGATTGTGCCGGGCGAGGGCGCAAAGGTCTGCGGGTCCTCGGCGTTGATGCGCACCTCGATGGCATGGCCATAGAACTGCACCTGCTCCTGCGTCATCGACAGGGGCTGGCCGGAAGCGACGCTGATCTGCTCGTAGACGATGTCGATGCCGGTGATGCGCTCGGTGACCGGGTGCTCCACCTGCAGGCGAGTGTTCATCTCGATGAAGTAGAACTCGCCGTTCTCGTACAGGAACTCGATGGTGCCGGCGCCCGAGTACTGAAGTTTGCGCATGGCCGCGGCGCAGATCTCGCCGATGCGGTCGCGTTCTTCCGGCTTGATGGTCGGCCCGCCGGCCTCTTCCCAGACCTTCTGGTGGCGGCGCTGCAGCGAACAGTCGCGGACGCCGAGATGGACTGCATTGCCCTTGCCGTCGCCCAGCACCTGCACCTCGATGTGGCGCGGCTGCCCGAGATACTTCTCCATATAGACGGAGTCGTTGCCGAAGGCCGCCTTGGCTTCGGTGCGGGCAGTGGACCAGGCTTCCAGCAGGTCCTTCTCGGTCTTGGCTACCTTCATGCCGCGACCACCACCGCCGGCGGTCGCCTTGATCAGCACCGGATAGCCGATCTTGGCGGCTGTGCGCAGCGCGTCCTCGTCGGTTTCCACGGCGCCGTCGGAGCCGGGAACGACGGGGATGCCGAGCTCGACCGCCGTCTTCTTGGCGGTGATCTTGTCGCCCATGATCTCGATATGGTGCGCGGAAGGTCCGATGAAGGTGACCTTGTGCTCCTCCAGGATCTTGGCGAAGCGCGCGTTCTCGGAGAGGAATCCGTAACCCGGATGCACCGCGTCGGCGCCGGTAATCTCGCAGGCGGCAAGGATCGACGGGATGTTGAGGTAGCTGTCCTTGGCGGAGTTCGGGCCGATGCAGACGCTCTCGTCGGCGAGGCGCACATGCATGGCATTGGCGTCGGCAGTGGAGTGCACCGCCACCGTCTGGATGCCGAGCTCCTTGCACGCCCTGAGGATGCGCAGGGCGATCTCGCCGCGATTGGCGATGAGGACCTTCTGGAACATGGAAAGTCCCCTTATTCGATGACGACCAGCGGCTCGCCGTATTCGACGGGCTGGGCGTCGTCGACCAGGATGCGGGTGACGGTGCCCGAGCGATGCGCCGGGATCTGGTTCATGGTCTTCATCGCCTCGATGATGAGGACGGTCTGGCCTTCCGACACCTTGGTGCCGACGTCGACGAAAGCAGGCTTGCCCGGCTCGGGCGAGCGATAGGCGGTACCAACCATGGGAGAGGTCAGGGTGCCGGGATTGGCGGCGAGGTCTTCGGCGGCTGCCGGTGCGGCTGCAACGGAACCTGCCGGCACGGCTGGCGTCGCGGGAGCGGCAGGCGCGGCCGGCGGCGCATAGAACTGCTGGGGGGCAGGAGCGTAGGCCGGCGCCTCGTTAGGATAGGAGCGGGTGACGCGGACCCTCAGGTCTTCCTGTTCGATTTCGATCTCGGCCAGGTTTTCCTTGTTGAGCAGTTCGGCAATGGCCCGGATCAGCTCCTGATCCACATTCGACTTGGTCATTTCCTGTCGGTCTCCCGCGCTCGGCGCGCTTGTTATTTCAGTTTGTCGGCGAGCCCTTCCAGCGCCAGCCTATACCCGCCGGTGCCGAAGCCGCAAATGACGGCAAACGCAACGCTCGAGACAAAGGAATGGTGCCGAAACGCTTCACGCTGGTGAATGTTCGAAATATGGACCTCGGCCACCGGCAGCCCGACCGCCTTGAGGGCGTCGGGAATGGCGACGGAGGTGTGCGAATAGCCTGCCGGGTTGATCAGGATCGCGTCGGCCGTGCCGAGCGCCTGCTGGATCCAGGTGACCAGTTCGCCCTCGTGGTTGGACTGGCGGAAGTCGATCTCGAGCCCCAGGCGCTCGCCGGTCTGGCGGCAGAGGGCCTCCACATCCTTGAGGGTCTCCGACCCGTAGATGCCAGGCTCGCGAGTACCGAGCATGTTGAGGTTCGGACCGTTGAGGACGAGAACGCGCTTGGCCATGATTTCCGCCTTGTGCACCGGCCGGTTCGGCAGGCGCAAGCGCGGTTACACGAATTGCACCGAAAAGGCAAAAACTGGACGCCGCCTCAGAAGGGCGGCGTCTCGTCTTCGGGTATCTTCTTTGCCTTGCTGGCTGGCGCCTTCTTTGCGGCCGTCTTCGCCGCCGGCTTCTTGGCTGCCGCCTTCTTCTTTGCGGGGGCCTTCTTGACCTTGGTTCCTGTCGCCTCGGCGCGGGCGGCGAGCAGGGCCACCGCCTGTTCCAGCGTCACATCCTCGGGATTGGTGTCCTTGGGGATGGTGGCGTTGATCTTGCCCTGGTTCACATAGGGGCCATAGCGGCCCGAACGGACGGTGATCGGCCCGCTCTCGTGCTCGAAGCTCTTGATCGCCGTCTGAGTGGCACCGCCGCCGCCCCGCTTGAACCCGCCGGCGGCCTTCTGCGCGATAAGGTCCACGGCGCGGTTGATGCCGACGGTGAACACCTCTTCCACATCCGGAAGGTTGGCGTACTTGCCGTCGTGAAGGATGAACGGACCATAGCGGCCGATGCCGGCGGTGATGGGCAGACCAGTTTCGGGGTGCCGACCGACTTCGCGCGGCAGCGACAGCAACTGCAGCGCCCTTTCGAGCGTCAGCGACGCCGCATCCCAGCCGCGCGGCAGCGAGCTGCGCTTGGGCTCCTTGCCCTCGCCGAGCTGCACGTAGGGACCGAAGCGGCCGGACTTGAGGTGGACCTCCTCGCCCGATTCCGGGTCGACCCCGAGCACGCCGTCACCGGCCGCAGCTTCCGAAGCCTGCCCGGAGGCGGCGTCCGACAACTGCATGGTGTGCTTGCACTCGGGATAATTCGAGCAGCCGATGAAGGCACCGAACTTGCCCAGCTTCAGCGACAGCGTACCGGTGCCGCAGGTCGGGCAACGGCGTGGGTCCGAACCATCCTCGCGCGGCGGGAAGATGTGGTCGGCCAGCAGGTCGTTGAGCGCATCGAGGACTTCGGAGACGCGGAGATCCTTGATCTCTTCGGTCGCCGCGGTGAAATCCCTCCAGAAGTCGCGCAGCAGCGTCTTGTAGTCGAGTTCGCCCGCAGAGACCTGGTCGAGCTGCTCCTCGAGATGCGCGGTGAAGTCGTACTCGACATAGCGGCTGAAAAAACTCTCGAGGAACGCCGTGACGATACGGCCACGGTCCTCGGGGTGCAGCGCCTTGCCTTCGAGCCGGACGTAGTCGCGATCCTTTAGCGTCGTCAGCGTCGCCGCATAGGTGGACGGCCGGCCGATACCGAGCTCTTCCATCTTCTTGATCAGGCTCGCTTCGGTGTAGCGCGGCGGCGGCTGAGTGAAGTGCTGCTCGATAGCCACTTTTTCGAGGTTCGGCTTGTCGCCCACGGCGAGCGGCGGCAGTTCGCGGCTTTCCTCGTCGTCATTGTCCTCGCCGCTCGACGCTTCCACGCCATAAAGGGTCAGGAAGCCGGGGAAGGTCACGACAGAACCCGTGGCGCGCAGCTCGACCTTGCGGCCGGGCACGTTGACCGCAATGTCGACGGTGGTGCGGTCGATCTCGGCCGACTTCATCTGCGAGGCCAGAGTGCGGCGCCAAATCAGCCCATAGAGCTTCTGCTGGTCGGCATCTATGTGAAGCTGCTCGGGCCGCTTGAACATGTCCGTGGGGCGGATGGCCTCGTGGGCCTCCTGCGCGTTCTTGGCCTTGCTCTGGTAGATACGCGCCTTTTCCGGCAGGTACTCCTCGCCGAAATACTTCCCGATCACCGAGCGGGCCATGCCGATGCCTTCCGGCGCCATCTGCACCGCGTCGGTTCGCATATAGGTGATCAGCCCGTCCTCATAGAGCCGCTGGGCGATCTGCATGGTCCGGTTGGGCGAAAAGCCCAGCCGCGAGGATGCATCCTGCTGCAGCGAGGACGTGGTGAAGGGCGCGTGCGGGTTACGCTTGGTCGGCTTCTTTTCGACATTGGTGACGTTGAACTGGCCGGATTCGATCAGCGCCTTGAGCGCTGTCGCGTCCTCGCCCGTCTTGATCGCCAGCTTGTCCGTCTTCTTGCCGTCCACCGAGAACAGCCGCGCCAGAAAGCTCTTGCCGGCCTGCTTCAACTGCGCTTCGACCGACCAGTATTCCTCGGGCTTGAACTTCTCGATCTCGGCCTCGCGGTCCGACACCAGCCGCAGCGCCACCGATTGCACGCGCCCCGCCGAGCGGGAGCCGGGGAGCTTCCGCCACAGGATCGGCGACAGGGTGAACCCGACGAGGTAGTCGAGCGCGCGCCGCGCCAGATAGGCGTCCACCAGCGGCATGTCGATGTCGCGCGGGTTCGCCATGGCCGCGGTTACCGCGTCCTTGGTGATGGCATTGAACACCACCCGCTGGACCGGGGTGTCCTTCTTGATCGCCTTCTTGGCTCTGAGCACATCCATGATGTGCCAGGAGATGGCCTCGCCTTCGCGATCCGGGTCGGTGGCGAGGATCAGGCCGTCGGCATTCTTGAGGGCATTGGCAATATCGCTGACCCGCTTGCGGGCGGCGGTGTCCACCTCCCACGACATGGCGAAGTCTTCCTCGGGACGAACCGAGCCATCCTTGGACGGCAGGTCGCGGATATGACCGAAGGAGGCCAGGACCTCGTAGTCCTTGCCCAGATATTTGTTGATTGTCTTGGCCTTGGCCGGACTTTCAACGACGACGACCTTCATCTGCCCCGGTTTCCGCTGCTTGCTTGAGAGTGGCGCAACATGGTGAAGGGGCAGGGGCGTGTCAACGGCCCCCGGATAGCCCCTTCGCTCTCCCCGTAGGGGAGGATTCTGTTGCGCTCTGCCCACCCCGCATGCTGAAATCATGGTGGCGCAACTCCGCGCCCAACTCACCGGCACCACGGGACTGCCACCGCTTCGTGCGGCAGCGCCTCGCCGTCTCTACCCTTCTGGAGGAGCCCCAATGGAATATCGCAAGCTCGGCAACAGCGGCGCCATCGTCACCGCCTACTGCCTCGGCACCATGACCTTCGGCAAGGAGTCCGACGAGGCCACGTCCTTTGAGATGATGGACACCTATGTCGAGGCCGGTGGCAATTTCCTCGATACCGCCGACGTCTACAGCGACGGCACCTCCGAGGAGATCATCGGGCGCTGGCTCAAGGGCAAGAAACTGCGCGACCTCGTCATCGCCACCAAGGGTCGCTTCCCCATGGGCAACGGCCCGAACCACCTGGGCCTTTCGCGCAAGCACCTGACCGATGCGCTCGATGCCTCGCTGCGGCGTCTCGGGGTCGAGCAGATTGACCTGTACCAGATGCACGCCTGGGACGCTTTGACCCCGCTCGAGGAGACGCTGCGCTTCCTTGATGACGCCATTCGTAACGGAAAGATTGCCTATTATGGCTTCTCCAATTTCCTCGGCTGGCATGTGACCAAAGCCGTGTGGTTGGCCAAGCTCAACCACTACCAGCCACCGGTGACGCTGCAGCCGCAATATAACCTCCTGGTGCGCGACATCGAGCACGAGGTGATTCCCGCCTGCCAGGATGCGGGCATCGGCCTCCTGCCGTGGTCGCCGCTCGGCGGCGGTTGGCTCAGCGGCAAGTACAAGCGTGACCAGATGCCCACCGGCGCCACCCGCCTGGGCGAGAACCCCAAGCGCGGCATGGAGGCCTACGAGGGTCGCAACGCGGATGAACGCACCTGGCAGGTGATCAGCGCGCTGCAGGACATCGCCGAAGCGCGCGGCATCAGCATGGCCCAGGTGGCGCTCGCCTGGACAGCGCAGAAGCCGGCGGTCACCTCGGTGATTCTCGGCGCCCGCACGGTGGAACAACTCCGCGACAACCTCGGTGCCGCTTCCCTGACGCTGGATGCGGCCGAGATGGAGAAGCTCGACACCGTCAGCACACCGCGGATGTCGGACTACCCCTACGGTGTCGGCGGCGTCGGCCAGCGCAACCGCAAGATGGAGGGCGGGCGGTAGTACCCCTGAGGTCGCGGCCAGCGTCTTCTAGCGCCTGACAAGGTGGCTCTGTAGGGCCCTGCGCCCTCAACACGCACGATCCGCCCTCGGACTTGATCCGAGGGCCTGCCGCGGCGCCCGCTCAGGTTTAGGATTGGCCCTCGGGTCAAGCCCGAGGGCTGGCGGTGGAGTGGACCATCAGAGCTTCAGGGAACCCTCGCCAGCTACGGTCACCTATACCGCAGCGCCACCAACTGCCCGCCGCTCCACTCGATCTGTCCGGCAAGGTCCAGCTCCAGCAGCAGCATCTGCATCGCTGATGCCGAGAGACCAGACTGGCGCACCAGCTCGTCCACCTCCACCGGCGTGGCGCTGAGCGTTGCCAGAAGGCGCGACCGATCATCGCTGCTGGGCGGCTGCAGGTCTTCCGGCCCGAACTCAGGCTCCCAGTCGCGATCAAACAGAGCGGCCGCAGCGGGATCGGCGCTGCCGAGCGACTCGATGACGTCGGCTGCCGACGTGATCAGCTTGGCCCCTTGTTGAATCAGGGCGTTGCCACCCTCGGCCCGCGGATCGAGCGGTGAGCCGGGCACGGCGAAGACGTCGCGGTTCTGTTCCAGCGCCAGCCGCGCAGTGATCAGCGAGCCGGAGCGCTTCGCCGCCTCGACCACGACGATCCCGAGCGACAGACCCGAAACGAGCCGGTTACGTCTCGGAAAGTCGCGCGCCCGGGGCTCCCAGCCGAGCGGCATTTCTGTGATCAATGCGCCGCCACGGTCGAGAATATCGTGTGCCAGGGGGATGTTCTCGTCGGGATAGATGCGGTCGAGCCCACCGGCGAGCACCGCCACCGTGCCACTATCGAGGCTGGCGCGATGCGCCGCGGTGTCGATGCCGCGAGCCAAGCCAGACACTACCGTGTAGCCGACGGCGCCGAGGTCGGTCGCCAGCAACCGGGTCATCTTGATGCCGGCCGAGGAGGCATTACGGGCGCCGACGATGCCGACGGTGCGGCGCCAGTTGAGACGATCGCCGCCCACGAGGGTAATCACCGGCGGCGCGGCAGGGATGTAGCGAAGAAGCTCGGGGTAGTCCGGCTCGGCGCTGAGCACGATGCGGGCACCGTACTTCGCGGCTCCGGCGATCTCGTCCTCGGCAGCAGCCCGGCTGACCACGCGCACCGGCTTGCCAGCGCGGGCACTGAGCTCGGGCAGCGCCTCGAGCGCCGTCTCGGCCGAGCCGAAGCGGTTGACCAACTGGCGAAAGGTGGCGGACCCGACATTGTCGGTGCGGATCAGCCGCAGGGCGGCGATCCGCTGGTTGTTGCTCAACGCCGCGGTCGCCACTGCCGGCTGCATCAGGCGGACTTCTTCTCGCCGATCCGCGGCTCCGTGCCGGCGAGCAGCCGCTGGATATTGGTGCGGTGCTGGAAGAACAGGATGATCGCCATCACTGCGACCGTGCCGGCGAGCCACTCGTCATTGATGACGAAGGCGAAGATCGGCGCCGTCGCTGCGGCCGTCAGTGCCGCCAGGGACGACATCTTGCGAGTGAAGGCGATCAGCAGCCAGACGGCGCAGAAGATCAGCGCCACGGGCCACGACAGGGCCAGCAGCGAGCCGATCATCACCGCCACGCCCTTGCCGCCCTTGAAGCCGAGCCAGACGGGGAAGCAGTGACCGAGGAAGGCAAAGATCGCGGCGATGCGTGCTGCCTCCTCGCCCCACAGGGCACGGGCGACAAGCACCGGCACCAGCGCCTTCAGCGCATCGAGGACGAGCGTGGCAGCCGCGAGTGGGCGATTGCCTGTCCGCAGCACATTGGTGGCCCCGATATTGCCCGAGCCGATGCTGCGGATGTCCCCGAGCCCCGCGAGCCGTGTCAGGATCAGGCCGAACGGAATGGAGCCGCAGAGGTAGGCCAGAACCGCGGCGTATGCGTATTCGATCATCAAGCTGTGCCTCTCCCTCCAAGGCCGTTCAGGAGTAGCGCTCGGGGGAGTGCAAGGGCAAGGGGTTTCAGTGCCCGCGACCTCGTCCTTCCACGAGCTCAGGATGAGGTCTTCGCGAACTCCGCTCTCCCGTAGACCTCATGGTGAGTCCGTCGAACCACGAGGTCGCGGCCGCTGAAACCTCACGCCTCCGCGTGCCGGAACACCTCTGCGCCCGCCACAAACGTCCGCATCACCTTGCCCGCAAGCCGCGCGCCTTCGAAGCTGGTGTTGCGGGAGCGGGAGCGCAGGTCCGACTCGGTGACTTGCCAGGGATAGTCGATGTCGACCAGTATGAGGTCCGCTGGCGCCCCGCGGGCGATGCGGCCGCTCTCGAGCCCCAGGATCTCCGCGGGTCGGCTGGTCATGGCGCGCAGCACCGTGACGAGGTCCACGTCACCCGAATGCACCAGCCGTAGCGCTGCCGCCAGCAGCGTCTCAAGCCCGATCGCGCCGTCCGACGCCTCGGCGAAGGGCTGGCGCTTGACCTCGGTGTCCTGCGGGTCGTGGTCGGAATGGATGGTATCGATGGCGCCCGACTTCAGCCCCTCGATCACCGCCTGCCGATCATCCTCGGAGCGCAGCGGGGTGGAGAGCTTGAAATAGGTTCGGTAGCGGCCGATGTCGTTTTCGTTAAGCGCCAAATTGTTGATCGACACCCCAGCCGTAACCTTGCGGTTGCGCGACTTGGCCGCAGTGACCAACTCCACCGAGGCGGCGCAGGAGATCTGGGCCGCATGGTAGGTGGCGCCGGTGAGGGCGGCGAGCTGCAGGTCGCGGGCGAGCGGGATGGTCTCCGCTTCTCGCGGAATGCCCCGGAGCCCGAGGACGGTCGCAAACAGCCCCTCGTTCATCACGCCGTCGCCGGTCAGGCTGCGATCGGCGAGGTGATGAACCAGGGGCAGTCCGTAATTGGCCGCATAGCTCATCGCCGTGCGGAGCAGGGCGTTGGACTGCACCGAGCTCCGGCCGTCGGTGAGACAAACCGCGCCCGCTTCCTTGAGCAGGCCGAACTCGGTGATCTCCTTGCCCTCGAGGCCGCGAGTGATGGCGGCAGAAGGCAGGACGTTGACCTTGCTGGTCGCCTTGGCCCGGCGCAGCAGGAAGTCAACCAGCGCGCCGTCATCCACGACGGGTGTAGCGTCCGGCATCATCACGAAGCTCGTGACGCCACCGGCTGCAGCAGCTTCACCTGCCGACTGCAGCGTCTCGCGGTATTCCTTGCCCGGCTCGCCGGTGAAGACGCGCATGTCGATCAGCCCGGGTGCGAGCATCAGCCCGCCCGCGTTGACCACTTCGGCTCCCTCAGGCACTCCGACAGGACCACCCGGCGCGATGTCGCCGACGACACCGTTCTCGACCAGCACCGCCCCTAGCGTATCAGTTCCCGAAGCGGGATCGACGACGCGTGCATTCTCGATCAGCAGCGGGCGGGTCATGCGGCATCTCCCGCGAGCAGGGCGTCGAGTACGGCCATGCGCACCGCTACGCCCATCTCCACCTGATCGGTGATCACCGAGGCGGGGCCGTCGGCGATCGCCGGGTCGATCTCGACACCGCGGTTCATCGGCCCCGGGTGCATGACGATGGCGTCCGGCCTGGCACGGCCGAGCTTGTCGGCATCGAGGCCGTAGAAGCGGTAGTATTCGCGCACCGAGGGGATCATGCGGCCGTTGGCGCGCTCGTGCTGCAGGCGCAGCATCATTACCACGTCCACATCCTTGAGCCCCTCATGCATGTCGGTGAACACTTCCGTCGCCAGGTTCTCGATGCCGGCCGGAAGCAGATTCCGCGGGGCGATAACGCGCGTGCGCACATGCAGCGCCCCGAGCAGCAGCAGGTTGGAGCGGGCGACGCGCGAATTGGCGATGTCGCCACAGATGGCGACCGTCAGCCCGCTGATCCGGCCCTTGTGGCGGCGGATGGTCAGCGCATCGAGCAGCGCCTGCGTCGGATGCTCATGGGCGCCATCACCCGCATTGACCACGGAACAGCCGACCTTCTGCGACAGCAGCTCCACCGCTCCTGCCGCCGAATGGCGCACGACGATCACGTCCGGGCGCATGGCGTTCAGCGTGGCTGCGGTGTCGATCAGTGTCTCGCCCTTGCTGACGGAGCTGGTCTTGACCGACATGTTCATCACCTGCGCCCCGAGGCGCTTGCCGGCGATCTCGAACGAGCCCTGCGTTCGCGTCGATGGTTCGAAGAACAGATTGACCTGGGTCTTGCCGGTCAATGTCGGGTGCGACTTGCGCTCCTGCCGGCTCACCGGAACCATGGCCTCGGCGCGGTCGAGCAGGTCGATGATCTCGTGCTGCTTCAGGTCGGCAATGGAAATGAGGTGACGCTGGCGGAACGGGGGGAAGTCGCCGGTGTGGGTGCGATCCTCTGCCATAAGCTCCTGTCCTCGGATTGGCTGCGGCATAGCGGAGGGCAGGGGGCGGGGCAAGCCCTCGCCGGGATTGTTCAGCTATTGCGCAGCCGGTCGAGCGCACCCTGCAGGATGTAGCTCGCGGCGAGCTTGTCGACGATCTCCGCGCGCCGGTCGCGGCGCAAATCGGCATCGATCATCATCCGGGTCACGGCACTGGTGGACAGCCGCTCGTCCCAGAAGGCCAGCGGCAGCGGCAGCAGGCGGACGAGATTGCGCGCGAAGGCCCGGGTCGATTGCACCCGCGGTCCCTCGCTGCCGTCCATGTTGAGCGGCAGACCGAGCACTATGGCCACGACCTGATTCTGCTCCACCAGCTCCACGATCCGCGCCGCGTCCTGGGTGAACTTGGTGCGCTTGATGGTTTCCACGGGCGTCGCCGAGTACCGCATGGCATCGGAAATGGCGACGCCGATGGTCTTGGTGCCGAGATCGAGCCCCATGAGCTTGCCGGTGGCGGGCAGGTCGGTGATGGGCAGGTCGTCGGCCATGGCTTCTCGCGTGTTGCCTCGGCGTGTCCTATAGGCTCACGGCAGGATTGGCGAGGAAAAGCGCATGAAGCTCACCTGGTTCGGCGGCACCACCATGCGGGTGCATATCGGCGGCAGCATTCTCGTCGTCGACGCGGCTTTGGCACCCACCGGCGTTTCGCCCGCCGAACTCACCGGCGGCGCCGATCGCCTGCTGACGCTCGCAGCCGGCGAGGAGCCGGTCGGCCCGCGAACCTGGCGCCCCCGCTCGGCCGGTCGCCTGCTCGATGAAACCGACGCGCCGCCGGTGGAGTGCTGGTCCATCGGCCCTTCCGCCCTCGTCATCGACGCACCTGGCGAGCCGCCGCTGGTGATCCTCGCCGCCGAGTCGCCGATGCTCGGGCGCTGGGCCGATCGTGCCGTGGTGGTCCTGCTCGGCAGCAACGGAACCGGCCGCGCCGCAACGCTGCTCGACCGCCATGCTCCACGCCTGCTCGCCCTCGGCCTCGACGCGCCAGATCTCGACCGCGCTTTCACCGAGCTGCCGCCACGCCTGGATGGCACCGGCTTGCTGGCGCTGGAGCAGGGTCTCGCCGTGGAAGTCTAGGCGACGGCCCAGGCCCAGATCGCCATCACTACCAAGCCCACCACCAGCGCGGCCCCGAACCGGAGCGCTGGCCGCACGGTCATGCGCGTCACCAGTTCCAGCAGCCCCCCTGCGCCAACAAGCACGGCGCCGGCGAAACCGAAGTCCATCGCCGTCCACTGCACTTCGCTCGTGAACTGCATCGCGACAGCCGGCAGCAGGAGGAGCAGCGGGACCGCACACCAGCCGATCACCCGCAGCGTGTTCCACAGCCGGGCGAGGTCGCCGTCATGCTCGAAGGCAGCACCGTTGTTGTTCGCGATCATGGCAACACATCCCTGTAGTTGCAGCCCGAGCAGGATACGCCGGTTTTCGCTGCGCCGGTATCGCACCTGCGACGGCATTTTCGTTGTCATTTGGGCGGACCCGTTGCTAATAACGCCCCAACCGACCAACCACCGGAGCCAATCCACATGTCCGTCGACGCCGCCACCGTCAAACGCATCGGGCGCCTCGCGCGCATCCGCATCGAAGAGGATGAGGTGGCCGGCTACCAGAACGAGCTCAACGCCATTCTGGGTTTCGTCGAGCAACTCGACGAGGTGGACGTCTCCGGCGTCGAGCCGATGACGTCGGTCACCCCCATGCAGCTGCGCCGCCGTGACGACGTCGTCACTGATGGCGGCTACGCCGACAAGGTGGTGAGCAACGCACCTCTCACCGAGGACAATTTCTTCATGGTGCCGAAGGTGGTGGAGTAGGCCATGGCGGTCACCATAGCCATCGAGACGCCGCTGCAGAACGATGTCCGCGCCCTCGTTGCGCATCTCAACGACCATCTGCTGCCGCTGTCGCCGGTGGAGTTCCAGTTCAAGATGACCGTGGAACAGATGGCCGGCAGCGACACCACGCTGTTCGTCGCCCGCGACGAGACGGGCCGCGCCGTCGGCATGGGCGCGCTGAAGGTCCATTCACCCGAACTCGGCGAGGTCAAGCGCATGTTCACCCTGCCGGAAGTACGGGGGCAGCGCGTCGGCTCTCAATTGCTCACATGCATCGTCGACCTTGCCCGCGAACGCGGCCTCAACACGGTGATGCTTGAGACCGGCACCGGCCAAGGCATGGCCGAGGCACACCGGCTCTACACCCGCTTCGGCTTCACGCCGCGCGGTCCATTCCTCGACTATCCCGAGAGCCAATGGTCCGCCTTCTTCGAAATGCACCTGACGGCGCCGGCGGTTCCTGCCTGAGCGACGCCCCGAGACCACGAAAGAGACTGCCTTGACCGACCTGACCAAACTCAGCCTCGCCGATGCTCGCAACGGGCTCAAGAGCAAGAGCTTCACCGCCACCGAACTCACGGACGCCTATCTCGGCGCCATCGAGGCCGCCAACGACAAGCTCAACGCCTATGTCGCCGTGACCGCCGATCAGGCCCGCGACATGGCCAAGGCCAGCGACGAGAAGCTGCAGCGCGGGGAGAGCGGTCCGCTCGAAGGCATTCCGCTCGGCATCAAGGACCTGTTCGGCACCAAGGGCGTCCACACCCAGGCCGCCAGCCACATCCTCGACGGCTTCAAGCCGGAATACGAGTCGACCATCACCAGCAATCTGTGGCGCGATGGCGCCGTCATGCTGGGCAAGCTCAACATGGACGAGTTCGCCATGGGCTCCTCCAACGAGACCAGCTACTACGGCCCGGTGATCAGCCCGTTCCGCGCCGAGGGCAGCAATGCCAACCTCGTGCCGGGTGGCTCGTCCGGCGGCTCGGCCGCTGCCGTGTCGGCCTGGCTCTGCGCCGGTGCGACCGCCACCGACACCGGTGGTTCGATCCGCCAGCCGGCCGCTTTCACCGGGACCGTCGGCATCAAGCCGACCTATGGCCGCTGCTCGCGCTGGGGCGTCGTGGCCTTCGCCTCCTCGCTGGACCAGGCTGGCCCGATCGCACGCACGGTGGAAGATGCCGCCATCCTGATGACGTCCATGTCGGGGTTCGACCCCAAGGATTCGACCAGCGCCGATCTGCCGGTGCCGGACTTCGCCGCCGCCGTCGAGCGCGGCGTGAAAGGCCTCACCATCGGCGTCCCGCGGGAATACCGCATGGACGGCATGCCCGCCGAGATCGAGCAGCTCTGGCAGCAGGGCCTCGACTGGCTCAAGGCCGAGGGCGCGACGGTCAAGGACATCTCGCTGCCCCACACCAAATATGCCCTGCCGGCCTACTACATCGTGGCACCGGCCGAGGCCTCGTCCAACCTCGCCCGCTATGACGGTGTGAAGTATGGCCTGCGCGTCAGCGGCAAGGACATTACCGACATGTACGAGCTGACCCGCGCCGCCGGGTTCGGTCGCGAGGTGAAGCGCCGTGTCATGATCGGCACCTATGTGCTGTCGGCGGGCTACTACGATGCCTATTACGTCCGGGCGCAGAAGGTCCGCACGCTGATCAAGAAGGACTTCGAGGACGCCTTCAACGCCGGTGTCGACGCCATCCTCACTCCAGCGACACCCTCCGCCGCCTTCGGGATCGGCGACGAGGACATGAACAACGATCCGGTCAAGATGTACCTCAACGACATCTTCACCGTCACCGTGAACATGGCCGGCCTGCCGGGCATCGCCGTGCCTGCCGGCAAGGATGGCAAGGGTCTGCCGCTCGGTCTCCAGATCATCGGCAAGCCGTTCGACGAGGAGACGCTGTTCGCAGCCGGCCGGGTAATCGAGAAGGCTGCAGGGGGCGATTTCGCCCCGAAGCGCTGGTGGTAACGAGGTGCGGCGGGACTTGATCGTTCCGCCGTTCCGCACTACTTGGCGCCTATGCACAAATTCAAACTGGTGGTGACGCGCCCTGTCGTCACGTCCTCGCCGCAGGGGCACTCGACTATGGCTGTAGATATCTTCTCCTCGCTGGACTGGTCGGAGCCGCCCAAGGACATGTCGAAGCCGTTGCAGGCCTTGTGGTGGCTCAAGAAGGGCGAACTGCGGGTCGGCCCGGAGTGGGAGCAGGCTCACGCCATCGTCCAGGCCATGGAAGGCGTGCAGGCATTCGACTGGGTGCATGCCCTGATGCACTGGATCGAAGCCGACATGGGCAACGCCGACTACTGGTATCGCCGCGCCGGCAAGCGCCGCGCCACCCCCAGCGTCGCCCAGGAATGGGAACACATCGCCGCTGCACTGAGCGACGTCACGCGGCACTAGGCAAGGCGTTCAGGACCACGACATGCAGCCCTCGGGTTTGACCCGAGGGCTTTTTGTTGCGCTCAGCGGTTGTCGTACTGACTGCGTACCAATTCCAGCCCGCGCTTGGTGATCCGGTACGGCTTGCCGCCCTGCGACTTGATCGCCTTCTTGGCCTTGAGCTTGCGGAACAGCAGCGGCGTCAGGCCGCTGGCGAGCCAGCCATCGCGGTTAAAGAACTGGTATTCGACGATCGTGCCGCGATCGTCCTTGATCAGGGCGATGAAGCCGCCCTGCGCGAGTGCGTGCAGCACCCGCTGTTCGTCTCGGGAAATGTCCATTTGGTCGGGATTGCCTCGGGCGGGCGCCACGCACCCGCGAACAAACTGAGGCCCCGGCTCGCATCGCGCGCAGCCGTTGCCGGTTCATCCATGCCCGTCACGCGCGGTGACGGGTCTCAGGCAATCTCGGACTGACTAGACATGAGCTGGAAAATAGCGCGAGCGCCGTGCCTGTCCAGTGGCGGCGCGGCGGGCGGTTGAAATCGCGACCGATGCGGTGCAAACCAGCAACGACTGCAAGCACCAGGACCAGCCAATTGAGCCCGCAAAAGACGCCAGCCGAATGCGCCACCAAGGAAGATGTGCGCGCCGAAATTGACCGCATCGACCAGGCGCTGCTGGCGCTGTTTGCCGAGCGGCATCGCTATGTCACGCGCATGGCTGAAATAAAAACCGATCCGCATGAGGCGCGCGATCCGACGCGGATCGAGGCGGTGATCGGCCGCATTCGCGAGCGCAGTTTGGCCCTTGATCTTGACGAGGATCAGGCCGAACTTGTGTGGCGAACCCTGATCGACTGGAACGTCAATTACGAGAAGGGCATCATCGCGGCGCGGCGCCGCAATTCGTAAGGAGGCGGCCATGGCAGGGATCAGCATTCGCAAGGCCGAGCCGGCCGAAGCACCGCGCCTTGCCGACATCGCCTACCGCGCCTGGGAAGGTGGTATCCTGCCCCTGCTCGACGAGCAGCCGGGAATGCGCGACGCCGAGCGCCGGCGCCTCGCCCAGGCCGTCCGCGAACAGCTCGCTCGCACCATCGTCGTCAGTGTCGACGACATCGTTGTCGGCTGGTGCTCCCGGGCCCATCGGCGCGCCTACATCCCGTACCTGTTCGTGATGCCGGAACTGCAGGGCCACGGCCTCGGCTCCATGCTGCTGCGGCGCATGGAGTCGATGCTTGAACTCGAAGGCGCCGAGCGCGTGCATCTCGAGACGCCCGCCGACAATGTGCGCGCCGTGCGCTTCTACGAAAAGCAGGGCTACCGCATCCTGGCGCTCCGGCCGGACGGCCGCGACGCCCACTCGCCCTTCATGAGCGTCCACCTCGAAAAGCGCCTCGATCCCTATGACGGCTTCATCGAGGATGACGACTGAGCGCTGAAGCGGCGCTCTCGTAGACCTCATGGTGAGCTCGTCGAACCACGAGGTCGGTAACACCGCGGCCGCGACCTCACCCTTCGACAGGCTCAGGATGAGGTCTAGGTAACTGCGGCAGGCGTGACCGTTGCGCCGGGCGTCCAACCCCTTTAATCACAAGCCTGAACTATCCGATCGCAGGACTGATCCGTGACCATCGTCGACACCCGTACCCCTGACAAGAAGCGCCTGATCGCCGGCTCGACCGGTGACTGGGAAGTCATCATCGGCATGGAAGTGCATGCCCAGGTGACCTCCGAGAGCAAGCTCTTCTCCGGGTCGTCGACCGAGTTCGGCAGCCCGCCCAATTCCAATGTGAGCTTCGTCGATGCGGCCATGCCGGGCATGCTGCCGACCATCAACGAGGAATGCGTGCGCCAGGCCGTGCGCACCGGTCTCGGGCTCAAGGCGCAGATCAACAAGCGCTCGGTGTTCGACCGCAAGAACTACTTCTATCCCGACCTGCCGCAGGGCTATCAGATCTCGCAGTTCAAGGATCCGATCGTCGGCGAGGGCAAGGTGCTACTCGACGTCGATGGCGAGAAGATCGAGATCGGCATCGAGCGCCTGCATCTCGAGCAGGATGCCGGCAAGTCGATCCACGACCAGCATCCGAACATGAGCTTCGTCGACCTCAACCGCTCGGGCGTGGCGCTGATGGAGATCGTCTCCAAGCCGGACCTGCGCTCGTCCGAAGAGGCCAAGGCGTACCTCTCCAAGCTGCGCACCATCCTGCGCTATCTCGGCACCTGCGACGGCAACATGGAGCAGGGCTCCATGCGCGCCGACGTCAATGTGTCGGTGCGCCGCCCGGGTGGTGAGTTCGGCACGCGTTGCGAGATCAAGAACGTCAACTCCGTGCGCTTTGCTGGCCAGGCGATCGAGTACGAGGCGCGGCGGCAGATCGATATTCTCGAGGATGGCGGCGTGATCGACCAGGAAACCCGCCTGTTCGACCCCAAGACCGGCGAGACGCGGTCGATGCGTTCCAAGGAAGAAGCGCACGACTACCGCTATTTCCCCGATCCGGACCTGTTGCCGCTCGAGTTCGACGATGCCTTCATCGCTGACCTGGCGCAGCATCTGCCGGAACTGCCCGACGAGAAGCAGGCGCGGTTCATCTCGCAGTATGGTGTAACCCCTTATGACGCCATGGTTCTTACCCTCGATCGCGAGACGGCGGACTATTACGAGGCCTGCGTGGCCCATGGCGGCGGCAAGCGTGACGGTAAGGCCGTTGCCAACCTGCTGAACGCCGATGTGGCCGCTTATGCCAACTCGCAGGGCATGGCCGTGTGGGAGACGCATCTGCAGCCCCGCCAGATCGCCGGCATTGTCGACCTCGTTGCAGCCGGGACGATTTCGTCAAAGGGCGCGAAGGATCTTTTGCAGATCGTTATCGCCGAGGAGCCGGAAGGGGAACCTGCGGAAATCGTCGAGCGCCGCGGCATGAAACAGGTGACGGACCTGGGTGCCATCGAGAAGATCGTCGATGAAATCATCGCCGCCAATCCGGAGCAGGTCGAGAAGGTGAAGGCCAAGCCCACCATGATCGGTTGGTTCGTCGGCCAGGCGATGAAGGCGTCGGGCGGCAAGGCCAACCCGCAGGCCCTCAACGAGCTGATGAAGAAAAAGCTCGGGATCGAGTAGCGTCCCGGGGCAGGTCTCGAGAACCGGCCCCTTTCGAAGCAGCAAAATCGGTTCGTCGCGCGTTGAGTGCCGAACTCAACGCGGAGACGTACCATGGCTGACGTGAACGACATCAAGGAACACTACGAAGTCATCGGCGCTGACGGCGTCCATGTCGGCAAGGTGGATGCCGTCGAAGGTGATCGCATCAAGCTCACCAGGAGCGACAGCGGCGAGGGCGCCCACAAGGGGCATCACCACTATATTTCCCTCGGCCTCGTTGCCGAGGTCGAAGGCGACAAGGTGCGGCTTTCGGCGAACGCCGACGTTGCCGTCACGTTCGAAGAGGAAGAAGACGGCGGCGCCGCCTGATCCTTACGGGTTGATATCGTGGCCGGGCTCCGGCGGCAGCGCCGGGTCCGGCTGCTCGCTGTCCTCGTCATGCCGGAGCGGTGAGGTGTGCGGATGCTCGGCGTCGCCCACCGGCAGGTGCTTGGGCATGGGGGGCACGGGCCGCACCTTGTTGTGCGGCACCTTGGGATCGTGTTCGTGCGGATCGCGCATCTAGACCTCCCTCGGACGAGGTTCGTGGCCGGGCTCGGGCGGAATCTCCGGCGCCGGTGAGGGCACCGGGTCTTCCACCGGCTGGTCCGGCGTCGGCACTTCGGCCGGATGCGACGGAAACGGCTCCACCGGCTCTGGCTGTGGCGGCGTCGGCTGCGGCACGATTTCGGGGATCGGCCGCGGGTCGATATCGGGTCTCTGGGGCTGGCTCATGCGAGGGCAACGAGCCGGCCGCGAGGCGGTTCCCCCTCAGGCCGGACGCGGCTGCCGCCACCGGCGCACCAGCCGCCCGTCCATGAAGATCAGCCCGAGGAAGATCACCGCCATCCCGGCCAGATGCGCCGCCTCGAACCGCTCGTGCAACACCAGCACGCCGAGCAGGATCGCCGAGATCGGGGTGATGAAGGTGTTGAGCGAGACATTTGTCGCGCCCACCCGCGGCAAGAGCCAGTAGACCAGGAGGAAGCTGAAGCTGGTCGAGAAGGCCCCGATGCCGATCAGCGCACCCCAGGTCTCCACCCGGGTGATGACCGGAATGCCGGTGAACAGCAGCGCCACCGGGATCGACACCAGCGCCGCGCCGGTGAGCGAACAGGTCGCGACCACGGCGGAATCGACATCCTTGAAGCGGCGCGCATAGTTCAGGGTCAGCGCATAGCAGAGTGTCGCCGCGATCGCCGCCAGCAGGCCCAGCACCTGGGCCGACGCGCCCGCCGCGAAAGACGGGGATGCAAGGATCACTGCTCCCACGAACCCGATTGCAACGCCCGCCACCTTGTTCCACGTCGCCTTTTCACCGCCCGGCCACAGTTGCGAAACGATCACCGTGCTCATCGGCGTCAAGCCGTTGATGACCCCGACAATGCTGCTCGCCACGGTCATCTCCGCATAGGGAAACAGCGCGAACGGAATCGCATAGTTGAGGATGCCGAGCACCAGCAGTTGCGCATAGACGCCGACTCCGGACGGCAGCCGCTTGCGCATGGCAAAGAAGTACACCCAGCAGATCGCCGCGCCGATTGCCACGCGTCCGGCCGACACCCAGAGGGGGCTGATCTCGCGGATCAGCACGGCGTTGAACAGGAACGAGCAGCCCCAGACCGCTCCCAACAGAATGATCAGCAACCAATAGCGAAGCGGCACGAGGTGTTCTCCTTTTGTGCGCAAGCTCTAGCGCCGGCGCAGAGTCGCGTCGAACCGATTTTGACAATGCGTGCGATCAATCGCCGTGATGGGGCAGAACCGCGTCAAGAAATGACAGTAGAACCGCGTTGAAGGCGCTTGGCCGCTGGATTGGCGCGAAATGGCTGACCTCCTCGAGCAGCAGGAAGCGCCCGTCGGGAATGGTGCGGGCGATATATTCGGCATGCTCGCGCCGGATGAACTCGTCCCGTTCGCCGATCACGCTCCACACCGGCACGGTGATCGCGCCGAGGTCGCCCGCACCGTATTCAGGCTGGCTCCCCTGCATGACGTTGAGATCGTCCCGCATCCGGTCGAAGCCGTCCGGTGTAGGCGACAGGGCCGCATACTGGCTGACATGATAGGCATAGATGCGATCGATCAGCGGCGTTGGTTCGAAGGGCAGGGCGCCCGTCCCGTCCACGTTGCAGGCGAAGAAGAACACGCCGGCCACCCGCTCTGGCGCAGCTCGAGCCACCTCCAGGCTGGTGACCGCTCCATCGCTCCAGCCAATGAAGGCGGCGCGTTCGATCCCCAACGCATCCAGCACCGCCCGGGTGTCCGCCGCCATCAGCTCATAGCTGAACGGGCGCTCGTCACGGCTGGACCGCCCTTGGCCCCGACTGTCGATGCCGACGACCCGATAGCCGGCGGTAACGAGGGCGGGGATCTGGTACGCCCAGTTCCCAGTGTTGCCGAGGCCGCCATGCAGCAGCACTACCGGCGGACCTTCGCCGAACTCCGCGAACCAGATGCGTGCCCTGTCATGCCCCACATAGCCGCTGCGCCGGGCAACGGGCAGGGGAGGCAGGCCGTGGGCCTGGAGATGGGTCAGGTCGTCGTCGGTGAAGGTCATCTTGGGCTCCAGCGTGCTTGCATGCCTCCGACGAGCCGTTGTTGCCCTTTTCGACTAGACCAGAAGAGAAACCTCGCCCCGACAGAGCATCGCCAGCGCCTGCGGATAGATCCGGTGCTCTTCGACCAACACCCGCGCGGACAGCGTCTCCGGCGTATCCCCTGCCAAGACCGGCACCTGCGCCTGCAGGATCACCGGACCTTCATCGAGACCTGGCGTCACGAAATGGACGCTGCAACCATGCACCGTAGCTCCGTCCGCGAGGGCGCGGGCATGGGTGTCGAGGCCGCGATAGGCGGGGAGGAGCGAGGGATGGATGTTGATCATCCGCCCAGCCCAGTGGTTCACAAAGTCCTCGCCCAGGATGCGCATGAAGCCGGCGAGGCAGACGATTTCTGCCTCCCAGCTTTCCAGCACCTGGGTCATGGTGTCCTCGAACATTTCGCGGCTCGGGAAGCGGCTCTGTGCCAGCGACGCCGTGGCGATGCCTTCAGCCTGCGCTACCGCAAGCCCGCCCGCAGCGGCCTTGTTGGAGAGCACGCCGACGATCTCGGCCGGGTAGTCCGGCGCCTTGGCGGCCTCGATCAGCGCCGACATGTTGGAGCCGCGCCCGGAAATGAGGACGGCGACGCGCTTGCGGCTCACAGCTTGAGGCTGCCCTGGAAGGTGACAGCGTCGCCGCTGCGCTCGGTCAGGCGGCCGACGATCGTTGCCGTTTCGCCCGCCGCCGTCAGGTGCGCCACCAGCCGCTCCGCATCATCCGCCGCCACAGCAGCCAGCATGCCGACACCACAATTGAAGGTGCGCAGCATTTCCAGCGGCGCGATACCGCCGCTGCGGCTCAACCAGCCGAATACGGGCGGCGGGGTGATGGCGTCGAGGTCCACATGCGCGGCAAGAGTATCGGGAAGCACGCGGGGAATGTTGTCGATGAAGCCGCCGCCGGTGATGTGCGCCAGCGCCTTGATGCCGATGCCGCCGCGAATGGCTGCGAGCAGCGGCTTTACATAGATGCGGGTCGGCGTCAGCAGCGCCTCGGCCAGCGTCTGCCCAGGCGCGAATGGTGCCTCCATGGACCACTCGCTGCCGGAAACCTCGACGATCTTGCGCACCAGCGAGTAGCCGTTGGAGTGGACGCCCGAGGAGGCGAGAGCCACCAGCACGTCGCCGGCGGCAATGTCGGGCCGGGGCAGCAGCGTGCCGCGCTCGGCCGCGCCGACGGCAAAGCCGGCAAGGTCATAGTCCTTGCCATGGTACATGCCGGGCATCTCGGCCGTTTCGCCGCCAATCAGGGCGCAGCCGGCGATGCGGCAGCCCTCGGCGATGCCGTTGACGATGGCCGTGCCCTGCTGGACGTCGAGCTGGCCAGTGGCGAAATAGTCGAGGAAGAACAGCGGCTCGGCGCCCTGGACGATGATGTCGTTGACGCACATCGCAACCAGGTCCTGCCCGATGGTATCGTGCCGGCCGGTGTCGATGGCGATCTTGAGCTTTGTGCCGACGCCGTCATTGGCGGCGACCAGCACCGGATCGGTGAAGCCGGCGGCCTTGAGGTCGAACAGGCCACCGAAGCCGCCGATCTCCCCATCGGCGCCAGGGCGGCGGGTCGAGCGGACCGCCGGCTTGATGGCTTCGACGAGCGCATTGCCCGCGTCGATGTCCACACCGGCGTGCTTGTATGACAGGCCGTTTGATGTCAGGTTCTGGGCGTCGGACATGGCGCGGTACCGAATGGGGAAAGCGTGCGTAAGGCCGTAACCGGACAGCCTGGGCAGTTGCCAACGCCGGAGCCGGAAGCTAGAGGGCCTGATAGCTTTCCCACCCCCGCGAAGCAAGGCCCGCGTGCGCCGATGTCCCTGAGAAATCAAGTCCTGATCTGGCTCGGCTCTTTCGTCGTGCTGATCGTCATTCTGTGGATTTTTCGGGGCATCCTGCTGCCATTCGTGGTGGGCGCGGCCTTGGCCTATCTGCTGAACCCACTGGTCAACCAGTTGCAGCGCCTGCGCTTTAGTCGCGGCTGGGCCACCACCACGGTGCTGCTGGTGGTGATCGCTATCATCGTCAGCCTGTTCTACATGCTGGTGCCGCTGGTCGGGCAGCAGGTGGTCGGGCTGATTCAGCGCTTGCCGGGCTATGCGGCCGATCTGCAGGACCTGGCCCGCCGCTGGGCGCCTGAGCTCAACGAGTGGCTCGGCCCGCAGCGAGCCGCGCAGGTGGAAGCAACCGTCGCCGACATGATGGGTCGTCTCGTCGGGCTCGCGGGTGTGGTGACGGGCGAAGTGCTCGCCAGCGGCATGACCGTGATCAATGCGATCAGCTTCATCGTCTTCACGCCGGTGGTCACCTTCTACCTGCTGCTGGACTGGCAGCCGATGGTGAACGGCCTCAAGAGCCTGCTCCCGCGCGAGCACAAGGAGGAAATCCTCGAAGTGCTGGCGGATATCGACAGCGCCATCGGCGGTGCCATCCGGGGGCAGGGCGGCGTCGTGCTGATCCTTGCCGCCTTCTACGCCACAGCGCTCTCGCTGGTGGGCCTGAACTTCGGCCTTGCCATCGGCCTCATCGCCGGCCTGTTCAGCTTCGTGCCCTTTGTCGGCTTTGCCGTCGGGATCGTGCTGTCCGTGGGCATCGCCATCGTGCAGTTCTGGCCGGAATGGTGGTTCATCGCGCTGGTTGGCGTGATCTACCTGATCGGGCAGTTCATCGAGGGCAACATCCTCTATCCCAAGCTCGTCGGCTCGACCATCAACATCAACCCGGTCTGGATGATGTTTGCCTTGCTCGCCTTGGGCGCCATTTTCGGCTTTGTCGGCCTGCTGCTGGCCGTGCCAATGGCGGCGATCGGCAGTGTGCTGGTGCGCTACGGGGTGCGAAAGTACAAGAACAGTTCGCTCTATCGTGGCCCGGCCTCGACTTTGGATCTCGATGTCAAGTGAAGGCGCGCCGAAGCGGCAGCTGGCGCTCGAACTCGGACACGCAGCCCAGCATGGCGAGGCCGACTTCCTGGTGGGAGAAGGCAACGAGCTCGCGCACGGCCGCATCCTGTCCTGGCCGCACTGGCCCGACCCAATCACGCTGCTGATCGGTCCCGCCAAGGCTGGCAAGTCGCATCTGGCGCGCATCTTCGCCGACCGCAGCGGCGCCCGCTTCGCCGGCGTGGATGATCTGGAGCGGCTGGCGGCAGAAGGCGGGCAGCTTCCGTTGATCGTCGAGGACGTCGACCGCCGCGGCTATGACGAGGCCGGCCTGTTCCACCTGCTCAACCAATCCATGCGCGACGGCCGCTCCTTGCTGCTCACCGCGCGCGACGAGGTTGCACAATGGCCGCTGGCCACCGATGATGTGCGCTCGCGGATGCGCCGGGCGGCGACCTTCCGCCTGGAACTGACGGACGACATCCAATTGTCACAGATGTTCGTGAAGTTGTTCGCTGATCGGCAGGTGGCCGTTGACCCCAAGGTCATCGGCTACATCGTTGCGCGCATGGAACGTTCCGCCGAGGAGGCGGTGATCCTCGCAGACCTGATGGACCGGCTGGCGCTGGAGCGCGGCACCGCCATCACGCGCAGCATCGCTGCCGAAGCCTTGGACCGCCGTCAGCGCGTGCATGGCGCGGGCTCAGATTGGGACACTGCAGACGATGAATGAGATGGGCGAATTCGCCGAAGCCGAAGCCCCGGTCCCCGACGTGGAGGCGCTGCGCACCAGCCCGGCCCGCTTCGTCAATCGCGAGGTCAGTTGGCTGCAGTTCAACATGCGGGTGCTGGAGGAGGCGGGCAACGTCAACCACCCGCTGCTGGAGCGGCTGCGCTTCGTCTCCATCTCCGCCAACAATCTCGATGAATTCTATATGGTGCGCGTGGCGGGCCTGAAGGGGCAGTTGCGTGCCGGTCTGCAGAAGCAGAGTGCGGACGGATTGAGCCCGGCCGAGCAGCTCGAGGAAATCGCGACGTTGGCGCAGCACCTGCAGCTCGAGCAGCAGGATCACTGGCAGAACCTGCGCGAAGAGCTGTTCGAGCAGGATGTCGTCATTCACGAGCAGCACGATCTCACTCCCGAGCAGGTGAACTACCTGCAGAAGCTGTTCCGGGAAGAGATTTTTCCGGTGCTGACCCCGATCGCCGTCGATCCGGCGCATCCGTTCCCGTTCATCCCCAACCTCGGGCTGGCGTTGGCCTTCGAACTGAAGCGGCCGGACAACGACCTGCCGCTGACGGCGCTGATCCGCATCCCGGGCAATCTCGATCGCTTCATCAACCTGCCGACGGGGCTCGTGTCCGACGGGCGCACCGAAGTGGTGACCATCGACACGCTGGTGAAGCTGTTCTTTCACAAGATGTTCCCCGGCCACGAAGTGGTTGGCTCCGGTGCCTTCCGCGTCATCCGCGACAGCGAAATCGAAATCGACGACGAGGCCGCGGACCTGGTGGTGGAGTTCGAGACCGCCCTGCGCCAGCGTCGGCGCGGCCAGGTGATCCGCCTCGAGATCGAGAGCACCATGCCGCGGGCGCTGAAGCGCCAGATCGGCGAGCCGCTGGGCGTGTCCGACACCGAGGTGTTCGAAGTCCATGGCTTCCTCGGTCTCGCCGACGCCCGCTGGATCTGCGACATCGCCCGCCCGGACCTGAAGTTCCCCGCCTACAACGCCCGCTTCCCCGAGCGCATCCGCGACTACAATGGCGACAGCTTCGCCGCCATCCGCGCCAAGGACATCCTGGTGCACCACCCCTTCGAGAGCTTCGATGTCGTGGCCCAGTTCCTGATGCAGGCGGCGCGCGACTCGGACGTCGTCGCCATCAAGCAGACGCTCTACCGCACTTCGGCCGATAGCCCCATCGTCAAGGCACTGGTGCTCGCGGCCGAGGCGGGCAAGTCGGTCACCTGCCTCGTCGAACTTAAGGCGCGGTTCGACGAAGAGGCCAATATCCGCTGGGCCCGTGACCTCGAGCGGGCAGGGGCGCAGGTCGTGTTCGGCTTCATCGAACTCAAGACCCACGCCAAGCTCAGCCAGGTGGTGCGGCGCGAGAAGGGCAAGCTGGTCAGCTACTGCCACATCGGCACCGGCAACTACCACCCGATCACCGCCAAGATCTATACCGACCTCAGCTACTTCACCATCGATCCCGCAATCACCCGGGACGTCGCCCGGGTGTTCAACTTCATCACCGGCTACGCCCGTCCGACGGAACTGGAGACCATCGCCGTCTCGCCGGTAACGATGCGGCCGACGCTGCTGGAGAACATCGCCCGCGAGACCGAGTTCGCGCGCAACGGGCAACCGGCCTCGATCCTGCTCAAGATGAACGCCCTGGTCGACCCGCAGGTGATCGATGCGCTCTATGACGCGAGCCAGGCCGGGGTGAAGGTGGACCTGATCGTGCGCGGCATCTGCTGCCTGCGCCCGGGCATTCCCGGCTTCTCGGACAACATCCGGGTCAAGTCGGTGGTCGGGCGCTTCCTCGAGCACAGCCGCATCTACTGCTTCGGCAATGGCGAGCCGATGCCGGGGCCGCACGCCAAGGTCTACATCTCCTCGGCCGACCTGATGGGGCGCAACCTCGATGGTCGCGTCGAAGTCATGGTGCCGATCCTCAACAAGACCGTGCACAAGCAGATCATGGACCGCATTCTGGTCGCCTATCTCAAGGACAACCAGCAGAGCTGGGAAGTCCTGCCGGACGGCAGTTCGCACCGTATCCGCGTGGCCGAGGGCGAGGAACCGTTCAACGCCCACGATTATTTCATGACCAATCCGTCGTTGTCGGGTCGCGGCAGCGCCGGCACCGCCGAAGCCGATGAGGGCCAGGGTTGAACCAGTTCTGGGGCGTCGACGCGGACCCGACCGCGCAGGGCCGCATCAAGGGCGCCAAGCCGGTGGCCGTGCTGGATATCGGCTCGAACTCCGTTCGCCTCGTCGTCTATGAGCGCCACGCCCGAGCGCTGACGCCGCTCTACAACGAGAAGTCCGCCTGTGCCCTCGGAAGGGGCGTGGGCCAGACTGGCCGGCTCGCCGAAGCCAACATGGCCCAGGCCCTCAACGCCATCAAACGCTTCGCGCTCGTGACCCGCATGATGCGCGTCGGCCGCGTCTGCGTGCTCGCGACCTCCGCCGTGCGCGACGCTGCCAACCGCCAGGAATTCGTCGACGCTGTCGAGGCGGTGA
This sequence comes from Devosia albogilva, assembly GCF_042685625.1. Lineage (NCBI taxonomy): Bacteria > Pseudomonadati > Pseudomonadota > Alphaproteobacteria > Hyphomicrobiales > Devosiaceae > Devosia > Devosia albogilva. Next base: position 3,608,827 of record NZ_JBHUNP010000001.1, read on the forward strand.
TCGACAGCCGCGTGCATGTCCTCTCCGGCGAAGAGGAAGCCCACTACGCCGCGCTCGGCGTCGTGGCGGGCATTCCCGACTTCACCGGCGCGGTCGGCGACCTGGGCGGCGGCAGCCTAGAACTCTCGACCATCGTCGGCGGTGCCGACACCGACGGTCAATCCTATGAACTCGGCGTCATCCGCCTGCAGGACGATTCGGGCGGCTCGCCCGCCAAGGCAGCCGGCATCATCCGCGACCGCCTCGAGAAATCGGCGCTGGCCGGGGCAGGGAAGGGCGCCACCTTCGCGGCCATCGGCGGCACCTGGCGCGCCCTCGCCAAGATCCACCAGGAAGTTCGCAAATACCCGCTGCACATGGTGCAGCACTACGAAGTCGCCGCCGACGACATGATCGAGCTCTGCCAGGACATCGTCGGCAGCGGTTCGCTCAAGAGCTACACCGGTTCCGAGTTCACCAGTTCCTCCCGCCGCGAACTCGTGCCCTTTGGCGCTGCCGTGCTGAGCGAGGTGCTGAAAGCTGGCCGCTTCGGCAAGGTGGTGTTCTCCGCCCTCGGTGTCCGCGAGGGCTATCTGTTCAGCAAGCTCGACCACCGCGAAAAACTCGTCGATCCGCTGATCCAGGGTGCCGAGGAACTCTCGGTTCTCCGCTCCCGCTCTCCGGCCCATGCCGGCGACCTCATCGAGTTCACCACCCAATATCTTGCCGCTGTCGGCGCCGAGGAATCAGCCGAGGAGAAGCGCCTGCGCACCGTTGCCTGCCTCCTCGCCGATATCGGCTGGCGCTCGCATCCCGATTATCGCGGCCCGCAGAGCGTCGATGCGGTGGCCTATGGCGCCCTCAGCGGCGTCGACCATCCGGGCCGCGCCTTCCTCGCTCATGTCATTGCCGTCCGCTATGACGGCCTCAAGAGCAAGGCCGCAGCCCCGGTTGCCCGGCTCGCCACTCCGGCGCTGATCGACAAGGCGCGCCAACTCGGGGCCCTGTTCCGCGTCGCCTATCCCATGACCGCGGCCATGCCCGGCATCCTGCCGCGCGTCGGCTTCAGCCTCGATGGCAGCACCTTGGTGCTTCACCTGCCGGCCGATCTCGCCTTTCTCGACGGCGATCACCTGCGCAACCGCCTCAACCAGTTCGCCGGCGCCGCCGGGCACAAGCACGCCGAAGTCAAGGTCGAGGCCAGCGACTGAAACCCGCTGTTAAGCCTGTTGGGGGCATGATCCCGCTGTTAGCCCGGACCCATCCATGCCCACCCGCCTCAAACGCAAACCCTTCTGGCGCCCACTGGGGCTTACCCTGGTTCTGCTGGGGTTTCAGGGCTATCTCGGCTACTCGGCGCTCACAGGTCAGTTCGGCATCGAAAGCCGCGAACAGATCCTGCTCGACGTCGACCAGCTCAAGGCTCGTTCCGCCGCGCTACAGGCCGAGATCGACGACTATCGCCACCGCGCCACGCTGATGGACACCCGCCGGCTCGACCCTGACATCGTGACCGAACGCGCCCGCGCCATGCTCAACATGGCTCATGCCGACGACATCCTGATCATGGTCGATCCGCATACATACCGGTGAACCGATTTCCGGTAAATTCCGAGAATTAGCTTCAGACGAGTTAATGGCAATTATCGAAGCAGATACAACGCTCTAGCAGCGCCGTCCGATCGTCGTGAAGCATTGCTTTGCCTGCTTTGCCTAGACTATGATGTCCGAATGTGGCCTGATCGGGCCAAGCGGCAAAATCCATCCAGTCGGAGCATCGATATGGCGCGCAAAGCAGTGGCCACCAAGGCCAACACGCAACCCAACGTGCCGCAGTTCACCACCGAACAGGAGCAGTCGGCCTACGAGGAGATGCTCCTGATCCGCCGCTTCGAGGAAAAGGCCGGCCAGATGTATGGCATGGGCCTCATCGGCGGCTTCTGCCACCTTTATATCGGCCAGGAAGCGGTGGTGACCGGCGTCACCATGGCCTCCGAGAAGGGCAGGGACGCCCAGATCACCGGTTATCGCGACCATGGCCATATGCTGGTGATGGGCCTCGACCCCAAGGGTGTCATGGCCGAGCTCACCGGCCGCCAGGGCGGCCTGTCCAAGGGCAAGGGCGGCTCGATGCACATGTTCTCGAACGAACACCGCTTCTACGGCGGCAACGGCATCGTCGGTGCCCAGGTCCCGCTCGGGACTGGCCTTGCCTTTGCGTCCAAGTACCGTGGCGAGAATTCGGTCTCGCTCACCTATTTCGGTGACGGCGCTGCCAACCAGGGCCAGGTCTACGAGAGCTTCAACATGGCGAAGCTCTGGAAGCTGCCGGTCGTGTTCATCATCGAGAACAACAAATACGCCATGGGCACCTCGATCGAGCGTGCTGCGGCGACCACCGACTTCTCCCAGCGCGGTGCTTCGTTCGACATTCCGGGCGAGCAGGTCGACGGCATGGACGTGCGCATGGTCTATGACGCTGCCAAGCGCGCCATCGAATGGGCCCGCTCGGGCAATGGCCCCTTCATTCTCGAAATGCTGACCTACCGCTATCGCGGCCACTCCATGTCCGACCCGGCCAAGTACCGCACCAAGGACGAGGTCACCAAGTACCGCCAGGAGCGCGACCCGATCGAACAGGTCAAGGCGCGGCTGCTGGAATCGGGTGCCGCCAGCGAGGAGTGGTTCAAGGAGATCGAGGCCCGCGTCCGCGGCGTAGTCAACGAGGCGGCCGAGTTCGCCACCAACGATCCCGAGCCCGATCCGTCCGAGCTTTGGACCGACATCACCATTCCTGCCTGAGCCAGCAAATGACCGTCCTGCTCGGGGTCGTCCTGCTGTTTGCTCTGTTGTCCCTGTTCGTGGCCGTGGTTCAGGCCATGGCCGCGGTGCGGCTGGCCCCGGACGGGGAACAGCTCGGCAGTTTCTTTCCGCTCGGCTGGTGGAAATTCAGCCAGCTCGAGGCCAAAGGCGGTCCTGCCGCCCGCGAACGCCTTTCGATCTACAAGCGGGCGGTGATTGCCTTCGTGGTGTTCGTCGTTCTGGGGCTGATCCTGAGCGGCTGGGCCGTCAACCAGACCCCGCCGCCGACAAACAGCGCCCGCGTCGACCGCACCCTCATCAATGATTGGCGGGTGATTCCCACCCGCACCGCCAACCTGACCGATTTCCGCCGTGTGGCTCCCGTGCCCGGCGCCCCCATTCTGGAGAGCTGATATGCCCCAAATCCTGATGCCCGCGCTCTCGCCCACCATGGAAGAGGGCAAGCTGTCGAAATGGCTGGTCAAGGTCGGCGACACCGTGTCGCCCGGCGATGTGCTGGCCGAGATCGAGACCGACAAGGCCACCATGGAAGTAGAAGCCGTCGATGGCGGCACCGTGCGCGAACTGATGATCGAAGAAGGCACAGAGGGTGTGAAGGTGAACACCCCGATCGCTCTGGTGCTGGGCGAAAACGAAGAGATCGGCGAAGGCAATCGCCCGGCGGCTCAGGCCAGTTCTTCCGATCCCGAGGGCAAGTCGGCCGTGCCGGAGGCCGCGAGTGTCCCCGCCGAAGCCAAGGCGCCAGCCGGTGCCGATGCGCCCAAGTTCGTCGCCCAGAACGATCCCGACCTTCCCGAAGGCGTCGAGATGGTCGAGATGACGGTCCGCCAGGCGCTGAACGAGGCCATGGCCGAAGAGCTGCGCCGCGACCCGGACGTCTTCGTCATGGGCGAAGAAGTCGCCGAGTACCAGGGCGCCTACAAGATCACCCAGGGCCTGCTGCAGGAATTCGGGCCACAGCGCGTCGTCGATACCCCGATCACCGAGCACGGCTTTGCCGGTCTCGCCGTCGGTGCGGCTTTTGCCGGACTGAAGCCGATCGTCGAGTTCATGACCTGGAACTTCGCCATGCAGGCGATCGACCAGATCATCAACTCCGCTGCCAAGCAGCTCTATATGTCCGGCGGCCAGGTGACGGCGCCGATGGTGTTCCGCGGCCCCAACGGCCCGGCCGCACGCGTTGCCGCCCAGCACTCGCAGGACTTCTCGGCCTGGTACAGCCACGTTCCCGGCCTGACGGTGATCGCCCCCTATAGCGCGGCCGATGCCAAGGGCCTGCTCAAGTCCGCCATCCGCTCGCCCAACCCGGTCGTCTTCCTCGAGAACGAGATTCTCTACGGCTCGACCGGCCTGGTGCCGAAGATGGACGATTTCCTCCTGCCCATCGGCAAGGCCCGCATCGCTCGCCCGGGCAAGGATGTCACCATCGTCTCCTTCTCCATGGGCATGCGCTACGCCACCCAGGCCACTGAGAAGCTGGTCGCCGCCGGTGTCGATGTCGAACTGATCGATCTGCGCACCCTGCGCCCGATGGACAGCGACACCGTTGTCGAGTCGGTCAAGAAGACCGGCCGCCTCGTCACCGTCGAAGAGGGCTGGCCGCAGGGCGGCATTGGCGCCGAGCTCGCCGCCCGCGTCATGGAACAGGCCTTCGACTACCTCGATGCGCCGGTCACCCGCGTCACCGGCAAGGACGTGCCGATGCCCTACGCCGCCAACCTCGAGAAGCTGGCGCTTCCGAACGTCGACGAGGTCATCTCCGCCGTGAACGCCGTCACCTACCGCTCGTAAGGAGACCAGGGATGCCGATCGATATCACCATGCCGGCGCTCTCTCCGACGATGGAAGAGGGCAAGCTCGCCAAGTGGCACGTCAAGGAAGGCGACAGCGTCTCCTCCGGTGACGTGATCGCCGAGATCGAAACCGACAAGGCCACCATGGAAGTGGAGGCCGTCGACGAGGGCACCATTGGCAAGATCATGGTCGCCGAAGGCACCGAAGGCGTGAAGGTCAACGCCGTCATCGCCGTGCTGCTGCAGGAAGGCGAAAGCGCCGACGCTGCGGCTGCCCCTAAGGCCGAGGCTCCCGCGCCAAAGGCTGAAGAACCTGCGAAGGCGGAGCCCGCCAAGGGCGATGCCGGTACGCTCGCCTACGACAAGGGGACCTCCACCACCTCCACCGCTCCGGTTGAGGCTCCGAAGGCCGCTCCGGCTCCGGCCGCGGCGCCGCCGGCAAAGTCCGATGGCGGTCGTGTCTTCGCCTCGCCGCTGGCGCGTCGCCTCGCCAGGGAAGCCGGGATCGACGTCTCGGCCATCTCCGGCACCGGTCCGAAGGGCAGGGTGGTCAAGGCCGACGTGGAGGCCGCCAAGTCCGGCAAGGCACCGCTCAAGGCCGCCGCGTCCGCTCCGGCTCCCGCTGGCGGTGCCGCGCCGACGGGCATGACCAAGGCCCAGGTGCTCGCCCTCTACGAGGAAGGCAGCTACGAGCTCGTGCCGAACGACGGCATGCGCAAGGTGGTGGCTCAGCGGCTCACCGAGTCCAAGCAAACCATTCCGCACTTCTACCTGACGCTCGACTGCAAGATCGACGCGCTGATGGCTGCCCGCGAGCAGATCAACGCCGCTGCGCCGAAGGGCAAGGACGGCAAGCCGGAATACAAGCTGTCGGTCAACGACTTCGTCATGAAGGCCTGGGCCGTGGCGCTGCAGCGGGTTCCCGCCGCCAACGCCACCTGGGCCGGCGACTCGATCCTCTACCACAAGCGCTCCGACGTGGCCGTTGCCGTGGCGGTGCCGGGTGGGCTCTTCACCCCGGTGGTCAAGGCCGCCGACACCAAGACGCTGCGCCAGATCTCGGATGAGGTGAAGGATCTCGCCACCCGCGCCCGCAACAAGAAGCTGGCGCCGCATGAATACCAGGGTGGGGCGACCTCGGTCTCCAACCTCGGCATGTACGGCATCAAGCACTTCGCCGCCGTCATCAACCCGCCGCACGGCACTATCCTTGCGGTCGGTGCCGGCGAGGAGCGCGTCTATGCCGAAGGCGGTCAGATCAAGACCGGCCAGTTCATGACCGTGACCCTCTCCTGCGACCACCGCTCGGTCGACGGCGCGCTGGGGGCGGAAGTGCTCGGCGTGTTCAAGGGTCTGATCGAAAACCCGGTGATGATGCTGGCCTGAGGGGCATAGGCGATGAAGACCATCCTGGCCTATGGCGACAGCCTGACCTTCGGGGCCGATCCAGGCGGCGGTCCGCGGCATGCCTATGAGGACCGCTGGCCGACGACGCTGGAGCAGGGGCTTGGCGGCAAGGCGCGGGTGATCGCCGAGGGGCTCGGCGGCCGCGCCACGGCTTACGATGACTGGACTGCGAACGCCGATCGCAACGGCGCCCGCATCCTGCCGACGCTGCTCGCCAGCCACGCGCCGCTCGACCTCGTCATCATCATGCTCGGCACCAACGACCTGAAGCCGTTCGTCGCCGGCACCGCTGCCTTTGCCGCCCGCGGCGCTCGGCGGCTGATCGAACTCACGCGCGGGCATTTCGCCATGACGGGCGAGCCGGTGCCCGAGATCATCCTGGTGTCTCCGCCGCATGTGGTGGAGACCACCAACGAGAACATGCTGAGCAATTTCGGCGGGCTCGAGCACCTGCTGCGCGAGTCGCGCGACTTTGCTCGCCACTACCGCCGCCATGCCAGCGAAACCGGCGTCCACTTCTTCGACGCCGCAACCGTCGCCCAGGCCGACCCTCGCGACGGTGTCCATCTCGACGCGGCCAACACCCGCGCCATCGGCGAGGGCCTGGTGTCGCTCGTCAAGCAAGTGCTGGGTCTCTGACCCCTTATTCCTCTGGAGGCCCTTATGGCTGACCAATACGACCTTCTCGTCATCGGCGCCGGTCCCGGCGGTTACGTCGCCGCCATCCGCGGCGCGCAGCTCGGCATGAAGGTGGGCATCGTCGAGCGCGAGCACATGGCCGGCATCTGCTCGAACTGGGGCTGTATTCCGACCAAGGCGCTGCTGCGCTCGGCCGAGATCTACGGTCACATGAGCCACGCCAAGGATTATGGGCTCACCGCCGAGAAATTCGGCTTCGATCTCGATGGCGTGGTCAAGCGCTCGCGCGCTATCGCGGCGCAGATGAACAATGGCGTCCAGTTCCTGATGAAGAAGAACAAGATCGACATCATCTGGGGCGAGGCGGTGATCACCGCGCCCGGCGAGGTGAAGGTCGGTCCATCCAAGAAGCCGGTGGTCGAGCCGCAGGGGCCGGTGCCGAAGAACCCGTTGGGGGAGGGGACCTACAAGGCCAGGAACATCATCGTTGCCACCGGTGCCCGCCCGCGCGTGCTACCCGGCATCGAGCCCGACGGCGACAAGATCTGGACCTATTTCGAGGCGCTGAAGCCGGCCAGCATGCCGAAGTCCCTCGTCGTCATGGGCTCCGGCGCCATCGGCATCGAGTTCGCTTCCTTCTACCGCTCGCTCGGCGCCGAGGTCACCGTCATCGAACTGCTGCCGCAGATCCTGCCGGTGGAGGACGCGGAGATTTCCGCACTCGCCCGCAAGCGGCTCGAGAAGCGCGGCATCAAGTTCCTGACCGAAGCCAAGGTGGCCAAGGTCGACAAGACCGGTGACGGTGTTGTCGCTCATGTGGAGCTCAAGGACGGCTCCAAGCAGGAGATCCGCGGCGACAAGCTGATCTCGGCCGTTGGCGTCCAATGCAACATCGAAGGCATCGGCCTCGAAGCCGTCGGCGTGAAGACCGAGCGCGGTGCCATCGTCATCGACGAGTACGGCGCCACCAACGTCAAGGGCATCTGGGCCATCGGCGACGTCGCCGGCCCGCCGATGCTGGCGCACAAGGCCGAGCATGAGGCGGTCATCACCGTCGAGAAGATCGCCGGGCTCAACGTGCACGGCCTCGATCGTCGCAAGGTGCCCGGTTGCACCTATTGCGAGCCGCAGGTGGCCAGCGTCGGCCTCACCGAAGCCAAGGCCAAGGAACTCGGCCGCGAGATCAAGGTCGGCCGCTTCCCCTTCGTCGGCAACGGCAAGGCCATCGCCCTCGGCGAGCCCGATGGCCTCGTGAAGACCATCTTCGATGCCAAGACCGGGGAACTGCTCGGCGCCCACATGGTTGGGGCCGAAGTCACCGAACTCATCCAGGGGTTCGTGGTGGCGATGAACCTCGAGACCACCGAGGAAGAACTGATGCACACCATCTTCCCGCACCCCACACTCAGCGAGACGATGAAAGAAAGCGTTCTGGATGCCTATGGACGGGCACTGAACATCTAGCAGGCTTGGTTGCCCGCCGTTCATTCAGAAGTCTGGCATCGTTCATCTTCGTTCATCTGCGGCACAGGATTCAGGAGTTATCCACATGGTCAAGGCGATCCAAGTCGGCCTCGGACACTGGGGTTTCAGCTGGACCAAGGAAGTTATCCCCAAAGTTCCCAATGTGCACATGGTGGGTTATGTCGACGCCAACCCCGAGGCGATCGCCCGCGTCCAGTCCGAACTCGGCATCGACGAGAAGCGCTGTTTCCTGAGCCTCGAAGAAGCCGCCAAGGGCATCGAAGCCGACCTCGCCATCTGTACCCTGCGCACCGAAGCCCACTATCCGGTGGTGAAGCGCTGCCTGGAACTCGGCTTTAACGTATTGGTGGAAAAGCCTTTTGCCTCCACCATCGCGCAGGCCAAGGAACTTGTGGCGCTCGCCAAGGCCAACAGCCGGGTGCTGATGGTCAGCCAGAACTACCGCTTCCAGCCCGGCCCCATCGCCGCCGCCGAACTGATCGGCGCACAGAAGTTCGGCCCGGTGAACCTGGTCTCAATCGACTTCCGCCGCCACGCCCCCTCGCAGGGCTACCGGTACTGGGACATGCCCGACCCGCTGCTCGCCGACATGTCGATCCACCATTTCGACCTGATGCGCATGGTGCTCGGCGACGAGCCGAAGCGCGTCTCCTGCCGCACCTGGAATCCGCCGGCGAGCCCCTTCGGCCATCACCCCATCGGCGTCGCCACGCTGGAATTCGAGAAGGGCACCATCGTCTCTTATCGCGGCTCCTGGATGAGCAGCGGCCCCGTAACTCCTTGGGCGGGCGAGTGGACCATGGATTGCTCCGAGGGCGAGATAACCTGGACCTCGCGCGACAATTTCATGGGCAAGAGCGCTCCGGACCGCCTGTTCCTGCGCGAGCGTGACAAGGAGGCGGAGCCGTTTGAACTGCAGCCGGTGGAATTCGCCGACCGCACCGGAACGCTAAACGCCATCGCCAAGGTGATCGAGACCGGCTCGGTGCCCGCCCGCTTCAGTTCCGGCGAGGACAACCTCCATTCGCTGGCCCTGGTGCAGGCCACCATCCTCTCCGCCTCGCGCGATGGGGCATGGGTCGACATCGCCGAGGTCATGGAAACCGCCTGATCTTACCCGATCAACCCAACGAAAGAGCCGGTTGAACCGGCCGGTCAAGGGAGCGATATACAGGGCACTCGCCCAGTCAGGACCGCTATGGTTACGCTCATCGACAATTCGCCAGCCCGGCCCCGCCACCCCGAAAAGGTGAACCGGCCCGAGAGCCCCGTGCTGCGCAAGCCGGACTGGATCCGCGTCAAGGCGCCGGGATCGCCGGTCTACAAGGAAACCCAGCAGATCGTGCGCGAGAACAATCTCGTCACGGTCTGCGAAGAGGCCGGGTGCCCCAATATTGGCGAGTGCTGGTCCAAGAAGCACGCGACCATGATGATCATGGGCGAGATCTGCACCAGGGCCTGCGCCTTCTGCAACGTGCGCACCGGCCTGCCGGGGCCGCTCGACCCCAATGAATCCGATAACGTCGCCAAGGCTGTAGAGAAGCTCGGCCTCGAGCACGTCGTGATCACCTCGGTAGACCGTGACGATCTCGCCGATGGCGGCGCTCAGCACTTCGCCGACGTAATCCTCGCTATCCGCGCCCGCAACCCGCGCACCACCATCGAGATCCTGACCCCCGACTTCCTGCGCAAGGACGGCGCGCTCGAGATCGTCGTTGCCGCCAAGCCGGATGTGTTCAACCACAACCTCGAGACGGTACCCTCGAAGTACCTGAAGGTTCGCCCGGGTGCCCGCTACTTCCACTCCATCCGCCTGTTGCAACGCGTGAAGGAACTCGACCCCACCATGTTCACCAAGTCAGGCATCATGGTCGGACTGGGCGAGGAACGGAACGAGGTGCTGCAGCTCATGGATGATCTGCGCTCGGCAGACGTCGATTTCCTCACCATCGGCCAGTACCTGCAGCCGACCAAGAAGCACTACCCGCTGCAGCGGTTCGTCACCCCGGAAGAGTTCAAGTCCTACGCCAAGGTGGCGGAAGCCAAGGGTTTCCTGCTGGTCTCATCGAGCCCGCTCACCCGCTCCTCCCACCACGCCGGCGAGGACTTCGCCCGTCTGCGCGCCAACCGCATGGCGAAGCTCGGACTCTGAATGAAGCGCTACTTCGACCGGCACGTGCCGCATATTCCGCAGCGCATGTACGAGATCGTGGCCGATCTCGATGACTATCCGCGTTTCATTCCCAACTGCCGTGCGATGGTAGTGCGGCCCGATCCAGGGGCAGGGGGCAAGGATGTTCGCCTGGCGCGGATGACCCTGTCCTTCGGTCCCATCACCCAGGCCTATACGAGCCGGGTGACCCTCGACCCTGATGCGCTGACCATCCGGGCGAAGGCGGTGGACGGCCCCTTTGCCTATCTGGATAGCCTCTGGAGCTTTGTGCCGGAAGGCACGGGCACGCGGGTGAAGTTCGAGATCGACTTCAAGATCTCCAACCCCTTCATCGCCGCTGTCGCCGAGCCGGCATTCGCAGCCAAGCAGGAAGAGATTATGAGGGCGTTTTGCGAAGAGGCGGATCGCCGCTTCGGCGACTAGGCTTCGTCGCTGGTCAGCACCTGGAGCACGAGATCAAGCGCCGCTTGCACGCTCGCCTTGCGGATTGCGTCCCGGCCGAGGTCGCCGAACTTGTGCTCGATGACGACTGTTCCCAGTTCGGACGAAACCGCCACGTAAACGAGCCCGACCGGCTTCTTCTCCGAGCCGCCCTCGGGCCCGGCGATGCCGGTAACGGCTACAGCGAAATCGGCATGGGCGGTGTTGCGGGCACCATCGGCCATCGCGCGGGCGACCTGATTGCTGACGGCGCCATAGTCCCGGATCAGCCGCGGTTGCACCCCGATGAGGCGCGTCTTCGCTGCATTGGCATAAACGACATAGCCGCCATAGAACGCCTGAGAGGCGCCCGGAATGTCGGTGAGCGCCGCAGCGATGAGGCCACCCGTGCAGCTTTCGGCGGTCACGATGGTCTTGCCGTCTCTGGCGAGGATCTCGAGGACCTGCTGACCCGTTTCTGCCGCTGTGTTCCGGGCCGCCATCAGTCGACCCTCGGCACTTCGACACTGGCACTTGCCATAGCCACGATACCTTCCTCCCGCCCGATAAACCCAAGCTTCTCGTTCGTCGTCGCCTTGATCGCGATGCGGTTGGTAGAGAGGCCGAGTGCCTCGCCGATCACACCCTGCATCGCTGCCGCATGCGGAGCGATTTTCGGCGCCTCGCACACGATGGTCACGTCGACATTGACGATACGCCCGCCGCGCTGCGCGACCAAGTCCCCCGCGTGACGAAGGAAGACCGTGGAACGGGCCCCCTTCCACTGCGGGTCGGAAGGCGGGAAGTGGATGCCGATATCCCCTTCGCCGATGGCACCGAGCAGTGCGTCGGTAAGCGCGTGGAGCGCGACGTCCGCATCCGAATGGCCCATGAGCCGCTTGTTGTGCGGGATCTCCACGCCACCCAGCCACACAGCGTCGCCATCGGTAAAATGGTGCACGTCGTAGCCGGTGCCGATGCGCGTCTCCATGCGCGTGTCTCCACTGATGATCCGCTCCGCCCGGGCGAAATCGTCCGGATGGGTGATCTTGATGTTGTCCCGGTGGCCCGGAACCATGACAACGCGCAAACCCGCCCACTCGGCGATTTCCGCATCATCGGTAAATTCCCGTCGCACACTGGCGGCGCGCATGTGAGCCGAAAAGATCTGGCCGAAACGGAAGCCTTGCGGCGTTTGGGCGGCATGAAGTAGGCGGCGGTCTTCGGTGCCGACGACCTCAGCGCCGTCGAGTGAGCGCTTGATGGTATCGGTCACCGGAAGCGTCGGCAAAGCGCCCTGCGCCGCGCCGAGGGAGTAGATGACGGACTCGATCAAGGCAGCCGGCACGAACGGGCGTGCCGCATCCTGGATCAACACTAGGTCCGGCTTCAGGGGGGCGAGGGCTTTCAGCCCGGCGAGAACCGATCCCTGGCGAGTAGAACCGCCGTGCACGGGCGCGAGCAAGCGTTCGTCACCACCGAGCCCCAGCGCTGCGTAACGCTGCTCATGTTCGGGGTGAATCACCGGGAGCACCCAGCTAACGTTCGGCTGGCTCACGAAGGCCTCGACTGTGCGGGCGAGAATGGCCTGGCCGCCAACCGAGCGGTACTGCTTGGGCACGGTGTCGCCCGCAGAGCCTGCGCGCTCCCCACGTCCTGCCGCGACGACAACCACGGCAACGGACTTCTGCGACATGACCAACTCTGACATTGAAACGACCTGAGGGTGGTCTATCGCCCGGCAAGCTATGCGACAAGTGCAAGGCAGCCGACGCACCAGAACCGCCCGCAAAGCAGTTGCGCCACGAAGCGTTTTGATTATTGTGCGGGCAAAACTCGTGGCCTGAACAATTCTGATGCAGACTTCAACAAACCCTGCCCGCGTGTTGAGCATCGGAAGCCACTCGCTGTCCAATAGCGCCCTGCTGGCCCCGATGGCCGGTATCACCGACCGCCCATTCCGCAGGCTGGCCGAGCGGTTCGGCGCCGGGATGGTGGTGTCCGAGATGATTGCCAGCAATGCCCTCAGCACCGGCCACGCGGATATGGTGCGCAAGCTCGGCCGTCCCGATCGGCTGCCGCACATGGTGCAACTCGCCGGCTGCGAAGCGGAGTGGATGGCCCAAGGTGCTCGTCTCGCCTATGAAGCAGGTGCAGACATCATCGACATCAATTTCGGTTGCCCGGCCAAGCGTGTCACCAGCGGGTACGCGGGTTCGGCGCTGATGCGCGTCCCGGACCAGGCGGTGCGGCTGGTAGAGGCGGTCGTCGAAGCCACTCCGCTGCCGGTGACTGTGAAGATGCGTCTCGGCTGGGATGACGACAGTCTCAATGCACCCGATCTGGCCAAGCGCGCTGTCGATGCCGGCGCGCGCATGATCACCGTTCATGGCCGTACGCGGCAGCAGTTCTACAAGGGCACGGCCCGGTGGAGCCTGATCCGCGCCGTCGTCGAGGCCGTGAACGTGCCGGTGGTCGTCAATGGCGATATCGTCGATCTGCCCTCAGCCCGCGCGGGACTGTCCGAATCGGGTGCTGCCGCGGTGATGATCGGGCGTGGTGCGCACGGCAGACCTTGGGTCGTGGGCCAGATCGGTGCGGCTCTGGCAGGCACGCCGGAACCTCAAGCGCCGCAGGGCAGGGAACTGGCCAACCTGATCGCCGGGCACTACGAGGACATGCTGATCGAGTACGGCACGGCCGTCGGCCTGCGCGCCGCCCGCAAGCACCTCGACTGGTATGCCGAGGCCGCAGGCCTGCAACTCGACAAGCCCACCCGTAAAGCTCTGCTCGACAATGAGTCCACCGACGCTGTGCTGGAAATGATTGCCGACCTGTTCTCTGGCGACTGGAGGGAGGCAGCATGAGCATTTCCGCCCTCGCGCAGGACGCAACGGAGCCCGCGCCATCGACCGCGGTGCTCCAGGCCCTGCCGCAGCCGATCATCGTGTGCACCGACGCCCGCCAGATCGTCTTCGTCAACTACGCCGCCGAAGCGTTTTTCGGCGCGTCCCTGAGCGTGCTTACGCGGCAACGGCTGGATGACCTCATCGCCTTTGGCTCGCCCATCATTTCACTGGTGGAGACGGTCGCCCAGCGGCGGGCGCCCATGACGGAGTACCGGGTGCGCGTCGGGTCCTCCCGCTTCGGCGACGAGCGGGTGGCCGACGTCTTCGCCAGCCCGCTGTCCGACAGCGACGGCCGGATTGCGCTGTTGATCCAGGAGCGCACCATGGCCGACAAGATCGACCGGCAGATGGTGTCGCGCGGGGCTGCGCGCTCCGTCACCGGTCTCGCCTCGATGCTGGCCCATGAGATCAAGAATCCGCTCTCGGGCATCCGTGGCGCCGCGCAACTGCTGGAGCAGACCGTTGCCGCAGACGAGATCCCGCTGGCGCGCCTGATCCGTGAGGAAACCGACCGTATTGTCACGTTGATCGACCGCGTGGAAGTGTTCGGTGACGAGCGCCCACTGGAGCGCGAGCCCATCAACATCCACGTGGTGCTAGATCGGGTGAAGCTACTCGCCCGCAACGGTGTGGCGCGCGGCATCGGCTTTTCCGAAGAGTATGACCCGTCGCTGCCGCCGGTGTTCGGAAACCGCGACCAGTTGATCCAGGTGTTCCTGAACCTGGTGAAGAACGCTGCGGAAGCGCTTGAGCGGACTCAGAAACCGGAAATTCGGATCACCACCGCCTTCCGCCCCGGTATCCGCATCAGCGTCACCGGGGTATCAGAGCGCATCTCGCTTCCGCTCGAGATCGTCATCGAAGACAATGGTCCCGGCGTTCCCGCCGACATCATGCCCTTCCTGTTCGATCCGTTCGTCACGACCAAGACCAATGGGTCCGGCCTCGGCCTGGCCCTTGTCGCCAAGGTAGTCGGGGACCACGGCGGGGTTATCGACTGTGAGAGCCGGCCTGGCCGCACCCGCTTCCGCATCCTGCTGCCGGTCGCCAGCGGCAGCCTCATGCCCAACGAGGAAATTGCCAAATGAGCCACGTCGTCCTTCTCGCCGATGACGACGCCGCCATCCGCATGGTGCTGAACCAGGCGCTCACGCGCGCGGGTTACGAGGTTCGGCCCACCGGCAATATCTCCACCATGTGGAACTGGGTGAGCCGTGGCGAAGGCGACATTCTCATCACCGACGTGGCCATGCCGGATGGCAATGCCTTCGAGGTGATGCCGAAGATCAAGAAGCTCCGGCCCGATCTGCCGATGATCGTCATGAGCGCTCAGAACACGTTCATGACGGCCATCCGGGCGTCCGAGGTGGGCGCCTATGAGTACCTGCCGAAGCCCTTCGACATCACCGAGGTGCTGTCGGTGGTTTCCCGCGCCCTCGCTGACGCCAAGAAGCCGACTGCAGCCGAGCGTAGGGCCGAGGAACCGGGCGAAACCATGCCACTGGTGGGCCGCTCCACCGCGATGCAAGACATCTATCGCGCTCTGGCGCGGCTGATGCAGACCGACCTGACGGTGATGATCACCGGCGAGAGCGGCACCGGCAAGGAACTGGTGGCGCGGGCCCTGCACGACTTCGGCAAGCGCCGCAACGGCCCGTTCGTCGCCATTAACATGGCGGCGATTCCGCGGGACCTGATCGAAGCCGAACTGTTCGGCCACGAGAAGGGGGCGTTCACTGGCGCCAACACCCGCTCATCCGGCCGCTTCGAGCAAGCCGAGGGCGGCACGCTGTTCCTGGACGAAATTGGCGACATGCCGATGGACGCCCAGACGCGCCTGCTGCGCGTGCTGCAGGAGGGCGAGTACACCATGGTCGGGGGCAGGAACCCCATCAAGACCAATGTCCGGATCGTGGCGGCTACTCACCGTGACCTCAGCCAGATGATCCGGCAGGGCCTGTTCCGCGAGGATCTGTTCTACCGCCTGAATGTCGTTCCCATCCGCCTGCCGCCGCTGCGTGAGCGCATCGACGACGTTGCCGACCTCGTGCAGCATTTCCTGAATGCGGCGCAGCGTGAAGGTGAGCCACCGAAGTCGGTGTCGCCCGAGGCCATCCGGCTTATGCAGAACTACAACTGGCCGGGCAATATTCGCGAACTCGAGAACCTCGTCCGGCGCCTGTCGGCGCTTTACGCCGACGAGATGATCTCGGCGGAGATCGTGCAGAACGAACTCAATATCGCCGACCGGACTGCGACGCCCGGCGTGGCGGGGCCCGTCGACGTTTCCGTGGCCGTTGAGACGCATGTGGGCCAACTGCTGCGCGAGTACGAGCCCAATCTGCCCCCACCGGGGCTATATCAACGCGTTCTCGACAAGGTTGAGGCGCCGCTGATCGCCATGGCGCTGAATGCCTGCGGCGGCAACCAGATCCGGGCGGCCGACCTGCTAGGACTCAACCGGAATACGCTGCGCAAGAAGATCCGCACGCACAGCATCGAAATCGTCAAGCACAGCCGCCGGAACTAGGGCACGTCAACCAGCTCGCGCCTGGCGCGGCGCTCGCTGAGTGCCAGCGTCAAACCGGCAGCAACAACCAGCAACGCGCCGACATAAACGGTCGAGGCCGGCGTTTCGCCGAAAAACAGATAGCCGAAGACGAAGCTCCAGATCAGCGCCCCGTATTCGACCGTACCGAGAACGCTGGCGGGCACCTGGCGCGCCGCTTCCACCAGGGTGAACTGACCGAGACCACCGACTAGCGCGGCTCCGATGCAGAAGCCGATCTGCCGAGCGTCCATGCCCTGCCACATCGGCAGGGCGACAGCGCCCATGATCACCAGGTGGATCAGGTTCTGCGCGAAGACCTGCACGACGGTGCGCTCGCTCTTGGAGATGGTCCGCATCAGGATCATGGCCAGCGCCCAGAACAGGGCGGCAGCCAGCACCATGACCACAGGCCAGCCGATAGTGAAGCCGCTCGGATTGGCAGCCACCAGCACCCCGAAGAAGCCGATGGAGGCGGCGCCGATGCGGGCCAGGGTCAGCTGTTCCTTGAGGAAAATCACCGCCAGCACGGTCGTGAGCACCGGCGAGAAATAGTAGAGGGTGGTCATCTCTGCGAGCTGCAGGTCGCGACCGGCGCTGTAGTACATCACCCAGGCGGCCAGCGTCATGAGCCCGCGGCCCAAGATCAGCATCTTGTTGCGCGAGTGGATCAGGTCATGGATCAGCGCTGACCGGCCGAAGGCCAGGCAGAATGCTGTGATGACGAGGCTGCGGATGAACAGGATCTGCGGGGCAGGGGCGCTGATCACAACGGCCTTGATGAACGCATCATGAACGGAAAACAACGTGTGCGCGCCGATACCAAGAGCCATTCCGGTGAGGCTGGCGGCTTCGACGCGGGAGAGGGCTGCGGTGGACACTTGGGTGGGACTCTGGGCGCGACGCTCCGTTCTGCGCCCCGGCCAAGACCTTGTCCAGTCCGCCGCAGAGCCGTTTACCCCCGGCAGATGTAACCAGTGTCACATTTTGGCAACATTTGTCTTGAAGGGTCCGGCGAATTGGGACAGGCTCTGCCTTTCCGGCGGAAGGGAGAGCTCTAGGGCGCTGCATGGACGAGACTGCCACGACAACCATGGACGCGCTGCCAGCGCCCAGCGTGGCGACGCGGCCGCACCCTGCGCCCCTATTCGGCGGCAGTGGACACCGTGCGCTCCGCATTCTCGGGCTGGTCGTTGTTCTTGCCTCGGTGCTGATGTCCTCGGTTTCGTTCCTGATCCTGTCCGGAACCACCAACATCGAGCCGTCGCCCGGCGTGTGGACGGTTATCTGGATCGGCACCGGTCTTCTGGTGCTGCTGATGATCGCCCTCGTGGTCACCGAGGCAACGCTGCTGGTGCAGGCGCGACTGCGGCGCAATCCCGGCGCCGGCCTGCAGGTTCGCATGGTCACCATGTTTGCGCTGGTCGCCGCGATTCCGGCGGTACTTGTGGCCGCGGTGGCGTCGATCTCGCTCAACCAGGGGCTCGATCAGTGGTTCTCCGAACGCACTCGCGCCATGGTGGAGAGCTCCCGGCTGGTGGCGCGCTCCTACATGAACGAACACGCGCAGGTGCTGCGCGACGACATCATCTGGGTCACCGAGGAGATGGAGCAGGCACGCACCATCTATGAGGAGGATCCGGATCGCTTCGCCCGCATCCTGACCGCTCTAGCGGTGACCCGCTCGTTGCCTTTCACTTCCCTGGTGAACGGCAGCGGCGAGACGCTGATGCGCGCGCAGATCAATGCGCAGGGCGCTTTTCCGCGCCTGCCGGAAGGGGTGGTCGAGGTGGTCAGTGAAGGCAGTCCCGCCTTCCTGTCCCCCGGCTCGACGAACCTCGTGGGCGCTGTGTCCAAGCCACGCGGCTATGAGGACGTGTACCTGTTCGTGGCACGACCGGTGGATGCCGAGGTGCTGCAGTACATGCGCCTCACCGACGAGAACATCACGGAATACCGCGAGTACGCCTCGAACCGGCTGGTCTTTCAGATCACATTCACGATCATGTATATCGGCCTCGCCGTGGTGCTGTTGCTGGCAGCCCTCTGGGTGGGTATCGCGCTCGCCAACCGGTTCGTGGATCCGATCAGAAACCTGATGATTGCGTCCGCCCGGATCAGCCGCGGCGATCTTGAGGTGCAGGTGCCGGTGCAGGAGGGCAGGGGCGACCTGCGTGATCTCTCCAACGGCTTCAACCGTATGGCGCAGCAGCTCAAGACTCAGCGCGAAGAGCTGCTAACGGCCAACGAGATGAACGAGAAGCGCCGACAGTTCACCGAAGCGGTGGTGGAGGGTGTGTCCGCCGGCATCATCGGCCTCGACCCGTTCGGCGCGGTTACGCTGGTCAATGCCCGCGCCTGCCAGATGTTGGGCCGGACGGAAATCGAACTCATGGGCGAGCGGATCGACTCGGTCATGCCGCAACTGGCGCCCACGCTGGAGAAGGCGCGCTCTGCCCGCCGCGGCCAGGTCCGTGACCATATCGAATTGGGCAACGAGTCCGACCGTCGTACCTACCAGGTCCAACTCACCCGCGAGGGCTCGATCGCCGAGTCCAAGGGATATGTCCTGACCTTCGACGACATTACCGATCTGGAGTCGGCTCAGCGCACCAGCGCCTGGGCTGACGTCGCACGCCGCATCGCCCACGAGATCAAGAACCCGTTGACGCCCATCCAGCTATCCGCCGAGCGCCTCCGCCGCCGCTACGGCAGCAAGCTCGAGGACGATCGGGAGGTGTTCGACAAATGCATCAACACCATCGTGCGGCAGGTCGGCGATATCGGCCGTATGGTCGACGAGTTCTCTGCCTTTGCACGCATGCCGGAAGCCTCGCCCGAGAAGGCCGACCTCTCCGACACCGTTCGGCAGGCAGTGTTCCTCGAAAGCGTTCGCTTGCCGGAAATCACCATCAACACCGATCTGCCGGACCAGGCGATCTATGCCTGGTTCGACAACAGGCTTATCGCGCAGACACTGACCAACCTGATCAAGAACGCCGTCGAAGCCTTTGAGGGTATGTCGCTTTCTGAAGACTGGCGACCAACGATCACCGTTGAAGCGCATGTAGAAGGCAACCACGCCAGGGTGTCCGTTTCGGACAACGGCAAGGGTTGGCCGCAGGACAACCGGCAGCGCCTGCTCGAGCCGTATATGACCACGCGGGAGAAGGGAACCGGGCTCGGCCTCGCTATCGTCGCAAAGATCATCGAGCAGCACGGCGGCATCGTCGAACTGGTCGATGCAGAACCCGATTCGACCGGCCGCGTCGGCGCTTGCGTGACCTTCACCTTGCCGCTGCAAGCACCGGAACAGACAGAGCAGAGTGCCCTCGAGGCACCTCGGACAAGCCCACCGGAGGAACCGCTTCTATCCACTGCGGTGAACACATAAATGGCACTCGATATTCTGATCATCGACGACGAAGACGACATCCGCGATCTGATCGCCGGCATCCTCGAGGATGAGGGCTATGAGACGCGGCAGGCGCACGATGCCGACAGCGGGCTCAACGAGATCGCACGCCGGCGCCCGAGCCTGGTCTTTCTCGACATATGGATGCAGGGGTCGCGACTGGACGGTCTGCAACTGCTCGACGTGTTCCAGAGCCAGCACCCGGACATGCCGGTGGTGATGATCTCCGGGCACGGCAATGTGGAGACGGCTGTCTCGGCGATCAAGCGCGGCGCCTACGACTACATCGAGAAGCCGTTCAAGATCGACCGGCTGCTCCACATCACCCAGCGCGCCATGGAAGCGACGCGACTCCGCAACGAAGTTGCCGAGCTCAAGGAGCGCTCCATCACCAAGACCGCCGAGATGGTGGGCACGTCGCCGGCCACCCAGCAGGTGCGGGCGATTATCGAGAAATCCGCTGCCACCAACTCGCGCATCTTCATTTCGGGCGCCTCCGGCACCGGTAAGGGCCTGGTGGCGCGCCTGCTGCATCAGCGGAGCCCGCGCGCCGAGGCGCCATTCATCGAGATCAACGCATCGCTCTACGCGCCGGACGAAGTCCCGGTGGTGCTGTTCGGCCGGGAGTCGCGCGACAGCAAGACGGGTCTACTGAAGGTGGAGGTGGGAGCGCTCGAGAAGGCGCATGGCGGTACGCTGTACCTCTCCGAGGTGTCCACGCTACCGCCGGCCACCCAGGCGGCCCTGCTTCGAACGCTGGTGGAGAACCGCTTTCATCGCGTTGGCGGCACGCAGGCGGTGCCGATCGATGTTCGGATTATCTCGGCAAGCTCGCAGAATATCGCCGGGCTGATCGAGGCCGGCGAGTTCCGTTCCGACCTGTTTCACCGGCTCGCCATCGTGCCAGTGCAACTCACGCCCCTACGGGAGCGTCGGGAGGACGTTCCGCCGCTGGTGGCCGTCTTCATCGAGCAGATCTGCCGCATGCACAACCTGCAGCGGTACAGCGTCGGCGACGACGCGATCGCGGTGCTGCAAGCTCAGGAGTGGCCGGGCAATGCCCGCCAGTTGCGCAACTCCATCGAGCGCCTGCTGATCCTGATGAAAGACCAGCATCCGGAGAACGGGATGATCACCGCTGCCATGCTGCCGCCCGACATCGGGGAGGTGCTGCCGACGGTCGGCGACACCGACGCCTCCGCACATCTGATGAGCCTGCCGCTTCGGGAGGCACGTGAGGTCTTTGAACGCCAGTACCTGCTGGCGCAGATCGAACGCTTCGGTGGCAACATTTCCAAGACTGCGGAGTTCGTCGGTATGGAGCGGAGTGCACTGCACCGGAAGATCAAGTCGCTGGGCCTGTGACGGCTCCGCCGGGAACGGAGGTGCCATGCGACCGGCGCGGGTATGCAGACGCACGGGAACCGTGCCATAGTGCAGTGGTGTGGTGAGCACATTGCCAGCGGGGGAGGGACTGGCGGCAGTCCCCGTGCCCAGAAGCTGACGCCAAACGATGACAGCGACAAACAATGCCGCGCGAAAGAGGCCTGAATGCCCAGCGAAAAACAACAGAACTTGCAGGATTCCTTCCTCAATCACGTTCGCAAGCAAAAAGTCCCGGTCACCATTTTCCTGGTCAACGGCGTGAAGCTGCAGGGCGTGATCACCTGGTTCGACAATTTCTGCCTGCTGTTGCGCCGTGATGCTCAGTCGCAACTGGTCTACAAGCATGCGATTTCCACCATCATGCCCGGCGCGCCGATCCAGCTCTTCGATCCGGAAGGCAACCACGACGACTGATGGCGTATGAGTGACATCGAAGAGGGCGAGGACGCCCAGGGCGGCCCCCGCTTCATCGATCGGCGCGAGCAGCCTACCAGAGTAGCGCTGGTGGTGCCGGATATTCGTGGCCAGAACGTCTCGCACGACATCGAGGCCCGCAAGTCCGAGTTTGAAGGCCTGGCCGAGGCAATCAAGCTCGAGATCGTCTCTTCGGAAATCGTGCGCGTGCGCGAGGTAAAACCCGCGACCTTCATCGGCGGTGGTCACGTGGAAACGTTGGCGCAGCAGGTGAGGGACGAGCACATCGACCTGTTGCTGGTGGACGCGGCGCTTAGCCCCATTCAGCAGCGCAACCTCGAGCGGGAGACCGGCGCCAAGGTCCTCGATCGCACCGGGCTGATCCTGGAAATTTTCGGCGAGCGAGCGGCGACGCGCGAGGGCGTCCTGCAGGTGGAACTTGCTCACCTAAACTACCAGAAGAGCCGGCTCGTCCGCTCCTGGACGCACCTTGAGCGCCAGCGCGGTACGGGTGGGCTCGGATTCATGGGTGGTCCCGGCGAGACTCAGATCGAAAGCGACCGCCGACAGCTCACCGAGCGGATCGTCCTGCTCGAGAACCGGCTGGAAAAGGTTCGCAAGACGCGAACTCAGCAGCGTCGGCAGCGCAGCGCCATGCCCGTCGTCGCGCTGGTGGGCTATACCAATGCCGGCAAGTCGAGCCTGTTCAATGCTCTGACCGGGGCAGGGGTGTTCGCCCAGAACCTGCTGTTCGCGACCCTGGACACCACGATCCGCAAGCTTGAACTGCCCCATGGCCGCGAGGTCATGCTCAGTGACACGGTGGGCTTTGTCGCCCACCTGCCGACGGACCTCGTGGCAGCTTTCCGCGCCACACTCGAAGAGGTGCTGGAAGCGGATGTGATCCTGCACGCCCGCGACATCGCCAATCCCGACCATGCCGCGCAGGCGCAGGACGTCCTGTCAGTGCTGGACGAGCTCGGCATTTCGCCGGAGACGACGCCGATCATCGAAGTGTGGAACAAGATCGACCTGTTGCCGGAAGGCGCGGTCAGCAACCTCGTACCGGCGAGCAAGGTAGCCGGTGTCGCGCCGGTGTCGGCGCTCACGGGGCAGGGGCTCGACGAGCTGAAACTGCTGATCGAGACGACGCTCAGCCAGTCGGCCCGCACCTACCATGTCGTGGTGCCACACAGCGCCGGCGCCGACATCGGTTGGTTGCACAGCCATGCGGAGATTATCGAGCGGGACGAACCGACGGAGCGGGGCTCGGGCTTTCTGGTCCGGATTGATCCGCGCCGGCGTGCCGAGTTCCTGGAACGCTTCAACGGGCGGATCGACAACCCGGATCACTAGCGGTCAGGGTTTGTCGGCCTGGCGGATCTCGTTCCAGTAGCCGTCTAGCCGCTCCAGTCCCGCGTCTTTCGGCGCGATGCCGTCCTCCCGGCAACGAGCCTCGACATAGTGGAAGCGCCGGGTGAACTTGGCGTTGGCGTCGCGCAAAGCCGCTTCCGCGTCGACGCCGGCCTTGCGCGCAAGGTTCGCCACCGCGAACAGCAGGTCGCCGATCTCCTCGCGCATGGCGGCCTCGTTGGCTTCGGCCTGCGCTGCCGAAACCTCCTCGAGCTCTTCCTCGACCTTGGCCCGTACGGCTGAGAAATCGGGCCAGTCGAAGCCAACCTTGGCAGCACGCTTGGTCAGCTTCTCGGCACGCGCGAGGGCAGGCAGGGCCTGTGGCACGTCATCCAGCAGAGAAGGGGTTTTGTTGCCCTGACGCGCGGCCTTGGCGGCGCGCTCCTCCGCCTTGATCGCCTCCCAGCGTCGTTCTGAGGCTTCAGAGGAGCCAGCCTCCACTTCACCAAATACGTGCGGATGGCGGCGTATCAGCTTGCTGGTGACGGAAAAGATCACGTCGCCGATGTCGAAGTGTCCGGCTTCCTTGGCCATCTGCGCGTGGTATATCGGCTGCAGCAGCAGATCACCGAGTTCCTCGCGAAGATCGCCCAAGTCACCGCGTTCGATCGCGTCGGAAACTTCGTAAGCTTCCTCGATGGTGTAGTGCCGGATGCTTTGGAAATCCTGCTCGAGGTCCCAGGGGCAACCGCCGTCCGGATCGCGCAGACGAGCCATGATCTCGATCAGGCGGGAGATGTCGCGAGAGGGCTGCATGGCTGTGCTCATCCTTTTGTCGGCTCGGCCCGGTCTACCATCCAGACCCCGGCAGCAGGAAGGGTGCACCGTGACCGCCAGCGCTTATGGGAAGGCGGCAGCAGGCTGCAAGTCGCACATCCGCCATTCGCATAATATATATTATGGAACTTACGAATGGCCCGAGACGGGCAGACGCGGCGCTTTGCCGAAGGATGCTCCGACCGCTGCTCTTGACGCGATGTCGGCTTGTTCTCACTAATCCCGGCTTTACCGGAGCGCCAGCCGTTATGCGCGATACCAGATCCCGGACCTTTGTCACCGCCCAGATGGTCGCGGAGCGTGCCGGTGTGTCACGGTCGGCGGTATCGCGGACCTTCACCGATGGCGCCAGCGTGTCCGACGCGACGCGGCGCAAGGTGCTCGAGGCGGCCGCCGCGCTGGGTTACCACGTGAACCATCTGGCGCGAGTGCTGCGCGAACGGAGCAACATCGTCTGCCTCGTCGTCGCCGACATGACCACGCCGATTCGTGCGCGCATGGTCGACGTACTGACCAGCAAGCTGCAAGCCGCCGGCAAGATCACCATGGTGATCAACACCGAAACCGATACCGGCAGCGTCTCTTCGGCGCTGAAGCAGACGCTCAACTACCGAGCCGATGCGACCGTGGTGCTCTCGGGTACACCCCCTGCTTCGCTGATTGAAACCTGTCTGGCCAACGGTCAGCAGGTCATTCTGATCAATCGTGACGATGGCCTGGTCGGTTCCAGCAATCTGGGCGTGGACAACGCCATGGCCGGGCGCGAGGCGTTGTTCCTGTTGCGCCGGGCCGGCTGCCAGCGGCTTGGATTGATCGCCTCCACGGCGCGCACGGCCAGCCTGATGGAGCGGAAACGGGTGTTCGTGGAAGCCGCGGCTGCGGAAGGCATGTCGGTCACCATCACCGAGGCCGGCCCGACCACCTACCAATCGGGCCAGGAGGCCGCACGCCGCCTGTTCGGGCGCTCGCAGGCGCCGGACGGGGTCTTCTGCGTCACCGACCTGCTGGCGCTCGGCTTCATGGATACGGCGCGGCTGGAATTCGGCCTTCGTATCCCCGAGGATCTGTGTGTCGTGGGATTCGACGATATCGAGCAAGCCGGCTGGCAATCCTACCAGCTCACCACGTTCGCGCAGCCACTCGACATCATGGCCGACGCCGTGGTGGAGTTGCTGCTAAACCCCGGCCTCGGGGACGGGAGCCGCCGCATAATCGAGCCGATACCGGTCTGGCGGCGCTCGGTTCGGCCCGCCGCCGGCTGAAGGCTGACAATCCCGTGCACACGTGCGCAAAAGCCGCGTGTGTCATCAAAGCGTTATGCACGACCCCTACTACGCACCTGAAATGGGCTGACGATTGCACTTGTGTGCAAGCGGCTTTGGGTGTTGTCTTGCAGTGCGATCACTTTGCGACGCGGCACTACCCGACACAAGATTGGGACTGCCTTCCGTCTGCGGGTCGCATGGGGAGGAGGCCCATGAGGCGGGCGCGCCGGTGCCGATCCGGTTTGCCACTCGGCCGCGTGCCGAACGCTGCCTCCGCATATCGGCGATGACAGCGCGGCGGCCGCAGGGCCGCTCTGATGGGAGAAGCTAGATGAAACGTCGTGACTTCATGATTTCCGCAGCAGGTGGCTTGGCCGGGCTAACCCTCCTGCCCCGGTTGTCCATTGCCGCCGAAGGCGTGATCGACTGGTACACCAGCTCGGACAGCAACATTCTCGACTTCTGGACCAATACGGTGAAGCCGGCTTTCGAGGCCGCCAATCCCGATATCACCCTTAATCTCGTGGACGCCGGCGACGGCGCCGGCATCATTGCCATCGGCGAGCGGGCGATCGCCGCCAAGCAGACCAACACGGATCCGCAGGCCGACTTCTTCGAATCCGGCGATGCGCTGCTGCCGGCTGGCGCCATCGAGGCCGGCGTCTACACGAACATCAAGGAGGCCGGGCTCTCCAACTACGACAAGATCAATCCCCTCGCGATCCAGAGCGACTACAGTCTGCCCTATCGCGGCTCGCAGGTGCTGCTGGCCTATGACAGCACCAAATTGTCGCCCGCAGACGCGCCAAAGACGTGGGACGAGCTCGTGGCCTGGATCAAGGCCAATCCCGGTCAGTTCGTCTACAACCGGCCGGACAAAGGCGGTTCGGGCGGCAATTTCGTGCGCCGCGCGATCCACCAGGCGAACGGACTTGATCCGGCGGCCTTCACCGTCGACAACTACACGCCGGAGTTCGGTGAGGAAGCACTGGGCAAGGCCTGGGAGCTCCTCAAGGACATTGCTCCATCCCTTTACGACAACGGTGCCTATTCCTCCGGCAATACCCAGTCGCTGCAACTGCTGAGCCAGGGCGTGGTCACCATGATCCCGGTCTGGTCCGATCAGGTCCTGCAGGCCATCGACCAAGGTGTGCTGCCAGCGGATACCGGACTGGTGCAGTTGCAGGATCTGGCGCTGGCTGGGGGCTTTACCCGCTCGATCGTGATCGAGAACGGCACGAACCGCGATGCGGCGCTGAAACTCGCCGACTTCATTCTCTCCGAAGAAATTCAGAGCGCCATCCTGACCGAGCTCGGCGGCTTCCCAGGCGTATCGTGGGACTACATCTCGCCCGAACTCCGTGAGCGCTTTGCTGACATCGTGCCGCAGACCATCCCGACCTTCCCGGGTGGCCAGTGGGAAGCGGCCATCAATGATGGCTGGTACCGCAACGTGGCTCCGAACGTCGACCGCAACTCGTGACGGACCTGGCTGACGGAGCGGCCCGTCCGCTCATGGAAACTTCGCCTGACAACAGGAGGCCACACGGCCTCCTGCTCGTCGCCCTGCCAGTGTTGCTGGTCGCCTGGCTGGTGATCTGGCCGATCGTCAACGCCATCGGCCGCACCATCTGGCGACCCAATGCTGCTGGCGAAATGGAGTTTACCCTTTCCAGCTATGTCTTCTTCTTTTCGGACCAGTACAGCCTCAACAACCTGACGGTGACGCTATGGACGACGCTGATGTGCGCGATCCTGCTGCTGGTCATCTGCCTGCCTATCGCGATTTATCTTCGTTTCTCGGCTGGAAGGCTGCCCGCTTATGTCCAGGCGCTGGCGATCTTTCCGATGTTCGTGCCATCGATCATCCTGGCCTACGCGTTCATCCGTGTGCTTGGGCCGAACGGCATGGTGGACATCCTGCTGAACGCCGTGGGTCTGCCGAAAATCCGCACACCCTATCTCACGCCCTGGGGGCCGGTGATCGGATTGGTGTGGGACAACATCCCGCTGACCGTACTGATTCTGCTGGCCGGCTTGGGCAATGTGGGCAACCACGCCATAGAAGCCGCCCGCGACGTCGGTGCCAACAAGCTGCAGGTGTTCTGGCACATCATCCTGCCGCGAATCTCCAATTCCGTGCTGGTTGCAGTGTCATTCGCGGTGCTCGGCATCTTCTCGTCGTTCACCCTGCCCTACCTCCTGGGTCCGGCGGCGCCGGAGATGATGGGGCCGTTCATGAACCGCACCTTCCGCGAGGTGAACGATCCGCTCAACGCCATCACCCAAGCAGTGATTACGTTCGGGTTCTGCATCGCGTTCGGCCTGTTCTACGTGCGCTCGGTCGCGCGCAACCAAGGGAAGTGACATGAGCACCCTTGCCATGCCCCGTCCACGCACCGACTGGACCGGTATCGTCTTCGCAGTACTGCTTTCGGCTGCCATCGTCCTGCCTCTCGTGGTCGTGGCCACCTGGGCGTTCACCGAGGTCTGGCGGTATCCAAGCGTGATACCGCAGCAGTTCGGGCTGCGGTTCTGGAACCAGACGCTGTCGCGGCCCGATGTCTGGTCCGCGCTGACGCTCAGCCTGCAGCTATCGACCGTGGTGACACTGTTGTCGGCCGCCATCTGTCTGCCGGCAGCTTACGCGTTCGCCCGCATGGACTTTCCCGGCCGTACCGTGCTGTTCTTCTCGTTCCTGGCCGGCCATGCGTTTCCGAAGTTCGGCCTACTCATCGCCATCGCCGCGATCTTCCTGCAGCTCAACCTCATCGGCACGTTCTGGGGCGTGGTGCTTATTCAGCTCGTCGGCACGCTGCTCTTCATGATCTGGATTCCGGTGGCGGCGTTCCAGTCTGTCGATCGGCGCATGGAAGAGGCAGCTCGCGACGTCGGAGCTTCACCACTGCGGGTCTTCTGGTCCATCACCCTGCCCCAGGCCGGGCCGACCATTGCGGCGGCGGTGCTGCTGAGCTTTGTCGGCACGTTCTATGAAACTGAGGGAGCGTGGCTGATCGGAGCTCCGGGTATCCGCACCATGCCGGTGCTGATGATCTCGTTCATCAACAACCAGATGGTCATTCAGTTCGGAGCGGTGCTGTCCGTGATGCTCTGGGTACCGTCCTTCATCGCCCTTATCTTCGCCCGCCGAGTCATCGGTGGCGGTTCGTTTGCACGCGGGTTCGGTGCGTGAGGATGCTGCCAACGGCCGCGCCCCTCGTTCCAGCCTCAGGGATTGAGTATGTCCGTCCTCAAGATCAATAACGTCTCCAAGCTCTTCGCGGGCAGTGTTCGCGCCGTCGACAGCTTCTCCCTCGATGTCGCCGACGGCGAGCTCGTCTGCCTTCTGGGTCCGTCCGGCTCGGGTAAGTCGACGCTGCTGCGCATGGTCGGCGGCTTCGAAACACCAACGGGTGGCCAAATCACCATCGACGGCGAGGACATCACTCGCCTGCCACCCGAAAAGCGGCCCACCGGCATGGTCTTCCAGAGCCACGCGCTGTGGACCCATATGAGCGTGTTCAAGAACCTTGCTTTCGGCCTGAAGCTGCGGCGCATACCCGCGGCCGAGATCAAGCGCCGGGTCGAGGGAGTCCTGGAACTGGTTGGACTCGCCGGCTATGGCGACCGGCACGTCGCCAAACTGTCCGGGGGGCAGCAGCAGCGCGTGGCCCTCGCTCGATCCCTGGTGCTCGAACCGAAGATACTGCTCCTCGACGAGCCGTTTGCGAGCCTCGACCAACACTTGCGCGAACGACTGCGCGAGGAGGTCCGCGATATCCAGCAGCGCCTCGGCATCACCACGCTGTTCGTGACCCACGGGCAGGACGAAGCCTTGTCGATGGCCGACCGCATCGTGGTCATGCGGGATGGGCGTACAGAGCAGATCGACCGTCCCGACGTGGTGTATCGGGAGCCGCAGACGCCATTCGTTGCCGGCTTCATCGGGACGATGAACCTGGTGGAGGGCACGGTTAAGAGCGGCGCCTTTGCGCGTGGACGTTTCCAAGTGCCACTGCCCGTGGCCGATGGCGACGCAACCCTGGCGGTTCGGCCGGAGTCGCTGGATCTCGTCGCCGCCGACGACGGCGTCGCCAAGGTGCATCGCGTTACCGACTACGGCACCCATGGCCTCGTCTATCTGGATCTCGACGATGGTACCCGCCTGAAGGCCATGGTTTCGCATCCGGATCTGTTCCGAAACGGACAACGCTTCGACCTGGCGCCCCGCGAGCTGGCGGCTTATCGCGGCAGCGCCCGCATCTACCGGAGCTGATATGGTCGATCCGCTTTCCATCGATCGGGGCGGCCACCGCACTTGGCTGAAATGGCACCGCGGCCGGCGCCGCATCTCCGATCCCGCGTTCACCGGTGCGCGCATTCTCGAGGGGATGCGGCTCGGCGCAAGCGTTGAAGTGGACCTCGTTATCCATGCCGACCACGGTTGCGCCATCCTGCACAACCTCACCCTGGACGAGGAAACAACCGGCCGAGGCGCTGTCCGGGAAACCGGAGCGGCAGCCCTGCGGCAATTGCATCTGCGGGACAATCGGGGCACCCCCCTACCCGACCAGGTGATGTTGCTGGAGGACCTCTGCGAGCTGCTCGATCGGGAGCCGCCGGACCCGCACGCGCTGCTGCAACTTGATTTCAAGGAGGATGTGGCAGCGCTTGATGCGGAGACGGTCGCTTCTTTTGCGGCGAGCGTGGGACCGCACAGCGCTCACATGATCCTCTCCGGCGGCGATGCCGAGGCCGTCCGGATGTTGGCGGAAACGACGCCCGGGCTGCGGACAGGGTACGATCCCTGCTACGGGGATTCTCTCGCTCGCCTGCAGAGCACGGGTGACTTCAAGGGTTTCATCGACACTGCCCTGCGCACTGCGCCGGACGCGGAATTCATCTATCTCAGCCATGAGATCGTGCTGGCCGCCGACCGGGACATCGTCGGAACAGTTCACGCGGACGGCCGACGCGTCGACGCCTGGACCATCCGCGAAGTGACACCAGCCAGCCTGTCTCAGGTGGACCGGCTGCTTGCGCTGAAGGTCGACCAGATTACCACCGACGACCCGGAGGGGCTGCTTGCGGCCCTCGCATCATGAGCACCGATTACAGCAGAATCCTCGACATCATGGCTGACACAGCGCGTGAAGCGGGAGCCTTAACCCTCGAGCACTTCAAGCGTTTTCGGGAGCTGGAGATCGGGGTTAAGGGGCCCG
This sequence comes from Devosia albogilva, assembly GCF_042685625.1. Taxonomy (NCBI): domain Bacteria; kingdom Pseudomonadati; phylum Pseudomonadota; class Alphaproteobacteria; order Hyphomicrobiales; family Devosiaceae; genus Devosia; species Devosia albogilva. The sequence continues at coordinate 3,638,895 of NZ_JBHUNP010000001.1, forward strand.
GGGATTTCGTATCCGAGGCCGACCGCGCCTCGGAGCAACTGATCCGCAAGCGGCTGTTCGCCATAAACCCCAGCTGGAGCCTCACGGGAGAGGAGTTCGCCCCGGTAGAAGGATCCGATCGCGAGTACCGGTGGTTGGTGGACCCGATCGACGGCACGACCAACTTCATCTTCGGCCAGCACTACACAATCACCATCGCCCTGCGGCGTGGCAATGAGACGGTCTGTGGGCTCGTGTACAACCCGGTGGCGGATGAGATGTTCACCGCGGTGAAGGGGAGCGGAGCCTTCCTCAACGGGGAGCGGCTGCGCGTCAGCAGCTCGTCCGACGTCGGCATGATGTGTATCGGCACCGGCTTGCCCACACCCAATCTGTCCCTCCATCGGGGTGCCTACCAGCGGCTGGACTGGATCCGGGCACCGATCGGTGCGGTCCGGGTTGTCGGCAGTGCCGCAAACTCCTGCGCCTACGTCGCCTGCGGCCGGCTGACCGGCTATTTCGAAGAAACCGGGTTTGTGGACACGGCGGCCGGGATTCTTCTGGTGGAGGAAGCTGGCGGGTTGGTCACGGACTGGTGGGGGCGCGGCCCGGACGTGTTCGAACGCACGGGGGTCTTGATCGTCGCCAATCCGGCGACCCATGCCTATCTGCTCGAGCACCTACGGTCCGTGCCGCCCAAAAACCCGGTCCGCTGACCCTCAACTGCTTTCCTCGGGCCGCCACACGGTCTCGGTGCGAGTCTCGGGATCCTGCACGATAACCTCAGCCTCAGGGTCCTGGCTGTCGCGTGCTGCCTTGATCGCGACGTCGATCGCCTCGTCACGGCTGGTGAACGGGCCAACCGCGCTACCGCGATAGGTGTATTGCCAGACGGCGTCGCGCAGATAGACGATGAAGTGACTCGAACTCATTTGCTCCTCCGCCAGCACAACGCAGCGGACCAAATCTACGTTGCCGACACCCGCAAGTTGAGTACCCTCAGAGCACCACTGGACATCTTTGACCACTTGGTCAAAATGTTTCAGCAGGCGCGGAGGTAGGGATGCGGTTCGGATACAAGGCATCGGCGGAGCAGTTTGCCCCGAACGCGCTGCTGCAGTTCGCCGTAGAGGCGGAGGCTGCCGGGTTTGATTCGGTCTGGGTCAGCGACCACTTCCAGCCCTGGAAGCACACCGACGGACATGCGCCCTTTGCACCGGCCTGGATGGCGGCTGTGCTGGCGCGGACCGAGCGGGTGATTCTCGGCACTTCGGTGCTGACACCCACGTTTCGCCTGCACCCGTCCGTGGTCGCTCATGCCTTCGGCACCCTGGGCGCTATGTTTCCGGGCCGCGTCATCCTGGGAGTGGGCACCGGGGAATCGCTCAACGAAGTCCCTTCGACCGGGATGGAGTGGCCGGAGCTGAAAGAACGTTCGGCCCGCCTGCGCGAGGCGGTGAAGCTGATCCGGCTGCTCTGGAGCGAGGAGCGCGTCAGTTTCGAGGGCGAGTTCTACCGCACCGTCAATGCGACGATCTACGACAAGCCAGATGAGATGGTGCCGATCTACCTGGCTGCGGGCGGGCCGCTGAATGCCAAATATGCCGGCCGAGCGGGTGATGGCTTCATCTGCACCTCCGGCAAGGGCGCGGAGCTTTATACCGAACAGCTTCTGCCGAACGTCGCCGCCGGGCGGCTGGAATCCGACCATGCCGAGAGGCCATTCGAGCGGATGATCGAGGTGAAGGTTTCGTTCGACACCGATCATGCCAAGGCCCTCGAGGACACCCGCGAATGGGCGGCCCTCTCCCTCTCCGCGGAAGAAAAGCACTCGGTGCAGGATCCGGCGGAAATGGAACGGCTTGCCGCGGAACTGCCGATCGAGCGCGTCGCCAAACGCTGGATCGTCTCGAGCGACCCCGACGAGCATGTCGCCGCCATCAAGACCTATATCGACTATGGCTTCGATCACCTGGTGTTCCACGCACCGGGCCTGGACCAGAGCCGCTTTATCAAGCTCTACGCCGAGCACATCCTGCCGCGGTTGCGGCAACTGACTTCGCCGGAGGCAACGAAATGACCATCCCGCGGCTGAGCATCTGGGGCCTGACCGGCATCCCCGAGGTCCAGCCGGGGGACGATCTGGTTGCGCTGATCGCCGAGGCCGCGGCAGTACAGGCCGCTGGTGATCCAGCAGGCGCGCTCGCCGACGGGGACATCCTGGTGGTTACCAGCAAGATCGTCTCCAAGGCTGAGGGCCGACAGGTGCCGGCCTCCGAGCGCGAGAAGGCGATCTCCGAGGACACCGTCCGCATCGTCGCCGAACGGGTTCACCTCGGCGGCACCACCAAGATCGTCGAGACGCGGCAGGGCCTGATCATGGCGGCGGCGGGCATCGACATGTCCAACGTGCCCGAAGGGGTGGCGCTGCGGCTGCCGGAGGACCCCGACCGCTCGGCACGTGCGCTTTGCGCCGGGCTTAGGGAGCAACTCGGCGTTGCAGTCGGCATCATCATCACCGACACCATCGGGCGGCCGTGGCGCGTCGGGCAGACCGACGTCGCTATCGGCGCCGCCGGGCTGCAGCTCACCGACGATCTCCGTGGCGACGTCGACGCGAACGGGCGGCCGCTGCATGTCACGGTCGCCGTGCTGGCCGACGAACTTGCGGGCGCCGCCGACCTGGTAAAGGGCAAGACCAACGGCATCCCCGTGGCAGTCATTCGCGGGATGGCGCGGCTCGTCACCGGCCTCGAGACTGCCGGAGCGCGCAGCCTAGTGCGAGCGGTGGACGACGACATGTTCCGCTTCGGCTCGGCCGAGGCTTATCGGCTCGGCTATGAGGCGGCGATGGCCGAGATCAAAGCCGAGCGACGGCAGAGTTCGGCGCAGGAGAGCAGCTCGTGAGGCCCTGGCTTGGCGCTGCCTTGGCCGTGACGATGCTCGGGACGCCGGCGCTGGCGCAGACCAGCTACCCTCTCAGGGTCAACAACTGTGGCGTGGACGTCGTCGTCTCCGCAGCACCACAGCGCGTCGTGGCGATCAAGTCCAATGCGGTTGAGCTGTTGCTCGCACTGGGGCTGGAGGATCGGATTGCGGCCGTCGCCTTCCAGGATGGACCGGTTCCGGAACCCTGGGCCTCTAGCGCGGCAGACCTCCAGGTCCTGTCCGACAAGCTTCCGGCGCAGGAGGTTGTGCTCGAGGCCGATCCGGACTTTGTCTACGGCGGCTGGGAGAGCAACTTCGTCGGCGATGGCGCGGGCGAGCGCCAGAGTTGGGCTGCCCTGGGTATCCCCTCCTATGTGACTCCGGCTGCCTGCCGGAGTGTGAAGCCCCCTGCCCTCTCTTTCGAACAGGTCTTCGCGGAGATTCGCGAGATGGGCGGCATCATGGACGCAGCCGCCGCGGCCGAGGCGTTGGTGGCGAATCAACAGGCTCAACTCGCTTCCGTGAACGTGGATGAACGAAACCTGACCGCAGTTTGGTACTCCTCCGGGACGAAGACTCCGTACGTTGGTGCCGGAAGCAACGCGCCCGCGATGATCATGAACGGTCTCGGGCTGGCCAACATCTTTGCCGATGTCGACGACGGCTGGATATCGGCCAGCTGGGAGGCGATCGCCGATGCCGACCCGGACGTGATCGTTCTAGTGGACGCTGCCTGGAACTCGGTAGAGCAGAAGCGGAAGCTTCTCGGGGAGAACCCGATCACCAGCCAGATGTCCGCGGTCCGAAACGAGCGATACCTCGTCATTCCGTTTCCTGCCTCGGAAGCTGGAGTGCGGAACGTCCCCGCTGTGGCTGACCTCGCGAAGCAGCTCGCCAGCCTCGATTTCACGGAATGAGGCGAGGCCGCCGTGTCGGCATCGGCACCGTCTTATTCGCGCTTGTGGTGCTGTTGCTGGCAAGCTTGATGGTTGCCCTGACCATCGGCCCAGCCGACATCGCCGCAGCGGAGGTGATACGGGCTGTCGCTGCGCGGGTGGGCCTTGCCGAGGCCGACCTGTCGCGCCTGCGAACCGCGATCGTCGTTGACCTGCGACTGCCTCGGCTGCTGGCGGCGGCGGCAACCGGTGCCGGTCTGGCGCTTTGCGGCGCGGTCATGCAGGCGCTGACGCGAAATCCGCTCGCCGACCCTTATCTGCTGGGTTTGTCCTCCGGTGCAGCACTGGGCGCCGTGGTGTTCATGGTCGCGGGCGCCAGCCTGCTGATGCCGCTGGGGGCGTTCCTGGGCGCGGTGGCCACGTTGGTGGTGACGCTCTCCATTACCGGCCTACTCGGGGGCGCCACCCCTACCCGGGCCATCCTGGCCGGCATCGCCATCTCAGCGCTTGCGGCTGCCGCCACGTCGTTTCTGATCTTCTGGACGGCAACGGGGGACTCTTATCGCGAGATCCTGAGCTGGCTGATGGGCTCGCTCGGCGGGGTCACCTGGCCCGAGGCGCTGCTGGCCATCGTGGTGGTGCTGGCGGCTGGACTGCCGCTGCTGCCGGTCGGGGGCGCGCTCGATGCCTTCGCCTTCGGCGACACCGCCGCTGCGTCGCTTGGTGTCGACGTCAGGCGGCTGCGCTGGCTGCTGCTTGGAGGGACCGCCCTTGTCACCGGCGTGCTGGTGGCAGTGGGTGGAGCCATCGGCTTCGTCGGGCTGATCGTGCCGCATGTGGTGCGCCTGATGGTTGGTACCCGGCACCGCCTGCTGCTGCCGGTGTGCATGTTGACGGGGGCGATCTTCATGGTGTGGTGCGATACCGCCGCTCGCACCGGGTTCGATCCTCGCGAGCTGCCGGTCGGCATCATCACGGCGATGATCGGCGCTCCCGCCTTCCTGCTGGTGCTGTTGCGCTTCCGGAGGATGACGTGAGCGGGCTTGTTGTCACGCGGCTGAGCGTGCACGGCGGCGAGCAGACGATCGTGGACGCGGCGACGTTGTCGGCGCCGGCCGGGCAGATCACCGGCCTTGTCGGCCCGAACGGCGCCGGCAAATCCACCATGATGCGCGCTGCCCTTGGCCTCGGCGAGACCGTTGGCGGCGAGGTGCATTTTGCCGGGGCGGATCTGCTCGCAATGGGTCGGCGGGAACGGGCCAAGATTTGCGCCTTCGTCGAGCAGACTGCCACGACGGAGACCCGCATCACCGTGCGCGAGGTCGTCGGACTTGGCCGGCTGCCGCATCAGCCGTCGTGGCAGGCGGAGCCCAGCGAAAAAGATGAGACCATCGTTGAGCAGGCGCTCGCGGCGGTCGAACTCAGTGCTTTCGCCGACCGCGTGTTCAACACCTTGTCCGGCGGCGAGCAGCAACGCGTTCATTTGGCGCGCGCACTGGCGCAACAGCCACGCCTTCTTGTCCTGGACGAGCCCACCAGCCACCTCGATATGCGTGCACAACGGCACATGCTCGAACTGTTGCGTGGCCGCGCGACCGCCGGACTGACAGTGCTCATGGCCATTCACGACCTGAATCTGGCGGCCGGGTACTGCGACCGCCTTGTGGTGATGAACTACGGCCGGATAGTCGCCGAGGGTGCTCCCGAAGACGTCTTGACACCTGCCCTGCTGCGCGACGTGTACGGTATCGAGGCAAGCGTGATAGCGCATCCTGTCACCGGCAAGCCGCTGATTGCCTACTGACGCTGAATCCCGATTGACAATCATCAGTGCCGCACCCAAAAATTTGATCGGCTGGTCAAATTTCTGGCGGCTGGGGCGGAGGGAAAAGCATGGAATTCGGCATCACGTTCAAGGGCTTTATTGAAGCCGAGCGAGCCCGTTACCTGGTCCGCGCCGCGGAGTATGCCGGCTTCAGCTACTGCTGGTTCTACGACTCCCACATTCTTTGGCGCGACTGCTACGCGGCCATTGCGATGTGCATGGAGCACACGACGCACATGCGCTTCGGGCCCCTGGTTACAAACCCCGACGTGCGCGACTGGTCGGTGGCGGCTTCCATCTTCGGATCGCTGTCCAAGCAATCCGGCGGCCGTTTCGACCTGGCGGTGGGCCGTGGCGACTCCTCGATGCGGGTGATGGGCAAGAAGCCCGCGACACTCGCCCGCGTCGCCGAGTTCATCCACAAGACCCAGGCGATGGTGCGGGGCGAAGAAGTCACCTACGGCGAGATCCCGGCTGCCGTGAAGTTCCCTTGGGCTGTCGGCCATGAAATGCCAAGCTGGATTGCCGCCTACGGCCCGCTGGCGCTGAAGACCGCCGGCGAGCATGCCGATGGCGTGGTGCTGCAGATTGCCGATCCGGGCCTCTGCAAGTGGTTCACCGACCAGTGCATCGAGGCCGGCAAGGCGGCTGGACGGGATATGTCGAACTACCGCTCGATGGCCGCGGCACCGGCCTATTTCGGCGACAAGAGGCGTGCGATTGAGGCGACCAAGTGGTTTCCGGCCATGGTGGGCAACCATGTGGCGGACATCGTCGAGAAGTACGGCTCGGATTCAGACCGGGTGCCGAAGAGCCTGACGAGCTATATCGAGAAGCGCCGCGGATACGATTATTCCAAGCACGGACAAGCGGATAACCCGTATCTCGACTTCATCACCGACGATGTGGTGGAAAGCTTCTGCGTGTTGGGCGATCCGGATGATCATATCGGCAAGATCCGCGAACTCGAGGCGGCGGGGGTGACGCAGTTCAACATCTATCTGGACAGCGGCGACGAGGAGGAGATCATCGCCGGCTATGGGCGGCATGTGATCCCGGCGTTCCGCTAAGCCCTTAGTAGTTCAGCACTTTTCCGGCGAGCACGTCGATGCGCATGCCGTCGAAGGCCGGGGTGATGTGCTCGGGCAACTCGGCTACGAGCGTGGCGTAGTCCATGTCGATGTGCATGTCGGTGATGATCGCCCGGTGTGGCTGGAATTTCTCAATCCAGTCAAGGGTTTCCGGCAGGCTGAGGTGGCTGGGGTGCGGCGTCGGGCGCAGGGCGTCGATGATCCAGAGGTCCAGATTCCGGAGCGCGGGGAAGGATTCTTCAGGGAATCCAGACAGATCGACCGAGTAGGCGAAGTCCGCGACGCGGAAGCCGAGCGAGGTGATCTTGCCGTGCAACTGCTCGAACACCTGCAGTGAAACCGTGCCTCCCGGGCCATGAATTGACAGCGTTTCGTTACCGCCGATCTCGTAACCATTGAGGATCGGGGGATAATCGCTACCGGGCGGGGTGACGAAGCAGTACCCGAAGGCTTGGTGGAGCCGCCGGCCGGTCTCGGCATCGAAAAAGACGTCGACACGCTTGCGATTGTGCAGTGCCAACACCCGCAGATCGTCGATGCCGTGGATGTGGTCGGCATGGGCATGGGTATAGACCACGGCATCGACACGATCGACATGGGCGTCGAGCAGTTGCTCACGCAGGTCGGGTCCGGTGTCGATGAGAACGCGCGTCGGCTCGGGCTCGTCACCGCTCCAGGCTTCGATCAGCAGCGAACAGCGCCGGCGCCGGTTGCGCGGGTTGTTCGGATCACAGGCGCCCCAGACATTGCCGATGCGCGGCACGCCACCGGACGAGCCGCAGCCGAGAATGGTCGCGACGATCCTGTCCGGCATGGGCATGGATCAGGCGAGCCCGGTCTTGCTGAACAGGCGCGCGAAATTGGCGGTGGTTTCGGTGCCGACCTGCTCCAGCGTCACGCCCCGGATCTCGGCCAGCTTCTGCGCCGTGTGGATGACGAAGCTCGGCTCGTTCGACTGGCCGCGATGCGGAATGGGCGCGAGATAGGGAGCGTCGGTTTCCACGAGGTAGCGGTCGGAAGGCACGAAGGCGGCGACCTCCTGGATCTCCCTGGCGTTGCGGAAGGTGACGATACCGGAAAAGGAGATGTAGCCGCCGAGGGCGAGTGCGCGCCGGGCGAGGTCGGCACCACCGGTGAAGCAGTGGAGCAGGAAGGGGAAGGCCCCCTGCCCCGCCTCTTCCTCGAGGATGGCGGCCATGTCGTCATCGGCCTGGCGGCTGTGGATAACCAGTGGAAGACCGGTGGTCCGCGCCGCCGCGATGTGACGACGGAGGCCTGTTGCCTGCGCGTCGCGTGGCGCGTTGTCGTAGAAGTAGTCGAGCCCGGCTTCGCCGACGGCAACGCAGCGCGGATGGGCACTTAGTCGAACAAGCTCATCCGTCGTGATATGCAGTTCTTCGTGGGCGTTGTGGGGATGCGTGCCGACGGAGCACCAGATGTTCCCGTGCTGTTCTGCGATTCGCGTGTAGGTGGCGAAGTTTTCCACACGTGTGGAAATCGTCACCATTCCGCTGACGCCCGCTGCCGCAGCACGGGCCAGCACGCCATCGAGATCGGCGGACAGTTCCGGGAAGTCGAGGTGGCAGTGGCTGTCGATCAACATGGCTATTCGGCTTTGCGCTCGATACGGGCAAAGACGCCCTGCGGCGCCGGCAGTTCCGTGCCGGGCACCAGCCGGTCGCGAACCAAGGCCAGAGCCAGCAGGCGATCCTCCTCCGGCACGGCGAGCTGATCGAGCAGCTTGGCGGCGGCAGCCGGAACGAAGGCCAGCATGGGAATGGCGAGGCGCCGCACGGTGTCGGCCGTGCGGTAGAGCACCGTCGCCATGCGCTCCGGGTCAGACTTCTTCAGCGCCCAGGGTTCCTGGGCGGCGAAGTAGTTGTTGGCGGAACTGAGCGCGCCGATGATGGCCCCGATGGCATCGTGGATCAGTTGCTGGTCCATCAGGGACTGCGCCGCCTGGATAGCTTCGCCGACTTCCTGCTCAAGCTGCTCGTCGGCAGGCGTCGCATGGCCGAACTGCGGCACCTTGCCGTCGCAGTTCTTGTTGATCATCGACAACGAGCGCTGCGCCAGATTGCCGAGATTGTTGGCGAGGTCGGCGTTGACGCGATTGGTCAGCTTCTCGCGGCTGTAGTCACCGTCCTGTCCGAAGGAGACCTCACGCAGGAAGAAGTAGCGGACCGCATCGGCGCCGAACTCTTCCACGAGATCGAACGGATCGATGACGTTGCCGAGCGACTTCGACATCTTCTGCCCGTCAACGGTCAGGAAGCCGTGAGCGAAGACGCGGTGCTGCACCGGCAGGCCGGCGCTCATCAGGAAGGCCGGCCAGTAGACCGTATGGAAGCGGATGATGTCCTTGCCGATGACGTGCAGATCCGCCGGCCAGAACTTCTGCCAGAGTTCGTTCTGCTCATCAGGGAAGCCGAGGCCGGTGATGTAGTTCGTGAGCGCGTCCACCCACACATACATCACGTGGCCGGGGGCATCCGGCACGGGAATGCCCCAATCGAAGGTGGTGCGGGAGATCGACAGGTCCTGCAGCCCGCTCTTCACGAACGAGATGATCTCGTTACGACGCTCGCGAGGAGCGATGAAATCGGGATTGGTCTCGTAGAGTTCGAGCAGTCGGTCCTGATAGGCGGACAGGCGGAAGAAGTAAGTTGGCTCCTCGACCCAGTTCACCTCGGCGCCGGAGGGCGCGAAGCGCTTGCCGTCCCGCTCGGTGAGCTCGTCCTCGTCGAAATAGGCCTCGTCGCGGACCGAGTACCAGCCCTTGTAGGTGGACTGGAAGATGTCGCCATTGTTGTTGCCGGCCATGCGGCGCCAGATCTCCTGCGAGGCCTGGTGGTGCCGCGGCTCGGTGGTGCGGATGAAGTCGTCGTTGGAGACGTTGAGCACGCCGGCGAGGCGCTGGAACTCGGCAGCATTGCGGTCGGCGAGTTCGCGCGGGGTGATGCCCGCGGCCGTCGCAGTCTGCACCATCTTGATGCCGTGCTCGTCAGTGCCGGTGAGGAAGTAGGTTTCCCGACCCGCCAAGCGCTGGAAGCGGGCGATGGCGTCGGTCGCAATCATCTCATAGGCATGCCCGATATGGGGGGCGCCATTGGGATAGGCGATCGCGGTGGTGACGTAGAACGGCTTGGGGGTCATTGTGGCTCGGCGGCGGGCTGAGTGAGGGCGACGTGCCGGCTGATCGCATCGAACAGGGCGGCGAGGGTCTGTTTCATATCCAGATTGATCTCGTCGGCCTCGGCGAAGAGGGCGTTCGCCTTCTCCCATAGCTCGGTGGCCGAGGCAAGGCGCGCGCGGTTGAGCGGCGGCAGGGCAGCGTTCCGCGCTTCGTCCGCCAGCCAGTCGAACAGCATCTCGCGGGCAAACGAGAGTTCCGGCCCCTGCGAGCTGGCACCCAAGGCATCGGCAAGGCTCAAGGGAACGGCGGTGGGATGCGACAACGGATTAGTCAGCCAGGCCTGCAGCCCGCCCAAAGCGGAGTCCGGTGCCAGAGCCAGCGTTTCGAAGGCGCGGCGCGGGCGACCGCCGGCGAGCGTGACGGCAAGCTGCAACTCTGTCTGCCCGAGGGCGGGGTCATGCTCGCGCAGCACCGCCTCGACATCGGCGTCGGCAATCGGCCGCAGTGCCAGGTTGTGGCAGCGGGAACGGATGGTGGGCAGCAACTGCCCCGGCCGGTGCGAGATCAGGAAGAAGGTGGTGTCCGCCGGCGGCTCCTCCAGCGTCTTCAGAAGGGCATTGGCGGCGGAGGGGTTGCAGTCGTCGATGGAGTCGATGACCACGACGCGGTGACCGGAGCGGCCGCGGGTGTGGTGCAGTCCGTCGCGCACCTGGCGGACTTCTTCCACCCGGATGACGGTGTAGAAGCCCTTGCTGTCCTTGGGGCTGCGGCGCAGCAGGAACAGATTGGGATGGGAGAGCGCCGCAACCTGTTCGGCGACGCGGTGCTCCGGTTCGTCGCCGGTGGCCGTCAGCAGCGCCACCGCCATCTCGAAGGCGAAGGTGGCCTTGCCGATGCCCTGCGGGCCGTGGAGCATGATGGCGCCGGGCAGCCGACCAGCGGCGAGGGTGCCGAGCACGGCCTGCCGCGCCTCGTCGTGGCCACGGGCGCGCTGCCGGCGCTCGGGCTCCGGTACGCCGTCGATGGCATCGGGATCGGTCACGCCTCGGCGCCTGCCACAGCTTCAGGGAAACGCGCCGATACCGTGGCCCAGATCACCCGCTCGAGTTCGTCCTCGTCGCGATCGGCATCCAGCACCACGCAGCGTTCGGGGTTGGCATTGGCGATGGCGAGGAAGCCATCACGCAGGGTGCGATGCCAGTCGAGTTCTTCCTTTTCAAAGCGATCGCCGGTGACCTTCAAGCCATCTGCGAGCTGGCGCTGCTCGACGCGGCGGAAGGCGATCTCCGGGTCCATGTCGAGAACGATGGTCAGGTCGGGGACATGGCCGTCGAGCGCCAGGGTCTCGAGTTCCCCGATTAGCCGCTCGTCGACACCGCCGGTCAGGCCCTGATAGGCGCGGGTGGAATCGTGGAAGCGGTCGCACAGCACCCAGGTGCCGGCGGCGAGGTTGGGCGCGATGAGCTGGCGGACATGGTCGAGGCGGGCGGAGGCGAAGAGCACGGCTTCCGCGCCCGCCCCCCAGCTTTCCGAACGCCCCTGAAGGATGAATGAACGGATGGCTTCCGCCTTTGCGGTACCGCCCGGTTCGCGCGTCCGGACGGCGTCGATGCCGTTCTGCTGCAGGTGCTGCAGCAGGCGCTTAACCTGGGTGGACTTGCCGACGCCTTCCCCACCTTCGAAGGTGATGAAACGGGCGCGGCTCGTGGCTGAGGAAGCTTCGGACATGACGCCGTTTTACCCGACTCGGGCGGCGAATACAGTGCCTTCGCGCGTCCTTACGGCAGCCAGCCCAGCGCCAGCTGCTTGAGAGCGTCGGTGGCCTTGCGGGTGATGTCGCCCTCCCCGACTGTTTCAGCGGCATAGAGGGGCGCCGTCTGCACCAGACGGTCCTCGCAGAAGACGCGCAGTTCGGCGACTTCTTCGCCCTGCGTCACAGGGGGCATGAGTGGGCCCGTATAGACCACCTGGGCATTGAGGCACCGGCGGGAGCCGCGCGGCAGGTAGAGCGCCACCTCCCCCTCCCCGACCAGCCCGACGGAGGGCGCTTCGCCGCCATAGACGTCTGCGGTGGCGATGACGGTGCCTTCGGGATAGGCGGCAACGCGCTCGAAGGCCCTTGCACCCCAGGTGATGAGCTTGCGGCCCTCTTCGTTGCGCTGCGCCATGGAGGTGAGGCCGTGAACAACGGCGATCAGCCGCCGGTCGCCGGCATCGCTCGAGATCACCGAGCCGTAGCCCGACGCTTCGGTGTGGCCGGTCTTGAGGCCATCGACGCCGATACCCTGCTCGACCAGCGAGTTGCGGTTGGGCTGGCGGATGCCGTTCCACTCCATCTCGGGTTCGGAGAAGTAGTGGTAGTAGTCGGGGTAGTCGCGGATCAGGTGGCGCGCCAGGGTCGCGAGATCCCGCGCGGTTACATACATGTCCGGGTCCGGCAGGCCGGTGGAGTTGGTGAAGTGCGAGCCGGTCAGGCCGATATCCTGCGCCAGCTCGTTCATCATCAGCGCGAAGGTGCTCTCCGAGCCGGCAATCCCTTCTGCAAGGACGATGGCAGCATCATTGCCGGACTGGATGATGACGGAGCGGATCAGGTCTTCGACGCGGATCTGCGAATTGAGTTCGGCGAACATGGTGGAGCCGTCGGACATGGCCCCGCCGGTCCGCCAGGCGTTTTCCGAAACGTAGAACTGATCATCGAGCGACAACCGCCCGTTCTTGATCTCGTCGAAGACGACGGCAAGCGTCATGAGCTTGGCCATGCTGGCCGGCTCCATGGGCTGATCGGCGTCCTTCTGGAAAATGACGGTGCCGGATTCGAAGTCGGTGAGGACGGCGAACCTGGCCTGGGTCTCGAACTCAACCTGGGCGAACGCCGGGGCGACGAACGCCAGCAGAGCCAAAACCAGAATGCCGAACCGCTTCACCGACGCCTCCCCTTCAGTCCTCAACGATCAATAGAGCCTGCCGTCGCCAAGGCCAAGCGAGTGGGCCAGAGCCTCGACATCACTTCTTGTCGCGCCGGGCTTCAGTTGCGTCATGGTGAGTTGCGTAGCGGTGCGGCCATCGATCTCGACGCGTTCTTCGTCGACCGAGCCAAGCAGGGCAAATTGCTGCGCCACGCTGGCGGCGTTGTCGGCGCTGGCGAACACGCCGAGCGGCAGGTTCAACTTGGCCAGGGTAGCGTCGCCGCTTGCCATGGCGTTGACGGCGGCCTGGGCGCTACCGATCCCCGCTCCAGCCTGAACTGGCGTGGTGTCGGCATAGGAGAACAGACCACCGAAGAAGTTGCCGGCGATATCGGCGAGGCTGTTGGTGTTGTCCGCAGTGCGATAGGCGGCGCCGGTGTCGAAATCGGCGGGGCCGCTATAGCTCGCCATCAGCATGCGGGTGTCGTCGCCTTCGAGCGGCGCGGGGCCGACATATTCGGCCTTGATGCTGGTGGAGCCCTTGGTGACATAGCCGAGCATGGACGCCGCCCGGTAGGACAGGTCCATGATGCGCCCGGGCATATAGGGTCCACGATCGTTCACGCGGACGATAATGGAGCGGCCATTCGCCTGGTTCGTGACGCGAACATAGGATGGCAGCGGCAGCGTTGGGTGGGCACCGGTGATCGCATTGGCGGAGAAGATTTCGCCATTGGCGGTGCGGCGGCCGTGAAAGTCGGCACCGTACCAGGACGCGCCGCCGGTGGCGACATAGTCCGGGTCTTCCTGCGGCACATAGGTGCGGCCGGCGACCGTGTAGGGCTTCCCGACCTGGTAGCGGCCGCCACCCTTGGGCGGATTGGGATTGTTGGTGACGCGCGGCGAGGCGGAACCGTACTCGGAACCGAAGGCGGCGCGGTTGACTTTGGGTCCGAGACCGCCAGCGCTACAGGCGGCAACGATCGGAGCAAGGAGCCCGGCTAGGGCGAGCAGGCGGGCGGCACGGCGCCAGGATGCTGTCACGGCAGGCAATCTCTTTGATACGCAATACTGGATCCGCCTCCACCATAACTCAGCGGGATGGAAGCCGCTGCACAGGAACAGCTTTCTGGTTTCAATGGGGTTAAGGCGAACGAATGGTTAGCACCGCAGCTGGCATTTGGACCGCATTGTCGGCACAAGCTCGCTCCTGAGCTTTTCCGACCGCCGCCTTGAACATGTGCGGATATAAAGATATCTTTATGCGACCGCGAAGCAGGACGTTTGCAGCATGACAGCCCCTACCCTCCCCGACTGGACCGAAGTTCGCGCCGCGCTGGCCAGGGCCATGGGCGAGCGCATCCTTGTCCTCGACGGGGCCATGGGTACCATGCTGCAACGGCTGAAGCTGGGCGAAGACGATTTCCGCGGCGAGCGCTTCCGCGACTGGAACCGGCCGCTGCAGGGCAATAACGACCTGCTGGTGCTGACCCGTCCGGATGCGGTGGAAGAGATCCACTACCAGTACTTTATGGCCGGTGCGGACATCGTCGAGACCAACACCTTCTCGGCAACCTCGGTGGCGCAGGCGGATTACGGCACGGAATCGGCGGTCTACGACATCAACTACCAGGGGGTGGTGGTGGCGCGGCGCGCGGCACTGCGAGCCCAGGCCGAGGATGGGCGGCGCAGGTTCGTGGCGGGGGCGCTGGGGCCGACCAACAAGACCTCGTCCATGTCGACGGACGTCAACAATCCCGGGCATCGCTCCATCAGCTTCGACGAACTGGTGGAAGCCTATGGCGAGGCGATCCGCGGGCTGGTCGATGCCGGTGCGGACCTGCTGCTGTTCGAGACCATCACCGATACGCTCAACACCAAGGCCGGCATCTTTGCGGCGCAGCGGCTGTTCGCCGAGCGCGGCATCGACGTGCCGATCATGATCTCGGGCACCATCACGGACCTCTCCGGGCGTACGCTCTCGGGCCAGACGCCGACGGCGTTCTGGTACTCGGTGCGGCACGCCAATCCGCTGACCATCGGGCTCAACTGCGCCCTTGGCGCCGACCTGATGCGCGCCCACATCACCGAGCTTTCGGCGGTGGCGGACACCTTTATCTGCGCCTACCCCAATGCCGGGCTGCCCAACGAGATGGGCGCCTATGACCAGACGCCGGAATCCATGGCCGGGCAGCTGGAGGATTTTGCGCGCGAGGGGCTGCTCAACATCGTCGGCGGCTGCTGCGGCTCGACGCCGGATCACATCCGGGCCGTGGCCGAGGCGGTCGGCAAGCACAAGCCGCGGGCGGTGCCGAAGCCCGAGCGGCTGCTGCGGCTCTCGGGGCTGGAGCCGTTCACGCTGACCAGCGACATCCCGTTCGTGAACGTGGGCGAGCGCACCAACGTCACCGGCTCGGCGCGCTTCCGCAAGCTGATAACTGCCGGCGACTATGCCGCGGCGCTGGACGTGGCGCGGGACCAGGTGATCAACGGCGCCCAGATCATCGACATCAACATGGACGAGGGCCTGATCGACTCCAAGCAGGTGATGATCGACTTCCTCAACCTGCTGGCTGCTGAACCGGACATCGCCAAGGTGCCGCTGATGATCGACTCCTCCAAATGGGAGGTGATCGAGGCCGGGCTGAAGTGCGTCCAGGGCAAGGCGCTGGTGAACTCCATCTCGCTCAAGGAAGGCGAGGAGGCGTTCCTGCACCACGCGCGGCTGGTCCGCGCCTATGGCGCCGCCGTGGTGGTGATGGCCTTCGACGAGACGGGCCAGGCCGATACGATGGAGCGCAAGGTCGAGATCTGTACCCGCGCCTACAAGCTCCTCACCGAAGAAGTCGGCTTGCCGCCCGAGGACATCATTTTCGACCCCAACGTGTTCGCGATTGCCACCGGCATCGAGGAGCACAACAACTATGGCGTCGACTTCATCGAGGCGACCAGGCGGATCACCGAGACGCTGCCGCACGTCCATATCTCGGGTGGCATCTCGAACCTCAGCTTCTCGTTCCGCGGCAACGAGCCGGTGCGCGAGGCGATGCACGCGGTGTTCCTTTATTATGCCATCCAGAACGGCATGGACATGGGCATCGTCAACGCCGGGCAGTTGGCGGTCTATGAGTCCATCGATCCGGAACTGCGCGAGGCCTGCGAGGACGTGATCCTCAACCGCCGGCCGGACGCCACCGACCGCATGCTGGAAATCGCCGAGCGCTATCGCGGCAAAGCCGGCGGCGAAGGCAAGGCCAAGGACCTGAGCTGGCGCGAGAAGCCGGTCAACGAGCGCATCAGCCATGCGCTGGTCAACGGCATCACCGAGTTCATCGAGGCGGACACCGAGGAAGCCCGCCAGCAGGCGGAGCGGCCGCTGCACGTTATCGAAGGGCCACTGATGGCCGGCATGAACGTGGTCGGCGACCTGTTCGGCTCGGGCAAGATGTTCCTGCCGCAGGTGGTGAAATCCGCCCGGGTGATGAAGCAGGCCGTGGCCTATCTCCTGCCGTTCATGGAGGAGGAGAAGCGCCTCAATGGCGGCGAGCAACGCCAGAGCGCCGGCAAGGTGCTGATGGCGACGGTGAAGGGCGACGTCCACGACATCGGCAAGAACATCGTCGGCGTCGTGCTGGCCTGCAACAACTATGAGATCATCGACCTCGGCGTGATGGTGCCGGCGCAGACGATTCTGGAGACGGCGCGGCGCGAGAACGTCGACATCATCGGTCTCTCCGGGCTGATCACGCCGTCGCTCGACGAGATGGCGCATGTCGCGGCCGAGATGGAGCGCGAAGGGTTCGACATCCCGCTGCTGATCGGCGGGGCGACCACCAGCCGCGTCCACACGGCGGTGAAGATCCACCCGCGCTACAATCAGGGCCAGGCGGTGCATGTGAACGACGCGAGCCGCGCCGTTGGCGTGGTGTCGAACCTGCTTTCCCCCGACACCAAGGTCACTTTCATCGAGCAGGTGCGGGCCGAATATGCCAAGGCCGCCGCCGCGCATGAGCGGGCCGAGGCGGAGAAGAAGCGGCTGCCGCTCGATCGCGCCCGCGCCAACAGCTTCAAGCCCGATTGGGCGGGCTACGAGCCGCCGAAGCCGAACTTCTTCGGCACGCGGGTGTTCGACGCCAACGACTTCTCGCTCGAATACCTCGCCCGCTACATCGACTGGACGCCGTTCTTCCAGACCTGGGAGCTGAGGGGACGCTATCCGGCCATACTCGAGGACGAGAAGCAGGGCGAAGCGGCGCGGCAGTTGTTCGAAGATGCGCAGCGCATGCTCGAACAGATCATTGCCGAGAAGTGGTTCGCCCCGCGGGCCGTTGTCGGCTTCTGGCCGGCCAATGCCGTTGGCGACGACATCCGCCTCTTCACCGACGAAACGCGACAGGAGGAACTGGCCACCCTGTTCACCCTGCGCCAGCAGCTTTCCAAGCGTGACGGCAAGGCGAACATGGCACTGAGCGACTTCGTCGCGCCGATGGAGACGGGCAAACCGGACTATCTCGGCGGCTTCGTGGTCACCGCCGGTATCGAGGAAGTGGCGATCGCCGAGCGCTTCGAGCGGGCGAATGACGACTATTCCTCGATCCTGGTGAAGGCTTTGGCCGACCGCTTCGCCGAAGCCTTTGCGGAGGCCATGCACGAGCGGGTGCGCAAGGAGTTCTGGGGTTATGCCGCCGACGAGGCGCAGACCCCGGAGGAACTGATCCTCGAAAACTATCGCGGCATCCGCCCTGCCCCGGGCTACCCGGCCCAGCCCGACCACACCGAGAAGACTACGCTCTTCCGCCTGCTCGATGCCGAACGGCAGGCGGGCGTGCGGCTGACGGAAGGTTTTGCCATGTGGCCGGGGTCGTCGGTTTCCGGGCTCTATTTCGCCCACCCCGACGCCTACTATTTCGGCGTGGCCAAGGTGGAGCGGGATCAGGTCATCGACTATGCCCAGCGCAAGGGCATGCCGGTGGAAGAGGTGGAACGCTGGCTCGGCTCGATCCTGAACTACATCCCCGGACCGACGATCGTGGCTGCGGAGTAGCAGCGGTGTGCGTTGCTCCACCCCACCCTCAATCCCTCCCCATCAAGGGGAGGGAGGCGCAGGAACCGAGACGCCTGTGAATCTCCTGCCGGGCGGCTCCTTCGTCCCCTCGCCCCTGAGGGGAGAGGGTCAGGGTGAGAGGTTCAGCCTCTCGGCAGGAACCGCAACTCTGAACCCCTCACCGGCCGCTTCGCGGCGACCTCTCCCCTCAGGGGAGAGGTGACCACCGGCATCAAGTACTCGACATGACCCGCACCGAACCCATCGCTGTCACGCTGATCACCGAGCGGGGGAATCTCCTGCCGCTCGATGGGGAGACCGCCCTGCTACGGCTGCCGGCAAATAGCGGGCACGGCCATAAGGATGGGGACACCTGCCCCGCCTGTGCCGCGCTGACCGATGTTCGCGCCCTGCTGTTCAACCTGCTGGAGGAAGTGCGGCTCGGTTTGCGGCCGGCGTTCGCAAAGGTCATAGTCGACGCCAGTGCCGTCGCCGAACCGGGCAAAGTGGTGGACGCTCTCACGGGGAGATTGCCGGCGCAGGCGCTGCGCGACCACACGGTGGCGCGACGTTTCTATCTTGCCGGCGCGGCCTGACCCCTTACATCGGCGCCGACCGATATCCATATGACCTGTGTTCCCGCAGCAGAGATGCGCGGGAACTCCTCCTATCCCAGACAGATTTCAGTTGGGCACCTGCCGATTTCTTCGGCGGGCGAACTCGACTACAAGCAAGGCCTGATGGCAAAACTCACAAAAACCAAAAACAAGAACACCTCCGGTCCGAAGCGGTCGCTGCACCCG
The DNA here is from genome assembly GCF_042685625.1 of Devosia albogilva. Taxonomy (NCBI): domain Bacteria; kingdom Pseudomonadati; phylum Pseudomonadota; class Alphaproteobacteria; order Hyphomicrobiales; family Devosiaceae; genus Devosia; species Devosia albogilva. The sequence goes on from NZ_JBHUNP010000001.1 coordinate 3,657,506, forward strand.
CGCGCCGACGCGCTGCCCACGCGCGAGCAATTGCTGGAGGCGCTGGCGCAGGAGCCGGACCTCAAGGGCAAGCGCGACCTCGCCAAGGTCTTCGGCATTCGCGGTGACATGCGTCGCCCGTTCAAGGCGATGCTCGCCGAACTCGAAAGCGATGGCCTGATCACCCGCACCCGCAAGGCGCTGCGCCGGACGGCCGCTCTGCCTTCGGTAACGGTGCTCGATATCCCTGCCGATGCGGATCCGGACAATCTTCACGCATTCCCGGCACAGTGGAACGATGAGGAGGGCGAAAAGCCCCGCGTCACCGTGCTCGGCGGGCGCAATGCCCGCGTGGTGCCGGCGCCGGGCGACCGCATCCTTGCCCGCATCGAGAGCGGCGACGGCCCGGTGCCGGAATACACCGCCAAGCCGATGAAGATCCTCGACAAGCCGCGCCGCGCCCATATCGGCATCGTGCGCCGCGACGAGGATGGCGCGCGGCTGATCCCGATCGACCGCAAGCAGAAGGAGATGCGCATCCCCATGGGCGACCTTGGCGAGGCGCAGGACGGCGATCTGGTGGAGGTCGAGGTCAAGCTCTCCGGGCGACTGATGATCCCGCGGGCGCGGGTCACCAACGTCATTGGCAATCCGAGCTCGGAGGGGGCGATCAGCATGATCGCCATCCACAGCCTCGAGATTCCGTACATCTTCCCCAACTCGGTGATCCGCGAGGCGGACGAAGCGAAGGAAGCGACCCTCAAGGCCCGTGAGGACTGGCGCGAACTGCCGCTGATCACCATCGACCCGGCCGACGCCAAGGACCACGACGACGCCGTCCATGCCGAGGCGGACACGGACGAGAAGAACCCCGGCGGGTTCATCGTCACCGTCGCGATCGCCGACGTCGCCGCCTATGTGCAGCCGGGGACGGCACTGGATCGCGAGGCGTATCTGCGCGGCAACTCGGTCTACTTCCCCGACCGGGTGGTGCCGATGCTGCCGGAGCGGATCAGCAACGAGCTGTGCTCACTCAAGGAAGGCGAGCCCCGCGCCGCCATGGCGGTGCGCATGGTGCTCGGCGCCGACGGCAAAAAGCGCTCGCACAGCTTCCATCGCATCCTGATGCGCTCGGCGGCCAAGCTCAGCTACCAGCAGGCGCAGGATGCCATCGACGGCAAGCCGGATGACAAGACCGGGCCGCTGCTCGAACCGATCCTGAAGCCGCTCTGGGCTGCCTATGCGGCGATGACCAAGGCACGCGACCAGCGTGGTCCGCTCGACCTCGACCTGCCCGAGCGCAAGATCCTGCTCGACGACAAGGGCATGGTGCGCGACATCTTCGTGCCCGAGCGGCTGGAGGCGCACCGGCTGATCGAGGAGATGATGATCGCGGCCAATGTCGCCGCGGCCGAAACGCTGGAACAGAAGCGTTCGCCCGTGATGTACCGCGTGCACGACGAACCCTCGGGCGAGAAGCTGACCGCCCTGCGCGAGTTCCTCGGTTCGCTCGACATCGGCATGAAGAAGTCGGATGCGGTACGGGCGGCGGACTTCAACGGCATTCTGGCTCAGGCGCGCCGGGCCGGCAATGTCGAGCAGGTCAGCGAGATGGTGCTGCGCTCACAGGCGCAGGCAATCTACGCGCCCGAGAATTACGGCCATTTCGGCCTCAATCTCGATCGCTATGCCCACTTCACCTCGCCGATCCGCCGCTACGCCGACCTCCTGGTGCACCGCGCCCTGATCAAGGCGCTGGGCTTCGGCGATGATGGTCTCACCGAAGCGGAAGCGCTGCGGCTCGAGGGCATCGCCCAGCATATCTCGGCGACGGAGCGCCGGGCGATGCTGGCGGAGCGGGAAACCTCGGACCGCCTGTTGGCGCAGTTCCTGTCGACCAAGATTGGTGCCAAGTTCGAAGGTCGCGTCTCGGGCGTGACCAAGTCCGGTCTGTTCGTGCGCCTGCTCGAGACCGGTGCCGATGGATTCATCCCCGCCTCGACCGTGGGCGACGACTACTTCCGCTACCACGAGGACATGCAGGCGCTGGTTGGCGACCGAACCGGCGAGAAGTTCGGCCTCGGCGATCGCGTCACCGTGCGGTTGATGGAGGCGGCTCCCGTGGCAGGCAGCATGCGGTTCGAGCTGCTGTCCGAGGGGGAGCGCGTCAATCCGTCGTCTGTCAAGCGCGGACAAAAGCGCGCATCTAGAAGCTACGGCCCCAAGGGTCGAAGAAAGCGATAGCCATGACCCAGTCCTCCCCCGCCCTCGAACAACGCAGCGCCGGTCAGGCGATCTGGCGCGGCACGCTGTGCAAGTGCCCGCATTGCGGCAAGGGCAAGCTGTTCCGGTCTTACCTGAAGGTCGTAGAGGAGTGCGAGGTGTGCGGCGAGCAGCTCAACCTGCACCGCGCAGATGATTTCCCGCCCTATATCGCCATCATGATCGTCGGCCACCTGCTGGTCGCCATCATGCTGCACATCGAGATGACCCATCACGTCAACCCGATGATCTATGTCTACACCATGGTGCCGCTGGCGATCCTGTTGCCGCTGGCTATTCTGCCCTCGATTAAGGGGGCGATCGTGGGCATGCAGTGGGCCAACCGGATGCATGGGTTCGGGACCGGCAAGCGGGCTTAGCGGCCGCTCTACAGCACTCCCGTAGACCTCATCCTGAGCCTGTCGAACCACGAGGTCGCGGCCCCGGTGTTACCGACCTCGTGGTTCGACAAGCTCACCATGAGGTCTACCGTCTGACGGTGCCCCCCTACTCCACCGTCACCGATTTCGCGAGGTTGCGCGGCTGGTCGACGTCCGTGCCCATGAACACGGCGGTGTGGTAGGCGAGGAGCTGCACCGGGATGGTGGCGAGGATCGGGGCCACGAAGCTCGACACCTCCGGGATCAGGATAATGTCGGCGACATCCTGGCCGACGGTTTCGGCGCCCTTCTTGTCCGTGATCAGGATGATGTTGCCGCCGCGGGCTGCCACCTCCTGCATGTTGCTGAGGGTCTTGTCGACCAGCTCGTCCGACGGGGCGACGACGATCACCGGCATGTCCTCGTCGACGAGGGCGATGGGACCGTGCTTCAGTTCACCTGCAGCATAACCTTCGGCGTGGATGTAGCTGATTTCCTTGAGTTTCAGCGCGCCTTCGAGGGCGATCGGATACATCGGGCCGCGGCCAAGGTAGAGCACGTCCTTGGCCTTGGACAGGCGCTTGGCGATGTCCATGATCTGCGCTTCGGTGCCGAGCGCCTGCGAGACGGCAGTCGGCAGGCGCACCAGCTCGCGGACCAGTTCGGTTTCCTGTTCTTCCGACAGGGCGCCGCGGGCGCGGCCGGCGGCGATGGCGAGGCTGGCGAGCGCCGTCAGTTGCGCCGTCAGCGCCTTGGTGGAGGCGACGCCGATTTCCGGCCCGCACAGGATCGGGAAAACCACCCCCGACTCGCGGGCGATGGTGGATTCGAGCGTGTTGACGAGGCTCGCGACATGCTGGCCCTGCCCCGCGCAGTAGCGCAGGGCCGCCAGCGTGTCGGCGGTCTCGCCGGACTGCGAGATGAACAGCGACAGCCCACCGGGCGCCAGCGGCGGTTCGCGGTAGCGGAACTCGGAGGCGACGTCGATATCGACGGGTAGCCGCGCGTAGCGCTCGAACCAGTATTTGGCGACGGCGCCGGCATAGTAGGCCGTGCCGCAGGCGCTCATGGTGAGGCGGGTCAGCTCGGCGAAGCTGAACGGCAGCGCCTCGCGAATGGCGACGCGCTCGGCGCCCATATCCACATAGTGGCTGAGCGTGTGCGAGATGGTCTCGGGCTGCTCGTAGATTTCCTTGGCCATGAAGTGGCGGTGGTTGCCCTTGTCGACCAGCAGCGCCGACGCCTGCGAGACCTGCTGCTCGCGCTGGACGATGGCGTCACGCCCGTCGCGGATGGTGACGCCATCTCGGGTAATCACGGCCCAGTCGCCGTCCTCGAGATAGGTCAGCCGCGACGTGAACGGCGCCAGCGCCATGGCGTCGGAGCCGAGATACATCTCGGTCGTGCCGTAGCCGATGGCGAGTGGCGCGCCGTGCCGGGCCGCAATCAGCAGACCGTCGTGATCGCGGAACAGGAAGGCCAGAGCAAACGCGCCCTTGAGCTGCTTCAGGGTGCGGGCGACGGCCAGCTCGGGGTCGGCGCCACGGGCGAGTTCGCGCGTCACCCACAGGGCGACGGATTCGGTGTCGGTCTGGGTCTGCGGCTGGTAGCCGTCCCTGGCGAGATCGGCGAGCAGGTCGCGGAAATTCTCGATGATGCCGTTGTGGACGATGGCAACGCGGTCGGTGGCGTGCGGATGGGCATTGCGCTCGGTGGGGGCGCCATGGGTCGCCCAGCGGGTGTGGCCAATTCCGATCCGGCCTTCGAGCGGCTCGAAGGCGAGCTTCTGCGCCAGATTGCCGAGCTTGCCCTCGGCCCGCCGCCGGCTGATGCTGCCATCCTCGAGGGTGGCGACACCGGCGCTGTCATAGCCGCGATATTCAAGCCGCTTCAGCGCATCCACCAGGCGACCCGCCACCGGCTCGGAGCCGACGATACCGATAATGCCGCACATCCTACTTCCCCTTCGCCGCTTTCTTGGCGAGTGCCTTCTCGCGCAGTTTCGGCGCATAGCCTGGCTTGTTTTCCTGGCGGGCACGACCGAATGCCACCGCATCGGCCGGCACGTCGTCGGTAATGACGCTGCCGGACGCCGTATAGGCGCCGTCGCCGATCGTTATCGGTGCCACCAGCGAGGCGTTGGAGCCGATGAAGACGTTGCTGCCGATCACCGTCTTGTCCTTGTTCACGCCGTCATAATTGCAGGTAATGGTGCCGGCCCCGATATTGGTCTTCTCGCCGATCTCCGCATCGCCCAGATAGCTGAGGTGGCCCGCCTTTGTGCCGGCCCCAATCTTCGACTTCTTGACCTCGACGAAATTGCCGAGATGGACGTTGGGCCCAAGCTCGGCCCCACCCCGAATGCGGGCGAATGGGCCGATGCTGGCGCCCTCCCCGATCACCACATCCTCGATGTCGCAGAAGGCGCGGATTTCGACATTGTCGGCGATCTTTACGCCGGGGCCGAAGACCACGTTGGGAAAGATGGTGACATCCCGGCCGATTTCGGTGTCCCACGAGAACCAGACGCTGTCCGGATCGCGCAGGGTCACACCGGCCTTCATGAAGTCTTCGCGGCGCGTCTGCTGGAACAACGCCTCCGCCCGCGCGAGCTGGCTGCGATCGTTGACGCCCATGACGTCATTCTCGGGAGCGACCCCGTACCCCACCTTTTTACCGGCGGCATTCGCGAGGCTGACCAGATCGGTCAGGTAATACTCACCTTGGGCGTTGTCATTACCGACCTCGTCGATCAGGTCACGGAACACCTCGGCACGGAACGCCAAGATGCAGGCATTGCACAGGCCGATCCGGCGCTCTGCCTCCGTTGCATCCTTGTGTTCACGGATGGCCAGGAGCCGATCACCATCTGTGATGAATCGACCATAGCCTGTGGGGTCGCGCGGCTCAAATCCGAGAATTGCAACGTCGAGCCCGGCATCCAGCCGGTCCAGAACCGCGCGGAAATTGACTCCACGCAGCAGCGGGTGGTCGCCATATACGACTGCGACATAGCCTGTGGCACCGGCGAACAGCTCCCGCGCCATAGAGGCGGCATGTGCCGTACCTTTTGCTTCGGTCTGCTCGAAATGCACCACATCGGGATGAAGCGCGCTTACTGCATCACGAATTTGCTGGTGCCGCGGGCCGGTAACCAGGCCGATCGTCGTCGAACCAGCGTCCCTCGCGGCTCGGACCACATGACCAACGATGGGCATGCCCCCAACGGGGTGCAGCACCTTTGGTGTTGCCGATTTCATGCGCGTGCCCTCGCCCGCCGCAAGAATAATCGACAACAGTTCGGTCATGGATGGCCTCCGGGCGTGCGCAACAGCGCTCGCATATACACAAATTTATGGCAGCACATAGTTGGCGAAGCACTAACCGAGGCCCCATTGTCTCGACGGAGAGGCTTGATTCGAGCCGCGTTGAGAGCAGCATCTTGGCTAAGGCATCCGAGCAGTTCCGGCAATCGGACGTGACGCTGTGGGGAATAGTTGCGCTCGTCATGGGCGCGGTGGCCGTGCTCGGCGCCAATGTTTCCGCTCTACTGCCGCAGGACACACTCGCATCGCTGCACAAATCGCGCCTTCAAGGGCCGACGTTGGAGCAATTACGGGGGCAGGTCGCCGAACTCCGAGAGCAGACGGTGGTTCTCAAGCGCGAGAACAGTGTGCTCGCCGCCCGCTTTGCCCTCAACGAACAGCAGGGCAGCGACGTGTTGCGCCGCGTCGGAGCGCTCGAAGTCAGCATGCCGAAGCTGCTCGAGGCGGTGCCGGACAGCGTCCTCATCGATCGCAGCAACGTCACCGCGGGAATCGGCCAGGAGCCCGCCACCGTGTATCCAGCGGAAGGCGGCACGGTGGTGGTGCGCCAGCGGCCGATGCCCCAGGCGTCTGTGCCTCAAAACGCGCAGCCCCTCCCAGCGTTGCCGGCCGAGGTTGCAGCGCTGCCCCCGCCCAATGACCGTCCTCACGGCGTGGCCATCGGTCCTTCGGTGACCGCCGAAGAGGCCGCGGCAACCTGGCAGGACCTGACGCTGAAGCTTGGACCAGTCCTGTTCGGTCTTTCTCCCGCTTTGGCCGGCGAAGGCGAGCGCCAGCGCATCGTGGTTGGCCCCATCGCCGAGCTCGCGGAGGCTTCGGCGCTCTGCCAGCGGCTGGAGCGCGTGGCGATCGCCTGCACACCGCAGCCGTATGACGGCGTGCCACTCGCAGTGGAGTGAACCGGCGCTATAGCGGTTGACTCGACCGGCGTTGGAGAAGATATGTTCCGCCGCGACGCCAAGGCGTCCGACACAGGCGCCGGTAGCTCAGTGGTAGAGCATTCGACTTTTAATCGAATGGTCGCGGGTTCGACCCCCGCCCGGCGTACCACTCACTCTGCGACACTTGGTTCCGCCCGGAAAACGCAAGGCTGCTGCCCGGCCGCGCTTGCTTGACGGCATGGCCGGCAATCGCCGATAGGCAGCGTTTCCCACTTGCCCCAGTTCCATGCCGCAGACCTGTAACGACCCCGATCCCTATGCCGAGCTCGATAACCGGGCTGATGCCGGCGAACTCTCCGAAGAGTTCCGCAAGCCCGTGCGCGTGCGCCGCAGCATCGGCCTGGGCCAGCGGCCGCGCACGAGCGTCCGGGGCGGCCTGCGCTAGGAGAATCGCTGCGCCGCGACCATAAGGGCTGCAGGATAGCGGCGAACGGGGGCGTGGGCCTGTGTCACAGGATACGATCGACCTGCTGAAGGTTTTGGTGGCGACGGCGCTGGTGTTCGCCGGCGGCACGCTGGTCATGCTCTACGTGATTTTCCTCTTGGCGCAGTACGGCGCCAACCTGCCGATGATCGGCGCCCTGCCCCTGCAGGCGCCGCCGGAACTGGTGCCGGTGCTGGTCGACAGTCGCGTGTTTCCGACGCTTGCCGCCGTCCATGTCACCGCCAGTGGCATCGCGCTGCTGCTGGCGAGCCACACCATCGACAGTGCGCTGCTGATCGCGGCCAAGGCGGTGGCAGTGGTGATCACCGCGCTGATCGGCTTTGCCGGTGGGCACATGATCTACCTGCAGCTCAACGAAAGCACCCCGGTTGCGCTGAACGCGCTGGCGCCGGCACTGATCGCCCTTGCCGGGTTCTTCGTGCTCTCCACCTGGCTCAGCGTCGGTAATCTGCGCCAGCTCGGCAATCTGCGCTTCGTAGTCGGCGTCGCGGCGATCCTGCTCGGACCGACCCTGCTGGTCTGGCTCTAGGCCGCCGCCAGCGTCACCACGACCGCACCGCGCGGCGTTGCCACCACTGTGTGCTCATACTGCACGCAAGGCGCCGGGGGACGGCTCACCAGTGTCCACTCGTCGTCTTCCGACTTCTGGTCGGCCATGCGGCCGCCCATCGACAGGAATGGCTCGATGGTGAAGACGAGGCCGTTGCCCATGCGCCGACGCTCGGACCGATCCGGCCAGGTCGGGATCTCGCCCGGCTCGTCATGGAGGCTATCGCCGACACCGTGGCTGGCGAGATTGCGGATCAGGGTGTAACCGCCCTTCTTGGCGACCTTGCCGATGGCGTCGCCGATATCGGCGAAGGGCGCCCCAGCCTTCACCGCACGAATGCCGGCCCACATCGCTTTCTTGCCGTCGCGGCAAAGCGCTTCGAGCCGGCCGTCGCCGCCTCCGAGCACGAAGGAAGCGCCGGTATCGGCAAAGACCCCGTCCTTCTCCGCAGACACATCGATATTGACGAGATCGCCGGCCTCGAGCACCCGATCACCGGGGATGCCGTGGGCGATCTCCTCGTTCACCGAGATGCAGGTGTGTCCGGGGAAGTCATAGGTGAGGATCGGCGCCGAGCGCGCGCCATGCTGCTCGAGCAGCACGCGTCCGAGGTCGTCCAGCTCCGCCGTCGTCATGCCCGGGCGCATGGCTTCGGACATGGCATCGCGCACGATGGCGCAGATGCGGCCGATCGCCTTGAGCTTTTCGAGCTGTTCCTCGGTGGTGATGGTCACGCGACCGGTCCCTTGTTGGCGAGATAATAACCGACCAGACCCTGGGTAGAGCTGTCGTGCCCTTCGGCACTGGCCTCACCCTGGACCTTTGGCAGCAGCGCCTTGGCGAGCTGCTTGCCGAGCTCTACGCCCCACTGATCATAGGAGTTCACGTTCCAGATCACGCCCTGCACGAACACCTTGTGCTCGTAGAGCGCCACCAGCGAGCCCAACGTCTCAGGGGTGAGCTGCGGATAGAACAGCGTGTTGGACGGCCGGTTGCCGGGGAACACCTTGTGCGGCGCCAGTTCCTTGATCGCGTCCTTGCCGAGGCCCTGCGCCTTCAGTTCCTCGACCACTTCGGCCTTGGTCTTGCCCAGCATCAGCGCCTCGGATTGGGCGAGGACGTTGGCGACCAGCTTGTCGTGGTGCGGCGGCAGGTTTTCGTGCGGGCGCGCGGCGATCAGGAAATCGCAGGGGATGACGTCGGTGCCCTGGTGGATCAACTGGTAGAAGGCGTGCTGGCCGTTGGTGCCCGGCTCGCCCCAGACGATCGGGCCGGTGGACCACTCGACCTTCTTGCCGCCAAGCGTCACCGACTTGCCGTTCGACTCCATGTCCTGCTGCTGCAGGTACGCCGGGAAGCGGCTGAGGCGCTGGTCGTAGGGCAAAACGGCATGGGTCGAGAACCCCCAGGCGTTGCGGTACCACACGCCGAGCAGCGCCATGATCACCGGCAGGTTGTTCTCGAGCGGGGTCTCGAGGAAATGACGGTCCATGGCGTCGGCGCCACGCAGGAAGGCGGCGAAATTGTCGTAGCCGACGGCCAGCGCCACCGGCAGGCCGATGGCCGACCACACCGAATAGCGTCCGCCAACCCAATCCCAGAAGCCGAAAATGCGGTCTTCGCGGATGCCGAACTGGGCGCAGGCGGCGATATTGGTCGAGACTGCCGCGAAATGGCTCGGCACCGCCTCCTCACCGACTGCATCCGCCAGCCACTTCCGCGCCGAGTGGGCGTTGGTCATGGTCTCGTCGGTGGTGAAGGTCTTGGAGGCGACGATGAACAGCGTGCGCTTGGGATCGAGGCGCTTGAGGATGTCGTGGATGTGGGCGCCGTCGACGTTGGACACGTAGTGCGCGCGCAGATCGGGTCGGGTGTAGGGCTCGAGCGCCAGCGTCACCATGACGGGGCCGAGATCCGAGCCGCCGATGCCGATATTGACGATGTCGGTGAAGGTCTCGCCCGTGTGTGTGCGGATGGAGCCGTCGCGGACGCCATTGGAATAGGCCTCGATGGCAGCGAGCACGCCGCGCACGTCGGGCATCACGTCCTTACCGTCGACGGTGACGGGCTTGTCGCCCTGGTAGCGCAGGGCCATGTGCATCACCGCGCGATCCTCGGTGATGTTGATGTGCTCGCCCTCGCACATCTGCGTCCGCCGCTCCTCGACGCCAGCGGCACGCGCCAGCTCGAACAGCGCTTCCATGACGTCTTCGTCGATGCGGTTCTTCGAATAGTCGAGCAGGATCCCGGCGCCGGTGGCGGAGAAGCGCTGGAAGCGGTTCGGGTCGAGCGCGAACATTTCGCGCATGGTGATGTCGCTGATCCGCTTGCGGTGCTTGGTCAGCGGGTTGAGCACCTCGTCGCGCGAGCCCTTGGCCATGACGTCTTCCCTCTTACAGCGCAGGCAGGTCACCGGTGGCCCATGCCGCCCGCGTCTCTGCCGCAAAATCGTTGATCCGGCCTGCCTCGATGGCGACGCGCGCCCCGGCCGTCAGCTCCTGATAATAGCTGAGGTTGATCTGCGAAAGCACCATGGCCGCCAATATCTCCTCGCTCTTGACGAGATGATGAAGATAGGCGCGGCTCCAGCGGCGGCAGTTGGGGTTTGGCGACTCCGCGTCGAGCGGGCGATGGTCGTCCTTGTGCCGGGCGTTCTTGAGGTTGATGACGCCAAAGCGGGTATAGGCATGCCCGTGCCGCCCGGCGCGGGTGGGGTGTACGCAGTCGAACATGTCGATGCCGCGCTCGATGCCCCCGAGGATGTCGTCGGGCTTGCCAACGCCCATCAGGTAGCGGGGGCGATCCTGCGGCAGCTCCGGAGTGATGTCGGAGAGCACGCGGAACATCACCTCCTGCGGCTCGCCAACGGCAAGGCCACCCACGGCATAGCCGTCGAAGCCGATGGACTTGAGTCCCGCTGCCGACCGTGCCCGCAGCTCCGGATCGTCGCCACCCTGGACGATGCCGAACAGCGCGCGGTTCGGCTGGTTGTTGAACGCTGTCTTGGAGCGATCCGCCCAGCGCAGCGACAGCTCCATCGCGCGCTCCATCTCCTTGCGCTCCGCCGGCAGGGCGATGCACTCGTCGAGCTGCATGATGATGTCACTGTCGAGCAGCGTCTGGATCTCGATCGAGCGCTCCGGCGTCAGCTCATAGGCCGTACCGTCGATGTGCGACTTGAAGGTGACGCCCTTCTCGGTGAGCTTGCGGAGCTTGGCGAGCGACATCACCTGGAAGCCGCCGCTGTCGGTGAGGATCGGGCGCTCCCAGTTCATGAAGGTATGGAGACCGCCCAGCGAGGCGACCCGCTCGGCACCGGGCCGCAGCATCAGGTGGTAGGTGTTGCCGAGCAGGATATCTGCACCGGTTTCCCGCACCTGCTCGGGATACATCGCCTTGACCGTGCCGGCGGTGCCGACGGGCATGAAAGCCGGCGTGTTGATCTCGCCACGCGGCGTGTCGATGCGTCCACGACGCGCCATGCCGTCGGTGGCGGAAAGGGTGAAGGCGACTTGTTTCATGGCCGGGGTTGTAGTGGGTCGGCTGCCGGCAGCGCAAGGGCTGCCGTCGCCCCTAGTCCTGCTCCGCCCGCGTCAGCAGCGAGGAGTCGCCATACGAATAGAACCGGTAACCCTCGCGTATCGCATGCGCGTAGGCGTTCTTCATGACCTCCAGCCCGGAAAAGGCGCTGACCAGCATGAACAGCGTCGACTTGGGCAGGTGGAAGTTCGTCATCAGCAGGTCGACGGTGCGGAAGCGAAAGCCCGGGGTGATGAAGATGTCGGTGTCCCCGACGAAGGGCTGGAGCGTACCAGTGGCGCGGGAGGCGGTTTCGAGCAGCCGCAGGCTGGTGGTGCCCACGGCAACAACGCGCCCGCCGGCACCGCGGCGGGCGTTGATCCGGTCCACTGTCGCCCGGTCGATCTCGCCCCATTCCGAGTGCATGACGTGGTCTTCGGTGTCGTCGACCTTCATCGGCAGGAATGTCCCTGCCCCGACATGCAGCGTCACCCGCTCGATGGCGACGTCCATGTCCCTGAGGTCCTGCAGCAGCCGCTCGGTGAAGTGCAGGCCTGCGGTCGGGGCGGCGACGGCGCCATCCTCGGCGGCATAGACGGTCTGGTAGTCGGTCTTGTCGCGCTCTTCGGTGCCGCGCTTGGCGCCGATATAGGGCGGCAGCGGCATGGCACCATGAGCTTTGATGGCCTCATCGAGCTTGGCACCGCCGAGTTCGAATTCGAGTGTGACCTCGCCAGTCTCGCCCTTGCCGGCGACACGCGCCTTGAGCGGTTCGCCGTGGGTGCCACCGAGTTCCAGTTCGTCCAGAACGTGCAGCTTCTTGGCCGGACGGGCGAAAGCACGCCAGGTATGGGCGTCCACCCGCTTGTGGAGGTTGAACGACACACCGGCGCGGATGTCGCCGCGGACGCGGGTGCCGCTCAGTTCCGCCGGCAGCACGCGGGTATCGTTGACCACCAGCACGTCACCGGGACGCAGCAGTGTCTTGAGATCAGGGATATGCCGGTCGGAGAGGCCATTGACCGGATCGACCACCAGCAGACGTGCGGAATCACGCGGCTCGGCCGGGTGGAGGGCGATCAGGCTCTCGGGGAGCTCGAAGTCGAATTCGGAAACACGCATGGCGGCTGGTTAGCACTTCCCCTGCCCGGCAGGAACTGGCTCCTGCGGTACCCGGCCATGCGGGAACGCCCAAGGCGCGGCGGCATTCCTGCCCGACGGAGACAATCATGGACAACTCGCCGCTTCGGCTCGGGGTGCCGGTCAAGATCCTCGGCAATCCCGACCTCAAGAGCAACGACGCCCGCCGCGCCACCAGCAAGCCGCACCTCAAGGTGTCGCTCGGCTATCTCGAAGCTATCTTCGACTACCTGGCCGCGCATCGCATCACCATGTACCGCATGTCCTCGGACCTGGCACCCTACGCCACCCACCCGGACATGCCGGAATTCCACGGCATGGTGCAGGAGAGCGCCGCGGAACTTGCATCCATCGGCGTGCGCGCGCGGGAGCAGGGCTTGCGGCTCTCCTTCCACCCCAGCCAATTCATCGTCCTCAACAGCCCCGATCCGGTGCTGGTGAAAAAGAGCATCTGGGACCTGACCTCGCAGTCCGAGATGCTCGACCTGATGGGGCTGGGTCCGGAAGCTGTCGTGGTCACCCATGTGGGCGGAGTCTACGACGATCGCGACGCCGCGCGCCGGCGCTGGGTCGAGACCTGGGCAACGCTGCCGGAGCCCGTGCGGCGCCGGCTGGTGTTGGAACATGACGATCTGCGCTTCTCGGCGGCCGACGTGTTGTGGATTCACCAGCACACCGGCGTGCGGCTGATCTTCGATCACCAGCATTTCTGGTGCTTCAATCCCGAGCAGGCCGAACTGCGCCCCACCCTTCAGGCGATCCTCGCCACCTGGCCGGACGATGTTCGGCCCAAGATGCACTTCTCCTCGCCGCGAACCGAACTCCGCCAGCTGGTGCGCAAGGATCGCAAGACCGGCAAGGCGGTGACCGTGAATGCCGCCCCGGTCTGGACCGGCCACGCCGACTTCGTGCAGCCCTTCGAGTTCATCGGCTTCATGCGTCAGGCGGAAGGTCTGGTTTTCGATGTGATGCTGGAAGCCAAGGTCAAGGACCTAGCGCTGATCAAGCTGAGGCCCGATCTCGTGCGCTATGCCCCCGACATCGCGGCGCGCTTCGGACTCGGGGTGGCGGCGCAGGCACAACTCGAGGCCGAGGAAGCCGGGTTGCTGGCGGCAGAGTAGAGCGCTGCATTGCGCTAGACCTCGTCCTGAGCCTGTCGAAGTAGGAGGTCGCGGCCACCGCGTTACCGACCTCGTGGTTCGACAAGCTCACCATGAGGTCTGCGCGACAGACAAGAAAAAAGGCCGGCGTCACCGCCGGCCTTTGAACCTACTCGGCGATGTCCGCCGCGACCTTCACCGACACCATCTTGTCAGGATTGACCACGGGCTCGCCGCGCTTGATCTGGTCGACATTCTCCATCCCTTCGATCACCTTACCCCAGACCGTGTACTGGCGGTCGAGGAAGCGCGCGTCTTCGAAGCAGATGAAGAACTGCGAGTTGGCGCTGTTCGGGTTCTGCGCGCGGGCCATCGAGGCAGTGCCGCGGACATGCGGCTCAGCGCTGAATTCCTGGGCAAGATCGGCGTACTTGGAACCGCCGGTGCCGGCGCGACCCGGGTTGAACTCCGGCAGGTTGGAATTGCCGAACTTCACGTCGCCCGTCTGGGCCATGAAGCCGTCGATCACGCGATGGAACACCACGCCATCATAGGCGCCTTCGCGCGCCAGCTTCTTGATGTGCGCGACATGGTTCGGCGCCAGGTCCGGGCGCATCTCGATGACGACGCGGCCCTTTGTGGTCTCGATGACGAGGGTGTTCTCGGGATCGGCATAGGCCATGGCTGAGGTCTTTCGCTTGAGGAAGATCGGGCGGATGTAAGGGGATCGGTGAGGCGGCGCAAGTCAACGCGCCGCCGTGCGGGAAGTCAGCGGTACTCTATCCGGGCCGACTGAATGGCGTCGGGATTTTCCACCGCGCCGTTATTGGCCTGCGAGCCCTTGGGCAGCGCGTCCACCGCTTCCATGCCCGAGAGCACCTTGCCGAACACGGTGTACTGGCCGTCAAGGAAGCTGGCGTCGGCGGTGGTGATGAAGAACTGGGAGTTGAAGCTGTTGGGGTTCTGCGAGCGAGCCGCGCCGAGCACACCGCGCTGGAAGCTCTCGCTGTTGAACTCGGCCTCGACGTCCGGCAGGTCGGAGCCACCGGTGCCCGCGCGCGCCAGGTTGAAGTCGGGCGATCCGCTCTTGCCGAAGGCCACGTCGCCAGTCTGCGCCATAAAGCCCTCGATCACGCGGTGGAACACCACGCCATCATAGGCCCCCTGCTCCGTCAGGGTTACGACGCGCTCGACATGCTGCGGCGCGATTTCCGGCAGCAGTTCGATGACGACCTCGCCTTGCGGCAGGGTCAGGATCAGATGCGGCTTACCCTCCTGGGCACTAGCCATGGTGGATGAAGCGGCAAGCGCGGCAGCGCCCACGACGAGGGTGTTGAACAGACGGCGGGTAATCACGGTCATTTTCCGGAGCTGAGAGCCTTGAGCACGATCGGTGGGACAAAGGCGGAGATGTCACCGCCCATTTCCGCGATCTGCCGCACCAATGTGGCCGAGATATGCCGGACCGGCGGGCTCGAGGGCAGAAACACCGTCTGCAGGTCCGGTGCCATCTGGGCGTTCATGCCCACCATCTGCATCTCGTAATTGTAGTCGGTGGTGTCCCTGAGGCCGCGGATGATCAGCTTGGCGCCATGCTCGCGCGCCGCCGCCACCATCAGACCGGAGAAATCGACGATGCGAAACTCGGTATCGGTGCGCTTGCCGATGGCCGGCAGCACCTGTCCCAGGATTGCGACCCGATCCTCGTGGCTGAACAACGGGTTCTTCTTGGTAGCGCTGATTCCCACCGCCACCACCAGCGTATCCACCAGCTTGCAGGCGCGCTCGATGACATCGAGATGGCCGTTGGTGAGCGGGTCGAACGACCCCGGATAAAAGCCGACGAGCCGCGTCATGCCTCACTCCCCATTATTCTTGCCGACGTTCTTGTCACGCCAATGGGGACGGCGCAACCCGGCTAGACGTCGACCTTGAACCCCAGCTCGATCTCGCTCCCCGGCAGCCCACGCAGCCCCCAGTTCTCGCGATCCACCTCTACCAGGATGATCTTGATGTCACGAGCCTCAAGCCCGAACGGCGCCAGTTCCTCCACCAGCGCGGCATAGAGCCGGCGCTTGGCCTCGATGCTGCGGCCGGTGAACAGCGTGATCTCGATCACCGTATAGCGCGGCCCCGCATGCGGCGGGGTGATGATCGCGTCTTCATCGAACTCGATCAACCGCACGCAACGATCATCCTCCGGAATGAGGATGCCGCGCACCAGCGCCCGCTGGACGGCCTCGACGAAGTCCCGGCGCCGCTCCCCGAGCCAGCTGCTTCGCGTTTCGATGCGTGTGGATGGCATGATGTCCCCCCGTCCCGACACAGCGACCAAGCCACCGCCTGCCGGAAATGACAAGGGGCGCCGCAGCGCCCCTTTTCTTATTCTCCGCCGCCCGAGGTGATCGGGCCGCTTTCGTCCATCTCCGGCGGCTCCTCGCCCTCCGGCTCGCTGATGTGCTCGACCGAGACGACCTTCTCGTCCTCGGCGGTGTCGAAGACGATCACGCCCTGCGAGCCGCGTGAGACGATGCGGATCGGCTTGTCGCCGCCCACCGGCAGCCGGATGGTCTGGCCGCCATTGCTGATCAGCATGATCTGGTCGTCCTCGGCCACCGGGAAGCTGGCGACGAGATTGCCATTGCGCTTGTTCACCGCCATGGCGACGATGCCCTTACCGCCACGGCCGGTGATCCGGTATTCGTGGCTCGAGGTGCGCTTGCCGTAGCCGTTCTCCGAGATCGTCAGGATGAACTGCTCGGTGGCGCTCATGGTGGCGTAGCGCTCCTGGCTGAGCTCGCCGGCGACCACATCGGCCTCGTCCGAACCGTTGTCCTCGCCTTCGCCCTCGCCACGAACCGCACGGCTCATCTTGAGGTAGGCCGCGCGCTCCTCGGCCGTGGCATCGGAGTGGTTGATCACCGCCATCGAGATGACCTTGTCGCCCTCGCCCAGGCTGATGCCGCGCACGCCCATGGAGTCGCGACCCTTGAAGCGGCGCACGTCCTCCACCGGGAAGCGGATGGCCTGGCCGAGCGCGGTGGTCAGCAGCACGTCGTCGTTGGTCGTGCAGGTCTCGACGCCGACGATCTGGTCACCCTCGTCGAGCTTCATGGCGATCTTGCCGTTCTGGCGCACCTCGACGAAATCCGCGAGCGAGTTGCGGCGCACGGTGCCGCGCGTCGTCGCGAACATGATGTCGAGATTGCTCCAGCTGGCCTCGTCCTCGGGCAGCGGCATGATCGTGGTGATCCGCTCGCCCTGCTCCAGCGGCAGGATGTTGATCAGCGCCTTGCCACGAGCATTGGCCGCCGCCAGCGGCAGGCGCCATACCTTCAGCTTGTAGGCGATGCCGCGATCGGTGAAGAACAGCACCGGCGTGTGGGTGTTGGCGACGAACAGGCGCGAGACGAAATCTTCCTCGCGCGTCGCCATGCCGGAGCGGCCCTTGCCGCCACGGTTCTGTGCCCGGTAGGTCGAGAGCGGCACGCGCTTGATGTAGCCCTCGTGCGACACGGTCACCACCATGTCCTCGCGGGCGATCAGGTCCTCGTCCTCGAAGTCGGCAGCAGAGTCGCTGATCTCGGTGCGGCGCGGCGAGCCGAACTGCTCCTTGATCTCGATGAGCTCGCTGCGGACGATGTCGATGACGCGCTCGCGGCTGCGCAGGATGTCGAGATAGTCCTCGATCTCCGCACCCAGGCCGTTGAGTTCATCGCCGATTTCGTCGCGGCCGAGCGCCGTCAGGCGGGCGAGGCGCAGCTCCAGAATGGCGCGCGCCTGCTCGTCCGACAGGTTGAAGGTGCCGTCGTCGTTGATGCGGTGACGCGGATCGTCGATCAGCTTGATCAGCGGCTCGACGTCGGCCGCCGGCCAGCGCCGGGTCATCAACTGCTCGCGCGCCGTCGCCGGATCGGGCGCGGTGCGGATCAGGGCGATGACTTCGTCGATATTGGCCACGGCCACGGCAAGGCCGACCAGGATATGGGCGCGGTCGCGCGCCTTGTTGAGCAGGAACCGGGCGCGGCGGGTCACCACTTCCTGGCGGAAGTCGATGAAGGCACCGAGGATCTGCTTGAGGCTCATCAGCTCCGGCTTGCCGCCGTTGAGCGCCACGAAGTTACAGCCGAACGAGGACTGCAGCGCGGTGAACCGGTATAGCTGGTTGAGCACCACGTCGGGCAGCGCGTCGCGCTTGACCTCGATTACCACGCGCATGCCCTCGCGCGAGGATTCATCGCGCATGTCGGCGATGCCCTCGATGCGCTTGTCGCGCACCAGCTCGGCGATCTTTTCGACCAGCACCGCCTTGTTCACCTGGTAGGGCAGCTCGGTGATGATGATCGCCTCGCGCTCCTTGCGCACCTCCTCGATGCTGACGCGGCCGCGCACCAGCACCGAGCCGCGGCCGGTCTCGTAGGCCGAGCGGATGCCGGCACGGCCCAGGATGATGCCACCGGTGGGGAAATCCGGCCCCGGCAGCACTTCCATCAGCTCTTCGGTCAGCGCATCCGGGTTGTCGAGCAGCAGCACCGCGGCGTCGATGGTCTCGGCGAGGTTGTGGGTCGGCACGTTGGTGGCCATGCCCACGGCGATGCCGCCGCCGCCATTGACCAGCATGTTGGGGAAGCGCGCCGGCAGCACGCTGGGCTCGCGTTCCGAACCGTCATAGTTCGGCTTGAAGTCGACCGTGTCCTTGTCGAGATCGTCCAACATGGAGTTGGTGATCTTCTGCATGCGCACTTCGGTGTAGCGCATGGCCGCCGGCATATCGCCGTCGACCGAGCCGAAATTGCCCTGCCCTTCCACGAGCATCTGCCCCATGGAGAAATCCTGGGCCATGCGCACCAGGGCCATGTAGACGGCGCCGTCGCCATGCGGGTGGTACTTACCGATTACGTCGCCGACGACGCGAGCCGACTTGCGGAACGGGCGGTTCCACTCATAGCCGTTCTCGCTCATCGAGAAGAGGATGCGCCGGTGCACCGGCTTGAGGCCATCGCGCACATCCGGCAACGCGCGGCTGACGATCACGCTCATGGCGTAATCGAGATAGCTCTTGCGCATTTCGTCGGTGATGGAAATCGGCGCGATATCGGAAGGCAGAGCGCCGCCGTCCGTATTGTCTGGCGTATCGGTCACTGGGGTGATTCTGCGTTGTTCTGACTACCACCTAGATAGGTGATCCGGCCCCGAATTGCGAGGATTTCGGGTGCTTCGGCTGTGGAGAGCCGCGGCCGGCTCGTTGGCGAGGCACCGTCCTGCTGGCGATACGGAGTTCCGTCACCTCGAGCAGCGGGTCGATGATCATCCTCTGGCGCGCCCTCGTGACCAAGATAGTGCGCTAGAATGCCCACGCATGGGCACGGCGTACGACGCGGAGGCAGTTGTGGGCCATCGCAATCGCCTGAGCTTTCTGCTGTTCGTTGCCGCCGTGTTCCAACGCGTGCCAGAGATGCACAGTCAGGGCGCCGCTGAGGAGGTTGCATGCTGCAGCCACCCAATAGGCACTCCGCACACCATCCGCCAGCCGAGCGTCCAATCCCAAAGCGGAGAGATAGCGCCTCAGGAGCGTATCGTGGGCCGACATGGCCTCGGGTTCCCATTGCCGCAGGGACTGCAGCACTGAACTGACGTCCTCCAGCGGTGAACCATGGCGCGCGCGCCCCCAGTCGAACAGGACCGGGCGGCCTGGCAGCGAGCCGCGAAACAGTGCGTTGCCGGAGTGAACATCCCCATGGATTGGCCTGCCATGAAACGGCGCCTCAACCAGCAGTTGCCGCCGCAGGCGAGCGGCATTTTCGGCGAAGCGCCGCAGCACCGTCAGATGCCGAACCAGCGGCCGGAGTTCCTCGGCCGCGCGGCACTGATCCAGCAAATGAACGGCGGCCTGCCCGCTCTCCGCCAACTCACCATCGTAGTCCCAACCAGGCATCGACACCGACCGCCCTTCGACACGGGCGTGGAAACGGCCTAGCTCGTGCAGAAGCCTGACGGTCGCCGCGTTGTCCCGCCAGGGCCAGGCCCGGTTGGGCCGGACAGCCTCCATGACCAGAAACAATTGGTCCCCGTCTCGCTTGACGGCGAGTAGCCGCGGAGCCAGCGCGGCGGCATAGGGTTGCACCAAGTGGGCGTAGACCTGTGCCTCTCGGGCGGGACGGCCGCTAAGGCTCTTGACGACGACGCGCAGTGTTCGCTGAGCTGGATCCCGATAGCGAACGGTGTAGAGAACCGCTTCGTTGGCCTCGGTGCCCCCGGTCAACGGCTGCGCCTGCAGGTTTGCCTCCGCCGCGATCGGCTCTCCAAGCATCTCGGATATCGTGGCCCGGGCTGCCCATTGGTTCCGTGTATGAGATTTCATACCGCAACTTGTGGGGGGCCTGGCTCGACGGCTCAACCTTGCTCCTGATTTTGTCAGGGTGCAGGTGACTGGCAAAGTCCGTCGGTGGAGCGGGGCCGGTGGTCGCCGGCCCCGCCCGTGTCGATCAGGCGATTAGTCGGGCAGTGCGTAGGCCAGCAGGTAGGCGCCCGGATTGCCGTAGATGCCGGTGGCGCCCGAGGCGGCGATGACGATGTACTGCTTGCCCGAAGGGCTCACATAACTCATCGGCGTCGCCGAGGCGCCGTTCGGCATCTGATGCGACCAGAGTTCCTCGCCGGTCCGCATGTCGACGGCGCGGATATAGCCGTCCTGCGAGCCACCAAAGAACACCACGCCGGTTTTGGTCACCAGGGTGCCGCCGGTCATCGGCGCGCCGAGCTGCCAGGTCAGGCCCGACTTGATGCCGAGCGGACCGGAATTGGCGGCGGTGCCGACCGGCTGCTCCCACAGCACTTCGAAGGTGTCGAGATCGACTGCAGTCAGCATGCCATAGGGTGGACGCTGACACGGCACACCGAGTGGCGACATGAAGGGCTGGTTGGTCACGGCGAAGGGCGTGCCCATCTGCGGGGCGGCCAGCGCCATCGAGACGGTGTAGTTGCCTTCCCAGTCGGCAGCATCCCAGCCGCGACGGTCCGCCTCCTCGCGCGGGATCAGCTCCACGCGATTGGCCATGCGGGTCCAGTTGGCAATCATGATCCGCTCGTCGTGGTGCACCGATACGGCGCCCCAGTTGATCCCACCGATATAGCCGGGGAACTGCAGGCTGCCGCCTTCGGACGGAGGCGTGAACTGGCCTTCGTAGCGGAGCTTGCGGAACTCGATCCGGCACCAGAGCTGGTCGAGAGGCGTGATGCCCCACATGTCGGCTTCCGTCAGGTCCGGACCGGTGAAGGCCGGCATGCGGGTCGGATAGGGCTGGGTTTCGGCGGTGTAGTCGCCTTCGGCGGCACCCTGCGGCACCGGCCGCTGTTCCACGGGGTCGACGGGCTCGCCGGTGAGGCGGTTCAGCGTGAACACCTGGCCGCGCTTGGTGGCCTGCAGCACCACGGGGATAAGTTCCCCATCCTCACTCGCGATCTCGGTGAGCACCGGCTGGGCGCCGACGTCGTAGTCCCAGATGTCGTGGTTGACGGTGCGGAAGTGCCACTTGATCTCGCCCGTGGTCAGGTCGATCGCCACGACAGAATCGGTGAACTCCTCGAAGTTCTCCGTCCGGTGTGCGCCCCAGTAGTCGGGGGTAGCGTTGCCGGTCGGGATGAACACCAGATTGTTCTCTTCGTCCGCGCTGAACAGGCCCCAGGCATTGGGGCTACCGCGTTCGTAGATCTCGCCCTCGGGCGGACGGCCGGTATAGCCGGGATTGCCCGGATCGAAGGCCCAGACGAAGGCGCCGGTGACCGCATCGAAGGCACGGACCACACCCGAGGGCTCGCCGACTTCCTGGCCGTCCGAGATCCAGCCGCCGATCACGACCACGCCGCCCGCAACGATGGGTCCCGAGGTCGACAGCGCAAAGCCCGGCTTCACCGGACCGAGATCGGTCAGGAGGTTCACATAACCGCCTTCGCCGAAGCTGCTGCAGATCTCGCCGGTTTCGGCATTCACGGCAAACAGGCGCGCATCGATTGTCGCCGCCATGATGCGGGTCTGGCACTCGTCGATCGGTTCGGACGCCTCATAGAAGGAGACGCTGCGGCACTTCTTGGCCAGCACGCCCTTGGGATTGGCTTCCGGATTGAAACGCCACTTCTCGGCGCCGGTCTCGGCGTCGAGCGCAAAAATGATGTTGTTGTTGGTGCAGCTGTAGAGCGTGTCACCGACCTGGATCGGGGCTGCGGTCACGCCCGAACGGATCGTTTCGTCCGGAGAGAACGACACCTGCCAGGCCAGCTCAAGGCCGCCGACATTGTCCGGCGTGATCTGGTCGAACGGCGCGAACTTGCTGCCGTCGATCTGGCTGGCATAGCGCCATTCGTCGGCAGGCCCGGGCACGTTCATGATCCGCGCGGGCGGCTCGGTCTCGACTGGTTCTTCCGCCACGACGGGTTGGTCCGGACCGTCGATGGGCGAGCCCGGCTGCAGCTCCGGATTGGTCGGCAAGGAATTGGGCGGGGCCAGTTGTTCGTCCGTCGGCCCGGGTGCGGTTTCCTGCGCCATGCTTGCCATCGGCAGCATGAGGACGGTCGCCGCAAGGGCGGCGCTAAGTGTCTTGAGTTTCATCGTTTATGCAGCCTTAGGGGCGAAGGCAGCCCGCAACGGGCGCCAGTTGAACGGCAGGGCCATGTAGAGGCCGATCACCAGGGGGCCGACGAGCCGCGGCATCAGCGACCAGCCATCGAAACCGACCTCCCAGATGGACCAGACCAGCGTCCATGCCAGCATGGCCGCAAAGATCCACACCCCGAGACGGCTGCCGACAAAGAGGAACCAGGCGCTGGCGAGGCAGGCCAGCCCGGTGACGACATAGTAGAACGAGCCGCCAAGCGTAACGAGTTGTATGCCGCCCGCCGTGAGGACGAGGCCCACAAGGGCGATGAACACCGCGAGAATGCGCGGTGCAAGCAGGCGGCGCCATCCGCCCGCTGCTGAACTGGACATGGTTATTGAACTCCAATTTGACCTCCATCCGTCCCTGCGTGGCCGGGTGACCCCGGTTCTGCTATGGCAGGTGGCGGATAGTCCGCTGGACGCGGACAACTAAGTGGACACTCGTGTCCGCTTACAGTCAAGAGGCGGATGGTTCTTGCAGGAACGGATTCAGCGTCGCGATGCAGCCATACGGCGCCAGAGCATTCTTGCGGCGGCGGAACTCGCCTTCGCCGAGAAGGGCCTCGATGTCCCGCTCGAGGAAATCTGCGTCGCCGCAGGTGTTGGCCGGGCCACATTGTATCGGAACTTCGAGAATCGGATCGCCCTGGTCCATGCGATCATGCGCAACAACCTCGACAAGCTGGATGCGCTGGTCGACGACGTCGGTGGTGACCCCCACGGGCTCGAAGCCTATCTCGCCGAAATACTGGACCAGCTCATCAAGACGGGCGCACTCGTCTTCCTTATCCGCCGCGACCCCGATCTCGATCGCAATCTATCCAGCCGCTACCTCGCCCACCTCGAACAACTGACCACGACGGCACGCTCCGCCGGAGTCATCCGCAGTGATGCCACCGTGGAGATGGTCGAAATCGTCGTCCGTATGATGTCGGGTGCCCTGAACGGCCTGGCCTTCGCCGAACGTCGTGCCGCCGCTGCCACCGTTTTCGACCTTTGTCTCGCCGCTCTGGACCTCAGAACGAGGGAGTCGCGCTGACCTCCGAGCTCAGGCAGCTCGGTCGAACGCCGCCCGCGCAGTGGCGATCTCGCCATAGTTCTCGCTCGCCCAGCGGATCAGGTGCCCCAGCGGGACGATCATCGACTGGCCGAGTTCGGTTAGCCGGTATTCCACCGATGGCGGGTTGGTGTCGAACACCGTGCGGCTGACGAGGCCGAAGCGCTGCAGGTCCCGCAGGGTCTGGGTCAGCATCTTCTGCGAAATGTCCGGTACCTGGCGGCGCAACTCGTTGAAGCGACGGGGGCCGCTCGCCAGCGTCATCACCAGCAGCACGCTCCACTTCTCGCCAACCTTGTCGAGCACCTGGCGGACCGGGCAGACTTCGGTGGTGTCGGTTGGTGCCGCATTCCAGCGCTCCACGAACTCTGCGGCCTGATCATTCGGTCCGAACATCGGGTTACCTCCGGGTGACCTGAGAGAGAGAAAGTGCCTCCTTTCGCGCCCGCTTGGTGGTCGCTAGTAGCACTCTCCATTGGAGACCTACTCTCTCGCGGCATGTGCAGCAAGAGTGGCACGACAGGAGAACATCATGACTGACTTCAGCAACCAGACCCTGCTGGTAACCGGCGCCGGTGGGCATCTCGGGCGCATTGCCGTCGAGGAGCTGCTCGCCCGCGGCGCCACCCGCGTCATCGCCGGCACCCGCGACACAGCTGCCCTGTCTGAGCTCGCTGCCAGGGGTGCCGAAGTCCGCCGTGTCGATTTCGACGCCCCCGATCTCGCCGCTTCCCTGGCTGGCGTCGACCGCATGCTGCTGGTCAGCACCGTTGCGCCCAACCGCCGCGAGCACCAGGCCCGCGCCGTGGCGGCAGCGAAGGAAGCCGGCGTCCAGCACATCGTCTATACTTCCGCCCCCAATCCGCGGCCCAACGAGAGCGCCGGCGGCATTGCCGACCACTACTGGACCGAGGTCGCCATCGCCGCCTCCGGCCTCGACTTCACCTTCCTGCGCAACCACATCTACGCCGACGTCACCCTCGACGCCGCCGCCCCTGCCCTCGCCACCGGCCAGATGTTCGACGCCACCGGCGGCCGCGGCCGCAACTACGTCACCCGCGCCGATGCAGCCCGCACCGCCGCCGGTGCCCTGCTCACCGCCTCCGCCAAGGAAATCCTCGACGTCACCGGCCCTGCCCCTGTGGCCTTGGAGGACGTCGCCCGGCTCCTCTCCGGGATCTCTGGCAAACCGATCCAGCGCATTGGGCTCAGTGGCGACCAACTGCTCGAAGGCATGAAGGCCGCCGGCCTGCCGCCCTTCATGGCGCAACTGCTGGTCGCCTTCGATCTCGACGCCGCCGCCGGTCACCACGACATCGTCACCGACACCGTCGAGCGCTTCACCGGCCGCAAACCCGAGTCCCTCGCCGACTTCCTCCGCGCCAACGCCGAACGCCTCAGGGGCTGAGGGCTCCACCTCCGACCACGCGTCCGGCGGCTTCGCACCTGCGACCACTGGACGCAGGTCCCACAAACCCGTAGAACCCGCGGCATTTGTCGGCACGCCGGGGGAGTCGGGGCAGAGTGGCTGAGGGGTCTATCGTCAAGCGCCTGTGGGCGCACTTCCTCCATGACCGCTCGATCGGCTTCGGCCTCGAACATATCGGCCTCACCACCTTGCGCTTCCCGCGCCTGGTGGCGATCCTCGTTCTCCTGTTCAGCATCCTCTGCTTTACGCAGATCCCGCGCGCCAATGTCGATGGCGACCTGCTGCGCGTCTATGCCCATTCCGGCCAGTATTACGACGCCTACGAGCACCTGTCGGAAACCTTCGGCACCTTCGAGAACGACATCTACGTCCTCGTCAGCTCCCCGCGCCTGACCGACCCGGTGGTGCTGGAGCAGATCCGCGAACTCGCCTTCGAGCTCGAGCTCAACGAGTTCGCCGTCGGCACCATGTCGCCCTTCACCCTGCGCAAGCCGACCGAAGACGGCGGCTCCGTGCCCGCCGTTCCCGAGGGCATGCAGGACTTCGCCGAGGTGGCGCTGGCGCTCACCGATCTGCAGCAGAACGACCCGATGATGCGCAATCTCATCACCCCGGACCTCACCGGCGTGGTGCTGATCATGTTCCCCAATCAGGAAATCGTGCGCGAACAGGGCGCCAAGGCGATGATCGCCAGCCTGCGCGACACCATCGCCCCGTTCCAGACCGACGACGTCTCCATCGAGATCACCGGCCCGCCGGTCTGGACCTCGGAGATGCTCAACGCCGCCGTCGACGACCAGGTGAAATTCACCGTCTGGGGTTTCGGGCTCGGCGCCATCATCGCCCTCTTCGCCCTTCGCTCCTTCTGGGGCGCACTGATCGTCGCCGCCACGCCGTTCCTCGCCGTGATGTGGTCGATGGGCATGATCCTGCTGCTGTTCGGCTCGTTCAGCTTCCTCACCATCATCGTCACCACCCTGGTGCTGGTGATCTCCTTCGCGGAGTCGATGTTCTTCGTCTTCAACTGGCTCGCCTATTGGCGCGACGGCATGGAGCCCAACAAGGCCGTCGACGCCACCGTGAAGCTCGTCGGCCCCGCCGCGGCGCTGACCATGCTCACCACCTTCGTCAGCTTCGCCTCGCTGGCGCTGACCCCCGGCCAGGGCGTGCGCGAGTTCTCGGCTGCCGGCGCCATCGGCACCTTCCTCCTGTTCGTCTGCCTGATGACCTTCCTGCCGCTGCTGCTGAAATTCGCAGTGCGCATGGGCTTCAAGGCGCCGAAGCGCTCGAGCCTGGTGCTGACCGCGCCCCTGCCGCTGAGCTGGTTCCTCGCCAGCCGCTTCGGCCGGCCGCTGTCGATCGCGGCCATCGTCGTCACCATCCTGCTGTTCATCCCCTATGGGCTGATCAAGCCGCACTTCTCCTTCGAGGATTTCGTCGCCAAGGACTCCACCGCCCTCACCGCCGCCGAGCAGATCGACAGCGGCGTCGGCGGGGTGGCCCCGCTCTATGTCCGGGTGCCGCTCGTCGAGATGGATCCCAATGTCGGCCCGCAGGACTTCGAGAAGATCCGCACCGTCCACGAGGTGCTCGAATCCTATCTCGGCGAGAACAAGGTCATCTCCGCCGCCAGCATGACCAACTACACCGATGCCGGGTTCACCCGCGAGGAGGTGTTCGAGGCTGTCGGGCCGTTCATGCGCAAGCGCTTCGTCACCGATGACGGCTCGCAGGCCCTGATCACCGGCTTCATGCCGACAATCGTCGAGTCCGACGCGCTCAAGCGCCTGGTGAGCGACCTGGAAGCCGACCTCGCGGCCGCCGGCATCCCCGATGCCGAAGTGGGCGGTTTCCGCATCCTCACCACCTTCGCCACCGACGACATCGTCTGGGGGCTGCAGATGGACCTCACCCTGTCGGTGCTGGTCAACATCGCGCTGATCGGCTTCGCCTTCCAGTCCTACCGGGTGGCGGTGGCCTCGGCCATTCCCAACCTGTTCCCGGTGCTCGGCACCATCGGCTGGCTCTGGTTCACCGGTGCCGGACTGCAACTGACCACCGTTATCGCGCTCACCATCGCCTTTGGCATCGCCGTCGACGACACGGTTCATTTCCTCTCCCACTACCTGCATTCGCGCCGCGAGGAAGGCCGCCCGCATCTCGAGGCGGTGAAGCACACGCTCGAGCGCATCGGCGGCGCCATCGTCGCCACCACCATCATCCTGTGCTCGGGGGTGATCATCGTCACCTTCTCCGAACTCCCGCAGGTGGCGCTGTTCGGAACCCTGTTCGTCTCCACCCTGGGCTTCGCGGTCATCGGCGACCTGTTCATCCTGCCGGCGCTCCTGGCTGCCGGCGGCAAGTTCTTCGCGCCGCTGGGCAAGATCCGCGTACGCACCGCCGACCACGCCCCGACACCGGACGATCCCACGGGCGACACCGCCACCGGCGAGGGCGGCACCGATGGCGCGCGGGAGCTTCCCACGTGAGGCTGCTGCTTGCGGCGCAACATCGCCGCCCCTTACAAGATGAAGCGAGTGATTCTGCAGAGACGCAAGGCACTGCTGCCATTCACATTGTGGCGAAGAAGGCGGCGCTACACGCGGTTTCTGCTACCGGTTTCCGGCACGGATCTGCCGGGGGGCATGATTTGGACTGGAGGCCTTTTCCGATGACCCTTTTCCGACGCCTGACGCGGGCTGCCGCGCTTGTCGGTCTGATGTTGGCTGGCGGCTCTGCGGCGC
Organism: Devosia albogilva; assembly: GCF_042685625.1. Classification (NCBI taxonomy): domain Bacteria; kingdom Pseudomonadati; phylum Pseudomonadota; class Alphaproteobacteria; order Hyphomicrobiales; family Devosiaceae; genus Devosia; species Devosia albogilva. The sequence continues at coordinate 3,685,031 of NZ_JBHUNP010000001.1, forward strand.
CCGCTTTTGCCGGCCCCGCCGAGGTGGCGCTGATTCAATCCTATATCGGCGAGTGGCGCGGCCGCGGCGTCCTGGTCGGCGCCAACCGTGAGACGGTGGTCTGCCGCCTCAACCTGACCCAGGGCAATCAGGACAAGGTCAACTACAACGGCCGCTGCACCCTTGCCGGGACGCAGCTCTCGATCGCCGGTACCATCGCCTATGTCGAGGCCTCGCGCCGCTACGAGGCTGCCATGACCTCCAACGCCACCTTCACCGGCATCGCCGTCGGCCAGAAGCGCGGCAACGGGCTGATCTTCAACCTGCGCGAGCGCGACCAGGATGAAGAAGGCAAGGACCTCAACATCAGCGCCCAAATCAATCTCAACGGCAACGCGATCGACGTCACCTTCGACGTCGTCTACGTCGAAAGCGGCGACAGCCTCCACGCCGAAGTCCCGTTCAGCCGCTGAGGTTCACCTCGAGCGACGAAGACAAAGGGCGGCCGCGGCCGCCCTTTTGCGTTTTTGCACTCACTACTACTACTATCTTGGCAATTGTTCAAAGTTCAGGATCAGTATCGCAGCAGGGCAAATGAGGGGGTGAAATGCGCTTTGCTGGAAATGTGATCTGGTTTGTCTTGGGTGGTTGGTATATCGCCCTGATTTGGCTGCTCGGGGCAGCAGTGTTCGCACTGTCAATCGTCGGCATACCCTTGACCATTGCAGCTCTCCAGATGGCCTCGTTGTCCGCATGGCCATTTGGTCGTGAAGTCGTACATATCCGGGACCTTGATGGCAAAAGCGTATCGGCAACGACCGCAGTTACCGGAACGATCGGTTTTATCGTCAATGTCGTCTGGGCTTGCACCTTCGGCTGGGTGTTGTTCCTGGCCTATCTGCTTGGCGGAGTCTTGTGTTGCCTCACCTTGATCGGCATCCCCTTTGGTCTGCAGGCGTTCAAGCTCGCGGGGATTTCTTTCTGGCCGGTCGGTCGCCGGGTCGTGACGGCTGAACTGGCGACATTGGCGCGTCAGGAAGCAGCTAAGGAGAAGTTCGCCAAGTACCGCGGCGTTGCCGCCTGAGCGCGTCCAGGGCTATGTTCGCTGCAATCTCGTAGACCTTGTATTAGCGGGATGTGCGAATGTGGGGGTGCCGCGGCCTGTTCGACACCAGGCCGCGGCGGCGGCATCGGATCGAGGTAGACCCAGACTGGTGGTGTGCACCTTTGTCTGAGGATGAGCGGGATCGTTGCCGTCAGTCTTCATCGGGCCCGCATGGTTGATTGAACCCAGGGTTCGCATTGCAAGGACGGGACGAGGAAGATGAGCCATTCTAGCACATTTGTGGCCGGGATCGATACCGGCAAGGCAGCTCTTGATCTGGCGGTGACGCCCGGCGAGGGATGGCTGCGGGTGAACAATGACGCGGCCGGATGGCAAGCGGCGGCGGAGTGGTTGCTCAAGGCCGGTGTCGATCGGGTCGGCATCGAAGCCAGCGGCGGCTACGAACGTGGCGTGGTCGCGGCTTTGCGGGAGGCCGGGTTCAAGGTGATCCTGCACCAGCCGCTGCAGGTACGCCTGTTTGCCCGCATGCGGTTGCAGCGCGCCAAGAACGACCGGCTGGATGCCCGGGTCATCGCCGCCTTCACCGCCCTGTTCGAGACGAATCGGGCCGCAGTTGATCCGGCCCTGTCGGCCTTGAACGAGCATCTGGTCTTCATCGACCAGCTGGTCCAGGACATCGCCCGGCTCAAGACCCGGCTCGAGCATCTGCACGATACCCGTCTTGCCAGCCTGGTTGCCGCTGACATTGCCGCACTCAAGGCCCGCCTGCGCGACGAACGGCGCCGGCTGGAACGGGCGGTGCGGGCCGACAAGGCTCTCGGGCGGCGGCTCGATCTGCTGCTCTCCGTCCCCGGCATCGGCATACCGACCGCCTTGGCCTTGCTGATCGCCATGCCGGAACTGGGCAGCATCAGCCGTGAACAGGCCGCTGCCCTGATCGGGTTGGCACCGTTCGACCACGACAGCGGCAAGCATCACGGGCGGCGCCACATCGCCGGCGGCCGTGCCCGCCCCCGGCAGGCTCTCTACGCCGCGGCCCTGCCTGCCGCCTATCGATGGAACCGCCAACTCATGGCGCTCTATGCCCGCCTTACTGCCGCTGGCAAACCCCACAAGCTCGCCCTCGTCGCCTGCGCTCGAAAACTCGTCATCTTCGCCAACACCGTTCTGCAACGAGGCCAACCCTGGACCCCATAGCTAATGGTTGCTCATCCTGAGCCTGTCGAAGGACGAGGTCGTTAGCACCGTGGCCGCGACCTCTTGGTTCGACAAGCTCACCATGAGGTCGATGGGATGAGGAGTGCGCGAAGCCCCACCCCGCACCTATCGCCAAAGGCCTGGCGGGGAACCAAAAGAAAAGGGCCGCAACGCGGCCCTTTCCAACAACCCTCAGAACGGGATGTCGTCGTCCATGCCGCCGGGCTCGAAGGCCGGGGCATTGGCGGCCGGGCGGCGACCGCCGCCACCACCCTGGTCGCGCACGCCGCGGAAACCGCCGTCGCCGCCACCACCATAGCCGCCGCCTTCACCGGCGCCCTCGCCGCGTCCGTCGAGCAGCACCATGGAGGAGTTGAAGTTCTGCAGCACCACTTCGGTGGAGTACTTGTCCTGACCGGACTGGTCCTGCCACTTCCGCGTCTGCAACTGGCCCTCGATATACACCTTGGAACCCTTGCGCAGATACTGCTCGGCGACCCGCGCCAGGCCTTCCGAGAAGATCACCACACGGTGCCACTCGGTCTTCTCGCGCTGCTCGCCGGTGTTGCGGTCCTTCCAGCGCTCGGAGGTGGCAACCGACAGGTTCACCACCTTGCCGCCGCTCGGCAGGTTGCGCACTTCCGGGTCGTTGCCGAGATTGCCGACCAAAATCACCTTGTTGACGCTGCCTGCCATGGCTTCACCTCTCGCAATTCAGCCCGCGCCATCTGGCGGGGCGCTTCCGTCAGATCCGTTCTACAGCGTCTTTCTGGCCGTGGCGCGGCCAAACTGGGCTTTTGAACAGGTCCAACGCTTGCCTTTGTTCACATTATGTTCTCACGCAAGCCCAGTCAAGTCCTGCCCCTGCTGACAGGCATTGTCAGCAGCACTGCCGCAGTGAGAAGCCGTCCTCGGCACGAGTGCTTGGACAGAGCGATGGCGGTCCGCTTGGCTCTTGACCGACTCCGGTCTGTTCGCACTATGTTCCAGGCACGCGGCTGTGACCGGAACGAACCGCGTTCGCACCGGTACCATGCTTGCGCCGGGAGACCGCGGAGCTTATCTCTGCGTTTCCCTACTCGATACGACACGCCTGTCGCGCGGTGCTTCTCACTCGGCATCGGAGCGAAGAGCCAATTGCGGACCCGATGATGCCTGCCCAGTCCAGCTTGAACCGTGAAATCGTCGTCCGCGGCGCCCGCGAGCACAATCTCAAAGGCATCGATCTCAAGCTGCCCCGTGACTCGCTGATCGTCATGACGGGCCTATCCGGCTCCGGCAAGTCGTCCCTCGCCTTCGACACCATCTATGCCGAAGGGCAGCGCCGCTATGTGGAGTCGCTCTCCGCCTATGCGCGCCAGTTCCTCGAGATGATGCAGAAGCCCGATGTCGAGCACATCGAGGGCCTCTCGCCGGCCATCTCCATCGAGCAGAAGACCACCTCGCGCAATCCGCGTTCGACCGTCGGCACCGTCACCGAGATCTACGATTATCTGCGCCTGCTCTACGCCCGCGTCGGCGTGCCCTATTCTCCCGCCACCGGCCTGCCGATCGAGTCGCAGACGGTGTCGCAGATGGTCGACCGGACCGTGGACCTGCCCGAAGGCACGCGCCTCTACCTGCTCGCGCCCATCGCCCGCGGCCGCAAGGGCGAGTACAAGCGCGAGCTCAACGACCTCATGCGCAAGGGCTTCCAGCGCGTGAAGATCGACGGCGAGTACCACGAGATCGAGGACGCCCCTGCCCTCGACAAGAAGTTCAAGCACGACATCGAAGTGGTGGTCGACCGCGTCGTGGTCGGACCCGACATCTCCGGCCGCCTCGCCGAGAGCTTCGAGACGGCGCTGAAGCTCGCCGAAGGCATCGCCATCATCGAGTTCGCCGACGAGAAGAACGAGGACGGGACCGCCCGCCAGATCACTTTCTCGGAAAAGTTCGCCTGCCCGGTTTCGGGCTTCACCATTCCCGAGATCGAGCCGCGGCTGTTCTCGTTCAACAATCCCTTCGGCGCCTGCCCTGTGTGTGACGGCATCGGCACCGAGCAGAAGATCGACCCGGACCAGGTCGTGCCCGATCCGACCATGTCGCTCCGCGACGGCGCCATCCTGCCCTGGAGCAAGACCAGCGCGCCCTACTACCAGCAGACCCTCAGCGCCGTGGCGAAGCACTTCGGCGCCTCGACCGGCACTGCCTGGAACGAACTGCCCTTCGAAGTGCAGCACGCGGTCCTCTTCGGCACCGGGAAAACCGCGATCAACTTCGTCTATGACGACGGTTTGCGCCAGTACAAGACCTCCAAGCCCTTCGAGGGCGTGATCGGCAACCTCGAGCGCCGCTACCGGGAAACCGAGAGCGCCGGCATGCGCGAGGAGATCGAGCGCTATATGTCGGCCAAGCCTTGCGTCGCCTGTGGCGGCTACCGGCTGAAGCCCGAAGCGCTGGCCGTGAAGCTCGATGGCCTCCATGTCGGCCAGGTCACCGAGAAGTCCATCCGGGCCGCCTACCAGTGGTTCGAGGAGCTGCCGAAGACCTTTACCGAGAACCAGAAGCTGATCGGCGAGCGCATCCTCAAGGAGATCCGCGAGCGCCTGATGTTCCTGATCGACGTCGGCCTCGACTATCTCACCATGGCGCGCAACTCCGGCACGCTATCGGGCGGCGAGTCCCAGCGCATCCGCCTCGCCTCGCAGATCGGCTCCGGCCTCACCGGCGTGCTCTACGTGCTGGACGAGCCGTCCATCGGCTTGCACCAGCGAGACAATGCCCGCCTGCTCGACACACTGCGCCGGCTGCGCGACCTCGGCAACACCGTGATCGTGGTCGAGCATGACGAGGACGCCATCCTCACCGCCGACTACGTGGTCGATATCGGCCCGGGCGCCGGGGTCCATGGTGGCCACATCGTCGCCGAGGGCACCCCGCAGCAGATCCTCGAGCACCCGGATTCACTGACCGGCAAGTATCTGTCCGGCCGCATGGGCATTCCCGTTCCGGCCGAGCGCCGCCAGCCCAAGAAAGGCAAGGCGCTCACGGTGAAGGGCGCCACCGGCAATAACCTCAAGAACGTCTCGGTCGACGTGCCACTCGGCCTGTTCGTTGCCATCACCGGCGTGTCCGGCGGCGGCAAGTCGACGCTGATGATCGACACCATGTATCAGGCGATCGCCCGCCGCCTGAACGGCGCCCGCGTGGTCCCTGCCCCGCATGAGGCGCTGACCGGTCTCGAATTTCTCGACAAGGTCATCGACATCGACCAGTCGCCGATCGGCCGCACGCCCCGATCGAATCCCGCCACCTATACGGGTGCCTTCACGCCGCTGCGCGAGTGGTTCGCCGGCCTGCCCGAAGCCAAGGCCCGGGGCTACGGGCCCGGCCGCTTCAGCTTCAACGTCAAGGGCGGCCGCTGCGAGAAGTGCGAAGGCGACGGCGTGCTCAAGATTGAGATGCACTTCCTGCCCGACGTCTACGTCACCTGCGATGTGTGCAAGGGCAAGCGCTACAACCGCGAAACCCTGGAAGTGCAGTTCAAGGGCAAGTCGATCTCCGACATCCTCGACATGACCATCGACGAGGCGGTGGACTTCTTCTCCGCCGTGCCGACCATCCGCGACAAGTTCCTGACCCTGCAGCGCGTGGGTCTCGGCTACATCAAGGTCGGCCAGCCGGGTACCACCCTCTCGGGCGGCGAGGCGCAGCGAGTCAAGCTCTCCAAGGAGCTCTCCAAGCGCGCCACCGGTCGCACGCTCTACATGCTGGACGAGCCGACCACCGGCCTGCACTTCCATGACGTGGCGAAGCTCCTCGAGGTGCTGCACGAGCTGGTGGAGGGCGGCAACACGGTGGTGGTGATCGAGCACAACCTCGAAGTCATCAAGACAGCCGACTGGGTCATCGACCTCGGGCCCGAGGGTGGTGACGGCGGCGGCGAGATCGTCGCCATCGGCACGCCGGAAGAGGTGGCGGAGAACGCGCGCTCCCATACCGGTCACTTCCTCAAGGAAGTGATGGAGCGCCGACCGCACTACGCACCGCGTGCCGCCGAGTAGCAAATCGTCTGCAGATCTCTGCAGTTCGGCTCTCGGCGGTAACGGAACGCAACGCGATTTCTGCTGCGGCAGCAGCCGCGCAGAAACCGCATTCGTGTCGGTTCCGTGAAATAGCCATGCGCTCCATGCATGATGCTGTTGAAGCGGCGGGCATGGCGCCTTGGTTCAAATCGGACCATGGTCTCGACGTCGTCACCAGCACCAGGGAAACCGAGCCATGTTCGTGCGTGCCGTATGGCGCCTCAAGCGCCTGATCGACGTCAAGCAGACGCTGCGGGAAATGGACGTCCCGTCGACGCGTGAGGCCGATATGCTGGGGATTACCGGCCCCGACTTTTCCAAGATGACGCGGTCGCTGTTCGACCGCTGAGCTACCTCTCCGTCTGCAGAGCCTCTGGCCGCCGGATCGCCATCCGGCGGCTTTCGTTTTGCCGCACGCCTTAACCGAAGCTGAACGGGCGCGGTTAAAGCCCTGCACTGAACGCATGGCCAATCTGACTATTGCCCCACTGCTCAAGCGAGACGCGCCGGACTAGATATGTCCTCGTAAACGACAGGAGACTACAAATGGACATCCGCAAGACCTTCAAGAAGTGGGCTGCCTACCAGCAGACCGTCCGTGAACTCGCTGCCCTCGACAATCGTCAGCTGAACGATCTGGGTATCGCCCGCACGGACATCACCCGCATTGCTCGTGATCATGCCAACACCCTCTAATCCGGCTATCACGACAACTTCGATCCGAACGCCCGCATCTTTCTAAGCTGCGGGCGTTTCCGTATTTCGACTTCCGGCACGGCTCGTTCATCACGAGCACGCTAGAGCCCCGGGCGGCAGTTGCGCCCCCCACCGGCGCTTGCTATGCCCGGCGCATGTCCAAACATCCCATTCACGTCATCGGCGGCGGTCTCGCCGGCTCTGAAGCCGCGTGGCAGGCCGCAGAGGCCGGCGCCCAGGTCATCCTGCACGAGATGCGGCCGGTGAAGGCGACCGACGCGCACGAGACCGACAGCCTCGCCGAACTCGTCTGCTCCAACAGCTTCCGCTCCGACGATCATGAGCAGAACGCCGTGGGGCTGTTGCACGAGGAGATGCGGCGCTGCGGCTCGCTGATCATGCGGGCGGCCGATCAGCACAAGCTCCCGGCAGGGGGCGCACTGGCGGTGGACCGGCACGGCTTCTCCGCCGCCGTCACCGAGGCGGTGAACAACCACCCCAACATCACCATTGAGCGGGAAGAGGTCGCCGGATGGCCGCCCGAGGAGTGGCAGAACGTCATCATCGCCACCGGGCCACTGACCTCCCCTGCCCTTGCCGAAGCGATCCTGGCGAAGACGGGTGAGGATTCGCTGGCCTTCTTCGATGCCATCGCGCCCATCGTGCACTACGACAGCATCAATCACGACATCGCCTGGAAGCAGTCTCGCTATGACAAGGCGGGGCCTGGCGGCACCGGCGCCGACTACCTGAACTGCCCGATGGACCGCGACCAGTACTATGCCTTCATCGAAGCGCTGAAGAGCGCGCCGCTGCACGAGTTCAAGGACTGGGAGAAGGTCCCCTACTTCGATGGCTGCCTGCCGATAGAGGTCATGGCCGAGCGGGGCCCGGAAACCCTGCGCCACGGGCCGATGAAGCCGGTGGGGCTGACTAATCCCCGCAATCCCACGGTCAAGCCTTACGCCATTGTGCAGTTGCGCCAGGACAATGCCCTCGGCACGCTTTGGAACATGGTCGGCTTCCAGACCAAGATGCGCTACGGCGTTCAGACCGAGATCTTCCGCATGATCCCGGGGCTGGAGAACGCCCAGTTCGCCCGGCTAGGTGGATTGCACCGCAACACGTTCATCAACTCGCCGAAGGTCTTGCGGCCCGACCTTAAACTGAAGGCTGATCCACGCATCCGCTTTGCTGGCCAAGTGACCGGCGTGGAGGGGTATGTCGAGAGTGCTGCCGTCGGCCTGATCACCGGTCGGCTCGCTGCCGCCGAGGTCTCTGGACGCGACCTGCCGATGCCGCCGGTCACCACGGCACTCGGCGCCCTGGTGGCCCATATCACTGGCGGCCACCTCGAGGCGGAGAGCTATAGCGGCGCTCGCAGTTTCCAGCCGATGAACGTCAATTTCGGACTGTTCCCGCCGGTCAGCGTCAGCCGTCCGGAAGGGGTAAGTCGTTGGCGCGGCAATGATAAAGTGATTGCCAAGCGCCGGGCCATCACCTCGCGGGCGCTCGCAGATCTGAAGCCTTGGGCAGAAGCCGGATTGGTCCCGGCAGAGGCCTAACGGCCTCGCCAGCTCCACCACAGAAGCCGGGTGATCTTGCGCCAGTCGGGCTCGTCCGGTGCCGGCCCAAACGGGCTGTCCGTGTGCTGGTTCAGCATTTCAAGCTGACGCCGAAGGACCGGCGCCAGAGCGAAGGCGGGCCTGAGTTTTGTCGGCAGGTCGGCGATTGCAGCATCAGCGCGGACGAGATGGTCGGCGGCAATTTCGCTAAGCTGGCCAAGGGCTTCCACAAGCCCCTCGCTCTCGGTACGAGCGAATATCTCCCCTTCGTTCACCCCGTTGGCGGCGAAGACGGACCAGGGGAGCATGATGCGGCCCTGGGCGGAGATGCGGCCGAAGGCGCGGAGATGGCCGATCAGGGCATGGGCGACACCGAGGTGGCCGGCGGCGTCGCCGGCGTCTAAGGTATTGCCATCGTTGAGGATCATGGCCGCGAGTTGATAGAGCGTCGAGGCGGTTTCGCCGGCGTAACCCTCGAAACTGGGCAGGTCCGGCATGGGGTCGTCATAGAGGTCGAAGCGGCGCGCATTGAGCAGCCGCAGCAGCGTTCCGGCCGGGATTTGGTAGTCTTCCGTTACCCGCAAAAGGGCATCTGCAACGGGATTGCTGCGAACTGCACCATGTTCGGTGCCCTCGATGGCATCAACCCACCATTGCAGCCGCACCTCGCCGGGAGCGGGGTTCGAGACCCGGTCGCGGATGGCGGCAACATCGGCGTTGAAGGCGTAGAGGGCGGTGACGGCGTCACGCTGCTCGCCGGTCAGGACCAGGGTCGAGAGGTACCGGTCGCGGTCCCCTGCCCTGAGAGCGGCCGCGGCATGGACAAAGCTGTCGGAGGCCATCAGCGCACCCGGTCTACGGCAATCAGGGCGGCGGCGACGGCGCGCTGCTCCGCCAGCAGGACGTTGTAGGTCCGCACGGCGCCGCCAGTGGCGATCGCCTCAACGATGACGGAGCGCTCGCGAAAGGCCTGGCGGATCTCCGGGGCGAGCGGCGCGATGTCCATTCCCAAACCGATCAGCAGCACATCGATGTCGTCCGCCTCGGCGAGGACCGGACGAAGCGCATCCAGCGTCAGCGGGCCGGCGGCGACCTGCCAAGCCGCCATGCCGGAGGGCAGGCACAGCAGCGAGCCCCGGTGCGAGATACCTGCAAACCGAAAGCCGCCATTGCCATAGGCGTCGATGCCCACCTGCTGGGGGTAGTTGCGCCCGGCTTCCGGCTCGGTCACGGCTACACCGCCGGGGTATCGACGGCCCCACCAGTCTCGGCCTTGGCGTCCTCGCGCGGCGAGCGCAGGCCGAGATTCACCAGGATCGGCGCGGCGATGAAGATCGAGGAGTAGGTGCCAACGACAACACCGAAGATCATCGGCAGCACGAAGCTCTGAATGATCTCGCCACCGAACAGCGCCAGCGCGAGCAGGGCCAACAGCGTGGTGGGACCGGTGAGCACGGTGCGCGACAGCGTCGAGTTGATCGCCTTATCCAGCAGATCGATCAGCGGCATCTTGCGGTACTTGCGGGTGAACTCGCGCACGCGGTCGTACACCACCACCGTATCGTTCAACGAATAGCCGACGATGGTCAGAATGGCGGCGATACTGGACTGGTTGAACTCGATCCCGGTCAGGGCAATGAAGCCGAGCGTCAGCACCACGTCGTGCAGGGTCGACACCACTGCACCGACCGCGAACTGCCACTCGAAGCGGAACCACAGGTAGATCAGGATGCCGAGCACGGCGACCGACAGGCCGATGGTGCTGGTCATGGCGAGTTCGCCCGAAACGGTGCCACTGACAGCTTCGACGCGGCGCACTTCGTAGTTCTCAGGCGCCAGTGTCTCCTGCACGGCATCCACGGCAGCTTGCTGCGCCTCCGGACCACCTTCCTGCAATTCGATACGGATCAGCACATCTTCCGGCGTGCCGAAGCCCTGCACCTGGACGTCGCCAAGGCCGAGTTCACTCAAGCGGGTGCGGATGAGACCCGGATCGGCCGGACCGCCCTGGTGCTGCACTTCGATCGAAGTGCCGCCCTTGAAGTCGATGCCGAGATTGAGGCCGTTCACGACGGTAAGGCCAACCGAAGCAATGGACAGAACAAGCGAGGCAATGATCGCGATCTTGCGCCAGCTCATGAACGGCAGCTTCGTTTCGTCGGGAATCAGCTTGAGCAGCTGGATCTTCAACTGCTTGGGCCGGACCCAGTCGTACCAGCGCAGTACGATCAGCTTGGTCACGAAATAGGCGGTGAACAGCGTGGTGAGAATACCGAGCGCCAGGGTAACGGCGAAGCCCTGCACCGGGCCGGAGCCCAGGTAGAACAGCACAACCGCGGCAATGAGCGTCGTAACGTTAGAGTCGAGAATCGCGCTCATGGCGTTGCTGAAGCCCGACTGGATGGCCTGGATGACCGACCGTCCGGCAGCGCGTTCCTCTCGCATGCGCTCGAAGATCAGGACGTTGGCGTCCACCGCCATACCCATGGTCAGCACGATGCCTGCAATGCCAGGCAGCGTCAGCGTCGCGCCCAGCAGGGACAGGGCGCCAACCACGAGAGTGATGTTGAGCAGCAGGGCGATGTTGGCGAACACGCCGAACAGGCCATAGGCGGCCAGCATGAAGACGATGGTGCTGATGCCGCCGATAATGCCGGCGATCACGCCGCCACGGACACTGTCGGCGCCGAGGCTGGGGCCGACGGAGCGTTCCTCGATGATGTCGAGGGTGGCCGGCAGCGCACCCGCCCGCAACAGGACGGCAAGGTCATTGGCGCTCTGGGTGGTGAAGCTGCCGCTGATCTGGCCGGTACCACCGGTGATCGGCTGCTGGATCACCGGTGCGGTGATGACCTCGTTGTCGAGCACGATGGCGAAGCGCTGGCCGACATTGGCCGAGGTGATCTGGCCGAAGGTGACGGCGCCACGGGTGTCGAAGCGGAAGCTGACCACGGGCTGAGCACGCTGCTGGTCGAATGCCGGCTGGGCATCGACCAACGACTCGCCGCCGATCGCAACGTCTTCATAGAGGAGTTCCGCGCCACCATCCTGGCTCGGCACGATCATGGTGCCGGCGGGCAGGCCCTGCGCCTCCGCCTGGGCGGCCGACATGCCGGGATAGACCATGTGGAAGGTCAGACGGGCGGTCTGGGAGATCAGCGACTTCAGGCGGTCCGAGTCGCCGAAGCCCGGCACCTGCACGAGGACGCGCGTATCGCCCTGGCGCTGAATGGTCGGCTCGGTGGTACCCAACTCGTCGATGCGACTGCGGATAACCTCCATCGACTGCGAGACCAGCGAACTCATGCGCTGGTTGATGCCGTCGGGGGTCAAGGACACGGTCAGTTTGCCGTCGGCCGTCTCGCCGAAGGCCAACTCGTTGACACCGATGCCGGCGAACAGGGCATTGCTCAGGCTGTTCTGCAGCGTCTCCAGGGCCGTACGAGCAGCATCGTTCTGCGCCGGATCGGTGAGTTCCACCGTGAGTTGTGCGTTGGCCTCGTCCGTGGCGATGATGTTGCCGATGCCGTTCTGGTTGGCGAGCACGTTGCGCACGTCGCGACGCAGGCTCTGCAGTCGCTCGGAGATGATACCTTCACGGTCCACCTCGAGCAGCAGTTGCGAGCCGCCCTGGAGGTCGAGGCCCAGCACCATGGTCTGGCTCGGCACCCAATCCGGCAGGTTCTCGGTCACGTCCTTCGGCAGGAAGTTCGGCAGCGCGAACAGGATGCCGACCAAGGCAACGATCAGGACGAAGACGGAGCGGAACGGACTGGACATTAAGGTGTACCCTGAAAGACGAACCGGAGCCCTGGGGCTCCGGCGGGATGCTTGGCCGGATCAGGCCGGCTTGTTGTCGTTGACCGGCTCGGCCTTGGTGCGCACGTCGGCGACCATGCCGCGGACCACCTTCACCTTCACGCCCTGCGAGATTTCGACTTCGAGGTCTTCACCGTCCACCGCCTTGGTGACCTTGCCGACAAGGCCGCCAGTGGTGACGACGGTGTCGCCGCGGCGGATGGCCGAGAGCATGGCCTGCTGCGCCTTGAGCCGCTTCTGCTGCGGACGGAAGATCAACAGCCAGAAGATCAGGACCAGCAGGACGATCGGCATCAGCTGGACGAGAATATCGGCGAATCCTCCACCGGCCGGAGCACCGGCAGCGGCTTGCGCGAAGGCGGGCGTAACGAACATGAGGCGAGCTCCTTATTGCTTCTTTTTGTTTGATGGGGCAGCGCCAGAACCAGCATCGTCTTCGACGCGACTGGACGCGCGAGGGGCTTGCTGCACTTGCACCCCGGACAAAATCGGGCGGACTATACATTTGCACCCTTCGTATTGCAAAGGCCTTCGCGGCTACGCAGATTGCCGCGGCACAACCCAAGGACTGCCCTGTTGAATACCGACGACCGGCTCGCCCAAATCGCAGCCACGCTTCAGGAAATCGCGACAACGTTGAAGGCCGCGACGGCCGCACCGAAAGCCTCCGTCCAGGTGCTGAGCGAGGCCGATGCCTACCACTGGGACGCCGATGCCGGAGGATTGATGCCGGTGCCGCGGGTCAGCCGCGTGCCTCTGGCCATGCTCAAGGGAATCGATCGGGTGCAGGACATCCTGCTCCGCAATACCGAGCAGTTCGCTCGCGGCCACGGCGCCAACAATGCGCTGCTGTGGGGCGCCCGCGGCATGGGCAAGAGCTCACTGGTGAAGGCCATCCATGGCGACATCACCAGCCGAAGCGACGAGGGCTTTGAGCGGCTGATCCTGATCGAGATCGCCCGTGAGGATTTGGACACCCTGCCCCGCCTGATGCGCCTGATTGGCAAGGAACCAGCGCGCTTCATCGTTTTCTGTGACGACCTCAGTTTCGACAAGGACGAGACCAGCTACAAGTCGCTGAAGACGATCCTCGACGGTGGCCTCGAAGGTCGGCCGGATAATGTGCTGTTCTACGCCACCTCCAACCGGCGGCACCTGATGCCGCGCGACATGATCGAGAACGAGCGTGCCACGGCCATCAACCCCGGCGAGGCGGTGGAAGAGAAGGTGTCCCTCTCCGACCGGTTCGGCTTGTGGCTCGGGTTCCACAACTGCGACCAGCCGACCTTCCTCAGCATGGTCAAGGCCTATGCCGATCACTACCAGCTCGGGCTGGACGAGGAGACGCTGAACGCGCGCGCCATCGAGTGGTCGCAGACCCGGGGCGCCCGATCGGGCCGAGTGGCGATCCAACTGGTGCGCACGCTGGCGGGTGAGTTGGGCAAGGCGATCTAGAAGCCGCTCCAATCCGGTATCGACGCAAAAGGCCCGGACAGTGTCCGGGCCGTTTGAAGGTGGTTCGGAGCTTCCGATCAGCTCAGCAGCGGCATCGGATCGACCGGGGTGGCACCCTTGCGCAGTTCGAAGTGCAGCTGCGACTGGGTCACCGAGCCGGTCTTGCCGGCGGCGCCGATAGTGTCGCCACGCTTGACCACGGCACCCTTGGCAACGTTCATCGACGACAGGTGGGCGTACGCGGAAACATACCCGTTCGGGTGCCGGATCAGCACCAGATTGCCGTAGCCTTCGACACCGGAGCCGACATAGATGACGGTGCCGTTCTCGGCAGCAGCCACCGGCGCACCCTCGGATGCTTCGATGTTGATGCCGGTGCCGCGGGATGCTGCGAAATCGACTAGCACCCGGCCGCTCACCGGCCAGCGGAACTTGTCGCTGCCGGACATCGCCGGTTCGGGAGCCGGGGCTGCGGGCTGCGTCCCGGCAGGAGCGGCTGCAACCTGGGTCGGCGCGGGCTGCTGTGGCGTCGTTGCTGCGGGTGTGGCCGGAGCTGGCGTCGGCGTAGCGGCAGCCTGCTGCAGAGCAGGAGCCGGCGCCGGCGCTGGCTGCGGCGCGGGAGCAGCGACGGGCGTGGTGCTGGCAACCTGCACCGGCTGGCTGGCGAGATCCGAGCGGCCCGGAATGAGGATCTTCTGGCCGACGACGATCTTGTCGGGCGAGCCGAGATTGTTGGCCTGCACGATCGCCTGCGTGGTGACGTCATAGCGACGGGCGATGGTGTAGAGCGACTCGCCACCGGCGATGGTGTGATAGTAGGCGCCGTTGGAGTTGGCAGCGGCCGGAGCAACCGTCGGCGCCGAAGCGGCGACGGTCGGAACCGACGAGTTGGTTGGCAGGGTGCCCAGCGCGGCCGGGGACGGCGCGGGCGCGGTCGAAGCAAGGGCGGTCTGGGCAGGCATGGCTGGCAAGGATCCCTGGGACGGTGAACTCAGTACAGGAAGGTCTTGGGACTGGACGGCGGGCGCAGATGCGGACGCCATCGGAGCAGGCTGGTTCCAGGCCGGCTGCTGGCTCGGCTGATTCCAGATCGGTGTGGATGGAGCTGGCTGCGAGTTCCAGTTTCCGCCACCGCCGAGCGGCGCAGGCGGCAGGAACTGCTGCTCGGCGACAAGGGTCTGCGGAGCGCCCAGACTCGCCGGCATGGGCTGATTGACGCTCTGCGGAGGCGCCTGTTGCAAGGTGCCGGTGGTGACAGGATCGCCGAAGGTGCGGCTACCAAGGCTGGAGCACCCGGAAAGCGCCACGGCGCCGACGATCAGGGTGGCCACGGCAACTGCGTTCTTCGCGGCCGGGCGGGATAAGCGCATACTCATCAGCAAACTCGTGCGCAGGTACTCAACACGAGTGTGAATCTAAGCGGGTAAGGTAAAGGCGAGTTTAAACTCGCTGCAGTTTGACGAAAAAGCGTCAGACCGGATTCCGGATTGGGTAAGGTTAAGGCGCCGACGGCCCTAGAGCGTCAGTTGCCCGACCAGCTTTTCGGCGAGCCCGTGATCGGTTTGCTGCAACAGCATCGGCGTAACCGTGATGCTGTTGCCCTGGCGCATACGCTCGAAATCAGCCTGCGGATCGAGCGGTAGCGGGGTTTCCGGGATGGCGATGAAGAACTTGCCGGGATTGTCGCTGCCGTAATAACGGAAGGGCGAGCGGGAGAATCGCTGGTGCGGCACCACGGCGATTCCAGTGACTGCGTCCGGCACGCAGAACGGCAGGTTGACGTTGTAGTAGTGCTCGCGCCCTTCGGCCGCCTCGATGATCGCCCGCACCACGGCCGGGCCATGATGGCGGGCATTGCGCCAATCGACATCGTGACCGCGCTCGTAATTGACGCCCTGGCTGACGGCGATGCCGATCGCGCCTTGCATGGCGCCTTCTCGGGCACCGGCGGCGGTGCCGGAGCAGTTGACGATATCGCCGAGATTCTGGCCGGCATTGACGCCGGACAGCACCACATCGGCCGGCTGGTCGGCCAGCAGGTAGGTCATACCGGCGACGACGCAGTCGGCCGGAGAGCCGCCGACGACCGCATAGGTGCGGTCGTCGCGCTGGTCGAAGGCGAGCTCCCGCCCGAAACTGAAGCGGTGCCCTGCCCCTGACTGATTGCCGTCCGGCGCGACGATCCAGATGTCGTCGGTCAGCGTCCGGGCGATGTCGGCCATGATGGCGATGCCGGGCGCATCCACACCATCGTCGTTGGTGATGAGGATGCGCATGGCTCAGCGACCGCCGATGCTGGTGAGGCCGCCCATATAGGGTCGCAGCACCTCGGGGACGATGATGGAGCCGTCCTCCTGCTGGTAGTTCTCCATCACCGCGATCAGGCAACGGCCGACGGCAGTGCCGGACCCGTTGAGGGTATGGACATAGCGCGGGGCCTGCTTTTCGCCGGCGGGGCGGTAGCGTGCCTCCATGCGGCGGGCCTGGAAATCGCCGCACACCGAGACCGACGAGATCTCGCGATAGGTGTCCTGTCCCGGCAGCCAGACCTCGAGATCATATGTCTTGCGGGCGCCGAACCCCATGTCGCCGGTGCACAGCTTCATGACGCGGTAGTGGAGGCCGAGTTGCTGCAGCACGGTTTCGGCACAGCCGAGCATGCGCTCGTGCTCGTCGATGGAAGTTTCCGGCGTGGTGATCGAGACCAGTTCCACCTTGTCGAACTGGTGCTGGCGCAGCATGCCGCGAGTGTCGCGGCCGGCCGAGCCGGCTTCGGAGCGGAAGCACGGGGTGAGCGCGGTGAGCCGGAGGGGCAGTTCCTCCTCGGCGACGATCGAATCGCGCACGAAATTGGTGAGCGGCACCTCGGCGGTGGGGATCAGCGCCAGCCGCGATTCGCCATGGGGCGTGAAGAACAGGTCTTCCTCGAACTTTGGCAACTGGCCGGTGCCGTAGAGCGCTTCGTCGCGCACCAGAAGCGGCGGCTGCACTTCGGTGTAACCGTGTTGGGTGGTGTGGAGGTCGAGCATGAACTGGCCGAGGGCCCGCTCGAGCCGCGCCAGGTGGCTCTTCAGCACCACGAAGCGGCTGCCGGAGAGTTTCGCCGCGACCTCGAAATCCATCTGCCCGAGCGCTTCGCCGAGCTCGTAATGCTGCTTGGGGGCGAAGGTCAGCGCCGGCTTGGCCGGACGGACGCGGGCAGCGGTCTCGGGGGTACCGTTGGCGCCGAAATACTCGACATTGTCGTTCTCGTCGGCGCCGGTGGGCACGTCCTCGAGCGGCAGGTTCGGGATGGTCTCGAGCGCCTGGCGGAGTTCGGCTTCGACGGCGCGCTCCTCGGCCTCGTCGGCGGGAATCGTCTCCTTGAGCCGGGCGACCTCGGCCATCAGCTCCTGGGCGCGCGCTTCGTCCTTCTGCGCCTTGGCCTGGCCGATCTGCTTGGAGAGGGCGTTGCGCTTCTCCTGCGCCTCGTTGAGGCGGGTGATGACGGCGCGGCGCCGTTCGTCGATCGCGATCAGATCGGAGGCGCGCACGGAAACGTTCTTGCGCCGCGAAACGGCAGCGTCGAAGGCTTCGGCGTTGGCTCTGATCCACTTGATATCGAACATGGCGTGCGCGGGCCCCTGCCCGCCTCCGGTTTGGCTACAGGCTTATGGTCTTGTGCCCAGGGCGTGCCTGCTTGCGCCGCGGGCAACAGAAGCTGCGCCCGCAGAATAGCGGCGCAGCCTATTCGGACGATGAGCCGGAGAGCTCGGCTTCCTGTGCGGCGAGCGCCGCGGCCCGGCGCTTCTCGATGAACCGCACCGACAGAATGGAGAGTTCGTAGAGGGCGTACATGGGCAAGGCAAGACCGATCTGGGAAATCGGGTCGGGCGGCGTGATGAAGGCCGCGAATGCCAGAATGCCGACGATGGCGTAACGGCGGCCCTTCTTGAGCAGTTCGACGTTCACGAGGTCGATCTGCGCCAGGAGCGTCAGCACGATCGGCAACTGGAAGCAGACGCCGAACGCGATGATGAGCACCATGGCAAAGCCGAGATACTCCTTCGCGCTCACCAGCATGACGATGTCGTCGGTCTGCATGCCGGCAAAGAAATGCAGCGCCATCGGCAGGATGATGAAGTACACCATGGCCGTGCCGAGCAGGAAGAAGACCGGGGTCGCCACGAGGTAGGGAATGAAGGCCTTGCGCTCGTGCTTGTAGAGGCCCGGAGCCACGAACATGTAAATCTGGCTCGCGATCACCGGGAAGCCGAGGAAAATGGCGCCGAAGAATGCGACGTTCAGATAGGTGAAGAACAGTTCCTGCGGCGCCGTGAAGATCAGCTCTGCATCCGGCACGGCGTCGCGATAGGGCTGCAGCAGCCAGTCGTAGATCGTCGACGCAAAGATGAAGCAGAGGGCCATCAGCGCAACCACGGCGACGACCGAATAGATCAGCCGCTTGCGCAACTCGATCAGGTGCTCGATCAGCGGCGCCTCGCTGCCGGCGAGTTCGTCCTGTGTCGGCTTGCTATCCTCGACGGGCTTGGTTTCGCTCATTCGGCGGACCCGTCAGTGGTTTTGACTGCGCGGCGGCGCTTGGGCGCTGCTGGCTCGGACTGTGCAGGAGCCGTTTCCGCGCCCGCGGCAGGTTTGCGGGTGGCCCGTTTGCTCGCAACGGGCTCGGTCGCGCCAGCATCGATATTCGAAGGCGCAGTCTTCCGGGCAGCACGCTTGCGCGGCGCTGCAGCAGGCTCGGACTGCGCCGGCGGCGCCGCCTCGCTCGCCTGAGCAGTCTCGACCGGCGGCAAGTCCGTGGCTACGACGGGTCTGGTCGGCGCCGCCTTGGCCCTGACCGGTGCTTTACGCTTCGGCGCCGGCTTGGCCTCGGCGACCGAAGCATCGGCTGGTTCGGACGTCTTGGGAGCGCTGGATGGCTTGAACCCGTACTCGGCAGCCTTCTCGTCCGCAGTCTTGGCCACAGGCATGTTGGCCCGCGCCTTGATCTCATCGACGACGCTCTCGACGTTGGGATCCGTCGGCTTGATGGCGCCGCTGGGCTTTGGGCCGGTCGGCGTCATCGTGTTGAACTCGCGCCGAATCTCTTCGGTGGTCTTCTTCAACGGTGCCGAGATGGAATTGCGCAGGTTCCGCACCTCGTCGAGGCCAGTGGAACGATTGATCTCGCGCTGGAACTCCGTGCCCATGCGTCGAATCTGCCCGGCAACCTTGCCGATGCGGTTCATCACGACGGGCAGGTCCTTCGGCCCGATGACGACCAGCGCCACGATGCCGATCACCAGCATCTCCGTCCAGCCCAAGCCGAGCATGCTACGATTCCCTCAATCCGTTGCGCCGGCCGGCGGAGAACGCCTCTCAGGCGTCCTTCTTCTCGGCTTCGGTAGCAGCGGGAGTGGCCGTGTCGGCGGTGGTGGTCACGCGCTCGACGGGCTTGTCCTCGTCCTTCATGCCCTTCTGGAAGGCTTTGATGCCCTGGGCGACTTCACCCATCATGCCGGAAATCTTGCCGCGACCAAACAGCAGGATGACGACGACGGCGACAACGAGAATGCCCCAAATACCTGGCGCGTGCATGATGGTCTCCCCTACGAATACGAACGCGTTACACGCGATAGATGGGTCAGAAATAGGTTCAAACGCTGAGGAACACAAGGACGTGTTCCTGTCCCCCGGTCACGTTTCCTCGGGTTCGTCTTGCCCGCTGTCATCAGGATCAAGCGGATCTTCGTCGTCTCGCAGAGTGCCATCGAAAGGTAGCGGTATCTGCATGTCGGCAGGCAGTCGCCCGGAGAGCAGGCCGGCTCCCTTCAGTTCCTCGAGGCCAGGCAGGTCGGCCAGGGTTTCGAGCCCGAAGTGGTCGAGAAAGGCCTCGGTCGTGCCATAGGTGACCGGCCGGCCCGGGCTGCGCCGCCGCCCACGCATGCGGACCCAGCCAGCCTCCATCAGCAGATCCAGCGTACCCTTGCCGGTGGCAACACCGCGCACCTCCTCGATTTCGGCGCGCGTTGCCGGCTGGTGATAGGCGATGATCGCCAGGGTTTCGAGCGCCGCCCGCGACAGCGGCCGCGTCTCTTCTTCTTCCCGTCGCAGGATGTAGCTGAGGTCCTCGGCTGTACGGAATGCCCATTTGTCGCCGCGGCGCACGAGGTTCACGCCGCGATCGGCATAGCGCCGCTGCAGAACCTCAATGAGCTTGCCGACGTCGGCTCCCTCACCAAGATAGGGCGTCAGACTGGCCGGGCTGAGCGGCTCGCTGGCGGCGAAGAACAGCGCTTCGAGGACACGAAGTTGGCGCTCCAGAACCTCCGAGCCTTCAGCCTCGCTCACCGATGCTTGCCCCGACGCCGCACCAGCAACGGACCAAAGGTCTCCGTCTGCCGGATATCGATCTCCCCCTGCCGCACGAGCTCCAGGCTGGAGGCGAAGGTAGAGGCACGGATGGTCGCCCGCTCCTCGGGCTTGCCGAGATATTCTGCCAGGTAGTTGTCCATGGCGACCCATTCCATGCTGTCACCGATCAGCCGCTGAAGAATTTCTCTCGCCTCCTGAAGGGACCACACGGTTCGCTGCCGCGGCACATACTCCAGTCGAACCTTGCGTTCGCGCTGCGAAGCGTAGGCCTTGAGCAGATCATAGAGCGATGCTTCCCACAGGCTCCGGCGCTGCACCACCAGCGGCTCCGGCGATCCTCGCGGATGCACCTGCTGTCCCAATCGCGGCCGCTCCAGCAACTGGCCGCCAACACGGCGCATTGCCTCGAGCCGCTTGAGCCGAAACTGCAGCATGGCCGCCAGGATTTCGCCCGACGGCTCCTCGTCGCTGGGTGCCTGCGGCACCATCAACCGACTCTTGAGATATGCGAGCCAGGCAGCCATCACGAGGTAATCTGCCGCCACTTCGATGCGCCGGTCCCGGAGCGTCGCGATGAAGGCGAGATACTGTTCGGCGAGCGCCAACACGGAAATAGCGGCGAGATCCACCTTTTGCCGCCGCGCCAAATCCAGCAGCAGGTCGAGCGGACCCTCATACCCGCCGACATCGACGTGCATGACCTCCTCTGTCGGCGCCGGTGGCGGCTCGAGCCAGTCAGTCGGTGCGGTCGTCATCGTGTTTGAGCCGCTCTCGGGAACATGCTCAATCCATGGCGGCTGCCAGCGACAGCGTCAAGCCGGGCCCGAAAAGCAAAGGCGCCGCTCAGAGCGAGCAGCGCCTTTCAAGTGATCACAGCTTCCGTCGGCCACTACATGGTGAAGCAGTCGCCGCCTGCCGCCTTGATGTTGTTGCACACGGTGTTGGCATCCGACAGCGAAGCCGCCGGCGCGCGCACGCGATAAAAAATCCCGCGCTCGCCGAGATCGACGCGCTGAACCTCCAGGTTCCCGCCACCGAACAGCGGACCGAAGCGGTTGACGATCTCCTGAGCGCTGGCGCGCGCAGCCTCTTCCGTCCGCTGCGAAGAGAGCTGGATATAGGCCGGCGCCTCTCCTGCCGATGCGGCCGGAGCCGGTGCTGGCGCGGCAGCAGGTGGCGGCGGGAGCGATGCCTGCTGGGTCGCCTGCGGAGCAACCAAGGCATTGGCAGTGCTGGGCGCCGGCGGAAGTGCCGCCTGCGCCGCAGCAGCAAGAACCGCGGTCGAGAACTGCGGCTTCACCATCGGCACCGGGGCGGTCTTGCCGGGGATCGGGTTGCCTGCAACGTCCACGGCGGCAACATAGGTGCCCGGCTCGACTGGCGGAACTTCGGGCGCAGGTGCAGTCTCGGCAATGGCAGCTTCCGCCTCAGCGGGAAGCGCACGCGTTTCGGCAGCGCCTTCCGGCGCCGCGGTTTCCGAAGCAGCGCCGACACTGGCCAGAAGCGGGCTCGCATCCGTGGCGCCCGGCACCTCCGGAACGTCGGGGCGGGCCACCGGCAGGATCGCGCCGCCGGCAAGGCTGTCCTCACCACTGACGATCGTGCCGTCCGGACGAACGGTGACCGTGCGCACCTTACGGTTCGCGGACGAGTCCACGGCGCCGGGGGGAGTGGTCGCCGCCGCAAGCTCGGTCACGTCAGCCTGGTCTCGTGAGACCAACTGCTCTTGCTCGGGCGAGCCACCGGCGATCTCGTTGAACACCACGGATTGCGGGGGAGCGCTCGTCTCGGCCGAAACCTCCGGCACTTCCTTGACCGGCTCGGCGCTCGCGGTAAGCAGAGGCGCTGGGCCTTCCGTTGTGCCAAGGCCGAGCACCCAATAGAGCCCAAACCCGGCCGCCAACAGCAGAGTAACCGCAACGGCGGGACCCGCGACCGCGCGGGAGAAGACCAGGCGCGGGCGACGGCGCTCGGGTCGTTGTAGAACTGGTTCCTCGACCTCCGGCTCGTCGACCCACTCCAACTGCGCCCCAGTGGCATGGGCAGCGGCCATGATCGTCTCATCGGCAGCCGACAGGTTGCCCCGCGCAGCCGGCTGCGGCGGTGGCTTGAGGGTGGGCGTAGCAAGACTGCGCAAGGTCGGGCTGGCAGCAGGACGCGCCTCCGGCTCCGGCGCCGGAGCAGGAACGAAATCGACCACCGGCTCGACCGGCTGCTCTTGCTGCTTTTCCGGCTGCTCAAGGCCGACCTGCACAGCGCGACCGATCAGGCTCTCGATCTCATCAATCGGGTCCATGGCCGGGCGCGTGTGGCTAGCGACAGACCGCTCGTCACGCTGTGGGCGGCTGACATCGGGAACAGGCGTCGCTTGCGGCTTTGGCGCCCCACCGAGACCAAAGACCGGTGGAATACGGAACTGATCCTGCACCGGATCGGCCGGACGCACAGGTGCTGGCTCCGCCGCAACAGCCGCCACAGGCTCAGGGGCAACAGTTTCCTGGACTGCGGGCTGTTCCGGCTCGGGGTGAGCGTTGGCAAACTCGGCTTCGATCAGTTGTGCGATGGCATCTTCAGTGGCGGGCACGGCCGGGGCCGGGGACGCTTCGGCAACTTCAGCCTTCGGCTGCGGATCGGTATTGAAGCTGAAGGGCGTGGCAGCAGCGGGGCCGCTCGCCGGCGTCCCCTGCTCAACCGCAGGGGCCGGCTGAGCCACCCGGTCAGGGTTGGCTGCGCTGAAATCGAAACGGGGTGCCGGGATGCTGTTGCTGGGAGCGGGAGGAGGAGCAGCCGGCTCGCCTGGAATGCGCAAGGAAAAAGCCGGACGCTCGGGCGGCTTTTCCGTCCCGGCATCCTGCGCCATCAGCCGCGCCAATTCGGCGATGAGATCATCGGCGGCGTTGGACTGGTCGGTTTGCTGGGGCTTGGCTGTCATCAAGCAGCGCTTTCTCGTTCCTGCCTGGGCGCCTCGCAGGGGCGCAACTTGGCGGAGTCAACACGAATTTGCGCCGGAATTATGAAAGTTCCTCCGGGGCCGCAACACCCAGGATACCAAGCGCATTCACGATCACCTGACGCACCGCATCCACGAGTGCGAGTCGGGCAAGAGTCAGATTCGGCTCTGCACCATTAACAAAGCGTAACTGCGGGTCGTCCTTGCCCTTGGCCCAGAAGCCATGGAACGCCGCTGCAAGATCATGGGCAT
This sequence comes from Devosia albogilva, assembly GCF_042685625.1. Classification (NCBI taxonomy): domain Bacteria; kingdom Pseudomonadati; phylum Pseudomonadota; class Alphaproteobacteria; order Hyphomicrobiales; family Devosiaceae; genus Devosia; species Devosia albogilva. The sequence goes on from NZ_JBHUNP010000001.1 coordinate 3,708,431, forward strand.
AGAAGGCGATGCGGTGTGGCTCATGGGCTGCTGCGGCCGCCGCAACCGTGCGCGGCCATTGCGCCAGCACGCGCACTAGGTCCAGTTCCGCCGTCGACTGCAGCAGCGACACATCGGCCGCAGCCAACGCTGCCGGCGACACGTCGAGCTCAGGCAGGTCCCGCTGCGCAGTCTTGAACACCGAGTAGGTGCGGGCATGGGCATACTGGACGTAAAAGACCGGATTGTCCTTGGTCTGTTCCTTGACAAGCGCGAAGTCGAAATCCATCGCCGCATCATTGCGCCGGAACAGCAGCATGAAACGGGTGGCGTCGGGCCCGACCTCCTCCACCACGTCGGCGAGGGTCACTAGGTCGCCGGAGCGCTTGCTCATCTTGAACGGCTCGCCGTTCTTGAGCAGCCGCACGAGCTGGCACACCTTCACGTCGACATCGGCGGCGCCCATGGACACGGCCTTCACCGCGGCCTGCAGGCGCTTGATGTAGCCGGAGTGATCGGCGCCGAACACATTCACCATTTGGGTGAAGCCGCGCAGGAACTTGTTGCGGTGATAGGCGATATCGGCCGCGAAATAGGTGTAGGAGCCATCGGACTTCACCAGCGGCCGATCGACGTCGTCGCCATAGTCGGTGGCGCGGAACAAGGTCTGCTCGCGGTCTTCCCAATCCTCCGGGGTCTTGCCCTTGGGTGGCTCGAGGCGGCCTTCGTAGACCATCCCCTCTTCGCGCAGCCAGGCAAGGGTGAGGTCGATATCGCCCCCCTGCCCGTGCAGCGTACGCTCGGAAAAGAACACATCGTGGTGGATGTTGAGCTTGGCGAGGTCGGCCCGGATCAGGTCCAGCATGGCGGCAAGCACCCGGTCCTTGACCAGGGGTAACGCTTCGGCCTCGGGCATGCCCAGCAGGCTGTCGCCGAATTCGGTCTTCAGCGCCTGCCCCACGGGCACAAGGTAGTCGCCGGGATAGAGGCCGGGCGGGATGCTGATGGTTTCACCCAGCGCCTCGCGGTAGCGCAGCAGTGCCGACTGGGCCAGTGTGTCCACCTGGCCGCCGGCGTCGTTGATGTAGTACTCGCGGGTGACGTCGTAGCCGGAATAGGCCATGAGCGCCGCCAACGCATCGCCGAACACGGCGCCGCGGGTATGGCCCACATGCATCGGCCCCGTCGGGTTGGCGGAGACATATTCGACATTGACCCGCGTGCCGCCACCCATGGTTGAGCGGCCATAGTCCGGACCGAGTTGGGCGATCGAGTGCAGCACCCGGTGCCACACGGCAGGAGCCAGCCGGAAGTTGAGGAACCCCGGACCGGCGACCTCGACCGCGTCCACATCAGCATCGTCACGGAAGCGCTCCGCCAGCGCCGTCGCCACTTCGCGCGGGTTGCGCCCGAGCGGCTTGGCGACGACCATGGCGGCATTGGTGGACAGATCGCCATGGGCGGGATCGCGCGGAGGCTCGACCACGATGCGGGCAATCAGATCGGCGCCGGCGTCGGGGAAGAGCTGCTGCATTGCCTCGGCAATGCGCGCGGAGAACAGGGCGAAGACGTCCATGACAAAACCTTGGGGCGGGGAAGCGCGCCGGGGTTAAAGCAATTCCGGACGAGCGTCAAACAGCCGCCCGTACTCGTTGAGAGCGTAGGGGTCGGTCATTCCGGCAAGGAAGTCCCGCACAACCGCAGCGGCCGCGAAATCGTCGCCAGCGGCCCTGGCGGCGGCGCCCCACACGCCCGGCAGGTTGCGGGTGGCCATGTAGCGGGCGAACAACTCCTCCACCACCTGCTCGCTGCGCCGTACCGGTGCCATGACGGACTCGTGGCGATAGACCTTGTCGAACAGGAAGGTCTTGAGCCCCTGCTCCGCCTCGGCCGTGGCCGGGGAGAACCGGATCAGCGTGGTTCCCGCGCGGCGGACGTCCTCGGCAGACTGCACGTTTGCTGTGGCGATCGCAGCCGTGCTCTCGGCGATCACGTCCTCGATGGCGCGGGTGATCAGCCGGCGCTGCACCTCGTGCGCCTGGCGCTTGGCGTCGATGGCGGGATAGAGCTCGAGCACCTCCCGGACGATCGGCCCGGCCATGGGCACATCCACCAGATCTTCGAGCACCAGCAAACGCGCTCGGAACGCATCATCGATGTCGTGGGCGTTGTAGGCGATATCATCGGCGATGGCGGCGGCCTGCGCCTCGAGTGAGGCATGACTGTCGAGGCGCAGGTCAGCCGGCGTGGGGATTTCCTCGATGCCGCGGGGAAGTCCGTACTCCGCATAACGCCCCACCGGCTTGCCGGCCGGACCGAGCAGCGGCCCGTTGTGCTTCAGGATTCCTTCAAGGGTCTCCCAAGTGAGGTTCAGGCCGTCATGTTCGGCGTAGCGGCTTTCGAGCAGAGTGACGACGCGCAGCGCCTGCAGGTTGTGGTCGAAGCCGCCATAGGGCGACATCGCCCGATCGAGCGCGCGCTCGCCGGCATGGCCGAAGGGTGTATGCCCGAGATCGTGCGCCAGGGCAACGGCCTCCGCCAGATCTTCGTCCAGCATCAGGGCTCGGGCGATCGAGCGCGCCATCTGGCTGACTTCCAGCGTATGGGTCAGCCGATTGCGGAAATGCCGGCCCTCGTGCTGCAAGAACACCTGGGTCTTGTTCTGCAGCCGGCGGAACGCCGTCGAGTGGATGATGCGATCGCGATCCCGCTGGAACTCGGAGCGGGTCGGGCTGGGCCCTGTGCCATGCAGGCGCCCCAAGGAATGTTCCGGCTTGCTGGCGTATGGCGCGGTATCGATCATGTGCGCGGCGCTACCCTTTTCAACCGCGGGCGAAGTGCCTATCTTCAGCCCACTGTTATGACATTACGGTGTGAAGTCCGATGAGCGATATGGCCACCCTCGCCCCTCCGCAGGTTGTGCTCACTGACCGCGCCGCCAAGCGCGTCGCCCGCATCCTGTCCAAGGAGCCGGAAGGCACGGTGTTGCGCATCTCGGTAGCCGGCGGCGGCTGCTCCGGCTTCCAGTACGAGTACAACCTCGTGCAGGAGACTCCTACGGACGATGACGTGGTCTTGTCCAAGAACGGCGCCACTGTCCTCATCGATTCCCTGAGCCTTGAATTCATGGGTGGCGCAGAGATCGACTATGTGGACGACCTGATCGGGCAGTCCTTCCAGATTCGCAATCCCAATGCCGTGGCTTCCTGCGGCTGCGGCACGAGTTTCGCGGTCTAGCGCCCCCTTCCCTGACCCGTTGTTAGGTCTGGAACCCTTCGCCCGTCCTGCTGGTTGCCGCCAAAAGGAGGAGAAGATGGCCACAGTCGTTCGCCTCACCGAGGCCCAGATCACCCATCTTTTCGACGAGATGCAGGCGATCGAGGGTGAACTCAAGGCCCTTCACGACGAACTGGCAGAGCTCGATCTGCCAAGCGACACGCTCCGCCGCTTCCGCCGAATACACGACCGCTACAGCGAAGCTGCGAACTTCCTGCAACGGCAGCGGGAGCTCGGCGCAGACGGCGCCTGAGCAGCAGACGCGCTCTACCGAATCCGGCATGGTGCGCCCCAACTCCAGGAGGGCACCATGGGCAACAAGCTCGACTCGGCCATCGATGCTGCAATCGCCGGCGGGCGCATCGTCGGTGCCGAGGTGATCGTCGCACGGCATGGGGAGATCGTGTACCGGCGCGCCGCCGGCCACTCCGACCGCGAGGCGGGCGTGCCTATGCCGGAGAACGCGATCTATCGCCTGGCCTCGGTCACCAAGCCCCTCATCGCTGCAACTGCTCTTGCGATGGTGGACAAGGGCCTGCTGCGGCTGGACGACCCCGTCACGGACCACCTGCCCTACTTCCGGCCCAAGCTCGCCGACGGAACGATCCCTGTGGTGACGATCCACCATCTGCTCACGCACACATCCGGCCTCGGCTACAGCTATCCCGCCCACATCAACACCGGCCTCGGCCCCACACGCGGCCAGACCCTGGACGAGAACACCGCCCTGATTGGCGAGCAGCCGCTGAGCTTCGCTTCCGGTACCGGCTGGCAGTACTCGGTCGCGACCGACGTTCTCGGTGCCGTACTCGCCAGGGTGCACGGGGGAACACTAGGCGACGCCGTAGCCGCCCACGTCACCGGTCCGCTAGGGATGAAGGAGACGGGGTACTTCGTGGCCGATCCGCAGCGCTTGGCGAAGGCCTATGCGGATGGCGATACAGAGCCGGTGCCCATGGAAGACCCGCACGTGTTGCACAATCATCTGGGTGGCCCAACCACCTTCTCGCCGTCTCGCATCTTCGACGCGAATGCCTTTCATTCAGGTGGTGCTGGCATGGCTGGCACGCCCGGCGACATTTTCCGCTTCCTCGAGGCTCTCCGCCGGGGCGGCGCACCGATCCTGCGGCCCGAAACTGTTGACTTGGCGTTTTCGAACCGTATCGGCGACCTGCCGCGTGACGACGCCGGGCAGCGCTTCGGCTACTTCGGCGCCATAGTCGACGACCCGCAGGCGGCGCAAACGCCGGAGGCACCAGGAACAGTCAATTGGGGCGGAGTCTATGGCCATTCCTGGCTTGTAGACCCGGTCAACGGCGTTACCATGCTCTCCATGAGCAACACGGCCTTCGAAGGCTGCCTCGGCGCCTTCCCGAGACAAGTCCGCAACGCGGCCTATGCCGAATACGTGTTCTAGGAGAGGACCATGGGCCTACGCATCGCCACCTGGAACATTAATGGCGTCAAGGCGCGGCTGGAATCACTGCTGCGCTGGCTATCCGAGGAGAAGCCGGACATCGTGGTGCTCCAGGAGATCAAGACGGTCGACGAGGGTTTCCCGCGCCTCGAGATCGAAGCTCTCGGCTACAATGTCGAGACGCACGGGCAAAAGAGCTGGAACGGCGTAGCCATCTTGTCGCTGCTGCCATTCGACGAGGTCTGCCGCGGGCTGCCGGGTGATGATAGCGACGAGCAGGCAAGGCTGATCGAGGGGGTGTTCTCGGTTGAGGCCGGCGCCATCCGTGTCTGCAACATCTACCTGCCCAACGGCAATCCTGTGGACACGGAGAAATTCCCCTACAAGCTGAGCTGGATGCGCCGCCTGGAATCCTATGTGGAGCAGCGATTGCGGCTGGAAGAACCGTTCGTGCTGGTGGGTGACTTCAACCTGATCCCCGAACCCATCGACGCCCACAATCCGGAAGGCTGGTGGGGCGACGCCCTTTATCGCCCCGAGAGCCTCGAGCGGTTCCGCACCCTCAAGAACCTCGGGCTGACCGATGCCCTCCGCTCGGTGACAGACGAGCCCACCTATACCTTCTGGGACTTCCAGGCCGGCGCCTGGCGCCGCAATGCCGGCATCCGGATCGACCACCTGCTGTTGTCGCCGCAGGCCGCCGACCGGCTCGAGAATGTGGTGGTGCACAAGGACGTGCGAGGCTGGGACAAGCCCAGCGACCACGTGCCGGTGGAGGGTGAGTTTACCTTCTAGAACCCGGCAAACTGCGGCGCGATGCTGCTCGCCAATGCCAGGGCCTCGGTCCGGTGCTCGGGAGCGGCAACCGATTGCGCCCGCGCCAGCAGTTCGTCAATCCAGGCCGCGTCGAGGCTGCCACCGCAGCGGATATGGGCGACGTTGAGCCACATCAGCCCTTCCAGCGGCCGAGCCTCATAGTCGGCAAGGCCGTTGAACAGCAGATCGCCCAGACGCGCCTGCGCCAGGCAATGCCCCTTGCCCGCCGCCTCGCGCAACCACCGCGCGCTCATCACCGCGCTCACACCGGGGCCGTCTTCCTGCTGGAACAGAATGCCGAGCTGGTACTGGGCATCGGCATCCCCGAAGTAGGACGCCGCATGCTGGAGCACGCGATAATATTCCTCGCGGTCCTGCGAGACGCCAGCATCCGGCACACCCTCGCGATAGTAGTCGCCGAGCTTCACGAAGGAGCGGGCCACGATATCGGCCTCAACCCCGCGCGGAGCGGCATCGGCGTACTGGTTGGCGATCTGGGCGAAATACCCGAAGGCCTTGACCGGGTCCTTGGCCACGCCCTGGCCATTCTCGTACATGGTGCCGAGCTGCCACATCGCCATCGGTTGGCCGGCCGCCGCCGCATCTTCGAGCGCCGCGACATAGGCGTCGCTCGAGACGCCGCCGCCAGCACCGTCCAGCATGTTTGCCATATTGAGGGCTGCGTCCATGGCCGTTTCGGCGGGCACCGGCTGCATCAGCGTCGCATCGCTCGGCAGAGCGCCGGGCGGCAACCCGACCTCGGGCAATCCCTCAGCCGGAATGGTCTCGGGATACACGATGACGCTGTCCTGAGCCAAAGCGCCGCCCGCCGGAACGGCGAACAGTCCAATAACCAGTACGGAAAGCAGGGATGTACCCCTAACGGTCCGCATGCCACTCCTTCAGCCTGTCCTGCGACAGACACGTTGAACACCCGCTTGGCGGGCTATGTGTCGGCGCGCCATCAAGCGGCAGCACCGACCCTTGTTTCTTTGGCAAACTCCCGTCTCGGGGACCTGCCGTTAAGGTTTCGGTAAACCCCGTTTGTGACCGCATTTGGAGCGGGCGCCCGGCGCATGCACCGAGTTCAACCGGAGTTTCCCAGCGCATGACTTCCATGCGCTGGTCGATTGTCAGCATCGGGAGGCGACGAGCGAAGGCAGTGCCTTTTGCAGGCACGCTGCACAGCCATCCGCCCCCAGATGTCCAGCCATCGTCTAGAGGCAGATTGTGGCGACAAACATCGCCAAATGGTTGCTGCAAGTAGGCTCTTGCTGGAATCCGGATCGTTGTTGCCGAATCAGCACAAAGAAGAGGCGGGGCAGCCTTGGCCGCCCCGCCTCTAAGGCTTATGCATCGCCCGTACGGGGCTAGCGCAGGCGTGCCAACGCCTCGACGATGCGGCCGCGCCGTTCTATTGCTGCCTCGCGACGAGACCGCTGTTCCTCGATCACCTCTTCAGGTGCCTTGGCGACGAACTGCTCGTTGCCAAGCTTCTTGTCGATCTGCGCGATCTCGGCGTCGAGCTTGCCCACTTCCTTCTCGAGCCGGGCCCGTTCCACACCAAGGTCGATCACCCCCGACAGCGGCAGTGCAAAGGTCGCTTCGCCGACCACAAACTGGGCAGACTCGCCCGGCACTTCCGACTGCGGCGAGATGGCTTCCAGACGCGCCAGCCGCGTAATCAACGCCGTGCCGGCCACGACGCGGCGCAGGGTTTCCTCCCCTGCCCCCACCATCACGAGCTGCAGCTTGGCGCCCGCTGGCACGTTCATCTCGGCACGGATCGAGCGCACACTGGTGATCACATCGATCAGCCAGCCGAGTTCCGCATCGGCGTCCGGGTCCTCGAGTCCGTCGAGGTTCGGCCAGTCGGCCAGTGCCAACACCCCAGCACGACCGGGGCCGAACTTGCCGGTCTCCGCCCACAGTTCCTCGGTGACGAAGGGCATGAACGGGTGGAGGAAGGCCAGGATCTGGTCCAGTGCCCAGGCGGCAGTTGCGCGCGTCTCTGCCTTGGCGGCTTCGTCCGTGCCGCTGAACACCGGCTTGGCGAACTCCACATACCAATCGCAGAACGTGCCCCAGACGAAGTCATAGGCGGCGTTCGCGGCTTCGTTGAACTTGTACTCCTCGATGCCGCGCGTCACCGCCGCCGCCGCACGGGCGGTGGCACCGACGATCCAGCGGTTGAGCGGCAACCGGTTGTCGCGCGGATCATAGCCGTCAACGCGCCGGCACTCGTTCATCTCAAGGAAGCGCGCGGCGTTCCAGAGCTTGGTGACGAAGTTGCGGTAGCCCTCGACCCGATTGATGGAAAGCTTCAGGTCGCGCCCCTGCGCAGCCATGGCAGCCAGGGTGAAGCGCGTCGCATCAGCACCGTACTGGTCGATGAGCTTGAGAGGGTCGATGACGTTGCCCTTGGTCTTCGACATCTTCTGGCCCTTCTCGTCGCGGACCAGGGCGTGCATGTAGACCGTGTGGAACGGCTCCTCACCCAGGAATTCAAGTCCGAGCATCATCATCCTGGCAACCCAGAAGAAAATGATGTCGAAGCCGGTGACGAGGACGTCCGTCGGATAGTAGCGCTTGAGCTCAGCGGTTTCGTCCGGCCAACCGAGGGTCGAGAACGGCCACAGGCCTGAGGAGAACCAGGTGTCGAGCACGTCGGGGTCGCGGCGGAGCTCGACAGCCTTGCCGTAGTGCGCTTCTGCGGCAGCGGCAGCTTCGGCCTCGCTCTGCGCCACAAAGGCATGCCCATCTGGGCCATACCAGGCCGGGATCTGGTGGCCCCACCACAGTTGGCGCGAGATGCACCACGGCTTGATGTTTTCCAGCCAGGCGAAATAGGTGTTCTCGTATTGCTGCGGCACGAATCTGGTGCGGCCTTCGCGCACCGCGGCCAGTGCCGGCCGGGCCAGCACGTCGGCCTTCACCCACCATTGATCCGTCAGGAACGGCTCAATGACGACGAGTTTGCTCTTCTCGTCATGCGGGACCATGATCTTCTTGTCTTCGACATGGTCGAGCCCACGCGTCGGGTTCTCCTCCGCCAGCGCGGTCAGGTCGGCGACGATCGCCTTGCGCGCCTCGAAGCGGTCGAGCCCACGATACCTGGCCGGGATGAACTCGGCATCGACGACGGCGCCGCGGGTGGTGAATACGTTGATCTGCTCAAGCCCGTTGCGAGCACCGACCTCGAAGTCGTTGAAATCGTGGGCAGGCGTGATCTTCACCGCACCAGTGCCGAGCGCCGGATCGGCATACTCGTCAGCAACGATGGGAATACGGCGGCCGACCAGCGGCAGTTCCACGAACTTGCCGACGAGATCTTTGTAGCGCTCGTCGTCCGGATGCACGGCCACGCCGGAGTCGCCCAGCATCGTCTCCGGACGGGTGGTCGCGACGATGATGTAGTCCCGGGTCTCGTGCCCGGTGACGTTGCCGTCTTCGTCCTTGATCGGGAACTGGTAGGTCACGCCATCCGCCAGCGGGTAGCGCAGGTGCCACATATGGCCCTTGACCTCGATATTCTCCACTTCGAGGTCCGAGATCGCGGTCTCAAGGCCGGGGTGCCAGTTCACCAGCCGCTTGTCGCGATAGATCAGGCCGCGGTTGTACAGTTCAACGAACACCTTGGTGACCGCACGCACCATTTGGTCGTCCGGTTGCCCACGGTCGCCCATGGTGAAGCGCTCGCGGGTGAAGTCCGCCGAGGCGCCCAGCCGCTTCAACTGGTTCATGATGGTGCCGCCGCTCTCGGCCTTCCACTCCCACACGCGCTCGATGAAGGCCTCGCGGCCCATGCTGCGGCGATCGAGCTGCCGCTCGGCCAGTTGCCGCTCGACGATCATCTGCGTCGCAATGCCGGCATGGTCGGTGCCGGGCTGCCACAACACGTCCTTGTGCAGCATGCGGTTGAAGCGGACCAGGATGTCCTGGATCGTGTTGTTGAGCGCGTGACCGATATGCAGCGACCCGGTGACGTTGGGCGGCGGAATGACGATGGTGAAGGTCTCGGCGCCCGGCGCCGCCCCTGCCCCCGCCTTGAACGCACCAGCCTCGACCCAGGCGTCGTAGATGCGCGCCTCGACAGATGCGGGCTCATAGGTCTTTTCAAGCATGGATCACTCGCAAACACAGTTGACCCGCCAGTGCGGGCTGGCGGGCCGTCAGGTGGCGGAACTTCAAGCAAATGCGCCGGTCGGGGTCAACAGCAAGCGCTGTCCCCCAGCCAGACTATTCGCCGCGGGAAATGCGCGCGATTTCCTTTTCGACCATGCGCTCGACCACGGAAGGAAGGTGCTCATCGAGCCACTCCTTCAGCATCGGCCGCAGCATGTCGCGCATCATCGCCTCGATGGTGAGGCCGGGCGAGCCGATGCCGAGCGCCGACAGCTTGCCGATGGAACTGCGAACCGCCGCCTTGGTGGCGGGCTCCAGCAGTTCACTAGCCATGTCGCTGGTGAGGGTCGGATCGGGAAGCGGGGCCGCCTCGGCTACGGACACCTGTGGGCGCTGTGGCTGTGGCGGGGCTTCTGCCGCCCGGGGCGGCACGACCCGCAATACCGGCTCAGGCTCCGGCTCTGGTTCCGGTGCGGCAGCCCTGGCAGGAGCGGGATCGAACGACGGCAGGTCGTCCTCGACCTCCGGCTCGGAAAAATGCACGTCCTCCGCCTCGACCAGTTGCGGCGCAGGGTTCTCCGCCACTTCGCTTTCGGTGTCGGCCAGGATGGAATCGAAGCTGAAACCGCTAGCGTCTTCCTCGGGCTCCGTGCTGACGATCTGACTTGGCGACAGCGCCAGCGGCTCGATGTCCTCGAGCATGTCTTCCAGATCGCGGTCCTCGGCGACGGGGCGCGCGGGCGTAGCTTCCATCGGCGGCGGCGCCGCCTGCAACACCGGCCGGCGCGTCACGCCCGCCGCGTCGTCATCCGCAATGATCTGCCGGATGGAGGACAGGATTTCGTCCATCGACGGTTCTTTGGTCGCGGGCTTGTTCATAGGCGCCTCATACTCAACGGTCGACCGGATCACGACCGCCGCTATCGGCCCGCGCTTCCGAATCGTCTTGTTAACTCTAGACACACCATGCGGATAATGGAATCGTCAGCCGAAGCGACGATCTCGTCTTCCACCAAAAGTTGTGCGAGTGAGTCTTAACTGGCACCAGCACTTGTTCCGCGCAGCCGGATGGCACGCGAGGCAGGAGGTACTCTGGTCCCCTTAGTCCGCGACGGTGCGCAGTTCCTGCCAGACATCCTCGACGGTCTGAGTATAGGGCACGGCCGTCTTCACCTCGACGGGCAGCCCCAAGTCCGCAGCCGTTAGCCGGCCGATCGCTGCCAGCAGCGAGAAGGTCGCGACCACCTTGCCCGACGAGGCGTTGATCAACCCTTCGCGAGCGGTGGTGAGTTCGGCCTGCGCGTTCAGCACTTCCAAGGTGGTACGGGTGCCGAGATCGCGTTCCTGGATCACGCCTTCAAGCACTTCCTGGCCGGCGCTGACCGCGGCCTGCGCTGCGGTGATCTGCGCGTCAGCGCTCTGGATGCCGGACCAGGCGGCGATCACGGCCGCTCGTACCTGATCATAGGCGCCCATCGCGTCTACTTCCGAGCGGATCTGTTCGATGTTGGCCTTGCGCACGCCTGCGCCCAGCGCGCCGCCGGCATAGATCGGCACCGTGATCTGGAATCCCAACTGGCCGGAGAGCCCGGAAGACGTGCCCGTGGCGGTGCTGTAAGACGTTCCGACCTGACCACTGACGGAGGCATTAGGACCGAAGGCTGCCTGTGCAGCGTCACTGCCGGCCTGTGCCGCCCGAATGCCTGCTTTCGCCAGAAGGATCGCCGGGTGGCCTGTCTCGGCCTCGGCGATTGCGCTCTGCAGCGTGCCCGGAATCAAGCGCGAGAAGTCATGACCGCCCGACAGGTTGCGCGGCGCCGCGCCCACCAGTCGCTGAAACGTCGCCTGGCTGACCTCAAGGCTCGAAATGGCAGCCCGATACCCTGCTTCACCCTGGGCCAGACGCGCCTCGGCCTGCGCCACGTCGATGCGGGTTCCTTCACCCACTTCGAGCCGGTCTTCGGCCGACTGGAGCTGCGCGCGGAAGAACGTCAGGTTCTCCTGCCGCAACGCGACCAGCTGTTGGCCCGTCATCACGTCCATATAGGCTTGAACCACGTCGAGCAGCACGTTCTGCTCGGTGTTCCGGATCTGGTATTCGGCGGCCTCGGCGCCCGCACGCGCAGCTTCGATCTGCGCTTCGGTCGCGAAATTGTCGAAGATGGTCTGGTTATAGGACAAACCGGCGCTGAAGGTGCTGCTACCTGTGAAGGCGCCCGTAGGGTTCGTTCCTCCGGGGCCCACCGCGCCGGGTCCAACCGCCCAGTTGTAGTTGCCGCCCAGCGATGCCCCAATAGTCGGCCTCTTCGCCGACTCCGCCCGGACGATGTCTTCGGCCGAGGACTTGGCACTCAGAAGTGCCGACTGCAGGTCCGGAGCATGGTCGTATGCAGCGGCCAGGGCCTGAGCGATCGATTGCGCCTGTGCGGCACCGGTGCCGGCGATGCCGAGCGTCAGCGCCAAGGTGCTAACCGCCACAAGAACCCTGAACTTCATCGCCCCTACTCCATCCACCGAAGATTGTACTGGCCCGAGGTGGCGTTGCCAATGCTAACGCACAACCCCTACCAAGCTCTCACCAGACGATAGCGTCGCCTGGTGGCACTCACGCAACAGTCAGAATACGAATTCCGGCTCGCCTGACTTCACCATCAACGCCGGCAAGCTGGCATTGAATTCCTGACGCGAGGCGACTACGCCGTCGGACTTGACGTACACAGTTGCCACGGAGACGCCACCCTCGCGCACCAGCGCCACAAGGCGGCCAATGTCCGAAAGCCGGTCCAGCAAAGCCTGCGGCACCGTCTCAACGGCACCTTCTACGAAGATGGCGTCGTATCGGTCCTTGCCGAGAGCAGAGATGTCCCCGGCGATGATCGTCGCATTGCTGATACCCAGCTTCTCCAGGGTATCGCGAGCACTCTCCGCCAGCGCAGCATCGTGCTCGAGCCCGGTCACCTTGGAGCACAGCCCCGCAACCACGGCGGTCGAATAGCCGGAATTGGCTCCAACGATCAGCACCGTGTCCTGGCTGCCGATCTCCGCGAGCTGCAAGAGTTTGGCGAAGATCGCCGGGGCTGGCATGAATCGGCCGCGGCGCGGCTCGCCCAGCCACTGCACGCTGTCGAGGTAAGCGAGTTCACGCTTTGCTTCGGGCAGGAATTCCTCCCGTGGCACCTCACCCATACGGGCCAGAATCCGCCAGTCGCTGACGCCGCTCGTGCGCAGCTGGTTATCCACCATGAAGGTGCGAGCACGCTGGAAATCGAACATGGGAATGGAGTCCGTAGCCTCAGAGCATATGCCGGACGTGCATATCCCTCGATTCCGCGACTGGCAAGCACACGCGGCTCCACGCCGCAGTTTCATCCACTTGCGCTGGACAGTGCATCTTTTTTGCGTTCACTCTCGCGCTGGAAACGGCATCGCGGGAGGCGGACCGGTGCTGAAGCGGTTGGCAGATCGGAGCTGCGGCGACTGCACCGCCTGCTGCGAATTCATCCCCATCAGATCGCCCGAACTCGACAAGCCGTCGAACACGCTGTGCCCCCATTGCCTGCGTGGCCGGGGCTGCACCGTCTATGAGGTTCGACCACAACCCTGTCGCGGCTGGTATTGCGGCTGGTTCTTCCTGGCCGATCTCGGCTCGGAATGGCACCCGAGTTCCAGTGGCGTGGTGCTGCGGCCCGAGGCGATCGAGAACGATGCGATGACGGTCGTGATCCTGCGCCGGTCGGCTTTCCTGCTCTCCGAAGCCTTCGCCGGAGCGATCGGCGCCTGGGTTGCCGCCGGAGTGACCGTTTCGTTCGAACGCGTAGGGCCCGCCGGGCATCTACCGGCCAAGACGGAGATGAACGGCCTGCTCGCTCCAGCCATCCAGCAGCGTAGTCTGCCCGAGTTGCACAAGGCGTTCAGTTGGGCGATCGCCCATATCGACAATCATCATCGCTGGGAGCCTGACGGCCTGACGCTTCGCACGACACTGGCGGAAACCACAAATAACAGCTTTCAATCACGCTCCGTCACGCCGTTCGCTGGCCAATCTTGACAGGTCACCACCAACCTGTTGAGAAGGCGCCCAGAGGCCTCGTGGCGGAATGGTTACGCAGCGGATTGCAAATCCGTGTATTCCGGTTCGATTCCGGACGAGGCCTCCACCGATTTGCTGTGACATGCCGGGCGCCCACAATAACCAAGGGCCCCTCCCTGCCGCGCAGCCATCCTCGCATTCCTGGTGCTCGTGAACGGCACTGGCCTCACGCGACCCACCGTTCAGTGAAACAAGTGCCTCGGAGTGTCTCCTGCAAGGAGCCGCCTGGCTCAACACGTCCGCGAACTCATGTTTCGGTCCACTACGGCCGGACGACCGGCAGGGAATGGTCGTACAGCCAAACCTCACTCGAGCCGCAGTCCACCACCTCGCCGGGCGCCCCGAATCTCTCCCTGATCTTGGCCGGGTCCAGTCGCTCCATGATCACGAAGGTTGGGGCAAACGGCTGCGTCCCATCCGCGGTGCGATCAAGCCACCGCAGGTTCATGGAGGCCCTGTGAAGGGAACCATCTTCAACGAGCGGAACAACGGTCATCCGGTAGTCCGTGGAGAAGGTCGTCAGTTTGCTCAGCCAGTAGTCTGAATAGCCGGCTACCCGGCCAAGGCCCGACACACAACCAACGACCGGATGCGGTCGCATCAACGCTTCGGCAGCGGACAAGCCCGTCGAGAAGGTCATCGCAGATACAGTCGCGAGAACCGCTGCGCCAACCCACGCGACCGCCGTTCTCAGGCGCGGCAACAGCCAGTTGGAGGCCAGCAGCATAAACCAGAGCACCGGCAGGACAAAGATTGGCAGCGCGTAGCGCAGGTGCACGATTGACACGAACTGGCCGCTGGCAGCGGGCGCCACGATAGCGGCCCACTGCACCCCCGTTATCATCAACAGCGCCATCTGCAGCCGGGTCAGTTCCTGCCGCCGCAGCAAGCGGAACAGTAGCGGCGCGCCGCTCAATGCCATCAACAGTGTGGAAACGGTGACGATCGCCATCACCCAGTCGCCCGCCAGAGGGCCGATCACGAACCCCTGCCACAGGTTTGCGATTGTTTGCTGGATGTCGCGCTCAAGGCCACCAGGCGCCCTGAGGAGCCTGTCGAGCAAGTTGGCTATGGCCGAACTGGCGACAAGGATGATTCCTTGCTTCCGCAGGGCCCGGTCTGCGCGAGCTCGCGCCAGAAGAAGCCACACGATTGCGATCGGGGCAACAAACCAGAGCAGGTACAGCAGGTCGGAAAAGGAAGTGACAACGGAAATCACCAGCAGAACGCGGTACGCCAGAACGCGTTCGGTGCTCGAAAGGCACCGAATCGCTAACGCAAGCGCCACAAGCCCCGCCAGAATCGCTCCCGTATGGATGTAGGAAGACACCAGGTAGATCGCCAGGAGCGATCCGGGATGAGAGATGTCGGAAGCCGCGGCGGCCAGGAACGCCGCCAGGATCAGCGTAGCGACGAAAGTGAAGCCCACTGCCGCTCCGGGCTGCACCGCCTCGGAAACAATCCCGAAGAGCGTTCCATAAGCCGCAAGCAACACACCTGCATAGGCGATCGGCAGCCAGAGCCAAGGTACTCCGACCAGGTAGAGGAGTCCGGCAATAAACAGATCAGGAAAGACGTAGTTTGCTGGTGAATACTGCCAGGCCAGGAAGGAGCCGGCGTGGATAACCGTGTCCCTGACGATCATGTAGGGCTGTATCAGATCGGTGTTGAACAAGTCCCCTGTGCCACTTACCGCAAAAGCGTAGGCGACCCAGATGGAGCCGCAAGCTGACAGCGCCACAAACAGGCCAAGAAGGATCAAGGACCTATGCAACCACACACCCACGTTCGAGCACGAGCACCCACTTCTGGAGAAGCTATCTCGATTCGCAGCGGACAAGGCACCTACGGGCTCTTGGTCCCCAATGGGAGGTGACCAGCTTCCGAGACGCCGTTCGGCAGGCCTTGCGAGCTCTGCCGGAGGTCAAGCGGCGAGTGGTGAGAGTGGCTCGCCCACCGAGGTTATGAAGTCGAGGTCAGTAGCGACGCCGGCTTGGCTGGCGTCGCGGTCTGGTTGACCTGAGCAGCGCGTACAGGACGGCGACCGCAGCGCCGGCGACGACCGTTTTCCGCACCAGCCCTGGCATGTTGTATTGGATTTCGGACCGGACACCCATTTCCGCAGGGATGTTCGGCACCTTGCCACGGGCCAGATCCTGACCGATTCCCTCGACCACGTTGATGCGGTCGGCGGCCAGCAGCATGAGCCAATGGCTCCACTTGCCCTCGCTTTTCTTGAAGGCCTGTCGGCGGATGGCGCCGCTGATCCCCTTCGGTGGCGTCGACGTGCCATAGACGGCCGTGCGCCGGTTATGTTCGGTCGAGCGCAACACTTCCACCGTTTGCGGCTGCAGCGTCGGGCGGTTCCAGTCCATGCCGCCCTTGCTGTCCTGTGAGCGGTCCCGCATCGGGTAAGTCGGATCATTCTCCGGGTCGGCATCGACGCCCCAGCCGACGACCGTCGCCGGATCTATCCGGTTCGGCGTTGCCGAGCCTTCAAGCGGCACGGGCAGATGGGGGGACGAGGACAGGCTTGATGCAGCCGTCGAGCTTGGCGGAGAAGATGTGGTAGGCATCGGAGACCTCCTCGAGTGGCACTTTGTGGGTGATGAGGGCCTTGGGATTGATGCGGCCCGCCTCGACATGTTCGATGAGCCGCGGCAGCAAACGCTTCACCGATGCCTGGTTGGCCCGGATGGTGATGCCCTTGTTCACCACATTGCCGATGGGCACGAGATTGCCGGTGGGGCCATAGACGCCTACCACCGAGACGATGCCGCCCTTCTTCACCGAGTTGATGGCCCAGTGGAGCGCCGTTGCCGCTCCAGCTTCCAGTTTCAGCTTGGTGCCGAGCAGTGTGTGCAGGGCACTACCAGCGGCGTCACCGCCGACGGCGTCGATACAGACATCGGCACCCAGCGAGTCCGTGGCCTTCTTTAGGAAGTAGACCGGGTCCTCGATGGAGCGAAAATTGTAGACTTCGGCCGGCCCGAAGCGGCTGGCGAATTCCAGGCGATAGTCAAGATGATCGATGACGATCACCCGTCCGGCGCCGAAGAGCCAGGCGCAGCGCGCGGCCATGATGCCGACCGGCCCGGCCCCGAACACCACCACCGTATCGCCGCGGCGGATGCCGCCCATCTCGGCAGCCTGGTATCCGGTGGGCACGACATCCGTCAGCATGACCGCGTCGTCCACGTCCATCCAGCTCGGGATCTTCAGCGGGCCGACGTCGGCATAGGGCACACGGACATACTCTGCCTGGCCGCCGTCGTAGCCACCGGCGGTATGCGAATAGCCATAGATGCCTCCGACCGCTGTGGCCTCATTGTTGGACTCGTGGCAGTTGCCAAACAGGCCCTGCTGGCAGAAGTGGCACTTGCCGCAGGCGATGTTGAACGGCACCAGCACATGATCGCCGACCTTGAGGTTGTGCACCTCAGAGCCGACTTCCTCGACGATGCCGGTGAATTCGTGCCCGAAGGTCATGCCGACGCGGGTGTCGGGGACCATGCCGTGGTAGAGATGTAGGTCCGAGCCGCAGATGCAGGATCGGGTGACGCGCACGATGGCGTCTTCCGGGTGCTCGATCTCGGGCATCGGCTTCTGCTCCGCCCGTACCCGATAGGGCCCCCTGTAGTCCATTGCCAGCATGATCGGTCTCCGTCCGCTTGTCCGTGCCCGAGCCAAACGGCAAGGAGGCGATGTCGTTGCCGGCTTAAGCTTGAGCAAGATCGGACAAGAGGAGTCCGCGTCTGTTTCCCTCAGAGGCCAGGTGTATAAAGCAGCATGACCCGCGAGCTGCCGCCTCTTGGCGATTCTACCCCAAACACACCCCCGCCCTCCCGGAGCTGGAATCCGGCGCAGCCGCTGATGGCAGGGACGCTCGCGGCCATCGTCGGTTATGCCAGCACGTTCACGCTGGTGCTGGCAGCGCTGACTGCGGCCGGCGCCACGCCGGCGCAGGCGGGCTCGGGACTGATGGCGCTCTGCCTCGGCCTCGGGGTGCTGAACGTGGCGGTCAGCGCTCGCACCCGCACGCCGATCAGCTTCGCCTGGTCAACACCCGGTGCGGCCTTCCTGCTGACGGTCGGTGAGCCTTCTGGTGGTTTTCCGGCAGTCGTTGGCGCGTTCCTGGTCACTGCGCTGTTGATCGTCCTCACCGGCTTGTTCCGGCCACTTGCCCGCTTGGTGGCGGCAATTCCAGCCTCGCTCGCCAACGCCATGCTGGCCGGCATGCTGCTGACCCTGTGCCTCGCGCCTGTTGAGGCCGTCGGGCAGGTGCCAGCGATGGCGCTGCCGATCCTGCTGGCCTGGGCTCTTGGCCTGCGTTTTGCCCGCCGCTATGCCGTGCCCATTGCCGTGCTGGTCACCGGCATCGTCCTTGCGATCACAACGCACCTGCCGCCGGGCGCACTGGAGGGCACCTGGCCGACCCTCAGCTTCGTCGTCCCCGGCTTCTCCCTCGACGCCATCGTCCGCATCTCGGTGCCGCTTTATATCGTTACGATGGCCTCACAGAACTTGCCGGGGCTGGCGGTGCTGCGGGCCAATGGTGTCATCGTCAATCCCGCCGGGCCCTTTGTCTTGACCGGCATCGCCAGCGGCGTCACCGCCGTGTTCGGCTCCATCACGACCAACCTCGCCGCCATCACCGCAGCGATCTGTGCAGGACCCGAAGCGCATCCCGATCCCTCGCGCCGCTGGCCCGCACCGGTTGCCGCTGGGGCCACCTATGTCCTGCTCGGTCTGGGTGCCAGTCTTGCCGCCGCCTTTGTCGCTGCGTCGCCGCCCATCCTGATCCAGGCGGTGGCCGGCTTGGCATTGCTGTCGAGTCTCGCCACGGCTCTGGCCGCAGCATTGGCGGACGAGGAGCAGCGCTTGCCGGCCATTCTCACCTTCGTTGCCACTGCGTCGGGGATAACGGTGGTCGGCATCGGCGCCCCCTTCTGGGGCCTTGTGGGCGGCATTGCTCTGTTGCTGCTGCTGCGGCGGCCGAAGGCACCGGCACATGCCGGGTAAGGATCTGCATGTCCTTATTCTAGCGGGTGGTGCCGGTGCGCGACTCGGCGGGGTCCGCAAGTCGGATCTGCGAGTCGGTGGCAGGCCGCTGCTTCGCCGAGTGGTGGACGCCCTTGGTCCGCTGGAAAACCCGCTTCTCGTCTCCACCGGCCCCGGCACCCCACCGCCCGACCTGCCGCCACACGCCATCCCCGTTCCGGATCACGACCAAGAGCACGCCGGCCCGATTGCGGGTCTTGCCGCTGCGGTGAGCGCCCTTGAGCGGCGGGGCATTCGATCCGGCTTGCTGCTGTCGGTTGCAGTAGACACACCCTTCCTGCCTGCTGACTATTCCACCCGACTGGTCACGGCCCTCGGCTCAGCACCTGCGGCCGCAGCTGCCTGGAAGGATCAACTTTACCCCACAAACGCCTTGTGGCGCCTCGACAATCTCGCTGCCGCCCTGCCCCGTTCTGCCAGTCCAAAGGGCTTGCTCTCCACCCTTGGCGCTGTCACGGTCAACTGGGACGGCCCCTGTGATCCCTTCGCCAACCTCAACACGCTGGCCGATCTGATCACTCTCCAGAACCGCTCTCGCGAGCAGGGTCGAGCACTTCTGCACAGCTGATGGGATTGGGGGCTTGGCAAAGCGAAACAAGTCCGCTACACGGACCTCGCCCTCGCCGAGGGGGCACACGAATATGTTCCGCGATAGCTCAGTTGGTAGAGCGTTCGACTGTTAATCGAATGGTCGCTGGTTCGAGTCCAGCTCGCGGAGCCATTCGGGTTTTGACCCGAACTCGGCACCATCCCAAAAGCATCTGACGGTTGCCAGCCCCGCCTCCAGAGGCTAGGCATGGCCGTCTTCAGCTTCGGACTTCCATCCATGACCGCCGTTTCCAACCTGGCTTCTCCAGCCAGGCAACGCATGTCGACTGGCATCATCGCAGCCCTCAGCACCTCGCACCTGCTGAACGACCTCATGCAGTTCCTGCTGCCGGCGCTCTATCCGCTGCTGAAGGATGCCTACGGATTGAGCTACCTGCAGATCGGGCTGCTGACCCTTGCCCAGCAGATCACCGCCTGCATCCTGCAGCCGGCCTTCGGGCTCTATGGGGACCTGCGGCCGAAGCCCTATTGGCTGGCGCTTTCGCTCGCAATCGTCGGCATCGGCGTCTTCCTGCTGGCGACGGCGAACAGCTTCGGCCTGCTGTTCCTGGCCTCTATGGTCATGGGGACGGGCTCGGCCCTGTTCCATCCGGAAGCCTCGCGTCTGGCCCGGCTCGCTTCCGGCGGACGCCTCGGGCTGGCGCAGTCGTTGTTCCAGGTCGGCGGCAATGCCGGCACCGCGCTGGGGCCGCTCGCGGCCGCCATGATTCTGATCCCCATGGGTCAGGCCAGCACTGGCTGGTTCGTGATCGTGGCTGCCATCGGCGTGCTGCTGCTCGCCTATGTGGGCCGCTGGTATGCCGAACATCAGCGTCAATTGGCGCTGCAGCCTCGGGCTCCGATCGTGAAGCCGCAGTTGACCCGCCAGCGACTGATAGTCGCTTTCGTTGTGATCGGCGCGCTGTTGCTCAGCAAGTACGTCTACATCGAGACGCTGAAGAGCTACTACGCTTTCTTCCTGATCGAGAAGTTCGGGCTCTCCAAGGAAGAATCGCAGCTCTATCTCTTCCTGTTCCTCGGGGCGATCGCGGCCGGCACCTTCATCGGCGGCCCCGTGGGTGACCGTTTCGGCCGTCTGGCGGTGGTGTGGGTGTCCATTCTCGGCGCCCTACCCTTCACCCTGCTGCTGCCGCACCTCGACCTCTTCGGCACGGCATTAATGAGTGTGCTCGCCGGCCTCGTCCTCGCATCCGCTTTCTCGGCGATCGTCGTCTATGCGCAGGAACTTTTGCCCGGAAAGGTCGGCATGGTTGCCGGATTCGTCTTCGGATTCGCCTTCGGCGTCGGCGCACTGGGTGCCGCAGTGCTCGGCGGACTTGCCGATATGATCGGCATCATCGCCGTTTTCCAGCTTTGTGCGTTCCTGCCCATATTGGGTGTGCTGACCATCTTCCTGCCCCGGTCGGCCGAACTGCACGGACGTGCCAAGGAGACCGCATGAGCGATTCAATGAGCGGGGACAGCGAGTCCCAGATCACCCTCACCCGCACCATCGGCGCGAACGTCAGCGACGTCTTTTCCGCCTGGACCGATCCCGCGCTCATCGAGCAGTGGCAGGCCGACGAAGCGGAATTGGACGCCTTCGAAGGCGGCGAGTACCGCTTCGTCACCTTCCGAGACGAGGATGACGACACCGACCAGGTGGTCACGGGCGAAATCCTGACCTTTGTCGAAGACCAGCGGCTCGTCATGTCCTGGGTGCACAAGGACGAAGAGGAGGAAGGCGATGACGAGCTGATCTTCGTGCTCGACATCCTTTTCGAGCCGGTCGGTTCGGACCAGACCCGTATCACTCTGACCGAACGCGGGCTTGCGCACGCCGATCCGGAAACGCGCATCTTCTCGATGGAAGCCTGGAACGCGGCGCTTGAGCAGCTTGCCGAGCTGATGGAATAGCCCGCGGCAGGAATGATTTTGCTGCCTCGGCGGACAGGCGGTGTGCAGCTTGCCCCACAAGCCATTCAGCAGGAAAGTCCTGCCGGGTGAGGTTGTTGCGCCTTGTCCCACCGCACCACGCCCCCTACCATTGAAAGCTTGATCCCACTCTCGATAGACCATGGCCAAGCACCAAGACCTGATTTCCGCCATCGGCAACACGCCGCTGATCCGTCTCAATCGCGTGTCGGCGCTCACCGGCTGCGAAATCTGGGGCAAGGCCGAGTTCCTCAACCCCGGCCAGTCGGTCAAGGATCGGGCGGCGCTGTTCATCATCCATGATGCGGTGAAGTCTGGCGCCCTCAAGCCGGGTGGCACCATCGTCGAAGGCACTGCCGGCAATACCGGCATCGGGCTCACCCTCGTGGCCAACGCGCTCGGCTACAAGTCGGTGATCGTCATCCCCGACACTCAGAGCCAGGAAAAGAAGGATGCGCTGCGCCTCTACGGCGCCGAGCTCATCGAAGTCCCGGCCAAGCCCTACAAGCACCCCAACAACTACATCAAGGTTTCCGGCCGCCTCGCCGAGAAGCTCAACCGCGAGCTGCCGAACGGCGCCGTGTGGGCCAACCAGTTCGACAACACGGCGAACCGACGCGCTCACATCGAGACCACTGGCCCGGAGATCTGGCACGACACCAACGGACGCGTGGATGGCTTCATCTGTGCCGTCGGCTCCGGTGGTACCCTTGCCGGTGTGGCCGAAGCGCTGCGGGCCCGCAGTTCGGATGTGAAGATTGGCCTCGCCGATCCGGAGGGTGCGTCCCTTTTCAACTACTTCGCCAATGGCGAGCTGAAGTCCTCGGGCAACTCCATCACCGAAGGCATCGGTCAGGGCCGCATCACGGCCAATCTGGAAGGCCTCAAGGTCGACCTGCCCTACCAGATCTCGGACGCCGAGGCCCTGCCTTACATCTTCGATCTGCTCGAACACGAGGGCCTCTGCCTCGGCGGCTCCAGCGCCATCAACATCGCCGGCGCGGTGCGCATGGCTCGCGACCTGGGTCCTGGCAAGACCATCGTCACTGTCCTTTGCGACTACGGCAACCGCTACGCCAGCAAGATCTTCAATCCGGAGTTCCTGCACGCCAAGGGACTACCGGTGCCGAACTGGCTGGAGGGCCGGACGCCGATCGACATCAGCAGCGTGTTCGAACCCGATCCGGTCTGAACCTCCGATCGTCTGCCGCATTGTTCGTCGCTGCAGGGCTGCTAAAGTGGCGCCCTTTCAGCGTCACGAGTCTGTTGCTTGTTCGGTCTAGACGACCTCCTCCGCTTCATCACTGCCGATTTCAGCCTGTTCGCCGCGATCACCGCGGCGATCTACCTGCTCGCCTTCGTCTGTGCGGTGCGCGAAATCATGAACTCGCGCACCTCGCAGGGTTCGATCGCCTGGCTGCTGTCGCTGGCGCTGCTGCCGTTCCCGACCGTGTTCGTCTACATGGTGTTCGGCTGGAAGGCCTTCGACGACTACGCCACTGACCGCATTCGCAACGGCCGCGCCGCGCGCCCGTTGCGCGCCAAGGACCTAGCATTGATCGATCGCGAGACCAGCCACAAGTGGCCGGTTCAGACCAAGGTCTCGGAAGTGCCGTTCCTCAACGGCAACGAGGTCGAACTGCTGATCGATGGCCGGGCAACCTTCGATTCCATCTTCGAGGGTATCGCCAAGGCCAAGGACTACCTGCTGGTGCAGTTCTACATCGTTCGCGACGACGCTCTTGGCCAGGAGCTGGCGGAGCGGCTGATCGAGCGCGCCAGGGCCGGCGTCAAGGTCTACCTGCTCTATGATGACATCGGCTCCACCGGCATGCCCAAGCGGTATCGCCGGGAGCTCCGCGAGGCGGGGATTCGCGTTGCGGGTTTCAACCAGCGCCACAAGTTCCTGCGGCTCTTCGGGCCCACCCGCATCAACTACCGCAACCATCGCAAGATCGTCGTGGTGGACGGCGAGCACGCCTGGGTCGGCGGACACAATGTCGGCGTCGAGTACCTTGGTGAGGATCCCCGCTTCGGCCACTGGCGCGACACCCATGTCCGCGTATCCGGTCCTGCCGCCCTCGCCTGCGCCCTGCTGTTCCGCGAAGACTGGCAGTGGGCAACGGGCGAAGCCCTGCCCGAAACCCCGCCCGAAAAGGTTCCGACGCCCGGGGACCAGTCCGTACTGGTCATGGGGTCCGGTCCCGCCGACAAGCTCGAGGAATGCGCCATCGCCTTCACCGACATCATCGGCCGCGCACGGGAGCGGGTCTGGATCGTCAGCCCCTATTTTGTGCCCGATACCGACATCCGCACCGCCCTGTTCGCAGCACGGCTCCGCGGCGTCGACGTGCGAGTGATGCTGCCGGACGAACCCGATCACAAGATCGTCTGGCTCGCCAGCATTGCTCATGCCGATGGCATGGTGGAGCATGGCGTGCCCGTCTACCGCTACACCGACGGCTTCCTGCACCAGAAGGTGGTGCTGATGGATGACCAAATCGCTTCCATCGGCAGCGTGAACTTCGACAATCGCTCGTTTGCCATCAACTTCGAGATCACCCTCTGGTTCGCCGACGAGCAGACCATCACCGCTGTCGAGGAGATGCTGCTCGAGGATTTCAAGAGCTGCCGGCTTGTGGAACTGGACGAAGTGAAGAATCGTGCGCCCTGGATGCGCTTCCTGACCCAGGCGGCACGCCTGCTTTCCCCGGTGCTCTGACATGACTGAATTCCTGTTTCGCGACGACGCCTATCTGGTCGACACCGAAGCGACGGTGATCGAGATCACGCCGGAGGGCGGCGTAGTGCTCGACCGAACCGTCTTCTACGCCGCTTCCGGCGGCCAGCCGGGGGACAGCGGTCGGCTGCTTCTGTCCGACGGCCGGGAATTGTTGATCAGCACGGCCGTCCACCCCGATGCGGACAAGAGCCGCATCGTTCATGTACCGGCAAGCCCCGACACCCTTCCGCAGCCAGGCGACACGGTCACCGCCAGCATCGACTGGGATCGCCGCCATCGCCTGATGCGGATGCATACGGCACTGCATCTGCTGTCGGTGGCGCTGCCTTATCCCGTGACCGGCGGCTCGGTGGGCGAGGACAAGGGACGCCTCGACTTCGACATGCCGGAGGCCCCCGAAGATCTGGACGCCATCTCCGCTCGCCTCAACCAGATGGTGGAAGCCGACCATGCCGTCACCGCCGAGTGGATCACCGATGAGGAAATGGCGGCACAGCCCGACCTCATCAAGACGATGAACGTCAAGCCGCCAATGGGTCAGGGGCGTGTCCGCCTGATACGGATCGGCGACATCGACTTGCAGCCTTGCGGCGGCACCCATGTGCGCTCCACCGGCGAGATCGGCCGGCTTGCGCTCGGCAAGATCGAGAAGAAGGGCAAGCAGAACCGCCGCGTCAGCGTCGTGTTCGCCGATCCCACCTAACGCACCGGCGGCGCGTAGAGGAGCCCACCATTGGACCATAGCGCGTTCTGCCCCCGGAGCAGCGCCGCGCCGGTCGAAGGACCGAAATGACGGTCATAGATCTCACCGTAGTTCCCGACAGCGCGAATAACCTGCGCCATGAAGTCGGGAGCGAGACCCAGGGTGGTACCGAAATCACCCTCCACGCCAAGCAAGCGCCGTACCGCCGGAGCCCGTGCCGCAGCCAGGGAGTCGATGTTCAGGGCCGTTACCCCCAGCTCCTCGGCATCGATCAGGGCGAACAGCGTCCATCGGACGATCTTGAGCCACTGGTCATCTCCCTCCCGCACGACCGGCCCAAGCAACTCTTTGGAGATGCGCTCAGGCAGGATGCGATGGGCGGAGGGATCCGGAAGCGCCCGCCGGATTGCCTGCAACTGCCGACCAGAGGCTGAGACAGCCTGGCACCGCCCAGCCTGATAGGCGATGGCGATGTCGGAAGGATCTTCATACGGGACACCGACATACTGGGCCTGGTTCAGGAAGAAGAACTCCTGAAGCCGCCGCAGTTCCTCGCTGCCGTCGATCACGCAGATGCTGACATTGTCGAGTTCGAAGGCGGAAACCAGCCCCAGACTCTGTGGCACCATGAAGGCCTGCCCGTCAAAGAATGCCGTGGCGGCGAAGGTGGTGCCGTAGATCGTATCGCGGCGCATGCCCCAGGCACCGCTGCGGGTCAACACATCGACTTGCCCGGTCTGCAACGGCGCATAGCGGGCTTCACCACGCAAGGCGCGGAACTCGATGGCATCGGGATTGCCGAGCACGGCCGCCGCAAGGCCCCGGCAAAGGTCGACGTCAAAGCCGGACCAGCGGCCTTCCGCATCCTGCTGCGCAAACCCGGCGATCGGATTGGCCGAACCGCAGATCAGGAATCCACGTTCGCGAACCTGTTCGAGCGTGGATTGTTGAGCCATCGCCGGCGACGCGATCAGGCCCGAAAACGCCAGCGCGCCCACCAGCCGCCGCAACCACACAAAACCGCGCACGAACACCTTCCCTCTCTCGCCGCCCCATATTGGCCGGTGCCTGCATGGGGTCAAGGCAGGCCCAGGGGAACACCAGGGTTTTCGACAGCGTGACAAGCGCGACGTTGCCACCCATGCCGGTCGATGCTAGAGCCGTCGCAAGGCCGGTATAGCTCAGTTGGTAGAGCACCTGATTTGTAATCAGGGGGTCGCGGGTTCGAACCCTGCTGCCGGCACCATGTTCATCGCGCTTGCCAGCGCTGTTCCCGCGCATACGGAGCCGCCATGACCCAGACCCGCTTCGACGTGCTGACCATCGGCAATGCCATTGTCGATATCATCGCGCCCGTAGAGTCCGGCTTCATCGAGCGCGAAGGCATGACCGAGGGAATCATGCACCTGATCGACACCGATCGGGCGGAAGAACTCTATTCCAAGATGCCGCTGACGCGGCAACAGATCTCGGGCGGCAGCGCAGCCAATACCGCAGCCGGCGTGGCCTCGCTCGGCGGGCGGGCGGCCTTCGTCGGCAAGGTGGCCGACGACCTTCTGGGCGACGTGTTCGAGAACGACCTCAACGACATCGGCGTCTACTACGCGACCTCGCGGCTGAAGAACGGCGCACTGACGGCCCGCTCCATGATCTTCCTGTCGGAAGATGGCGAGCGGACCATGAACACCTATCTCGGTGCCTGCCATCAACTGACCGAGCAGGACATCCGCCCCGACGAGATCGGTGGGTCTGCCATTACCTATATGGAAGGCTTCCTTTGGGACCCGGTCGAAGCCAAGAAGGCTTTCGTGCTGGCAGCGCACTATGCCCACAAACATGAACGAGCAGCGGCCTTCACCCTTTCTGACCCGTTCTGCGTCGATCGCTACCGCGCCGAGTTCCTGGATCTGATCCGCTCCAAGACCATCGACTACGTTTTCGCCAACGTGCACGAGCTGAAGTCGCTTTATGAGACCGACGATCTCGGCGAAGCGGTTCGCGAGATCGCCAAGGATGCCGAGCTCGCCGCCATCACCATGGGCGCCGATGGCGCCATGGCCGTCTACAATGGAGAGATCGTCTCCATTCCCGCATTTCCCGTCGACAAGGTAGTCGATGCGACCGGTGCCGGGGACCTGTTCGCGTCCGGTTTCCTGCTCGGGATCGCCCGTGGCCAGACGCTCGAGTCAGCGCTCAAAACCGGCTGCCTCGCGGCCTCCGAGGTGATCTCCCATATCGGCGCTCGCCCCCAGGTGACGCTTTCCGAACTCACGGCGGCGCACGGTCTCGCCGGCTAGTACGGCACTATTCAGTTTCGCATATCGTACCCTCTGCCTTGGTGAATTCAGCATCAGCGCGCTGACACCTATCTCTTTCGCATCAACGAAAGGGATCAAACGATGTCGAAAACGAAAGACGTGGATACGGTCACGGGAGCAGTACGCGCCTTCCTGCGGGCCGAAGGGGCCGCGGCGCTGGTGATCGCCACCGCGCTCTATTTCAGTCTGGGCGGCAGCTGGTGGCTCTTTGCCCTGCTGTTCCTTGCGCCAGACCTATCCTTCCTCGGCTATTCCGCCGGACGCCGGACAGGTGCGTTCGTCTACAATCTCGCCCACACCTATGTGGTGCCGGCGGTGCTCGGCGGCGTGGGCCTGATGGTCCAGAGTGATCTGCTGCAGCATCTGGCCCTGATCCACGCCGCTCACATCGGCTTCGATCGGGCTCTCGGGTACGGGCTGAAATACCCGTCCGGGTTCAAGCACTCGCACCTGGGCGTACTCGGCAAAGCCTGATGAAGGAGCGCTCAGGCGCTCCTCCGGCGATCAATGCAGGATTTGGCTGAGGAACAGCTTGGTGCGCTCGTGCCGCGGGTCCGAAAAGAAGGCTTCGGGCTCGTTCTGCTCGATGATCTGCCCCTGATCCATGAAGATCACGCGATTAGCCACCTGGCGGGCGAAGCCCATCTCGTGAGTCACGCAGATCATGGTCATGCCGTCTTCGGCCAGGGTGATCATCACCTCCAGCACTTCCTTGACCATCTCGGGGTCCAGCGCCGAGGTCGGCTCGTCGAACAGCATGATACGCGGCTGCATGCAGAGAGACCGGGCGATCGCCACGCGCTGCTGCTGCCCACCGGACAACTGCCCCGGATACTTGTTCGCCTGCTCCGGGATCTTCACCCGCTCGAGGTAATGCATGGCGGTCGCCTCAGCGTCCGCCTTGGGAATGCCGCGCACCCAGATCGGGGCCAGCGTCAGGTTCTCGAGGATCGTCAGGTGCGGGAACAGGTTGAAGTGCTGGAATACCATGCCGACCTCGCGCCGCACCTCGTCGATGCGCTTAAGATCGGCGGTGAGTTCGGTGCCATTGACGATGATCTGGCCTTCCTGATGCTCCTCGAGCCGGTTGATGCAGCGGATCAGCGTCGACTTGCCCGAGCCCGACGGCCCGGCGATGACGATACGCTCCCCCTTCATCACCCTCAGGTTGATGTCGCGCAGCACGTGGAAGTCGCCATACCACTTGTGCATGCCGACCACGTCGATCGCGACCTCGGTGTCCGACACGCTCATATTGGAGGTGTCGATGGTGCGCTCCACCGTGGCGGAAGATACCTGGCTCATTGGTCTACCTCTTGTGGCCGGTGTCGAGGCGCCGCTCCATCCAGAGCGAGTAGCGCGACATGGCGAAACAGAAAATCCAGAACATGGCGGCGGCAAACACATAGCCGGTCACCGCCTGCGTCGGCGACGCCCAGTCGATGTCCGAACTGGCCGCCTGCACCGTGTTCAGCAGGTCGAAGATGCCCACGATCGACACCAGCGAGGTGTCCTTGAACAGGGCGATGAAGTTGTTGACGATGCCGGGGATCACGTGCCGCAGAGCCTGCGGCAGGATGATGAACCAGGTGCGCTTCCAGTAGCCGAGCCCCAGGGCGGCCGCCGCCTCGTACTGTCCACGCGGCAGCGCCTGCAGCCCGCCTCGAACGGTCTCGGCCAGATAGGCCGATGAGAACAGCGTCACGCCCACCAGTGCCCGCAACAACTTGTCCACCGTTGTGCCCGTGGGCATGAACAGCGGCAGCATGATCGAGGCCATGAATAGGACCGTGATCAGCGGCACGGCGCGCCACAGTTCAATGAACATCACGCACAGCGTCTTGATGATCGGCAGTTGGGATTGCCGCCCCAGAGCCAGCAGGATGCCGATCGGGATCGAGCAGAAGATGCCGACCAGCGAGATGATCAGCGTCACCAGGAGCCCGCCCCACTGCTCCGTCGGCACATAGCGCAGCCCGAACACCCCGCCGCTGAGCAGGTAGAACGAAATCACTGGGAACACGACGAAGAACAGCACCGCGTTGATGCGCTTGAACGGCGCCGAGGGGATCAGCAGCGGGATGATCAGCGCCGCCCCCAGCACGAACACGATGTTCGGCCGCCAGTACTGATCAATGGGGTAGAAGCCGTAGATGAAGAAGTTGAAGCGGGCATGGATATAGGCCCAGCAGGCCCCTGCCCCTTCGACACGACAATCCTCCACCGTGCCACCGGGGAACACCGCATCCCCGAGCAGGAAGTTGAAGATCGGCGGTATGGCCCACAGGAGGAACAACAGCCCGCCAAGAGTGAACATGGTGTCGACGGGCGTTGCGAAGAGGTTCTGTCGAAGCCACAGCAACGGGCCGCCGGTCTGCCCGGGAGCCGGACGGGCCTCGACGAATTCGTCGCGAACGTAGAGTGCATCCTTGGCCATGATCAGCGCTCCACCAGGGCCACGCGGCCATTGTACCAGTTCATGAACGCCGAGGTCAGCAGCGAGAAGGTGAGGTAGACCGCCATGGTCAGGGCAATCACCTCGATCGCCTTGCCGGTCTGGTTCAGCGTTGTCCCGGTGAACACGTTGACCAGTTCAGGGTAGCCAATCGCGGCGCCCAGCGAGGAGTTCTTGGTGAGGTTGAGATATTGGCTGGTCAGCGGCGGCACGATCACCCGCATCGCCTGCGGCACGATCACCAGCCGCAGCCGGTCGCCTTCCTTCAAGCCCAAGGACTGCGCGGCTTCGGTCTGCCCCTTGCTGACGGCGCGGATGCCGCCTCGGACGTTCTCGGCAATGAAGGCTGCCGTGTAGATGATCAAGCCGAAGGCGAGCGCCACGAATTCCGGCGGCAATTGCAGCCCGCCCTTGAAGTTGAACCGCTCCAGCACCGGAACTTCGAACGCCAGGGTGGCCCCGGTCGCCCAGTACACTAGCGACGGAATGCCGATGACGATCAGCGCCAGCAATGCCCACGGAAAGCCGGCTTCTGCCTCGGGCCGACTGCGTGCGCCATCGAGGACGATCCAGCCGATCACGAAGGCCGCGATGACGCTGCCGCCAACCAGCAGCAGCGGCGGCCAGGCAGCAAACATCGACTGCACCACGGCCGACAGGATGATCGCGCTGAACATGACGAACAGCGTCGCTCGCGCATAGGGAGCTAAACGGGTCAACGATAGCCCCCCCACCACCACTGCACCCGCATAGAGCACCGACTGAAGATCCGAGAGCGCCGGGATGACGCTCGGCAGCAACGACGCGCCGAGCAGCGCCAACCCAAGCGTGACGACAGCGTTGGCAACGCGCCCGGCCAGCACCACGGCCCGTGGATACCGACCCGTTGCCGCGCGTTGTCGCGTGGCCCAGATGCCCAGCGCGATGGCCGCCACCAGGCAAACCACGATGGTGACGATCACCAGGGTGAACTCCTGGTCCGGCATCGGCCGCGGCACCATCACGCCGCGCTGGTTGATGAAGATGTCGAGCGGCAGTTCGAAGCTCTGGCGCACCGCCGGCATCGCCTTCAGCACCGCGAAGTACCAGAAGAACAGCTGCAGCAGCAGCGGGATGTTGCGAATGGTTTCGATATAGACCGTCGCGAATCGCGCGATCAGCCAGTTGGACGACAGCCTGGCGATACCCAGGGCAAAGCCGAGGATCGTTGCGAAGAAGATGCCGATCACTGCCACCAGCAGCGTGTTCAGCAGCCCAGCAAGGAAGGCTTCCCAGTAGAAGGAGGTGCGGCTCCACGGGAACAGCGTGAAGCTGATGTCGAACCCGGCGGTTCGGAACAGGAAGTCGAAGCCGGTGGTCTTGTTCTGCGCTGCGAGGTTCTGTGCCGTGTTGACGACGATCCAGGCAAAGAACGCGATGACCGCCGCAGCGACCAGTATCTGGTAGATGATCCCCCGGAAAACCGGGTCATTCAGCAATGAGGCTCGGGGCGGCGCCCCTGCCATATGTCCTTGCACGGCCATGGCGCATGCATTCCTTTGCTGTGAACGGCGCGCGCCCTGAAATCGGAATGCGAAATCGCTGCTGCGGCAAGCGCCGCGCAGGCCGGCCTTCGCCGGGTATCACGCACACACAAAAGCAGAGGTCGCCGGTTCTCGAAGAAGTCCGGCGCCCCGTTTGTGGCGGGGCGCCGGTGTCGAGTGACAGCTTAGCGGATCGGGGCTGCGTACTGCAGGCCGCCATCGGTCCACAGAGCGTTGAGGCCGCGCTCGAGGCCGATATCGGTGCTCGGGCCGACATTGCGGTCGAACGACTCGCCATAGTTTCCGACGAGCTTGATGATCCGGTAGGCCCAGTCATTCGGCAGACCGATCGGGGTGCCGAACTCGCCTTCCACGCCCAGCAGGCGCTTGATGGCCGGGTTGTCGGAGCCGAGCATCTCGTCGACATTGGTGGAGCTCACGCCCAGCTCTTCGGCTTCCAGCAGGGCGAAGTAGACCCAGCGATTGATCTTGAACCAGCGATCGTCGCCCTGACGAACCACGGGGCCGAGCGGCTCCTTGGAGATGATCTCGGGCAGAATCACGTGCTCGGCCGGGTTGGCGAACTTGGAGCGCTCGGCGGCAAGGGCGGAACCGTCGGTGGTGTAGACGTCGCAGCGGCCGTCTTCATAGGCCTTCACCACTTCGTCCTGATCCACGAACACCACGGTGTTGAATTCCATGTTGTTGGCGGCAAAGTAGTCGGCGGCGTTCAGCTCGGTGGTGGTACCCGACTCGATGCAGATGGCGGCGCCGGACAGTTCCAGGGCGGACGTGATGCCGTCGGCCTCGCGAACCATGAAGGCCTGGCCGTCATAGTACATGGTGCCGATGAAGCTGATGCCGAGATCGGTGTCGCGGCTCATGGTCCAGGTGGTGGTACGCGACAGGATGTCGATTTCGCCGGCAGACAGGGCCGCAAAGCGTTCTTGGCTGGTCAGCGGCGTGTAGCGCACGGCCTCGGCATCATTGAAGATGGCGGCAGCCACCGCACGACAAAAATCGACCTCGAGACCGGCCCAGACGTTGTTGGCGTCGGGAGCGGAGAAACCCGGCACACCGCCGGTAACGCCACATTGCACATATCCCTTGGCCATCACGTCATCGAGCGTATCGGCGTGAGCAGCCGTCGCGCCGAAGCCAGCAAGGGCTGCGACCGCGAGCGTTACAAGCGATTTGTTCATTGAATTGCCTTTTGTTTCCTGACCCTTGTGTCCCGGCGCTCTTTCGGCGCCGGTGGCACCCCGCCTTTGAAGACAGGCATGATGCTGCTAAGCATGCAATCCGCTAATGACCGTTGCGTCAAGGGCAGATGGACCTTTACGACAGCAACTCTGTCGCAAATGTCGCCACTGTTCAGCGACTGATACTGTATTGAGCACCGAGCCTACGATGAATGATCGAAAAAGCAGCAGTTCCTCGGCGACCTCCGTGGAGACACTGCTGACCCACCTCGGGCGCGCGCCGGACGATCAGTTCGGTTTTGTGAATACCCCGGTTTATCGGGGCTCGACGGTCCTGTTCAAAACCCTTGCTGACCTCGACTCGCAGCAGCAGAGATACCTCTACGGCCGCGCCGGCAACCCCACCACCGAAAGCGTCGAGACCGTGGTCACCGCGCTCGAGGGCGCTTACCGTACCAAGCTGGTGCCGTCCGGCCTCGCAGCCATCAACATTGCGCTGATGAGTTGCCTCAAGGCCGGCGACGATGTGCTCATCTCCGACAGCGCCTATGAACCGGGGCGAATCTTCGCGGACAACTTTCTCGCCCGCATGGGTGTGACTGCCCGCTACTACGATCCCCGAATTGGTGGTGGGATCGCCGACCTGATGCAGCCGAACACCCGCGCCGTTCTTGCGGAGAGCCCTGGCTCGCTGACCTTCGAGGTTCAGGACCTTCCAGCCATTGCTGAAGCAGCGCACACCAACGGCGCCCGGCTGATCGTCGACAACAGCTGGGCCACCCCGCTGTTCCACAAGCCTCTGAGCCTCGGCGCCGACCTCGTGGTTCACGCGGCGACCAAGATGTTCGTGGGTCACTCCGACGCCATGGTCGGCACGATTTCAGCCACGGAAGAAGCGTGGCCAGATGTGGAGCGGATCCGCGCCCTGCTCGGCTATTTCACTTCCGGCGACGATGCGTTCCTCGTCGCCCGCGGGCTGCGGACGCTGGCCCTGCGCATGGAAGAACATCGCCGCCGCGCTCTCGACATGGCGGCATGGCTGGAAACGCAGCCGGGGGTCACCCAGGTGCTTCACCCTGCCCTGCCGAGCCACCCGGATCATGCGCTGTTCCAGCGCGACTTCACCGGCTCCGGCAGCCTGTTCAGCGTTCTGCTCGAACCGGCGCCGCGCACCGCCGTCGCGGCCTTCGTGGACGGGCTCGAACTCTTCGGCATGGGCTACTCATGGGGTGGCTACGAAAGCCTGTGCCTGCCGGTGAAGTTCGGCAAGAGCCGCACCGTCCGGCCCTGGACCGCCGAAGGCAATTTGCTCCGCATCCATGTCGGCTTTGAAGGTCTTGATGACCTGAAGCAGGATCTTTCGGCCGGGATCGAGCGCTACCGCGCGGCGCGCTGAAACGCCTGTCGCAAGGCGGGAAAACCGCGGAAAACCATGCGTCCATCAGGCTGCCGTTCGAACAGCCAGCCGCGCAGCGCGAATACGTTGCGCACGAGATAGGCGCCGAGCATGCCGACGATCAAGCCGCCGAACACGTCGGTGGGATAGTGCATGCCGACGGGCACGCGCGAAATGCCGACGACGAGGCCGACCACCATCAGCACCGGAAACAGCCGGGGCCAGAGGAACCCGATGGTAAAGGCAAGCGCAATCGCCGTGGTGGTGTGACCGGACGGGAAGCTCTGGAAGGTCCAGTCGTTGAACACGTTCTGGAACGAGAATGCACCGACGTCGTCGAACTCAGTCGGCCGGCCGCGGCCGATCAGTCGCTTGATAAGGTTCGAAATCAGTCCAGGCAGACCGACACCGACGAAAACGTAGGCGCTCAGCAGCGTCAGTTCGACCGTAACCGGTCGCCATCGCCCGCGAACCACCAGCAGCGCCACGAGGCCGATAAGCGTCGTGATCAGCGTCGGAATCAGGATCCAGTCCGACAGCCCATAATCGGTGATGAAGAAGAACGGCGCCCGCCACGCATCTGGCCAGCCGATGGCGGCTCGCGATGCCCAAACGTCAACCTGCGACAGAATCGCCAGCCCGGCGAGCACGCCGACGCAAAACACGATCCATCGGCCGCGATCGAGCCCCAGCGGCCAGGGCTTGTTCAAATCCACCATGCCACGCTTCTGCGGGCACTATGGCCCTTGCGTCAATAGTGGCTGCAACCGCGCGGCCTGCTTGCTCTTTTAAAGGGAACACGCTAACTGCAAAGCTGCGAAGTCGGAGTGTAGCTCAGCCTGGTAGAGCACCGGTTTTGGGAACCGGGGGTCCAAAGTTCGAATCTTTGTACTCCGACCATTCGCGCCTTATCGTCGAGGATTTCATGACCGCCCGCATCTACCGCCCGTCTCGCAACGCCATGCAGTCCGGCAAAGGCAAGACGAAGCAGTGGGTCCTGATCCATGAACCCACCACGCCGCGCGCCATCGATCCCCTGATGGGTTACACGTCCAGCACCGAAACCACACAGCAGGTGCGCCTCGCCTTCGACACCCTCGAGGACGCCGAGGCCTACTGCCAGCGCAACGGCATCGCCTATTGGGTGCAGCCGGACCACGAACCCAAGGTCCAGCGAGCTTCCTACCCGGACAACTTCCGGCATGACCGCAAGATTCCCTGGACGCACTGAGCCTTTCGCTCGCGGCTACGTCTGCCCTCCTTGCTTCCCCTGAATGACGAACGGCGCCCCTTTCGGAGCGCCGTTTTGGTTCGTTGGAACTGCCGGTTTAGTGCGGCAGCAGGCCTGAGGGGGCTTCCTCGCCGGCCTCGACGGTGGTGGACACCGCCGGGGTGGCTTCGTCGAAGTTCCACTCGATCGGCTCGGGCTTGCGCACCAGCGCCCGCTCGATCACCTGGTCCATGCGCGAGACCGGCACGATCTCCATGCCTTCCTTGACGATGTCCGGGATCTCCTGGAGGTCGCGGACATTCTCTTCCGGAATGAGCACGGTCTTGATGCCGCCCCGCAGGGCCGCCAGCAGCTTCTCCTTGAGGCCGCCTATCGGCAGTACCCGGCCACGCAGGGTGATCTCACCCGTCATCGCCACGTCGTTGCGCACCGGAATGCCAGTCATAACCGACACGATCGCGGTGGCCAGACCGATACCTGCGGACGGACCGTCCTTCGGAGTCGCGCCTTCGGGTAGGTGCACGTGGATGTCACGCGTATCGAACATCGGCGGCTTGATGCCGAAGTCGATCGAACGGGAGCGCACATAGGCGGCAGCCGCCGTCAGCGACTCCTTCATCACTTCCTTGATGTTGCCGGTGACCGACATACGGCCCTTGCCCGGCGTCATCACGCCCTCGATGGTCAGCAACTCACCGCCCACGGAAGTCCAGGCCAGACCGGTCACCAGGCCCACCTGCGATTCCGCCTCGATCTCGCCATGCTTGAAGATGGCGGGGCCGAGATACTCGGCGAGCTTGGCGTCGTCGATGGTGATCGACTTCACCTTGGTGCGCACGATGTCGGTGACCGCCTTGCGCATCAGCTTGGAGATCTCGCGCTTGAGATTGCGGACGCCGGCTTCCCGCGTATAGCCGCGGATCACCTTCATCAGCATCTCGTCGCTGAGTTCGAACTCGCCATGGGCGACGCCGTTCTCGCGGGCAGCCTCCGGGATCAGGTGTTGCTTCGCGATCGCGTGCTTCTCCTCCTCGGTGTAACCCGACAGGCGAATGATCTCCATGCGGTCCATCAGCGGCCCCGGGATGTTCAGGGTGTTCGAGGTGGTCACGAACATCACGTCCGAAAGGTCGTAGTCGACCTCAAGGTAGTGATCGTTGAACGTCGCGTTCTGCTCCGGATCCAGCACTTCGAGCAGCGCCGAGGACGGATCGCCGCGGAAGTCCTGGCCCATCTTGTCAATCTCGTCGAGCAGGAAGAGCGGGTTGGACTTGCCCACCTTCTTGAGCGACTGGATGATCTTTCCTGGCATGGAGCCGATATAGGTCCGGCGGTGGCCGCGGATCTCGGCCTCGTCACGGACGCCACCCAGCGCCATGCGCACGAACTCGCGGCCGGTCGCCTTGGCGATGGACTTGCCGAGCGAGGTCTTGCCGACGCCCGGAGGGCCGACAAGGCACAGGATCGGACCCTTGAGCGCGCCGGTGCGAGCCTGCACTGCCAGATACTCGAGAATGCGTTCCTTGACCTTCTCGAGGCCGTGGTGGTCTTCGTCCAGCACCTTCTCGGCCAGCGCAAGGTCGCGCTTGACCTTGCTCTTCTTGCCCCAGGGCAGGCCCAGCAGCGTGTCGAGATAGTTGCGCACGACGGTGGCCTCGGCCGACATCGGGCTCATCGACTTGAGCTTCTTCACCTCGGCATCGGCCTTGGCGCGAGCTTCCTTGGAGAGCTTGGTCTTCTTGATCCGGTCTTCCAGTTCGGAGATCTCGTTGGCGCCGTCTTCGCCGTCGCCGAGTTCCTTCTGGATCGCCTTCATCTGCTCGTTGAGGTAGTACTCGCGCTGCGTCTTCTCCATCTGCCGCTTGACGCGGGAGCGGATGCGCTTTTCCACCTGCAGCACGCCGATCTCGCCTTCCATCAGGCCAAGGACCTTCTGGAAGCGCTCGATCACCGACACGGTCGACAGCAGGTCTTCCTTTTCCGGGATCTTGATCACGAGGTGGCTGGCGATGGTGTCGACCAGCTTGCTCGGGTTCTCGATCTGGCTGACCGCAGCGACGACCTCCGCGGAGATCTTCTTGTTCAGCTTCACATAATTCTCGAACTCGGCCTGCGCCGAGCGGCCCAACGCCTCGATCTCCGTGGCATCCTCTTCCGGCTCGGGCAGGATGGATGCCTCGGCCTCGAAATACTCTTCGGTCTGCAGGTACCGGTCGATGGTCGCGCGGTTGAGCCCCTCCACCAGCACCTTCACCGTGCCGTCCGGCAGCTTGAGGAGCTGCAGCACGGTGGCGATGGTACCCGTGGCGTAGATCTCGTCCGGAGCCGGATCGTCATCCTGGGCGTTCTTCTGGGTGACCACGAGGATGTGCTTGTCGTCGCGCATCACCTCTTCGAGGGCCTTTACGGATTTCTCGCGGCCGACGAACAGGGGCACGATCATGCCGGGGAACACGACGATGTCGCGCAGGGGGAGAACTGGGTACACCCGATCCCGGCTGAAATCGCCGGCGGCGGGATTTGCGTCCGTCATCTCGTATCCTTTCCAGGGCGCGCGGGAGGAAGGAGATGAGAGCGCGCCCGTGATAGACAGCTCCAGCAACGAGGCTGTGCTGATTCCGGTTAATAAATAGGTTCTCGGATGGGTGCCGCAAGTCAACCAGCACGGTTTTGTGACGGTTAAGATGTGAACGCAAACCAGCCCTGCGACAGGGGTTTATCCACCGTTTCGAAGGGAGCGCCTCATGCCCGCAAAACCGCGCCGCATCGACCTCATCGGCATCGCCACCGCCGCCGGCGCCTCGGTACGCGGCTGCGGCATGGGACCGGAGGCACTGCGCGTCGCCGGCCTGCCCGAAGCGCTGGTCGAACTCGGCCACGATATCGCTGATCATGGCGACCTCCGGCGTCCACATCCGGAGATCAGCACCGACCCCGCCAGTTGGCGCCTGCCGGAGCAGCGCAAGGCCGACGTGCTCGAGCTTGCCGCCCGCTCCAGCGAACTCGGTGCCACCGTGCTCAGCCAGGGCAACTTCCCGCTCTATATCGGAGGCGATCATTCCATTGCCATCGGCACCGTCTCTGCCGCCGCCCGGCATTGCGAGCCGCTCGGGCGGCCGGTGCATGTGCTCTGGATCGATGCCCACGCCGACTTCAACACACTGCTGACCTCCCCCACCGGCAATCTGCACGGCATGCCGCTCGCCCTGCTCTGCGGCGAACCGGAGTTCGACGACAGCTTCCGCGGGCCGTGGCTGGGCCGGATCGACCCGCGCAACGTCACCATCATCGGCGCCCGCTCCGTCGACCGTGACGAGCGCCGGCTGCTGCGCGCGCGCGGTGTGGACATCATCGACATGCGTCGCATCGACGAGAACGGCATGGTGGCGCTGATGCGGGGCGTGCTGGCCAAGGCACGCGACGCCGGTGCCCACCTCCACGTCAGCCTCGACCTCGACGCCATGGACCCCTCCATCGCACCCGGTGGTGGCACCCTCGTGCCCGGCGGCCTCAGCTATCGCGAGGCGCACCTGATCATGGAGATGCTCTATGAAAGCGGCGTGGTCGGCTCGCTCGACCTGGTGGAGCTCAACCCCTTCCTCGACCATGGCGGCAGGAGCGCCACCCTGCTGGTCGACCTCGTCGCCAGCCTCTTCGGCCGGACCATCATGGGCGAGGAAGCCGGCCCGGTGGAGTTCGTGACGGAGGACGCACAGGCCGACGATTCGGCTTGAGGCAACACGCATGCCCGCCGGGGTCACCGTCGGTTCGGATGGAGGCGGGGCCCCGAGGCGATGCCGCCTCTGAGTAAATGTTAATGAGGCGATATCCACCTCGGGGCGCCGGTTTTTGGATGCGCACGCCGGCCTGATCCGGCGGGACCCACGCAGGACAGCGACGTCCCCGTGCCCGGCTCCTTCCGCCACTGGTCGCTGCAGGCCGCCCCGTCGCGGAAGAGATGGGTGCATTGTAGGCACAGGTGGAGGGGGTGGGGATTATTTCTGTGGGCGCATCCTTGCGCTGGGTCTTATTGGCGCGAGGATAGCCCGGCGCGGAGCCGCACAGCTCCGGCGCCGGGCGGCGGGCGGGCCTGGTGGGGATTGGCCATAAAGGCCGTAGCTTATCTTGCCCCCCGCTGCAGACCTTTCCGGCCATCCGAACGGTAGAGAGGCCTTTGACGGCCGCAAATAATCCAGGACGAACGGACAGCAAGCATGAGCATGAACTCCAACGATCCACGTTTCAACCACATCGTCGCTTTCGAGGTAAGCAAGGCCCATCTGGTGGTGCATACCCTGCCGGCCGACAGCCAGAAGATCATCCCGAACACCCCTATTCAGGTGCGCCGCCTACTCAGGGCAGAACAGCGCGTCAGCGCCAGGCTTGGCACCGGCCCCTTGCTGGTGGTGTGCGAGGCGACCGGCGGATATGAGCGCCATGTGCTGTCCGAGGCGGTCGCACTGGGTCTAGCCGTTCACCGGGCCCATGGCAGCCGTACTCGGCTCTTCGCTCGCTTCAACGGCAAGCTAGCCAAGACGGATGCGATCGATGCCCGCCTGATCGCCCGCTATGGTCTGACCCCCGGACTGGAACTTTACCAACCGCCCAGTCCCGAGCAAGCCGCCCTGCGTCAACTCCGCCGGCGCCGTGACGAGCTCGCCCAGATGCTGCGAATGGAGGCCAACCGTAGCGAACACGCCAGTCTCAAGCGCTTGCAAACCTCGATCCAGCGCCACCAGACCTGGCTCAAAGGGGAACTGCAGGCCATTGAGACCGAGATCGAAGCCCTCATCAAGAAAACCCCTGAACTGCAGCGCAAAGCTGGCTTGATGCGATCACTCAAGGGCGTGGGGCCACACACCACGGCCGCTATCCTGGCTTACCTCCCCGAGATCGGCTCCATTTCGAAAGCTACCGCCGCGGCCATTGCCGGCCTAGCCCCTATCGCCAACGACTCCGGCCAACTCACCGGCAGGCGGCGCATCGGCGGAGGACGCGCCGACCTCAGATCCAGCCTCTACATGGCCGCCCTCGTCGCGCGCCAACGCAACCCTGCAATTCGGGCTTTCGCCGACAGCCTCAAGGCAAGAGGAAAGCCAAGCAAGCTCGTCCTCGTCGCCGTCATGCGCAAGCTCATCGTCATCCTCAACGCCATCGTCGCCTCAGGACAGCCCGCACGAACTTGACAAGACAAGACGGTAGATAAGGGGGATAGATTTGTAGGGGCTGGTGTCACCGACCTCGTGGGGGGTCGACGGGCTCACCATGAGGTCTACGAGATCGCAGATGCAATGTAGACCTTGTATTAGCGGGATGTGCGAATGTGGGGGTGCCGCGGCCTGTTCGACACCAGGCCGCGGCGGCGGCATCGGATCGAGGTAGACCCAGACTGGTGGTGTGCACCTTTGTCTGAGGATGAGCGGGATCGTTGCCGTCAGTCTTCATCGGGCCCGCATGGTTGATTGAACCCAGGGTTCGCATTGCAAGGACGGGACGAGGAAGATGAGCCATTCTAGCACATTTGTGGCCGGGATCGATACCGGCAAGGCAGCTCTTGATCTGGCGGTGACGCCCGGCGAGGGATGGCTGCAGGTGAACAATGACGCGGCCGGATGGCAAGCGGCGGCGGAGTGGTTGCTCAAGGCCGGAGTCGATCGGGTCGGCATCGAAGCCAGCGGCGGCTACGAACGTGGCGTGGTCGCGGCTTTGCGGGAGGCCGGGTTCAAGGTGATCCTGCACCAGCCGCTGCAGGTACGCCTGTTTGCCCGCATGCGGTTGCAGCGCGCCAAGAACGACCGGCTGGATGCCCGGGTGATTGCTGCCTTCACCGTCCCTGTTCGGGATGGACAGGGCGGCTGCCGATCCGACACTGGCCGGCTTGCACGAGCATCTGGTCTTCATCGACCAGCTGGTCCAGGACATCGCCCGGCTCAAGACCCGGCTCGAGCATCTGCACGATACCCGTCTTGCCAGCCTGGTTGCCGCTGACATTGCCGCACTCAAGGCCCGCCTGCGCGACGAACGGCGCCGGCTGGAACGGGCGGTGCGGGCCGACAAGGCTCTCGGGCGGCGGCTCGATCTGCTGCTCTCCGTCCCCGGCATCGGCATACCGACCGCCTTGGCTTTGCTGATCGCCATGCCGGAACTGGGCAGCATCAGCCGTGAACAGGCCGCTGCCCTGATCGGGTTGGCACCGTTCGACCACGACAGCGGCAAGCATCACGGGCGGCGCCATATCGCCGGCGGCCGTGCCCGCCCCCGGCAGGCCCTCTACGCCGCGGCCCTGCCTGCCGCCTATCGATGGAACCGCCAACTCATGGCGCTCTATGCCCGCCTTACTGCCGCTGGCAAACCCCACAAGCTCGCCCTCGTCGCCTGCGCTCGAAAACTCGTCATCTTTGCCAACACCGTTCTGCAACGAGGCCAACCCTGGACCCCATAGCTAATGGTTGCTCATCCTGAGCTCGTGGAAGGACGAGATCGCGGCCACCGGCCTACCCCACATACCGCGCCCGCGGCCGAATGAGTTCTCCACTCTCCACCTGCTCCAGCGCATGCGCCAGCCAGCCCACGGTGCGGCCGAGCGCAAACAGCACCAGCGGCGCCTCACGTGGCAGCTCCTCCGAAAGCGTCAGCACGGCGAGGGCAAAGTCGATATTCGGTGCGCGGCCGGTTACGCGTTCGCCCGCCTCCGCCAGTTCCCGGCACACATC
The DNA here is from genome assembly GCF_042685625.1 of Devosia albogilva. Lineage (NCBI taxonomy): Bacteria > Pseudomonadati > Pseudomonadota > Alphaproteobacteria > Hyphomicrobiales > Devosiaceae > Devosia > Devosia albogilva. Next base: position 3,750,002 of record NZ_JBHUNP010000001.1, read on the forward strand.
CGGCACGTCCAGATTGGCCATGAGTTCGACAGCACGAACGTCCCCCTCCGGATAGAGCGGGTGCCCGAAGGCGGGGATCGGGACACCCTGCCCCAATCGGTTCATCACCGCCCTCTCAGGTCCGACGCGTTCGGCTTCCTCGATCAGGCCGAGCGCCGACAGGGCTGCGGTGCCGTGCAGCGGCCCGGTTAGCGCCGCGACGCCGGACAGCAGCGCGGCCGCCAGCGATGCTCCCGTCGAGGCGGTGACCCGCGCCGCGAAGGTGGAGGCGTTGAGTTCGTGGTCCGCGAGCAGCACCAGCGCGCGCCGCAGCCTGTCGGCGGTACCCGACCTCCCCCAACGCGCCGCCAGACGCGTGTACAGCCCCGCCCCTCGCGGCTCCGTCCCCGCCAGCGCCACACCGACATCCGCCAGCAGCCCGGCCGCTTCGGCGCGCAACACCGCTGGCGACCGGCCCACCGTCGGCGGGTCGAGCGCAGCCCGGCGCGCCAGCACCTCGAAAGCCGCCCCTATCCCCTGTCCAGAAGCATCCCCTGGCTGCGGCAGCGAAAGCGATCCGGCACCCCACAGCAACCCGGCGACCTCCTCCAGCGTCGCCTCGCGCGACAGCAACGCCGCATCCCTGCCGCGATACAGAAGCCGCCCATCATCGATGGTGGAGATGGCGGTGTTCAGCACCGGCTCGCCCCAGCGGATCGCCTCGGCGGCCACCGCGGCCTGCTTGCGCCGCCCCGCACCGCGCTGCGCCAACCGGCGAACGTCCTCGGCTCGGTAGAGGCTGCGGCGGCTGTCCCTCGGGTCCGGCTTGGCCTTGATGCGGCCGCGGCTGACATTGGCATAGAGGGTCTGCGGCTGGGTCCCGAGCAGGTCCAGCGCCTCGTTGGCGCTCAGCCATTCTGCCATGACATTGATCCTATCGATCAAGATTGACGTCAACATACCCTGCCCTACCTTCGACACGAACGGAAGCCGCGGAGGTTGTGATGAATTCCGGTCTTGATGATGTGGTCGCCGCCGAGACGGTGCTCTCGGATGTCGATGGCGCCCTTGGGCAGCTGGTGGTGCGGGGCGTGTCGCTCGACGAACTGGTGACGTCGGCGCGCTACGAGGATGCCGTCGGGCTGATGTTCGGGGGCTTCTTCAGCCCTCGCGATTGGGCGGCGGAGATCGGCCGGGCCCGGGCTGATGTCTATCCCCTCCTCCACTACACCCGCTCCAGCTCGGACCTGCCGCCGACCGATGCGCTGCGGGCCCTGCTGGCGCGACTGCCCGACGCATCCGATGCAGACACCGCGCTGAAGCTGATCGCGGCGCACGCGGTGTTTACGGCCGGGACATTGCGGCTGCGCAAGGGCTTGGCACCCATCGCTCCCGACCCCAAACTCACTCACGCCGCCGATTTCCTGCGCATGACCACAGGCGTCGCGCCAACGGAGCGGCAGTCAGCAGCGCTCGACCGCTATCTGGTTACCGTCATCGATCACGGCCTCAACGCCTCCACCTTCGTGTCGCGCATCGTGGCTTCGACGCAGGCTGGCCTCACCTCTTCGGTGCTCGCCGCCTTCGGCGCCCTCAAGGGACCGCTGCACGGCGGCGCGCCGGGGCCGGTGCTCGACATGCTGGATGCAATTGGCGAGCCCACCAACGCCTATCCGTGGCTGGAGGCCGCCCTCGCCCGCGGCGAACGGCTCATGGGCTTCGGTCACCGCATCTACCGTGTCCGCGACCCGCGGGCCGATGCGCTCAAAGGTGCCGTGCGCTTGCTCGCCGCTTCCGGCGCCATTGATCCGATGCGGCTGGGCCTAGCCGAGGCGGTGGAGGAAGCCGCGCTGGAACTGCTGCGGCGCAAGAAGCCGGATCGGCCGCTCGACATCAATGTCGAGTTCTACACTGCGCTGCTGCTGGAAGCGCTCGGTTTTCCGCGCGAGGCTTTCACCTGCGTGTTCGCGGCCGGGCGTGTCAGCGGCTGGATCGCCCATGCCCGCGAGCAGGCGCTCACCGGAAGGCTGGTGCGGCCGAAGTCGGTCTATGTGGGACCGGTGCCAAGAGAGGCGGCGTAGGGTTGGTGAGTGCGGAGACCCCTCACCCTGACCCTCTCCCCATAGGGGCGAGGGGACGATGTGGCACTCGCAGGGCATCTCACAGGCACCGAACTCCCGCCTCCTGCGTCCCCTCGCCCCTATGGGGAGAGGGCTAGGGTGAGAGGTCCCTCCACAGCCTTGCACCAATAAAAAAACGCCGGGCTCATCGCCCGGCGTTCGCATTCGTAACCCTGCCGTGACGCTTAGGCGCCGGCGGGCATGTCTTCCTTCTTGCGCTCGGAGTAGATGTAGAGCGGACGCACGTCCTTGCCCTTCACCACTTCCTCCGAAATCACCACTTCCTCCACGCCTTCCAGCGACGGCAGGTCGTACATGGTGTCGAGCAGGATGGCTTCCATGATCGAGCGGAGGCCGCGGGCGCCGGTCTTGCGCTCGATGGCCTTCTCGGCGATCGCCTTGAGGGCGTCCTCGTGGAAGGTCAACTCCACCTCTTCCATCTGGAACAGGCGCGCATACTGGCGGACCAGGGCGTTCTTCGGCTGCGTCAGGATTTCGATCAGCGCCGGAACATCGAGGTCTTCGAGCGTCGCCAGCACCGGCAGACGGCCGATGAATTCGGGGATAAGGCCGAACTTCACCAGGTCTTCCGGAGCCACGTCCTTCAGAACCTCGCCGACGCGGCGGTCCTGCGGATCCTTGACGGTGGCCGAGAAGCCGATGCCCGAGCCCTCTCCGCGCGCGGAGATGATGCGCTCGAGGCCGGCAAAGGCGCCGCCACAGATGAACAGGATGTTGGTCGTGTCCACCTGCAGGAATTCCTGCTGCGGATGCTTGCGGCCGCCCTGCGGCGGCACGGAGGCAACGGTGCCTTCCATGATCTTCAGCAGCGCCTGCTGCACGCCCTCGCCCGAGACGTCACGGGTGATGGACGGGTTGTCGGACTTGCGGGAGATCTTGTCGACTTCGTCGATATAGACGATGCCGCGCTGGGCCTTCTCGACATTGTAGTCGGCAGCCTGGAGCAGCTTGAGAATGATGTTCTCGACGTCCTCGCCGACATAGCCGGCTTCGGTCAGCGTCGTCGCATCGGCCATGGTGAACGGCACGTCGATGATGCGCGCCAGCGTCTGGGCCAGCAGCGTCTTGCCCGAACCGGTGGGACCGATCAGCAGGATGTTGGACTTCGACAGCTCGACGTCCTGGTTCTTGCTGGCGTGGTGGAGGCGCTTGTAGTGGTTGTGGACCGCCACGGAGAGCACCTTCTTGGCGCGGGACTGGCCGATCACATAGTCGTCCAGAACCTTGCAGATCTCGGCCGGCGTCGGCACGCCATCGGCCGACTTGACCATCGAGGTCTTGTTCTCTTCGCGGATGATGTCCATGCAGAGCTCGACGCATTCATCGCAGATGAACACGGTCGGGCCGGCGATCAGCTTGCGAACCTCGTGCTGTGACTTCCCGCAGAACGAGCAGTACAGCGTGTTCTTCGAGGATTCGCCGTTCGTTGTCTCTTTGGACATCCTACACTCCTCGGGGGCCGGATTGCCCCCTTCTCAAGCGCTGCGCAAAAACCGTAGCGCTCGATGCATAAACAAAGTCTAAGCCGGATCGATCCTAAAGACCGATCCGGCGGCGTGCAATTGCGTGCGGATCACAGTCCACGGCGCATCGGCAATGTGCTTAACGCAGGCCACTCAGGCCTGGGTTTCCGGAACAACGCGCTTTTCGAACACGCTGTCGATCAGGCCGAAGGTCTTGGCCTCTTCCGGAGACAGGAAGCGGTCGCGCTCGAGAGCGGACTCGATTTCCTCATAGGTGCGGCCGGTGTGCTTCTCATAAATCTGATTAAGCCGCCGCTTCAAACCCTCGACTTCCTTGGCATGAATCAGGATGTCGGTGACCTGGCCCTGATAGCCGCCGGAGGGCTGGTGGACCATGATGCGCGAGTTCGGCAGCGAGGTGCGCATGCCCGGCTCACCGGCCGCAAGGAGGAGCGAACCCATCGAAGCCGCCTGCCCCATCACCATGGTGGCAACGGCGGGACGGATGAACTGCATGGTGTCGTAGATGGACAGGCCCGCCGTCACCACGCCACCAGGCGAGTTGATGTAGAGGGCGATTTCCTTCTTCGGGTTTTCCGATTCGAGGAACAGCAGCTGCGCCACGATCAGCGAAGCCATGTTGTCCTCGACGACGCCGGTGACGAAGATGATGCGTTCGCGCAGCAGGCGCGAGTAGATGTCGAAGGCGCGCTCGCCGCGGTTCGACTGCTCGACCACCATGGGGACGAGCGTGTTCATGTATAGATCGTGCGGATCCCGCATATGAGCCCCTTTGCTCTGCCCGTCGCGTCTTGGGCGAGCCTTTCGGTTGAACACGTCCAGATGCCGTTGCCGTTTGCCGGATCGTGTCAGGATTATTCGAATCGGCGCGACCGGCCGATTGCAGACGATGCCGCTTAAGCTGCGGTAAAGCGACAGATAGGCGGCAATAGGGCAGGCTTCAATAGCTGCCGGCCCGAAGCTGACGTCAGGGTGAACACCGGCTCAAGCAAAGCCGATGGCCACGCCCTTCTTCTTGAAATAGCTCTGCATCAGCTTGCGACCCTGCCGGTTGGGCTGGGCAAGCTTGGCGGTTTCGAAGGTGGCTTCCTTCACGCCCTCGCGCGCCATTGCCGCCTTCAACGCGGCGATGTGGAGGTCGAGGTCTTCGTTGTCGTTGCGGATCGAGGCATAGATGGTGTCGATGGCCTCGGCCACGGTCGGCTCGCTCATGCTGCTTCCTCGTGTGGTGCTGCCCCTCACTAGCGGATTTTGCGGGAGGAGCAAGTGCATGCGGGCGGAATGACTTCCGCCCGCTCGCATCAGCTAGCCCGCAGCAAACTCCGGGCGCGCTTCACCCGTCTTGCTGTGCCGGTGATCTTCCATCAGCGGCCGGATCTCGAGCCGGCCATAGGCGGCGATTGGATCGTCCTCGAACAGGCTGACCGCCTCCTCCATGTCCCTGGCCTCGATCAAGAGGAAGCCGCCGACGACCTCCTTGCCTTCGGCGAAGGGCCCGTCGAGCAGGCTCATCTTCATGCGCTGCCGCCGGTCGATGCTGGTGGCCGTCTCCGGTCCCTGCAGCGGCGAGGCGATCAGCAGGTGCCCGTTCCGGCGCAGCTTGTGGTCGTGCTCGATGGTGGCGTCGTCGAGCCGGGTGAATTCCTCCGGCGTGACGCCATCGAAGGCACCGGGGGCAAAGTGGACGAGACAAAGGAACTTCATGTTCGCTCTCCGTGGTTGCACACCCACAAGACGAGCCGGTGGCACCGCACTCGACTAAATCTTTGACTTCCCGTTCGCAGGGCTGCAACCGTGCCCCGCGACCACCACAAGTGAATACCCATGGCCGCCATTCTCCAGATCAAGCCCATCACCGACGTTCCTGCCGACCGCCGCGCCAGCGCCAACCCGCGAGACCCGGAGTTCTTCCAGAACCCCTACGCCTTCTATGACCGGCTGCATGCCACCGACCCCGCCTTCTTCTGGGACGAATACGGCCACTGGTGCTTTGCCGGCTTCAAGGACGTCAGCGCCCTGCTCCGCGACAAGCGCTTCGGCCGCGACATCCTGCATGTGGCGACGCGCGAGGAGATCGGCCTGCCGGCGCCGCAGCCGCACACCGCCGCCTTCGACCTCACCGAGAAATACTCGCTGCTCAACCTCGAGCCGCCGGCCCACACCCGTCTGCGCATGCTGGTCAACCGCGCCTTCGTCAGCCGTCATGTCGAGCAGCTCCGCCCGCGCATCCGGACTCTCGCCAACGAGATCATCGACGGCTTCGAGGGCGAAGGCAGCGTCGACCTGATCAAAGCCTTCGCCGCGCCGATTCCCGCCATCGTGATCGCCGAGATGATCGGCCTGCCAGCCGAAATGGCGCCGCAACTGCTCAACTGGTCCAACCGCATGGTCCAGATGTACATGTTCGGGGTGACCCGCGAGGTGGAGCTCGACGCCAACCAGGCCTCGGCCGACTTCATGGACTATCTGCGCACCGTCATCGCCGAGCGTCGTCGCCAGCCGCGCGAGGACCTGCTCACCCACATGCTGACCGCCGAGCCGGGCGGTGATCGCCTCAGCGACGACGAGGTGATGTCCACCGCCATCCTCTTGCTCAATGCAGGGCACGAGGCGACCGTCCACACCACCGGCAACGGTGTGAAGTCGATCCTGGAAAGCGGTATCGATCCGGCTACGCTTTTCGCATCCGAAGAACAGACGCAGGCAACGGCCGAGGAGTGCCTGCGCTTCGACGCGCCGCTCCACATGTTCACCCGCTATGCGCTGACCGACCTCGAATACGAGGGCATCCGGCTGCGCAAGGGCGACGTGATCGGGTTGATGCTCGGCGCCGCCAACCGCGACCCGAAGCGGTTCGCCGATGCCAACCGGTTCGATCCGTTCCGCACCGACGGCGCCAATGTCAGCTTCGGCGCCGGCATCCACTTCTGCATCGGCGCCCCGCTGGCCCGCATCGAACTGCAGGTGGCCTTCGCGGAACTGTTCCGCCGCCTGCCGCGGCTCCGCATTGCCGAGCCGCCCCGCTACGGCGACGTGTACCACTTCCACGGGCTAGAAAAGCTCGTGGTGGAGTGGCGCTGAACTAGCCCGGCAGGTTCGCAAGAACACTTGGGACCAGCGGGGCAATATCCTCGCTGGTCATGCCGGGGCCGCCGAAGCGCAAGGCCGCCTCGGCATGGATATGGACCGCCGCGCAGGCGGCTTCCCAGCCCTGCATCCCCTGCCCCAACAAGCCCGCGATCAGTCCCGCCAGCACATCGCCGGCACCGGCAGTGCCGAGCCAGGCGGGCGCATTGGCATTGACCGCCACCCGCCCGTCCGGCGCCGCGATCACCGTGTCGCTGCCCTTGAGCACGATGGCCGCGCCCGACTGCTCCGCCGCCGCCCGTGCCCGCTCGATCTTGCCGCCAGCCAACTCACCGAAGAGCCGCCTGAACTCGCCCTCATGCGGGGTGAACACCACCGGCCGCTCGCGTTCGCGGGTCTGGCCGAACAGCGCCTCCCGGTCCTCGCTGAACGAGGTCAGCGCGTCGGCATCGAGCACCGCGGCCGCACCTGAATTGAGCACCGCGGACACCTTCTGCCGGGTCTCGTCCCCTACGCCGCTGCCCGGCCCGATCACCACCGCGTTCATGCGCCGGTCCTCGAGCAACCCTGCCAACGCCGCCGCGTCCTCCGCCGGCTTCAGCATGATGGCGGTGACATGCGCCGCATGCACCATCAGCGCCGCCTCGCTGCCGGCCAAGGACACCAGTCCCGCCCCGACGCGGAACGCCGCCTGCGCCGCCAGCCGCGCCGCACCGGTCTGCAGCGGCCCGCCAGAAACGACGACGCAGTGGCCGCGATCGAACTTGTTGTGCGAGGCATCTGCCGGCGGCAATTGCCACAGCGCCGGCGTATTCTGCCAGGCCCGGGCCTCGATGCGGTCCAGCACCGTCTCCGGCAGCCCGATCTCTGCCAGCACCACCTGGCCGCAGCGCTCCCGCCCCGGCAGCAACAGGTGCCCCGGCTTCAGCCGGAAGAAGGTGACGGTGAGGTCCGCGACGATAGCGACGCCCCGCACCTCCCCCGTTGCCCCGTCAACACCGCTCGGCACGTCGATGCTGACCACAGGGGCGCGGCTCGCATTCACCGCCTCGATGATCTCGGCGAATGCGCCCTCGACGTCACGGTCGAGTCCGGCGCCCAACAGGGCGTCCACCACCAGGTCGGCATCCTCGATGTCCTGCGCCGTCGGCGGGACGATGCGGCCGGTCCACTGCCCGGCGACCACCGCGGCGTCGCCCTTGAGCGCCTGCTGGTCGCCGATCAGCCGAACCTGCACCGGCCAGCCGCGCTGCTTCAGCAGTTCGGCCACCACGAACCCGTCGCCGCCATTGTTGCCGGGTCCGCACAGCACCAGCACCGAGCGCTGGTAATAATGTTCGACGATGGCGTCGGCCACGGCCTTGCCGGCGGCCTCCATCAGCCGCAACGTCTTGATCCCGCTCTCCATGGCCAACTGATCGGCACGCGCCATCTGGTTCGGGGTCAGCAGCAGGTCGGGCGAGCGGCTTGCCATGGCGATCTCCTCTTGAGCGGTCAGAGGTTTGGCTGATCCGCCCTCGCTGGGCAACCCGCCCCAAACAGAAAAGCCGCCCCGAAGGGCGGCTCTCCAAATTCCGTCACCAGCGCGAAGCTTAGTGGTGGTGCTCTTCCGGCACCTCGTCCTCGTCGGCCTGGATCAGCTTGGCGAGTTCCTCGCGATCCATCTTCTTTTCGGTCACTTCGGCGGCGTCGATGATGAAATCGACCACCTTGTTCTCGAACACGGGAGCACGGAGGCCGGCAAGAGCCTGCGGGTTCTTGCGGTAGTAGTCGTAGACCTGCTGTTCCTGGCCCGGGAAGCGGCGCACTTCGGCGATCAGCGCCTGCTGGTGCTCCTCGTCGGTGACCTGCACCTCGTTGGTATTGCCGATCTCGGCAACCACGAGACCCAGGCGCACGCGGCGGTCGGCGATGGTGCGATACTGCTCCTTCGCGGCTTCCTCGGTGGTGCCTTCGTCCTCGAAGGAACGGCCGTGGTGCTCGACCTCGTGCACCACCCGGTTCCAGATGGTGTTGAACTCGGCATCGACGAGCTGGGCCGGCACTTCGAACTTGTGCTTCTCGTCGAGCGCGTCGAGCACCTGCCGCTTCATGTGCTGGCGGGCCATCGACTGCAGGGCCGCTTCCATCTGCGACTTCACCGCGCCGCGCAGGGCTTCGAGGTTCTCGAGGCCGAGGCGCTTGGCGAATTCGTCGTCCAGCTCACCCTGGTTCGGGCCGTCGACATGGAGGATGGAGACCTCGAAGGTCGCTTCCTTACCGGCAAGCTCGGCGTTCTGGTAGTCGGCCGGGAAGGTGACGTTGATCTCGCGGGTCTCGCCCTTCTTCATGCCGACGAGCTGCTCTTCGAAGCCCGGGATGAACTCGCCGGAGCCGACGGTCAGGTGCGCATGATCGGACTTGCCACCGGGGAATTCGACACCGTCGATCTTGCCGACAAAGCTGAGGCCGAGCCGGTCGCCCTGCTCCACCACGCCCTCGTCGCCCTTGTCGGTGTAGCCGCGGTTCTGGGCGAACACGCGATTCACTTCGGCGTCGAGTTCTTCATCCGTGATCTCAACAACCGGCTTTACCAGCTTGAGACCCTTGACGTCTGCCAGCTCAACCTTCGGCAGCACTTCGTACTCGACCTCGAACGCGAGGTCGGCCTTGCCGTCCAGAACGTCGTTGATCACGGCCTGATCGTCGGGCAGGTCCACCTTCGGCTGGGCGGCGGCGCGTTCTTCGCGCTGGTCCAGCGTCTCGGACACGGTCGAGTTGATCGCGTCGGTCATCACTTCGCTCATGGCCGAGCGGCCGAACATCTTGCGGATGTGCGACAGCGGCACCTTGCCGGGACGGAACCCCTTGATGTTGGCCTGACCCTTGAGCTCTTCGAGCTTGGCGTCGAGCCGGCTGTTGAGATCCGCAGCCGGAATGGTGACACTGAGCTTGCGCTTGAGGCCGTCGTTGAGGGTCTCGCTAACCTGCATGTGGGTTCTTCCCGTATTCAATCCTGTGAGGCCAGGTCCTTATAGTGGTGCGGGCGAGAGGGGTCGAACCTCCACGCCTTGCGGCGCTGGAACCTAAATCCAGTGCGTCTGCCAGTTCCGCCACGCCCGCCCAAGGACCCGCTGGCCGGGTTGGGGCGAGGGTCTATCGCAAGAAATCGGGGCAGTCAAAGCTTCATTGGCAGGCGCTCGGCGCGCCCGCGCACGAGCATAGGTCTACATTCTGGGCATTCCGCCTGTTTTTTGTGCATCCGTTGCACCGCACCCATTGGCAGGCTGCACATCACCCCAGACCAAGCCTTTGATGAAGCTGGCATTTCGGTCGCTGGCAGGCGCTGGCATACCCCATGCATACGGGTTGGCGACATCGGCCACTAGCGGCATCGTGGAGGCGCACGTGAAAAAGATCGAGGCTATCGTAAAGCCCTTCAAGCTGGATGAGGTGAAAGAGGCGCTGCAGGAAGTCGGCCTGCAAGGCATCACCGTCACCGAAGCCAAGGGGTTCGGCCGTCAGAAGGGCCACACGGAGCTGTATCGCGGCGCCGAATATGTCGTCGACTTCCTGCCCAAGGTGAAGGTGGAAGTCGTGTGCCCGGATGAGCTCGCCGAAAAGGCGATCGAGGCCATCCGCACCGCCGCCCAGACTGGCCGCATCGGCGACGGCAAGATCTTCGTCTACTCCATCGAGCAGGCGATCCGCATCCGCACCGGGGAATTCGGCGACGACGCCCTCTAGAGCCTCAGGCTCCCGGCCCGTCCCGCAAGACAACAAGCATTTCCGAGTTACAGGGGAAAACGAATGACTACCGCAAGCGACCTTCTCAAGAAGATCAAGGACGAGAACATCAAGTACGTCGACCTGCGCTTCACCGACGTGCGCGGCAAGCTGCAGCATGTCACCATGGACGTGAGCGTCGTCGACGAGGACCTCTTTGAAGAAGGCACCATGTTCGACGGCTCCTCGATCGCCGGTTGGAAGGCGATCAACGAGTCCGACATGGTGCTGATGCCCGATCCGGCCTCGGCCTATGTGGACCCGTTCTTCGGCGCGGCCACGCTCGCCATCAACTGCGACATTCTCGAGCCCCTGACCTACCAGCCCTATAGCCGCGACCCGCGCACCACGGCCAAGAAAGCCGAGGCGTACCTGAAGTCGACCGGCATCGGCGACACCGTGGTGTTCGGCCCCGAGCCCGAATTCTTCATGTTCGACGACGTCCGCTTCTCGAACACCACCTACAAGGTCGGATTCGAAGTCGACCATCCGGAACTGCCGTCCAACAACGACACCGCCTATGAGTCCGGCAACAACGGCCACCACATCGGCCTGAAGAAGGGCTACTTCCCGGTGCCGCCGCTGGATACCGCCCAGGACATCCGCGGCGAAATGCTGGCGGCGATGGCCGACATGGGCGTCGTGGTCGAGAAGCACCACCACGAAGTGGCCTCGGCCCAGCACGAACTCGGCATCAAGTTCGCCCCGATGATCAAGTCGGCCGACGACGTGCAGATCTACAAGTACGTCATCCAGCAGGTCGCCAACGCCTACGGCAAGACCGTGACCTTCATGCCGAAGCCGATCTATGGCGACAACGGCTCGGGCATGCACTGCCACCAGTCGATCTGGAAGGACGGCAAGCCGCTCTTCGCCGGTGACCAGTATGCCGGCCTGTCGATGGAAGCGCTCTACTACATCGGCGGCATCATCAAGCACGCCAAGGCCATCAACGCCTTCACCAACCCGACCACCAACAGCTACAAGCGCCTGGTGCCGGGCTTCGAGGCTCCCGTGCTGCTGGCCTACTCGGCCCGTAACCGTTCGGCTTCGTGCCGCATTCCGTTCGGCCAGTCGCCCAAGGCCAAGCGCGTCGAGGTTCGCTTCCCCGATCCGCTGGCGAACCCCTATCTCGGCTTCGCCGCCCTGCTGATGGCCGGCATCGACGGCATCAAGAACAAGATCCACCCGGGCGATCCGATGGACAAGGACCTCTACGAGCTGCCGCGCCAGGAACTGATGCAGATCCCGACCGTGTCCGGTTCGCTGCGCGAGGCTCTGGAAGCCCTCGACAAGGACCGCGACTTCCTCAAGGCCGGTGGCGTGTTCGAGGACGACCAGATCGACAGCTACATCGAGCTCAAGATGACCGAAGTCATCAAGTTCGAGCACACCCCGCATCCGGTAGAATACGAGATGTACTACTCGGCCTGATCAGGCCACACGGAATAGTTGGAGGGGCCCTACGGGGCCCCTTTTTCGTGGGCGCTAGTTGCCGGGATTGTAGCGGCGGAAGGCCTGGACGGCGCGGGCGTCCTCCACGCGCTTCAGAATCACCCCGGCGAGCAGGTCCTGGGAGTTGGTGGACAGTCCCTTGGCGGTCCGCATGTACTCCCCCATCGCCTCCGGGTCGAAATCGGCCTGACCGATGACTTGCCCGAGCGCACGGTAAAAGGCCTCGTCTTCCGCAGGATCGGTAGTGTGCCACGTGTCGCGGTTGAGATAGGTATCGAAGATTGCGTACATCGCCTCGCTCGCTGCTCGCCGCCGGAACGGCCATCGTGACCGTCAGGTTGCCGATATTCTGCCGTGGGGTCTAGAACTTGGTCTGCAGTTCCAAAACGGCCTCGGGAGACAATGCCGGCAACATCAGCGTCTCAAGGGCATCAGCCTCCTGCAGTTCGATGAACTGCAGGGCGAAGCCCACGTCCAGGTAGCGCACCACGCGACCAACAAGCCTGCCGACCGCCAGCGGCGTCCCGATCTCAGGCGAAATGCCGGCCGACACTGCAACGCCTGACTGCGAGATGTCGATGACGAAACACGGAACGCAAGTGCCGTCGGCGAGAGTGATCAGTGTTCGTGGGTCGCGCGGCAGGATCCGCTTGTGCTCCCGCTGGTCGGGGGCCGATTGGTAAACGTGCTTGCGCTGCCAGACGATCTTCGCCCCGAGCTTGTCGCGTTCCGCATCCTTCAGCATCAGCTCCATGACGAAACCCGACGGCAGGCGGCGGTTGATGCGCCCCCGCAGCAGCCCGAACGTGTCGAAATGGGCCGCCACCGGTTCGTTCAGGGAACCGACGACCGGCCCGATCACTGCGGCAAAGCGGGTGGAAATCGAGCACAGGCGGCACGCATAGGCGGACAGCTTCTCGGTGCCCTCGCGGCGCTGTGGCAGCACATAGCGCCCACCAGCCGCTCCGATGAAGCGCACGTCATGCCACTCGAACTGCGACCTCGCTGGCAGCGCATCCCCGAAGAGTGCAGACGACAAGGCTTTCCCCCAAAAACCTTAGACTTCAAAATAATTTAGACCCAAACCCCTAACGAGTGGTCACGATCACCGCTCGACGTTGGCCTGCCGCGGCGAAGAAGCCTTCCGGCGAAACCACCTCGCGCAAACGCTTCCCCTCGATCTGCAGAAACCGGCTGCCCAGTCCGCGCACGAAGCTGCGGTCGTGCGAGACCAGCAGGCAGGTGGCGCCGTGGCTGACGATTTCGTCCTCCAGGCGCTCCTGGCCCGGGATATCGAGGTGGTTGGTGGGCTCGTCCAGCAGGTAGAGGTTGGGCTCGCTCAGCCGCAGCACCAGCAATCCAAGCCGCGTCTGCTGCCCATAGGATAGCTGCCCCACCCGCCGCGCCTGCTGTTCCACCGAGAACCCTGCTCCGGCAAGCAGGCTCCTGCGCCGCTGGTCGCCGATGTCGAACCGCTGCAGCACCTCGGTGGGCGTCTGCTTCTCCGGCAGCAGCGACAAGGCCTGGTCCAGATAGCCGCAGACTGCCTGTGGGCTCGTCCGCAGCCCCTGCACCGTCTCGCCACCAAGGGCGCGGTGCACGAGCTTCAGCAGTTGCGACTTGCCCGTTCCGTTCGCGCCGAGCAGCACCACGCGGTCGCCCTGGAACACATGCAGCTTGTCGATCCGGAACAGCGTCCTGCCGTCCGGCGATGCCACCTCGACATCCTCGAACGCCAGCATCACCTTGGCCTGGGCGCCGGCATTCACCAGCCTGATCTCGCCGCTCCGCTCCCGATGGACCTCGGCCGCCGCAGCCTCGATCTTGGCGGCCCGCTCGCGCAGATACTTGGACTTGACCACCAGCAGATCGCTGCCGGAGTTGATGCCGATATTGGTGAGCTTGGCCGCCTGCTTGCGCAGCCGCTCGGCCTCCTTGAGCTCCCGCTCGCGCTGGGCCTCCGCCGCCTCGTCAGCCTCCGCCAACGCGATGCGCGCACGGCTGAACGGCAACGCGAAGGTTACGGACTCCGTCGGCCGGAGAAACAGCGTCCGGTTGGTAGTATTATCCAGGAACTGCCGGTCGTGGCTGGCGATCACCACCGGCACCGACTTCGACACGCCCGCGAGCCACCGCTCCAACTGCGCCAACCGGGTCAGGTCGAGATGGTTGGTCGGCTCGTCGAGCAGCAGCATGTCGGGCTGCCGGACCCAGGTCCGTGCGATCAGCGCGATCCGCTGCCAGCCGCCGCTGAGCTCGCCCACCAGGCGATCCCGCATCTCGGCCGGGGTTTCGAACTCGTCGAGCGCCACCTCCACCCGCCAGGCCTCGTAGTCGCGCTCCGCCTCGGGCAGCGCCTCGAGCACGGCATCACGCAGCGTGAGGCCAAGGGAGTCCTTCGGCATGTCCTGCTCGACATAGCCAACCGTCAGCCCGCGCGAACGCACGATGTCGCCCGTAGTGAGTTCGGCGATCCCCGCCATGGCGCGCAACAGGGTGGTCTTGCCGCGGCCATTGCCGGCGACGAGCCCGAGGCGATCGCCTTCGGCTATGACGATGTCGAGATTGGAAAAGAGCGGTTCGGTGGCGATGACGCCGGCGTTGCGGAGACTGATCGATCCCATCGGGAGAATTCCATTGGTGCTGGCGCAGCAGCGCCTATTGCCAGAAACGACGGTGCCAAGGGCGAACCGTCAGGATGGGCAAACCAGTGGGATGAGACCGAAGAAGGAGGTCCGGACCAGCGCCTGGTCAGCCCTGCAGCGAAAACCGCAGGGCGAAAACAGGGCCGCGCTGGCGATGATGCTTGTAGCTATGCATGCAGCCCTCCTGTTGGCGTGGTCGATGGTCGAGACATAACGCCGGCTGCCAGGCATGGCAACCGGTCAGGCGAAGTAGAACAGCGCGGAAACACAGAGCAATAGCCCCAGACGCGGGGCAGCCAGATCGGCCAGCCGGTACGCAATACCTGAAAATCCGGCAAACGGCCGATCGAGACGGCGACTCAAGCCGAGCGGGACAGGGTACGCAGAACAAGTTTCCCGGTCGGCTTGCATACGGCTACTCCAGACCAAAACCGTATGCCCTTGGTTGTAGCGGCACGCGCTTAAGAAAGTGCTTTCAAGAAGCAAACGGAATGTAAATCCGGCGCCCGATCTTGGGACAGGCCCGCACCCTACCCCGCCGGCCGCAGCCGTTCGCGGCCCTCGATCCGGCCCGTGCAGATGTTGAAGTCCAGCAGCCACACCCAGCCGTCCCGCGTCGCCCGCACCTGGATATGCTTGTCCATCTCCACATTGAGCGCGATGTTGTCATAGCCGCGGGCGGCGACCGCCTGGCGCACCTGATAGTCGTTGAGGCAGGTGATCCGCTCGGGGAAAAAATCCGACCGCTCGTCGCCGAAGAAGATGCCGAAGTTTAGGTTCTGCGCGGCGGCCGGCTGGACGAGCAGCCCGGCACTCGCGATCACGATTGCTGCAAGCTTGCGCATGGCGGTTCCTTTCCGCGCCTTCTGGCGCTATCGGAGGGCAATTCATCATCCTGCGTCCGGTTGCTTGAACTGTTGGCCAACAGGCCGTTCAGCCACCGTTCATGTTCGTTCATCCGGTTGTTGGGGAAGAGCGGGGGGCGAGGCGATTCAAGCGGTCGCCGGCAGGTATGATAGAACCAACGTTCCCGATTCGGTCCTCAACACGGACGATGCATGTCTGAAGACAACGACCTTTTCGGCGCCCGGCCCGAAGCTGTGCCGGTTGATGCCGTCCCCGAGCCCCGCGCGTCCTCAAAGTCCGCGGCAGCGCCGAGCTATTCGGCCGCCGACATCGAGATTCTCGAGGGTCTCGAACCGGTGCGCCGCCGGCCCGGCATGTATATCGGCGGTACCGACTCCAACGCCTTGCACCACCTCTTCGCCGAGGTGATCGACAACTCCATGGACGAGGCCATTGCCGGCCACGCCAACCGGATCGAGGTGCATCTGGGGGCCGACGGCTACATTACGGTTACCGATAATGGCCGCGGCATTCCGGTCGAGAAGCATCCGAAGTTCCCAAACCGCTCGACCCTCGAGATCGTGCACACCGTGCTCCACGCCGGGGGCAAGTTCGACTCCAAGGCCTACGAGACCTCAGGCGGGCTGCATGGCGTCGGCGTCTCCGTGGTCAACGCCCTCTCCGACGAGATGGTGGTGGAGGTCGCGCGCGACCAGCAGCTACACCGCATCATCTTCAGCCGCGGCAAGGTGGTCGAAGACGTGACCAATATCGGTCGCGTCAACAACCGGCGCGGCACCACCACCCGCTTCCACCCCGACCCGCAAATCTTCGGCGACACCGCCCACTTCTCGCCCGAGCGGCTGTTCCGCATGACGCGGGCCAAGGCCTACCTGTTCGGCGGCGTCGAACTGCGCTGGAGCTGCGACGAGAGCCTTGCCACCAGCGATGTCCCGGCAAAGGCGGTCTTTCACTATCCGGGCGGCCTCCGCGACTTCATGGAAGCCCGCATCGAAGGCGAAACGCGGGTCGTCGACGACATTTTCTCCGGCAGCCTGGGCAAAGCCGGCAGCCACGGCGCCGTCGAGTGGGCCATCGCCTGGACGGTGGGGGATGGCGGCGTCTCCTCCTACTGCAACACCGTGCCCACGCCCGACGGGGGCACCCATGAATCCGGGCTGCGGACAGCCCTGCTCCGCGGTCTCAAGAACTATGCCGAGCTGACCAAGAACAAGGGCGCTTCGATCCTCACCGCCGAGGACGTGCTGGCGCACTGCAGCGCCATGCTGTCGGTCTTCATCCGCGAGCCGGAATTCGTCGGCCAGACCAAGGACAAGCTCGCATCCGGCGAAGCCACCCGCATCGTCGACAACGCCCTGCGCGATGCCTTCGACCACTGGCTGGCTGCCTCGCCGAACCAGGCTGGCAAGCTGCTCGATTGGGCCATCGAGCGCGCCGAAGACCGTCTCCGCCGACGCAAGGAAAAGGAAATCGACCGCCAGAGCGCGACACGCAAGCTTCGCCTGCCCGGCAAGCTGGCCGACTGCACGCAGACGGCGGCGCAAGGCGCCGAGCTGTTCATCGTCGAGGGCGACTCGGCGGGCGGCTCCGCCAAGCAGGCGCGTAGCCGCGCCAGCCAGGCCGTTCTGCCCCTGCGCGGCAAGATTCTCAACGTCGCCGGGGCCAGCCGCGACAAGCTCGCGTCCAGCCAGATCATCCAGGACATCATCCAGGCCGTCGGTTGCGGTACCCGCGATCGCTACCGCGAGGAGGATCTGCGCTACGACAAGATCATCCTGATGACGGACGCTGACGTGGACGGCGCCCACATCGCCTCCTTGCTGATGACCTTCTTCTTCCAGGAAATGCCCAAGCTGATCGATGGTGGGCATCTCTACCTGGCCATGCCGCCCCTGTATCGCATCACTCAGGGCGCGAAGACGCTCTATGCCCGCGATGACGCGCACAAGGCCGAGTTGATGGCCACCGAGTTCACGGGCAAGGGCAAAGTGGACGTGACCCGCTTCAAGGGCCTCGGTGAAATGCCGTTCGCGCATCTGCGCGAGACCACCATGGCCCCGGCAAGCCGCACCCTGCTCCAGGTCAAGGTGCGCGATGATCTCGACGCCACCCGCACCACCGTCGACCGCCTGATGGGCAACAAGCCGGAATCCCGGTTCGAGTTCATCCAGCAGAACGCGGCCTTCGTGACCGATCTCGACATCTAGGAACGGCGATCTTGTGTGTCTGCGCCACCGCCGGTAAAACTCCCGCATTCTGAGGTTCCGATGACCGCTTCCATCCGCTTGCGCTGAAAAATCTGCATCGACCCGCGTCCCCCGCTCCAGCGGGCGACCTGTCATGACCAGATTTTGAAAGCGACAGCAGATGAACGTCTTCGACGTACCCTCAGACCCTGCCTTTTGGCAGGACCCTGCCCCATTCTATCGATCCGCACTCCAGCACGGTGGTGGCCTGTTCACCATCAGCAGCGGCGGCTACTCCGTCATCGGCTACCAGGCCCTGTTCGAGCTTGGGCGCGATCCAAGAGTGGAAGGCTTCCCCTTCCCCGAAAAAGGCTTCGGGCCTGGCCTTGATGACCTCCACCGCCTCTTGCGCTGGGGCCTGTTTGCCCTTGGGGCTCCGCAGCACCGATCGCTGCGGCTCGCCGCGATCGCCGGACTGTCCTCCATTCGCGACGACGACATCCGTCAGCACGCCCGCAGGATCGCCGCCGAACTCAGCGCCGCCATGCAGCAGCGCCGTGACGCAGACCTCGTTGGTGACTTCTGCAAGCCGCTGGCGAGCCGGATGTTCTGCCGCTTGCTTGGACTCGACGAAACCGAGGCAGACGGAGTCACGGAAGCGATCGACGCCATCACAGACCAGCTCAACGGCGTACCCGACCGGGCGGCGTCTGCGAATGCCGCAGCAGCTCAGCTCTTTGCATCCATGGAGCGAGTGGCGGCGCGCTCTCCGGTGATTTCAGCCATCAACGCCAGGTTGGCGACGAACAGCCCCGCCAGCGCCGTCGATCTCACCGCATCGTTCATCTTCGATGCCGTGGAAATGGTAGCGACCGGACTGTTCGGCGTGACCGACTTCCTGATGCGCCGGGACGACTTCCGGGATGCCATAGCGGCCGGAGCCTACTCCGTGAAAGACGCGGTGCAGGAGGCCTTCCGCCTCGTGACGCCGGCAACGCTGACGAGCCGCATGGCGCTGGAAACCCTTGAATGGCGGGGCCAGACGATCGAGCAAGGCACGCCGCTGATGATGTGGTGGGGCTCCGGCAACCTCGATCCAGCCATGTTCGACGAGCCGGAGCGCTTCCATCCCAACCGCCCGGTGCGGCGCCATCTCGCCTTCGGCATTGGCGGGCATGCCTGCATCGGTCGCCAGTTCGCCTCGACCGTCGCCGAGGAGGCCGTAAGCGCTCTGCTCCTCGATCCCGAAGCGCGTGTGGAGCCCCTCGGAGAGACGGTGTTCCTCCCGCGGCTTGCGCGCATGGCGGAACGGGCGCGAGTGACCTTCGCCTGAATCCAGAAGGCTCGCCGGTGCTATCGCCGGCGAGCCCGCTAACCTAAACGGCCGCGAGGCCGTTGACTCACCAGGACTTTGCGCTATGGTCCGGCCCGCTGGAACACGTCGGGAACGCTGCAGCGCCCGTCACACCCGGCAGCCCCTGTTGATCCGCGAGTACTGCTTGGAGTCCGGGGGCATATAGTCCGGCGGGCCGGTGAGTTTGCCCGCAACCGACAACCCCGGCGCACCGTTCGAATGTTTCGAACCGGACCTGGCCCCGGGTAGCAAAGTGCGAAGCGGAACAGAGCAAACTTGACCGACGATTTTTCCGGCCTCGGCCTATCGACCAAAGTCACCGATGCGGTGACATCGGCCGGCTACACCAAACCGACCGAGATTCAGGCGCGAGCCATTCCACACCTTCTCGAGAAGAAGGACCTGATCGGCATTGCCCAGACGGGCACCGGCAAGACGGCCTCCTTCGTGCTGCCCATGCTGACGCTGCTCGAGAGCGGCCGTGCCCGGGCGCGTATGCCCCGCACCCTGATCCTCGAGCCGACGCGCGAACTGGCCGCTCAGGTCGCCGAGAACTTCGAGAAGTACGGCAAGAACCACCGCCTCACCATGGCGCTGATCATCGGCGGCGTGAGCTTCGAAGACCAGAACAAGAAGCTCGATCGCGGCGTCGACGTGCTGATCGCCACGCCCGGCCGCCTGCTCGACCAGTTCGACCGTGGCAAGATCCTGCTCACCGGCGTTGAGATCCTGGTGATCGACGAAGCCGACCGCATGCTCGACATGGGTTTCATCGACGACATCGAGAAGATCGTCAGTCGCTTGCCTCCACGGCGGCAGACCATGCTGTTCTCCGCCACCATGGATGCACAGATCGAACGGCTGACCAAGAAGTTCCTCCGGGACCCGGTGCACGTGCAGGTGTCCCGTGCCGCCTCCACCGCTGACACCATCGACCAGAAGCTGGTCAAGGTGTCGAGCAAGCCCGACGAGAAGCGCGCCGCCCTCCGTGCTCGCATCGATGCGGCAGAAGGGCTGACCAACGCCATCATCTTCTGCAACCGCAAGCGCGATGTTGCGACCCTCGCAAACTCGCTGAAGCGGCATGGCTACAGCGCCGGCGCCCTCCATGGCGACATGGATCAGAAGAGCCGGATGGAGACGCTGGACGCATTCAAGACCGACAAGCTGACGCTGCTGGTCGCCAGCGACGTCGCGGCCCGTGGCCTCGACATTCCCAAGGTCAGTCACGTCTTCAATTTCGACGTGCCGGTTCATGCCGAGGACTATGTGCACCGCATCGGCCGCACCGGCCGTGCCGGTCGCTCCGGCGTCGCCTACACCCTGGTGGGACCCGGTGACGAGAAGCACCTCGACGCCATTCTGAAGTTGATCCAGAAGTCGATCGAGTGGCTGGATGCCCCTGCTCCGGCCGCCGCCCCGGCCAAGCCCAGGGCAGAGAAGGCCGAAAAGGCCGAGAAGCCGGCGTCGCGCCGGACGCGTCGCAACGCCCGGCCCGAAGAAGGGGCGGAAGCTGCTCCCGCGGAGCCGAAGCCTTCACCCGCGCCGTCGAAAGCCAGGCCCGAGAAGACCAGACCCGCTCCCACCGAGCCGGTTAGCGACAATCCGTTCGGCAATGACGGGCCTGTTCCGGCATTCCTGCTGCGTCCCGTGCGCACGGCCAGCTAGGGAACTCCCGGTCAGGGGGTTCACCTATGTTGGGGACATGACCATTCCCCGCCTCTAGGGAAAGCGCTAACAATTGGGCGCGAGGGGACTCGGTGGGGGCCGGGTCAGCGCGAGCCTGCGCGGGGGTGCATTTGTCCGACCACGAATTTGAGCGGGCGTTGGGTTATGCCAGCGCCGCACTGGATTTTCTCAAGCGCAGCGGAATTCCGCCACATCCCCCATTCTTCGAGCTGCTCTACACCTATGCAGCAGGGGTTAATCCGAGCCTGAACGCGCGCATCAACGCCCTCGTCCGCGCCGGCACCACGCCAACGCGCGGCCTGATGGAATCGCTCTATAGCGAATTCATGAAGGCCGACGCCAGCGACCGCATTTCCGATGTTTCTGAGCGCATGCACCAACGCATCGAGGCCGTGCACGTGGCAATCGATTCCGCCATGCTCAGTGCCAATGCCTATTCCGGCTCACTGCAGGTCGCGAGCGGCGATCTCGAGCACGATATGTCCGCCACGGCCATGAAGATGCTGGCCGAGACACTTCTCACCGAGACGCGCCGGATGCAGGACAACAACCGGCAGCTCGAGGCACAGCTGGAGGCCTCCCGTCAGGACATCGAGGCCCTGCAGCGCGATATGGACGACGTCCGCCGGGAATCGCTGCTCGATCCGCTCACCAAGATCGCCAACCGCAAGAGCTTCGACGAAGGACTCGCCGCGGCTCTGGAAGACGCCGCGTTGACGGGTCAACCGCTCTGCCTGATCTTTGCCGATATCGACAACTTCAAGCTGTTCAACGACACCTATGGTCACCAGACCGGTGATCAGGTGCTGCGTCTGGTGGCGATGACCATCAAGTCCAACATCAAGGGCAAGGACCTGGCCGCCCGCTACGGCGGCGAGGAGTTCGCAGCCATCCTCCCCTGCACGGACCTGAAAGGCGCCACCGCCGCCGCCGAGAACATCCGCGAAGCGGTCCAGTCCAAGGATCTGGTGAAGCGCTCGACCAACGAGAAGTTGGGACGGATCACCGCCTCGTTCGGTGTAGCGGCCCACACCCGGGGCGACACAGCAACATCGCTGATCGAGCGGGCAGACAAGTGCCTCTACGCCGCCAAGCACGCGGGTCGCAACCGTGTGGTCAACGAGTCCGAGTTGGCCAAGCTCTCCGCCGCCTGACCCTCAAGCCGGCCGCAGGTCCACGCCCAGCCCCGCCAGCATCTCCCAATAATCCGGATAGGTCTTGCCGGTACAGGCCGGGTCGAGAATGGTGATCCCCTCGACCAGCAGCCCCGCCAGCGCAAAGCTCATGGCGATGCGGTGATCGTGATAGGTTTCGATCCGCGCTGGTCGCGCCCGCGCCGCAAGGTTCGGATCGGAGGCAACCACAAGATCGTCCCCCTCCTCCCGAGCCAGTCCCGGCAGGATGCGATTGAGCTCGTTTGCCACTGCGCGGATGCGGTCGGTTTCCTTGACCCGGAGATTGGCGATGCCAACGAAGCGCACCGGCGTCTGATTGAACGCAGCGACCACCGCCAGCGTCGGCACCGCATCCTGCATCTGCGATCCGTCGATCACCGCCGGCATGTTCGGGAATTGCGCCAACACCGCCTGCGCCGCCGCGTCGGGCTGCGTGAAATCCTCGGCTTCCACGCCCAGATCGATCCTGCCCCCGGTCAACACCTCGGCGCCCCAGAGGTAGGTCGCTGCCGAAGCGTCGGGCTCGATGTGGAAGTCGGCCGCCCGATAACCGGTCGGCTGAATGCGCCAGGTGCCCGCATCCACCTGCTCGACCGACGCACCGAAAACCGTCATGGCCGCCACCGTCAGGTCGACATAGCCGCGAGCCCCGATGTCCTTGCCGGTCAGCGCCACCTCGATCGGTCCGTCGCCCAGCGGCGCCGCCATCAGCAGGGCGGAGACGTACTGGCTGGAGAGGCTGGCATCAATCTCCACCCTGCCCCGCCCGAAGCTGCCGCGGCCATGAACCGTAACCGGCGGGCAACCGGTTGGCGCCTCTGCCTCGATGCCGAGAGAACGCAGCGCCGAAACCAGGGGCGCGATGGGGCGCAGGCGCATGTCCTCGTCGCCATCGACGATCACCGCGCCCTCCACGGTCGCGACCGCCGCCGTCAGGAACCGCGTGGCGGTGCCGGCATTGCCGAGAAACAGCGGACCCGACGGGGCCGCCAGCCGGCCGGTGCCCGTGACCACGAAGGTGGTTGCATCCGGCTCATCGACACTAACGCCCATCTGCCGCAAGGCCGCGGCCATCAGCACCGTATCCTTGCTCTTCAGCGCGCCGGTCAGCCGGTTGGTGCCGTCGGCCAGCGCCGCCAGCAACAGCGCCCGATTGGTGATGGATTTCGAGCCCGGCGGGGTGACCCGCCCGATCAGCGGACGGCGCGGCGGAACAATGGTGAGTGCAGGCGGCAACGGCTTGAGCATGATGCCGCGATCAATGCCTGATGGTAGCGCGGCACGCAACTGGTGGAAGAGCGCCACCTAGCCTCCCCCGCGCGCGGGGGAGGAACGGCCGGTTGGTGCCCAGGCAGCGAGGCAAACCCGATGCAACCCCTCCCCCTTTCAGGGGGAGGTTGGGTGGGGGTGCCATCGGCAGGACTAAAACGGAATTGTAACCCCAGACCTAAACCGTCGCCCGCGCCTCAGCCAGGGCCTTGAGGTCGGCCGGCGCCAGTTGCACGCTTTCCCCGCACCCGCAGGCGCCGGTCTGGTTCGGATTCTTGAAGGTGAAGCCCGAGCTCATCTTGGTCTCTTCGAAGTCCATCACCGTACCCAGGAGGAACAGCGTCGCCTTGGGCTCGATGTAAACCTCGACGCCCTTGTCGGCGACGTGGTCGTCGCCCGCGACCGGTTCGGTGACATAGTCGAGCGTATAGGCCATGCCGGCGCAACCGGCGTTCTTGACGCCGACCCGCACGCCGATCACCGGCTTTTCGGAATCCTCGATGATTTCACGCACGCGCTCGGCAGCGGCATCGGTCAAGGACATGATCTTGAGGGGCATCGGCAAAAAGTCCGCTCTATCGGTTCTTCACGATATATAGGGCAGAACGTCCGAACTTACCACCAGTTCAGTGCCACCTGGGCCTCTTCGCTCATCCGTGATGCGTCCCAGGGCGGATCGAACACCATGTTGACCTCGACGTCCTGAATGCCTTCCACGGCGCGGGCGGCGTTCTCCACCCAGCCCGGCATCTCGCCGGCCACGGGACAACCCGGCGCCGTCAGCGTCATGTCGATGGTCAGCTTGCGGTCGTCATCGAGATCGACCTTGTAGATCAGCCCGAGTTCGTAGATGTCGACCGGGATTTCCGGATCGTAGACGGTCTTCAGCGCCCCGATCAGGTCGGTGGTGATGCGCTCCACCTCTTCCGCCGGGATGGACTCGGCCACCTTCGGCTGGATGCGGGTATCGATGGCGTCGGTCTGGTCAGTCATGGTGTCCTCGAGATCACGCGAAGAAGCGGCGGGCGCGCTCGATGCCGTCCACCAGGGCGTCCACGTCGTCCTTGCCGTTATATAGGGCGAAGGAGGCTCGGCATGTAGAGCTCACCCCGAACCGGGTGAGTAGCGGCATGGCGCAGTGCGTGCCGGCCCGCACTGCAATGCCGTAGCGGTCGAGAATGGTTGCGATGTCGTGGGCGTGCGCCCCCTCCACTTCGAAGGCGAAGATGCCGCCCTTGCCGGGCGCCGTGCCGATCAACCGCAGCGAATTGATGCGGCTCAGCCGCTCCAGCGCGTACCCGGCCACCTCGTGCTCATGGGCGACGATGGCCTCGCGCCCGAGGTCCTGCATGTAGCCCAGCGCCGCCCCCAGCCCGATCGCCTGCACGATCGGCGGCGTACCGGCTTCGAAGCGATGCGGCGGCTCGTTATAGGTCACTCCGTCCAGCGTCACCGTGTCGATCATCTCGCCGCCGCCCTGATACGGCTGCATCTCGGCGAGCAGGTCGTAGCGACCGTAGAGCACGCCGATCCCGGTCGGCCCGTAGAGCTTGTGGCCGGTCATCACGTAGAAGTCGACGCCCAGCGCCTGCACGTCCACCTTGGTGTGCACTGCCCCTTGCGAGCCGTCCACCAGCACCGGAATGCCGCGTGCATGCGCCAGTTCGATGATCTCGGCGATCGGCGTGATTGTGCCCAGCACGTTGCTCATATGCGTAACCGCCACCATACGGGTTCGGTCGGTCAGCGCCGCGGCGAAGGCGTCGATGTCGAAGCTGCCGTCGTCCCGCACATCCACCCACTTCAGCACCGCGCCCTTGCGTTCGCGGTGGAAGTGCCAGGGCACGATGTTGGAGTGGTGCTCCATGGTGGTGAGGACGATCTCGTCCCCCTCCCCCAGCCGAGGACCGGCAAAGGACTGCGCCACCAGGTTGATGGCCTCGGTCGCCGACTTGGTGAAGACGATCTCTTCGGGTCGCGCCGCATTGATGAAGCGCTGGGCCGCGAGCCGTCCGCCCTCATAGGATTCGGTGGCGCGGTTCGCCAGAGTATGCAGGCCGCGATGGACATTGGCATATTCGTGGCGGAAGGCATGATCCATCCGCTCCAGCACCTGCACCGGCTTCTGCGCCGACGCCCCGCTGTCGAGATAGACCAGCCGGTTGCCGTGGATCTGCTCCGACAGGATCGGGAAGTCGGCACGGACTTTGTCGAGATCGAAGGTCATCTTTTGATTCCCCACCGAAGTGGACCTTTCCTCCCCTCCCCCTTGAGGGGAGGGGCTGGGGGTGGGGGTCCCTCAGTGGACCACCGCACGACCCCCTCCCTCGGTCCCTCCCCTCAAGGGGGAGGGAAGCAAAGGAACCGCGCCGTCTCGGCTACTTCGCCAGCAGCCAGCCCTCGATCACCCCGTGCAGCGCCTCGGCGAGGCTCTCGTCCTCGATCGGGTCCACCAGCTCCTCGAGGAAGCCGCGCACCAGCATGGTCTCGGCCTCTTCCTTGGGAATGCCGCGGCTCATCAGGTAGAACAGCGAGTCCTCGTCGAGCTTGCCGCAGGTCGAGCCGTGGCCGCAGACCACGTCGTCGGCATAGATCTCGAGCTCGGGCTTGGAGAGGATCTCCGCCTCGTCCGAGAGCATCAGGCCCTGGTGCATGAACTTGGCATCGGTCTTCTGCGCATCGCGCGCCACCACCAGCCTCCCCTGCACGACCGCCTTGCCGCGGCCACGGGTGATCGACTTGAACAGCGGCTGCGACGTCGTGTGGGGCACCTCGTGGACGGCCTCCATGGTGATGTCGCTATGCTGCCCGTCGGCCACTAGGTTGAGCCCGGTGATGTCGCCATGGGCGTTGGCACCCTCATAGCTCGGGAACAGGTGCGTCCGGGCCAGCCCCGAGCCGGCATGGATCACCAGCGTCCGCAGGCGCGCGCCGTCGGCGAGGTGATACTCGTTGGTGGCGAAGTGCGAGGCCGCGCGCGGCGACAGGTCGATCGTGACATGCGTCAGCAGCGCGTTCTTGCCGAGCGCCACATAGCTGGCGTGGTTGCCGACATGAGCCGCGTCCGAGCCGGTAAAGGTCTCGACGATGGTGGCGGTCGCCCCATCGGCGACGAAGATCTTCAGCGCATCGGCAACGTGGGCGGCTTCACCCTCGATGCGGTGGGCGATCTGGATCACCTGCTCGACCGTGCCGTCGATCGTGAGGCTCAGCGACTCCCCGACCAGGCCGTTGTTGAGGTGAACGATGACATCGTCACGGGTGGTGAGGACGCCACCGTGCACGGTGCCCAGCGTCACGCCGGCCGGCGGCGTGCCCTGCTGCAGGGCCACGCCGTTGACCAGCGTCAGGTTATAGGCGCCGGCTACCGACAGCGCCGGCACGTCGACCTGGTTGGCCGGCTTCGCCAGCGGCGGGATCGCGCGAAGCAGCGTCTTGAGATCGGTATAGTGGTAGCTCTCGACACGGCGCGTCGGCAAGCCGGCCGTGGCGATCCGCTCGGCCACCTGGTCGGCGCCGCGGCTCTTGAGCTGCGAGATCAGAGTTTCCTCGGCGGCGCCGAGGCGTACGGGCATGGTCTGTCGCATGGGTCAGGCCGCCGTAGTTTCGAAATCGGCATAGCCCTCGGCCTCAAGGCGCAGGGCGAGATCCTTGTCACCGCTTTCGACGATCCGACCATCGCTGAACACATGCACCACGTCCGGCACGATGTGGTTCAACAGGCGCTGGTAGTGGGTGATGACCAGCATGGAGCGGTTGGCAGTACGCAGGGCGTTGACGCCCTTCGACACCACCTGCAGTGCGTCGATGTCGAGGCCGGAATCGGTCTCGTCGAGAATGCACATGGTCGGCTGCAGAAGCGCCATCTGCAGCACCTCGGCACGCTTCTTCTCGCCGCCGGAGAAGCCGACATTGAGCGGCCGCTTTAGCATGTCGCTGTCGATGTTGAGCTGGGCGCCGGCGTCGCGCACCGCGCGCATGAAGTCGGGCGTCGAGATTTCACCCTCCCCACGGGCCTTGCGCTGTGCATTCAGCGCCGCCTTCAGGAAGGTCATGGTGGCAACGCCCGGAATCTCGATCGGGTACTGGAAGGCCAGGAACAGCCCGGCAGCGGCGCGCTCGTCCGGCTCCATCTCGAGCAGGTTCTCGCCGTTGATCAGCACCTCGCCCTCGGTGACTTCGTAGTCCTCGCGACCGGCGAGCACGTAGCTCAGGGTCGACTTGCCCGAGCCGTTGCGGCCCATCACGGCATGCACCTCACCCGGGGGGATGACGAGGTTCACGCCCTTGAGGATTTCACGGTCTTCGATGCGGGCGTGCAGGTTGCGGATTTCAAGGATCGGGGTGGTCATCTGTTCTCTCCAAATTCAAAGGCGTCGCCACGATGGCGCCGGCCACTCATTGCGTTACGCGCGGGTTACCCGACGCTGCCTTCGAGCGAGATCGAGATCAGCTTCTGCGTCTCGACCATGAACTCCATGGGCAGGTGCTGCAGCACGTCGCGGACGAAGCCGTTCACGATCAGCGCCACCGCTTCCTCTTCGGAAAGGCCACGCTGCATGCAGTAGAACATCTGGTCGTCCGAGATCTTCGAGGTGGTCGCCTCGTGCTCGAACACCGCGGTGCCGTTGCGGCTCTCGATATAGGGCACGGTGTGCGCCCCGCACTTGTCACCGATCAGCAGCGAGTCGCACTGCGTGAAGTTGCGGGCGTTCTTGGCCTTGGCGTGCGCCGAGACCTGGCCGCGATAGGTGTTGTCCGAGAAGCCTGCGGCGATACCCTTTGAGATGATCCGGCTGGTGGTGTTCTTGCCCAGGTGGATCATCTTGGTGCCGCTGTCGATCTGCTGATGGCCGTTGGAAATGGCGATCGAGTAGAACTCGCCGCGAGATTCATCGCCGCGCAGAATGCAGCTCGGGTACTTCCAGGTGATGGCGGAACCGGTTTCCACCTGCGTCCAGCTGATCTTGGAGCGGTCGCCACGGCAGTCGCCGCGCTTGGTGACGAAGTTGTAGATGCCGCCCTTGCCGTCCTTGTCGCCGGGGTACCAATTCTGGACGGTGGAGTACTTGATCTCGGCATCCTCGAGCGCCACCAGCTCCACCACCGCAGCGTGCAACTGGTTCTCGTCGCGGGTCGGCGCGGTGCAGCCCTCGAGATAGCTCACATACGAGCCCTTCTCGGCGATGATCAGCGTGCGCTCGAACTGGCCGGTGTTCTTCTCGTTGATGCGGAAATAGGTCGAGAGCTCCATCGGGCAGCGCACGCCCTCCGGGATGTAGACGAACGAGCCGTCGGTGAAGACCGCCGAGTTCAGCGTCGCATAGTAGTTGTCGCTGACCGGAACCACCGAGCCCATGTACTTCTGCACCAGCTCGGGGTGCTCGCGCACCGCCTCGGAGATCGAGCAGAAGATGATGCCGTGCTTGGCCAGTTCCTCGCGGAAGGTGGTGACCACCGACACGGAGTCGAACACCGCGTCCACGGCGACATTGCCTTGGTACGGCGCAGTCGCCCCTTCGACGCCGGCAAGGATTGCCTGCTCCTTCAGCGGAATGCCGAGCTTTTCATAGGTGCGCAGCAGTTCCGGATCGACCTCGTCGAGGCTCTTCGGGCCCGTAGTCGTCTTCGGCGCCGCATAATAGCTGATCGCCTGGAAGTCGATCTTGGGGTAGCTCACCTTGGCCCAGTTCGGCTCATCCATGGTCTGCCAGCGGCGGAAAGCCGCCAGCCGCCAGTTCAGCATCCATTCGGGCTCGTTCTTCTTGGCCGAGATCAGCCGGACGATATCCTCGTTCAAACCGACCGGTGCCACGTCGGAATCGATCTCGGTCTCGAAGCCGTACTTGTACTTGTCGACGTCGAGCGCCAGCACCGATTCAACGGTCTCGCGATCGATCTCTTCCTTGAGGGTGGGGATATCGTAATCGGCCATTCGGCTCTCCTTTGGTCCCGCATGGGTCAAGGCCATGCGCGATCGACAGTCAGATGCGGCGGCTTACGCCGCCTCTCCCCGCCGCGCCCGCTGGCGCAGGAGGATGGTTTCATAGGCGGCGAGGAAGGCATCCGCCTCCTCCGCCGTGGAATTCCAGCCGAAGCTGACGCGCAGGGCACAGCCGGCAAGCCCCGGCGGCACCCCCATGGCGGCCAGCACGTGGCTCGGCCCCACCTTGCCGGACGAACAGGCCGAGCCGGAGGAGACGGAAATCCCCGCCAGGTCCAGGGCCATCATCGCCGTCGCACTCGCGACGCCTGGCACCGCGAAGTCGACCACATTGCCGACCCGCTCGGCGCCGGCGCCGAAGATCACCACTTCCGGCGCCACGCGCCGCAAACCGGTTTCCACGCGCTCAACCAGCGCTCGCATGGCGTCGGCGTCATAGTTGTTCGCCGCGGCGGCCGCACCGAACCCGGCGATCAACGCCGCCGATTCCGTGCCGCCCCGGCGGCCGAGCTCCTGCCCGCCTCCCGGGATCAGCCGCACCGTGTCGGCATGCGACTTCACCAGCAGCGCGCCCACGCCGGCGGGACCGCCGATCTTGTGCGCGCTGACAGCCATCATGTCGGGTGCGGAAGCGGCAAAATCCAGAGGGATGCGGCCAAACGCCTGCACCGCATCGACCACGAGCGTGTGAGGCGTCGGCCCGACCAGCGCGTTGATCTCGGGCATCGGCTGCACCACACCGGTCTCGTTGTTCACCCAGTGAACCGCAACCAGCAGGTTACCTTCGGCAGCAACGAGCGCAGCACGCAGTTGCGCAAGGTCGATCCGGCCGTCTCTGTCGAGCCCGATGCGGGTAATCGGCAGTCCCGTTGCAGAAGCAGCGCTCAACACTGCCGCATGCTCGCCTGCCGTTAACAGAACGCCGTCACTATTGAACGTTTTCGTCCCGGCAACGATGGCCTGCGTCAGCGCTTCGGTGGCCGATCCGGTGAACACCACCTGCCCCCGCTCGGCCCCGGCAAGCCGCGCCACCTGCCCGCGCGCCGTGTCGATCAGCCCGCGCAACGCCCGTCCATGCCCATGGACCGACGAGGGGTTACCCACCAGCTCCAGCGCCTCGACCATGGCCGCTCGCGCCGCCGGAAGCAGCGGCGACGCGGCATTATGATCGAGATAGATCGCCGGTCTGGTCATCGGGTTCCCGTCGGCTCAGCGCCAAACTTCTTGAAATCTGCCGCCCAACATCATTACAAGGGGCGCACTCACGGCCCTTCAGCAGGAGCCGCAACCAAGTTTCGAATTATTCTAAACTGGTTTTTCGAACCATGTTTTAGGAAGCAGGACGGGCCGAGTCAAGCTGCGCCGCCGGCATGGCTGGGTCCCCGTTATCCTGCACAACAGAGCCGAAATGGCCGGAAGTACGAGACCATGCCAGAAGTGATCTTCAACGGCCCCGAGGGGCGCCTGGAAGGCCGGTACCAGCCGGGCAAAGAACCCAACGCGCCCATCGCCATCGTGCTGCATCCGCACCCGCAGTTCGGCGGGACGATGAACAACCAGATCGTCTACAACCTGTTCTACATGTTCGCCGAGCGCGGCTTTTCGGTGCTGCGCTTCAACTCGCGCGGCGTCGGCCGCTCGCAGGGCGTGTTCGACCATGGCATCGGCGAACTCTCCGACGCCGCTGCGGCGCTCGACTGGCTGCAACTGATCAACCGCGAGTCGCGCGGCTGTTGGATCGCCGGCTTCTCCTTCGGTGCCTGGATCGGCATGCAACTGCTGATGCGCCGTCCGGAGGTGGAAGGCTTCATCTCGGTCGCCCCGCCGGAAAACCTCTATGATTTCTCGTTCCTCGCCCCTTGCCCCTCTTCGGGCCTGATCATCCATGGCGACAAGGACCGCGTGGCGCCGCCGCAGTCGGTCCAGAAGTTGGTGGACAAGCTCAAGACCCAGAAGGGCATCACCATCGAGCAGCAGATCGTCGAGGGCGCCAACCATTTCTTCGACGGCGAAGGCAAGATCGACGAGCTGACCGGCCGCTGCGCCGACTATCTCGACCGTCGCCGGCAGGAGATCGCCGCCGGCGGCGGGCGCTGACACTCAAGGGCGCGTCTGACTGCGATCATTCGGAAGGGACCTCATCCTGAGCTCGTCGAAGGACGAGGTCCCGAGTGCACCGACCTCGTGGTTCGACAGGCTCACCATGAGGTCTCCTCAGCCTCAGTGGTTCACATGTCCCAGTTCAAATCCGAATTCCTCCGCACGCTCGACGAGCGCGGCTTCATCCACCAGATCTCCGACCCGGAGGGTCTGGACCAGCTCTTCGCCACCGAGACGGTCTCGGCCTATATCGGCTTTGACCCCACAGCCTCGTCCCTGCACGTTGGCAGCCTCATCCAGATCATGATGCTGCACTGGCTTCAGAAGACCGGTCACCGCGCTGTTGCCCTCATGGGTGGCGGCACCGGCATGGTGGGCGATCCGTCCTTCAAGGACGAAGCCCGCAAGCTGATGACGGTCGATACGATCCAGGCCAACATCGACGGCATCAAGCAGGTGTTCTCGAACTACCTCGAGTTCGGCGAAGGTCCGTCCGACGCATTGATGCTCAACAACGCCGAGTGGCTGCTGCCGCTCAACTACCTCGAGTTCCTGCGCGACGTCGGACAGCACTTCTCGGTCAACCGCATGCTGAGCTTCGACTCGGTAAAACAGCGGCTCGATCGCGAGCAGTCGCTGAGCTTCCTCGAGTTCAACTACATGATCCTGCAGGCCTACGACTTCGTGGAGCTGAACAAGCGCTACGGCGTGCGTCTGCAGATGGGCGGTTCGGACCAGTGGGGCAACATCGTCAACGGCATCGATCTCGGCCACCGCATGGATACCCCGCAACTCTATGCCCTGACCTCGCCGCTGCTCACCACGGCTTCGGGCCAGAAGATGGGCAAGTCGATGAACGGCGCCATCTGGCTGAACCCCGATCTCCTGTCTGCCTACGACTTCTGGCAGTACTGGCGGAACACCGAGGACGCCGACGTCGAGCGCTTCCTCAAGCTCTACACGACCTTGCCGCTCGATGAGATCGCGCGCGTAGTTGCGGGAGACATCAACGAGGCCAAGAAGCGCCTGGCGACGGAAGTCACCGCCATGATCCGTGGCCGCGCCGCGGCCGAAGAGGCGGCAGCCACCGCCCGTGCCACCTTCGAGACTGGCGCGCTGGACCTGTCCCTACCCACCGCGACCGTGACGCACGCCGAGCTCAACAGCGGCATCGGTATCCTGACGGCTCTGGTGACTGTCGGCCTCGCCGCCTCGAACGGCGAAGCCCGGCGCCATGTTCAGTCCGGCGCCGTACGCGTCAACGACGCGGTGATCGACGACGACCGGCTGACGCTGGCCGAAAACGCCCTCCTGCCCGAGGGCGTGATCAAGCTGTCGGTGGGCAAGAAGCGCCACGCCCTGCTGAAGCCCGCCTAGGCTTCAGCGCGTTACCAGCACCGG
Organism: Devosia albogilva; assembly: GCF_042685625.1. Lineage (NCBI taxonomy): Bacteria > Pseudomonadati > Pseudomonadota > Alphaproteobacteria > Hyphomicrobiales > Devosiaceae > Devosia > Devosia albogilva. Next base: position 3,782,543 of record NZ_JBHUNP010000001.1, read on the forward strand.
TATCTTGGTCTGCGCCAGCACATTGTTGGTCTGGCTGCCGAGAAGCAGCCGGCCCAACCCACGGCGCCCGTGCGAGGCCATAACGATGAGGTTGGCACCAATCTCGTCTGCCACCTGCACAATGCCGTCGGCGGGATAAACGCCCTCCACCAGCTTTGTGGTGGCGTTCACGCCGGCGGCTCCCGCGCGTGCCTTGGCTTCGGTGAGAACCGTTTCGGCTTGCGCTTTCTGCGCCTCGATCAGTTCCGGAATGGGGCTGTAACCGACGCCGGCGGCGGCCGCGTAACCAGCGCCAACAACTGTCGCCGGCTCCGTCACGGTGACAATGGTCACGGCGGCGTTGAACCGTTTCGCCAGTTCACAGCCCTGGTCCAGGGCCTTGTTGGCCAGTTCGGAGCCGTCAGTTGCGATGAGGATGGTGGAATACACTTGCGCCTCCTTGGTTGTGCTCCAAGCACTCCCAGAACAGGCTAAGCCGCGCCTTGATCCTGATCAACCAGCGCTACTGAGGGGGGGGGAACTCACGCGCGCGGAACTCAAACAGTTCACGGAAAGCGCCAGGGACCAGCGCTGACAGCGGATTGATCTGGAAGCGCGGGTTGTCGAGGGGACCACGCACCGCAAACGTTACGCCCAGTAGGCCCTCGCCGTCTCGCCCGCCGAGCAACGGCCCCAGAAGCGGGATCTGCTGGAAGGCGTTGTTAAGTCCGAACAGCGGCACATAAGTACCCGTCAGATCGTACTGGCGCTGGTTGGTGTAGATGTATCCCCGCAGCGTCCCACCCACCATGTCGCCGGAGACCATGGCATTTGTCACCTCGACGCGGTCGCTGCTGCGTTGGAAATCCACCTGCGCCGCATCGAAGTCGAGCCGGTTCTGCTGCGCGATGGCAGCGCGGGAATTGGAGTGGTTGCCCAGCACCTCCCGCACATTGGCTTCGTCGACCACCGAGAAGTTGCGCATCACCAAGCGGCCGGCCTCGACGTCGGCGTCCCGGTCCGTCGTCAGCACCAGATTGCCGGCGCCACCCGCCAGTTGCGAATAGACGCCAAGGAAGCGCAGCACGGTGCCGGCATCATTGAAGGCCACGCTCATGGTCCGGCCCCGCGGCGCCGGATTGGTGGTGATCGAGATGCCATTGCCTTCGCTGAACTGGGTAGCCAGCGTCGCCCGCTCCAGGTTGGAGCCTCGCAGGCGCAGGTCGAGATCGACGTTGAACGCGGTCGTCGCATAGTAGCCGATCGCACGGTCCAGCTGGACATCGAGAGCGATGGTCTGTTCGAACTGGGTGGACTGCACGCCCCCGGCCCCCGCGCCCAGCCCGAAGAACCGCTTCAGCATCGGCTTGAGGTCCAGTTGCGAACCGGTGATCTGGACGGCGTAGCCATTCTCGATCGGGGTCAGCGACAGTTGCGCATTGTCGCCGTCACTCAGCCCGAACTGGCTCAAGCGGCCGGACTTCAGGCCCTCGCTGGCATGATACTCGATCTCGCCGATCGCACGCACCTTGCCGAAGGACAGGTCGACATTGGTGAGCGTGGTCAGTTCGCCATCCTGCTTGATGGTGGCGTTGAGCACACCGGGCGTGCCGGCCGCCTTGGTGATGCCGAGATCAGCGATGGTCAGCCCCGCCTCGGCAAGGTCGATCGACATCTGCAGGCTGCCGTCAGGCATCGGCTGCGCCACGAACCGCACCTGGCCCGATAGAAACTCCGAAGCGTCGAAGCCCATCTGCGCGAGGTCGGCGACCGCAATCGTCGAGGCCAGCCTGAAGGTCGGATCGGTCTCCGGGGTTCCGGTGATCTCCACCTCGGCCGGCATCCCGTCGATCTCGGCCGTACCGCCGAGGTGATAGCCTTCCTGCGACGCACTGAAAGCCAGTTGCCCATTGGCGATGGTGCGATCCTGGATGGGCTCGCTGCTGGCGAAGTCGCGCACCGTGCCATTGAGCACATAGTCGATGTCCATGGCTTCGCCGGCCGCTTCGTCGCCGAGGCCGATGGTCGCCACCAGCCCCAGATCGATCGAGCCGGTGATCGCCTCGAGATCGAGCGGCAGTTGTGCGCCGGCCAGCGCGTCCGGCTGCTGCGCCTCTGCCAGCGCCAGCAGTGCCGGGATCGGCGCAGCGATGTCGCCGGAGATCTCGATGATGCTTTCCTCTGGCTGCGAGTAGTCCATCACCAGCGCGGGATTGCGCACAGCGATCTCGCCATTGGCGGTCGGCACCTTGCCTCCGCTCGCGGCAACGGTCATGCCGCCGTCGTCGACGAAGAACCGGGTCTCCCCGTCAAGATGGATAGGCTCCATGTCGGGCGTCGCTCTGACCGCAACCCCGGTGCCGATGATCTCGATCTGCATGGCGTCCTCCGGAATCGGCTTGTCTTCGCCGTCTAGGGCGAGCGTTCCGACCGGAAAATCGAAAGTCATGCGAGCGTTCGCGACCGTGCCCTCGGTGATGTTCGCCACGAACCAGTCCCGGCTCTCCTCGCCCGTCACATAGGGCCAGAGCCGCTTCATGTCGTCGGCGGTCACCCCCTGCCCGGCGATGGTCATGTCGAGGCCAACCCCGCTCCGGAGCATGTCGAGCCGACCCGCGGTCTCGACCACTGCCTCGCCCTTCCGCGCCACCAGCCGGTCTATCCCGAGTGCTCCGTAGAGCGGTGCCGACCAGCCGGCGAAATCGACGGTTTCGAAGGGCTCTGCCGGGGCGGCCATGTCGTTGGGGTGCAGGCGGACTTCGCGGGCGGCAATGGAAATGCCGATGGTCGGCCCATAGGTGCGATCGAGGCCGAGCGCGAACACGCCGGAGAGCCGCGCTGAACTCTGGCCGATCTGAATGGCCGCTTCAGACAGCGTGAACTGCCCCTCCTCGGGTGACCAGGTGATGTCGAGGATCGAGCTGGCGATCGGGAAGTAGTCCTTGCCGATCCTCAGATCGAGACCGGTGAGGTCGACCTTGAAGCGGCCATCGATCAGCTTGCCGCCAGCCGGGGAGAAGTTGACGTCGATGGACAGGGCGCCGGCCCCCTGCACCGCGGCAACGCTGGCAGAATCGTCGATGAACGGCAGGAAAGCGGCAAAATCGATATTGGTGACGTCGGCCTCGAGCCGCGAGTTACCAGCATCGTCCAGCCCCCGCGACAACGTACCCGTCATGGTACGCCCGCCCAGCGTGGCGGTGAATGTGCCCCGCGTGCTCCGGCGATCCGGCGACGGGCCGATCTCGAGCTCAATCCCTTCGAAGCGGCGGAACAGCCCATAAACGGAGTCGATCATCTCGATGGCGCCGTCGCGCACCACCAGCTTCGAGAACCGCCCCTGCGCCGCCTGTTCGACCAGGTCGGCGATGCCCTGCTCTGCCGCCTCAAGGTTGTAGATCAGCCAGTCATTGTCCGAGCGCATCTGCAGGTCGCCAACCTCGCCGGACAGATCAATGCCATCGGTAGAAATGCCGACGCTGGGATAGGAGTCCTCTCCCTCCAGCACCCGCACCGTCGGAGCGCCACCCGCCGGATCGTCGACCATCTCCAGGGTTGCCAGACGCGGCCCCAGCAGGTCCTGCACCATCTGGATGCGCGGACTGACCACCGTTATGGCCGCGCCGGGTTGCCCCATCAGCGCCCGCGCCGGGGAGAAGCCGACCTCCAGCGCCTCGGTGGCAACCCGCGCCCCAGACTTGCTGTCGGTCAGCACCACCGGCGAGAACTGCACCACGGGCCAGATGCCGCCTTCGAGCGCCAGCGCCATCTCACCAAGTTGCAGGTCACTTCCGGTCGGGAGCGCACCCTGCACCAGATTGCGCACGGCCACCCCGGCAAACGGCAGACGAATCGGCGTGACCAGCAGCACCATCCACAGCAGCAGCACGATCAGTGCGGGAATGCCCAAAAACCACACCGCAACCTTGGCTGTGTGGCGCGCCGGGTGCCGGCGGGTATTGGGCTTGGGCGCGGTAGGTATATCCGCGGGGGGAGAAGTCGCGCTCACTTGGGTCCGGTGTCAGGCTGGGCCGCTATGTCTGGCACCTCGTCAGAATCAACCGCCGCAGGCAGTCTGTTGTTTGATCATACTGGCTGTAATATGGCGCGAAACCGGTTAATTTCTGCGGGGAAGGAGTTGGGCGTGACCACACTGCGCGAAGGCGATCCTGCCCCAGACCTCACCCTGCCGCTCGACGACGGGACAAGCTTCACGCTTTCCGACCATCGGGGGCATACCGTTGTGCTCTTCTTCTATCCCGAGGATGACTCCGGCGGCTGCGTCGACGAGAACATCGAGTTCTCCGAACGCGCCGATCAATTCGCCGCCGCCGGCGCCCGCCTCGTCGGCATCTCTCCCGACTCGGTTGAGAGCCACATTCGCTTCCGCCGCAAATACGGGCTGAAGCTGCCGCTCGCGGCTGATCCCGATCGTCTTGCCATCGAGGCTTATGGCTTGTGGCAGTTGAAGAAACTCTATGGCCGGGAGTTCATGGGCCTGATCCGCACGTCCTTCATCGTGGATGCCGAAGGCAAGATCGCGCGCATCATCAGGGCCACCCGGATCAAGGGTCACGCCCAGAAGGTCCTTGAGGCCGTTCAGGCCGGCTAACACACTGCTAACCATCACGGTTCATACTCCGCTCACCATGGTCGCGTGAGTGGAGTCGCTGGGATGCAGGCTCGAAGCAGTTTCGAACAGGCACGAGCCAGCGTCGGTCACCGGATTCACCCGGCCCTGTTCTACTCGATGTTCGTGCTGCTGCTCGGCGGCAATGCCCTGCTCGGGACCGCCCTGTTGCTGCACTCCGACATCGCCCGGCTCTGGAGCGGCAAGACCGACCAGATCATCTCTGCCTACGAGGATCGCATCGCCGAACTCCGGGTCGAGATCGACCGCCTGCACTCGCGCAACTACGCCCAGGCCGGCGACATGAACCTGCAGTTGCAGGAACTGGCGCAGCAGCAGGAAGTCCTCCTCGAACAACACCAGTTGGTGAAGGTCCTGGTCGACAAGGCCGACGCACTTGGCATCGCCCCGGCGGCAACCCCCACGACAGCCGCCATCACCGTACCCACGACGGCCTCCGGCAATCCCGACATCGCCGCCACGGCCGCCTCGATCGACCAGATGATGACCGAGACTCGCTCGGCCATGGCTTCCATCGCATCGACCGCCAGCGAGCGCACCGAGGGGATCGTCTCGACGCTGACGCGACTCGGCATTCCGGTCACCCTGCCGCCCGTCGAAGAGGGCGTGGGCGGGCCGCTTCTGGCGCCGGTGGAGGATGCGGCACTCAGCCCAGCGGTAGAGGATGCCAACGCCGTGCTGGCTGCCCTGATCCGCTACCAGGCCGCACGGCAGAGCATCGATGCGGCCCCGGTCCATATGCCGATCAGCGATGGCTATCGCCAGTCCTCCGGCTTCGGCAACCGCAAGGACCCGTTCACCGGCTCACGCGCCTTCCACGCCGGACTCGATTTCGCGGCGCCCAGCGGCACCAGTGTCTTCAGCGCCGCCGCAGGCGTCGTCACCTTCGTTGGGCAGAAGTCCGGTTACGGCAAGACGGTGGAGGTGACCCACAGCAGCGGTTTCATCACCCGCTATGGCCATCTCTCCGCCTATATGGTGGAAAAGGACCAGCGCGTGAACACCGGCACGCCCATCGCCAAGGTCGGCTCCACCGGCCGCTCCACCGGTCCGCACCTGCACTTCGAGGTGCGCCGCAACGACACCGCCCTGAACCCCAAGGAGTTCCTTGAGGCCGGGCGGCAGTTGCTGGCGCTGATTTAACCGCTAGTCCGCGTCCGCCGTGACGTCCGTGGCAACGCCGACGCGTTGTGCCAGGGCCGCTTCCATGAACTGGTCGAGATCTCCGTCGAGCACCAGCGAGGGCTGCCCGCTTTCGACGCCCGTCCGCAGATCCTTGACCATCTGATAGGGCTGCAGCACGTAGGAGCGGATCTGGTGACCCCAGCCGATATCGGTCTTGCTGGCTGCCTGGGCGTTGGCCGCTTCTTCCCGCTTCTGCATCTCCAGCTCGTAGAGACGCGCCCGCAGCATGTTCATGGCCGTCGCACGGTTCTTGTGCTGGCTACGCTCCTGCTGGCAGGCGACAATGATCCCGGTCGGGATGTGGGTGATGCGGATCGCGGAGTCGGTGGTGTTAACGTGCTGCCCACCGGCGCCGGACGAGCGATAGGTATCCACCTTCAGGTCGCTGTCGCGGATCTCGATGTCGATGGTGTCGTCGATCACCGGATAGACCCAGACGCTCGAAAAGCTGGTGTGGCGGCGGGCAGCCGAGTCATAGGGACTGATGCGCACCAGCCGGTGCACGCCACTTTCGGTCTTCAGCCAACCATAGGCATTGTGGCCCTTCACCTGGATGGTGGCGGACTTGATGCCGGCTTCTTCGCCGTCGTGGAACTCGATGGTTTCCACCTTGAGCTTCCGGCGCTCGGCCCAGCGGGTGTACATGCGCAACAGCATGCTCGCCCAGTCCTGCGACTCGGTACCACCGGCGCCAGCGTGGATTTCGACATAGCAGTCGTTGGCGTCGACCTCGCCCGAAAGCAGGGTCTCGATCTGGTGCCGGCGCGCCGATTGCTTGAGCTCGAGCAGCGCCGCTTCGGCTTCCTTGACGACGCCCTCGTCGCCCTCGGCTTCGCCGAGTTCGATCAGTTCGACATTGTCGCGGATCCCGGCTTCCAGTTCGCGCACGGCCTTGACGGCGACATCAAGGTCGTCGCGCTCGCGCATGCGCACCCGAGCCTTCTCGGGATCGTTCCAGAAGTCCGGGGATTCGGTTTCGGCGCTCAGCGCCGCGAGGCGGAGTTCAGCTGTATCCCAGTCAAAGATGCCTCCTCAGCAGGCTCAGCACCTGCTCGATTTCGGCTACGGCCTTTTCGGTTTCCGCGCGCATTCAACTCGTCCTTGTTGCTGGCGCCCCGTGTAGCGAAGGCGGGCGACCGGATCAACCCGCAGAGCCTCCGGCTTGCCGCAGCATGCCCGGCGGGACACAATGCACCATGCTCAGATTTGCCCTGCCTCTCGCCCTTCTGCTGCCCCTTGCGTCTTCCGTGGCGGCCGCACCCGCCATGTGGAAGGTCAGCGACGCGGACAGCGCGATCTACCTGTTCGGCTCCTTCCACGTCCTGCCCGACGGCATCGACTGGCGCACGCCGCTGTTCGACGAGCGCCTCGCCGCGGCCGACAAGATCGTGCTCGAAACCGACGTCAGCCCGCTGGCACAGGCTCAAGTCGGTGCCGCGGCCATAGCACGCGGTGTCTATGTCGATGGCACGCTGCTGACCGATGTCATCGACGACGACCTAGAGGCGACGCTGAGGGCGCAGAGTTCGGCCTACGATGTGCCGGTGGGCTCATTGCTGGCCATGCGGCCCTGGATGGCTGCCAACACCATCTCCGTGGCGGCGATGATGGCACTTGGCTACGACCAGCCCGGCGTCGAATTCCAGATTGAACCAGAGATCGAGCCCGACCGGCTCATCCATCTCGAGACGGGTGAGGAGCAGTTGGATGTGCTGGCCGGCGCCTCAGACGAGGAGCAACTCGTCATGCTGCAGGCCACGCTGGACGAACTCGACAGCATGCCGAAGCTGATGAGCAAGATGATCCACCATTGGCAGGCCGGCACCGCCGACCGCATCGCACACCTGTTCCAGATGGAGATGGGTGGTTTCGAGGACGCTTTCCTCGACCGCCTGCTCTATCAGCGTAACCGCAACTGGGTGGAGCCGCTGTCGCAACTGCTCGCAGACGACATTGACGCGCTGGTCATCGTCGGGGCCGCTCACCTCGTCGGACCAACCAACGTCATCGAACTGCTCGAGGCCGAGGGGTTCACCGCCACGCGGGTTCAATAAGAAAAAGGCCACCGGGCGAACCCGATGGCCATGAATCGCGTCTCTGTCGCGCAGCCTAGACCTCGCTGAAGCGAGTCCACTTCGCATCGTTCTGGCTCGACTTCACCGAGGCCATGATGAACTGCATGCCCTCGACGCCATCCGCCAGCGACGGCAGCAGCGCTTCATAGTCCTGGCCTTCGCCACGGATCACTGCCGCAAATTGCGAGTAGAGCGTCGCAAAGGCTTCGAGATAGCCCTCGGGGTGACCGGAGGGGATGCGGACGTTCATCGAAGCCGCCGGCGGCACCGAGATCGAACCACCGCGGGTCAGCAACTGCTTGGGCTTACCGAACTCGGTGAACCACATGTAGTTCGGGTTGTCCTGGCGCCATTCGAGGCCGCCCTTGTCGCCATAGACGCGCAACTGCAGGCCATTCTCGTTGCCCACGGCTACCTGGCTCGCCCACAGCATGCCCTTCGCGCCGCCCTCGAAGCGCAGCATGATATGGACGTTGTCGTCGAGCTGACGACCCGGCACGAAGCTGTCGAGGTCGGCCGAAACGGCCTCCGTCCTCAGCCCGGTGACGAAGCGGGCGAGGTTGTAGGCATGGGTACCGATGTCGCCGATGCAGCCGCCGGCGCCGGAACGGGCCGGATCGGTACGCCAGGCAGCCTGCTTGTTCTCCTCGCCGGTCGCCTCGGTGAGCCAGTCCTGCGGGTACTCTACCTGCACGACACGGATGGTGCCGAGCGCGCCGGAAGCCACCAATTCACGGGCCTGCCGCACCAGCGGATAGCCGGTATAATTGTGCGTCAGCAAGAACTTGGCGCCGTTCTTCGGCTGCACCTGCGCCAGGGCGCGGGCGTCTTCGATGGTTGAGGTGATCGGCTTGTCGCAGATCACGTGGATGCCGGCCTCGAGGAAGGCCTTGGCCGGGCCGTAGTGCATGTGGTTGGGGGTGACAATCGCCACGGCCTCGATGCCGTCCGGACGGGCGGCTTCGGCGCGTGCCATCTCCTCGTAGGAGGTGTAGATGCGATCCTCGGCCAGACCGAGATTTTCCCCAGATTCCTTGGCCACTTCGGGCCGCGACGACAGTGCGCCGGCCACCAGATCGTAGTCCCCGTCGATGCGGGCGGCGATGCGATGGACATAGCCGATGAAGGCTCCCGTGCCACCACCAACCATGCCCAGGCGAATGCGCCGTGCGCCGTTCTCAGCCATTTTCGGTGCCTCCTCAGGTCAGTCTTGTGCAGCGCAGACGGCGCGATCGGTCTGCGTTTCGTTACCGGTGACGCGCCATCTGCAGTGTTTCGGGGACGATTCAGCTCAATCCGAGCATCTTGCGGTTGGCAGCCTGGTCGGTGCCGGCACCGGCGAAGTCGTCGAACGCCTTCTCGGTGACGCGGATGATGTAGCTCTGGATGAGCTCGGCACCTTCGCGTGCTCCGTCCTCGGGATGCTTCAGCGCGCATTCCCACTCGAGCACGGCCCAGCCGTCGAAGTCGTGAGCGGTGAGCTTGGAGAAGATCGCGGGGAAATCGACCTGGCCGTCGCCGATCGACCGGAAGCGCCCTGCCCGGTTCACCCAACTCTGGAAACCGCCATAGACGCCCTGGCGGCCGGTGGGGTTGAACTCGGCGTCCTTCACGTGGAAGGCGCGGATGCGCTCGTGGTAGATGTCGATGTAGTCGAGATAGTCGAGCTGCTGCAGCACGAAGTGGCTCGGATCGTACAGCAGGTTGGCGCGCGGATGGTTGTTCACGCGCTCGAGGAACATCTCGTAACTGATGCCGTCATGGAGATCCTCGCCCGGATGGATCTCGTAGCAGACATCGACCCCGGCCTCGTCGAAGGCGTTGAGGATCGGCGTCCAGCGGCGGGCGAGTTCGTCGAAGGCTTCCTCGACGAGACCGGCCGGGCGCTGAGGCCAGGGATAGAGGTATGGCCAGGCCAGCGCACCGGAGAAGGTGGCGTGCCCCTTGAGCCCGAGATTCTGCGACGCCTTGGCGGCGTTCATCATCGTCTGGACGGCCCATTCCTGGCGCGCCTTCGGGTTGCCGTGTACGGACGCCGGGGCAAAGCCGTCGAAGGCGGTGTCATAGGCCGGATGCACCGCGACGAGCTGACCCTGAAGGTGCGTCGACAGTTCGGTGATCTCCAGCCCGTGGCTGTTCACGATCCCCTTGATCTCGTCGGCATAGGCCTTTGAGTTCGCCGCCTTTTCGAGATCGATGAAGCTAGACACCCAGGTCGGGATCTGCACGCCCTTGTAGCCGAGGCCGGCAGCCCAGCGGCAGATATTGTCGAGGTTGTCGAACGGAGCCGCGTCGCCCGCGAACTGGGCGAGGAAAATCGCCGGACCCTTGATGGTGCGCATGAAGTCACTCCCTTGCTGGCGGTCCCTGCCCTCCGCATGGAGCGGGACCTGTTCTCGCTTGCCCGGCACCGGTGCCGGATATGGAACAGGCGGCGATTGCCCGCCGCCTGTCCAGGCTTTCATCCACTGTTGACCGGCGCCGGAACGCTGTCAACGCGGTACGTTCCTCAGGCGCGCAGCAGGGCGCGTGCCTCTTCGGGACCAAGGGCCCGCGGACGCTCGCAGGTGGTCGACAGGGTCAGCACCTGGCCGCTTTCGCCGGCCTTGAGCAGGCTGGTCAGCACGTCCACGGCATGGAGCGCCACGTCGATACCGCAGCGGGCCGTGGTGCCGTTCTCGACCGACAGCATCATGTCGGAAAGGCCGGCAGCGCGGTAGTTGGAGCGCGGCTGATCGGTGTCGAGTCCCTGGTTCGGCTTGCCGAAGGGATGGTCCCACGGCTCGACCGGGGTCTTCTTGCCCTCGATGTCAGCCGTGACGAGGTCACCGCCGAAGAAGTTCGGATCCGGCACATAGATGGTGCCTTCGGTGCCGTAGAGCTCAATGTTGTGGTGGCCGTGGCTCGCCACGTCCCAGCTCGTACCGATGGTGATGATGGCGCCCGAATGGAACTCCAGCACGCCATGGATCGTGGTCGGGGTGCCGACCTTGATGGTGGTGCCCTGGTACGGACCCGGAGCCGTCACCACGCGCTCCGCACGGGCCATGTTGGTGAAGGCGGAGAGCCGCCGCACCGGGCCGAGGAAGTGGATCAGGTTGGTGACGTAGTACGGGCCGAGATCAAGGATCGGGCCGCCGCCGGGCTGGAAGAAGAAGTCCGGGTTCGGATGCCAGTGCTCCATGCCGCGGCTCATCACATGCGTGGTGCCGCTCATGATCTTGCCGAGCTTGCCGGAGTCGATGATCTCGCGCGCCTGCTGGTGGGCACCGCCGAGGAAGGTGTCCGGGGCCGAGCCGACCGCAAGATTGCGGTCTTCGGCGGCCTTGCGCAGCGCCATGCCCTCTTCGAGGCTCAGTACGAACGGCTTCTCGGAATAGGCGTGCTTGCCGGCCGAGACGATGTCCATCGACACCTTGTAGTGCGTCGCCGGGATGGTGAGATTGACGACGACGTCGATCTCGCTGTTCTTCAGCAGCTCATCCGGCGTTTGAGCGGCGACACCGAACTCCTCGGCGCGCTTCTGGGCGGCCTCGGGAACGATGTCGGCAACCGCGCGAACTTCGAGGTTCTTGAACAGCGGCGCGAGACGCAGATAGGCGCTCGAGATGTTGCCGGCACCCATGATGCCGACGCCATAAGTCTTCGCCATGCTTTAAGCTCCGTAGCCCTTGAGGGCGTCCATGGACCGGCGGGCGAAGCGGATCGCATCGCTGGGCTTGTCGTGTTCGGCAACGAAATAGGTGGCGCGGGTCTTCGCCTTGGCATCGGCCAGCAGCTTCTTCCAGTCGAGCGTGCCCTGGCCCACATCGGCCCAGCCGTCTTCGTCCAGAGCCTCGCCGGCGGGGGCGATGTCCTTGACGTGGATAGCGGTGATGCGGCTGCCGAGGCGGTCCATCCAGGCGACCGGATCCTCATTGGCCTTCACCACCCAGGCAAGGTCCATTTCCCACTGCAGGTCCGGGGAAGCATCGAGGATGATCTCGATCGGGGTCTTGCCGTTGACCTTGCCGAATTCCCAGTGATGGTTGTGGTAGCCGAAGCCCTTGCCGGCGGCCTTGAAGGCAGCCGCCATACGGGCGAGGCCCTCGGCAAAATCCTGCCAGTCGCCACCACCGTTGCGGAACTCCTCCGACGGCGGTGCCGGGCAGTAGACCGTCTGGATGCCGACGGCATCGACGATCTTCAGCACCGCATCGGTGTCTTCGAGCTGGCTGTAGCCCATATGCGCGGTCGGCATGGTGAGGCCGGCATTCTTCAGGCTCTGAACCAGCGCGGCCGGATCGCCGAACTGGCCACCCCAGCCCTCGACCTGGCTGTAGCCGAGCGATTTCAGCGTCTTCAGGGTATCGTCGAGCGACGCCTCGTTGCGGGCGCTGTAGAGTTGATAGGAGAATTCCATGATTGCCTCAGGTCGTATGAAAGAGGCCACCGCCCCGAGGCGATGGCGGAATGCTGTGCCGCAGTCGGCTCCTAGAGCCGGTTGGTGCTCTCGGCGTCGAAGAACGAGCCGCGCGCCGGATCGAAACCGACGAGAACCTTCTGCCCGGCCTGGAGCGGAATGTCGCTGTCGGCGCGGAAAGTCACCGACTTTCCGGCGATCGTGGTCCAGGCGAGGGTGTCGGAACCCATCGGCTCGACGATCTCGATTTCGGTCTCGGTCGTGAACGGCAGGCCGGCCGCCGCCTCGCCCACTGCAATGTGCTCCGGACGAACACCGAGCACCGCCTTGGTGGCACCCGACGTCTTGCCGGCGAACTCATAGGCAGCGACGGGCACTCGCGTGCCGTCTTCGGCGATGAAGTCCGAACCCTCGATCCGGCCATCGATGAAGTTCATCGAGGGCGAACCGATGAAGCCGGCGACGTAAAGGTTCACGGGCTTGTTGTAGATGGTGTGTGGATCGGCCAACTGCTGGATCACGCCGTTCTTCATGATGGCGATACGGTCGGCCAGGGTCAGCGCCTCGATCTGATCGTGGGTCACGTAGATCATGGTGTTCTTCAGGCGCTGGTGCAGCCGCTTGATCTCGACGCGCAGGTCGGAGCGGAGCTTGGCGTCGAGGTTGGACAGCGGCTCGTCGAACAGGAACACGTCCACGTCACGCACCAGGGCGCGGCCGATGGCGACGCGCTGGCGCTGGCCACCCGACAGGTTGGCGGGCTTGCGCTGCAGCAGCGGCTGGATCTGCAGGATCTCGGCAGCGCGCTGGACGCGGCGGTTGATCTCGTCCTTGGGCATGCCGGCGACGCGCAGGCCGAAGCTGAGGTTCTTCTCGACGCTCATCTGCGGATAGAGCGCATAGGACTGGAACACCATGCCGATGCCGCGGTCCTTGGGCTCGAGCCAGGTGACGTTCTTGCCGTTGATGAAGATCTGGCCGTCGGAGACGTCGAGCAGGCCGGCAACGCAGTTCAGCAAGGTGGACTTGCCGCAACCGGAGGGCCCGAGCAGGACGATGAACTCGCCCTGCGCGATGTCGAGGTTCAGGTGCTCGAGCACCTTCACATTGCCGAAGTTGAGCGACAGGTCGCGGATGGAAACGCTGGGTTGCATTCGATTATCCCTTCACCGCACCGGCAGCGACGCCGCGGACGAACCACTTGCCGGACACGAAGTAAACAATGAGCGGCACGAGACCGGTCAGAACGGTGGCGGCCATGTTCACGTTGTATTCGGGCGTGCCCTGGGCCGAGTTGACGATGTTGTTGAGCTGGACGGTCATCGGGTAGTTCTGCGTGCCCGAGAAGACCACGCCGAACAGGAAGTCGTTCCAGATACCGGTGACCTGCAGGATCAGCGCCACCACGAAGATCGGTAGCGACATGGGCAGCATGATCTCGAAGAAGATGCGCCAGAACCCTGCCCCGTCGACACGCGCGGCCTTGAACAGCTCCTGCGGCAACGACGCGAAGTAGTTGCGGAACAGCAGCGTCAGGATGGGCATGCCGAAAATGGTGTGGACCAGGATCACGGCCTGCAGTGTGCCGAAGATGCCGAGTTCGCGAGTGATGATCACCAGCGGGTAGAGCATCACCTGGTAGGGGATGAACGAGCCGAAGATCAGGATCGAGAAGAAGATCTCCGAACCCTTGAAGCGCCAGTTGACCAGAGCATAACCGTTCACCGCCGCGATGAAGATCGACACGATGGTGGACGGAATGGTGATCTTCACCGAGTTCCAGAAGCCGGGGGACAGACCCTGACAGGTCAGGCCCGTACAGGCGCTGCCCCAGGCTTTGACCCAGGCGTCGAAGTTCGGTGCCGTGGGCAGCGCGAAGATGTTGCCGAAACGGATTTCCGGCATCGTCTTCAGCGATGTCGAGAGCATCACATAGAGCGGGAACAAATAGTAGAGCGAGAAGAAGACGAGGATCGAATAGAGGATGATCTTCTTCGGGGTGAAGAACGGCCTGGGCCGGGGGCCGCGCGCCTCGACGACGTTGTCGGAGGCTGTGGGCGCCGGGCCGGTCATGGTTGCAGTCTGGCTCATGTGCGGCGCCCCTTTCCGCCGAATTCGAGATAGGCCCACGGGATCATGATGATCAGCACCGTCAGCAGCATCATGGACGCGCCGGCCAGGCCCTGGCCGATATTGCCGCCCGAGAACATGTAGTTGAGCACGTATTTGGCCGGCACTTCCGACGAAATGCCGGGGCCGCCATTGGTGAGTGCCACCACGAGGTCATAGAGGCGCACGATGCCCGAGCCGATGATCACCACGGCAGTGACGAGCACGCCGCGCATCATGGGAAGCACGATCGACACATAGGTGCGCCAGGTCGGAATGCCGTCGACACGCGCTGCCTTCCACACTTCCTCGTCGACGCTGCGCAGCCCTGCCAGCATCAGCACCATGCAGAAACCGGTGCCGTGCCAAAGCCCGGCGATCAGCAGGGCAAACAGCACCATGCGCGGGTTGGCGATCCAGTCGAAGGTGAAGTTTTCCCACCCGAGGCTGCGCATCGTGCCCTGCAGGCCGAGCGTGGGGTTCATGATCCACTGCCACACCAGGCCCGTCACGATGAAGGACAGGGCGAAGGGATAGAGCATGATGGTGCGGAAGGCGCTCTCGAACCGGATCTTCTGGTCGATCAGCACCGCAAGGATGAAGCCGATGACCAGCGTGAACACCAGCGACATGGAACCATAAGCGAGAAGGTTCCAGACCGAGACGTTCCACCGGGAGGTCGCGAACAGGCGCTCATACTGGTCGAAACCGACGAACTTGCCCGTCGGCAGGAGCTTGGAATTGGTGAACGAGTAGTAGATCGTCCAGATGGTGCAGCCGACGAAGACGACCAGCACCGTGGCCACCATGGGCAGTGCAGCGATCTTGGCGGGCAGGTTGTGAAGCAGGATTCTCTTCAGCAGGCCAGGACGGTGGACCGTCTCGACTCCTGCTTCCAAGGGAACGGCAGTGTCCGCCATGAATATTTCTCCAAGAGAAGGTGGCCGACCTTGTGTGCAAGGCCGACCACCATTTTCCTCATTGGGAGCGAACTCCCAACCGGATAGCCGGAATGTTACTCAGCCGACTCGATGATCGAGGCGTAGCGCTCGATGTAGTCGTCGACAGTGATGCTGTCGTCGTCGAGGAACTCGGTGTTGAGGTCCTGCAGCTGCTGCTGGACGTCGCTCGAGAGCGAGAAGTCACCCGACGGCAGCAGGCCGTTGTCGAGCAGAGCGATGGCCTTCTGCATGCACGCATTGGCACCCGACAGATCGATGTCGGTGCGGATCGGCATGGAGCCCTTGACCAGGTTGAAGTTCAGCTGGGCTTCGGGCGAGATCAGGATGCGAGCGAGCTGCTCCTGAGCCTGGATCACTTCCGGATCGGTGCCTTCCGGCAGGACCGGGAAGTAGAAGGAGTCGCCACCACCGCTGAGCTGGGTGCCGAAGCCGAGGCCCGGCAGACACTCGTAGTCTTCGCCCGGGACGCCGCCTGCGATCTGCAGGTCGCCGGCGAGCCAGTCGCCGTGGATGTTGCCGGCAGCAGTGCCTTCCAGGAGCTGATTGCCAACGTCACCGAAGGACGGGACCATGGTTTCGGGCGAGACGACCGAACGCAGGTTGTCGAGAGCTTCAGCGACCTTGCGGAACTCGGGGCCACGAACAGCCTCAGGGTCCTTGTCACGGTTGATGGCGAGCACCAGTTCCGGACCACCGAGACCGGCCATCAGAGCACCCGGGATACCCGAGAAGGGCCAGCCGGTGGCGAGGCCGAACGGCAGGATGCCGGCTTCCTGGAGGGCCGGCCAGGACGCGACATATTCGTCCCAGTTGGTCGGCACGGGCTGACCGATCTCTTCATAGGCAGCGGTGGAGAGCCACAGCCAGTCCCACGAGTGGATGTTGATCGGCAGACAGTAGAGACCGCCTTCGTAACGGCAGGGCTCAAGCAGCGAAGCGTCCACGTAGAACTCTTCGATGTTCATGTCGCCGACGATCTCGGTCAGGTCGCGCATCAGGCCGGCCTGGATGAGTTCTTCGGCGTCGCGGCCGGTGTTCATCTGGGTGGCGCCCATCGGGTCGCCGCCGATGATGCGGCTGATGATCACCGGGTTGGCGCCGGTGCCCGAGCCGGACAGCGCGGAGTCGACCCAGGTGTGGCCCGTTTCTTCTTCGAAGACCTTGGCGAATTCGGCAATGGCCGCAGCTTCACCGGCCGAAGTCCACCAGTGCGTGACTTCGAGCTCGGCGGCATGGATAGCGGTGGAGCCGAGCAGAGCGGTCGCCATAGTGGCAACCACTGCAAACTTCTTCATGGAATAGTCCTCCCAACGATCACTTGGAGCGGAACGCCCCGCGGTGCCGCCAGCCGCAAGGCCACCTTCTTTCGAGGTGTCCCGAGCTGGCTGCGTGTAATCGATTGCATTTCCGGAGCCCCGAAAGTTCTGCAATCGATTTCAGGAGTTTCATACACAGCTTGCAGACCTGTCAAGTCGCATTTAGACAGTTTGGGTAACGCTGCGCGGAGGGGGCGCTGCCAGACATGAGCCTGGTTAAAAAAGCGCCGACGATTCAAGACGTTGCCCGGTTTGCACAGGTCTCGACGGCCACCGTCAGCCGGGCCTGTCGATGCCGGAGCGGGTCAGCGACGATACCCGTCAGCGCGTTTCGGATGCGATCGAGGCAACGGGCTACACCCTCAACCAGTCGGCCCGCTCGCTGCGTCAGAAGACCGCCCGCACCATCCTCGTGGCGCTCCCGGACATTCGCAATACCTTCTTCGCCAACATTCTCGATGCCGTGGAGCGGGAGGCCTCCGCACGCGGCTATGGCGTGCTCGTCGCCAACCGATTCTCCGGCGACGATCCCGGGCGCCGCATCCGCGAGTACTTCATCTCCAACCGGGTGGATGGGCTGGTGCTGTTCGATGGCTCGGTCGACCTCGAGCAGTTGATGATTCTGCGCACGGCGCCCTCCCCCGTGCCGCTGGTCGTGGCCTGCGAGGAGATCCCCGATTCGCCCTTCCACACGGTCAAGACCGACAATGCCTATGCTGCCGAGCGGGCAACGCGGCACCTGATCGAACTTGGGCATCGTCGCATCGCCCATATCCGCGGCCCCGACGGCAATGTGTTGACCAGCGAGCGCCAGCAGGGATTCGCCGCCGCACTGGCACAGGCCGGCCTGCCGCTGCATCCTGAATGGCTGCTCGAGGGCGGATTTGCCATGGAAGACGGGCGGGCTGCCGCTGCAGCTTTCCTTGCCCTACCGGACCGGCCGACAGCCGTGTTCACCGCCAATGACGAAAGCGCTATCGGCTTTCTCACCGCGCTACGCGGCGCCGGCGTCGAATGCCCGCGCGATGTCTCTGTGGTCGGTTTCGACGATATCGCCCTGGCGCAGCATTACGTGCCGCCGCTCACCACCATGCGCCAGCCTTGCGCCGCAGTGGGCCGGCTGGCAGCGCAGGCGCTCATCGACGTCATCGAGGGCGAGCCGCACAGCCGCGTCCCCCGCCGCATGGTCCTGAGCTCGGACCTCATCATCCGCGCCAGCACCGCCCCGCGCCACTAAGGGCGTTCCCTCGGCGGCAAAATGCGCTAAACGTGCACTACCCCTCGCTCGGTCCCGTAGCTCAGCTGGATAGAGCAGCAGCCTTCTAAGCTGTTGGTCACAGGTTCGAATCCTGTCGGGATCGCCAGAGGGCCTCGTTCATCACCACAACACGTCACACCGGCGGCGGAATGTCCTCCGGAGCCGGGTCCGGCAGGTCGGGTCCCGGCTCGTAGTCGGGTTGTTCGGCCGGATCGTCCCCACCGGGCAAGTCAGGATCGGGAAGATCTCCCGGCGGTGGCGGTGGAATGTCGGTCGGCAGGGTCGGCTCAAGCGGTGGAAACTGCATCGTCCCCTCCATGCTGGACTGAAGGAGACGAACGACAGGCAGCGCCGACCGTTCCGCCCTCAGTCGTCCACCTCCACTTCGGCATCCTCCACATCCGGCGCATCGCACCCGGTCAGGGTTGCTCCGAAAGTGAAGGTCACGAGAGCGAGCAAGAGCAGGCGTTTCAACATCTGAATGTCTCCGGCTAGGTTGCGGCGTCACAAGGCATCGCCGGCCAGAACGGATGCACCCCTACCCTGCAGGATCGGAAGCAGGCCTTGGTGGAGGAAGACTATCTCGCGTCGTCCACAACAATGGTCAGGTTGCCCTCGCTGCTCGAGGCGACGGCAACAATGTCGTCAGAGGTAAAGCCCTCGGCGGCAAGGGCGGCCTGTACGTCGGCATTGGCCTCTATGGCAGCGGTGAGTTCAGCGAGCATCGTCGCCTGGGAACTGACGGCCTCGCCCACGGCCTCGCCATCGTCACCGCGTTGCCTGCAATTCAGAGAGCGTGACGATGTCGATCTGCGCGTCCGCTCCCAACGCCACGATATCGGCAGACGATACGTCGGACCCGCAGGTTCGAGATGATCGAATCATAGTTCACTTCAGCATCGGCCTGACGTTTGCTGCGGAATCGCTGCGGAAGTCCGCACTTGCGTTCGCGTCAACGGCGCCCTGCGCCATCGCTAGACCTGAGGTGGTGGCGAGGATAGCTGCAACTGCCGTGAGCTTCGCGACCGTGTTCATCTGAGTCATCCTGTCTGTCGCTCGCCCCAGACAACGACTGCTCCGCCATCGCGTTGCCGCGCCAGCGATCAACTATCTGGGGATGGGCTGCGTGGCGGTGCTCCCAACTTGCGTTTGGAGCAGCCCACCGTCCGCTTAAAATCGAAGCCCATCTGCTCGAGCGCCGGCTTCGGGCTCGGCTTGGGTGTAGCAGCCACGGCGGCGGCGGAGCCGGTTCGGCCGGCGTCTTGCCGAACCGACCGGGCGGCCTTGCGTGGGGCGGGCTTGGCGACAGGGTGGCAGCACAGCCACTTCGGCCGGAAGCGCCGCCTCAGTAGCAGCGACAGGCGCCGGATGGATGCCGTCGAGCCACTTGCGCACCCGGTTCGAGCCGCCGCGGGTGCAGCAATAGATGTTCTCGCGCCCCCCATCTCTCGCTTCGTGTGATCAGGCGCGCGCACGCTTGAGCACCTTGAGTGCCGCGAAATGGCGGGACGCGAGATCGGAAAGGCCGCGGCGATGCGGTGAAACAGGCTGGTGGGCCGGACCATGCTGTCGCAGATCGTCCAGCTCGTCGCAGAGGCGCAGCGCAGCCGTGCACCCATCCAGCGCCTCGCCGACCAGGTATCGGGCTGGTTCGTGGCCTGCAGTGATCTTCGTCGCTGTCCTCGCCTTCATCGCCTGGTCGATCTGGGGCCCGAGCCGAGCTTCTCTTCGGCCTTATCGCAGCCGTTTCGTCCTCATCATCGCTTGTCCTTGTGCGCTCGGCCTTGCAACGCCGATGTCCATCATGTCGGCGTCGGGCGCGGCGCTCAGAATGGCGTTCTGATCAAGAACGCCGAGGGCGCTAGAACTTTGGAGAAGGTGAACACGATCATCGTCGACAAGACCGGCACACTCCACCGAGGGCCGCCGGCGGTGACTGCCATCATTCCGGCAGCCGGCTTCACCGAGGAGGAGGTGCTGCGCCTTGCCGCCAGCGTGGAGCGGGCGAGCGAGCATCCGCTGGCGCTCGCCATCGGCGTGCGCAGCCGAAGAGAGAGGACTGGTGATCGCACCAGTTGCAGATTTCGACTCGCCCACTGGCAAGGGCGCGCTTGGCGTGGTCGAAGGCAAGACAATCCCGCTTGGCAATGCAATTCCTTGCCGAACAAGGGGTCGATGTCGCCCCGCTGGCCGAGCAGGCAGACAGTTGCGCGAGGATGGGGCAACCGCGCGATCTTCATGGGCATCAATGGACAGGTGGCGGCGATCTTCGCCATCGCCGATCCGGTAAAGGCATCGACGCCGGAGGCGCTCGCGGCGCTGAAAGCACGAGGCATCCGGGTGGTCATGCTCACCGGAGACAACTGGACGACAGCGAAGGCCGTCGCGCGTCAGCTCGGCATCGACGAAGTGGAGGCGAGGTCCTGCCCGATCAGAAGAGCGAGGTCGTGCAGCGGCACAAGGCGCCGGCGAGGTGGTGGCGATGGCCGGCGACGGGGTCAATGATGCGCCGGCACTCGCAGCGGCGGATGTCGGCATTGCCATGGGCACCGGCACCGATGTGGCGATGGAGAGCGCGGGCGTCACCCTGCTGAAGGGCGATCTTGTTGGCATCGTGCGGGCGCGGCGTTGTCGCAGGCGGTGATGGGCAACTCCGGCAGAACCTGTTCTTCGCCTTCATCTACAATGCCTTGGGCGTACCGGTGCCGCTGGGGTCCTCTACCCGTTCTTCGGCATTCTTCTCTCGCCGATCATCGCCGCGGCAGCGATGCGTTGTCATCGGTGAGCGTCATTGCCAACGCGTCGCGGCTACGCGCCACCAATTGTAGGAACCGAGTTGACCGATACGCTTCAGGAGGCTGGAACCTCGAGCAACGTATCTCTTCCTTGCGCTGCATCAAGTTCTGCGGCGGCGGCTGTGGTAGTATCTGCCAGTCGGTGCCAACAGGAAGCCCGCCTGCACGGCCCTGATCAGCTGCGCATTCTTCCGCTGAGATCGTCGGCCGTGGCTGTGAGGACAAAAGATGCGAAATGACCATGCCATCAGCCGAGAGCCTTCGTGGCAGGTCTTGGCTCGATATCTGTTCTGCTTTCAGTGCCGGTGACAGGGTATGCCGCAAGTCTGCCGCTCGTCACCGTTACCAAGGATCCGAGCTGCGGCTGCTGCACGGGGTGGCCGCATATCGAGGCCGCGGGCTTTCCGGTGCGGATCGTTGAAATCGCAGAACATCGACGCCATCAAACAGCAGCTCCGCGTGCCCCCGGCCCTCTACTCGTGCCACACGGCCGAAGTGGACGGCTATGTCGTCGAAGGCCACGTTCCAGCCGCGGCAATCCAGCGTCTCCTGACCGAGCGTCCGGCGGCCACGGGCCTCGCGGTTCCTGGAATGCCAGCCGGGTCGCCCGGCATGGACTTCCCGGGCGTGACTGCCGAGCCCTACGAGGTATTTCTGTTCGCTCCGCCGACAGAAGGTCTTCGGGCGTTTCCCGCAGCGCGCAGGAGATCTGAAGCTGTTCATGATTCACCGTTTGACACCAGTTTGATCCGGAGCGGGGGACTGCGGGGCAGAACCTGCCCCTGTCAGTAGCTCAGGCTGCCTGAGGCCGCCGGATGCTGGCGGGCACATGGATGTCATCGGGTGCGTGAAGAAAGCCACGCCATGAGCAGAGCTCGACTGCAACGTTCTGGTCGAGAAATGACTGGCTGCGCCAGTTCATGACCGGACTGCTGCTGCTCGTCTTCAGCGCTTTCGCTGTCCTGGGAACGGCACATGCCAGCTCAAGCACGCATGCCACGCACCAGGATCAGGCCGTTGCCAGTGCGCAGCAGGACGCCTATTCGCATTCCGACGACCGCAGCGAGGTTTGCGGACGAACCATGCTGTCACCTGAAGCGGCGCCGGATCGCGATTGCGGGACAGGTCTGCACCTTTCTTGCCTGCTTCCCGATCCGCTGCCGGCATTGCCAACACTGGACGGGGAGCCTCCTTCGCATTCAGCCCAGCGACTGGGCCGAAATCCTTCAGGCATCCTGAGGCCACCGCGTCTTGACGTCGATTGCATAGTGAAGCACGGCCGGAGCCTTTCGTTCCCGGCTGCTCCAGCAACCGACAATCAGACGAAGCCGGAAAC
>NZ_JBHUNP010000002.1:0-40415 GCF_042685625.1 Devosia albogilva
TCGACCTTGTCGGCCAGGGCGGATTGCTCGATGTGGCCCTGGCGCCCGATTTCGAGAGCACGGGGCGCATCTATGTCTCCTATGCCGAGCCGCGCGAGGACGGCAATGGCACGGCGGTGGCAGCGGCGACGCTGGTTCTCGACGAGAATGGCGGCGGCAGCCTCGAAGACGTGGAGGTGATCTTCCGTCAGGAGCCCACCTATGACGGCGAGTTGCATTTCGGTTCGCGCATCGTGCCCACTGAAGACGGCAACCTCTACATCACCGTGGGTGAGCGTTCGGACGAGCCGATCCGCGATCAGGCTCAGGAACTGGCCAGCGGGCTGGGTAAGGTGTTCCGCATCGATCCGGAAGGCGAGGCGCTGCCGGACAACCCGTTCATCGACAATGATGATGCCCTGCCGGAGATCTGGAGCCTCGTCACCGCAACGTCCAGTCGGCGACGCTCGATGGCGAGGGGCGGCTGTGGACGGTGGAGCACGGTGCCAGGGTGGGGACGAGCTCAACCGGCCGCAACCGGGCTCAACTATGGCTGGCCGGACGTGGCCTATGGCGTCAACTATGATGGCTCCACGATCGGCGAAGGGATCACCGCCAACGCCGAAACCGAGCAGCCACTCTACTATTGGGATCCGGTGATCGCACCCTCCGGCATGGCCTACTACGACGCCGACCTGATCCCCGAGTGGCAGGGTGCGTTCATCGTTGGTGGACTGGTGTCCCAGGGGCTGGTGGTGCTCCACATGGACGGCGACCGGGTGGCGTTCGAAGAGCGGGTGCCGCTCGAGGCGCGCGTGCGCGACGTGCGGGTCGGACCGGACGGCGCGGTCTATGCGGTGACCGAGAATCCGCGGGCAGGGTCCTCCACCATCGTGCGGGTTGCCCCCGAACAGTGAGTGTTTCCGGCCACCCCCTCCCGGCGGAGGGGTGGCTGATCCGGATCAGGCGGCGGCGGCGGGCTTGCGGCCGGTGATGAAGGCGCCGAAACGAGTCTGGATGAGGGCATGACGAAGAACACCATGGTGAGCACCATCAGCGGCACCAGCAACAGGGTGCGCTGCCACATCTGCCAGCCGTTGGTGAGCGGGAACAAGGCGTAGATGTAGAGGGTGATGACCGGGTAGACGCCGAAGAACATCAACAGGGCAAGGCGCAGGCGGGAGGCGATGGAAGGCATCATTTGTCTCCTAAACGATACGTGCCGTTTCATAACGGAACGTAGCGTAACGATCAAGACTTTTTTCGCCCGCATGGCTGCGCTATCTATGCTGCATGGCTGACCCAGCAGACGATGATCGCCGCCGTTCGATCGGTGCCCGGCGCAATCCCGATACACAGGAGGCGATCCTGCAGCGGGCGAGGCGATCCTGCTCGAAGAGGGTCCGGCGGCGTTTTCCATCGAGGCGGTGGCGCGGCGCGCCCGCGCCGGCAAGCCCACAATCTACCGGTGGTGGCCAAGCCGCGGCACTTTGCTGCTCGATATCTACCATCGCCAGAAGCCGCAGGCGCTGCACGGTCCGACGGATGACCTCGAAGGAGAGATCGCCGGGCTGATCGAGTGGCTCAGCGGCTATTGGCAGGGCAGCGCCGGTCAGGTGTTCCGGCAGGTGATCGCGGAGGCGCAGCGCGACCCGGCCTGTGCCGAACGGCTGCAGAGCTATGCAACGGAGCGGCGGGCGCATATCGGCGAGATGATCGAGCGGGCGATGGCACGCGGCGAGGTCGCGGATACGGTCGACCCGCTATTGGGCGCCGAGATGGTGCAGTCGCTGATCTGGCACCGATTGCTGACCGACCGGCTGGCGCTCGAGCCGGGGAGGCACAGAAGATCGCCGCGCAACTGGTGCGAGGCCTCAAGCCGTAAGCGCGGCGCCCGGCCGGCGCGTTCCTCAGAACGCGCCGTGGCAGTGCTTGAACTTCTTGCCTGAGCCGCAGGGGCAGGGCGCGTTGCGGGAGACGCCGACCAGGAGCTTGGGGTCGATCGGCTTCAGGGGACCGGTGGGGATCGAGGCGTCGTCGCCCACCGCGTCGTTCTCGCCCGTGGTCGGATCGATATGGGTCTGCTGCAGGCCGGACAGGTCTGGTGCCGGCTGCGGCTCGGGGCGGATCTGCAGTTCCACATGGCTGAGCTGCTGGGTGACGCGCTCGCGCAGCGTGCCGAGCAGGTTCTGGAACAGCTCGAAGGCCTCCTGCTTGTACTCGTTGAGCGGGTCGCGCTGGGCGATGCCGCGCCAGCCCACGACCTTGGAGAGGTGGTCGAGGGTAGCGAGGTGCTCGCGCCAGAGGCCGTCGATCGACTGCAGCACGATGGATTTTTCCACCTGGCGCATGATGTCGGCCGAGTACTTCTCGCGCTTCTCGGCGGCCTTTGCGTCGGCAGCCTCCACCAGGCGTTGGGTGACGATCTCGGCGTCGATGCCTTCCTCGGCAGCCCATTCGGCCGCGGGAATATCGAGGTTGAGCAGGGATTTCGCCTCGGTCGCCATGAGCTCGACGTCCCACTGCTCGGGATAGGAGCGGGGCGGAATGGAGCGAGAAACGATCGCATCGACGACACCGTGGCGCATCTCGGTGACGGTCTCGCCGACATCCTCGGCGTCCATCAGTTCGAGACGCTGCTCGAAGATGACCTTGCGCTGGTCATTCATCACGTCGTCGTATTTCAGGATGTTCTTGCGGATGTCGAAGTTGCGGGCTTCGACCTTGCCCTGGGCGCGCTCGATGGCCTTGGTGACCCAGGGATGGGTGATGCTTTCGCCCTGCTGCAGTCCGAGCTTGCTCAGCATGGAATCCATGCTGTCGACCGGGAAATGCGCATCAGGTCGTCCTGGAGCGACAGGAAGAAGGCCGAATGGCCCGGATCGCCCTGACGGCCGGAGCGGCCGCGCAACTGGTTGTCGATGCGGCGGGATTCGTGGCGCTCGGTGCCAATCACCATCAGGCCACCGCCGCAAGGGCCTTCTCCTTGGCCTCAGCAATGTGCGCTTGATCTCGGCGATCTTGGCTTCGCGTGCCTCGCCTTCCAGGCCCTCGGTCTCGCGCTCGATGCGCATCTCGAGGTTGCCGCCGAGCTGGATGTCGGTACCGGCGGCCGGCCATGTTGGTGGCGATGGTAATGGCGCCCGGCAGGCCGGCATCGGCGACGATATAGGCTTCCTGCTCGTGATGGCGGGCGTTCAGCACGTTCATCTGGCCGACATTCTTCTTGCGCAGAAGCTCGGCGAGCATTTCGGACTTTTCGATCGAGGTGGTGCCGACCAGCACCGGCTGGCCGCGCTCCTGACAGTGCTTGATCAGATCGGCGATAGCGTCGAACTTCTCTTCCGCGGTGCGGAAGATGGCGTCCTCGTCGTCCTTGCGCTGATGGGCAGGTTGGTCGGGATGGTGACCACTTCGAGCCCGTAAATGTCGCCGAATTCCTCCGCTTCGGTCGCCGCCGTACCGGTCATGCCGGCGAGCTTCTTGTAGAGGCGGAAGTAGTTCTGGAAGGTGATCGAGGCGAGAGTCTGGTTCTCGCCTGGATCTTGACGTGCTCCTTAGCCTCGAGCGCCTGGTGCAGGCCTTCGGAATAACGGCGGCCGGGCATCATGCGGCCACTGAACTCGTCGATGATCACCACTTCGTCGTTGCGGACGATGTAGTCCTTGTCCTTGCGGAACAGCTTGTGGGCGCGCAGGGCCGAGTTGAGGTGGTGGACCAGCGCCACGTTTTCGACGTCATAGAGCGAGGCGCTCTTGAGCAGGCCTTCGGTGGCGAGGCGTTCCTCGAGCTTTTCGATGCCCTGGTCGGTGAAGGTTGCGGCGCGGTGCTTCTCGTCGACCTCGAAGTCGCCCTCCTCGATGATCGACATCAGGCCGTCGATGCGGACATAAAGTTCGGAGCGGTCCTCCGACGGGCCGGAGATGATCAGCGGCGTGCGCGCCTCATCGATCAGGATCGAGTCCACTTCGTCGACGATGGCATAGGCATGGCCGCGCTGCACCATCTGCGCGCGGCTGTATTTCATGTTGTCGCGCAGATAGTCGAAGCCGAACTCGTTGTTGGTGCCGTAGGTGATGTCGGCTTCGTAGGCGGCCTTGCGCTCGGCATCGGTCAGGCCGTGCACGATGATGCCGGTGCTCATGCCGAGGAAGGAGTAGATGCGGCCCATCCAGGCGGCGTCGCGGCGGGCAAGATAGTCGTTGACGGTGACGACGTGGACGCCCTTGCCTTCGAGCGCATTCAGATAGACGGCAAGCGTTGCCACCAGCGTCTTGCCTTCACCGGTGCGCATTTCGGCGATGGCGCGCTCGTTGAGCACCATGCCGCCGATCAGCTGCACGTCGAAGTGGCGCATGCCGAGCACGCGCTTGGACGCTTCACGGACGGTGGCGAAAGCGGGCACGATCAGATCGTTGATCGACCGGCCGGCGGCGAGTTGCTCGCGGAACTCGGCGGTCTTGGCGCGGAGTTCGTCGTCGCTCAGCTGCTCGAACTGCGGCTCGAGGGCGTTGATCTGTGCCACCTTCGGCTGGAACCGCTTGACCTGCCGGTCCGAAGGCGTTCCGAACAAACGCCGGGCGAGCGCAGCTAGAGCCATAAGGTCGATCCCTTTCATGTCTCGCGTGTGGCGGGTGAGGAGGCGGGCATCGCACCCGTCGCTGCCGGTCGCCGGCGCGAGAATAAGCCTTTCAAGGCTTGGAAAAATGCATGGTTCCACCGGGCGGCGGAAAGCTGAACCGATGTAAGAGTGCCCCCTTGTCTTGTCAACGGCAGCCAAATGCGCGAATGCTCAACGGCCCTGCGCAGCCGGGCTTTCCAGCCCGACGACGTCGCTCAAAAAACGCGGCGCGGCATAATTCGGCCCCGCTCTCGTGATCAAGGCGGGCGATCCGTTCGGAACAGTCCGTTCCACAGCAACACCACCAGCCGGCGCCGCTGTGCGCCGTTCAAGGAGTTCCCCCAAGATGATCAAGTCCAAGCTGCGTCTCGCCCAGGCCGCGAGCGTTCTGGCGCTGGTGCTTTCGGCGACGGCGCTCGTGCCGGCCACGGCGCAGGATGCCGCTGCTCCCGCTGAAGCTCCTGCCGAGGCCGCAGCGCCGGCCGTGACCCCGAAACCGTGGTGGCCACCGTGGGCGGCAGCCAGATCACCGAGGCCGATCTCAGCTTCGCCGCTGAGGACCTGACGCAGGAACTCAGCCAAATGCCGCCGGAAGAGCGCCGCGCCTTCCTGCTCCGCGTGCTGATCGACATGAAGGTGATGGCCGATGCCGGCCGGGACGCTGGGATGGCCGACACGCTGCTGTTCCAGCAACGGCTGGCCTACCTGGAAGACCGGCCCTGCGCCGCGCCTATTTCGCGGAAACCATCGCCAATGCGATCACCGAAGAAGCGGTGCGGGCGGAGTACGACGCCTATGTCGCCGACTTCCAGCCGCAGCCGGAAATCCGCGCCAGCCACATCCTGGTCGAGACCGAGGAAGAAGCTCAGGCGGTCAAGGCCGAGATCGAGGGCGGTGCCGATTTCGCCACGCTGGCGCGTGAGCGGTCGATCGATCCGGGCGCGGCCAATGGCGGCGATCTCGGCTTCTTTGGCCGTGGCATGATGGTGGCCCCGTTCGAGGAGGCTGCTTTGCGCTGACCGATGCCGGGCAGGTGTCCGATCCGGTGCAGTCCCAGTTCGGCTGGCATGTGATCCGGCTTGAAGAAACCCGCGAGTCGACCGCGCCTGCCTTCGAGCAGGTGGCCGGCCAGCTGCAGCAGCGGCTGTTGATGCGCACCTTCGACGAAACCATCGCCAACCTGATGGCCGGCGTCCAGGTCGACATCCCCGATCCGGCCCTGGCTGCCGCCGTTCAGGCGCAGACCGAAGGTGCCGAGGTCGACGCGGAAGCGGCGGAAGAAGCCGCGCAGTAAGCCGGCTCAGCAGGTGACGCGGATCTCGGCGTAGCTGCTGAGTTCCGCGGTGCCGGCGGACAGCACCGCCAGCATGCAGGCGCTGCCCAGCAGCGGGAAATTGCCGCCGGCAGCCACTACGGAGCCGTCGAGCAGGTCAGGTAGCCCGGCTCGACGCTCGCTACCTCCACCACCGCCGGTGAATTGCACACCGGCCAGGTGTCTCCGGCCGAGACCAGAAAACGGGTCGCTGTGGGCAGGCAGTCGCCTGCATCGGCTGTTGCGGTTGTCGCAGGCGCTAATGCCGCGGGGGCCGCGGTGGCCGCCGATGTGCGCCAGTTTTCTTCCAGTACGGCGAGGCGGTTTTCGAGGTCGGCCAAGGCGGCTGTGTCAGTCGAAGTGCCCGCAGAACCGGGTGTGCCCTGGCGCAACAGATCCAGCGTCAGCCGCACCTGGGCCAGATCGGTCGATAGGCGCACGATCTCGCGGCGGTATCGGCATAGGTGAAGGCTGCAGCGGCAATGGCGGCGACGCCCACCAGTCCCACTGTGAAGGCTAGGATATTGCTCCAGCCAATAGGCTTGCGCGGGGGCGCGGTTGAACCGCCGACGCCGCCTTGGCTTCGGCCGCTACCGTCACTTCTGGGGCCGCAGGGCCGCTTTCCGATCCGTTCATGCCGGCCTCCGGTTGCTCCTGCTTATGGCAGAGAGTGCGGCGAACTACGACCGCTGCAACCGTGGATGGGGAATAGGCGCGGGCTTGCCGGAGATCACCGGTGTGATGTTTTCGTCCTTCCCGCCGCCGAAAAGATTGCCGAAGCCGCTGAAGAACCCGCTCACCGCCTCGCCGCGCTCCTTGATCGCGGCCGCTTCCGCAGCGGCGCGCTCCTGGTTGGCGAGCACCGACGCAAACTGGGCCTCGTCGGCTTGCTGCTTGGCCACCAGTGTCGGGTTGCTGGCAGAAGGCGGGCAGGGACCCAGCGGGTTGAGCGGCGCGCCGGCGACCGCATTGAAGATGTACTGGCGCTCGCAGACGTCCCAGGTCGGCGGCGCCTTGGTCAGTTCGAACAGGTCATGGCCTTCCTTGATGTCCTTCCAGAGTCGAGGTGGTCGTTCGATGCATGGCGCGCCAGATTCGCCGCGGTCATGCGGAAGGGGAAGATCTGGAGCTGGAAGCTCGGATTGCCGCCCTTGAAGGTTTCGCGGGCGAGGGCGTAGATCTCGGCGATGCCCTGGTCGGTCATGGCGTAGCAGCCGCGCGAGGAGCAGTCGCCATGCACCATGAGGTCGGTGCCGGTGCGGCCGTGGGCACGGTCGAACTTGTTGGGAAAGCCGGTGTTGAAGGCGAGATAATAGCTCGAGCGCGGATTCATCAGCCCGGGCGTGATGGTGTAGAAGCCCTCGGGCTTTGACGGTCGCCTTCCTTGAACTTGGGCCCAGGTCGCCCGAATAGGCGCAGATCTCATAGTCGCGGAACTTGCGGAACTCGCCCGACGCGGTGCGCTTCCACACTTCCAGGGTTTTTTTTCTTCTTGAAGATGCGGATGACCATGGCTTCGCCGGCGAGGAGCCCATGGCCTTGAGGGCGTTCACCGTGCCCGAGGAGAGTGGCTGGTTGTGCCGGTTGTTGTCGCTCTTGGCAGGAAGCCGCCACACGCGGCGAGCCCGAAGGCCACCCACAGCAGGATCAGCACGGAGAGGAACTTGCGCAGAAACACGGTCGACGAACCCGATGGAGGACGGCGCCCCTGCCGGAGCCGGGTTCGCGCAGCATGTACAGTGCTGGTGAACGAAGCCTTTACCACGAGCACTTTGCCGCCGGAAGCGGGACGCTATACACGCGGATGTGAGGGAAGCTCTCCTGCCCTCCGATAGACCTCATGGTGACAGGTTCAGGATGAGCAACCATTAGCTATGGGTCCAGGGTTGGCCTCGTTGCAGAACGGTGTTGGCAAAGATGACGAGTTTTCGAGCGCAGGCGACAAGGGCGAGCTTGTGGGGTTTGCCAGCGGCAGTAAGGCGGGCATAGAGCGCCATGAGTTGGCGGTTCCATCGATAGGCGGCAGGCAGGGCCGCGGCGTAGAGGGCCTGCCGGGGCGGGCACGGCCGCCGGCGATGTGGCGCCGCCCGTGATGCTTGCCGCTGTCGTGGTCGAACGGTGCCAACCCGATCAGGGCAGCGGCCTGTTCACGGCTGATGCTGCCCAGTTCCGGCATGGCGATCAGCAAGGCCAAGGCGGTCGGTATGCCGATGCCGGGGACGGAGAGCAGCAGATCGAGCCGCCGCCCGAGAGCCTTGTCGGCCCGCACCGCCCGTTCCAGCCGGCGCCGTTCGTCGCGCAGGCGGGCCTTGAGTGCGGCAATGTCAGCGGCAACCAGGCTGGCAAGACGGGTATCGTGCAGATGCTCGAGCCGGGTCTTGAGCCGGGCGATGTCCTGGACCAGCTGGTCGATGAAGACCAGATGCTCGTGCAAGCCGGCCAGTGTCGGATCGGCAGCCGCCCTGTCCATCCCGAACAGGACGGTGAAGGCAGCAATCACCCGGGCATCCAGCCGGTCGTTCTTGGCGCGCTGCAACCGCATGCGGGCAACAGGCGTACCTGCAGCGGCTGGTGCAGGATCACCTTGAACCCGGCCTCCCGCAAAGCCGCGACCACGCCACGTTCGTAGCCGCCGCTGGCTTCGATGCCGACCCGATCGACACCGGCCTTGAGCAACCACTCCGCCGCCGCTTGCCATCCGGCCGCGTCATTGTTCACCCCGCAGCCATCCCTCGCCGGGCGTCACCGCCAGATCAAGAGCTGCCTTGCCGGTATCGATCCCGGCCACAAATGTGCTAGAATGGCTCATCTTCCTCGTCCCGTCCTTGCAATGCGAACCCTGGGTTCAATCAACCATGCGGGCCCGATGAAGACTGACGGCAACGATCCCGCTCATCCTCAGACAAAGGTGCACACCACCGTCTGGGTCTACCTCGATCCGATGCCGCCGCCGCGGCCTGTTCGACACCAGGCCGCGGCGGCGGCATCGGATCGAGGTAGACCCAGACTGGTGGTGTGCACCTTTGTCTGAGGATGAGCGGGATCGTTGCCGTCAGTCTTCATCGGGCCCGCATGTTGATTGAACCCAGGGTTCGCATTGCAAGGACGGGACGAGGAAGATGAGCCATTCTAGCACATTTGTGGCCGGATCGATACCGGCAAGGCAGCTCTTGATCTGGCGGTGACGCCCGGCGAGGGATGGCTGCGGGTGAACAATGACGCGGCCGGATGGCAAGCGGCGGCGGAGTGGTTGCTCAAGGCCGGTGTCGATCGGGTCGGCATCGAAGCCAGCGGCGGCTACGAACGTGGCGTGGTCGCGGCTTTGCGGGAGGCCGGGTTCAAGGTGATCCTGCACCAGCCGCTGCAGGTACGCCTGTTTGCCCGCATGCGGTTGCAGCGCGCCAAGAACGACCGGCTGGATGCCCGGTGATTGCTGCCTTCACCGTCCTGTTCGGGATGGACAGGGCGGCTGCCGATCCGACACTGGCCGGCTTGCACGAGCATCTGGTCTTCATCGACCAGCTGGTCCAGGACATCGCCCGGCTCAAGACCCGGCTCGAGCATCTGCACGATACCCGTCTTGCCAGCCTGGTTGCCGCTGACATTGCCGCACTCAAGGCCCGCCTGCGCGACGAACGGCGCCGGCTGGAACGGGCGGTGCGGGCCGACAAGGCTCTCGGGCGGCGGCTCGATCTGCTGCTCTCCGTCCCCGGCATCGGCATACCGACCGCCTTGGCCTTGCTGATCGCCATGCCGGAACTGGGCAGCATCAGCCGTGAACAGGCCGCTGCCCTGATCGGGTTGGCACCGTTCGACCACGACAGCGGCAAGCATCACGGGCGGCGCCACATCGCCGGCGGCCGTGCCCGCCCCCGCAGGCCCTCTACGCCGCGGCCCTGCCTGCCGCCTATCGATGGAACCGCCAACTCATGGCGCTCTATGCCCGCCTTACTGCCGCTGGCAAACCCCACAAGCTCGCCCTTGTCGCCTGCGCTCGAAAACTCGTCATCTTTGCCAACACCGTTCTGCAACGAGGCCAACCCTGGACCCCATAGCTAATGGTTGCTCATCCTGAACCTGTCACCATGAGGTCTATCGGAGGGCAGGAGAGCTTCCCTCACATCCGCGTGTATAGCGTCCCGCTTCCGGCGGCAAAGTGCTCGTGGTAAAGGCTTCGTTCACCAGCACTGTACATGCTGCGCGAACCCGGCTCCGGCAGGGGCCGCCGTCCTCCATCGGGTTCGTCGACCGTGTTTCTGCGCAAGTTCCTCTCCGTGCTGATCCTGCTGTGGGTGGCCTTCGGGCTCGCCGCGTGTGGCGGCTTCCTGCCCAAGAGCGACAACAACCGGCACAACCAGCCACTCTCCTCGGGCACGGTGAACGCCCTCAAGGCCATGGGCTCCTCGCCCGGCGAAGCCATGGTCATCCGCATCTTCAAGGAAGAAAAACCCTGGAAGTGTGGAAGCGCACCGCGTCGGGCGAGTTCCGCAAGTTCCGCGACTATGAGATCTGCGCCTATTCGGGCGACCTGGGCCCCAAGTTCAAGGAAGGCGACCGTCAAAGCCCCGAGGGCTTCTACACCATCACGCCCGGGCTGATGAATCCGCGCTCGAGCTATTATCTCGCCTTCAACACCGGCTTTCCCAACAAGTTCGACCGTGCCCACGGCCGCACCGGCACCGACCTCATGGTGCATGGCGACTGCTCCTCGCGCGGCTGCTACGCCATGACCGACCAGGGCATCGCCGAGATCTACGCCCTCGCCCGCGAAACCTTCAAGGGCGGCAATCCGAGCTTCCAGCTCCAGATCTTCCCCTTCCGCATGACCGCGGCGAATCTGGCGCGCCATGCATCGAACGACCACCTCGACTTCTGGAAGGACATCAAGGAAGGCCATGACCTGTTCGAACTGACCAAGGCGCCGCCGACCTGGGACGTCTGCGAGCGCCAGTACATCTTCAATGCGGTCGCCGGCGCGCCGCTCAACCCGCTGGGTCCCTGCCCGCCTTCTGCCAGCAACCCGACACTGGTGGCCAAGCAGCAAGCCGACGAGGCCCAGTTTGCGTCGGTGCTCGCCAACCAGGAGCGCGCCGCTGCGGAAGCGGCCGCGATCAAGGAGCGCGGCGAGGCGGTGAGCGGGTTCTTCAGCGGCTTCGGCAATCTTTTCGGCGGCGGGAAGGACGAAAACATCACACCGGTGATCTCCGGCAAGCCCGCGCCTATTCCCCATCCACGGTTGCAGCGGTCGTAGTTCGGCCGCACTCTCTGCCATAAGCAGGAGCAACCGGAGGCCGGCATGAACGGATCGGAAAGCGGCCCTGCGGCCCCAGAAGTGACGGTAGCGGCCGAAGCCAAGGCGGCGTCGGCGGTTCAACCGCGCCCCCCGCGCAAGCCTATTGGCTGGAGCAATATCCTAGCCTTCACAGTGGGACTGGTGGGCGTCGCCGCCATTGCCGCTGCAGCCTTCACCTATGCCGATACCCGCCGCGAGATCGTGCGCCTATCGACCGATCTGGCCCAGGTGCGGCTGACGCTGGATCTGTTGCGCCAGGGCACACCCGGTTCTGCGGGCACTTCGACTGACACAGCCGCCTTGGCCGACCTCGAAAACCGCCTCGCCGTACTGGAAGAAAACTGGCGCACATCGGCGGCCACCGCGGCCCCCGCGGCATTAGCGCCTGCGACAACCGCAACAGCCGATGCAGGCGACTGCCTGCCCACAGCGACCCGTTTTCTGGTCTCGGCCGGAGACACCTGGCCGGTGTGCAATTCACCGGCGGTGGTGGAGGTAGCGAGCGTCGAGCCGGGCTACCTGACCCTGCTCGACGGCTCCGTAGTGGCTGCCGGCGGCAATTTCCCGCTGCTGGGCAGCGCCTGCATGCTGGCGGTGCTGTCCGCCGGCACCGCGGAACTCAGCAGCTACGCCGAGATCCGCGTCACCTGCTGAGCCGGCTTACTGCGCGGCTTCTTCCGCCGCTTCCGCGTCGACCTCGGCACCTTCGGTCTGCGCCTGAACGGCGGCAGCCAGGGCCGGATCGGGGATGTCGACCTGGACGCCGGCCATCAGGTTGGCGATGGTTTCGTCGAAGGTGCGCATCAACAGCCGCTGCTGCAGCTGGCCGGCCACCTGCTCGAAGGCAGGCGCGGTCGACTCGCGGGTTTCTTCAAGCCGGATCACATGCCAGCCGAACTGGGACTGCACCGGATCGGACACCTGCCCGGCATCGGTCAGCGCAAAGGCAGCCTCCTCGAACGGGGCCACCATCATGCCACGGCCAAAGAAGCCGAGATCGCCGCCATTGGCCGCGCCCGGATCGATCGACCGCTCACGCGCCAGCGTGGCGAAATCGGCACCGCCCTCGATCTCGGCCTTGACCGCCTGAGCTTCTTCCTCGGTCTCGACCAGGATGTGGCTGGCGCGGATTTCCGGCTGCGGCTGGAAGTCGGCGACATAGGCGTCGTACTCCGCCCGCACCGCTTCTTCGGTGATCGCATTGGCGATGGTTTCCGCGAAATAGGCGCGGCGCAGGGCCCGGTCTTCCAGGTAGGCCAGCCGTTGCTGGAACAGCAGCGTGTCGGCCATCCCAGCGTCCCGGCCGGCATCGGCCATCACCTTCATGTCGATCAGCACGCGGAGCAGGAAGGCGCGGCGCTCTTCCGGCGGCATTTGGCTGAGTTCCTGCGTCAGGTCCTCAGCGGCGAAGCTGAGATCGGCCTCGGTGATCTGGCTGCCGCCCACGGTGGCCACCACGGTTTCCGGGGTCACGGCCGGCGCTGCGGCCTCGGCAGGAGCTTCAGCGGGAGCAGCGGCATCCTGCGCCGTGGCCGGCACGAGCGCCGTCGCCGAAAGCACCAGCGCCAGAACGCTCGCGGCCTGGGCGAGACGCAGCTTGGACTTGATCATCTTGGGGGAACTCCTTGAACGGCGCACAGCGGCGCCGGCTGGTGGTGTTGCTGTGGAACGGACTGTTCCGAACGGATCGCCCGCCTTGATCACGAGAGCGGGCCGAATTATGCCGCGCCGCGTTTTTTGAGCGACGTCGTCGGGCTGGAAAGCCCGGCTGCGCAGGGCCGTTGAGCATTCGCGCATTTGGCTGCCGTTGACAAGACAAGGGGCACTCTTACATCGGTTCAGCTTTCCGCCGCCGGTGGAACCATGCATTTTTCCAAGCCTTGAAAGGCTTATTCTCGCGCCGGCGACCGGCAGCGACGGTGCGATGCCCGCCTCCTCACCCGCCACACGCGAGACATGAAAGGGATCGACCTTATGGCTCTAGCTGCGCTCGCCCGGCGTTTGTTCGGAACGCCTTCGGACCGGCAGGTCAAGCGGTTCCAGCCGAAGGTGGCACAGATCAACGCCCTCGAGCCGCAGTTCGAGCAGCTGAGCGACGACGAACTCCGCGCCAAGACCGCCGAGTTCCGCGAGCAACTCGCCGCCGGCCGGTCGATCAACGATCTGATCGTGCCCGCTTTCGCCACCGTCCGTGAAGCGTCCAAGCGCGTGCTCGGCATGCGCCACTTCGACGTGCAGCTGATCGGCGGCATGGTGCTCAACGAGCGCGCCATCGCCGAAATGCGCACCGGTGAAGGCAAGACGCTGGTGGCAACGCTTGCCGTCTATCTGAATGCGCTCGAAGGCAAGGGCGTCCACGTCGTCACCGTCAACGACTATCTTGCCCGCCGCGACGCCGCCTGGATGGGCCGCATCTACTCCTTCCTCGGCATGAGCACCGGCATCATCGTGCACGGCCTGACCGATGCCGAGCGCAAGGCCGCCTACGAAGCCGACATCACCTACGGCACCAACAACGAGTTCGGCTTCGACTATCTGCGCGACAACATGAAATACAGCCGCGCGCAGATGGTGCAGCGCGGCCATGCCTATGCCATCGTCGACGAAGTGGACTCGATCCTGATCGATGAGGCGCGCACGCCGCTGATCATCTCCGGCCCGTCGGAGGACCGCTCCGAACTTTATGTCCGCATCGACGGCCTGATGTCGATCATCGAGGAGGGCGACTTCGAGGTCG
Source organism: Devosia albogilva (assembly GCF_042685625.1). NCBI lineage: Bacteria > Pseudomonadati > Pseudomonadota > Alphaproteobacteria > Hyphomicrobiales > Devosiaceae > Devosia > Devosia albogilva. The sequence continues at coordinate 13,943 of NZ_JBHUNP010000002.1, forward strand.
ACGAGAAGCACCGCGCCGCAACCTTCACCGACCAGGGCATCGAAAAGCTCGAGGAACGCCTCGCCACCGAAGGCCTGCTCAAGAGCGCCTCGCTCTATGACGTCGAAAACGTGGCGCTGGTCCACCACCTCAACTCGGCCCTGCGCGCCCACAAGCTGTTCCGCAAGGACAAGGACTACATCGTCCGCAACGACGAAGTGGTGATCATCGACGAGTTCAGTGGCCGCATGATGCCCGGCCGCCGTTATTCCGAAGGCCTGCACCAGGCGCTCGAGGCTAAGGAGCACGTCAAGATCCAGGCCGAGAACCAGACTCTCGCCTCGATCACCTTCCAGAACTACTTCCGCCTCTACAAGAAGCTCGCCGGCATGACCGGTACGGCGGCGACCGAAGCGGAGGAATTCGGCGACATTTACGGGCTCGAAGTGGTCACCATCCCGACCAACCTGCCCATCCAGCGCAAGGACGACGAGGACGCCATCTTCCGCACCGCGGAAGAGAAGTTCGACGCTATCGCCGATCTGATCAAGCACTGTCAGGAGCGCGGCCAGCCGGTGCTGGTCGGCACCACCTCGATCGAAAAGTCCGAAATGCTCGCCGAGCTTCTGCGCAAGAAGAATGTCGGCCAGATGAACGTGCTGAACGCCCGCCATCACGAGCAGGAAGCCTATATCGTCGCCGATGCCGGCCTGCCGGGCGCCATTACCATCGCCACCAACATGGCCGGCCGCGGTACCGACATCCAGCTCGGCGGCAACCTCGAGATGCGCATCGAGCGCGAGACCGAGGGCCTGGAAGGCGAGGCACGCGAAGCCAAGATCGCCGAGATCAAGCGCACCATTGCTGAGGCCAAGGAGAAGGCCCTTGCGGCCGGTGGCCTGATGGTGATTGGCACCGAGCGCCACGAATCCCGCCGCATCGACAACCAGTTGCGCGGCCGCTCCGGCCGTCAGGGCGATCCGGGCCATTCGGCCTTCTTCCTGTCGCTCCAGGACGACCTGATGCGCATTTTCCCGGTCGACAGCATGGATTCCATGCTGAGCAAGCTCGGACTGCAGCAGGGCGAAAGCATCACCCATCCCTGGGTCACCAAGGCCATCGAGCGCGCCCAGGGCAAGGTCGAAGCCCGCAACTTCGACATCCGCAAGAACATCCTGAAATACGACGACGTGATGAATGACCAGCGCAAGGTCATCTTCGAGCAGCGTCTCGAACTGATGGACGCCGAGGATGTCGGCGAGACCGTCACCGAGATGCGCCACGGTGTCGTCGATGCGATCGTTTCTCGCTCCATTCCGCCCCGCTCCTATCCCGAGCAGTGGGACGTCGAGCTCATGGCGACCGAGGCGAAATCCCTGCTCAACCTCGATATTCCCGCGGCCGAATGGGCTGCCGAGGAAGGCATCGACGCCGAGATCGTCACCCAACGCCTGGTGGAGGCTGCCGACGCAAAGGCCGCCGAGAAGCGCGAGAAGTACTCGGCCGACATCATGCGCCAGGTGGAAAAATCCATCGTGCTGCAGTCGATCGACGGCCTCTGGCGCGAGCACCTCGCTACCCTCGACCACCTCTCCAAGGTCGTGGGCTGGCGCGGCATCGCCCAGCGCGACCCGCTCAACGAGTACAAGCAGGAGGCCTTCGAGCTGTTCCAGAACCTGCTCGGCACGCTGCGCGAGCGCGTCACCCAGCAGCTCAGCCATGTGGAACTGCAGATCCGCCCCGAGCCGCAGCCGGCACCAGACCTGTCCGGCCTGCAGCAGACCCATATCGATCCGACCACGGGCGAGAACGACGCGGTGGGCGACGACGCCTCGATCCCCACCGGTCCCCTGAAGCCGATCGACCCCAAGCTCCTGGTCGGCGTCTCCCGCAACGCGCCCTGCCCCTGCGGCTCAGGCAAGAAGTTCAAGCACTGCCACGGCGCGTTCTGAGGAACGCGCCGGCCGGGCGCCGCGCTTACGGCTTGAGGCCTCGCACCAGTTGCGCGGCGATCTTCTGTGCCTCCCCCGGCTCGAGCGCCAGCCGGTCGGTCAGCAATCGGTGCCAGATCAGCGACTGCACCATCTCGGCGCCCAATAGCGGGTCGACCGTATCCGCGACCTCGCCGCGTGCCATCGCCCGCTCGATCATCTCGCCGATATGCGCCCGCCGCTCCGTTGCATAGCTCTGCAGCCGTTCGGCACAGGCCGGGTCGCGCTGCGCCTCCGCGATCACCTGCCGGAACACCTGACCGGCGCTGCCCTGCCAATAGCCGCTGAGCCACTCGATCAGCCCGGCGATCTCTCCTTCGAGGTCATCCGTCGGACCGTGCAGCGCCTGCGGCTTCTGGCGATGGTAGATATCGAGCAGCAAAGTGCCGCGGCTTGGCCACCACCGGTAGATTGTGGGCTTGCCGGCGCGGGCGCGCCGCGCCACCGCCTCGATGGAAAACGCCGCCGGACCCTCTTCGAGCAGGATCGCCTCGCCCGCCTGCAGGATCGCCTCCTGTGTATCGGGATTGCGCCGGGCACCGATCGAACGGCGGCGATCATCGTCTGCTGGGTCAGCCATGCAGCATAGATAGCGCAGCCATGCGGGCGAAAAAAGTCTTGATCGTTACGCTACGTTCCGTTATGAAACGGCACGTATCGTTTAGGAGACAAATGATGCCTTCCATCGCCTCCCGCCTGCGCCTTGCCCTGTTGATGTTCTTCGGCGTCTACCCGGTCATCACCCTCTACATCTACGCCTTGTTCCCGCTCACCACCGGCTGGCAGATGTGGCAGCGCACCCTGTTGCTGGTGCCGCTGATGGTGCTCACCATGGTGTTCTTCGTCATGCCCTTCATCCAGACTCGTTTCGGCGCCTTCATCACCGGCCGCAAGCCCGCCGCCGCCGCCTGATCCGGATCAGCCACCCCCTCCGCCGGGAGGGGGTGGCCGGAACACTCACTGTTCGGGGGCAACCCGCACGATGGTGGAGGACCCTGCCCGCGGATTCTCGGTCACCGCATAGACCGCGCCGTCCGGTCCGACCCGCACGTCGCGCACGCGCGCCTCGAGCGGCACCCGCTCTTCGAACGCCACCCGGTCGCCGTCCATGTGGAGCACCACCAGCCCCTGGGACACCAGTCCACCAACGATGAACGCACCCTGCCACTCGGGGATCAGGTCGGCGTCGTAGTAGGCCATGCCGGAGGGTGCGATCACCGGATCCCAATAGTAGAGTGGCTGCTCGGTTTCGGCGTTGGCGGTGATCCCTTCGCCGATCGTGGAGCCATCATAGTTGACGCCATAGGCCACGTCCGGCCAGCCATAGTTGAGCCCCGGTTGCGGCCGGTTGAGCTCGTCCCCACCCTTGGCACCGTGCTCCACCGTCCACAGCCGCCCCTCGCCATCGAGCGTCGCCGACTGGACGTTGCGGTGACCGAGGCTCCAGATCTCCGGCAGGGCATCATCATTGTCGATGAACGGGTTGTCCGGCAGCGCCTCGCCTTCCGGATCGATGCGGAACACCTTACCCAGCCCGCTGGCCAGTTCCTGAGCCTGATCGCGGATCGGCTCGTCCGAACGCTCACCCACGGTGATGTAGAGGTTGCCGTCTTCAGTGGGCACGATGCGCGAACCGAAATGCAACTCGCCGTCATAGGTGGGCTCCTGACGGAAGATCACCTCCACGTCTTCGAGGCTGCCGCCGCCATTCTCGTCGAGAACCAGCGTCGCCGCTGCCACCGCCGTGCCATTGCCGTCCTCGCGCGGCTCGGCATAGGAGACATAGATGCGCCCCGTGCTCTCGAAATCGGGCGCCAGGGCCACATCGAGCAATCCGCCCTGGCCGACAAGGTCGACTTCCGGCAGCCCGCTGATCGGCTCGCTGGCTTCGCCCTCCGGGGTAACGATGTGCAGCACGCCGGACTTTGCCGTCACCAGCATGCGCCCGTCGGGCAGGAACTCCATTGCCCACAGATGCGGCAGCCCTTCGGCTACCACTTCGGTGCTGACATCCGCCAGCACCTCCGGCTGCGAGGCGCGGCTCTGTCCTTCGAAAGCAGGAGTCTGATCCGGTGCATTGGGTGCGGCCGTCTCGACGGGTCCCGCTTGGGCAAAGGCTGGGGTGACCAGCAAGGCAGACAACATGGTGCCGGCAAGAAGAGACGCGGTGATACGCATGGCTGAACCTCCGATTGGCGGCGCATCAGATCGGCGCCCATTGGTGGATGATGATCGACCAATCGCCCTGTCCGCGGTTCGTTGCCCGCGGGACGATCACGAGACCGTTGGCAGGCGCTTGCGGACCGGCTGGCTTTCATGCACACCCATGCGCCAGTTCGGCGCCTGACAAACGAGGCAAATCATGGCCCATCCGGTTTCCCCTCTTGCTCCCAAGTCCTACCCGGACCTGCCCGCCATCGAGGGCGTGCGTTTTGCCACCGCCGAAGCCGGAATTAAGTACAAGAACCGCACCGACGTGCTCTTGATGGCCTTTGAGGAGGGCACCGTTGCCGCCGGTGTGCTCACCCGCTCCAAATGCTCCTCCGCCGCCGTCGACTGGTGCCGCGCCCACCTGCCGGGCGGCAAGGCGCGCGGCCTCGTCGTCAACTCCGGCAACGCCAACGCCTTCACCGGCGTCAAGGGCCGCGAAAGCGTCGAACTGACCGCCGACTACGCGGCCCGGGCACTGGGCTGCTCCACTGCCGAAATCTTCCTCGCCTCGACCGGCGTCATCGGCGAGCCCCTCCCCGCCGAAAAGTTCGCCGGCGTTCTCGACCAGGCCGCTACCCGCCTCGCCCCCACCCCGTGGATCGAGCCCGCCAAGGCGATCATGACCACCGACACCTACCCCAAGCTGTCGGGTGCCGTGGTCGAGATCGACGGCATAGAGGTCAAGATCAACGGCATCGCTAAGGGCTCGGGCATGATCGCGCCCGACATGGCCACCATGCTGAGCTTCGTCGTCACCGACATGCCGGTTTCGGCCGAGGTGCTGCAGGCACTGCTCGCCCGGCACGTGCAGACCAGCTTCAATGCCATCACCGTCGACAGCGACACCTCGACCTCCGACACCCTGCTCGCCTTCGCCACCGGCAAGGCCGCGGTGGAGCCTCTCACGACGCTGGACGATCCGCGCGCCGAGGTGTTCGGGGCCGCCCTCTCCGACGTCCTGTTCGAACTGGCCATTCACGTCGTCCGCGACGGTGAAGGCGCCACCAAGCAGGTGTCGGTGCATGTCGAAGGCGCCGTTTCCGACGCCTCCGCCTTCCGCATCGCCAAGTCGATCGCCGACTCGCCGCTGGTCAAGACCGCCATCGCCGGCGAGGACGCCAATTGGGGCCGCGTCGTCATGGCCGTCGGCAAGGCCGGCGAGCCCGCCGACCGCGACAAGCTCGCCATCCGCTTCGGCGATCTTCTTGTTGCCAGGAACGGCGAACGCGCCGCCGGCTACGACGAAGCCGCCACCAGCGCCTACATGAAGGGCGAGGAGCTTGAACTCACCGTCAGCCTCGGGCTGGGAGACGGCCGGGCGACCGTCTATACCTGCGACCTCACCCACGGCTACATCACCATCAACGGCGACTACCGGAGCTGAGATGGACTCGCTCGTCGATCGCATCGAGCGCGCGGGGCTTCAGTGCTGGCCCGGCCTCGAGGTTGAATGGGATGGCTCCTGGGCGCGCCGCGCCTCCGGCGGCTACACCCACCGCGCCAACTCGGTACAGCCTTTCGATCCGTCCGACGACGCGGACCTCGACCGCCGCATCGAGGAGGCCGCACTCTGGCATCGAACCCGCGGCCTGCAGCCGGTCTTCCGCCTCACGCCGCAGGCACCCGCCAAGCTGCGCACCGCGCTTGACGTCCGTGGCTGGACAGCCGCCGACCACAGCCACGTCTTCGCCATGCCGCTCGATCATCATGATCCGGATTCCCGGTGCGGCTCCTTTCGCCGCTCGATTCCGACTTCATCCGGGCCCAGCAGAGGCTGCAAGTCTATTCCGACGAGCGCACGCGGCGCATGTCAGCCGTGCTCGCCGCGATCACGGTGCCCGCACACGGCATCGTGCTCTTTCAGGATGGGGAGCCCGTTGCTTCGGCCTTGATGGACATTGCCGATGGCGTGGTGATCACCGGCAACGTGATTACGCACCCGGAGCACCGCGGCAAGGGCTTCGGCTTGGCGATGATGCGGTCCGGTCTCGCCTGGGCCAAGGCCAAAGGCGCCACCCTCGCTGCCCTCAACGTCGCCGCCGACAACACTGCCGGCCAGGCGCTCTACCGGCGTCTCGGCTATGCCCGTCGGTATGACTACGAATACCGTGTTCTCGAAGGTACCCCATGAGCACCCGACCCGTGCTGCTCGTTGCCGCCGCTGCCCTGATCGACGCCGAGGATCGCATTCTCATCGCCCAGCGCCCGGAGGGCAAGCAATTGGCCGGTTTGTGGGAGTTCCCGGGCGGCAAGCTCGAGCCCGGCGAGGGCCCCGAAGCGGCGCTGGTGCGTGAGCTCAAGGAAGAACTCGGGATCACCGTCGCGCTGGCCGACCTCGTCGCGCATTCCTTCGCCAGCCATGCTTACGAGAATTTTCACCTGTTGATGCCACTGTTCACCTGCAGGAGATGGCAGGGAACGCCGATGGCGCTGGAACACGCGGCTCTCGCTTGGGTGACACCAGCAGAAATGGCCGCCTTCCCCATGCCCCCCGCCGACGAACCGCTGGTCCTCGCCCTGCGCGACCGGCTGTAGAGGGCAAGTCATGGCCAAGCTCCACGCCTTCATCACCGACGAGACTGGCGCCACCGCGATCGAATACGGCTTGCTTGCAGGGTTGATCGCGGTTGCCCTGATCAGCAGCTTCGTGGTGTTCGGCGACGCCCTGTTCAACCTGATGGGCTATGGCGCCGGCGGAGCCGCCAACGTGATCGGATCCCAGGCCGCCAAGCTCGGCTGACCTACTGCAGCGCCACCAGCTTGTACTTCTGCCCGGCCACCAGCGGGTCGCCCGGGAACAGGTCGTTGATGATGTAGAACAGCTCGCTGCCGCGCGTGAGCCCCGACATGCGCCGCGCCAGCGCCTCGGCCGTGTCGCCGGGCCGGGCCGTGACGATCTGCACCGCCAGCTTGCGAATGCCGCCGAGATCCGCCGCCGTGGTGCGCCGGAAGCTCCTGAGCGTTTCGTTGGCGCCTTCCGCAAAGCGCGGGCTGTCGGATTTGGCCGCGAAGATGAACCGGTAGACCTGCCCGTCGAGGCGCATCACCGACACGCGGAAGAACCACTGGTCGGTCTGCGCCAGCCCGGTTGCCATCTCGATGCCGTTGTAGCTATCAGACTTCACCGTGTCCGCCTTGAGGCCGGCGATCCAACCCGACTTGAGGTAGTCGGTCAGCGCCACTTCCGGCTGCACGTCGGCGCTGTCGAAGCGCACTGCCTCGCCATCCCCGGCGACGCCCACCACCGCACTCTGTGAGTTCTGCAGCGTATAGCCCTGCGGCACGGTGAAGGTGAACTTCGAGGCCGGATGCACGAACCGGCGCCCCACGATCGATCCCTGCGAGGGGCTCTCGCCGAACGTCATGCCGCTGATCGCCGATAGATAGCCGTCGCGGTCGGTCTCGCCCATGCCGTTCTGGCCGAACATGGTGCGGGCGGTATCGAGTGCCTTCTGGATTCGTGCCGGGGTGGACGGGTGCGAGGACAGGAACCCGTCGTCGCCCGCCGAAGTGCCGGCCGAGAACGCGGCGAACCGGCTCATCACCGTCAGGAATCGCGCCGCTGCCTGCGGGTCGTAGCCGGCCTTGCCCGCGATCTCGATGCCTTCGCGGTCGGCCTCGAGCTCCTGGTTCTGGCTGAACGCGGCCATTGCCTCCTGCGTGCGCGCGGAATTGCCGCCGCTGCCGCCGAACACGCTGGTGATCACCCGATCGACGATCTCGTTGGTGCGGCTGCGGTCGGTGCGCGCGCGCGCATGCCGCAGCGTCACGTGCGCGATCTCGTGCGCCAGCACCGCGGCAAGCTGACTGGTGTCCGAAGCCAGCGCAAGGAGCCCGCGCGTCACATAGACGAAGCCGCCCGGCAGCGCGAAGGCATTCACTTCCGAGGTGTCGAGAATGGTGACCTGGAACTGGGCGTTCGGCTGGTTCGCCGCCGCCAGCAGCCGCCCGACGATCCGCGCCACCATGATCTCGGCCTGGCGGTCTTCGTACACCCCGCCATAGGCGGCGATGATGCGCGGATGCTCGCGCCGGCCAATCACCACGTCATCGGGGTCGGTGCCCGCCGGCACCACCGCCGGCGCCGGGTTGTCACCCGTCTGGCTGACGGCGATGTTGGAACTGGTCAAGGTCGTGCAGGCCGTCAGCGCCAGCAGCGATACCGCCAGCACCCCACCCCGCCAGGACTTGCCGATGGGCCCGATGCTACTCATCGCGTTGCCAGAACCTCGATCTGTTCGGGATGGGTGATCTCGATGCGCGGACCATCCCGGTCGTCCACCCATCCTCGTATTCTCACCAGCGCCCCTTCGAGCACCAGCGGGTCGAAGCCGTCGCCGGCGAACAGCCTGAGCGCCGGCGCTTCGATGACGGCCGTGAAATCCTCTTTCCAGTGGCGGCCGAAGTTGAGGTAGACCCGCCCGCCCCGCCGTTCGGCGAGCAGCACCCGGCCTTCGACCAGCTCGTACCCGCCGACCCGCCGGAGCAGGTCGCCGGGATCGTCCGCCGCCCGCACGCTGTAGAAGGAATTGCGCCAGATTCCAAGTCCGGCCAGCCGCGCGCGGCCTTCAGCCGCGAACAAGAGATCGAGGCACGAGCGGTTGTCCGGAAAGGAATAAACCCGAGCCAATCCCTCGGCGACCATATGCTGCTGCGCCCAGACCGGCCCCTGGTCCGTTTCGACGAACACATGCGCCAGCGCCCGTTCGTAGCGGTCGACCGTTTCCCCGCCATAGCCGAGCTGCACCGTCCGGTTGAGCGCCAGTGCCTCGAGGGCCGCCTTCGCCTCGGGCGCCAGCGGCCAGGTTTCGAAGCCGTCGCGGCCAAGCGGCAGTTTCGGCGCCTGGGTGCCGATCATGCGCACCACCAGCCCCGAATCGAGCACCACCGTATCGCCGTCGGTGACTTCCACCACCACCCCGCCCGGGTGCATTCGCAGCTCGCCGCACGCTTCGGCCGCAGCAGCCGGGGCCGACAGCATCGCCAGCGTGGCGAGATGAACGAGACTGGTTTTGAGCAAGACGACGCCCCGGAAAGGTTCGGTTCACCATGCACCGAAATACGGCAAAAAAAGATAAACGCCGCCCCGGAGGTTCCCTCGCAAATATCGGCTGCGCTTTCTGGTTCCCGCTTCGCCTCGGCTTTGCTATGGAAAGCACGTGGTCCCGTAGCTCAGCAGGATAGAGCACAGGATTCCTAATCCTGGGGTCGCGCGTTCGAATCGCGCCGGGATCACCACTCCCCCACATCAGGAGCACGTGGCGCTCCATGATTTGGCCTTGCTGGCGGTCTACCGGCGCGGCTCCCCGTTTCCAACAGGACAGCTCAATGTTGCGCTCCGATTCGTCCCGCCGGTTCCTGCCGGCCGCTCTGGTCCTTGCCGCGGCCGGTCTTGCCCTTTCCGCCTGCAGCATGGGCGGCAGCACGGCCGGGCTCGCGCTCGCCCCCGGCCTCAGCGCCCGCATGGATCAGCCCGGCGCCTCGCTCGACCGCGCCCAGGCGATCGACATCATCAACGCCTATCGCGCCACCAATGGCCTGCCGGCCCTGCAGCACGATCCGGCGCTCGACGGCTCCGCCCAGGCGCTGGCGACCCAATACGCCCAGACCGGCACCCCGCCGCAGACGCCGCAGGAACTGGTAGCGATGAAGCTGAGCGCCGGTTACTCGACCTTCGCCGAAACCTTCTCCGGCTGGCGCAACAATGCGGCCGACGCTGCGGCCCTGCGCGCCAACGCCACCCGCGCCGGCGTGGCCGTGGCCTTCAACCCGGCCTCAACCTATGGCGTGCACTGGGTGCTGGTGCTCGACAACTAAAGCCTAGAGGTGGCTCGGCCGGGGGCGCGGATAGGGGATCGCCGGTCCGCTCAGCCCCGGCCGCAGCTCTCCCGCCAGCGACGCCGCGGCGGTGGGTGCGGTGAACACCGGCACATGCGCCGGGCGGGGCCGTGGCAGCGACACACCAACAGCAATGCGGCCGAGGTCGACCGCAGCATAGCTCGGCGCCACGACGCTATCGGTCAGATAGCTCGGCTGCCCCTCGAGCCCCATCGGGAACGCTGCTTCCTGCGCGGCCACATAGGTCTTGGCCTCCTTGCCGCAGATCTGCGGCCGCATGTCGACCGGCGCGGCGCCGGCATTGTTGGCCAGCGTCAACACTGTCTGTCCCGTCGGCGCCGCCGATCCGGAGAGACCGCGCAGCAGCAGTTCCGCCGTCCGCTCGTTGCGGTCCCGCGCCGACGAGCCGCCCAGCACCACAGCCAGCAGGTTGCGGCCATTGCGCGCCACCGTCGCCACCAGGTTGAGCCCCGAGGCGCAGATATAGCCCGTCTTCATGCCGGTGGTGCCGGCGAACTTGGTCAGCAGGTCATTGTTGGATTCGAACCGCTTGCCGGCAAGCGTCACCTCGCCGGTGCCGAACATCGGCATGAACTGCGGAAAGCTCTGGCGGATATAGAGTCCGAGAACCGCGAGGTCGCGCGCCGTGGTCACCTGCGCCGGGTCGTGCAAGCCGTGCGAATTGGTGAAGCGGGTACCCGTCAGACCCATGCGCGCTGCCACCTCGTTCATCTTGGCGACGAATTGCGGCTCGCTGCCACCAACAGCCTCGGCGATCGCCACCGCCACGTCATTGGCGGACTTCACGATCAGCACATAGAGCGCGTCCTTGAGCGTCATGGCGCTGCCGACCGGCAGCCCTGACTTCGACGGCGCCTGGTTGATCGCGTTCTGCGACAGCGTCACCGGCGTCTCGAGTGTGATCGTGCCCTTGGCCAGTTCCTCGAAGGTGACATAGGCCGTCATCATCTTGGTGAGCGAAGCCGGATGCCAGGGCTGCCCCGCCTCTTCGGCATGCAGCACCTCCAGCGTATCCATGTCGACCAGCAACATCGGATTGGCCTGGACGGGGACCAGGCTCGCCAGAACCAGCGCGAGCACAACAAAGAAACGACGGGCAAGCTGCACGGCCAGCACACTCCAGCTGTGAGGGGGACCGGCAGCTTGTATCAGCCGGTCCGTCGCTTCTCAAGGAAAGCGGGGCAGCTTGAACCGCTTGTGACCTGCTGACACGATCTGGCGGCCCGCAAGGCCAGGGTGGGACACAAAGGAGAGTTCCCCATGACCAAGATCGTGACCATCCTGACCGAGGGCTATGCCGACTGGGAGACGGCCCTGCTCAACGCCGTGGCCCGGCAGTATTATGGGGTGACGACGCTGTTCGCCACACCCGGCGGTGCGCCGGTCACCTCGGCGGGCGGGCTCCGCGTGATGCCCGACCTCGCCGCGGAAGCCATCGACCCCGCAGACCTCGACGCGCTGGTGGTCAATGGCGGCACCGCCTGGAGGCAGCCCGATGCTCCGGATCTGTCGGCACTGCTCTGCGCCGTACGCGATGCCGGCAAGACGGTCGCCGGCATTTGCGACGGAACACTTGCGCTTGCCCGTGCCGGCTTGCTGGACGCCGTGGCCCACACGTCCAACTCACCCGAGAACCTGCCGCCCACCGGCTATCGCGGCGCCGGGCACTATCGCGACCAGCCGCAGGCGGTGGCCGATGGACGGATCGTGACGGCGGCCGGTACGGCCCCGGTCGGCTTCATGGTTGCCGTGCTCGAGACGCTCGGGCTCCGCAATGGCGATCTCGACTTCTATGTCGGGCTGCATGCGGCCGAACACCGCGCGGCTGCCTGAGGGTCGGCGCAGGACTGGTCACATCCGGTAACCGGCACTATATCAGTGCCCAGGTAACAGGAGTTTCGCCATGTCCCTGCACGACACGTCCCAGCACGCCAACTGCACCGCCATGTCGGATGTGCTGAACCGCATCGGCGACAAGTGGAGCGTCATGGTGGTCGGCATGCTCGGCCGCAATGGCACGCTGCGCTTCAACGAACTCAAGCGCCTGATCAACGGCGTGTCGCAGCGCATGCTGACGCTGACCCTGCGCAATCTCGAGCGCGACGGCCTCGTCACCCGCACCATCTACCCCGAGGTACCGCCGCGGGTCGAATACAGCCTGACCGAACTCGGCAAGACCCTGCAGCAGCCGATCAGCGCCCTGTGGGATTGGTCCGCCGAGAACCACCAAGCCATCATCGAAGCCCGCGCCATCTACGACGCCCGCGAAGCCGCCGCCTCCCCGCCGGAGCCGCGCCGCGCCGCCTATGCCTGAACCACGCCGGCCGTGGACCCGCACCGAGCTGGCGGCGCAGTTCCGCTCGGCAGGTCTCGTCCACGGCGACGCGGTGCTGGTTCATGCCAGCCTTCGCAGCATCGGACACGTGCTAGGTGGGCCGGATGCGGTGATCGGCGCCTTGCTCGACGCCGTCGGACCGAACGGCACCATTCTCGGCTATTGCGACTGGCAGTTCGAAGACGAAGTTCTCGCCTTCCCGGAATTGCGCGACCAGATTCCCGCCTTCGACCCCGCATTCTCGCGCTCGATCCGCGACAACGGCGCCTTCCCCGAACTGCTGCGCACCACCCCCGGCGCCCGTCGCAGCGCTGCACCCGGCGCCTCCTGCGCCGCTCTCGGCGCCCGTGCCGACTGGTTCACCGCCGACCACGCCCTCGACTATGGCTACGGCCCGCGATCACCGTTCGGCAAGCTGGTCGAAGCCGGTGGCAAGACCCTGCTCCTCGGCGCACCAAGGGACACCATGACCCTGCTGCACCACGCCGAGCACCTCGCCCGCTTCCCCAACAAGCGCATCCGCCGCTACGAAACGCCCATCCTGGTCGACGGCCGGACCGAGTGGCGCTGGTTCGAGGAGTTCGACACCTCCGAAGTTCCCGACGGCATGGCGGACGACTACTTCGCCACCATCGTCACCGCCTTCCTCGCCACCGGCGAGGGTTGGCAGGGCAGGATCGGCAACGCCGATTCGGTGCTGGTCGAGGCTCGTCCCATGGTGGAGTTCGCAGTCGAATGGATGGAGCAGCGGCTGGGCTGACCGCGCCCACTTACCAGCCACGTCACCCGCGTGACGACACTGAGGGTCGCTGCCCTATCGCTCCTTCGTCATCGCCAGGCCCATTTCGGACAACCCAACTCCCCCGCCCACCACGTGGTTGTCGGCTGCTGCTGTGCCTGCCGCAAGCTTCCTGGACCACCGGGACAAACGCGGTGGTGACGATGTGGAAGTAACCTGCCCTGTCGTTCGTCATTGCCGGGCTTGTCCCGGCAATCCAACTCTCCGTCCCGCAAGTCATCCCCGGCAACGCGGGGATCCATTCTTCTCCGGAGCTCAGCAAAGGAGTGGATTCCCGCCCGCGTGGGAATGACGCCATGGTTGTTGGCTGCTGCTGTGCTCCCCGCGACTTCCGGCTGGACCACCGGGACAAGCCCGGCGGTGACGATGTGGAAGTATCCTGCCGTCGCCTCTCCGTCATTGCCGGGCCTGCCTCAACCCACCTCTCCCGCCCACACGTCATCCCCGCGCAGGCGGGAATCCATTCTCCTGCTGAGCTACTGGAAGAATGGATCCCCGCCTTCGCGGGGATGACGTGGTGGGCGGGAGAGGTGGGTTGAGGCAGGCCCGGCAATGACGGAGAGGCGACAGGCAGGATACTTCCACATCGTCACCGCCGGGCTTGTCCCGGTGGTCCAGCCGGAAGTCGCGGGGAGCACAGCAGCAGCCAACAACCATGGCGTCATTCCCACGCGGGCGGGAATCCACTCCTTTGCTGAGCTCCGGAGAAGAATGGATCCCCGCGTTGCCGGGGATGACTTGCGGGACGGGGAGAGTTGGATTGCCGGGACAAGCCCGGCAATGACGAACGACAGGGCAGGTTACTTCCACATCGTCACCACCGCGTTTGTCCCGGTGGTCCAGGAAGCTTGCGGCAGGCACAGCAGCAGCCGACAACCACGTGGTGGGCGGGGGAGTTGGGTTGTCCGAAATGGGCCTGGCGATGACGAAGGAGCGATAGGGCAGCGACCCTCAGTGTCGTCACGCGGGTGACGTGGCTGGTAAGTGGGCGCGGTCAGCCCAGCCGCTGCTCCATCCATTCGACTGCGAACTCCACCATGGGACGAGCCTCGACCAGCACCGAATCGGCGTTGCCGATCCTGCCCTGCCAACCCTCGCCGGTGGCGAGGAAGGCGGTGACGATGGTGGCGAAGTAGTCGTCCGCCATGCCGTCGGGAACTTCGGAGGTGTCGAACTCCTCGAACCAGCGCCACTCGGTCCGGCCGTCGACCAGGATGGGCGTTTCGTAGCGGCGGATGCGCTTGTTGGGGAAGCGGGCGAGGTGCTCGGCGTGGTGCAGCAGGGTCATGGTGTCCCTTGGTGCGCCGAGGAGCAGGGTCTTGCCACCGGCTTCGACCAGCTTGCCGAACGGTGATCGCGGGCCGTAGCCATAGTCGAGGGCGTGGTCGGCGGTGAACCAGTCGGCACGGGCGCCGAGAGCGGCGCAGGAGGCGCCGGGTGCAGCGCTGCGACGGGCGCCGGGGGTGGTGCGCAGCAGTTCGGGGAAGGCGCCGTTGTCGCGGATCGAGCGCGAGAATGCGGGGTCGAAGGCGGGAATCTGGTCGCGCAATTCCGGGAAGGCGAGAACTTCGTCTTCGAACTGCCAGTCGCAATAGCCGAGAATGGTGCCGTTCGGTCCGACGGCGTCGAGCAAGGCGCCGATCACCGCATCCGGCCCACCTAGCACGTGTCCGATGCTGCGAAGGCTGGCATGAACCAGCACCGCGTCGCCGTGGACGAGACCTGCCGAGCGGAACTGCGCCGCCAGCTCGGTGCGGGTCCACGGCCGGCGTGGTTCAGGCATAGGCGGCGCGGCGCGGCTCCGGCGGGGAGGCGGCGGCTTCGCGGGCGTCGTAGATGGCGCGGGCTTCGATGATGGCTTGGTGGTTCTCGGCGGACCAATCCCACAGGGCGCTGATCGGCTGCTGCAGGGTCTTGCCGAGTTCGGTCAGGCTGTATTCGACCCGCGGCGGTACCTCGGGGTAGATGGTGCGGGTGACGAGGCCGTCGCGCTCGAGATTGCGCAGGGTCAGCGTCAGCATGCGCTGCGACACGCCGTTGATCAGGCGCTTGAGTTCGTTGAAGCGCAGCGTGCCATTGCGGCCGAGCATGCCGACCACCATGACGCTCCACTTGTCGCCGATGCGGTTCAGCACATCCGACATGGCGGTGCAGTTGGCGTGCTGGGACGTGTCGTGCAGGGACATGGCGAAACTCCTGTTACCTGGGCACTGATATAGTGCCGGTTACCGGATGTGACCAGTCCTGCGCCGACCCTCAGGCAGCCGCGCGGTGTTCGGCCGCATGCAGCCCGACATAGAAGTCGAGATCGCCATTGCGGAGCCCGAGCGTCTCGAGCACGGCAACCATGAAGCCGACCGGGGCCGTACCGGCCGCCGTCACGATCCGTCCATCGGCCACCGCCTGCGGCTGGTCGCGATAGTGCCCGGCGCCGCGATAGCCGGTGGGCGGCAGGTTCTCGGGTGAGTTGGACGTGTGGGCCACGGCGTCCAGCAAGCCGGCACGGGCAAGCGCAAGTGTTCCGTCGCAAATGCCGGCGACCGTCTTGCCGGCATCGCGTACGGCGCAGAGCAGTGCCGACAGATCCGGAGCATCGGGCTGCCTCCAGGCGGTGCCGCCATTGACCACCAGCGCGTCGAGGTCTGCGGGGTCGATGGCTTCCGCGGCGAGGTCGGGCATCACGCGGAGCCCGCCCGCCGAGGTGACCGGCGCACCGCCGGGTGTGGCGAACAGCGTCGTCACCCCATAATACTGCCGGGCCACGGCGTTGAGCAGGGCCGTCTCCCAGTCGGCATAGCCCTCGGTCAGGATGGTCACGATCTTGGTCATGGGGAACTCTCCTTTGTGTCCCACCCTGGCCTTGCGGGCCGCCAGATCGTGTCAGCAGGTCACAAGCGGTTCAAGCTGCCCCGCTTTCCTTGAGAAGCGACGGACCGGCTGATACAAGCTGCCGGTCCCCCTCACAGCTGGAGTGTGCTGGCCGTGCAGCTTGCCCGTCGTTTCTTTGTTGTGCTCGCGCTGGTTCTGGCGAGCCTGGTCCCCGTCCAGGCCAATCCGATGTTGCTGGTCGACATGGATACGCTGGAGGTGCTGCATGCCGAAGAGGCGGGGCAGCCCTGGCATCCGGCTTCGCTCACCAAGATGATGACGGCCTATGTCACCTTCGAGGAACTGGCCAAGGGCACGATCACACTCGAGACGCCGGTGACGCTGTCGCAGAACGCGATCAACCAGGCGCCGTCGAAGTCAGGGCTGCCGGTCGGCAGCGCCATGACGCTCAAGGACGCGCTCTATGTGCTGATCGTGAAGTCCGCCAATGACGTGGCGGTGGCGATCGCCGAGGCTGTTGGTGGCAGCGAGCCGCAATTCGTCGCCAAGATGAACGAGGTGGCAGCGCGCATGGGTCTGACGGGTACCCGCTTCACCAATTCGCACGGCTTGCACGACCCGGCGCAGGTGACCACGGCGCGCGACCTCGCGGTTCTCGGACTCTATATCCGCCAGAGCTTTCCGCAGTTCATGCCGATGTTCGGCACCGGCGAGGTGACGCTTGCCGGCAAGCGGTTCGAATCCAACAATGACCTGCTGACCAAGTTCGCCGGCACCACCGGCATGAAGACGGGCTATATCTGCGCCTCGGGGCTCAACCTGGTGGCGACGGTGGCGCGCAATGGCCGCAACCTGCTGGCTGTGGTGCTGGGCGGCTCGTCGGCGCGGGACCGCAACGAGCGGACGGCGGAACTGCTGCTGCGCGGTCTCTCCGGATCGGCGGCGCCGACGGGACAGACAGTGTTGACGCTGGCCAACAATGCCGGCGCCGCGCCGGTCGACATGCGGCCGCAGATCTGCGGCAAGGAGGCCAAGACCTATGTGGCCGCGCAGGAAGCAGCGTTCCCGATGGGGCTCGAGGGGCAGCCGAGCTATCTGACCGATAGCGTCGTGGCGCCGAGCTATGCTGCGGTCGACCTCGGCCGCATTGCTGTTGGTGTGTCGCTGCCACGGCCCCGCCCGGCGCATGTGCCGGTGTTCACCGCACCCACCGCCGCGGCGTCGCTGGCGGGAGAGCTGCGGCCGGGGCTGAGCGGACCGGCGATCCCCTATCCGCGCCCCCGGCCGAGCCACCTCTAGGCTTTAGTTGTCGAGCACCAGCACCCAGTGCACGCCATAGGTTGAGGCCGGGTTGAAGGCCACGGCCACGCCGGCGCGGGTGGCGTTGGCGCGCAGGGCCGCAGCGTCGGCCGCATTGTTGCGCCAGCCGGAGAAGGTTTCGGCGAAGGTCGAGTAACCGGCGCTCAGCTTCATCGCTACCAGTTCCTGCGGCGTCTGCGGCGGGGTGCCGGTCTGGGCGTATTGGGTCGCCAGCGCCTGGGCGGAGCCGTCGAGCGCCGGATCGTGCTGCAGGGCCGGCAGGCCATTGGTGGCGCGATAGGCGTTGATGATGTCGATCGCCTGGGCGCGGTCGAGCGAGGCGCCGGGCTGATCCATGCGGGCGCTGAGGCCGGGGGCGAGCGCGAGCCCGGCCGTGCTGCCGCCCATGCTGCAGGCGGAAAGGGCAAGACCGGCCGCGGCAAGGACCAGAGCGGCCGGCAGGAACCGGCGGGACGAATCGGAGCGCAACATTGAGCTGTCCTGTTGGAAACGGGGAGCCGCGCCGGTAGACCGCCAGCAAGGCCAAATCATGGAGCGCCACGTGCTCCTGATGTGGGGGAGTGGTGATCCCGGCGCGATTCGAACGCGCGACCCCAGGATTAGGAATCCTGTGCTCTATCCTGCTGAGCTACGGGACCACGTGCTTTCCATAGCAAAGCCGAGGCGAAGCGGGAACCAGAAAGCGCAGCCGATATTTGCGAGGGAACCTCCGGGGCGGCGTTTATCTTTTTTTGCCGTATTTCGGTGCATGGTGAACCGAACCTTTCCGGGGCGTCGTCTTGCTCAAAACCAGTCTCGTTCATCTCGCCACGCTGGCGATGCTGTCGGCCCCGGCTGCTGCGGCCGAAGCGTGCGGCGAGCTGCGAATGCACCCGGGCGGGGTGGTGGTGGAAGTCACCGACGGCGATACGGTGGTGCTCGATTCGGGGCTGGTGGTGCGCATGATCGGCACCCAGGCGCCGAAACTGCCGCTTGGCCGCGACGGCTTCGAAACCTGGCCGCTGGCGCCCGAGGCGAAGGCGGCCCTCGAGGCACTGGCGCTCAACCGGACGGTGCAGCTCGGCTATGGCGGGGAAACGGTCGACCGCTACGAACGGGCGCTGGCGCATGTGTTCGTCGAAACGGACCAGGGGCCGGTCTGGGCGCAGCAGCATATGGTCGCCGAGGGATTGGCTCGGGTTTATTCCTTTCCGGACAACCGCTCGTGCCTCGATCTCTTGTTCGCGGCTGAAGGCCGCGCGCGGCTGGCCGGACTTGGAATCTGGCGCAATTCCTTCTACAGCGTGCGGGCGGCGGACGATCCCGGCGACCTGCTCCGGCGGGTCGGCGGGTACGAGCTGGTCGAAGGCCGGGTGCTGCTCGCCGAACGGCGGGGCGGGCGGGTCTACCTCAACTTCGGCCGCCACTGGAAAGAGGATTTCACGGCCGTCATCGAAGCGCCGGCGCTCAGGCTGTTCGCCGGCGACGGCTTCGACCCGCTGGTGCTCGAAGGGGCGCTGGTGAGAATACGAGGATGGGTGGACGACCGGGATGGTCCGCGCATCGAGATCACCCATCCCGAACAGATCGAGGTTCTGGCAACGCGATGAGTAGCATCGGGCCCATCGGCAAGTCCTGGCGGGGTGGGGTGCTGGCGGTATCGCTGCTGGCGCTGACGGCCTGCACGACCTTGACCAGTTCCAACATCGCCGTCAGCCAGACGGGTGACAACCCGGCGCCGGCGGTGGTGCCGGCGGGCACCGACCCCGATGACGTGGTGATTGGCCGGCGCGAGCATCCGCGCATCATCGCCGCCTATGGCGGGGTGTACGAAGACCGCCAGGCCGAGATCATGGTGGCGCGGATCGTCGGGCGGCTGCTGGCGGCGGCGAACCAGCCGAACGCCCAGTTCCAGGTCACCATTCTCGACACCTCGGAAGTGAATGCCTTCGCGCTGCCGGGCGGCTTCGTCTATGTGACGCGCGGGCTCCTTGCGCTGGCTTCGGACACCAGTCAGCTTGCCGCGGTGCTGGCGCACGAGATCGCGCACGTGACGCTGCGGCATGCGCGCGCGCGCACCGACCGCAGCCGCACCAACGAGATCGTCGATCGGGTGATCACCAGCGTGTTCGGCGGCAGCGGCGGCAATTCCGCGCGCACGCAGGAGGCAATGGCCGCGTTCAGCCAGAACCAGGAGCTCGAGGCCGACCGCGAAGGCATCGAGATCGCGGGCAAGGCCGGCTACGACCCGCAGGCAGCGGCGCGATTCCTGACGGTGATGAGCCGGTTCGCCGCGTTCTCGGCCGGCACTTCGGCGGGCGACGACGGGTTCCTGTCCTCGCACCCGTCCACCCCGGCACGAATCCAGAAGGCACTCGATACCGCCCGCACCATGTTCGGCCAGAACGGCATGGGCGAGACCGACCGCGACGGCTATCTATCGGCGATCAGCGGCATGACGTTCGGCGAGAGCCCCTCGCAGGGATCGATCGTGGGGCGCCGGTTCGTGCATCCGGCCTCGAAGTTCACCTTCACCGTGCCGCAGGGCTATACGCTGCAGAACTCACAGAGTGCGGTGGTGGGCGTCGCCGGGGATGGCGAGGCAGTGCGCTTCGACAGCGCCGACGTGCAGCCGGAAGTGGCGCTGACCGACTACCTCAAGTCGGGTTGGATCGCCGGCCTCAAGGCGGACACGGTGAAGTCTGATAGCTACAACGGCATCGAGATGGCAACCGGGCTGGCGCAGACCGACCAGTGGTTCTTCCGCGTGTCGGTGATGCGCCTCGACGGGCAGGTCTACCGGTTCATCTTCGCGGCCAAATCCGACAGCCCGCGCTTTGCGGAAGGCGCCAACGAAACGCTCAGGAGCTTCCGGCGCACCACGGCGGCGGATCTCGGCGGCATTCGCAAGCTGGCGGTGCAGATCGTCACGGCCCGGCCCGGCGACACGGCCGAGGCGCTGGCGCGGCGCATGTCGGGGCTCACGCGCGGCAGCGAGCTGTTCTACATCATCAACGACCTGTTCCCGGGCGACCCGCTGGTGGCCGGGCAGAAGTACAAGCTGGTGGCGCTGCAGTAGGTCAGCCGAGCTTGGCGGCCTGGGATCCGATCACGTTGGCGGCTCCGCCGGCGCCATAGCCCATCAGGTTGAACAGGGCGTCGCCGAACACCACGAAGCTGCTGATCAGGGCAACCGCGATCAACCCTGCAAGCAAGCCGTATTCGATCGCGGTGGCGCCAGTCTCGTCGGTGATGAAGGCGTGGAGCTTGGCCATGACTTGCCCTCTACAGCCGGTCGCGCAGGGCGAGGACCAGCGGTTCGTCGGCGGGGGGCATGGGGAAGGCGGCCATTTCTGCTGGTGTCACCCAAGCGAGAGCCGCGTGTTCCAGCGCCATCGGCGTTCCCTGCCATCTCCTGCAGGTGAACAGTGGCATCAACAGGTGAAAATTCTCGTAAGCATGGCTGGCGAAGGAATGCGCGACGAGGTCGGCCAGCGCGACGGTGATCCCGAGTTCTTCCTTGAGCTCACGCACCAGCGCCGCTTCGGGGCCCTCGCCGGGCTCGAGCTTGCCGCCCGGGAACTCCCACAAACCGGCCAATTGCTTGCCCTCCGGGCGCTGGGCGATGAGAATGCGATCCTCGGCGTCGATCAGGGCAGCGGCGGCAACGAGCAGCACGGGTCGGGTGCTCATGGGGTACCTTCGAGAACACGGTATTCGTAGTCATACCGACGGGCATAGCCGAGACGCCGGTAGAGCGCCTGGCCGGCAGTGTTGTCGGCGGCGACGTTGAGGGCAGCGAGGGTGGCGCCTTTGGCCTTGGCCCAGGCGAGACCGGACCGCATCATCGCCAAGCCGAAGCCCTTGCCGCGGTGCTCCGGGTGCGTAATCACGTTGCCGGTGATCACCACGCCATCGGCAATGTCCATCAAGGCCGAAGCAACGGGCTCCCCATCCTGAAAGAGCACGATGCCGTGTGCGGGCACCGTGATCGCGGCGAGCACGGCTGACATGCGCCGCGTGCGCTCGTCGGAATAGACTTGCAGCCTCTGCTGGGCCCGGATGAAGTCGGAATCGAGCGGCGAAAGGAGCCGCACCCGGGAATCCGGATCATGATGATCGAGCGGCATGGCGAAGACGTGGCTGTGGTCGGCGGCTGTCCAGCCACGGACGTCAAGCGCGGTGCGCAGCTTGGCGGGTGCCTGCGGCGTGAGGCGGAAGACCGGCTGCAGGCCGCGGGTTCGATGCCAGAGTGCGGCCTCCTCGATGCGGCGGTCGAGGTCCGCGTCGTCGGACGGATCGAAAGGCTGTACCGAGTTGGCGCGGTGGGTGTAGCCGCCGGAGGCGCGGCGCGCCCAGGAGCCATCCCATTCAACCTCGAGGCCGGGCCAGCACTGAAGCCCCGCGCGCTCGATGCGATCGACGAGCGAGTCCATCTCAGCTCCGGTAGTCGCCGTTGATGGTGATGTAGCCGTGGGTGAGGTCGCAGGTATAGACGGTCGCCCGGCCGTCTCCCAGCCCGAGGCTGACGGTGAGTTCAAGCTCCTCGCCCTTCATGTAGGCGCTGGTGGCGGCTTCGTCGTAGCCGGCGGCGCGTTCGCCGTTCCTGGCAACAAGAAGATCGCCGAAGCGGATGGCGAGCTTGTCGCGGTCGGCGGGCTCGCCGGCCTTGCCGACGGCCATGACGACGCGGCCCCAATTGGCGTCCTCGCCGGCGATGGCGGTCTTGACCAGCGGCGAGTCGGCGATCGACTTGGCGATGCGGAAGGCGGAGGCGTCGGAAACGGCGCCTTCGACATGCACCGACACCTGCTTGGTGGCGCCTTCACCGTCGCGGACGACGTGAATGGCCAGTTCGAACAGGACGTCGGAGAGGGCGGCCCCGAACACCTCGGCGCGCGGATCGTCCAGCGTCGTGAGAGGCTCCACCGCGGCCTTGCCGGTGGCGAAGGCGAGCAGGGTGTCGGAGGTCGAGGTGTCGCTGTCGACGGTGATGGCATTGAAGCTGGTCTGCACGTGCCGGGCGAGCAGTGCCTGCAGCACCTCGGCCGAAACCGGCATGTCGGTGACGACGAAGCTCAGCATGGTGGCCATGTCGGGCGCGATCATGCCCGAGCCCTTAGCGATGCCGTTGATCTTGACCTCTATGCCGTCGATCTCGACCACGGCACCCGACAGCTTGGGGTAGGTGTCGGTGGTCATGATCGCCTTGGCGGGCTCGATCCACGGGGTGGGGGCGAGGCGGGTAGCGGCCTGGTCGAGAACGCCGGCGAACTTTTCGGCGGGGAGGGGCTCGCCGATGACGCCGGTCGAGGCGAGGAAGATTTCGGCAGTGGAGCAGCCCAGTGCCCGGGCCGCGTAGTCGGCGGTCAGTTCGACGCTTTCGCGGCCCTTGACGCCGGTGAAGGCGTTGGCGTTGCCGGAGTTGACGACGAGGCCGCGCGCCTTGCCGCCCGGCAGGTGGGCGCGGCACCAGTCGACGGCGGCGGAGGAGCATTTGGAGCGGGTGAGCACACCGGCGGCAACGGTGCCCTCCTCAAAGGCCATCAAGAGCACGTCGGTGCGGTTCTTGTACTTAATTCCGGCTTCGGCGGTGGCAAAACGCACGCCCTCGATGGCGGGCAGGTCCGGGTAGGACTTGGGAGCAAGAGGGGAAACCGGATGGGCCATGATTTGCCTCGTTTGTCAGGCGCCGAACTGGCGCATGGGTGTGCATGAAAGCCAGCCGGTCCGCAAGCGCCTGCCAACGGTCTCGTGATCGTCCCGCGGGCAACGAACCGCGGACAGGGCGATTGGTCGATCATCATCCACCAATGGGCGCCGATCTGATGCGCCGCCAATCGGAGGTTCAGCCATGCGTATCACCGCGTCTCTTCTTGCCGGCACCATGTTGTCTGCCTTGCTGGTCACCCCAGCCTTTGCCCAAGCGGGACCCGTCGAGACGGCCGCACCCAATGCACCGGATCAGACTCCTGCTTTCGAAGGACAGAGCCGCGCCTCGCAGCCGGAGGTGCTGGCGGATGTCAGCACCGAAGTGGTAGCCGAAGGGCTGCCGCATCTGTGGGCAATGGAGTTCCTGCCCGACGGGCGCATGCTGGTGACGGCAAAGTCCGGCGTGCTGCACATCGTTACCCCGGAGGGCGAAGCCAGCGAGCCGATCAGCGGGCTGCCGGAAGTCGACCTTGTCGGCCAGGGCGGATTGCTCGATGTGGCCCTGGCGCCCGATTTCGAGAGCACGGGGCGCATCTATGTCTCCTATGCCGAGCCGCGCGAGGACGGCAATGGCACGGCGGTGGCAGCGGCGACGCTGGTTCTCGACGAGAATGGCGGCGGCAGCCTCGAAGACGTGGAGGTGATCTTCCGTCAGGAGCCCACCTATGACGGCGAGTTGCATTTCGGTTCGCGCATCGTGCCCACTGAAGACGGCAACCTCTACATCACCGTGGGTGAGCGTTCGGACGAGCCGATCCGCGATCAGGCTCAGGAACTGGCCAGCGGGCTGGGTAAGGTGTTCCGCATCGATCCGGAAGGCGAGGCGCTGCCGGACAACCCGTTCATCGACAATGATGATGCCCTGCCGGAGATCTGGAGCCTCGGTCACCGCAACGTCCAGTCGGCGACGCTCGATGGCGAGGGGCGGCTGTGGACGGTGGAGCACGGTGCCAAGGGTGGGGACGAGCTCAACCGGCCGCAACCGGGGCTCAACTATGGCTGGCCGGACGTGGCCTATGGCGTCAACTATGATGGCTCCACGATCGGCGAAGGGATCACCGCCAACGCCGAAACCGAGCAGCCACTCTACTATTGGGATCCGGTGATCGCACCCTCCGGCATGGCCTACTACGACGCCGACCTGATCCCCGAGTGGCAGGGTGCGTTCATCGTTGGTGGACTGGTGTCCCAGGGGCTGGTGGTGCTCCACATGGACGGCGACCGGGTGGCGTTCGAAGAGCGGGTGCCGCTCGAGGCGCGCGTGCGCGACGTGCGGGTCGGACCGGACGGCGCGGTCTATGCGGTGACCGAGAATCCGCGGGCAGGGTCCTCCACCATCGTGCGGGTTGCCCCCGAACAGTGAGTGTTCCGGCCACCCCCTCCCGGCGGAGGGGGTGGCTGATCCGGATCAGGCGGCGGCGGCGGGCTTGCGGCCGGTGATGAAGGCGCCGAAACGAGTCTGGATGAAGGGCATGACGAAGAACACCATGGTGAGCACCATCAGCGGCACCAGCAACAGGGTGCGCTGCCACATCTGCCAGCCGGTGGTGAGCGGGAACAAGGCGTAGATGTAGAGGGTGATGACCGGGTAGACGCCGAAGAACATCAACAGGGCAAGGCGCAGGCGGGAGGCGATGGAAGGCATCATTTGTCTCCTAAACGATACGTGCCGTTTCATAACGGAACGTAGCGTAACGATCAAGACTTTTTTCGCCCGCATGGCTGCGCTATCTATGCTGCATGGCTGACCCAGCAGACGATGATCGCCGCCGTTCGATCGGTGCCCGGCGCAATCCCGATACACAGGAGGCGATCCTGCAGGCGGGCGAGGCGATCCTGCTCGAAGAGGGTCCGGCGGCGTTTTCCATCGAGGCGGTGGCGCGGCGCGCCCGCGCCGGCAAGCCCACAATCTACCGGTGGTGGCCAAGCCGCGGCACTTTGCTGCTCGATATCTACCATCGCCAGAAGCCGCAGGCGCTGCACGGTCCGACGGATGACCTCGAAGGAGAGATCGCCGGGCTGATCGAGTGGCTCAGCGGCTATTGGCAGGGCAGCGCCGGTCAGGTGTTCCGGCAGGTGATCGCGGAGGCGCAGCGCGACCCGGCCTGTGCCGAACGGCTGCAGAGCTATGCAACGGAGCGGCGGGCGCATATCGGCGAGATGATCGAGCGGGCGATGGCACGCGGCGAGGTCGCGGATACGGTCGACCCGCTATTGGGCGCCGAGATGGTGCAGTCGCTGATCTGGCACCGATTGCTGACCGACCGGCTGGCGCTCGAGCCGGGGGAGGCACAGAAGATCGCCGCGCAACTGGTGCGAGGCCTCAAGCCGTAAGCGCGGCGCCCGGCCGGCGCGTTCCTCAGAACGCGCCGTGGCAGTGCTTGAACTTCTTGCCTGAGCCGCAGGGGCAGGGCGCGTTGCGGGAGACGCCGACCAGGAGCTTGGGGTCGATCGGCTTCAGGGGACCGGTGGGGATCGAGGCGTCGTCGCCCACCGCGTCGTTCTCGCCCGTGGTCGGATCGATATGGGTCTGCTGCAGGCCGGACAGGTCTGGTGCCGGCTGCGGCTCGGGGCGGATCTGCAGTTCCACATGGCTGAGCTGCTGGGTGACGCGCTCGCGCAGCGTGCCGAGCAGGTTCTGGAACAGCTCGAAGGCCTCCTGCTTGTACTCGTTGAGCGGGTCGCGCTGGGCGATGCCGCGCCAGCCCACGACCTTGGAGAGGTGGTCGAGGGTAGCGAGGTGCTCGCGCCAGAGGCCGTCGATCGACTGCAGCACGATGGATTTTTCCACCTGGCGCATGATGTCGGCCGAGTACTTCTCGCGCTTCTCGGCGGCCTTTGCGTCGGCAGCCTCCACCAGGCGTTGGGTGACGATCTCGGCGTCGATGCCTTCCTCGGCAGCCCATTCGGCCGCGGGAATATCGAGGTTGAGCAGGGATTTCGCCTCGGTCGCCATGAGCTCGACGTCCCACTGCTCGGGATAGGAGCGGGGCGGAATGGAGCGAGAAACGATCGCATCGACGACACCGTGGCGCATCTCGGTGACGGTCTCGCCGACATCCTCGGCGTCCATCAGTTCGAGACGCTGCTCGAAGATGACCTTGCGCTGGTCATTCATCACGTCGTCGTATTTCAGGATGTTCTTGCGGATGTCGAAGTTGCGGGCTTCGACCTTGCCCTGGGCGCGCTCGATGGCCTTGGTGACCCAGGGATGGGTGATGCTTTCGCCCTGCTGCAGTCCGAGCTTGCTCAGCATGGAATCCATGCTGTCGACCGGGAAAATGCGCATCAGGTCGTCCTGGAGCGACAGGAAGAAGGCCGAATGGCCCGGATCGCCCTGACGGCCGGAGCGGCCGCGCAACTGGTTGTCGATGCGGCGGGATTCGTGGCGCTCGGTGCCAATCACCATCAGGCCACCGGCCGCAAGGGCCTTCTCCTTGGCCTCAGCAATGGTGCGCT
>NZ_JBHUNP010000003.1:0-22113 GCF_042685625.1 Devosia albogilva
GCAATGGAGTTCCTGCCCGACGGGCGCATGCGGGTGACGGCAAAGTCCGGCGGTGCTGCACATCGTTACCCGGAGGGCGAAGCCAGCGAGCCGATCAGCGGGCTGCCGGAAGTCGACCTTGTCGGCCAGGGCGGATTGCTCGATGTGGCCCTGGCGCCCGATTTCGAGAGCACGGGGCGCATCTATGTCTCCTATGCCGAGCCGCGCGAGGACGGCAATGGCACGGCGGTGGCAGCGGCGACGCTGGTTCTCGACGAGAATGGCGGCGGCAGCCTCGAAGACGTGGAGGTGATCTTCCGTCAGGAGCCCACCTATGACGGCGAGTTGCATTTCGGTTCGCGCATCGTGCCCACTGAAGACGGCAACCTCTACATCACCGTGGGTGAGCGTTCGGACGAGCCGATCCGCGATCAGGCTCAGGAACTGGCCAGCGGGCTGGGTAAGGTGTTCCGCATCGATCCGGAAGGCGAGGCGCTGCCGGACAACCCGTTCATCGACAATGATGATGCCCTGCCGGAGATCTGGAGCCTCGGTCACCGCAACGTCCAGTCGGCGACGCTCGATGGCGAGGGGCGGCTGTGGACGGTGGAGCACGGTGCCAAGGGTGGGGACGAGCTCAACCGGCCGCAACCGGGGCTCAACTATGGCTGGCCGGACGTGGCCTATGGCGTCAACTATGATGGCTCCACGATCGGCGAAGGGATCACCGCCAACGCCGAAACCGAGCAGCCACTCTACTATTGGGATCCGGTGATCGCACCCTCCGGCATGGCCTACTACGACGCCGACCTGATCCCCGAGTGGCAGGGTGCGTTCATCGTTGGTGGACTGGTGTCCCAGGGGCTGGTGGTGCTCCACATGGACGGCGACCGGGTGGCGTTCGAAGAGCGGGTGCCGCTCGAGGCGCGCGTGCGCGACGTGCGGGTCGGACCGGACGGCGCGGTCTATGCGGTGACCGAGAATCCGCGGGCAGGGTCCTCCACCATCGTGCGGGTTGCCCCCGAACAGTGAGTGTTCCGGCCACCCCCTCCCGGCGGAGGGGGTGGCTGATCCGGATCAGGCGGCGGCGGCGGGCTTGCGGCCGGTGATGAAGGCGCCGAAACGAGTCTGGATGAAGGGCATGACGAAGAACACCATGGTGAGCACCATCAGCGGCACCAGCAACAGGGTGCGCTGCCACATCTGCCAGCCGGTGGTGAGCGGGAACAAGGCGTAGATGTAGAGGGTGATGACCGGGTAGACGCCGAAGAACATCAACAGGGCAAGGCGCAGGCGGGAGGCGATGGAAGGCATCATTTGTCTCCTAAACGATACGTGCCGTTTCATAACGGAACGTAGCGTAACGATCAAGACTTTTTTCGCCCGCATGGCTGCGCTATCTATGCTGCATGGCTGACCCAGCAGACGATGATCGCCGCCGTTCGATCGGTGCCCGGCGCAATCCCGATACACAGGAGGCGATCCTGCAGGCGGGCGAGGCGATCCTGCTCGAAGAGGGTCCGGCGGCGTTTTCCATCGAGGCGGTGGCGCGGCGCGCCCGCGCCGGCAAGCCCACAATCTACCGGTGGTGGCCAAGCCGCGGCACTTTGCTGCTCGATATCTACCATCGCCAGAAGCCGCAGGCGCTGCACGGTCCGACGGATGACCTCGAAGGAGAGATCGCCGGGCTGATCGAGTGGCTCAGCGGCTATTGGCAGGGCAGCGCCGGTCAGGTGTTCCGGCAGGTGATCGCGGAGGCGCAGCGCGACCCGGCCTGTGCCGAACGGCTGCAGAGCTATGCAACGGAGCGGCGGGCGCATATCGGCGAGATGATCGAGCGGGCGATGGCACGCGGCGAGGTCGCGGATACGGTCGACCCGCTATTGGGCGCCGAGATGGTGCAGTCGCTGATCTGGCACCGATTGCTGACCGACCGGCTGGCGCTCGAGCCGGGGGAGGCACAGAAGATCGCCGCGCAACTGGTGCGAGGCCTCAAGCCGTAAGCGCGGCGCCCGGCCGGCGCGTTCCTCAGAACGCGCCGTGGCAGTGCTTGAACTTCTTGCCTGAGCCGCAGGGGCAGGGCGCGTTGCGGGAGACGCCGACCAGGAGCTTGGGGTCGATCGGCTTCAGGGGACCGGTGGGGATCGAGGCGTCGTCGCCCACCGCGTCGTTCTCGCCCGTGGTCGGATCGATATGGGTCTGCTGCAGGCCGGACAGGTCTGGTGCCGGCTGCGGCTCGGGGCGGATCTGCAGTTCCACATGGCTGAGCTGCTGGGTGACGCGCTCGCGCAGCGTGCCGAGCAGGTTCTGGAACAGCTCGAAGGCCTCCTGCTTGTACTCGTTGAGCGGGTCGCGCTGGGCGATGCCGCGCCAGCCCACGACCTTGGAGAGGTGGTCGAGGGTAGCGAGGTGCTCGCGCCAGAGGCCGTCGATCGACTGCAGCACGATGGATTTTTCCACCTGGCGCATGATGTCGGCCGAGTACTTCTCGCGCTTCTCGGCGGCCTTTGCGTCGGCAGCCTCCACCAGGCGTTGGGTGACGATCTCGGCGTCGATGCCTTCCTCGGCAGCCCATTCGGCCGCGGGAATATCGAGGTTGAGCAGGGATTTCGCCTCGGTCGCCATGAGCTCGACGTCCCACTGCTCGGGATAGGAGCGGGGCGGAATGGAGCGAGAAACGATCGCATCGACGACACCGTGGCGCATCTCGGTGACGGTCTCGCCGACATCCTCGGCGTCCATCAGTTCGAGACGCTGCTCGAAGATGACCTTGCGCTGGTCATTCATCACGTCGTCGTATTTCAGGATGTTCTTGCGGATGTCGAAGTTGCGGGCTTCGACCTTGCCCTGGGCGCGCTCGATGGCCTTGGTGACCCAGGGATGGGTGATGCTTTCGCCCTGCTGCAGTCCGAGCTTGCTCAGCATGGAATCCATGCTGTCGACCGGGAAAATGCGCATCAGGTCGTCCTGGAGCGACAGGAAGAAGGCCGAATGGCCCGGATCGCCCTGACGGCCGGAGCGGCCGCGCAACTGGTTGTCGATGCGGCGGGATTCGTGGCGCTCGGTGCCAATCACCATCAGGCCACCGGCCGCAAGGGCCTTCTCCTTGGCCTCAGCAATGGTGCGCTTGATCTCGGCGATCTTGGCTTCGCGTGCCTCGCCTTCCAGGCCCTCGGTCTCGCGCTCGATGCGCATCTCGAGGTTGCCGCCGAGCTGGATGTCGGTACCGCGGCCGGCCATGTTGGTGGCGATGGTAATGGCGCCCGGCAGGCCGGCATCGGCGACGATATAGGCTTCCTGCTCGTGATGGCGGGCGTTCAGCACGTTCATCTGGCCGACATTCTTCTTGCGCAGAAGCTCGGCGAGCATTTCGGACTTTTCGATCGAGGTGGTGCCGACCAGCACCGGCTGGCCGCGCTCCTGACAGTGCTTGATCAGATCGGCGATAGCGTCGAACTTCTCTTCCGCGGTGCGGAAGATGGCGTCCTCGTCGTCCTTGCGCTGGATGGGCAGGTTGGTCGGGATGGTGACCACTTCGAGCCCGTAAATGTCGCCGAATTCCTCCGCTTCGGTCGCCGCCGTACCGGTCATGCCGGCGAGCTTCTTGTAGAGGCGGAAGTAGTTCTGGAAGGTGATCGAGGCGAGAGTCTGGTTCTCGGCCTGGATCTTGACGTGCTCCTTAGCCTCGAGCGCCTGGTGCAGGCCTTCGGAATAACGGCGGCCGGGCATCATGCGGCCACTGAACTCGTCGATGATCACCACTTCGTCGTTGCGGACGATGTAGTCCTTGTCCTTGCGGAACAGCTTGTGGGCGCGCAGGGCCGAGTTGAGGTGGTGGACCAGCGCCACGTTTTCGACGTCATAGAGCGAGGCGCTCTTGAGCAGGCCTTCGGTGGCGAGGCGTTCCTCGAGCTTTTCGATGCCCTGGTCGGTGAAGGTTGCGGCGCGGTGCTTCTCGTCGACCTCGAAGTCGCCCTCCTCGATGATCGACATCAGGCCGTCGATGCGGACATAAAGTTCGGAGCGGTCCTCCGACGGGCCGGAGATGATCAGCGGCGTGCGCGCCTCATCGATCAGGATCGAGTCCACTTCGTCGACGATGGCATAGGCATGGCCGCGCTGCACCATCTGCGCGCGGCTGTATTTCATGTTGTCGCGCAGATAGTCGAAGCCGAACTCGTTGTTGGTGCCGTAGGTGATGTCGGCTTCGTAGGCGGCCTTGCGCTCGGCATCGGTCAGGCCGTGCACGATGATGCCGGTGCTCATGCCGAGGAAGGAGTAGATGCGGCCCATCCAGGCGGCGTCGCGGCGGGCAAGATAGTCGTTGACGGTGACGACGTGGACGCCCTTGCCTTCGAGCGCATTCAGATAGACGGCAAGCGTTGCCACCAGCGTCTTGCCTTCACCGGTGCGCATTTCGGCGATGGCGCGCTCGTTGAGCACCATGCCGCCGATCAGCTGCACGTCGAAGTGGCGCATGCCGAGCACGCGCTTGGACGCTTCACGGACGGTGGCGAAAGCGGGCACGATCAGATCGTTGATCGACCGGCCGGCGGCGAGTTGCTCGCGGAACTCGGCGGTCTTGGCGCGGAGTTCGTCGTCGCTCAGCTGCTCGAACTGCGGCTCGAGGGCGTTGATCTGTGCCACCTTCGGCTGGAACCGCTTGACCTGCCGGTCCGAAGGCGTTCCGAACAAACGCCGGGCGAGCGCAGCTAGAGCCATAAGGTCGATCCCTTTCATGTCTCGCGTGTGGCGGGTGAGGAGGCGGGCATCGCACCCGTCGCTGCCGGTCGCCGGCGCGAGAATAAGCCTTTCAAGGCTTGGAAAAATGCATGGTTCCACCGGGCGGCGGAAAGCTGAACCGATGTAAGAGTGCCCCCTTGTCTTGTCAACGGCAGCCAAATGCGCGAATGCTCAACGGCCCTGCGCAGCCGGGCTTTCCAGCCCGACGACGTCGCTCAAAAAACGCGGCGCGGCATAATTCGGCCCCGCTCTCGTGATCAAGGCGGGCGATCCGTTCGGAACAGTCCGTTCCACAGCAACACCACCAGCCGGCGCCGCTGTGCGCCGTTCAAGGAGTTCCCCCAAGATGATCAAGTCCAAGCTGCGTCTCGCCCAGGCCGCGAGCGTTCTGGCGCTGGTGCTTTCGGCGACGGCGCTCGTGCCGGCCACGGCGCAGGATGCCGCTGCTCCCGCTGAAGCTCCTGCCGAGGCCGCAGCGCCGGCCGTGACCCCGGAAACCGTGGTGGCCACCGTGGGCGGCAGCCAGATCACCGAGGCCGATCTCAGCTTCGCCGCTGAGGACCTGACGCAGGAACTCAGCCAAATGCCGCCGGAAGAGCGCCGCGCCTTCCTGCTCCGCGTGCTGATCGACATGAAGGTGATGGCCGATGCCGGCCGGGACGCTGGGATGGCCGACACGCTGCTGTTCCAGCAACGGCTGGCCTACCTGGAAGACCGGGCCCTGCGCCGCGCCTATTTCGCGGAAACCATCGCCAATGCGATCACCGAAGAAGCGGTGCGGGCGGAGTACGACGCCTATGTCGCCGACTTCCAGCCGCAGCCGGAAATCCGCGCCAGCCACATCCTGGTCGAGACCGAGGAAGAAGCTCAGGCGGTCAAGGCCGAGATCGAGGGCGGTGCCGATTTCGCCACGCTGGCGCGTGAGCGGTCGATCGATCCGGGCGCGGCCAATGGCGGCGATCTCGGCTTCTTTGGCCGTGGCATGATGGTGGCCCCGTTCGAGGAGGCTGCCTTTGCGCTGACCGATGCCGGGCAGGTGTCCGATCCGGTGCAGTCCCAGTTCGGCTGGCATGTGATCCGGCTTGAAGAAACCCGCGAGTCGACCGCGCCTGCCTTCGAGCAGGTGGCCGGCCAGCTGCAGCAGCGGCTGTTGATGCGCACCTTCGACGAAACCATCGCCAACCTGATGGCCGGCGTCCAGGTCGACATCCCCGATCCGGCCCTGGCTGCCGCCGTTCAGGCGCAGACCGAAGGTGCCGAGGTCGACGCGGAAGCGGCGGAAGAAGCCGCGCAGTAAGCCGGCTCAGCAGGTGACGCGGATCTCGGCGTAGCTGCTGAGTTCCGCGGTGCCGGCGGACAGCACCGCCAGCATGCAGGCGCTGCCCAGCAGCGGGAAATTGCCGCCGGCAGCCACTACGGAGCCGTCGAGCAGGGTCAGGTAGCCCGGCTCGACGCTCGCTACCTCCACCACCGCCGGTGAATTGCACACCGGCCAGGTGTCTCCGGCCGAGACCAGAAAACGGGTCGCTGTGGGCAGGCAGTCGCCTGCATCGGCTGTTGCGGTTGTCGCAGGCGCTAATGCCGCGGGGGCCGCGGTGGCCGCCGATGTGCGCCAGTTTTCTTCCAGTACGGCGAGGCGGTTTTCGAGGTCGGCCAAGGCGGCTGTGTCAGTCGAAGTGCCCGCAGAACCGGGTGTGCCCTGGCGCAACAGATCCAGCGTCAGCCGCACCTGGGCCAGATCGGTCGATAGGCGCACGATCTCGCGGCGGGTATCGGCATAGGTGAAGGCTGCAGCGGCAATGGCGGCGACGCCCACCAGTCCCACTGTGAAGGCTAGGATATTGCTCCAGCCAATAGGCTTGCGCGGGGGGCGCGGTTGAACCGCCGACGCCGCCTTGGCTTCGGCCGCTACCGTCACTTCTGGGGCCGCAGGGCCGCTTTCCGATCCGTTCATGCCGGCCTCCGGTTGCTCCTGCTTATGGCAGAGAGTGCGGCCGAACTACGA
Organism: Devosia albogilva; assembly: GCF_042685625.1. Taxonomy (NCBI): domain Bacteria; kingdom Pseudomonadati; phylum Pseudomonadota; class Alphaproteobacteria; order Hyphomicrobiales; family Devosiaceae; genus Devosia; species Devosia albogilva. The sequence continues at coordinate 6,728 of NZ_JBHUNP010000003.1, forward strand.
CCGCTGCAACCGTGGATGGGGAATAGGCGCGGGCTTGCCGGAGATCACCGGTGTGATGTTTTCGTCCTTCCCGCCGCCGAAAAGATTGCCGAAGCCGCTGAAGAACCCGCTCACCGCCTCGCCGCGCTCCTTGATCGCGGCCGCTTCCGCAGCGGCGCGCTCCTGGTTGGCGAGCACCGACGCAAACTGGGCCTCGTCGGCTTGCTGCTTGGCCACCAGTGTCGGGTTGCTGGCAGAAGGCGGGCAGGGACCCAGCGGGTTGAGCGGCGCGCCGGCGACCGCATTGAAGATGTACTGGCGCTCGCAGACGTCCCAGGTCGGCGGCGCCTTGGTCAGTTCGAACAGGTCATGGCCTTCCTTGATGTCCTTCCAGAAGTCGAGGTGGTCGTTCGATGCATGGCGCGCCAGATTCGCCGCGGTCATGCGGAAGGGGAAGATCTGGAGCTGGAAGCTCGGATTGCCGCCCTTGAAGGTTTCGCGGGCGAGGGCGTAGATCTCGGCGATGCCCTGGTCGGTCATGGCGTAGCAGCCGCGCGAGGAGCAGTCGCCATGCACCATGAGGTCGGTGCCGGTGCGGCCGTGGGCACGGTCGAACTTGTTGGGAAAGCCGGTGTTGAAGGCGAGATAATAGCTCGAGCGCGGATTCATCAGCCCGGGCGTGATGGTGTAGAAGCCCTCGGGGCTTTGACGGTCGCCTTCCTTGAACTTGGGGCCCAGGTCGCCCGAATAGGCGCAGATCTCATAGTCGCGGAACTTGCGGAACTCGCCCGACGCGGTGCGCTTCCACACTTCCAGGGTTTTTTCTTCCTTGAAGATGCGGATGACCATGGCTTCGCCGGGCGAGGAGCCCATGGCCTTGAGGGCGTTCACCGTGCCCGAGGAGAGTGGCTGGTTGTGCCGGTTGTTGTCGCTCTTGGGCAGGAAGCCGCCACACGCGGCGAGCCCGAAGGCCACCCACAGCAGGATCAGCACGGAGAGGAACTTGCGCAGAAACACGGTCGACGAACCCGATGGAGGACGGCGGCCCCTGCCGGAGCCGGGTTCGCGCAGCATGTACAGTGCTGGTGAACGAAGCCTTTACCACGAGCACTTTGCCGCCGGAAGCGGGACGCTATACACGCGGATGTGAGGGGAAGCTCTCCTGCCCTCCGATAGACCTCATGGTGACAGGTTCAGGATGAGCAACCATTAGCTATGGGGTCCAGGGTTGGCCTCGTTGCAGAACGGTGTTGGCAAAGATGACGAGTTTTCGAGCGCAGGCGACAAGGGCGAGCTTGTGGGGTTTGCCAGCGGCAGTAAGGCGGGCATAGAGCGCCATGAGTTGGCGGTTCCATCGATAGGCGGCAGGCAGGGCCGCGGCGTAGAGGGCCTGCCGGGGGCGGGCACGGCCGCCGGCGATGTGGCGCCGCCCGTGATGCTTGCCGCTGTCGTGGTCGAACGGTGCCAACCCGATCAGGGCAGCGGCCTGTTCACGGCTGATGCTGCCCAGTTCCGGCATGGCGATCAGCAAGGCCAAGGCGGTCGGTATGCCGATGCCGGGGACGGAGAGCAGCAGATCGAGCCGCCGCCCGAGAGCCTTGTCGGCCCGCACCGCCCGTTCCAGCCGGCGCCGTTCGTCGCGCAGGCGGGCCTTGAGTGCGGCAATGTCAGCGGCAACCAGGCTGGCAAGACGGGTATCGTGCAGATGCTCGAGCCGGGTCTTGAGCCGGGCGATGTCCTGGACCAGCTGGTCGATGAAGACCAGATGCTCGTGCAAGCCGGCCAGTGTCGGATCGGCAGCCGCCCTGTCCATCCCGAACAGGACGGTGAAGGCAGCAATCACCCGGGCATCCAGCCGGTCGTTCTTGGCGCGCTGCAACCGCATGCGGGCAAACAGGCGTACCTGCAGCGGCTGGTGCAGGATCACCTTGAACCCGGCCTCCCGCAAAGCCGCGACCACGCCACGTTCGTAGCCGCCGCTGGCTTCGATGCCGACCCGATCGACACCGGCCTTGAGCAACCACTCCGCCGCCGCTTGCCATCCGGCCGCGTCATTGTTCACCCGCAGCCATCCCTCGCCGGGCGTCACCGCCAGATCAAGAGCTGCCTTGCCGGTATCGATCCCGGCCACAAATGTGCTAGAATGGCTCATCTTCCTCGTCCCGTCCTTGCAATGCGAACCCTGGGTTCAATCAACCATGCGGGCCCGATGAAGACTGACGGCAACGATCCCGCTCATCCTCAGACAAAGGTGCACACCACCAGTCTGGGTCTACCTCGATCCGATGCCGCCGCCGCGGCCTGGTGTCGAACAGGCCGCGGCACCCCCACATTCGCACATCCCGCTAATACAAGGTCTACTGTGGCTGCGCGGGTCGCGGGAGTTCAGTAGGTCAGCTTGGTCAGCACCATGGAAAGGTCGCCCGAACCGGTGCCGACGATAGCGCGGTAGGGGATGAAGTAGCCGGTGGTGCCGAGCGGCGCGAACCAGACCAGCATGCGCTGGCTGTCGGCGAGATAGTTGGTGATTTCGCTTTCGCTGTAGTGGCCCGAGATCGGGTCGTAGTCGATGCTGCAGAGCACAACCGGCCCCTGATAGCCTGTGCGCGGGGAGGTGGCGGTGTCCTCGCCCGCATAGGCCATGCGGATGGTGAAGCGCTCGACGCCGGTGAAGATCTCGGCGCGCCGGTTGCAAAGGTCGGCGTCGAGGGCGCGGCCGCGCAGCACGAAGGCGGAGAGGAAGTCGCCGACGCCGGTCAGATGGCGGCGCTCCAGCGGTATGCGGTCCCAGCTGTCGAGCACCGGCGGGTTCACCTTGAAGGCGGTCACGGCGCGATTGGCAAAATCCACATCGACCGTGAAGTGCTCGCCGTTGGCGCGGGTCTCGAGATAGAAACTGTCGGACACCAGACCCGAACCGGCAAGAGCACCGGCGGCCTGAGCGCTCGCCGTGCCGCTCGCGACGATGGCGCCGAAGCCGGCAACGCGGGCGGAGAGGTCAAGGCTGTAGCGGTTGCCCGTATCCGACAGGTCGATATCCATCTGCGCGATGTTGACGCCGCTGATGGTGACCACATAGCTGGCGCTGGCCTCGACCTGAGCGGCCGCGGGCGTCGCCGCCAGAAGCGGCAGGGCGAGAAGGCAGGTAAGGACGGAGCGGATCACTGGCGCGGGCTTTTCGGGCGAATCGGCAATGCCATGACCTTGCCTTGTGCTGGCGCAGCGTGACAAGGCGCTCGCGGGCGTTTGAGGGGCTCCAAGCTTGACGCAGCGGCCCAAAGTCTCTAGAGACCCCGCAGATTTCACCACAATCGAGGCCCGTCGCGGACTTCCCGCCACGTAGGACCTTTACACAAACAGGATATCTGCAATGGCTCGTCGCTGTGAACTGACCGGCAAGGGCGTGATGGTTGGCAACAACGTTTCGCACGCGCTCAACCGCACCCGCCGCCGCTTTCTCCCCAACCTGCTCAACGTGACCCTGCTGTCCGAAGCGCTGAACCGTCCGGTCAAGCTGCGCGTGTCGGCTGCGGCGCTGCGCACCGTCGAGCACCGCGGTGGTCTCGATGCTTTCCTGCTGAAGCAGGACGATGCCGACCTGTCGCCGCTGGCGCTGGGCATCAAGAAGGAAATCCGCGCCGCACTGGCTGCCTGATTTCCCCAGCTTGAGCTGAACGAATTGGCCGCGCGGGTGGTAACCCACCTCGCGGCCTTTGTTTTGAGCCGGACGGCTCAAGGCGAACCGGCCGCACCGGTCTGATGCCGGAGCGCGGCGACATAGAGGTGCATTCTGATGCTTGCTCGTTTTGGGGCGGCCGTTGCCGCCATGGTCGCGGTGGTCGCCGCGTCCAACATTCTCGTCCAGTACCCGTTCGCGGTCCAACTCGGGCCGATCAACCTCGGTGATATCCTCACCTGGGGCGCCTGGACCTATCCGGTGGCTTTCCTCGTTACCGATCTCACCAACCGGGTGTTCGGGCCGGCCAAGGCGCGTCTGGCAGTGGTCGCCGGCTTTGCCGTGGCGGTGATCCTGTCAGTATGGCTCTCGACGCCGCGCATCGCCATCGCCTCGGGTACGGCGTTCCTTGTGGCGCAACTGCTCGACGTCTCCATCTTCCACCGCCTGCGGAATGCCGCGTGGTGGCAGGCGCCGATGTTCTCGTCGCTGGTGAGCTCTGCCCTCGATACGCTGATCTTCTTCAGCCTCGCCATGGCGCCGGTGTTTGCCGGGATCGACGCGCTGTTCGGCATGGAAGACTCTTCCCTGCCGTTCCCGACGCCGCTGCTCGGGGTTGGCTTCGAAGTGCCGCTGTGGGTGTCGCTGGGCCTGGGCGACTTCCTCGTCAAGCTGCTGCTCGCGGTGTTGCTGCTGGCGCCCTACAAGAGCCTGCGCGGCTGGCTCGCGGCGCGGGCGGTCGCGGTTTAGCCGATGGCGCATGGTGTGTGGAGACAACCCGTCACCCTAGCCCTCTCCCAAAGGGGCGAGGGGACGATGTGGTACTTGCGTGCGCGCGAACGAATTCCGCGTCATCGGTGCCTGCGTCCCCTCGCCCCTTTGGGAGAGGGCTAGGGTGACGGGTTGTCTCCACACACACATGCGCCATCGGCTAAACCGCGACCGCCCGCGCCGCGAGCCAGCCGCGCAGGCTCTTGTAGGGCGCCAGCAGCAACACCGCGAGCAGCAGCTTGACGAGGAAGTCGCCCAGGCCCAGCGACACCCACAGCGGCACTTCGAAGCCAACCCGAGCAGCGGCGTCGGGAACGGCAGGGAAGAGTCTTCCATGCCGAACAGCGCGTCGATCCCGGCAAACACCGGCGCCATGGCGAGGCTGAAGAAGATCAGCGTATCGAGGGCAGAGCTCACCAGCGACGAGAACATCGGCGCCTGCCACCACGCGGCATTCCGCAGGCGGTGGAAGATGGAGACGTCGAGCAGTTGCGCCACAAGGAACGCCGTACCCGAGGCGATGGCGATGCGCGGCGTCGAGAGCCATACTGACAGGATCACCGCCACGGCAAAGCCGGCGACCACTGCCAGACGCGCCTTGGCCGGCCCGAACACCCGGTTGGTGAGATCGGTAACGAGGAAAGCCACCGGATAGGTCCAGGCGCCCCAGGTGAGGATATCACCGAGGTTGATCGGCCCGAGTTGGACCGCGAACGGGTACTGGACGAGAATGTTGGACGCGGCGACCACCGCGACCATGGCGGCAACGGCCGCCCCAAAACGAGCAAGCATCAGAATGCACCTCTATGTCGCCGCGCTCCGGCATCAGACCGGTGCGGCCGGTTCGCCTTGAGCCGTCCGGCTCAAAACAAAGGCCGCGAGGTGGGTTACCACCCGCGCGGCCAATTCGTTCAGCTCAAGCTGGGGAAATCAGGCAGCCAGTGCGGCGCGGATTTCCTTCTTGATGCCCAGCGCCAGCGGCGACAGGTCGGCATCGTCCTGCTTCAGCAGGAAAGCATCGAGACCACCGCGGTGCTCGACGGTGCGCAGCGCCGCAGCCGACACGCGCAGCTTGACCGGACGGTTCAGCGCTTCGGACAGCAGGGTCACGTTGAGCAGGTTGGGGAGAAAGCGGCGGCGGGTGCGGTTGAGCGCGTGCGAAACGTTGTTGCCAACCATCACGCCCTTGCCGGTCAGTTCACAGCGACGAGCCATTGCAGATATCCTGTTTGTGTAAAGGTCCTACGTGGCGGGAAGTCCGCGACGGGCCTCGATTGTGGTGAAATCTGCGGGGTCTCTAGAGACTTTGGGCCGCTGCGTCAAGCTTGGAGCCCCTCAAACGCCCGCGAGCGCCTTGTCACGCTGCGCCAGCACAAGGCAAGGTCATGGCATTGCCGATTCGCCCGAAAAGCCCGCGCCAGTGATCCGCTCCGTCCTTACCTGCCTTCTCGCCCTGCCGCTTCTGGCGGCGACGCCCGCGGCCGCTCAGGTCGAGGCCAGCGCCAGCTATGTGGTCACCATCAGCGGCGTCAACATCGCGCAGATGGATATCGACCTGTCGGATACGGGCAACCGCTACAGCCTTGACCTCTCCGCCCGCGTTGCCGGCTTCGGCGCCATCGTCGCGAGCGGCACGGCGAGCGCTCAGGCCGCCGGTGCTCTTGCCGGTTCGGGTCTGGTGTCCGACAGTTTCTATCTCGAGACCCGCGCCAACGGCGAGCACTTCACGGTCGATGTGGATTTTGCCAATCGCGCCGTGACCGCCTTCAAGGTGAACCCGCCGGTGCTCGACAGCTGGGACCGCATACCGCTGGAGCGCCGCCATCTGACCGGCGTCGGCGACTTCCTCTCCGCCTTCGTGCTGCGCGGCCGCGCCCTCGACGCCGACCTTTGCAACCGGCGCGCCGAGATCTTCACCGGCGTCGAGCGCTTCACCATCCGCATGGCCTATGCGGGCGAGGACACCGCCACCTCCCCGCGCACAGGCTATCAGGGGCCGGTTGTGCTCTGCAGCATCGACTACGACCCGATCTCGGGCCACTACAGCGAAAGCGAAATCACCAACTATCTCGCCGACAGCCAGCGCATGCTGGTCTGGTTCGCGCCGCTCGGCACCACCGGCTACTTCATCCCCTACCGCGCTATCGTCGGCACCGGTTCGGGCGACCTTTCCATGGTGCTGACCAAGCTGACCTACTGAACTCCCGCGACCCGCGCAGCCACAGTAGACCTTGTATTAGCGGGATGTGCGAATGTGGGGGTGCCGCGGCCTGTTCGACACCAGGCCGCGGCGGCGGCATCGGATCGAGGTAGACCCAGACTGGTGGTGTGCACCTTTGTCTGAGGATGAGCGGGATCGTTGCCGTCAGTCTTCATCGGGCCCGCATGGTTGATTGAACCCAGGGTTCGCATTGCAAGGACGGGACGAGGAAGATGAGCCATTCTAGCACATTTGTGGCCGGGATCGATACCGGCAAGGCAGCTCTTGATCTGGCGGTGACGCCCGGCGAGGGATGGCTGCGGGTGAACAATGACGCGGCCGGATGGCAAGCGGCGGCGGAGTGGTTGCTCAAGGCCGGTGTCGATCGGGTCGGCATCGAAGCCAGCGGCGGCTACGAACGTGGCGTGGTCGCGGCTTTGCGGGAGGCCGGGTTCAAGGTGATCCTGCACCAGCCGCTGCAGGTACGCCTGTTTGCCCGCATGCGGTTGCAGCGCGCCAAGAACGACCGGCTGGATGCCCGGGTGATTGCTGCCTTCACCGTCCTGTTCGGGATGGACAGGGCGGCTGCCGATCCGACACTGGCCGGCTTGCACGAGCATCTGGTCTTCATCGACCAGCTGGTCCAGGACATCGCCCGGCTCAAGACCCGGCTCGAGCATCTGCACGATACCCGTCTTGCCAGCCTGGTTGCCGCTGACATTGCCGCACTCAAGGCCCGCCTGCGCGACGAACGGCGCCGGCTGGAACGGGCGGTGCGGGCCGACAAGGCTCTCGGGCGGCGGCTCGATCTGCTGCTCTCCGTCCCCGGCATCGGCATACCGACCGCCTTGGCCTTGCTGATCGCCATGCCGGAACTGGGCAGCATCAGCCGTGAACAGGCCGCTGCCCTGATCGGGTTGGCACCGTTCGACCACGACAGCGGCAAGCATCACGGGCGGCGCCACATCGCCGGCGGCCGTGCCCGCCCCCGGCAGGCCCTCTACGCCGCGGCCCTGCCTGCCGCCTATCGATGGAACCGCCAACTCATGGCGCTCTATGCCCGCCTTACTGCCGCTGGCAAACCCCACAAGCTCGCCCTTGTCGCCTGCGCTCGAAAACTCGTCATCTTTGCCAACACCGTTCTGCAACGAGGCCAACCCTGGACCCCATAGCTAATGGTTGCTCATCCTGAACCTGTCACCATGAGGTCTATCGGAGGGCAGGAGAGCTTCCCCTCACATCCGCGTGTATAGCGTCCCGCTTCCGGCGGCAAAGTGCTCGTGGTAAAGGCTTCGTTCACCAGCACTGTACATGCTGCGCGAACCCGGCTCCGGCAGGGGCCGCCGTCCTCCATCGGGTTCGTCGACCGTGTTTCTGCGCAAGTTCCTCTCCGTGCTGATCCTGCTGTGGGTGGCCTTCGGGCTCGCCGCGTGTGGCGGCTTCCTGCCCAAGAGCGACAACAACCGGCACAACCAGCCACTCTCCTCGGGCACGGTGAACGCCCTCAAGGCCATGGGCTCCTCGCCCGGCGAAGCCATGGTCATCCGCATCTTCAAGGAAGAAAAAACCCTGGAAGTGTGGAAGCGCACCGCGTCGGGCGAGTTCCGCAAGTTCCGCGACTATGAGATCTGCGCCTATTCGGGCGACCTGGGCCCAAGTTCAAGGAAGGCGACCGTCAAAGCCCCGAGGGCTTCTACACCATCACGCCCGGGCTGATGAATCCGCGCTCGAGCTATTATCTCGCCTTCAACACCGGCTTTCCCAACAAGTTCGACCGTGCCCACGGCCGCACCGGCACCGACCTCATGGTGCATGGCGACTGCTCCTCGCGCGGCTGCTACGCCATGACCGACCAGGGCATCGCCGAGATCTACGCCCTCGCCCGCGAAACCTTCAAGGGCGGCAATCCGAGCTTCCAGCTCCAGATCTTCCCCTTCCGCATGACCGCGGCGAATCTGGCGCGCCATGCATCGAACGACCACCTCGACTTCTGGAAGGACATCAAGGAAGGCCATGACCTGTTCGAACTGACCAAGGCGCCGCCGACCTGGGACGTCTGCGAGCGCCAGTACATCTTCAATGCGGTCGCCGGCGCGCCGCTCAACCCGCTGGGTCCCTGCCCGCCTTCTGCCAGCAACCCGACACTGGTGGCCAAGCAGCAAGCCGACGAGGCCCAGTTTGCGTCGGTGCTCGCCAACCAGGAGCGCGCCGCTGCGGAAGCGGCCGCGATCAAGGAGCGCGGCGAGGCGGTGAGCGGGTTCTTCAGCGGCTTCGGCAATCTTTTCGGCGGCGGGAAGGACGAAAACATCACACCGGTGATCTCCGGCAAGCCCGCGCCTATTCCCCATCCACGGTTGCAGCGGTCGTAGTTCGGCCGCACTCTCTGCCATAAGCAGGAGCAACCGGAGGCCGGCATGAACGGATCGGAAAGCGGCCCTGCGGCCCCAGAAGTGACGGTAGCGGCCGAAGCCAAGGCGGCGTCGGCGGTTCAACCGCGCCCCCGCGCAAGCCTATTGGCTGGAGCAATATCCTAGCCTTCACAGTGGGACTGGTGGGCGTCGCCGCCATTGCCGCTGCAGCCTTCACCTATGCCGATACCCGCCGCGAGATCGTGCGCCTATCGACCGATCTGGCCCAGGTGCGGCTGACGCTGGATCTGTTGCGCCAGGGCACACCCGGTTCTGCGGGCACTTCGACTGACACAGCCGCCTTGGCCGACCTCGAAAACCGCCTCGCCGTACTGGAAGAAAACTGGCGCACATCGGCGGCCACCGCGGCCCCCGCGGCATTAGCGCCTGCGACAACCGCAACAGCCGATGCAGGCGACTGCCTGCCCACAGCGACCCGTTTTCTGGTCTCGGCCGGAGACACCTGGCCGGTGTGCAATTCACCGGCGGTGGTGGAGGTAGCGAGCGTCGAGCCGGGCTACCTGACCCTGCTCGACGGCTCCGTAGTGGCTGCCGGCGGCAATTTCCCGCTGCTGGGCAGCGCCTGCATGCTGGCGGTGCTGTCCGCCGGCACCGCGGAACTCAGCAGCTACGCCGAGATCCGCGTCACCTGCTGAGCCGGCTTACTGCGCGGCTTCTTCCGCCGCTTCCGCGTCGACCTCGGCACCTTCGGTCTGCGCCTGAACGGCGGCAGCCAGGGCCGGATCGGGGATGTCGACCTGGACGCCGGCCATCAGGTTGGCGATGGTTTCGTCGAAGGTGCGCATCAACAGCCGCTGCTGCAGCTGGCCGGCCACCTGCTCGAAGGCAGGCGCGGTCGACTCGCGGGTTTCTTCAAGCCGGATCACATGCCAGCCGAACTGGGACTGCACCGGATCGGACACCTGCCCGGCATCGGTCAGCGCAAAGGCAGCCTCCTCGAACGGGGCCACCATCATGCCACGGCCAAAGAAGCCGAGATCGCCGCCATTGGCCGCGCCCGGATCGATCGACCGCTCACGCGCCAGCGTGGCGAAATCGGCACCGCCCTCGATCTCGGCCTTGACCGCCTGAGCTTCTTCCTCGGTCTCGACCAGGATGTGGCTGGCGCGGATTTCCGGCTGCGGCTGGAAGTCGGCGACATAGGCGTCGTACTCCGCCCGCACCGCTTCTTCGGTGATCGCATTGGCGATGGTTTCCGCGAAATAGGCGCGGCGCAGGGCCCGGTCTTCCAGGTAGGCCAGCCGTTGCTGGAACAGCAGCGTGTCGGCCATCCCAGCGTCCCGGCCGGCATCGGCCATCACCTTCATGTCGATCAGCACGCGGAGCAGGAAGGCGCGGCGCTCTTCCGGCGGCATTTGGCTGAGTTCCTGCGTCAGGTCCTCAGCGGCGAAGCTGAGATCGGCCTCGGTGATCTGGCTGCCGCCCACGGTGGCCACCACGGTTTCCGGGGTCACGGCCGGCGCTGCGGCCTCGGCAGGAGCTTCAGCGGGAGCAGCGGCATCCTGCGCCGTGGCCGGCACGAGCGCCGTCGCCGAAAGCACCAGCGCCAGAACGCTCGCGGCCTGGGCGAGACGCAGCTTGGACTTGATCATCTTGGGGGAACTCCTTGAACGGCGCACAGCGGCGCCGGCTGGTGGTGTTGCTGTGGAACGGACTGTTCCGAACGGATCGCCCGCCTTGATCACGAGAGCGGGGCCGAATTATGCCGCGCCGCGTTTTTTGAGCGACGTCGTCGGGCTGGAAAGCCCGGCTGCGCAGGGCCGTTGAGCATTCGCGCATTTGGCTGCCGTTGACAAGACAAGGGGGCACTCTTACATCGGTTCAGCTTTCCGCCGCCCGGTGGAACCATGCATTTTTCCAAGCCTTGAAAGGCTTATTCTCGCGCCGGCGACCGGCAGCGACGGGTGCGATGCCCGCCTCCTCACCCGCCACACGCGAGACATGAAAGGGATCGACCTTATGGCTCTAGCTGCGCTCGCCCGGCGTTTGTTCGGAACGCCTTCGGACCGGCAGGTCAAGCGGTTCCAGCCGAAGGTGGCACAGATCAACGCCCTCGAGCCGCAGTTCGAGCAGCTGAGCGACGACGAACTCCGCGCCAAGACCGCCGAGTTCCGCGAGCAACTCGCCGCCGGCCGGTCGATCAACGATCTGATCGTGCCCGCTTTCGCCACCGTCCGTGAAGCGTCCAAGCGCGTGCTCGGCATGCGCCACTTCGACGTGCAGCTGATCGGCGGCATGGTGCTCAACGAGCGCGCCATCGCCGAAATGCGCACCGGTGAAGGCAAGACGCTGGTGGCAACGCTTGCCGTCTATCTGAATGCGCTCGAAGGCAAGGGCGTCCACGTCGTCACCGTCAACGACTATCTTGCCCGCCGCGACGCCGCCTGGATGGGCCGCATCTACTCCTTCCTCGGCATGAGCACCGGCATCATCGTGCACGGCCTGACCGATGCCGAGCGCAAGGCCGCCTACGAAGCCGACATCACCTACGGCACCAACAACGAGTTCGGCTTCGACTATCTGCGCGACAACATGAAATACAGCCGCGCGCAGATGGTGCAGCGCGGCCATGCCTATGCCATCGTCGACGAAGTGGACTCGATCCTGATCGATGAGGCGCGCACGCCGCTGATCATCTCCGGCCCGTCGGAGGACCGCTCCGAACTTTATGTCCGCATCGACGGCCTGATGTCGATCATCGAGGAGGGCGACTTCGAGGTCGACGAGAAGCACCGCGCCGCAACCTTCACCGACCAGGGCATCGAAAAGCTCGAGGAACGCCTCGCCACCGAAGGCCTGCTCAAGAGCGCCTCGCTCTATGACGTCGAAAACGTGGCGCTGGTCCACCACCTCAACTCGGCCCTGCGCGCCCACAAGCTGTTCCGCAAGGACAAGGACTACATCGTCCGCAACGACGAAGTGGTGATCATCGACGAGTTCAGTGGCCGCATGATGCCCGGCCGCCGTTATTCCGAAGGCCTGCACCAGGCGCTCGAGGCTAAGGAGCACGTCAAGATCCAGGCCGAGAACCAGACTCTCGCCTCGATCACCTTCCAGAACTACTTCCGCCTCTACAAGAAGCTCGCCGGCATGACCGGTACGGCGGCGACCGAAGCGGAGGAATTCGGCGACATTTACGGGCTCGAAGTGGTCACCATCCCGACCAACCTGCCCATCCAGCGCAAGGACGACGAGGACGCCATCTTCCGCACCGCGGAAGAGAAGTTCGACGCTATCGCCGATCTGATCAAGCACTGTCAGGAGCGCGGCCAGCCGGTGCTGGTCGGCACCACCTCGATCGAAAAGTCCGAAATGCTCGCCGAGCTTCTGCGCAAGAAGAATGTCGGCCAGATGAACGTGCTGAACGCCCGCCATCACGAGCAGGAAGCCTATATCGTCGCCGATGCCGGCCTGCCGGGCGCCATTACCATCGCCACCAACATGGCCGGCCGCGGTACCGACATCCAGCTCGGCGGCAACCTCGAGATGCGCATCGAGCGCGAGACCGAGGGCCTGGAAGGCGAGGCACGCGAAGCCAAGATCGCCGAGATCAAGCGCACCATTGCTGAGGCCAAGGAGAAGGCCCTTGCGGCCGGTGGCCTGATGGTGATTGGCACCGAGCGCCACGAATCCCGCCGCATCGACAACCAGTTGCGCGGCCGCTCCGGCCGTCAGGGCGATCCGGGCCATTCGGCCTTCTTCCTGTCGCTCCAGGACGACCTGATGCGCATTTTCCCGGTCGACAGCATGGATTCCATGCTGAGCAAGCTCGGACTGCAGCAGGGCGAAAGCATCACCCATCCCTGGGTCACCAAGGCCATCGAGCGCGCCCAGGGCAAGGTCGAAGCCCGCAACTTCGACATCCGCAAGAACATCCTGAAATACGACGACGTGATGAATGACCAGCGCAAGGTCATCTTCGAGCAGCGTCTCGAACTGATGGACGCCGAGGATGTCGGCGAGACCGTCACCGAGATGCGCCACGGTGTCGTCGATGCGATCGTTTCTCGCTCCATTCCGCCCCGCTCCTATCCCGAGCAGTGGGACGTCGAGCTCATGGCGACCGAGGCGAAATCCCTGCTCAACCTCGATATTCCCGCGGCCGAATGGGCTGCCGAGGAAGGCATCGACGCCGAGATCGTCACCCAACGCCTGGTGGAGGCTGCCGACGCAAAGGCCGCCGAGAAGCGCGAGAAGTACTCGGCCGACATCATGCGCCAGGTGGAAAAATCCATCGTGCTGCAGTCGATCGACGGCCTCTGGCGCGAGCACCTCGCTACCCTCGACCACCTCTCCAAGGTCGTGGGCTGGCGCGGCATCGCCCAGCGCGACCCGCTCAACGAGTACAAGCAGGAGGCCTTCGAGCTGTTCCAGAACCTGCTCGGCACGCTGCGCGAGCGCGTCACCCAGCAGCTCAGCCATGTGGAACTGCAGATCCGCCCCGAGCCGCAGCCGGCACCAGACCTGTCCGGCCTGCAGCAGACCCATATCGATCCGACCACGGGCGAGAACGACGCGGTGGGCGACGACGCCTCGATCCCCACCGGTCCCCTGAAGCCGATCGACCCCAAGCTCCTGGTCGGCGTCTCCCGCAACGCGCCCTGCCCCTGCGGCTCAGGCAAGAAGTTCAAGCACTGCCACGGCGCGTTCTGAGGAACGCGCCGGCCGGGCGCCGCGCTTACGGCTTGAGGCCTCGCACCAGTTGCGCGGCGATCTTCTGTGCCTCCCCCGGCTCGAGCGCCAGCCGGTCGGTCAGCAATCGGTGCCAGATCAGCGACTGCACCATCTCGGCGCCCAATAGCGGGTCGACCGTATCCGCGACCTCGCCGCGTGCCATCGCCCGCTCGATCATCTCGCCGATATGCGCCCGCCGCTCCGTTGCATAGCTCTGCAGCCGTTCGGCACAGGCCGGGTCGCGCTGCGCCTCCGCGATCACCTGCCGGAACACCTGACCGGCGCTGCCCTGCCAATAGCCGCTGAGCCACTCGATCAGCCGGCGATCTCTCCTTCGAGGTCATCCGTCGGACCGTGCAGCGCCTGCGGCTTCTGGCGATGGTAGATATCGAGCAGCAAAGTGCCGCGGCTTGGCCACCACCGGTAGATTGTGGGCTTGCCGGCGCGGGCGCGCCGCGCCACCGCCTCGATGGAAAACGCCGCCGGACCCTCTTCGAGCAGGATCGCCTCGCCCGCCTGCAGGATCGCCTCCTGTGTATCGGGATTGCGCCGGGCACCGATCGAACGGCGGCGATCATCGTCTGCTGGGTCAGCCATGCAGCATAGATAGCGCAGCCATGCGGGCGAAAAAAGTCTTGATCGTTACGCTACGTTCCGTTATGAAACGGCACGTATCGTTTAGGAGACAAATGATGCCTTCCATCGCCTCCCGCCTGCGCCTTGCCCTGTTGATGTTCTTCGGCGTCTACCCGGTCATCACCCTCTACATCTACGCCTTGTTCCCGCTCACCACCGGCTGGCAGATGTGGCAGCGCACCCTGTTGCTGGTGCCGCTGATGGTGCTCACCATGGTGTTCTTCGTCATGCCCTTCATCCAGACTCGTTTCGGCGCCTTCATCACCGGCCGCAAGCCCGCCGCCGCCGCCTGATCCGGATCAGCCACCCCCTCCGCCGGGAGGGGGTGGCCGGAACACTCACTGTTCGGGGGCAACCCGCACGATGGTGGAGGACCCTGCCCGCGGATTCTCGGTCACCGCATAGACCGCGCCGTCCGGTCCGACCCGCACGTCGCGCACGCGCGCCTCGAGCGGCACCCGCTCTTCGAACGCCACCCGGTCGCCGTCCATGTGGAGCACCACCAGCCCCTGGGACACCAGTCCACCAACGATGAACGCACCCTGCCACTCGGGGATCAGGTCGGCGTCGTAGTAGGCCATGCCGGAGGGTGCGATCACCGGATCCCAATAGTAGAGTGGCTGCTCGGTTTCGGCGTTGGCGGTGATCCCTTCGCCGATCGTGGAGCCATCATAGTTGACGCCATAGGCCACGTCCGGCCAGCCATAGTTGAGCCCCGGTTGCGGCCGGTTGAGCTCGTCCCCACCCTTGGCACCGTGCTCCACCGTCCACAGCCGCCCCTCGCCATCGAGCGTCGCCGACTGGACGTTGCGGTGACCGAGGCTCCAGATCTCCGGCAGGGCATCATCATTGTCGATGAACGGGTTGTCCGGCAGCGCCTCGCCTTCCGGATCGATGCGGAACACCTTACCCAGCCCGCTGGCCAGTTCCTGAGCCTGATCGCGGATCGGCTCGTCCGAACGCTCACCCACGGTGATGTAGAGGTTGCCGTCTTCAGTGGGCACGATGCGCGAACCGAAAT
>NZ_JBHUNP010000004.1:0-12599 GCF_042685625.1 Devosia albogilva
TTAGTTGACCCTACTGTGCAATATAGCGATATGCAATCGGGTGACATGATTGTGGTGAGAAAGCATGAAGATGCGACATTTAAGCGTCTAGTGATCGAAACCGATAATTCAAGATATCTACAAGCATTGAATCCAGAATTCAAGCCCAATATTATTCCTCTAGATGAAGAATGTATTTTTTGTTGTGAAGTGGTCGACTCCATTCGCTATATTTACCAATCCAAACGTAGATCCAAAATAAAACATAGCTAATTTTTTATCGAATGACTTATTAGTATTCTTATTTTATATCAATATTAGTATTTTAATAAATCTGACCATCATAACCATAAAAAAGCCTAGATGATGATCTAGGCTTTTTTATGCAATATGATATTACTTCGCAGCAGTTGCTTCAGTTGTAATATTTACAGTGATCTTGTCACCAACATTTGGAACGTAGTTGCCGATACCAAATGCAGAACGGTTAAAGCTTGTTGTAGCATTAAAACCAATTGCAGGTACTTTCGCCATTGGATGCTCACCTTGTTTATTCAGTACAGCATCTAATACCACAGGTTTTGTTACCCCTTTCACGGTTAAATCACCTGTAATTTTGAAGTGTTTCTTATCTTTGGTTTCTACTTTAGTACTTTTGAAAGTAATGTTCGGGTACTTCGCAGCATTAAACCAAGCTTCTTCTTGGAACTCTTTATCCAAAGCAGCAACATTAGTATTTACACTGCTTAAAGGAATCGTTACTTCCACAGATGAATTTGCAGGTTTTGCAGTATCAACTTTAATTGTCCCTTGAATATCAGTGAAATTTGCACTTGGTGTAGAGAAACCAAAGTGATTCCAGCTGAATACAGTTGCTGTGTGGGTTGGGTCAATTTTATAGTCGACTGGCGCAGCCAAGTTACCGAACTAGCTAAAGCGACTGCTAAACCGAGGCTTAATGTTTTAAATTGCATTTTTCGTATCCTTGTTTGATATAGTGATTAGTGTATAGATCAAGTATTTTTATTCACTAGTCTTTATAAAACGATATGTTTCACCAGTGCAACAATAAAAGCGTTACAGCGCTTATCAAAAATCAATATCATAAGACTATTCGATACTGGACAATTGATCGACAAGCTCACATGATCAATGGGTATATTTTGATTTAGATACTTCACGATAAACAACAAGGTAAAACATGACACATACAGCACAAGCACTCAGTACATCCACACCTTATCGCGTTAGCTTGACAGACCCTGCTGGTCATACTTGGTATGCAGATGAACCTACAGATAAAGGTGGTCAAGATACAGCACCTAACCCAGTTCAGCTTTTACTGTCGGCTTTAGGTGCCTGTACGACCATCACTCTAGAAATGTATGCCAATCATAAAGGGATTAAACTTGAGCATGTGCAGGTCGATTTAGCCTTAAATCCCAATGGTGAGCCTGAATTAGGTCAAAATAATATTGAACGTAAAATTATCTTAAAAGGTGAATTTACCGAGGATCAGCATAAGCGTTTATTAAAAGTCGCGGAAAGCTGCCCGATTCATAAGTTATTAACATCAAATATTTCGATTCAGAGTGAATTAAGTGTCGGATAAGTGGCCCTTACACTAAATTTCAATCACATTCGTATACCATTCCAATGAGCCACTCATCGAAATATCTATTGCTAGGTCGACAATATTTGTGAGCTCATTTGGAATAAATGAATATAGGTTTTCCCCATCGAAATGAATCCAAAACTCAGGAGGTGGAGTGTCACAACCATCTATTTCTTTTTCACCCAAACCGTCAAACATTGATGAGTGCACATCAAATACTAATATTTTTCCCTTTAACTTCGCCCAACTTGGCATGCCATGACATTTAACTCGAGCTTGAATAGCCTCTTCAAAATAGGCTTGCATACGATAATTATAATTGCCACCAAAGGCTGGGTCGCCATTTTCATTTTTGAAACTTTCCTGTAATGCGCGAAATAAAAATTATATTGTGCGCACTGCCAAAACATTTCTTTTTTATTCAAATTTTCCAAATACCAATATTTAATATCATCTAATATTTCATCAAAAGCATGAAGTTCGAATTCTTTTTTCATCACAACACCTTAATCTTTTAATTTTCAATAAAGTACCAGTAATCGGCTATATCATTATCTGTTCCATTTTTTGGGTCAATATAATGAATATGTATTTCTCGTTCATATTTATATTCCATTTAATCATCATAAAAAAAGCGCCCTGAATCAGGACGCTTTTTTATACCACTTAATTTGATTAAGCAGTCAATTCTTTAACCGCAGCAACAACCGCTTCAGTGGTAATACCGAAGAATTGGAACAAGTCTTTTGCTGGTGCAGATTCGCCGTAAGTGGTCATACCGATCACTTTGCCGTCTAAACCAACAAACTTCCACCAGTAATCCACATGAGCCGCTTCTACCGCTACACGCGCACGGATATGCGCTGGTAATACTGCTTCACGGTAAGCAGCATCTTGCTTCATAAACTCTTCAGCACATGGCATAGATACAACACGCACACCTTCAAGCTGTACATATGCTTCCATTGCCAATGAAACTTCTGAACCTGTTGCAATGATGATTGCTTTTAATTCGCCTTTTTCTTCAGCAAGTACATAACCACCTTTTGCAACGTTTTGAATTTGAGCTTCATTACGTGCTTGGAATGGCAAGTTTTGACGAGAGAAAATTAACGCTGATGGGCCATCTTTACGTTGAAGTGCAGATTTCCAAGAAACAGCAGCTTCAACTGTGTCACATGGACGCCATGTATTTAAGTTTGGTGTACCACGCAATGATGCAATTTGTTCGATTGGTTGATGCGTAGGACCATCTTCACCCAAACCGATCGAGTCATGCGTATACACATGAATCACACGTTGCTTCATCAATGCAGACATACGTACCGCATTGCGCGCATATTCCATAAACATCAAGAATGTTGCAACATAAGGAACAAAACCGCCGTGTAAAGCCACACCGTTTGCAATTGCAGTCATACCGAATTCACGAACGCCGTAATACACGTAGTTACCCGCTGGGTTTTCTTGTACGCCTTGGCAACCTTTCCAAAGTGTTAAGTTAGAACCCGCCAAGTCAGCAGAACCACCCAATAACTCAGGAAGTAATGGACCAAAGGCCTGTAAGGTATTTTGGCTTGCTTTACGCGTTGCAATGGTTTCTGCTTTGCGTTGGTTTCAGCAATAAATGCATCTGCCTGTGCAGCAAATTCAGCAGGTAAATCACCATTGATGCGACGTAATAATTCAGCCGCTTCAGTTGGATATTTTGCTTGGTATTGCGCGAACAATTCATTCCAAGCTGCTTCAGAGGTTTGACCTTTTGCTTTTGCATCCCAAGCTGCATATACATCTTCTGGGATAACAAATGAATCTTCTTTCCAGCCTAATGCTTCACGGGTTAAAACGATTTCGTCTTTACCCAATGGTGCACCGTGGCAATCTTCTTTACCTTGTTTATTTGGTGAACCTAGACCAATAATCGTTTTACAGATGATGATCGTTGGTTTATTGGTTTCAGCTTTCGCTTCAACAGTTGCTTGGCGAATTGCAGCGGCATCATGACCATCTGCACGAAGAACTTGCCAACCATACGCTTTGAAACGCTGTTCAGTATCATCGCTGAACCAACCTTCAACTTCACCATCAATCGAAATACCATTGTCGTCATAGTACGCAACAAGTTTACCAAGACCCAAAGTACCTGCAAGTGAACATACTTCGTGAGAAATACCTTCCATCAAACAGCCATCACCTAAAAAACAGTAAGTGAAGTGGTCAACAACATTCAAACCGTCTTTGTTGAACTGAGCTGCTAAAGTTTTTTCAGCTAAAGCGAAACCAACCGCATTGGCAATACCCTGACCCAATGGACCTGTTGTAGTTTCGATACCAGGCGCATACCATATTCAGGGTGGCCCGGTGTTTTAGAGTGTAATTGACGGAATTGTTTTAAATCTTCAATAGATAAATCATAACCAGTCAAATGCAATAATGCATATTGCAACATTGAACCATGGCCATTCGACAATACGAAACGGTCACGGTTCGCCCATTGTGGGTTGCTTGGGTTATGATTTAAAAATTCACGCCAAACAACATCAGCGATATCTGCCATCCCCATTGGTGCACCTGGATGCCCTGAGTTTGCTTGTTGCACAGCATCCATTGCCAAGACACGAATTGCGTTTGCAATACGACGTTCATTTAAAGGGGTTGTCATAAGTCAGAATCCGATTAAATCAAATAAGATGAGAGAAGATGAGAAATCATCTTTCAAAAACTGAGACTATTGTCTTAAAAAAACGACAGTGGGTAAAGTGCAATACACGATATTTCTTATTTTTCCCGCATTCATTTGGCATTATCTGTGTAAATGTTCAAGTGATAAACAGAACACACAACAGAATGATAATAATTAGAACATCAAATTACAGATTTATTCATATCAAAATCACTAAATATCACTTTTGCTGATACTCATATCAATAAAAACATCATGAAAATGAAATAAATTCATGCTTTTTAGTCAGCTTGTGCTAGTCCTATCCGCCAAGTCGATGTAACATACTCTGTCTTTTTGAAAATACCAATGATAGGACGTTCATGCGCGAGTATGCTGTTTTTACTTCAGAATCTGTAAGCGAAGGTCATCCAGATAAAATGGCTGACCAAATTAGCGATGCAATTTTAGATGCAATCCTAAAAGAAGACCCGTATGCGCGTGTCGCTTGTGAAACATTAGTAAAAACAGGTGCGGTTGTTCTTGCTGGTGAAATCACAACAACAGCAAATGTGGACTTCGAAGCGATTGTACGTCAAACCGTAAATGGAATCGGCTACCACCATTCTGATTTAGGTTTTGATGGTTCGACTTGTGCCGTGATCAACATGATCGGTAAACAATCTCCTGAGATTGCACAAGGTGTTGACCGCCAAAAGCCAGAAGATCAAGGTGCAGGTGACCAAGGTCTTATGTTTGGTTATGCAAGCCGTGAGACAGATGTACTCATGCCTGCTCCAATCTCTTATGCACACCGCTTAATGGAGCGTCAAGCAGAATTACGCCGTTCAGGTGCATTACCTTGGTTACGCCCAGATGCGAAAAGCCAAGTGACTTTTGCTTATGAAAATGGCAAACCAGTTCGTTTAGATGCAGTTGTATTATCAACTCAACACGATCCTGAAATCTCTCAAATTCAGCTTAAAGAAGCGATTATTGAAGAGATTGTTAAGCCAATCATCCCTGCCGAAATGTTCCATGCTGGTACTAAATTCCACATCAACCCAACAGGTATGTTTGTAATTGGCGGCCCTGTAGGTGACTGTGGTTTAACAGGCCGTAAAATTATTGTCGATACTTATGGCGGGATGGCACGCCATGGTGGTGGTGCTTTCTCTGGTAAAGATCCATCGAAAGTAGACCGCTCTGCTGCATATGCCGGTCGTTATGTGGCAAAAAATATTGTTGCTGCTGGTTTAGCAGATAAATGCGAAATCCAAGTGAGTTATGCAATCGGTGTTGCTGAACCAACGTCAATTTCTATTAATACGTTCAATACTGGTAAAGTATCAGACGAGTTAATTATTCAATTGGTGCGCGAACACTTTGACTTACGCCCATATGGTATTACTCGTATGCTGAACCTGATCCAACCGATGTATAAGCAAACTGCAGCTTATGGTCACTTTGGTCGTGAAGGTTCTGATTCTGCATTCACGTGGGAAAAAACTGATAAAGTTGAAATCCTTAAAGATGCTGCTGGATTGTAATCCACACTGCTCTTTCATAAAAAAGCTCGCATTTGCGAGCTTTTTTATTACCCCTAACATCATTTATTCGAATTGGTATTATCTTGCTTAAACATTTCAAAGAGTGAATTGCTTTGAACTGGCTGATCTTCTTGATGATGTTGCGTATACAAATGTGCAAGCTTAATGACTACGACAACTGCCAGACATGCCGCCACACAGAACATCCACATGCCATACGGACTGCGGATATGATGAGAGCCACAGTGTGGGCACTCTTTATCAGTTGATGCAACAACCTTGTCACAACATGCACAATGATATTGATATAACATCATTAATTCCTCCTACCACTTATTTTTTATTTTCTTTTTACAACAATTTCATATGTCGCACTTTTATCCTATGAAAAAAAAACCAAGAATTCAATCTAGTTTTCTGACCTACCCATTCAAATTAACAATTTTTTATGACAATTTGATTAGAATTTTGATTTTAAGCAAATCTTTAAGTGCTTAATATTATTTGATCTTTCACGTAATTTGATAAAATAAACTTTTGCATGTTATGGAATACAGCATGACTCAATTAATTAATAAAGGTGGATTTCGCGAACGGGCAAATCGCAGTCGAAAGTATAAACAATCAGAAAATGAGGTTACGACGCTGCAACCGAGCCATTACCAACCACAAAGTAAGGAAGCCAACTTAGCTGCTACGTCCGAACCCACACAGAATCTTCAAGACCCAAAGATAAGCCATAAAAAAGCACACTTGATCAAGTGTGCTTTTTGAAGCAAATTAAAATCAATTCACATCTTTAAATTCAATTTTCTTCTGATCAGGTTTTACTTCACGTGCTTCACCATCAATAATGGTTGAATCACGATACTGACCACCACCTTGTTGATTCTGCATATCCTGCATCTGACGCATCAAATCAGCAAATGGATTCGGGCCTGCAGCACCACCGCCCATACCACCCATCATTTTATCCATCATGGCTTGCTGACGCTTGGCCATGGTTTTCATCAATGCATTGCGAAACGCCGTTTGAACAGGTGGAATTAAAACCAATACAGCCAATACATCAGAAATTAAACCAGGAACCATCAATAGAAAACCAGACATCGCCAGTGCTAATTTCTTGGTGACTGCTGGATCACCACCTAATTGGCCTGTCATCTGCATTTGCTGCAATTGAGGCATAATACCCGATGTACTTGAACGAACCATATTCAGGCCAATGAAGAATGCGATAATGAACCAGAAAAAGACATACCACATACTTCCAACGAGGTCACCCACGCCAATCCAGACTAAAACTTCAGCAATTGTGCCAAATACCACGATAAGAAGTAGATTCATGTCAAATCTCGAAAATTAAAACCTTGTGCAATCTTGAACAATCAATCCTGACACAACAAATAAAATAAACTCAATAAACTAATTGATGGGTACATTTCTCAATTTATCAAGTCCAATGTGATAGCTTGTATAAAAAAGCTCCCAATTAAATTTGATCTAATTGAGAGC
Source organism: Devosia albogilva (assembly GCF_042685625.1). NCBI lineage: Bacteria > Pseudomonadati > Pseudomonadota > Alphaproteobacteria > Hyphomicrobiales > Devosiaceae > Devosia > Devosia albogilva. The sequence goes on from NZ_JBHUNP010000004.1 coordinate 7,322, forward strand.
CTAAACAGCCTTTAATGATTAACCACACGTTGCTTGAGTAATCTTCTTAGACTGAGGGTCAATCGTTACCGTCACACGATTTTCACGATAATCCATGGTGACAGGCTGGTTTGGTCCAACACTGCGAACAATCTCTGATTTGGTTTTCTGTTTGATTTGATCTTCGCTTAATCCAGACTGACCAATGAGCTTCGTCGCTTCATCTGCCAGGCATTTCGGCTGGTTTGCGCGGAATAACTCCCACTCTTCGACCACTTGACCATTGGGTAACTTACAGTATCCAACCTGACCATTGGCTTCATTTTTAATTTCTAACTGACCACCCTGCTCTACACAATATTTGCTCGCAGGGTTTGCCATACCAATTTTTGGTGGCGTCATCTCTTTATTTGGTGTTGCTGAACACGCTGCCAATGAGGCTACAATTGCACCTAAAAGTAAGATCTTTTTCATGATTTGAATTCTGATAAAGTAAAAAGCAAAGATAACAAAATAGTTTAGATTATTATGTCTATGATTTGAAACAGGAAGCAAACCGATACACTCTAATTTATAATTTTTTAAAAGTACTCACAAACCTATTAAATACATTCATTTTCGGTTTGTTTATCAGACTACCATATTGTTTATCTGTTATCCGCCTTAAGCGGTATTTCATCTCCTGAGCTATTTCTTCATTTTCGCTTTGTGCATGCTGCCTTATTAAAGCGATCGCTTCTTCAGTGCCAATATCTGCCAAGGCATGACTAAACCATTTTGTGATGACCCCATCATCAGAAGCCGTATATTCAAACCGCTTAAAACCCTGCTCAAGAACTTTTGCAATACTAGCCACACTTGATGGATGGGCAAGATCTTGCAGCTCTTTTGTTATCATTTGATGCTGGTAATGCCCATCTAACAATAACAAATGATTTAAAACCGAAACCTTGATCTCTTGATTTTCTATCTTAAATGCCAAATCAGCCACAAACTCAAGCATATCGGTATCACTTTGATGAACGCCACGCTCAAACATTTCCATCAAATAAGTGAATTTATTTTCATCAGCAATATTCACACTCCCCCAGAATGCATCTACTTTTGCATAATAATCCAAAACCGAATCTCCCTTTAAAATACTCATCTCGATTACTGAATAACAATAAACTCCAATCGAATCGCCTCATCGACCAAGTAATGCTCTTTAATGAGATAAAAATAAGGTCGAGTATGGATCCACTCATCCATTTCCATAATGGCCTGCGTGTACCCCGTCGCCGCTGAAAAATCTTTAACTTGTATAACATCCATGGACTTCATCCTTTTTATTTAGCCTAACATATTATATTTATTCATATATAGAATAAAATACAGCCTAATCAGTCAGTTGTCATAGCTTTCGATCAGGCCATGCTTTATACAACTTTTTTCATTAGAGACTAGAAAAAATGTCTCATATTGAAGAGACATTTTTTCAAATAAGAACGCAGATTAGAACGATACCATTTTTCCAGGATTCAGCATTCCTGTTATACCATACCACCTTTAGACATTGGGATCGCTAGCGGAGCCAATAAACGACCAAATAAGATATCGCTGTGCTGAATTTTGGTGAGCATTGCATAATCTGCATTTGCACCAGAAAAATCGTCTGCAATTGCTTTTCCAATTCGTACCGTTTGCGCCACACCATGTCCACTCCAACCATGTACTGCATAAATTGGATACTTATTTCAAACTTACGGTTATCTGTCGCGCCATTCATGGTCAAATCACTGACCCCACTCCAACAGAAATCCATCTCAACAGTCTCCAGTTGAGGGAAAACTTTGTGAATACGCCCAAGCAAGTACTGATTCATCTTAGCAGCAGACCAACTTGTTCCTGTTCCTTGCCCACCGAATAGCAAACGATTTTTGGAAACTCCACGATAGTAATCAATCTGTAATTGCGTGTCATAAACAGGATGGTCTTGTGGCAACAAATCTATTAATGGCAGTTGTAAAGGTGCAGTAACGGCAATGTAGGTATGAAATGGGATGGCTGTTTGCTTCTTCTCTGGAAGTAGTTTAAATGCATTATGATGTACTGCAATGACCACACTTTTACGTGCTTTTATTATACCCGATGCTGTCTGTACATAAACACCATCAGCTTGCTCAGTGATTGATAACACTTCCGTTTGTTCAAACACCTGCCCGCCATTCTGGCAGAAGCCGTGTACTAAGGCGCGGTTAAGTGCCAGTGGATGAATATGGCCACCTAAGTCATCAACCAAGCCACCCTTATAAAGATCAGATTTGATTAAAGCCTTAAGTTCGTATTCACCAACAACCTGTGTATGATCTTCGCCCAAATACTTCCGAGCATCTGCACCTTGAGTCAAAGCAATCAAATGTCCTTCATGTACAGCAGCGGTAATATGTCCACGTTTACGTGCTAAGTTAACAGCATATTTTTCTGCGATATGATCAATTAAAGACATCGCTTCTGTCGACGTAAAATGCCAAAGTTTTTTAGCATCTTCATAGCTAAAGCGCTTAATCATCTCCTCGGCTTCCCAACGGGCTAAGCCAGGCGTAAGCTGCCCTCCATTTCGGCCTGAAGCAGCTGAACCAATTCGGTTCTTTTCAACCAAAATGGTATCCACACCTTGTTCAGCCAAATGCAATGCCGCTGAAGCACCCAATAATCCGCCACCGATCACAACGACATCACAGGTTTGATCCGAATTGAGCGCATCAAAACAATGCCAATCCGCTAAGGAACTTTCATAATAGTTTGCAGGATGATCAAACTGACCATGTTTCGGATTTACCCAGCTCCACTCATTCGAATTTTTATATGCTTTACTTTCTTTAAAAACAACATCATCTAAATGCGCTGGCTTGTTTATACCGCTATACATTTGTAATTCACCTAAAACAATTTCTTACTGATTAATTGCTATAGTTTATCGCAAAAAAAATGAGCAATAAAACCAGAATCTTTCAATATTTTTGATAGGTTATTTACCTAAATCTTTCTATTTATTGTTTTATAAATCTAGCCAACAATGAAATACACCAAAGTCGAAATAAAACTGAGGAGTGAGCATTAAAAAAGCACCCGAAGGTGCTTTTCTTTCTTATAGGCTGGTTGCAATCAAGACGACAAAGCTGAATAACAACGTCCCTAAAGATCTTTTACAATGTACATGAACTTCTTGCTCAAACCCTTGAGCATACGGCTCCAAGTTTTCCATAACTTTAACGCTCATTAAATGTACCACACTTGTTAATTTGCCTAATAAATTAACAAGAATAAATTAGCAAAAAGTCTTATATCTGACTAGTGCAATTTTTCAACCAGATGGTTAATTTATGACAAAAAGTGACAGTTTATTTAAAAAATTTAAAAATAAACCGAATTATGTAAAGGAACGTATGCTCAAAAGATTGCCATAAAAAAAGCCCATCAATCGTGAGCTTTTTTTATTTACTGATCTAAGATTATTGGATCACAGTAATTTGGGTTGCTTGAGGTCCTTTCTTACCTTCACCTAAAATAAATGAAACGCGTTGACCTTCTTTTAGAACTTTGAAGCCAGAGCTTTGAATTTCACTGAAATGAGCAAAAACATCTTGTCCAGAATCTGCATGAATAAAGCCAAAACCTTTAGTTTCGTTAAACCACTTAACAGTACCAGTAACTGTATCAGACATATACTTAAACTATATTTAAAAAATTGGGGCGCTTAGCAGCGAGCAACTTGGAATCATAAACTTTGAAAGGAAATCTGATAAAACGAAAGGTTTGTCTAAAACTACGAGATCAAAGATTTTCTGAATCAACAGTGTTATTCTTCTAGTCAGTTTTACTATACACGACTTTACATTTTTCACGCAATCTCTATCTTTTACAGCTGGCTTAAATGATGTTTTTAAGCATGCATTTCTGCAAAACCGAGTAAAGATTAATATTTTTTTATTTTAATATTCATATAGTTAAAAAACTTCATTTTATTTAACATTCAAAATTCTGCTTTTTATATAAATTTTTAACATATTATTTCATTTCCATATGCTCACAAATATCCATCATTCATGAGCATTTTTTAAGGTACAAAAAAAGCCCACAGAGTGTGAGCTTTTTTTTCACTGGTCTAAAGTAATTAGATAACAGTAATTAGAGTTGCTTGTGGTCCTTTTTTACCTTGACCAAGAACAAACGAAACGCGTTGGCCTTCATTCAATACTTTGAAGCCCTTGCTTTGGATTTCGCTGAAATGAGCAAAAACGTCTTCGCCAGAGTCAGCTTGAATAAAACCAAAACCTTTAGTTTCGTTGAACCACTTAACAGTACCAGTAACTGTATCAGACATACCTTTAAACCTTTTAAACTTTGTTCATTTATGAATTAAACCATAACTTTTACATTATGATTTAATACAATCTATCTGTATTAAATAGATACTACAAGTATGTAAACCATTTATGTCAATCGATAAAGTTGATTAACATCGGTATAGAAACTTTTCCCGTCTAGATTAAAGTCAATTTCCTGACCCGATTCCAACAGTACTTTCTTTCCTACTTCCACCCATTTAAAGCCGTTCAACGTGTTTTGCTGACGCTTTAAAGGGATGATTTGCACACAAATCTCATTGCCATTTATGGCTTTGGCTACACGCCATTCATTAATAATTTTCAACACAAAATCACTCATTCCTGAGCTCAAGTGATCGATTTGGATTTACTATAACGCTAGATTAATTGAGAGAGGATAACTACAATTCTAGAATCTAATAATTTTTAGCTTTCTTTAGGGTTATTTCAGCTAACTTTTTGCTGTCTAATTTCTTAAGTAGACAACAATTCAATAATCACAGAGCTAATATTCAATTAACTTTTAAGTGGTAGCGGGAGCTGGATTTGAACCAACGACCTTCGGGTTATGAGCCCGACGAGCTACCAGACTGCTCCATCCCGCATCAACATTTGATCATCACATCTGATCAATGAGATGCTTTATACGCCCATCTCCCCCACAATGCAAATTTTTTTAGAAAAATCACATAATTTCCTTCTTAATGCCTAAATTAAGTACAAATCGATCATTTTTACGACTTTTCCATACTCCTATAGATTGCACTCAGATCATGCTTCAATTTTAATTTTTTTAAGTGTGATTTAATGAATCGTTCAATAAATCAACTATTTTCTTATAATTCAAAATACTACAAAAAAATTATGCAGTAAAAAGTCCATTATGTAACAATATTGCCAATCTTTTATTTTTATAGTGTCTGTCTCGC
>NZ_JBHUNP010000005.1:0-9165 GCF_042685625.1 Devosia albogilva
CCCATTGGTTTTAAAGCTGTTAAAGATGCCTTGGCTGGCAAAAAATATCCTTTATCGCTTATTTATGAGCACCCTTTTTCTCCCTCATTAACTTCTCATTTGGACGCTTAATTAGATGCAACAACGTGTCATCGTCGGTATGTCTGGTGGTGTAGACTCCTCCGTTTCTGCCGCATTATTACTTCAACAAGGATATCAAGTTGAAGGTCTTTTCATGAAAACTGGGAAGAAGATGATGGTACGGATTACTGCACAGCATTAGAAGACCTAGCAGATGCACAAGCGGTTGCAGATAAGATGGTTATCAAGCTGCACACCGCCAATTTGCCATGGAATACTGGGATCGTGTTTTTTGAACACTTCTTGGCTGAATACGCTGCGGGTCGCACACCAAACCCAGATATTCTGTGCAATAAAGAAATTAATTCCGCGCCTTCCTCGATCATGCCATGACCTTGGGTGCAGACTTTATAGCCACAGGTCACTATGCACGTCGTGGTGCGAGCCTACAAAATTCACGTGGCGAAAGCTATGCGCCATTGCTCCGTGGTGTCGATAATAATAAAGATCAAACCTATTTCTTACATGCGGTTCATGGTCGAGAAATTAACAAGACCTTGTTCCCTGTGGGTGAAATTGAAAAACCCGAAGTGCGTCGCTTGCAGAGCAACTGGATTTAGCAACAGCCAAGAAAAAAGACTCCACCGGTATCTGTTTTATTGGTGAGCGTCGCTTTACTGACTTCCTAAAACAATACTTACCTGCACAAGCTGGAAAAATGTTTTGGAATCAGGTAAAGAAGTTGGTGAACATCATGGCTTGATGTACTATACGCTGGGTCAGCGCGGTGGTATCGGTATCGGTGGTATGAAAGGTGTACAAGAAGGTGCATGGTTCGTACTCCATAAAGATATTGCCAATAACCGACTAGTGATTGGTCAAGGACATGAACATCCATTGATGCAAAGTACACAGCTTTGGAGCGAGTCGATTGATTGGGTTGCAGTGAAACAGGACATTCCATCGGCTGGATTCCGCTGCACAGCGAAAACCCGTTATCGTCAGCCAGATCAAGCGTGTACAATTTATCGCGATGAACAGACTGAACATGGCATTCGGGTTGAGTTTGATGAGCCGCAACGCGCTGTGACTCCAGGACAAAGCGTGGTGTTCTACTCTGGAGAGGTTTGCTTAGGCGGTGGGTGATTCACCATACCAATGCACCTGAACCAGATTTTATTTAAGGAAATTGGAAGCGAAGCATGGTCGAGTACCCTTTCAGCACACTCAAGCGTTGAATGTTAGACAGAAACCGTGCTCTGGCATTGGCTGCGGTCTTTCAGGCAACTCAGTTAACACATATGACTGCAATGGCTGGCCAGCAAAGCATTGGTGATAGTGGTAATTTTATTTGAGCTATTGATCAAAGCCAGCCTGAATATTAGACCGACTGCCAACAATGCTACGCAAACCCTAGATTTCTTTAATCAACTTGCTGATATTTCACTCGGCTTAAAAACATAGAAGGCTGTATTACTCAGCCTTTTAATACCGCGCCCAAATCCCGTGTTCCAAAAATGTCTACGGCTAAACTGCCGATGTCCTATGCAATGGCTTTATTGCAACTGGAAAAGAAAGTCTACAGCAATCCCGAATACGTCAAAATCATCGAAACAGCACAGCAAAAAATCTTAAAGCAACTCTCATTTTTCGATAATAACTATCTGCACCCAAGCATCATTGCCAATCTCGCACAGACCTATGTAGAAACTGCTGGACAGATCAATCCACGTATTTTAGTGCGTGGCAATGCCGAAGCATTTAAGATATCAATCATACCACCGTATTCGTGCATGCCTCTTTACAGGCTTACAACTTGCACATTTATGGAAGCAGCTCGGTGGCAGCTCATGGAGTATGATCTTTAGTAAACGCAAATTATTGCAAGATATTCAAGCTCTCGCTCGTTTGCAGTATCAGGTGTATAGACCGATGCTACAACGAATTTATTTTTATGTTTATTCCAAAATTAAGGAATCTGTATGAATGCTTTAACCGCACTCTCGCCACTTGATGGACGTTACGCTAGCAAATGCGATGCCCTACGCCCTTTTTTGTCTGAGTTTGGTTTAATCCACGCTCGTGTCACGGTTGAAGTGCGTTGGTTACAAGCACTTGCAAATCGTGCAGAAATCATTGAAGTTGCACCGTTTTCAAATGAAACCAATGCAGCTTAGATGCAATCGTTTCAAACTTCTCTGAAGAAGATGCAAACCGCATTAAAGAAATTGAACGCACTACGAACCACGATGTAAAGCGGTTGAATATTTCCTTAAAGAAAAAATTGCCAATATTGATGAATTACAAAATGCAGGCGAATTCATTCACTTTGCCTGTACTTCTGAAGACATCAACAACTTGTCTCATGCGCTAATGTTGAAAATGGTCGTGAAGTTTTAGTTGCAAGTATGAAGCAACTTCTCAATGCGATTTCTGCTTTGGCAACAACGCATGCTGAACAACCGATGTTGTCTCGTACACATGGTCAACGGCAAGCCCTACCACGTTGGGTAAAGAGATGGCAAACGTTTGCTTATCGTTTAGCGCGCCAAATCAAGCAATTTGAAAATGTTGAATTACTCGGCAAGATCAATGGTGCTGTCGGTAACTATAATGCTCACCTTTCTGCTTACCTGAAATGACTGGGCTGCACATGCACAAGCATTCGTGAGTCTTTAGCCTAAGCTTCAACCCGTATACCACACAAATCGAGCCACATGACTATATGGCTGAGTTATTTGATGCTCTACGCCGTTACAACACCATCTTGATCGACTTTAACCGTGACGTTTGGGGCTATATCTCACTCGGTTACTTCAAACAAAAAGTTAAAAGATGGCGAAGGGGTTCTTCAACCATGCCGCATAAAGTTAACCCGATTGACTTTGAAAACTCTGAAGGTAACTTGGGTATTGCCAATGCTGTTTTAGGTCACTTAGGTGAAAAGCTGCCTGTTTCACGCTGGCAACGTGACTTAACTGACTCAACCGTATTACGTAATATGGGTGTTGGTTTGCCCAAAGCTTAATTGCTTTTGATGCCTGCTTAAAAGGCGTTGGTAAACTTGAACTGAATGCTGCACGTTTAGACGAAGATTTAAATCAAGCACAAGAAGTTCTTGCAGAGCCGATCCAAACTGTATGCGTCGCTACAATGTTGAAAAGCCATACGAAAAATTAAAGCACTTACTCGTGGTCAAGCAATGACACGTGAGATGATGGTGAACTTCGTCAATGGTGATGAACTTGCACAAGTACCAGCTGATGAGCGTGCTCGCCTAGCTGAGTTAACACCTGCAACCTATACGGGTAATGCAGATGAACAAGCAAAACAAATCAATGACTTGATCAGCAAAATCTAAAACTGATTGACTTAAAAAGCAGAGCTTCGGCTCTGCTTTTTATAATTAGGAAAGTTAGTGTCCAAACATTTAATTCACAACAAATTTGTAGGTTTACTCACTCATCATCCCCCGCCCCATAAAAACCCACAGAAATACTGATATCGTAGGCTCCTTTATATTTTGGTACTCCTCTACCCTTAATTTATTATACGCACTTATATCATTTGTATTAATCGGCTTTACTTCAACCCCCATATCACTTGGAAAGTTGTTTTTATCTCAAAACTTCTTTCTATAACTCTTCCACCTGTAATCGTAATATCCTGACTATAATTTTATTCATATGAGCGATTGGTAATTCACTAGGTTGTACTTGATAATTTCGACTACATCCCATTAAAGCGAAACATAGAGTAAAGATAAATGTGAAATTCATACCAAACCCTTAAACTATGACTATTCAATTACTCTTGAACTATAAAAGTGTATTTTTTGTCTATTTCAGCGTCCCCGCCAGCGTAAAACCCAGCTGAGATATGAACTGTAAATGTACCTTTATACCTTGGAGTTCCTTAATTTCTATTCTATTATATCCATCTAAATCATCAACAGGTCGAACCTCAACTCCTAGATCCTTTGGGATGTCTGTATTTAATGGCTTATGCTTATCAATAACTTTTCCACCAGAAATATGAATGACCTGATGATAAAATTGATTAACATGGGCTACATTTAAATTTTCAGGTGTAATCTTATATTCTTGCCACAGCCTTGCAGCGCAAAAATAACCAAAACAATTAAAATCAACTTGTATTTCATTAAAAATCATCCTGAACATTACAACTACTAAGAAAAAAAAGAAGTTTACTTATTTTCCTCTTCCAACTCCTTTTCCGTGCAGTATCTTGGGACAACCTTCATAGCTTTTACATCAAAATATTCGTCGCATACCTCCTTACCAGTTTCATCTTTTCTTCTATATAAATGTTTTTTTTGCTCTTCACTCATCGAATCTAAGTAATTATAAAAATACAGATGATCAATCACTTCTGGATCATAAAACTGGTACTTAACTCAATTCCAAATGGCTCACCTTTTTGATTTTCATTACAATCTGCCTTAAGGTTGTAGCTCACGCGTGTTTTGGAATGGAATTTACTTCTAATTTCATCATGCATGGGATAAGCACCGACAAGTACACCCTCTACATCAATCGCATCTTTAAAGATACTTCTCACTTGTCGGTATCTGGTTTCTTCAGTTCTTCTTCAATTTCTGCATCGGTTTCTTTTTTAATATCATGTGCTGGACGTTCTAAACGAAATCGAAAACTATCAATTTGCTTATCATTTTTTCTCTCACCAAGCGAACGCCTATATCATCATAGATATATAAATGGTTAAATTAGCTCCATCTGTACTGTCCACTTTTCTATAATTTTTTCCCAATGCTTTGAGCCAAGGGTCTACAGTAGAATTCAGATAGAGATCTGTGCCGTTATAATGATTGCACAGCCACGCACCTTAAATTGATGCTTCTGGTTTAATTTCTTGATAGATCCTTCTGTATCAGCACTTGGTTGCCCTGCTGACTGGGCATTACTGCAACTGATACATACAAAGCTGATAAGCAGAATTCCAAAAATATTTAAATTTATTCATATTCAATACAGTTATTTTTTCACAGGATAGTCGTCACAACCGCCGCCTAAAATAGGATGATCGCGATCAGGGCCTTCACAGAATGCTTTACGCTGTCTCGCTTTCTCCTCATCACTGATAGAATCAAAATAATTTATAAAAATACATATGATCAATCACTTCAGGATCATTAAACTGGTACTAACTCAATTCCAAATACGTCACCTTTTTGATTTTCATTACAATCTGTCGTAAAGTTGTAGCTCACCCGTGTTTTTCATGGAATTTACTTCTAATTTCATCATGCATGGATAAGCACCGACAAGTACGCCATCTCATCAATCGCATCCTTAAAGATACTTCTTACTTGCTCCGTATCAGGTTTCTTTAGCTCTTCTTCAATTTCTGCATCTGTTTCTTTCTTTATATCGTGCTCTGGTCTTTCTAAACGGAAACGAAAACTATCAATTTGCTTATCATTTTTTCTCTCAACCAAGCGAACGCCAATCTCATCATAGATATATAAATTGGTTAAATTAGCTCCATCTGTACTATCCACTTTTCTATAATTTTTCCAATGCTTTGAGCCAAGGTTCTACAGTAGAATTCAGATAGAGATCTGTGCCGTTATAATTAATTGCACAGCCATGGACCTTAAACGATGTTGTGAGTTTAATTTCTTGATAAATCCCTCAGTATCCACACTTGATTGTGCCGTTGACTGACCGTTACTACAGCCCATACATAAATCATGGGTAAAAACTTAATAAACCTTTTTAGGATATTCATAACTTTTACAGCCAAATACGTTTACTAAATGTTCGCCCTCTTTACACAAATATTTATTGGGAAAGAGCTATTTATGAACATTTTTCCTTTCCTCCTCCAACTCCTCTGACGTACAGTAACTTGGAACAATTTTCATAGTTTTTACATCCATATATCACCACAAATTTCTCTACCATTCTCATCAGTTCTACGTCCTAGAGCCTTTTTTTGCTCTTCACTCATCGAATCAAAGTAATTATAAAAATACAGATGATCAATCACTTCAGGATCATTAAAACTGGTACTTAACTCAATTCCAAATACGTCACCTTTTTGATTTTCATTACAATCCGCCATGAGATTGTAGCTCACCCGTGTTTTTGAATGGAATTTACTTCTAATTTCATCATGCATAGGGTATGCACCGACAAGTACACCCTCTACATCAATCCCATCTTTAAATATACTCCGTACTTGTTCCGTATCAGGTTTTCTTCAATTCTGCTTCTATTCGGCATTGGTTTCTTTTTTAATATCATGTGCTGGACGTTCTAAACGAAAACGAAAACTATCAATTTGCTTGTCATTTTTCTCTCAACCAAGCGAACGCCTATATCATCATAGATATATAAATGGTTAATTAGCTCCATCTGTACTATCCACTTTTCTATAATTTTTTCCCAATGCTTTGAGCCAGGTTCTACAGTAGAACTCATATAGAGATCTGTGCCGTTATAATTAATTGCACAGCCATGCACCTTAAATTGATGCTGTGGATTCAATTTTTTCACAAACCCTTCAGTATCTGATTCGTCTGTGCTGCAGACTGACCATTACTACAACTCATACATAAAATAATGGGTAAAAAACCGACTAGAACTTTTTTTAGAATAGCTGATGGCTTTAATATTCATGCAGAGACTGGTTAAAATATTAACTATTTTCTGACTATTGTTTATGCTTGCCATACTCATCATTTCCAGCATACACTTTGTTCTTAAATATTCCATACAAGCACTTATACTATAAAAAGAAGCGATGTCCTCCTCTTTTCTAAAATCTTGCTCACCAACAAACTTACCGTATTTAACACCTTGCTGGTATATCCGAAGAAGCCAATCACTGTAAATGTGAAATAATGCGCAGCCTTAGGTATATGCTCCAGTTGGCTGCGCCACCTAAAATAAGCGCAAGCTCAAACTGAAGATATCATTTTTTTTAACTCACTCTACTTTTGATCACACGGTCAAAAAGAGTTTTATTTCCAGCAACTTATCTCTAAATCACCTTATTCTTGTACAAGAATAAAGGCGGGATCAAACAATCGCATTCATGCTTAATACTCGGCAACATTTTTGGAAAAATTTAGCACCTTGTAAATGAATAAACAGCGATAGATTAACCCAACTTAGACATAATCCACCGTTCTGGTTTTTAACAGATCGAGTTGCAGCATTTTTTTCTTTTACGACGATATGCGATCAGCAAACCAATGAACCATACTGGTGAAAAAGCCAGCGCAATCAGCGTATCGTGATCTAAAGCTAAGATCACAATGGTAAATACCAAAAATGACATGGTGAACCATGCCATAATCAAACCACCTGGCATTTTAAATTTAGACTGCTGATGCAACTCGGGAATTTTTCCGATAGCAGATATAGACAAAATAATCAGCATAAAGGTAAAAATACATAGAATCGAAGTCAATGCTGAAATGATGGTAAATGCTGTCATGACATTCGGCACAATAAATAAAATCGAGGTTCCAATCGTGACACAAGTCATGGAAAAGATCAGACCGCGAATCGGCACTTTTCTTTTTGACAATTACTAAAACTTTTCGGCGCATCATTGTCTAGAGATAACCTAAAGCATACGCGCTGGTCGCAAAAAATCCCACTATTTGCCGAAGAAAGTGCAGACGTCGCCACCACAAAATTGACCAATCCCGCCGCAATCGGCAATCCAATCAAGGAAAACATTTCCACAAAGGACTTTTTTCTGGTGAGATTTTGCCCAAGAGGTCACTGCGATAATACAAACCAAGGCACCGACATAGAACAACAAAATACGTAATGGAATCGATTGATGGCTCTAGGCAATGATTTATGTGGATCTTTGGTTTCGGCTGCAGTGGTTCCGACCAGTTCAATACCGACAAAGGCAAAATCGCAATCTGAAAGCCTGCTAAAAAGCCAGTAACCCATAGGGGAACATTGATTGAGTTCAAATACATGGCTCATCGAAGCTTTGACACCACTCGGCGAGGTAAAGCCAGTGCTGATTAAATAAATCCCTGCAAGAATAAACAGAATAATGGCGGAGATTTTGATTAAAGAGAACCAAAACTCCAACTCACCAAACATACGAACGCGACAAAGTTCAGGATGGTTAAAATTGCCAGTGAGGTAAATGCAGGTATCCAAACAGGAACGTCAGGATACCAGAACTGCATATACCCCCAATCACAATCACATCGCAATTGCGGTAATAATCCAGTTACACCAATAGGACCAACCAGAAAGAAACCTGCCAAGGGCCGATATACGCTGTTGCAAAATCAGCAAAGGTCTTAAAATTAGTATTTGCCAGCAATAGCTCACCCATTGCCCGCATCACAAAGAAAAAGAAAAAACCGATAATTAAATAAGTTAAAACAATTGAAGTACCCGAAACACTCAAGGTTTTACCAGAACCCATAAAATAGGCCTGTACCAATTGCACCACCAATGGCGATCATCTGGATATGACGATTGGTCAAAGAACGTTGTAACTTTTCTTCATCCTGCTGCGTCATATGTTGACTGCCAGCAGATCTCCTTGCAGAAGTTGCTTTTCATTATTTTGAGTCATGTCATCCTTACTCCAATGTATAACAGCCGTTATCATTGCCTGATATCAATAAATTATTTTTAAAATGCTTTAATTTAAAAGTTCCATTTTCTAAAAGTTATTTTGAAATTAATAATTTAAATGATTCACCTCATCTATAAATGTTGGTATTAGATCCCTTCTCAACACGCTAAAATCTATTTTTTATTAATCAAAACTATTTAGCCGCAAGCATCATATCTCATTCATGAATAAGTTGAAGAAGATGCTCTTCATGTCCGCTTAATTAATACCCAATTAACATGAAATATAAACCATATGATCAATCATAATTGCACTCATCTATGTATTCATGAAATGAGAAACATTTATCATCGAGAAAAACAGAAAAATATGGCTAAAAAATTACAGCATTAAATATCATTAATTAAGCGCTAAATTAGCGATTTACTCAAATACAATGCATTAGGTTCTAATTTGCAATATTGATATTGAGCAACCGTACAGATGCACCCGCTT
>NZ_JBHUNP010000006.1:0-11021 GCF_042685625.1 Devosia albogilva
GGAGAAGTTTCAATTACAGAATTAGGCCAGATAAATCGCTCTCTTCCATATTGAGTTGTCTCTTCTGTAGAACCTGTAAAGGTTAAGGTACTCTTAGTTCCTGAATAGATTACATTACCCGATCTGAAATCAAGAGTAGTAGATAAAGTGAACCCTTTGTATGATAAAGTATTGTTAAATCCTAAAATATGTTTTGGACTAACTTGACCTAAGTTTTTCAAAGTAGGATCTAAACGAATGTATCCTGAAGTTGCATCAACAACAACATTTCCATTTCCATCTCTCAAATAAGCCGAACCTACTAACGAAATTGTTGACCAACGATTGCTGTTGGAACTGGATCTCCTCCGCCTAAAGGTAATTGTTGGGCATTTTGATATAATGATTCTACTATATTTTTATTGTAGGTATAACTAAAACTAAAGTTCCATGAAAAACCATCACGGTTTCTAAAAGGATTTCCTTTTAATGAAATTTCAACACCTTTATTACTAACAACACCAGCATTAACTGTAGCTGCTGTAAAACCTGTAGATGAAGGAATACCAACATTGATAATTTGTCCGTCTGTAGTCGTTTTATATAAGTAAAGTCTAATCCTAATTTGTCTTTAATAAAAGATAATTCTGTACCAAGTTCGTAAGATGTAGTAAACTCGGTTTAAGATTTGGATTTGGAGTTGTATTAGATAATGAGAATGCTGCAGTAGAACCGTAAGGGAATCCAGCCCCAGCACCAAAAGTTGGTACTAAATTATAAGGATTGGCATCAGAACCTACTTTAGCATAACTTGCTCTTAATTTCCAATAAGATAGTACATCACTATTTTTTAAAGCATCGATTGCCTCAGTTGCAATAAAGCTTAAACTGGCTGAAGGATAAAAATAAGAATTGTTATCTGTTGGAAGTGTTGAGGATATATCATTTCTTAACGTTCCATTTAAGAAAAACATAATTTCTGTAGCCAACAGTTAAATCACCAGCAAAGCCAATAATACGGTTTTTTAAATGATGATTCACCGCCACCTAATTCTCCTACACGATTTGACAAATTAAAAAATCCTGGAGTAGAGATTGCACTTGCAGAAGCAGTTAAATTACGGCTATCATTCTGGCGAACATTATTTAATAGAATCAACGTAGCATTAAAGTCTTTATTAATATCTTTTTGAACGTTAATAATAAATCGGAGTTCACAATTCTATTTGAAAATGCATCTTCAATGATTTGCGCCAGGCGTAGCTGTAGGACGTTGACCTGTGCCAAATGTTGTTTTTTCAAATGTTTGCTTTCTTCTATCTGAAGAATAATCAGTACCTAATCTATAAGTAACGTTTAACCACTTAGCAGGATCATAAGTTACTTGAAAGCTTCTAAAACGCGATCTAAATTACTATTAAATCTATTATTTTCTAGGCATAATAAGGATTTGGTTGATAAACCATTAAAGAAACCTTGTGTTGTTGCAAATTCATAATTTCTCCAGTCTTTAAAATTTTCTAAATTAATTTGACGACTTACGTTTAATACATCATTAATAACAGTAGCATTACCAGTACCAGTAAATGAGGTATTAGTTAAGTTTTTATTATAACTGATATTCGCACTAACATTAACATTATTCGCTAATTTAGTTGAACCAGATAATTTGAAGGTATTTCTTCTGAATTTATCCATCGGAACAACACCTTTAACTTCATTATCTGATAACGAAGCATAGAAAGAACCTTTATCACTTCCACAGAAAAAGAAACTGAATTTTGAATATTTGTACCTGTGTTAAAGAAGTTTTTGGCATTATCAGGTACAGCACTATATGGAATCATTAGCTTATTACCATTGGCCAATGTCGTCCTGACTGAACCATTGAACCATCTAATCTGGACCCCAGTTAGTATTTTCAATTTCATCATATATCGAAGGGTTTCCTGTACCATTTTCATATCCAGAGCCAAATTCATTTTGTAATTCAGGTAACTTTTGGACATTATCCATATTAAAGGAAGAAACAACATTGATTTCTAATTTTTTATTCTTAATGCCGCATCTTTACCTGTTTTAGTAGTAATAATAATTGCCCCATTTCTACCTTGAGAACCATATAAAGCGGCTGCATTTGGCCCCTTTAAAACAGTAACTGACTCAATGTCATCTGGGTTAATATCTCCAACGCGGTTTCCAACATCCACCTGATTCGCTGAACTAGAAGAGGGTTGTGTTGCTGAGTTATCGATTGGGATACCGTCAATAACAAACAAAGGCTGTCCTTCACCCTGCAAAGATCTTGTTCCACGCATCGTGATACGTGTTGCAGTATTTACACCACCGCTGAACGCCCAATTTGAACACCTGGTGTTTTACCAGAAAGACCGTTGATTAAGTTTGTCTGTCTACCTGTTGTTAAATCGGCACTTTTGATATTATCGGCAGCATAACCCAAAGAGGCCTTACTTTTCTCAATACCAACTGCAGTAACCACAACTTCACCAAGTTGTTTGCTATCAGACGCTAATGTAGCATTAATAACACTTGAGGAACCTACAGATATTTCTCTTTGTGCAAATCCTAGACTTGAAAACACGATTGTATTTGAGCCAGATGGAAGCTTAAGGGAATAAGTTCCGTCTGCTCCGGTTGAAACACCAACAGATGTTCCTTTTACTTTTACACTTACTCCGGGAATCGGCAATTTATCGTCCGATGAAGTAACTGTACCTGTGATTGTTCGATCTTGTGCCATTGCCGTTACAGCAATAAACATAAGTATGAACAAACTTTGTAGAAGTTTTTTCATAATTGTAAATAGGTTAGTTAAAATTTGTTAATAATATGCTAAAATATGGTTAGTTAATTATACAACCAAATTTTATTAACAATTTTTAACATTTAACATTTAAAATGCTGAAAAAATATCTTTTCTAATAAAAACTTAATTTTTGAATATTCCTAAAAGATTTAAGAACACTTTTAGGAATATTTTGGTTGAAAAATTCTTCAAAATAAACTTCCATTTATTTTTTAAAAGAAATCTATTTTATATTAATAACTACAAAAATTATATTTCCAAACAAAGCTTTGCCACCTTCCCAAAAATTCCTGAATAATGGGTCATTTGCCAAATACACTATATTTCCTTTGCAGCATCCTGAACACCTATTAATAAGCCCGTTTTCAAATCTTCTCGTACTTTTTTACCAACAACACCAGCCATTAAACTCTTATCATTTAATTGACCAACATTCCATCCTTTTAAAAGTGGCTCATAAATTTTGCGATCGGTTTTTAAGGTGTAATAAATTTTCCTATACCATAAGCGAAAGGATGGGAGGCATCCATATTAACCTTATATATGGCGCCCGGAATCGTATTCTCATAGTCATCATTATCTTTATTTTTGAATAGCAACTTACTCGGTTCAGGTTTTTCGTCTTTTTTAACAACCGCTTCTTTCTTTTTAATATCAAAACCCTTTTTTTCTAAACACTTTCAATAGCATCCTCCATTAAAACCAATTTTCCGCCTTTGTTAATCCAGCTTTTTAAACCTTCATCTATAAAGCTACCGTAACTACCATCTGGAAGTATTAGTGTGTTAATTTTAGTAATATCAAGATTATTAATATCGCGGGCATTAATTATGCTTGGCGTAAACCTAAATCGTGTTCCAGAAAGTACCAAACTTCGCCAAAAGCTAGAGACGAAACTTCATTTCCTGATACTATTGCAATTTTAGGTTGTTTCAATATCGGATAAACAGAAGAGCCAAAATCTTTGCCCTTATCTACAAACCCTGTTGCTATTGCCAGAATAGGTTTATTTAGTTGTGCAGAAACCTGAACAATTTTATTTTTAAGATCTTTTACTGATTTTTCATTTTCAACACGTAAAACGATTAAAGTTCCGGCGGCGTAATCCTTTCCGTTAACAGAGAAAGGTTGATCGGCTTGTCTTACTTTTATATTCTCCTTTTGCAAAGCAATAAGTAATTGTAAATCTTCGCTATTTCCCAGCCAAATAACCAGGCTAATGGTTTATCCAGGTTTGAGGAAGTTATTTTGTTCTCATCCAAAGTTGAAAACTTACCTTTTATACTTTCTTTTGATGCATAAGCTTTTAAACCATATACATAAGGTAGTGCCCAAGCTGTAATATCATAGGTATTAGAATCTGTTACCAAAGTTTTAGGCTCTAATAAAACATTGGCAAGCACAGCCTTGGGTTGCAAAACATTTACAATTAAATCATTTCTACCCAAGGTAAAACTTTCTTCTTTCTGCGTATCGTAATCATAGCCACGTGCAGTTTTATCTCCTCCGTAAGCAAATTCAATTTTATTTTTTGTTAGTAGCTCTGCTAATTTTTTAATCTGGATATATTATCTGGTTAATAATGTAGCTTTTATAAATCCTGGGCAGTTGTTAAAGCCTGCTGAAAATATTTTTATACTCATCTAATAACTTGCTATGATTTAGAGAAGTAACCTCTAAAGTTGACATGCCCGTGTAAAGTGATGAGCAATACGATCTTTTAGGGTTAACGTATCTCCATCGTTTGTAACCACTGATAAACCTGCCCTTATTCCACCTTGTTCATAAGTCATTCCGATAGATCCATTATATAAAGGATAGGTATCGCCATAAGACGGATATAATAAATCAAAACGCTCTTTGGTAAAATATTGCCATCCCTGTTCATCAAAATATTTAGCATTATTTTTACCCACTACAATTTGAAACTCTTTTGCCAGGCGTAATATCCTGATGTACAGGCTCTGCTGCTGGAGCAAATAATAAGGCTCATTATAGCTTTGCTCATGAAAATCGACATGAACTTGAGGCATCACTGGTTATAAAGCGCTAAACGCTGTTTACTTTCAATTTGTGTTTGCCAGGCCCAATCTCTGTTTAAGTCAAAATAGTAATGGTTTGGTCTTCCGCCAGGCCAGGCTCAATATGTTCTCTTGAAGTTGGATCAGCGTTTGGCTTTTCGCCTACAACACTGTTGAAATAATTTGCATAACGATCTCTTCCATCTGGATTTAAGCAAGGATTCGATAATAACGACAGTATTTTTGAGCCACTCGTTTGCTGACTGATTTATTCCAGAAGACAAATTATAAAGCATTTTCATTGCCGTTTCAGTAGAATTTGCTTCATTTCCATGCACATTATAGCTTAACCACAAAATAGCTGGTTGTAAAGCTAAATCAACATTTTTGGTGGTGCCGCTTGCAAGCGACAAATTATTACTGCGAATTTGTTCTAACTTATTTATATTTTCTGCTGAAGAAATTACAGCTACCAAGAGTGGGCGGCCTTCATTTGTTTTGCCATATTCTATTAACTTAACATTTTTGAAGCCGCAGCCGCCGTTTGCCTGAAATAATCGGCTACTTTATGATGTGGCGTAAAATGTGTTCCAAGTTCGTATCCTAAAAATTCGTCGGGCGATTTTACCTGAGCTCGTGCAAATAAATGGAAGACAGGACTAAAACGAAAAGAGTAAAAAGTTTCTTCATAATTAATAATTTTATCTAATGTAGTAATTTTGTTTTTGTTGCTGCGAAAGCTTAGTTTTACAACACATATTTTCAATTATTATGATTACAACCGAAGAATTATACAATCATTATCTTAAAAACCCTATTATCTCTACCGATACCAGAAATATTTCTGAAGGTTGTATCTTTTTTGCCCTAAAAGGCGACAATTTAATGCAAATGAATTTGCAGCACAAGCAATTGAAAAAGGTGCTGCTTTTGTAGTGATTGATGAAAAAAAACATGCAAAAAATCAAAAATGCTTATTAGTTGCTGATGTGCTTTCTGCTTTGCAGGATTTAGCCAGGCATCACCGCAAGCAATTAAATATTCCTGTAATTGGTTTAACAGGTAGTAATGGTAAAACAACAAGTAAAGAATTGGTAAATGCCGTTTTAGCCGAACGTTATAAAACCTTCGCTACTTTTGGCAATCTGAACAACCATATAGGTGTACCACTTTCCATTTTATCAATTAAAAGTGATGTAGAAATAGCTGTGATTGAAATGGGCGCAAATCATCAAAAAGAAATTGAATTGCTTTGCACCATTACGCAACCAACTCATGGAATAATAACTAATGTTGGTATGGCTCACCTCGATGGTTTTGGTGGATTTGAAGGTGTGAAGAAAGGAAAAGCCGAACTTTATACATATCTAAAAGGAAATAATGGTTATACATTTATAAATAGAGACAACCCTTATTTAATGGAAATGAGTGATGCAGCAGGTTTATCTAAACTCATATTTTATGGAACCGAAAATGGTAATACGATTAAAGCTCACTAAAAGCAGTGATCCTTTTATTGAAGTCGAATGGACAAACCACGAAATTTCATCATCAGTAAAAACTAATTTAACGGGAAGTTATAATTTCGAAAATATTCTCTCCGCAATTTGTATCGGCGATTTTTTTGATATGAATCCTAAAGAAATTAATTCTGGCCTGACCAACTATGAACCAAAGAATAATCGATCTCAATTAACAAAACAGAAAGTAACACCGTTATCTGCGATTTTTTATAATGCTAATCCAAGCAGCATGAGCGCTGCATTAAATAATATAACTGTTTTAAACTTCTGATAAAAAAAATTGCCATTTTAGGAGATATGTTTGAGCTAGGCCCAGAATCAGAAATTCAACACCAATTAATTGTTGAGCAAGCTTCAAAATTGAATTAAATGAAATTATTTTTATCGGGAAATATTT
Organism: Devosia albogilva; assembly: GCF_042685625.1. NCBI lineage: Bacteria > Pseudomonadati > Pseudomonadota > Alphaproteobacteria > Hyphomicrobiales > Devosiaceae > Devosia > Devosia albogilva. The sequence continues at coordinate 6,748 of NZ_JBHUNP010000006.1, forward strand.
TTATGCCTTTAAGGATAAGTGTAAAGGCTTATTTTTTGAAACGCCAAATGAAGCAGCAGCTTATCTCAAGAAAAACCAATTAAAAATAACTTGGTATTGCTAAAGGTTCGCGAGGTATGAGCTTGAAAGTTTGTTAGAATATCTGTAAGTAAGCAGCTCAGCTATTAATTACCTTGCTCGCGCACCAGAATACCGACATCAGCAATTTCTAAAAGTGGATTATCCCTCATGTTTTGCTCAATTTCTATTTCGAACTTCCCTGCATGAGCAAATTTATAGTTTGTAAGTAATGGAAGTGTGTAATTAAACACATTTCCTGAGCCGCTTCCTAACCATTCGCCATCATTTTTTGCTAATTTGTATTGATAACGCTTAGTGATTTGATTTTTTCCATCTTTAAATGAACAATAATAAAAATATTTGCATAGCGATAATCAGCGTATGCCTTAATTGAAGTAAATGTTATATGGTTTTGAATTGTCCTTGATTTCAAACTGCGATTTAATGTGTTGCGATACGTCCATTTCGTTCAGGAATTTCGACATTACTATCAATGATGTTATTCGTGCAACCTGAAAAAAGCAGCACGAACAACATTAAAACCATTAAAAAATTCGGTTTATTATTCAGCAGCCGGTTTATTATCTGAACCATTAGTATTGTTTCGGCGATTATTATTCTTCCTTCTGTTATTTCTATTCTTATTTTTGCTAGGTTGAGCAGCTAGCTCTCCGCCTTCACCTTTAAACCTTCTACTTTTGCAACAACATTTTTAGGCATTTGCGGTTGCTGAGGTTTTGGAGGATTTTGTGCTCTTGCACTTTGCTGTTGAGGCCTTTGCTGATTCGGATTTTGAGGTTTAGGCTGCACAGCTTTTTCTGCGTTTGGAACCCGTTCTCTCTTGGTTTGAGTATTATTCCGATTGTTTTTCTGATTTCTATTCTGGTTTTTATTTTTAGAGCGTTCATCCAAACGGGTTAAACTATCTTGACCAACCACGTTTTCGTAATCAAAAGATTTCTCTATTACAACTGGTGCCGCAATTTGAATGGCTTCTTCTTTTAAATTAGGCGCTTTTTTACCTGCCTTATTCATCACCATAATTTCTTTAACACGAGCCGCAGCTACCGGAATCCAGTTTTCATCTCCTTGGTAACTAAACCACATTATTTTTTTAAAAATATCTGTCTTTGGTGACGGGCATAACCTGCCTCCGTATCTAAGTTTTCTATCCTGTCAGGAATATCTTTTAAAGCATCAAGATAAGTATCTAACTCATAATTTAAGCAGCATTTTAGCTTACCACATTGGCCGGCTAGCTTTAATGTATTTAAAGAAAGGTTTTGATATCGTGCCGCTGCTGTAGAAACGTTTTAAAATTGGTTAGCCATGTAGAGCAGCACAATTCACGCCCACATGAGCCTATTCCACAAGGCGACCGGCTTCCTGACGCATACCAATTTGACGCATTTCGATACGAATTCGAAAATTTTCGGCCATTTTTTTTATCAACTCGCGAAAATCTACCCTACCATCGGCTGTATAAAAAAATGTAGCTTTTGTTTTATCAGCCTGGTAATCTACATCACTAATTTTCATTTGCAACCGTAAATCCAATGCCAGCTTACGGGCTTTATGCATGGTTTCCATTCCATTTCCTTCGCTGCATTCCATTTTTCAACATCGGCCTCGTTGCTTTGCGATAAATCTTTTTAGTAACCTGATCAAGCGAAGTTTTACGCCGCTTCATTTGCACGCGAACCAATTCGCCAGTTAGTGAAACATGGCCAACATCAAACCCACCTGTTGGTCCTTCAACAGCAACCAACTCGCCAATTTCTAAGTAAATATTATCATTATTTAGAAAAAATTCTTTCTTGAACCTTTAAACTTTACTTCTGTAACCTGAAAAGGCTTATAACTTGAGGGCATATCAAGGTTTGACAGCCAATCGTGAACCTCCATTGTTTGGCAACCACCGGTACCGCATGAGCCATTGCTCTTGCATCCATTAGGTGTGCAACACCACCTGTTGAACAACTTCCACATCCCATAATTAATTATATATATATTGAATCCCCGTGGGGAGTGTTTTAAACTTGATAATTTTTACAATTGTAAAGATACATCTAAAACAGAATTTTCGGGTTTGCGTTTCTTTCAATATGGTAATGCGCTGTTTCCAATTCGGCAATAATTGCCTCGGCCATAGGCAATGTAAGCACATGAGCACTTAATTTTTTTGCAGTTTCCATAGTTAAAGGCGGCAATTTTACCAAATCCCCTGCACCGCTAATGATTAAACAGCATTCGCGTAAATAATTTATACCATACTTTAAAAAGTTCTTTTGATTTTCCCTACCCCATTTGGCAGCTTCATCCGTAAAATCAATTAAATCAGGTACTTTATTACTAAATCCATTACGCAACCAACCCGTAAAAATACCCGATCTATCCACCTGTTTATCAGCAGCTAATGCCTTTGCTTCAATTAAATTACCATCAGCTAAAAAGAATAATCTGTAATTTGGTTTTCTGTTAATCCACTGTTTTCAAGCAAAATTGTGAAATTTCACCCCCAGTTAATTTCGGAATTTTAATAATTTGAGTTCGCGATAAGATCGTAGTTAAAATTTGATCCTGACTTTGAGCAACTAAAATAAACAAGGTATTTGCAGGTGGTTCTTCGATTAATTTAAGTAAAGCATTGCCCGACTTATCTAAGTATTCGGGCAGCCACATTATTAAAACCTTAGTTTCAGCTTCAAAGGCTTTATAGCTTAGTTTTTAATTATATCATGGCACTCCGCAATCGGAATATTGGCTTGTTTATTCGCAGCTTCTAGTTTAGACCTCCAAATATCCATATCAAAGTAGGTATCCTGCAAGAGCATACTTCTCCATTCTTCCAAAACATCAACAGCGGTTTTTGTACTTGGTGATGCAAAGAATGGATAAGAAAAATGTAAATCAGGATGGATTAGGCGCTCATATTTTCTACAACTTGAGCATACGCCGCAACTATCATTTTCTTCTTTTTCAATACAGTTAATGTATTGAGCATAGGCTATTGCAAAGGTAACGCACCAGAGCCTACAGGCGATAAAAAGAGTTGAGCATGGCTTACACGGTTTTCTTTTACCGTTTGTACCAACTGCTGCTTAATTCTTTGCTGACCTATTATTTCTTTAAATTGCATTTGGTGCAAAGTAAGAAATAGATATGAAATGTTAGTAATACTCTACAAGATTTTGACTTTTTTCAAACTACTTAGACTTAAAGCAATATTTGATAATGGGCTAAAGATTTAACAACCATATTGAAGATTATTTATCTGAATTTCACTACATTTGAAATTCAATTGTCCCAACTAAACTAACTATTATATAACAAAAATGAACTTTTTGAAGTCTTTGTTATTGCTTATTTTATTGCTCTCAACAATAACAAGCTTTAGCCAGAAAAAAGTTAAAACGATTAAAGTAATTGTTTTAAATGAGAAAAATATTCCTTTCCAAAATGCGACCGTTGAGCTTTTATATTCAAAAAATTTGGGTTTTATAAAAGCCGCGAAAACAGATAAAAAAGGTATTGCAATTTTTAATCAACCGATGCAGGGCAATTATGTTTTTAATGCCAAGGCTATAGGTTATGAATCCCACAAAACAACAATTATCAAATCTCCTTTTGTGCTATCGAGCGTAAATATAAAAATATTACCAAGCAACCAGGTATTGAAAGAAATTACCGTAGAAGGACATAAATCACCCATTCAACATATTCAAGGCAAAATCGTTTTAAATGTGGATGCTGTGATATCGAATACAGGCACAACTGTATTAGAGTTACTGGAAAATCTCCTGGTGTTATGGTTGATAAAGAAGGTAGCATCAGCCTGCAAGCAAATCTACTGTTTTAGTTATGATTGATGGTAAGCCAACGTATTTATCAGGTAGTGATTTAACAGGCTTACTAAGCAGTATGAGTTCGTCGCAAGTGAGTCAGATTGAATTGATTACAAATCCTTCTGCTAAATATGATGCCAGCGGTAATGGTGGAATTATAAATATTAAAACCAAAAAAAACACACAGGAAGGTTTTAATGGTTCTATTAGTATAATTGGGGGTTGGAGCAGAGATTATAAAAACAACAATAGTTTATTATTAAATTATAAAGAGGCAAAATAAATGCCTTTACAACAGCAAGCTACAACACAAATAATAACTTTACAGATATTTCTGCTTTCGAAGTTACTTGGCCAAAATAATGAACA